>CAVZZA010000001.1:0-709742 GCA_963779615.1 uncultured Nitrososphaeraceae archaeon
TTATAACATTTGCCATATAAAAATGAGTGCGTGGATTATAGTTTGACTCTTCTATTATTTCCAAATGGTGAGATATTAGGTAAACAAAAACTATGGAAAGGTTAATTGAACCTGCATGCAGCCAATTAACGTTAATTGCTTTTCCTTATAAAACTAGGGATTCATTCATTCTGTTTTCATTGATGCTATTTTTAACAATGTGGATACCTGTTGCGGCATTGATTATGAATTAACGACAATACCTATCTGCATAGGAAATGTGATAGATTAAAGGCACGGGAACTATAAATTACAATGTCACTAATGAAATAGTCCGCCGCCGGACTAAATTATTCTATATCTATTTTCTATAACTTCTAATCTGCAACCGTACTATGTTTTTGTTAATACTCTGCTTTTTTCAGGTATTCCAGGCATGACCACTCTATCCATATCTTGGTCTTGGAGGCTATATACTGCTGAATACCCTTTAGGGTAAAGCCCTTGATTATAGCCTCCTTGTAGTTAAGCCTAACCAACTCTTTCTCTGTCCTTCTCAGTTGTTTCAATGACTTTACTTTCTTTAGTATTATTATTCTGTTTCCAAAAATGTCCTCGTCTGGTTCATTGGAATATCCAGAATTCTTTGAATAAAATTCCGAGATTATGTTTATAAATATGTTGCAATAGGATATAGCTTTTTTGATTATTAAAATTGTTACTTGAGATTTGGAAGGAGATTAATCACTCGTATACACGATATCACATAGATTATGTCTCCTAATTTGTTTAGAATTTGCTAATTAGTTGAAATTATAAACATGAAATCAAATGATCTGCTTGTGAGAACTAGTTTTTTCTCCAACAGTAACTTCCGACATATTATAATGCTAGAATTTTAGACTTTCTATTCTTTTCCGTTAAGGGTTTTGAACTTAATTTTTTAATTAATGTTATACTAATTGGCTGTGTTAAGTAAAATATATCAACGGATATTGTTACTGTTGTTAACAAAATTATTATTGATTACTTCATATATTATACTACAAAAATAAATATGTAACATAACATAGCATCAAAATTGTAAATGGAATCTTAGGATTGAAATCGATTATCCATGACAATTAAAAAAATACAAACAAAGATATGTTATTCTTGCATTTCTCACTAATGGTTAACATAACCATTGTATTTCGATTATTATACAATATGTATATGTTGATAATTATCTATAAAATAATTTCAATTCTTGTTTTAATGGGTTAACCATTTTATAAAGTTTTTATACAAAAAGCAGGCTTTGTACGTATTTCCTTAACGAAAGACCATTGAAATATAGGTGCAAAGAAAATGTGATATGCTCGGTCTGGTTCTTTTTCTTATTTGGCATATCATTAATCATGTTCTTGGAATAAATCTATAGATTTTTCCTTACCATTACAGAGCCTCAAGTATTGTTATATCAATATTTTCTGAAAATTAATTACTTTTATTTGTCTGCCTTTTCTTTTGCAATTGATATTTATGTTTGGTCACACATTAGAGGATTTCTAGCAGAGAGAGATTAAAATTTAAAACTTTTACTATCAATTTTATCTTAATTCTAATATATTTCAAACAGATAATCTAAAATATGTTAAATATCATTGTCAATCCGTCAATTAATTTAATTAGGAAAGGCGATTATTTCCATTTATCTATAGATATATTTAGAGCCTATCCCAAAATTCGATAGAATTATAGCTTATTGTCCATTTCAATAAATTGTGGCATCTGTCCATAATCCGCATAAACACACCATCACAAAGATTCCGGATGAATTGTGGGATGAAATTATTACCGTTTTGCCCAAGGAAAAACCCGGAAATACTGTCGGTCGTCCAATTGTACCATTTAGGAAAGTAATGGATGGCATCATGTATATCCTTAGAACCGGATGCCAGTGGAAAATGCTGCCCAGAGAATATGGTTCCGGTTCCACCTGCCATAGACGGTTTCAGAAATGGGTCAGGCTAGATGTTTTCAAAAACATATGGATTAGGCTGCTAAAAACATATGATGGCAAAAAAGGAATCAAGTGGAGCTGGCAATCCATTGACAGCATATCAATAAAGGCCCCATTGGGGGGGCGATGACAGGAAGCAATCCCCCTGACAGAAGCAAACTGGGCACAAAAAGGCACATTTTAACGGATAAAAATGGCATACCCCTGTCTGTTGTTATATCATCAGCAAGCACTCATGATATAAAACTAGTAACAGATGTAATGGACAATATGATTATCAAGCGATCATCACCATCAACGAAATGCAACTCATCTCGAAAAAGAAAACTACAACACCTATGCCTTGACAAAGCGTACAATTCCAAGACAGTAAAACATGCTATAATCAAACGAGGCTATGTTCCCCACATACCTTACAAGAGAAACAGGGGCCAGAAAATAGAGGCGGTATGCCAAAAGAAATATCCCTCTGCTAAAAACAAGCGATGGGTTGTAGAGAGAACAAACTCATGGCACAACAGGTTCAGGAAACTGTACACAAGATATGAGAAGAAGGTTGGGAACTATCTTGGCTTGGTGCAGCTGTCATGCAGTATCATTATCTACAGAAAGATAATTTTGGGATAGGCTCTAAGATTAATTAGATATTCTTTAAAAAACTAGATCTGCTAGAAACAAATTAAATCTGTTGATAAAGAGAGTATACAACCAAAAAGATAATCATTTTATATTTTATGCCTTAGTTAATTTTGGAACATAAAGGTAAAAAAATTAAATTATTTAATATTGTATAACATTTAGTTGATGTTGGATGAATTTTTAATAAAGAAAAATATTATTGGAAAAATACCGTAGTAACCGTAGTGCCGTCGTAAATATGGACAAGGCAATATGGGGATAATGTGTTTATGGTAAAAAATTATTGCTTTTTGTTCATTTTGCAGTTGGGTAGGTGATTAAGAATGTGCCACCTATCGCCCCTTTCATTGCAGTTTTTACAGACCCAAATATCGCTATTTGGATACAATCTTTGCGCTATTACAAGTATGTCTAATTCCGGTCCAGGACCGTTCTTTTGGAGTTCATAAGATAGTTCTGGTGCCGTTGCTGTTGTAATATTTGATGTGTTTTTAACTTCGTAACTGTTGCTTGCCTGAATGGAAATGTCGCCATTAACAATTGATACTGATGTGTTTTTGGTTTCAATATGGTGGCTATTCTTATTCCCTTTTCCCCCATTATTTGCAGGAGGCATACCGAATTTATGCAAAGTCTTGTTTTTTTCATCGTCATCAGTGAAATTATCATCATCATTGCAATTGCCAATATTGCTACTACTACGATACGACGATATCATCGGTATTTTCTGCAAATTAATTATTCTTATTAGCCTTCCTTTTCGTTTATTGTTATAATTGTGGATTATATCTTACCTTTTTCTTTCAGTGTGGGCGCCAACTCGTTTATCTGTCTTGTTAAAGAATTGGGGGCACTTGGCCACAGTTTGTTTTTTCTAAATGATTCGACTTCCTTATTCTCCATAAAGTTTGTTAATGCGTTATAGAGCAATGTGGCCGAGCCCTCCCATTCATCCCTGTCTTCCATGAAATCCATCAAGACGTTGGCGACAATGGATGATTCCATAACCTCATCGTTTTGAATCTCAATGTTCTCAAAGTATGTTTCAATAAACTCGTTTTCCCCGTATCTAATGCACCTTGCAATTACCTCACCATATTCGGCAAAGTCCGCCATCCTTGGGTATTCTCTTAGTTTTATTTTTTTGAGGATGCTCGCTTTTGTATCTTAATGCCTTTGCCAATGTATCCAATATCCATCCCAATAAATCCGGCAACAGCTCCCTAAACTCCGTTTTGATGTCCTCCTTCTTTCTTCGTTCTTCATTTGGGATCCTGTTTACCTCCAAAATCAGGCACCTGTCCAAAAAGTCAGGCTTGACAGATGCGATGTATGCAACACTTCTGAGTTTAGTTCTCTTGTTAATGAAACTAGGAAAGGTTTGGAAGAATTATCTATATGTTGCTATTTCTATTATTATTCAGTAAAAAAAAGAATAATTAAACAGGATTATTTATTGATAGAAATGAAAAATAAAAATACTGAGTTTGCAGTATCTATGGTTCTTTTCCTATCCTTGTTTCCAACACTTTCAATCACGGCAAACAATGACCTTTTTGCACAAACGTCAACACCACCATCAACAGCAAACCATGTGACATACAAACTTCATCAGACAATGACGATACCCAACGTGTCATTTCATGCCACTGTAACCTTGCCAGCCGACTTCTTCCAGAAGCAGGCCAACCCACAAAACTTTAAGGTGTTGACAATCAACGGAGTAAACACACTGGTTTACTTTATCAACACAAACCAATACATCATTGTTCCGTTGGGCCAGGTGCTTACCGCTAATGTTGATAGGACCAACCCACAGATTATTGAGATTATCAAAATAACAACCAAGATAAACACCACCATAAAAACCCACAGTAGTAATAGCAACAATGGCGGGCATGACGGCGGTGGGGGCCCAGTCAACAAGACAGTAACCCCAACTCCTACCCCTGTAACTCCTACCCCTGTAACTCCTACCCCTGTAACTCCTACCCCTGTAACTCCTACTCCACCAACACCCACTCCTTCTATTGCTGTTACTACAACCCCTATTCCAACTGAGACACAAACACCCCCAACAACAGAAGAGCCTCCAGTAATCACAGATACACCAACACCCCCAACAACAACAGCAACAGAAGAAACAGGTGGCGGGAATGAGGATGATGCCAGTGGCGACAATAACCCAACTGATGATGGCAACGCAGTTGATCAAGTGAATGACAATCCCAATGACTCAAGTGCAAGTAATGATGATAGTGACAGTGGCGACACTGGTAGCAGCAGCAGCAGTGATAATGGCAACGCGTCGGATGAAGGCAGTGGCGATAGTGGCAATAGTGATGACAGTGGTGGCGATAGTGGCAATGATGGCGGAGGCTCTGGTGGCGATGGCGGAGGCTCTGGTGGCGATGGCGGAGGCTCTGGTGGCGATGGCGGAGGCTCTGGTGACGATGGCGGAGGCAGCGACTAAAATAACTAGGTGAATTTCTTCAAATCAACAACACTTTTTTGTTGTTGAAAAATATTTAGTAGAAAGACCCCCTTCTATTTTCTTATTATATTACAAATTCTATGATACGCAATAACAACAAGGTTCATAATTGTTCATCAAACACCGGTATCCAAGTTCAAACTTGTATGATATACAGTATGCAGGTCCTATGTATCAAAAACATAATTCAGGATAATTTAAAGGAGTTTAGTTTCCATTATAATATTAAGTTTCAGAATATGGTAAAATAGATGTCATAAAGTGTCTTTATAACTTGTTTAAAAGAATGATACAAGCAAGATGGAAACAATTTGCGGGTTGCTAATTATGATACAAAATAGCATAAACCATTTTTTTTTTTTTATATTTTCATGTATTAAATAAGGAAATCTAAAATGAATCATGGTGATTTGTGAACTTGAATTTTTTTATAACATAATACCATGATATATGATAATTATAAAAACTGGATTAAATTGAACTGTGTGTGGGGATGGCTTAGTAAACTCTGTTTACTAAGGTTTAGCCAAGGCTAACTTCCCTGTCTGTTCAGTATTGCTGTTTTTGCCTTTGATAGTGGAATGGTTGCGTATGATAATGTTGGTTTTTGCTCCTGCTGCTGTTTCTGCTGTTTGTGTGCCATAAATTGTCCAACCAGGTTAGATGTTGCTGGTATTCCCTGTGTTGCGGGGTCCACCAAGTTGGGAGTGTTTGGTGGGGTTATTCCAAGTTCAATACAATCGGTTGGTTGTAATGTATGCAACTGCCAATATGAGGTACATAGCATTATTATAAAAAACACAAAGAAAAACACAATATCTGTTATATTATGAGAGATTATAGTAGGTAAGACCATTAATAGTCCATAAAATTAGATATATGTAGAATTAATGATTAGTTAAATCGGAAATTACGCATGTAATATAATTCCTACAATCTTAGACGTTAGCCCTTGACGTAATTTCAAGAAACACTTTTAAAAGAAATCAAGAAATGGATTCTAATAATGTTACAATTTATGAATAATCTTAATTATACGTAGTCCTATGATGAATTCTATTGTAAGTTGGCGAAATATACACAGTTACCTCTCTATCTAGATAGACAAAAAATTCAATATGATTAGAACAACCAAAGGAATACAGCAAAAATAACATTATTCACAGCATTTGTTATCATTATTTTCTTAATTGTAATATGGCTGATAAATATGCAATTGAGTGGACAAATGCGACGTGGAATATAGTTACCGGTTGTGATAAGATATCTCCAGGATGCAGAAATTGTTATGCTGAAAGATTTGCTCTACGATTGCAAAAAATGGGCACTAAAAAATATATCAATGGATTTAAACTTACAATCCATGATTATAAAATCGATTTTCCTTTACAAATAAAAGATCCTAGAATGATTTTTGTAAATAGTATGTCGGATTTATTTCATAAAGACATATCCTTCGAATTTATTAGAATGGTTTTTGATGTCATTAAAAAAGTATATGGCCAATCCGGCACAAAAGTAAAAAAAACAAGTGATGAATCTCTATAAAGATGCAGTAGGATTTGGAAGAAATAAACTTTCATTTGATACTGCTGCAGAAAGATGTATTAGAAAAATGTCAGGGTATTCCATTAATTTAATGGGTTGCAACAGAATCAAAAAAATCTGTTTGATACTTTACTATAATCATAAACCTCAATTGAACTTTTTAGGTAAGAAATACTGAGATGATTATATTATTGGCAGAAAAGATTATAGAATTGATACATAAACAAGGAAAAAAAGTGAATAGGTATAATCCAGAAAAAAAGGGACTACTTTTACAAGTAAATTGATAGCCTAACTTGTATGTAGATCCTCGCAATTGCTTGCTACCAGGTCATGATCTGTACTTGTATTGAACCAGGCTGAGTCAAAGCCGGTGCCGCAATCAATTTTGTCTTGCTTTCCGTCTGAAAGGGTACTATGATGTTGAAAGGCACTAATATCATCATTACCAGTAGACCCTAAAAGGATATCCGCCCCTTTTGGACCTGGATTATTACCCTCTCCATTAATACAATCATTTCCAGGACCGCCATCTATTCTATCAGTATCGTCATCTCCATCTAAACAAACATCATTTCCTATACCCCCATAAACCTTGTCGTCCCCATTCCCGGCGTGAACAACATCATCTCCGGACCCGGCATCAACTTTGTCATCACCACTTTGAGCGCGAATGACATCCGCTCCGCCACCGCTGGCAATATTGTCAGCAGCACCGGTTGGGGCACTTCCCAAGGGCCCATCACCAAAGATGTTGTTGCCGGCACCATCACCTAGAATGTTATCGCTCCCGTGAGTTCCTATGCAATCTGCAGTACCATTACAATTTATGTTTGCGGCAAAAACCGTAGTTGATGATAAAGTTCCAATAAGCACAACAATTGAGGCCAAAATACAGACCTGTTTAAATAAAAACTTTGAATTCATTCCAATTGTACAAAACGATATTTATTTATGAGTTGAGGATTAATTCATTCTAAAAGTTGATCTTTAAAAATTTCTATAACATTAATTGCTTTTAGATGTTATAATTCCATCGGCTTTTTTTATCCTTAATTTCATATCAAATAGAATAAAAGGCCAAAATAAGAAAATCCTGTCTAAAAATATCGTTTTATGAGATTCATCTATTTTTAATTTCTATAGGAGTTATTCATCTATATTATTTCTTTTATTCATCTATCCATAAAATGTCTTAAAGTTAAACCCATGCCACTTTTTTAGCAAATCATATTAAATTATGACTGTTTGCTCTGTGGATATAGGACTAAAACGCTAACAAAAGACGATTTACTGAATCATCCAACAAAGCAGAAAATGTATTTAATTTGTAGTATAAAGAACAAATAATACACGAATATTTTAATTTCTTGTAATTATTTGTAGTTTTAAAATACATTATAATACTTTTACTATATTTCCAAAGGTTTTGCTGGAATAAATGCAATTTTCATCGGCTTGAAAATATCGATTTAAATCACCGGATTTGTTGTATTTTTCTACAAATTGGCATATGCATGTTTCATTGTTCCCTTCATCTAATATTTTGAATTGATCTACCTGGCCAATTCCGTATTTTAACAGCCCAAAAATTTCAACATTTAACCAGTTTTTCTCTATTTTATTGTAATTATTTGATAACTTGAGCCTAAAGAATTGTAAATTATTAGCATTTCCTTCTATATTCGTGTAATTTTTGTTTTTTTGAAACTGTTCAATGTCGACTATTGGATAATAGCCATTTCTCCTTTTGTCTATTTTGGAGTTAAACTCATCTATCAATCCATTGTTTTTTAATTCTAGTAGATATGTTTTCTTTATTGCGTCTGTGGTTATTGCCTTTGCTTTCCTGTCTTTGTAAAAATCAGCCAATTCATTTGTATATACTGCTATTTTGTCTTCTACTATACCGTCATTTTCTTCCGGGCTATCTTTTGATAGAAACAATGGTATAAAGACCTCGATAAAAAATTCCAATTTGTATGAAGGCATACCTGTTATGTTATGCGTTAGTTTTAACACTTGTTCAAGATCGTCTAATGATGATATTGATGATGTTTCATTGCCAAAAACTAATTTACATCTGTTAAATGAATTTATTTTTGTTATCAGAGCAAGTAATGAAAAAATCCTGTTTGTTGTCCTGACATCTGTGCCCTTTTCAGAAGGCAACGAATGAGAGAGAATGCTGTTAAATGGGATCCATACGTTATTGTTGTAATTTTCCACTAGTTCTTTTTTCACTAGTAAAATGCATTCTTTCGCAAACTGTATTTCTTTGTCCGAAACAATGATTTGTTCCTGCACTACGGAAGGCAGGCCCTTTCTTTGCCCTATAAGGACATTTGATTCATGGTATTTTTTCCTTATCATGTTGGGAGAAGTTATAAAAAACCTGCTCTGGATTTCAGGCCACATGGACCAACTTGATCCGTCTTTTGCACTGCAAAATAGGCATGCAGGCCAGCCCCTAGTGACAATATGCTTTACCTCCTGACCGCCAATCTCAGTTTTGTAGACATAGGGATGCTCAATATAGAGGCTATCGTGAGACAGAATAGCCTTCAATATGTTCCATGTTTCCTCATGCGGGGGTTCCAAAAAAACAAGAATCTTGTTTGTTAAATCTATCAGTACCTTTGAATTTTGGTACAAAAGTTTCACTTGGTCTTTCAATTCTTCTCTCACATCTTCATCTTTTTCATGTTTCACCTTCTCTTTTAATTCCTGCAATTTAGGCCCTATTGGATTGTTATCGTTGTCCACCAGCATACCCCTGTCTCTTATTATGACTTTGGGGGACATGCTCCCAATTATCCACACATCTTGTTTTGGAAGAAGTTTTATTGTTTCAGAAACAGCATATGTTTTTCCCTCGCTTGTTGGCGCCAGTATTCCAAGATTCAGCGGATCCTTGGTGTAAGTGCTTAATCCCGTGTACAGTATCAATCTAATAAGGGAATCTTCTTGTTTTATTGTTTTTTGAGCAATCTGAATTACATATTCTACAAATTTTTTATCAGGAATTTTGTCAAATAATTCAGCAGCAGCGGTAGCAGCATCATCTATTATAGATTCATTTATTGTTACTTCGGCATTATTTTGTTTATTAATAATTTCATTGTTTCCAATCTTTTTATTATCAGTTGATTTTATATTATTTATCTCAATAAACTTTTTTGCACATATCCATTGTTCTTCAAATTCTTTATCATCTAATGGAGGCCTGCAATGCTCTTGGTTCCACTCAATGGCTAATTTTTTAATTTTCTCTTCTGATAGAATTTTTCTGTTTCTAGAAAGAAAAGACTCCATTACTCTCATAAGTGCCTCATGCCTGTTATGCCCTTCAAATATCACAAAGTCCTTTTCAAATAATTTCTCTATGGGGATTTTTTGATTATTGTCATGAATGTTTAAGTTGTATTTTTTATATATTTCCAGTAAAAGATCTTCTACTTCTAATCCGCAGGTTTTGGGCTCCTTTGTACCTATGATTTCGTACCTTGTTCCATCTTTATGCATAGAGGGACTGCAAAACGCTATACCGTGTTCCCCTTTTCCTTTTACTTCGATTGCAGGTATTTCGTTATTTTTAATTTTACCCCCCAGTTTTGTAACATCACTACTTTTTTTCTTAAATTCATGGTTTGAATAAAAATAAAGATGGGCTTTTGACAAGTCGTCTTTGTGCTGCTCCACAATGATGTAGCGGGATAATTCCTCCAAGTCTTTTGCATCAAAGCAGTTGCAAATCTCATCAATTGCCTTTTGGTTGTCCAAGTCTATGAATATAATATTTTTGTCTTTGTTAGGTCCACGCCAAACCTTCCCAGGCATTATTGCAATTCCGTTTTTATATGCACCATTTTTTTTCTTTTGTTCAAACAAGTCACTAGGAATTGGTTTATCTTGGTATTCTGACCATTCTTCGATAGGTGTTTTATTAGCGGTATGTGCAGGGATAACATTTATTCCTACTTGATAAAACCAGAAGTCTGGAGTTATATTGTTATTTATTATTGTCATATTAATTACCACCACTCAGACAATCTTGAGGAGACTATCTGCTGTATAACATCATAATCAATTTGTCTTTTATTTGCAACTTTTCGTATAATTGGTTTTAATATATATTCCTCAAATTCTATCTTTGAATTACATTTTAAAATAAGAAAATCAGATTTATCTATGGGTATTCTAAAATTTGATTCATTTGGATTATCTAAAATCAGATCAATCAGCTCTTGATAGTTTTGGAATAAGGGTTTCTCTCCAGAATCAGGAAAATTTATACTGTAGGGTGATTTAGATGTAGGTATCGTTTCCGAGGACCTCCCTAAGTCACGATGTTGTGATTAAGTTTTGTTCTGGGCGACCAACCAAGAGACAAAACTTAATCACATTTTGGTATCTTTTGCTTTGACAAAATTTATTCATTTTTTTAGCTTACACTTCCAGTTTCCTAATTAGAATGCCCTCGGATGTTCCCTCAACTACCACATGGCTTGGTTCATCAAGACCATATTGCTGAGCGAATGAGCGAGGAATTATTAGGGTGCATGAATGATTTCCGGCCAGCCATGTCTTTATGACATCTTTTTTGTTTGTATTTTCAACTGCTTTGGCATTTTCAACTACCTTAGAAAGGTTTTGCTTGTTAACCATTTTATACCTGTATTATAAAATAGGTGGATGGAATATATACTTTACCTT
Source organism: uncultured Nitrososphaeraceae archaeon (assembly GCA_963779615.1). Lineage (GTDB taxonomy): Archaea > Thermoproteota > Nitrososphaeria > Nitrososphaerales > Nitrososphaeraceae > Nitrosocosmicus. The sequence continues at coordinate 11,382 of CAVZZA010000001.1, forward strand.
AAACCAGTAACACCTCAGTAAAAGAGTAACGAGGTATTTTAGTAACAGTTAATTTTTTTTGAACTTGATTACATGTTTGCAAAATAACTTATATCTGAAAAAAACTATACATATAGTATTTAGTGCTTTGGTTATGTCAACAAAAACTATACAACTTAAATCCTTAAAAGAACCAACAGAAGAGTCAAATGGACTTAGAATTCTAATAGCAAGATTTAGGCCAAGATATCGCCCTAAAGAAAAAGAGAACTGGGATGAATGGTGGAAAGAACTAGCCCCAAGTAAATCGCTATGGAAAGATTATCTCAAAGATAAAAAAATAGATTGGCCCGAATACTCAAGGCGATATAAGATGGAGATAAAAGACAATCCCCAGGGAGTAAAAGCCTTGTATAAACTATCTTCCAAAAATATCAATGGCATCGTTGAAAACAATAAGCACAATGGCAACCAACAAGAGCAACAGAAATTATGCAGCCAAAATAATTCCATGGCAAAATTCAAGGTTGCAACGCTGCTTTGTCACTGCAAAGATGAAAGATATTGTCACAGGTCAATAGTGAAGGCAATGGTGGATGAACTGTCAGAACAAGAATATCCAATGCCTAAAAATGTTTAACACTGCAAAGAAAAAATCCTTGACTTGTTAAAGTGATAGTTTGATTTCGCTCCGATCGAACAAAACACAGAGTTTGGGATCTATGGCGCGATTGTCATATTCTTACTTCCTGTCTCTGCTCATTTGGTCAAATTGTCATTGTTTCATCTGATGATGATGTTCTAAATTGCAGCGTGTGGCATTTGGAATATTGCAATAACCGTTAGAAGGCTAGGCGTGGAAACCAGAAACAATGACAAACAAGAGCATTTCCTCAAGTTTTTCAGGTAATGGAACACTCAATGATGCCATCAACATAAGTGCTGAAGGAAATGCCTCCTAGACTTTCAGAAACAATAATACATCCTATATTCAAGGAAAAGCAAAGATTGTTACTGAGAATAAAGACATAGCATTATATAACTTTTATGCAATTGGCAACTACAATCCAGATGGCACTTTTGACGGCAGTGGAGTGGCAATTTTGATGACGGTGCTACAGGTGAACTCTCTTTTCTGAGCAATTCAGTGGCCATTTATAAGGACCAAGTCGACAAGAATGGGACCGGCACATTTCTTATGTGGCACTGGAGATAGAAACTAATGAAAGAATGAATATTGGATAAACAGACAGATACATCCCACTGCTGCATGTATAGATGGTTAAAAATAAATGAGTATACAATATTAAAGCTGAAGGATATGTGAATTACAACCTATTGATTTAACATCAATTAAAGGTCAAACAAGCAAATAATTCAATAACCGTTTAGTAGTATTGCGGCTTCCATATCCAAAAGAAAGTATTTTTGATGTTTGATGCATTTTTTATCTCTATATTTATTATAAAAATGACAAATGGAATTACTTTTAACAGGCATCGTTAATAATTATTGTAGAGTAAATAAATCTCTATAACCCAAAACAATATCAATATTCCAGTTTTTATCATTGAGGATAAATTGATTTGGCATAACAAGAATTAGGAACATGTACTGCTATTAAATTTTAACGCATATTCCTTCATTGAAAATACACTACATCATTTTAGTTAGAATAATATTTTTTTATTAAATTACCAGGTTTAAGGCAAAATTTGTCCATACCATTTATAAAACTATCAGGTCTTCCAGAGTACCGGAAAATGATTAAAAAGGTTTAAGGATTTTGATTTTGTCAAATTTATTTATTTCGATATATTAAAAGGTGTGTTTCACGTATTAATATATACAAGTAAAAATAAAAAAATGAAAGAGGATACTTTTAGTAATAAAAATACCGACACAGAAAATAAAGATAACAACACTAAAAACCCTTCTGTCCCGTCTAGCGATTATCCGATAGAGTTAACGCAAGAACAAAAGAAGATACAAAACAACTATCGCATCAAGTTATCAAAATTAAAAGACTTTAATGAAACTTTTGAATTGGTCAAGTCTGCTGTTGATGCCAAATTTAAAATGCACAGGGCGGGATTAAGCTTGGTGCTACAAGTCTTGCCAACACAATTGGGGGCTTATCACATATTGGGTTCAAACATGATTATAATGAATAAACGCATACTAGACATAATAAAACTAAGAAAATCTTTATTGGAATATAATGCATACTTGTTTATGGTACTTTGTCATGAATACTTTCACAGCTTTGGCATCATAGATGAGAAGCAAGTGAGGATAATGACATATGATCTTTGCCAATCACTATTAGGAGATGACCACCCATCTTCATTGATGGCTAGATATGAACCATGGAAAGTATTTCCAGAACTGCAATTATACCAAACAAACAAGTTTGAAAATAGGTTTGAAATAATAAAGAACTTTGATAAAACAACACAATCATACATAAATTAGATTTTTTATTTTGTAGACACAATCAACTCCATAGAATGAATCAACAATACTAACATCATTCAAATCAGTAAACATTTGAGAATAAATAGCAGCATTAATCCGATTATTGACACAGTTTATCATGTTTTGTTAAGGGAACACAAGACACAGACATATGTATTTGTTGACTACACCACCACCTATTTTTCGAAAAGTTTCCAAGTCAAAATATAAAAAACAAAATAAATAATATAGCGGATAAAACATAATTGGCTTTCGCGGTTAGGCACCTGAATGCCGTACCCATACAAGCCTTTAATGAGACCTGAATTATTAGCATTCGATCAGGGATCCAAGGCAAACACCCGGATTCGGTTATTATTGTATCGCCCACATACACATTGCCCGACTAAAATTTATTCCGATACCCCTCAGGTAACTAAACTTGTCATTGATAGAGCCGCAAAGTCCCCATTTAAGCTAAATGAATAGTGTTTTTGCATATACTCGTTTAATGCATTACATCTTACTTTGTCCATTTGCATCCATACTGCCACTGCAATCTACACTAAAGTTTTGCACCAGTTTTAATTGTACAGGCGCATTAGCTGTAATTTCAGAAGCAACATTATAAGCACCAAGGTTCACGGTGACGTGGGTACCTTCCATAGAGCCAACAATAGAACTTGAGTTTGAATTGCTATGGCTATTGTCAAAAATTCCCGTAACATGCACTCAAAAGATGATGGTTGGAGGCATGCAAAGCCTTCAGGGCATTTAACACACCGTTACCAAGAGAGTTCCTATATATGGGGTTGGAATCTAGGGTTGTGGATTTTTTTGCTCTTAGTGATTATGACGGCTGAAACAGTAGCAGTGAGGTGGGCATAGTCAAATTAATGGAGTTGCCCTAATCGTAAAATCCAGAAGCGGCAGTATAATTGCCCATTATCTGTTGGCTTTGGTTTGCATGTTTGTAACCATCAGATATATCGCAGGCATTCTTCCGGTTCATCTGCTATTTGATGTCTTGTTTTAGGTCCGAGGCGCGAAGGCTTTCAGCACATGCTGACTATTGACAAAGTTTTTTTATTTTATAGACATGAAAGGACCAACCAAACCTGAAAGAATGACCCTATAATGGCGACAAACCGTCAAAATTATCCACCTTTGTTCTCAATCCATCAATTTCCTTTTCAAATTGAAGTTTCTTTGAATGCAGATGCCAAATATGATCATTGAGCAAATCCACCGTTTTGCGCAAGTCCAAAAGGTGTTTTTGGGTTCCCAGGAGTTCTGTAATCCCCTGTTTACTCAATCCCTCTTTTTTTATACGCCTGTACAGATGCACCAAGAGTTCAAAGTCATCACCCTTTAACTCGTTGTACATATTTACCAAACCCCCCCATTCTTGACAGCCGTAGATAGTCGTCAAAATAAACCAGGATGGTGTCGGCTTCAATATCCAACTCAATTGCCACGTCTGCAAGGTCTTTTTTGTCTTTGAACATCTTAAAGGCCTGGGCATAGGTGGACAAATTCTTCAGCTGCCTTTCTTTCTTCGCCTCCTCGATGGCGACGTCATCACCGGTTACTCGGTTAATTATTTCTCCAATGGCTCTAAAAGATATGTGTACCTGTTCGGCTATTTCACGGATTGTCCTGCCCTCATTGGCAAGTTTGACAACTTGATCTTCTTTTTCACGTTTGCTTAATAACAATACATCTGTATATATAGCAATTAGTTTATATATAAGGCAATCTGATTCCCTTGATTCCTTGATTTTTTTGGCCCGGCTCATAACATTGCATAACACCAGAGTGTGATAGTATTCAGGCCAAAGTTATTCATATGCAAGGCTACTATCTTCAACCCTGACGATGGACCTTTGGGATTAACGGATCGGGACGTTCCATAACCTGAGCGTTCAAGTCATTGCAAGGTTTCAAGCCTGCACCTGCAACTGTGACGCCTGGCCAGAGGATACATAATGTGTCAACCATATTTTCCTATCTATGAGGCATCGGGGTTTAAATACCATTCTCAAGGTGTTTCTCAATGGAAGCCCCTACTGAAAAAAGCAGTATGCTGTAACGGTCGTCACTACGGCTTCTTGAACTTTGACACTAGGTTATGTACGCATTCAATACAAATACCTGGCATTTCATGATGGCAATGGCAATGGCAATGGCAATGGCAATGGCAATGGCAATGGCAATGGCAATGGCAATGGCAATGGCAATGGCAATGGCAATGGCAATGCTAACAGCAGTCAACCTTTCACCCAAAGCACTAGTGCCTATACAATGCCCTTTTGGCATCATGCCAGGCATGCCATGCGGTCAGGATAACCACCTGTAATTCCCTTGGGAACAGCGGTGCTCAGGTAGAGGATGTGGTGTCGTCATTTGTAAAGGAGGAATGGGACATATCCATCTAGGCATCAAGATCTTCAATGACTATTTTTTGTCAGCAATAGCCATTGCAGGATAAAAGTGCAAGGTGATGGTGGGCCTGGATGGAATATGGTGAAAATGATTTTTCAAGCCATCACATGGATAGCGCCACAGTACACCGCCAAAAGGACCATGAGACATCGAGAGATGGTGACGGTATGCCGGGCCATTCTTGCAAAGACCCCAAGATGAAAGGCAATAAATCCTATTCCAGAGGTCTGGCTTGCAACCAAGATCATCGTGATTCCGCTGGATTGCCCATTTAGGGCCTCTGACCTGCCTCCAATTCCCACTTCCTGAGGAGGTCTCCATATTGCGAGGCGATGGACTCATCCTTGATTATATACACAGCTATTTACTGCCGTCGCCCATATGCGACCTCCAACAAGTCCTTCCGCTGTCGTAAATCCCATAAACTAATTATATATTTATGGCGTCAAAGCAAATTTTCGCGCGGCATTGACAACACGGAATTAACTGCAACCATCACAAAAGTATCCCACATCCCATTTAGGGCATGAGTGGTAAACTAACTGGACAATATTTGTCCCAGGGAAAGCCATTTGTAGCTTCAGGAATTGCCACTTGACTTCACCGCAGGAATATCAAAGGCATGTGACGAGATTACACCGAGTTGTCCATAATCTTCAAGTCGTTTTAGTGATTTTAGTGAAAGGGAGTTTATGGGTTTGACTACAGAGGAGGTCATGTTGACAAGTCTGGCGGTTACTTTCCATAGGCGCGGGTTATGTCACAAATGGCTGGTTTACCTGCATCAGTTATTGCGCCATTGTATCCAGCAGCAGAATATCTACTTGTTAGGGAAAACATTATAGCATACAAAATCAAATCAAACGATACATAGTCAAATGCGACAAACACAACAAAAGAATACCAAATGGTGAGGATTCAAGCGCAAGAATAAGGCGCAAGTGGCTCATGATATTATTCAACGGATATTGATTGCTGGTAACGCCAAAAGCCCAATAACTTTTTTGAACAGGTCCAAGTTTGGGATTTAGTTCATTGTTCTGCTTTCGATAGGCCACATTTTTAATCATTTCAAATACAACAGTAATTCATTGGCTTGTTTCCTTCAACACAAAACATCACAATCAAAATTTTATCATACAACATATATTTACTAAACGCGTATTATAAGAAATGGCAAGGTATAGAAATTACAAAAGGTCAGGTAACGGTTTTCTAGCGCGATTGCTAGGTTATGCCATAACTTCACTCATCATCCCCTTTGTTATCTACATGGTAAAAAGGAAACTAGTTCAGCAACAACGCCTTGTATGCAACAAATGTCATGGAAAACTAGAACTGATTGAAAGGAACCAATACTATTGCAGGAATTGCAAAATTATTAGGATTGACCATGACAAATAAAATAAAATAAAAAAAATTCAAGATTATACCTTATTAGGGCTTTTTGCTAAATTTCAGAATCAAAACACTAAATTTCTGTTGCACATGACACTAAAAATTTTATTCATGTCATTTTAGTTGCTTTATTTGGTTTGCCCAAAGTGTGTCTTAAAGCCGATTCCAAGTCACTGAGAACAAAATTAAATCCATTTAAAGACAATTTCCTTGGAATAGCTTTAACATCAGAGAGTATCGTATACCTTGACATCTCACCTGCTAACGTCTCGATGATTTTTGGCGGTATCTTTATATTAAAATAGGCGTTCCAAACTTTTCCCAAAATTTTCATGAATTCCGAGTACTTTACCTGTTTTGGAGAAACAGCATTTACTGGCCCCGAGATGTCATCGTTGCAAATACAAAATAAAATCACCCTCAACAAGTCATCCAAAGATATCCAACTTAGCCAATTATCACTGTTTATCATTACGTTAGTCTTTAGCCTATTCAAAGGCATCAACTTTTCAAGGACTCCCCCAGACGATCCCAGCACTATTCCTGTCCTTAGGTTTACAACCCTTATTCCAGCGCTTTTTGCCATGTCGGTTGCCTCCTCCCATTTATAGCAAACATCAGAGAGAAAATCACAGTCATTTCTCTTGTATTCATCAGTATCACTAAAGGTTTGGTCATGGTCATTTCCATAGACTCCTATGGCAGAAGCAGAAACCAACACCTTTGGGGGTTTGTCCATTTGAGACAGATTTTTGCAAAGAGATTGGGTGGATTTTACTCGACTGTCAAAAATCCTTTGCCTTTTGTCTTTGGTCCATAACCCAAATATGTTATCACCATTAAGATTAACCACTGCTTCAAATTTGCCATCCAGGTCAGGCAGCGTACCAGAAAAATCAGGGTACACTCTTTTTGCAATGTCATAATCAGATGAGGGTGTGCTTCTCAAGAGTCGCGTTACGCCATAGCCCCTTCCCCCTGTGCAAAGAAATGGTATTAGGGCAGAACCAATAAATCCGCTTGAGCCGCAAACAAGAATATCTTTTATTTTTGGATTGTGAATTTTTTGATGGGTTTCAAGGTCCATTGCGGTGATTCTGTGCCTGTATTGGAACATGGAGGCTAAATCATTGTTAACTAGTTTTGAAAACGTCTTTCCAATTGGCCCCAATGGCAATTTATAAGATATGTTGTCCTCAAGTTCGCTTTTGTTATTCCCAATGCCCAAGAAATTATGTTGGTGAGCCCAATGAGAAAAAAATCCTTTTGTTTGAACATCCCTAAAGGTTTTATCTTTGACATAACCCTCATGTTTTACTTTCCACTTGATGCCTCTGTTTCCAATGAATGGTAGTTTTACAGTTACAGTTCCACCGTTCTCTATGGAACCTTCTTTTGAAACAATGTAAAGTGGACGCCAAGGTGGATTCAATCGTTCAAATGCACCTACTTGCATATGCCACCCAAAAAGAGAAGACACAGGCAAATCAAATTCTGACCGGATTGCAAACTCACTCAACAATCATAATTAAGAACAATAGCATAAATAAGCATACTATGGTGACTATTTTGTGGCAATAGATTGGTAGTGTTTAAAAAGACATCATTAAATCATGGCAATTCCATGGTAATGACTATACACCGTTTTTTTACAAATCAGTGTTTTTGACAGGGTAAAGTTAGATTAGTCACATTTATACCAAAATAGCCGATTACGGTATTTCTGCTTGGCATTGGCTTTTTTTGTAATAAAAAAGTGCTTTAGAAAATAATTAATAGTCTAGCACAAATAATCATAACCAATAATGCCAACAGTTCAGTTTTTTGAAATACCTGCAGATGATCTTGAACGAGCCAAAAAGTTTTACAACGAATTATTTGGATGGAAAATTGAAAAAGAGGAAACAAATAATGAGGGTTCTGAAGGTCAATATTTGTTCTTTAAAACAACCGATGAAAACGGAAGACCCGGAATCGGGGGAGGAATGATGAAAAGACAGCACCCTCAACAAATGATTTGCAATTTCATCACCATTTCATCAATAGACAGTTATTCTTCCAAAATAGAGCAATTGGGAGGCAAAATATTGGTGCCCAAAACCGCAGCAAAGGGACATGGTTATTTTGTAGTTTGTTCGGATACAGAAAATAACCACTTTGGGATTTTTGAAGAAGACATCAATGCCAAATGATTAAAAAACACAATAATAAACAGAGTCGATTACCCCTTTATGCAATAATAACACACATTTTTGCTTTTTTATTATATATCGCTCCATAATTGTCATTATGTTTTGGATAAATTTTTTTATGAGTTTAGTTTATCTTATCTGCATACACAAAAGCATGTCTTGACATATTACCGCAACAAATGAGGAAATATTTTATCTATTTTCTTTTTCACATCTTTTGGCATATTGGGATCATCCATAATCATGTGGAGATCTGCCCTATTAATGCAAAGACCGTTTTTATCGATTTTATAAAACCATTTTATGTCTATGGGGCTCAGTAAATCAGTTTGTTTGATACACCCTTTCATTCCACAAGTACCAAGGTCTTCCTTACTAAAGCAGATGTGTCCTGATGGGCATTCATAAATCATTTACAATATTATATGTTATTAGATATAAAAATAGTAAACTAGGAAAACTGTTGTTGGTTTTTTGATAGCAAAGTCAAACCTTTTTCCTCATTAGAGTTTTCAGTTGAAGATTCATCCTTTTCAGGAATTATGTCATTCATTGAATCGTTGGAAATCTTTTTTCTGTATTTTTTAGACAAATCCTTGGGTCTGTAAACAGCACCCATATGATATGATATAGGCAAATGCAATAATAAACTTGATCCTAATAAATCTCTCTCAATAGTAAATCTTTAATTTTAAGTTAATCCGTTGTTTCGTGTTAAAGCATCATAACATGATAACAACTATCTCCAAATTTAATCTGTTATTTTGATTAGATGCACAAGATGTACAAGGAGCCAAACAAAACTATCCCTTTCTTTCTTCACCCTTTTACTCCGACCAAGCTTCTACATGCTACAAATAACTCAAAAATGCATAAATTCCAAATTAAGATTTCTTTCAGGCATGTTGTGGGTGGCTTGAAATCCTCAAGTCCATCCAAAGTTTGAATAATCTAAACATCATAATACCTCATGAACTGTTTTATTTTGGATTTGTCGGCACCAATCTCGGATATTTCCTCGTTTTTTAATTCCACATATGTATTGATTAAATCATTATGAAAACAGAGGTTAAGGTAACCGGAATCGCTTTTTAATTCCGACAATGATTCTTCCAGGCTACCCGGGAGTGTATTTATTCCTAAACTTTTTCGCTTTGAATCAGTCATTTTATAAATGTCTTCCAGAATAGGGTTTCCAGGATCTATCTTTTTGTTTATTCCATCTATTCCCGCTGCTACAATGGCGGAAAATGCAAGATAAGGATTCGCAGAGGGATCTGGGGCCCTAAACTCAATCCTTTTTGATTTGGCATTTCCTTTTTCATTCACGGGCACCCTTATCACAGCAGATCTGTTTCCCCTCGCCCAAGCTATATACACCGGAGCCTCAAATCCTGGAATGATTCGTTTATAGGAATTTATTAGGGGGGTCACAAGCGCAGCTAATGATCCAGCGTGGTCAAGTATGCCGCCTACAAAATAGCGTCCAGTTTGGCTAAGCTCTGCATAATCATCATTTTCATCGTAAAACAAGTTTTCATTTTTGGATGATGATTTTGTCCAAAGACTTATGCTCACATGCATGCCAGAACCATTGTCACTGTTTTCAGGGTTATTATCATCAAATATCGGTTTGGGCATAAAATTCGCAACCTTGTTATGCTCTTTTGCAACATTTCTGACCACATCCTTGTAGAACTGGACATTGTCTGCGGATTTTGTTAAATAGCTGTGCATAAAATTAATCTCTATCTGACCGCTACTGGCAACCTCATGATTTAGGTTTGTTACGTCTATATCAAAATACTTTTTTAAAATAGTGGCAACTTCAAATCGAAACTCTATCAATGAATCTTGAAATGACGGTACATCATAGCCAGCCTTTTTACGAATTGGGTATTTCCCTATCCCATATTGTTCCGTAGATAATATGGTCACATCGTTATCTGGTTGTTGATTGTTGTTGTTGTTGTTTTGCAATTTATTAATGGTATTAATATTACTGCTATTGTTATCAAAAACTATTTGATCGAAGATAAAACATTCAACTTCTGCCCCAACCTGACATGTAATTTGATTTACTGCAAGGTGATCTTCCAATACCTGCGAGACATGTCGTGGATCTTTAATGGATCTACCCTGATTATAACCATTGTAAACATCTGCTATAACTGCGTTTATTTCAAATTCAGATAATGGTATTCTTTTCAGTGTCTCTCTGTCAGGATACAGCATCATATCAGATTCATCTATAGTTGCAAAACCTTTTACAGAAGATCCGTCCAATCCTATGCCTGATCTAAAGATATCGTGGATGTGTCCCTTGTCGGTTTGGACATACTTTGCAAGAAACTTTCCCAAAAGGTCCGTATATCTTACCTGTATAAATTCTAAATCAGCAGCAGCATTTTTTTTAGGTTGTTGAGGATATAGTGTATCATTCATTATTTTTCAGACTCAATTAACCATATATCAATAATAGAATAAATAACTTTTTTTGAAATTCTTTTTTTTAATACTTTTTTTTAAATAATAATAAGAATAATAAGAATAACAACAACAACAAGAGGAAGCAAAGGAGGATGAAAAGCACAACCACCACCCAATTACTTCAATTCACCATAAAAACATCACAGATTTAAAAATGCAACCTAAGGAGTAATCATGTTGTTTGGCGAGCACAATGATTTAACTTGAACCAGAAATGTATAAGTTAACCTTGGCAAAATAAAAAACGCTAGTGCAAGAATAACCACAAACTTTGAATGCTTAAAGGCTAATAGCACAATATACCCAACTGAAACCTAAATTTGTGAATGTTTTATAGGTATGGATTTGCAGACTGGCTTAAAGGGTTTTTAATTTACAGATGATTATCAATATCTAAAGATGAGTGATGAGTCCAAATAAGTCATCAAAGAATTTTCTTTCACTTTTGGGTCTCAACTATCAAATATCATAATAAATTTTACTCAAATATCATGATCATAACACACAGTAAAAATCTAGCAGGTAGATATAGATAAAAAATAAAATGCAATCGTGCCAAAATATGACATAGATAAGGAAAAGCGTCGAGAAAAGAAATAGATAGACCTGTTTAATGAATAAAAATACTAAGTTTATTAAAAAGACCTAAGATTTTTTTATATGTGACTTTATTTTCTGTTGCATTTCAGGTGTCAATATTTCCTCTGCTTTGAAATGATGATCTTGAACTGCATGCTGTTCTGCATTTTTCATAATTTCTTCTTCTGTTTCACCTTTGCAAACATAATCACAATCCATTCCTACTTCTCTACATGATACTGTTAACATAAATTCTTTAGCAAACCTCTTGCTAATAAGATTTAATATCTAAAAAAAAGAGCAGGATTAATCAACGCTCAAAAACCGATTTGCAAGTTGTCAAACAAATGCACAACTCCCTCATCGGTAACCTCCAAAGCAATGATCTCTTTGGTCTTTATGTTCGCGGCAACGTGGATTTTAAGATAACCCTTCTTCTAATTTTGTGTATTCCACTTTCATGCATCCACTGGCATCTGTTTGTTACCTTGATACCGATACTGTCTATTGTTTGGCAGGTTCTTCCAGTTGTTGCCTTTATGGTTCCCTCTGTTTGCCTATACGGCAGATGAAGGTAAACTCTGATGTAGCCAATAACAAGAATAAGGGAATCAAGATACCTGTGCTTTCTGCCTTCCTTCTTCTCGTTCATCTCATCAATCTCTATGTCACACCACAAATTCAGAAATTCATAAGCAAAGAGAATCTCCCCTCTTCTTACCGGGGACCAGTTATAGGAAAGGCCAGTCAGTCAATAACGTTGGTTTGATTTAATCCCAGCTAAATAGATTGGGTTATGCAACAAAGCACTCTTTAAGTAATCCCATAAAAATTGAGCCTGTATACTCAGATTATCAAAGATTGTTAATTTGTTAATTTTTATAATGGGCTACACTTCAATATTTATTGCTACATATAAACATAGGAAACAATATTGTTAATTTTGGCCTTATTGTAGTTGATATGCAAAATGGCTTTGTCAGTAAAGGTGGTTCATATGATAAATTGGGCATGAGCATAGAGGGTTATCAAAAGGCAATCCCTAAAATTCAAGAATTAATTAGTTTCTGCAGAGAGGAATATATTCCGATATTTTATACCGAAGCAATACGAGAACCCAGCGGGATTGATTTGCTACTCAATGTACACAACATTCTTCCCAGATCAAGGGAAGAAAGATTACAAAACAAAAAGATACCAATATGTGTTAGGGGAACATGGGACGCTCAGACAATTGACGAGATAAAACCCGCAGAAAAAGATCACATTATACTGAAAAGGCGTGATTCTGCATTTCAGGACACTGAGCTACGAGTATGGCTTCAAAGCATAAGGGTAAATACTCTTATCTTTTGCGGAATAGATACGTCCATTTGTGTTGAGTCGTCATTAAGGGATGCATTTAACTTGGGATATGATGTGATATTGGTTTCTGATGCTACCGCTTCTGGAATCAGTAAGCATTATGAAACGACAATAGAAAGGATCAGAGACTATTACGGGATAGCCATAGACTGTAGCCATCTACGAAAAATGATAAAGACATTGGAACAAATCAATGATGGAGAAACAGAATATGATAATGAGGCTAATGGTAGAATCATGGCGTTTCTTGAGAAACACGATTTAATAGATGTACGAAAAAGAAAAAAGAACTCAAATTTAGCAGCCTAGGAAAATATGACGACTTGCAGAAAAAAATGAGTTATGTGTGTTGTCCTTATTATTACCCTTTACAATATCTGAACTTTATCTACTGTTTCTAATGATGGTGGTGAAGTCACGTAGAAAAATGATGATACAATGAGAACAGACATTCCTAATAACGGCCTTCTTAGATTGTTTTTCGTGATCGACATAATCCTTAATTTTTCTTTTGTGTATGGATAATCTGAAACAATCAATAAAAGGGGATACGCATACATGACGCCCGCAAATTTCCCTAATGACAGTTTATAAATTTTACCATCAACAGTAGGGCCCTGTTAACTTAAGAAAATGCTATAGATGAAAGGCGGTCATAACATGCATTGAAACATCAAAGTAGGAGAACAAAGTCAAAAGATATCGCCTATGGGCTATTCCTTTACTTACTTGGTCTCTCCTATAGAAATACTGTAAAGGCATTAAGCAGGTTTGTTCACAGAAGCCATATGTATCGGTATGGAAATGGGTACAAAAATACAAACCGAAAAGAGTTTCAAGAAAAAGAAAGAAAATAAATGAATTTATCATTGATAAAACCCTGATTAAAATTGATTGAGTTCATATGGCTTTGGGTTGCAATTGAGCCAAAAGATAAGGAAATTCTCTCAATAAACATATCCAGAGAGCACAACATGCTGTTAGCCGAACGTTTTCTGTCCAATCTTTTGGAAGAGCATGGTCAATACCCTGTTTCAACGGATGGTGGCACGTGGTACCCACAAGTCTGCAGATTCCTAAAGTTGAAACATCATCTTCATTCCTCTTTTGAGAAGAGTTTGATTAAAAGGACAATTCAATACATCAAGGACAGGATTGAGTCATTCGATGATTGTTTTCCTTGCAGGAGAAAGAACTGCAAACTAAAGCACATGAGGAAATGGTTTGATTTACTCATTGGATTTTACAATAAAGAAGTTATATGTTAAGTTAACAGAGCCAACAGTAGTATTTGCTCTTATTTATATTATGTTTACCTATCATAGACATGAATCAGGATTTTGATTGGAGTGACACTATAAAAAAGGAAGCAAGGGGAAGAAATGACGAAGATTTAGGTGAAGTACAGGAAATATCAGACGGGAATGTGGTAGGTACAAAAGGGTTTAATAAGTAAAGAAAAATTTTACATTCCCCAAAGCCTAGCGGAAAGTTACGATGGTTCTGTTCTGAGGTTTAGCGTTTCTGAAGAGGATGTTGTAAATAAATATGCGGGGGATTCATCGCCACCTTCTATAGAAGATCAATATTCTTCCACCACCGCGATCGATAGCGGAGGTGGCAGTGGCGGTGGAATACAGGTCGAAGAAAATGAAGAAAATACAATACCGGTAACAGATGAAAAACTAGACGTAACAAAAGACATCCAAGAAAGCCAAACTACACTAACCAAAGAGCCCATCACTGAAACTAAAACAGTTGAAGTGCCAATAACTCATGAGGAGGTAACGATTGAAATAAGGCCTCCGAGCGGACAGACCAAAGCACAAGAGCCAGTGTCATCCAAAGAGAACATAACAATACCGTTAAAAAAGGAAGAGGTAGAGGTATCAAAAATCCCTTTTGTTAAAGAAGAGGCAGTGGTAAAAAAGAATCCGATAACAGAAGCAAAGGAAATTTCAGAGGAAACAACATCTGAAAAAATCAATACACATGATGCAGAATAACAAAAATATAAAAGAATACTAATCCTTTTTTCCCCGTTCTTTTTTAACCTATGTGTTTTCTTTACTTTCTTTTTTTTAAATTCTTTTTTGTTATTTATCCATTGAATCAAGATAAAACAGTTTTTGAATCTAGGCTTTTACTTAATTGCCTGAAAAAAATCCGACAACAATACAAATTGTTGAAGATATGTAAATAATATCCCATTGGCCAATTTTTTAGCAACATGTGTACTTTTTTTTAAAAGATAATTAACCTGCAAATACAGGTCTATTCTGCAGAATAGCATTATAATACGATATATAAATATACAATAATAGATTTTGACAATATCTTCAATATCCACATGACAGATAGAAAAAAGCGACACACAAATGAAATAGTTTAAAGAATAGAATAAAATAAGGAAATCATTTTGTCCAAGACATATTTATTTGTTTTTTAAGAAGGATTAATCAATGAAACGGTATAAACAATTTTATAGATACTAAAAACCAGAACATGTCGAATGCAAAAATCAACAGGGTATTCAAAGAGCATGAAAACGAATTGGCCAGAACAACCCCATTAGCAAGTTTTTAAAAGTTTTGCTCTCCAAAAAATTTAAAGATATTTGCGTCACAAATCATATAAAAAAATCAAAAGGACACACCTTGGACTAATAACAAATTTAAGGAACAAGAGGAACAAAGTGTAATAATGCTATTGGTAATCCAAGAGTGTCTTGTCATCATATTGAAATAACAGAAGCAACAATCATGTGTTATTGCTATAGTTTATTCAATATCCATATTCCATCTGATCACCACTATTACCCTCCTGTTGGGCAAATAATGCAAGTTTATTTGTTAATTCCATTTATTGTTACATATTTTTAATTTTTTCAGTAAAACATTAAAAATTTACATAATCAAACAACGATATAAAACAAATTTTGATATATCACCCCGTTATTTACATATTTTATAAGTGAATGGAATTGAGCATACTACAAAGGCTTTCCTCCAAAATAATGATAAAAATTGGAATATTGTCCCTAATCCAAATTGTTTTTATAATTATTATTTTTGGCATACTAACGTATGTTCAATCACAACAAACTCTCTTGGGAAACACCATCAACATAGCAGGCAAAAATCGTTTTCTTACATTAAACATTCTCTATGAAATATCAGAGTATATTACAAAATCAACAACAGAAGCAACAAATTACAACAGAGATGGCATTTCCCAAATAAAGGCCGCAGAGGAACAGCTTGAAAATAACATAATAACATTGAAAGAAGGCGG
This sequence comes from uncultured Nitrososphaeraceae archaeon, assembly GCA_963779615.1. Classification (GTDB taxonomy): domain Archaea; phylum Thermoproteota; class Nitrososphaeria; order Nitrososphaerales; family Nitrososphaeraceae; genus Nitrosocosmicus. The sequence continues at coordinate 27,581 of CAVZZA010000001.1, forward strand.
AAAAACTTCAGGTATAGAATTAGAACCACTTTCACCAGAATTTACAAACACATGGAATACAATCCATGAAAAATGGACAGAATTGAAAACCAAGTTAGCTGACCGAGTCTACAAGAATATAGACGAGCAGAGACAAGAGGATGCAAATAAAAATTCTAATCAAGCAACAGCCATTACAACAACAGGCAATTCTCTAAAACAAGAACTCACTCCAATGGCTTTTGACCTTATTAACTCATCCGACATCCTAGTTACACATTTGGGACAAGTAGTTAAAAAAAATTTGAATGAGCTTATCATATTACAGGTAATTTTCGGTATAATGAATGCATTACTAATTCTTTTCATATTGTTTTTGGTTGGACGTTTGCTTAAGCCTGTTTCTCTACTAACTAAGGCCACTTCAGAGGTAAAAAAAGGGAATCTCAAGGTATCAATCAATTACAAGGGCAGGGATGAACTCTCAGTTCTCGCCGACTCTTTCAACTCCATGGTCTCCACAATAAAAAACTATATCAAAAAACAAACAGAATTAACAGATGAACTAACTTCGTTAAACTTGCAATTAAGAGATGCAGACAAGGCAAAGGACGAATTTATCAACATAGCAGCACATGAATTTCGCAACCCCGTTCAATCAATAGCCATTTCAGTAAGTCTACTTATAGATAAAATAAAAGATAGCGAACAAAGAACATTGCTAGATGTTGCAATTAGAAATTCGAAGAAATTAAAAATATTAACTCAAAATCTACTAGAGATTTCGAAAATTGAAAGCAAGTCATTAAAACTAAATAAAGAAGAATTTTCTTTTAATGAACTCGTCACAGAAATTATCAAAGATTATGAGGATAGTGTTTTTTTTAACTCTTCAAATTTAAAAATCATCTATAGCAGTTCCGATAAAGACCTTTTGGTTTATGCAGATAAAAACAGAATATGCCAAGTTCTAACCAATTTAATTGACAACTCCATTAAATTTATTTCAAATGAAGGCGTTGTATTGATAACAGCTAAAAAGAAAGAAACGAATGGTTATGATAACGGCATTGAAGAAATGGTTGTTGTTACTGTAAAAGATTCAGGCACTGGAATAGACCCGGAGATAATGCCACGATTGTTTACCAAGTTTACTACAAAATCTTTTCAAGGCACGGGACTAGGATTGTACATCTGCAAAAACATTATCGAGGCACACGGCGGAAAGATATGGGCGGAGAACAATAAAGATGGAAAAGGAGCCACTTTTTCATTTAGTTTGCCTGTATGCGACTAAAGATAGAAATACTTTTACTAGCATGTCATAATTTAAAACACAGCCATGTCGGCAATATGTTAAAGAATTAAAACATATTTAGGTTCGGAGATAAATTAAATCCCGCAGATAAAAAGAATTATTGTTTTTTTTTTGTAATATAATAATCCATTACAAAAACATTCAAAGCAAAAAAATAAAGGATCGAAATCTTTGGTGCGCTACCACTGGTGAAGGTAATGTGACTCTTAAAGGATCTGCACATGTATCGAATGTCCCCATTACTAGAACCACAATTATTTTTACAATAGGGTTCTAGCACTATAAGATTAATGACAAATTTGACTATAAAATAAATTCTTGATTGTTTTATGTTCTTTTACATTAATGATTAATGATGTTTAATCGGCTCTGTTCACTTAAGCGTCTTCAATTCCCTGCTTATGAAAATCTACAAATAGATTCAGCCAATTCACTACATGCTTTAGTTTGCATTTCTTTTTTCTGCATGGAAAGTAATCATCAAAACTCTCCGTTCTGTCCTTTATGTACTGCATTGTCCTTTCAATGATGCTTTTCTCATATGAGGAATGCAGATGATGGTTTAGTCTTTAAGAATCTACATGCTTGTGGATACCATGTGCCTCCGTCTGTGGAAATTGGATGTCCATCATGATGTTTGATTAAACTCGAGATAAATCGCTCTGCAACACAGATGTTTCGTTCCCTTGATATGCTAATCCCAAGAATCCCCTTACTTCCAACTTCAATCGCAACCCATAACCAAACGTATTCTGGACCGACCTTAAGGACTGTCTCGTCTATAACATACTCTGAAACCTTCTTTTTCTTTGATGAAATTTGAGGGTTATACTTTTGTATCCAGTTCCAGATAGATACACGGTTTCGTTTGACAAAGCATGAGGACAGTATTTGAGAGGTTCTCCCTAAAGGCAGACCTGAAAAATAAAAGTACAATCCATAGCCAACATACACTGAGGGTGTCCTGTTTCTTCGAATCACAATGGAAATAGACATTCAAACTATATCTTTATCATCAAGTGAACAGAGCCTACGAGATGATGTTTAGCATTTTTTGATTTAGAAATTAACCGGTTATTTAACACTTGTTAAGTAAAACCAATGTATATTTATCAGATGTAAACAAAAGAATACGGAAAGTTTATCTTTGTTATTGTAGTGAAATGTAAATGCAGGTCGCGAAAAAAACTTTTAATAGCTCCCTCCCAGACATAACAAGTGAATTAGAAAAGTCAAACAATTTGTCAGAGTTAAAAGATAGAGACATAATTTCCGAAGCCAAAGAGATAATGGCGATATTTCCCACAGTAAAATCTGTGCTTTCTACCTACAATTCAGCACTGATACAGCAGCTGATTTTTACAATGCGAGACAATTTCAATGACAGCGACAATAATCATGAAGGTGCAATTAACAATAATCCAAAGGTTAGGATCATAATCCCTCAGGACAAAGAAATCGACGACATCATCCAAAGATTCAGGCAAAACAAAAATACGCACATACGCAATATTTCAGAAATCAATGACATTTTTGTCGACAAGGCCATATTCATCATCATAGACAGAAAAATTTCCATAATCATTAAAATAAACGAGCAGGACGGTGATGACAATAATGACGATACCAACAACAGTACTAGCAATAACAACAATAGCAAGAGTAATGGCTTTGCCCCAAGAAGGAAGGCGACTTTTACGTATAGCAGGTATGACAATGAGTCCGGCAACAGACCGGTTGTCTTTTCTCACATGGCAGTCTTTGAAATGCTATGGAAACTAACAGAAACCATGCAAAAGATAACAAACAGCGATAAGGTGAGGGAAGACTTTGTCAACATTTGTGCGCACGAATTAAGGAGCCCAATACAGCCAATACTCGGATTGTCAATACTTGTTAAAAATAAAATAACAGATGCAAACCAGCGTGAGATACTCGACGTCATAATCAGAAACACACAAAGACTAAAAAGGTTGGCAGATGACCTGCTTGAAGTTACAAAGATTGTCTACCCCTCACAATGGAAATAGGCATCTTCAAGCTATAGATTTATCGTTAAGTGAACAGAGCCATATTTTGTATGTTATCTAAGTATCTGGGAAAGTAAGAGTATCGTTTCTTAATATTTCCATTCGGAATCTAGTTTTACAGGCACAACTAAAATACCGTAGTTTATCAATAAAGTCAGTTGATGAAAATAAATGTCGCCGTTTATCTATTAATTTTTGCCAATTTATAACAAGGTCTCCGGGTTATGTATTTTCATACTGACAGCAATAACCATCAATAACAGTTTATCGTTATCTTCCAATGCATTGGCGCAAAACACATCCTTAGCCGATATTTCCATTTTAAATGATAAACTCAAATCAGTTGGCAATCTTGGAAAATACATTAAAGCTATAAAATACTATGACAAAATCTTGAAAATAGCCCCTATTAACATGGATGCATTGACAGGCATGGTATTATGGCATTATATTGTGTAATCTTGGTGATAACATTGGATCTGTAAATTTTTTACAACGTGTTGACAGTAAATTCTACATCCTAACATATTTTGTTTGATAAAGATGTTTCTCTATATGGGTTGAAAGATTATGCAGGAGCAATATAGAGGAAAATTAGAACATATCACCTGCAATATTGAAGTTTGCCAGCATACCAATATCCAACAAATAAAAATGAAATTCCATCATCAATATACCAAAAGATCTCATTAGATGTCAAACTGTATAGAGGCAAACGGTTTAAATGGTAATTGATTAAGTATTGCAATACACATGGCCAAAGGTGCAGTAATTAAGGGTCAACTTGTACGATTGGTCTTCATATACGCTTTCTGATACTTTTGAGATCCTTCAGGAAAACCTTTTCGTTTGCCCAACATATGTTATAAGATACTGAAACAAAAGGACATACAATGAAATCTGACGATGAACATTCTTGGAAGATGTTTAGAGGCAATTCAATGCATACGGGAACATCACCCTCCAAAGTATCAAAAAGACCGCATCTTCAATGGGTGATTGAGTTGGGGCCTCTTGTTGCGTCACCTGTTGTTAATAATGGTACTCTTTTCGCTGCAACCACTACAGGGAGGGTTTTTGCACTGGACATATTTCACAAAAAAATAAAATGGCATTCAAACATTGGTAGTCCTTTAGTATCCTCACCATTACTTTATGGTGATTTGCTAATAGGCGCTACCTTTGACTCATGGGTTAATGAAACAAGTTTTCTTGGAAAAAACGTGGTTTTTGCGTTAAATACAAAGTGCGGCGAGAATGTGTGGAGCTTTGAAATAGGTGGGGACATATTTTCTTCTCCATGCGTAGCAAGAAACATGATAATTATAGGTTCTTTAAATAAAAGTCTACTTGCATTAGATATTAACGGGAATTTAGTGTGGGACTTTAAAACTCAAGGAGAAGTTTGGTCCTCTGCTTCTTTTAATGGAGATGAACAAATATTTGTGGGTTCTGACGATGGATTTCTGTACTGCCTAAACACAGATGGCACATTACAATGGAGGACAAAATTGAATGGCAAAATTAGATCATCCTCTCCATGCATATCAGAACATAACAACCCCATGGTGTTTATAGGAACCCATAATGGTGCAATATACTGCCTAAACCTGTGTGATGGGTCAATAATCTGGAGTAAACAGACGACAAAGCCAGTGTTAAGTTCACCTGCAGTATTAAAAGAAAGAGTGTACTTTGCAGCGTCAGATAATAATGTATACTGTTTTGATTGCAATACTGGTTTGAAAATATGGGAATTTGCAACAGACGACAGAATATGGTCATCCCCTGTTATAGCTGAAAATGACGGAGTATTGTTTTGTGGCTCCCTTGATTCGCATATCTATGGGCTGGACATCAAAACGGGAAATCAAACATGGAGATTTCCAACCATGAATATAATAGATTCTTCTCCTTGCCTAGCCAGCAATATGCTCTTTGTGGGAGGCAGGGATGGTTTTCTATATGCTTTTGGCCCACAGTATGCTACACCCTCCCATACAATGTAAAGAAGTCAAATGCATCATTAGTCTGCAGATTCATCACAATCTATATCGCTGGCATGTGCAAAACTTTTTACCTAGCAATATGTTGTTAGGCACTATGTTCAGGTTTAGACCTTATTTATATAGTTTATTACACATGTTCAATTAAATGACAACAGTCATTCATGTTTTTGATGTCGTTATTCTCCTAAGAAGGGACAATAGCAATGTGGAAATTGAAAAACTGGAAAAGATAATTTCACTTGTACATATTGCCTCTAAATATGTAGACAAATGTTTTGATGTTTGCCTATCCTTAAACTTCATCACAAACCATACTGGTTGGAATGGTGAAGACGCAGTGCTTTTTATTACAAATAGCAACAGGGCACCATCACCATCGCTTGATCACAATTCAAACGTGCATCAACAGCAAAAAGAGAATATCGTTTCTAACTTGTGTATTAAAAATAAAACTGCAAAATTTGGTCATTATCTTTATGCATTGATATATGGAATAATGGCAGAAAAGCATAGTGCAGTCATCAGACAGGCATTGTCATGGTATTTCACAATTCAATTGACAGAAACAGCCAAGTATGTTAGGCCAAAGAGTTCCAGCATAGGCATTGATGACCGTTACTTATGCAGAATAAACAAGGTGTACAACGTAATAGGAAACGATCTTTTAAAAGAATTTGCTCTTGGCAGAGCACTCACAAATAAAAAAGAGTTACCAGGTGACATTCAAAAACACACAAATAAATAATATAAATTGATATTCACATTAAAAAGAAAGTTATTCCAATAACGAAGTTTACAACGCACATTCTTGTATGTTGACAAGCTCAAAGAACAGGTATTTAGCATCAGAATCAAAAATGCAAAGTAACAATATTAAAAAATTTAAATAAAAATATTTATTGATTTACAATAGTGTTGGATACTAGTTAATGGTTAAAAAGGGTAAAATAGAGGAGATATTTAGCAGGGCCCTTTATGCAGATAACCCTTTGATGTACACAGTTACCTATAGGGATTTTGAGGACCTTAAGCAAGTTAATCTAAAAGATTTCATAGTCTTGTCTGAAAATTTTCAATTAATTCCAGTGTCAAGAATAATAAAAATACAAAAGGGAAAAACAATACTTTATCAAAAACATGTGCAATGATTGAAATTTTTAACAAAGAAAAACAAACAAACAGTATCAAAAGGCAAGAATATTCGGTTGATGGCAGATAGATCAACAAAAAATATCGTTTATAGCCGATACAATTAACTCAAACAGGCACTACTTGGAAAACTTTCAGCAATCCATATTCATATTTTGGCAAATATCCAGTTCAACAATAGACAGAGGTTCAATTGCGTTTTAATTCAACGATCAAACCATCGACAGGTTTTGTACTCATTAGTTTTGAGATTTCGGCAGATAGTTGAGGCTCCTTGGCTTTATCAATTATTCTTGCAGTGCCTTCAAATGCTTCATGTTTTATAGCAAACGACACTTGTTGATCATGTTCAATATTCTGGACCCAGTGTGCACGCTCAAAGGTTTCCGACATTATATAATACCTTTCATTGTACTCGACAAACCAAATTTCTATTTTATGCTGTTTGCCTGTCTTCCACCCAGTGGTAGTCAAGTAGAGAAACTGTGGATTAGAATGGGGCCCCATGTTCTTGTATAGGTTTAATGGTATAAGATATTTCCCATACTAATAGGTCAGGAAGAGAAAGAGGAATAGGAATAGGAGGGTTTGCCTGCTTATGATTAGACAAATCTTTTCCTATAGGACATAAGTAGGACCATAAGGAAAAAGTAGACAATCCCTCTGGTTGTTGTTTTTTTTTCTGATGGAAACATCAATCAAAAAGCATTTTGGTTTTCGTTTTACAGAATGTTTTGTTTTGAGGATACACACTTATGCATAGTATCTTTTGCCCACAACAAATGTTGACAAGATGATGTTTGCATAATTCAAATTGCATTAGTATAAAGTTTGTAAATTTGGCCTGTCTGTGTGTTGATGTATTTCCATTTTTCAGTGCCAAAGGTAACTTCTTTAAAACTCATCCTCATTTGAGGAGATAAAACCCCATATACATCTTCGCCTATGGTAACTGCATTGGGATAGGTTAACGAAGTTAATTTTGCAGACTTATTCATGCAATAACCAAGGACATCTATGTGAGAGGTTTTATCATGCCCATACTGGATAATTACACTCTCCCCCTGGTCCAGACCAATCTTGACCCTAAGTTCTGAATGATTATATTGCTCCAATATTGGACTAATTCCTTTTTGTATTACGGTTATCATGGATTTTGCGCACTGCACTGCCCCGTCACAAGCAAGTGATATATCATATAGGGACGGAAAGAAGGCTATAACTGCATCACCTACATACTTTAGCACAAAACCGCCATGACTGTGCACCAGACAAGACATTTCATATGAAAATCCTCTAATTATGGTAACCATTTTATCAACAGGCAAAGTCATGCTCATCTTGGTAGAACCAACCAAATCTGCGTACATTATGACAAGAGGGATTTTTGAATTTACATGATAAAGAAGAAATTCCTGAGCAGGTTTTAGGTTGGATTCATATTGATAGCGCCTTTTCAATGCCCTCGAAAACCTTTCCTGCGTTTGAGAAACAAGTGTTTCCATATCGTTAAGCACCATAGCCCTTGGTTTTTTTTTTGGCGAATTTTCATCATCTAGGGCAATATCGGTATTTGGTTTGGTATTTTGTCCGTTTGTCTGTTTTTCCCAAGTTTTTGTATCCGGTTTCTCATTTATAGTGGATCCTTTATCGGTCAAATGACGGCTCAGTTTTATTATTCACGGCTAAGATTTAAACATCGCCAGAAGGTTATCTTGCATATTTGTAACGATTAATACATTAGTTAACGCAAAAGGCTCCTGAAGTGAACATTTATTTGAAATTTTGTCCAACAACTCATTTTTCCACCGCCTTGATAATGGAGTAATTGGCCTCGGTATCATCAGGTTCGCCATACCATTTGTTTAAATTTTTTTAATCAAGTTGCCAAGACAAGTAAATTAGCGGTTCCAAACAGCAGGGAAAATGAAAAAAATGAAAAAAAATCATGTGGCTTTTAATTTGAAATATTTTATTAGTTATAATTTTGGATTGCCAATACCATAAAAAAACACAGATTGAAACAAATTATAATCGTGTTAATGCTAATCCACTCCATGGTTAAAGCAACATTAACGCAATCTCGTGGTTTGATTCTTTGCCACATCTAAAATTACAAGAACATAAAAAACTGATGGCGAACAGAAAATCAATTTTGGCGGCTCTGTTCATTTAAGGAAAGCCTATAGCTTGAAGATGTCCTATCTCCTTTGTGAATATCAGAAACAGAACACCTTCAGAGTTACATATACCATGGTTTGTACTTTTATTTTTCGGGACTGTCGTTAAGGAGTACATCTGAAAGGCTATCATACATTATAAAACGAAACCGTGTATCTATCTGGAACTGGATACAAAAGTATAACCCTCAAATTTCATCAAAGAAAAAGAAGGTTTCAGAGTATGTCATAGACGAGACAGTCCTTAAGGTCGGCCCAGAATACATTTGGTTATGGGTAGATATTGAAGTTGGAAGTAAGGGGATTCTTGGGATTAGCATATCAAGGGAACGAAACATGTTTGTTGCAGAACGATTTATCTCCAGTCTAATCAAGCATCATGATGGACATCCAATTTCCACAGACGGAGGCACATGGTATCCACAGGCATGTAGATTCTTAAAGCTAAACCATCATATGCATTCCTCATATGAGAAAAGCATCATTGAAAGGACAATGCAGTACATAAAGGACAGAACGGAGAGTTTTGATGATTACTTTCCATGCAGAAAAAAGAAATGCAAACTAAAGCATGTAGTGAATTGGCTGAATCTATTGTGGATTTTCAAAGCAGGGAATTGAAGACGCTTAAGTGAACAGAGCCCATTTTGGCTGTTGATCTCTATATATACAGATAGATTTTTCATCCATCTAATCCCCAGCTAGATTTTTTTTTTGGCACAATCTTCACATAGTCGTCTCCTCGCAATATTTCAGCAACTCCTTTGATCTCGATACCCCTGGGTGTCCAAGGATTGACTGAAACCAAATCATCCACTACCAATGCTATCTTGTTATTTTGCAGTATATTTTTGAATTTGAGGCTGTTTTTGAGTTTCCATCCTCCAAAGTAGAAATAACTACCATCAAAATCAAAAGCTACAGGAACAACATGAGGTTGCATGGAAGACGAGACGGTGGCCAATCTACCCAATCGCTGCTCCTTTAGAAAATGCAATTCTTTTTCACTGAATTCCACATGTTCGGTCTCTTTCGCCATTGAAATTTCTCGTTAATTATAAAGGTGTGGAAGTCGTACCTAAACATTTAGAATAGGTTAGACAATGACTGCACACACATAATGGATAACTTGCTCTTTTACTGGTTCCTACCAGTTTAGATTATCCTGGTTTTACATTTACGCATACCTGAGCGATTGCATGGATTCAATCAAATATCCGAAAAACTACGGATAAACCATGCTCAAAGCAAACAAGTAATAACAAAACAGTAGTCAACAATTGCAAGGCAGCATACAAAATAAGAGTATTCCACCAATGATATCTTTTATATGTTAAAACCAATACAGGATTTCCCCAAAAGACTACGACAAACACATCTATGTTGGGACATTATTCGTAAAGCAATTTACCGTTACTGTTTAACAACCATAGTGCTACATACCTTATTTTTCATCCAGGCAATCATGTTCAGCCAGTCATCCTCTCCTTAAAATCCCACTCAAATACACGGGCAGGCGTAATTTCAATTGCAACTTCATTTTGAAGATGTCTTTTAGATAACAATAATTTATACAATTGTGATGTTTCTTTCCCCTTGAAATATTTTTGTAACAGGATGCGAAGAATATCTTCACCTTTATCATAGAGTATGGATGTGTTACCATAACCCCTAATACCACGGTAGGGAAAACAATCCCCTGCAATTTCAAAGCCACATTTTGGCGAACGCTTTACATATTGGACTATTTTGGCAGTGTTTTGTGTAGCGCAATAGAATTTCCCATCCATATACACATACCACAGTGAGATAACTGTAGGCCAGTCTAAGGTAGATAAACAGGCCAGTCTGATTGGTATATTACTATCTATCAAATACTGAACCATATTTTCACTAATCACAAAAATCCATTTGTATTATAACATACTTGAATTTGAACCCATTGTCATTGTATATTGTGCTATTATACGTATCATTCATTATGCGGGTGTTGTCCTATTGTAAAATAATTGACGTGAATAATTACCTAAACGGTCCATTGTATTGCACAGTTTTTTAAAAAAAGCAGGAAGAAGACACGTCATCAGCAGTCAATTAACAAGAAACTTTTACAGCAAGATTCTTTAATTCATGAGAGCATAGTGAAAATATGACCGAAAATCAGGAAAATAACAGTAATAACAGTAATCAAAAGGATGTAAAAAACACTCTAAAACCTCTCAAGGAAGAGGAGGAAAAGAAGAAAAACCTACTCGTAGAAGAAAAGCAACCTCAAGAGCAATTACCAGTTGGAGAAGGACATGAAACAGAAGTTGTAGAAGAAAATAGAAACTGAGAACATAAAGAATTGCTGGTTTAACAAATGTTGTAAGATTCGAATCGTATTTTATCATTGTGTCTTTTTATAAAAAAATGGATAAGTGAAATGATCTGATATACAATATCACTTAATGCATAACATTATTTATCCCATAGCCACCCATTTAAGGCGCAGGTGTTATGTCAGGGTGCAATCACACATCAATTTGAAAAAGTAAATCCTTGCCGGTGGTAATGAGCCAGGTTTTAAAATAAAAGATATTGATGCTCTCCCATGTTTTTGTTATATGTGCCATACCTCCGGAAACTTTGTTTCAAAAAAATGAGTATGTACATTGCAAGACAATGCAAATAAAAAAAAAATGCAGATTGTTTTATTTTTTTGATTGTGTCCACCGACTCATATAACTAGTTTTTTATTTGATGGAACATTTCACAGTTTTAATTGAAAGCCTTTACAAACATGACTTTTTTTAGTAAAACTAAAATAAATTATTTTTTCATATTCATAAAGTGAAAATTGGTATAATATCTGACACCCATGACGACATAGAAAACGTTCAGGAAGCTATACAAATATTTAACAAAAACAAAGTAGATCATGTCATTCACGCAGGAGACTACATTTTCCCTGGCATGATAAAAGAATTTAAGAATTCAAATGCCAAATTGATAGGGGTGTTGGGTAATAACGATGGAGAAAAAAATGGAATTTTAAAATCTTTTATTGACATAGGTGGAGAATTAAAAGGGGAACTCGGAGAAGTAGAATTTGATGGATTAAAATTTTGTGTATATCATGGAACAGATAACGAGGTAAGGGAAAACATTACCCACAGCCAAAAATATGACATATTAATATGTGGCCATACCCATAAAAGAGAACCGCAAAGATCTGGCACGATAAAAAACAACAAGGACACATTTGTTTTAAATCCCGGTTCGGCGCATAGAAAAAGTGTTAGCATATCAGGGCTTTTTGATGAGGTTGGGCGAATAATACTGTTCGACACCCTAACCAAAATATACGAATTTGTAGATCTTTCAAAATAGATCAAAACGCTCAAGCACTGCCTAGAGGAAAGTAAAACTAAAATCAAACATGCTCCAATAAATATAAAAGCTACAGATTTACCGTTTCCACATTATCAACATGTAACGAAGGTAAAAAGAGAACGAAGACTTGAGGATGTTTACATTTTCTCATAACATGTGCTTTAGCACACACATCAGGAAACAACCCAAAAAAAATAACTATCAAGATTTGCAACAACAGGTTATGTTACCACCCGGGTTGAATAAAAGACACTGAAATACAATAATCCCCATTCAATCCAAGTTTTAAAAGCCCCCTTGAAACAGAAAAAAGCGAAAAGTAAATGATTTTTATTTTTTATTTGATTCACAGATCATGCTTCATCATATTAAAGAAATCCACATCAGACATATTCTTCTTTCTTTGCAACCATTGTTCGACATCACCCCCAGCAGGATACCTCAACTTGGGGTTTTTATCAACAATCGCATCAAGTACTGCCTTTGCAACAAGTTCGGGGCCAGAGCCATTCTCAAGCATTTTACCAAGTCCATATTCCATATTTTGAAAAATTTTGGAATACGGCGAATTTGAATCTAAAGATTTTTTTGCCACAACAGAGGCATTAAAGAAATTTGTTTTGATGACCCCTGGCTCTACAAGAATTATTTTTATTCCAAATGGCTCCACCTCATACGCAAGCGATTCACTCAAACCTTCTACTGCAAACTTTGTGCTAACATAAATGGATCCCGTCGGGAAACCAAATCTCCCTGCACCAGAACTTATGTTAACTATTTTGCCTGAATTTTGATTTCTCATGATAGGCAAAACAGCTTGTGTGACCCGGATTAAACCAAAAAATTAGTCTCAAATTGTAATTTTATTTCATCCATAGATATATCTTCAAATGCCCCTACAAGCCCATAGCCTGCATTGTTTACCAAAACATCTATTTGTTCAGACTCAGCATAAATTGATTTTATTGCTTTATTTACAGAACTTTCATCAGTAACGTCAAGTTGCAAAATTTTCAGTTGGAGATTTTCTTTTTTGGCTACAGAGTTCAAAGACAAACCCTTTTTAGTGTCTCGCATTGTTGCATAGGTTATAAAACCATTACGTGCCAGAATCAAGGCGGTTTCATACCCTATCCCACTTGAACTGCCTGTGACTACCGAAACTTTTTTGCCAATAGACATATACAACTACCTAAATAATTTGGTAATTAATCAAGTTTAGTTTATGTCGATTCCAAAATGTATTGAAGAAATACAAAGGATATTTCGATTCCCAAGTATCGTTTTCTCACTATAACGCAATATTGCGTTATCGAAAAAACAAAACTCAAACAAGGTGTATTGACGACAGTTTTATTTTCAGCATAAACGCGGGTTTAGCAAATAATTGAATTTAAAAACCATGTTTTAATGATTTCGTTAAATATGTTAATCCAAATAAACACAATAGTCAAAGGCATTTGCAGGTATTATGGGCACATACACCATCGGTAAAAATGCCATAATGCATAATAAAACAATTAATAAAAAACAATGTCCATGCCGGTTTTTTAACCAAACCACACGTGGTTTGCAATATTGAATTGAGTTGAACTTTCCAAAATAGCGTTATAGGCTAAAAAAATTTAGGAAAGCAAATCATAAATCAATAAATCGTGCTCCACATCCTCAAATAATTGAATCGAAATTATGTTTTTATTTACCGAATAATTTAAAAGTCTATGCAATTTTGTGCTCTGGCAATTTCACCCCATAACAATATGTTCCCCTCAAGGATTAGTAATTCTTTTATAGAACAATAACAAACAGGACCTAATGAGATCTCCTTTAAAAGGAAAATTGATCATGACAATTATATTTACTTTTTCCATGTCGTTTTTGGTACTAGTAAATAGTAATACAACATATTCACAGACTAACAACGCAACGCAGAATGATTCAGAGACGTCATTTTCAAATAAGGCTCTAACAGGCACTTCAACTATACCGGAGGCCATATCCATTCCGGTATCAAAAGGATATGTAGATGGAAACATTTCATATTTTATCAGCACAGACGCATCTGAAAAAAATGTTGTATCCTCTGTGTCTAATTCAACCAAATTTGAAATCAACTATGCTCCATCTTTAGCTAACACTTCTGAATCTTCCCGACAGCAGGGATATGTGTTTATAAATGGAATTAAAGGTGATGGCTCATCCGGATTCCAGCTTCCAGTTGCATCTGCAGCACCTAATGATGATGGATATAGCCCACTATTTGAAATAAATTATGTGAAATGGAACGATGAATCTAATGCAAGGGTTTTAAAAACTGCTGATGAAGTCCTAGAATCTCAAAACAAGGGTGAACTTACAATAGCAAAGTCAAACATTGTCATCAATAGCGCATTTGTGCAAATAAAATAACCATTTTTTGTTTGATGTTCTTTTGTTGTAATACAAGAAAAGCATTGCTAGTGATTAATGCACCTTAAATTTGCGAATTTGCGAATATGTCATATTGTATTACAGTTTATTTTTTGCATGATGTGATGGCAACTCATAACCACATAATATCCAATTTACCAAATTTGATTTGATTTTGTGTTAACGTTCAATTTTTTTCAGAAACTTTTGAAAAACTCGAGTTGTCAGGCCGATCTCCTCTTTCTGACTATTTTTTTTGCTTTCTGTCCATCTAATTCCACTTCCTCATCGGCTATTGGTTTAGATAATGGGTTTAGTTTTGCCACACGCGGTATTGCCATTACAAAGTGGATGTGAAAACAGGAAAAGGATTCACACAGGGAACAATAAAGTCTATTGTTATTGAAATGGATGTCGGCAGTTTTGTTTTCTTTAACATCCTTTATATAGATTGTATCTCTGCTACAACCATCTTCGGATAAAAATGGAGCATAATGTTTTAAAAATTCATCCTTTTCCAGTATATCATGAAGTAGATCGTTAACAAAACCTCCAAAGTGTTCATTAACAAATGGAGATTTCTTTTTCTCTTCCACCCATTTTGCCTTTAATTCCTTAACTAAATCTACACGCAAGGTAATCAATTCAGAACGTTTTGATCGAGGCATGTTAAATAATAACTATATAGTTATTACCATATTTATAATTATTATATATATCTTTATACAGTGAAACATTTGTATACACTGCGTAATCCATATAAACATGTTCAATAAGTTACTCTCATGGATAAAAAACAGGTTAAAAAAAGAACGATGGTTTCCCCGGATCATTATCATGACATAAAGAAAAAGATCGTAAACAGCAATTCATTTGACACAGCCTAAAAAGGAGTAGATGATATTGCATTCGCCCAATAAAAAAACAAATAAAGATGCAGCATATCTCAGCAGATTCATTAGTGCGCATGAGGAACTGGCTGACAATCGCAGAAAATTATTTGGCATACCACTTATCGATGATTTTTTTCATTTCCACGAAAAAAAAAATATAAGCATCATTAACAGATGTAAAACAACAACACATCTATCGTATCACCTTGTTGCAAAATTATGTATAGAGTTTTCAAAAAACAATGGAGAAAAAAATAAAACCATATTGATAGATGGTGGTGGCAATAATTTAGGATACCTTTATGCGAAGTTGACAAAATTGTCAGTTAAAGAGCAGTTTAACATTAATCAACTATTAGACAACATGATGATATCAAGGGCATTTACATTCTATCAATTAACAAATGTCATTATAAATGAATTGCCAATCTTGATTAAAAAACTAAATGGCAAATTGCAAATAATAGTTCTAGACACACTCAACACATTAGTAAATCCCTCAACCAGCAAAACTAAATCAAAATCAATAAAAAATGTATCAGACATTGAAGAAGACAAAATAAAATGCTTAGATGAAATATTACAAAATATAATCAGCCTCTCAAAATATTATTTTTCAATACTTGTATTTACCGACTTTAAAAAAACATTCAATAAAAACATTTTTTCGGGTTTTGATCATATGCTGGAGATAGTCGGTATTTATAGCAACAAAAACAAAAAGAATGAGCCAGTCCTCCATATGAAAACAGCATCCACCGAGAAGTCGCTGAAACTTGACGATGTTTTGGAAAGCGTGTAGGAAGGAAATACATTGGGCCGAACGGTTTCGTCCTTCAGACTATGAAATGACATTGAAGAATTAGAGTGGAAACAATTTCGAAAACATCTTTGCAGGCAGAATAAAAAATCCTTCAACAAACTATTCCCATTCCAAAATCATATTGCCATTCTTTATCCAATTCAACAAATCCGCTAATAATTCAACCCATTTTCATGCCCGAATTCATATCGACATAAAGACATCTTTTGTTTACAAAGAGACAGGATTAGAGGGCCTTTCTGAAGTATCAAGAATCTGCAGGATACCTTTACAATTGCTTCAAGGGACACTCATCAATCAATTGCTTATTCTAACAGTTTTAAGGATTTTGGCTTAATTGCAAAAGATTTTTCATAAAGAGCAAGTTATGCAGAATGACAATGATAAAAAAAAATCAAATCTAAACATAGAGCCTTTTACCTACCATCCATAGGTTACAAAATATAAAATGCGTAATTCATTATTAAAAAAGCTTTAAATTCTTTTTACCATAGTAAGTAGAGTCTTTTTAATTGTGATCGGTGATGATCATCATTATTTTTCCCAAATTACAACAGATTGGATAATTGAATTCATTAAGTTTACTGAAGCACAATAATAGTATCAGAGCAATGGCAAAATAAAAATCAATAAATCCCAATTTATTTTATAACGGTAATTATTTATCGCGAACAAAAATAAGAAATTTTTGTTGCATTAAGAAAAACAGCATATGGTGTCATGATTTTAACCACCACTAGTAGTAGTAGCAGAAAGGAATTTCCTTGCTTTTTTTAACACCGATATTTCATTTTCTGTTAATGGGTTTTTACTCAACAGTTCCTTAAATTGTAGGGCATTAACAATTGCTTTACCGCCATAATGGTTATTGAAATATACAAAAACAGAATCTGCTTGTTCTTTTATTTTTTTAATCTTATTCACCCATGGAATTAGTTCACTCTCAGAATACAAATAATCATACCAATAATGATCTCTATTGTTGTTTCTTCCATGCAATCTTATTGCAGCATGTGTATTTGTTGCAATATTATTTTCATCAGATAAAAATCCCAGGTTTTCTTTGGATGGTGAATCGGTTAATACGGATGCGATATCATAGTGACGCAACATTTCAAATGTTCCTTCAGTATTCCAGGAAGGGTGTCTGAATTCTATTGAATAACGGTTACTTTTAATGTTCTCATCCTCTACACATAACCTATCCAAAAATTTTTCAGTTTTTTCAAACTCCTTGATTGTGAAGCTTGGCGGTAACTGAATAATGATTGTTCCTAATTTATTGGTGTGTTTAAGAGGTGATATCTTGTCCAAAAATGTTAGGAATTCAGGAATTACATTTTTATCGAGATCCAATCTTTTCTCATGAGTAATTATCTCCGGAACTTTAACCGAAAATTTAAAATTATCAGGCGTTGCCTTGGTTAGGCCTATAAACAGCCCTTGGTTCAGGCTAAGGTAAAACTCTTTATAAAAAGTGGAATCCATTTCGACAGTGTTAAAAAACTGTGAATAGTACCTCAATTTCTTGGTTTTCTTATCAGGATAAAATACATTTAACCATCCACCTTTATCTTGTGAATCATTATAGCTCCATCCAGAACACCCTATTAAAATGCTGGAAGTCAATTTAATTCACCATTAAATAATTTTACATATGCTATTAATCTATAATAATTAATGGAACTACCATGGAATGATCCGCGATCGAACAAATTTGTAACTACTGTGGGCCTAATTACATCAGCAGGGCTTGATGGCCCTAACATAATGGCCTGCGAATGGACCCATCATATTTCATACAAGCCCGGGTTAATAGCTATTTCTTTAGGCCACACAAAGGATACGGTTAAAAATATACGAAATACAAAGGAATTTGGCATAAATCTTTGTGCTGCAGACCAATCCATTCTCTCCAGCATTTCAGGTGGGTACAGCGGGAGCAAATATGACAAGGTTGAGGCATTAAAGGAACTGGGATTTGAATTCTACAAGGCAAGTAAAATTAAGGCATTAATGGTTAAAGGAGCCTCATTAAATGCAGAATGCCAACTATTTCAAGAGATGTCTTTTGGAGACCATGTCATGTTTATTGGAGAAGTAATTGATGCAGTACACAATCCTGAAAAACAGCCATTAGTTTATCATGATGGAAAATACTGGTCATTGGTATCAGCAATGAAGCCTAAACCAGAGGAGAGAGAAAGGATAAGAAAAGTTGTAGAAAAGCATAAGAAAAGCAAATAATATGGTACCCATCAACAGCACAGCAGACCATAAAAATAAAACACTATAAATCATAAATCTTAAAAAATCCATTTTTATAAGCATTTAAAATAATATTGTAAGTTTAGTTTAAATAATTCACACACCATTAGTGGCAGTTACGATATAACACCCATTCATTGGTATATTAAGACATCTTTCACTATAAAAAATTATTTGCAGGATTTAGGCATTTAGTACAGGTTCCATGTGATTTTTAGTGAAAACTGTGACAAATAAAAAATGATATGTTCAACCCTTTTTTTATTTTTTTTCAAAATAGATAGGGTAAGTTCTATGTAATAAAGGGAAAAAAGTAACAGTTCAAGCTAAAAATAAACTATTGTATGGATAGTAGCACATGCAATTAACAGTTCATATTTTTTTTAGAGAGGTTTTTTCCCTTAAAGCCAAGAACCCCGCTATTACAAAAAGAATCAGTCCAGGAATTGCAAAAAAATGCAGTACAAGAAAAAGAGCCCCACCACATGCCATCAACGATACGCCAGCAATTTTGGTATTTTTTATTTTAAATGCAGCTACAATCGCGCCAATATTAATTGCGATTGTTATGAAAGCGCCTATTAACGCACTACCAAGTACTAACGCCAAAAGGGGGATTCCAATAATACTATTAACAAAAAAGTATAAAAAAAGTCCAAAAACGGGAATCACACTTCCGAGAATAGCAGTCACAAGGGTTAATTTTTGATAGTTCCTCATCAATAGTATAAATATAATAATAACTTAATAATGTAGACAATGATTTTTGCATTTACTATAAACATAAACCTCATGTCAACATTTTAAACAAAGGCAATTTTATGATAAGCATGTTTATACTTTTTATCAAAACACAAAATAAAGGTAAATGATGGTTCAGCAGATGTCGGATAGAAGATACCCTATTTTACAACTATGTTAATAATCATTGATGTTATTTTGTTAATATAGGTTAAATTAGCCATTCTTTGATGATTATAAATTGAAAAGTTATTGATATAAACCCATATTTTGTTTCCCATTTTGTTAAAATAATATGATTCCCAAAATATTACTACGAATATTATAAAATTGTTGAGATATTTTTTTTCAATGGTTAGGGAATAATAGCTGTTATAAACTATTTTTTCATATATAATATGTATGAGTAATTCTGATGATAACAAGGACAATTTTGATTGGAAAGACAACAGCATTGAATGGAGTAAAATTATAAAAAAAGAGGCAAGAGGGTATGAAAAGGGGGATGACCTGGGAGAGGTTCAAGACATTGGGCAGGAATTTGTTGTTACAGAGAGGGGACGAGTATTAAAACACAAGTTTTACCTACCAAAGCACTTGGTAAAAGGATATGATGGAGACACCCTATGGTTCAATATTACAGAAGAGGATGCAGAAGATAATTTCAAAAAAGATCATCCACCAAAAGAAGGAGAATATTCAAGATATAAATCCGCCTCGGTAACCCAACAATATAATGATTCTTCATCTACTTCAGAATCTGGCGATAATCCTAGCAAGTCTCAATCAAGTTATAGTTTAGAAGATCGCTTACCGTTGATGGAAAAACAGAATAGAGTCAATGATACCAGCAAAGGGGAATCATCGTCATTCAATTCGGTCATAGAAGACTGGGATTCAATCATCCATAAGGGGGTCAGAACCAAAGATATGCAATCAGTGGGCAATGTAACCGCTGTGACTGAATCATCAATAATTATAACTTCTGAGGGCGCAAAAGAAGAATATAACGTTCCAAAAGAGGAAGTAGAAAGTTATAATGGTTCGGAGGTTACCCTTAACGCAACAAATGACAGGTTAAGTCACTTTAAGGTAAAAATTTCCAGGTGATTTCTATCTTTTTTATTTATATAGGTTTCCTTTGAATATTTGGACATGGGTTTTATTATTTTAATTTAATCCCATAACAAATAAAACAGCCAAAACAGTCATGACGTTTCGGTGGAAAATATGAACACCATCCAAATACCGGGACGAGTAATTTATCACAATGAATTTTGATTATCATTTCATAAGTGATACACCATAAATAACGATATCAAAATCGTGGAAAGATCAGACATGGCCCGACTTTTCAAAAGTAAAGTCAGTAATTTCACAAAATATAAAATAATGACAAGAATAGAATATGACTATTATAAGAAATTGCACAAATGTATAATTTCAATTTAATATAAAATTCTAATAATGTGGTATTTTAGAACAATCGTCTAAAAGAGATAAAGTGTACAATAGACAGATAGATACATTGAACGACAGATTTGAGAGAATCAAAGTCAATCAGTTGCAAAAGCGAGAGCTAAACTCAAACATACGCAATAACAATAAGCATAGCAACAAAAAAACTACTACTTTATCTACAAATAATTATCAACACAATCAGCAGCAGCATCAACCCTCTTTATCCCGAACCTCTAAGATACAAATGTTTCGTAAAATAAGCCAAACAAAAATGCTGATAATGCCACTGGCAATATTGTTACTTTCAAGCACAATTGTTATGGCAGCTTCAAATCTTGTGTTACCGTCAACGGCATACGCCATATCATTTGGAAGCACAAAGAATTTAAGCAGTAACGATGGTGATTCACTTGACCCCCGAATAGAGGCGTCTGGCAATAATGTGTATACGGTATGGAGTGATTCAGGTGGAGTGGATGCCGATATATTATTTAAAAGAAGCATTACCAGTGGAGACAGCTTTCAAGGTACCAAGGATTTAAGTGATGAAGATGGTGATGCGGAGGATCAAAGCATCGTAAAGGAAGGAAATAATGTGTATGTGGTATGGTCAGAGGATGGCGACGTATTCTTTAAAAGAAGCACCAATAATGGGGCAAGCTTTGGAGATACTATAAACCTAAGTGACGATAGTCATTTTTCCCACCTTCCGCAAATTGCTGTAACCGGCAACAACGTGTACATAGTGTGGGATGATGTGACAGTTGTTAATGGAGTGGATGAATCTCAACTCCTCTTTAAAAGAAGCACCAATAATGGGGCAAGCTTTGGAGGTACAAAAATAATAACAGACATAGTTGAAACATTCAGGCCAAGGATAGCTGCTTCAGGAGACAATGTGTATATAGCTTTTACAGACGGAAGCGAAGATAATATGGAGTTAGCATTTACAAGAAGTACAAATGGAGGAAACAGCTTTAGCAATGCCATAAGCATAAACAACAATGATGAAAATTCAGTTATTGGGGACATAGCAGCAGTAGGAAAGAATGTATACATTACATGGAAAGATGAAAGTTTGCCTAACCAGCCATCACACGCTTTTTTTATAAGAAGTACAAACAATGGACAAAGCTTTGATAATATCAAAGATCTTGGATCTTCAAGCTCAGCACCTCAACTTGATACAGTTTCAAGCAATGTTTATGTTGTATGGGCAAACGATGATGAAAACATAGCATTCAGGGCAAGTACAAATAATGGGGCAAGCTTTGGAAGCACAAAGATATTAAGCAGTGATGGCAACTCATCAGATCCCCAGATATCCTCTTTGGGAAATGCGGTACGTATTGTTTGGGAAGGCGGTACCCCAAATTCTGATGTATTCTTCAGGGCAAGCGGAAATGAGGGAAGTTCTTTTGGCAGCACAAAGAATCTAAGCAATAATGACGGCGATTCATCAAATCCTCAGATTATTTCATCGGGAGGCAAGATTTATGCAGTATGGCAGGACGATACACCTGGAAACTTTGACATATTCTTCAAGAAAGGGGTAGATTAAAAAACTTCAAACCACACTTGCTTTTTTCAATTATTTTTTACTAAACTAATCAAAATTGTGAATTGCTATGTACATACAACATTTTTTTTATAGATTTCTAGGGTTACTAATTGTGCAGGACGCTAAACAACCTATAGATGATTCTTTTGAGATGGATTATTATGTAATTGCAGTATTTTTTTTAGCACCTATCAAATCAATTCCCTTAATGATTGTCAATTTGTGTAAAAAAAATTTAGTTGCTTACTTTGCTATATTCTTTTATGTTTTTGATGGGTTTTGTAGCTCCCGTGTCAGCCTCATCAGCTCAGAGTCAAGCCCCGATGCGAACTCCTGCGGGGCGTCCGGAAGAATGGGTATGTCAACACCCTCAGGGAATCCCTCAATCACCTCCAGTGTTCCACCGTCATCAAACGGGGAGTCCCCCTTAAAGATTGTGTCAAGCAGGGACGTTTCTCCCTTGTTTGCGAATGTCCACATTTGGTTGTGCAGGTTCTTTCTCTCCAAGTCCTTTACCTCCGGCATTTTGGACGTGTCAAGCCTTGGGACGGGCAGTGCCTTGCCCCAATTCACACCCAGTGCCTCCAGGGCCTTTGCAAAAACCTTTTCATGAACCAAATCCCTCACAATCAGGTATGATACGGTTGACCTGAATGCCTTGTCGTTGCTCATCTGGTACAGCCTGCATTTTTGCAGCCTGCCTGTGGACTCGAGCATGAGGTTGTAAAGCATGTTAAGCACAAGGTTTCCGCTGTCGTACACGTATGTGGCCGACCATGGGTTTCCGGCCGCATCCACAGGCCTGGCGCTCTGACCCGCAACCAAAAAGTGGTGTATGTTTGGCGAGTCAAGCGCAACTGACAATGGCAGCTCATCAGGCTCGGTTGAGTGTTCGGATGCGCCCTCAAGCAGCATGTTGATTGTGTTTGTGATCTGCTCGACATGCCCCATCTCCTCTGTGGCCATGCTCCTCAACAGGTCCTGGTAGGGTTTGGCGTCGCCCCTAAAGTTCATGTTCTGGAAAAAGTACTGCATCATGGTTCGCATTTCTCCAAACTGGCCGCCAAGCCCCTCCTGCAGCGCCTGGGCTGCCTTTGGGTTTGGGCTGTCTGCCGGTGGTATTGGATGCGGAAGTCTATTTACTGATATAAACATGAAATATATTATTTAACAAAGTATATGTTATAGCACATTTTTATTAATTTTTATTAATTTTTATTTATAACAATTTCACTATTTACTGTATAATAAAACTATAATTTTATTTTAAAAGATTAATAAAACTCATAAAAACCGACATCAAATCCATAATATTTAATAATAAAAATTCTAATGAGTGGTTATTTCACAATGCTCAATTCCTTGCAATTTTATTATTGAGTTTCGTTTAATTTTCTTTCAAGTTATCTTATCCATACTAAAAAATTTTTCATTGTGTTTTGGCTCTGCAAAGTTAAGGGTTTTGAAGATGGGAATGATTAATATTTTGGGGTTACTAAACAGTTATGAGAAATTTTCAGAATGAACTCAAATTACAACAATAAAACTATTTTTCTATTGGTTCAATAATGTACATTTACAGGGAAAGAAATCTCTTTCTTAACTTTACATGACCCATCTTGACTTTTAATCTTTATAATTATGCTATACATTCATCAACCAATGAACCATTGTCAACACATTATCATTATCATGCAAGCTCCCGCACCTTCATTTGCAGGTAATTTTGAAATATTCTTGCGGGTTTCTAGTCAATATCATTTAATGGTATAACGGTTCGTTGGAGAAAAAAATGTTGGAGAACTACAACAAGAAAAGAAATTTCAAATCAACTCCAGAGCCCTCTGGAACTAGCAGCACAAGTAAGGATTCGCCGCAGAATAACAAATCCGATTTCGGCAAGGCACGGTTTGTGATTCAAAAGCACGACGCCACTCGACTGCATTATGATTTCAGATTAGAGTCAAAAAAAAATAATGTACTGATATCATGGGCAGTACCCAAGGGGCCATCCACCAATTCAAAAGTAAAGAGACTGGCAATATTAACAGAGGACCATCCCACCAGCTACTTACTTTTTGAAGGCGTCATTCCTGAAGGGAATTACGGAGCTGGTTCTGTTATAGTATGGGACACAGGAACATACTCATTGGAGGTAACTGATGGGAGAGATAGAGAGGAGGAAGATTTAGCAGATCAATTGGAAAGGGGAAAAATAAATTTTGCCTTATTTGGCCAAAAATTAAAGGGCAGGTTTTCAATAATTAAAACCACAAGAGAAAACCAATGGCTTTTAATTAAAGTAAATGATAAGCTGCCCTTTTCTCAAAACAGTCAACAAGAAGAAAATGAAACAGATTTGACCAAAAGCAGGCCAGAATCGGTTCTGAGTGGACTAACAAACGATGAGGTAAAAGGGTCAAGTGCATCCAGATCAAGTAGAGAACTAAATGACAATAGTAAAAACAATGCAGAATTAAAAAAGGATATTGAGACCAATACTAATAATGGAGATGCTATTAACAATCACAGACCAACAATTGGCGGTGCAACTACTAATTCACTTTCCATGCATTCCTCTTTACATAACCAGGAGTTTTCAACCAATGTTGTTCATCCCATGCTAGCAACCTTAGTCGACAGGCCACCATTTAACAGCAAAGATTGGGTTTTTGAAATCAAATGGGACGGTGTAAGGTCTGTTTCATTTATTCACACCTTCAGAGAGGTATTTAAAATTCAATCAAGAAATGGAAAAACAATCACCCATAGATATCCGGAATTGGAGGAACCGCTAAAATCATCAATAAAGGAATATCAAAGTGTTGTTTTTGATGGAGAAATAGTCGTTTTAAATAAAAATGGCTATCCAGATTTTCAAAGTCATCAAAAAAGAATGAATGTTGATTTAAAGAGGGATGTTGAATCGCTGTCAAGGCAATTTCCAGCAACCTATTTCATTTTTGACATCCTTTATCTTGACGGATATGACCTGAAAACACTTCCCCTGATAGAAAGAAGGAAAATATTGGATAATTTAATAAGTAACAATAAAAGCAATCAGAGGATAAAAATATCAGAGTTTATCGAGGGTGAAGGTAACGATATCTTTGAAAGTATTAAAAGGATGAATCTGGAGGGAATGGTTGTCAAACACAAACTTAGCAGATACTATCTGGGTATCGAATCCAGTGAATGGCTAAAGATAAAGAACACCAAATCACAGGATTGTGTAGTAATAGGATATACAAGAGGGGAAGGCAATAGAGAAAAATACTTTGGCTCCCTGCTTCTAGCGGCAAGGAGTAGCAATAAATCAGCTAATTACAATAAATTCAAGTTTGTAGGTCATTGTGGAAGTGGTTTTAATTCTAAACAAGTTCCAATTATATACAACAATCTTAAAAATATCAAAACAGAAAAATGCCCTATAGACTATGTGCCTTACACAAATAGAGAAACCACGTGGGTCAAACCTGCCCTTGTAGCAGAAATAAAATATGATGATTGGACAAGCGAGAAAATCATGAGAGCACCAATATTTTTAAGATTTAGGGAGGACAAAAATCCACAAGACTGTGCCATAGAGGAAAACGAAAAAACAGTATTAGGTAATGTCATGGCCTCTGAAAAGAAAACTAGCGAAAATAAAAAAACCGAAATTCAACTGACTAAAATCAAAGACAAAGATGGTTCCAACTTCAAAGACAGAGTTTTTAACCAGACAGTAAAACCACCTGCTCCCAAGACCTATTGCAGTTTCTCCAATCTGGACAAAATATATTGGGGTAAGACTAAAAACCATTCTTCAATCACGAAGGGAGATTTGATTGAGTATTATGACCAAATCAGCTCGCTTATTCTTCCATACCTTAAAGATAGGCCGCTATCGCTAAATAGGTATCCAGATGGAATTGGCGGAAAGTCATTCTACCACAAAAACTGGCAAAACGAAAAACCAGAATATGTGCAAACCATTAAGGTGTATTCAAAATCAAAGGGCGAGGACATTAACTATCTTTTATGCAATAACAAAGAAACTTTGTTGTGGCTTGCCAATCTTGGATGCATAGAAATGCATCCTTGGTACAGCAGAGTAAATAATCATTGTCTAAAAGACAGTAAAGACAGTTTTGATTCAGGCAATTGCGGATTAGATCATCCTGATTTTATAGTCTTTGACTTGGATCCCTACATTTATTCGGGTAATGAAAGCAAACATCAAGAACCCGAATATAATCTGATAGCATTTAAAGCAACAGTAGAGATAGCTTGTTGTTTAAAAGAGATCTTTGACAAATTAAATATAAAATCATTTGTAAAGACCTCAGGAAAGACCGGACTCCACATATTTATTCCAATAGTCAATTTATACACATATGAGCAAACCAGATCTTTTGCTCAGGTTATAGGTAGGGTTTTAGCAAAGCGCTTGCCAGGCAAAATTACAACGGCATGGAATACTTTATATCGAAAAGGGAAAGTGTTCTTTGATTATAATCAAAACGCCCAAGGAAAAACAATAGCTTCCATCTTCTCTCCAAGGCCTGTTGAGTCAGCCACTGTGTCCATGCCGCTAGAGTGGAATGATTTGTCACAGATAATCCCTACAGATTTTACTATCGCCAACGTAGTAGATATCTCTAAAAAAACAAAAGATCCATGGAAAAATGCTCTCACTGAAAAACAAGACCTTGTTAAAATCCTTGACAACATATCACAAATCCCATAAAATAAAACTTTAACATACAAAGTCAAATTATTGCAAATCAAAAGAATCTCCACGCTATAAAAAATATTTTATTTTATGTTATTGGCAGTTTTACTTTTAGAAACGCTCGCCCTCAAAGCTTCAAGAAGGTTGTCCCCTAAACCAGCCTCTTCCTCCTTTTCGTCAGAAGTGTATGTTTTTCCTTGCGACTTTGCAGATATTAGATCACCTAATTGTTTTGCATAATCATCAGAATACTGACTCGCATCAAATTCTTTGTTTGTCAAATTGTCAACCAAAGTTTTACCAAGCTCAATCTCCCTCTTATCCACTGGGGGAGAGGGAATCGAATTTTCGGTGCCTGGCATTCCCTCAATCTCGTCTATGGGTTTTATTTCTTCCTGATACATTAATTGATGCATGATCAGGCCTTTCTGATATGATCGCAATGCAACAAGGTGTTCCTTATCTTTTAACACAACCTTGCCTATTGCTATCTTGTCCGTATCTTTAAGAGTGTTTACAAACAAGTTATATGCCTTGGTTGAAGTAGAATTGTTACTTCTTTTTTTACCCTTGCTATTTCTATGACTGTCGTTACCGACATCGGGTGCAACGTAATAGCTTTTTTCCACCAAGATGGGGTCAAACTCTTTTGCTTCAATAAATTCTTTGATGTCTATTGTTTTTGTGGTTTTTACCTTGATTTTTTCCAAATCCTCTTTTTCAATTAAAACATATGTGTCTTCGGATATTTCATAACCCTTTTTAATTTCAGAAAAAGGTATTTCCCTCTCTTCAACAGGACACCATTTCTTATATTGAATTTTATGTCCTTCCCTATCTAATTGGTTGAATGAAAATTCATTATTATAGTCCGTTGTGGTATACAACTTAATAGGAATATTCACCAGCCCAAAGGATATACTCCCTTTCCATATACTTCTGCCACTCATATGAACATAAACCCACAATTTTGTTAAAAAAAAAATATATGTATACCACATGTAAAAAAAAATTACTATTTACTTTAAATAATTTATAGTGAACATCAAGTCCAAATTCACCATTCAATACATTATTAAAATATTGAGAATCCGATTAGCCCAATAAAGGGGCTTTTAGTTATTCGGATTCTATTCAACCACACAAAAGAACAAATCGTCAAAACAAAAATATTTTATGCAAAAATCTAAAATCACCATTTTTACAATTCAATAACTTGTCAAGCTCAGCAAATTGAATAGAGTAGAATTAAAAAATGCATCAAAGGTTGTAAACTTTATACCCCACATTCAACTATCCAGAAAATTTACCTTGTAAAAGGGAAATGGATAAACTATCAATCTTAATCAAAACAATAATTTCTTAGACAACAACTTAATTCTAAAGTTAAAAAAACAACGAGGTTTTTGTAATGTTCCATCAAAATCAAACTATGTTTGGCATGTTCACTGGAGGCTCTATCAAGGCATAGGTTTAAAGCTTTTGGGGTTATTGACTCTTCATCGCGATTTATCATAAACTGGGAAAGAAATTATAAATATTGAGACATATTTGTATCATAATGACAAATTTTTCAGATTAAGTTTAAAAAGTTTTCCCACGAATTGTCACTAGATGGGAGACTTGGCCAATTCTGATAACCTATCCAACATTCCCATTTTCTTTATATTATTGTTAAACACCATATCGACAAATGGTTTTTTAAATGGCGTTTCAATTGCATACAGGATGGAATTTGGTACTACAAGAGTACTAACCAAAGAGGAAGCAAATATCAATCAATTACCTTAATCTTGTTGCTAAGATGAGTAAAAAACCTATTACTATAAATATAATCAAGAAGTAAAAGGAATATCGTCATGAACATTTTCTTTATTAAAGTCAATGAATATAACTTCTTTACACATTATTTGCAAAAAAATGCTTTTCTGCAAGGCCTACAATTAAGGATTACTAAAAAATAGAAGCAACAAGGTAGTGAATAAAATAATCTATTATAATACCCACAGTAAGAAGAGTTGACCTTAGACAATGCTATCCCATCCTAAATCCAATTCAATGTCATATCAAAATAAAGTTTGTAAAAATCTTTGCAAGATTCAAAATACATACGAAACACTCAAAATTCGCAAATGGAGAGACGAATACCATAGATGGTGCCAGGAATGCGAAATCCTGTTTATTAATTGTGATAATTCCATTTGTATTTGTTGTGGCAAGAGGTTAAAGTATAAGATAGGTACTGCTTTAGAAATTCAAAAAGAAAAAACTAAAAGGAATTATACAAAACAAAAGGAGTGGAGAAATAAAAATAATAACGCTCAAGCAGATTCCAAATAGAAGCAGATTAGCAACAGAAAATAAAAAATAAAACCTATAAAATATAATACTTGCATTCTTTTGAGGGAAAACGAGTTCCTCGCATAAAGATTAATATAAAAGGTAGATTGAAACTACAACAATAAAAATATCTCAAAAAAATTAAAAGAAACTTTTTAAACATATCAAGCCTATATCAAGTTAAAGGCAATTTAAAAATATAATTAAACTTTTACAAATGGACTCTAGCACAAGAAATTTAAATGTTATACATGCTATGTTTTTTAACAACAATATCAAGCATGTCCACAATAAAGAAAAGACATTATATTCAAACCATATCAAAGATATAAAAAGATTTGAGGTTTAAAGAACAACTACTACTATTTCCTCAATAGATTCACGGTAAAGTAACAAAAATTTAGCATTGGAAAAATAAAGTGGTTAGCAAGGTTATGAATTACCGGATTATTGTCATTATTATCGGAAAAGAGGATCCACTGGGTTTAAGAAGACTATTGATACTCAAATAAAGCAAATATTAATTCGGCTTCAAGTAATGATACACACCATTATCTAAATTCACGTTTGCAATACAATGATATGAATATACAAATCATATCAGACTATCGCAAATAACAAGTTTTGGGGTCAAATTTTAAATATTTATATGATTATACAATTAATTATAATAATATCATTGTTTCTTTTATAAAACAATATAATTGTTATGCTTAAATAGTTGATTAATTAAAATTTGGTAAGATGAGTAACAAGAAAAATGACAAAACTGTCAAAAATGACAAAAGGGGATTAGCCTCAGCAAATGAGGAAACTAAAAAAAGAGTTGCTAGCGAAGGCGGGAAGGCATCACATAAGAATGACAATAAAGGCAAGAAAAAATAAACAATAATCTTTTTTTCATTTTTTCATTTTTTTATTTACCATGTTTTTAAGTAAGGCTCTACTAATGTTAATAACCTTTGTGAAAGGTTATGAATAGATTACAAACAAACCCATATTTTTAATTATTAATATGATTAAGACCGAATATGAGATCATATTAATAGCTTTTGTTCAGTAGTTATTTTCAATGAGCAATTCCTCTCAGGAAAAGAATAAGAAAAATTACGATTTAGAACAATCACAAAACAATCCAATGAAGTAGGTAATGCAGAAAATAATCCTGAAACGGAAGGTCCATCAGAAAGTCTCAGAGAAGAGGCACTTGAAAACAACAAATAATGAAAGTGACCAGAAAGAACCAGCATAAATCCCTTATTTTTGTTTTTATTTTATTATATAAATTAGATTTATTGAATTGTATAGAGACCTAATACGGTGTTCATCCGATAGGGAATTAAACTCAAAAATGAATATGGTAACTATTTCACAACCACAACATTGATGATTATCTTTGCATGTTTACCATTATTAAATAACTAAATTCTTTCATACAACAAACACAACTCCAAAACATTATAGAGATTTTATATGAAACTATTGGTGGTATACAGTATTTTCATAAAATCTAATTTTGTAGAGACCTGTTGTTTTCTGTTAGGCACAAATTATACACAAATGGTGAATAAATAATAGTTAACAACATAACAAAAATATAAAAAAGCCAAAATTGCTCTTCTGCACTATCAACCATTTTTGGAAGCCAGATAACTCACACTGCTGCTTATTTTCCTAATTGCAAAATCTCATCATCTCATTTTACTATAGTCATTTTATTTAAATCATGTTAAACAAAACAAACAGATGTCAAAGTCATCATCAAAACCGTCTAAAGAAGACCAAAAGAATTTGGGGAAAAAACTGGGGGAGGTTTTAGGCCTTGAGAGAGCAGCCCAAAAAGCAGTAGAGGAATTAAACTCTATGAAATTATTGGATTCAGGTGCAAAAAAACAAATATTAGGTATGAAAGAAGAAGCAGGTACTCATGAAGAAAAGATTGAGCAATTGATTTTGGACATTTCTGAAGAAAATGAAGATTTGAAAATAGACCAAGACAGTATAGAAGAGACTGCGAAAGAAACAGAAAAGAAAGCGGTCAAAATGATGAAAACATACTTGGGAGAGGATCCCGACTCATCAGAAGCAATAGAATTTCTAGCTCTAGCTGAGGGCGGAGAAGTGATTCATTATGAAGTTTTACATGCCATAAGCAAAAACTTCAAAGGTAAAGAATTAACAAATACAATAAATTCCATTTTAAAAGAAGAACAAAAACATTTACAGCTTTGTATAGATTTAGCAAAAGAAAGCGTTTCTTAACCCCCTAACTCTTTTATTTTAATAGAGGATGAAAACGATATTGGCTTTAAAGAACAAATCCCATTTTTAAGTTACAGATGTAGTTGCCAGGTTTGATTAATTTTCATCTTTAAATCAATTTGTGCGAGATAAACAGAAAAAACAATATGTTAACTTTCAATGCTTGAATAATAAAATAAACTACTAATTCCATTAAATTTAAAAACATTAGGTAAATGAATCTAGCGACACAAAAATACCTCAATATATAGAAATGCATGCAGGGGCATTTGTAATAGGATACCGAGAATTTACTGGCGAATCTTTAAGTTTTTGTTTGGTAGTAGGAAATTAAGAAAAAAAGAATGAAAATCGAATTTTCAAATGTATATGTATATTGACGAATCGATTGATTTAAATTATGCATTTGTTGGCATACAGTCTCGACAAAATGTTTGCCTATTTGATACAAATGAAATTCAGCCACATGTTTAATTAAAAAAAACAGTTAAAACAAACTTGTAGTTAAGGAAAAGCATAGTCTTCGTTACAATGCATCAAGATTGAGATTTCATTCCACCTTTACCAAAATAAGCTCTTAAGTAACCAACATTAATTAAGATTACTGATAGTGATATTAAATCAAATGAGAATCCTTATAAAATAAATAGAAAAGCCGGGATTTTAATATGTATGTTACCAAATAAATGACTTTTCTTAAATAAGGACTTTATATATAATTGTTGATATATTATTACAAATGTGAATAATGATACATTTTGTGGTCGGGACTACCATGAAAAAACAAAGCATTCAGAAATCAGTGTAATGACCTCAGGACATTATTTGGATTGGAATAACCGGCCAAGCCCCTTTAAAATATATACAGAATTACCAACAATACCTCTTCCACTAGATTTTTCCATGCCATCTATGAATTCAATATTGGCAATTAGCAGGTTATACCCCCAACTCGAACAATCTGAAGACTATGATAATAATGTTGACACTAATGTACAGATCTCTAAAGATATTGACTATACCAATACCAATACCAATACCTTATCTTTACAAGATCTATCCACTATTCTATTCTTTTCAGGGGGTATTACTCGGGAGATAAAACACGATGGTGTTACCTTTTATATGCGAGCTGCATCCGCTACAGGAGCGCTCTATCCAATTGAAATGTATATAGTTTGCAAAGATATTTCTCCAAATTTAAAAGCAGGAATATATCACTTTAATCCAGCTGAATTCAGCCTCACAAATATTCGCAAAGGCGACCACAGATCATTATTGGCATCAATGGCTGGAGATAATCAACACATACTAAAATCCCCTGTTACAATAATATTCACATCATACGCATGGAGAAATGCGTGGAAATATCAAGAGCGTTCTTTTAGGCATTGGTTTTGGGATTCGGGAGTCATAGCATCCAATCTTCTTGCAACAACAATATCAATGGATATCCATACAAAGATAATTATGGGTTTTATTGATGACAAGGTTAACCATCTTTTAGCTTTAGAAAAAGAGAAAGAAGCATCAATAGCAATGGCAGCTTTAGATATTGAATCAAGCCAGAACTTTTCTGCAAATGAAAATAACGATACAGAAAAAGAGCAGATTCCATCTTTATCTTTGAAAATTGATCCCCTGTCAAGAAAGGAAATACAATATCCAGAAATATGGAAAACATATAATTGCTCAAAACTCCATAGTGGGGACGAAGTAAAAGAATGGGTAAATTCCGGGATATCCCAGACATCGGGTTTTATTTCGTTCAAGGAAGATTTAGCACCATCCAAAGAAAAAATATTGAGAAGACGCGACTTATCAAATGACTATAGACTTTTTGATATTCCAAGTATCGGAGAAACAATATTAAGACGGGGTTCGACCCGCAGATTTTCTAAATCCTCGATTTCATTTTCGACTCTTTCAAGTATAATATACAATTCAACCAGAGGAATACCAACAGATTTCAACAAAGATACAGAAACATTGATAGACATTTATTTGATCGCTAATGATGTCGAAGGGTTAGATAAAGGTGGATATTTCTATAACCATGTTCATAATTCACTAGACCACATAAAAGACAAAGTATCAAGGGATTTATCGGGTTATTTATGTCTAAATCAATCTCTTTTCAGCGATGCAAGTGTGGTTATATTCATAATGACTAATCTGAACAAAATTTTCAAAACTTTAGGCAATAGAGGATACAGAGCAGCTCAATTTGAAGCAGGAATTATTGCAGGAAAAATATACCTTTCATCTTATGCTCACGGTATGGGTGCATCTGGCTCTACATTTTATGATGATGCGGTAACAGAATTCTTTTTACCCCATTCAAAGGACAAAGATACAATGATAGCAATAGGTATAGGGATTCCGGCATATAAAGCACGCCCTGGAAAAATACCGTTAGGAAGAATCACAAGAGAACAGTTGATGAGAGACAAATAACACAGCATAATAGTTAATTGATTAGTTTTTAGGTAACCATAATTTCATAATATTTATCACAGGCATACTACCGAATAACAATCTGAATGTTAAAAAATATAAAAAATACGTTAGATTTTATCGATTTTTCTTTTTGCCTTCTATTTAATACTTGTTATTGTATCAGAAGGTAAAAATTTTAAAATGAATTTACACATCAACGCCAAAAAATGTTATTACCACACATGCAACAACAATTTGAATTTTTCCTCGTATTAGCAATTTCGTCTTTTTTACCACAGAATTTCCTAATCGCTGTATTTTTGTGTCTGTTGCAGGTATAATGGTAATTTTTTGCCACTGCATGTTTTTTAATTTACATAATATAACTGAAGATGCAATAAAATTTGGCAAAACATGGTTCTATCAGTTATTGATTCCACTGTTTGAAACAAAGAACCCCATTGCATCCAAAATAGCGAAAAGGAATACCACAGTGACAACTAGTTTCGGAAATATCAGCAGAAATAACGACGACAACAACCACATCGATTAAGAAAAATTTTATGGCGCTAGATGCAAATTGTTATGTAATGAATCATATTTCATAAATAGAGTAACACATATAAAAACCACAAAATTTTTTGAACACTGTTGGAATAGTAATTCAAATTCATCAAATTTTAAAAATTCAATAATACACAGTTATTACAATGACTGAATGAGATATACACGCCATTAAGGCAATAAAGAATTTCCCACATATTATAAGTTACCATAAATTTAAATATTTTTGATACAAGAAAAAATTATGGTAAGACTAGTAAGAAAAGAAGATAAGGGCCCATTGGAAGTAAAAGTAGGAAATGTTAGTAAATGGAT
The DNA here is from genome assembly GCA_963779615.1 of uncultured Nitrososphaeraceae archaeon. Classification (GTDB taxonomy): domain Archaea; phylum Thermoproteota; class Nitrososphaeria; order Nitrososphaerales; family Nitrososphaeraceae; genus Nitrosocosmicus. Next base: position 62,414 of record CAVZZA010000001.1, read on the forward strand.
ATGCATGTGTGGACTGAGCAAAAACCCACCTTTCTGTGATGGAAGTCATAAAAAAACAGCTGATGAAGAAGAAGGAAAAGTATATCAATACAATCCCGATGGAACCAGAACAGAATTGCAATAAGCGAATATCCATAACTTCTGCAAATATCCCAAACCTCATTTATCAAAATTGGAAAATTTTATTGCATATTATTAAGAGTGATTTGTAGGCATGATGACAAGAAATGAATTTATCGGATTCTAACATTATTTAGTTTTCACAATCAAATCAGATTTTCTATTACTTTAGTTTAAGCTATTTAAATTAAAAATTACAACTGTTGGCTCTGTTAACAGTTATGTAAACAATATGTTATAATTTCATGTAAACTAATAGTGCTCGATCAGACACCATAACACCTTTAGCTAACTCTTTCTTCTAAATTGTCATTATGAGGGATACTTTCCTCAGAATGCTTACCGATGATGAAAAGAACACACTTCATCTGTTGCTTGAAGACAAAGAATCCGGGTATAGGGCAAAGATAATCCTGCTCAAAGATGAAGGGTATTCAGTTCCTGAAATAAGAAGAGCAACTAACCATCATGATAGTAACATAAGAAAATGGATACACAGATTCAATGAAAATGGCATAGATGGAATAATATCAAAAATACACAATCATAAACCAATCAAGATATCTATTGACGTGGAGAACAAGATTGTGGGTATAGTAACCAAAAACCCAAGAAAAGATTATGGATTATCCTTTTCCACATGGTCATTACGTGTACTGGCTGGATATATCTCCAAGGAGATAAATCTTATAGACGCCATAAGCCATACTGGGATTAGAAATATCCTTTTAAAACATCATGTCAAATGGAGACAGTCAAAGATAACCTTGGGAAACAGTCTGGACCCCGAATACCATTTGAAAAAAAGAGAATCGAGGATCTAAGATACAGTTTACCACCTCACTCAATACTGCTCTACGAAGACGAGAAAGGACCCATTGTTGCAAAAACATATGGTGGTACGTCTTGGTCCTCCACACAGTCCAGGGTATCAAAGGCTCAAAAGACAAAGGGAATTCTAAACGTGTTTGGTGTCTATGATCACACCAATAATCAAATGTGGACACATGGATACAAAAAGAAAACAGGAAAACAGTTTTTAGATTTTATCAAACGAGTAGACCAAAAGTATGACGACAGTACCAAGCAGGTATTTCTGGTACTTGACAACATATCGATACACAAATCAAATAAGGTAAAACAAACCTTGGCCAGATACCATCCAAGGATACAATTTGTATTTCTTCCGACCAGATCACCCGAGCTCAATCTGATAGAGGTAAGATGGCTATGGATGCATAGACAAGCTATTAACAACTCCACCTTTCAAAATGAACGCGATATAGGTAAAGCAGTATCTGATTGGGCATGCGATTACAATAAAAAACATCCAGGCAAAACGAGTATAAACAGTTTACATGAAGAGAGCATCTACATGTTTACATAACTGTTAACTTAACATATCATTTCTTTATCGTAAGATCCAATGAATAAATTAAACATTTTCTTTATGTGCTTTAATTTGCATTTCTTTCTTTTGCAAGGAAAATAGTCATCAAATGACTCAGCCCTATCTTTGATTATTGAATTGTCCTTTCAATCAAACTCTTCTCAAAAGAAGAATGAAGATGTGTTTCAACTTTAGAAATTTGCAAGCTTGCGGGTACCATGTTCCACCATCATGTTATAACTGCCTTTCAGCTATAGCATTTTCTTGAGTTAACAGAGCCCAACTGTTTGTCATTTAATTTATTTAACTTCTTCCAAATTAGACATGTCTTGGCTTGATTTTGCCATAGTTACTTCTGTAATCCATTCACATGCAATATTCACTTTATCATGATGTTTGATAACGGCTTCTGTATCTGGGGCATCTAAAAGGCAAAAACATACACCTGCCTCCCTGTTGTAGAACAGATTTACATGACTAACACCATATTCATCCCTTGGAGCACCGACTAACTCACGAAGATTCTCTTCTTTAAATGGAACTTTATGAACATCTAGGAAAACAGGCATATACTTTATCATATTTTCATATAGAATATAACAATTTCCATATTTTTTAATATTTGATGTATTATATGTATAAATTGGAGGCTCAGTTCACTTAAAATGATATAGCTTAAGGATGCCCTATTTTCCATATGAGCGGTACAAGAAACAGAAACCCCTTCAGAGCATATGGGTTATGGATTGTACTTTTATTTTTCCCCTGTCATTAAGGAGAACCTCCGAAAGTTGCTTGTTTTGTCAAACGAAACCGTGCACCCATCTGGAACTGGATAAAAAATGCAGCCAGAAAAAAATAACATCAAAGAAAAAGAAGATGGATGAGTTTATTATTGATGAGACTGCTATCAAAAAAGTTGGCTCAGGGGCAATCTGGCTCTGGATTGCTACAATCAAGCCTAATAACAAGGAAATCGTTGCAATAAGTATAAGCAAAAGAGCAAAACATTTTTGTGGCAGAGCGGTTTGCATCGAGTTTAATCAAAACTCATTGAGAGCATTCTGTACCAACAGATGATTGGGGCACCTGGTATCCCCAAGCATGCAGGTTCTTAAAGGCAGGCCGTCATCTGCATTCCCCTTATTGGAAAAGCATCATTGAGAGGACTATGCAATACTTGAAGGATAGTAGAACTGATAGTTTGACGTTTACTTTCCCTGCAGAAAAAAGAAGAAATGCAAACTAAGGCATGTCATGAACTGTTGCATCTTTTTGTAGATCATCATAGTAGAAAATTAGAAATCGTTGAATGAACAGCCATTTTGGAACAATAATCCTTTATATTTCTGCAAACTATCTTTTCAATGCAATCTATTGAATTCTCCAATAAATGGAAATATCGAGAGTATACAGATAGCGTACACATATGCAGACGCTTTAAACATTATCTCAAGGATAATTTCCAATACCGAAAAATCATTAGAATGTATTTTTGATCACAGATGGTTGCTTGCCCAAGTAGATGATCCAACGTTGTTAACTTTAATTATCAAATTGAGACTGAAAGGCATTTCATCAAGATTTATAACAAAGATTACAAAAGACAATATGTCCTACTGTAAAAAAATCATGAAGTATTCAGATTTAAAACATTCAGACAAAGTTTCAGGATATTTAGGTATAAGTGATGGTCATCAATTTTTCAATTATTTATCGTCTCAAAAACTAAAAGAAGATGCGGTGGAAAGCCATAAAGATAACTCTCAGGTTGAAACACATCTAGTGAATATAAATAATCAATCTTTTGTTCATCAACAACAATATTTATTTGAAAACTTATGGAATCACTCTACTTTTGCAAGAGAGAAGATTACAGAGATAGAAAGAAAAGTTGTGGAAAACATTATTTCAAATAAAACCATTGAAGACAAGGAAGAGATAATTCAAACGCTTTTCAAGATAATAGAATCCTCCATAGATCAAATTTTGATATTATTTCCAAATATTGATTCCTTTTGGAACATATATAATGAAGGCATAGTTACAACAATTAAAAATGCTATAGATCGAGATGTAACTGTAAAAATTTTAATTCATATCAGCGATAACGATGAGAAAAATAAAGAAGCGATACGAAACAAACTAAAGAATGAAAAAAAGGAGATTGAAATAAACACTAATTTTTTTTCCAAACAACTTCAACAACAATACGTATTATTTGTAGTGGATGAAGCAATGTCTGCAACGATAGAAAAGTTCTTTGAATCAGACGAATCATCTACAAGGATGACATGGTCAGCTACTTTTTCAAAGAATGTATCACACATATCTTCATCGGTATCAATGTTTGACATTTTATGGATACAATCAGACTTTGAAAAACAAGCCAAGTTAAAACAAACATATTTTCAAATGTTTAAAGGATTTAGACTCAAAGATGAAACCTATAAACGTAAATGGGCATTCGAACAGCAACAAGAAGATAATTAAAAGAGTTGACTGGTTTGTTAGTCATGCTATTCTCATCATTGTATTATAATGTATACGCAATAATCAATTTACAAAACTCATTTTAAATTATTATAAATAGAAGCATTTTCCAATTGTTTGCCCATTAAGATAAAATACAATGACTTGTTTGAACCCCTAAGAACATTTTTTAATTTTAAAGTAATTGTTTTTTTATAAAAAAGGTTATAAGATATATTTAATGTAAATAAATTGTTCTACATAACATAAAGTTTTATTTATAATCGAGAAAACTTTAATGGCCTATTTGAGTTCCCAATTTTGCCATTATATAAAGAATACACTTTGATTATTTGATTGTGTTTAATTTTATAATCACCAATATAATGTATGATATCCTTATACTTATCGTCGATAATTAACAAGGTATTGGTTAGATCCCCTTCTAATAAAATATGGCCGTCATCACCTAAATCCATTACCCGCCTTGCAAGGATTATTCCCGGTCCCCATAAATTCTGATTATCATTCAAATCATTAACTAAAAAAACATGTCCCGATCCAATACCAATACGTACTTTTACTGTCGAGTCACTGTCAATACTAGGATTATACGCTTTTAACATGGTTTGCAATTCCATACTTAATTCTAACGGAAGTTTGGGATCGGATGTAAAACCAATAGCCATCCCATCACCTGTTGGTAATACTTTTTTATCTCGCTCCTTCTTATATGAACTACAAGAAGAAATCAAGTTATTTAAAATGTGAATTTTTTCAATTTGTCTTTTAACAGATAACGATGGGTCCGATAACCCCACAATATCAATAAAAAAAAAGGTTGCATGAAGGATTCCTGAAGACCCTATTTCAGACATTTGAGAATCGCCATAAAAGCTAATCAATTTCATATATACATTCAAATGTTCTTTATGAAAAGCAAGGTCTGAATAAAATACAGGAGTTTCTTTAATTGGCTCCTTACAAATATTACAAATTAACTGCATTTCACGATTAAAGAAGCTAATATTACTTTCCTCGTCTATATCAAATTTAATCCAATGCGAATTTGGATTGCTACCAATCAAAGAATTTATTTTTATATGTCTTGATATTGAATCCTGGGTGAGTTGGGTTATTTTGGTTTCTATTATACCATCAAATAAATGCGAGATTTTATTATACAGAACAACTGAATCTGCATCAGAATTATCAATTGTAAAAATTGCAACTAATTCTTGTTCCTTTAAGAGAAATGATAAGTCTGTTACAAATTTTATTGTATCGCGTAAATCAAAATATGTTAGTAGATTTGTTAGTGAGTTCACCACAAGACAAATTGACTGATTAATTTGAGAATTGAGTAACTCCTTTATTTTCAAATAGGTAAGATGTAGTTTTTCACTGGTCAAATTATCGGATGGAGCATTTTGGTTTACAAGATAGGGATTAATTAACTTGGTATTTTTTTCAACAGATACAGCTTTGGATAAAAATAAATTGTTAAATTGTTTTTCGGTAAAGCTTGAACTAACATAAATACAAAAACTATTATCATTTATCGCATTTATAAAAAAATTATTACAATAAGAGGATTTTCCGGAAAATTTTGGTCCGGCCATTAAAAAAATTCCCGAATTAAAGGATTTTAGGTCGTTGAATATGTAATCATTACCTGGAAAATACTTCAATTACAGGTAATTATAAATTGATATATCGATATATCTTTTATCTCTATTGTACTAACATCCAATTTTTCTAATTCCCTTAAAACAAATACTCTAATAAGTAAAAAAATTAAATCTAAAAATAATAAATAAATAGTTTTATAACTATAATTTCACTTAACTACCGAAATTCTTGTCAAGATAATCAGGCATTGGATGATATTACATTTATAAGTTCATTCATTTTGTCCACAAAGGGATGATTAGGATATTTTAAAACCGTGATAAATTCTTGTCGTTCAAACTGTATATCACAATAACAGGGAATAGTCGAAACCACATCCATTTTAAGGTAATTCTCTAAATCTACCATAGTTTCCGATTGTTCCAACAAAGTAAACTCAAATCTACCGGGCTTTGAAATTACATCTTTATTTAATTTAGCAGGGGTACAATATCCAGCGATTCTGTTTAACAATAAATAAGATTTTGCACCAAAGTTGATAAACGACTTATAGACATCAGTTGCCATCTGCTTTGTACCTTCAATATCTATGTGGTCCATTTTCAATGATAATATTATAACATCAGCAATAGCCAGTGAATTAATTGACCAATGCCTTATACCAGGGCTCGTATCTAAAATAATATAGTCATATTTAATATCAGAATTGGTTTTTTCCCTAAGGTACAACATCTTTTTCAGCATTTGAGATTTTGATGAATCCCTATTTTGAAAGTCCAAGCTAGTAATTTCCTCTTTTTTTGGATTAGAAAATACAATACTAAAAATGCCTTTTTTACCATTATCCGAATTAGCCGAATGAAAGTCTTGTATAATATGGGTATAATCATAGACCACATCGGAAAATTCCAAATCATCAAGCAGATAATTGTTCATCCATTTTTCAGGTTTGGAATTAAAATAAACATGTAAACTTGGTGCATAAACATCCATATCAATAAGTAAAACATTAAATCCTTTAGACACCAAAAGGGTCGAAAGATTGGCAGCTATTGTGGTTTTTCCAGTGCCACCTTTATATGAATGAAAAGCTATTGTTTTAACCAATGTTAAAAGACGCCTTTTAGTCTATAAAAATATATCTTGCAAAATTCCACACAACATGTAAAATAATAAATATATTTTTAAAATTATTGACAGGTATAAAAAATATTTCAGGTCATCATATCTGCAAGAAAAAAACAAAGATGGAAATTCTATTTCTTATTTTTCAATGTTATATTGGTCGTAGGTGAATCTCCTTTTAGTTCCAAAAGGCTTGAAATACCTGCCATTACCGTGATAGAACTTTGAGAAGAATTCAACGTAAATCAACCTTGCACCCTGTATTCCAGGCTCAAACACTCCGAGAACGATATTAAAGATATGGCCAACAAAGAATATCACAACCCCTAATATGACGTATGGTATTGCAAGGTGTATTGTATTTAGAAAAACAAAGTCAATAACGTGAGCAAGGATAACCGAAGCGAGCAGTATTCCCACAAGTCTCGTAAAGGAAAGTATATGACTTATTATTGATGGCAACTCCATGAGAGCTCTGACACCCTCACCATACAACATCAAACCCACTCCTCCAAAAATTAATGCAAAATAAATTAGACCTGTCGTTTCTTGCATTGGGTTTATATTTTCCTTACCTATCATTGCTAATCCTATCAGGACAACTCCCCATCCAAACAATAGCCAACCCACTTTACTAATCACATGTTTTTTCTCACCATGTCTAAGACTGTTGATTATACCAAGGACAAGTCCAAAAGTAACCATGCCTATTCCAACATAACCACTAAACAGCAAAAGTTTACGGAGACCAAATGTGGAAATGGGATCAAGTAATGCACCTTCATGAGGCAAATTCAATCCAAAATTATTCAGAAAAGAGAACAGGTAACCGTTTAAGTGGAATCCAAAATAAAGGTCAAAGCAAAATCCCAATATGATAGCAATAACACAACCAGGAGTCATAGCTTTAGCGAGTTTCACCATCTGTACAGGTTGCAATATCGTCAGGCCAAATTTTCTCAAGCCCTTTGGCATAATAGTTAAATTACGTTTTTTACCCTCTATCCTTCTTATTACCCATCTAGATACTAGAAGTATTACCAATCCATATCCAACATCGCCAAGCATTAAACCATAAAATATTGGAAAAATTAAACCAAATATAGTAGTTGGATCAAATTCGTTGCCGGATGGTAAGGAATAAAAGCGAATAAAAGACTCGAAATTTTTAAGTCTTTTTGGATTCTCCAAAAGGGTGGGAGGTGTTTCCTTAGTTTCTAATTGATACATCCTGGTTGTGCCATCACTATGTTCAAGAAAAGCTGCCTTTACAGGTTCTAACTTAGATTTGGGTATCCATCCCTCCATTGCAAAAGTATCCTTCGTAACTCCAAGGTTTTTAATTACTTCAAGTTTTTTGTTCTCTATATCAAGCTCTTCTTCTGCACATTTTAAAAATGAATAATGTGCCTTTGAAATTTCAGTTAGTTGGTTATTGATTTGGTCTAACTGTGAAGAAAGTTCTTGGTATTTTTTTTTCTGATCCTCAAGAGCAACACCGGGTTTTCCTTTGAGATTTGGAACTGCTTCCAGGTGTACATTATATAGACTGATGACTGATGCGAATGCATTGGATGGAAAGCGTGACATAACTACGACAACAAAACGTGTAGTTTTACCACTTTCACTAGCATACAGCATAACCTCCTCATCATTCAATTCCAATTTTTTCTTGAATTCTGGAAACTTTTCAGAGTTCATACGACCAAAAAATGAGCGTGCAGAAGAAAGATGCAAAATATTCAAGTCTTCAGGGAAGAATGAAAACTCTTCAAGGAGTGTAATGTTGTTTTCAGCCCCCTTCATTGCAGTTAGTGCATTATCCTTTTGTCTTTCCAGTGAAGCGATTTTACCATCGATATCCATAGATTTGACTTTTTGAATAAGTTCGCTTATAGATGAAAATTTGGTTTTTTCTGTCACAGGTAAAGAAGGTAGCGAATTGATTAATCCTCTAATTCGCAGTAGCTGATCAGAGACTTGCCTATGATACTCACTCTCATGTTCAGCCATCAAAAATGAATCTGCTTCTTTGGAAATTGGCTCTAACTGCATCACATTCATTTCCTGCAGGATTGAGATAACTTGTTGCCGGTATTTTTTTAGACCCAATACGGCTATTTTAACCATGGAAACAGGCTTTAATAATGTAGTCATGTCAAAATCATCTCCTTATTCACACATCACTTTATATCAGAAAACAGGATTTCCATTATGTCTTTTACTACCTGCTTATCGAGTTGAATCGATATTGACTTGGATTTATTCTCCGCATCATTCACGATAATCTCAGCTTCTTTGAAAGCATTCCTTCGGGATTCTTCAATACTTTTTTCTACCATTTTTTCCCCTTCTTGTTTGGTCATATCGACGGTATTTTTAAGGTCGCTTTGTAAATTCTTAATTTCTTGCTCAACTAGTTTTTTATGGGCCTCGATTTCTCCATATGTTTTCTCCTCAGTTTCTTTAATTTGCCTCAATGTATGAATATACTCTTCTTGAGAATTAGTACTAGTCATACTCACACACCCGCTAAAGACTTTCCAATAAACAATACCAAAACGATTGTACCTACAATGTTTCCAATTTTAAAAGCTCTCCTTATGATATAAAACTTCTTTTGGTAACCATTTGCAAAAACGCCTTTTTCACTATAATTATTGTTATCACCATTGTTCATATAACATCTTCCCCCTTATCTCTTGAAATAATTATTTGTTCTTCTCTTTCCCCCATCTTTCTCTTTACAGTCTTTAACATAATGAATGTGTCACGCTCTAATTCAGCAAGTCTAAAAGTAATAAACTTAACAGCAGACATTAACTTGGGAATAAAAACGTTTTCTATTGCATTAGATTTGCGTTTTGTTTTCTCGATTTCAATAAGCAGTTTTCTTAACGCCGTTTCCTTCTCTGCAACATCCAACACAATTTTATGAACCCTTTGAAAGGATCTTAACGCTTCGTTAATAGATGTAGGAAGCTCCAGCAAATACTCGTCCATTACTTCTCTTTTTCCACCAACAATCTTTGGAATATGAACTCCCATAATGCTTTTGGACATTACTTGTAAATTCGCAAGATCGGGAATTTTCATTGACTCATTTTCAAGCCTCATTGAACCAGCTAGCATTTCCGCCATTCTTATGGATTCATATCCCTTTATTAACTCGGACTGCAAATTGGTTCGTAGTTCCGAGGCAGTTTTGTTAGTATTGAAAAATTCAAGAATTAATGCTTTTTGTTTTAGTTTTAAAAGCTTCAAACCTTTTAGCGCAATCAATATCCTGCGCTTTGTGCGTATATACTCAAGACGAGTTGGTCGGATATTTGAAGACAAAGACATCCTTGTATTTACACCCCTTCTCCGTCTTGAGATTTAACATTTCTATATTTTGCAATAAACTCTGGTTTAATACGTTTTAGCTCAGATTCTGGAATTTCGCTTAATAGGTCCCATCCAATGTTAAGAGTTTCTTCAATTGACCTATTTTCATCTATGCCTTGATTAACAAACTTTCGTTCAAAATTATTAGCAATTTTTAGGTATTTTCTGTCTATATCGCTTAATGCCTCTTCGCCAACTATTGCCGACAATGACCTTGCGTCTTTACCTTGTGCATAAGTAGCGTATAGCTGATCAGCAAGGCTTCTGTGATCCTCCCTTGTTTGATTTTTTCCTATGCCTTGATTCATAAGACGAGACAGGCTGGTTAAAACGTCAACAGGGGGATGGATATTTAGTCTATGTAAATCCCTGCTCATAACTATTTGGCCTTCTGTGATGTATCCTGTAAGATCTGGAATAGGGTGGGTGATATCATCTGCGGGCATTGCAAGAATAGGAATTTGCGTCACAGAGCCTTTTCTTCCTTTTATTTTTCCAGCCCTTTCATAAATGGATGCCAAATCGGTATACATATAGCCAGGGTATCCCCGCCTTCCGGGAACTTCTTCTCTGGCGGCTGCAATCTCTCTCAACGCTTCACAATAATTTGTCATATCAGTCATTATAACCAGAACATGCATCTCACGTTCATAAGCAAGGAATTCTGCGGTGGTTAAAGCAAGTCTTGGGGTAAGTATACGCTCCATAGATGGATCGGATGACAGATTTAGAAAAAGAACACTTCTATCTAATGCCCCACTTTCCTCAAATTGTTTTACAAAGAAATTTGCTTCTTCGCTTGTAATGCCAATTGCAGCAAACACAACTGAAAAACTTTCAGACGTTCCAAGAACCCGGGCTTGCCTGGCAATTTGAGATGCAAGCAAATTGTGTGGTAAACCAGAGCCTGAAAATATCGGAAGCTTCTGGCCTCGCACTAGTGTATTCATTCCATCGATATTAGACATTCCAGTCTGGATAAATTCAGATGGCTCTTCTCGAGAGTATGGATTGATTCCCGACCCTACCAAATCAAACTTTTGTTTTGATACAATTGTTGGTCCTTGATCTCTAGGCTTCCCTAATCCATCAAAAGTCCTACCAAGCATTTCATCAGATACTGACAATGTAGCAGTTTCTCCCATGAATTTTGTTAAAGTTCCAGTCGTGCCAAGTCCAATTGTTGATCCAAATACTTGCACTATTGCTAAACCCTCTCGGGAGTCAAGTACCTGTCCCTGACGTATTTCGTCATTAGCAAGTTTTATTTCAACCATCTCCCCATAGGCAGCATTCTTTATACCTTCAACAAATATCAACGGGCCTGCTATCTTTGAAAGTGTTTTAAATGATACTTTAGACATTGTTAACCACTTGCCTCCACTACCAACTTATCAAACTGTTTAGCCATATTTACCTTGATTTCTTTAACCAACTGTTCAACCTGTTCTTCCTTTGTCCATTTTATCTTGGATATAAGTTTCCTTGCTTCCAAATCTCCTATCTTGGAAGACATAACTCCTTGTTTTATTGCGTCAGATTCCTTTTTACCAAATTCTAAAATGGTTGCCAGCATCATATACTGTTTTTTTATGGAAGAGTACGTATCAACTTCATCATATGCACTCTGCTGCAAATAGTCCTCTCTAATTGAGCGAGCAGTGTCCAGAACACCCTTTTCCGGTTCGGGCAATGCATCGTAACCTATCAATTGGACGATCTCTTGTAATTCAGACTCCCTCTGCAATATCTCTAGGGCTTCCTGCCTGAGAGAAGTCCAATCAGAGGACACGTTATCCCTGTACCAGTCAGACATGTCGTCTGCATATAGCGAATAACTTGTTAACCAGTTAATAGATGGAAAATGCCTCCTTGACGCCAAATTGGCGTCAAGTGCCCAGAAAACTCTTGTCACCCTTAACGTATTCTGTGAGACAGGTTCTGAAAAATCCCCTCCCGGTGGTGAGACCGCACCAACCAAAGTTAGCGATCCTATTCGCTCTTGAGGGGACATCACAACTGCCTTGCCACCCCTTTCATAAAATTCTGCCAGTCGCCTACCAAGGTATGCAGGATATCCTTCCTCTCCAGGCATTTCTTCCAATCTACCAGAAATTTCTCTCAGAGCCTCGGCCCATCGAGAAGTGCTGTCAGCCATTAGAGCCACATCGTATCCCATGTCTCTATAATATTCACCCATAGTAATGCCAGTATAGATACTTGCCTCACGTGCAGCTACTGGCATATTAGAAGTATTGGCAACAAGTATTGTGCGTTCCATCAAAGGTCGTTTTGATTTAGGATCTTCTAATTCAGGAAAAGTTGTGAGGATTTCTGTCATTTCATTTCCTCTTTCGCCACATCCAATGTAAACTATGACATTACTGTCTGCCCATTTTGCGAGTTGTTGCTGAGTTACTGTTTTTCCACTTCCAAAAGGACCAGGTATGGCAGCAGTACCGCCTTTTGCAACAGGGAAGAATGTATCAAGAACACGTTGTCCGGTAAGCAAAGGAGACTCAGGAGGAAGTTTACGGAGAACCGGTCGAGGAACTCTCACACTCCACCAGGTTGATAAACCAATATCCACCACAGTGTTATTTGTTTTCACTTTGGCAACATTTTCATTTACCGTGTACTTTCCTTCTTTTATTTCGGAAAGTTGACCGTTAACCCCATATGGAATCATTATTTTGTGACTTATTAACGGAGTTTCTTGAACCTCACCAATAATTTCACCCTGAGAAACACTATCCCCATTTTTCTTTGTAGGAATGAACTCCCATTTCTTCTCCTGATCCAATGCAGGAATAAAAATGCCCCTACTAATAAAATCACCACTCTTATCCCTCAATATGGGAAGTGGACGCTGTATTCCATCATAAATAGACGTAAGTAATCCAGGTCCAAGTTGTATTGAGAGGGGTTTCTTTGTGTTGACAACTTTCTCACCAGGTCGTAGGCCTGTCGTATCTTCATATACCTGTATAGTAGCTTTATCCCCCTCAAGACGAATAATCTCTCCAAGTAAACCTAATTCCCCAATACGGACTACATCAAACATCTGTGCATCTTCAATACCTGTTGCTACAACAACCGACCCCGAAATTCGTGAAATAATTGCGCTTGACATGCTACTTTTCATCCCATTCATCAATCCTTATTTAATACTTATCCCAAGTACTCGTCTTGCTAATGAAGATATTGATTCCTCACGTATATCCCCCTTTAATGAAGGCATGAATAAAACCAATGGGTGTAATGATGCTTCAACTTTTGACCTAAATAACTTTGGAAGTGAGTCAAGAACAAATTGACTTGCAATAATCATTGCATACTTGTGAGAAGAAAAAACCTTCTCCATTGTTTTGAATGACTCATCACCCTCTCTATTAATTTGAAAAGTTTCACTGATCCCTAAAAGTCGATAGCCTATAACAAGCTCGCGGTCACCGACTACGGCGATCAATCCATTTGATTCTGATTTTTGTTTGGTTGACATTTCTATTCCTCATTCACTCAAAAAGCAGCATTGAATTTATGCGCTCCATTGAAATACCGTAACGTTTCCCATAGGCAATTCTCTTAATGTTATCCCACTCAAACTCTGCAACAATGATAAAGTGAAATATGTATCCAATCGAAAGTGATACATTTTTTAATCTTTGTACATACTTTGTGCTTATGAATTTATCCATAGCGACTTCAAAATCAATAAGACTATTAGTTTTTCTATAGGTTTCTAACAAATCACCTAAAATAAGGTGTTCTTCTATTCTGTTTACAAATTCTTCAATATTCTTTGATCCAAACATTTCAAGCAATTCATTTAAAGCAATATGACCTCCTTCTATTAGGTGTCTACCAACCAATTCCCTATCCAAGTTAGAATCCTTGCCTTTCAATAGGCTTAAAATATTCTTTTTATCTATCTGCATTCTAATTAAATCTCGAATAACTCCTTCATCACCTTGAAAAAACTTTAGTGATTCAATCAAATTGGTGTAATAATATGCCATGAGGTCCATCATCATAGGACTAAGGTCTCCTGTTTTTTGAAAAGCATCAAAGTGTTGCATAATAATCGCTCCATACTTAAATTTTACAAGGTAGTTTACCACACCTTCTAAGCTTGGTTGTGATAAAATAATTTTCATTTCGTCATGCGAAATATTTCCGGCAGATATTCCCGCGGGGAAATTTCTGCTAGACACCAAAAAAGGCTCTGTTTCGGTAATAGTGCGTCCAATAAACTTTGAAGACAATATTAGTTCAATATTATGGATATCCCATTTTAACAGATAGGCTCTGATGGCCTCCTTCCCGCTAAATGGTACAGTCTCCAAAACAATTTTGTTGATTTCGACAAGATGCCTGTTCAGAGCAATTTCTAAAAGCTCAGGAAGAGGATAAAGAGCCGAAGCTCTTTCGATCTCAGGACCATACCAAGTGGGTTCCAGTGTCCTAGTCATTTCAGCAACACTTTCAGATTTAACCAGGTTTTGAATAGTATCTTTGGAAATAAAGTTTGCAGATAGGGATTGTAATCGTCCATATGAAGACGCATATGAAGACGTAGGCATTATTTTCTCGCCATCCTTTCTAGAAGATAACTTTTTACATCCTCTTCTTTTGTTCGCAGTATCTCTTCAAATGTTAGATCGAGTTCCCTCTTACCGTCCTTATCTTCAGCTATAATTCCTCCTAATGCACCAATTGAAGAGCCAATTGGGATGTTCATGTCCTTGAAAATAGGTTTGTCATCATCACGGCAGTGTATTATAATTTGAGGCCCTAAATTATTTTTTGCAAAACTAATCATCTTTTCTGTTAACTTTTTATATTCAGGCTTTTGTACATAATTTTTCATTTCATTTTTTATCACACCAAAGGTAGAATCCATGTTTGCATTAATCGCTTCAAAGAGAATCTTTTTTGCCTTTAATTTAGCTGCTTCAACTATCTTTGCGGCTTCTTTGCTAGATTTTACTTTTGATTCCTCAAGATATTGCTCTTGCAACCGTTTCACAGTAGTTTCCTTAGTTCTTTTAATTTCTGCTTTTTTTTCAGCCAATGTCCTTTCTAAAAGGTTTATTTCGTCTTCCTTTCTTTTTTCAATCTCTTGAATAAAGGTATCTAGGCTTGCCATATTTCCAGTCGCCGATTACAATATACCTAACAATAGTATTATTCCCAGTACAAAGCCAATAATCCAAAGAGTTTCAGGGATGACAAAGAAAAACAAAACTTGGCCAAACTTTTCAGGTTTCTCTGCAATTATTCCCATACCAGCAGCACCAATTCCCTGCTGTGCATTTCCTGTACCAATTAGACCCCCTGCAATTGCAATTGCGGCAGCTATTGCCAACAAGGGCTTTGTGAGTCCACTGTCAGATGTAGCAGCGGATTCTTGTGCGAACGCCTCTGTAAAGAACAATGCAAAAACAGCCAACGCCATTCCAGCACCCATTGTGATAACAAACAATTTTGAACGATTATAGTATATCATTTAGATAAAAAGTATAATTATGGCATATAATAAGAGTTTTTCCTCATATTAATTATTATAATGAAATTTATTCAAATTCTACGGATGGTCAACAGTTTTGAAGATATATATTTTTAACGATAAAAGGAAACAAAAATGATAAAAAAACACTATAATATTTTTTATCATTCTGACACATCATAGGAACGCTAATATTATTTCAGAGTAGAGAAAGGAAAAACTATCTTACATGATAGGTTAATGCGTTGAAATATTATTGGAAAATTCTGAAATAAATTCCGTATGTTTTATTTTTTGGCAACAGAAATTTGTTGAAATAAATAATCTTCAAACAATAAAGGTGAAACATAAAAACTCACCCCATAACAAATGGCATTATTTCCTATAAACAATCATAGGAACAGATATTTCAATTTAAAATTAAGAGGTTCGAAAAAAATTGAAATATGATTACGATAGCATAATCCTGAACGGAAAAATAAATCTATCACTTGTCTTGATGTAACTTTGAGCTAACCATAATGTAAAACAAAAATAAAGTCCAATACTAACCATTTATAAATCAAAACAGAACTGCTTTGTTATACAACATATTTTTGTTTTTAAACCTCATTGTTTTGCGTCCTATTTGAATCCAAATTTCGGATTTTAATGACACTTTTATTTTGTTTTTCCTAAATATAGAACTTTTACCTTTTCATTTTTAATATTATCACAATAAAAAATACAGCAAATAGCGGAATTAAGAAAGGTAAGAATTATAAAAATCACAAAAGAGAATTTGTAGAAATTCCAATTGAAAATCCGTCTACAGAGGACAGTTTTCCTCTCCAAACTATTGCTTGAGTTAAAATATTTGAATTAACATTTCTAAAGGTTACATGTTCTAAATGTATGTATTTTAAGTTTTGTGGATCTGCCTGTTTTTTTAACTCGTTTATGAAAATAACATATTCAGAATAATATCCGTTCCATTTGTCTAATTCGTCCTGATTTTTTGCAGTTAATTGGCCACTATCAAAATCATACATCTCTATCATTTTGTCATAATATATTTTTGATTTAACCAAATTTCCAGTAATAATCGAACCATTAAAACACAATGTAATTCCAGCACCTATTCCTGTTTCTTCAACTTTCCTTAATAAAAATTCAAGAAGCTCATCGCTATCGTTCATAATTTCTTATAATTTTGTAGAATATTTAAATGGGAATCTACACCATCTTCCTTGTTACGCTCCATTTTTTTATTTGATCCCAATTCAATGCACAAAAAACAAAATAGATTGTTTTATAATCAACGTTCGAAAAAGGAAAAATAAAATAACATCTACAACCTACCATAAAGTGACAAATAAAATGAGTGATCCGAATCCGCCACCTCAACCAAACCCAGGAGACCCTGTACCTCAACCAGATCCAAATAATCCCGAGCCTATGCCAGTGGAAAGTCGAAAAACATAAAAAAACTTTCACATTATAAAATTACATTTTTTTTGTTAAAAATTGCTAAAACTACTTTTTATCACAGATAATAGAGATTGGTGCAAGGAGTGGTTTTAATGTGTTTTATTGTGTTATGCTTTATCACAGAATTAGCATTTCAAGAAGAGCGCCATCATAACAATTATTACCATAGTTCAAACTAAAGATTCAAATCCGCTTACAATTACCAAAAATTTTATTTATCAGATAACTAAAAACATACAGATACACTTTCAAGCATTGTTTTTAAAACATTAACTTAAACTCCTAGCCAATCAAAGTTTTAAGTTGTTATTGATAGAATCACATAGTTTATCATTATCATATTTTTTTAGTCACATGCTGAGAGTAGTTATCTAAATCCCTTTATTTTTGTAAATTAACTGATTCTATTTCGTTGATATTTTTTTAGATAATCGATTTTGCTTTCCAAATGTTCTATTATATGCGCCCGTGATTGGCAACATTCAATAATTTTTATCCATTGATCATGTCTAAGTTTTATTTTGATTGATTTTTTATTAAGTAACGACGAAGATAAACATATTGCATCTTTGGAATTTTCCAAATTTTTATATATATTTTTTATTTTATTGTTATTTGTTTTTTCTATAGCATCATACAAATTCTCCATTATTTGATTTATATCTATATTTGTTAATTCGATTTCAAAAAATGCTATTTGTCCCATTAAAAGTCACCCAACCCAATATTTTTTTACGGTAATAATGAATTTTTTTTCCAATGCAAATATTTTTCTTTGGTGCCTTTTTATTATTGCCACACCATGTATTACAGATCTTAATTATATGAGATAGTAAAAAGTTGAAGTGTATTTTATAACACATTATTGTTATACAATAATGTCATAATATTTTCATTCTAATTCCTTTGAATATCTCCTTTCCATATAACAATGCAAACATAAATAAATAAATCAAAAGGTTTTTTGTCCATATTTGTTTTACTCCTATTTAAAAGTAAATAAATTCTATTTATTCCTCTTTTTATTACAATGTACATTTATCCTGCAGTCGGTTATACAATCATGCACACCAAATACATTTAGAATTCCCACTATCTTTTGATATATCCAACTTTACCCGCATCGAAAACCATGATATACACCATCAACACAACCACGCATTTCTTTAGGGTTAGTGGTCCATCCTCATCCACACAAATCAATATAGAAAGAGGAAGAGGAAGAGTCAGACTAGCAAGCAAAGGTTTGTTCTCCTAACCACAGTAAAAAAATAAGCTAAAGGTATTGTGATAACAAGATATACACAATTGACTTTCAGGAAAATGCAACACAACAATCAGAGAACGGTTAACCAAAACAACAATAACGAATTATAAAAAAATACAAATTCTATTAAGGTTGATATTTTATTAACAACTCAATGTCTGACGAAAAGGTAATTACTAATCCAGCAAATACGGTTTTTCCGATAAATGAATTAATTAAAAAGAGATGGAGTGCCAGAGCATTCTCCACAAAATCCGTTGAAAAAGTAAAATTACTTTCTGTACTGGAGGCAGCAAGGTGGGCACCCTCATCAAATAATGAACAACCATGGCGATACATTGTGTTTACAAATGAATATCCGGAGAAATTAGAGAAAGCTCAAGAGGTTTTGCTCGAGTTTAACTCTTATGCAAAAAGAGCACCAATATTAATATGCGCCATAACAAAAAAAACCTATTCGGACAAAAGAACACATAACAGGCTGTATTTTCATGATTTAGGAGCTGCGAATGAAAACATGTTTTTAGAAGCCTTTAATCAGGGGTTAATTATGCATGAAATGGGGGGTTTTGATGTTAGTAAAGCCAGACATATATTTAATATTCCAGAGGATTACGAGGTCGGAATAATGATAGCAATCGGGTATCAAGATAATCATAAAGTACTTCCAGAAAAATTAAAAGAAAAAGCATCTTTGCCAAGACAACGAAAGCCCTTATCAGAAATTGCATTCCTTGAAGAACTCGATAATCCTATAAAATAGCCTATACCTTAAATGATCATTCAAAAGCATTGTCATTTTTATCCAATACAAATTCATTAAAAATAATAGCGTTTACCAATAGTCAAATCTTATAATAACAATGTTCCTCGTGTTTTTTGAATTTTTTCCCCTTTTTTTGTCTACTCCTAGGTGCGATAATATTAAAAAATAACAGATGCACTAATCAAATGTAAAGATAAGTTACGAATTTATGCAATTAATCATTTCGAATTCCTGAAAAGGAAGTATGAAGATGATTTAGATGTATATATACTCGTGTCATCTCGATAAAATATTTTATAAGAGTATCCATCGGGTTTAGAATAGTATTATGATCAATACATT
This sequence comes from uncultured Nitrososphaeraceae archaeon, assembly GCA_963779615.1. GTDB lineage: Archaea > Thermoproteota > Nitrososphaeria > Nitrososphaerales > Nitrososphaeraceae > Nitrosocosmicus. Next base: position 81,894 of record CAVZZA010000001.1, read on the forward strand.
TAATTATAAATTTTTATCTCAAAAATCCTAATTCTTTTCAACTTTTGTATTCTATCCCATATCATATCTACATATCGCACAAACTAATACCGGAGAATTTTTGCAGTAATTGATTTTGCTATCAAACTAGAAACTAACAATTTGTATCAAGGATTCATTAGATTGACCACTCAACACAAAAAAGGTGAAGGGACTTGATTAACTATGCAAGTAGATGCCATAAATAACCACAATCCGTTAAAACCATACTCATAAAGTTGGAGTATAAGGATTATCAAGAGGTCGCAGCAGTTATCTAATTCAGAACAAGTACACCAAAAATAAAAGAACAATGAAACCCATTCTTATAATATACTCTTCTTATTGTATATCACCATAAATAATTTTTGTGTTTTTTTTGTATTAACCATTAAATTCTTAATCGAAAGTAAACACATAAAATAAATAAATATTCTCTTAATAATTTATTTTAGTTTTCTTTTCAAAATCTTTTGTTAAATCCGATACATCAGATATATCTCGACCATGCATTCGATGAACCATTTTTTCAAATGATCCTTGATTGTTTTGGCCATCCATTATATTTTCAGTTCGTTTTTTAATCGATTGAAATATGTCATTATTCAATTGCTCCATTTCAGTCGGAGTGACACTTGGAACCTGATTAATGAATCCAAACTTTTCATGTGGAAGCAAATTTAACCTTTTGACATTGTGATTAATAAAATCCATTACAATTGTTTTGTCGTCAGGTAATAAAAATTTTCTTTTTAAATTGGTTAATTAAAAATGTTAAAAGAATTTGAATTAAATGACACATAAAATGAGGTAATTAAAGTAATAATAATGATCAAAAAAACATACAATAGATAAAAGAATCAAAGGATAAATTGTTTTGAGTTCTAATTAGCTTGTGGATCCAAAGGGCTACTATTCTATCCTCAGAGTTACTGAAAATGCTACAGACGATCAAATAAAATCAGCCTATAGAGCTACGGCCATGAAATACCATCCTGATAAAAATAAATCCCCTCTAGCGGATGATACGATGAAAAAAATCAATGAGGCCTATGGAATTCTTTCCGATAAACAAAAGAGACAAGAGTATGATAAGGGTAAAAATATAGGCAATAATTTTAGATCCACACCTTATAATGCACATAATAAACGATCATCAAATAATACCAACAGATCAACAAAAAAAACATACGATCATAATTACGAGTATAATTCTGACAATGCGTACAATAGAAACAGATATGATTATTCTAAGAACAAGGTAAGTGTATGGTGGCAAATGTTTTATGCCATCATACCATTTGTAAATTTACTGGCTTTTTATAGAATACAGCGACTAGCAATGGCCATAACATCAACTTTTCCTTTATTTATTGGAATAATAGTACTATTAACATTATCACCAAGTTTTTCATACTTTCCTTTTAGGTTAGAGGATAGGTTTAATCTGTTTCTAATATTGTTTGATAGTGTACTTGTATTTTTCATAAGAAGGTGGAGCAAACAATGGAATGACCAAATCAATAGAGACGAATCTCCCGAAGGAGACAAAATAGATAAAAAAGTTAATGTAATCTGGCAATTAGTTTTCTCAACAATACCATTCATTAATTTTACTGCATTCGCAAGAATTCATCATTTTGGGAAATCGGTGGTTATAGGCATCATCACTTACATTGGAATGGCGGTTATTTCATCCCTCATAATGAATAATAATTCTACTTTATCTTTTTATTCAGTGTATTTTGGACTAACATCTACTGTTTTTATATTTTTCATGTTCCGCTGGACAAATAGATACAATTCAGGTAAATGGAACAGGGGTAACGATAACTGGATGAATTTATAAATGCTTTTATCCTTATTTATTTTGAAAATAAGTTTTATCACATATTTTGAGTATGACAATAACCTTCACAGTACAAGACTGGTGAAAAAGCCAAAATATTTTTTATGATTTAATTGTATTAATAAATGACCTTTTCATTTTGTTTTCTTTCTTATAAGAATATCTTTAAGTTTTGTTTTGCCCTTATACACTCCAAACAAGACTTGCTGCCTTCAACAAGACTTGATTTTAATTTTTCAATGTGCGTATTTGATCACCCATATCCTATTGACATGATAAAAAAATCTTTCTTTAATTTATTATGAAAGTTTTGCATATTACTTTAATGCCAACAGCAGATGCTAATTCATTTAAAATAAAGGAGTTAAACAGACATATCTACAAGTATTAAGGTTGCCGAACTTTTTTGGGCAGCGCCTTTCCATCCCTATTAAGGATTTCACTACTATCAAATATTGTAGAATATCAGTCTTAATGGCGAATAACTACCCTAAATTACTTACAGCCCCATTAGTGAATTTTTTTATCATGAAGACAGAGCACAGTGATTATTCTTTTTATGATCAAAAAGGATTTCATTAATACGCAATTTTTAGTGATTTAACTATAGATACCAAATCAATTATCTATATCCATGTAATATGATATTAGAGGGCACGGCCATTTGACGGCCATTTGACGGCCATTTGACGGCCATTTGACGGCCATTTGACGGCCATGCAAATTATTGAATTCCAGAATGTAATTGTCAATATAGAGGTTTTACTAACGAGTATTTGGAGATCTACACTTAATCTACTCTGTACAAAGTTAGATCTTCACTTGACAAAGTAAACCACAATGTATTTCCATCAAATCTTTGAACATATTTTTTTGGTATGTAAAATCGCTCCTTAGTCAAAGTTCCCTTTTGTGTGGTAATGCTTTCTTTGTCTACATGTTGTATTTCTCCAAGATCTATATCATTATAGCCTCTTGCTTCTTTTTTTATAACATCACTCCAATTAATATTTGACCCATGATCATTATTTTCCATGATATAATATATTCAGCATATATTATATCTATAATGAAAATAATTTGCATAAGAATGATACATTTATTATAAAATATGTATTTTCTCTCATAAAGAATTAAAAACGCAGATTTCTACCAGAATAAAATAACTAATCCAACATAATATACGGTGTTTTATTTAACGTTATAACGATAAGATGATAAAAAAATCCATATTTAGATATTGATTTTAAATACGAATGATATAAGAAAGAATTCATTTATTTTCCAACTCAACAGTTTACTCAATATATGTTCTTTTTTTGATTATATCACTTTTAAAAATCCCCATAACACACAACATAATGTCATACATTCATGGTGTTATCCTCAATACATTTTTTGAAACTTTTTTCACACTATTAATTTTATTGCATTTTCATAGCCCCATAAAAGACCCGGCATCATTTTCACATTTCCGTTCTACCAATGGTTTTCTTGAAAATATCGGTTAAATAAATTGGTGTATTAATACTGGTCACATTTATTTGGTTATTTTGTATTTTAGGGTTGACATCAAGCATTTGATTTAATTGTTCATATTATTGTTGAAAAAGTCATATCAATATTTAAGTTATTGTCACTCTATACCAATAATTTCAGTTCGTGGCAAATAATAATATCTCCAAATCTCAATATTAAAGCAATCCATATCCATCACAATAAAACCCTCCCTCGGATAATGAGATCGTCAAAAAAATTATAATAAAGATAAAGATTAAATAAATTTTGATAAAATTTTTTCAATATGTAAATAAATATAAGAATAATTAAATTACTTCTATAGAGTCTTTTTGAAAGCCCTTTGATAAAAGAAATTCGGTTACTTTAGATCTATGATCACCCTGTAATACAATTATTCCATTTTTGGATGTACCACCTGTACCTATAGATTTTTTCAATTCATGGGCGGTGGAATCGATCTGCTCCATATTAGTAAAGCCTTTAATAGTTGTTACACGTTTACCCCGTTTAATTACATCTAGTTGAACAATTATTTTAATTTCATCTTCATCTAATTTCTTTAGCATGTCGCCAAAGGAGTTCTCATCCTCATAATTTTTTTCTAATATACTTATAGTAAAATACTAAAGCTATATAAATTATTATTTATAAAAATCGGTGCTGTTAACTTAAGCGTATATTACCTTCTTGTTGTGCATTCTTACAAACAGGTTGAGCCTTTTCGACATGGTGAAGGCTGCATCCTGCTTTCCTGCATGGAAAACAGTCGTCAAACCCTTCTGTCCTGTCCTTGATGCACTGCATGGTTCTTTCAATCAGGCTTTTCTCAAAAGGGGAATGGATATGGTGATTTAGATGCAGGAACCGGCATGCCTGAGGATACCATGCGCCTCCGTCCGTTGAAACCGGATGCTTTCCGTGAGCCTTGACCAGGCCAAAGATAAACCTTTCCGCAACAAGCATGTTTCTCTCTTTGGATATGGCCAGTGCGAGAATCCGCCGGTCTTTTGGCTCGATGGCAACCCAAAGCCAAACAAGCTCCGAACCTGTCTTGATAAGGGCCTCATCCACAACATACTCTGAAATCCTTTTCCTTGATCCCGTCTTTCTTCCCGGTCTGTATTTCTGAATCCACTTCCATACCGCAACGTGGCTTCTCTTGACAATGTGTAGGCAAGACAACGCCCTGGCGACGACGTTTCTCAATGACAGGCCAAGAAAGCACGGATGACAAACCGTGGCCAATGTGTTCTGATGGAGTCCTGCTTCTCTTAATGGGCATACAGGAAATGGACATCCTCAAGCTACAGGATTTTCGTTAAGTTAACAGGGCCTAAAAATCATTTTAACATTATTATAATAATATCGCATAAAACCAATAAGCGTATTATTTAATACAATTAGAAGTTGTCAAGTAAACAGAGCCAGCATAAAACAAAACATTATGCCGTTAAAGAATTGGAATAGTTATTAGGATGTACGGATGTTCTCAATATCTTTTTTAGCCGAATCGCCTAATCCAGTCTTTAGATTTTGCAAATAAGCAACAGTTGCACCCAGATTCCCAAAACCCATAGAATTCAACGTTTCGGATGGAATCATTATTATAGTATTTTCGTGGATTTTCATTGTTTCATATAGCATATTGGACATCCTTAATGCATATGCAACCGGATTATCAGAATATATCCTAGACGCATCAAGAAATTTTTGAGCTACCAGTATTTCGGATTCCCCATAGGTTACTCGTGCTTGTTTTTCGCGTTCAGCTTGGGCTTGCATTGACATAGCTGATTCCAATTCTTGCGGTATTATCACCTGTCTAATTTCAACACCTGTTACCATTATTCCCCAATTATTAGACTCTTTTGCAATTAGGGATTTGATATGTTGGTTAATTTCTTCCCTCTTAGAAAGTATTTCCTGAAACAATGAAGCGCCAATATTGTTACGTAATGTTGTTTGCGAAACCTGCTTTATCATCTCATTAAAATTTTCAACATTTAACAAAGCGTCATTAGCTCGCTCTTCAATTATTTTATATCTAAGAATTGCGTCAATCGTTACGGGTACATTGTCTTTTGTAAGCATTCTTTCTGCATTGAATTCTCTCACCCGTTCACGTATATCAATCACTAAAACATTATCTATAAGGGGAATTCTAACATGAATCCCAGGTATTACCCGCTTTTTAAAATTTCCTAATCTTAGTATTATCGCTCGTTCATATTGATTGATAATTATTAAAAAAGAAGAAATGATTAAAATGATACCAGCTATCAGTAATATATATAGTATCACTTCCATATGGGTAAATAATTTTATCCATATTGAAATAATTAAAAGTAATACTCCAAATACTATTTGGATACCAGAACCTTTCTTAGTAATTACATCATTAGTAAATAAATTACTGATATTTTTTGAAGCAGACATTTATATAATATCCCAAAACAAATAGAAAAACTTATCCAAATTGGATATTCATAGGGGGCTGAATTAAAAAAGAGTAGTTAATTAAAAAAATCTTTATGGGCATTACGTAATCATTATCTCATTATTATAATAGTCAACAAATATAGATTGAGCTAATTTATCACATATGCTTTAATCTACACCTTTTTTATTCTGCAATGAGGGCAATAGTCATCAAATCAGCAGCATTGAAGACCGTCTTTGATGCATTGTATTTATTTAATTACACACAAATTAAGTTATTTGTATAGAAATAACGATAAATTTACCTTTTCTCAGAGTAAATAGAGATGCAAGTTTAGCTGTAATTCCATATTTTTTATTTCTCAAATTAACAATTCGTGCAAATTCCCTAAATTCTGCAAATTTAGCAGTCCCACGGACCCATTCCCCCTTTGATCCACCTCTAAAACCACAAGGCATAATCCTTACATTCGGATTATTCTTCAACCGTTTAACCTTTCCTGTAGAAGATCGTGTTACAACAAAAATTAAATTATTTTCAATTACAAACCAAACGGGTGTTGAAATAGATTTCCCATTTTTTTTATAGGTTTCAAGATTTATGTATTTATAATCATCAAATTGATGAACATCTACTGACACACTAAATTTTAAATTTTAAAAGTTATAAAGAATTTGTAACAACAGAGAGAAGACATCCAAAATTCAATACATTATCATCAATATACTTTAAAGATAATAAGGGCTTTCTTCTTGCCTTTTAAGACAGCATATCAATTCATTTTATAATTTACACAAAATTCCTCTTAAAACCACCAAACGCCTATTACAGATTCCATAATTTACGCATTTTTATTATAAAAATAACATCGTTAATTTGACTACAAATTATTATAATATGTTATTGAATATTAAATATGAGCGAAAATAATTTTAACGGTAAAAAAAACAAGGAATTAGATCCGAATAGCAAAGAACGCAATCTACAGGAATATAACAGTAATGATAAAGATCATAATCCTGAAAATCAAAATGGACAGGATCAGTCTCAAAAACAAAAGCTACATGGGCACAAGGAGCATGATCACAATGACACTTGCAATTGTGGTTAAAAAACCAACCAATTTTCTGTAAAACCATTTATATCAAATACAGAAAATAAACAAAAAATTCATTGATTGTTATTGCATTACAAAAGGTATTTGAAGGAAGAAACAATCATAAAAGAAAATAAATGATTCGTTTACTTGCTGTGAAATTATCTTTAGCAAAAAGTAATTGTTACAATAGTGCCAAATCAATATAAATTACAGATAACGCAAATAATGGATACAATAAAACAGAAAAAGAAAAAAAACTATTTTATAGCATTTTTTACTTTTTCATATAATTCCGGGGGTATCTCCTCAAAATTATGAACATTTTTAGCATGCTCCTTTATTTTATTCAAAAGATCCTCATTATTTTCGGCAGAGGCAGACCAATTACAATTTACGCCTGCATCAGAACATGTAAAACTTTTTTCCATAAGTCCTAATCCTAACAATAGTATTTAAGTAATTATTCACATTGAAAAAACATAGAGGATCTTTTACCATAATCTATACTAATATATACACATATTTTGATAAAAATACATATACATGTCTCCTTTTAGTTTTTTTAAAAAAAAAGATAAAGATATTTCTAAAATCAATACCAAGGTATTTAACAGATCTAACTCATCATCCCAATCTGACGATATAATTACCATTGATTTTGCATTGGAAGAAATAAACAAAAAGGAAGTGAATATTATAAAAAATCAATTAGAAAAATTAAGAAAGACATGTGAGGAAACAATACAATCTTACGAGATTATCAACAATATAGCAGAAAACCTTGAAATAGAAGAAATTAATGCGGAAAACGATAAATTAACTCCCTTAGTCAATAATACAAAAAAAGTCATTGTAAAATCATTAAAACGCGAATCCTCAAACGAGCTACAAATACCAGAATCATTTGAGGATTTAGTAAAGTTCAAGGAAACGATATTTTCATCCATTAACAGGTTTGGGGAAGTTACTAGTTCACATAGTACAGTAATAAACACATTCATGAAAAAGCACGCTAATAACCTACGCAGCGAGCTAAAAAGGATCACAGGGAAATCTGAAAAAATTAATGAGTATTATAAATATATTTTAGAAGATAAAGAAATAATAGACGATTGCAAAAATAACTTGCTAGAGCTTTCAAACAAAATAAAAGAGATTAGCAACAATAACAATATACAAGACTCATTAAATCAAAAAATAAAAGAAATAGAGAATGAAAACAATTTAAAAGAAAAAGAAATAAAACAATTAAGAGCTTTACCGTCATACAACAAAAGTTTAGATCTCTTAAAAGAGATAGAAAATTTGGAAAATGAAAAAGAAATACAGATACAAGGCATTTATGAAATTACACATCAGTTATCAAAAGCAGCCCACAAATACTCATACGGTACTTCAAAAGGGACAAAAGAGATAATAAATATCATAATAAAAGACCCTGTCAAAATAGTGAACGAAACAGATATTTCTCCTTATGTGGCATTTTTAAATAATCTAAAAGAATCAATAATCTCCAATAAAATACTATTAAAAGATTCAAACAAGGTTATACAGAATTGCGAAAAAATGATCGAAGCATTACCAAGATTTAAAGTTGAAACAAAAGAAATCATTTCCAAAATAAAATACCTAAAAGAACACAACAAAAATTCACCCTTAGAAAAAACCAAAAAAATTGAAGATACAGTAAATGAAAATAAAAAAATAATACATGATGAAAATTTAAGGAGGGAAGAAATTAGGAGGGAAGAAATACAGGAAGAGGATAGACTAAAACAATTAACCAATAAAATAGAAGAGCAGTTGTTTCTCATTTGCAAAAAAAAGTATAAAATAGACTCTACACAAATACAATAAAAATTCTGAAACGCCCCCCAATAAAATAGAAGAACCCAGAAGAATAACAACATAAAAGGAATTGGCTTCCCAATTCAATTACAAAATTCTCAATGTTAGGTCCTTGTTAACCTATTTATTATTTCTTCATGGCAGGGAAATAATTTTTTTAATTTATTTCTCACACCCAATTCAAAATCTCTAAAGTCAAACCCTGGAGAAACAGAACAACCAACAAGAGAATAGGAAGACTTGTCATTGATCTCTGCACCAAACCATGTGTTACCCTTTATAACACATTGAATGTTTTCATTTTTGTCCAGATCATTTCCTAATTGTATATTCAAAAGTTTACCACTGTCAGTCAATACATACAAACTAACTGAACTCCCCTTGTAAAAATGCCAAATTTCATCATATTTAACTCTATGAAATGCAGAAAACTGATCGCCATCTAAAAGATAATAAATCAAAGTAAAGATAGAACGAAGATCAGGTGATTCGTTGTCAAGTTTTGGACTATAAACAATATCTTGTGGACTTTTATCATTATGAATATTAATTGAAATATGTTGAGAGGACCTATATGTTTCTCGATAATAACCCCCTTCTTCAATAAGTTTTACCAAATTCAATTTATTAATTATATATTCTGATTCTCGATGCATATAAATAAAAAATATTTAAGAATTAAAAAGATATGTTTTAAAATCATTGAAAATAGTAATTATTCCGTATATACGGTTTTCCCTTCTGCAATTGACATAATGGGATAACTAGCTAATGAAAAAGGATCTCCGTTCCAAACAACAAATGAAGATTTAAAGCCAAGCCTTATTTGGCCCAGATCATGGACTCCTATTATATCAGCATACTCCTTAGTGATTTTCGATATAGCTTCAGCCTTTGATAAACCAAACCGTAACAGGTGTCTTAATGAATAAAACATATTTCTTTGTAGAATAACAGGATGGTCACTCATTAACGCAAATTTTGCCTTAGCATCGATAAGAGATTTTACGTTTCGCCAACTTTCATGTTTTAAGATCCACCTTATAGGGAAAACAATCCAAAGGGCCATAGATTATTGATATATTATTCAAATTTAAAGACGAGAGAAAACATCTTTTCTGTAAACATCCATGCAATGGTTTGCAATCGCATCTAATCCAAACTCCCTTACCATCTGTATTAACAACATTGCATCATCTTCTTTGTGCAAGTGTGCCATCACTTTGTATCTCTTTGAAAGAATATCTAAAAATATTTCAGATAAAGGATCAATCTCATTGATATCTTTTTTGTTTTTATTAATTAAATTTTGAAGTTTTTTGGCTTTAAATTATCCCGAAGAACAGCCATAGCACACATCCTTGTTGAGGGCCTTTCGACTTTCCATTCAGTTGTACTTCTAGGGTTGAATCATAATGCCAATTTTATGCCGATGTCCCTTACAAACGCTTTTTCGATATTTTTTTCAAAATTACGTAGGAATACCGCTTTACCCCCACAATATTTCCACTTCCAGGTAAAACTATAGAATAAAGAACACCATTTTCAACAGACTCGGTAAAAGACACATCGTCCATGTATATACTATGCAAGGCATTTATTAATGGGGAGATTGGATGCATGCGATCATTAGACTCATCCTCATCTGCAGATTCCCCTGCCCTCACCATTCCAATATGGCGGTGTAAGTCGATTAAAGCAAGAGTCGCTACCACATCCTCTGCAATGATTTCAACATCACTTTGTATCGGTTTTTCTGAATCAGTATAAGTGATTTTGTCATCCTCAAAGCCTACATAATAAGTATTTTTTCACTGATGCCATCAAACAATTTCTTTGATTTAATTACCTTCACATCATTTCTAGTAATTGATTCAATAAATATTATGTAACATTTTATCCAAAATGCATTAACATTAAAAATATTTTAGTGACAACAATTCAAATTTAAAATCAACTATAAAGAAATAATGCAAAAAAAAGAAACAAAAAAATATATTGCAAATAAAAGGTTGTACACAGTTGCCAAACAAGCAAAATCAAGTCTCTATTTCTTTAAGAATACCAACAGTAATTGTTTTTGTAAGCTTTCTGATTATTTTCACCATGATGTCAACAAACGCTCATGCACAAGTTTTACAAGGCAATAGTAGTCATGGCTTTTATATTCAAAATTATTCCACATATCAGGATTCAGATAAAAACAAAATAATAGTTGGATCTGTTGCTGGTCCTCACAATTTAACTTTGACGTCGCCTTTAGAAATAACAATAGGATTAAATGTTTATAACGATTCTTCTAAAAGATACGACATCATTAAGGAACAGCCATTTAAAAGACTAACATATGATATTAATGAACCGGTACCCTTCAAGTTCACAATAAATCAAAGCAAATATCACATAAAATCAGACTCTGTTCCTTTTATATATTACATTAAAAAGGCAGAAGTACAATCACCAAAAATCAACACATTTACATTAAAATACAACGAAGCCCTTTTAGGCCCATCTAAAGAATTGTATGGCACCGTTAAGAATACTGCCCCCAATACAATTAAAAACTTAACTTTATACGCAATAGTTCATGACAAAAACGGTGCTCAAGTGGATTCTGTCAAAACAAAAATCCCAATCATCAAATCACAAGATACTGTAAATTTCAGCTTTATACCTGACAAGGCCATAAAGGATCTCGTTCTCATCTACAGTTGTGTTGGAGGGGAGCTAGAAGATATAAATGCCTATCAATTAATTCACATATCGCATAATAAAACTCTACGCTACAAATTTTCTGGTTTTATGGAAATTAATTCATTAAACTATGACAATAAAACAGATCAACTCAGCATAAAAGTAAATAATATCTACCCCATTTCCAGCTCCTTATCATTACAATTAATACCTGAGCAACAAAATCCCCTATCTATTAAAATAGATGGACATATTCTTGATTCAAAGATCTCAAATGGCAACAAAACAACCATTGTGGATTTGCTCATACCCCAAGGAGAACATGAAATTAATATTAACAATATTAATAAATAACAATTATTTTTTTTCAATTACTTAATAACAAATATGGAATACAAAACAACCTTGATTTATTCTATTGTTTTTGTTTATTCCCAATAGAAACAATAATGAAAACAACAAAGACAAATCAAACACGAACCAATATTAAAAAAAATTTTTGCATATCAGTAGGAAGTAGTTTTCAAAGGAACAACAACAAAAAACCATAACGGTATTTTTCCTTGTCTTCAATGGAAAAATCCATTAATTAAATGAAAATAATCTACCCTACATTCATTTAATTGAATTTTAATCCACAGGAATAAATAAAATAAAATAAAATAAAAAGTTTATCTTTGATTCTTCATTACATACTTAAAATTGAACAAGTTCAAAAAAATACTAGTTACCATTGATGGGTCACCTCAATCGATGAAAGCTGTCGATTATGCAATAAATATTGCTAAAAAATATGAATCTGAACTTATTGCTTTACACGTTTTATATTCACAAATAGGGTTTGCTTTTTACACCGAAACTGCAACAGGTTTGATCACTCCAAATTCAATAAATGAACTAATAGAGCAGGCAAAAAAGGAAGCAGAGAAATGGTTTGATGAAATTCAAGAAAAATGCAAGAATGCAAAATTGCAGGTCAAAACAGAAGCAGTCATTACCGCCATTTCAGTAGCTGAAGCAATAATCAGTTATTCTGAAAAAGAAAATATCGACCTCATAGTTATAGGTTCCAGAGGTAGATCGGCATTTAGAAAACTCATTTTAGGTAGTGCAGCATCAGGGATTATGACTTTTGCGCATTGTCCTGTAATGGTAATAAAGTAAATATAATTGATTTTTGTTAATCATATGTTTATCCATTAATTCCAATTTATTGTGTCTTTATACAAAATAATTAGTTTGAGATTAAGGATAAATCGTTGTTTGCCATATTTTTTAATATATTTCATTTTGATAAAAATATAAAATCCTTGTCACAACCTTCATAATTCTTCAATAGAATTTATCTCACAAGAATACCCTTGAAATCAAGATCATCAATATTAAAGACATTGTAAGCATAGAAAACAGCATTATTGGAATTCGATCATTGAAACCTTTAATTTTTTTTGATATAACAGTTATTGATCTATTCTTACCTCCAGACAATACGTTATAATAAACAAACAAGGACAGTATTCCAGATATAAAAACCATATTACCCCCAAAGGTATAAAATAATTCATAATACCGATAATTGCTATTAATGCCAAAAAGAATCAGGCCTGAAACAATAGAAACTGTTGAAACACATAAAACTATTTTACGGAACCTTGGCAAAATCACTGATAAATTTCCCTTTTTATTTAATGGCCTGATGATTGCCAGTACTACAAATGTCATACTCCACCATAGAAAAGAAGACGCCAAATGAATACTATTAACAAGGATCTGTATTTCTAAAGTCAATGCGATCAGGAACTTATATCCTGTTTAAGCGTCTAAATTCTTTTTGCTCACTCTCATTATTTTGATAAGCAATTCTTATAACTTAACGCAACTCAAAACTGGAAAACTGTTCTGTACAACCAATAAATCAAAAAACAGTTCGTTGTTACTCCACATCGTTATTACAAGCATTGATTTGATTATGGATATATATGCAGCATCAATGAAAATAGTCTGTCTTTAAAATCTTGTTTTAATTTAAAGGTAAAGGTTAAACACTGATGATAGCAAGAATTATCAATTGCTAGTGAAAGGCAATATTTCAACCTTTATCAATAAATTATTGTGATAATCAAACAATATTTAATTATATTTATAATATTTATATAAAACTCCAAACGACAATAAATAAATACCACTTGCAACATATTTATATTGGGTACATATGACTGCAGATTCGAATGTGACAGATGGACGGTCAACAAGCCTCATCAAAAAACATCAAAATAAGATAACATTGGGTATAATATTCGGTGCCATAGGCGCTGTTCTGATAGGCGGTTTATTATTAAGTGGAGGAACAACTCCAAATAGCAACATTGGTTCTGTGTTTAACCCTTTACCAGTTTATAAATCAGGACTAGGCGCCATTAATGGATATGTAGCTGGACCATTAGGTTTACCCGCTGTCGGAGCAACAGTGGTCGCAACAGAACAGGGAGGGTCAGCCAAGTCAGCTAATGCGTTTATTTCAATCGATGGAAAGTATGTTTTTAGCAATCTACCGCCAGGTGAATACATATTGATGGTAGCGTATCCCGATGGAGTAAACAAGGTGTTAAACCAAGTATCAGTTGATCCAGGTTCGGTACAAACAATTAATTTCAAATATTAATTTTTTTTACACTATCAATAATAAACACATATTTTTCAATTATTGGTGGTTAATCCTTATTCAAAAATAAGGATAACTGATAGATTTGGTCCACAGACAGTTGCCCCAGCTTTTTATCAATAATTTTACCGATATCAAAAACTCCATTGTTTTGTTTGGATTTGTTGAAATATTTTATTAAAAAAGAAATGTTTTTTTTTCTAAAAGACAATAAAAATTGTATATCATCTATGATTTTTTTTGGCAAAGGGTGACGTCTTGGAGAAAGTTCAATCAATACGGAATCAACTCGAGGTTGAGGAGTAAACGAGGAACGGGGAACATCCAACAGCACCTTCATGCAAAAACGATATTGAGAAATTATTGAAATAGCTCTATAATTTTTGTATCCAGGTGGCGATAAAAGTTTTTCTACAAATTCGCGTTGTAGTAAAAGTATACCCTTTTTGAAATCCCTTTGACAAAGCCATGAAAAAGCATGACGGCTTTCATTGTAAGGCAGGCTAGAAAAAAAAATATCAAAGCGTACGTTAGCAATATTTTTAAAACCATCTAGATTAAGTAGATTCAGATTACCATACGGCAATTTACTTTTGCAATTAAAATAAAGATAAGGATCGATTTCAAAAGAATGAACAAATTTTGAGATTTTGCATAGCTCATTAGTTAAAATCCCGTTTCCACTTCCAACTTCATAAACAACATCATTGCTATCGATTTTAGATAATGCAATAATTTTTTTAATTATATTACTGTCGACAAGGAAATGTTGACCAAGCGATTTATTATGGTTTTTTCTATATTTTTTTTCCATAAAATAAATCACAGGCAAATGCCTAGAAATTCAACAAAAATAGCATATGAAAGAAACAGAAAAAGTAATCAAAATAGCAGCATCACTTTCTAACAAAAATATTCATTCGAGTTTCACCAGAAATTTCGTCATGTATTCTTTTAGCTATATGTTTTGATGCATCCCTCAAGCCAGTCCTATCTTGAAGGTCCATAAAAGAATTAAACTTTTTCTTATCCCTTTCATTCAATATGGATTTCATATATGTTTTCCCTATGCCCGGAATAAGTTCCAGGGAATGAACCCGTGGAGTCATTGGTTGAGCTGTATTAAAATAATCTATGAAACGTGTTTCATTTACGCTTACAATTTTTTCAATAACAGTGGGTAATTCATTTTTAGCAGTTTGTGTAAGATGACCATGATCTATCCGCCCCAAAACACTCAGTATTTTTGCTCGGCCTTCTTTTCCTATGTAGACTCGTTCGCCTATATCGAACTTTTCATTTTTTATTCCCAGCAATTCAAGAATAGTCAAATGCTCTTCACCGATTGCATGAATTATTATTCCCTCCCTCATTCGAACAATCGAGGACTTGCCATTTTGGACATAATCCAATATATATGCATACTCCTCAAACTTTCTGTGAGGGAAAGTATCCGTATTTTTATTATAATTATTCCTATTTGATAAAAATTTCGACAAGTTTATTCTTTGTTTATTTGATGCTTATGGGATATAATAAAATGTTCGTTATCTAACTTTCAATGCCAGACTCATCTTTAGGATTTTCATCATCCTGATCTGATAACAAAATCGATTTTATTTTTTCTAGTTTTTCTGTCACAATCAATTTTTTCCATCCAAAAGTAAAAGCCCGTAACTCCTCCAATGATTTAGGCATAACATTTACCAATTCTACAGATTCTTCCATTGTCAAATTGCCTTCATTGACAAGATTGTCAACCATCACCTTTGTTTTGTCATAATCGGCTTTTGCAAATTTTTTAGAATAATCATATGTCCATCGCTGGATTTGGTCCATCTCATCAAGTGAAATAGACTCTAAAATTTTTTTAACTTCAGATAATGTAATAATCTCGCGTTGTAAAACTTCGGTCATTTTAATGCACACCCTTTGAGATTTTCAAGACTTTGTTAATTGACGAATATGGTTAAATTTGGTTTGCAAGTACTTTGGTTTGTTTCCAAACATCACCATAACTTTCATAGTGCGTCTCCCAATAGATTCAATTGTACCTACACGACCCTGAAAACGCCTATGAGGCATGGTATTGTGTTCACTCGGATCAATATTTACAACAACTTTATCCCCGGGTTTATAGTCAATAAGCAAATATGACACACCTGTGACTTTATTTGACTTTGTTAAAACCGATCTTGATTTTCTTCTAGTTCCGTGAGATGAAGGCATAAACCTTTTTAACAATCACCCTAATAAAAATTATTTACAAAAATAACATATCGCCAGTCTTAAAGCATCCAATCAAGTATCTCTAATACATTAAACAGCAATCAGGTCATAAAGGTTTTTCACATACATAATAAAATATAACTGCCTTGTTGCATGATTATTGTATATCGTTTTTTGTTAGTGTTTTGGTTATTATCCAAAGGGTAACCAGTCATAATTTAATATGGATTACCAGGAAAGTGGCATGTTTTAACTGTATTTCGAATCATGCAACAAAATAAAATACAATCTCTAAATGGCATGCCCGAGCATGCAAAGAAAAGAAAAAAGGCAAGGAATTAAAAAAAATGTCGTAATAAACATTTAAAGTATACACAAAAACAAAAATAACAGGCAATAGGTTCCATGCATATTTAATTATTTTTTTTTGGATCAGTAATGCCATTATTATCGATAGTAAAAACAATTTCACTCTCAGGATGGTATGGAGAATCAACCATTCTAGCTATCCTATTTCTCCCCGACCGTCTCAAAAAAATTCTGTATGTACTAGAATGAGCCATAACATTGCCTCCTGCGGCTTTAAATGAATTTCCACTAAACATAGAATCGGGGGATGCCGTTACTTGGTTTGTTAGCAAAACCGCAATCTCGAATGTTTCTGCTATTCGCATAACAGTATGGACCAACTTATTCAATCTCTGCTGTCTTTCAGAAAGGGCAGACAATCCTATAAATTCTGATCGGTAAAGAGAAATAATTGAATCAATAATCAGTAGTTTAATATTATGAGAATCTATAACCTTACCAGCTTCAGACAGGATCAATTCATGATGAGAACTGCTATAGGCCTTTGCAACAACAACATTATCCAATATTTTGAAAGAGTCTAATTTCCTTAGTTTTGAAATTGTTTCAATTCGTTCCGGTCGAAATGTATTTTCTGTATCCACATACAATGCATTTCCCTTTAATCCCCCATTAGAATAATCTTGTTGTACAGTAACACAAGCAGTATGACATAATTGTGTTTTACCAGTTCCATATTCTCCACATACCTCCGTAATGGATTTTGTTTCTATACCCCCTCCCAAAAGAAAATCAAAATTTTTTGAGCCAGTAGAAATCTTGCCTATATTTTTGCGTTTATGGTAAAGAATAGTTGCAGGGATAAATCGTTTTTCAATTATTCCATTCTGTTCTAAAGCTGCCAATGCCTGATTATATATTAAAAAAGAGTCATCAATATCAATTCCGGTCTGAGACGATAATTCAAATGGTCCACAAACTACCAGATCTTTTAGAGATAAAAAACCAGATTTCTTCAAAAGAGCAATAACAGTAAAAGAAATGTCTTTTAAAACATCTATAGAAAAAGAGTTATCAGAATTATAGTTAGCATCAGAACTAAAAGTCAATTATAAAGAAGTTTAATAAAGTCCAATATTTCAATAATACTAAAATTAGTCATGCTCTGCAATTTTTAAACATCATTTTATCGATATTTCAATAAAAAACCAGTGTAAAACGCATGAAAAAAGTCTCATATTCACCAGGTTATTCGCTCAATTCCACTCACATTAGTTACTTAAAAAGGATACGTCAATTCTGTAAACTAATATCGGCTTTTTAGAAACCTGGGGGAATAAGCTATATACAAATATACAAAGACAACTCTTACGATCACACTAAATGCCAAAGTATCTTTTTATCCGAATCAAACCAAATTGGTGGGCGGGCAAACCCTAAGCATGTCAACAACACATGCGTTTTAACTGAATTGCCGATTGAAATAAAATATATGGAATAAGAGACAGAACCTATTTGATATGCAGTCAAAGAGCACCATCAGACTCTCAAAATGGTTGAACCGACAATCAATAAACACGTTATTGAAATACCGATAAACACCCCATCAAGTTTTGATAAAAAGCCACATGGTGAAGTGATTGATTGTCGATTTAAACATGGTTAATAGAAATGTCTTGGTGGTAGGTGCAGGAGCAGAAGGAACTAAAAAGGTAAAATCACTTGTTAATTATAACTGCAGTATTACGGTGATAGGTGAAAAGGTTAACCAAGACATTCTCAACTATGAAAAAATGCATAAATTGCATTTAATTCAGAAAAAAATCGAAAGTATGGACTTTTTAAATAGTTTTAATAACCTATTTTTGATTATTGCAACCACAAATGATAAATTTTTAAACAAAGAAATAATAAACTGGGCCATAAATGCAGGAATCCTGGCCTATTCTACCGATGACCCTGAAAAGAGTGACATTGCATTTACGTCAATAATTACAATAGACGGGTCGATTCAAATAGCAATATCGACTTCAGGGAAAAGCCCCATAATGACTAAAATAATAAAAGGCAAGATAGAAGATGCTATAAAAAATATAATAGGGAAAAGCGATATTGACAATATAAAAATTCAAGAATTTGCCAGAACACATGCCAAAAAATACATAGAAAAGCCTCAAGAAAGAAAAGAATTTTTATATAAATTAATAAATAATCCCGAGATACAGGACCTATTAAGTAAAGGCAACATTGATAAAGTTAAGGAAAGAATTATTAACACATTAGACAAATTGGAGGATAACAAGGGCAGATGACAGCATATTTAAGTTTACAATCATCGCAATTTGTCAATTTAAGGGTTACATTTAAAAATTCGCCAATACACATTTTAGAAAAATTCACATTTAAGGACATTTTTTCAGCATACAAAACACTGACAGATTCAACGGAATTAGAAGAATGTTTGATATTACAAACCTGCAATAGAGTAGAAATTTATGGAGTGGGCAATAATCCACAACACGATAGAATAATTGGATTATGGTCTTCATTAATTGGCGTCCCTGTTGATGAGGTAAGGTCAAATGTTAGGATTGACGATGGAGAGGAAGCAATCAAACATCTTGCCAAATTAACATCAGGTCTTGACTCGTTGGTAGTAGGTGAAGACCAAATATTAGGACAAGTCAAAAGATCACTAGAGTTTTCTCGAAAAAACGGATTTTCGGGTCCAAATTTGAATATTCTTTTTGACAGAACAATCAAAATCGGAAGCAAGGTAAGAACAGCTACAGGCATAAACAAAGGAAGCGTGTCGGTTGGATCCATGGCCGTCAATTTAACATATGAGTATTTTGATGAAATCAATGAGAAAGAAATTTTATTGATAGGTTCTGGCGAAGGGGCCAGTTTAATAGCCAAATCATTAAAACAACGTAATATCAATTTTTTTATCAGTAGCAGGACATTTGAGAGAGCAAGATCTTTTTCCGATACAGTTGCGGGCGTACCGATACCATTTGAAGAAGCATTACAAAAACTTAACGAAAGCATAGACATCATATTCATTTCCACGGTTGCGCCATATTATTTGCTAACATATGAGAGAATGGCAAACATAATGCAGAACAGAGAAAAAGGATTAATGATCTTTGATTTATCAAATCCCAGGACTGTAGAAGATAAAATTGCCATTCTGAACAAAGTCAAATTGGTAAACATAGATCAGATATCAGAGATAGTAGAAAAAAACGTAAGAAAAAGAAAAAAGGAGATACAAACTGCCGAAAGAATAATAGAAGAAGAAATCTTTTTAATTAAAGAAACACTAAGAAGAAAAAGTTCAGAGCCAGTAATAATAACGATTTTTAAGGACGCAGACTCCATTAGGGAAAAAGAATTCAAAAAAGCCTTATCATTGATAGGAGACAAAATAGAAGAAAAAGATATAAAAGTTTTTGAGCAATTTTCCTATGCGTTAATAGAAGGAATACTTTCTACGCCAATGAATAATTTAAGGAAAGAACTTTCCCAAGGCAATAAAAATAAAAGTGATTTAATAAACTTGGCATTAAAACTGTTTAATTATGAAAAAGCATAGCACATCAAAGAAAAACATCCAAGAAAATTTAGAAAGCAAAGTCAACTTTAAACATTATTTAAACAGATCTAATGAAAGTTACAGCGTTTTTCCAAAAATGAGGTTAAGAAGACTTAGGAAAAATGAGGCAATAAGGGATCTTTTACAGGAGACACACCTATCAATCAAAGATTTGGTGGTCCCGCTATTTGTACAAGAAGGAATCAGCAAGAATGTGGAAATAGAATCAATGCCAGGAATATTCAGATTCTCCCTAAAAACACTACTAAAAGAGGTAGAAGACATCGTTGCATTAGGGATCAAGGCAATAATTCTTTTTGGCATCCCATCCAAAAAAGACGGTTTTGGCAACAGCGCGTTTGACAAGGATGGAATAACACAGCAGGCAATAAAAACAATCAAAGACACGTTTGGAGAAAAGTTAGTAGTTATTACCGATGTTTGTCTTTGCCAATACACTTCCCATGGCCATTGCGGCATAATCAAAAACAACAGAGTTGATAACGATCGGACTTTGGACACACTTGCAAAAATTGCTTTAAGTCATGCGACATTGGGCGCAGACATGGTAGCGCCATCAGCTATGATGGATGGCCAGGTGAAAATATTGAGAGACATTCTAGATGATAACGATTATCACGATACAATGATTATGGGATATTCAGCAAAGCAAGCATCATCATTTTTTTCCCCGTTTAGGGATGCTGCTCATTCATTACCAAGTTTTGGTAATAGATATTCGTATCAGATGCCTTTTACAAACTCAAGAGAGGCGCATCGTGAAATAATAGCAGATATGGAAGAAGGCGCAGATATTTTGATGATAAAACCAGCAATCCCAAATCTTGACTTGATATATTCAGCAAAACAAAACTCTTTTCACCCTATTGCAGCATACAGCGTATCTGGAGAATACTCCATGATAAAGGCAGCGTCAATCAACAACTGGATAGATGAAACCTCAGCAATAACAGAATTGCTGACATCCATCAAAAGAGCTGGAGCAGATATCATAATTTCATACCATGCAAAAAAAATGGCAGAAACACTTACAAATAACAAAAATTAGATAGCCGATACAGTTATAACTTTTTTAAACGTTATGTGTTTCATTTGATGTTTGACAAATCCAAGGCATTATTCGAGAGAGCCTGCAGAATAATTCCTGGTGGAGTTAATAGCCCCGTTAGGTTTTTTCAGCCATATCCATTTTTTGTTGAGTCAGGGAACGGCAGTAAGATATTTACTAAAGAAGGTAATGCATTGATTGACTACTGCATGGGTTATGGTTCGGTTTTTTTAGGCCACGGTAATCAAGATGTTGCACTGGCAGTAAAAAGCCAAATAGATAAAGGAAACTTATTTTGCACCCCTACGGAAAAAGAAATCGAACTAGCAGAATCATGTAATAAAATAATCCCGTCTGCAGAAATGGTAAGGATCACAAATACGGGAGCAGAAGCAACCATGCATGCCATTAGGCTGGCAAGGGCATTCACAAAAAAGACAAAGATTATAAAATTTGATGGGGGATACCATGGTGCTTTTGATGATGTACTTGATAAGGCAGGTTCAGGCGCTTCAGAATTGGAACAAACAGATGGAATGCCAAAAGAAAACGCAACCAGGACCATAACGATCCCTTATAATGACATGGAGTCATTGGAGTTGGCCATAAACAGAGAAAAGGATGGCAAAGGCGGCATTGCATGCATAATTATTGAACCTGTTTTAGCCAATTCCGGACTAATACTTCCAGCAAAAGACTATTTAAACAAAATCAGAAGCATTACCAAAGAAAATAACATAGTTTTGATTTTTGATGAGGTGGTAACAGGTTTTCGGCTTGCGCTTGGGGGCGCGAGTGAGTTTTTCGGAATAAAAGCAGATATAACAACATTTGCAAAAGCTATGGGAAACGGGTACCCTATTTCCCTAATAACGGGAAAAAAGGAGATAATGTCCCAACTAGCACCAAGCGGAAAAGTGTATCAAGCTAGTACGTTTGCAGGCAACCCGTTATCTGTCACAGCATCCTTGAAAACACTAGAGATTTTAAGTAAAAATAAAAATGTCATTTACCCGCAAGTGAGCAAAACATGCGATAGAATAGTAAACGGAATAAAAGACATTGCACACGATAAAGAAATAGAATTGACAGTGAACTCAATAGGTTCGATGTTTCAAACATTCTTCACAAAAAAGGCAGTGAGCAAATACCAAGACGTCAAAATGTCAAACATTACAAAATTTAGTGAATTATTCAAGGTATTGCTTGATAACGGAATATTTATCCCACCCTCGCAATTTGAAACATGTTTTATCTCAACAAACCATAATGAAGAAGACATTGAAAAAACTATCGAGTCATACGATAAAGCATTAACAAAGGTGAAAACCTTTTAAAGAATTTGTAGTTGCAACCAGGGCAAGCAAATTGGCCATTCACCAAACTAATTCAATCATAAAATCACTGAAAAAGGAAGAACCGGAAATGGAGTTTCGGATAGAACACATTACAACCAAAGGTGATAAGGACAAACGCCCATTTTTTGAAATAAACCAGAATGGAGTTTTCGAAAAGGAGGTAAACGAGTCACTGCTGCAATACAAGGCGGATTTGGCAGTACATAGCCTTAAAGATTTGCATGGAGGCTTTTCAAGCAAATTAGCTATTGCAAGCATACCTAAAAGAGAAAAACCGTATGATGTTTTCATCAACAATATCAACAACAACAAGATAAGCAAATTGGGACCGGAATCCACAATAGGAACAAGCAGTATCCGAAGGGCCATTCAAATTAAAACCCAATATCCATCAATAGTCATTAAATCCCTAAGGGGCAACATTGAAACGAGAATAGCCAAATCAAAAGAAAACAAATACACAGGCATTGTATTAGCAGAAGCAGGAATAAAAAGACTTGGGCTAAACGCCAACATAGTTCAAAGGCTGGATATTCAAAATTTTACACCCGCGCCCGGGCAGGGGGCTCTAGCTATTGTTTGTAGAAAAGATGACGTCCACACCAGAATGATCTTGAAAAAAATCGAGCATAACGTTTCAAGAAAAGAGATACAAGCTGAAAGATCACTAATTGAAAACATAGGCGCCGGGTGCACCGTGCCTTTAGGGGCGCTGGCGACAATGAACAGAAAAAGTAACAAAATATCGCTATTTACAGCAATTTACTCTTTAGATGGCAAAAAATCTTTAAAGCACAAGGAAGAGGGAGATGCAGAACATCCCCAAAAATTGGGAAAAAAAGTGGGAGAGTTTCTTATTTCAAAAGGGGCAAAAGAGTTGACAAATGAATGGAGTAAAATTGGTAACAATAAAGCTAATGATATTATAAAGGAAATGAGTACAGAATGAACATACCAAACAGCAAAAGCAAAAACAAGGTTTCAGGAAAAGTATTCATTTGCGGGGCAGGACCGGGAGACCCCAAACTGCTGACAATCAGAGCAACTGAATTGATAAACGAATGCGACATAATTTTATACGATAGATTAATAGACGAAGGGATCACCAAACTATTTCCAGAAAAGGCTGAAAAGATGTATGTAGGAAGGAACATTGGTGATCCCACCACACACCAAAACAAGACAAATGAACTAATGCTGGAGCACTCAAAAAAAGGAAAGAAAGTGTTAAGGCTAAAGGGGGGCGATCCATTTATTTTTGGCAGAGGAGGCGAAGAAGCTGAATTTTTGAAACTAAACAACATCCACTTTGAAATAGTTCCAGGAATTACATCAGGAATAGGTGCTGCAATATATTCAGGCATTCCATTAACTCATAGAAAATATAGCTCTTCGGTGGCATTTGTGACAGGCCATGAAGATCCCGAAAAAAAAACGCCGGTGGTAAAATGGGAAAAATTATTTGATGCGATAGACACCGCGGTGATTTACATGGGCACTGAAAAACTAGAAATAATCATAGAGAAAATTAAAGGTGGAAACATCAATGAAAAAACAAAAGTCGCCGTAATTGAAAATGGAACTTTAAAGAACCAGAGAGTCATAATAGGAGAGATAGACAGCATAGTAAGCAAAGTAAAATTGGAAAACATTAAACCTCCTGCAATCGTAATAATAGGCGATACGGTAAATTTGAATGGAAACATTGATTGGTACTCCCAAAGAGATCCATTTTAACAAATATCGGCAGTGGCGTCAATATTGGCAGATGTAACAAACATTGCAGTCACCAAAGAAGAAATAGATGAAGACGACATCCCTCAACAAGACACAATCCATTGTAATGAAAAAATAAACATAATTGCACTTCCAACCATCGTTACCATTCCGCTATGCTCAAAAAACGTATCAGCCACGGTGAAAAAGATAGGGAGTGGTTTTTATAACTACTATGTATTTTTAAGCGCACATTCAGTAAACATTTTTTTTAATGCAATAGAAAAGGAAAAAAACTCCAGCAGCATTTTGCAAGAAATAACAAAAGAGAACAAAGAGAATAACAACAGATTCATTGCAATAGGCCCCAAGACCAAAAAAGCAATAGAAAAAAGAAGGTTAGAATCCAGTTTAGCTGCTGCTACCATTGCTAATCACAATGCCAATAGCATCAAGTTGGGTTATTCTTTAAGCAGCATCATGAAGTTTTTAGATGACTTAGATAAAAGCAATGAAGGAAAAAAAGAGAAGACTAAAATACTAATGCCAAGAAGTGCAGAGTCACAAAAGTCAAACAACATAGTAACAAAAACATACAGTAATTTAATCTTGGATCAGGTCTTCTTTTATGAAACTGTAGAGTATGATAAAACAGAAGAGTCCCATGAATGGGACAGGTTTTACGTTCTGGTCCGCCAAAAAAAACTAAAGTCCATAGTATTTACCAGCCCATCCACAGTAAGAGCATTCTTTAAAATAATAACAAACAGCATCACCCATCACGAAAAACAACTATCACTATCGCTGCCGCCAACCTTCCAAAACGAGCAGCATTTGATGAATTGCTTGGGAATTAAGACAATAGTTTCAATTGGCCCCAAAACATCAGAAGAGCTCAAAAAAAGGGAAATTGATTATTCTGAGTCAGAAGAACACACAGTCAAAGGGGCCATAAATCATCTACTGGAAAAGATTCAGTGATTTTTTATCAATAGCATCATTTGAAAATCATAAGGCATCCACAATAAAAAGGGATTTTTGTCCAAAAGTAAATAAAGTAATTCCATTTTTACCAAACTCAAATATCGGATAATTTAACACAGATGCCGGTCAACACAAATTAGAAAATGCAGAAAAGAATAAAAGCAAGATTCCATCGGAAAATTTTTTCTTATTCTCGTTTACTTTCTTTTCATTTTTTTTGTTGTTGTTGTTGCTACTGCAGTGCCCAAAATCCATAACTAAAAAGTCTACAACAGAATAAACAGATTGTTTTTTTCCTTTTTGATTCTATAAACTTTAAGGGGTTCCTCAGCAGGAAGGTTAAGCGCATTGCCATTTTTCATGTCAAAAGAGGAGAGATGCAGTGGACAGGTGACAGTTTTTTCGGATTCGTTTAAAATTCCCCCAGTCAAATCAACATACGCATGGGTGCAGACCCGGTCAGAAGCATAAAACGTACCATCGATGTTCGCGATCATCAGTTTTTTATCACCGTAATCATAATCAGTCATTTCACCTTTTTTCAAGCCAAGGAAGTCAGAAATATCAACCCAATTTTCAGACGACATGTGTGTGTATCACCGCTTACCTGTATTTATAGTGCTTTTCGAATATATCCGCAGTTTCCTTGTAACGGGATTTTTCGACTTCCAGGATCTGTGCCATGACATCATCAGTTTTCAACAATAGTGGCTTTCCGGTCCACTTGTTTTCAAACAAATAACTAATCCATGCACGGATAAAGGGCCCCATTTTTCTGGACAAGGGTTCGACGAAACCATGAACGATCTCCCTTTTGGCACTTTCCCTGTCAAGCCCCCTGCTCATCAAATAAAATATCTGTTCCTCATCGATTTGAGAAACAGATGCAGAGTGGGTGGCCCTAACTTCATTGGTTTCTATCTCCAATCCAGGAATAGCGTCAGAATGCGATCCCTTGTTTAATAATATTGCGTGCCCAGCCAAATAGGCTTCGGAAGCTTTGGCATCTTTTCTTATTTTAATCATACCCTTAAAGAGCGATTTAGACTCGTCTTTCATTATGGACTTGACCATCACCCTGCCACGTGTGCTGAATCCGATGTGGTCCAAATTTGAGGACACATCAAACAATTGTTTTTCGGTTCCAAAAACTATTTCCACGTCCTCAGAAGACGCACCAGGCCCCTTCATAATGCTATCTGTTTTGCATCGGCTGAGGCTTGTACCAAACATGCCAGTGTACCAGGACATTTTTCCATCCTGTTCAACAAATCCTTTCCTAGTGGAAACGTTGATTGTGGATAAATTCATTGCCTGCAAAGTTATAAACTCCAACTCAGATGTGGGTTTAACCCCACACTCTAAAACTTCAAAATAGCATTGTTGTTTTTTATTCTCATTAGTTTTATTCTCCCCCCACTCCCTCTCACCGCTGTCAACATTGGGCATGTTTGACGGTGCAGATTGGGATGACGAATATAGCTCTTGCACAATTGTTGCTTTGGATCCCACATCAGAAATTACAACGTTTCTGCAAATTGACGATGTACCGTCACTTTTCAAAGAATAAACTATCCTGATGGGTTCTGTAACAATCAGATTTTTTGGAACGTATATAAAGAAACCTGATTGGAATGAAGATAACCCCAATGCAAGAAAACGATCCTCGCCGTAATGATTCGCATTAACTTCAAAATGCCTTTTCAACAGTTCTGGATGCCTGTCAAAAGCTTCCCGCATGCTTGAAATTATTAAACCCTGTCTGGACAAATCATCCGGAACATAAATGTGTACAATGGATGACCCCACCATGATTAAGCTTGGAGATGATTTTATCTCCTCAAGTCGTATTTTCAAATCATCAGACAAGATAGACGATTTGGCGTTTGAGAAAAAAATTTTTTCAGGTTCCAACAAGGTTAAGCCAGTGTATTTTGAGTACAAAGGGGAAACCTCAAATGGCAATTCGGAAAATTTAGACATTGCTTTTTTTCTTGTGTCCAATATCCATTCAGGTTCACCATGTTCGTCAGGCAATATCTCACTGTAGTTGTCTTTTGAAATCAAAGATAAAGGAATCATAAATTAACCCTTGTGACTAATCTATAAAAAAAATATAACAGAAGGAGAAGTAGGCGAGGACATTAACCTACTGAACCCTCCATCTCCATCTTTACCATTCGGTTCAGTTCTACGGCATATTCCATGGGAAGTTCTTTTGTAAATGGCTCCATAAACCCACCTACAATAAGACTCAGTGCATCAGACTCTGAATATCCTCTGCTCATCAGGTAAAATATTTGCTCATCGCCAATCTTTCCCACGGTTGCCTCATGAGTAATGGTAGCATCATCCTCATTAACTTCCACATATGGATAAGTATCAGTTCTAGAAAACTCATCAAGCAATAGCGCATCGCAGCGGACATTTGACTTTACGCCATTTGCTCCCTTTGCAACATGCAATAGTCCCCTGTATGTGGTTCTACCAGAATCTTTACTAACAGATTTGCTGACAACCCTAGATGTGGTGTTGGGGGCAAGATGAACGACTTTGGCACCGGCATCCTGGTGTTGGTTTTTTCCAGCAAAAGCAATAGAAATAATTTCGGCATGGGCGTTTTTACCAAGCATATACACTCCCGGATATTTCATTGTCAATTTACTTCCCAGGTTACCGTCAACCCACTCAACAGTGGCGTTTTCATACGCATATGCCCTTTTGGTTACCAAATTGTAAACGTCTTTGCTCCAGTTTTGAATAGTGGTATACCTTATCTTTGCACCTTTTTTTGCGACCAGCTCAACTACGGCAGAATGCAATGATTCGGAGGAATACACTGGAGCCGTGCAGCCCTCTATGTAATGGACTTCTGCGCCCTCATCAGCAATAATCAATGTTCTTTCAAACTGACCAATATTTTCGGCGTTTATCCTAAAATAAGCCTGTAAAGGTAGCTCAACTTTTACGTTTGGAGGTATATAAATAAAAGAACCGCCAGACCATACCGCACTGTTTAACGCGGCAAATTTGTTATCTTCTGGTGGTATGATTTTTCCAAAATGCTTTCTAAGCAAATCTGGGAATTTTTTAACCGCGGTATCGGTGTCAATAAAAATCACACCTTGTTTTTCCAACTCCTCATTTAAATGGTGATAAACAGTTTCGGATTCGTATTGCGCACCAACCCCAGCCAGGAATTTGCGTTCGGCCTCAGGAATACCCAATTTTTCAAAGGTATTCCTTACAGATTCTGGAACATCATCCCAGCTCTGACTCTGCTTGCCGGCAGCTTTAGCATAATAATAAATGTTTTGAAAATCAATATGCCCAAGATCGCCGCCCCAATTTGGCATAGGTTTACTCATAAAAACTTCATAAGATCTCAATCTAAAATCAAGCATCCAATCAGGCTCGCCTTTCATTTTGCTTATTTCCTCAACGGTACCCCTTGAGAGCCCTTTTTTACTCAAATAGGCATAAACTTCTGTGGAATCTTTGAAATCATATTTGCTATAATCCATATCCAATTCTTTCGTAGCCATAGCATTCATAACACTGTTATATGATATAAATATTTTTATCTATCAATCTAAAACTTACAAGAAAAGCAATTTTTTAAAATCGTTTAGAAAGCAATCAATATATTCCTAGAGAAAAAAGCGCAAATATGAATATCAAGGGAAAAGTTATAGTTTGTGACTCAATAGACGAAAAAGGAATAAACAGCCTAAAAAATGCGGGTTTGGCTGTGGACTATACACCAGATATTTCCGCCCAAGAACTAATATCAAAAGTAAGGGATTATGATGTTATTGTCGTCAGAAGCAGAACCAAAATAACCAAGGAGGTTATCCAAAATGCAAATAAAACAAAAATAATAGCCAGGGTAGGAGTGGGGCTAGACAACATTGACACAGAAGAAGCAAGCAAACAGAACATAGAGGTAATAAATGCAGCTGAAGCATCAATCACCGCTGTTTCTGAATTAGTTGTGGGGTTTATGCTGTCTTTGAGCAGAAGCATACCTTTTGCCAACAACGAAACTAAAAAAGGAAACTGGGTTAAGAAGAACCTAACAGGTACCGAGTTAAAGGGAAAGTATTTAGGAATAATCGGGTTAGGGAAAATCGGAAGAAATGTAGCGAGATTAGCAAGGGGACTAAGAATGAATCTAATAGGATACGATGTGGTACCTATTGACAAAGGCTTTATCCAAGAAGTGTCACTAATTACAACCGATTTAAAGACCCTGATGGAAAGTTCAGATTTTGTGACATGCCATGTTCCACTCACAGAACAAACAAAATATCTGGTGAATAAGGAGATGTTTTCAAGCATGAGAAGCAGCTCGTACATAATCAACACATCAAGGGGGGGGGTTTTGGAAGAGGCGGCACTGATAGAGGCATTGAAGAATAACAAAATAGCTGGTGCGGCATTGGATGTTTT
Source organism: uncultured Nitrososphaeraceae archaeon (assembly GCA_963779615.1). GTDB lineage: Archaea > Thermoproteota > Nitrososphaeria > Nitrososphaerales > Nitrososphaeraceae > Nitrosocosmicus. The sequence continues at coordinate 111,740 of CAVZZA010000001.1, forward strand.
TGAAGTTGAACCTCCAACTAACAAAGAACTACTAGAACTCCCGAACTTGATATGCTCACCCCACATAGGAGCACAAACCATGGAAGGTCAAGAATTAGCTTCAACAGTGATAGCAGAAAAAATAATACAGAAATTAATCACCATGGAAGGCAACAACAGCACCGGCAATAACTAGTCAACATTAATTGTTGCCCTATTTTTGTTTACATTTAAAATCCTTTAAAAATGGTAACCAATGACACAAATATAAACACGAAATGGCAAAATTGCACGTCTATTTAACGGTTATGTCGATTACTTTTGTTTTTGAGTGCAATCCACGCATTATTCGCACACTACCTTTTTTACATTGAATTTTTTGATATTTTTTGTATTATCTCCTTGTTGTCTTTTTCCTTAACAGAAGGCGAACTTACAGGAATCTCAATTTCATTGTTCATATCACCCATAACAAATTTGTCAAAAGAGTCAAATTTTACCCTAACAGTAAAAATCAATCAATACAGTAAAATTTATTTTGCTATTTAAATAGATGCACCATTCAATAAATCCTGAAACACACCGATAAAGAAATCCTATTGAGTTGGAGTGATATTTACAAACGTAGTAGAGGCAATTTGCCAAAAAATCAAATCAAAGATAGGCAGCCATTTGGAATGATATGAAACAATATCCATAGCAAATGGAGGCATTATTCCAGCAACAATATTTTCATATAATCTAGGCATTAGGATATTCATCTGTTTCCAATAATTGGCAGGAAACAATCCACAGCAAGGCACCCACACTGAAAACCACCAAAAAATATTTGCCAATAGATGAAATTTATGACACAGTAAAAACCCTGGAGAAAACAGCAAAATGCTTAAGATCAATCAATCATTTAGACATTTTCATGGTGGAGGGATGCAACACAATCATTTCGGCCAACCATGTTTACGGAAGTGTGCTTGATGATTCCAGATGGTGGTATTTCCATTGGAAGGACGGCATCAATAAATGATAAAAAGTATGACATGATTATTTAAGATTATCCAACAAGTCTTTCTTGAATGTTCCCCGAGCCTTGTTTAAGTAAACATAAAATAAAGACAGGGCAAAGCTGGCTATTCCCCCAAATATAAAGAACCCGTTTAACGTTGCAAGTGACAAAACCGACATTACAAAGGTTATTGAAATAAAAATTAAAGACAATTTCTTTAATTTGTTCATGATCAACAATGCAAACAATAATATAAATACAGATCTATTGAAAAAAACAGTAAAATAAAAATAATCAAGAAACCAGGTTTTTATGATTTATGTTTATTTCCATTGAAAGGGCATGGCAGGTAAAAAAAACAACAACTTTCAAGTTTTAAACCCATAACAACCAGAAACAAAACATAATGTGTTTATGCCATATCCTTGCCCTCATCCATATGACAACAACCAAAAGATTGAAATGCAAATCAATAGATAAAAAAGCACATATAGACAGCCCTGAAAAAAACACACGAAAAAAGACGATTAACCTTCTTATCCCATCAAGGTCGTATCAAAAAATACAGCAAAACAATCAAGCACCCCCCATCAATCAGGTAAAATTTTTCGCTTTTAGTCCATCCGTAAGTCGCTTTAAAGCGATAACGGGTAGAGTTTAGTGTCAAGCCAGAGTCAATCATTAAAGATACAGTTGAGTTGTACAACAAACACAATACAGGTTACTAATCTGCTAAGGGCTAAACGGACAAAGCCGTAAAACCATCAAATGATTTAGGCCGCATTAAAATTTTGAAGAAATATTCAAACCGACCAACAATGCATTAAATATTTTTATAACTAGAGGCTTTAAAGCTATACAGGTACCGTTTTCTCTCATAAATCATCAAAACAATGATTCCTACAACCAACATCACCTCTAATGACTTATCCAATATTCCGTATATGTCAACATCCTCAGGATGAGTGTTTGGGGAAAGGGGAGGCGGAAGGGTTACCGCATACAGATACAAAAGAATCAAAAAAAGAGATCCCCCCAGTCCAATCCAATTAAGCCTTAAAGACTTTTTATAATATTGCTTGGATATTAGCAATTTATTTGACTTTTTGATGCGAGGATCACTATCGTCTGAGAAAATCAGCAAGAAATACATGATTCCATACCCGATTTGAATAGCCGAGGCTGAGAGCAAAAAAACACTGTACTCCAACCTCAAACCACCATGTTCAGGGTAGACAGCCAGGTGAACCACTGCCGCACCCAAAGCCAAAAGCAAAACAGAGTACTTTATAAAATCATAATTAGAGATCGGATCAACAGACTTGTTTTTTCTTCTGTTCCAAAATCCCCAAAACAAACCAACGCCCACGACAGCAATAACACCAAACACAGAGGCAAATATAACTAATGAAAAAATTGAGCCAAAATTTTCCGATATTGACACGTTAAAGACACCTCTTTCGCAATGACAACCGGTACTGTCGTTCAAGATTGTCCTGGGGGGAGGAACTGTGTTGATTATTTGGCTGCTGCTGACATCATCATTTAACACACTAAGCACAATTTCATAATTGCCAATCTTGGGGAATACAAACGGAACCTCAAAATCCCCGATGTCTGCCCTTGTCCATGGAAAAACAGAAACTCTTTCGTTAGTTTTTGCGGAGTAAATTTCAACCATGACTATCACGTTATGTACATCGCGCCCATCCCTATCCTGGATGCTGAACATGATTTTTGACAATTCGTTTGGTTTTGCATAGGCGGGTTCAAGTTGCTCATTGACATAGTATTTGTCGCTGATGCCAAATCCTGCGGTATTATAATGGCCCAAATGGTCAAAATGGCCATGTGCAAATTGAGAAGAAGATAAAAAAGTGAGATAGAGAAACGCAACAAGGAAAGCCAGAACCAATGCTTTGGTGCGGTCTTTAACACTGTTTTTTAGAACCATAAAAACCACCCGGTTATAAATCAGACTTGCTTGTGAAAAAGTTAGCTGAGGACTTGGAATTAGATGGCGATGAGTTGAATGAAAGGGATGTGGCAGATGATGGGGATTGGGAGGAGGGTGAGGAAGAGGAAAGGTGAGATGAAGAAGACAGTGAAGACTTTAGCTTTTGGTTGGTGTAAAATGTGCTTATGACAACAAAAACAAGACTGCTGAATAATACCAATCCCAACCCAAGATGTGCAGTAACCAAAAGAGCGTGCAGTTTTTCAGTGATTACGGTTGCACCCAAAGCTATTTGGCCCAATACTGCACCTGCAGCTATGACGGAAAAGATCTTTGTAGAGCGCTCCGGATTTTTTCCTTTGACCACAAAGACCGCAGTGAGAAAAACCAAAAGGCCAGTGGTTGCAGCTATGGACCTGTGAGTATACTCAACTAAAAACTCAGCCGAGGGAACTAAACCATGCGGGCAAAGTGGCCAGTCAGGGCATGATAAACCAACCCCACTGGAGCTAACGTATCCACCCATAAACATCAAACCAAACAAAACACACAAGGTAAACAGGGAGAACATTAGAAGAAATTTATCGTAATTCATCATATTATCATCTTAATAATGTTTCATTTCAAATATAATTTTATTGTGCGTGAATAAAAAGAAGAAATGGGGATAAGGAGGAGAAGACAGGCCTATAGACCGACTACGCCGTGACAGTTAGCGTTCCTTTCATGAAGGGATGCACTGTGCAGTGGTAAGGATAGTCACCAGCAGCCAAAGTCGATGTGTCTATTTTTGCGGACTTTCCTGCCATTATGAGGCTCGTGTCAAACGATTTGCCGGTTGTGGGGTCATCTGGCCCCTCTCCGTTGGTTGCCGTATGCGGGGCATTGTCATCGTTTACCACGTTGACTGAATCACCCTTCTTCACGGACAATTTTGCTGGCTCATATGATGGATTGCCTTGGGTTGAAGCGCCAGAGGGAATGGATAGAGTACCGGCTGGAGGGGCGGCTGTTTGGGCACCCGAACCAGCACCACCCCCACCTGGTGCGGCTTGTGTTTCCTCAGGTGAAGGTTTAGGCACCGACACAGGTGGTGGAACGCTTAACATAAAGTGCCAGTTGGCTATTATGACAAAGCCAACAACAGCCATGAAAGCAAAGACAACAATCAAGCCTTTGCCCAAGCGGCCGGGTGTTGTCCTAATGATGCGGTTCTCGTCGTGCGAAGTCATAATAATATTCCACTCCTGTTCCCAATCCAAATGGATCGATGGTGTTTGCCGGTTTTCCGAACATTGATGATTTTACCAGATTGTATATGAACAGCAAATATGAAGAGCCCACTATCCAAGCACCCACAGTCGCCACTTGATTCATCACTATTAATTCCCATATTGGCAAATAATCTATAACTCTCCTAGGCATGCCATAGAGTCCCAAAAGATGTTGAACACCGAAAACCACCAATATTCCCGTGAACGCCATCACGAAATGGATCTTTGCCAGTTTTGCGTCATACATCCTGCCTGTTATCATCGGGAACAGATAGTATAGGAATCCAGTAAAAGCCAAAGATATGGTCCCCATCAATATCAGGTGGAAATGACCTATAACCCAGTAGCTATCGTGGGTCAAAAAGTCCAACGGAATTGCGGTATTAACAACTCCTCCCGCACCCGAAGCAAAGAACATCACTATACCCCCAACTCCAAACAGCATAGGCGCTGCAAACTTAATTCTTCCACCCCACATGGTAGCTATAAAGTTAAAGATGTGCATTGCCGATGGCGGAACTGCTGCCAATGTCCCAACCATAAACACGGTCTTTTCTGTAAAACTCATACCCGAGGCAAACATATGGTGAGCCCAAGACCCAAATCCAATGACTATGATTATCACCAGCGCTGCAACACCAGAATAGTAGCTAAAAATAGGCTTCCTTGAAAATGTTGGGATTATTTCATACAGCATACCTACCGCAGGTAAGAAGAATATGTAGACTTCAGGATGGAATGTAAACCAGAACAAATGCTGATATGCAACAGGGTCTCCACCCATTTCCGCATTAAAGAATCCGGATACACCCAGCCTATCCGTAGAAAGCATTACCAAAGCAGCTGAAAAAGTCGGCATGGACACAATAATCATAAGTGATGTAGCCATAATAGCCCAGGAGAAAAGGGACATTTTCATTATTGGCAAGTCCGGATGCTTCATTTTTAGAATAGTCACTACAAAGTTTATCGAACCCAGCAACGAGGAAAACGTTAGAAACGTAAGTGCATATATCCACATATCCGCAGCAGGACCTGGAGCTTTTAATATGGAATATGGAGGATAGGCATTCCAGGTGGTATCTGCAAAACCACACCACAGAAGGACTATACATGGAGGTATCATCCAATATGCAATGGCATTTAATTTAGGCCATGCCATGTCCTTGTACCTTACCATAATAGGAATCAAATAGTTACCAATTCCAGCTGCAAAAGGTATTGCCCACAAAAATAGCATTGTAGTACCATGCATGGTAAAAAATCTTGCAAAATCGGATTGACCGGTAAATATTTGGAGACCAGGTAAAAACAATTCTGATCTTATTGCTATAGCCAAAGCTCCACCAGCAATCAGAGATACTACTGAAGTTATAACATACAATAACCCTATATCAGTGTGGTGAGTGGAAAATATTATTTCCCATAATGGCCGAGGTTTTTTTAATTCTAAAACCAATTTTTTAGTATAACACCCCTATATCCTTTATTTCCAGGTAAAGTCTATAAAAGTATTTGGTTTGATTTAAATAAAAAAGACAATTGAGTATTTTTTTAATAAGGAAACAATAAAATACGCCTATGGATCGGGCCCTGCCAACCTTTCGTTCACCTCCCTATTGTGATATCAATGAATGGGTTAGGCCACTTTTTCGTGTGATTTTATTTGCGTTTGTCATTTTTGCAAGAAAGTAATCGCCAAACAATCATGTATTCAAATAGTGCATTGTAACCCCACCCAATAATGACCTTCTACCATAAAGGAGTGTTTGAGGATTCATTTCCGAGAATCACAGGCCTATGCACAACGTTCTGCCCTCCTCACCAACCCTATGTCGAAACTGGATGGAAAGTATTATCCACAACAAGAACCGAAAAAAACACCCATGGATTTGACACCTGACAGAGATCAGGACGAAATGGATTATTTTTTTTTAGACGCCAGTTTCCTGTAGATCAAGAGATCAAAGCACCAATCATAATCAACATAACGATACGATTGGCGTTTCCAATCATAAAAAAACATTGCAAAACATTGTTTTAGTTTGGATGTACAGGACCATTAGGCCAGATTTTTCCAGAACAAGTAAAAGCTTTATTTTTAAACAGTTAAATAATTTTTTAAAGAACACGACAAAAAGAAGAATGGGGATAAGGAGGAGAAGACAGGCCTATAGACCGACTACGCCGTGACAGTTAGCGTTCCTTTCATGAAGGGATGCACTGTGCAGTGGTAAGGATAGTCACCAGCAGCCAAAGTCGATGTGTCTATTTTTGCGGACTTGCCCACCATTATGAGGCTCGTGTCAAACGATTTGCCGGTTGTGGGGTCATCTGGCCCCTCTCCGTTGGTTGCCGTATGCGGGGCATTGTCATCGTTTACCACGTTGACTGAATCACCCTTCTTCACGGACAATTTTGCTGGCTCATACGATGGATTGCCTTGGGTTGAAGCGCCTGAGGGAATAGACAATGTAACTGAAGGTCCACCTGCATTTGTCGCATTGGATGCGCCAGCTGCATTTGATGCATTTGTTGCAGAAGATGACGTGGCGTTTTGTGCAGGTGAGCCCGGTTTAACCAATGTTTCATATCCGGTGCCTTGTGATACCTCACCACCACCACTTGTTAGCGGATTGATAACTGTCGCAAATCCTGTGCCGCCTGATATCAATGGTTTTTCCGGGTTGCTTGGGACGGATTGGGTTCCATTGTTTTGCTCAACAAACAACTTTGCCCTCATGTCTTGATGTCCCTGGCCACGGTCCTCCCTGCATTCAATGAGGTATTCCCCGGGTTTGTCAAACACATTCCACATTGTGTTAACCCTACCCGGCACTGCATCCATAAGAAGCGCAAAATCCGGCACTGCAAAATCGTGAAGAACATCAGTTGCAATCAGTTCAAATCTATAGGGTATATCCGTCTTCAAATGAAGCTCGTTTATCTCTTGTGTTCCATCCGCATGCTCGAAAGACCAAAACCACTGTTGGCCTATAACTCTAACAGTTTCAGAGTTGGGAGGAGCGTACTCCAACGTGTGTTCCACCCTCCAGGACTCTGCGCCCACCCAAACCAACAGGGCAATTACAACAAGAACATATGCCCACTCAGGAGTGGCGTGTCCCATTAATCATTACCCCCACTTACACTATAATCATTATACCTCTTGTGAGACTCCCTAAATCTCCAGCAAATGTATATCAATACACCCTGAACAACTGCCCCCACCATAAAGGCAGCAATCATCAATCTATAAAACAAGGCCCAAATCTCAACCCGTCTGATAACAGTTTCACCACCTTCCTGAGCATAGACTATTTGGAGAACACTTTGGAAACCGATGGCGGCCATAGAACCCAAAATAAAAAACATCATTATTTTACTATAGGAATAAGCCATATGACTTTATTTCACTCTCTATTTTGTTCTGTAAATTAACATCTAATTTAAGGTTTTTGATAAATGAGGTCCCTTTTTTATTGTTGGCAGGGGATACATAATAAATAAAAATAATCACGCATCGGAGACAAACCTACGTATGTCCATCACATTCAATCCACATAATGAAATCACGTCATTACTGCTTTTAAAGATATTGAGGGAAGCGTTGGGAATATAGATATCATAAACCGAAGAGGGTTTTATGTTCATTATAAGGGAGATAGCAGCTTTGATTGGGTCAAGGTGAGAAACAAGGAGAACATTTTCATCCCTGTGTTTTTTCACCATTTCCTGCAATAACGCAGAAACTCTTTTTTTTACCTCCCCGAAGGATTCGACCTCGAACTCCAATAGGGAATTTTCATCGTCATTGTCACAGTAAAACTTTACAAACAGATTTCCGTGTTTACTTATTAGGTCTTCATAGTACATTCCCACCAGCTTGCCCAATTCTATTTCAAACAAGCGCTCATCCTTTTCGATTGGCACACCTAGAATGCTGGAAACGATTTCAGCAGTCTCCATCGTTCTGATAACAGGGCTGGAATAAATTTTGTGCACATCAATGGTCGAGAGGATTTGCGTGGTGGTGTTTTTGACCTGCTCTCTTCCTAAATCGGTCAAATGAGACTCAAGGTTTCTGCCTACCAAAAGCTTTTTTACATTATTGTTGGCCTGGCCATGCCTCATGAATATGATAAGGGACATTACTTAACAAGAGTATATTTTAAAATAATATTAATATTAAACGATTGGGATATTCGGATAAATATGGATTGTCGATTAAATATATTTAAAGCCTGACAAGTTAACTGTCACAATTATATGAAAATTGGAATTATTGGTGGAACCGGTGGCATGGGGGAAGGATTTGCCCTGAGATGGGGTTTTAACCATGACGTTTTGATAGGCTCAAGGGACAAGCAAAAGGCAGAAAAGGCTGCCGAAGACACTCTAAGCAGCATTAAAGGCGCCCATGCCGATAAAATTAAGGGCACCATTTCTGGCAACGATAACACGTCAATAGCAAGGGACAGTGATGTTTTGATTCTCTCGATTCCCTATGACAACATTTCTGGCACCTGTAAAGACATCGCAAATGTCATTAGTGAAAGCTGCATAGTAATTTCACCCATTGTGCCCATGGGAAGAAACGGTAATGGATTTTACTACATACCAATGGAGGAGGGGAAAAAGTCGGCCGGGGTTTTGGTCGCAGAAAACCTTTCGGGATGCAACAAAGTCGTATCGGCTTTCCACACCATCTCGGAGGTAAAACTAAGGGATTTAAAAACTCCAATGAATATAGACACTTTTGTTTGTACCGACAACAAGGAATCCCTATCCACAGTCAATGGCTTAATAAGCGAAATTGAGGGACTTAGGTCTGTTTACCTTGGCCCCTTATCATTATCCTACCAGGCAGAGGTAATGACTCCAATGATACTCAACGCATCAAAACAAAACAAACTTAAGCATCCAGGCATAAAGCTGGTATAAAAAAACCAAACATTCAGATTAACTTTAAAATGGATTTTGACAAGATAGACAGAAAAATAAGAAGCAGCCAAAATGAATGGATGTTCCCATTAGGGGTTCTATTCATTGTGATGGCGTTTATCATCCTTATCAGGAATCTCATTCTAATCACGACGGAGATGGGAATAGAGTTTTTTGTTGACAACTTTTTTAACTCGTCAGTAACAAATGAAAAATTTGTAGTAGCAATGACAATCATGGGCGGCATCCTCATTTACTTTGGAAAGGCTAAAAGAAAAAGATATCTTAACGATGTCTAATGGGATAGCAAAAACTAATTTACAATTTTTTTTTTAAAAAGATATCAATTTTGTCCATTGCCTCCTCCAGTATGGTTTCATGAGGCAGGTACACAACCCTAAAGTGGTTTGACCCGTTAACCCCAAACCCGGAACCATGGACAGTTAAAACACCTGTCGAATTCAGCATCTCGACTACGAACTCCAGGTCGCTTTTCCACCTGTTTTGCAGGTCGATTTGGGGGAACACATAAAAGGCACCCTTTGGTTTTTTGCAATGCACGCCATCAATTTCACCAAGCCTTTTGACCACAAGGTCCCGCCTACTTTGCAACTTTTGCCTCATTTTCAAAATATGGTCTTGGGGGCCATTTAATGCCGCATTTGCGGCTATTTGAACCGGAAAGTTTGAAGCAATTCTGACTCTGGCCAGCTTGAAAATGTTATGCCTCAAAGAATCAAGTTGTCTGGAACTATTATTCATGCATATGTACCCGCACCTTAAACCAGTCATTGAATAGGTTTTAGAAAACCCGTTAAGAAGAACTACCGGAGCGTCCTTAGCCACGTTTCCGACGCAGGAAAATGCGTCATCAAACACTATTTCGTCATAGATTTCATCGCATATGATGTATAGATTGTTCTCTGAGGCAACATCCACTATGGATTTCAAGCCTTTTAAATCAAAAACTTCTCCAGTGGGATTGCTTGGGTTTATTAGACAGATCGCTTTTGATCTGCCGGTTATTTTCTTCCTTATGTCATCTATATCGGGTGTCCCATCGTTCAGTATTTTAAACTCCACTATATTCCCCCCATAAAACTTTGCATAGGAAGAATAGGGCGGATAATATGGTCCGGGTAGCAATATTTCATCTTTTTCCTCGACTATAGAACCCATCACCATGTCCAATCCCTCGGAAACACCATTTGTAACTAAAACATCCTCAAAAGTAAGGTCCAATCCTTTTTTTCCGCTTTCTTTTTCAACAATAGACTGCCGCAGGTCCGGCCAGCCCTCAGAATCGGTGTAATAGTCATTATCATGATTTAACGCATCAATTAACGCATTCTTAATGTGAGCAGGGGTTTTAAAATCAAATGCTACAGGATCACCTATATTCAAGTATATTATTTTCCTACCGGTTTTCTGGTATTCTCTAGCATGCAAAATGATATCCCTTATTGCATATTCTACCCTACCGAGCCTCTCAGATATTTTAATCAATTATAAAGTTCCAATTATATATAATGGGGAGTTGATATTTGTATTTTGTCAAACAGGTACACAACAACATAAACTAAAACCAATAAGGCATTTGCACACAATGTGAACAAACGAGTCATCAGACTGCTCTGTTCAGTTTTTAAGCCCACGGATAAAAAACGGTTAACCGGTGTTTTATAATGCGCGTTGAAATGAAAAAAGCAGGACCACATCAAGAACAAGCCAGACCATAGTCACCATCCAAATACAAATAAACTATCATACCACCACCACTGCTGCTGGTGAAAACCTGTTTCATGGCGTATGAATTAATCCATGATACTAGATTCTCTTAGATCGGCGTAGGATTTCACCTCTAATTGAATAAACGCCTCAAGCATATTTCGGTAGATCACCTCAACGGTAAATGGATCAAAATCTATCTCTTTAGCGTATAAGGTCACCTTTTCAATAATTTGCTCCAGCCTTTTTGCATCCCTAATATGGTCAGGAGTTGTTTTAAACCTTGCAGCCTGTTTTACACAGTTTCCGCGTTTAGATAACAGAACAACAATTTCTTTATCTATTTTATCAATACTTGCGCGAATCTCATCCAGGGATAAGAATTTTGGCTCACCCATTCAGAAATACTGGCCGCTTAAAATTTATATACTTTAAAAGTTCCTCCATGCGTTAAAGCAAACAAGTTCAAAGCATTGTAACCAAAACAGTTAAAATTTGGGCCTTTATCGCTTTTTATCCATGCAATGTCTTCTTTATGCATGCTCCATCCCCAAAGGCCGTAACAATAAACTTCAGATCATCATGCAAAAATGCGCATGTTTGTGCGCATAGACATATCACCGCACATTACAGTTGCTTTGTTATGGCCCCTGTTCCGACCAATTTTCAATGCAATGTCATCACATCGGTAATGCATGCACACCATTGTTGCAGGGTAACAGACATGGCCTTGGAGTTTTGTGGCAGTAGCAGTAGCCGCCATAGCACAGTACTTCATTAAGAGGAATGTTATAGAACTATGTCAATATTAAAATATGATTATAAACTTTGTTATATAATACAGATCATGATTTACAATACTCGAAGTTTAAAAAACCTGATTAAAAAATGCATTTACGAAGAAAACACAAACAAGAAAATAAAATTGTTTTTTAAAATAAACTCACTGCTCCCTGAAGAATCAAAAATACACATGCCCTCATTCATAACAAATGACTACATTAACAAAATGTTGTATAAACTAGAGGAAATTAACTCAAAAAAGCAAATGTCTGGACAAATGGTAAATTAACAGCAACCCTCAAAAAAAAATTACCCAAATCGTCATTGCTTTTACCAACTCATCATTTACTTACACAACACTAAATACTGCACAAGAGTTTATTTACCCGAAACTTCCCCGCCTGCTATCGACGGACTGACGATACAATAAGTTTTGTGGTCAACAGTTTGATGTTGATTGATAATCAGGGTTGCTAAACTATAGAAATGAACCCACATTGTAAAACATCTATATCGTGTATACAATAGTCAGGCACCATCATGAAACAAATGCAAGAAATGTATAAAATATAGGATTTATGCCCGATTTGACACAAAAAGCAATTAAAAAATAATTTCACTGGCAGCAATTGTAAATAGTCCACTATCGAATACCTTCAGAATGTATCCCATTGTAATGATAACAATAGCAACAATAGCAATAACAACAGAGTAGTTGTCATAAAGGGGTTCAGCATAGGTATTGGCAAACCCGTTGCAGAAGAACTTGCCAAAGTTGGATACTGCGTGTCAATAAATTCTTTGGATGAGCATGAGCCAAAAAAACGCCGTTGATGAAATTTCAAATACCAGAGATGACAGAAACAGGTAGATTTTGTTATTGGGTGGGAGGGGCGTACGTTTCCCAGCGGCATTTTGGTGAATCGTCAATGGAGGAGGCCGCCAAAAGATTTGGCGGTATTGACATACTAATAAACAACGGAAAAACAACAACCGGTCCAATAAATGTTAGTGACAGTTGCGTCAAAACGAAAAGCAATTTGCGGCAAACACCTAATTCCGTAATGGAGGAATACGAATTTGTTAATCCCAAAATAAAAGGCACATATTTCTGCACCAAAGCCGCGGTAAAACTCATGTCAAATGAGAACAATAAAAAAACTGTTATTCAGTTATTGACATATCCTCGTGCCAGGGTGCTTGACTCATCTGAGATAAACTCATGCACCAAACTTGCTTTTGGTGTGGATCCATATGTTGACTCTATCTACAACATCGAAACATTAACAAAAACAATTGAACTGAATTACCAGACAAAGGAATGAGGGTGAACGGAATCATACCCCGGCTTTGCACATATCGACACAAATAAAGAGATTGAGGAAGATGAGCAAAAAAGAAACGACAAGAAAGAAGGAACACCAATCAAGAGAACTGCCAAACCGCAGGAGGTTTCAAAAGTGGCCATATTCCTGGCATAGGAAGATGACAGTTATATAAAAGGAGCAATGACTCGTGTTGACGGTGGTCTAACGCTTGCTGGTCCCAACTATTTTGTAGAAGTCATTTGACGTTCACATTTTGAGTTTGAGTTTGAGTTTGTATGATCACAGTTATAGATTTTCGGCAAATGGAGAATAAAAAAGCTGCGTTATGAATGATTACTTTTGTCCATCAACGATGACTAACCAATGAATGAATTATTATACGGTGAGACGGCAATTGGGCAATAGGAAAATCAAATAGAATTTCTGTCAAACAGGTACATCGACAATACCAAAGCGCGACAAGTGCAATATACAAAATAAGCAATCATTTACCAATTCCAAAAAAAAGACCGATAGGCCGATATACACCGCATTAAAACATGACCTTACCTAACGACCTCATCAATGAATTTTATTTGCAATACCCATGATCAACACACAAATAAAAAACAAAACAAAAACAAAACATAATAACAATAAACCACAACATTACTTGGAGACTGAATTTGGAAAATGGAAATGACGATACCAAATTAGAATATGTTTTATTAGATGACAAGGATAACAGCGAAAAAGAGTTATGGGAAATAGACTACAACGACAATATTGCATTAAATGTTAGCGAAGTAATAAATCCGGACTCTATTGATGACTTAATCACATATCCAGGAAAAATTGAGACCTTTTTATCAAAAGAGAGAGGGTGCAACAACATCCATTTTCACAATTCCCTCAGCATCCCCACAAGAATTCACTTAAACGCAAAAGAAACAAAACTAGGAGGATGCACGTTTAAGTGAATACCTAGTTTGTGCATTCGTGACCCCAACTGCACCACACGGCAATGTTTTCAGCCCATTATGACTTTTCAAATGCCCTAGGAGGGCAACCACAGTTAACACCATAAGACTTTTTGAATTCACCTACAAATTATGTTTTAGCATGTACCCATAACTCAATTAACTCTTGCAGCATTGTTCACAAAATTTAAAATCAAACACCATTAACAAAACCCTCCATTAAAAAAAATATCAGCATCTTCGTATTGTTTACGTTTACAGTTTTGGTGAGGGGGGGGCATTTGGTCACCAGTTCTTTCGTTTTACATTTGCCGAACTTGCGCCCTTATTTTTTGCTTTTTACCATCACAAAATTCAAAATGTTAAATTAAAACCACAGTACAGGAAACAAATTCATAGAACACCAGCAAGGCAACATGCCTTTTTTGTACGGCATACTGGAAGAAAAAAGGCGAACAGTCCATGGATTGTAAAAGATCTTAAGTTATGATCGCCTTAGAGAACATTCCAACATTGATCACCTGAAGCATAGAAAAGAAACAAGTTTTTTGTGACCGATGAGGCTACAAAAGAGGAACGTGAGTCTTACATAACAAATAAATTTATATGTATGCATTTTTTCCATTTTTGATTGTTTGAAGGTATTTGGATAACTCAAATCCAACTTTAACTTTTGATCCAACCCAATACAAGATCAATAACAAAACAAATTGGAATGCTATTGCCCCACTCTACCACAAGGATTGGGCAAGCACCTACACCGGGCCTTTTAAATCAACAATTGAATTAGTAAAATTTGCCGACATAAATTCAAACGACACGGTACTGGATCTGGCTTGTGGAACGGGAGCAGTCTCTAAAGAGATAATCAAGAATATGGGCAACAATGACGGCCCAAATGAGAGTGGCAGAAAAGGCATGCTGGTTGGAATTGACATTTCGCGGTCTGCTCTTTCAATAGCCAAAGCATCAACTTCCCCATATTTTGCAAAACCTTTGTTTATTGAGATGGATGCCGAAAACTTGGCGTTTCGCAAACCTTTTTTTACCAAAATATTCTGCCAGTTTGGCTTGACATTTTTTCCCAACACACCACATGTTCTGAAAGAGCTAAAAGAGATCCTGGTGAAGGATGGAAAGTTATTTGTTGCAGTTCATGGCATTGCGGAAAATGTTCCTTATTTTAGTTGCATAATGGATTCAATACTAAAATATATTCCAGATGCAAGGCCAAAAGGATCACCAACAGTCCACACATTTGGAAATCCTGTTGATTTGTACAAAATACTAGAGGATTCAGGGTATTCCAACATATCAGTAAAAAAACACACTTTTTACTATCATGCAGGCACGTTTGAGCAATACTGGTTTGACTACATGTCATCAACCGCAAATTCAATCCGTCCGTTAATCGAATCAAAGGGAACCGACATAATTTTTTCCATAAAAAAAGACTCCAAAGAGACTGCAGCCAAACATTCAGACGGTAAAGGAATAATCAATTTTCCTTGGGATGTGTTGATTGCAACAGCTAACAAAGATTGAAAATGATGGAGGTTTTGACGGCCGCCTTTTATGCAGAAACAAAACGCAGGCGAAAGTACGGGCAACCGCGGTTAATTCCATTTCACGCCACTCAGCAAAGTGCGAATACCGACTTTAATGCATGCAAATACTTTTTCTTTTGTTAAGGGAACGGTAAATCGTCGACGTCCATGTCATCGTCATCACCATTAGAGTCATCTCCATCTCCACTATCCGATTGCTCTGCAAAAACTTGACCAAACGGTAAAGAAAATGATGAATCACCGGAGTCATGGTCATGGTCATTGTCTTTGTGATTATCGTCGCTAGAGGCATATACACTCTGAGAAGACCCCAAGGTAAGCGTTAGAACTGCTGCAGCAACTAACATGATAAAAGAATAACAAAAATTAAATCTTCTCTTCATTATATGTAATTGATATGCAATTTT
Source organism: uncultured Nitrososphaeraceae archaeon (assembly GCA_963779615.1). GTDB lineage: Archaea > Thermoproteota > Nitrososphaeria > Nitrososphaerales > Nitrososphaeraceae > Nitrosocosmicus. The sequence continues at coordinate 127,670 of CAVZZA010000001.1, forward strand.
TTAATATAAATTGATTGTGTCAGATATTTCTACATCATAGTTAGGATAATATGTTCTATATGGCTTAAATACTCATAGCGGGGGCATTTAAGGGTTATAGGGATGATAAGCCATACTATTTGTCTGTGGGCTGACGGTATCGTTTACCGTATCTTCAACTACATTATATGGAGGGATGAGAAGCGGAATAAGACTATCATCTGCATTGAGATATGTTTGCGCATAGGATTCATATAGATTAATGTTTAAAATGATGGCCATACTTAAAAATAATATTGTTATTGTATATTTAAACATAATATTGTTATATGTAATTAACTGCTATAGTATTTATACATATACATCAATATGTTGAAATTCTTTATTTTTTCCACTAAACGTCATTACCCATCAATATCAGGACATAATCTTGAATGTTCAAGAATACCCAAGAATACCCAAGAACAAGCATACGCTTTATTTCAACCATCCAGGCAAACCAGGTATAAATTATGAAAGTTTTTCATCCATATCTACTACAACAACAATAACAAAAACAGAAAATCGCGAATGCAATACAAACGTAAATGTTTTGAGCATCTACAAGCATGCAGGTAATTTATTTTATCATATAATCTATCATTTATCCCTAAAGCGCAATGCGCTTTACACCAATTTATTGAACCAGCTATTTAATGCAAAACTTCATTTTATTTATAAATATCTATAATAATATTTTTATGTAAGAAGATACCATTATAATGTAATTGGCTCTAGAAGTCCCTGATAGAGATCGAGAAAAACTTCAAAGGTTAAAAGAAAATCTTGATTGGTTTGAGTCAAACTACAAAAGCTTTGAAAAAGATTTCAAAAATCAATATGTCGCAGTTAAGGATAAAAGATTTTTGGATAACGACATTAGTCTTGACATACTGGTAAAAAGACTAAAATTAAAGAATTATAATGACTCAATTGCTATTGATTTTGTATACAATTGAAAAGAACCCTCCAACCACTTTGGTTTTTGTTTTATAGCAGCACATACGTTATGAGTTCATAAGGTTTACCGTTTTTTGTCATACGTAAATAGGTTGTAGTAGTTTTTGATTGAGAAAACGGAAACCTTTGTTATGTCAATCGAAAAGATTTGATTGGATAAACCGGTTGGCTTATCCGCTGGTTGTTAAAACAACTAAAACCAACAGGCATGTTTGTTTTTGAAAATAAGTCAGTGTGATAAAAAATTTCTATTAAAACATGATAAAATAAAAAATAAAAAATATCGTAAAAATAAAATAAAAAAATTATTGACAAACAATTACAAGTTTCCTTGATTTTATTTATAGGATGTTATCAATGAGAAGAAATTGGAAAAATTATTGACAAGGTTAAAGAAAAAGAAAAGGGTGATAAAGATGCAGTCGTAGATACAGCAAAAGCATTACCCTCTATAGATATCCTGACCCAATGGATAAGATACATCTTTAAAATAAAGAACAATTGGACAAGGATGTAACCATCTGTTGTTATTGTTCATCCAACACAATGCTTTTAGGGTTTACTGTTTGGCAATGCCTTAAGGGTAAAAATCCTAATGATGATCTCGTTGCTCTCTTTGCCCTCTTTGCACCATATTATCTGATATTGAAAATAATTAGGGATGGAAAACTTGAGACTCATAGGCAAAATGGAAAAGCAATTATATCAATCAATGGGCAGATAAAAACAACCTTTAATTTGAATAAAGTAATTAAAATTTTAAGGGTTGGAATAAACGATAGTTTTATGATGGATAGCGAACGGGATGAGAGAAAAAGCCTAGATAGTTTTACACTAGATTATATCTATAACAAAATAATTGAGTTAGAACTAAAAAATATTGAAAACAAGAATATAGGCTACGAGTATAAAGATAGAGCTTATAGTGAAATCATACGCATAGTATCAGATTCAAAAATAGATAACAGAACAATAGATAACAGAACAATTCAGAAGCTAAAGAGAAGGAGAACCGATCTAAGCTGAATGTCTACAACACCATTTCGTTTTCTTCATCGTTTATTTATTATTCCAGTTACTAGAAATCAAATTAAGTCTATCGTCTTAGATAATGGCTCTGAGGTACTTTATCTGCCGTAGGACAGTCAACTGAAGAAGAAGTTAAGTTACATTCCTGTGTTTTTTTACGGTTAAGGTGCTTGTTGTTGGTGTTGGTGCTGTGCCATTTCCGGGTGCTGTTGATATCGATGTTGTTGATCCACCACGGAATTCGGTAAGGTCGATGGCTTCAACAAAGAAGAATCAGGCCTTACCGGATTTGGTAAGAAAGAAGATATTGCAAATTCTCCAAAAAACAATCCAGAACATGAAAAAATTTCATTATTGGAGAACAATAAACTATATAACCGCAAAGAAAACAATCACCTAAAGAGGGTCCGTAGCGTAGTCAGGATATCGCGGCGGTCTTCGGAACCGCAAACCGTGGGATCGAAGCCCATCGGGCCCGTTACGATAATGGCTCTTTTAAATGGGTTCTACTAAAATATGGTGTAAAGAAAAAAGTGGTAGAATATAATAATCAAGAGCAAGATACTTGGTCGCTGTATTTGTATGCGATGAAATCGCCAGTGACAAGGGATAAGTACCAAAAAAGGTTAGAGAAATTCTTTGACTCTTTAGGTTTAGAAGGGATAACAATAGAGGAAAAAAGCAGAGTTTTTGTTAATATAGCAAAGAAAGAAGGCAATGGATGGATATTCAATCAGGTATTGAAATTTATGCAGTTTCAGTTAGAGAGAGCAAACAGAAAAGAGATAACTAGCTCAACCATCAGAAATTATTTAAAAAGCATAAAGTTATTTTGTGAAATGGCCGACTTTCAGATAGCATGGAAAAAGATTTCAAGGGGACTTCCAAGAGCAAAAAACTACTCGGATGACAGAATCCCAACGATAGATGAAATAAGGAAACTATTGGAATATCCGGATAGAAGATTGAAGTCAATCATCTATACTATGGCTTCATCAGGCATTCGTCTTGGTGCGTGGGATTATCTAAAATGGGGCCACATTCGCCCGATAGAGAAAGAAGGAGAGGTTATCGCCGCTAAGAGTATTGTTTATGCAGAAGAAGAAGACGAATATTTCTCGTTTATATCAAAAGAATCGTTCCAATCTTTAAAAGATTGGATGAATTACAGAGAATTTTCTGGGGAGTTAATAGATGAAAACAGTTGGGTTATGCGAGACTTATGGGACACTCAAGACATTCAAAGAAATGGAAAAGGAGTTATGGAGAAAAAACTTTGGTTTAATTTGCATTTAAAGAAAAAAGAAAAGGAATGATTCTTTTCAACTTTCAGTTAGTTATTATGGAACCAAACTTGAACATTCTGCAAATACGGTAAGCCTGTTTCCAATGGACGTTCCATTATATTTACCAGTAACCTCCCATCCTGCATTTCCGGGTGTTGCGGAATCATCGAAAATAATAAAATCATCCACATCGAACTTGAATTCCCAGGTGTATCCACCACCAGTAGCCTTTTCTCCCGGATTGCATGAAGCGGTTGCAGTAATTATTTGTCCATTGCTGGTTACTGGAGCGCCCTCCCTTTCAATCACTTGAAGTGTTCGTGGAGGACCTGCAGGTCCCTGAATTCCTTGTGGTCCTGCTAATCCTCGCTCTCCATCAGCACCTGCTGATCCTGGAATCCCAGAGGTAGAAGCTGCAGTGTCAGAGGAAAGGGAGCTTGTATTGGTTGTGCTCTGGTCAATAAAACTGGTTGCTGTATTATCATTGCCCGTTAGCTGTTGTCCTTCGTTTGCCTGCCTGCAACCGTCAGACCTATTACAGAGATTGTCCTTATTCATGTTTTGTTTGACATCCTGTTCTAAGTCTGAAGACTTGGGACTCGCATATGCCGACTGTTGTAATGGAGTAAGATTTGGCAATAAAGCAAACAAGGATGCTAATGATATTGCCATAACGACTGTAATCGTTAAATGGCTTAAACTGTTATTCAATTCTAACAGTTAGGTTAAGTCAGTATATCTGAAATATTCAGAAATGCTATTATACTTTTATAATCTTTTTACTTCGATAGAAAACTACTAGAGTACACAAATAAATTTTTACTAACGGATATTCCTACAGCATTTAAGGCGGGACACTGATGCCCTGATTGTGCATGTCTATGACCAATTTTTCCTTTTGCTGTCTGTTTAGAATCATCTTTTTTACAGAAGATATGGATATACAGGTTGGTTTTTAATGGTGCAAGAAATCACCCCTTATTATAACTCCTTGTTACAAAATCAAGGGTACTACTACATGTGTTGTTTTTTGTGTTGTTTTTGATTAAGAACAACATGTTTTATTTTAATGTGCACAAAGCAATTATTCCCTAAATTTTTTCCCGAATGTTGTCGAGATTATGGACGTTCCAGTAAAGGTGACGGTCCAGTATATCCATGGATTTCCACCATTCCCCCTGACAACAAAGCAGGGACCAAGGACCTGGCAGGGTTCATTGATGCTCCAGTTATAAGGCCAAAAAGAGTATGTCCAAGCAAATAAATCCTTCAATAACAATACCACCAAAACCCCTCAAGCCCTTTGTATATGCCACCACCAAAATTACAGCCACCAGTAAAGCAGAGGCATAAGACCTAATGATGAGTGGCAAGGCAAGGTTTCCGGCTGCCCTAACTACATGGCATCAACCCGCAAATAATTCGAAAAATGCCCAAAGACTTTAGGTCATTGGCGCTGTCAAAGCGGCCTCAGAATAATTTTTGTCCAAAGACAAAGCCCTTATTGCTTAGGTGGCCGCCTAACTTTACTCCAAGACTTTATGCTTGCAAAGACAGATGAAAGTACTGCATCTAAGGTTGTTTATAAGATAAGGTTGAATCAAGTTTGAAAGAAAGGTTATGGAGATTAGGGGTTTGCCTACAAAGGGTACGGCTATGTAAAAAATACGCTAGGCGGGCCTTCCATAGGTGTTGGTTACTGTGCATGTGGCTGTTTGACCCCCACTATTTATTGTGCTATTGCACCCTTCCGAATATGTCGTTGTGAGGGGCACTATTACAGAGACTGTATTAGCATTATTGTTTGTTACATACATAAATCCATTAATATGATTAAAGGTGATTAAAGGCAATTCCAAATGGCCCTGGACCCACAGGAATGGTTCCCACAACCGTGTTTGTTGAGGGGTCCATCACGGAGACGGTATTACTACCAAAGTTCGTCACATACATATTCCCATTGTCAGGATTAAAAGCGATATACAATGGTTCGGAGTTCGCAGTTGAATCTAATCACAATGTAGAAATATAAATCAATTTCGAAAATAGGGCTCTTAACATAACACTAAATTCATACTTGAAGATATCCTATCTCCTTTGTGAATGCCAAAAATAGGACATCTTCATCAGGCTTTGTTGACTTTGGCTTAAATTTTATTTTTCAGGCCTTATCATTAAGAAGCAATATGGTTGACATATCAAAAGGAGAATTGTAAATACTTTCTTTTAGCCTATTAACAACATCATGAAAATACAATTAGTGTTTGTACATGTAATAATATCAAGAAATGTTTTCTATTTAATATATTATTATACAGCTACCATATTACTTTCCTCATAAAGACTTTGAATGTCAAATTTAACATATCAAATGAGTCCCACTCTAGTAGTGAAAATGCTACGGAAACCATCGGGCCTGTTGTAATTTTACTAATTTGTTAGGACGAAGCAAAATAAATGGTGAGAAAATAGTGGTTGGAAACATAACTAGAGCAATGAGCAGAGCCTAAAGGAAGGTGATGCGTATTCTTGGCATTTATATGGAATAGGATCTCCTATAACCAGAGATACATGTCAGACCATTGAGGATTTTCTTTAATCATGTTCAATTGTTATCTAATGACTAAGCTATGGAAGTTCTTTGAAATTTATTTATAAAATGAGAGGATGATTGATTTGTTGCACAAAATACCAGATTTAGTAATCCTTCCTCTTCTACACTTATCACCTACTCCATTTCCCTTTTTCCTCACCATATGACAATTTTATTATGGGCTATAGAATTATATTTTTATAATTGTCAAACCTATTATGCTTTACAGCCTCATCCAATATGGTAAAGGAAACCTGCTCTGCCATTATCCGTAAGTTTCCCACCTCTTCCCTGTATGCATCAAGGGATGTATGATCTTTGTAACCCATATAGACTTCTTTAATTTTAAAGCCATTCATTAAAGTTTCAATTAGAAACCATACATCAATACCCCAGCCATCTGGTGTTTTATTTCGATTGGTATGGCTTAACAGTGTAGACCAGACCTTCATATTTGCACATATTTCACCACTTAATGGTTGTTGAAAATGGGGCGCTTCTGGAAAAAATATTTCAAGCATGGGTTTTGCAATGAGTTTTGTTACAGCTCCGTCTCTAGGGTGTCTATCGTAATAGCCTCTTGTCATATCATATCCTTCTTTAAGAATTGGTTCAACTAGCAAGTCGACCCATTCTCTAGAAAGGTTCCTGATATCTGAATCAAGAAAAAGAGCTAAATCATATTTATTGTTAGTTTTATTGTCATCTGCAATGTTATTTTTAATACTTTTATTGTTGTTTGAATACTTTTTAAATAACACCTCCTCTAAACCTGCCCGCATTGCAATCCCTTTACCAGGAAACTTTTTTACTGGTTGCTCTATTACAATTGTTTTCTCTAACCCTTTGGCTATTTTAACAGTATTGTCGGTAGAAAAACCATCCACAACAACAACATCAGGGTCATAACGGCTCTGCCTAACTCGGGTTATTGCACTTTCAATTGTGCTCTCGGAATTTTTTTGTACAAAAAATTATTACTAATTTGGTGTTGTCGTTATCGCTGCCATCAAAATCTTTTGTTGCTCTTTCTTCATTGTTTAACATATTTTATTGCATGAAAAGCAGCTTGTTATAAGTTTCTGCCCTGACGATATGAAAATCCCGGTTTACACCAGTATTGCATATTGGCTAGGGGTTTAAAGTTTAAATGTTCAGCATGGTGTGGGGTCTTTTACTGAACTACATATTAAGCGGTTATCAACGTACCTCATCAAAATGGTAAAAAATAGAATTCACCCCAATGAAAACTTTTAATCTTATGAATTCAAAAATTTATAATATGAAGAATCAGTAACATTTAAAGACGCTGCATAGATAAGTCCTATCTTATGGAACTAAAATACAAATATGACTATCTTGAATAAAAGTTCAAAAGATTAATTGTTGTTAAGAATATAAGGAAGTCCTTAACCGGTAATGAAAATGCATCCGAAACCATCAGACCCATTGTAATATTTACTATGAAAATATATAAAAGGAAAAAACATTCCAAATATTAGAATCCACATTAAAGGACTGATGTCGTCCTGAAGCCCATCAGGCCCGTTAACCATACGACTTCAAATAATTGCTCATTTCCAATAACCATTGAAGGGAAAGGAAAGGGACACTATTGCCTGAAGTTAACAACAACCATCACAAATATAGAGAAGAAGGCAAAGAATCAGGTGAACATACCACCCATAGATGAATGCTTTCATTATCTGACCACCACTATCGACACGTCAGAAAGCTACCAAAATGGGCTGCTCAAGGTTGGTAAGACATCCGAAACAGCCTTGTTGTCTGCCTCCTTTCAGCAATTTATTGCTAACAGCATCCACTCCCATCATTAATGTTTCATGTACACCGTCACCATAACCTTCTAACCATGTATACGCACGACGATATCTCCTGCTGCCTACTTGGGCTCTGGATGACCGCGGCGTGCGGCATCCACCAATCACGAGCCTCGGTCGCCAAAGCAAAAGTGGATGGACACAATCCCCCCCTTTGAAGTGAGCAGACATCCTTCACCTTGGCACCCCTGAGGGAGGATGATCCGCTTTGGGGTTGCCCTTTAAACATTGCGGGCGTCATAAGCAGGAGATGCCTCTATGCGGTACCGCACCTTACAAAAAAATGGAGAACCCAGCCATTGCCAATCAAAATATTTATATATGAGCATATGAGGAGTTGTGTACTTTTATACACCAATCTTTAATGAATTATCCATAAGTATATCTATGTTGGCATTGCTTATATAGCGCAATACAGGGAATAAGGCAGGCATTTGCCAAAACCATTCGTTTGAGGATGGGGGTGTTTTCTGTTGCCACCCACATAGCCCTCCTCCCTAGGCTGACACAGCATGTTTGGGTTTTTGGTATGCGCATACCCACCATGGCAGCAACATATACCACCGCTGGTTTGGACTCATAAAACAGTTGTAGTTGTAAGCATTGGTCTCCTGCAATGCACCATATGGACGATGCGGTGGCCGCGGATTTGCCTTACTGCTTTCCTCCCCACCTTGGTAAAACATGGTATTGGTGGTGGTGGTGTTGTTGGCTGCCATATTTGACTGGTATTCCCGTATTGTTATGCTGATGAGGCATAGGTGGGTGGCAAAAACGATGCAACCAAAGGATGTTGAGTAGCCTGTATCATTTTGGAGGCCTATTTCCGCAAAACATGATGGCATATATCCAACGACCAAAATTGATCCTTCATTCCTTCATCACCGAATGAGTATCAACGATGGATGGGTCTTGGACGTATCGCTTGTTGTTATCTTGACGACCCTGCCCGATATTGCTCATCGCTGACCTTTTCCATCCAGTCGACGGTCTTCTTGCGATCGGTCTGCTCCTGAATGACGACATGGGTCATGGCCGTGGTGAGCCGTGGTGGTCACCGTGGCACCATGCCAATGCTTTTCACCAGGCGGTATCCAGCCACGTCGCCCGGACGAATTTCCTCGACCAGGCCACCACCCCACACCAGCGCTGTGCCAGAGCGCAACTAGCCGTCATGATTATGGGTCTTCCCCAGCGGATGGGTGTGCCATGCGGTGCTGGCTCCGGGCTCAAGCGTGACGCTGGCGCCGACCATCCGCATTTGGTCGTTTGCCTGGAACAGGGGTCGATTCTCACTGTGCCGGCGAAATACTGCTCCGGCCCTTTGGTGAAAGGCTTTGAGCCGCCTCGCTCGATGTCCATTTTTCACCATCAGGCCTTCAGAGAAGCCATGTCAATGGAGAAGCGATACTTTACATCCGCACGGGACAGTCTCTCGTAGGCCTCGTTGACCTTCTGGATTGGGATGGTTTCCACGTCGGCAGTGATGTTGTGTTTGCCGCAAAAGTCAAGCATCTCCTGCGTTTCGGCAATACCCCCGATGAGCGAGCCAGAGAGGCTGCGACGCTTGAACAGAAGGCCAAAGGCCGAGACGGCATAGGGCTTGTCCGGTGCGCCGACGAGGGTGAGGTTGCCGTCGGGGCGGAGCAGTTGTATGTATGCGTTAATGTCGTGCTCGGCGGAGACGGCGTCGAGGATAAAGTCGAAGCTGCCTGCATGCTTGCTCATCTCATCAGCGTTTCGCGAAATGACCACGTCGTCCGCTCCGAGGCGAAGCGCGTCCTCCTTCTTGCTGGGTGAGGTGGTAAAGACCACGACATGGGCCCCAAGCGCATGAGCAAACTTTACCGCCATATGACCCAGGCCGCCAAGACCCACCACACCGACCTTTTTGCCTTTGGTGACGCCCCAATGCCTCATGGGCGAGTATGTTGTGATTCCGGCGCACAAGAGCGGCGCGGCTCCGGCGAGATTCAGGTTGGGGGGAATGCGCAGGACAAAGTGCTCCTTGACTACAATGCTGTCGGAATAGCCGCCATATGTGACGCCCCCAAGGTGCGCGTCTGGAGAGTTGTAGGTGAGGGTCATGTGCGGGCAGAACTGCTCGAGACCGTCCTGGCACTCGGGGCAGTTACCGTCGGAGTCAACCAGGCAGCCGACTGCGGCAGGGTCTCCGGGCTTGAACCTGGTGACTGCGGAGCCTACCCTGGTGACACGGCCGACGATCTCATGTCCGGGAACGCATGGATAGACAGTGGGCATTTCGCTCCACTCGTTGCGGACTTGGTGGAGGTCGGAGTGGCATATACCGCAGAAAAGGATTTCTACCTGAACATCGTGTTCGCTCGGATCACGCCGTGGGATTGTGGTGGGGGCAAGCGGCGATTTTGCGCCCGCAGCAGCGTAAGCCTTCGCTTTGTACTGGCCACGTGACTCAGGGCTAAATTGCGCTGTTGACATGACGGTATCATTGCGGGGATGGTATAAAGGCATTTAGCCAAATAAGCCACTTCTCCCCTCTTGTCAATGACGGAAAGCCGGCAGACATTTTCCCCAAACAAGGGGAACGGCAACAGAGTTGGAAGGGCAGCTCCCCCCGTGGCTGCGCAATTACCAGTGGCACTCACTGAGCACAGGGGCTCTGTCTTTGCTGCGGGACATCAAATGCTTGACTTTTATGCCAAGGTTCCTTTCTATGCCAACATGTTCTCCAATGCGGGTTTGCCGTCAACATCCGATCAGCAGGCGGTGTCTGATGATCTTGTGGGGTTTGGTTATCTCCGGAAATGAGGCAACAGTGGCCGCGCGGTTTACCGAACTCCTGAATGCAGGCCTAAATGATCTAACGGTGACCCTAGGTCCCACTGCAGATGCGGTTGATGACGATGAACAGGCACGACTAACGCATTCAATCGGTCGGTACAAGGTTGCGAGATCAGTAATCGTAGATCATAACCTGGACTCAAAGTCGGCTCTGGCAGAAGAAAGGTGAAGCACCTCTCTTTTTAGTTGTGTCAAGATGATGCCGAGCAAAGTTTGAATGAAAGGTTATGGGGTTTATGGTTTATCTGCAACGGGGTATAACTACCTAAAAAATATGCTAAAAATAGTATACATAGCAGTTGCCATAATGCATGGAATTTACAATTTCCACATAACAATTACAAAAAAATGATTGTAGTTTAGAATGAATTAATCAATATGGATCAATATATCCATCCACTAATCGATAAAAAATTGAAATCTTGTAAAATACAATCTGAGGAAAAATAAAATTAACTTTGATAAGAATATCAAACAGCACTATCCACGTATTACTCTATTTTAATAATTCCTTCGATTTCATATTGCTCTGCTAAACAAGACACCGGTGCATAATCAATATCCGTAATATATTTTTAAAAAAAATGAGAATAGTTGTTGTCCTGTAATCATTTCCTAGGCTGCTGCGGGTAATGTTTTTCTCTTTAAAATCAGTCCAAATCCAAGGGATACTGCTGACAATAACCCTGATGTAAGGAACACCAGATCATAAGATTCATCTGATGGATATGATCCCCTGACCCCCATAGTTTCATGATCGGCCATATATATACCCGCCAGTGCCGGACCTATTGCCATGCCTACAAACAACAACAGAGCACCAACTCCCACCGATATGCCGGTAAATTCTTTTGGGGATGATGACACTATCATATTCCAGGTTGCAGTCATGGTAAGTGACAGACCAGTAGCAATTATGGCCAAATTCACAGATACTATAAATTCAGTTGAATTGAACACCAACAATCCAATTGTACCAAATAGGCTGATTACTCCACCAATGATCGCAGGCTTTATGCTGCCTATTTTGTTTATGATAAATGGGGTAATGCCTGCAAACACCAGGAAACTTATCATAAATGGCAGCTGAACGTTTGCAGCATCCACTGAATCGCCTCCAAACCCCAGTGGAATTGGACTCCTAACCAACTGGACTATTGTTGGATAGATCATGAACATCGTAATTCCAGTGGTTATCAATATGATGTAGGAGGGTAACAGGATCTTGTCTCGCAACAACCTCAAGTCAACAAACGGAGGCACAGCCTTTCTTTCTACTACAACAAACACACTTAACGAAATTACAGATATCAAGAATGCCCCGGCGATTTGCGGAAGATTTTCTTTATTTACGCCGATTTGTATAAGTGTAAGTGCGATTAGAAAGAAGGATATCGTTGCAGAAAGAGCCAATATACCCTTGATATCTACTGGAAATGCTTTTCGTTTATTATTTGATGCATTTTCTTCAATTATGGATTTGCTAGATAGACCTGATCCTGTGTTTTCCTTTACTATTTTAGAGATGAGTAGCGTTACTAGTATCTAAAAAGGAACTATAGCCAAGAAAGTCGAGTGCCAGCCAAAGGCTTGGATGATGCTGGCTCCAACCAACAGGCCAACCACTGAACCTGCTGAATACGCAGATCCAAATATCCCTACAGCTATGGAAAGTTTAGCCGGTGGGAAGGTATCCCTAAGAAGGCTAAATGCAGCCGGGATCGCCGCTAAACCGGCGCCCTGGATAATTCTTGTGACAAGTAGAAAAGATATGCTATTCGCGAATCCGCCGGCCGTCAGTCCAACCACATATATCACAAGTAATGATAGTAACACTTTCTTTTTTCTGTACAAATCAGAAAGTCTACCGGCAATGGGGGTCATCACGGCAGCCACAATCAAGTAAGCACTGAATATCCAGGCCGCGGTTCCGTAGGATATGCTGAATTCGCCTATTATCTCTGGCAGCGCAGGCAAGAGCATTGTTTCCGAGAAAAAAACTGTCAAGAGAGTGCTGCTGAGTATTGCTAGTGTAAGCCAAGCATGACGGCCAATAACAGCTGTTTCATTAACTACCTTGTTTTTTTCACTCTGGTTTTTTACCATAGATTAATTACCTTTTCTCATTAACTATAATTAGGTAAGCATATAAGTTAATAGGTAACATCATGGTAAGTAGATAGCATATGGTATACTGAATGAGAAAATCCTTACAAGAAGGAGTTATAAAAAGATGCCCTATCGATCATATGAAACAATTTTTTTTGAAACATGTATGTCAAAGTAATCATGTACCCTATGCTAAATTACAATAATTAAATTTTATGCACTTGATATTGGAAGTCATCATTGGCACCATGGTTTTTTCATTCTGAGGCTAGTCTGGATAATGAAATGGTGAGCAAAATGGTTAAACCATTTAATAAACGCTCGAGATTAAATTTAAGATTATGATGAAAAGGAAAATCTGCTTAACATGGTGCGGCTACGGTAACCAGGACCCGGCGTTAATCCCGACGCATTAACAAGGGTATTCTTCTGTATCTACTATTAACTATGCATATAAAACATGCAGGAACAAAGAGGGTTAATAGTTTATTGGACTACATGTATTTTTTAATGGATTTAGCGGTTATTCTGTCAATTTTGGCCGGATCGGGGTTGTCAAACATCTTGTCGCCGCAATGCCTGACGGAAAACAACGCCATTTGCTCCAAAATCGGCTGTAACTCTTTGCCCTTTTGGGTAAGGTAGTACTCTATCCTGACTGGAGTCTCGTTGTACACCTGGCGCCTTATGATTCCGTCATTCTCCATCTCTTTCAGCCGTATTGACAGGGTTTTGGGGTTTATCTCCTCTATTGAATTCAAGAACTCGTTAAACCGCTTCTGCCTAACGTAAATCATATTGCGCAATATCAAAAGGGAAAACTTTTTGCCAATTATGTTAAACGTGTTAAAGACAGGGCAGCATTTGCACAGCATCCCATCTATCACATGTTGCTGCTGCTGCTGTTTGGAATTTTCCCTATTTTCCTGGTGCTGCTCATACGACTCTTGCTCGGTCAACTTAACAACACTTCACCTACTTACAGATTTGTCACTTACCAGTTTATATACTTACCTTATTATAGTTAATAACACTAAGTGATTTAAAATGGTAGAAAACCAATGTGACTCAACCTGTGCGACTCCCAATCGCATAGAAGAACCTGCAACCCACAATCAGAGTTGCTCAAGCACATGTGAATGCCAAACAACAACATCTGGTAATTGCAACAGCAGTTCTTCTTGTTGTGAAACAGACCCAATTGAAACAGCAAAACAGCTATTGGAAAGCTCCTTCTTTGCAGCGCTGAAAGAGGTTCATGTCGAAAAAATTAAGAAAATAATTGAAAGGGATTCGGGAGGCACCATAGACAAGACCGCTGAACTGGCGGTCAAAACAATTGAAAAGCAATGGCAGGCATCCGTATCAGCATCAAACACAAAGAAAGAGTTCTATGAAGAACTGGGAAGGATTATGGCACCTAATAGCAAATAATGGCAAGCAGATGTACCCTACAATCCCCTTTTTGTTTTATTGGCCTTGAGAGTACGGCAGTTAAACAGGTTTACCAGATTTTGTTTATTTTAATACAAACGCCTAGTCGATGACCATACAGGGAATTCTTAGATATTTCCTTTGATTTAAAACCAGCAGAAAAATGCCTTCCAAATTTATGGTCACTACTGGAATTCGAGGTTGCTATAAAGGATATCCTCCACACAATCAATTGCACTCTACTGCCGGCTGGCACAATTTTAGATACATCGGGATGGGATTGTTAGCACCTGACGTTTTCTTCAATTTGTTAACGTGATAAAACAGGCATAATACCAACACTATAAACACAAATAGGAATATTTGGTATAGATTTATCTTTTAATTTAATAATTTAAGTCATACATTCGACAGTAATAGCAGACACCATGATGACTTGCATTTTTTGACACAGTGATGGAAAAAAGGGTTTATGCTTGCCGAATTGTGGTCAAGGTAACTGGATAACTACGGCTTTAGCCATACCGGCATTGAGATCAGGATTTGATGAGTTGGAGATATATAAAAAAAGAAATGTGGTTAACAGCCATGAATCCCAAAAGCAGGCCATACACCAACACAATGGCCACCAAAGAATTACATGCCCCAACTAAAACACCTGCTCTGCTTAAGGGGGATTTGCATTTCGTTACCAATTCCTCTAAACACTATGACAAAGATATACTTGATTTGGAACCCAATAAACCACAATCTAACAAATCACTGAATAAAGGCAACAATCAAAATATGAACAGGAGTGTTTAAGAAATAATGAGAATAATTGAGCAAGCAAACAATGCCGGAAAAACAAAAAGGGCAAATATTGCCAATTTGTATGGTTCTTCTTTCTAAGAACAATACCAAACAGGTCACCTAATTCCTAGTTGCCTTTTTTGTTAACAATAACGCCCTATTAATATACTCAACGATAGGAGTCGGTATAAAGCATAAAACCTAAAGTTATCACATCAGTTTTGAATCTAAATATTTCGGACAAACGAATCAAAATAACTAACATCAAATCCATGGGATTTTGCAGTTGCGTGTCTTATCTAAAGCCGATCTATTTTCCGGCATATCGACCATAGCCATCATCCATCATTAATTCTCTATCTACAAATTTAATCAGTTTCTTGTCGAATATCTTTGTAGAGTAATCACAAATAATGCATCGAAAATACACTTTAGATTTTCTCACTTTAGGCTTTCCTGTAGTTTCATAACGACTGACAAACCAATCTTTTGGTGAATTAATTTTACAGTTTGGGCAAACAATGCATGCAGACACCTCGTCTAAATCATCCGAGATAGACATATGCTGTTAGTATAGTGATTTTTCAACCTATTTATTTATTGATGATTACAAAGACAGCAAATAGGGGATGGTGAAACAGGGTGAAACGAAAACGCTGCAAAGTACAAAACAACTTGAAGAAGTCAGCAAAGTTTAATTTATCACCTATCTCCACTGTTGCCTTCTTTTGATTTTTGCAACCCCGCAGCCATAGACATTGGTTGGTCAGGCAATCGCGTTATTTCGCAATCTTTAGTTTTATCCCTCTGAAGATTAACTTAATTCCTATAATTCTTGTGCATTGCTTAAAATATTTGCACCCCTGTAATTCCGATTGAGCATTTTGAGAAATGTGATACAGGATTCTATTTCTATGATATCTTCAATATAGATCTAAAGCCTTATTGATGAAATTGTTTTTAAACCTGGGAAAAAAACGGCTCATAACCATGTTTATTTCAAATGTGATTGATTGGCTTTTAATATCTTACTAAGCAACAACACAAATCACCAAACACATCCTTCAGATTGAAAGTCTTGGGGAATTGTAAAACTTTTAAGCACTTTTTACGCATTCCACAGATATGTACTTGTCAAAAGGCCCAATTAATAGAATGCTGATAGGGGTCAACTTTGATGGAGTCAAGATTGCTGAACGCCAAAACCGTCAAAAGGCAGCACCCCCAAGCAACTACATTAGCGATTCTTTCAGAATTTTTTCCAAAAGTGGATTA
Organism: uncultured Nitrososphaeraceae archaeon; assembly: GCA_963779615.1. Lineage (GTDB taxonomy): Archaea > Thermoproteota > Nitrososphaeria > Nitrososphaerales > Nitrososphaeraceae > Nitrosocosmicus. The sequence continues at coordinate 143,830 of CAVZZA010000001.1, forward strand.
AACTGCATAAGAATACCTTTTTACTGGGAATCTTTTGAAAAGGATCCTATTGGCTTCATTGAAGAGTTAGAGATCATTTCAGACGAGGCGGATAAAAACGATTTAAAGTGCATTTATGACAACCACCAGTGGAAATGCTCCTCCTTGTTAGGTTACGGGATCGGATTTCCAGATTCATTATTACACACCATATCGCAACGAAAGCCTCCAACTTACGATTCTTGGAGTCCTCCAAATAAAAGAGAACTTGAAACATTCTGGAATCAATGGTGGGACAGAAAAGCAGCAAACAGCGAAAATAAGGACGGATGGGAATCACAAAGAGACTTTTTAAAAATAGTCATAAGCAAACTGAATAACAAGAAATCCACATTTGGATTTGAAATACTTAATGAACCCCAGGTATACAGAAATTCCGACTTCAAGAAGGTTTCAGATGACCATAACTACATGGTAGAAAATCTAGAAAAACACACAGAAAAGCCATTCCTTTTCTCTTGCGCACACTCCAAATCAACAAGGTCATTTGGTTTTCCATGGAGACAATCCAAAATTAGACCCACAATCGAAACAAAAAACAGGATGATATTTGACATACACCCATATCCACCGCATTACGTAGTTTTGTTATACTATAAATTAGTATCTACATTAATGAAAAATGATAAAATGTTTGCAGGAGAGTTTAATTCAGGAGTAAAGGAGAATGCAACAATAAATCCAAAACAACATGCACAGTACACCAAAAGATTTTTAGGCTTTTCACTGCATGGTGCCACCTTTTGGTGGTGGTCATATGAACCCGACAGCGCCCATCCTGCATTTAATTTAACCAAGGTGGTGGAAAACAGGATTCATCCCAACGAAAACTTTGTAAATCTTATTAAATCGATATCACAGAACATAAAGGATCAGTAAACGCTCCACGACACCACATAGAAAAATCAAGCCCCATTTTGGAATCAAAACACCAGACATAGAGCCACTCTTAACAAGGGAATCCAAAAGTTTAACCAATTCCAGGGGTACAAAATATGAATCCTTTTTTAGCATTGAAAACGCAGGGGAAACCACCGGGCCTATTAATATTTTTAGTAACGCCATGGCATGGCAAATGCAGCATAAAAATTATGATGTTGATCTGGTATCTGCCGTTTTTTTCCAGGCAATAGTTGTCATTTGTTTACATTATCCTTGCCAGATACAATATAGCCAAAGTAAAAATAAAAAAATAAAAAAAGAGAACCATAATTTCACCCATACAAAAAATATTGACATTCAGTTTCTCCATAGAGAAACTAATCTTATATCCGTGATGCATAATTTTTCAATTGCTACACACGTTGATTTTCATGTTGTTTTTGGATGGAGAATAGCACATTTTTTTGGAAAACTACCTTTCAGACAAGTTCCAAACAATGTTCTTTAAAATGGGTCCCAAAGAGTGATCCAACAATTCACGTAAAATATTACTGGTTAAAATTCTACTCAATAATCATCTTAACTTATTTTATAATAACTTTTTCTTAAACTATCTAGGTGGAAAAATTCATTATGAAATTTACGTATAAAGTGACTAATTCAAGATATACCAAAAGTATGTTATTCCAATAATGAAAAATGCAAATAAAATGCTGCTGATAGCAGCAATTACATCGTTATTAGTCATGGGAACAAGCATAATTCCGATGCAATCCTATGCAGGAAGCACCAGTGACGAGTTCAAGTCAAAGATAAAATCAAGCACACAAATAGACAAAAAGAGTGCAAGCCAGCACTTGGACCAGGATAACTTTTGCTACAGAGGCGCTGAATGTCAACAAGCCAACCAAGCCCAACAGATAATCGGAGAAGACAACGAAGCATCAGGATTCAATGACCAAAGCTTCAACATAGAGGATTCAACAGACTCCACAGAATAGGCAACAAACCACTAGAAACAAAGCAGACAGGAATGGGAACATTCCAATAAAAGAATGGGATCAACCATCTCATTGATTTTTTTTGGAACACCACATATACAAGATTTTAGATTTGTCATGAATTCCAACAGGTTCAGCGCCGCAATCAGTTTCTTGCCAAGCATGGCAGACTGATCATTATAGGGACCTCAAAAACCTGTTGAGGACTAATAACATGCAAGGCATTCATACCGTAAAGGCACATCTCATGGTTAACAACCAGGGAGTCATCATCCACAAAACAGAAAACAAGAAAGGAAAAAGGCATGGCTATGACATATACAAAAAGAATCACCCAATAACCCCAAAGCATGTTGTCAGCGTGTTTGACCTTGGGTATCTTGGGGTTGGGAAAGACCTTCCTGACCAAAAGTCATAAATGCCAAACAAAAACAAGAGAAGCCAAAAAGAGTTGGCTCGGGAAGAAAAAGAGCACAAACAGAACCACTCCAGAAAGAGGATAGTGATAGAGCACACTATTTGCAGAATGAAGAGTACAGGATAATGGGCGATGTCTTCAGAAACAGCCTCAAAAAGTATGATAAGGTGTCAGATATGATAGCAGGACTGGCAAACTACAGAACATTGTCATCTTTTTGGATGGGCATCGTCAGTCATTGCCGCACTGATAGGGCATACTGTTTCTAATTATGCAAAAGGTCTAATGAGGCTTGTCCCTGCAAAGGCCAATTTTGTCGATACAGCTAAAACTTATGTAGGGGCATACTGTTAGGAAACTAGTCAATCGTCCTTTGTTTAACAATGCAAGGATTCCTCTGTCAAAGGCAAATTCTACCATACTAATTGCGATAGCTGTTGTTGCTATATTGCTCTCAGTTTATTCATATCAATATTACACTTTCACTTCTGCTCAAATCTCAGATATTGCTTTACAAGAGATAAAGACAAATTCTCAAATCCAAGTACATGATCTTTCGCAAATACTATCAAACAAATTTGAAAGCATAAGCAATCTCTTGCAAGTGCTTGCAGATTCACCAGCCATACATAACAACGAGTACAAAAGGGCATCTACCATTATAGACATTAGACAACAATACTCAAATCAACTTACAGATTTTTACATGTGGCTTGACAAAAATGGCAGGATGGTTTGGTTGAGCAACATTAGCCAAAGCGACCATCAAAAGTATAAAGGAACAGATTTGAGTTACAGGCCATATTTTTCTGTACCCAGGGATACCCATACAGCATATTATAGCAGTTTGATAGAATCAAATGACAAGATTCCCAGGTTATACATATCCTATCCAGTAATCAACAATACAGAAAAAGGATCGCCTGGAATATTTACCGGCGTTGTAGTTGCATCAATGAGAGCTACCGCCTTAGAAACCCTGTTACAGCATCAATTAGTTCCGCAATTTAACAGCACAGTAGGACTGCTGGAGGGAAAAGGCATGGTAATTTATTCGAGCACGCCGTCATTTATTGGTAAAGACGTTTTTGGCAATTACATACAATTTGCATTTTCATCCTCACTTTCTTCTGAAGATAAAAGTTCGTTAAATAACCTGATAAAGGATTCACTGCATGGAAACAAGGGATCAGACGACATTGCTTTACAGGGAAAAATGAACACCATATCTTATGAGCCCGTAAACATTAATGGCAAGTACTTTTTGACACTATACGTTATTGCTCCACACAATCTCGCAAGTGACGTTGGTGGGCTAATCAATCAACAGAAGAACTTTAGTGTCATTATAATAATTGTAATTGCAGCGGTAGCAATCGGTAGTGCGTTTTTGGTACTTTTGTGGAACAAGAGGTTAAAATTCACGGTAGATAAAAGGACTGCAGAACTAAAGGCAGCAAATGAACAGTTAAAAGTTCATGACAAGATGCAAAATGAATTCATTAACATTGCCAGTCATGAAATAAAGACTCCGACTCAAATTCTTCTTAGCTATTCAGAGCTGTTACAAAGACATCCCGAAAAAATGGAACAAATATCTGAGGCAATATTTAGAAACGCCCAGCGGTTACAAAAACTTACAAACGATATTCTAGATGTTACAAAAATTGAAAGCCAGACTCTAAAACTAAACAAAGAACAATTCAGCCTGACTGACACAATATCCATTGTTTTAGAAGATTTCAAAAATAGCATTCAAAATGAAGGCAGAGATATAAAGTTAATATACAAACCCGGTGAGAGTCTGGCAGTAGAAGCAGACAAGGGAATGATAACCCAGGTGTTGTATAACATATTAAGCAATGCCATCAAGTTTTGCAAAAAAACTGGTGGAAAGATATATGTTACTACTACAGTGCAGAAAATGCAAAATAGCAAGGATAGTGATAAGAAAGCCATTGTTAGCGTCAAAGATGATGGAACAGGCATAGACCCCACCATAATCCCAAGACTATTTACAAAATTTGCCACAAAATCAGAAACAGGTAGTGGTTTAGGACTGTTTATATCAAGGGGCATAGTTGAAGCTCATGGTGGAAGAATTGGGGCTCAAAACAATTCTGATGGAGTAGGGGCCACTTTTTACTTTATGCTACCCATGTCGTAAAAAACAACAAAAAAAAGCAGAGCACAGCGACAAGTGCAACCGCATCGGATCACACAGACATGAAACTGATTTGTCAAATCCCACCCCTCAAACACACCACATACATCATACCAAATAAAAGGAACATAGAGAACAAACGGCAACGGCATCAATTAACAAATAATGATTGAATGGACTGTTGAACCCTTATCCTGCAAGGTTTTGAACACCCAATGGACAATTCAGATTTTATCTAAAAAAGATACAACGCATTAGATGAACATAATTTTAATTGAAAGATAAATTGAACTATTCTAATGAATATTGTTTAGTCATCAATAGCCAAAAAAAAGAATCAACGTTTGAAAGGCTTGGATCGGAATCCAGTCCCCACCCCTGAGAGAATAATAACCAAATATTTTGAACGGCCTTTCTATGCTTTTAACTGAAATTCTGAATTTGAAAAAGAATAAAGCTAAATTGCTCCTTTTGTAATGCTATAGATGAATCCTTTACCAATTTGTACAAGTTCGCTAAGTTAGAAATGTAGAATGACCATCACCTACCCAGATAAGGAGCGCCATGAAAGCAGATTTTTATCAAAAAATCCGCTATAAAAATATCGATTGTTTAGCACACTTTAAATGGTATTTTATCGGTGAAAATGCGTCGGAAACCATCTGGCCCGTTATCCACAGGGGTTCAAATAATTTTTCATGTTCTTCTATTTCTAGCTCTTATAAAATTTAGAGTATTTATCCAAGATTCAAAAACATTGTTTGGAAAATAAGAAATAGCTTAAACATCATAACACAGCTTAGGCTATGAACTGTCCGGAATTTAACAACAATGATGCCAAACATTCAGATACTCGTTTTTCCAATATGGAGGAGATTTTCGCGGAATTAGCAAGCTCTCAGAGACTATCAATAATTTTCATGATCTCCTGCCAAAGGCTCAAGCTTTCAACACTTGCAAAAAGCCTTAATCTAACAATGCAAGAGGTTCACAGAAACACAAACAGGTTATTGGATTCCGGATTAATTGAAAAAAATTCGGAGGGCGTCTTTTTCTTGACCACTTTTGGAAACGCAATAACAAGGCAACTTTCAATATTTGATTTCCTTTCAAGCAACAAGTGTTATTTTTCTGATCATAAAATAGGTAACATACCGATGAAATTTGCCCAACGCATTGGGGCATTAAATGGAGGCAAGCTCATTTCAGGGATTGTACCCATAATAGAAACATGGAAAAGACTCTATGACGAATCAAGCGAGTACATATATGGAATTCTTCCACAGATTCCATTAGAGTTAATTCAAGCGGTAATACCCAAAGTCAAAAATGAAGGGGTCAAGTTTAACTACATCCTTCCAAAAAACGCAATGGTGCCAAAGATACGAAATGGCCTTCAAAAAAGCTCTGGATATGCCGAATTATTAAAGCAAGGCATCATAGAGAGAAAGATGATCGATAAAATAGAAGTAGCGCTGATTTTAAACGAAAAGCAAGCCACTGTAATGTTCCCTACACTAAAGGGCGAGGCAGATATGAATCATATGTTCTCAAGCAATGATGCAAAATCAAACAACGGTGGTTTGTTCCATGAATGGTGCGTTGATTTCTTTAGGTATTGTTGGCACAACTCAAACTCTTTTGATGAACGGAAACTAATCGAGGTTTGACTTTTTGTATGGTCATAACGATATAAACAGACATATCACACATCATGAGCAAATTGCCTAAAAAAAAATTAGCCGCCATGTTTGTAGTTTCCATAAAACAACACCCCATAAAAAAGACAAATGAATTTGTGGATATACAAAAAGCAGGTTTAAACCAAACACATTTTTTCCCTTGTTATTATGCTATTATAGAACAGTTTATTGATTAATCACAAATCTTCAACAAATTAGCATGTGATGCTATTAATGATAGAAGGTATTAGAAATAATCCATAATGCTGACAACCCTTGTTATAGTTCCTTAACAAAGATATGGTATGAATATAAAAAACCTGTTAAAATCAAATTTATGCGCAATAGGAATGATCAGTGCCATACTTCTCATAAGTAGTTTATTTTTCATACCCTTCACAGAGCACTGGTAAAAAAAGTACAACACAGTATTTTTTCATTTTATTTTATATGCCTTTTATATAGTAATGTTTTCACATAGCGTTTTTTAATATGATTGTTACCTAATAGCAAATAATAATACTGGATACATATGAGTAAATGTTTATGATATCTTCTACATGCGTCGCTGAGCATCCATAGTTTTAGCAAAGAATATCCAGTAGCCCCATAACTATACCATGTTGATTCACATTCTTGCAATTTGGGGTTGCATGCCCGAAATAACAAATGGCTGTATTGACATGACAAATGCATCAAGCACTTACCTTAGCATTGCCGTGGGTGCTGTTGTTGGTGCTTTGATAAGCTGGTTGGTATTTGCATTACAGAAAAAATCCTCCATCAAACAGGAAGAAAACCTTCAGCGCCTTAATGAGATGAATGAAAGCCATGATAGGATCTTGAGATTAATACAGCAATTCCAAAAACATCAGGAGCACATCCTGGATCAAATACTAAGAATGGATAAAAAAATTGACTCTGCAATTGAAAAGAAAAAGGATATCAAATGATGCATCATACCTACAGGGACAGTCATAAAAAAAGGTGTTACTGGAAAACACAAAAGGGATATGCTGATGGTGAGGGGAGACAGTGTCGCTTAATGTTTGCCTATCCTGTTGTGCACATTAGTTGTTGATCGGTGGATTGACAGTATATCGAATCTGTAAACGGCGCCAAGGTGTATGAACGAATGACAGGCAACTTTGACTGCCGTGTGGATATTGTTATTTTGGCACAGAGATCCTATGAATCGTTTAACTAAATAGAAAAATTAGTTGGGTTATGATGATAATGCTACAGATGTGCAACCACTATTTGAGTATTGGTTTATATTCTGTAAATAACCGGCATTAAACACCGTTTGGTTCCTCTTTATATAGTACAATGGCCATTATATAGGCATGTCAAAGAAAATTGAAAGTTCGGAAAACACCAATACAAGTAAGGCAGAATATTCCTATAATACCAATAACCAAAACAACAATAACCTCAACAATGATTTCAAAGAATCCGTCAACAGGTCACTTGACGAGGCCAAAGACAACATCAGAAAATCATTGGATGAATCAAAAAACCAGATTCCCCGAATCAACAACATTGTGAACAGCTATCAGGAACAATCACTCCAAACAGCCAGAGAGATTTCAGAGGAATACATTGACTCACAAAAAGAAGTCATCAACTCACTCCAATCAACATGGAGGTCATATAGTGATAGCTTTAATGGACTGGTTAATAACTTGACCGCATCTCCAGAATCCATTACTAAAGCGTATGCTAAACTTGTAAGCAATTTTGCAGATAATGCCGTGTCCTACATGAGCCTTTCAAACAACATCATATTCTCAAACCTGGACTCATGGAAAACAGCGTTCCAACAGGCAAGGGACAATGCAAAGCATTTATCCAACCTAAGCGTGAATGCAGCAAAAACATTTGAACAGACTTCAAAAGAAGTAGGAGCAGCAGTTAAAGACGCTACTGATTCAAACATTAATGCCGCCGCCAATAACAGCACAACAACCTCCAATACAACAGCAACAAAAAATCAATAAATGACTAGAACCGAACCTCAAAAAGGTTCAGCCAATTGTACATTCCCTTTATATTAGTTTGACAAACTAAAATAGTGTAAAAGGCGGCGTGTATTTTTAGTGATTACCCTAAACAGGTATACGATGCCGGTGCCAAAAGACCTTCTGCTAAGGATAGACAGAACCTCCTCTCCAGTGCATTTTGGCAGCCTCAGAAATGCAGTTGACCTGATTGCTCCGCAAAACACCCCGGTCCTTGCCGCGGCAGATGGGGTGGTAGCCTTTGTCCATGATAACTCCAATGTTGGAGGCCCTGATCCATCATACTGGAATTTTACTAACTTTATCACAATTAGGCACCCAAACGGGGAATACTCGCGATACGACCACCTCGAATATGGCAGCGCAAGGGTAAGGGTGGGCCAACAAGTGAGCGCTGGCCAGGAGATAGCCAGGGTTGGCATGACAGGCTACACGTATGTCCCACACCTGCATTTTCACGTGTTTGTGTTCACAGGGTACAACATTTGGACAGACTTTGACACCCTAGAGGTCAAATATTTCATTTAAATCCGTAAAGGCACTGCTGCCCACCTCCCTCTCCATCCCCTCCCTGCTTTTGTTGTCTGTTTTGGTCTAAAAATTATTCAAACTTGAGTATTGTGCACTTTTAAAATATAGCACCTACTTTACAAGACCAACATGTGCACTAAACCCCATTACACATCGATAGTGATCCTTTTCAATCTTATTACCCTTGCTTCCACTTCCTGTCCTTTTTGCAGGTGCTTATGCCTTTGTCGCAACCGTGATTAAATAGTCAAGTCCAAAGGTGTTTTCATGAAGGTAAGGCACTATCGCTTGCAGGATGTCATTGCGAAGTGACTCAATCTTTTGCGGATCCTTGATTGTTTGAATTGCATGTATCAATGCACCGCCTTTGGTACTGGATGCTTTCCAGTAGTGATTGGGACTCAGTACCGGTTTTTTTATTACTCCACGCTCAAAGTGAATGTTTACAATATCGCCGCCAAGGCGCTTTTTTACAACCTCCGGAATTCCCCATTGCATTGGCGAAGGTGGTGGTCTATTGCCATAGGATGAAAATGACGATAAGGAGGGGTGAGGAGGAGGTGGGGATAGAGGAGGGACATGTTTTGCCATAGCCTCAAACATCTTTCCGTTGGCGTGCTCTGGTGGCCAAGTTGCAAACGCTATACGTCCACCCGGTTCCATAACCCGCAGCATTTCCCCTATAGCAACTTTTGGGTGTGGAGCAAACATATGGCCAAAGCTTGAAAGGACAACATCAAAAGAGCTGTCTTCAAATGGAAGGTCTTCTGCATCCCCCTCTATCCACGTTATATCGTCTGCCTCAGCCAAGGTTGCTTCAGCCTTTGTTTGGGTTAACATTTGGGGAGTGAAATCAATACCCGTTACCTTGGAGCCATTTCTTCTGGCTGTTATGGCTGTGTTGCCAGTACCGCAAGCCACGTCAAAGACACGATCACCGGATGAGACATTGCACAGTTTTACCAGATGGGCAGAAACAGGAAGAAAAAAAAGAGCGATTTCACTGTAGGAGCCCAAACTCCAAGCATTCTGTGGTCGAGGCATGGAGGAATCAGAACCGTCATTCATATAGCATAAACCGATCCACACTTTCTTTTATTATTTGGCAACCTTACACGCAAATCGGAATTGATTGGGTGTTTTTAAGGGCACACGACAAACTTATAATAAAAGCCAGATACACCTCAATAATGTGTCATCACCTGAACATTTAAGAGAAGTTGTGCGAAAATTGGCAGGCACGTTTAACAATCCACAAAATAGAGAATCAGCCTATTTTGATTTTTACGATGATTCTTTGACAACACATGGTTTTCCGCCTAATCTTCCAGCCAACAAGGAGGGTTTTAAACAGTTCATTTATCTCCTGTGGAATGCATTTCCCGACATAGGAATCATGTTTGACGATATAATTATCGAAGGAAACAAGGCTGCAGGAAGGTACAGCCTAACTGGCACACACAAAGGTGAATTTGCGGACCTTAAGCCAACCAACAAACAATTCAGAGTCGATGGCATGACAGTATTTTCTTTTCGCGGCACAAAATGCGTGGAGCGTTGGAACCTGGTAGACATGAATTCATTGATGGAACAGCTGAGGAGCCAACCCTAAACACGTATGCCATCCACATCAGATTGGTAAACTAATATATGGGCAGGGCTCGGTGCCTGAAACTATTTCAATTGCCACACAAGTTGTTTTTGATAGAGCAACACATTTTTTGAAAAAAGACATCTTTCACATGTCCTCGATATCCCAGTCAATAGTCAAAACACTAAAAGTGATGATCCCAGGATTAAATTTGGTAGTTACCCTATTAAATAGAGCAAACTTACTGTTGTGGAGCCTTGATCTCTTTAAACACTTTAAACTCTATGGGTTTAGCCACTAAACCTTGTAATTTAGATCGCAAATCCACCGATTCATTACTTTGATAGTGCCTATTATACGATTCTTTACTATCCCAGACCTCATCAAACAACAATTCATTTGGACTGTCAATTGAAGAATTAAAGGTGTATGTAATATTTCCTTCTCTTTTTCTTGGAGGATCAATGAGAGGAACCAAAAGACTCATTATTTCTTGCTTCTTTCCCTCTTTTGCATCAATTAATACTATTACTCTTATATGTGAACTTTCGCTATTAGATTGCATTCGCATAATGTTTTTTCAGACAAATAATAAACTTTACTGCAAGTTTCATGTGTGATAGTTAGGAGTTTTTTATTTGGCTAACTAATAATCACTAATCTTCTTTTTTATCTAGAGACAACAACTTCAGGTCCTTCAAGAACAATTACACTCAGTGTGCCTTACTGAGCATAACCAAATACTACCAACAAAAGTCAGTGGAGTGTGTGCCGGAGGTTAGTTCAAGCCACTGGAACATTGACACCTACTTCTAACCCTACCCCAGTCTGAGCATTACCAGGAACATTTGGCCAAACAACAAATACAATTTTCGAGGCCAGTCCCAAACTTTTTTAAAATTAAAACAAACAATCACATTAAAACAGTTTTACAAAAACTTGCCGATAAAAAAACCATAATTTTAGAAAACGCCATCTAAAATATGGATCATTATCCCTAATCAAGCTGTTTTGCATATTCTTTTCTGTCCCGTCATGACAAGACAGCCAATTGCTTTCTTTTACCGTTTTGTCTTGTTCTAAGCATTTTTGCATCCCTTTAAATTTTGGGCAAATATGGTGTCATGGCAGAACAATTAACGAATATTGAATATTTCCTATATTCCTTTTTGATTTGAATTGTGCAGTTTTTTGGTTAATGCCATCAATTCAGAATCAAGTCCGGAGGAAAATTCTTGAGGAGCATCTGGTAGGCTAGGTACGTCCACTCCTTTAGGAAATCCTTCAATTACCTCTAGTGTTCCCCCATCGTCAAATGGCGATTCACCTTTAAAGATTTTATCAAGCAGGGATGTTTCGCCCTTGTTTGTAAACGTCCACATTTGATTGTGCAAATTCTTCCCCTCTAAATCCCTTACTTCGGGCATTTTTGAGGTATCAAATCTAGGAACGGGTAATGATTTACCCCAATCAACGCCCAAGGTTTCCAGTGCCTTTGCAAATACTTTTTCATGAACAAGATCCCTCACAATTAAATAAGATACTGTTGACCTGAATGCTTTGTCGTTGCTCATCTGATATAACCTACACTTTTGTAGCCTACCAGTGCATTCCAACATTAAATTATAAATCATATTTAGGACAAGATTTCCACTGTCATAAACATAGGTAGCTGACCACGGGTTTCCTGCCGCATCGACTGGCCTGGCACTCTGACCTGCAACTAAAAAGTGATGTATGTTGGGGGAATCAAGTGCAACAGATAAAGGCAATTCATCTGGCTCACTCGAATTCTCAGAAGCGCCTTCTAGTAGAATATTAATTGTATTTGTAATTTGTTCAACATGGGCCATTTCCTCAGTTGCTATACTCCTGAGCAAATCTTGATAGGGTTTAGCATCACCCCTAAAGTTCATATTTTGAAAGAAGTATTGCATCATTGTCCTCATTTCACCGAATTGACCTCCAAGGCCTTCCTGTAACGCTTGAGCTGCTTTTGGATTAGGTTTGTCTGCTGGAGGTAGTGGATGCGGGATTCGTTTAACTGATAAAAACATATTAAATTGGTTGGTTGGCTCTGTTAACTTAAGAGATTATTCCGCTATTGTGGTAATAAGCAAACAGATTCAACCATTGTTTTACATGCTTTAGTTTGCATTTCTTTTTTCGGCATGGAAAGTAGTCATCAAATCCTTCTGTCCTGTCCTTGATGTACTGCATCGCCCTTTCTATCAAGCTTTTCTCAAAAGGGGAATGCAAATGATGTTTCAGTTTCAGGAACCTGCATGCTTGCGGATACCAAGTTCCCCCATCGGTGGAAACTGGATGTTTTCCATACCTATCTACCAGAGACGCAATAAATCTCTCGGCAACTAGCATTGCTCTTTCAACTGACACATCAATCTGAAGAATTTCCCTGTGTTTTGGCTCAATTGCAACCCAAAGCCATATGCATTGGGAGCCAACCTTAATCTGGGTTTCGTCAACAATGTATCCATTAATCTTTTTTCTCCTGGTTGATAGCCTCTTTGGCTTGTATTTTTGAATCCATTTCCAGACTGATACATATGGCTCCTTTTCACAAATCGCTTCAACGCCTTTGCGGTGCTTCTACAAGAGAGACCCAGGAAGTAAAGATATAGGGAATAGGCAACATCTTTCGGTTTGGTTCTCTGCCTTCTGTATGTCAATACTGTTTATGGCATAATCGCGACTATAGCTTTTTCTTAAGTTAACAGAGCCGGTTGGTTGATCAAAGTATTTATTAATGTCCTATTTATAGTAAAAGAAATAAAGTATAACTGGCCTAAATTGCATGACAGTGAATTTACCTTATTTATAGAACTTATACTAATTACTGGAAACTATCACCAATTTAACCGCAATTAGAAACATCATAAACTTTTTTAAAGATATAACCCATTCCTCTATAATAGAGAAAGGCAGTTTTCCGGATTTTAGGAAAATGAACGCTACTAGTGTCTGTTCAGCTTAAACAATTCTATGGAAGGATTAAATTACAACTATTTTATGCTTGTTACAATATTTGACCAGTAATTTTATATTAACAAATATAAACATAGCATATACATATACTCCAAAGAACTGTAGTTGACTGATTCAACGCCTGCAAAATTGCGTTGATTTTATTTATACATATGTATAAAGTATGTTCTGTAATAACAAGTAGGAACTTTTTTGGAAACATTATTAAAATCTACACTAAAACGCCAAGTGCCCTATCTTATCGGAGGCACAATAACGGGTATTGCTATTACATATTATTATGGATTTTTATTTTCTTTGTTGGTAAACAGTGCTGCCTGGTTTGCCATATCAACTGTTGTTAACAAATACTACTGGAAATACACAGGGTTTAAGGACGAAATGTATCTTTTTTCAAAATATGTCATTCATAGAAAAAATAAAGAATCCACAAGCGCAAGAATCAGCAAGTTGGACAGTAGAAAAGAAAGGAACAATAACAATATAAACTTGATCTCAAAGAATACAGATGAAGAGAGGTTAAATGATCCTGGAAGACAGGTCAAATCCTAGGCAGACAGGTGTTATACAGATACATGTCAAACCTGCACAAATCACCTGTTCCCAAAGTTCAAAGGGCTCTAGTATTGCAGGGGGGCGGAGCACTTGGTGCTTACCAGGCTGGCGCTTTCAAGTCACTTTATGAAAACATTTCAAGAAACCAAAATGAAGGTAATGATAATGATGACAATAACATTCCCTTTTTTGACATCATTGCAGGGACTTCCATAGGAGCCATAAATGGCGCAATTCTTGTTAGTTCTTTTCTTGAAAACAAGACCTGGAAAGGTTCTGCCGAAAAACTAGAGTCATTTTGGAAGCATTTGTCAACACCCACCCCACCAAGCATATCAAAAGAGTTAACGCTATGGAAAGCAGCATCCGAATATGGAGTGCCTACTGCTGCATCAGAAGAAGCAGCCAGAAGATACTATTCAGTAAAAGAATTTACCAGATCCGGTGTTGAAAAGGTATTCAAACCAATAGATCCTCCCAAACAAGACACCAGGTTTTTCGATATTCAAAATCAATGGCGTGTTTATGATAATCAACCATTAAGGGAAAGTATAGAAAAATTTGCCAAACTCCCTATCGCAACTAGCTTTGAAAAAGGAGAACCAAGGTTCCTTGTAATCAGTGTTGATTCAGCAGAAGGAACAACAGTAACATTTGACAGCTATGAGAGTGAGCAAGGAAAGAGGGAGTCACAATATGGTGATCCGTTGTCAGAAAAACCTATTATTGTAAAATACAACGAAGGCGTTGGTATCAAACACGTAATGGCAAGTTCAACCCTACCTGAAGTCTATGCTTTTGAAGACATTGACGGTAGAAAGTTCTGGGACGGGGGGCTATTGAGCAATACTCCAATCAGGGAACTATTAGAAGCTCACAAAAAGTTCTGGGAAAAAAGGATAGGCTCTCAAAATCTTGAGAATGCCTTCAGAAGAAACACGAGAAACACAATGGAGGAAATAAATGAATACGGTAATTCCCAAGATCATGGTCAAAGGATTCCAGATTTAGAGCTGTACATAGTAAACTTATTGAGCCCCAAGAAAACCGATAGCAGTAATAGCGCCCCTGAAGATTTTGACGGGGTTAGAGGCAGGCATATTGACATAAAACTTAGTGGGGGATATGATCAAAAAACAGATGAACTGCTAACAGGTTATGTGAATCTAATTGAAAGATTGATCAGCGTTGGGGACAATGACGAATTGATAAAAGAGAAAATTAACGGAATACTAGACGAATCCACACCAAGACGATTCAATACGGAAGAGTCCAAGAAAAATATCGATATGATCAAGAACACCTTTAAAATAGTTAGGGTAATCCAAATACAACGCAAAGACGATAGTGATTCCATCTCAGGAAAAATGGCCGACTTTACGTCTGAAACAATAAACAAATTAATTCAAGACGGATATGAGGACGCCATGAGTAAATAGAATATTTATACTGATTGATAACGGTTAAAAACGTATGTTGAGAAAGTAGCCACTCACTATCTTTAGGATAAGTGAAACACTATGCGAGCCTTAAACAGGATGGAAGGAGGCAATACAGAAACCATCACCTTTGAAACAGTGAAAGGAAAATGAAAGCCAAAACATGCAAAGAATTGGTTGAACCATGTATGGCATATCATCATAACAAGAAACCATCTCTCAAGTTAACAGCTTGTGATAGTCTTTGAATTTTTAGATGGAGGGGAGGGATTTGTATGTGAATATTGGGTAAAATTTCACAAGCAGGATTCAAAAAACGGGGCAAAAACAATCAATTCAAGTCTATTGTATGTCCCTAATTGTTGATTTTTTGCTAAATTTTCTTGCTTTTCCCAATATATCATGATAAGCAGCTACTTGCTGAAAAACCATGCAAATTATGAAAATCATTGCAAACATCAAAGCCAGTAAAAAGGACAAATACCCCAAAAAATTCATGAATGTTGCAAACATTAATGACAATAACAAGGACAAATACTTTAAAAAATTCATAAAATTTATTTGCACCCCTTTCTTATATTCTTAATTGTTTTTTTGTAAAAACATGGACGTATTTTTTAATATGCTAAAAATTCAATTAGTTTGTAATAAAAAAGATGCAATAAAATCAATTTTTTCTGCAATCAAAATAATCCTCTCTGAGCGTCGATGCTCTGTTCGACTTAAAACAGTAGAAGAAAAAGCAGATTATATATCAAACTTGAAAAATGAAGCAACCGCTTCGCCATTGTTAAATTATTTTCAATTGCTGCACATGTTGCTTTATTTCGTTGTTTTTGGCAAACAAGCTACTTTTGGACATACTCAACAACAGCCTTTAATACATCTTTAAAAGCCAGCACAAAATAACCAGGTATGTAAATGCAAAAGAGAAATCCGTGCATACCAATTTCTTTGATGATGATAATATTAGGCTCCTTGACATATTCTATATCTATTATTCTTGTCCCAGATAAGGCCATGGCACAAACAACAACATCGTTACCCGATGACGAATGTCTGTTGGAACCTAGCCTGCCACAATGCGCACCTGGTGAGGATGGAAAATGCCCTTCAGGATTCAACATGAATGGCGATGGGAATTGTTTTCCGAACAAGCCATGCCCTCCAGGATATGAAAAACGTGACTACGATGAAACAGGCAAATGTTGGAAAGTAGAGTCAGCAGCAGCAGCAGCAAATTCATCAACACCTCCACCATCAACGACAACAACAGTGCCAACCATACAATAACACACCTCAAGCAACTACATCATTTTGTAAAACAAGAGGCACTGTTCACCAGCAATAAATCCGTTAAAGCAGCATATTCATTTTTTTATACCATAATAATGATAAGGCACAATGAAGGATGATGCGCCAGTGATGGGAAAAATAGTGGGATAAAAAATCCGTGGCAAGTTAAACATGGATTAAAATTTTTTAAAAAATGGTTAGGAAGGATAACAGGTGATTGCCTGTTTTTCCTTGTCCTGAAAATAAAGAGGGGGTTGGTTTATTTTACTATTGTTTTGTTGAGTTTGAGCTTGTAGAATAGGTGTTTGATGCATTAACGTTTGAGTTGTTTCTGTTAGCATCCCGTACTGCTGCTGTAAGCTCTTTGGAGTTTTGCTCAAATGTTTTTGCCGTGTTAACGCTCAGGTTGGACAGGTGTTTTGAGTTGTCCTTTGCCTGTTGAAACACTGTTTTCCATGAGTCCAGGTTTGAGAATATGATGTTGTTTGTGAGTCTGATTGCGGATACGGTGTTGTCTGCTACATTGCTGACAAACCTTGCGTATGCTTTGGTTGCTGCGTCAGGGGATGAGAACCTTGTTACTAACCCGTTAAAGCTTTCGCTGTATGGGGCCCATGCTGATTGGAGTGAGCTGATGATCTCTTTTTGTGAGTCGATGTACTCCTCTGAAACCTCTTTTGCGGTTTGGAGTGATTGTTCCTGATAGCTGTTCACAATGTTGTTGATTCGGGGAATCTGGTTTTTTGATTCATCCAATGATTTTCTGATGTTGTCTTTGGCCTCGTCAAGTGACCTGTTGACAGATTCTTTGAAACCTTGTGCATTGTTGTTGAAGTTGTTAGTGTTAGTGTATGAATAACTTTCTTGACTTTCGTTTTTCTTTGACATTACTCTATGTTATACACCATGCTATTTAAACACTGGTATCAAACGGTGTTTAATGCCGTTTGTATCCATCCAAGTTCCTTGTTTTTTGATATAAACCCATCGATTTTTTGATATAAAAAAGGTTGGGGAAGTAAAAGTGAAAAAATTCCTGTTCAGTTTTTGCGTATAAATGCATATGCCTATGTGTAGCTTTTTGATTGCATTGGTGCTACTTTCTCGTCTGACCTGTTAACAAGGCCGTGAGTCAATAATCCAAATCCTAAGATTCCGACGAAAATAGAAACTTCCTCTGCTACCACCATCTGAGCAGTTGCAGGTGGAGTTCCATTTGCAGCCAGTGCGCTGTATGATTTAGATTGTTCTGCACTTTTTATAACACTGTCTATTACAATATTTCCTGCATATATACCGCCTGAAAATCCAATTACCGATAATATCAAACCAACTATGATGAATTTTCTGTTTTTCATCTACCTTTAAACATCTTAAACATCTATATTTATATATATATACATTTTCACTCATTTTATAAAAATCTACATTTACTAAACTTTAAAAACCATAATTACAATAACGAACGTTAACTTTAGAAAATGGCGGATTTTGTAATTAAAAAACATATTTTGTTGACCTTGAATGCACAATTGGGTAGTTGAACACAACATCACAACACAGCCTGCAATTGACTTGGAGTTTTCAGGGGCGGGGTTAAACTAAATTGGGAAATCATCCTCAAGTCAACAGGCCCCATTAACACAAAAAATAGGAAGTCCCTATATACAATGCTATCGGATACTCGGTGTCGGTAGCAGCAAAAACTAACAATGCGACAATCCCCAAATCTTTTTCCCCATTTGCCTTAGGGGAAGAAAATACCATATTGAGGACCTCAAGCATTTTGCAATCAGAATCACAACCTCAAAAGTGAGACAATGACAACAATGACAACAACATTAATGGGGTGAAGGCATGATAACGGGTTTTTCTATCACTACCAAATACCCAATTGATTTATTGGAACGATTATCCAGGGTATCAAGCCTCATTGGTAACTTTATCCAACCAACAATGCCAATCCATCAAAATCATTAGCTTCCTTTTTTTGCATAACTAAAAGTCCCTTGTTTTATCGACTATTTGACAACACATAGCACGGTAACTGGACTGTTTTTTATAAACATAGCCAATTGATCAATCATTTGCAAAAAGTGACATGTGCAAAAAACAACAATCAACAATCACAAAACAGAACACCGTGTATCAATTAATCTCATGCAAGCATTTCAAAAAACATTAAAAAAAAATAACATTTTTCAAAACAAAAAATAATGATTTAATGTATTGTTGCAGGAACAGTTAATCAAATGAGATATTTGGTCATCATCAACTGCAATATAAAAAGAGGTCAGAGAATTCCGTTGTTATTTATAGAATGGCATATCTATCCATGTTGTACATGAAATGTGCATGTTGTGGTGGCGAAATGATAAAAGAAAAAGAATCCGAGAGGACAATAACTATCAAATGCAAAGATTGCGGTTTAAGCAACAGTGAATTAAAAGGATAAACAGTAGCCGAGCCTCAAAAGGTTGAACTAAACCCATTTGTCATCAATGCATGTTGTGGCGGGTGGGGCGATGTTCATCAATTTTTTTGCAATAGGTAAAACGCTTTTTGTTGTTTTTTAAATAGGAATTATATACAGTCGAAATTCAATCTAGAATTTATTGAATAACAAAAGACCAAAGGGAATTTCCTTTTTATCCATTGTAATGATACTGTATGGCATTGCATTTGAGGTCGTATCCGTATCCAGCTTTTGGTTATTCGGGGATTGGTGGGTGTTTGGCTTTATACTATTTGCAGTTGGAACACCGTTTGCCATTGCTTCCATCATATTAGGTTTTGGCCTTTGGAAAGGAAAGAACAGTGCTCGGAACACAACAATAGTATTGATATATATTGAAATTTTCCTTGTTGTGGCCGGAATGATCGGTATGCAAACCGTTGCACCTTTTCCTTTTTCACTTCAGATATTTGGAATATACGGCCTTATTCCACTGCTATACATAATGGGTAAAGATGCAATTGGTTTATACTATCTCTCAAGGCCCAATGTCAAGTCTTATTTTGTTCAAGTCAAGAAACAAACAGGTGATGAATGAAGGAGCAGGACAATAGCCTTCATAGTTTATTATGTTTTAATTATGTTGCCGTTATGTCAAATAGATCTAATTACGAATGATTGCAGAAATACCCTGACCAAAAAGATTACAAAATATTAATTGATTCTCATGGTGCCTTTAACCAACCAGTATTGAGCATACCAATAAACGTCATTAATCACAGAAAATAAAGGACATGTGCTGTCTTTTGCAACATTTGTAAATTACCCCTTCCTTCGCGACTGGATTCATTGACATAACCCCCCCCCCCGGGAGCAACTGACCAAAAATCGCCTTTACATCTATTTCAACCATGACATTTGAATTTTAACGGTACAGGTTCACCCATAGTAGCATATGATGACACAAATTAGACAGTTTATGCGATTGACCAAGTTTTTCCTATCAGCTGAATAACAAAGACTAAAGTAGTATGCAGCCTTATGTTATACTATGACCCTTATGATAAAATGCAAACAATGCGATTTTAACCATATTTCAAACCTATACAGATTGGATGAACAACACATATTTCACAGGCATTTTTCAAATCTTGAAAGTCTGTCCTAGCTGCGGACACGTGTCTAAATGTATTGAATTAGACTATAATCTCCAAATCATATCATAAAGAGACACAATCAAAAAAAAACACCTAAAGCAAGAATAGGGTATTGGAGCAGGTCTTTAGCTTTATGCAATGGCATTTTTGCTCCCATTATCTTTTTTAATAGATACGGGTGCACAACCACTACGTTAAGGCACTGATTTTATTAAAAACGGTATTGACTTTATAAAACCAAAACAAGTAAGCTGAAATTTTACTGCTAATGGAGAAATTATGTAATAAGGTAAATCCAGTTAATTTAATATTTCATCTAGGTAGTTTTTCAAAATCAAGCCATAAAGGAAGCACATGTCCAAAAAAAACCGCACATCAAAATTCTAAAGACGAATTTGACCTTGCTTGTTAAATTGGTTTTTTTCATGGGCATGGCACAAGTTTTGGTGAATTTTAGTTTATGTAGAAAAACAAGTTTTGTTTTAACCAACTCATCTGACGGCCTTTAACAATGCTTTAGCATTGGAGAAATATGGCGGAGTTGACAGAGCCAAAAAAAAGAAAGGGCTTATGGATGATCTTAAATCGGCACTCTTGTTTTCATACTATTTGGTAACCATTATTTGTCCGCGGATTTCCCCATTTGGGTTTTGTTGTGTATGAATATTTGCATATGCGCTCCCATTATTCATAAGAGATATCAAATCAGATAGTGGTTTGTCTTTTAACTGCCCTACAAATTCACTTGAGGTAATAGTTTCGTTTTCTGACAATTGGTTCACAGGAGCGTTAGCTCTAAACAGCGTGAAAACTATCGGCCCGTTTTCACCTTTTTTGCCAATGTGTATATGCCCTTCAGTAACATTTTGTATATTTGTAGCACTGACTTTATAATCCATGCCATCTTTTCCAGATGCATCGAATTCAGCCTGACCTGTCGCTTTTGAATTTGATGGAGGAACTTCTTCATTTCCTATGAGTTTTGCCACGAATTTTTCTCCTTGTCCAAATGCCACATGATTGGAAAAATTGACAACCCCCATCACGGCAGCAATTGAGAAAACAACCGCAATTACAAAACTTATTTTTATGTTCTTGTTACAAGTCATTAAACAAATAACATGAACATAGTATTTATTAGAGATATTAAACTTGTGTGGTAAAGACTCTATTTGAGTCTAATCCGCACAAAAACATTCATGCAAATTGATTGAACACGCCTTTTTGAACACACGCTAAACTACATATTACCTAAAAAAAAGAGAATAGTATTTTTAGAATGAGTACTTTCAACAAATACAGAATCCCTGTACCAAAACACCTGCTGCACGGAATAGACAAAACTTCTTCGCCTGCACATGTTGGCAAGCTTAGAAATGCAGTTGACCTGATCGTTCCAAAAAACACCCCCGTCCTTGCCGCGGCAGATGGGGTAGTTACCTTTGTCAAAGATGATTCGAAAGTTGGAGGGCCTGCTCCATCATACTGGGAGTACACCAACTTTATTTCAATTATGCATCTATATGGAGAGCATACACGATATGATCACCTCGAATACCACAGCTCAAAGGTAAGGGTAGGCCAACATGTGCATGCGGGCCAGGAGATAGCAAGGGTGGGTATGACAGGCTACACGTATGTCCCACACCTGCATTTTCAGGTATTTGTGTTTACAGGCTACAACATTTGGACTGACTTTGATACCCTGGAAGTTAACGATTTTGTGGAATAATGTATTGTTCCTGTACATATATTTTTAAAATAATCGTGAAGGATCCGGCATTACATCACATATCCATTGTGGGGGACACTTAATAAAATGGCCAGTTCAATCAATTATAGTTTGTTATCTCCAATTGTAACACAAACACACAAGAAAAACAACATGCCTCCTTGGGTCGGCGGCATATGACCATTACCACCATATGAAATCACAGTAAACACGGTTTAGTTATTGCCGTATCGATAGCAATACCACTTTTGGGACGATTTGTCGATTCCTGATTTTATATCGCTTCGCTTCGCTTCAAATCCTGATTTATCGGTGTCGATCCCAATAAATTAAAAAATGTTCGTGGTCAGCCAATAAAACACTGTATTTAATCACATAGTTTTTTTTACTGCTAGGCAAAGGATTCCGTTTTTTTTATAAAGTTCCCCGATAATATCGAATGTGTTACCTTTTTTTAACAATGCTCTGGGCCCAGCATAATCAAAATAATTCAGAGAGGCATACCATTTTTCATTTACGATAACAACCGCTTTTCCAGACAACATGTTTTCTACAAAAACAGAATATCTTTTTCCGGGTATAAATTTAATTGAATCCATCAAGGAAATGGTTTTTTTGTTTATCCAAACTATTCTCTTTAGTTTTTCTAAATTTTTTACTGCCTTGCCTATTACATCACTGTCATATTTTATTATGTCTTGCAGGTAGGATATTTCTAAACCATTTTTTCCGGATTTTGCCAGCAAATCATGAATTTGTCTTTGCGCTTTTTCGACAATCTTTCGGCCATCCAAGGCCAATGACACATCATACAAATGTTCCAAATCATTGTTCACAGAAGAAGGTTGGCTATTACCGGCATCTTTTTTTTGGTAGGAAAGTTTCCTTAAGAAGTGCTTAACCTTCCTAGCGGAATTGGAAGATATTGAATCCATAACAGGATTAAAGTAATCATCGTTATCATCACCATCGTTATCATCACCACTGTATGGATTAAATTTTATTTCAGGCACCTTCATTTTTTCAGGGACGCTAAATGGCCTTTTAGTAACGGGATTTAGAATCATATCAATATTTTTTAAAACAGACTTCATTCTAACAATTTTTTTATGGGCGATCTCCAGGTATTTGGAGTCTATAGAGTCATTGGCAACCAGAACTACAACGCTTCCATCTGAAAATCTACCGGTTCTTCCCTTCCTTTGAATAAACCTAATTTCACTTGGAACAGGCTCGTAGAAGACAACAAGGTCCACATTGGGGATATCAAGGCCTTCTTCAGCTACAGATGTGGCAACAAGGACAGGAAAAATGCCTTTTTTAAAATCCCCGAGAATGGATAACTGTTTATCCTGATTGATTCCTTTCTGGTTTTTTTTATTTGATTGACCATAGAAACCCTTAGATGGAATCCCGTTTTCATTTAAAAGATTTGTTATTTCCTCAAGGGTATCCCGATATTGAGCGAAGATGAGAATCTTCTTTTGGTTTAAACCCGCCGACACCCTCGGCATAGAAACGTCATCAGGATTGTTTTCAGGCGCATCAATCGCATGGTCAATTTTTAGAACACCTGTATTGGTTGCGGTATTCATAAAAAGAAAATCCCTAACGATTGACAGCACTTCTTGAAGTTTGGGATGGGAAAACATACTGTCACTTTTCAACATTTCAATAACTTTCTGTATGCGAGGATCAGAGAGCAATTCCCGATGGGTTTTGGTTGGAGCAATATCATCATCCCCATATTTATCAAAAAACTTCTTTAAAGAGAAACTTCCCTGGGACTCTATCAAATCACGGCAATAGAGCAAGGTCATTGACATGGACTGATACTTTAAGGCAGCATACAGAAAAAAATTTTTGTTGTCTGAATCTGCTAATGATGATTTAAGGTGGTCTCCCAGGCTTAACAGATCTTTTCTATAAACGTTCTCAACCTTTTTCCTCTTTATGAAGTTGTTGTCAATCAACCAGTTTATTTTTTCATCGATTAAAGACTGGAGAATGTTGGAGATTTCTTTATGCTTTTCATCCAAATCAATTCGCCTATGCGTTACATTAACATTATACACATAAGGCAGAACATCCTCATCGTCTTCAGACTTTACAACAATTTGCTCCATACAAAGGTTAGAACATATCTCCTTGATTTTTTCCATGTTTGATCCAGGGCTTGCGGATAGTGCAAGGAACATTGGAATTTTATTGGAATCGCCGTTGTTGCTTGTAAACATTTTTGAGATGGATGTATAGCTATAATCCTTAACAGCCCTATGAGCCTCGTCAAAAACTACCAAATAAAACTCTTCTTTTTTTACAAGGTTGTTGTCAAGGTCATTTCTCACAAGTTCAGGTGTAGCAAAGTATATCCTAATGGATCTTGATTTCCAAATTGTTTTACGAATTTCAGGGGATATTTTTCCAGTCAAGGCAAAACATGCATTTCCCATTAGGGTAAAGCGTCTGAATAATTCAAGGTGTTGGTGCACAAGGGGACGGGTGGGGGCAAGAATCAAGACTTTGGAATTCTTCCAGTTAAGCAAAACATCGATACAAACCAACAAGGTGATGACGGTTTTCCCTAGCGATGTTGGAACAACAATCAAAGAGTTTTTATACAGAGTTTTTTGTAATACGGTGTTTTGATACTGTCTATATAAAAGAGCACGTTCCTTTAATAATGGATGGCTAAAATATGACTGAACCAAATTTATAGATAAAACACTGAAAATGAACTATGAATGTACCTGTCTATATTTCAAATACTTCGCTTGACTCATTCTTCACAAATTGTTTTCTTTCAGGATTAACCTCATCCATTGATTTGGCAAGTTGTAAAACTTTAGAATTATTAATTATCTCCAAAATTGAATTAAGTTCATCTGACGATTTAATAACAATGCCTCTTTTTTTTGATGGAGTCCCATTAGCATTTAAGGGATTGATTTCTATGGCAAGGGAGGCAGGTCTTCCACGGTATTCAGGAAGTTTGAATATGAAAACACCAGGTATGTTAGTCGGTTTTCGTTCCCAATCCTTGCTCTCTTCTAAAAATTGACCCAATCTTTCTTCACTAGACATTTTTCACTCACTAACCATTCGGCAAGCCATCATTTTAGTTTTATCTATAGCATAATGGCCCTGTTCACCTAAGGAAAACACGTTTTCTTTTAGTGCATGGATAGTGTTTTCAAACAAATACAGTAATTTTGAGGCAGTTCAAGAGGGGAAGGCTAACTTTCAAAAAATAATAGCTGATTCTGCACAAGTAAAATCAAATCACGAGCCCAACAACACCCAATCAAGCAAAACTATGCGAGCAGGGCCAGCAAACACATTCACCGCAAACATTACAGCGTACAAGAAAAAACAGACTTAAATAAAATAACGCACATTATTAGACATATAAGAAATAACCACCCTATAGAATTAAAATACGACAAGGGAACAATAGTAATAGATGGAAATATCAATACCCCTTATTCGGTTTATGATCCCAGAATAGATAAGCACAGGGCCCTGGCCAGGCACTATCAGGACATTACTTGTTTTTTAGAAAAAAACAATCAGGATTACACAGACAATGTTAAAGATTACATAGACTGCCCGATTCAAGGCAAAACTAACGACACCAATGCTTTAAGGGATTACCAAAAGGACGCTCTAGAAAGCTGGTTGTCGCAAAATAAAAAAGGTTGCATAATTTTGCCAACTGGGGCTGGAAAGACAATAATCGCGATAAAGGCAATCATAGAAATCAATTCGTCAACCCTTATCATAGTACCAACGCTAAACTTAATGGAACAGTGGTTCAGTTCCTTAAGAAAGGCCTTGGGCGATAAAACCCTGGTAGGCATGCTGGGTGGAGGGTACGACGATATAAAAATGGTAACAGTAACAACATATGAATCGGCTTATTTAAAGTCCTCCTTTTTAGGGAATAAGTTTAGGTTTTTAATTTTTGATGAAGTTCACCATTTGGCATCTGAGAAGTATTATTCGATAGGAGAACATTTTATATCCCCATACAGACTGGGCCTAACAGCAACAATAGAAAGGGAAGACGGAAGGCACTCAATCATTTTTAAACTGATAGGCGACATAGCGTACAAAAAAGACTTTTATGAACTGGCTGAAAAAAACTATTTAGCCAATTTTACGCTGAAAAAAAGGACAATAAGCATGTTACCTGATGAGATAGCATTGTATAACAGCAAAATTAACCAATACAGGAAAATATTGAGGGAATGCAGGATATTTTACCCAATCAGACTGGAAAGGCTGATCATTCTCTCATCCAACAACAATGAATTAAGAAAAGCGTCTGCTGCTCAGAAAAGAAGCCCTAGAAACGGCTTTAAACAGCAAGGCAAAAATCATAGAGCTAGAAAAAATATTGAAAGGGTATGGGAATGAAAGAAAAATAATCATTTTTACGATACACACCAAGTTAGCGTATGCAATTTCAGACAGGTTTTTAATTCCGGTGATAACCCATAAAACAAAAAATGAAGAAAGAAATGATATATTGGGCAGTTTCAAAAATGGAAAATACAGAATCATAACCACTACCAAGGTTTTGGACGAGGGTACGGATATTCCGGAGGCAAACACAGGAATCATCTTAAGCGGCACAGGGAGCAAAAGAGAGTTTGTCCAAAGATTGGGAAGGTTATTAAGGCCAAAGGACGACAGGGAGAACGTAGCTGAGCTAATTGAAATTATTTCATCAGATACAAGTGAGACATTCACTAGCAATAAAAGAAACAAGGGGATTAAGGAAAAAAATGGAATTCAGTGACACAAGACAAAAGTGAACGCTTTACTAATGCATATGCACAAGCACACATTTACACACTATTGCACACCAGTTTTTTAAAATAGCGCAATGACATCCAGGTTAAAAAAATGATACCCTCGGATTTACTAAGGTATAAAATAGACTACAGAAACAACAAAATACACCCAATCTTGTGTTCCCTTAACAATAACAGTACAGAGTATCAAATAGCTCTTAAAGCCATTGAAATATTTGATGAATGTTACAAAAACAAGAACAATAAGGAAAAACTAGGCTATATGATAAAACTATTGGAACATTCACAGAAAGACTATAAATTGGTAAGGGGGATATGCTCCATTTTAGAAAAGAAATGCACATTTAGCTCAATATTTGAAAGCGACAAAAATACAAATTCTCAAAGCTTTGACCCTTCAAAAGAGTGGGCAGGGAAATTAACACCGGCAGGCGTAAGGAGAATGGTTTTTGACGAATCTGCCTCAAACAACATTGCCATTACAGATCAAAAAAGAGACGAGATCCTCAAGATAGTGTCCGACAGATTGGGGACAAGCACAGAATCAATCATGAAATCAATGTGGTCGGATTTGGAAGAAAACACGATAATTTACGGCTATAGTTCTCCAGATCCCCTAACACTGCTTTTCCATTATAACGTTTCACTCATTCAAACCTTACTTTTTAACTGCCTCAGGATTGAAATTAAAATCAATTCAAGCAAAAGCATCGGCTTGCTATGGAAAAAGCTCTTGAGAGAGGTTAAAAGGCTGGGTTTAATGTATTGGCTTGAAATAGACAAAGACAATAACCCCGGCAGTACAAACGGTGGTGACGACGCAAACAACATAGTTTGTACAGTAGAGGGCGCATTGAGTGTGGTAAAACTAACTGAAAAATATGGCAATGCCATAGCAAAACTCGTACCCTTAATATTCAAGGCAGACAACTGGAGCATTAAAGCAGATATCCTGCGGGTCACAGGCAACGGAAATAGGGCAATATACAGCTTCCAAATGTCCGAGCAATCACACTCAGATTTGACATCACCAAAGAGTTTTAGAAAAACGCAGGAGGAACAAGGCCATCATCACAACCATCAGGCAACCGAAGGTGAAACCACGATAGAAAAAAACTCCAGGCTATCCCATACAGATAAACCAGCAGTCAAACGCGAGATCTCTTCTAAAGATAAAGCAGATCATGTTTATGGTGGTGATGGTGATGGTGGTGATCTCGATAATCAAATATCATATGACAGTAACATAGAAAGAACATTTTCACAGAAATTCGAGCTGTTTAACACAGGGTGGTCGATAGAAAGAGAACCTGAACCACTAATAACAAAATCCAAAGCCGCGTTTATTCCAGACTTTATTTTAACTAAACACGAAAATAAGGTACTGGTGGAGATAATAGGATTTTGGACCACAGAGTATCTGGAGAGAAAAATAAACAAAATATCTCAAATAATAGAAAACTATGACAATCCCAACTTTTACATAATATTAATAATTAACTTTGAGAATTTGGCCGTTTATGAAACAAACCAGCAGCAACAGCAACAGCAGGAGCGGGTCCATCCTTTCGCAAACATTAAAAACAAAAGCAACGTGCTAATCATCCCCTATAAAAACGAGTACATATCCTTTAGGGAAATAATGCCTTTTTTGAAAAACATTGAAAGAAAATACATTGACCTGAATTTTGGAAGGAAGATAGGCAAAGACAAAGACAATGTTTTACAAGAAATTGATGGAATTTTAATGGAATTTAAAAAATCATTTGATGCAATGACCACATGGAATGATATCAATGAGGGTGTAAGATCAGGGCAGACAAAAAGCACAATTCAAAATTTTGACTTGAAAGAAATATTGGAGAATAACGTTGAATTTAAAAGCGCAGTCGAAAAGAAATTGAACTTAAACAACCTTGTTGTTGTCAAGGACTTTATTTTTAAGGAGGCATTTATCAAAGAAACCCTGAATGAGCTAAAGGGCAGGAAAACAAAGAATTTAAAAGATGCATGCGAGTTTTTATCAATTAAAAAAATACCGGAAAAAGTACATATAGATTTACTGATTTTCATTGGATTTAAAATCAATTGGAATGGCCTTGATTACTCAGAATCAGAAATTATTTTCAGCCATCAGCAATAAGTTTACAACCAATAAGAAAACAGTTTTAAAATAATAACTTATTATATATAGGTGTGTCCTTACGGATGGATAAAGAAAATGTACAAGTGACAAAGAAAGCGAAAACAGATGAAAAAACACCCACGCCAAACGCGCACCAAAAAATCGATCAGAGAGATGACAAATGGCTAAGAAACATTAAGGAAAGCTGGAGAAACGTTCAATGCACTTGCGGAAGTAAATATCATTTTGATGGAGATATAGACAAGCTTTTTGAATGGGAAAGCATTCACCTACGCCATTTTGCCTCAGATTCTGACAATCACTCGATAATCTCTTTTTATCCCACGGATATGATAATATACTATCATTCAAAATCCGGCTATGTGATTGAGAGAAGAAAACACAAAAGCCATGAAATCAATGAAATTAACCAATCATTGTTCACAGGCAAAGTAACCCTAACAGGAGTCTGAAATAAAGGTACTGAAAAAGACCAAGTGGTTTTAAAAAATACAAGCATTGTCATCATTGGAGCAGGAATTCTTGGGACAACCCTGTCCTACGTGATTTCATCTTTATCCGACGCAAAAATTACCTTAATTGAACAGGAAAACAAAGCGGGGTTTCACTCCAGTTCCAGAAACACAGGAAAAGTTCACGCACCATTTATGTATGATCCGGAAAAAAAGAGGGTTTTAGCCAAGGCAGTGTCATATGGATACGATTTTTGGAGCATTTATTGCATGATAAAAAAAATTTCGTTTAAAGAGGATGGCATAATAGAGGTGGCAACCAATACCAAAGGTAACGAAACAATACTCAAGCACATGGAATGGGGAATACGCAACGGATTGGGAAACAACGATATCCAGGTATTGGAAAAGAAGGAAGTTGAAAAAATTGAGCCAAATGTGAACTGCCAAACCGCCCTGTTGTGTAACAAGGATGCATCTGTAGACTATGGAGAGATAACCCGAGCTTTGGCCATTGACGCCAGTAGAAACAAGGTCGACATCACGATGAATGCAAAGGTGACCAAAATTAAACACACACCTGAATCTAACGGAGAAATTTATGTAAAGTACAAAAACCAACCACACAACAGCGAAAGCGAAATCAAGTGTGAATTTCTGATAAATGCTGCCGGTGGAAGTTCACTGGATATGCTAAACATGATGAATTTAAACCACCATGGCCACTACAAGAACCTTCATTTTAGAGGGGAATACTGGGTTGCGCCGCAAAAATACAGGCATTTAACAAGTCACAGCATTTATTCGGTTCCAGAATTCCAACAATTTCCATTTTTGGATCCCCATTGGATAATAAGGTCCAATGGAAACAGGGAAATAGGGCCAAATGCCTGCCCGGTCTTCTCACAGTACGGATACGACACTAAAACGAATCTGAAAGAGGCATTTCCCAAAATATACGAATTTGTCAAAGGATCAGAAATAAAAAAGATAAAGAACATGATATTTAAAAAAGAAACCATAAAACTGGTGTCAAAGGAAATGTTAAGCAGCCTATCCAAAAGGCACATGATAAGCAGAGTTAAAAGGTTTTTGCCTTCATTAAAATCCAAAGACTTTGTGACCAGGGGAACTGCGGGTATCCGCTCAACTTTGATTGACAAAGACGGAAACTTCATGCTGAACCCGTTATTTTTAATCGGCAACAACACACTGCATATCCTAAATTACAACTCACCCGGAGCAACAGGAGCTTTTTCAATCGGCTTGGCCCTGACCTTTAAGCTCATGGAAAAGGGAATAATAAAAAAAGATAAAGAGATAAACGCGCATTTTAAAGAAAAATTAATCTCAGATTGCGTAAAAGAAGTGGATGTCAGTTTATTAAAAATCTAGTCTCAAAAAAAAGGAAAGGAAAGGAAAGGAAAAGCATATTATCAATGGTTTAAATACGTACTTTAGATAATATCATTAAAATTTACGGGATCATAGTCTAGCTTGGTATGATGCCAGCCTCGGGCGCTGGAGGCCGCCGGTTCAAATCCGGCTGATCCCATTATGGGATAACAACACAAGGTTTGAGTTTTGAAAAGAATAATGGTAACAAAGCCACACTAAAAAAGATAGTGGGGTAAAATAACATGTGACGGCCAAATATCCACCCTCCCCTTATTATTGGAATTCTTCTCATTCTTTTCCTCACAATGCCGTCACCACGTAAAACAACCAATCAAAAAAATGGAAATCAGGGGAGAAATAACAGATAACAGCACTTTAGATCAGAAACAAAAGGCAAGTTATGTTTTATCCTGTACTTTTCACCCTGCAAATGGTATGCCCTATTATTCTCTTTTTAGCCTGGCCATGATTATTATACTCTTCTTGTTCTA
The DNA here is from genome assembly GCA_963779615.1 of uncultured Nitrososphaeraceae archaeon. GTDB lineage: Archaea > Thermoproteota > Nitrososphaeria > Nitrososphaerales > Nitrososphaeraceae > Nitrosocosmicus. Next base: position 175,106 of record CAVZZA010000001.1, read on the forward strand.
CAGATAATTCTTGGTTTCTTTTCTTTTTGTTTGGTAGAGACGGCATTTGCTCTGGAAGGACTTTCTCAACCGCAATACCCAAGGCCAAACACATTTACAACCTGCTTTGGAGTGACAGGATGAATCTTCTTATAGATATCATAGTCATGTCTATTCCCTATCTTGATTTGTTTTGTGAATGATAAGGCCAAGGTTGTTAACCATAAGTTGATTTTTGATGGTGTGTCTCTTTTTCTTTCCTGAGTAACACACTTTCCTTCTTTCTTTATTCTTTGGTCTTAATCTGCTGCTCTGAACAATCCACGAAAGCAATAAAACCCGGAAAGTATTGCTCAACCTCCTCAGGTGTTCTTAGCCTTTTGGTTGTTTTGTGCATCTTTTGCAAAATTGGCACGCATTTTCTTACCAGCGGCTCAATCTTTTGAACATCCCTGGAGATGTTGCTCTGGTCCAAGTCAAACATAAAGCCGGCCAACGTGTGGGTTATGTAAAGACGGCAACAGTGGACCAAAAGCATCAGAAGCCTGTTTTTAACATCCAGATTGAAATGTCGTCCAGCACCATGGATCGTTCCTTGCCATTTTTTCTTTTGGATAATCGCCGGATTCCATGCCTGCCGTGTCTTTTCAATATCCCCGTATCATAAATATCGTCAAACTCTTACCGTTAGGCCGGTAAATGACTTGAAAAGCAATGGTTTTTTGGACAAACTGTCATACAAGAGCAAAGAAAGGAAATGAGATTGATACGATGATGATCATAAAGCTGTTTAGGGGTCAATTACGCAAGAGATCTAATGAATGAAAATAAGAAAGTCAAACCATTTACATTTGCAAGGTTCATTTATTCTATTTGTTGGTAACATGCCTATCTATTTTCATCTGCCCTACACAGATAAACCAAAGAATAAACATACAAAAAATAAATCAGATTTTCGTTTTTTTATACATGTAGACACAAGACATGTAGATGATAACACATCTGTTAAATCAGAAGAGTATAGTGTCTATTTCTTTCTGAGTGCAAAAAATAGGAAAGTCAAATCGAGTCCAATAGGCCAATGTACAACCTTATCCTCGCATGTAAAATCTATCGGTTCAACAAGTTCAAAACCATTTTTTTCAGCTATCATAACGATATTACCTATTTCATCCTTACTGAAAATAATGTCAGGCACACTGCTAAAAGAAAAAACCTTTGTTGAATTGTGGATTTTATCATACCAGTAATCGGTAGACGTTAAAATCATACCACCCTTCTTTAATACTCTATTCATTTCTTTAAAATAATTTTCAATATCAACGCCATGTTCAATAACAGATAATGATGTGATATAGTCAAACATATCATTTCTGTAATTTGTATTTTCTAGATCTTGAATGGATAAGTTGAGTTGTTTGGTTTCATCTATCTCTGATTGTGGATTGCCATAGTCATTCAGGGAAAGGTCACATCCGTATAATTCTTTAAAACCAAGACTTTTAAGCATTGATAAAATAGGAGATGAATTACAGCCTACATCAAGAACAAAGGAATTTCTATCTGCTTTATTGATTATATCTATTATTTTGCTTACATCCCATGATTTTAATCTGTCTGAATGTGGAAAAAGATGAAGTGAAAGAAGATATCTTACTGCCTCATCCACTTGAGACATATTCTTTAAGGCCGAGTTATAATGCATAGTTAAACCTTATCAAATAACTTAAGTTGCAATATAAATCGATATCGTTTTATTTCAAAAGTAAACTTTTAGAAGGTTATCCATAAACTGATTTGTTGCCCTATTGAATATTTTTATGGTATAATATTTTATTGATTTTGGATTTATTAATGCATCATAACCAAATATTCAGAGCTTGCTTTGATTTAGCGTCATTAACTGCTTTGTCACCTAACTCAACCTTTTAAGCCTAGTCTACCATTTTCAATCATTTGTGACTGACTGGCCATTGTATAATCGATCACTGGTTAGGCGAATAGAGATACTTTTGTCATACGAAGAATGAATGTTACAGTTTGATTTTAGGGACATGCAGGCCTGTAGTGGATCCACATGTCCCCACCTGTGGTCGGCTGAAACCTTGTCTGCCATATGCATAAATAATGCCAGACAAAGAGTGCCCGTGTCCTGTCATTGCGAACATATTTCGTTCTTCAGATGGCGGAACATCAAAAAAAATATGTAGTTCCAATTCCATTTTGGCTACCCATATGCGACAGGGTTAATGGCCAGCCTTGATTGAGGTTTCATCAATAATATGGCCAGAAATCCAAATTTCTGCAAAACAACCTTTCCGTCTGGCCTGGATTTTGAATCCAAATCCCCGACTGCAATACGGCTTTTTACAACAAGCCGTTACAGAGCTGCATTTTTTAAAGAATAACGAAGGCATTAAAGATGCAGGGATAGATATACCCTAAATAGTTCTTCGCCTCCATCTCTGAGACATATGTAATAAATACATCAAGAAAGAATACTATAGCTTTTTCTTAACTTTCCTTACAGAGTCATACAGACATGCAAAAGCAAAATATGATCTGATTTACGTGTCTTTGAAAAAACTATTACCCAGAACTCCAAAATATTATAACCCATTCAGAAAACTAGATTGTAAACAAGTCATCATTAATGCCAGGTTTTGCATCACCATAGTCCAAAGTAAAATATTTTTTATTGAAGGCGGCTAAAATAATAAAAGTAATAGCCTAAAAACTTAAATATATTGCAAATATTAGAAGCATAAAGTCTATTAATTTGTGTAGATGGCAACTAGCATAAATATTAAATATCATACTGCATATACTAACTATAAATTATCCTATGGATGAGTTATTAAGAAAATTTTACAAGAATTATAAATCCTCTAAAGTAAATAACGTATTTACCAAGCCATCAAACAGAAAAACAGGAGGCAATAATTCTGAATCTCCCCCGACCAACTTAGTCCAAGAGGGTATTATAGCAGGCCAAAAAATTGCAAAAATATCAGTCATAACTTTGATAAGCATTGGAATAGTGGAGATAGCTGCCGGTTACTTTAGCGGCAGCAATGTGGCAACCGCAGATGGAATTGATTCCCTATCTGATGCATTGATTTCCTTTATGGTCTTGATAGGTTTAAGAATTGCCCATAAGCCAGCCGATAGGAAATTTCACTTTGGGTACCACAAAGTCGAAAGTTTTGCAGCCCTGATGGCCGCAATAGGAATGATAGTTATCGGTGTAGTCATACTGTACAACTCATACCAAACACTGTTGCATCCCCATGAGATCAATCATCCGTACATTGTTATGGCAATATTAGCTGGAGCAAGCGCTCTTTCCTTGCACAGGGCATTTCAAATGCGCACCATTGCAAACAAGTACAATCTGCTTTCACTCAAAACAGACGCAAGAAACTCAATAAAGGACGGTTCAGCGTCTGTTGTTGGTTTCTTTAGCATACTGATTTCGACACAGTTTGGATTTGTCCAAATGGATGCAATAGGTGGAATGATTATAGCCTTCTACATCTTTTCCGTATCATACATATCGCTAAAGAGGTCATCCCTTATACTTGTAGACTCATGGCAAAACCCAAAGTTAACTGAAATAATCAAAAACATAATTTCCGAACAATTCAAGGATGAACAGATCCACGTCAGAGAGGTTTTACTTCGCTCGTCTGGAATGGTCGATCAGGCTGAAATTCACGTTGCAGTAGACGGAAAGGAGTCGATATCAGAGGTAGAAGAGCTTTCACTGCAAATCCAGGAGGTTGTCAATTCGAAATTCCCATCAATAGAAAGAGTTTTGGTTGTACCTCATGCTTATTCAAAAACAGACAGCAACGTTAGCGCATCAAGGAGAAACCTATTAAGGAACATAAAGCTAAAGAAACCCTCAATGTACACAAACAAAGGCAACAATGTTGGACAGAAATAAGCAGTAGGGAAGAAGAATAAACACGGCTTTGGAAAAATAATTTTTTATTTTATTTTATTTTAAGACCCCTGAAATTTAAATCACTACTAAAAAAAACAAGGAATAATATTTTGAAAGAACAGGAATTTTTTAAAATCAATCGTGGTATGTGTTATACGCGATCAGTGATAAAAAAGTGTTGAATTTTCAATCCGCCATTAGGATGGGATACTCAATTCAAAAATCGCGCCTTGAATACAGGATATGGTTTTTGCCCCATCTATAGTAACGTATTATGCCTAATCCACATACTTTTGTAAACCAAATTGGCAAATGATGAAACGAATATTGTGGATTATTGTATTCCTGCCAGCCCTGAAAGTCCTGTCAACCCGGTTATTCCTTGGCTGCTCGGGTTGTTATTCCCGGTTATTCCTTGGCTGCTCTGGTCGTTAAACCCTTTTGCGGTGTTATCATTGCCTGATATTTGAGCGCCTTGGTTGCCCTGGACACACCCTGGAGACCTGTAGCAGAAGTTATCTTGATCCAGATGCTGGTTGGTGCGACTATCAGATTTGGATTTTAAGTTTTTATGAGGCTGATCATTACCAGCAGCATATGATTGGAGGGGAATCAAACTTGTTCCCATAACTAGTAATGACGTTATTGCCGCTACTACAATCAATGAACTTTTGACATTATTCATATACTAATTATTGATCATTTAATAATTTAATTGAAATTCGTCTTTTAATACTTCAAGTTTCTATCAATTTATCATAGCAAAAAAGTAATTATAACAATAATACTAGACATAGTCTAGTGAATATTTATTGTATCTTTATTAGTGATTCTACAACCTAATTATTATTCTATTTTTACTACCAAATTTAGGACCGAGTAATTTTTGCAGTAGTTTTTTATTGACCTATAAAATCCTATTTTAGAATAGATACAATGTTTCAAAAACCAATGATTCCCGGCAAACAAAAGATATCAAAATAAAATAACTGTTATTTTTATCTATAACTAAAGAATATAAATACAATAAAAAGGAATTTGAATAAAAAATTGGCTATTTCACAACATATCCTCCAAATCAATAAATTCAAACGATAGATCTCAAACCTTAAACCTTGTTAAGATGTTGTAAAAAACATATTGAAAAGCATGAAACAGAACTTTGACTAAAGATCAACATCTAATTGAATTTGTGATTTATAAAAAATTTTTTCTGGCTTTATTATTATGAAAATAAAAAAAAGGAGTTAGACTATGGGTTCGTTTTCAAAACACACCACAGTAGTGGTTACAGTAGTGGTGCCAGAATTAGAAGCAACTGCTGTGGTTGTCCACCCTGTAGGAGGAGTTGTCGGTCCACCACCAACTGGTAGGAAGATGGTCACTCTTGGGCCATTAGTGGTAGTATAAGAGCCACTCAAAGCAGTGTCCCCAGTATCACAATTAACTGCGGATGGAGTAGTAGTGCAGTTATTTCCTGAACAGGTCCCCGGAGTAGCATCTGTTACAGTGTAAATGTTTCCGGTTACGTTAGATGGACCAGGTGGACCTCTTTCACCATCGGCTCCATCTTCACCATTAGTACCATCAATACCATTTGCCATCACGCCATCTTTACCTGGTGCACCATCTTCACCATTAGTACCATCAATACCATTAGTGCCATCTTTACCGGGGGCACCATCTTCACCATCAATACCATTGATACCATTTGACCATCAGTACCTGGGGGGACCTGCTGGACCTGCGGGACCTGCTGGACCAACTGCGCCTGAGCCGGCCGTTGTTGAGGTTGGGATTGATTCGATATCAAAGTTTTTGCTCTGGTCATTGAATCCCGTTGCTTCATTATCATTGCCCTCTATCTGTTGGGCATCATTGGCCTGTTGACACTCGGGGGATCTGTAGCAGAGGTTATCTTGATCCAGATCCTGGTTTGCTTTTGAATTTGAATCTTTAGAAAAATCTCCTCCCCAATCTTCGGTTTCATCGTGCGAATCTGAATTGTCCTTGACCGCATACGATTGCATTGGGATTATGTTTGTCCCCAAAATTAGGGACGATGCTATTAAAGATATAATAAATAGGTTTTTTGTATTTTTCATACTATGAATTGATAGTCCTTTTTATGCATTATATGAAATAGGTCTGCTTATACTCGAACCCCTTTTTGAATTTTTTAGCCTATAAAAATCAGCATAACAATAATACCGAGTATATTTAGGTGAATATCTAACAGATTTGCATATTTAATTTATTGATTTGGTTGTGGGTTATTGGAACACCTTTAAGACTTATTGTCATCATAGCACATATGCAAGTTAAAGTTACTATCGTAAAACAGTTTTTTAAAAAAGTATTAAATCCTTTATCTTTTGGCAAGATCATGGTTAAGAGAGAACTCAAGTAGGTCCTCTGGTTTTTTCCATCCTTTACACTGGTATTTATCGATGTTTACAAATAAGTTATACAACAATTTTTGTGCGAATTGAAGAGCAAAAAATTAACAAAATTGGCTGTTTTTATTACTCGTAATCAACTAAAACCGATAAGAACTCAACCAGCAGCCAAAGTGAACAGGACCAATATCTTTGATGTCGATAATATTCTGGCATCAATTAGATTCATGTAAACCATAGCCCAAGTTGCTGATGGAACAACAGATACTATCCTTATAACAATAATCATAACACAAACCCGCTGTAAATGTAATGGACATTTGATAATACCGATATATTCATAAAGTCTGAAATGAAGCCCGGTAATTAACAAATAAAAAAGAAATCAACAGATCTGGAAACTCATTTGTTCTCCACTTTTTTATCAGCATATAATTCATCTTATCGTTTATATTATATGATCATGAAAGGTGTTTTACAACCTTTTGTAATTACTATTTATATGCCTTTTTGATTACAAAATGATTATTTTCCATAGGCTTATATACGATATTTTCAAACTTTAAACAATGAAGACAAATTTTGATAAAGTAATATTAGTTTTTACCATTTTAGCGATAACATCATTTTTGTATTATTCATCCAGTGCAGATACTGTATCTGCGCAAGTGAACAATAGCGGTAGCGGTAACAACCAGCCAAACATCAATGCGCAGAGTCTTTTCAACACTAAAACAATGGTATTGGGAAACAATGTAAAGAACCTTGTGATACTCATACCTGATGAGGGACACCACGGTCCCAATGAAGTCGATGAGGCCAGGTTCCTTGAACAGCAATTTGTTCCCGCAAATGCAGTAATCAACGCTGGAACCACCGTAGCATGGTTTAGTGGCGATGTGGGGCATGAGCGTACGGTTAACGTAAAGGATGCAACTGGCAATTCAGTTTTATTCAGTACCTGGGATAATACCAGAAAGCCAGGTATCAAAAACATACACATTCAACACTCCTGGCACCTATAACTATGAGGCAATGGGCGACCCAGGCGTCATAATGAAAGGAAACATAACCGTCAAAAGCATTCAATCCCCAGTAACCTCACCCACTGCGCCGAGTGGTGGAATAGACACAGTAGGAGTGTTGATGGTTCCGACACAGGGCATAGACAAATATACGCAGGACATCAAGAATGCCGGTTTAACGGTTGACAGTGGGCATAGCTTCACTGACCTAAGGGGAGGCCAGAAGGGAACAGGGGATGTGCAGACACTCTTGGTGTGGACCTCAGGGGGAAAGGATTTGAACAGTGTGGTTGCGCCCTTAAGGCAGATATCCTTAGCATTGCCATACAGCTAACACCTTTTTTATTTATTTGAACTATTTGATACTTCAATTTCTTTTTATGTTTCACAAACACACAAATGACAAGCAGAGCAGTAACATAAACAGGTTGTAGAACATACCTATGATGTCTTTTATAGATGCTTTTTAGCAAATTGGTGCATTGTTGAAAGAGTGCATTGTTTAAGGCATTAATTACGTTATTCGTTTGAGTGGGCAGAACGTTACTGAATGCTCCAATGTGTCGAATGTGTTCCACCATTAAGATACAAACATTCTTTATACCTATCCACTGCCGCAACCCCATAGTCATAGGCTTAAGGAAAACGTCCATCTTTTTGGTATTAAGGATGCAAGGCTCTGGACAGCCTAATGGGTAGGCTGCACAAGACATGCTGCGGATAAACTTCACTCTTCAAAAGTGGAAAAAATATAGCCGAAAAAATGCATATATTCCTATCAGTAACGACTGGCACTATTTCCAAACGGCATTCAAAAATGAGATATTCAAAATAGATGGCCACGAACCAAACATATCAACCATGTTTCAAGGGGACCGCAACAACCTCAAGATGGGGGTTGAATGCATTCACAGCCGTCACAGCAATAAATGACAGGCAGTCAAAATGCCATAAACAAATAAAAGCTTTTGTTTTACCTTTCAATGATGTGATATTGTTCTGTTACATACATATAAAGCACAATTTGGGTTATTAAGCCAAAAAAAATAAGGTTTGCAGGCTATTTGTATGACTGTTTATGGGTGCAATTAATCTGTGCTTTGATCGTCAAATGCAAATTGGAAATTATGTTTGCCTGATGCCTGTTGTCCTATGTTAGACTGTTGGCAACCTGCAAAAGCACAGATATTTGTTCCCTTTTGTGAATTTTCACTTTTAGATGCATCCGCCTGCATTGTCGTCGAGGTTATTCCTGCAACTAATAGGGAGGTTATTGCCACCATCATCAACAAAAAAGATATGTTTTTCATGTGACTTATAGATGATTTTATTGCATATTAATAATGGGTAAATATATACTGCAAATGTTTTAGGAGTTTATTATACTTAAAAAAATAGTATGATTATTATACTTATTTCTATACTAAAAATTTAGTCTCATTTCTTTTTCAGACAGCGTAGCATCATACTGGTCAAACTTTTTTTGCAACCCATCAATCTCAACCTCGCTCCAGATGGAATTTGCAGAGCTCAGCCTGCCAACCTCCTCTACGGCTTAATAAAGTTCGCAATTTAGGTCGGTGTTTTCCTGCCATCTTTATAATGCGGGTAATGTCATTTTTTTGGCAGCCCTTCATTTTTTAATAACCATCATAGAGATATTCCAGCAGACAGATTCCATTCCTCCCCTGCCTCTCCTTGCAGATGGTCATCAATTTGTCCTAGTTTAGCAGTAGCAGTTAGTAAGAATACACACCCAAAACCAGACCTGTTTCTATGTTTAGCGAAATTGCAACATCTACAAGGTTCTTGCCATCCTTAGGGTTTGAATGCCATGGAATTTATGATTAATTATTACCTTGATAGGACAAATCTCCTCCAGGGTGTATTCCGAATGCCGTTCCAATGTCCTTAAGGGAGACAATGGGCTACCTGCGCTATATCCCTAGCATTTTTTCCTCCTCTGCCAGTTTTATTATAAGGCCCTTCTTTTCCTTTCGGGTTAAATTCACTTTTTACACCATACAGATAACCAACTAGTTTAAAAAGTCCTGATTCCTGATTTTTTGGTTAAAACAGAACGACATTAAAGGATAATAAATCTATACCTATGCCTCTAAACGACAAAAGATTCAAAAGGCTTAACCTTTAATACTTTTTGTCCCCTACCTTAACCATGTCCCCGCTCTCCAAGTCAGAGGTCCTCTTTCTGCATGGCCAAAAGAAAGTTTCAAAGCCCTACGAGTACAAGTTAAAGTCCGTCATCAAGAAAAAACTATCCAAACTAGTGGACAAGGAACTTCCCTTGTTATCATCTCTATTCCCCAACCTTAATCTGACCTTACCAAAAACGGTCAAGCATTTCGCCCCCTCAGAGCGAGGGTCACGGGTTCAAATCCCGCACTTCGCACCTTTTGGCATTTGAAATGGGTGATTTGGTGACTGGATGGTTGACCAGTCATAATTTGTTATTTTTTCCATGTTGTTTTTGATTAAGACCAACATGGTTTTGAAAAACCATGATTCAGATAAGTTCCTCATACCGTTTCCCTAACCTGCCCTAAAATTCCAACTCAACAGATTGACTAAAAAATTATGGGAAATTCTATTAAATAATCATCTCAACTTATTTCATAATGAAATTTCGGTAATCTTTACAGGCCAACAATTTCATTAGGAACTTTACGTATAAGGTGACTGATTCCAATTATACCAACAAAAGTACGTTGTTTCATTAATGAAAAACACAAACAAAATGCTGATGATGGCAGCATGCACATTATTACTAGTTATGGGAACAAGTATTATCCCAATGCAGTCATTTGCAGACAGGGGTGATTACAAAGATGAAAAAGGCAACGACCTTAAGTCAAAATTAAGTGCAATCGCTGAATCAGACATAAAAGAGCGCAGGTCAAGAAATGGACCAAGACAACCTCTGCTACAGGGGCGACGACTGTGAGCAGGCCAACCAGGGACAGCAGATAGTGGGCAAAGACAATGATGCAGAGGGATTCAATGACCAAAGCAGCAGCAACACTCAACAAACTACTACGTCTACAACAGCCGGTAATGGCACAACACCAGCACCTATGCCAAAAACAGGTTCCCTTTTAGTCACAAAAAATGTTTTCTGTCCTTTTGGTTTTACATGTCCACAACCATCAGCTTTTACAATGCATGTCACAGGAACTACGGGTAATAATAATCCCAATCCAAGTTCATTCGCTGGTTCCCCGGATGGTACCACAGTAACGGTGAATATTGGTACTTACAATGTCACTGAAGATATTCCTACTAATGCACCTGCACAGTTAAAACTGGTGCAAAACTTTAGTGCAGATTGCAGTGGCAGCATAAATTCTCCGGGTGAAAACAAAAAATGTGTTGCAATAAACGATTACATACCAAAGCAATATGTATTTTTGTCAAAATGGGGTTCTTTTGGCACCGGCAATGGGCAGTTTAATGACCCGTCGGGAATTGCAATAAACCCCTCCACAGGCAACGTGTACGTGGCAGATTCAGACAACAACCGCATCCAGGTGTTTGACAGCAGCGGCACTTTCATCACAAAGTTTGGAACCTCTGGCACCGGCAATGGCCAGTTTGATAGACCTGTTGGCATTGCAATAAACCCCTCCACAGGCAACGTGTATGTAACAGATTCAGAAAATAATCGTGTACAGGTGTTTGACAGCAGCGGCACTTTCATCACCAAGTGGGGTTCTTTTGGCACCGGCAATGGGCAGTTTAATCTTCCTTATGGCATTGCGATAAACCCGTCAACAGGCAACGTGTACGTGGCGGACACCGGCAACAACCGCATCCAGGTGTTTGACAGCGCCGGCAACTTCATCACAAAGTTTGGAACCACTGGCACAGGCAATGGCCAATTTAATTTTCCGTTTGATGTTGCAATAAACCCCTTCACAGGCAATGTGTATGTAACAGATGATATTAACAACCGCATCCAGGTGTTTGACAGCAGCGGCACTTTCATCACCAAGTGGGGTTCTTTTGGCACCGGCAATGGGCAGTTTAATCTTCCCGCTGGCATTGCAGTGGAACCCTCCACAGGCAATGTGTTTGTGGTAGATCGGGGAAATAACCGCATCCAGGTGTTTGACAGCAGCGGCACATTTATAACAAGTTTCGGATCTTTTGGCACTGGTGATGGACAGATTGCCGCAGCTTGGGGCATTGCTGTGAATCCGTCAACAGGCAATGTGTATGTGGCAGACCAGAGCAATCACCGTATACAGGTATTTACTCTGGATCCTTAATTAACACCTAGAATAATTTATAACTATTAATAGGGAAATGAATGAGCAGCAGTCCCACCTTTCTTTTATGCGACAAGGAAAACTATGCTTTTTAACAAACACCAAATATCTCATATGAGCCATATTAATTAGTTATTTTTGTAATTTCCATATCAAAATTACTCAAAACACGAATTATCCAATTAGATTCCATTCACTTTTGAATCATATCCCTCCGGGCCCGTTATCCATTGGATTCAAATAATTTTTCATTTCCAATGACCATAGAAGGGAAGGAAGGAGACAGATTATCGCCTGAAGTTAACAACAGCCATCACAAACACATAGAGAAGAAGACAAAGAATCAGTGACATATAGCGACACCGGAATTCTATTATTGTCTGACCAGTGCTGACACGCCAGAAAAGCTAACAAAATGGGCTGCCCAGGGTCATGACAAGACATCCGGAATAGCCTTGTGGTCCTCTTTAGCCACTGAAAAACATGATGGTGAGGGCGATGCTGCCTCCTTTCAGCAATTTATTGCTAACAGCATGGTACTTCCCTCATCCGTGTTTCATGTTCAACGTCACCATAACCTCCTCTCCCCACATGCAAGCGCATGACGATATTTCCTGCTGCCTACTTGGGTTCTGGATGACCGCGGCATGCAGCACCCCAGGCAAGCATGGGCATCGATCTCCAAAGCAAACGTGGATGGTCCAGATCCCTCCCCTTCCAGGTGAGCAGCACCCTTCACGTACCCCAAGGTGAGGACAACCCGCTTTGGGGTTGTCCCGTAACCATTGCTGGCGTCAAGGGCAGGAGATGCCTATGCGGCACGACACGCTTTACAAAAAAAAGAACCCAACCATTGCCAAAATGTTTATATATAAGTATAGGGGTTGTGTACTTTTATACACCCTCTTATAATGAATTATCCATAAGTATACTATGTCGACATTGCTTATAACGCAAAACAGAGCACCGGGCAAGCATTTGCCAACCATTCGTTTGAGGATGGGGTGTTTTTCTGTTGCCACTCACATAGCCACATTCCCGGGGCTGACACAGCATGTTTGGACCTGGTGTTCGCATACCCATCCACCACGGCGGCAGCATATGCCATCACCCTGGTTTGGACCTATGAATAGTTGTGGTTGTTAGACTGGTCTTTCTGCAATGCGCCACATCGACGATGCGGTGGTAATTTGCATTACTACCGCAAAAACTTGCAAGGCAAGCCCCCTTGGAAAGACAGCCTGCCTTCAATCCAGGTGACTGGCGCATGTGTCACTTTCCCTGGTAGTGAGTACATTATCCTGTAGCCCGGGTCAAGTGCCTGGTCCAAAGGTCAAGATCCTTAGATTTGCGCCATACCCCCATCGGCGAACAGATCAATGCCTGTGATGAAACTGCTGTCGTCTGAGGCGAGGAACAGGACGACTTTGGCTATTTCATAAGGGCTTCCCATTAGCCCAACCCATTGGCAAGATAGATGGACAAAAGGCGCCCCCACGAACTGCCCCATTTGTTCGTCAGTCTCTCAGACTGCCCTGGCCCTCTTTGCCCTACATCACAAGATGGATTTGGACCATCATCGCCAGTGAAAACTATCAGTCATTTAAAGCCCATAAAATGGTGGCAGGCGCAGTAGGGACATCATCTTATTTGGCTAAAGTTTGCCGGCACTATATCCGCAGAGGTGATGGTTATCTGCGACTGATTAATAGGTGGCGATGCACTCGCTAGTGCCTCATAGTATGCCTGCCCTCGGGGAATCACAACACCCACATCTTTTGCGTATGTATCATAAGCGGATATTAATTTCTTCATTATGTCAGGATGTTGATCTGCCACGTTAATCGTTTCAGTGGGATTTTCTGTAATATTGACTAACTGCCATTTTCCATCACCCACGGGTGGTTCATGCTTTATAGCTTTCCAATCACCCATGTATACAGCGGAATTGTTGAACATCTCATCTGCCACTGTGTCGTTTTCTCCATATACTCTGTCTGCAGTTCCATTAAAGAGTGCTTTTAATGACTTCCCCATTATTGGATGCACTTCATGTCCATTATAGGATGAATTCGCGCTCTGAACTCCTGCATATTCCAGAAGGGTAGGAGTGATGTCAGTGACATAGGCAAATGCCTTGATCATTTTTGGATCTGACATGTTCGAGCCTGAAGTTGAGGTTGAGGTTGAGGATGAAGATACTCCAGGCTCTTTGAATATAAGTGGAACTCTGGTGCCCCCTTCATATTCGCTTGTCTTGAATCCAGATAGCGGAGAAGCAGAGGGATCAGCACCCCACGCGGCGTAGTTAATCTGGGATGTCCCGTTACCCAGATTTGATAGTGTATGGTTAACTTGAGCAACAAACTGAGCCATGCCTGAGCTCATTGAACTGAATTTGATGCCAAGCAGCGGCCCTGGTTCGCTGGTGCCGTTATCGGAAGCAAAAATAATCAGGGTATTGTCATACTGCCCGGTGTCCTTCAGAAATTGTATCATTCTGCCTATATTTTCATCCATGTTTTCAATCATGGCGGCCCGTACTGCTAATATTCTGGATGCATAGGATTGTTGTTCTCCTGATAAGCTCTGTCCATGGCTGGTTTGGTGGTATTCTGTCGGGTAGTTTCATATCCGCATTCCAAAATCCAAGTTCCTTTTGTTTTTCAAACCTCTGTTCCCTTATTTTGTCCCATCCTATACTGTATGTCTTGTCGTATTTGCTTATTGTCTCCTGTGGTGACTGAAAAGGTGAATGCGCAACTTGGAAAGACAGATAGGCGAAGAATGGCTTTGCATCGGTAGAATTTTTGATAAATTCCATCATTTTGTCAGTGTACAGATTGTTGGAATAGAGAGTTTGATTGCCCGGTCTTGGAATGGCTTTACCGTTTTCTGCGAATTGTATTTTTTCAATTGGTGAGTCGGGATAACCGTTAAAGTGGTTGGCTGCACCATTGAGCAATGTCAAGCTTTGCTCAAAGCCTCTGTTAAATGGCCAGGTTCCGTTTTCAAAGTGATTCCCTGATAGATGCCACTTGCCAGAGAGATAGGTATGATATCCACCATCACGCAACAGCTCCGCAACTGTAACCACTCTATTGTTTATCCAGGTTTCATAGCCAGGCTTACCTACCTGATTTTGAGCAATTAATTCATACATGGAACCTATCCCGCCAATATGATGGTCTACACCAGTGAGCAGTGCTACTCTAGCAGGAGAGCAGACCGGTACAGTGTGATAGTTCGTCAAGATCTTACCATCTTTTGCCAAAGTGTCAAGGTTTGGCGTTGAAATTTCACCGCCAAAAGCGCCTATATCGGAATATCCAAAATCATCACCCACTATCATCAGGATATTTGGTCGCGTGTCCCCAGCTGCAGCTGGTTGAGCAGAAACTGGTTGATATGGATCTGATAATGGATGACTCATTACTGGCATGCCAACAAGTCCCAAGATTAATAAAAACATGAAGTTAATTGACAAAAATGATTGTTTCTTCAATAACCATTATCACAAATATTTTTATTTAAACTTATAGTATAGTATTCATATAGTGAATATTTCACGACATATCCAAAGTAGATGAAACACAGGAGAGGTAACAATGCAAGGTCAATGGCAAGTTAGCGGCGCTACCTCCGCTAAATCAACAGGCTGAAAAAAAGGGCATGTGAATTAACATCATTGTCTTAAAGACAATCTAGTGGAAAGTAGTGAAAAGGATCCATTTCATACTCCTGATTACTTCTATGAGTCAAAGATACAATGAGTCAAGGCATGCCATAATTGTGAATTAATGGACCGACACTGAAAGAGACTTTACTGTAAGATCTACTAT
Organism: uncultured Nitrososphaeraceae archaeon; assembly: GCA_963779615.1. Classification (GTDB taxonomy): domain Archaea; phylum Thermoproteota; class Nitrososphaeria; order Nitrososphaerales; family Nitrososphaeraceae; genus Nitrosocosmicus. The sequence goes on from CAVZZA010000001.1 coordinate 190,586, forward strand.
TACAATAACTTTACAAATGAGATCATCTTGCATCCATCGCCAGATGATGCAAAAACTAGGATGTATTCATGGGTAGTAGTGATGGAACAACCGTCCAGAGACAAAAACCAACCACAACAGCCGGCAAAGGTCATCAATCTAGGCTTAGATGTATGCACATCTAAACACATTAACAATCTATTACCACAAAGGATACTCGAAAATTTAATAGCATGCTATCTGCCCTTGTGTGCAACATATCGAGTAAAAACCATTGCTTGATGGGCAATTTGAGAACAGTAAAACCTGCCAAATAAAAAAAATTGTGCTGTGGTTCATCGCCTCATCCAGAAGATATCTTCACTGGTGGCGGGCTCCATGTCCGTCAAGAGCCTGCTCTGCTGGCAGATACATACGCAGGATAAGGTTGAATGATCCCTCTGGAGCCGGCAGCCAGTTTGATTCCCTTTCAGGCCCAGGGTTTTTGTTCTGCACATATAGGTCAAGTGAGCCATCGGTGTTGTTCTTTAACCCCTCTGTGAACATGCCAATCGCATAGCGGTTTATAGGATTGTCTACAAACAACGATTTGTTGTTGTACATTGTGATGGACCAGAATGCGTTTACTGGGGGGGTTTGTCCCTGATCAAAGTGGATTGTGTAGTTGTTTGAACCGGTGAGAGGCTGCCCTTGGATATCAGTGAATGTTGCAGGATAGAGGGCTTCCTGTCCTATGTTTGCGCCAAACCCAAGTTTGGTGACTGCGGCACGGAAAAGGTAGTCTGTTCCGTATACACCAGGTGCTGCGTTCACAAGCCATCCGTTAACCTTTTCCCCGAGGTTGGCCACTTTTGCGTCTATCAGCCTTTCCCCCTCTGTTATGCCCGTTTGCAGCGCCGCCTTTATTGTGTCATTGGCTTCGTTTGATGGCACCTTGCCGGGGCCAACGCCTATGACGGCAAGCTTGCCGACCAAAGCAGGATCGGGCGGGTTTAGCGGGTTGCCAGTCATTGCCTTGCCAATCTCATCATATATTTTGATTCCGGTGGAGGGTATGAGGGCAGGTTGCGGTGCGATTGGAACTCCACTCGTTGACGCGTTGACTGATGCCGCTGCTGCTGTTGTTGTGTTGCCTTGATAGGCTGATAGGGGTGTCAGGCTTGTCTTGTCCTGGATTGCCTGAACATTGGCGACATCCTGCGGTCCCTTCACAAGGGTTCTTTGCAGTATCCATGCAAGGTTGTTGGGGGTCCATATCTTTGTCATCCCGTCGGGGACCTGCCCGTTCCAGTCAGGGCCTGCAATGAGGTATGTGCCGCCGGTGGACCCTGTGGCCCGTGTTCCAACGTACGCATAGTCATTTGTGTATGCGTCCAAAAACTCAAATGTGTAATACCTGTCCGAAATTGGCGGAACCTTGAGAACAACTGGCTCTTTCCTTAGGTCAAGCCAGGCAATGCCATACAGTGTGTCGGCGTTTGGGCTTACAACATCCTTGAAAGTAGCATTTACGAGATCACGTGCAAAGTGGATGTCATTTGCAGGACCGCTTCCAAGCACCCCCTTAGCTTGGGTATGGGGACTTGTGAAATAGTCAAAACTTCTTTGCATTGTTATGAGTCGGGTACCCCCAAATGTATGCAAGTGTGGCTACATCTTCCGGTTTGTCGGAAGCTGAAAGGTCTGCCATTTTTTTGTTCAGTTCACTACCGGTACTGGTTGAATTACTGGAAACGGAGGACTGGTTGCTTGATTGAGTTGTTGTTGTCACATTCGATCTAAATGGTGCTTTCACATAAGATGGTTGTGCGAGTGCAAGTACATTGTTGACATTTAACGGTTTACAGAAGCAGCAGCGGTAACAGCGGACGATGTCAAAACAGCCATTAGGAGTAAAGATAGAGAAAGGTCTCTTAATTTCATAGATACAAAAAGGTCTGCCTGTATTCAAGATTTCAATCTATGGAGAATATAGACAAAGAGTTGAAAGGTCAATATTCAATCTCGATGGTATTACACATAGTCATCCTTGACAAACGTCAACTTGGCAGCACCCTTAATTGTCTTGCCTGCCTACCCCTTTCCAAAAGTATGGCGTCGTAGTCGCCTATCCTTTTTTGTCAGCTCATTCCAGATCCCTTTCAAGTTTGGCTTTGTAGAGTTTAGCCTACCGATATCCCCTGCTGTCTCAATGAGGGTTTGGTCAAGATTCCCAAGTTCCCCTGCCTGCTCCATACTCTTGTGAATGCCCTTTTTGTTTGCAAGGTCCTCTAGATTTATGTGGCGATAGAGAGAACTCCAGCAAAAAGGCGCTCCATCGCCAATCTCATTCATACATGGCATGTTGGCTGGCGTATCTGAAGGAGGAGGTACCTCTATATCAACACCAGCAGGCCAACCTTTCTGCCTATCTTAAAGCATATGACAGTCTTCCCACTTCCTTTTCAAGCTCAATCTTCTGCTCATGCAGACCCCAAATGTGGCTGTTGTACAGGTCCACCTTTTTCCTCAAGTCCGAAAGTAGGTGCTGTGCTTTAAGCAGTTCACCGATGTCCTGCCTGCTCAACCGCTCTTTCTTTGTGCGCCTGTAAAGATGCAGAAAGGGCGACAAGTCACCCCTTAACTCGTTATACAGGTCCACCAAACTCCCCATTTTCACCAGCCGCAGGTAGTCGCCAAAGTAATGGAGGACTTTTGGGGTATCAAGGTCAAGCTCAATTGCCACGTCTGCCAGATCCCTTTTATCCCTGAACATCCTAAATGCCTGGGCATATGGCGAGAGTTTCTTTAGCCGCCTTTGCTTTTCGGCCTCCTCATCGACAGCGGCATCACCCGTCACCTTGCTTAGAATCTTGCCGATGGCTCTGAGGGATATATGCACCTGCTTGGCGATCTCCCGGGTTGTTTTTCCCTGATGGGCAAGCTCAATCACCAGCCTCTCCTTTTCCTCTCTGCTTAAAATCAATGCGGTATGTACATATGGCAAATTTTTTTAAATATGCAAAGGCTGATTCTGTTGATTCCCTGATTTTTTGTGTCGTAGCATGACGCTGTGGGGAAGTTAATCAACATATGACAAGCGCCACAATGACCAAACAAGTGATGTTTCAAGGCCACACAGGCACCTAGCAACCAACAACATGAGCATTGTGTTAGATGCCCATTTCCAATAATTAAAGCCGGCAGGGTTAAGGTAGAACATTCAGAACAAGCCAGAACAATTAAGGGGTGTTCTTTAACAAGGCCCGATTTGGGCTTGTATTTAGGTCACTAAGGTTAGTTTAACCTTATTATTATACAGAACATATAGAACATGATATATTCATATATTATACAATATCAAAAAAAACTATGACTCCCAAGCTCAGTCCTCAAAATATTAAAAAAGCAATGGGCATACGGGTACAGATGTTCTAGATGTTCCATGTTCTAGGTTAAGCCTTTAATACTTTTTGCCTCCCTACCTTAAGCATGCCCCTTCTCTCCAAGTCAGAGATTCAGTTCCTTCGGGGCCAAAAGAAGGTTTCAAAGTCCTATGGGTACAAGCTAAGGTCCGTCATCAGGAAAAAGGTGGCCAACCTGTTGGACAAGGAGATGCCACTTTTATCAACCCTTTTTCCCAACCTCAACCTTACTGAATACAGTAAGACGTACAATCACAACCACCTAAACAAAAATCTTACCAGAAACAGTAAGACCTTAACTAATAAAATATTTACAAAAAATCCATCCAAACTAAATAAAAAATGTAACAATTCCATAAAAAACCAAGAAAAAATCAAAAGCAACAGCAGCAGCCAAATAATAGCCCGGCCCAGATTCGAACTGGGGTCAAAGGCTCCAAAGGCCTCTATGCTTGTCCGCTACACTCGGCATTTAATTTAACTTAACTTAACTTAACATCCTACCGGGCTTTCCGGGCAGTCTATTATAAAATTTACCTACATTATAATTTTACGCATCAGAGGTGGTGGTGGTATTGGTGGCAGCAGCAGCAGCGGTGGCATATATGTAGGACACCAGTTTATCAACAGGGTCCTCCATCTCGCTCAACATCCTCCTGGCTTTTTTCTCCAGCAATGCACACTGCTCTTTATCATTCAAAAACAAATTTACAAGGGACACAAGGCGAGAGGCAGTGAAGGCCCTCTTTATCAACCCTGTTTTTTTCAGGTAATCATCTATGTAAAAGTGAACAGGGGCAATAGAGATTGTGGGCCTGCCCAAAAGCGCAGACTCTGCGGTCATGGTACCCCCCGCACCAATAAAAATGTCAATGTTTTTCAACATGTCTATACCGTCAACTACGTCTGTCAGCACTGTTGCTTTGTTTTTATAGCGTCCCGATATCTCACTTATCTGATCGGAATACCTGCAAAGAATAATGATGTTGCATTTTTCACTGAAATGTTTGACTACAAAATCCACTAAAGCTATTGGTTGGGTAACCAATTTTTTATTGGCGATATAGGCAGCCTTTGATTCCTCCAGCCTTATTAAGATGGATTTCTTTGATCTATCTGTTTTTAGTTTTTCAAGAATACCGGTGTTTTTACCACCATCGTCACATTGGGTGAAATTACTGGAAGTAGCGCCAAGACCAGTGCTGTCACGTGGAAGCAACCAGGCAACAGGGTCCAATCCACCATACCTAATGATCTGTTTTGGCGAAATGCCATATTTTGTCCACGAGGTCAAGGGGATTATGGATGGTGTAAACAATTTGGTTAAAAGGGGTACGGACAGCCTTGCAACTGCCTCCGCATGCGGGGAGTCATTGAATCCAAGATGATCAACACCCAATCCAAAAGAAACCCTAGAGGCCTCAGGGGATGAAAAACTAACTGCCAAGTCTGGGGAAAACCTGTGGATTGTTTTTGATAGTTCCATGACTCTAGCCGTGCTTTCATAAAGCTTGTTGTAAAGGTCGGCTCCACCATGACTACCCACAATCAAAAGATCTAACCCCTTTATTTTGGCTAACTCATTAGCCTCCCTGTATTGTCTTGAAGTGCACAAAACCTCATTGTTTTTTTGTTTTCTCAAAATGTCAATTGCAGGTTTAAAAAACATAATTTGCTTAGGAGTCAGAATATCAAACCAGATCCTCAAAACAAGTAGAATAATTAATCAACGTTAAAAAATTCTTTCGCCTCATTTGGCGCACAACGAAATTGCAAAAAAAACCAATAGCCAAAAACTAAATAAAGAAATAAAAATCTTAAGATATTGGTGGGGTAAAGGATTTCAGAAAAAACGGCAGCAGGGGCAGCAGCATCTAACAGGGTAAACAATAACCCAAAAAACCAAAACAGAACAGGCGACAAGTGGATAGAGAAAACAAGTAGGGTGGTGGAGGAGGATAGAGAAAAAGTGGTATCAGGTGCAGATGCAAATCAAAATAAGGATATTGTCATCTACGGGCTAAGCACTGAAGGATATGAAATAGCAAAAAAAATACTGCAAAACCAATCAAAAGTAGTGATAATTGATGAAAATTCAAGGCTAGGGATTTTGCTGACCCCCAAAATAGTAAAAGACTACCCAAACATTGCTTTTTTAATGGAGGAGGAGCTGCTATTGAATTTGGAGCCTTTTGATAAATCCATAAGCAATGCTCCGATCATTTTTTTTGTCCCCAGAATCAGGAAAACAAATTACGAGGTGAAAAATGACATAATTTCAAAGTTTAAGGAAATCATATCCTACCTAAAAAAAAACACGTCAATTGTGTTTAACATTCCATTGGGGGTGGGCGGAAATACCGAAATAATATCACTAATAGAGCATTTATCTGGGTTCACTGTAGGAGCCGATGTCTTTTATTACTATAATCCCATAGACAAAACCAAAACAAACGAGGTAATTGTAGGATCGCATCAGCAAATGAATGACGCCTACTTCAATAGCACCATAAATCTAATGTACAGGTATGACAAACAAGAATTGAGGGCAGTAAGCATCCCATCTTCAGAGTTACTATATACAATAAACGTGGTAAACAGATATTCAGACATGGCTTCCATCATCGAAATCACAAAACTCAATAGGCTAAAAGAGATAAGAACGGAGTTATCTCAAAACAACATAAACGCAATCTACTTTGACGAAATAGTAAACGGTTTGTTTGATTTAAGGATTCTAAGCATATCATTAACAAGTTCATCGCCTTTGGGGTACATAGTAAACGGCACAATAAGGTCAATAGAGGGCTTTATAAAAAGTCTTGTGGAGGAGGTAAGAAGTCAATTAAAGGAGAGGGAAATAAAAGCTAGCAGAGCAAAGGTTACCATATTCTGGACTATTGACAACAACGAATTGAGGGGAGACAAAGCCATAATTAGGGAATCGCTAAAAATAAAACTAAGGGACTACATTGCAGAAGTAGAAATACAGGATGCAGAAACTTTTTTACCAAACACAATAACAAACATAATAATCGCCTGCTCAAGCGAAGACTATAGAAAAGTTGTATCAAAAATAGACAAGAATCACCACCGCAACTCCAAATCAATAGTGGTTTCGGCAAACACTTTCTTCAACACAATAGAAATTTAACCAAAAATGCGTCCTGGAAATACAAGTGGAAAAATAAATGCAAGGAAAACAGAAATTAGCTGCTATTGTGTTTCCTCCCTCCCTCCCTCCCTCTCTCTGCATGCAATATGGACGCAGAACAGCAACAGCAACAACAAGGAAAACAAGGAGTTAAGAGTTCCAGTTATCTTTTTTAATATCGTATTCTTCTCTTGAGTACTTTACTCGCGCAGGGTGTCCCATAACCACCATATTTGGAGGAACGTCTTTGGTAACCACAGAAGCCATGGCAATGACACTGTTTTTACCAACTTTCACCCCGGGTTTGAACACAGATCGTCCTCCAATTATTGCACCATCTTCAACAATCACCCCAGTCATTTTTTTACTCATAGGGTAGGGGTCATTTGTAAATGTTGCACCGGGCCCAATAAAAACATCGTTTCCAATCTCAGTCAGTGGTGGAATGTACACCAATCCTTCAATTCTGCAGTTATTTCCAATTTTAACGCCATAATCAACATGAGTCAGGGAACCAATCATGACATTGTTTCCTATAGACGTATTTTCACCAACATATGAAAAATGCCATATTTTGACGTTTTCCCCTATTTTTGCGCTAGGAGAGACAAAATTAATCACAGGTTTCGCATGGTTTTCCAATAGTTGTTATCACTGGAATTACCAATATAAAAATCGATACATTAAACGATATTAATTGTTGATTTGGGGGCAGGCGGATATACAAGTGGTGTGGAAGAATTGCAAACGCCACCGAAAGTTATTTTGACAATCCTTAAAGAATACAACTTTTGGTTATTTGGTAATGCAATCTCATATCATCTCACAGCAATTCAACCGCATCTTTTGTGGTTTATGCGTCCCCTGGCAGATAACAAGGCGAATTTTGGAACTCTCCCAACTATACGCACAACCCAACGTATCAGCACAATACAACGCAATAAATAATATGTTTTTTTTTTGCGAACTGCAACATTATGCCGACGACGATCAAACACCTTGCAGGATATATATTCACACAAAAAAACTGCATTTTCACAACTATTCCATCCTTCCTCCACCGCCACCACACAATCACCACTATTAGAAACAGAATCACAAATACTGTTTGTTTGCATCATTTATTCAAATGGCATGTCTTTATGCCTTTTTTCCATCCATTCACTCATCATCACCGTCAGGATAATCAGTCTGGTGTGCTTTGCTTTGCTTTGCTTTGTGTTGGTTAACTTTGGAGGCTAGCCTACTAATTTCAACGCATTCTTATTTAAAAGAACACATATAAAAAATGCGCACCGTTGACGACCTGCAACACTGTTGATTTGGATCAATATGTAAGATAAACCGGTGCTCCGGTATTGCTAGAGATAAGGGCTGCCTCTGCGATTTTTGTTACTGCTGTAGCATCTTCTGGGCTTACCAAAAATTTTGTTTTTTTACCCGACACAGCCTGGAGAAAGTTTTCCAGCTCCAAAGTTAATGGCTCCATAAATTGCCTCCGTGGGATAACTGTTTTAGTCTCGTCATCTATTTTTATTTCCTGGGTTATGAAATCTCCAGTAATGATGCCTTCCGAGCATACTGCACTGAATCTCCGAACTTTTTTTGGAGTAATCCAGTTGGAGGCAATGATTGCTACTTTTTGATCGTGAAATCCTAACATGATAGTGGCAAAATCCTCAGAAGAATGGAACCTTTTTCCCGAGCGAGCAAAAACAACTGTGGGTTTAGAATCAAAAATAAACAACGCAGTGTCTATATCATGTACGGAGGTATCATAGATTATCCCCACGTCTTTTATGTGCAAAGGCATTCTGTTTTCACGGTGAAACTCCATCATTAACAGCTCTCCACAGGTATTTTCTTCAATGATTTTTTTGAGGTCCTGAATTGCGGGATTAAACCTTTCAATATAACCGGAAGTCAATACCACTCCATAATGCTTTGATGATTTAGTTAATTCTTCACACTCAACAGACGAAAACGACAAGGGTTTTTCAACAAAGACATTTATTTTGCGTTTTATGATTTCAAGTGCAATTGAAAAATGGGTTTTGGTAGGGGTGCACACGATACAGGCATCAAGGTCAGGCTCTTTTTCAAACAATTCCCTCAAATTCAGGTAGGAATTTATTTTATGTTTTTTTGAAACAGATAGGGCCCTATTTTCATCTGAATCGCATATTGCGCGCAATACACCCAAATCGCTTAACACGCGTACATGATTTTTTCCCCAACCTCCGGTCCCAATTACGGCAATTTTTAAATTATGCTCACTCATTTGCAATTCATTCAGGATGACAAATACAGGATACTATAAAACAAAAGCGGCAAGTATAACAGCAGTTACCATACAGGAGTAAGCCATTCCTGGAATTGGCTGATTTCGGATGTTACCAATTTTTCATAAAAGTCAGAGATCTGCTTTGTGATTGTACCGACTAAACCGTTACCAATAACTTGGTTATCAACGCTTATGATGGATGTTATTTCCGCTGCTGTCCCCGTTACGAATATTTCATCTGCGGCATACAACTCTGCACGGCTGATGGAACGTTCACTGACATCATAACCAAGGTTATTTGCAATTTCAATGGCCGTGTCTCTAGTGATTCCTTCAAGAACCGAGTCTGAGAGAGGTGGGGTACATATTTTATTTTTTCGTATGACAAAAATATTTTCCCCCGGCGCTTCACTGACATTTCCGACATAATCCAGCATGATAGACTCATCATATCCATTTCGTTTGCATTCTTGGGTAGCCAATACAGAATTCATATAGTTACCTCCAGCCTTTGCCATTGGTGGGGTAGAGTTTCCGTTAATGCGTCTCCAAGAAGATATGCAAGTTCTTATCCCGCTTTCAGGAAAGTAACGGCTAAAGGGAAATGAGATTATGGCAAGATGGGAAGGAGAGTTTTTGGTAACATTTAGATCAATTCCATGGAGTCCAACAAAAAGTAAAGGTCTTATATAGCAAGATTGTTTAGTATTATTTTTTCTTAACAATTCAATAACATAATTGCATATTTCATCTGCGGGATATTTTGAATCAATAGAATACATTTCTGCAGACTGGATTAATCTTTGTACATGTTCTCTGAGTTTAAATATGTACAGATTCTTTTCATTTGAATAACCCCTTATGCCTTCAAAAACAGATGTTCCGTAATGCAATGCATGAGTTGTGATAGGCACATTGACTGATTCCCAAGGTTTTAATTCGCCGTCAAACCAGATAAAATCAGCGTTTTTATTTTTCATAGATTTGCAAGTTTTTCACGAATATAAAAGTGTTAAATTCTTTGCCATTTTTTAGATAAAACCATCTTTTGGAAATTTCATTCCGCATACACGTATGGTATTATCTCCAGAATTTGAGAAATGTTCAACAATGTCCCAATTTTTTCTGATTATTTCGCCAACTTTTGGCGAAACAAAATTACGCCATTCTGAATCCAAATAGTTGGACCCGGAAAGCGTTTTGCAAGATAATGCAGACCGGTACAACAGGTTTTTTACATCGGTAGAAGAGATTACCTGTCTGTTGGCTTGTACGGGATTGAAGCCAAAAATTTTCAATAGCACCCTTTCGGCCCTATCACCTGTATAGGTAATAAAGTTAGATCCCGGCAAGTTCAAAATGATATTTTTTCGTAGTTTTTGAAATGGCGTGGAAAGAAAAAGGGGAAAATATCTGATGTAAGGTGAAACAAAGGCATAACTATCCAATACACCAATATTTTCATTATAATCAAATGATTCAAGAATCATTTGTTTTCGAGTTTCAAAAGAAAAAGGAAAGCTCCTGGTTGTGACTTCCTCTTTATTTTTTAAAAATCGTACTGGAAAAACATAAACTTTATAATCATTCAATAGATTTTGTATTATTTTCTCATGTGAAAGCGTTAATGGATTCAGATGAGCTAAAAATATTGCAATTGTACTTTTTTTACTTTTACTTTTTCCCATAATACAAAATGTGTGATATTAAAAACTTTTGGGTTTTAGGTATGTCTTTTAACTTGTATTTCTATTGTCGAGACATTTCGTGTTCTGCCATCTTCTGCCTGAACTGTTTCTGATCCAATTATGATATCACCGATTGAATAACCCGCATTTTCCATTCTTTTCAATATTATTTGAGATACATCAACAGCCCGTCCAATGCTTAGACCCCTTGCTTTAATAGTTACAGAAGGTTGATTTGCTAATTGAATCAGTGTTGAAGTCACATATGCCATCAGGGGTTTCTTTCCGATATATATCGAGTCTCTTGTAGTGTTGTTTTCCTTATTTTGTTCATTAGGTTGTGATTGTACTTCTGACATCAATACAACTAATTTGACAAGGTAATTTAAATCTAAGATTTTTAAGTTTTTTTGTTATTACCACACATAAACAGATTATGAAGGATCAAGGATAAGTTTTTCAACAGTCAATTTTAATTCATCCATTTTATTTCTGAGAGAGCCTATTCGCTGATTCATCTTTTTTTCATACTCTTCAATCTTTAGGTTTAAAAACAAAATCATCTCTAATTGTTCCTTTTTGTTTGGGGAGCCTTTAGTAACCCTATAATTAATAGAATTTTCTGGAGTAACATCCTTGATTAACGAATGAATTTCATCAGCAGTTATACCGTATTTTAAAATACCAGTCTTGATTAACACCTGGGATATATCATCAACGTTTAATGAGTTAAGTGGGATATTGCCTTTTTTGACGGCACAATCAACAAGCCCACCAACTAATTTGTGAGAATGTCTAAACGAAATTTTTTTGCTTTTGATTATCTGTTCGGCTATATCAAGAGAAATTGCATAGCTCTCAGATGATATTCTATACATTCTTTTTTTGTCAACGGTAAATGTTTTAATTATCCCATCTACTATCGAAATCGAATTTTCAACTGTTGATGAAATCTTCCAAACAGAAGGCTTGATTTCCTGCAGGTCTCTGCTGTAACCGGAGGGAAGTCCTTTCATAATTGAAGAAATGGATTGAAAAACCCCGCTAACCAAACCTGTTTTTCCGCGTATTATTTCCAGCGGATCAGGATTTTTTTTTTGAGGCATAACCGAGGAAGAGGAGCTAAACCTATCATCTAAAGATACAAATCCAAACTCAGAAGTAGACCATATAATAAGGTCTTCAGATATTTTACACATATTTAACATGCATATAAGAGAATTCGATGCAAATTCGATAAATGAATCCCGAGAACCCGTTGCATCTATGCTATTGTATACTAAACCAGAAAACCCCAGCATAGAGGAAACCCTTTCTCGGTCAATATTTATACTGCTACCCCCAATTGCGCATGCACCTAATGGGGAACAATTAATCCTATCATACAGATCAAAAAATCTATCAAAATCACGGGTTAGTGAATAGGCATAAGATAACAGATAATGGGAAAAAACCCCCAATTGCGCATGCTGTAAATGTGTGTACATTGGCATGATAGAATCAACATTGTCCTCTGCTCGTTTGACTATAGAAGAAATCAAAATGATTAGGTTTTGGCAAATAGCATTTACATCATCTCGTACTTTCATTCGCATATCTAAAACCACCTGATCGTTTCTGGATCTAGCAGTGTGCATCTTTCCCCCAGAGTCCATATCAGTCATTTTTATTATGGCTGATTCGACTAACTCATGTATATCTTCAGAATCCGAATTTCCAAACTCTTTTAATAGACCAGCATCCTTCAACAAACTATCCATACTCTTTAATATTTTTATCAATTCATTTTTTGATAGCACTCCAGCTTCATGGAGCATTATGACATGTGCTTGACTACCTATAAGATCATAATAAAGCAGGTTATAGTCATCATATACAGAAGATAAGAAAGAAAGCGTGTGATCATCTAAACTTCCTTTGGGCCTTGATCTATACATAAAAAATTTTTATTCAATTGCCTATATTAATAATATTTAGTGGCTCTGCAAAGTCAAGGATTTAATGGAAACTTTAGTTGTTTAGGTTAAATGGCCTCTCCAAATAAATACGATTAGTTATTTTGTTTAATTGAACCAACACCGAAGAAAAACAACAATCCAGTTATTTGCTACTTCCTAATGTGTTCCAAGATAGGAAAATGTCGATTTTAGAGCATTTAACATAAATAATTAATAAATAGGTAAGATAACAATATACAAGGTATGTCTCAGGATTTGCAACTCGCAAGACGTCAAATATTTGACGAACTCACAAAAATAGTAGATCCAGAAATTGGTGTTTCAATCATGGAATTAGAATTAATAGATAAAGTGGACATAGATGATGGGAAAGTGAACGTTGATTTGCACCTTACCAGTCCGTTTTGTCCAGCGGTTTTTGGCTTCAAAATAGCTCAAGATGTAAAAGACAATATATATAATGTTGAAGGTATACACGACGTAAAAGTAAATGTAAGCAATCATTTTATGGCAGAGGCAATAAACAAGCAAGTTAATGAAAGCAAGCCACCCCAGCAGCAGCAACAGCAGCAGTCTGCGGCGGCGTCAACACCAACAACATCGACAACAGATACATCATCACCACCATCGACAACATCATCTTCGTCTACTTCAGATTCAAAGTCAGAAACAGTATAAGAAAAGCAAAATTAATCAAAAAAAAGAGTTTCCAAAATAAAAAACATTTAGAAGACAACTGACAGTTTTATCACCAATTATTGCCTTTTTTAAAGTAATTAAACAGTGAAGGAAAAAATCACATTTGTGGTTTTGCTTATTCTTTATTTTTTGTCCTCAAGTTTGAAACCTTTTTCTCGCTTTTTGATAGTCCAAGCATATGGCCTTTAAGGAGTTGTATGCCTAATGCGGGATCAACGCCTTTGGGACACACAGCACTACATGATCCTGCAAAATGACATCTCCAAATTCCATGCCTCTCATCAATTATATTAAATCTAGATGATTTGTCGTTATCCCTATTATCTGCAACATACCTATAAGCTTGAGACAAAGCTTGAGGTCCAGGAAAACTAGAATCAGTCGCCACAGTAGGACAGGCAGAATAACAAAGGCCACACTTTATACAATACGAAAATTGGAGATAATCCTCCAATTCCTCCGGGGTTTGTTCGAATTCAACAAGTTCGTCCTTTTCGTCAATATCAAGTGAAACTTTATCGTTATGAACAAAAGGCTCCATTTTTTTATGGTGGTTAAAAAATTGAGAAAAATCAGTAACTAAATCCCTTATTCTAGGGAAATTAGATAAAGGCTCACAAACTATAACGTCGTCATTTAACTCAGATATTTTCGTGTAACAAGCTAATCGGGGTCTACCATTTATTTTCATCCCGCAGGATCCACAAGAAGCCATTCTACAGGAATAACGTATCCCTACGCTGCTATCAGAGTATTTTTTTACATGCAACAAGGCATCCAAAACTGTTGTCCAACGGTTAACAGAAACCTCAAACTTATCATAAGATGGAGAGTCATTTTTGTTGTAATTTGTTCGATATATTTTTAAAATAACTTTTTTATTTTGCTCTTCACTCATAACTACACACCTAAAATATACATCTATTCAATTCAGGATTAATTATTAATATCCATCAATCTATGCACGCAACCCTCATCAACCATATCACAATCCACCCGCAATAACAATCGTTCTAGTACCATATGCTATTACACCAATCATCGATATTAATACCAATATAGTTACCGTGGACTCCCACCAAGGAGTTTGCCTGAGTTCTAACAAAATAACTCTCAGTCCATTGAAACCATGGATAGAAATCAATATCAGAATGGACTCTAATAGCAGAACATAAAATATATTATGATAATTAGCTATTACATTTGGATAGGCCAAGCTCTGGCCAAATGGCATAATAAGTCTAAATAAAATATGGACAGCAACAGCAAATAAAGCCGCAATTGCAGTCAAATAGTGAATTTTCATTATTTGACTTTCCCGTATTCTTAACAACGCCATACTATAATTTACCCCTACAAGGGTTTTTTAAACTACCGCTAACATACATGTACATTTTTTATCATCTATTCCTTCTTTACCTTCGTTCTTATCCACCTTCGCCAAATAAAACCATACCGCCATATAACATTGCAATGCATGCTAAGAGTATAGCAACCCAAATACCTGATTTTTGTTTGTAATTTAAAGACGCCGCCTTGTATGGATAATCCGGTCTTCCGGGTTTTCCCAAACCTTTCCCAGACTCTGTAAAAATAAGGCGTATTCCATTAACGGTATGAAAAGTACTTGCGCCTATAACAAACAGTAGAAAGATGTGGCCGCCAAGAGTTTGAGTTAATGCCAACATGCTATTCCATGCATCAATACCATTTGTGAGCGAGCTGGTTTCATAAACATGACCAATAAAATAAATTAATAATCCCAAACCAGTTAAACGTTGAAGCCAGTAAGATACTCTTTCCCATCCATATCGTGTGGGGTTAAGCCAGCCTCCTATACCTTCACGTCCAGAATCCATCTTTGCGTTGTCTTTATTATTAGATACAATACCCAACTAAAATTTTCTCTCCGCAGGTGCATAACGAGTAAAAGTAACCGGATGCCAATTCATTTTTGGTTCACCATCGTCTTGATAATACGCAAGTGTGTGTTTTAAAAAGTTATTATCATCACGGTCTTTATAATCTATTCGCGCATGAGCTCCCCTGGATTCACGTCTGTTTAGTGCACCCAACAACACAACCTCGGCGACCCTTAACATAGAATCAATTTCCATCACATTGATGAAATTAGTGTTGTACTCTTTGGCTTGATCGTCAACGTGTTTCCAGGATAAAGACTGCAGATGGCGTATTTTTTTTAACCCTTCAACAAGTCCAGCCTCAGTTCTATAAACATATGCTTTTTCATCCATTGTATCAGTAAGTTCTTTTCCAACCTCGTATGGGTTTACATCTCCCCGTCCTCTAAAAATCCCATCAAATATCCTTTTTTCCTCTCGGGAAATCTGTTGGTTATCGACATTGAGTGAATTGCTTTTTTGTTTAATCGAATAGTTGGCAGCTAACTCACCAGTAATGGCACCCCAAACTAAACATTCCGAAGTTGAATTTGCGCCCAATCTGTTGGCACCATGTAAACTATTACAAGCAGCCTCTCCTGCGACCCACAGGCCTTTAAATTCTGTAGCACCATCAAAATTTGAATGGATTCCACCCATCATATAGTGGCATACAGGTCTTATTTCAATCGGCTCGTCTATTATATCGACACCAGAAAACTTTATACCGATTTCTCGAATTCCTGCCAATTTTTCTTTAATTCTTTCTTCCCCAAGATGTCTCAAATCCAATTTAAGGCAATCAGCTCCTGATGCGTGTTTAAATCCCCTACCGGCTTGAATTTCGGTTATCATGGAACGGGAAACAACATCTCTAGGAGCCAACTCCAATTTTCCAGGTGCATATTTCATCATGA
Source organism: uncultured Nitrososphaeraceae archaeon (assembly GCA_963779615.1). GTDB lineage: Archaea > Thermoproteota > Nitrososphaeria > Nitrososphaerales > Nitrososphaeraceae > Nitrosocosmicus. The sequence goes on from CAVZZA010000001.1 coordinate 206,570, forward strand.
AACGCTCTCCTGTAGAATTGACAAGATAGCCACCTTCTCCCCTGGCCCCTTCAGTAATCAATATCCCCGAGGGCAAAATTCCAGTGGGATGAAATTGAACAAACTCCATATCTTTTAAAGCCAATCCAGCTCTGTAGCCAATATCCAATCCATCAGGAGTGGAAGAATATGCATAAGTAGAAAAGCTATAAATCCTTCCGGCACCTCCCGTACAGATTATCCCAGATGGGGCAACCACATTAGCGAAATGGCCATTTTTAATTTCAATACAAGTAAAACCTTGAAAAGTGTCACCGCTATGAAGTATAGAAGTACAAAACCACTCATTAAAGAAAATAATATTATCGTATTTAAGACAAGTATCGTACAGAGTTTGCATTTCATAAAAACCAACTCTATCTTCAGCAAAAGTTGCCCTAGGAAAAGAATAACCACCGAATCTTCTTTGATCAATTCTGCCGTTTTCTTTTCTAGACCATGGCATTCCCCAGCGATCCAATTGAATGATTTCGTGAGGAATCTTATTTACAAGCCTTTCGGCTACGTCCTGGTCAGCCAGGTAATCACTTCCTTTAATAGTGTCATAAATATGTGATTCCAAATTGTCACCCTCGTTTTCATAAAGTACAGCAGCGGTACCTCCTTCCGCAGAGACCGAATGAGAACGCATGACCTGGACTTTAGAAATGACTGCGATTTTCAGGCTTTTATTTTTTGATGCGGCGGATATAGCCGCACGTAATCCTGCCAATCCAGAACCAACAATAATAACATCATATGAAAGAGTCTCGGTCAAATATTTTATCTCACTTAAATATCAATATTGCAATAATAAATTCTTTCCAATTACCAATTATAAATCATCATGCTGCATAGTATATTATAACTACGGATTTTAAAATGAGAGTATCAAAAAACAGAACAAGAATCTAAATTCGGTGGATACATATTTACTGCGTAAACTACTGATTTTTTTGTAACAGGTTTTCCAAGCCATTTTCACCCACAGCGCCCACAGCTCTATCAAGGGGTTGCCCATCCACAAATATCACAAATGTGGGTATGGCATATACATCAAAACGCATAGCTATAGATTGATTGTCATCTACATTTAATCTCCCAAATTTTACCTTATCGCCATATTTTTTAAACAGCTTATCAAAAATAGGAAGCATGAACTGGCAGGGACCACACCATGTAGCCCAAAAATCAACTAAAACAAATTTGTTATCGGATAATATATTTTCAAAGTTTTTTTCAGATAATTCTATAATGGCACCACTACCAATGTTTGGTGAACTAGATTCATTACTCATTTTAGCATAACATATACCGATAATTGATATATAAGACTTTTTAAACTAGCGGCCCTGCAATTTACGGGAATGTCTTTTTTCTCTACCCGTAAGAGTAGTGTTTTCCAACAAAACAACAATCAATGATTTTTGTATTGATTTAGGATTGGATGTGAGGAGGGAAAGACCAATTTAACAAAATTAACTGGTTATTTTGAGTACATGACAAACAAACTGACTTCAATTGAAAACAATTCAATAAATATTAGGCGAACGCAGCCCGTTTAGCGTATATAGTTTAATAACACTACAAATCAACGATGTATTCTATAACAAATTCATCTGTATTGTGGTCATGAGATATTTTCATCTGGTGATAAGTTATCCCTTTGATTTCAACGTTAAATTCATGTTTTTCAAAATTAACAAAATCACCTTCTCCATAGCCTTCTATAAGGTATTTGTCTAATTCTTTATTTAGATAAAGAGTGATTTTAAATTCTGTTAAAACAATTTTATCTATTAGTATTAATAACAATATTTTTTCCAGCCAGTTGTATAATAAACTTTCCAGATCAAAACCTTCAGCAGAAAGAGGGATTTTTTGTTTTTTTTCAATTTTATCTGCATCATACATTATACTAACAAGTCCTTTAGCTGAATACTGAAATGAATCCGCCAAAGTTTTTCCCCTACAGCGTATATACGCATCAGTCATATGATCCAAATATTCAACATTATCAAGAATCATATACACATGTAATCAAGGGGCATTATAACTATAGTTATAGTTATAGTTATAGTTAACCGGAAAATCTAAATTAAAAAAAATCAACTGTTCAATAATAATGAAGTTTGATTTGCCTAGGGGAATGAGGGATATAGAAACAGAAGAGTATGAAAATATTAATCTGATCAAAAATGCTTTTTTTGAATCAGCTAAAATTTTTAATTTCAAAATAATGGAACCATCGCCATTAGAATTACTGTCAACATTAGAATCTAAATCAGGCTCAGGAATAATTAATGAAATTTACAGTTTTATAGACAAAGGAAATAGAAAGGTGGCCCTTCGATTTGATTTAACCATAGGACTGACAAGGTTTTTTGTCTCCAGGCGGGACTTGAAGATACCAGCAAAAATCGCATCATTCGGAGGAGTTTGGAGATATGATGAACCGCAATCTGGAAGGTACCGATTTTTTCATCAATGGGACATTGAAATTTATGGTCCAAATAGCTTGGAATCAGATACAGAAATAATTGAATTTACATCAGTTTTTCTAAATAAACTGGGCCTCAAAAACATAATTATCGATATCAATAGTAGAGAATTACTTGAAGAATACATTAAAAACAACTTAAACATCACAGGAGAAGAAACATTATTTGAAATATTCAGAGCAATAGACAAAGTGCCCAAAAAGGGAAGAAACATGGTTTTAAAGGAATATGAAGAAACGATTGACGATAAAGTTTTAGAAAAGGCCATGATCTTTGCAGAAAAAAAAGGGAGTTATGAAGAAATAAACCGGTTTATAGAACCATTAAAGTTAAAGTCATGGGAAAGTATTAAAAAAGTTGTCCAATCACTATTAAACAGAAAAGTAAACAACATTAGAATAAATTTGGGCATTGTAAGGGGTCTGGATTATTATTCAGGAATTGTTTTTGAAGCAGTAGATGATGAAAGTAATTTGGGATCACTAGTGGGTGGGGGCAGATACAACAAACTTACAGAGACCTTTGGGAGAAAAGACATGGGGGCAACTGGTGCCGCAGGAGGGGTTGAAAGAATCATTCTAGCAATGAAAAAATACGGAATAATAAAAGAAAAAAATACAGAGGATTTGACATTTATAGTTTATAATTCTCCCGAAATGGCACCCATGGTCGAAAGATTGGCTTCAATTTTAAGGAAAAAAAACAAACCAGTAGACTATGATTTATTAGGTAGATCTTTTTCTAAGCAAATTATTGATGCAGAGAATAAAAAAGTTAAAAACACCGTTATTTTTAACTCAGAGGAAGTGAAAAAAAGCGGAAACATCATTTTGATAAACAATCCAGATCAAAATGAAAAAAAAATAAGCATTGTTAAAAGTTTTGATGAATTACTTGATGAATTACAGAAGACGGATTTAAACACAATAAATTGATTAATTGAAAATTTGGGTCTGTTAGCCAAGTTTTACAGTTTTGATGCTTTTCATTTTAATAAAACCACTAGGGGTTTTGGCATAAACTTTTCTAATTATCAAATCCGGAGGGTCATAACTTATGTATAAATCCCCCTCGTTTAATTCTTGAACATTGTAATTAATTTCAATCAAATCCTCTGCAACCCCATTTTCTTTTAATTTCAATTTTGCCTTTTCAATTAACTCATCATCAGAAGTATTAGGGGCAAAAAAGATTCTCCCCATTAAATTAAAGTCAATCACCGGTACCATGTACAAAAATTAAAAACCATATAAATATCACGGTTAGGTAGCAGAATGATTTTTACAAATACCCAAAAGATGGATCAGAACTCCTTCGTAATGTGACAATATGGTCCAACACAGCTTTTTCTTCTTCATTTAACTTATGACTAAACCGTCCAAGTAGCATTTTTGCTTGTCTGCTATTCAGATAGGTATAGAACACATCACCTTCATTAAGTTGGCGTCCAATCTGGGGGCCATTAATGGATACAGCAACCTGCATACCTTTTGTAGCTTCATCTATAGTCTTTCCCTTATCCTGAATTTGATGTATAACTCCAACTTTTTTTCCCGCAATGTTCATTATGGCCATCTTTTGTTTTATTTTACCAATGCTTATTTCTGATCCAAATACAGCAGGATCACTTCGTCTAAAAACATAACCTTTCATGAATTCAAATGTACAAATTGGTGGAATTTCATTAAATAAAATAGACTCCTCATGTTCTCTTTGATAGGAGACCCAATCCACATAGTTGCGCACAAGATTATAAATAATTTTTTCATTAAAGATCTTTATGCCCCGTTCAAAAGATTCCTTTTCCGCATCTTCTAAAACTTTCACATTAAAACCAAGAATCACTCCCAAATAGCGATCTTTATCTTTAACAGCAGAAGCAGTCATTACATCCCTTCTACTTATTTGCCCAATATCAGAAGATCTTATTGGAATTTTATCTCTTTTTAACATTTCAGAGATTGCTTCTATGGACCCAATCGTATCACATCTTAAAATGACTCCATTTGAGTCGGTATTAACAATAACAGATTTAACTTCAGATTCCACAATTTTTTTTATTTCATTTTCATTATCCTTTGATGAAATTCCATACAATGGGCTTCCAGCTATGACACCCTCCAAATCGGGAGAGGTTATTTTTAATCCCGCAGCAGAAACCACCATATCAACGTGCATAAATTTATCTCGGGGATCACGCATTTCATCAAGGGGTTTTGGTAAAAGTAGTGATTTAACCTTGGTCACCACTGCAGAATCTCGTTTTGCAACAACTATAAAATCGCCCTGTTTAATAATTCCATCTAAAAGGATTATATTGGCAGAAGGCCCAAGGCCGATCTCCTCTTTAACCTCCAATATTATACCACGGGCGGACCCTTCATGTCGTTCCAATTTTTTAGTCATATATTGCTGGGTTAACCCAACCAAAACTGTTAAAAGTTCAGGAATGCCTACACCACTAACCGCACTAACAGGCACCAAAGCTACTTCCTTTGCGAAGTCTTTAACCCGCCAAAATGCCTCAGAACTAAATCCCAATTCGGAGAGAGAGCCCAAAACACTATAAATCTTATTATCAAGATCAAGTTGAATCTCGTTTGGCTGAATTTTTATTTCTTCAGTTATAAAATCAGTCTTTCCATTTCTCCATCCAGTTATACGGTCAACTTTATTTATTGCAACCACAAATGGCACCTTCCTTTTTTTTAAAATATTAATACTCTCAATAGTTTGAGGTTCAAATCCTTTATTCACATCAACAACAACTATTGCTATATCTGCAGCAGATCCCCCACGCATCCTCAAATTGGCAAAAACTTCATGGCCAGGGGTATCAATGACCAGCAGTCCAGGTATAGAATGAGCATGGGATGAAATTTTTTTAAATAAAGGCCCAGTCAACTTTTTAATAATGTCTATTGGAAAAAAACTAGCTCCAATATGCTGTGTAATACCACCTGCTTCATGTGACTGGACAAAGGTGCCCCGGATTTTGTCCAATAAAGAAGTTTTGCCAGAGTCTACATGACCTAGAACTACTACTACTGGTTGGCGCAGATGCACACTATAAAAATAATATAGATGACTCTTTTATGAAGCTTTCATGTGAATCAGATGCATGGACAATATTATCCGTGATACCTAAACCATAGTCACCTCTAATAGTACCAGGTGAAGCATCAAATGATTTTGTTGTCCCTATCATAATTCTAACGGTGTTTATAGCATTATTTCCTTCCAGAACACATGCAACAATAGTTCCAGAACAAATAGATGAAACCAGTTCACTGAAAAAAGGTTTGTCTTTATGGTCAGAATAAAATTCCTGAGCTTTATCCATTTCAAAATCGAATGTTTTTAATTGTTTTATATCAAAGCCTTTATCTTCAAATCGTTGTAGGATTTTACCTACTAATTTCCGTTTGAATGCATCCGGTTTTACCAGTATTAAAGTTTTTTCAGCAATCATTTATTTTCGCTTTTTGATTCCACCTTTAATATATTTATCAGTCCATTTGAAAACCCTTGGGTCTCTTTTTAATTCACGAAGATTTTTCTTGCATTTTGCTGAACAGGTCCAATGAATTGACCCATCATTTTTAACCAGCATGATTCCTTTGCCAGTATCAACATGTCTTCCACAAAAAAAACATTTCCTCAGCGATGCAACATTTTTACTCATAACAAAACACCATTATCATTGACAGGTTATTTTGGATCATTTTATCTTTCTTGCCTCTCGCTCTGTTTCTCTAAGCATCAATACATCGTTCATTTTTACAGGACCTTTTACATTCCTCGTAAGTATTCGTCCCTTATCTTTCCCTTCAGAAATTCTGACACGTACTTGAATTACTTCTCCAGCTATACCAGTTCTACCCACAATCTGAATTACTTCTGCGGGTATTACTTTTTCCTCTGTTTTGCTCACCTAATAAAACACACCCATACAATTATTCAGTTTTATTTTTTATGTTATCAACAGTGCTTGTTATTTGATCGAGTATTTGTTGTGATTCACCAGCATCGATAATTGTGGCTGCTGCTGATCCCACTTCTATTCCTAGCGCATTTCCCAAGTCTTTTTTACTGGGTACAAAAACATATTTGGATGTACGTTCATCGCATAAAATAGGTAAATGTGCAACGACTTCTGGCGGTTCGACGTCTTCAGCAATAACAACTAATTTACTTATGCCTCGCTCTATTGCTTTAGTAGTTTCATTTGTACCTTTTCTCACCGTACCACTCTGTTTGGCCAATCGGTACTGCTTCATAAATAGCATTAACCAAGTCTCTGGGTGTCTCATATTTTACATAATATGGTTTACTCATAGCTTACAATCACCCATTGGGATCATTTCCATCTTTAAAATAAGATAAAAAAGAGTATTAAAAACGTTGTCCCATACCGAACTTATGCGACAGGAAAGGATCTTTTAATAAGATCACCATATTCCCTTGTTTTGGAATCAAGTAATGACTTGTCATCAGATTCTCCGTATATCCTCAATAACGGCTCAGTACCGCTAGGTCTATACATTATCCATGAATCATCATCAAACCAAATTTTAATGCCATCTATATTTTCGATTTTTTTTACAGATCCATGATTCTTGCACAAATCAAGAACTTTTGGCATGTCATCCATGTTGACTAATTTTAGACTTGACTTATATTGAAAAGTGTTATTGAATTTTTTATAGATGCAAGACAAAGAAACACCCGATGAATCACCCACGCTGGCATATTGATTGGTGGACAGAGTTATTTCAGACGGATTTTGTTTATAATAACTTAACATATCTAAAATCAAGGCAGTTGTAATTGCCCCATCACGTACTTGATTTAAAAGGCCATAAAAAAAACCACCGTTTTCTTCAAATCCTATTATCGAGTTAGCATTTTTCATACAATGAGAAACCTCAACACTTCCCACCTTTGTGAAAATTAATTCCTTATCAAGGTTTTTACAAATCCTGGATATAATTAAAGAAGAATTTACAGGACACACTACGGATGTTTCATGTTTTTTATTTTTGATCAAATAATAGCTCAATATCGAGCCAGTTTTGTCACCCCAGTGTATAGTCCCCTTTTCATCGCAGAATATACTTCTATCCCCATCACCATCATAAGCAACACCTAAATCAGCATTAGTTTTTTTTACCAGCTCAGTAAGATTATTCAAGTTATCCATTTTTGGTTCAGAACCACGTGCAGAAAAGTCTCCATCAATGTTTCCATTTATAACCAATATCTCACATCCTAATTTTCTGGCAATTAAAGGAGCCACCAAAGATTGCACACCATTACCAAAATCCATTACGATTTTAAATCTAAATTGTCTAATAGAATCAACATCTACCAACGATAACACCCTATCGATGTAATTGTCTAACGCATCATCCAAAACAAACAAATTTCCAAATTTTAAATTTGCTTCTGTTTTTAAGAATTTTTTTTTAAAATAAATGTCTTCTATAGATAGTTCTTCTTCTCTGGATAACTCCATTCCATTATTAGATACTGGTTTTAACCCATTGTATTCAGGAGGATTATGTGAAGCGGTTATCATCATCCCGCCTACAAACTTTGAGTTTTTTACGGTAAACTGCAGACAAGGTGTGGGAGTTAATCCCATGATATAGACATCAATACCCATAGACATTAAAACAGATGAAACAACTTTTGAAATAGCAAAACTTGAGGAACGCCCATCGTAACCTAAAACTATAGGGCCTTTGTTAAAGAAAGAACCAATAGAGTAAGAAACATCGATTATAAACTCTATGGAAAGATCATCACCAAAAATTCCTCTAATTCCATTAGTTCCAAATAATTTTTTTTTTAACAAACTCATTTATTGACGAACATTATCTATTATCTAAAGGTATTTTTAGTTATTCACGTTGATCACCAAGGTGTTGTATCATATCTTTAGTCACATTTCAAAAAATTCAACACCTATGAACAAAATAAATATGCTAGGCTATTACCAAATTAACAATAGATAAATTTGGCTTTAATAACATGTAGAATAATGCGGGGGTTGCCAAGCCCGGTCAACGGCGCAGGTCTCTAAAGTGCGAAGCTTAGAATGAGCTTGGAGGTTTCCTACAACCCTGTTCCTTAGGGATTCGTGGGTTCGAATCCCACCTCCCGCATTATAATCATTTTTGGTAATCTATAGGCATACACAAAAAAACATCTTTTAATAGATTAATTACAAATATGAAAAAGCTTAAATAACATTTTGATTTTATGAAAATGGTTGAAAGATCCATATAATTGGAATGTAATTCTCAAACATCACTATGATGTGATACACTTTAACAGAGGATAGATTGAATGAGACAACAACCACAAAAAAGAATGCAAAAACCAAGATTAGTCAAACAATCCAAAGAATTTGATTATAATAAACCTATTTCAAAATGTAATGTGTGTTATACTTTATGTGGATGGCATTGTTATGAATGTAACATAGACTTTTGTCAAGACCATTTTATTCAACATAAAGAAAAGGGATCTTGTAAAAAAATTGTACCTCAAGGTTAATGTGCTTTATAAATATTAATATATAATTCTAGCCTATCTTGAATATCTACCTCTTTGTTCGATTTCTTTGACAGTATTAAATATTTTTAGAGACTTTTTGCCATAAATATTACCATAACCCAGAAAAAAGTTTTCAAACGATGGTTCAAAGTATTCTACATGAACACTATTCAATATCTCCTTAAATAGGCGTATATCAGCTGCTTTGTCTTCTAATCGCTCTGAAAAAAAGGACAAGCCAAAATCAAAAATAATTAAATGCTTTTGAGGGGTTAATATAAAATTAGAGGTTGTTATATCACCATGAATTATATTGTTAAAATGAAGTGTCGCCACTATTTTTCCAACTTCATAACAAAGATCTGAAGAAAAAACATCTTTCAACACACTTCCCACAATATACTCCATTATTATCTCAAAATTGTCTGAATTAAGGAAATAGATAAAAGGAGTTTCAACACCAAACATTTTTACAGAAGACATAATGTTAGCTTCATGCAAAGTTCTCTGTTTTCTTAAGGCTAAATCAATATCATAATGACGGTATTTTTTAGGTAACCTAATTTTAGAAACAGCCTCATATCCATACCAATCTACCAGATATAATTCAGACTCTGCACCCCTTTTCAATAATCTTTTATTTTCCGTCAATAGATAATTATAGTAATACGACACAGATTTAAAAATCATGGATAAAAAATCACAATCACCAAGTAATGAAAAAAAAATAATTTTACAAGAGGATTGTTCTGAAGACAAATTAAAAAACGGTATTCTCACCCTTACATGTAAAAAAATAATTTTTGAGAAAACCAAGGGTCGAATAGTAACCTTATCAAAGAAATTGCTTGACGAAAAGTTAGAAATTGAGTTTAATGAGATATCCAGCATTAAATCTGAAGGAATAATCATAAAAAAACTAGTCCTGACTTTGAAAAGTAATAACACTTACAAATTTGGAGTTCTAAATCCAGGAAAATGGGTAAAAGAAATTCAATTGCAGATAGGAAAATATACTAAAGAATCCTGACAATTATCGCCACAAAATATCAACTGTATCCAATCTCCAAGATTGAGATATAGATGCTTTTTCAGGATCGACCCGAGAAAATAAAGAATGAAGATATGATTCAAGTCCTGTCCATGCTATTTGTGCACCATTATCGCCGCAAAACCGTAAAGGACATGATTTAAAAATAGAACCGTGATATTCGCAAGCCAAATGCAACATTTGAGACAAACGATTGTTAGCTGAAACCCCACCAACAATTAGAAATTCTTTTTTTTCAGTAAATGATAATGCACGTTCAACGGCCTCCACAATTATAGAAAACGCAGTTTCCTGTAATGAAAAACATATATCAGATAAAGCATGCTTTTTATCATGTATCAGCCTTTTAGCTGCAGTCAACAACCCTGAAAATGAGACATCATTTCCCTTTATCACATATGGTAATGGATATACTAATTTTTTATCAGCCATATTAGACAATTCTTCAATTTTATTACCACATGGGGAGGCAAAGCCCATACTTCTTCCCATCTGATCAAAAAGCTGTCCTACAGTAATGTCCAAAGTTTCACCAAAAACTCTCCATTTATTTTTGTGAAATACAAGAATCATAGTATGTCCACCTGAAACTAAAAGCGTAAGAGGATTAATCAGCCCGGTAAGCTTTATTCCTAGTTCAATATGACCAATGGCATGATTAACAGGGATTAAAGGGACATTATAAAAAGATGATAAAGAACGAGCTATTACAGCCCCAATCCGCAAACACGGACCTAAACCAGGTCCGGCAGAATAAGATACTAAATCAATATCATTCATGCTGATATTTGCAGTAGCAAGGCACTCTTTTAGTATCTGTGGCGCCACTAGTGCATGGTGTTTTGATGCATCCCTTGGATGTATCCCCCAGCCAGCAGGTGCTTTGTAAATATCTCGAACTTCGGATAACACAATATCATCACTTTTAGTTCCAATACGATTTTCACTGTTTACCACAGAACAGCTGAAAGTATGAGCGGTGCTTTCTATTCCAAGACAAAGCATAATTAATTTCTACTAGTAGTAGAAACTATTTTAATTATGTCATTATTTTTTAATATGTGTTCAGCACCTATTCTTTGCTTTGACCTTGCGTCAATAGCATAAAGAAAACCTTTTCCCAATTCCTTATGAATAAGGTTTGCTAGTTCCTTTGCCGTTATGTTTTTTGAAACTATCCTTGCCTCTGGTAAAACATTTCCTTTTTTATCAGTGAATTTAAATTCATCTTCCACAGGATATACTACAATATTGTTCAGAACATCAAAACAAGCATAATTCAAAATATTTTGAACTCCAGTTGAACCAAAGCTCTCCAAAATTTTAGACACCCTATTCAAGGCATCCAATTGTTTGCTAGAAACAATATCAGGGTTTTTGATCTCAAAATTAGAATCTCCAGGCAGATAAAAAATAATGTTCTTCTGTAAGGCTTTTTTTAATAGTAACTCAGCTTCAGAAACACATGTGAAAAATGGTCTATTCACAGTTTTTAATTTGGAAATATTTTGATCAGAAGACGGCAAATCTGCTTTATTAGCAGCTATAACAATAGGCTTGGACGATAATCTGATTTGTTTGCACAATTCAAGCAGATCGTTCTTATCCCAATCAGAAGGCTTTTTAACCAATCTAACAGTATTCATAGCATTTCTAATAACTTGTTCACTAATAGACAAGCCAGAAAGTCGTTTTGATATAGTGTGTTCAATCCTTTGCTTTAAATTTTCACTTTCTCTTACAACTTTGTCCCAATCTTTCATAATCAAAGAATGTATCCATAAATCAAACTCATTTTCTACAAATTCTATATCAGATAATGGGTTACCACTTCCTAAACTGACAGGTTTTCCCTCTTCATCTGTTGATCCGGATATATCCACGACATGGATAATCACACTGGCCTGCCTAGCATCATCTAAAAATTTATTTCCCAACCCTTTCCCAGAATGAGCACCCGGAACTAGTCCCGCTACGTCTATCAATTTTATTGGAATAAATCTAACGCCATTGATACATCTTGAATTAATTGGGGCATCAAGTACACCCATTTCCTTACAAACGCAGCTAACCCTCACAAAGGCAATGCCGATGTTAGGGTCAATAGTAGTAAATGGAAAATTAGCTATCTGAACAGACAAGTCTGTGGCAGAATTAAAAAATGTTGATTTGCCAACATTAGCTTTTCCCAACAAACCAATTATCAATTATAAAAGGTAATTTGAGGATTCATATATTTACTTTCAAATAGACAACACCATCATCATATATACTATAGCGGTTGAATGGCTAAATACAAACATCACAATTTTTATCAACCTAAAAACAAAAGTAATTAGGTTTCAAAGTGGCTGGGATAATTGCAATATGTAATTATAATGAAAACTATGATAAAGAAAAATTAATTTATCAGATATTTAGAGGTATGCAATTACTCCAACACCGTGGTAAAGCATTCTGGAAAATAAACTCGGGTCAATGCGATATAGAGGGTTATGGTGCTTTACCATCGTTTAATCCAATAAGCGAAAAAATAAAAAAACAAGAGAAAAATATATCAAATGCAGCCACAGGATATCTTTCTAAAAAAAAACCTCAACATAAAATGCGCGATAAAATCAATTTTGCATTAGATGGTTTTTTTATAGATATTGATAAACTATCAATGCATCCTTTAATAAAAAATAAAAACAATGTTGAACCAATATGTCAAATTAATTCTATTTTTAAGGAGCTCCTGATTGAAAGGAATGATTCGTATAAAGCTGCAGAATTTTTAGACCGGCATTTAAGAGGAAATCTGGTAATAAGCCTAAACAACACACTATATGTTTTCAGAAACAGCACAGGGTTTAAGCCCTTATATATAGGAGAAGATAAAAAAGAACAATTCTTTATATCAGTATCTGAAAATTATCTTGAGAATTTTTTTAATAATTTAAAGTTAAGAGAGACAAATCCGGGTCAATTAATGAGTATCGATTTAAAAAATGGTATCAAAATTCTTACTCAACTAGATAGAAACAGAATTCTAATGGACCCTTTCGAATTTATGCGAGAATCACACGTATCAAGTATTTTTAATAATAAAAGTATATACAGCATAAGGAAAAACATTGGAAAATTACAGGCAGAATTTCTTGGGGGAAAAAATATCGATGCAGAATTGATCTATGCAGAACCTGATTACACAAGACCTATGGCATTGGGATTCAACATAGAGTACAAAAATAAAAATAATGTTGAAATGTTTGAGGGGATAATAAAAGACCGGTATGATGATTCTGATCACATGATAGACTATTCCGAACAAGTTAGTAAGAACAAACTACTGTCAAATGGAAAAACTTTAAAATTCGTCATAGAACCACTTACAAATGGCAAAAATGTAACATCTATTCAAGGCACAATTCAAACTGGAGGCACAATTATTGAAACAATTTTTTATTTAAGAAAAGCTTGTGCAAAAAAAATTAACATAATAGTGAGCTATGTTCCTACTATTGACGGTCGACAGGTTGGTCTTTATACACAACAAAGAGATTTAATTGCCAGAAAATACATCGGTAAAATTACATATATTGATGATTTAAATGATAAAATTGCTACAGATTTAGGGGCAGATAAAGTATTTTACAATTCACCCGAAATTTTATCCAGAGGAATCGGAGTTCCTGAAAGTCAACTATGGTTTCCAGAATGGATACGTTTTTTAGACTACAAATAAACAGACAGGCATTCAACAATTAATTTTATATTGTAATGTCAAACATTCATCACCACCCTTGGAACTAATAAGAAAAAAAATAATATCGGATAATATCTTTAACCTTGAAGGCATAATTATAGGTAAAGTAGAATTAAGAGAATATGGGACAAATACTAACGATGGTGAAGAATCTTATGCCATAATGCTATACATCAATACAGATCACGGGGAAAAAGAAGTAGATTATTTAGGGAAATTAACCAGAAATAAACAAGATTTTGATGATAGTTTTAATTTCTTATGTAACTATAATGGTATGTTATCAACCCTAAATCGAATAATTATAGAGATTGAAAATAATTCAAGTTAAATGGTTCAAATTAAATTAAAAAGTTCATTTAATTTATGTATACGAGGGTAATTTATTAAAGATTTATTCCAAGGTTGATCGAAAATGATTATTCTACGAGGCAACAATACTTCTACGGCATTGATAGGAGAATCATCAACCAAAAGAAAAAAAGGATAGCATGTTTTTGATGCATTATCAAAAATAAAAATGATATCATTAAAGTATACATTATATAGATCAAGCCAAAGAGATACGAAACTCATTGTAGCGCGATCTCTTTTTGTTAAAATAGAAATTCTATAACCTGCTTTTTGTAATAAACTGGTAACGATTGAAATATCCTCACAGGTTGGAGGTATATCTTTCCAGCGGCTTTTCCAAACATGGATAAAAAGATCTTGAACACATTTTTCAGAGAGAGGCAAAATATTGTGAATGTGCCATTCAAATATATCTTGCTTTTTTATACTAGATTTAAAAATACTATTATATTCCTCTATCCAAATTTGCATAACATCAGCAAGGACAGAATCCAAATCCAATGCAATAGTTTTTTGATTTGTCATTTTTTAGAATATTAACCATTAAGCAATTTATTATTTTATGGTCAGTTTAATAAAAATTAGATACTGTAGCCGCAACGATTAAAAAATAAAGGAAGGGAGACAGAAAAAAAGGAAAAATTTAACTAATTGAGGCGGGGTCACAATTCATTTTAACAACAAATCTCACCATCATGACTTGGAGTCTCATTAACAGCCTATCACATACTTGAGTGCCCGCGGATTGTCCTTTTGCACCTTGCAGTTGTGTAATAAGCAATCTCTGACAGAGCAATACGGACAGCAGTATGACACCGCTTGCTTTCATACCCTCTCACAGGTGATGAGTCTATCCTAAAGGTGGATTTAATGTGCCCAATCAGCGGTTCTATTGGTGTACTTCCCTTTGAGTATACAACCTGTCCTAGAGCGGATTCACAGAAATCCGCTATTTCCATCCCTTCTGTTGGAGTACTTCAGTATCGACGGACTGGACACCAAGATGGAACCCCAAACCCATGCTTAACTCATGGAGATCCTGATCATCGTATCCTGGAGGGCCTGCAGTCATAAAATGCGCTTTCATTATTGTTTCTAAAGGTATACTTGATGTTAATCCTTCATAGTCTTGATTGTCCTGTACATTTGCGGTTGTGGCACCGGCCAATAAAGGAATGGCAATGGAGCCAGTACTTGATTTCCTGCAACGTACCCAAATGTCCATCCCTTGGCATGGCTGAATCCCCATTAGCATCTGTGTCAATACCCGAGTGTGGAACTAGTCCTTTTTCCATTGATGATTTGTGCCAGACATGACCTTTGTTGGCTTTGACAAGTATGCGGTCTGTCGCTATCATGTATGGTTTGACCATGCCCCTGGAACAAACAGGCATCACCCCATAGTTGCTATCCTTTCTCTGATGTCGATTAGAGACAGTCTTCAGCCGCCTATCAAAGGTGCGTCTGCTTGGCAACTGCGGTTCAGACAATCCACAGGCTTTCACCACCACCTTTCTGTTGCATGGCAAGTCGATGGGAAGATGTTGATGATGCAATGCCCTGTTTTAGTCAAGCCAAAACCATATACGCACTATAAAGCATCCGAGGATTATGGATCGAATAAACATACTGTCTACTGCCTCTACTACGATAATTGCTTCCCGTATGGATACCACACGACCAACCTATCAATCCAACAAGATACAAAAAACTAATCAGAATGGATGATGTACCATAAACCGCCTAGTCTTCTGTTGGATAGTAGTGTCAAGTTCTGCACCAAAATATGATACCTCAACAGACTAGATTTATTTGTCATGGTTTATGACCCATGCTCATTTATTTAAATTAAAGCAAGGTTATCGCTTTGCATCATATATTGTATGATATTTTTCTATTTGGATTGTAGTATGAGTTATTTTAAACCTCATATCCAGTAATGAATTTATATCCTGCAAAATTGCCTGAGATCGATTTAAATCCAACACTATTACGTGAGCTGATAACGCAGTAATTCCTGAAGTAATACTCCAAATATGAAGATCAAATATACCAGTTACTCCTTTTATTTGCAGTATAGATTTCTTTATTTCATCATAAGGTAAATTTGGTGGGGAGCTTTCCATTAACACAACAACCGATCGTCTCAATAGAGACCAGGTTCGTGGAATAATAAACAATGCGAGTCCAAAACTTGCAAGAGAATCAACAAACCAAAAACCAGTAAAGAAAATCACAAGAGCAGAGACAACAATAGCAAATGATCCCACCAAATCACTCAATAATTCCAATCTTGCACTCTGGACATGAAGATCCTCTGTTTTCTTAAAATCATCAAAATGATTGTATATGGAATCTACAGATGCAGGGTTTTGATGTACGTGCCCTTCCTTGAGAAGAACAAATCCCACAAGATTTACTATTATTCCCACTATTGCAACAATAAGCATATTAAAGCTTTGAATTTCATGAGGTGAAAAAATTCGACGGTAGGCTTCAAAAATAATAAAGAAAGAAACAATTAATAAAATAACGCTGTTTGTAAGGGTAGACAATATTTCAGTCCTATAAAATCCGTATGTATGTTTTGGTGTAGCTGGCTTTCTGCTAAATAACATCGCAAATAAAACCAGAGCGACTCCAAACACGTCAGCAAACATGTGAGAAGCATCTGCAAGTAATGCAAGGCTTCCTGTAATGTATCCCGCAACAATCTCCACAACAAGATAGGAACACAATAGAGTCAGAATGATTTTTATTTTTTTAATCTTTAAATGCGTTTTATCTATTCTTACATCATCACTATTCAATTTAATTGAATCAACATTTTTTGTTTATCAGAATTATTTATTTTTGTTCAATTTATAAAGTTTAATAATTTTAACAATTAACTACAAATAAAGCGAATCAGCATCTAAAAAACTTTTGACAAGGTGGATATAATTAAAAACAGATAATTAATAATGATACTTATAATCCAGAATCCAAATTGTTTTTAATACCATTTACATGAATTGTAACAATATTTTATAAATTATATTTTATATATGTGAATCAATATTGTATAGTAATGTTACCATCATCTAACACAAAATCTTTTTTACCATAAAATCTAACTAAATGGTAATTCTTCTGTTTCATCATCAAAATCTCGTATTTAAAAGAGGATCAATGTTTATAAAGTTAGCAGAGAAGAAAGCAGTAGTATTTAAGTAGAACTATGGACACTATATACATATATGTCATCTAATTTAAATGATAGTCCTCCACATTTTATAGTTCTAAACGCAATTTCTAAAAACTTTAATACAACAGACAAAATCGTAAGAGCTACAAAGTTACCTAAACAAGAGGTTGAGAAAATTCTCAAGGAATTGGAAGATCAGAAACTGATCTCAGGATTTGATAAAAAGAGTTTCTTTTTTGGGAAGAAAAGACAATATGGATTAAATGAGATAGGGGTGAAGGTGTTAGGCGACAAAAACAGAGAATTGGAAGGCAAAATGAGACAGGTTCAGCAATGGTATTCACAAGGAGACAAGCAACAAGTTCAATCATTCATGGGCGATAACAGAGCATGGCTACCTATGATGATTTTTTCTGGAATTATGCAGATGGTAATGTTTACTTCGCTTATGTCAATGGCAGGAATGGCAATGAATCCCATGGAAAGTTCCATGGCAGGAGAAACTGACAGCGCTGGTGCAGACAGTGGTGCAGGTGCAGACACAGGAGCAACAACTGAAAATGTAGATGCACAAGGAGCAGATTTTGGAGATGCCAGTGGATTTGATCTTGGCGGAGGAGGGTTTGATAGTTTTTAAATTATCATTTTTAAAATAAGATAGTCATTAAAATATTAAGCTTTTTAAATTACACAATTTTTATCAATTATCAACATACGGCTGCTGCCATTTTTTATTTGAAATTGCAATCATAACATATATGATCCACCCATCAAACATACGGCCCTGTTAACTTAACGAAAATCCTATAGCTTGAAGATGCCTTATTTCCCATTTGTGCAATAAAAGTAACAGAACACCTTCAGAACACATTGGCCATGGTTTGTATTTGTACTTTCTCGGCTTGTTGACTGGTAATGTAGCCAAAGCGTTATCTTTTTTGCACATTGTAAAGAGAAGCCATGTTGCAATCTGGAAGTGGATTCAGAAATATCGACCCAAAAGGATATCCTCAAAGAGAAAGAGAATTTCTGAATTCACAGTTGACGAGACGGCAATCAAGGCTGTTCGGAATGCATCTGGTTGTGGGTTGCCATCGAGCCAAAAAAACAAGCAGACTCTCGCACTGTCAATCTCCAAAGAGAGAAACATGTTCGTGGCAGAGAGGTTTATTGCAGGTTTGACCAGGATTCATTGGAAGCATCCGGTTTCAACGGATGGTGGAACTTGGTATCCGCAGGCTTGCCGGTTCTTGAAACTAAATCACCATATCCATTCACCTTATGAGAAAAGCATCATTGAAAGGACAATGCAGTGCATCAAGGACAGGACATAATGCTTTGACGACTATTTTCCTTGCAGCAGAAAGAAGGGTTGCAATCTCATCCATATCAAAAACTGGCTCAACCTGTTTGCGACAATGCATGACAAGGATATGCTAAACACTTAAGTTAACAGGGCCAAACATACACCTTCATGCACATAAATAGATGAATCAAAATATCGATTGCTCCCCATATACATGACTAACACCATATTGACGCTTCCCATAAAAGAAAGACATTTTGCATTCCTACCCCCTTCCGTTTTTTGTAAAACAACGCCCTAATTCTAATGACTATGTAGAGTTTATGTCAATTGACGTCTACAAATAACGCGATCATTATCAACAATGAAAAAATTTTTAAACATAATTGATATATTTAAAATACAAACCAATGAAAAAATTTGAATGGCTTAAGATTTTTTTTATAGCATTGATTACCGGGAATATAATGGGAGCAGTATTATTTCAAATTTTAGAGAGTTTGACAATAGAAACAATAATAATTATGGAAGTTGTTTTAACGATTATTATTATAATATTATACCTATCCAGCAAATCATGGAATAAACGTCAAAATAAAATGAAAAAATTTGATAAAGATACAGTTAAATAAAATAGATCTGTGTTGTGACATGTTATTTTATTTTCAATTACCAAACATGTTCTGTTCACTGAAAAAGACTGTTTTTTCTTTGTACATCTGAATTGGTGTTTTCAAATAAAATATGCAATAATTTTGTATTGATTCAAGGAAAGAAGAATAGTTTTCAAGATTACTGTTTTCAATACCGATAAAATCAATCAATAAACCAATCCAAATAGAAATAATCAAACAAAATCTCAAGGAAATAAAGCCTAAAACAAAACTGGCCATACTTTAACATTTTTATTATTTCTGAGGTATTCTAAAGCAGAATGTGGCACCACTAACAGAGTTATTATAAGCCCAAATATTTCCAGAATGAGAATGAATAATACTTTTAGAAATAAATAAACCAAGTCCGGTGCCTTCAAAGGATTTGGAGGCAAATTTAGTAAACAATCTTGGTAAGATCTCAGGATCTATCCCCTGGCCCGAATCGGTTACTCTAACAACTACATAATCTTTATTTTTTGTTTTATCTTTTTCTAAAGCTGCCTCTACAGTTATAGATCCACTTTCAGTAAATTTAAGGGAATTACTTAATAAATTAAAAATAACCTGAGTAATTCTGTTTTTATCCGCAAAAACAAATATATCTTTAGGGTGATACACTATATCTAAATTATTAAGTTGTTCAGAATTATTGCTAATTATCTGTAATTTAATATCACTAATGCAAGAAACAATTACATCTTTGATATTGAATTTTTCTTGATTAAGTTTTAACGATTGACTCTCTATTCTAGTTATATCCAAAATGTCCGAAGACAGCCTCTTTAATCGTTTAGCATTTCTAATAATAGAACTAACTTGTTCCTTATCTATCATAACCTCTTTTTTTCCGGCCTCAAATTGTTTTTCTAAAAACATTGCATCTCCCAATATAGGCATTATTGGAGTTCTCAATTCATGAGCAGCTATGTTTATAAACTCTTTTTGCATCTTATCATGGATTTTAAGTTTTTCGTTTGCTAATTCTAATAATTTATTATTTTCCTTCAAAGAATTGTTTGCGTCCTTTAACTCAATTGTTCTTGAATTCACTGCAGATTCTAACCTTTTATTCCACGATAGAATCAAAAAAGCAATACCCAAAGCAATAATACCTATTATCAATACCATCAAAGTACTAAAATTTTTTTGGTTATTTATTAAAACACCAACCTCAGTAGCAAGTTGATGGGGAGCACTTACAAACAAAGTCCACAAATATTTTCCTCCAATAGAAACAGGTTGATAAGAAATAGTAGTCTTGTTTCCACCCATCAATAAAAGATCATCTGCGCCTGAGGAACCTTGAAGAGATCTTTCTAAAATAGAATTGTATGGCCCTTTAATTTCTTTTGGTATTAGAGATTGAAACTCTGTATCCAAATAATTTTTACCTATAAGTGCAGGGTTTCGGGAATATATTATTACGCCATTTTTATCCATCAAGCCAACATTGCTGGCCACTTGAGGAGTTATCTCACTTTGTAAAAAATTTCCCAATTCATGGATTTTTATAGAAGAAACAATTACGCCTTTAAAAACACTAGCAAAAGAACTCGATTTTTCGAAAATTGGGAACGAAATATACAATCTAGGAATTTTATCAATAGATTCTATTGCACTGCTATAATATCTAGACAGTGTCTCTTTTGGAATAACAAAGTATTCCCTATTACTCAAGTTAATAGAAGTATAGGAGTGAACTAAACTGGAATTAACATTACTTATAGATATAATTCTTCCATTTTCATCAATCCAATAGTAACCCTCGGTTATTGTATTTGTTGAGTTTTGAACCTGATCTATGAGTTTTTTGGTTCCTTCTATATCACTATAGTTCACCACTTTAGATAAAATTTCCAAATTGGTTGATATAGGATCAATTATATGAAGGAGAGTTCTTGAAAGCCCATCAGTTTCAATGATTGCATTAGATCTAATGTCATTAGAAGCAACATCTGCAATTTGATCTGCAGTAAGGCCTGAATAATGGTAAGAAAGAAAGGATAAAGATATCCCCACTCCAACTACCAGAATTAATAAAAATATATTATTTCTAGATAATATTATGCCAATCATTTATACCGATTTAACAACAACACAGTTTTGCTGAAATTAATTAATTTCAATTTGGAGTATATATTTTACTAAATTAGACACCATATTACATCGATAACATAGATTTAATTTTAAATATCAAATCATTCATATCTATCGGTTTAATTATAAAATCTTTAACTTCGATAGATGGAAGAACCTTGGTAAATTCATCTTTATTTATTTCAAAGGCGGTAATAAAAGCAATTTTTGTATTTGGTCGTGCTTCTTTAATTTGTCTATATAAATCAAAGCCATTCATCCTAGGCATCCGTATATCGGTAATAATTATATCATAATAATCTGGTTCATGATTTTTAAACGAACTCAAAGCCTCATTACCACTAGAAAATGTTTCTACTTGAAATTCATTAGTGATTTCCAAATCCCTTTTAATTATTCTAAGTATATCTTTTTCGTCATCAACAACCATAATCCGAGCCAATTCATTATTTTTAAAACAATTATTAATTTCTATTTTAGATGACATATATATTCTTTTTACACTAATAATTAATTAAATGAAATATATTAATTAGCATTTTCAAATAAAGTATAGATCATTTTTATAATCTAATACTTAAAATAGAAGGATTCATGTTCTTATTACCTACAAATCTTTAATGCATAATAAAATTATGCATTAAAAAAACATTTCATCAACATAAAAATAGATTATATTTTAATAACAAAGTAACAAATGTCATTTACAATAAGAGAATTAAAAGAAGAAGATTTTTCCAATGGATTTTTTGAAACATTATCTAATCTTGCCGAAGTCGGTAAAACAAGAAATGATTTAAACCTTGCAAAAGAAATTTTAAAAAGAATTGACAGTGATAGAAACTACAGAATAATCATAGCACAAGATAAGCAAAATCGTCAAGTAATAGGTACAGCCACATTACTCATCGAACAGAAATTTATCCATAATGGAGGGAAAGCAGGACACATTGAAGATGTAGCTACACGAAAGGGTTATGAGGGAAAAGGTATAGGAAAAAAAGTGATAGAGGAATTGATAAAAATAGCAAAAGAAAATGAATGCTATAAAGTAATTCTAGATTGCAATGAAAAAGTTATGGAGTTCTATGAGAAAACGGGTTTTAGAAAGCATGCGATAATGATGAGAATCGATATATGATGATGCCAATTTTGGCGCAAGTTTTTTATATCAATAAACACATACAAAGTAATGCACATGGAAAATGAAACATTTGACCTAAAAAACAGACCTCTTGAAAGAATATTTCAAAATAATATTGCTAGGATAATAGATTTTTTTATTATTAATCAAAATTTTAGTTTTTCAACTGCGGAAATCAGTGAATTGGGTGATATCCCTCTTAGAACAATTCAAAGAATTCTTCCTCAATTAGTTGAAAAGGAAATAATAAAAGAAGTAAAAAGAAGTAAAAAAAATAAAGCTTATGAATTAAACAAAAATTCTGAACTGGCAGAAATTTTAAATAATTACGCAATTAGTACAATGAATGCATTCATAAACGATGGGATTCGACAAGGAAGAAACAAAAATGTGATAGAACTTAACAAATTAGTAGATAACACCACCTAACAAATAATTTAATCAAAGTAAAATAAATCAATTTTTAAGGGGATCAAACTCCATTACATATCTTCATCACTATCTGCAAAGACAATATAACGCTCAATTCCATTTTTGTCAGTAAATATAGCATATTCACAAAAAAAATGATTATGCCAGCGTTATCCAATGCAACATTTTTTCCACTACAGCAATAAAGATAACAATAACAGCAACACTAAAGGAGAAACAAGGAAAAAGAATTCTTTACGCACAAAATAACCAAAAGGCAACAAAGCGTATGGAAACAAAATATAGAGATAGTATGTAGGCTGAACCATTGTATTTGTCCATGTCTGTGTTCGTGTGATGTACGCACCATTACAGCAATTGTAGTAGTAGTAGTTGTAGTGGCAACAATAATCTGGCTGTAACCCAGCAAATTGGTGTCATAACAGTTCCTACGGTAATTCAAATTTTATAATGCTTTATCCTTTTTTTCTGTCTGTCGGTTTTGTTTTGTCAACAGGTGCGTTGGGCTATTGGTGATGGCAGGCTGAACACCTCGCTTGAAAGCTTGGTGCTTACACCTCCATTCCATCAACGCCATCTTCTATGGCCGCCCTTCTCCTTACGGAAGGTTGTCTTGTCTCGGGAAAGGCTTCCTCCTTAGATGCTTTCAGGAGTTATCCTAAACAGCTTAGCTGCTCAGCTTGCCCTGTCGGACAACTGATAAACCAGAGGCTGCGCTGCCCTGTTCCTCTCGTACTAGGGGCAACTTCCCCTCAGACAACCACGCCCCTGTCAGGCAGAGACCGACCTGTCTCACGACGGTCTAAACCCAGCTCACGTTCCCCTTTAATGGGCGAGCAGCCCCACCCTTGGCTCCTGCTGCAGAACCAGGATGGGAAGAGCCGACATCGAGGTACCAAACCGCGGGGTCGATGGGAGCTCTCGCCCGCGACGAGCCTGTTATCCCTAGGGTAACTTTTCTGTCACCACCAGCCCCCAATAGTGAGGACATGATGGATCGCTAAGCCCGGCTTTCGCCTCTGAATCCCGTATCATTGGGGATCCAGTCAGACTGGCTTTTGGCTTTGCCCTCACCGGCGGAGTTCTGTCCCGCCTGAGCCAATCTTTGGGCCCCCTCGATACATTTTCAAGGGGGTGCCGCCCCAGCCGAACTGCCCACCTGCCGATGTCCCTGCATAAGCAGGTTAGCGATACGGTAACAAATGGCTGGTGTTACACTGTTGCCTAGGCCAGTCCCGGAGAACTGACCATGACGGCTCCCAGCTACTCTCTGCATTTGCAACCATATCGCAACAACAGGCTGCAGTAAAGCTCCACAGGGTCTTCTCTCCCCGACAGAGGTTCGTGGACTGTTCGTCCACGTTATGTGGCTTCACCGGGTTGTAGGCAGGGACAGCGGGGCCCTCGTTGTTCCATTCATGCACGTCGGAACTTACCCGACAAGGCATTTGGCTACCTTAAGAGAGTCAGAGTTACTCCCGGCGTTTAGCGGCCCTTAGCCCGGTTGAACCCAGGTTTTAGGTACCGCCACTGGCCAGGATACAGAGGCCATACACATCCTTTCGGACTAGCGACCACCTGTGTTTTTATTAAACAGTCGGGACCCCCTAGTCACTGCGACCTGCAATCCCTACTCCTCGTAAAAACTGCAGGCACTCCTTATACCATAGGTACGGAGCTATTTTGCCGAGTTCCCTTGCCATACGGTATACCCGATAGACCTTAGACTTCTCATCCAGGGCACCAGTGTCGGATCTCGGTACGGTCTTGAAAGTGTCTCCCTGTTTCTGCTTTCAGTGTCTCCTGGACTCAAGTAAACCCTCCTTGCGAAGGGCCATTCGTATCTCGCTTTGATTCTCGCCATTACGGTACTCCTCAAAGCTAGAGTACTTGGACAGAACGACGGTTCTGCTTACCCTATCCGGAAGCGACAGAGAAGGTGTTAACGAACTTTCAAGGCACTGGAATATTAACCAGTTTCCCATTCAAACAATTCTGTTGAGGTTGTTTTTAGGACCGGCTAACTCCCGGCTGATGACGCATTGCCGGGAAACCCTTGCCCATGCGGTCGCCGAGATTCTCACCCGGCTATGCTGTTACTACCACCAGGATCTGCACTAGTAGTTCGGTCCACTGGACTTTACAGCCCAGCTTCTACCCAAACACTACGCCCACCTACCACGCACCGACATCGTCGGTGGTCTAAAGTATCGGTAGTCTACTTGAGCCCCGTACATTTTCGGGGCTTTCGAGCTCGGCAGGTGAGCTGTTACGCACTCTTTAAAGAGTGGCTGCTTCTGAGCCTACCTTCCTGCTGTCTCTGCTCGAAAACACCCTTTGGTTTGACACTTAGTAGACATTTGGGGACCTTAACTTTAGTCTGGGTTGTCCCCCTCTCGGTTATGAGGCTTACCCCACATAAACCCGCCTCCTAGCTTCTACGACGCCCGTATATTCGGAGTTCGAATGGATGGCGAGCTCTTTCGAGCCCTTACCGCCCGATCGGTGCTCTACAATACAGGCCATCTCAGCTAAGGCAGGACTGCGATCCACTTCGGTGGGAACTAGCGATCACCGGACTAGATTGGTTTTTGACCCCTAATCCCAGATCAGGGGACCGATTTGCACGTCAGGACCCTTGCAGACCTCCAGCGAGTTTTCACTCACCTTCGTCTTGTCCAGGAATAGATCGTCCGGTTTCTAGCCTTACTGCCATGACTTGAGACCCTTTCAGATCCATTGCCTCTTTTTTCAGTAAAGAAAAAATGCGCAAATTCGGTTTCCCTTCGCATTCCCTTTGCAAAAGGTTAAGCTTGCCATGACAGCAATCTCCCTGGCCCGTGTTTCTAGACGGAACGTATGACTCTAGATTTTGTCCTTTCGAGCCATACACGTCTGTAACCGATTGGTTTCAGGCGCTTTTAACCCCCCTTCCGGGGTACTTTTCAACTTTCCCTCACGGTACTAGTTTTCTATCGGTCTTGATGAATATTTAGCCTTGGATACTACTTTCACCCACCTTCACTGGCCACTGCCAAGGCCAGCTACTCTGGATATGGCAGAATCCCGCCTCCATTCGCCTACGGGGGTATCACCCTCTGTTCCGGCACATTCCAGTGCACTTCAGCTCCAAAGGCAGGATCCTATACGCCATAACCGAAACACCACATCTCTGTTGTGTTACCACAACAGATTCAGTTTGGGCTGTTCCGCTTTCGCTCGCCGCTACTGACGGAATCTCAATTGATTTCTCCTCCTCGTCCTACTCAGATGCTTCACTTCGGACGGTTCGCTCTCCCAAGCAACAAAGCAAGGGAGTGTAAAGAGAGACCTCATTCGGACATCCCGGGATCGACGGTCGCATGCACCTACCCCAGGCTTATCGCAGCTTGCCACGTCCTTCTTCGCTTATCAAGCCGAGTCATCCACCAATCGGCGTCTTTGCACCAGCTCCAGTTTTGTTTCCAGTTTTGCTGGATAGAGATTATTTTTAATTTGACCTTTGATGATCATTTCCTTATCATGATCTTAGTCTAGTCACTCGATAGATCGAGTTCCACAATCCAGTGATAATAATTAACACATCTTCAACGGTTGTTTTACACGTATGACACTATTACTCCACTTTTCTGCTGTTTTTTTACTGCCTACAACTATGATTACTACTGCAACTATTACTTCAACAACAACTATAATCGTGTTTACATCACACATCACACAAACAAAGACAAAAACAACACTTCAACCTATATAGTACCTGTATTATTCCTGTTCCATATCTTTTACTTTTTGGTTATTTTGTTATTGCGCGAATGCTCTAGCCGTTTCCTTTCTTTATCATTTTCTTGCTGTAATTGCTACTGTTGCGCTGTCGATATTGCTTTTGTTTTTGGCTTGATGTATGTTTTTTGTATATTCACATATTTGTGCAATATGCATACTTTTGTTCATGTTTGTATTGATTGTTTATTTGTTTTGTCATCTATCAATCAGATAGTAATACTATGATGGAGTTTGATCCTATACACGGCATCATCGCAGGCAGCACCACTACATTTTATGTAGGGTACTCTGCTACGCCAACTTCATCCTTTGTCTCCCCAACTCCTCAGTTTTGTGACAAAGAATTGCATCCGTTTTTTTTTATTTACTAATTCAGTGTGTTTTTTTTGTTCGGTAATACTGACTTGACTTTATGCATGCAAAAAGACCAGATAGACATTTAATATTAATTAACTGCTCTCTGAGACCATATGTCGTATATTCTCTCACAGAGCGTAATATTGCTGTTCATCATAATACTTGCACAGACATCATCAGCAGTTTCCGCGTTTGCAACGCACATAAAACCATATAAAGCATCCAAAAACTTCAAGGAAACAAGTAAGTTGGTTGGTTAGTTGAGTTTTCCTCCCTCTTCACCCATTTTTCTCTTTTTGTCTTATGCTCTGTGTTGCAAGATGATAACTAAGGAGGTGATCCGGCCGCAGGTTCCCCTACGGCCACCTTGTTACGACTTCTCCCTCGTTGCTGACCCCAGGTTCGATAGTACCAATTAGGCATCACCTCGCCAAGAACCAACTTCGATGAAGCGACGGGCGGTGTGTGCAAGGAGCAGGGACGTATTCACCGCGCGATAGTGACACGCGGTTACTAGGGATTCCATATTCATGAGGGCGAGTTTCAGCCCTCAATCATAACTGTGGTAAGGTTTAGAGATTGCCTCCTCCTTTCGGAATCGATACTCATTGTCCTTACCATTGCAGCCCGCGTGTGGCCCGAGGGTTTCGGGGCATACTGACCTGCCGTAGCCCCCTCCTTCCTCCGTCTCAGCGACGGCAGTCCCTCTAATTAGCTCCACTACTCCTGAGAATAATGGTAGCAACTAGAGGCAGGGGTCTCGCTCGTTACCTGACTTAACAGGACACCTCACGGCACGAGCTGGCGACGGCCATGCACCTCCTCTCAGCTTGTCTGGTAAAGTCTTCAGCTTGACCTTCATTCTGCTGTCGCCCCCGGTAAGATTTCCGGCGTTGACTCCAATTGAACCGCAGGCTTCACCCCTTGTGGTGCTCCCCCGCCAATTCCTTTAAGTTTCAGTCTTGCGACCGTACTCCCCAGGCGGCAAACTTAACGGCTTCCCTGCGGCACTGAATTGGCATGAAGCCAATTCATCACCGAGTCTGCATCGTTTACAGCTGGGACTACCCGGGTATCTAATCCGGTTTGCTCCCCCAGCTTTCATCCCTCACCGTCGAGCGCGTTCTGGCAAGCCGCCTTCGCCACTGGTGGTCTTCAATGGATCAACGGATTTTACCCCTACCCATCGAGTACCGCTTGCCTCTCCCGCCTCCTAGCTCTGTAGTATCTTCCGCAGCCCATCTGTTAAGCAGGTGGATTTAACGGAAGACTTGCAGAACCGGCTACGGATGCTTTAGGCCCAATAAACGTCCCGACCACTCGGGGTGCTGGTATTACCGCGGCGGCTGACACCAGACTTGCCCACCCCTTATTCTGCACCATTTTTAGAGGTGCCAAAAGATCTCCTTAACGGAAATCACTCAGAGTAACCCTGTCAGGCTTTCGCCTATTGCAGAGGTTTCGCGCCTGCTGCGCCCCATAGGGCCTGGGCCCTTGTCTCAGTGCCCATCTCCGGGCTCCTCCTCTCAGAGCCCGTACCGGTTACAGGTTTGGTGGGCCATTACCTCACCAACAGCCTGATCGGCCGCAGTCCAATCCAGGGGCCATATAGATTTAAGTCATTGCCCATTCCAGAAGCAGTGACTTATCGCGGTTTATCCTCAGTTTCCCGAGGTTATCCACGTCCCCTGGGCATGTTGACTACGTGTTACTGAGCCGTATGCCACATATTGCTATGTTGACTCGCATGGCTTAGTCCCACTCTGATAGCAGTCGGGTCCGGCAGGATCAACCGGATTCAAAAAAATAATAATGAAAACATAGATGATAAACACACACATGCATTTTGCTTTGCTTTGCTTTCATGACAAAACATCACAAAACACACACATGCATTATTTATTACCTATCGGTTGACTTTTGCTTTAGTATACGTAGTTTTGGTCTCTCACTCCCTGTTCCTCTTCCCCCCTTTGCCCCCCAGTTGCGGGATGAACGCGAGGAAAAAAAGAAATGGCAATGATCAACACAAAAGAACGCTTATTGAGTTTTTTCTCTGCATCTGCCACTACCGGCATGCCCGTTTTTTTCTTTGGAAAAGCAGGCAACGGCAGGTGTGCAGAAGCAGAGAAAGAGAGTACGATCGAAAAAGAAAGAAAAACTTACTTAACTAACTTACTTGTCTATTTTTTAGTTTTCTTAAGCATTATACCATATCACATGTCATTACAGAAACACAAATTCTGCTGATAATGCCTTTTGTGCTATTATAATAAATCTTTTTCAATGTCTATCTGATCTTCCCATGTCAGATTCGATCTATCAAGTCAGTTCCGATGTGCTGATCGAATCCCCATCCATCATTCCACTGTTTTTAATATTATGATGTTAATCGGTAATGTAACGAGCGCATCTGGAGGTCAGTAAATCACATTATGGCACAAGCCAACTTCATCACCGACGCCGCCTTTTGTCTTGGACGCGTTCTATTACTCGTGGCGTGGCTGTCAATATAAATCTTATTTTTACCCTTTAAAATCATACAAAACTGCAAAAACGCAGTACATATCCCTTTTATGTATACTATTGTTCTTTTTACAATTCGCTCCTAGGTTTGAAAAATTAGGTAATAGTGGCATTAGCATTGACTTTTAAATTACCCCATTCTTTAACAAAAAAATTTGATAATTAATTCCATATAAAAAAGAAGAAATGTAATTAATTAATACACAAAAACGCTTTAATCTGTTTATGGACAGGTATAATAACACGGTACGGTTAAATTTGAAGATCAAACTCTAAATATATTTATTGCGCAATCATTTGAAAAAAAATCAAAGTTTTATAATATTTTAGCTTTAAAAACTTTTAATCACATCTTAACAGTTTGCATATTTTTTATTCAGACTTTATGACGTTTCGAAGAATTAGTATTCGATAGGTCTTCCATATTGCCGCAATTATTTTTTTTCTGCTAAAAAAATAATTAAATTACTTTTTATAATTAAATGATATATTGATTTGATAGATAAAACAAAATCATATGAAGAAATTAAAACCAATGTAGTTAATTGCACATTATGCAAACTGTGTCGTGATAGAAAAAATGCTGTCCCCGGTCGTGGAAATCTTAATTCAAAAATCTTATTTGTAGGGGAAGCACCTGGAAAAAACGAGGATTTTTTAGGTTTACCATTCATCGGTTTTGCAGGCAAAATATTGGAAGAATCTTTGAAAAAAGCAGGACTTGGAAGAGAAGATGTATATATAACCAATATAGTAAAATGCAGGCCGCCAAATAATCGTGTTCCAGAGAAGGACGAAATTAACACATGTTTGCAATATCTAAGAAAAGAAATACAAATAATCTCACCTACTATTGTTTGTATTCTAGGAGCAACTGCTTTGCAATCTCTTCTGAACCTAAAAAATTTGCAAAAATATCACGGAAAAATAATTACTCATGATAACGTTATATATTTTATAACTTATCACCCTGCAGCAACTATTTATAACAATGATCTGAGAGAATTATTTTTTAATGAAATAAGTTTGGTAGTAAATATGGTAAAAAACTAATATTATCTGTATTTAGTTATTTTGATGGTTTTAAACAAATATCTTTCTATAAATAAAACTGTTGTTAAGAAATACACATGGCATTAAATTAATGTATTATATCATTAATGCGTATATTGGGCATTGTATTCAATCTATTTTAGAACTATGCATAAACAATAAATGATGATAGAATAAAATCAAAAATACTTTTAGATGAAAATCATTCTATTACAGTCACTAAAATTTTTTATTGTAGGCTTTAGTGGTATGTTTGTTAACTATTTTTCCGCTATCTTTTTTTTCGGCATCTTTAAAAATGAATTTATTTATACCACTTCATTAGGAATTGTCATTTCAATTTTTTCAAATTTTATTCTTAATAAAGTTTGGACTTTTAAAGATCTTAATTTTTCGCCAAAATATTTGGTAAAACAAATAATATCCTTCATAATTATTAGTTCAATAGGCATTATAATTCAACTGTTTTTGGTATATATCTTAATTGAAAAAGGATTTTCATATTCTGTTTCACTAGTTTTTTCAATACTTGTGGCCGCTGCGGGAAACTTTATTTTAAATAAAAAAATTACTTTTGAGAAGAATAGGTGAAATAGTTAATTTTATTGTTGATGGTGTTGCCCCATAATGCAATAACCTTTGTTATTTCTTATTATTGGGGTTTCCAGTCAACCTTTAAAGAAATCAATACGGACTTTTTATTAAATGTTATCTAAATTATATATAGACATATTGTTAAAAATAAATAACTATTGTTAACAATTATTTAACAAAGTTGCATAACCTTGTAAAGTATTTGTGACTTCTATGTCATGGTTTTTATATTAAATACTTCATCGCTTGCTAACTGCCAATCCTGTTTTTTGCTAGCCTTTTAATGTAGAATTGTTAATACTAATCCAAATGTAGAAGTGGTTGAAAGGAATAATTATTCTGACGCATGTTTCATCCCAATAGTAGTAAGCAAGGCATGCTAAAGGTGTTAGGAAAGGAAAAAAACACAATCAATTTACAGGTAGATATACCGTATCCTTACATGACTATTAAAGTGCAGAAAGATGCATGATACATGCATCAAACATACATATTGTCATATATTTCTACGAGACCAAATCAACAAAAAAGGAAAAGACACATTTACAGACAAGCCTAATCAAATATAAAAATAAATACAAATATAAAAAAATATTAATCAAGAGATATAACAACAATATGAAAAAAGTTAAAAAATGATACAAATTGACGATAATAAAATTTTCCAAATAATAGAATCCAAACAACCTAGATCTGTCGCTCTAAATGGGCCTGAGCCATTGCTTCCAAAAATTCAAGCAGTTTCCGAAAAGATTGAGGAAAAATTTAACATTATTTCATATATAATTGGCGAACGTAGTTGGGGATCATGTGATTTAAATACTCAGGCTGCGAATATGTTAAATGCAGATATTTTATTTAACATAGGACACACAATAGCAATAGATAGATTCGGCGATAAAGTATTTATGATAAATGCTTATGACGACATAAGTTTTGACAAAGTGGCCCTCAAATGTGCCAACACATTAAAAGGAAAGTTTAAAAATATATCATTGGTTACAGACAGTCAACACATCCATCAAATCTCCAGGGTAAAAGACATTTTTGAAGAAAACGGTTTTTCAGTGGTCATTGGGAAAGGCAAAGGACAGCTGAAATGATGCACAAGTTTTCGGCTGTGAATTTTATCCTGTGCATAATATTGCTAACGAAATCGAGGTATTTATTTTTCTAGGCCAAAGCAGATTCCATTCTATTGGAGTAGCACTGTCTACAGAAAAACCAACATATATGCTAGACCCTTATTTTGAAGAATTTTTATTGATTAATGAAGAAGCTGAAGTGATTAAAAAGAAATCAATTTTATCTGTGTATAAAGCCTTAGATGCAAGAAAAATTGGAATAATAATCGGTCTAAAAGAAGGACAATTTGCAAACATCAAAGCTCTAGACATTAGAAAAGATTTAGTAAAATTAGGAATGCAAACACAGTTGATAGCTTTAACAGAAATTTCAAATGAAAAATTACAAAATTTTAAAGAAATTGATGCTTTTATACAAGTTGCATGTCCAAGGCTCGGAACTGACAATTACTTTTCAAAGCCCGTTTTATCGGTTCCTCAATCACAAGCATTCATTAAACTATTAAAAAAAGAACCAATAGAAGAATTTTTCAAAATTCAGCACTGGTTGTAACGGTTTGAAAATATGAAAGGGTAAAATCCGAAAATCATAGATCACCATCTTTAAAAAATAAATAAGACAAATGGTGAATGTATATTATTTGATTTAATTTATATCGTAATTTTTATTTATATCCATACACATCTCAACATTTATTTAATGTAAAATAATATAATAGGTATATATCTAAAAAGTAAAAGATTGTTTTTTGAAAGGTTATATAACTAAATCATCAATAAAAGGCAATTAATGGTCAGTATTTCAAAAAAAGCTTCCTTGGTAATCTTTTTTGCTGCAGGCAGTATTTTTATAGGGATAGGCATTGCCTCAATAGCAGATTCAAACATTCCGAGATTTGTAGAGATTTCAGAAATAATTAAACCAAATCAAACAGGAATTTTTACTCCAGATATGAATACAGGAAACATCGCAAACATTTCTTTCAATAGGTCTGACGCATCAATAGTAATAAAGAGTCCCAATAACGTCGTCATAATGAACAAAACCCAAGATAATCAAATATTTAATGAAACAATAAAAGCAGAAAACAATGGAAAATATAAAATAGAGATTACTAATACTGGAAATACAGATCTGGGTTTAAATTTAGGAGCTTTTTCAAAGGCAAGTCCAATAGCTTTCAGTGGTCAAATGATGTTAATAATAACAGGAATAATCATAATAGGACTTGGGATGAGAATGAGAAAGCAAGACTGAACTAAACAATCTCGGCTTTTTTATAGGAACCAAGTATTTTAAAAAAAAGAGTTTCTTTTTTTATATTTAACATAGATTTTTTTATTGTGTCTTCGTTTGGATTTCCTTCAAAGTCAACAAAAAAGTAATATTCCCATGGAATATCTTTAGTTGGTCTTGACTCAATTTTCGTTAAATTAATATTTCTTAATGCAAATTCCTTTAAAATCAAGAACAAAGAACCTGGAGTATGAGAAATAGAAAAAATTATGGAAGTTTTGTCAGCCGTGGTTTGATTACCAGAGATTTTGGATATGACCAAAAATCTTGTAAAGTTATTATTTTTATCCTCAATACCTTCTTCAATTATTTTCATATCATAAATTTCAGCAGCTCTCTTACTAGCTATAGCCGATGCATAAACCAAAGAATGTTCTTTTATAAATTTTACAGAGCCAGCGGTATCGTATGATGGAATGGGCTCTAAAGACCTTTTTCGGATATATTTTCTACATTGGGCTAATGCTTGAGGATGGGAATAAACAGTTTTTATTTCCTGAGAGCGATTGTTAGTAATTAAACAATGTCTTATCCTTTGATAAATTTCGCCAGTTACAAATAGCTGTTTTTCCATCAATAAATCATAAGTTTCATTCACACTACCTTCTATAGAATTTTCAACTGGAATTATAGCAGCATCTAAAAAAGAATTTTCAACATTATCAAATAAATCCTGAAAAGATCTGAATGGAATAAAATTAGCTTGGGAATTGGAAAAAAATCTAAGTGCGGCTATTTCACTGTAGGATCCTAACTCCCCTTGAAATCCTATTTTTTCAATATCCATCATTTTGTAAAACATTGTTTATCATAAAGCAACGTGAAAGCTTCTTTACCATAATCAATGGAAACTTTTCTTTCTTCAAAATTACCACATGATGTACATTTTAACCCCCCCTGAACTTTGATTAAATCACAATTGCCACAGGAAAAACAAATTGTGTAAACTAAACCCAAATCTTTATCTTCTAACGTTATATGAATTGAAGAATTCAATAGGCTAAAAACTCTTCCACGTATAATATCCCCTACTTTAAAAATAAGCTTTCCCTTATAATTCCTTTCACGCCAACCAGAATTATAGTTACCCCCCATGTTAGAAATGCGAGTAGACGCAATTGCAGAAAATCCAGAATGAGAATGCTTATCATTGATATAGACAACCCTTACCGATATCATATTTCCAAATAACATATCAATATAACCAACTACAATATCTCCAATTTTTGGTATCAGTGGAGGGTTTTTTTGCGTAATATCTAATATTCTACTAACCATATTAACAACAGGCTTACCTATAACAGCAGATCTAACATCGCCTTCAATTACAAAAGTATTTTTTCCCGGCTCAAATTCTTCAATTACCGAAATGGAATTTCCTGGAATAATATTATCAATTTCTCGGATTTTATTCACATTAAATCAATAAACATTATCTACTTTATAGTTATAATTGTTGCACAAAAGATAACACATTAATTTAATAATTTAATTGTATTCAATGCTATTTTGGTTTCTTTTACATTATGAGTTCGTATTAGAGAGGCTCCATTTAATATGCAATAAATTTCTGTAACTATTGATGGTATCAGTCTTTCATCTACATTTAGATCCAGCAACAAACCCATAAATGATTTCCTGGAAACTGAAATACAAATGGGCCTATCGAGAGAAGTTATTAATGTAATATTAGAGATAACATCGATATCTCGTACATACCAATCCATTCCGTCGATTTTTGAAAAAAAAGGACTAATACCAGATTTTCTAAAAAATCCAATAGATGGATCAACTATCACTTTTTCATCGTTTATCTTAAAACCTTTAGTAATGTTTATACTGTCCACTAATAATTTAATAGTGTCATAAATATCGCCAGCTAATAAATTTGGATAATCAGAATTAATCCTAAAAGCGCCTACAATAACTGGAATTTCACACTTAGAAACTATCAAAGGCATTTGTTTATCATATTTTAATCCTGAAATATCGTTTAATGCATTTATTTCATATTTTAATAGAGATGCCAATACTTTGGATCTGACAGTATCTACCGAAATAGGTATATCACTGATCTGACGAATTACAGATATTGCATGTTGTAGTCTTTCCACCTCCAAATCAATCGGAATATACGTTTCCAAATAAGGAGCCGTAGACATACCTCCTACATCAATGATGTCAGCCCCAGCACATTGCATATCTAAAACAGCATTTTGAATTTCATCAGAATTTAATTTTACAGACTTTTTATAAAAGGATTCAGGACTTAAATTAACTATCCCCATTATTTTGGGGCAGGAATTTTGGCCTATTGTAACATTACCTATCTCTGTCAATAAAACACAAATACAAAAAAGGTATTAATACATTAATATAAAGACATTTTAAAAACAATCAAATGCATTTAACATTTTTTTATGAAACAAATCCGGATATTATTTGATTATTCTTAACTTTACTCCAAATTACGAAAATTGAAAAAGATTCAATCGCCTCGATTTATATTTAAGTATACTGTTTTTTCATATTGGAAACAGAGTTGATCCTTTCAGTTCTATATATAACATATTGAAGTTCTCAATCATGCTGTTTATTGAAGGCAAAATGATGTTTTAGTCGCAGAAATTTATAAGCCTCCCACAATATTGGATAGATACATATATAGAAATTTACGATAAGTCTTCATACTATAACAAATTCCATTTTTCAATATGTCAACTCCAAGAGTTTCTTATCGCAGTGTCTTGATAACACATACCAGGGGTATTGAACTCCTACCGTGATCGACATTTTATAAAGTATTGTACCCCCAAATTATTTTTCTTTTGCAGGCCTATTTTGATATTCTGCTCTTGTGAGGGCCCAAATAAAGACATGTGTCCTTTAAAAAAGGCAATATCCCACATAATCTTCTTAACAGAAATAAATAAAAGTAAATACAGGTCATGAAAAGGAGAAGAAAAAAATAAAAATTTTATAATCTAGAAATACCTTTAATAATAAATTATGGAAAACAATATTTCGAATTTTAAAGAACTTTGCGATATAATTATTGGAATAGACACTAGAATAAGGTTTATTGGAATAGCAGATAAACATGGAATAATAATAACCAAAGGAGAAAGAAAAGGAATAGTACCGCTATTAAATGATGAAGAAACAGAGCAATATGCCATAACGGCATCTACAAGACAATATACAAGATTGAGATGGCAAAATATTTTAGGAAAACTACATTATACTTGTTCTTTATATGAAAAGATTCTAAGAATAACAATACCAATAACTAATCAAAACAACAGATTAGAATACCTGTTGATTTTTACTTTGGACCCCAACATTAACGATTTTGATAATTTGGTTATGAATAAAATAATGCATCCAATAAATAATTTTTTTTCTAAACTATTATAATTTATAAATTATCGAATTCATTTGGAAAAATTGAGAGGGTTAATTATTTACATAAATAAAATTGTAATGCCAGAAATAATAAATTGCACGATTAACCAAACACCAAGTTTTATCCTTGCATACTTTTTTAATACCGTATTAATATTATTAAAATAATAATAGCTATGAATTTTAAAAATGCCATTTAGAAAAATAAAATTGAAGAATAGAAGAAGAAGAAGAAAATAAAACTATTTTTAACAGTCAATAAAAAAGATAACCAAAGAGATAGAAATCTATTGATATTTCAAAAGATTTAATATCGAAATCCAAAGAAGAAGTAACTAGTTAGTGAATGACTCATTGCATAGCTATACATTCGTACAAGGGCGGTACAGGTAAAACAACTATTGCTGCAAATACTGCAGCACTGCTTGTGAAAGCAGGTAAAAAAGTTGCCCTTTTAGATCTAGACATTTATGCACCCAGTTTACACAATTACTTTAAAATAACCCCAAAGAAATGGATAAATGACTTTTTAGATAACAATGCAGATATTGAAGAAACAATATTGGATGTGACTGAATCGATACATAACAAAGGGGAATCCTTAGGCAAGTTTTTTGTAGGTTTTTCAAATCCAAACAGAGATGCAATATTTAAATTTGAAATTAGCAATGGAACAGAGTATTGGAAAAAACAATTTAGAAAATTAGTGTTCCTAAGAGAGCAAATGATAACCAAGATGGACATGGACTATATAATAATAGACACCAGTCCAGGAATTAGGCATTGGTCTATAAATGCTCTATCAATAGCAGATAAATTAATACTTACCATGAAAATGGATGACTTAGACATAGAGGGAACAAAAAAATTAATATATGAGATATATACGACATTTGTAAAATTCGGTGCCATATCATACATTTTACTCAATAGAATATCAGGATATTGTGTTCCTATGACACCAGTTAAACCCCCAGACGAGAAAACCAATCCTACACATGCACATTATGCACAAACATACAATAATACAATAGAAATGTCAAATGCAAAACATGTATTAGAGGGATTAGAGGAAATGACAGGTGTAAAATACCTTACACCTTTACCCTGTTATTGCGATATCCAATTTAGCTCCAGGGAGTTCTTAACAGTAGTCAATAATCCAAACCATCCTTTTTCAAAAAGCTTACAAACCATAATTAGCGAGATAGTAAAAGACACAAATGTTTCATAAATACAATACAAAAACAATATTTAATATTTAATTTTAAATTAGAGATCAGATATATAAAATCAGCCTGATATGAATAAAAAAAGGAAAAATCCAGAAGATAACAATAATAAAAATAATATAAATAATAAAGTAGAAGATAATAACACCAGTTATTTCGCCAGAGGTAGAAAAAAAAGAAAACAGTATATGAAAATAATAATTCCTGCAATTCTAGGGGTTATTGCAATTAGCATAGTATTAGCAGTATTATTTCCAGGGAGTAACACTTATGCAAAATATGGAGTGGTAGGATCTGCACACGAACACGCTGCGTTAATAGTTGATTTGAATGGAACAAAAATTAACTTTGCCCAGCCAAAATACATGATAAGATCTAATTACATCCATATGGAAAACCATAATGGTGCACCAGATGGAACAACTTTACACAGACATGCCACCATGGTACCCATCGGAGAATTTTTAAAGAGCGTACGAATGGACATATCAAATGGTTGCTTTATAACCGATGAGAATAAACGCTTTTGTGATAATAACAATACAAAATTAACATATTACATAAATGGAAATCAAACTAAAGATATAATGGGATATGTATTAAAAGACGATGATAGGATTTTGATACTTTATGGAAATCAAAGTTCAAGTGAAGTTAATAATGAGATACAGGAACTAAATAATGTAACAATAAATAGATAAAGTAATAGGGTAGCAATTCGAAATTT
The DNA here is from genome assembly GCA_963779615.1 of uncultured Nitrososphaeraceae archaeon. GTDB lineage: Archaea > Thermoproteota > Nitrososphaeria > Nitrososphaerales > Nitrososphaeraceae > Nitrosocosmicus. The sequence continues at coordinate 245,687 of CAVZZA010000001.1, forward strand.
ACTTTTTGTTTTGAATTATATCCAGTTTCATTTTTATTTAAAAAAACAATATCCCATTTATTTAATATAGTGATATTATATATCCTGATGTGTTCTTTACAATTTAAACAACAAAAGCACTTTTTACAAATGCAATATTGTTTTTATTACTAGTTATTAAAAAAAGGATGTTGTTAGAGTTTTTTAAATTTTTAATGCCTCGATATCTATATTTATCCATTTATTATGATAACAAGGCTAAAAACTAGATTTCGAGTTTGAAAGGTACAAGAACAGGCATACATATTCATTCCACTGGAAGTGTAGGTATATTGCCCCATTCACCCCATGAGCCTAGATACATTTTAACATTGAGATAACCGAGGTTTTTCAACACAAGATATGTATTTGCAGCTCTATAGCCACCTTGACAGTACGTAATGACCTCTTTATCTATTGGAATGAAAGAATACAATTGAACAAGTTTACCTAATTCTTTAAATTTGCCGTTTTCAAGATTCCTAACCCAATCAATATTAACAGAGTTAGGAATATGTCCTCTTCTGGCCGCCCTCACAATTAACCCGTCATACTCCATTTCAGACCTACAATCAATAACGAATACATCATTAGTTTTTTGTTCAATTATATTTTTAATATATTCTGCATCAGCCAATACTTTATTGTTTATTCTGAAAACATTTTCAGAATGAATAAATGGGTTAGTTTTTGTTTCTACGGGATAGTCTGATTTTAACCAATTTTCAAAACCTCCATCCAATATACAAACATCTGTATGAGAAAAATAATGTAATAACCAAACTCCCCTCGACGCCGATGAGCCAGAAATACCATCATAAAAGATTACAAAACTTTGTGGATTAACGCCAACATAATTTAACAACATATTCATTTGTTTATTAAATTGAACAATTCCCTGCTTTGAAGTATCAAACCAATGGAAATTCATCAAGTCCATGTTAATTGAGCCAGGAATATGCCCTTTATTATAATCAGAAAAAGGTCTCGCATCTATAAGTAATAAATTCGGATTTTGAGCATCAATCAATTGATATAAAGACTCACCATAAATAACGGTGTCCAAAATTAAAACCAATATAATTAATTTAAGCCTATAGATAATGCTTTCTCATAACAAAATACTAATTTGAAAAAGGTTTTAATAAAAAGTGATAAAATAAATCAAGTATATCAAATGGTAAGAAAAGCGGCAAAGTCAAAATCTGAAGAAAACGGTCTTCCAGAATGGGCAGAAAATGAAATAAAATATGCAAATTTTCAAGGATATGACATGATTAATAGAACAGGTTATTTCCTAGATATTAACGAACAGAAAAAAAAAGCGGACATTCAATTATACGAATCACTACCAGACGGCAGAACTATAATTGAAGAAATAGAAATTTCAGACAAATCAAACATAAATGAATTCATGAAAGGTTTTGTGTATGAATACAATATTAAAATTTCAAAAGCTGGATTAAGCGAACAATTAGCAGAATTATTAAAAACAAAATATCAGCTTGATATAAATGAAATTTATAAATTTGATTTAGAAACTGCCCAAATGATGAATGTAGAATCAGACATCATACAGAATAACTCTGGAGGAGAAGAAGAAGAGGACATCGATGAAAAATGATAAATATTGTTTTATAACCCAATATTTCTTTTTATTATGATTTTAGAGAGCTTTTGTACAATGAATCGTTTCAAGATGGTCTGTAAAATCAACGATTCAATTTCATTTATTGAAGTTTTTCTATTTTTCAGATACACTGTTTCAGCATTAGATTAAGACATTCATACACTGAATACCAAGAATTGAATTGCTTATCACAATTACCAAGTTTTGTCAAATTGTCACAGCATTATTGGAACTAGATTTAGATTTGTTTTTTGATATTAAATAAATTTTAAATCGGCTAATGAAAAATCATTAGAAACATATTCACCACCAAACTAAAGGACATCTCATCAATTAGACAATTTTATCTTTAAAAATGGAAATAATATCTTTCACCATAGATAAAAACTTTAAATGAAAAATACTTAAAACGTTTATAATAAATTTTCTTAACTGTCAGTAAATGTAGAAGTAGAAGGTTGCGACATTTTTGAATAGCTTTTACCCAATGCCAATTTCATTAATGCAATCCACATTATAATTAAAGGAATGTGATAAGAGGCTATACGCCAAGCAACAATCACATTCAATTGGCCATCAGTAAGAATATTTCCAAGCTGTGAGAAATCATTCAAGTGTGTGATATAGCCCCAAAGACCTAATTCTGCCAAACCAGAGCCCCCTATTGTAACAGGCAGAGTTCCCAAAATAGTAGAAGAAGAGGTGGCCATAAATGAGGTAAATAAATTGACATCATTCCCTATAGAATGGGTTAATACAAGAAAAGAAAGACCATGAAAAACAAATGCCAATAAAGTAATGACTATACCAACTGAGAATATTTTAACAGATTTGAATGAACCAAAGTTTTCTCTGCTCATCATGCATAAATCGTCTAACGCTTTATTTACAGAATTAACTCCACGGATGGCTTTTTCTTCTGAAATGAATTTTTTGCATAACTTTAAAGAAAATGATGGTAATCTGATATTTTTTTTTGCAGAATAAATCAATAGAAAAAACCAAAATCCAAAAGTTGGAAGAGCAATCAAAATTAGCAAAACGCCAATAAATGTGGCCCCCTCAAGCAGTGCATTAAAACCTGCTATAAAAGCCAGTATTGTACCAACAAAAACATCTGCAATAATCTCCATGGTAGTGACCCATGCAGCTTTTCCTGCAGAAACATTGTTTTTTGTTAAAAATGCGATTCTTACAAGCTCTCCACCAACATAAGAAGGTGTAGTCTGAGTTACAAATTCACCCGCCAACCTAGCATAAACTATTTTCCAAAACGAACTTACCTCACTTCCAATGAATTTCCTAACAAAATAAAAAAATCGGATTGCCTGAAGGAAGATCTTTATCATCGTTGCAACAAAAGACAATAAAAAAGGAAAAATACCAACGGAAAAAATATCATTGAGTGATACGGGAGTAAATACAAACATAAGTATTATAGGAATTATACTTACAAGGATGGAAAGTAAACGCCAATTCAACTTATATCAACTAATTCAAATCAAGTAATATAATAATCATACAAATAGAACAATAAAATTAGAATAAGATGGAAACCATTTCAAATGCATACTATTTTCGTTACTGGTACGGCTGGCTCAGGAAAATCATTATTAACATCCAACCTTTTAAAATGGTACAACAGTAATGGCATTACACCCATATCAATAAATTTAGACCCAGGCGTAACTAATTTACCTTATGATTCGGATATAGACGTAAGGGATTTTATTGATATATATTCAATCATGGAAAATTATAATTTAGGGCCAAATGGCTCATTGATATTAGCTAACGATTTAATATCTACCAAGTTAAGCGAAATACAACATCAGGCAGATGAACTAAATCCTGATTATATTGTTGTAGACACACCAGGACAGATAGAGTTGTTCGCTTTTAGATCCAGTGGCCCATATTTCGTTTCAAATTTTTTTTCAGACAGCAAAGTAACTCTTTTTACTATTGATGGGACTTTAGCTCAATCACCAATCAATTATGTATCATTAATGTTTTTATCACAATCGGTTAAATTACGACTAAATACACCCCAAATTAATGTTCTCACCAAAAGAGACAAAATAATAGACAAGTTGGAAGAAGTTACTTGAATGGTCTAACTCCATTTCATCATTACAAAATTCACTTTATGAAGAAAAAAATCACGAGCAATCATTGCTTAGCATGGATATAATAAGAACTCTTTATAAAAGCGGACACTTAACAAATCCTATCGCAATATCAAACATAACAATGAACGGAATGATAAATTTATCAGGAGCTCTTTCGCGAATATTTACACAGGGAGAAGAGGAAGCAGAAGAAAAAAACGGATAAGAAATGTGATATAATTATGAAAAAAACAGAAGATAGAATTGATGAAATAGAATATCATGAATGCGTTATAAGCTCACCCTCATCTACAGCAAACCTAGGTCCAGGCTATGATGTTTTTGGTTTGGGTTTAGATGCGTTAGAAGATATGGTTTGTCTCAAGGTAATAGAAAAATCAAAAGATAGTCTAAACAATATCAAAATAAGAATAAAGGGTGAAGGAAGCAAGAGTATTCCAGAGGATCCTGAGCGAAATTCGTCAGGAAAAGTTGCAAAAAAAATTATTGCAGATTATAATTTGCATAAATACGACTGTATTATAGAAATGGAAAAAAACATTCCACCAGGATATGGAATGGGAAGTAGTGCCGCATCGGCAGTTGCAACAGCCGTTGCTTTTAATAAAATTTTCAAACTTGAGCTAAATGACACAAAACTATTAGATTATGCTGCAGAAGGAGAATTAGCAAGCGCAGGCGTAAAACACTTTGACAACATTGCAGGATCATTTTTTGGCGATTTTGTAATAGTAAGAAGTGATCCAGAATTAGAATTTATAAAAATAAAATCACCAAATGCTTTGACGATGGTTGTTTGTGTTCCTTTAATAGACGTTCCTAAAATGAAAACAGAATTCGCCAGGAAATTATTACCTCAGGAAGTTCCACTAAAAAAAATGGTAAAAAATCTTTCAAACGCATGCACCATTGTAGCGGGCTTTTTTAATAAAGATATACGGATGATATGCAATGGTATTGATGATTGCATAATAGAACCCGCAAGGCAAAAACTGATTCCAGCATATGAACAAGTTAAAGAAATGTCACTGCAAGCAGGAGCATTAGCATTCACTATCAGTGGCGCAGGCCCCTCTACAATTGCATTTTTGGATACAAAAAATAAAGGATCACAGGTATCTGACGCTATGATAGAAACCTATAAGAAGGTAGATATAGAGTGCAAAACTTTTATATGTAAACCCAGCAGCGGTACAAAAAAATAGTTTCAATAAAATAAACAATGAAAAGCAGCAGCTGCTACTTTTTACTTTTATTAAGAAATGCAGACATCATTTTTTTCCTATCGTCATGAGCAAAACATAATGCCCAACCGTAAATTTCCAATCTCAATCCTGTATCTATATCTGTATCGACACCTTTATTGATTAACATTTTACTAATTTTTATTGCATTAAAACTATTTTTAGTGATTTCTTTAGCTAAGGATATAGATTGCTCTAAAAGTTTCCTATTAAGGATCTTTGAAAGTGCGATATTTTTCTCCTTATCGTTGTTTTGATCTACAGAAGGATCCAACTGGGACGTATCTTCGTCTGTTAGTACGACTATCTGGTTGACAAGGCCTATACTTGCAGCTTCATGAGCAGAAATCATTTTACCTGTAAAAATCATTTCTTTAGCTTTTGAAGGACCTATTATTCTCAATAATCTCTGGGTTCCTCCCCAGCCTGGAGGAATCCCAATTGTAACTTCAGGCTGGCCTATTTTTGCATTCTCAGAAGCTATTCTTAGATCACAAACTAAAGCAAGTTCACATCCACCACCAAGCGCAAAACCATTTATAGCAGCAATTACAGGTTTCTCCATTTTTTCAATCTTATTTAGCATAGATTGTGCAGATGAGGCATATTTTTCGGCAGCAACAGGATCAATATCTACCATATATGAAATATCAGCACCCGCACAAAATGAACGCTCACCCGAACCTGTGATAATTACAACCTTAATTCCTTGATCTCCAGAGACTAAATCTATTGCTCGTGATAATTCATATATTACATCCAAATTCATTGCATTAAGGGCTTCCGGTCTATTTATTTTTAAAATAGCAATATCGCTCTGTAAGTCTATTTGTACATACTTCATAGAAGACATAATCAAATTTCAATCATTCTTTAAATTAAATCTTATTAAAAAAAGTTAATTGGTATGATCTTCAAAAGTATCCTTTTGCAATTTCCACAAAAGCCCGAAAAGATTGGCATAGCTTCCAGGATCAGGTTTATTTGGATTGGTACCGTTTTTCCGCATGTCTTCCACAACCTTTTTCAACGTATCAAAAACAAATGTATCCTGGATCATTTTTATAAATAGATCTTTTTCAAAAGGTTTTTGAAGGATTTCTATGAAACATTTCAATGTTTCTATGTATTCGTTGAAAATTTTTTGAGGCCATGCAGAAGCAAATATTATTCTTTGATCTTTATTCAAACTTAGCACTTCTTTTGCAATGTACAAACCATTTTTGGCGTAATCGGATGAATCTTTTTTTGGTTCCAAATCATAATCCAAAATAATTAAATCAAAATTATCACGTATTTTTTGATGGTTTTGTACAGACTTGCGATATTCGCAAAGACCATCTTCAACGTTTTTAGCAATAACATAACGATAGTTGTGTTCCTGAAGCCAGATAGAATATAAGTGACATATATCAGCATCGTCCTCAATAATCAAAATATTCATCCAACCTACTATACGGCTCTGTTCACTTAAGCCTTTTTAATTCATTATTATGATGATTTACAAATAGATTCAGTCAATTGAATATGTGTTTTAAATTGCATCTTTTTTTACGCATGGAAAGTAGTCGTCAAATCTATCGGTTGTATCCTTGATATGTTGCATTGTTCTTTCTATCAGACTTTTCTCTAAAGATGAATGGATATGACGCTTTAATTTTAGGAATCTGCATGCTTGGGGACAAAGTTCCACCGTCTGTTGATACTGCATGTTTTCCATGAGTCTTGACCAAACATGCGATAACCTTTCGGTAACAAACGTGTTTCTCTCCTTGGATATAGTCAGCCCGAGAATCGCCTTATCTTTTTGGCTCGATTGCAATCCATAACCAGACATATTCTGAACCTACCTTGATTATTGCTTCATCTACAATAAATTCAGCCACCTTCTTTCTTTTTGACGATATTTTTTGGGGATGATACTTTCGAATCCAATTCCAAACTGAAACAATGGTTTCGCTCAACAAAACATGAAAGCCGCTCAGACGCTCTTCTTAATGACAGGCCAGAAAAGCACAAATGCAATCCAAAACCAATAAACTGTGAAGGTGTTCTGTTTCTGTTAATCATAAATGAGACAAAGCATCTTCAAGCTATAACTTTTCTTTAAGTGAACAGAGTCTACTATACAACTAATAAATAATAAATTTTATAGTAAAAATATTAAAGCCTATTTGATAATTCCCTTTTAATAATTTTTACAATTGAATCTAACAATACAGGCTTATAAAGAAATCTATCATCCAAAATGTCTTTATTAAAGAACTCATCTATTGCATTCTTATTAATTTTATTGGGCGTCATAAAATAACCTTTGATATCATCATCTCGCTTTTTCAATTCATCATATAGATAAAATCCATCAAACCCTCTAATATCAACCCCTAAAAAAACCAAAGAATATTTACCTGGAATGAAATATTCCAAGGCATTGTAAGGATCATCGTAATAATCTACTTCATAACCCATATTTTGAATCTTGTTTTGAATCAGGTGCAAGTTTTCAGAAAAGTCATCTATGAGTAAAATTTTATTGTTGTCGTGTTTAATTTCTCCTGCTTGAAAAAATGGCTCTTGATGTGATAGCGGGATTTGTATAGTAAATTTTAATCCCAAGTCAGGGGATCTATTTTCTACATCAATACTTCCGCCATGAAGCCCAAATAGTTTTTTGGAAATAAATAAACCCAAACCAGTACCTCCACTTGTTTTTGTAAAAAATTTTGCAAAGAATTGATCATGATCCGTTATTTGTATATCGGGTCCTTCATCTTCAATAGTTATAATAACAGAAGAATTATTTTTTTGAGACAAGCTAACCATTATTTCCTGTCCTTTGTTATCTTTTGTAAAATGGTATGAATTATTTAATAGATTATCAAACGCATGTGAAATTAAAGACTTGTCAGCTTCGATAAATGATCCGGGTTTATCATAAAAAATAAATTTAATATTAGACGTTTCTCTAATTGAGATATCCTGATATTCAGCAATAATATCAGATAGAACTTCATTGATGTCAAAAAATTCTTTTTTTAATCTTAATGAATTTGATTCGATTCTAGAAACATCTAATATGTCATTTACAATATTTCTTAATTTTTCCCCATTTCTAATAATAATATCAACATATTCTAACATATTGGAATCGGTTATTTTTGTCTTTAAAGTTTTAGAAAATCCTATTATGGGTAAAATAGGGTTTCGTAATTGATGAGATGCAATATCTACAAAATCTTGCTGGAATATGTTATGTTTCTCCAAGATTTCATTTTTTTCCACCATATTCCACATCAGGTCATATGTAAAAGAGAAAAAGGAGATCAATTCATTAAATATAATATCATATAAATTACAGTTATATTTTTTTTTTAATTCATCATAGTTTATTTTAAAAAAATATATTATTTTTTTGTTAATTGTGATCGTTATTAAATTTTCTTGTTGTTCTGAAACAGATGAAATGTTTTTAATATAAATATTTTTTATTGATGAAAAAAAATCAAGAATAGAGTTAAATTGACTACCATCACATACTGCCAAAATGCGAATATGAGGAAGATTTTTTTCAGTTACAGATTTTATCGAATTATAAAACGAACGGGTTGTTAAGAATAAAAATGAAGAAAATGAATTTATATATATGTCTATATATTTAGGTTCAGATTTTACAAATAAATTATCAAAATCATGAAAATCTACTATATCTACAATCATAGACATTATTGATATTTGAGAAATTACTTTCTTTTGTATACGTCGTCTAACATTACATCCAAATCATCTTCAAATTTCTTCAATATTCTTCTCAAACTTTGTTCCAACTCTTTAACACGCTTTTCAGTTTCTAGTTTAAAGATGTCTCTAGAAATGGAAGAATACACATGAAAATGACCTCCTTCTTTTAGAGTTCTGCTTTCTTTCACACATATCCCCAGGCCGGTTAGTTTTTGCAAGGATCTAAACACGGTACTTTTGTCCCTATTCACAGCTTTTGACAAATCCTCCAAAGTCATTTGTTTATCACTATATTTAATGAGAGTAAGCAACAGATCCATATCTAAAGGAGACAAATCATATATATAGATAAATAGGTCTTTTAGAGTTGCGCTCATTCTTGTTATTGCATTTATTGATGATGATGGCATATAATATCTATATACTACGCTTTCGTGCTATTTAAAATTATCTACAAAATCTTATATGAAAATCAATAATTGGCAAAAGACAACGTAATTTATGATATCAATTCTTCATTATAACAGTCGATTGTAAGATCAAGCCGATAGTTATATGTTTTAATTTGTACATTTTCTTTTTTTGCATGAAAAATAATCATCAAAGCATTTTTCAGTTCAATATAATTCATCGTATAGTTATCTGAATAATACTTTTCTCAAAGTTGCATTGAAGATGGTGATGGTGATCTATTTTCAAGAATTTGCTAGCGTGAAAATACAAACGTTCCACACCACCACCATCCTCCATAGAAACTGGATGCTTACCGCATATATTTATCAAAGACAAAAGGAAAGATGTGCAATAAACATGTTGATTCAAAAGGAATATCGATTTGAAAGATTTCTTTATGGCCAACGCTATAGCAACTCATATCCAGATATACTTTGAATCAATCTTTGAGTTTCGTACCTTTATATGCAAACCATTCACTAATTATTTTTATTTTTTTCAAGGATATATTTTCTGGTTTTGCACCTCTATATACATTATTCCAGACGCATGGAAAACCGATCCCTTATCCACAACTTTACGTAATGCTGTTGCAATAGTATTTCTTCTAGACATAAAGTAATAAATATGCGATCCATAAACAATATCTTTTCTTTTTTTAGTTCTTTATTTTGAGTAATTCTATATGTACATGTACGATAAACTATTAATTAACAGATATTGATTTTTTTAGTCTAACAGAATCGACAAAAATAAAAACATATAGAAAAATTGAGATTATTGAGTTTTATTTACAATACAACAAGAAAAAATTGTTTAAGTGAATTCAACTATGCTCCAGCCATTCCATTTCGCAATTCAACTCCCCGATGATCTTCAGATTCTTCTGCAGCTGCTTTGTGCATTTCGGATAAAGCGCACCCCATCTGAGCTTCAGGCTTTCCTTTTCTCATCAAGCCACGGTACAGACCGGCTTCCAAAGTTTGTCCATGTTCTTTTTCCCAATCTTCAACAGGAATACTATATTTCTTTTGGATTCTGTCTCTGTACCATTCAGGAATCACGTTAAATGCACAAAATGGTACAATACGCAAGTCTGGAGTGAGATAGTGAATATCGCATCTTTGTAGTCTTTCCAAATCTTCGTTGTATTTATCTTGGAAATGCATCATTCCGAGGAATAATGACCTGACGTGCCATGAACCAACTGAATCGAAATTTTGTTTAAGCAAAATACTTGAAAACATCCTACCCAAATCTAAACCATGCGGCTGTTTGGATCTATCTACAAATTGGTTTAATTTTCTTATCACCTCCAACATGGTCCAATATCTGTTAGATCCGGATTTTATTTCTTCAGTTTTTTCTTCAAAGTATTCTAACAATCCTTTGATGTCAACAAAAGAGGTAAGCGGTGTCAATTTTTTAGTCTGGGTGTCTTCAAATACATACGTTCCAGCGCCACATGCAAAATGGATGGACAATTCATATTTTGGTTTTTTGCTAAATGCTTCTATAACATTAGTTAAAGGCATACATGAAGGAACAGGGAACCAGCCATCGCTTGATATCTCACCATTTGTTTGTTCTTCAATTCTTTCAATGCAATCAGGAATAGTAATTCTGTACTTTTCTCGCTCTTTTTTGCTCATCCTACCAGTCAATGATACAGGTTGGAAGTTCACAGCATGAACAACATCCATGTTCTTTTGTGCAAAGCGTATGATTCCCCCTAATTCATGATCATTGATAGATTTAATAACTGTCGGGACAAAGACAACGGTCATTCCGCATTTTCTTGCAGATTCTAGAGTGTATGGCACCTCCCAGTGATTTTTAGGATTTGTTCTTGGAGTCACTCCATCAAATGATAAATACAGGTTGCTTACTCCTGCCATCCTAGTTTGTCTCATGGTTTCGGGGGAAAGGGCTAATTTTATGCCATTGGTATTAAGTTGAACATGATCTACACCTTCCTCTTTCATAATTTTAATCAGTGCGGGCAAATCATCTCTTAGCATAGGCTCACCACCAGTGATTTGAATGGAATTACCAGCAATTGGTCTCTCTGCCTTTAGTGTTTTCATCATTGCGCGGACTTGTTCATGAGAGGGCTCATACAAATAAGCTCCCTCCAAGCCTTTCTTCACATAAAAGAAACAGTACCAGCATGTGAGATCACATCGGTTAGTAACAATTATGTTTGCCAATCCGGAGTGAGAAAGGTGATTAGTACATAAGCCACAATTAGTAGGACAAGCACATTTATCCACCATCACATTTGGAGCTTGTGCTCCTTTTCCATCCATCCAATAAGTGCTAAACTTTTTATACATTTCATAAGAACCAAAGTATAATTCTTCACACTCACCATGGCTAGGGCAGGTCTTTGTCATAAAGACCTTACCTTCTCTCTCAAACACCTCAGCATCCAGAATCATGTTACAATCTGGGCAAATACTTTGAGTATAGCGTATGGTACGTTTAGAACCAACAGTTTTACTAGTTAAATTAGAAATATGTATTAGATCCATAGTATTCGGTCTTTAGGTTTGTGGTTAATAGGCCTTATAAACTTGATCAGACAATTACTACGGTGTTTAGGTAGTAAGCAAAGAAAGAAGAGATAGATTTAATATATTTGAATAAATTACTCACATAAAGCAATGGAAATTAGCGACAAGGCAAAAAAATCTATGGAAAGCCTTGGATTAACGAATTATGAGATCAGAGTGTATACAGCACTATTATTTTCCGGAGCTACTACCGCTGCCGAGATTAGCAAAAAATCCGGTGTCCCCTATTCAAAGATTTATGATGTATTGAATAATCTGTATGTAAGAGGGTGGACATATTCAGACAATTTAAGACCCCAGAATTTCTTTCCAAAGTCACCATCTACAGCAGTAGAGGCAGTGATGATAGAAATGGAAAACAGCATAAGAAGCAACAGGAATGTTATAATAAATGAATTAATGCCCATTTACGAAAAAACAGGGTTGAAAGAAAAACCAGATATATGGGTGGTGAGCGGACTTTACAATATCGCAGCTAAGGTAACAGAAATCATTCGATCTACTAAAGAGGAGCTTTTAATCGCAATTCCAAAAATCCCAGAAAATGTCATTAAATCCATTCAGCCCCTTCTGAGAGAACTTTTTGAAAAAGGGGTGAAAATTATTATTTTAGCATCAGAGGAAACTAGTGTGGAAATACTGAAAGCAATGTCAAGAGTTGCAGAAATAAGATTAAAAAACAGCATGTTCGGTGGAGGAGTAATAGGCGATTCAAAACAGGTGTTGATTTTACTCGGCGAAGGTAAAAATGATAATAATAGCAATTACGATATAATCGCGATATGGGCAGAGCACATAGGGTTAGCGAGTTTCGCAAAAGACTATTTTAAGTACTTGTGGGAAGATGGAAAAAGGCTAAAAAGAGTAGATTAAAGTTTATTAATGGAACAGCTTAAAAATGGTCGGACAGACGATGAATTGAAATGCCCTGCTGAATAGATGAAGTAGATCTTGAGTAAGGAGTTTGTCCTTCAACTTAATATTTGATGTATTAAATTATAACAAAGTAACAATCACAAAACTAAGATGTAACTATTTATTTAATAAAATACACATAAAATTATTCTATCATGATCATAGGAAAAAAAATTGGGAAAGTTATAAGAAAAGATTCACCCAACATATTGAGTTTTTTAACAGAATTTGGAATTTTAACAAAGGAAATAGATGATAAATATTTAAAGATAGCAATTTCTAAAAGAATGGTTTGAAAGCTAGAACAAAATATGAAGACAAACAGGTTAAAAGATTCAGAAAATAGAATAGCAATTACGCCAGAGGAACCTGATGATCTTTTTAGTTTAAGAAGAATAACAGAAGTCGGGGATAACATAATTGCAGATACCACCAGAGTCATAAAACAAGATAAAGAATTTGCGAGACCCGATAAAGGAGAAAGAATCAAAGTCAAAATAAATTTAAGAGTGGAAAAAATAAGTTTTGATGGCACAATAGATAGGTTGAAAATATCTGGAATAATAATCACATCAAATAATGAAAGCATTCCAAGAGGGTTGTTTCATTCCATCAGTGTAAAAATCAACGATACAATAATTTTAGAAAAATCACGTTGGAGTGAAGACTATTTAAAGATGATAACAAGTTCAGCATCAGAATTTAAATATATTCTGATTTCAATGGACTCCGGAGAAACATCCATAGCAATCCTAAATGGAACAAATTTAAAAATAACACCCAATATCTATTCTGGAAAAAGCGGAAAAAGATATAACGCAAACCAGAAGAACGAAACAAACATTAAAAGTTATTTTGACAATGTCAAAAAATCTCTAGATGTATATAAAGAAGAAGAAGGTATAAAAATAATAATATTTGGCCCCGGAGAAACAAAGAGAAAATTTCTAAACTATTTAAAGGAAAAAAAAGAAGCTTATGAGAACAAAGATTTTGTATTAATCGAAGGCATAGAGACATCAGGGGAGGACGGGTTTTTCGTATTTTTGAGATCAGATGCCATGAAAGAGATGTTGACAAATAGCAAAATTGCCAAAGTCTCGACAATATTAGATAACATAATGTACCAAATAAACAAAGGAGAAAAGAAATTCGCTATGGGAATAAATGAGGTGAAAAATGCAAATTCATTAAATGCCATAGATATGTTAGTCTATTCTGATAAAGTTTTTTTTGAGGTCAATGAAGATGAATTTATAAAAATACTAAACGAAATTGAAAGTAAAAAAAATGTAAAAACTTTTGCAACGGATTCATCTACAGATATTGGAATGAGAGTGTCATCGCTCGGTGGAATTATTGCCTTATTGCGCTACCCAATTCACTAAACATCACCAGTATCACCTTTATGCGTGTTTTTATACATCCAATTAAAATACTCAGACGAAACATCACTCATTTTAATTACCACAATCTCTGGGACATCATAGGGATGATTATTCTTTATTTCAGTTTTTAATTTCTCGACATGATCGGAAGTAGTTTTGAAAAAAGCAAGATACTCTTTTTCCTGCTGTAAACCAGAGCCCCAAATATATATGGATTTTACCATAGTATAATTCACACATGCACAGACCCTTTTTTCCATCACTAGAATGCGAGACAAATCAATTAGTGATTTCTCATCAGAAAACGTAGAAATTAAAATTGCACCATTTTGGTCGGATCTTGTATCAACCACAGCTTGCTATATTTTTGACTGCCTTTATAACAATATGGAAAATGCAGACAAAATCCACACAATAAACATCACATGATTATCCATATCAGAGTTACGATATTTTCAATTATCATTTATAAACATTATTTAAAATAGGCATTTCGATGACTACAACAATTTTCTCAGTTTAGTTTTTATGGTTGATCAAAATACTATCAAAAAAAAGATGGCCAAAAAGTCAAATGATTTTTGATTGTCGTGATGATTAAGATATCAAGACAAATCAAAATGGATTCTCATGAAGCAATGCAGATAAAAGAGCGGATCGCAACTCTTTGCCATAAGAAGCCTGTTTGAAGTATACAGCATTTTTAGTGTTATCGATAGATGGGGATATTTCATCAACTCTTGGTAACGGATGTAAAATTGCAACATCAGGTTTAGACCTTTTTAATATATTTTCATCAATAGTATACAAGCCTTGAATTTTTTTATATTCTTGTAAATCAGGGAATCGCTCCTTCTGGATCCTAGTGACGTACATAACATCTAATTTTTTCAACAAATCATCAGTCAATTCAGTATGATGAAACATCTTTATACTATTTGAAACATCATAAATTGATTCTTCCCTAATATTCAACATTGATGGAGAAACTAGGTGAATATGTACATTGTAATGAGATAATGCGTATATTAAAGAATACACAGTTCGTCCGTATTTTAAATCACCAATGATTCCAATAGATAATCCATCAATCCTCTTTTTCTCTTTAAATATTGTGTAGATATCCAACATAGCTTGTGTGGGGTGTTCTTCACTGCCACTGCCACCATTTATCACAGGTTTATCTGAAATCTCACTTGCGTACCTGCTAGAACCATCAGATGGATGACGTATTAAAACAACATCAGAATACAAAGATATTGTTTTTATCGTATCAGCATAACTTTCACCTTTCATAATAGATGATGAGTCTATGTCTGCTATACCCAATGACCTGCCACCAATAGACGCCATAGCAGATTCAAAACTTAACCTCGTTCTTGTGCTGTATTCATAAAAAATGTATCCAAGTATTAGGCCTTTTGCAATCTCACCCCGCTCACTAGATGGCAAGGTTTGTATCTTGTCAGTAAGATCAAAAAGATACGTAAAATCATTGGTGGTAAAATCCCTAATAGAAATAATACTTCGATTAAAAAACTTATTAACAGTCATATAACCAGATAATAAAAATATGCTAAAATTTATGCTTTTTTGAATTAATTAAAAAAAATCATCCGGAAGCACAGCTACTAAATCCACATTCAATACACATGTTGCATCCCTCCGTAATTATGAGGAAATTTTTACATGTAGGACATATTTCCTTATTGCTTTCTGTTATAGAATGATCATATGGGTCAGAGGAAGTATTTCTGGAAAGTGGATCAAGCTCAAAACCAGATGCTTCTAAATCATTATTGAAGTTAGTGTTATCAATATCAGTCACCGTATTATTACTGTCTAGATAGTTTTTAAAAATTGGAGTAACCTGGTCAATGACATATGGCTCTTTTATATTATTAAAGACATAATCGCATAAATATTTGCTAGGTTTGACTTGGAATTTTTTCTCACGCTCACTGCCAGTAATGTGTAAAACTTGCTCATTTCTTGAACCATCTCGATAAATAGTAACTCCTTTTAAGCCAAATTCATGAGCAAGCAGATAAGCGCATTTTACATCTTCAACCGTAACGTCTCCAGGCATATTTATTGTTTTTGCAATCGCATTACTAATCCATTTTTGCCATACTGCCTGAGCCATCAAATGTTCGGTCCAGTGAACATCAATAGCAGTAACAAAAATATTTTGAATCCACTCTGGAATTTCATCAATACCTTGTGCAGAACCATAATTATTTGCAATTTTTAATAGGATTTCGTCATTGTATAGCCCATGTTCTTTTAGAACATTTTCAAAGATTTTACTGGTATAAAAGAATCTGCCTACTGTAACACGTTTTTCAAACACTAAAGCAAAAACTGGCTCTACACCATTTGATACATCTGCAATCATAGACAAGGTACCTGTAGGTGCAATAGTAGTGGTCCAAGAGTTTCGAATACCATGACTTTTGATTTTCTCTATCAAAGAATCCCACTCAAAACAATGCAAATCTTTAGGGATTTCATAATATCCAGACAAAGGAATAACTCCATTTTTATAATCCGTCTCAGCAAATAATGGGAAAGAACCTCTAGATTTGGAAATTACTACGCTTTCGTCCATACTAAAGTATGACAAAGTTTCTGCAAGTTTACTCATAAAATCATATCCTTCTTTGGAGTTATACGGAATTTGCAATAGGAAAAGCAGATCAGCAATACCCATTATGCCCAGTCCTATGCGTCTCGTTAATTTTGTATTAACATCAATTTCCTCAACTGGATACTTATTGACATCTATGATATTATCCAAAAATCTAGTGGCAACCCGTATCGATTGTTCATACTTTTGCCAGTCAAACTCATACATTCCATCCGCCTTCCTTTTTACAAATTTTGAAAGATTGATAGATCCCAGGTTACATGATTCATAAGGATATAATGATTGTTCTCCACACGGATTTGTTGCTCGAAGAGGGCCACCTTTTGGCTTCATAACTGGATTGTATTTATTTATATTGTCAAAGAATATAACACCAGGTTCGGCACTTTTCCATGCACTCAATGCAATCAGCTCCATCAATTGATGAGAATCAATGCTTTTTACATGTGCATTAGTTCGAGGGTTTCTTAAAGAATATTTATGATCACCTTTACTTACCAATGATTTCCAAAAATCAGCCCAAACTCCCACACTAACGTTAAAGTTTTCATATAAGCCGGGTTTTGTTTTCATTACAATAAATTTTTCAATGTCTGGATGCCAAGTTTCCAGGATACCCATGTTTGCGCCACGTCTTTTTCCACCTTGTTTAACTACGTCAGTCACTGAATCAATAATTTGCATAAAGGATGCGGGTCCTGACGCAACACCACTAGTCGAAGCAACAATATCACCTTCAGGCCTTAGGTCAGAATAGTTGATTCCAACACCACCACCTGATTTAAAAATCATTGCAGCATCGGTAGAAGATTTCATTATAGAGTACATGTCGTCAGGCATGTCAAGGACGAAACAGGCAGATAACTGCCCTAGCCTAGCACCAGAATTCATGAGGGTGGGAGTGTTTGGAAGGAATTCTCCTGAAACCATCAAATTATAATATTCAAATATCCTATTACCATAATTTGCCATTTTCCCGCCAGCTATCATCCTCAGTAATTCTTTAAAGCTCGTTTTCATTTTACCAGTTTTTGCTTCTTCAATATAAGTTCTAATTAAAGATTCAAAATGAAATTTATTAAGATAATAATTTCCAATTTTTAGTTTATTGTCAAAGTCGTTCAATTTTTCGTAATACTTTTCTGCATCTGTTAAAGTCTGTTTGTGATTACCGTTTAAATCAAAAACAGCAGAATCATGAATTATATCAGGAATAGCAACCAAGATCGCGACACGTTCAAAAAGCTGTTTTGGACCTTCGTTAATTTCATTATTGTTATTTCTAAGAAGATAGCGAGAAGACAAGACTCTGAGAGAATTGATGTCTAACGATTTGTCCACTTCATCAAGATCCTTTTTATTCAATATCTTCATCTTCATTTCCCTTATCTTTCGCCTCTCATGTCTGTATAATATGTAAGCTTTGGCAGTCTCGGCCAAACTCTCTTCTATTAGAATAGACTCGACCATGTCCTGAACATCTTCAACGCTTAAAACGTGATCTTTGTTAGCAGATCCTAAATACCCGCTCTTATCAATCTTGTTAATTAATTTTGTTGCAAGCGATTCCGCTAACTTTCGGTCGGATTTGCCAGCCGCTACAAGTGCTTTATAGATTGCATTGGATATCTTTGATTGTTCGAAATTGACTATTGTTCCATTTCTTTTTTTAATATGTAATATAGATTTATTTTTTGAATTATGAAGATTAATTTCTGCCATTCGGGTGACTATTTTAATGTATATGTATCATTATTTATTAAGATTAATTGACTATGTTATTCGACAAAGTTAATAGAACTATTAGTATATACATTGATATAATATACGAGTATGTTCATTTTAATCAAATAAATTAATATGTACATATATTACTGACAATAATTCCATTACATAATTAAGTCAAAGTTAACAGATTGTTAGATTTACATATGTAGCATACATTATTATTTGAAACCCGAGAGCCACAAACATTACAAATAACCTGTTTATCGACTATTTCAAAACATGGAATTAATCCAGTAGATTTACCTAAAAATTCAACTGTGTTAGTCAAAGATATTGCGGTAGTGTCTATTTTGACGGAAAAACCACCCGTCAACAAATCATCCAACAATAGTAATTTTCGGGCCATAGAGTTTGCATCATCAAGATCCTTTTGGGTGATTACCAGGCCTTGAGAATAGGAACCGAAAGTATGGAACAATTTGCCAAATCTTTCAGAATCCAGCTGGACAAACCGGCTGGAGCTATTATCATTGATTATCGAAATTCCAAAACGATCATAACTTTTTTTATTAAAATTGGAAACAACATCATTAGCAGTTTTAATAACGTTCTTTATGATTTCAATGCCTTTCTCAGGGTCATTAGAATAGCCCAGTATATCAAAAATCGATTCTTTTATGCCGGTTAAATTTATAATCATATCAGTAGAGCCTGATTGGGGAAACATAAGTGGATTGGATAATGCAGGCAACAACCCTTTTCTAACATTATCAAAGATCATATCTTTTTTTGACACCAAGGCACCTAAGGAGGGTTTTAACAGTAAAGCCAATTTTGTTCTAAAATAAGTTTCATCCTTATTTGATTGATAAGCTAAATGCGGAAGGTTTAGAGAGATGGAGTGTAAAGAAACTACAGGTAATTTAGTGCCATCGTTTATTTTAAAAACTCCTTTACTACTTCGTATTGATTTTTGTGATAATGATATCTTTCCACCATATTTTGCAATTTTTGCTATCATATTAAGGAGATTGTTAGAAGGCGGATTTGAAAATACAATAAACAGTCCAAATTTTGGTATTGGAACTTTTTCCAGGTACGCCATATATCCATTTAATATTCCAGTTAAAACATTGTCTTTATCCTTCAAAGAAATAGCAATTGTAACAAAAGGAGAACTAAGAGAATGGATAGAAAAAGAAGAATGCAGTAAGGAGTTTGCAAAAATTGAAGAAACGTCATCAACATTTGATGATTCATCATCAAATAATATTTCAATATTTTCGATAACTATTTCTTTTGAAACTTCATTTTGAAAAAGAGAAACTAAAAGCGGTAAAACAATACCAACATCATTTAAATGCGAAAAGTGGGGCAAATAAGGGAATTGCCCATTTAAATCCAGTCCTTTTTCCAGAAAATTTTCAGTATCAATAAAAATGGTATCGGGACAGATACCCCAATAGCCTAAATCATCTAGATGTATTTCACCATTAAAGTGCATATCCAATACATCTTTAGGAAAGTTATTTTTCAAATAATCAGAAAAAACACTTTTGGAAATATCAATAATTACATTATTGATACCATTATTCAACAATCCAGTATTATTGTTTAGTTTTTTGTTTAAATCGTAAATAGGAATACCAAGTCTGATTAATTTGTTCATTTGTTCCTCTAAACCATGTTCTAATAGCACATTGTTAACATAGTCTCTAATAAGACTAGACGTCAAATAAGAAGATGGGGATTTATAGATTTTATTTTCCACTTCCTCTGTAACTTTTGTAGATTGCTCTAATGACATATTTGCCTCCCTTACCAAACACTGTATTATTTTATGGGGGTTAAATTCTTCAATTGTTTGATTACTTGTCCTCACATACATCTTTCCACTTTCAATAATGGATTTTTCTTCTATTTGTCGAGCAAGATTTAAAACCAATTTCCCCAAATTAGTAATAGCATACCGCCTTTCGGCCTTATTTAGGCCGACTAGAGATTGTCTTAACAGCTTTCGTAAATGATAAGCAAACTTTCCAGACTCTTTTTTGGATCTGAAGCCTGCTAAAGATTTTAATTCGGAATAAGTCAACGGTCCTTTAGAATTTAGGATACGCAAAATGTCAATTCTATTAGGGCTGGCCATCACAGAAAAAATCATTCTTACTCGTTTGGACGTTGATTCCAAAGCACCTCTTTTATTTTCCGATGCGGGCAAATACGTAATCCTCAACTATTAAAAGCAGTCCAGTTATTGAGGTATATAAATAAAACTAATAAGAAAAATATATGCAAAGATAGTAGAAAAATGTAGGTTAGTTTTCTAACAATACTTGACCATTATTTAGTATATCATCTTTTAAATTAACATTGGATCTTTTAGAAATGATAGCTTGTGGGATCTCAGGTAGTTTTTCTTTTGCCTCATCCTCCAAATTATTTTGCACATCATTCAGTATCAGTAATGCATCCTTATCAACTACAGAACCAATTTTTTCCCCATTCATGTTTATGTCAGAATTGATTAATACATCACTAGACATAGAGTGAACTTGAGATAAGACATCAGTAGCGGATGGGACAACTTTTGAAAGATCTTTCTGGATATCCGTTAACATTTCTACGGTAGGATTAATTGTATCCATCATCATTGAAAATTCAGTCATGGTTGAAAATCGTATTGCAACAACCTCCAAAGCTAAACTTGCATTTTGTGTGTTTTTTCTTAATCGCCTTATGGCAGACAACTCATTTGCCATGACATTTGCTAATGCATTATTTCCTAGTTTTATATTCTGAGCAATTTTTGAATTAAAACTGGCATCCATATTAGAGAATTTATTGTCTATGGACTTTAAATTAGAAATTTGCGCGTTTATTACTGAAACAGCATTATTAACGTCATAATAAAATTGACCGCTTTTTTCCATGTATGGTTGTATTATACAGACATTTGTTAAAAACGAATGTCAAACTCTATAAACAAAAAAGAAAAGTATTTTTAACTACTATCAGGCAGGCTAGATTTCAGGATTTTTCCAGTATCAAGCCATGCTTATCATGGAAATCAATTACTTTGACCTGAGTACCAAGAGGCAGATCAGATGGCGACGAAATTCCAGCTAGAAAACCTGAAACATTAAGTTCACACTCATCTAGTTTAAAAACAACCCATGCATAGGAGCTAACATCTTCAAACCCTTCAGGAACTATAGATTGTATTGTATAGGTAATCACTTTGCCTGTGCCATTATAGGGTACTTGTTTAAATGAATTGGAAAAACATTTGTCACAATAATATACGGTCTCTAACAGAAGATTATTGCATTTTATACACTGATTAACCAATATCTTACCAGTTTTGGCAGATTCTATAAAGCGTTCCCTTGAGCCTTGTTTTTTTGATTTAACATTAGTCAATATGCCACATACCTCTCATTCTTCTTCCTTCTTCCTTATCCCTATTTCATCTTTTTAAAAATATGAACAGCCGCGCTTGCACCTGTCGCTCCAAAATTATGAGTCATCGCTATTTCGGCGTCTTTGACAGTCCTCTCTTTTGCTTTGTTGGTAAATTGTTCAAATACTTCTACAACTTGTCCCACACCTGTTGCACCGATTGGATGTCCTTTAGATTTTAGACCTCCCGATGGATTCACCGGAATGTCACCTTTTAAAGTAGTACGGCCCTCTCTAACGGCCTGAGCCCCAGAACCTTTTGGAAAGAATCCCAAATCTTCGATGTCGATAAGCTCGGCAATAGTAAAACAATCATGAACTTCGACAAAATCGATATCTTTAGGAGAAAGGTTAGCCATTTTATAGGCCTGATTGGCAGCATCGACCGTGCTTGGAATAGTTGTAATATCTTTTCTTGATTGAACAGCTGCAGGTGATGCGCCTCTTCCAGATCCAATGACCTCAATATAGGGTTTCCCGCTTTTTTTTGCAAATGCCTCATCACATAAGATAACAGCAGATGCACCGTCAGAAAAAGGACAACAATCATAAAGCTTTAATGGAGATGCAACAACTGGAGAATTCAATACATCATCTATGGTTATTTTTTTCTGGATATGTGCTTTAGGATTGAAAAATCCATTTTCATGGTTTTTTACGGCTATCCTTGCTAAATCTTCTTCAGTGGCTTTATAGGTAGCAAGATATGCTCTAGCCATGGATCCAAAAAGACCAGGAAATGAGGCGCCATTCCCACCTTCATAAAAATAATCAGAACAATATGAAAATAATGTGGTACTTTCAACAGTTCCGGTATGTGTAATTTTTTCAACTCCAAGAGCGAGAACACAATCATAAAATCCAGCAGCAATATTTGCATAGGCTTCTCTAAACATAACCGAACCAGATCCACACGCTGATTCAATAGTCAATCCAGGTACGTCAGGTATCCCCAGATTACTCATGATTACTGGAGCCATGTGCACTTGTTGGTCTGCAACACCAAAAACATTTGATATATACCCAGCCTTTATATCCCGTGGAGTGATTCCAGCTGAATCAATAGCGTCTTTTGAAGCGTTAAGAGCTATTTCAATGATACTTTCATTTAATTTACCATATTTTGTACTACCCACACCAGGTACAAAGACCTTTTCACGCATATTTAAGAGATGACCATAACATAATAAAAACGTAAAGTGTAAATATGGAGTATACTCGACGGATTTGGACATAAGTCCTTCAAGTCCATATAAACTAAATAGTCCTTTTTTATTTCAATAGACTCAAATCAAGACCTTTTTTCACAAACGTCTCATTACGAATTCTAATAATAGTGTAGGTAATGCATGCCAAGAATCAATGATATCAAACACTATTCTAAAATCAAATTAATGCATCCGGTTTCAGGCCTTTTCTTATCTGCTCACTGGATGCAGTAGAGGATCTCGTGAGGACATTCAGATATAAAAGGCAGCAAAATTATAAGAAAGCCTGAGTCGCTAAATGGACTAGCAAAAGCCAATACAATATTACGATGGCTACAAATCCAGTTATGTCCATGGTTTAACATAATTCTTTATTTTATAATTCAGCAGCATATCTATTTTTTTCATTATAATGCACCTGCCTTAGTAAAAACATAGCATTTCATTCATCATACCCATTTAAATCAGCAGCATCTGTTATAGGCTGCATTCACTCAAACTACAACTTTAGATAAATATAACTCCAAAAACAATGGCCCAAGCCTATTGAAGTACATATTCTGAATATTCATATAATGAAACAGGTGCAAGTGGGCATATCGAAATTGTAATTGACTAGATTTCATTTTTTTATTGCGATTCTAATGTTAACTCTATATTTGGTGTTTGTGCCCTTATTTTTATATCGACGTTTGGAATATCACTGTATACAACATCGTCATCAGGAACAATAATTTCCTTAACAGTTACGACAACAGAGGACAGATTTATAACATACTTCCTATTGCAATTGATAAAGTATACAGAAGAATACTCCAAATCCCCTGTTTTTTCAAAGGTTATCTCATGACCATGAACATCAAAATTATTTCCATTTAAAATTTCACATAACTTTAAATTTAATCCATCAATTAATGTTGTCATTTTTATTTGTGATCTCTAATAGGATCATTTGCAATCACCATTATTAACCGATATCACTATAGTATCAATAGATGACAGTGATGTAGGTTTTATCATTTCAATATCCTTAATAACTTCTGGTTTAACATACACATCGAACACAGGCGTTCTTCTGCGGTAGGCAACTTCATTCGTAAATAAAGGATATCAAGCTTATGGCGAACATCACAATGATGATTTCCCAAAGTTAAAAGGTTTAACATTTACCTTAATGAAGGATGTTCAATGCAACATCCTGACTATAATCCACAGCCCTTTACATAGATGAAACAGAACAACGTCCAAATTCTTATTGATAAGGATTGAAAGCTGACAAATTTAATCATGCAGAAATCAATAGGTTTAATGATATTTTACGGTATTTGAAATAATAAAGTATACAAAAACACTATTTCCCATTTAATAAGAAATAATTACAAGTTATGGGCGTATTATTTGTTTATTCACCTAGTCCTTTATTTCACAATGGAGTCAATTATTCATTAATTCTTTTCCTTTTTTTGTCTTTAAGTTTTATTTTTAATAATTTTTATTACAAGTGATCATTACCAAATGCATATTCTTTTGTAGACTTATGTAATTTTAGATAATTCTTTAATCCACTTACCCCTTCCATTGATATCACACATACCTTTTGCTGGCTCCCCATCCCAAAGTTTTCCAGGCAAAATTTTTGTTCTAGGTTTCCCACCATCATCTATTGCCATGGTTGACCACACTCCATCCACAATTTGGTACAGTGAATTGATCCAATACCAACTAAAACATTGCGACTAAACCTACATTCAGTAAGCATAACCAACTGACCAGGGGTCATCTAATTACCAGTAGGCGCATGATATTATTTGTAGTAACATGAGTAACACCATAACCCCGTATAGCAGCATTAAATCCAATTTTGATTCCAAATCCAAATCTATAAAGTCATTCTAGCACTTATACGCAGGGATAAAGCATTGGGAAGTCCTTTCATTATGATGCCTGACAAATAGTTTACAATAGTTCAAGAAATTTTTTAGCCTTTAGACAAATTACTAAATTCCATAACATGCAAAGGTGAATGGATTTGAAATTCCATGCAAAGAAAAAAACTATAAGTTAAAATTCATCTAGCAATATTGGGTGCTGTTCACTTAAGATTTTGTTTTGCTTATTTCTCAATATCGATTGAACTGGAGTATTGAAAACAGTTAATTTGGTCAAATTAATATTTCTCGAATCAGTACAAATTTACCATATATTTGCTTGAAAAAACTGATTCAGACATCCGACAAAAGAAACATCTTTTCTTTAAATGAACAACCATAAAATCTTCAAGTTAGATTAATTACTGAATCATTAGTAAAACAGATCAGAGTATTAGAATGGCAGCACTTATCACAGTTGTCCATAATCCATCTTTGTGACCTTCTGCTGATTGAGTAATATTTTGAGTTTTGTAAATCTTTCCTGATAGCATCCATTGTTCTTCTCTTTGATCCCATGTAAGTATTGGGTCATTAGGTAATCCTAGTGTTGTAGCAAGCATTTCCATAGCCATATCTTCAGCGTAGTCTCCAGCTTTTTGTGCTGTTTCTCCGGTAGAATGGTGTTCTGACAGATAGCCATGTAATGTATCATCAACGGGTCTTGCTAGACCAATAGATGTAGCAATTAGTCGGTTTGGCTCATTAGTAGCAGAACGAGCCATAACTGCAAAAACGATCTGTCCTGGCATTAAGTATTTTCTGCCTTCTTGTCTTGATACTGTTTTGCATAGTGGAGGTTTGATGCTAGATACAGATACTAGATTTAGATCAGCTATTTCTGCATCACGTAAAGCTAATTCAAAGCTTGTAAGTGAATCTTTGTGTACACCTTTACCTTTTGTTAAAAACATTATTTTTGGGACATATAACGAAGGATCTGAGGCTGCTGTTGGTGATTTCATAGATACTGGTATCTTCTTTTCTATTATTTAAAATGATAGAGGCCTTTTTGGAGCTTGTAAAGTTAAGATATTTTTTTCTTGTTGTAGCGGTATATAAATAGTTTAACCATCGTTACGGCTCTGTTAACTTAAGAAAAAGCTATAGTCGCGATTATGCCATAAGCAATATTGACATACAGAAGGCAGAGAACCAAACCGAAAGATGTTGCCTATTCCCTATATCTTTTCTTCCTGGGTCTCTCTTGTAGAAGCACCGCAAAGGCGTTGAAACGATTTGTGAAAAGGAGCCATATGTATCAGTCTGGAAATGGATTCAAAAATACAGGCCAAAGAGACTATCAACCAGGAGAAAAAAGATTAATGGATACATTGTTGGTGAAACCCAGATTAAGGTTGGCTCCCAATGCATATGGCTTTGGGTTGCAATTGAGCCAAAACACAGGGAAATTCTTCAGATTGATGTGTCAGTTGAAAGAGCAATGCTAGTTGCCGAGAGATTTATTGCGTCTCTGGTAGATAGGTATGGAAAGCATCCAGTTTCCACCGATGGGGGAACTTGGTATCCGCAAGCATGCAGGTTCCTGAAACTGAAACATCATTTGCATTCCCCTTTTGAGAAAAGATTGATAGAAAGGGCGATGCAGTACATCAAGGACAGGACAGAAGGATTTGATGACTACTTTCCATGCCGAAAAAAGAAATGCAAACTAAAGCATGTAAAACAATGGTTGAACCTGTTTGCTTATTACCACAATAGCGGAATAATCTCTTAAGTTAACAGAGCCATCGTTACATATGTAAAAAAAAGGAATATCTTTTTACTTTTGGCAAAGACAGCCCACTTTAGAAGGTGGCTGTACTAAACACTCTTTTTTTTCACTTCATTAATAACTTTTACCCATACTTTTAAGATAAGTATATCTAGATATTTTTATAATTCAATGATAATATTAATAGTCATATTCGTATTTGTTATCATATTAACATTGATAATGCAAGGAGTTATTACAATAAATCAATTTAAGGATTATTATAAAGTAATAGATATGTAATAATGAGTATACACAAAGGTGTCAGAAATTGAATCTACATTTGTAGTTCTATCAAGGGACTACAATAGGGTATATGATTTAATTAGTGAATGTATATTTAACAAAGGGTATGGAATTGAAAAAAATGAGATTCAAATATCTGATGCATATTTTGACTCAAAAGATGAAATTTTAAAAAATAAAGACATCGCATTGCGTATTCGAACTATCAATGGTAAAATAACTAAAATAACTTTAAAAATACCAAGAAATGTCACTGAGAATTATTCGGAAAGGATTGAATTAGAAGAGAATTGGTCAAAAGAATCATTAAATCAAATTCTGTCTAGATTAAATTCCTATTTATATATCGATATAAATAACACTTCATTCAAATATGATGAGGACCCTAAAATATCCTTATTAAACCAGGGGTTTAAAATAATTCAAAATAGAGAAACCACTAGAATAGTTATAAATGCTGTTGATAAAAAAACTAAAGGAACAGCATTTGAGTTTGCATTTGATACAACTACATATATTTTTGATAGCGATGTAATAAGAATTATGGAATTAGAAATAGAATCAAAAAAACACGGAAATAACATAAAGTTAAACAATTTTGTAAACAACCTTAAAGTGAATCGGTCCTTACTTAAAATCTGGCCTTATAGTAAACTACTAACAGGAAAAGCTATAGAGATATTATTAAACAATAAAAAATTAAAAGAAATGCAAGATTATGATGAGAAAAATATTTTAACTTTACCCGGGTTGAAAAAGGTTGAATCAATTATAAAATAAAAATATTTAAAAAGGATTGATACCGATAACTGATATATTGCTTAATCTTTAGGCTTCATGTTATTTGGTTTACTTAATAATTGTAATTAGTATTACCTAGTTATTATTAGATTTTTTAGGAGATTATTTAACGTTAGTTATTAATTTTGGGTTCTTCACCTAAGAAAATGCTATAGCTTGAAGATGCCCTGTTTCTCGTATGAGTGGTACAAGAAAAAAACATATCCTCTTCAGAGCATATGGATTATGAATTATATTTTTATTTTTCCCGCCCTGTTATTAAGAGGAGCCTCTGAAAGTTGCTTGTTTTGTCAAAAGAAACCATGCATCCATCTGGAACTGGATAAAAAATACAGTCGGAAAAAACAACATCAAAGAAAAAGAAGTTGAGGGGCATGTCATTGATGAGAATGCTATCAAAAAAGTTGGCTCGGCAATCTGGCTCTGGGTTGCTACAATCGAGCCCAATAACAAGGAAATCCTTGCAATAAGCATATCAAAAGAGCAAAACATGTTTGTGGCAGAGCGGTTTGTATCCAGTTTAATCAAAACTCATGGTGAGCATCCTGCTATATCAACAGATGATGGCGGTATCCGGTATCCCCAAGCATGCAGGTTCTTAAAGGTAGGCCGTCATCTTCATCCCCTTATTGGAAAAGCATCATTGAGAGGACAATGCAGTACATCAAGGATAGTAGAACTGATAGTTTGATGTTTACTTTCCCTGCAAAAAGAAGAAATGCAAACTAAAGCATGACATAAACTGGTTGCATCTTTTTGTAGATTATCATAACAAGGAATTAAAATTCTTAAGTGAACAGAGCAGGATTTGCTATTTTGTAAATATAATAATCATATAGTCCACTGTTAAATAGCAACTTAATTTAAATCCTGTTTAATTTGTGTTTTATTTTCAGTTTGTTAAATTAGTCATCCACCCTAATTTTCTGAAATACCATATCATTACAATTGTTAATGCAATAGATAGGAAGATTGTTAAAAAAAGTGGAAAATAATTGTATATCGAATTACTACTATTCACACTCCCTGGGATACTAATATTCATTCCATAAAATGTGCCTATTACTGTTATTGGAATGGATAATGTAAATAATATAGTTAAAAAACTTAATATTTGATTTGTATATTTTTTTTTTTATTGTAATTGAATTTGTTGTGTTAAGAGTTGGTTCTCTCCACAACCCATCGTTTATTCTTCACAGAAGGATCGGTCTTTTCGCATGTCTTCGCATTTTGCTGCTGTCCCCTTTTTCTTTTGTGTGGCATATGAGGAACATATCCCCGGTTGGTTATTTGCGTCTCCATTGCTTTGGAAACATACGCCCTGTCAAGGCACAGGTGCTGGCATTGCTTTCTCATCCTCTTATTCTTTGTGAGATGTGACTCGGATGGCCGCTTGACAACCTCGTTGTCGACAACATCCGTTACCGCCTTTATGTCGTGGGTGCTTGCCGGGGTTATGGCAACGGACAGCGGTATTCCATTTTTGTCCGTTAAAACGTGCTTTTTTGTGCCCAGTTTGCTCCTGTCAACAGGATTATTGCCCAGTCATCGCCCCCCCAAGGGTGACTTTATGGATATGCTGTCAAGCGATTGCCATGTCCACCGGATTCCTTTTTTGTTGTCATAGTCTTCTAACACCCTGGCCCATATCTTTTTGAAAATGTTCCGGCCAACCCATTCCTGGAACCGCCTGTGTCATGTTGAACCGGAACCATATTCCTTGGGAAGCATCTTCCACTGGCATCCGGTCCTTAAAACATAGACAATGCCATCCATCACTTTTCTATAGAGAACGATTGGGCGACCAACAGTATTGCCAAGTTTTTCCACAGGCAAAACGGTAACAATTTCATCCCATAGTTTATCCGGAATCCTGGTGATGGTTTGTTTACGCTTTTCTGCTTCTGATGATGCTGATGGATGTGGGACACGTGAAAGCGGAAAAGAGTTTTTTCACTACTTAGCATAAAATCTGTATCCTTGAATATTTCAATAGTTTCCTTTGATTCATCCATAACTTCTAAAACTTTTGAGATATGATCATTTATATCATCAAAATAAGAAATCAAGTCCTCATCTTTATCCTCCTCCTCATCACTACTTGAGAATTTCTTTATATCTCTAGAGGTTAGTTCTAACATTATCCTTTTTAAAGGAATTACTATTCTTCTAAGCGTTGTTATTTCTCTTCTTTGAATTGCTATCTCTCTGACAATATCTATCTTCTCATCAAATACTGCGTCTTCAATATCATCTAAATTTCCTATCACTTTTATTGATATGTGAAATAGATCATCTACCAAAACATCTACAATACTATGTAATAGATATCCAGACGTTCTCCCCATAATATCGATTTTATTGTTAGGATCTCCAAATTTACACAATAGAAAAAGATCGGTTAAGGGTTTTAATCTCCTTGATGAATTGATATTATCCAATTTTTACCTATAAATAATGATAATTGGCCAAAGCTTGGAGAGTTTTTGTCTTTATGAATGGTTGGGAAATGAAGAATTATAAAAACATGATCTTCGTATCTATCAATTTTTGGTAAATTGTTTTTTGATAGGCAATCCTCAATATTTAATTCATGAATGGGAAATATATTGGTGATGATGTTCATCTTATCCCTTGTAGGTTTTTCAACATATACCCATAATAGATCTTCATTTTGGACTGTTTCAAGCCCTTTTATATGATTAGGTAAATGCATTATCCGTGGCCTTGTTTTAACGCTATAGTAGTAAAATATTTGTTAATACTAGAACTTATGTTATCTAATTAATTGAGCCCGGGTCATAATTCATAACAAATAAAGCTAGTCCAGTGGGGTATCATATTTTGGTTGAAACAGATACTGCCCAAAAGACTAGCAACAGATTGTTCATCATCCATTCTAATTAGCATTTTGCATACCATAGGGTTGATTGATTGGTCATGTGACAATATCAGTCCAAGCAGTAGTCATCGTAGGGGTAGGCCTTATGTCTATTCCACTACCATGATTTTGAGATGCTTTGTAGTGCGTATGTGGTTACGGCTTGATTCAAACAGGGCACTGCATCAATATCTTTCCATCGACCTGCCACATAACAGGAAGGTGATGAAAGCATGCGGTTTATCCAAGTCACCACTGCCAAGCAGACGCACCTTCGATAGACGTTTAAAGATTATCTCTATCGATATCAAGAAAAGGATTGCAACAATGGGGCGTCTGTTCGTTTCAGAGGGTTTGGTCAACCCGTTCATAACGGCAATAGACAGTACACTTATCAAAGCAAAAGGTCACGTCTGGCACAAATCCTCGATGGAAAAGGATACATACCACGTTCGGGTATTGACACAGACGCAAGGTGGGGCTTCAGTCATACGAAAGGATGGATATTCGGGTACAAGTTGCATTTGATATCCAGTACCGGTTCCATGTCTGTACCCCTATCGGCTGACGTCACAACAGCAAATGTACATGACAATCAAGCCTATCCAGCAATAGCGTCCCGTTTACCCTCCATAACAACAAAGAAAACACACTACATGACTGCAGACCCCGGATACGATGACCAAAACCTGTATGATTTGAGCATGGATATGGGATTTCAGCTGATATGTCCTGTAAAAAGGTATAGAAATACCCCACAAGAAAGGATAAATCTGATTGATTTCTATGAATCCGCTCTAGGACAGGTCATATACTCAAAGAGAGGCACATCCATAGAGCCGCTGATAGAGCACATTAAATCAGTCTTTAGAATAGACCCATTACCTGTGAGGGGACACGATAAGGTATGTGCAGTTGTTCTTCTTTGAGTATTGCTCTATCAGATACTCGTATACTACAACTGCAAGATGCAAAAGGACAATCCAAGAGCAATCAAGCATATGATAGGAAGTTGAGAAAATCCCAGAACGTTGATTAAACTATTAAAATGAATTATGACCCAGGCTCAATTAATTATTTAATTTATTATATATTATACCTAAATCCTTTTTCAGTATGGCAATTGGGATGAATTTCCAGTGAACTTGATTATATAAACAGCCTTGGTGCGATTACTATCGCAAAATATGGCCATGAAATGAGATTTAGGATTGGATTTTCGATATTAGGCATTATGGCTTGTTACTACTAAATATTAATTGATCCAATACCAAAATTACATCTAAACACCCATACTCCATGTATATCAATAGAAAATAATTGATGGTATTGAATAATATAAAATCCAAAACGGTATCGATTGCAATCCCAATGGCAATTTCAATGGCAATAATTACAGAAAATATAATGGCATGATACAGTATTCATTACTGGCCCACATACAATTAAAACTTTACAGACAAATAAACATTAGAAAAAGTTTTATCATAAATTATACAAATCTGTTCTTCTGTTTCTTAACAAAGGAAGATCATTTCGAACTATCTTAATCCTTTCAAGATCCAAGTCAATTACTTCCAAACCTTCTTTAGCACCCATATCCAGAATTACGATTCCAAATGGATCTATTACCAAGCTACGTCCACAAAAAACATTGCCTACCTGATTTGGAGCTATCAAATAAACACCATTTTCTATAGATCTAGCCTTACACATAGTTAACCAATGATCTTCCTTCATTGTTCCCTGAACCCATCCCGAGGGGGAAACCAACGTATTTGATCCTTCAATAGTCAATATCCTACTTAATTCTGGAAAACGCAAATCATAACATACCATTATCCCCAATTTGCCCAATGGAGAATCAACAGGTGAAAAAAGTTTATCCCCTGCTAATAGCTTTTCTGACTCTTTAAAACCAAGAGCATCATAAAGATGTAATTTTCTATATCGTGTAACCAGTACCCCTTTATTATTTATAAATAGCGCAGTATCATAAACGCAGTATTGGTTGTCAATATCCTTTTTAGTTGGTTTATCAGAATCCGTAGCTGATCGTTCATATATTGTTCCTATAATAGAGATGTCATTTGCTTTAGCGCTATTACATAATTCTTTAGTAAAATTGCCATTAACTGATTCTGAAATTGAGAACAATTCTCTAGAGGTTTGAGAATTTGGGGAAAAAGCCATCTGAAATTCAGGAAAGCAAATTATTTGTGCTTTTTTCCTCTGGGCCTCTTTAATCATCTCCAAAGAAAAAGTTAAATTCTTATCTTTATTGACAGAAGATTTCATTTGAACAATGGCAACTTTTACCATTTAATTTTATCAGATATTAAATACAATAACAAATATTAAAATTTAAAAACAATTTCGAAAATCAGGCAAAAATGTTTAATAATATTTAAATTTGTATGATAATGATTTACAAAGAAGATAAAAAAATGTAAATATAGTTGTGATTGTTTAAAAAATTAATGAGTGTTGCAGAAAAACCTAATGAACTCCTTACACTTGACCCCAGAATAAAATTTGTCGGGGTTTTAAAAGAGGGCAACATGGAATTAAATTTTAAAGAGTCAAATGAAGATATTGAAAATAATAGTGCAAAATTAGGCTGTATCCAAACTCCCCACATTATAGAGATAGGTGAAAGATTTTCAAAAGAATTAGGAAAATTGGAATACATATCTTTTGAATACGACAAGGCAAAGATATTTGATTTAACAGCAAAGGAAAAAACTGTCACCTTTGCGACTACAAAAGACACAGACAATGATGAAATCGTAAACAAAGTTTCAAATCACATATTGAATCCAGAAAAAGATAGACCAGGCAAAATTGATGACGAAAAGAATTTGTCCATGAAGAGTAGTTACGACAATCCATGGCAAAGCCATATGCTAAATTGCATAAAACTCTTTAAAGAGTTCACGAGGGTATCCCTCTATGTTAACGAAAAAACCGTAAAAACAGCTTGGAAAAAATACAATAAACAATAACAACAGAAAGATTGGGTATTGCCGGTATTGGAAACTCCATTGGTAATCCATTACAACAAAGCAATGCTTTTCCAATCAGGCAATGAATAAAAATTTAACAAATAATCCCCACAGAAAAGTGAATTGTCATTTACATTGCAGGATAGGTTCGGAGTGACTAATGCTAGGACAGGAAAACTATTGATAACCTTATCTGACATTTTTATAAGATTGTGTATTTCATACCCTTGTATTTTAGGTATTTTGCTGCTTGACTTTATCTGTATCAGCCAAATCAAACCATTTTTCATGGCAACAATATCAGATGGGCCTTTACTTCCCTTAGAGAAAAATACGTTCCAATCATTAGATTTAAGACACAAACCAACTAAAAATTCCGCATCACGCCCAAATTTACTAAAAGAATAATACAGAATAAACATTGGATATTAAAGCATATAAATTTTTTACTATATCTTTGATTAAAAATTTCAAACCATAGCTAATTTCAATAGACTTTTAATTTAAATCACCTAATAAGAAAAATGGTAAAAAGGGGTCTTTTTGTCGGCAGGTTTCAACCGTTGCATCATGGACATTTAAATTCAATAAAAATTTGCCTTAACAGGGTAGACCTACTAATAATCGCTATCGGTAGTGCAGATAAAAGTTTCGAGGTCAAAAATCCTTTTACTGCAGGGGAGAGAATAGAATTCATAAGAGAAACAATTTGTAAAGAAATCAACAAGGAAGCACTACAAAAAATAATTCTCATACCAGTTCCAGATATAGGAATACACAGATTATGGACACATAATGTTGATTCACTGGTACCAAGATATGATATGGTATTTACCAATGATCAATTTACAACTATGCTGTTTAAAGAGAGAGGGATTGAAACAATCCATCCGGAAATAATCAACAGAGAAAAGCTTTCGGCAACAGAAGTCAGACATAGAATTGCAAATGATAAAAATTGGATGGAGTTGGTGTCTAATGAAACAGCAAGGATCATTGAGGAAATAAAGGGGGTTGAAAGAATCAAGGCAATTAACAACACAAATCATCAAAATGAACACCATCAACAATAAAAAATTAATTCAAAATCAAATCATAAACCCATAATTGCTAATAATAGACGGATCAACCGGTGAAGGTGGGGGTCAAATACTCAGAAGCGCTTTAACGATTTCAACTATTGTCAAAAAGCCTTTAAAAATAATAAACATTCGGACAAAAAGAAATAATCCGGGGTTGAGGCACCAACACGTTACAGCAATAAACATTTTATCAAAAATTTTTAACATTGATGTCGAAAATGTAGAAGTAGGATCAGAATGGATAAATATAATATTTGACAAGCATAACAAAAAAAAAGATAGTGACCTAAACAAAGACATCCTAAATATCGATATCGGGACTGCAGGGAGTATTCCATTGCTACTACAAACCTTGGTTCCAACCATCGCGATTTCTAAAAAAGATATCACGTTACAATTGACAGGAGGGACGGATGTAAAATTCAGTCCTACAATAGACTATATGGCATATGTAATGAAGGAAGCGTTTAAAAAAATAGGAATATCTTTCAATATAAATGTAATAAATAGAGGATTTTATCCAAACGGCAAAGGAACCATTAATTTAGACATTCAGAAGGCAAACACCCTTAATCCAATAGATTTTTGCAATTTTAAAGAAGTAAACCCAAACATAATAAGTATCGCAGGCAAGTTACCAAAACACGTCACGGACAGGCAAATAAGCAGCGCTTTGTCAAACTTGGAGAAGAATGGGATAAGATGCCACAAACATAGGTCATCAATGGAGAATTCAATTAGTCCGGGTTCATCCATTTTGATATACGCAATATCGGAGTCTGGAATTTACCTGGGAGCAGATTCGATAGGTGAAAAAAATATAAAAGCTGAAACAATAGGGTT
This sequence comes from uncultured Nitrososphaeraceae archaeon, assembly GCA_963779615.1. Lineage (GTDB taxonomy): Archaea > Thermoproteota > Nitrososphaeria > Nitrososphaerales > Nitrososphaeraceae > Nitrosocosmicus. The sequence continues at coordinate 281,392 of CAVZZA010000001.1, forward strand.
TAATGCATCTAAAAAATTTATAGAGGAGTACAAGTATCAAGCTTGTGTAGACTCACATTTGGCAGATATGCTGGTATTGCCACTGAGTTTTGTCAAAGAAAAATCAAGGTACAAGGTATCAAGAATTTCAAAACACCTGTTAACTAATCTGGAACTAATCAAAAAGGTAAATGGAATGGAATATCAAATAGATAAATTTTCAGAGAATGAATATATTGTAACAATAAAGGGCTCTCAAACTATTTAAAGAACCTTTTTGTTTCACCCAGTGTTATCATGTTTACTGGGTCTATTTTTACAACCATTGGTAAATTAGAAACAACCTTCCCTATTGAAAGGCAACTGCGATGAGATAGGGTTTTAACCAAAGATTTTATTGTGGAGCTGTCAAGTAAAGATACCTTAGATATTTTCTCTAGATCAGCATCATTAGTAAAGTTGAATAAAAAAATATTATCAACTTGCCTATAAATGGTATCGTTTAATGCATCAGGTTGGTTAGTGATAAATGTAGTGTATATTCCAAAATGCCTCATTCGCGTTATCAAGTCTTCCCAATAGGTGTCACGGATATACAGATGGGCTTCTTCTGCAAAAATAAAGATTGGCGGGATTAATGATTTTTCAAGCAAGTCTATTAGTTTGTTCATTACAAGCTCAACAATCATTCGCCTGACGACAGGGGAAATGCGGCTCATGTTTATTACCATACCTGCTCCTTTTTTTTTCGTTTTTACAAGGTCCTCAAATTGAAATCCTTTCTCATTAGGTCGATTAGATGAAAAAAGAAGTGATGAATTGATTGTGTGGTATCTAGATAATAATGCATCTCTCACTAATTCATTGATGGTCCATGTACTAAACGCGTGTCCAAGTTCATCGAGTCCCAGCATTTTTTTATTTTCAAGTGAATCCCATATTCTAAAAAACTCCCTTAATGAGGCGGCGGGCATGTCAAGGGCGTTTTTTAACATGTTTGAAATGGATGATTTACCACAATACCGTAAATCAAACTTTAGTCCATTACCTGGCTCCAATAAAAGTATCTTGTCATTGATAGAAGATGGCTTCCCATCGTTATTGGACAACAGTCCACTATATTCATTATTTAAATCAAAAACAATGACATATGCCCCATATTGAACTAAGTGTTTTATCAGTATCTTTGAAAGGTGGGATTTGCCGGTCTCTTTTTTTCCCGTAATAATATTTAGTTTACCATCGAGATCTTCGGCATAAATCTCAAAAAACTGGTTGTCTGATCCTGACTTGCCGATTTGGATTGGATACTGCATATTTTTTTTTATCAAAGACTTTATTTCGCTATAGCTTATTTTGAGAATTTTTGAATTTACTCGTGATGGAACCCAGTCCACGTCAGCAGATAGATTGTCATAATTGTCAATAGATGCTCTAATTTTTGTTCTAAATAACCTTACGTCTCTTATTATTTGGGACAAGTTGTTAATTTCTAAAGGATCAAAGATATTTTCTGTGCTATAGTTTCCTATGACTTCATCTTTAATTATTTCATCGGCAAGTGACTGAGAGGAGAGATATTCCTCGTCGTAAATTTGAACTAACAGTTTTTTATTCATGTTAAAGTCTTCAATTATGAAATAATCGCCTTTGTTTGCAAAATCATTGGTTACGGCAAGTAATATAATCTCATCACCGCTTTTTGACAGGATCTTCATTTCCAAACAGATCCCAATATGGAATTTCTAACGTTTTCGTGAAATATCTCTTTGATAAAGTAGTTTGATTTTATAAAACTCTGTATACTGGATACATCAGTGTTTGAAAAAGTTGAAACGTGGTGAGACAGCTGTAGTGTACTCGGATACCCATTAGTGATAAATTCATTATAAAGCAACATCCCTAAAGAGCCACTAACATCATTATCAAATGCCACTATATCGGCTCTCAATATATTAGAATATTTATTGTTGTCAAATTTCACCAAAATATGATCTCCATATGTTCGCCTGACTAAACTTGTGATAACCAAGTCAATATTGATAAAAGAAGCGTTTTTCGATTTCAGCAAAGGATAGGTAAAATATTTTAGCACCTTTATCTTGGTGTTTTTACTGACCCCAATTATCGAGTTTTTATTGATAACCGAGTTTTCAATTATCTTTGAAATGGAGTAAAACTGATTTTCAAATAGGGAGTATTTAAGGGAACCATCAATAAGTATAATTGAATTAGTTACTAATTTAGATAACCAAAATTGAATGTACCTTTCGAAATTGATTCTCAAAAATTTTTTGGCATAATCGTCATTGAATAACGTTAATTTCAATATATTGTGATCTAAACGAAAGTTTTTTAACACTTCCTCATTTAAATAAAACAAAAAAGGCCCAATTTTGATGTGGGCTATAGGCCTTCCCTTAAAAGAGATGCAAGTTGAGCCTTTTATTGCAAACAAACCCCCATCTTCTACCTCTGCAACCTTAATACAGCTTGAATCAATACCAAAGACGAACTTCTCTTTTTCAATTAATTTAATATCATTAACTTTAACTTTATCATATTTTTCAGAACGCATTCCCCAATTTTGGATTGGTATGCCATCATCATCATTTACAAAAACCAGTTTTTTATTATGTAACAATTTCTTATAATCTTTACAAAAAAATGAATTAGTAAAATTGCTGATTAACGAGGTCTTCACATCATCAATGTTTGACTCTAGATCATGCAAATTTAATTGATTATTCATCATGTTCAACAACACATCCATACTAATAAATGTTGTTCAACATGCACAACATGGACATCAATAACTTTATCAACTGGAAAATACAATATTATAGAGATGAATGAGGCAATATCGAAGCTTTCCATCGAAGCCAAAATTAAACTAAAATATAAAGAATGGGAAGTTGAAATTACCTGCACCGAAGATAAAGTAAAGCAGGTGGTAGAGAATGTACTCTCTGGAATAGATATTGCCTCACTGTCAAACACAAATGTAAACGATGAAATTGAAAAGTTAAGAAATGATTTGAATGATTTAAAATCCAAATCTGAAGCAAATAACGGCATAAACAACTACAATCAAAGAAGGAACAGCAGTATTTCATTAAAGGAATTAACCAAAAATGGTAACACCTGTAGAAGCCTTATAGAAAAACTTTTTTACGAAAAATATTTTGAGGGTGAAAGGCTATTGGGCGAGGTTCATGAAAAGATATCAGCAATGGGATACAACTACGACAGGACAGCAGTTTCCCATTCTTTGACAGACATGGTCAGAGAAGGAATATTAACCCGAGTTGGGACGCTAAGAAATTATAGATACATTCAGAAAAAACCATTATTTGAGAAATAGCAATTATTTTGCATTGATTTTTTTGGTCATAATACTATTTAGCCAACTAATACCAACAGTAGTAATTCCATAAACTACCAATTCTGATTGGTTCTCCTTATTAACACCCCTAAAAACATAGCCAGCCTTAACTAATTCAGACAACCTAGAGCTTATAGATTTTGGATTTAGATTTGTTGAGGACTGGATATCAGAAATTGGGGAAGACTTGTCAGAACTTTTACCCAATTCAAAAGCAATTTTCAATCCCAATAAAAATAACATAACTATCTCCTTATCAGAAAATTTTTTATTGTGTATCTCTCCGTTATTTGGCAAAATTTTTGGCCCTTCTGGCGTAATTTTGATTATAGGAGAATAGAGATCTATCAACTCAGATATAGAATAGTTTAAGGATATCTTTCTAGCCAAGCCTATTTCAGGTATGTTTTTTGAAAGAAAATTCATTACAGATGATGCAACATTCTCAGGTTCACCACTAAATTGCACCTTTATGTCACCTAATTGGACAGACACATTTATTGTTTCATGTTTTTCAAAATCTTTCGAAGTCATCTAAATATATTCAACAAACCCCTAAATACCAATAAACTTATGAATGTATATTTATTAATTCGTTTCTAACATTAAACATATAATCAAAATTAAAAGATTCAAGATGAAAGGTACATTAATGGCTGGAATATCAAACAAAATTGAAGGGATAAATTGCAAGAAATGTATAATAATATAGACAATAAAAACAACATAAACATTTTCATAAAGACAGGATTTACAACATTATTAAAACCATTTGAGGAATCCCTTCAGGATATTGAAAAAATTACAAAATCATTTGGTTTAGCCATTAAAGTTCATAATGAAATAACAAGAAAATATCAATTTGATAATATGGAACCCCAGATAAACCATTCATTAAGAGTGGCATTAATTTTGTCTGAAGAAATAAAAATGAATGATTCAGACTTGGTCTGTTCAGCCTTGCTTCACGATATATCTGATAAAAACGAACCAACCCAAGAGATAAAAGATTACATTAAAACAGAAATCGGCAAGAAAATCTATGATACAGTTTCGTTTTTTGTGAAAAAGACAAAAAAAAACGATGAAACTTTAATTGAAAAACAAATTTCGAAAATAAAGCAAGCGAACAATTACATAAAGTGCATAGTTTTGGCAGAGAGGCTTGACGATCTCCGATCACTAAAAAATTCAAGAAGAAAAGACAAAATCTCCAGATTTAAAGATGAAACTCAAAAATACTTTGTGCCATTGGCCGAGAAAACTAATGAGAAAATCTTGTTAAAACTAATAATAGCGCTTTATGAACTGAAATAACAAAATTATTTATTCATTACATTTTCCATTGCCTTTTTTATGTCCAGTCCAATGATAAATGCACCCAAAAATAAAGTGTCCAGTGCATCCGCAAATAATGCATCTTTTTTTCATTTTCATTTTCATTTTTCTCGCCTTTCATTCCAAAATAAGATGCCGAAAAAATTTACCTTCAACCAAAACTATCTTCTTGGGCTCGTTATGCCAGTTACAATATAATTCACTGAATCTGCGATATAGCATGCATGATCTGAAATGCGTTCCAAATATTTGAATATTAAAGCAGATGAAATATTGCACCTGTTGTCTGAAAAAACATTGTCCGGTTTTATGATTTTGGCGGATTCACGCAAGTTTTTTTTGAACATGATATCTACAAAATCCTCCATCTCATAGATCTTGTTTGACATTGAATTGTCCAGTAAGCGTAAGGCAGATACACTTGTATTCATCATCTCTAAAACGTTTTCCGACATGTGAATAACTGAAGACTTGTCGCATAATTTTAGCGGTCCAAAAATCTCCAGTGCAGTGATAATATCATAAGCATAGCGTCCAAATCTAGAAAAGCCATAAGATATCTCCATCGAGGATTTTATGTAACGCAGATCAGTGGCGACAGGCTGAAATCTAGCAATCAACTCTATTGCTAGTTCTGAAACTTCATCCTGAAGAAAACGCAGTTTGGTGGATGATTCAAATATTTCTTTTGTTGTTTCCAAGTTATCATCCTTGTATGACCCAATAGCTTTAATTACGGTGTCTTGGGCAATGCTAGCCATATCAAGGATAATGGTGCTTAACTTGTTTAATCCCAAATCAATTAATCGAGTCAAGGCATATCCAACTATATAAAATGAACAAAGAGGGACAATTATCCAAATTTACCCGAAATGTATCTTTCTGTTAATTCTTTAGCAGGGTTTTTGAAAATCTGGGTAGTCTTACCAAACTCCACCAATTCTCCAAGGTACATAAAAGCAGTATAGTCTGAGACTCTTGCGGCTTGCTGCATGTTATGAGTCACAATTATTACGGTTAGATTTTTTTTAAGGTCACTTATCAATTCCTCTATTTTAGAGGATGCAATGGGATCTAATGCAGAGGTAGGCTCATCCATTAAAAGAATCTCAGGCTGCATGGCTAGCGCTCTAGCTATACAAAGCCTTTGTTGCTGACCTCCTGACAAACCCAAGCCGGGTTTGTCAAGGTCATTTTTTACCTCATTCCACAGCCCAGCATCCTCAAGGCTCTCCTGAACTATATTTTTTAGTAAAGGTTTATCCTTTATACCATTAAGCTTCAAGCCAGAGGCAACATTATCAAAAATACTCATGGTGGGAAAAGGGTTTGGTTTCTGAAAAACCATACCCATGCGGCGCTTAATGATAACAGGATCAGAACTTTTGTCATAGATATCAAGGTCATCCAGAATTATATTGCCCTTAGCAGAAGCATTAGGAGTCATTTCATGCATTCTGTTTATGCATCTCAACAAGGTTGTCTTTCCGCATCCAGAGGGACCTATTAAAGCAGTTACACAGTTTTGCTTAAAATCAATGTTAATGTTTTTTAATGCAAGTTTACTGCCAAACCAAGCGTTTAATGAAGTAATAGATAGCTTTGGTTTTTCATTGCCAAGCAAATTAGAGGTTTTATCTGTAAATGGAGAAGAAAGACAGGGAGAAGACACATCATCATGTTTTTTTCCATTTGCAGAAGATTTTAAAAGATTATCCAATAATTTCATCTGTAATATAACATGAGTAGGCTTTATATGTAATATATATTGTCTAAATGAAATATATAGTAACATATAGAGGTATATATCATGTAGTAGATTTCAATTGGAAACCCCTTTTTTGAGATATCATTCTCAAAATTATACTCATCGACAATACAAGCAATATAAGAAGCAGGGCTGCGCCCCAGCCCTGTTCGTGTGCCGATGAATATGGTTGGGACGCAAGCCTCCATATTCTCAAGGGCAACGCATCAACTGGCGAATTAAAACTGCTAAAGAACAAACTGGTTCCTAAAATAGTCATGATTAATGGGGCAGTTTCACCAGCAATTCTAGATATTCCTAAAACAATACCAGTAATTATACCACTTTTAGAGCCTTTTACAACTATATGCCAAACAACCTTCCATTTGGAAATACCAAGGGCATAGGCAGCCTCCCTTAAAGAATTTGGAATTAGCTTCAATGTCTCCTCAGAAACCCTAGCAACTATCGGTATCATTATTATAGATAAAACAAAGGCTCCCGCACTGACTGAAAATGAGCCTAATGTTAAAACTATGGTGATGTACCCAACTATTCCTATAACAACAGAAGGAATGCCTGTCATTACATCATTGAATAGCCTAAGAAAATATGCAAATCGTTTGCTATGGGAAGAGTATTCTGAGAGATAAATACCTACAAGAACTCCAATAGGCGCTCCAATTAGTGTGGCAAACCCGACAATCATAAGAGTTCCCTGAATTGCAGGTCCAATTCCTCCGCCAGCTGAACCCATTGCACCAGGAGGGAGAATCAGAAAATCTAGATTAAATGCACCAATTCCATTTCTAAATACATCTATTAAAATACTAACAAGTGGTATTATTGCAATGACTACAAAAATAAACAATACAGCGGTAATCAAATTATTAATGATTTTTCTCTTTCTTGCATTTTTAACAACATATCCTTGAACTATAGATTTATAATCGATATTTTCTTTATCCATGTTATTCCCTCATATTAGAGTTAGACTTTGTTACCTTTGAAACTATATAAATTGCAATTACATTGATTAAAAGAGTCAGTATAAATAATACTAGTCCAAGGCCTATTAAGGCTGACAGCTGATAATTACCCGAGGCTTCATTGAATTCATTTGCAATAATACTTGACAAGGTTTGACCTGGGGAAAATAAGGAAGTTGGAATTGCAGATAAACCTACTGCATTACCAATAATCATAGTCACTAGAATTGTTTCGCCAATGGCTCTGCCCAATCCCAAAAATGATGCGCCCAGTAAACCAGATTTCCCATAAGGAAGAATAGCCGTTTTAACCATCTCCCAGCGAGTTGCGCCAAGCGCATATGCAGCTTCTTTTTGCGAATGAGGGACCGCTTTGATAACTTCTCGCGAAACAGCAGATATAATGGGAATAATCATTATTGCAAGAACTATGCCTGCAGTGAATACATCAAGTCCGAACGGAGTTCTGGCGAAAATTGATAAATTATCGCCAAATGTGTTATGGAGAGGCATTTCAATATAGTCTCTCAGATAAAATCGAAATACAAATAATGCCCATAGTCCATATACAATACTTGGAACTGCGGCAAGTAATTCAACGACAAAAGATAGAACAGTGACCAATTTTCCTTGTTACCATTTCATTAACAAAAATTGCGATTCCTATACTGATTGGAACTGCAATAGCCATCGCAATGACAGAGCTAACCAGTGTTCCCACAATATAAGGCAGTGCACCAAATGATTCTCGACCCTCTACAGCATTCCAATCAGTTCCAATAATAAAATTTATGCCTTCTTTAAATAAAATTGGGAGGGAACCTTCAGTTAATGCGTAAAAAACAAGAAAAACCATAAACAAAGCATAAATTGAAGCTCCAATTACTAGTGCTTTAAAAAATTTATCTCCAGATTTGGATCCGTTTGATTTTGACCGGATTGTCTGAACAACCTTTACCTTATGATCCTTTAAACTCAATGTTAACTTTACATAAATACATATTATTAATATAAATTGCCTATATGATGTATATAGAATAACTGAACTATTTAGAAAAAAATTATTTGGTGGAAATTGGATTTCCTTTAAAGGTTAAAGAATTCAATGTTTGGTTATTTAGTTCAACTACAGAACTAGGTAGCGGAACATATCCCAGTGGTGCTGAAAACTTTTGACCATCGGTTATAGCCCATGATATGAAATCAACAATAGCTGTTGCCTTTTGCTGATTTATAGTCGGATTTGCGCTTAATTCTTTATACAAGATGAGGTATGTGAGACTTGAGATAGGGTAAGAATCATGGCCTGGCGCGTTTGTGATTGTTACATTAGTCCACGAATCAGAGCCTTTTGGGAAAGTAGTGGCAGTTGCATCAACTGCAGCTATAGTGGAATTTATAGTCGGTAGAACAAAATTGCCATCTTTATTTTGAATAGTAGCATAGTTCATTTTTGAAGTTAAAGCATATGCAAGTTCTACATAACCAATAGAAAATTCTGAGCCTTTAATTGAAGCCGATACTCCCTCGTTACCTGGGGCACCTATGCCGTTTGGCCATGGTACTGATTTTGAAGTTCCCATCTTTTCAGACCATTCGGGGCTTACTTTAGATAGATAATCTGTAAACACAAATGTTGTACCAGAACCGTCAGAGCGATGAACTGTGTTTATAGATTGTGAAGGCAAAGTAAGAGTTGGGTTTAACGCTTTAATTTTAGGATCATCCCATTTAGCGATTTTTCCTAAAAATATATCTGCAATTACAGGGCCTGATAATTTAAGGGAATTATCAGGAACTCCAGGCAAATTATATGATAGCACAACAGATCCAATGGTTTCTGGAATATGGACAGGGTTCACTGCTTTAGCAAATTCTGATTTGCTCAGAGGAGCATCTGTTGCCCCAAAATCAACAGTTTTTTCTAAAAATTGTTTAATTCCGCCTCCACTGCCAATAGATGCATAATTAATATTTACATCAGGATTAACTTTTTTTGTACTCTACTCTCCATGTGTCTATTAAAGGAAATGGAAAAGTAGCTCCTGCACCATTAAGTGTTACTTGTTGTGCATTGACTGAATTAATCACAAGGGGCATTAACAACGCCGCCGTTAACAATGCCACACCGATCTTTTTAAAATTAGATATATTTGTCATTAAAAGTATTATATTATTTACTTATAAATCAATTATCTATATGATTACCATAAACTATATGCATCTAGTTAATTAAACACCAACACTTAAAGAATAATAGATTAAATGCATATTGTTTATCTACCTTAAATCTTAATTTTTGTCGATACAAAATTTACGTCTACGGTAGGGCATAATTTGGATAAATAACAAATGACATTAAAATTTAAATACCATTATAAAAAAATCACAAATCAATGTCATAACTATAACGTTATTTTAAAGGCCTATCATATACAAATCATTATCTAATGCACCCATGAATGCCTTGTCATAACACACTTCAACATTTTCTATTTAAACTGTCTCATTATTATTTGCTATCCTGGTAACACAATTGATCTCTTGTTAATACATAAGATGTATCAATAAGGGCAAGTTGAATTGGACTGCCTTGGATTTTAAAAAAGCAAATATGGTTATTGAGGTCTTTTTATTTATATACATATATTTATTCCCCTCCTCATTGTTATGTTCATGGAAAATCCACCATCTAGCAGTGAATTTAGTAAGGCTCCTGCTAATATAATGAAAAACTGATGAGGGTTAATTGGTTTTATGGTCTATTTCATTTTATGTGTTTGGTATTTTCATCAATAGTAACTGACCCCCTTCGTTTAAAGTGTGTGCCTGAACATCTAACATCCAGGTCCCTTCACCAAAAAACTCTGAAGCATCGAAAATACCGCTTGACTCCCATTCACCATGGTCTGCATTTTGATCTTCGTATTGATTAACATAGCCTATAGTTTTAAATTCATTGGTTTTTAAATCCAGATTAATTATTTTCGCATTATTTATAACGTTGTAAGGACTTGTGGGTTTGTAACGATTATAATCATTATGATCTTCTTGAATCATTATGCTGTTTAAACTTGTATCAACATTATCCGGGTTTATCATCATGTCATGGCCAGGGGCTCGGGGGTCATCCCCATCTGCGAAAACTTTAATCGTCGCCTTGGTTGGGTCAATAGGGTCATTAAATGTAAATTGATATATTCTGCCATTTGTGAAGTTTTGTCCATTGACTGACGAAGGCGAAATTTTTTGATCATCTTCGTCCACATCACTACCAGTTTCTACCATGTAAACGATATTGTTAAACCCATTTCGTTTGTCTGTTGCTCCATCTTCAGGTCGAATAAATTGAAATCCACCCTTATCTATTGCTTCATTATCCAATTCAGTTTCATTTTGAGTCATGTAATTCCATTCAAGAGGAATAAATTTTCCATTGACTGTTCCGTTACCGTAGTACAGGTTATTCCATGATGATTGAGTATTGGATGTAGAGTTGTTTTCTATACCAAATACGTATAGGTTTCCTTTACCATTTAATAAATCATTAGGTGAATTTGCCATATACATATAAAGTTCAGATTCCGTGGGATCACCATCTTCGAATGCAAGCATTACTGTTTTGTTTGCAGTGGAGAAATATGGGATATGGATAGTGTTTTCATGAGAAAACTTTCCTAACCAGGGTAATTCTTTTACGGTGTTGTTTGTTGCATCTATTGATACAACAAGACCATCATTTGTTTCCTCGTTGGTAAAATACATTGGGTGAATAAAACCATAACCCTTTGCTAAATAACTAGAACAAAGAGCTTCATATCTTTCTGAGCCATTAATAACCAATCCTGCATCAATTATTGACGGGTTAGATTGGTTTAGTGTGAGTTTTGAAACCTTTGCAAACCCATCTTGTCCTGTTTCGTTTTCAAGCTCATGATTAACAAATAAATCCATTTTTCCTTTTTCAGTTTGGAATGCACCTATACCATCTGGATTTTGAGGAAAATTGAACCCAGTAGTGAGATTATCGTTTGTGGTAATTAATGCATTTATTGTACTATTATATGGAACACTTGATGCCAATGTTACATAGTTTTTTTTTGAAGTTTTAAAAGAGTCGCTATATGCATTTTCGTAAGCAAATAAATTGCATGGAATTAACAACAACGAAACTGTTGTTACCACCATCATAATACCGTTAATTAGGTTCATCTAATTATAATAAATTTGATCAGATTTTATTCTTTATCATCATATATTTAGTGCATCTATAATCTACTATGTTATCTATATGCACATCTTTTTTATCCATGTGAGCCCGGGTCATAATTCATAACTAATAAAGCTAGCCTAGAGGAGTATCATATTTTGGTGAAACAAACTACAATACAAAAGAATAGCAACAAATTGTTCATCATCCATTCTAATTGGCATTTTGCATACCATAGGGTTGATTGACTGCCAAGCAGGGATAATCAGGCTAAAAGTCATTGTCGCCGCCGCCGTCCTGAAACAGCGGAAGCGCCTTTTGCACGGTGAAAAGAAGCCCTTTGGCGTTGATGCCGAATGCCTTGTCGAAGTGGTCTTCAGAGGTTTCCCCCAGGGGGGTCCAATTCCCCAATGCCGGCGTTGGCGAACAGAATGTCTATGTGGCCCTTCTGTCCCTCCTTCACAGTGGCATACAGCATGTCAAGGTCCGCATGGTTTGAGACGTCCCCCTGTACACCGGCGATGCTTTTGCCTATTCGCCTGACTGCCGAATCGAGTTCGCTTTGGCGGCGACCGGTGATGAACACATATGCGCATCTTCTACAAACCGCTTGGCCGTGGCAAGGCCAATGCCGCTGGTTCCGCCCGTTATGACCTCAACTTTTCCTTCCGGCCTTTTCAGGGTATTCTAATCGTAACGGTAGACTTTAAGTTTGCAAAGGCGGAGAAAGAGACGTTTGGTCCCTACGTTTACTAGATTTGCGGTTATATGAGACGCCGGCTAATTTCCTTTCCAACGGCAATGGCTGATTGGTTTGCTGCATTTGGATAATGGCCAAAACGAGAACCCATATCTGACATATGGGGCATATAGTGTCATGTCAAGGACAGATTTCTACCAGAAACTGGATCAGGCAAACGAGATAACACTCAGCGTTAAAGGCAGAAAATCGGGTGGAGACATTCCCAGGCTGGTGTGGTTTGTGCATGAGAGTGACACTCTGTATTTGCTTCCGGTTCAGGGCTCTGACACCAACTGGTACAAGAACATGCTGGCTGACCCAACGTTGAAGGTTTCCGTGTATGGTGTTGAAATAGCTGCTGAGGGCAAACCAATGACAGGCCGCAATGGTGTTGACGAGGTCGTGAGAAGATTCAGGTCCAAATACGGCGAAGAAGACGTCAAAAAGTATTATGCTAAACTTGATGTAGCAGTACAGGTTCCGCTATGACCGCTACTGCCAAAAAAAGAAGCAGAGGAGCGTTGACCGGTCTAGTAGTGAGTATGAGTAGAGACACTTGAAGTGGTGCCAAGTAGAAAAGCGGTGAACCCGGTTCTTGGAGTCTGCTGTCAACGGAAAACCAGTAACTATAGGGTCTTCTGATAAGCCCGCTCATAGTACCCAAACCCTTTATCATCAAGTATATCGATTGTGGGCTGGCCAGGGGTTTATCCATGGAATCGAAATAAGATCGCCCTTCATGTGCTTTCTGTGTGTTACACATGAATTGGGTCTGCTAGAGATTGCAGCAGAGCCTATGACTTAATGGAGGGTGGCAAGGTATTATTCCAGGTTGTTGACAACAGAGCATAGTTAGGAATAATGCAAAAATATTTTTCGATAGTGACTTGCCATGCAAAAACTGGCAATATTCAATTACATCGACGGCGCCGCGTAAGGCGGCGCCAAGGTCTTTAGCCAGATATAGGCTAGGCACAAGGTCCTCCCAATGCAGAGTATTTATCTTCTACTGTTGAGTAATCAGTGCTCCAATACTACCACACACCTTCCTATTAGGTCACCGTTTGCTTTCCTTTGGTTGCATTGAGGATGAAATCGGCAATCTCATTTGGATGAGATACATATGATGAGTGGCTAGCATTGAGCGACAGAGTGGTGGCATTCATTTTTTCTGCGAAGGTGTGCTGGACGTCTGGAGGAATCATTTTATCAGATTCGGAAATTTGATACCATGTTGGTAATTGTTTCCATGCTGGAGGGCCGGAATTTGCAGCAAAGTTCGATTGATTGAAGGGTTTTTGTACAGTTGCCATAATGTCAGCCTCAGCAGGATCAACATCTTGGGCAAAATTTTCTCTGAATATTTCAGGGTTTAGGTAAATAAAGCCCCCACTGTCAGGCATGAAGAGTTCTTTCGGGAAGTTTGCCGGGTTGACGAAGGTAGACAGTGATTGTCCCTCATCTGGGGCAAAAGCAGCAATATAGACAAGCCCCGTAACGTTGGGATTATTGTAGCCAGCATTCGTGATTACTGCCCCACCATATGAATGACCTACAAGGGTTGCTGGTCCGCCAATGTGTTGAACTGCACGCTTAACTGTTTCAACGTCGTCTGACAAAGAGTGGAGAGGAAGTTGTACAGCGACTACCTTATGTCCTTCATCCTTTAGCATAGGAATTAGTTTGCTCCATCCAGACCCATCAGCCCACGCTCCATGGACGAGAACAATATTTGTCGAGTTTGTTGTCATATTTTGTACTCCTTGGGGTTGCATTAAGGCATTGTTGTCTGTACTTGCGAATCCAGAATTAGTAGAAGTTGATTCAAAACTTACAAAAAATACTAAAGATATCGATAAAATTAATAATATTTTTATATTATTTATGTAATGTATCATGCAAGTAACGTCAAATTATCCAGTATATAAGAATGATGAAAAGGATAACACACTAGTAGCGTGTGGTAACATTATGGAGTGAAATAGTGAAAGCATTAGCAGAATTGATTCACAAGACACTATGAGACATCAAATAGGACAATACTCAGCAGCCCATCTACAACACACTAAAGTGTCAACATTCTCTTTCTCTTTTCCTCCATCTCTTCTTCAAGTTTTAGCTTCTGCGAATGCATACACCATATGTGATTATTGTTTAAAGGTCTTATAGTCTCTAATACTAATGTTATAATAAAGTGTAATATGGACAAACCCCGCATTAGAGCAAACCCGTGCATCAACAAAAATCAGGATGATGTTTTTGTCTCACTGGCAGTCACCTACCACTATCATATACCTTGCGGATAAAAGAGTTATTGAAGGCACCAAACTAGCACTCCTATTTAGATACCATTCATTTTTGAATCACATCCCACCGGGCCCGCTTCAATAATTAACGCTTTTTTCGGCCCAAGTTTAGTGTATTTATCCTAAATGACAGTAGAGCTAAAAAACCACCGAGAACAAGTTTTCAATGTACCGTATAATCGGTTTTTGTAGGCATTAAAGTACATGAATCCCAAAGGCAATATCCAAAGCGACTAGAGGTTTTTCTTAACTTTGTAAAGATAGAAGGCTCAACCTTAGAGGAAAAACTCTTAGCCTGTATAATAAATCCAAATCAAATACAGAATGGCTGCAGGATTCTTTAACCAACTTTATTGCTTTCAATGTTTTCCAGTTTTTCAACAACGCCTTTACCCTGGACTCTTAAATGCAGCCTTGGGAAAGCCAATCTTTATTGGATGCCTAAAAGATGAGTGAATCATGACCAATTCCCCCCTGTTTAACCTGACGATGTTGTTTTTTGTGCTTTCATCCAGGTTTGAATATGGCTCTGTGGATAACTCAGATATTCCTAATTTCCCTGTTATGTGTAATCCAGTATTTTCCTGTAACTTGTAGTCGGTAGCGCTTTTGAACTGCTGCGCAGAAAACAGAATTGTCCCTCTGGATCTTCCCGCAATTATGGTTCTCATGATCTGATCTGAAACTGCACTTTTTCCAAAAGGGGATTTGGGTATGTATCTGTTAATCTCGTCAATAAACACAAAAATATATGGAGGCTTTTCTTTGTTTTTGATCCTGTCGCCTGTATCGCCATTTGCGCTGTCATTAGGGGAATCAAACGGGCTTGAAGAGTACAATTCATCGATGCTTTTCATCACATCCCCGACAACAAACGCTTGTTCCTCCACAGAAGATATTGTCGCCACATCTATCACAAAGACCTGGCCTGATTTGATTTTCCTTATTTCCCCGCCAAGGTAAGTGCTTGTCACTTTTTTGTCAATGAACATTGGGGACCTCCTCATTCTTTGTAGTTGACCTAAAAAGTGCAACAGGGAGGATTTGTGTGAGACTATCGATTCGGGATATCCACTAAATTCATACAAGTCAGTCCATGTTCTTATCTCCTTTCCAGTGTTTTCCCTTAGTGGCCAGGATTCATAGATGTAATCTATGATTGATGAGAGGTTAAAACGGGTGTCATATGCCTCATAGAATAGCAATTCAAGCCTATCGTAAACATCCTGCAACTCATAGGAGTATGTTTTGAAATTTTTTGGTATGTGCATAGAATTGGGCCTGCCATCTTTGCCTCTTGGCAAAAAATAAACTACATTCTCAAAAGGCTCCAACTCCAAATCAAGGATGTTAAATAAATCTTCTGTTCTCTCCTTGATGTCTGTTGGTTTTTGGTCTATGTGTAGCAGATCCTGTTCCTTGGTGTTGAAAATGACCAGTGCTATGTTCTCCTTCTTCTTTTCAAAAAGTGTTTGATAAGCCGATTGCAATAGAAACAAAATGTAATTGCTTTTCCTATTTCCTGAAATCCCTGAAGCATTTACGTGTGCTGTATCGGGACCAGCCAAATAAGTCAATGCTAATGAAATGGGAACCTGCAAGCCATTTGTTGTTTCTATAACCCCTGCAGGAATCGGGTCTACCATTTCTGGAATTCCTAGAGCGAAAATAATCTCATCTTCTGTGGCAAATCTAACGGGTTTGCCTATGCCTACTGGAAAGTTTATAGAAATAGCCTCCTTACGGCCTTCCACTTTTGCCCCAGTGTTTGCCATTATCCCCACTTTTGCCAATACCGACCCTTTTGGGGAATCGCTGCATAATATTTGTTCTTGTTTTTCTGGGTCCTTTTGGCAATCCGTAACATAATCAGCATAAACATTTTCTGCAACTGCCTGCAACTCCTTTACAATCCCGATTGTTTTGCTGTTGTGCAAATTGTCAACTGTAACAAAATCAAAAGAGTTTACCATTGTGTTGGGCTTAACGGCAAACCAGAAGCCATCCATGTTGTTGAGGAATCTTTTTGATGCTATGGTTTTTCCAACATCCTCAGGTGAGCTTGAATCCGTCGAAATCTTTTCGTCATTCAGATTTGCTGGTGTTGACCTGATTAAATGAGCAACCTCATCTTTCTGGTACTTTAAACTCATTGTTTATACTTAATGAGAGAAATTTATTAATATAGATTACATATAGAAAGAATATAGAATAAACATAAAGTAAGTTAACTATATAGGAGAAAAATATTGTGTGGAAACTGGTTTTCCGCTAAGGGCCAGGGAATTCAATGTATGTTTGTCTAGGTCTACCACGGAGGAGGGTAATGGAACATATCCCAATGGTTTTGAATACTTTTGTCCATCGGTGATAGCCCAAGTTATAAAATCAACATCATTATCCACCGACATTTACACTGCAATAATTATAATGGTGGCGTTAATCAAGATAATAACCTATTTGGCTTCAGAATATGTATCAAAAAGAACCACCTGTAACCAATTAGATGATTAAATGCCATATTCTTGTCGGCCAAAGTTGTCATGTCCATCATTACGAACTTCTCCTAACTTCTGTTGAAATGGCAATAATTATTCAGTTGGCAGTTAGCTTGACCGGCAAATGCAAGAAATACCGTAATGTGGATTGCAAACTTCGTGTTAACGTGGATGTTGACTTTGTAAAATATTGCCGGTAAGTGATTTTATGGTAATGTAGTTGCGATGAGCTTCAACAATAACCTAGTCAAGTTCTTTTTTAGATGTTAAATAGAAGATGTCTTATAACATTTATTTAAATACAGTAAACCTAGTTTAGGTTTCATTCACTTTTGAGACACATCCCACCGGGCCCGCTTAAATAATGAAAAATGATTAGTTAAATACAATTATTTATAGACTATATTTTTTCCTAAATGTTGAGGCGATGATGGACGTTCCCATAAAGGTGGCGGTCCAATACAGCCATAGGTTTTCCACCATTCCCCCCGACAACAAAGCAGGGGCCAAGGACCTGGCAGGGTTCATTGATGCTCCGGATATAAATGCCAAAAAGAATATGTCCAAGCCAACGATTCCAGCAATAACAATACCGCCAAAACCTCTCAAGCCCTTTGTATATACCACCACCAAGATTACAGCCATCAATAAAGCAGAAGCCAATACCTCCACCCCAAATATCAAAGGCAAAGGATACGCATAGTTCGGTGAGTTGGCCCCCAGAAAAGCCTCATTCCCTATGGCATACTTTACAAACAAGCTTGCCAATAGCGCCCCTATTATCTCTGCAGATATGTAAAGCAGCAACTGCCTTTTTGTTATGTGCTTTGTAATCAGGAAACCCAAGGTCACGGCAGGGTTAAAATGCGCCATGGAGATTTTGCCAAACAGGTATACGCCTATCGCTACTCCAACAAATGGCGCAAATGCAATAAAGGGAATTCCCAATACCCCGTTCATTTTGGCGTCAATAACTACAGAGCCAGTGGCCAATACCACGACAATAAAAGTTCCAATTACCTCAGCAATAAACTTCTTTTGGCTTGAGGACAGGTTATCCCTCAATGTTGTGACCAGGCTATTTGTTGCGTTTTTCACCGTCTTCTCTTCTCTTCTGTTAGTTTACAACCTGATTTTCCATGACAACATATAAAATATTGTGTAAGCTTTAGTTTTCCTTCTCATCTTTGCCAATTTGTTCTACTGCTTCCTTTATTCTCCTCTTGATTTCATCCCTTATCTCCCTTACCTTTTCTATGGGCTTGTCCTTAGGGTCCTCAATTCCCCAGTCCACAACTTTAGGGACAAATAAAGTAGGGCAGAAATCTTTATCCATGCATCCCATGTTGATTATTTTTGTTGCGTTTCTTATCATGTCTTCGGTAAGCTCCTTTGGTTTTTGGCTGCGGATATCTATACCAATTTCTTTCATCACGTCTACAGCAACGGGATTGATTTGGGATTTATGGCGTGTCCCGGCGCTTATTGGTTCATAATCGTCGGTACCATACTTTCTAAAAAAGCCCTCTGCCATTTGGCTGCGCCCTGCATTCTCTACACACACAAAGAGTATCATCTTTTTTGTTTTGTTTTCAGCATATTTACTTTTGAATGAGAGCTTCATTTTTCAATGCCATCTTGTTTTTTTATTGTTATTTAATCGCCTTCACAGCAAGGCTGGTAATTTTTCTTCCCCCCCCACCATTCCCTTCCATCTCGGTGTATGGTTTTTCATCCAGCGCCTCAACATTGGTAAACCCTGCTTCCCTTATGGCATTGACATAGTTTTCTTTTGTTAATGCGCCATCAATGCAACTGCACCAATTATCCGCATTTACAGAGTACTCGTTCATTTCTTTAGATGTGACCAAATCCGATATCACCATTTTTCCAATCCCATTTGGCTCTAGAATCCTGTGTATCTCGAATGCATCTACCTTATTGGATGCAAGGTGGATAACGCAATTGCTTATGACTACATCTGCACTGTTATCCTCAACAAGTATTCTTTTCTCAATGTCCCCTTGCCGGAACTCTACGTTTTTGTAATTGTATTTTTTAGCGCTATTTCTTGCTTTTTCTAAAATCTTATCCGTCATGTCTATTCCAACGACCTTTCCGTTATCCTTGACAATATTGGCAGCCAAGAACACATCAATGCCGGCCCCCGAACCCAAGTCAACTACCGTATCTCCCTCTTTTATATGGGCAAATTTTGTGGGGTTACTGCATCCTACCCCCAGAATAGCGGGTTGGGGTATGGCCGCCAATTCCTCTGAATCATAACCGATTGCTTTTGAAGAATTAATTTGGGAATCGACATTATTTTCAGGACTGCAACATTCTGAAGGCATGCAACAAGAATCTGAATTACCAAATACGGCGATTGTGCCACATCTTTCTTCGATTTTATTCTTTATGTTTTTGTCACTAGTGGTCATACCTTAGTTTACATTAGAAACTATTTAAGTTGGTAAGAGTAAAATAGTAAAGCAAGTGAAATCAGGTAAACAAAAGGGTTCTAAAGCAGTCAATAGAAATGATTTATCCAAGGATAGCGCATCCAAGTTACCAACTGTTCACAATGATAATAATTCTTGCGATTTCAAAGGATACGATGTTGATGTATTGATGAAAGAAACATCATCGCTAAGAAAATTAGTAACAAAGAGAGGAACACTAGAAATTTTGTTACCATTGTGTTGTACTACCGATTCTGTAAGATACCTAAAATTCAAAAAAACAATGAAGGGTTTCAGCAGCAAAACCCTTGCAACAAGGTTAAAAGAGCTAGAAAGAAGTGGAATTTTAAACCGACAAGCATACAACGAAATCCCACCCAGGGTAGAATATCGATTGACAGCAAAGGGACAAGAATTAACAGAATCCATAGTGGGTTTATTGCAATGGATGATTAAATGGTCAACAAAATAACTATTATGTATCCTAGTTTTATTAACTTTTAATATTTGGCAGCACAATATAAAGAGATTCTATACTGTATGATTGTGGCTAAGAGAAGACTATATTTGGCTATTTAGTGCATTTGATGGCCTTGTGCTCTTTCTATGAAATAATCCCAACATTTCAGAAAGCTCATTTTCATAGGACTTATTATTTGGACAGACTTTAAAACCTTGGAACTTAAATATTTTATTTAAGCTTTGATAGATTTACTACTGTTATTATGCTCTTTAGACTAAAATTTATTCAACTTTTTTAACATGTTAATTTAATCTAATAAATATACATTTACAATACCTTATGATATTATTTTTGAGTAACATACTAAAGTTTGATTATAGGGTAATGATAAATCGCAGAATTAACATATCCGTTGGATAAACATAGTTGATATATTGATTTATTTCCGATTTAACAAAATTCAATGTAAACATCCTGTTTCACACAGAGACATATGATATACAAAGCCACAGTAATTTTCTTAAAGATAGAGCATCCTTTTGTTTTTGCGTATAGGAATGAGAAAATGATTATAAAAAGGGCTGTTCAATATCCAAGGCAGACAGAATATTTCGGCAGCTATTTTTCAGGCATAAATAGGAACCTGGAACCAAATCATGTGTAGAATTGGTTTAATTCTTTTGTAATACACTATAATTTTGAGCAAATTCATTAATTGAAGATTCATCTGTCAGGAAATTCTATTTAAGAGCAAAAAGACCTTCACATCAAATCACACATCAATCATTTTTGAGATCATTTATTTTGCTAACAGTTTTTTCTATAGACCTTCTTACATCATCCAATAACTCTTCAAGGACTTTTTCATCAAAATCGCCTTTTTTGCGCGAGTTCAGCTCACTATTGTAATACTTCATCCAAGAATATGTACGTTGGATGCTTTGAAAAAGCTCAAATTGAAGAAGCGATTGTTTTCCTGAAAGTATTACTGCATCCCACATGTCAGTTAGAAATGGCTTGTAATCTTTGTATTGTAATGATTCATCAATAAAACAAAGTCTATGTTCTAAATCGTCCTTGATAAATCTAATTATGTTTTTTATGGTTTTTTTGTCTTCCTTCACTTGAGACCAACGATAGGCCCAGTGTTCTATATATACAGTAAACCAAATTATTCCCGCTAATAGAACCATTTCAACAATAAGGTAATCCCAATCAATAGCCATAGTAACATAATACAATTACAAATATTTTTCCTTTATCAAAAATAGAAAAAATAATTTAGACTAAATATAAATCCCCATAATTAGATGATAATTTTTTAGATTCATCTATATTCGAAAGGTTTTTTCCAGTAATCTAGATTTAGAACGGGTGTTATGAGGTTTTATTCTAAGAATATGATCACAGCATGGACACCTCACACCATCCCATTCTAAGAATATATTGCATTCTATACACCTTTTGTAACCCTCAGAATAATATCCCCGGAATATTCATTTTTATAAGCCTTGTAGGATCCACAAGCATCTTTGCAGAACTTCCTCAACTCTTATTATATTTCCAATATCGTCTGATACACAGCATTTAAAGGCGATTCATCATTAAACAAGTTTTTTAACCTCTGGAAGATCTCTACACATATTCACAAATTGCTTTTGCTTATTCTCCAAATCTTTGTTCAATTTATTGGCAAGTTCTACTATATATTGTTCAGAGCCAGCTTTTTTCAGCAATTTCAAGGCATTGTTAGTATTATTTATATCCTGCAAGACTTGCTGAACTTTTTCCAAATCCTTTGCAACAGTTATGGCTTTATTACTTTGCTGATTAGGAACTTTGTTATCGCTTTGTTCCTTACTATTTGATAGAATATCTAAAGTAAGCTGTAATTTTTCCAACATCTTTAGGAATCTGTTAGTTTTTCTGAGGGCATTATTATCCAATGTGTTGTCTGAAACAATTATTCTAATTTTGTTTTCTAATTTTTTTGTTAAACGATCCAACCTCAGAATGAATTTCTTTGTTCTCTTTTGTATGGAGAAGCTACTGAATTTACTATCAAATGATGTTAATTGAAGAGAATTAAAATCGAAAATAATTTTATTTGCTTTTGATAATAAACCTTGTTTTTCAACTTTAAGATAGTTTTCAAAATTTCTTTTATGAGTTTGTTCACTATCTGTAGTTTTATTCTTCATTATTTCTTTATCGATTATATCAAATGCTTTCAATTTTCGCTCTAGTTTATAGAGAGATATAGATATTTCTTCAATCTCTTTCAAGGTCTTTTGTTTTCTGATTTTCTTTGGAAAAACTATTTGGTTGGTTCCCAAATCTTTTAGTGTAGAGCTTATATCGGAAAAATCTTTATCGTTATTATTCTTCAAATAGTTACTGGCCTTATTCTTTAATTCTATCACATTTTTTTCATAATTGTTTACATACCTTTTAATCACATTTTCTTCCAAGGCAACTATATTGCTGGTCATAAATTTCTCTAACAACGGTTATATTTAGGTATATAGTCTATATTCATCTATATAGTCTATATCGTCACACATTATATATGATGATATTAAATCAGTCTTAAGTGGAGTAGACATAATTACGACAAATATGTTACATTTTGTGTTTGTCAATTTAAAAATAGATCAATGAGGGAACATAATGCAAAATAATAAAACAAAATCTAGTAAAGACATTGGAACTCTCATAGTGGTTGAGGGGATAGATGGGTCTGGAAAGTCAACTCAAATACACCTGCTGGATAAGTGGTTGAGATCAAAAGGGTATAACGTTTTTTTTACCGAGTGGAACTCTTCCGCATCTGTTAAGGAAATTACCTCCAAGGGCAAGAAAAAGGCCATGTTGACCCCAACAACTTTTTCTCTCCTTCATGCAACGGATTTTGCTGACAGGTATGAAAGGAATATTTATCCGCTGTTGAGGGCGGGGTACATCGTGCTTGCGGACAGGTACGTCTATACCGCGTTGGCAAGGGACATTGTTAGGGGATGCGACAAGGGATGGGTGGAAAACATCTACAAGTACGCAATTAAACCGGACATAATTTTTTATTTTCAGGTGCCTGTAGAAACTGCAGTCAACAGAATCATAACAAGCAGGCCAAAACTAAAATATTATGAGGCTGGAATGGACTTAAAGTTAAGCAAGGATGAACATGAAAGCTACAGGATATTCCAAGGGAGAATCGTTGATGAATATGAATCAATGGTAAACCCGGAGGGGTTCACAGTAATTGACGGCACCATGGACATTGAAAAACAACAAAACTTGGTAAGAAAACGCGTATTAAAGTCCCTAGGCAACAAAAAAACACTCCTGGGTGACACACTTCAAGAAGGCAACGATATAAAAGTGGTGACAAGAAACGAAACCAAAAAAGCCAATCAGCAAAAACAATAAAATAAAGTTCATAGATACAGGAATAAAGTATCTTCAGGACATAGAGATAAAGGGGTCTTTTGTAGTGATAGAGGGTCCCGA
Organism: uncultured Nitrososphaeraceae archaeon; assembly: GCA_963779615.1. Classification (GTDB taxonomy): domain Archaea; phylum Thermoproteota; class Nitrososphaeria; order Nitrososphaerales; family Nitrososphaeraceae; genus Nitrosocosmicus. The sequence continues at coordinate 305,021 of CAVZZA010000001.1, forward strand.
TGCATCAGGAAGAAGCACACAGATTGAAAAAATAACAACAAAACTTGAGGCTGACGGGCATGCTGTTGTAAATGCAGGGTTGCGGAGATCGGATCTTGTTTCCAAAGGGATTATGGAGGCAAAAAGAAATTATTTGATAGGGAATAGGACAATGACCCTTTATTACGCGGCAGATTTTGCAGACCAGCTGGAAAAAAAAATCATTCCGGCGCTAAAGGCAGGTTTCATTGTGATTTCTGACAGATACATATACACACTGATAGCGAGAAGCTCTGTCAGGGGAATAGACAAAAACTGGCTGCACAGCTTATTTAGTTTTGCCATCAAACCGGATTTGGTTTTCCATTTGGATGTAGATCCGCATAACTTGATACACAGGGTGTTTCAGAAAAACTACTCCCTGGACTATTATGAGTCGGGGGTTGATCTTGGGATTTCCAGCGACATTTTTGACTCATTCATAAAATACCAGTATGCACTGAAAAGGGAGTTTGAAAGGATGAGGGCAAGGTATAACCTGATTAACATAGACGGCAATGAAAGCATTGAGAAGGTGTACCAGCAAATCCAATCACAGATAGACGACTTTTTAATATCGGAAAACAAGGAAACGGTAATAAGGTGAAATTATAACATTCTATTTGCATTCCAAAGATCATATAATGATACAGATATTAAGGCAATTATTGAAATATCATGATAGCATTGACAATTATTACTTTTGATTTCTTAGTTCCACCAAGATTTCATCGATAATTGATTTAATCTCGTTTTCATCACCTAGTAAGCCTTTACTTTCAAAATCATTAATATTGGCATGTTTCTCAACAACCTTCAGAAACATCTTTTCAACATCATTATTCTTATGATCCATTTGATATTATTTAGTGGTGGGGGCGTACCTATAGTTGATCTAAGTGAAGTATGTAAATGCACATAGAAGAGGTGCATCTATAATGAATCACTTGAATTATACTTGTATATCTTGTAATAAACTATTGTTGCTTAAATATAGTAACTACAATATTAAATAACCACGTCAATTATCTCATCTTTTACTAAATCGCCAAATATCGACATATACAAATACCCATCACGAAATATCTCCTTTCTAAAGATAGTAAAAATAGCAATTTATTTTTAAAATTAGTTAAGTAGGCTAAAGTAAATACTGTTTCCCGATGGAAGCTTTAGTATTTGCTACAGTTTTTTCAATATTTTTATAGCTATTTCCCACTTCAATACTTTTTTCTATTATTTACTTTATTTTTTAAATAAATACCTAATCTTCGAAAAGATTTCCAATCTTTTATTTTTATTTTTATCTAATACTCTTTTATCTTTGCATGACAATTTTGTTCATCCAAATTATGGAAAATTAATTACAGGTTAAGATGGCTGTTCTTAACCTGTAAAGTAGAAAGTATTTTTGGTTGCGTGTTTTACGGGTGTTCCCCATCTAATGATATTAAAATTAAACATTTATCCTTATCATAAATGAAATATATGAAAAATATTCATCATATAGACAACATTAGATCTCGCATAATTAGCATAAACAGATTTATGACCATCAGATCATTAATTCATGTCCTTTCCTTGCTCTCATATGACAGGTTGTCCAAAAACCCATTGCTTTTCAAGTCATCCACCGGCTGACGGTAAAGGAGTTTGATGACATTATGATATGAAGATGTTAAAAAGACAAGGCAAGCATGAGATCAGGCGATTATCCAAAAGAAATGATAGTAGAAAACGATCCATGGGTGCTGGGCGACATTTCAAGATGGATGTTAAAAACAGGCTCCTGGTGCTTTTGGGCTACTATTGCCGCCTTTACACAACCTACCCGTTGGCCGGCTTTTTGTTTGACTTGGACCAGAGTAACGTCTGCAGGGATATTCAAAAGATTGAGTCGCGGGTAAGAAAATGCCTGCCAATTCCGCAAAAGACGCACAGATTGTCAAAAAGGATGCTCACACCAGAAGGGGTTGAAAAAATGTTTCCAGGCTTTCTGTCCTTCATAGACCGCACAGAACAGCAGATACCAATGCCTCACAAAAAAAGAAGAAAGGCGTATTATTCAGGCAAGAAGAAAAGGCATACCGTAAATACACAGCTCATGGTTAACAATCAGGGTATCATCATTCACAAAACAGGCCACAAGAAAGGAAAAAGGTATGACTACAACATATATAAAAATAATCACCCTGTGATTCTAATGCAAGTTGTCAGCGTGTTTGACCGTGGTTATCGAGGTTGAGAGAGACTTTCCTGACCAAAAGTCATCCTTGCCAAACAGAAAGATGAGAAACCAAGAGTTGACTCAAGAGGAAAATAAGTACAACCAGAACCACTCTAAAAAAAAGATGGTGATAAAGTATACCATTTGCAAGATGAAAAAGGACAGGATAATGGGCTACATCTTTAGAAACAGTCTCAAAAAGTATGACAAGATATCAGACATAGTTTCAGGACTGGTAAACTACAGAGCATTGTCATCTTTTTAGATAGGCATCAGTCTTGCCGTACTGATGGGACATACTGTTTCTGATTATGCAAAAGATCTATGGAATCACGGGACGGCCTATCGTGTTGCTTGGTTTTTCGTCGGGCAATATGGCGATTATCCTGTCCCATAACTTGTCTCGAATTTTGGCGATGGCATGTTTATCTTTAATCTTGTGGCAATTGCAGCAGCAAGGCGCACTTTTATCAAGGTTAACAACAAGACTATATGTCTACCTATTTTTGGGACAGTCTCTCAGTAGAGTAGATTAAGTAAACACATTACACACTTTATTTACGATAGAAAAAGATATCGAGTTGTTGAACGTATATTTACCATTTAGAGACATGTAGTCTATATAGATAACACTTTTTATTTGATATTTACTCTTACTATGTATGTATTGTAAAATATATGATAAAAATCAAGAATTGACTTATAATCAACATAACAATCATCGTATTAAACACAAGGCAGTAAAAAGAGAAATTAACCAAAAAAAAGTGGAGGCGCTATAATACAGTAATGAATATTGTTAAAACAGAAATATCATACATACTGGAGGCAAGGATAAGCGGATTCAATGAGAAAAAAAATATCTCATATCACTTTATCGAATCTGCACACAGTCTACGTGTAGATAAAATACAAATAACATCAGAGCAAATACATGCGTGTGAAAGACTATTAAAGCATACAAAAGATCAGACTGATCAGGCAATTATTAAAAAGGAGATATCAGAATTAAAATTTGCCCTAGATCTATTTCAGGTTTAACATAGGCATTTTAATATGGAGGCAGGAGTTTTGAAGATCGTATGAATATTTTGTCAGATTTTTGGAATTGTTGGATTGTTACTAAAAAAAAATTAACGTCGGTAAAAGGATGTAATAACTCACATTAGTAAAAAAAATATAATTCATTAAAAATCTGCAAAACAATACAAGTGATAGGATTTTCACAATAATGAATACCGGCTAAATTTTTATGCACCATAAAATCATTTTCTAGAATATGGATCACACTCCCTATAAAATTAAAAAATTATTGGTTTATTCCAAAATACAGTGATTTCTATTCTTATCAAAAAATATTAACAAAATAAAATTCCTTGTATTATAAATGGCTCTTCGTTTAAGCATCTGCAACTCTGCTACAAATATCTATGAAAAGATTTAACCAATTAATCACGTGCTTTGGTTTGCATTTCTTCTTTTTACATGGAAAGTCACCAAAGCATTCAGTTCTGTTTCTGACGAACTGCATAGTTTTTCCAATGAAACTTCTTTCATATAAAGAATGGATATGATATTCTATTTTTGGAAACTTACAGGCTTGAGGATACCATGTCCACCATCTGTTGTTGAGAGTGGATGTTTGTCATATATTTTGAATAAACTTGGGATAAGTTTTGATGTAACAAACGTGTTTCTCTCCTTTGATAATTTAAATCCTAGAATTCTTTAATTCAATGGCTCGGTAATAACCCAAAGCTAAATTAATTTAGAACCAACTTTAATAACAGTTTCATCTATTACAATTCCGAAATTAACTTTCTGTATGATGAAATTTTCTTTGAATTGTATATTTGAATCTAATTCCATATTGAAACATGATAACATTTAATAAAATGAGATAACCTTCGGATGTTTTTTCAACGCTAATCCAGAAAAATACAAATCCAAACCACAACTGACATACTCTAAAGGCACTCTATTTTTCTTACGACTCACAAACGAGACGGAACATCTTCAGATATAGCATCTTATTAAATGACCAGAGCCTCATATTTTTATTAAATGTATATGAACTATATAAAAACAATGGACTTTCCTTATAAGAATGATATCCTGTAAAAAAGTAGGGGATTATGATCCATAATAACAGTATAAAAGTTATTATTATTGAAGATGAACCAGACCTTTTGATTCTTTATAGAGAGTTTTTACTAATGAAAGGATATTTTATAATTTTTACTGATATCAAAGCTACAAATATTTTAAATGAATATAAAAAACATAAACCAGATATCATCATTCTTGACCATAATTTACATGGAGAAAGGAATGGTATTGAGGCATCTAAAGATGTTTTAAAAAAGTTCCCCGATGCATCAATATTGATGATTAGTGCATCGAGTTCTATCACACAAACTTTTCATAGTGAAGAGGTATTCAAAGATAAAAGAATAAAGCTATTGATTAAGCCAATAAAACTACAGATAATAGAAAATTATATAAAACTACTTTTAAAATGATTATTAGCAAATTAAGTATTTAAAATACTATCCTTGTTATAAATAGATACAGCAAAAATAGCTGTTTCAAGAGGTCTCTTTTAGGTATATGTTTGTTTTCAAAAAATTAATTTTATATTCTCATTTTTTTTAATGTTTTCAAAATATTCTTAGATATTTTTCTTATACTTTTTAATTCTTCCAATACTTCATTTTCATAACTAGAAGGTTCAGGATATTCGCTAACTTTGTTGGATGGTATGACTTCACAATCATCAGAATCCAATTTGGAATTATTATTTCCTTTTTTAGAATTGTTTTTGTTCTCAATGGGATTTTTTTTATTATTAGTTTTATTAGTAGACGTACTTAACATATTAGCAATCTTTTTTAAAAATGTTTTATTATATATTAAAAATTAACCATTTTACTATATTACGAATATTACTTTGTTGCATAACTCAAACTATTTACTGGGAATAGAATTATCCCTTATTTGCCACTGACCGGTTTTCTTATAATCGGTCCTCGGTAATAAGGTGAGAGATTCTCTGCTTATGATCTTCTGGATTTATGACAGGATATCAAGATTGAAGATATAAAAAGAAGGAAGGCAGAAAGTTCAGGTATCCTGATTCCTTTATTCATGCTATTGGTTACATCATAGTTTATTTTCATTTACCATACATATAAACAGAGGGAGCCATAAAAGCAACAACTGCAAAGAACCCGTCAAGCCATACTCTAGTTATTCACAGATTAATAGAAGGACAAACAAACTCGACATTGATGGTAGTAGGGGCAGCAATGAATTAGATGATGATGATGATCTCGTCATGGCAGTTAACAGTACCGATACCATGGTAACTAATATGGGTTAGTGGATGTTTAGCGGATGTCTGAAAAATGAGGTACACAAAACAACAAAAAGAGAAATTCAAAATGTTTTACTGTTTATTAGTAAACTATCAGTACTTATGCAAAACTTTAATAAATTTAGTGAACATAACCTATTTTCCAATTTATAAAAAAATGAACAATATAAAATAGAAAATCTAATTCGGATATCGGTAATGACAATACCCAATCCTTCTCAGGATTTTCTTTTGTTTACAGACAATCTTTTTTCCAAACATAATAAAAATAAAACACATCAAGCAATCAAATAATAATCACTATTATTCAGTTAAATTCATATGGGTATTTTGGGTGCAACACTGCAGTTTTCATGCTATAACTTTAATTCTCAAAATCAACAAATCATGAAACAGTGTTCTAAATTACAATAACTTTATTTATTTTACATAATCAATTTTATTAATTTTAATAATTACTATTTCTACAAGTTGGTTTATCATATAGAATGAATTGCGGACAATTTCAATAGTGGATCAAATTAAAAAAATCTTTTATATCAAATTTACCAATAAATACCTTTTTCTGAATCTGTTAGTTCTGAGCCACATTTAAAACATTTAAGATGGCAAACAGTATATTCCCCCATAATAAAACCACATTTAATACATTCAATTTTTTGTTTTGAATTACCTTCTTTGGACTCATCCAACTTAATATAATGAATCAATAAATTGGGCACAATCACTATTTTCATTACCTTATAAACAGCAAAGTAAACTTTAAACGTTATCTATATACAATACTAATTCTATATAGATAACTATGGCAACACTTAAAACAGATAATTCACATTATTCATTCCTAAATCAAGAACTTTATACAGTAGTCACAGTTGTAAATATGGCAAATGATTGTAATAATATCGAATTGATAAAATCAACAAATTTATAAATATTTACTATTAAGGATAACATTTATAAATCGATGTATAAATTAGTAAACAACTAAATAAAATTGTCAAGTAAATTGTTAGATAACAAAAAACAGAACATTGTTAAAATTTTGAAGATATATTTAACTGTATAACAATACAACAATCTTTTTAATTTTATTTATAGTATATTATACTATATAAACATAATAGTCATATTTTGTATAGACTATATGGATAATTTTTATATTTTAATATAGTATGATTTATAATAGAGTGCGTGCCATAAGTATCGCAATCGATGTAGATGGTTCTCCATCAGGTTACATTTCTTGGCATAATCATTTTTTTAATAAAAGTAAAATTAGAGTATTAAAACCATCAAAAAAAAATGAAAAGTTTGGGGTTCAGAGAATGGAAATGCTTGCAGTTTATTTTGCTATTTTAGACAATTTGAAAGGATTTAGAAAAATTAAAAGAACAAAAAAAAAGAATCATTATTGTTAGAAGTGACTCAAAGTCTACAATAGAACAATTAAATAAAAAAATAGGGATAAAAGACAGCATCATGAGGAGGATTTATAATTCCATAATACGGGTATTAGAAAAAGTTTCCTGCAATCTTATTTTTAATTATTTAAATAGAACAAAAAATTCGGCAGGAAAGTTATTAGAGCATCTTCGAAGGGAAAGTATATACATTCAAAAGAAAGGTCAACAGACTAAGAGCCTATCCCAAAAACCGATATAATTATGCTTGTTATCGTTTTCATTTACGAGTGGCATCGGTCTATCATAAGAACAAGAATAAACAGACATTAACAAATATTCCAGATGAACATGGGATGAAATTGTTTCAGTTTTACCAAGGAAAAACCCGATAATGCGATTGGTCGTCCAATTGTTCCCTACAGAAAAGTAGTGGACGGTATTCTATACATCCTAAGAACAGGGTGCCAGTGGAAGATGCTGCCTGCAGAGTATGGTTCAGGTTCAACATGTCATCGACGATTTCAGGGGTGGGCGGGGTTAGACATTTTCAAAAAGGCATGGATCAGGTTGTTGCAATCATATGATAACAAACAAGGTATCAAGTGGACATGGCAATCGCTTGACAGCATATCCATAAAGTCTCCTTTAGGTGGGCAATGACCGAAGGAAGCAATCCCACTGACAGAGGCAAACTGGGCACAAAAAGGCATGTTTTAACGGATACAAAAGGAATCCCACTCTCAGTTGTCATATCATCCGCAAGCACTCATGATACAAAACTAGTAACAGATGTAATGGATAATACAATTATCAAACGATCATCATCATCAAAGAAACGTAAATTATCCAGAAAAAGAAAACTGCAACACCTGTGTCTTGATAAGGCGTACAGTTCCAAGACAGTAAAACAGGAAATCATCAACCGAGGATATGTGCCGCATTTACCGTACAAGAGAAAAAGAGGAGAGGGCAAGACAGAAACACAAAAGATGTCAAATCGAAAAAAACATCCTGCCAGAAGATGGGTTGTGGAAAGAACCAACTCATGGCACAACCGATTTAGAAAACTGCACACAAGATATGAGAGGAAAGCAGAGAACTATCTTGGGTTGGTACAGTTCTCATGTTGCATCATCATCTACAGAAAGATAGTTTTGGGATAGGCTCTTAATAATAAACTTCAATAAATAATTTACTTATTATTTCCTAATGGAATCAAATAATATATTATTAATTAGATTTCCATCGGTATAAATGGAAATTTATTCTATTTCATTCAACTTGCTCAAATATAGTATTTAGTTTTACTATTGTATTACTTACAGACATATTTACTTCAAAATATATACATAAATATTTATCGTGTATCTCAGTCAGCGATGCGAAGGCTATATACTTGTTCTTAGTAACATTAATTAATTGAAAATCAGATCTATTTCCCATATTAAAATGAACAACGATGTTTTTCATATTCTTAATAGAATATAAGCCATCGTCATCATTAGAGAAAATATAGTATAATGAATTCTGAGATGATTTAAAGAAACTATCACCCATAATTTCATTCTTTTGAATACCAAATAGTCTGGGTAGGCCTACAATCAATTTTCCATAATCATTTACTACTCCTGCAAATAATATAGAATTATCCACGCCTAATGCCTTAGAACATAATCTATAGAGAAATTTTCTTTCTTCCACGAGATAATTAAAGAATAAAATTATTAATTCTTTTACTAAATATTTACATTAGTTGTATATATATGACAATAGATCTATAATAATTCATAGAAAAACTAGATCACCTTAACTCAATTATAGTTAAAAAGTACAAAATAAACCTAAACAGTATCTGCAAATACAACTTTCCTTCACCGGAATCTGCCCCAACAGCAAGATTTGACATATTGAGTAAAAGATTTCTTTACATTTGGTTTATGACAGCGATAAAAAGGTATTGTACATTAAACATTGCAAAAGATATAACAAGATAAGGTTTTCCGAGGCTCTGCTCACTTAATGATATCTAATTCCCTGTTATGAAAATATGCAAAAAGTTGTAGCCAATTATGAACATGTTTCAATTTACAACTCTTTCCTTGGCATGGAAAGTAATCATCGAACCTTCGGTTCTGTCCTTGATGCACTGCATTGTTCTCTGAGAATTTTTTTACGAGGCGAATGGATGTGATGCTGTAGTTTCAGGAATTTGCAAGCCTGCCGGTACCATATGTACCCCCATTTGTTGAAACAGGATGTTTTCCATAATTAGGGACCAGGTTTGAAATATGTCGTTCTGCTACAAACATGTTTCGCTCTTTGATATGCTTATTGCAAGAATTTTTTTGTTATTAGGCTCGATAGTAACCCATAACCATATGTACTTCGAACCAACCTTAATCAATGTCTCGTCTATAATAAATTCCAAAACTTTCTTTTTATTAGACGATATTCTTTGAGGACTATATTTTTGAATCCAGTTCCAAATAGAAACGTGAATCCTTTTAACCAAACTGGAAAGTCTTTCTGATGTCCTTCTTAGAGAGAGACCTAAAAAATACAAATACAAACCATGACATATGTACCTCTGAAGATGTAGGTTTATCGTAGGTGAACAGAGCCTTTTCCGAATAGAGAAAAAATAAAGATCACTAACTTATTATCATTTGTATACAATCAGCTTTTACTAGCCTCACAACAATAGACCATATTAAATAATCCTCATATCCTTATAAAAAATTGTTGTCGGCATCTAAAAGATCAGATTTACAATATTGGACGAACTCGTCATATTTGTTTTTTCTTATCATGGCAATATTATTTTCAGCGATAACGCTGTTATGTGTATTATGTCGTTTTAAACAGGCAGTTGTTATATCATAATCATGAACGTTTCCAAGCATATCCTGAATTTTTTCTAATTTATCTATCAGGCTAGAAACATTATGATTATCTTCATGATCGTTCTTATCAACTACCTCATTTTCGTCAATACTTTCTTTATTCTTATCCTTATTGCTTAAAACAAGCTCCAGTAAATAACGCAATTTCTTGGCATCCTTTCTTATCTCATGTAACTCCTCAATTTTTTCGCTATTGTTGATTACAATGGGAAAGTTTTTCTCCATTCTGCAGACAAATTTACCAACAATTTTATTATATCTTTTAATTAATTTCTTTTGCACCGTACCACGTTCATATAGCTTATTATCGTTATTTATATGGGTAACATTTAACTTTCTTAGGCCAATGGCAACGGATAACGCCTTATCAAGTTTCCTATTTTTTTGTCTTTTAATTGATTTACTTAGTATTTCAAGCTGTTGTTCATCCATCTGCCCTTCCTTGTTTAACTTTTCTAGAACAATATCAAAATCCCTGATTTCACTATTTAGTTTAAAAAGGCGTTTGCTATTAAATACATATTTTTTTATTCTTTTTTTCCGGATTTGCTTTGGGCTGGCGCTATACGATGCTTCTAGCCTTCTAAATGCTGTTCGTATATCGTGAATGTTTTCTTCATTAGGATCTTTAATGTACTCATTCAATCTCTTGCCTACCTTTTGGATATTATGGACATAGTTATCAAAAAAAGTATCTAAATTAATAGAATGCGGTATATCAAAAATTAACCTTGACACAGATAAAACAATACACTTGAAATTATTTTAATATTTTACTACAAATAAAATAAAAAAACTCCCGGCATGTATTCAGTAGTACATATAAAAACATCGATTTGACACCAATTAGTTTGAATGGCATTATAATCCTATCAAAATATGACATTATTCAACATATACGACTATATTCTATTACCCCTCCTTTGTCTTTATTTTCCTTAAAATGGAGTTTCTTACAAAGTCACTTGTCACAGATTTTGGTATGTTACAATATGATGAAATACATTCTGTTATTTTATTTGAGCATGTTATATTTTTACACAAAGATAGATTTTCTTTAAAGGATTTGACTGGATCTTGGGATGAAAAAGCCCATGTCAGCATCATTCCTAGAACTTTTTCTTTTACATGTGGAGGCTTTTCTGATAGCAAAGCATTTAATTCATCCATTGAAGGAGCCAATTCTCCAATACCGTCATAATAAATGTCGTCATCACTTTTAGAATCAATGTCAGTGTTTTTCCTACATTTGGACTGAGAATTAAACATACCATTGTTGTTTAATTCCTTATCCCCGCTCTGAAGATCATTACTACCCTCTGTTTTCAGGTCACTGGAAGACGGCACAAGAGGTCCATGGGAATATACCAAATTGTTTGACTTATTGTATATCTCTCCTTGGTTATCATGTACATCTTTATTGTGGCGAAAAGCATTCCATTTCCTATCGAAAGTATTTCCACAACCAGAACAATAATATGGCGAGTTTTTCAAATATACCCTTTTCACATATTTATGTAATCTTTAAATAGTCTCACTATATAATCTATATAATTGCATATAAACTATATAGATTGGACCTTAAGCATACATATATTGAGGTGTGTGAAGGCGTCTGGTCACAACTCGGGCCGTTGAATTATTGATTGATGAGTGACTCGGAGTGACTCAACAGGGCAGTGAATTAATCATGGTTAACCATTCAACCATATAAACCGTATTAAAGGAGTGTGAAGGAGAAAAGCGGAAAAACAGCATGAGGCGTTTCAGCATAGCTATTCCTACCGTTTTATCCACAGTATCCGGCGTATGCAATAAAAACATGACAATAGGTAAATAGTATTACCAACCTTTTGACGAACTGCCCAAACAAGAAGCGACGGCAAGAAAAATCGCTCTAATGGCTACCGATCATACAACCACCAGACAGTAGATAAATGAAGATTATCTACATTATAATTTAAAATGTCAAGTATAGTTCACTTGAATAGGTGATGCTCTTACAATAGGAAGTTGAGGATACTTTCAACTTAGGTTATGTACAATTAATCCAAGTTTCCACAACGTCACGCAATCTTTTTGCCAGGGTTCAAGAGGAATTTGGGATCGAATAACTTTTTTACCTGTAGAAAAATAGAAAATACCTCGTCACCATACACAGATGGAATGTATTTTACTCTAGCCAACCCATCTCCATGCTCTCCTGTTATTGTTCCGCCATTTCTTATTACCCTGTCGAAAACTTGCGAAGCGATGCGTTCTATTAATTCCACTTCAGATTTTGAATCCATATCGATTAAAGGCCTTGTATGCAAATTCCCATCTCCCACATGACCATAAACAACGTAGTCGAGCTTACTATCCAAATACGTTTGCAGAAGGTATTGCGTGTGAGCATGTAATAGAGTTGGTTTAACCACTGTGTCTTCTATCAAGCCGATCGGTTTTCTTGTCCCATACGTCAATTTCATAATACGATTTAACGCGCCTTTACGCGCTTCCCATATACGGGTCGCACTATTTTCATCACTTGCACTTTCTATGATAGTACACTTTCCAGACAATTTTTCTTTACATTGACCAAGTTTTCTCTCGACATCTCCAATCCTGTCTCCTGCAAATTCTACAAATAATAGACAACCAGGATTAGTGGCTACTTGCTGCTGCTGAAGGGTATTCTTCTCCCCATGGGAGACAACTGTGTGATCAAGCATTTCAAGGGCAACAGGATAAAATTGTAAAATAAGTGGAACTTCAGACACAGCGGACAGCAAATCCTCAAAACCTAACACTAGCAAATGACGATAAAGCGGAATATCCAGGATTTTTAGCCTTGCGGAAGTTAGTATTCCTAATGTGCCTTCAGAAGCAGCAAATATTTTTTGAGGTGAAAATCCTTGTTCGTTTATTACTGCATCAAGCCTGTAACCACATGAATTTTTGTTCACTTTTGGATATCGGCTTTGGATGATATTTATGTAGGGCGACAGCAGTCTTAACAAATTTGTGATCATGCAATCTTCAGATTTATTATTACCATTAACATAACCAGCAGATCCATCGGAATAAATAATATGGATTTCTTGAAGAAAGTCTATTGTACTGCCGTAACCCAGACAATGAACACCACTTGAATTATTTGCAATCATCCCCCCAATTGTGCAGTAATTGCTACTTGCAGGATCGACAGGAAGGAACTTTCCTCTCTTTTTCAGTTCCCTATCCAAAATACCTTTAACTACACCTGGCTGGACCTCAACATAATCAGTTCCGATTTCCACAACCTTGTTCATGTATTTTGCAAAATCAATAACGATGCTATTTGAAAGAGACTGCCCAAGAAGGCCAGTTCCTGCTCCCCTTGCGGTTATAGGAACATTCTTAGAAAAACAGTATTTACAAATTTTCTCTATATCATATCTGTCTACTGGGCGTACCACCACTGAGGGCTTTATAGCATAATGACTTGCATCAACAGAGTATATTTCTTTACTCCAGTCATCAGAAAGAATTTCACCCTTCGCGATACACCTTAACTCATCGGCAATTGGCATCACCATTGTTTTACAGAGATCATATTAACCTTCAATCGAGTATAAAGGCTCTGCTGACAAAAATCTTATAGTATCTTTTGGTATTGTATGGTGGCGCGGTTCAGTGTACATGTTCATTATAAGCGAGGCGCTATATCGCATAATAAAACTACCGATAAAAGTTTACAAATTATTATAAAAATTTTGTAAAGTTAGGTTCGTTTCATTCCGTCGGTGTTATTTTTGGGTGTTCGAAAATGGGTGGTAAATGGATATTTAATTAGAGAATAGTTACATTATGCATTATTGTAATAGAAATAGATTCTTGTTGTAGTAATTCTTCTAATTGTGTTTTAAATTGTGTGAAAAAATCAATGTGACCGGCCTCGTTTACATTGCTGCAATCATTCCAAACGATGGTCAACTCACCTCGATCTTATTTGACATAAAAGTTGCCAAAAGACTTTTTGGTTTTATATAAATGAGGATATGATTACGTAAATCCAGCAATCTTCCAGGCCTCCTTTGCTCAAGGTGTTAATACTCAGAAGATAAAATCATGGCCGTAACACAAAAGCCACCTAATCAGGCAATTCTCGCTGAAAAATCAGATCCTCCAGCTTGGCAACAATTACATTCATGGTATCAGATTTCTGAGTGACCATAGATTCCACCTGCTGCGCACACCAATTCGCAAAACAAATTAATGCTACCACCGTGTTAATTCCAGTCATGCTGCTCCTGTATCACATCAAGATCAGACTACCCGAATCAATACTACAAGCAGCGGCAAAAGGAAATACTCGACAGCACAACAGGATTAGTAAAAATAAGGCGTAATAGATACATTAGAGCACCCTTTTTGTAAATCCATACATGCATAGCAGGAAAATTTCACAGATTGGAGCATTCTAATATTCTAAATTGTTATGCTACAAACAAAGCTTAATGATGTTAATATCTATATTGCTGCAGATCCCCTCTAGCAATAATTATAAGATGACATACATCATTAAATACAGGATTTCTACAATCATTTTTCAATGAGTAATAAAACATACTCAATCCATTCATTACGCTTTACAGGAATCATCGTCGTTTTCATGATTATTGCAACTAGCATTTCCGTATTTGAACTTGGTTCAAATCATCCTAAGGTTGCAGTGGCTCAGCAGCTGCAACAATCACAAGTCAACCAAACATCTTCTGTTCTGAAAGGCCAATCTGATTTGCAAGGCAATTCCTTTGATATCGACAACATTACTTTTTTCCATCACATGGCTTCTGTTAACGGTATTCAATTGCACTACGTGATAGGAGGCAAAGGAGATCCCGTAGTGTTATTGCATGGATTTCCACAGTCTTGGTATGAATGGAGGCACATTATGCCAGCATTGGCTAAGAATTACACCGTGATTGCACCTGATCTTCGAGGATTTGGCGATTCTTCAAAACCTAGTACAGGTTACGACGGCAAAACTACTGCAGAGGATATATATCAATTGACATTACAACTAGGTCTTAATAAAATTTTGTTGGTGGCACATGACGTTGGCTCACAAACAGCTTATTCATATGCAGCAGACTATCCAAGTAATGTAAGTAAATTAGTGATCATGGACTTTCCCTTCCCAGGATTCTTACCTTCATCGTTTGGTCAGAATGGACCTTGGTGGTTTGCTTTCCAGCAAGTGCCTAACTTGCCAGAATCCCTAGTGCAAGGTAAGGAGCGAGAATACATATCATGGTTCTTCCAAGGATTGGCTTATAACCCATCTGCAGTTACGGATAAAGATATAGATATATACGCAAGTCATATTTCAGGACCTGGTGGAGTAAAGGGAGCATTTGAACATTTTAGATCTTTCCCGATGGATGCAGAGCAAAATAAAGAATCAGCTATGCACAAGATAACAATGCCTGTATTGGTATTAGGCGGCGATGTTTACCCTGCTCTAGGCGGTGATCTTCCTGGCAACTTTGCGTTAAACTCGACACAGGCACTAGCTACAAATGTAAAAGGCGTCACAGTTCCACTTTCAGGACATTGGATTCCAGAAGAGCAGCCGGATTTTGTCATAAAGCAGCTTACAGCATTCTTTAAAGAAGGATAGAGAAGTAGTTTCAAGAAAACACTATTTTTTTAATTATCCCCAAATGACTTTTTGACTAGATCTGGATACAGTTTCAGCTATCTAGATCTTTCAATATCTTACATATCCTGGCTTATGATAGGTTTAATACCCATTGTCTTCAAATGAGCATTCCATTTTCACGCAAAAGGGCTTTCAGAATTGGAACTATTTAGCTTTATCGTTTACGTTGCCAAAATCCAAATCGAATAACTTTGCGTAGTTTTTGTTAGTATAAAAGGAATTATAAAAAACTAGATTGTGTTTAATTTTTACGATTATCATATTCAAGTTCACATGTATCATCGATTACCCTGATATGATTCTGGTGTTTAGATTGCAAAAGGCGAACCCCCTCGCTCCAGCGCTGCCAGACGCCCCTTCCAATCTCCTTTACGATGCGCAACCGACACTTCATATACACCACGGCGCACAGCCAAGATGGGATCATCGGATGCTTCAATGCCGTCTGTGAGGCGCGTAGGATCGTGCAGCATCACGGGATCGCCGATCTCTTCTACCGTATCTGTTCGGATAAATTACAAAAAAATTGCAGGGAATTAAAATACTATGTCTTTATCTCCTTTCACGTTTGTAAAGTTTCATAATCTAGAGCATTGGTATCCTCTTTCTTTAACTTGCCATATAGATTGTATTGATACTCAAATCCTCTGAATTCTCTCTAGAACTTCCTCCTATCTCTTCCAACTATAACAGATGCTGTAGTGTTTAATGAAAATCAAAGATATCATAATCTACTATTTTATAACAGCATAGTGGATACCTATCTCTATTGGTGTGAAATTTACTCCATCAATGGGATCAAATTGAAAGATAAAATGGCCATTATGGGTATTTATTAATGAAATATGTTATAAGTATTCTTCCCTAGACGGTATGCAAAAAAGATGATTCTTTGGGTGCATTCTCGGGCGTAAACCCAGATGAGCACAAACACAATACATAACCAATACATGATGATGAAGGTGTCCTTTTCTGGTATTAGCAAAGAAGATGGGGCATCCCCAAGCAAAAGGCTTCCTTAAAACCACACAGCCGTTGGAATAACTTGTTTATGGTTGTGTTATGACCTTTATTGGAGATGGTTTGTTGAACTCTGGTTTTGTGCGCTTGGTGTGAACGAAAGGAAATTTGACCATTTTATTGACCAGTTTGACCATTAAGTTGACCGTATTGACTAAATATTTGACCGCCTTCATAAATGTGACCGCCATGCACATATGCCAATATGAACCATGCCAAAAAACCTTCCTTATAATCGCGTGATACAGGATTAATTGTGGTGTATTGGCCATTCCTTTTTGATTTTTGGAAAGTAGATATCTGTAGAGCAGGGGGAACTGCAGGAGTAGAGACATCCCCATCCCCTTATACCATCCACACAAAAAACCCATTTGGCTCCAGGAGTTCGTTGGGGAATCATGGGGCCCAATCTCCAATTTCATCTTGCTGGTGGTGCAGGCGGGCCTCAAAAACGCTTATGAAAGCATCAAGGCTTTCTCTGAAACCGATTTTAACGAGGATCTCAAGAAAATCGATGTCCCAACTCTAGTCATGCATGGCGAGGATGATCAGATCGTCCCTATCGAGGACTCGGCGGTCAAGTCCGCAAAGATCATCAAGGGTGCAAGAAAAATCTTTTATCCTGGCGCCCCTCACGGCCTCACGGCCACACATCAGGATCAGATAAATGCCGACCTGCTTTCATTACTGAGATCCTGAGGCTTGAAACGAGACCAACATCATGTATGACAGAAGACAGTCACCTGAGGGTGCGCTCACAGGCATCCAGGTTACCGTGGAATGCATGCCCAAGGTTGTTATTAGGCAGCCACATTCAGAGCCGCGCAGTACATCTGCAAGGTTAGTCTGGACCAGTCATCTAAAGCCAATTCTGCAAATGCAAGTGAAT
The DNA here is from genome assembly GCA_963779615.1 of uncultured Nitrososphaeraceae archaeon. Lineage (GTDB taxonomy): Archaea > Thermoproteota > Nitrososphaeria > Nitrososphaerales > Nitrososphaeraceae > Nitrosocosmicus. The sequence goes on from CAVZZA010000001.1 coordinate 322,549, forward strand.
CCACACAATATAGATTAGCTCAACTCAACACGGTAGCATGACGAAACATCTTGGGCAGAATTGAGGAGCTTCCTGGACATGCAGTTTCCTGCATGCAAGGCATACACCCGTTCATTCCCATTACTAAGGAAGTTGGAAGACCGTTATTGAAAGGACAGTGCTGTACATAGGGACAGGAACAAAAGACTTTGGAGATTGTTTTCCATTCAAGTTTAAGGATTGTAATCCACTGCACGCAAGGAATTGGATGAGCATGTTTGCAGGCCTCATGACAGCGATTTGAAAAACGTTTAAGAGAACAGGCATACAGAAGACTATTTCATTAATATGAACAACAGGCCCCATGCCTGATCGCTCTAGTTACCTGTTGTAAGTACACATCTAAACCTTGGTTTACCGCTCATCATTAAATCATAGGCTTCTGCCGCACGCTCTAGTGGAAAGACTTCGTTCATAGACCTTACACCAGAGAGAACACTAAATGATAAGGTATCTTGTGAATCAATTGAAGTACCAGACGGCCAGCCTATCAATGATCGGCGCCCCTGGATAAATAGAGATGTAGGCACTTCAACTGGCTCATCAGATGCTCCAATTATTACAATCTTTCCATTGACTGCGAGGCCCCCGAGGATTTGACTCATGGCTTTTCCACTTGGCACTGTTGCAAGTATGACTTTGGCTCCTCCCAGTTTGTTAAGCTCTTCGACAGCATTCTGCGAACGGTTATCAATGTATTGTCTTGCGCCAAGCTTCTTCACCAGTTCCTCTTCGTCCTTTCCCCTTGCAATAGCGATGGTTTTAAAACCCATTTTGGAAGCAAATTGAACACCCAGATGCCCAAGTCCTCCTATTCCAAGAATGGCAACCACATCACCTGGACGTGCTCCGCTATTTCTTAGAGAATGGTAAGTTGTAATGCCAGCACACATAAGAGGTGCAGCTTCTGTTGCTGACAACTCATCAGGGATAATTGCAAGTGCCTCAGTTGGAACTATAACATAATCAGAATAGCCACCATCATATGAAATACCAGGCACTTGTGCATACAGGCAAGTAACAAAATCGCCTCGTCGACACGATTCACAATGGCCACAATGACCTCCATGCCAGCCAACAGCTACTCTCTGCCCGGCTTTCCATTTAGTGTTATCAACGTCTTTACCCACTGCATCAATAACCCCTGCAATCTCATGACCTGGAACCCGGGGATATTGGATGCCCGGGAATAGTCCCTCCTTAGTAAAGGAATCGCTATGACATACACCACAGGCTTGTACCTTGATACGTACTTGCACAGGACCAGGTTCTGGAATGTCTCGTTCTACCATTTCAAAAGGCCCTCCAGGCCTGGATACCTGTACTGAGCGCATATGCATTATTATGATCTTCGCTCTATTTATGGTTGTGGTACTTGTGAATCATCGCTTTAGCCTTTACCAAAAGTCCTAAATTCAAGCGTGTAAAAGGGGATTTGGCATGTTTAATATTTTTTACCCCAAGTAAAAGAGGGGCAAAATTATGACAACAGGGCCTTCATAATTCCCTCTACTTCAATACCAATAAATTAATTTTACAATAGCGCACGCAAAGACAAAGGATTTGACATATGCTATTATCTACAAATCATTTTAATATTGGGGTCCATGAATTCATTGTTTGAAATCGAGGGAGGTGCTGAAGTGGGACGAATCCATACTGTATACTCGCGTATTCGCCAATTATATTTTTTATTTACATAATAGATCTGATGCGTAATTATACATGTATCAAAATTTTACAGATTCGTAAGTATATATTGAAATATTGTATTTTAATTAATGAATTGTAATTAAGACGCGTCAACTTTTTAGAAATTTTTCTAATGATATTAAATACGCAAGAGATCTAATGTAGAGGAGGATTAATGGAATTTGAATCTGCAACCTGCATCCATGGATTTGTGATATAAACTATTTGATGATCCAAATCAGTTAATTTATTCATGATTATGGTTCATAATATTGCATGACAATTTATTTTTATAATGTTGTCTATACCGAATAACATGTGGTTACCAATATATCAACCATCATGAACAAGAAAGGTCTATTCGTAATTCCATTTGTTATCATTGGTATATTTTCTATACACACAGTAGGTGAATTTTCCATTGCAAACGGCACAAATGATGATCCAGGCAAAGTCTTTGTAATGTATGCAGGGTCTCTTGTAAAAACATTTGAGGATGTGATAGGGCCTGCATTTCAAAACGAAACTGGCTATGCATATGTAGGTGAAGGTAAAGGATCAGTCCAAGTTGCAAATTTGATCAAAGATGGATTTAGGACTCCAGATGTATTTGTGAGTGCTGGAACAATTCCAATCACGAGGTTGATGAACAATACTCCTCCTCTTGCAGAGTGGCTTTTAGAGTTTGGTTCTGCCGAAATGGTAATAGCTTACTCGACAAATAGTCCATACTATAACGATTTAGAAAAGGCAAGAAAAGGCGAAATACCATGGTATGATGTTATTTCTAAAGAAGGATTCAAATTTGGTAGGACGGATCCCGAATTAGATCCAAAAGGATACTATACCATCATCACTGCCAAACTGGCCAATATCTATTACAATGATTCATCCATCAAAGAAAGAATTTTGGGCGGGGATAGAAATCCTAAACAGATTTTTCCTGAAGAGATACTAAAAACAATACTGGAATCAGGGCAACTTGATGCAGTAGTTGCCTACAAACATGAAGCAGTTTCCAGGGGACTTCCATATATCACACTACCTACAGAGATTAATCTTAGCGACCCTGCATTTTCTGATTTCTATAAAAAGGCTACTTATACATTAGAATCCGACCAGAAAATAATTTATGGCGAACCGATTTACTTCTCAATTACAATACCGCAATCCGTAAAAAATGCAAATGGCGCAATCTCGTTTGTAAACTTTTTAATTTCAAAAAACGGCTCACAAATATTGGAAAATCAAGGGCTTAACCCTGTAGGCATATCCACTAAAGGAGACACAGGCAAAATACCTATATCTATAAAAGATATGACTTCACAGTAACAAGAACAAAATCTAATGATGACATACAAGAATATGCGGTAAGACGATGTATATGAGTAACAAGAGCAAGATAGTCAATTTCAACCTCATAATGTGCGTTTTAGCTGGCATAGCCGTAATTTATATTATTTATCCTCTTGCCAGTATCTTTGTTTTTTCAGAGCCTGAAAATCTTTTAGATTCATTTACACGGCCCAAGGTTATTGATGCTTTAGTTCTTAGCATTATCTCTGCATCAATTTCAACTATGTTAATATCCATCTTTGGAATACCCCTTGCGTTCTGCTTGGCCAGGTATAGGTTTCCAGGCAGTTTTCTAGTAAGGGTTGTTGTCATCATTCCATTAGTTCTACCGCCATTAGCAAGCGGTGCACTCCTTTTAGGAGTATTTAGTCCGCAAACATCACCTTTAGATAGGGTTTTTCCCGGAATAGAGTTTACGCAATCTTTAGTTGGGGTCATTATTGCACAAACTTATGTTGCCGCTCCATTTATGATTCTCGCCAGTCAAGCTGCGTTTGAATCAGTTGATGAGTCATTTGAAAAAATTGCCCGAGTTTTAGGTAAGAAGAAGATAGAGGTCTTTGTAAGGATTTCACTTCCATTGGCTAAAAAGGGGATTATCATAGGTTTCATAATGACCTGGATAAGGGCAGTAGGGGAACTTGGAGCAACTATAATGATGGCGTACAATCCACACACCATCTCCATTCAAATATTTGAAGATAATGCAATTGGTGGGTTACGACAGGCTATTCCAAGTATTGTAATGGTCATCTTGCTCTCAGTTGTCATGATATTTTTATATTCCATTATAATTAAAAGACTAGACGATAAAGCAACAAAAGATGTTTTAAACTTAAGGTGAGCAGAAATCACGAAGAAGGAGGAGAATTAATACGGTACTAGAACTTGTTAATGTCACCAAAGACTTTCCTGGATTCCGGCTAGGGCCTTTGAATTTGAAAGTGGATGACGATCAGATCTTAGTAATGATTGGACCTACTGGAAGTGGCAAAACTACAATCCTTAACCTGATTGTCGGGTTAATTAAACCAGATAGCGGCTCGATTATCATCGATAAAGTAGATATAACAAACTTACCAGTTGAATCAAGGAACATAGGATATTCTTTTCAAAATCCTTGCCTATTTCCTCACATGAGTGTATATGATAATATTACTTTTGGTCTTAAAAAAGAGGACAGTAAGAAAAAAGACGACCAGATTAAAAACCTTTTTGAAAACCTTGGAATATTACGCCTTTTGAATCGTCATATACATGGACTTAGTGGGGGTGAGATGCAAAAAATATCATTGGCAAGAATGCTGATAACTGAACCGAAAATAATGCTTATGGATGAGCCTCTCGCTCATCTTGATGATCTAACCAAAAGAAACATTAGAGTAGATCTTAGAAAAATACTTAAAAAACAAAGAGTGTCTGGCATATATGTAACTCATTTTGCAGATGACGTTTATGCACTTGCTGATTCAGTATCGGTATTAAGAAAAGGCTGTATTGAGAGAACAGACACTTTAAGAACAATATTATCATATTCTAATCATTCGTCGTCACCTTTTTTATATGAAATTTTTAATGGAGGCTACAATTACATAGATGGCAAGGTAACATCATCAATAAATGGCGTTACTGTTTTCATGAGTGGATCTCATAAAATTGAAACAATTGGAGATTATCCAATGGATTCTATGATTGGAGTGTTGATTAGGCCTGAAGACATCATTCTTTCATTGGAACCGATAAAAACAAGTGCACGTAATATAATAAAGACAAAAGTAGCCTACATTGTTAATTCACGATTAAAAAAAGGAGTTATGGACATACACCTTGTGATAGACAACATTCATTTGATATCCAGAATCACAAATGAATCCCGAATTTATCTTGGAGTTAAGGAGGGTGACTATATTTATGCAATGTTCAAAGCTACATCCCCTCAAATAATACGTGAGTGAAACCTTGGTTTTGTACTATCGAACGTCATAGATTTATTTATCAAACTAATAGAAACCTGAACTTCGTTATGAATTATTATAATAATTCCTTTTCTCCATGTTGTTTTTTTTTGACGGTTGTTTTTAAACTGTTAAGGTATTGTCAAACACTATTACTATATTTTATCGAACGCTTTATGCTATAAAGCGTTACTTAATCAAGATAAAAACTAGTATCCTGCTATTTGAATTTTCAATTTATCCATTACACTGACTATAACTTGGATTTTATCAATCTTTAATAATAGTAGTAAAATCCCTTTATGCATATTCTCATGAAAAGAAGGGTTAGTTTAACTACCACCACCAACGCTAATTGTGCATAGCAAGCAGAGAATTGGATGAGTAAATGTGGTGAAAAACAATAAAGGCCATAGTTGAAGATGCAATAGCCAGGCTTTAACATCACCCTCATTGACGATAATCAAACCCATTCTGTTCAATATCCAGATTCAGGTATACTTTGGGTGTTTCAGTCTGTTTTTTTAACTCCACACCATATTTAGATGCCAGGCTAGCAATCTTTCGCTTTTGTTCGTTATCAATGGCAAAGGCTGCATGGTGGTGTCTGAAATTTCCACACCGGTTTCCACAAAATACAAAATTAATAATTTAATTAATTAAATGTGTAAAACCTACATTTTAAATCCCCTACTCAGCATTATCAATTCTGGGCCAGTCGTTAAACTACCAACAACTAGGGCTTTTGAATTACAAAGTATTCCTGAAGAAAGATATGGGATGCCTCCATTGATTGTTAAAGCTTCTACATCCACTTTTAAAATGGATGCAACAGATTCGATTTCTTTTTCTGAAGCATTTGGATGAATTGCTGCACCATTGTTATTGCACACTATCATAGACCCTGTTTGATTAAATCCTGCGACAGACGTTGTAAGTACATTGATTCCAAGAACATCCTCTATTTGTTTGTCAAATTCGCCTTTAAAGAGCGGCGAGACTATGGCACCATTATCATTTGCAGAAATTAGGTTTCCAACTGCGGTATGTTTTGATTCCAAACGTGCAATATTAAGCCCAGTTACTTGTTTAAGGTATGTTATTTCTTCATCTGATGCTAACGAGGGCAATAACATACCGTTATTGTTTAAAACCACCATAGGTCCAATAATTCTATGTCCACCTATTGAAACAAAAACTGGATCGACTTCTAGATAGTCAATTAATCTTTTACTTTTGGTTTCAGCATATCCGTATGGAAGCAATACGATACTGTCGTTAGATTTGGCGAATATGCCAACATTAGGACTCTTGTATAAATCATATCTAAAAATACCCAAATAATGTGTTAAATATATATAATTTATCATATGAACTTATTGGTTAAAAATTTAATATTGTAAAATTATTAAAAATATAAAATAATACCAATGATTAATCATTAATAGAATCAACAGCGATGTTAAAAAAAAAATATGTACACTACTTTTTTTTTATTGGCATATATACTGATATTTTATAATTTGTTCCTAATACAATATTTTAATGCGGTCACATATTCACAAAATTCATACTCAAATACAAAAATAAAACAAGATATAACCAGCAGCAGCAGCAGCAGCAGCACAAATAATGCCAAGTGGCTCTATTATACGGATAAAAAAGAGAACTTTACTATAATATATCCAAATGAATGGGAAATCGTTAAAAGTAAAAATAATGACAACAATCAAACTGGCCACATTACAATATTTAGATCGCCTAAAGAAAATCTGAATGATACTTTTCAGGATAATATTGTCATAAGCATAATAAAACCAAATAGGGACATATCAAACAATAACAATGATTTTGAAATACAAACAATAGTTAAAAAACTAGCAATAAATAACAATGATTTTAAACTGGAAAATATTTCAACCATAGATATAAACGGTCATCACTCAGGAAAGGGGATAAAGTATAGTTTTAAAAAATCGGGAATAGACTTTACAACTGAACAAATATTTTCAACCATAAACAACAAGATTTACATATTTTCATTATTGACTGAACAGGATTCATTTGAAAACTATCATCCGATATTAGACTTTATGTTAAAAAATTTAACGTTGAAAAATGATACAGCATGATATTTTTTCCTATTTATCCAACCCAGTATATATTTGGGTATCAATAATATAGGAAAAACTAGAAGTTAAGTCAGTAGTGGTTATTTTAGATGACAGGGGCAATAAAATAGAAGGATCCGAATACTGCTCAGAACTACCTAAGCCATTGTAACTGGACAATGAAGACTGATTTAAAATGTTGGATTTTGTAACCTTATCTTTGGCTAAAGCAATTTGAGAGGAAACAGAACTATCTACAGATACAACAACTATCAAAGAAATGATAAACACAGATATAAAGAATCTTAGTTTTTCCATATATTTAATTCAGGGGATTATATCATTTATAAGAAAACCTTCAATTATCACAATAATAAACATAATCATATATCAGCACAGTTATTTCTACTCAAGAATTAACATAACACTTTTTAGTTATTTTTTGATTATAAGATTTGCATTAATTTAATTTCATTGCCACAGCTTTATCAAACATAAATAAAAAATTAATAAAAAATTAACGGGTCATTTTTTGATTCATATTTTTTAATGGAGTTTTCGAATTTTAATGTTGTAGAGATTTCATCAATACCTTCTAACAAAAAACGCTTTAAGGTTGAGTCAATATCAAATTTGTGAATATCTGAATTTACTTTTACAGTCTGGTTTAGTAAATCAATTTCTACATCTTGATTTATTGTTGATGAAAACATATGATCAATTTTATCTTTATCTAATTTAATAATCAAAACACCGTTTTTAAAGCAATTGTTATAAAAAATATCGGCAAAAGAAATTCCCAGGATTACTTTAAATCCAAAATCTTTGAGTGCCCATACGGCATGTTCTCTTGAGCTGCCTATACCAAAATTCTCCCTTGTTAAAAGAATTTGCCTTCCCTTAAATTCAGGAAAATTTAAAACAAAGTTGGATTTGTCATTGCCATTCTTATCATAACGCCAGTCGTAAAACAAGTATTTTCCATATCCAGCCTTTCCCAAAAGTTTCAGGAATTGTTTGGGAATGATTTGATCGGTATCAACGTTAACTATATCAAGTGGAACTGCTTTGCTTTTTAGGTATTTAAACGACTCCATCAAGTCAGTTAATGTCTTTTACCATATTAATTTAGATCCATTCTCTGACATCAACGAACTTGCCTGCAACAGCAGCTGCAGCAGCCATAACTGGGCTGACTAAATGAGTCCTTCCGCCTGTACCCTGTCTCCCTTCAAAATTTCTATTAGAGGTACTAGCGCATCTTTCACCGGGTAAAAGTATATCGGGATTCATTCCCAGACACATGCTACAACCAGACTCACGCCACTCAAACCCGGCATCCACAAATATTTTGTCAAGTCCTAGTTTTTCAGCAGACATCTTTACTTGTTGAGAACCTGGGACAACCATGGCTTTGACATGTGAAGAAATTTTTTTGTCTTTTAATACTATGGATGCTTCTATTAGATCTTCCAATCTTGCATTTGTGCACGAGCCTATAAAAACCCTATCTACGGATAGATCGGTTATTGGCAAACCAGGAGTCAGGTCCATATACTTTAATGCTCGAATTGCAGATTTTTTCTCCTCTTCGTTTCCCTTAGCATATTCATCAGGATTTGGAATCGTAGAAGTTACATCAATAGTCATGGCAGGGTTGGTTCCCCAAGTAACCTGAGGGACAATGTCATCAACGTTTAGCATGAATGATTTATCATATTTTGCATCATTATCAGATCCAAGGTCCCTCCAAGTATTTAGCAATCTTTCAAAGGATTCATTTTTTGGAGAGTATTTTTTTTCTCGCAGGTAATCAAAGGTTATATCATCAGGGGATACAAGTCCAGCCCGAGCACCAGCCTCAATTGACATATTGCATATTGTCATTCTTTTTTCCATTGAAAGTTTTGAAATAAAACTTCCTTGGTATTCAATTACAGAGCCTGAACCTCCAGACGTACCTATTTTCTTAATAATTGACAATATAACATCTTTTGCAGAAATAGCAAGATCATTTTTTAGACTGCTATTCAAAATAATTTCAAAGTTTTTGGCCTTTTTCATCCACAAACATTGAGTGGCCAATACATGCTCTACATCACTAGTGCCTATTCCAAAGGCCAATGCGCCGAATGCACCATGGGTAGAGGTATGACTATCTCCACAAACAATTGTTGTTCCAGGAAGCGTCAAACCCAATTCCGGACCAATCACATGAACAATGCCTTGATATTGATCATTTATGTCAAAAAGGGTTATTCCAAAATCCTCGCAATTTTTTTGCAAAGACTTTATTTGTAGTGAAGAAATCTCGTCGACTAATGGTAACGATCTATCTGTAGTGGGAACATTATGATCAACAGTGGCAAAAGTAAGATTAGGTTTTCGCACTTTTCGACCATTCATCCTAAGACCATCAAATGCCTGTGGAGAAGTAACTTCATGGATAAAATGCCTATCAACATAAATTAATGAAGGACTATCATCGTCAACATCATCAGAATATACTAAATGATTTTTCCAGATTTTATCATAAGCCGTTTTTGCCAAATACTAATTATTAGTAGAAGAAGTATAATAATTATCTTATAATTTGTGCCAATCAATAATGCTTAAATGTAGTCAAATATTAGTTGATATAAATGCACATTAATGAGCAGATTAATGATAATCGTTATCCTCAGTATATCTTAGATCAAATTAAAAAAGGAACGACCACATGTGCAATTACATGCACCGATGGAGTGGTTTTAGCTGCCGACACTAGAGCAAGTGCAGGTTTTTTCATAGCAGATAGACATGTAATGAAAATACAAAAGGTAGATGAACATTTAGGCATGACAATTGCAGGAGGAGTTGCAGATGCTCAAAATCTTGTAGACACAATGAGATATAATTCAAACATTTACAGATTATCCAAAAAAGAATTAATTCCGGTTAGCTCTGCTGCAAGGCTTTGTTCTAATATATTATTTAATCAAAGATATTTCCCGTACTATGTTCAAATTATTATGGCGGGGTTTGATCATCGAGAAAAAGAGGGAAAAATATACAACATTGACTTGTTCGGGTCAATGACCACAGAAAAATTCATTTCCACCGGAAGCGGTTCACCAGTAGCATACGGATATTTAGAGTCAGAATTTAAAGATGGAATTAGTGTAAACGAAGCTTATAAAATAGCTATTCAATCTATAGCTGCAGCGATTAGAAGAAATGCAGGGACTGGAGATAGCATAAATGCTGTAATAATAGACAAAAATGGATACAGAGAATTGACCAAAGAAGAAAAAGACAGCGTAGGCGCTAAATTTTAGGTTGTTTAGAAATAAATAGAATCATAAAAATCAATTGATCTTATTTGTATCAATAAAATCTTCAATTTTTATTTCTGTTTCACCAGCAAAGTCTAGATATGGTAAAATTTTTTTCATAAAAGAGTCAGCAATTATATGAACAGTTTTAAAATGGTTAGTCTTTAAAAAAGAGTTAAACAGTTTTATAAACTCATCAAAGTCTTGAGATTCAAAATCACTAGCATGCGTAGAAAAAACATTGTGAGAAGCAGGATATATATCAGAGATCTCAACAGGAATTAATCCAAAAAATGGGTTATAAAGGCAAAAAATAGAGGAGGAGGAATGTTTATCAATCAAGTTTTTAAATACATTAGATAAATAAAACGGTCTTGTGCCCTGGTCAGGATAAAGCAACAGAACATCATTAAAAAACGGTTTATAGTTGTTTATCAGCATGTTTCGAAAATTTTTGAGTTCAGGTCTATATTGATTTATTGGTTCAAACAAATAGATTGCTTTTTGTTTAAACAAAGGAGTGTGATTTTTCAAATATTCAAAGTTTTTAACGACATGTATTGCATCCATTAATTTTGGATGAGACCTGGCTTTTTGCAAAATGTACTCCCAAAGCCTTCCATCTAATATGGACTGCTTTACAAAGGAAATTTCTTGTTTAAGAACAAACAAATTATGTTTTGCTAGATTAGTGACCCTGGTTTCCTCGTCTTCATTTAATAATTCTTTAACGGTATAGTAAGAACAAACAGGACAGCAACAAGGAAAATAGGACAAAGCATCTAGCCTCAGGGTTCCATGAGAATACATATAACGATTATCCTTTGCATATAAGATGTATGATGCTGAATCAAAGGTATCACATCCTAAAGCTACAGCAAGAGGAATGGTCAATGGATGGCCAGCACCAAATAAGTGAATAGGTTTATCAGGTACTGCCAATTTTGTTGTTTTGATAAGTTGTGCCAATATAGAAAAGTTATAGGACTCCATTAGTTCAACTGGGCTTCCTATGGCAAGAAATTGGAATCCCATTTTATCCAGAGCAGATGCAGAATATTTGACTAGATCAAAGTGCTCTGCACCTTGAATTGTTCCAGCCCATATCTCACCTTTGGATGAAAGGAAATCAGAGTCGATACTGAAATTATTTTTTACTTTATTTTCTTTTATTATTTCAACTGTTTCTTTTATATTAGAAATAGTTTCGTCTACGTAGGATTTTGCGAGAGGATATGATAATCCATATCCTGTGGGTTTATCCAATGGAACTGGAATATCACTACCGATATCAAGTTCAAATTGAGCCATGGTTGAAGGAGATACGCCAACTGATCCATATTCAAGAACTTGATAGCCTCCGGAATCAGTCATTATAGGTCCATCAAAATTTACAATATTATGTATTCCATATTTTCTGGCTTTATCTCCATGTTTTCTAAATGCAATATATGCATTTGTTATTATGCAATCAAATCCAAGGCTTTTTAAAAAAGAGGGACTGATTTGTTGTTTGATGGGGTGAATTACAGGTATAAACGACGGCGTTTCAAAAGAACCATGCAGAGTGGTAAATTTTCCGATTCGGGCAGCCAGATCTGTATCTTTCACCTCAAAAAACAAAACTAATTCTTTGGCTCCTTAATGAATTCATCATAAATAGCTTTAACTCTAGAAGCCGCTAATCCAGAACCCTCCTCTATACCCGACTCTGTAACCTTAATTTTGTCCATTACAATTATAGCACCTATATCTTCTCGAATTTTAACTAAACCCGGAAATATACGAGACAGTCTATCAGAAAGGGCCTTAAGGTCAAATGGCCTTTCTAATAATTTAATTTCTTTTACAAACGATCCATTTACCATCAATTTCTGAATTTGTTGGGATTCAACGTTATCCAATATCAAATCAAATTTTTCACTAAGTCCAACCAAAACACCAGAATAATTTTTATTATCTGAAGTTTCAATGGAGACTTTTTTTCCTAGAAATTGTATACTTTCTTCAGCAAACTTTCTTGAAATTAAAGCAGCCATGATTCAAATGGATCATATCGCAGGGCATATATATATGGAATCAGTTTTATTTTGGGTTCACATTAAGAATTTAACCATCTGAGGATCATCCTGGATAAGAGGCAACCAATCTATTATTCCAAATTCTCTCAAATTTTTGTTGGTGTACATATCTATAATTTTTTGTGCGGACATATAGGGCAAAACATTTTCACTTATTTCTATCTCACTGATATCTTTTTTATTGAATTTCTTTAAAAAATCATAAGATATAATTCCCAAAATTTCAGATACTACATTATCATAAATTTTTTTTTTTGAATATGATCGTATTTCATATATTTTTTTAAGTTCATATGGGCTCCTTCTCAAAACTATTATAAAATCTACCAAAACCGGATCTACAACATATGGAGCAAGATGACCGACTATAATTGCATCATCATATTCTTTTGTGGTAAGTATTAATTTTAATGAATTAAATGTTTTTTCAATATTTACTTCATTTCCATACGAAGAAGATGAAGAGGGAATTAAAAGATTTTCAGATAATATAACCTTGTTTATATCCAAAATAGGAATTCCATTCAACATTCTGGAGAGTTCAATAGAAATAGTATGTTTTCCAACGCCGGGTGTCCCAGAAACTATAACTTTCAGAAGTACAACGCCTATTTTATTTATTTTTATAAATGTTTTTAATTTTTTCAAACACAGTAAAAGAATAACCTAAGAATAATCATTAAAAACATTGTTTACATAATCTGTCAGTTCGTCTCGTAATTTAATTACATTAGACCTTTTATCACCATCCAAATTAGTGTGAAGTAATGCATCTAATCCCTCAACCAAGTATTTTATATTTGAAAACGTTAGCAAAGTTTTATGATCAAGATTATCGAGATTATCTTCCATCTCGATAATGTAGTTTGCAGATTGTTAAAGTTTATGGTGGAAGAGTAATGATGGGTAAATTTTAATTGTTGAAAGGATAGGCACAAACCATTCATCCACATGTTTTCTAAAAGATAGAATTACGAATAAGCGGAATACAGCTACCGCAGCCCATATTCCCCACAGTATTAAAATTGGCTCAAACCAACACAATTACCTCCAAAACTACAGCAAGGACTATCATTCATTCATTTATTGCGATTCATGCGTTAAACTAGATTGTTAACATAATAAGAGAAAAGATAATTTAAAAAGTTCAGAACGCATTAACAATTATTGTCATTTACCATAATAGAAATAAACAATCCGCGTCAATCCGAAAAGTTTTACATTTTTAAAGGATTAGTTAATGAAGTTATATAACAAATCAACCATGTTCTACTATTTGATTCAAAAAAATGATTTGAAATGACATGCTTTCATTTACCCCTTTTTGAGCTTGTTTCTTCATCCAAATCATCGGCTCCTTTCTCTGTTACAGTGAATTTTGTATCAGAATAAGGATGATAAGGAGAATCTATCATTTTTGCAGATCTGTTTTCGCCAGACTTTCGAAGATAAATTCGATAAGTAGAAGCATGACCTAAAATGTTTCCACCAGCAGCTTTTGTAGGATCTCCAAAAAAAGTATCAGGAGACGATTGAACCTGATTGGTTATTACAACTGATATGTTATAAATTTCAGCTAGTCTGATTATCTTATGTAACATGGTATTAAGTCGTTGTTGTCTGTCGGACAATGTACCTCTTCCGGCAAATTCGGCCCTATGAAGAGAAATTATACTGTCGATTATAACCAAACGGGATTTAAAATCAGTGATATATTTTCCTAAATCCTTTATGATTAGTTCCAAGTGAGAGCTATTGTACACTTTACAAACTGCAATACTTTTTAAAACATCTGTTGGATCAAGCCCGCGTGAAGCGGCTATTTGCTCAACGCGTTCAGGTCTAAATGTACCCTCCGTGTCAATATATATAGTGCCACTTCCGAATCCACCCATTTCGACTGGTTGATGAGCCGTAACACAAAGAGTATGGCAAATTTGAGATTTTCCAGAGCCAAACTCACCATAAAATTCTGTAATGGCCTGAGTTTCAATTCCGCCCAAAAGAAGTTTATCCAAAGCCTTTGAACCTGTAGTACAACGTAAGAGTGATTTTCTTTTTTCTAGTGCTACATCAGCAGTAACAAATTCTTTATCCAAAACATTGGAATCTCGCAGCAATTGTTGTGCAGCGATAATGAATGCGGCTGCGCTTTCTTTAGAAGAGTTGATTTCCACGGATAACTCTTCTGAACTAGCAACCGCAAGATCCATAACAGTAAGTATTCCTCCATCACGAAGTTTTTTTGCAGTGGTTGGTCCTATGCCCGGAACATCCTGAATATCTAAATCATCAATAATAGTGGAAATAGATTTAGAATCGACAGTAGTTGTGGTTGTGGTGGTGGTGTTTGAAACATCCATACCGTCATTTGACACAGAAGAATCATTATTGACATCTTCATCTTTGAATCGATCAGAGTTTTTTTTTTCTGCCATATCTACTATAATAAATTTCAGATATATTAAATAATTGAATGCCCAATAGTTTGAGTTTTGTTATGAATGCTACTTGACATCCAAAATCAAAAGCTCATCATTCTTAAAGTTTTTAAACGAATCAACTATCCCATGGATGGGGTTATTAAGGAAAAGATCGCTAACACTTTGTTTATCCAAAGATATCTCAATGGTATTGATTTTAGTTAGTTTTATTTTCACAGGTAAACCAGATTCGAATAGTTGACCATCTATAATAATGTCAACATATCCATTTATTGTAGTATTGGTATATGGATTTAAAATAACCGACATATTTTTATTTTGAAAGTCAATTAGTTCTACGTAATGTTTTTCAAGTCCATCAGTGCTTAAAAGTTTAAAGGCGCTATGGAAATTTGTCACGGTACCTTTTGAAACGTTTAATATCCAATTTCCGGAAATCAATTTTGGAAATTCATATAACGATGTATTCGCGTTTTTTTCATTTTTGGGGTTATCAAAATTAAACGGATTTGAAGGCTTGCTTATATCATGTTCCGAAATATTATAATATGGAAATAAAACTGAAGATAATAATCCTTTTGCAAAAAAGGTATTTGAGCTATTAATTTCCAGAAGGCCACTATCACCAACTTCTGGTTTTGTGTCAAAAGGCGATGCAAAATCATTTGATACCAGGTCATAAGTCATAACGTAATTTTTTGAATCAAATAAATTTGTTCCAAGACTGATTTTTGGATAGCCAATGCTAAAAAAGGGACACACAAAAAGAAAAGAACTAGAAAAAAGTAAAAAGAACAAGGTTAATGAATATTCAATCAATTTTATTTAAATTATTTAATTATGGGTACCTATAAAAAAGGTTTTATTGATAAGATATCGATAAGGGATTTATCTTTTGGCAGTTGGTTAAGAGATGGCACGACGTGAAATTTATTTACCCAGAGCGTAATTAACTTTAAGAATTTATGTTTAATTTGTTTCATATACAATAAAAATTATTGAGTGGGTGGCATCAACATATTTGACATGTTCATCGGGGTTCCCATAGACATGGATCCATTTTTGGATGGCATGAGAGTAAAGTCCATGGTTGAGGAAGAAGGGTTATTTGATGAAGTCTGATTATGCTTGCTCGCTATTTGCAAAACTACTGGTTTGGTGAGCATGAAATGCGCTACATCCTGTGTTTTATTGGATCCATCCACCACCAGGTTGTTAGTTACATCCACCCCATTAACAAGTCCGGTATAACTACCGGTAGCAGACAAAACGCTTGGTTTTGGCACATAAATTTCCTGATGAATATACACATTGTTATCTTTAGCGTTCAATCTATTCATGTCATAAATAAACGGCATATCAAACGAAATTGCATTTGATTCGGGTACATAGGTGATATTGCCTATTTTATCGTAATAACCAAGTATCTTGATAGGAACAGGTTTACCGTCTATGTTAAAATCTTTTTCTTTGAAGGCACCAACACTAAGCCAGCCATTAAATTCAGGTTGCTTATCATCAGGCAAAATCGTTCTGGAAAAATCGACAGTAACAATTCTCACAATAAAATGGTATAACCCGCCTTCAGCAAATATCGGACCGGAAGCTACTACATAGCCCGATCCCTGGCTGGTATAAGCATTCAGAATAGGGTCAAGATCTCCGGATACAGTAATCTTACTTGTATTTCTTGGCTGCATTTGGAGCAAAAGGTCCCCCTTTGGATTGTAAAACCAATCGGCTAACAATTGTTTCCCATTTTTCTCAATTGTGATAAAGTAGGTAACTTCTTTGAATGTCTGGTTAGTTTTTGCATCATATAGCTTAAACTCTATCACTGGCTTTTGAGACTCTTTTTGAATCAATTCTGTAGTTACTACTGGTGGAGACATCTTTATCAATAGGTTTGCCTGGCGGTCTCCAAGAGACCCGGACAATTCTTCCATAAACAACCCATCTCCAAAAACGTTGCTAAATGTAAATGTATAGCTTGCAAATGATGTGATTAAAAGCATAAAAAAAAGACAAAAAGAAAAAACATTACTCATAATTAATGTTATTCAGACATTTTCACATATTTATTACTATTGTCAATAAAACATAACAATCATATCATTGAAAAAATGATTACACAGGTATGAAATTTTATTATGTTTTTATTTTCTTGATAATCATATTTGCTTTTCAAACATTATTGTCAAATACAAGCTTTATTTTATTCAAATATCAAGAAACATTATCTTCCGCACTAGCTCAACTGGATTCCAACAAATCAAGTTCTCAAACAGTAGAATATTATGCCCGGTTTAATTGCGGTACAATTGACGACGATAACGGGCCGTTAAGACCTGGAAAATATGATTCAGATATAACCATATTTAACAAGAAAAACTTTCCGTTAACAGTCATTTGGAAGGCAATAGAGGTCAACCAAGAATATAAAAACAACTTTAAAACATTAAACATACAGCCAGAAAGCATTGTAAACATTAATTGTGCAAAAATATTTCCTTCTCCGGCAATGGGAGTTTCCGATTTAGAAAGTAGATTTACTGAAGGAATAGTGTTGATTAGAATAAGTGTAAACAATGGTCAACTGCTAAACAATTTTTTTAATAATCAAGATCCTTCATCATCCATAATTATCAATAAAGACGAAGTGGGAGATTTGGTCAATGTGGATGTATTGCACACGGTAAATACACTAAGTGATTTAAAGAAAGAGGCGTTTTATTTCAAAGTAGATTTTTCAGCAGAGCAATCAAATGAAAAATTCAAAGACGGATATAAAAACAATTTTACAGCTATTTTTAAAGTTGAGCCAAATAGCATAATAGATCCCATTAAGCTGATAAAACAGAACCTAAACAAGGATTCCACAATTAGTCAACATCCATCTAACGATACAAAAGTAAAAATAACAAAGTCTGAAACGATTTCAAACAGCTATACAGATAACCATGCATTAGCTTTTCAAAAAGTCATTCCCACAATTACGAATGAAAAATAAACCACAGGTTTTTTGTATTCTAATTTTTTTTGATCTAGCCTTGTTATTAATAAATACCTTAATAAAAAATATTTTTTGTACACTCCACATTAAGGAGGTTTATCTTTTTTGTCTTGATCCAAATCAAAATCTCGAGATTGTTTTAGTTTTTCAGAAAAGCTAATTGTTTTGCCATGATCGGAGATAGAAATATTGGTATTTATTCGAATGTTCAACCCTAATGATCTAAAAACACTAAGTAGGTCACCACCTGATATTTTTGAAATTTCCCCATAACGTATCAATTCGTTTAATCTTTTGACAATGGTTTTAGTTTGGAAAGGAAATTGTTGCTCTGCAATATCTAATACTTCAGTGCCACGGTCATACAAATAACTTGTCAGAAAATCTCGCTCAGATACACCATCTGCCGTTGTGGATTTTTTTTGATTTAATTCATTTTGCTCAGAAATTTTTTTTTCTTTCTCCTTAGACGCAAATTGCTCTTTGAGAGCTTTCATTTTTCTAGCATTAATTAATTCAAGATCTGGATCAGGAGTATTTGGGTTTTCGTTATTGTCAGTCATTTTAACCCTTAATCACCCCTAAAGGTACCAGCCGTACTGCTTTGGTAGCAATACCCACATTATGTGACACATCTGCAACCATATCTACATCTTTGTATGCATCGGGTGCTTCTTCAACCAAACCATTCTTGGTCAAAGATTTTACGTAAACACCCCTAGACTCCAATTTTTTCTTTATTTCATCTATTGTATGAATCCTTTTTGCGTGAGATCTTGACATGGTCCTTCCAGCACCATGAGCAGTTGATCCAAAGCTTAAATCCATAGACTTTTGATTTCCTAACAATATCCAGCTTGCAGTGCCCATAGATCCAGGAATAATCACAGGTTGACCTATAGATCGGTATTTTTGTGGTATTTGTTCCATACCTGCGGGAAAAGCGCGAGTTGCGCCTTTCCTGTGCACAACTAAGTCTCTTAATCCCTCACCATCAACTTTATGGCGTTCCACTTTTGCAATATTATGGGAAACATCATATACCAAGTTCATATCTAAATCTTGCTCACTCATCTTAAGAACACGCTGAAAAGTCATCCTTGTCCAATGAGTGATCATTTGCCTATTTGCCCAGGCAAAATTCAAGGCTGAAAACATTGACTTTCTATAACTTTCACCCTCAGGTGAAATATTAGGAACGCAAGCTAATTCCCTATCCACAACATTTAGATTATATTTTTTTGCAGCTTGTTCGGATAGGCGCAAGTAGTCGCTACAAACCTGGTGGCCGAATCCTCTTGAACCACAATGAATTAAAATCTGAATTTGGCCTTCCTTTGTTATTCCCATGGTTTTTGAAGACTCATCATCATATATCTTATCCACCTTTTGAATTTCTAGGAAATGGTTCCCCGAACCTAAACTACCTAATTGAAGAGATCCTCTTTTTCGCGCATTGGTTGAAATGTTAACAGGGTCTGCACCATCCATTTTGCCAGATTCCTCACAAGACTCAAGATCGCTATTTATACCATAACCATTATCTATAGACCATTTTGCACCCTCTACAAGCAATTCATCCAATTCAGAAGAAGTAAGCTTAATTGAGCCCTCACTCCCTACACCTGTTGGAATAGAGGAAAAAAGTTGATCTACAAGTTCCTTAAGTTTTGGACGTATATCAGCTTCAACTAGATTTGTTCTGATCAATCTGACCCCACAATTAATATCATAACCAACGCCACCTGGGCTAATAATTCCCTCTTCAAGATCGGATGCAGCCACACCCCCTACAGGAAAACCATAACCTTCATGTCCATCGGGTAAGACAACCATATGTTTTTTAACTCCGGGAAGAGTAGTTACATTTACAGCTTGATCTAAGAGTACGGTCTTCAATCATCTTTGAAATTAATAAATCATTTGCAAATATCGTAACTGGAATATTCATTCCTTTGGATGTGTCTTTTGGTATTTGAAATTGAAAATCCGAAACTTTACTAACCCTGTGCTTTCCATTTTTTGTTACTAATGAACTAGACATTATTCCCTATATGTTAAATATTTTAAGATCGCTAAATATTAATCATCCTAAATAATAAATTAGATAACCAATACTTTAGAATAATCAATGCCTATTTTACCAATTGATAATGGAAGATATGGAAGTAAAGAAATGAAGACAATTTTTGAGGAATGTAAAAAATTAAATTATGAATTAAGGTTTGAGGCAGCAGTTGCAGAAGCACAAGCAAAGATTTCTATAATACCCCAAGATGCTGCAACAGAGATAACAGGGATAATAACATCAGATAAGATAAGCCTGAACAGAGTTAAGGATTTAGAAAAGGTAAGCGATCATGATACTGCCGCAATAGTAGAAGCAATAAGCGAACTATGTTCAAACAATACAAAACCTTGGATTCATTATGGGTTAACCAGTAATGATGTAGTTGATACTAGCACATCAATGCAGATGAGGGATGCATTTGCGATCATTGAATCGAAAATAAGGGAACTCTTAAGGGAACTGCTAAAGAAGGCTAAAGAAAATGAAAATTTACCAGCAGCAGGTAGAACCCATGGTCAACATGCAAGCATTATTTCATTTGGTTTAAAATTTGCAATTTGGTCAAATGAGATGCTAGATCATTTAACAAGGATTGAACAAGGTAAAAAAAGGTTCTTGTTGTGCAAAACTATGGGGGTCGTTGGAACGGGTTCATTTATGAGAGATAAAGCACTAGAAGTTCAAGAAATGGTATCAGAAAAACTAGATCTTTTTCCTGCAGAAGCGGCAACGCAGGTAATTCCAAGGGAAAGATATGCAGAAATGGTTTTCATTATCGCATTAATCGGCTCTACTCTAGATAAAATAGCTATTGAAATAAGGAATTTACAAAGAACCGAAATTGGGGAAGTTCAAGAATCATTTAAGAAGGGTCAAATGGGAAGCAGTGCCGTACCAGTAAAAAAAAACCCAATTAAGAGCGAAAGAATCTCATCATTTGCCAAAATTCTAAAATCCAATTTATATGCATCTTTAGAAAACATATCTTTATGGCATGAAAGGGATTTATCCAATTCTGCTAACGAACGTTTCATAATTCCAATAACAGTCATTTTGATAGATGACATGATTACCACAATGATAAAAATAATTGCAGGGTTATTCATAAACAAAGAGCGGATTTTGAAAAATATAGAAATAACTAATGGTCAAATATTTGCAGAATTCGTCCTTCAATTATTAATTTCTAAAGGTATTTCGAGGTTTGAAGCATACAGGAATATACAAAGAATAGCATTTAAATCGGTTGAATCAGGGGAACATTTTTTAAAGTCATTATCAATCGATGACGATATTATGAAAAACATTACCATAGAAGAATTGTCATCCATATTTAATCCACAAAATCAATTGTGTGCATCAAATCAAATTATTAATAACATCATAAAAAAGGCTGAAGGAATGAAAATATTTCACTAATAAACATATATGATAGGACAAACATATTATATAAATTTACGATTGTCAGTTGAAAAGCTACATAAAGTCCATTTTAGATAGGGATAAAAAAACACCCGTCAAGAAGGATCCCCAGTGGGCTTTTAGTTTACTGCATTACGAATATGCAAAAGGTTTTTTCATCACATTATCATTTATTTCCATGATATCCGTCGGTTTTTTTGGAATTCCTTTAATCTCTAATTTTTTTTTAGACAAGGATAGCCATTCAATAGAAATGGTATTTGCGGTATTTAGTCTATTAGGGTGTATTTGGGGATTCATGGCATATAACCAATTTGATAAATTCACTAAATTGATTAAATACACATTTTCATTATCCCGGAAAATAGACCCAATGATAGGAGAGTATGATTACAAAACGTTTAACCCTGAAACTAAACAATGGGAAGAGGGATACACACATTATGGGATTGTAGATTTCTGGGATAGCGAAAACGAGGTTCCGCAATGGATGGATAAAGGAAAATATTGGAAAATACTTATCGAAGTTCAGAAAATAAATAGGAATACAACGCTGAAAGTGACCAAGGATTTTAATCTTCCTTTTAATCGCGGGAAAAATAATTTGGTTGTATTATTAAAAGAGAACAAACCCTCCTCCAGTCTATTGAAAGAAAATACAAAGTCTGATCACAGAAAATACACAAAATTTAGAGTACTCATACCGCAATGGCTAGTATTGAATACTGAATATTCAAAGTATAACTCAAATCCTCAATTAGAAATAAGTACACTTACAAGCGCAATTACAGAGGTTAATAAAAACATTTCAAAGATAATTGATGAGATAGTATGCAGAGTTAAAGTAATAATGCTGCAGCCATGGAATATGTTATTATCATTGATAACATATTTAAATAAAAGCCTTCCCATAAGGATAATCTACACCGAAATAAAAGACATGATGCCAGGAGCAAAGGATCGCCAGATTCAATATACAAATGACAATCTTTCAAGAATATCAACAAACGCCTTGATCGGCTCTTTAATAATTAAAGCCAATATGGTGGGAGTCGATAACAAATCTTTGAACAAGATAGCATCATTGATTAAATTCCTAAAAAACGAGTACGAAAAATTAGGTTTAGGAGAAGGTTCTAGCGAATACCACAACCTCCACCATTCACTGGAAGTTGCATATATGAGTTTACACATGCTACCTAAGGAAATTCACGGATATGATTTCAATAACAAAGATTATGAAATAATGCTTGTTGCGGCATTATTACATGACTATGATCCCATGCAGGATTTAAAATTTCGTAACTCAAAATATACAAGAAGGCCTACTGTAAATAACACAGTAGAGGAATTAAGGAAAAAGAGAATTCATGACGCTTATTTTGTTTTTAACGATGAAGAGTTGGTAAAATTCTTTAGAAAATATCAATCTTCCCTATTACCTACAAAAGAGTTTGCAACAATACATCCAGAATATTTGAAAGATAAAGAGACACCAATAGAGAGCAAAATAGTGGAGGCTCTGATTTGGAGGACTGATTATCCGTATGATGAAAAATCCCAAAAAAACTTTAATCAATTATTGCTAGAAATCAATAATGCTGGCTATTCTTGTGAAAAAATTAATTTAATAGCTGAGGTTTTATCATTGTCCGATCTCTCTGTAACATATTTAAGTTCAGATCCGCTTTTAGCATGGAATAGAGTAGTAAAACTGTATCAAGAATTAAACCTTCCCGTATCAGAAGCGGTTTCAAGGACAGATAGATTTCTTTCCTTTTTTTCAGAAGAATCGTTATTTAAAGAAATAATATCTAAAAAAAATTTTCCGGAAGTATTCAGACAAAAATGGGATAATGTTTACAGATTCTTTCACGAGGGGAATCCTTCAAATAGGGTCAATAAGATAATACTTGATGCAAAAACAAAATATCAAAAGATAAACATGGAAATCGATATGAATGGTTGCGATTTTTTAATAAGTAGTGCCCTCACAAACAGAAATGAGTTTTTTATAGGAATTGGAAAAAATAAAGAAGATTTGATGATGGCACAGTCAAAATTGAAAGCAGTTGGAATAGAAAATTTAGAAGTTTTTCCAGGAAATACTGACAGACTACTACCTTTTATAAAGGACAAATCAATTGATAACTTTATAATATCGTTAATTAACGACAGAAAAACAGAGGCCCATAAGACCATGTTATTAAGGGATTTATTTTATTCGTATAACTCTAAATTAACTTTAAATGGAACAACTCAAATAATAATTGAGAGAGACCAAAATCATGAAAAAATAATATCGTTAATACCTGACCAGGAATTTAAATTGTTAAACATATCTGACTGTACCGTATCGAAAGATATTTTGAAAGATGTATTTATAGATTTTGAAAAATTAGGTAATATTAAAATTATAGAAATATTAAAAACAAAATAAACAATAGAAATAAAAAAATAATAGACAACCATATTGATTGTATAATAACGCAATATTGGTCTATATTAAAAAATTAGAAATTTTTGGATTTAAATCATTTGGATCAAAAAATATAACATTAAACCTCCAAAGAGGATTAATTGTAGTTACAGGTCCTAACGGTTCAGGCAAAAGTAATATCCTAGATGCCATTTTATTTGCATTAGGAGAAAACAGTCCAAAAGCTCTTAGGGTAGACAGGTTTCAATCTTTATTCCATGATACTTCCACAAACAACAATACAAATAAAACGGTAAAAGTAAGCCTAACTTTTGACAATATAGACAGAGGAATACCAGTAGATAACGATAATGTTACTATTACTAGGGAAATGTCTGGAATAAATAGTGGAGAAAGTCAATACACCATCAACGGGAAAAAAGTTTCAAGAAATAACATAATGGAGCTATTGGAAATAGTGGTTGCATCACCTAACAAACTGAACATAGTGCAACAAGGCATGATAACAAGAATATCTGAATTGAATTCAGAAGAAAGAAGGAAAATAATAGAAGACATCATTGGGTTGTCTTATTTTGATGAGAAAAAAAATCAAGCTATGAAACAATTAGAAGAATCAGATAGAAGATTGGAAATAGCTTTAACTAAAATGGATGATGTAAGAAGTAGAATAGATGAACTAGAATCAGAAAGAAATGATCAGCACAGATTTATACAACTAGAACTCGAAATCAAGAGGTTAAAAGCTATCAAAATCTCTGAAAAATTAAAGAGAATAATTAACGGCCTCACAAATTTTAATGCTGAAATCAAAAACAAAGAGAACAATATTAAACTAACATCAAATGAAGTAAATAACCTCAATAATCAAATTGAAAAGTTGAATAAAGAGAAAGAGCAGTTTCTAATTTTGTCAAACAATTCAAATAAAGAGAAAAAGGAATTGGAGACAAGACTATCCTCAGTAATTTATCAATATGAGCGAACTAATGCAATAATAAAAGAATCTCAATATTATTTCAATCAAATAACCCAAAAGGAAAAAAATAATTTACTAGAGCAACAAATACAATATAAAAAATTAAAAGACTATGAAGAAAAGTCAACCACAATAGGGAACAAAATTGAAGTGGAAAATAATAATAATAAAGAGGTCAAAAAAAGATTAGAAGAAATAGTTGAAGAAATAGAAGGAAAAAACAGGTTAAACTTGAACGAAGTAAATAGAAGGAATTTCCTTGAATCAAGGTTAAAAAAATTAATACGACTGCAAGGCGAATTTGAGGTAAATATTGCTAGGAATGAAGAGAAGATTAAAAACACATCAGACAAAATAAGAAGCA
Source organism: uncultured Nitrososphaeraceae archaeon (assembly GCA_963779615.1). Classification (GTDB taxonomy): domain Archaea; phylum Thermoproteota; class Nitrososphaeria; order Nitrososphaerales; family Nitrososphaeraceae; genus Nitrosocosmicus. The sequence goes on from CAVZZA010000001.1 coordinate 347,830, forward strand.
ACGACAATCTAATACAAGAGTTACTCACTGAAAAGAAAGAAAACGAGAAAAAGATATCAGATTTAAATAATGAAATTAAAGAAGTTTATACAAATACTTCAAAGCTATGGAACAATAGTAATAGAATTGGCTCAGAGTCCATAGAATTAAGTGAAGAACTAGAGATGTCTAAAAAAATAACAGATAATGCAGAAAAAGCAATTCTAAAGTATGACGAAAAAATGAAGTTAGCAAAAAACATTTTGACAGAGGATCATGCAATTGCAACCTTATCGAAAGATTTTAAAAATTTAGGTATCACAGGATATGTATTTAGTTTATTAAAATGGGATGAAAAGTTCCAAAAAGCTATTATTGCTTCTGGAAATGAATGGATGAAATCCATAGTCGTAAAAGATATCAAAAGTATGGTCATTCTAGCGGAATTTTCTAAAAATAACGGGATACCGTTTCTAAAAATAATTCCTACCGAATTACTTGACGGGGGAAAGATTAAAAAAATCCCCGATGACCCGTCAATATTAGGATTATTATCTGAATTTGTGTATTGCGAAATAAAAAATTTACCCGAGTTTTTATTTGGCAACATAATACTTACAAAAAACCCAGTAACGGCGTATCTGTTATCTAAAAATGGATATAAAGCAGTATCGATTACCGGAGAAATTTTTTTTCCGAATTTATCTTTAATGCAGTTTGATTACGGTTCGAAAATATCCGATCTTACCAAAGATATTTTGTCATCCCACTCGATTGAAAGTCTAAAAATCGCTATGGAAAAACTGAAAACCTTAACAAAGAGAAAAACTACTGATCTGAACTACCTTAATGAAGAGAATTCAAAAGTTAAAAAAGTAATAAACTCAAACGAATTGAGAATTTCCGACCTAAATAAACAAATTATAGAAATAAAAAAATTGATAAACAAACAGCAACATGATTGTGAAAAATTAATTGGTAGTAACATAGATAATAGTTCAGCAATTGATAAAATAGCAAATATCTTCTACAGATACAAATCCAGGTTTATTATTGTTGAAAGAGCTGTAAATAAAATAAAAGAGGGCATAGAACAAATAGAAAAGGAAAATGACATGGAACAAATAGAAAATTTGAATAAAGAACAAAAAAAGATTAGTAACGAGATTGAAGCAAAAAATAACCAACTAAGGGAACTGACATTAACTCAATCTCTTTTAAAGAATAATTTAGATAATACCAGTGTACAATACCAAAATACAATCAAGGAAAAGGAAAACATAGAAAAGGAAAAGGAAAACAAAAAAACGAATTTAGAAAAGGCAAGAATTGAACTAAAGGAGATTGAAGCAGAGCTTGAAACTTTGAGAGAAAAAGAAAACAAAATAATACAATCAACGAGTTCCACATATGCAAAATTACAAGAATATGAACACACATATAGAAAATTAACCGAGAATGAAAAGAAAACCACCAAGGAATTGAATTTGTTAGAAAGAGAAACAGCTATAATCAATAAAGACATTTTAGATTTAGAAAACAAAAAAACGAATTTAATTAACGAACTACATGAATTGGGATATAAAGAAACTTTAGAGAGCTATGAGGTAGAAACTATATATCAAGAGTTAAAAACAGAATATGAAAGTATCAAAGAAAGAATAAACCTAAGAGCAGACGAAACTTATTTAGAAATAATAGACGGGTACCGCGGAATGTCAAATAAAAAAAATCAATTAGAAGAGGAGAGAAATTCTATCGTAAGGTTTATCGCCGAAACGGGAAAAGAAAAGGAAATTGTTTTTACCAATGCTTTTAAAAAGGTAGATGAAGACATTAGAAAAACATTTTCAGAGATTACAGGCGGCAGTGCTTTCCTAGAATTGGAAGACCCTGAGAATATTTTCTCTGGTGGAATTTTATTAATGGTACAATTTCCAAATAAACATGCTAGAGAATCTACAGGTTTATCCGGAGGGGAAAAAACAATGGCAGCGATAGTTTTTCTATTAGCACTACAATCACTAAAACCCTCGCCTTTCTATTTAATGGATGAGGTAGATGCCCATTTAGACGCACAAAATACTGAAAGATTATCGAAGATACTATTACTTAGGTCCAGTAACAATCAAATTATAATGGTAACACTGAAGGATTCTACAGTAGCCAAATCTGATATAATATTTGGGGTATATCCAAAAAATGGAATATCTCAAGTGGTAAAGTACAATCATCCCAGCAAACTCAAGGTCATTAAGCAGAATTAAACTTGGCCCTCATTCCCGCAAGCTAATTTTTATAATGAAAACAAGAGACATAATGCTTTTTAGAAATCTCGTACTCTTTTGGGTCATTAGCGCAGTCTTTAAAAGATAATTTACACCGGTTAGAAAATTTACATCCAATAGAAGAGACATCCAACAAGTTTGTTTTATCATAACTTTTATAGTATTTATCAGAACCTGATGAAGAGAAATTAACAGCATCCAATAACATCCAAGTATACGGATGAAGTGGATTCAAAAGTACTTCATCAATGTCGCCAAATTCAACCAAGTTTCCTGCAAACATAATACCAATTTTATCCCCGATAAATCTTGAAGTTGCCAAATCGTGTGTAATATAAATAATAGAAACATTCAAACTATTTCTCAAATCATTTAACAAGGACAAAATTTCTGCTCGTATAGAAACATCCAACATTGATACGGGCTCATCAGCTATTATCAATCGGGGGGTGTTAACAATAGCTCTGGCAATTGAAACACGTTGTCTTTGGCCACCAGAAAGCATACCGGGATATTTTTCTAAAAAATCCTCAACAGGTTCTAATTTTGTTCTGCTCAGAGCTATTTGAACCTTCTTTTCTTTTTCGGCATAATTTAAATTACCCTCATGAATTTTTAATGGCTCCATAACAATATCCTTGATTTTAAGGTAGGGGTTAATGGAACTGTATGGGTCCTGATGAATCATTTGTATTAACGAATAAAAAGTTTTGTTCTTTTTGAGAATATTAATATTTTGTCCTAAAAAATAAATATCCCCACCATCGGGAGGGATAGATCCCATGATGAGTCTAGCCAATGTAGTTTTTCCCGAGCCGGATTCTCCTGCCAGTACCAAAACTTTACCTTGATCGAGTTCAAAAGAGACACCATCTATTACCTTTTTGGTGTTTATAGAAGGTGAAAGAAATTTTAAAGAAATTTGCCTCACAGTGTAATATTTTTTAATATTTTTTAGCTGAAGTAATGACATTAAACAAAATAAGAGTTATTGGTATAAAATACGATCGATATAATTAACGTCTTATGGACATGATGAACCACAGACATTAATAATAATAATAATATTACATCATTTTTGTTTTTTTAATATTTTGTCAAGTACTTTAGAAATAACTACGCTAAATATCAAAAATAATAAAAATTCCATATAATGGTTGGTCTTGCAAATTTTGCATATAGTCTTTGATTTAGATAAATTTGAAAGTAAATTTTGCTCTTCAACAAATAATTCGTTAATAATTTTGTAAAATTTAGGGTACAAGGAATTAATGATACTTATATTTTCTAGAACAACCGAATCAAAAGACAGGATATCAAAAAACAGTGATTTAATCGTAGATTTATAATATTTTACCAGAGTCCCTTTTACTTCTTTGGTTTTAGATATTTTGATTAAGCCATTTTTTTTTAAAATATTCAAATGATGTCTTAACGTAGTCGCTGCTATTTTGCAATTAGATTTTTTTAAATGAATCATTAATTCGCTTACAGAAAGCTCTCGATGGTAAAGCAGATCCAGGATTTTGACCCTATGAGGATCGCTTAATCCTTTTGTAATTGTCAAGCTTAAAGGGATTGTAACTAATAGTTTCTCATTAATTGAGATATTTTTCATGTGTTTATTTTTTATTTGAATCCCATTTTATTAAGATATAATAAAAATGCAATTTATCTATTCTTCAATGCATGCATTGTACAGTTTAGAGAAAATTTGAGTGCACTATTTAACTATTTAACTATTTAACTATCCATCCCTAAAACAAATTTTATTTAACATCAAATTGATATACACAAAATTATCAAAAACCCAATAACATTCGATTTACTCGTCCACCAAAACCAAACCTATATTGCCTTTTTCCATTGAAAGAGATGTTGCTCTTTTACAATTACCAATTTGGGCTGTTTGCTAAAGTTTGGCCTGAATTTTGGCGCGTCCTAATATACAACGATCTAAACAAAAAATGTCTCAAAACGTATTGGGACAAGATATCAAACATACACAAAATAATGATACAGAAGAAAACGGTATTTTTTATTATCCCACCCATATACAGATCTAATATAAGACGCAGTGATTTGTAATCTTTTGATATGGACATGAATTCATGCATTTTTTGTGAAATAATTAATGGAAAAGTCAAGTCAAGAAAAGTATATGAATCAAAGCATTCTTTAGCCCTCCTTGATGCATTCCCACTTAAAGAAGGACACATATTGATAATCTCAAAGGCACATAAAACAAAGGTTCAAGAACTAGGTAAAGAAGAAAATAATGATATTTTTTCAACATTACACTTTTTGACTAACCATATTGAAAAAACAGTGGAAAGCAATTCTACACTAATTGCCATTCATAACGGAAAAGAAGCAGGACAAGAAATCCCTCATGTTCATATTCATGTAATTCCCATAAAAAAAATCGATAAACCTACTCCAATTCACACCATGTTTAAAAAGGAAAAATTATCAGAAGCAGCACTTGATAAAGTTTGGAAAAAAATGACAGAAAATATACAACAACAAGGCTAAAAAACAGACGGCAAAATATCCGGTAATTCTGACAAAGAATTAATAGAGTACAAAGGTTCCTCTTTTCTACTTATTGGCTGTTGAACTTTATATATAGAATTTAAAGTTCTAATAGTTTTTATTCCAAGTTCGTTAGCAGGGCCTATATCTATATCCAATCTATCACCAATCATAACACAACATTGTTTAGTTATACATGAATCTTCTATAGCCTTTTTAAAAATTATAGGATTAGGTTTTTTAAAACCAATTTTTTCAGATAAACATATGGTTTTAAAATAATGATTAAGGTTATTTTTTACTAAAAGATCAGCAGAACCTGATGAATTGTTACTTATAATACCTAATGAATATGTCTCAGACAATAATGGAATAACACTGGGAACCTCGCTATACAATTTAATTAACTTTTTCTTATTTTCTAACAGGTCACTTTTAAGCTTATTAAAAATTATTGAGTCATAACCTTTTGGAAGCATTAGTTGGGCCATAAATAAAACAATGTCCAAAAAACCTGAAGAACCGATTTTTCTATTAAAGAGGATATTATTTCTCAATGTGAAATAATTTCGATAATCTATTTTTGCACCATATCCATTGAGAGTTTCAAATAATAATTTGTCGAAATAACTAATATAATTCCACTCATCTATCAGCGTTTGTCCAAGATCAAAAAAGATGAAAGGCTTCATTCTACTTTGATAATAACACTACAGGCCAATAATTATTGTTATTATGATAATCATCGGCGATAATCATCCATGATTAACATGACAACATGCCAAAAAACATCAAAATCAATCCACATTCTTTGGCATTAATGGAAACAGTGTAGAAATATTATATCATGTCGCAATGATTTGTGCATATTTCACAATGCGTAGTTTATATAATATATTGCAGAAGCATATGTGAAGAAACATGGCCCAAATGCCAGCATTAATTCCAAAAGAAGTAGAGATTCAGAGGCTAAAGAAAATATACATAATGGTCATAATGTTGGGTTCAATTGCTGCATCAGTCGAGGTGGACAACTTCGTTGATGGATCATTGCACCAAACAGCCATTAGAGACAGCGCATTCACACCAGCACACTGGTGGCTGTACAGCCACTTTATCGCACTCCCATTAGGGTGGGGATTTGTTGCGATGTATGACAGGAGAGTTCCGGCTTTGAGAGGACCAAACAACTCAATGAACACAGGCCTTAAGATAACCATTATCGGTTACCTAGCAACCATGTTCACAATAGGCATCAACGAGTTGTGGCACTTTTGGTTCGTAGAAGAAATATTCTCAGTACCAAACCATTGGATGTTTAACATGGGTGTAGTGGTAGCCTTTATGGGTGCCCTAGCCTATGTGGTCAGAGTATACGCTCGTTTGGTAGAACTGGGAGCCGAGACACCAGCAAGGAACCCCTATGTGGCAGAAATGTACAAATTAGCACTCGAGGGAAAACTCTACAGCAGATCAATCCCATAAATTTTTTTTTTGATTTTTGTTTTGTTTTGTTTTTTGATGTAGCCCCAATGGCACAAGCATAAAATAGATTATTTGCTGAGTTTCATTAACCAATATTGTAATTTAGATGGGTCCATTTCTAAAAGTTGCACATTTGCTTGTTTTAAAATTTCAGCCCCATCTTCCACATATTTAGAAAGAACAACAATTTTACTTATTCCAACAGTAATAGCCATTTTGCTGCATTCAATGCACGGAGAGAGTGTGGAATACAATGTAGCATTCCCGGTATTACCTGCATTACCAAACATAACACACTGCATTATGGCATTTGCTTCCGCATGAACACATATACACCTTTCAAGAAATTCCCCTGATTTAATAACACCGTTAACCCTCTCAAAGCATCTTTTGCATCCCCCTTCAAAACAATTAATGATTCCCGAGGGAGTACCATTATATCCCGTAGATATTTGTCTATTATTTTTAACCAGAACAGCACCTATTTGCCTAGTCAAACAATTCGATCTGGATTTTGCCAAAATAGCCTGAATCATAAAATAGCTATCCCAATTAGGCCTTTCAAAAGGTTCGTATGATTCTGTCACAGGTAGTAATTAAGACAACACAATAATATATAAAATATAACGCAATAACTAGATATTAGTAGTTAATTTTTTAATTTATATAAATTCTTTATTTATTTTTTAACAAGGAGTGAGCTAAAAAAAGTCATTTATAGAATTTTAATAAACGAGAAAGGCTCAAAGTTATAAAGTTTGAGCTGTGTCTAGATACTAATACAAAAGATTATTTACAAAGCGAGATACTAAGCGTATTAAGCATCGTATGAAATATTTTTTGCATAAGTATAATGCAATAAATCTAAAATATAATTATTTTATATAAATGGAATTAAACAAGTAAATTTGGTTATTTACTTTCTGTTTTTTTAATTCCTCCTATTTTAAACATTTTTGTATTACACACACTACATGTGCCTTGAGTAGCAGGTCTTCCATTTTTCATAGTAACTTGTTTTTCATCTTTCATTTCTCTTTTTGCTTTACATTTAACACAATATCCTTCCATCTGATTAACCTTCTGCAAGTGTAGATAAAATACATGTGGTATAAAATTATTATCATAAAGATAAGCTAAAATTTTAGCAAAATAGCATCTATAAAAGATCAAATTAAAATTTATTACGATATTTTAAAATAGTTATAATTTTAACAAAGGTATAGTGGAAACCAAAGAATTATACCATAATATTTTAAAGTTAATAAAAGACCATCATAACTGGTTCAATAATTCCATTCCATTAATAGCCAGTGAAAATATACCAAGCCCTGCGGTAAGAGAGGCAGTTGTATCGGATTTTGGAAATAGATATGCAGAAGGATGGCCAGGTGAAAGAGTATATGCAGGCTGTACATATATCGATAAAGTTGAAAACATATGTAATGAATTAGCAAGAAAAGTCTTTAGATCTGAATTTGCTGACTGCAGGGCGACATCAGGCGTTGTTGCCAATTTAGCAATTTATTCAGCATTCTCAAATCCCGGCGACCATATGATTGCATCATCCATACCTAGTGGTGGCCACATTTCCCATGGAAAAAAAGAACATTCAGGAACAGCAGGACTGGTACATGGTCTACTAATAGAGCATTTTCCATTTTCCAAAGAATATATGACCATAGATGTGGATCTGACCAAGAAAAAAATTGAAATTATGGCTCAAGAGGGAAAAGCTCCAAAAATTGCAATGTTTGGTGGCAGTCTTTTCTTATTCCCCCATCCAGTAAAAGAATTATCAGACTTTTTACGCAATTACAACATCTATATTAACTACGATGGGGCTCATGTAGCTGGGTTAATTGCAGGAAACCAATTTCAAGACCCTTTGAGAGAAGGTGTGGATTCTATGACTATGAGTTCCCATAAAACTTTATGGGGACCGCAAGGAGGTATAATAGTTTCACTTGAGAAATATGGAGAATCTATCAAAAAGGCGATATTTCCTGGTAACACGAGTAGTCATCATTTACACCATGTTGCTGGGAAAGCCATTGCTTTGGCAGAAATAATGGAATTTGGTGAACAATATGCAAAACAGGTTATCAAAAATGCAAAAATGCTAGCTTATTCTTTAGCAAATTTTGGATTTAACGTATTGGGTGAAAAAAGAGGATATACAGAATCGCATCAATTAGCAGTAGATGTCTCCAAATATGGGGATGGGGGGAACATTGAAAAAAACCTTGAAAAATGCAATATAATATTAAATAGACAACTTCTGCCAGGAGACATAAAGGAAGGAAAAAACTATTTGCACCCTAGTGGAATAAGGATTGGAGTACCTGAGGTAACAAGACTGGGTATGAAGGAAAATGAAATGTATGAAATAGCGACATTTATAAAAAAAATAGTTATTGATAAACAAGATAATGGTAAAGTTTTGCAAGACGTAATAGAATTTAGGAAAAACTTTCAAAAGGTACAATATGCGTTTGATAATGAAACTGCAGCTTATGAGCATATACAATTAGTAAATAAGAGTAAATAATACTTCTTTTATTTTAAAAATATTTGTTTTATACATACAGATTTAGGTTAAATTTGCATTCACCACTTTCACAAATTTAACTAAAAGAATAAAAAACTGTGTGAGAACATAGTTTAAGAAAATCATTATTCCCTAAATAAAAAAACAATACATACGAAATTTATTTAAGATTAATTTAAAGAATCTTTTTCAAAGGCGAGATTGCATAATGAATAAAAATTTTTCATACAAATACTTTCTACACATGGTTTATATAATATATTAGGTCAACTACCCTTAGAAAAAATATGCCAATCGATCCAGATTTTCCAAAGAGTCATCAAGTAATCGGCCAAATAAAACACTCCGATGGTGAACATTATCACTATCTTTGGGGTCCAGGCAAGCTAGGCGAAGCGGCTGAAAACGCAGAAGTTAAAGAGGCTTTTCAAGCAAAAGGAGAACCGTTAGAGCCAATAGGCGTTAGTGGTACCATGGTTGCAGTAGATTGGGATTCATGTGTAGCGGATGGAGCATGCATAGAAGCTTGTCCTGTGCAAGTTTTTCAATGGTATAGGACTGAACATGACGTTCCAGCCAAAGAGGCAATAAATATGGAATTTGCAGGTGAGGGTTCATCAGTAAAAGAGGAAAGAAAAGATTTTACTGACAAAGCTGATCCAATTAGAGAGCATGATTGCATATGGTGTATGGCATGCGTATCCGTATGTCCCCCTCAAGCTATCAAAGTCGATCAATCAAACCAGGAATTTCATGAAAAAGCCGCTGGAACATTTAATGAAGCATTGTCAAAAGGGAGTGCACCACCACCTCATGCACACTAAAATATTTTTTAGTTTGCGTTAATTTAGTTCTAAAAATTTAAAACTAAATAATAAATTATATAATATTTACCAAGTCATCCAAGATTCTAGAGACAGTAAAAAGGATTTTAGTATAGTTAGAGATCTTTTTGATAATGTTATTTCACTATCGGTGATAACTTTATCAATGCACCTAACAAATAAAATCAAAGGAGAAGAAAATGATTCTAATTTTGTCCAATTATCGTCATTACAGGCGTTCAAGATTATATCAACTTTTTGATCATAATACTTGGATAACAAATCAACTATATTTTCAGTCTCTGCACATGATACTGAATGATTCATTAAAAAAGATTTAAGGTTGTTTGAATTAATAATTAAAGAATCCTTATAATGGCATTGTATTGATTTAGGTTTACGAGTCATATCATTCAGGCAATTCATTATTAATAAAGCGTTCTAGTTTCTTTTTCAAACATTCGTTGATTTTATATCCATCGACTTTTCCTCTTAATAGAACCATGCTTTTACCCATAAGGGCACCAATTGAATTAACGCCTTTTTCTTTAATAACACGAACATTGTCCTTTAATATTTCATCCAATACATTATTTAACTCAGCATCATTTATTTCGTTTAAATTTAATAAATCAAGTGCATCTTTTACAGATCTGGATTCTTTTTTCATAATTTTTTCAAAGATCAAGTTTACAGACTCTTTAGCTATAGAGCCTTTATCAAGTTTATCAAATATTTCAACAAGCATATCATCTGTTAGTAATGATTTATCCAGACTAGTTCTTGAAAGGCCCACTATGTCTTCTGTAAGTTTAGAAGCAATAAAAGTTGGTGTAATATTTTTTGAAACTGAAACGATTTTTTCGAAAATATCATAGTATTGAGAATCAAAAATATGTTCAGATAATTTCTTATTTAATGAATATTTCTGCATTATTTGATTAATCAATTCACTCCAAGACAAAGGGGTTTTTTGTTTAAGATCAAAGAGTAACTTTGAATCTACAGGAATAGGCAATATATCAGTTTCAGGATACATTCTAGATGAGCCAGGACGAGGTCGAGAAAAAATGGTAGAGCCATCCATAGTCGCAGACCGTGTTTCTGCAATTACACCGTGCTTAAACTGACGTATTCGTCGTATTAACGGGTCGCATACAACATTTATTTTTTTTTCTTCACCTCCAATAATCAAAAAAGCATCACTATCAGAGAGACCAAGTAGTTCTTTGACATTTTTAACATCGTTATCGCCAATCCCATAATTTGGCAATTCATCGGAATGAAAAATACCGCCCAAACCAAAAAATCTAACATATTCACCTAATTCTTTGCCTAAACGAATACCACCAACGGGTTCATAGCCAATCAACCCACCTAATCCTCTAAGCCTGATTGCTAGGAAAATGGAATTTGAATCTTTTAAAATTTTCTTAACGATATTGGAAGACGAATTTTTGAATAAATAGGTTATATCTTTACTTCTGTCCCCTATAAATTCATCATCTATATTCCTTTTCTTAAACTCCTCGGCGATTTTTATTAATCCAAATTGCCTCTTTGTTTCGTAATCTAGAACTTTGACTAGTTGGGATATTTGTTGAACGCCTTTAACTTCAACAACCTGTCCATCATTAACAGAGATATTTACATCTTGCCTTATACTCCCAAGTCCCCTCGACACACGCCTGCTACTACGTAACAATCTACCGAGTGTTAACGCTACATTTACAATGTCATCGGGTTTTCCAGATACAGGTTCAAGAGCTATTTCCACTAATGGAATACCAAGCCTATCAAGACCATATTCCTTATACAATTTTGTATGAGGCAATAATTTTGCTGCATCCTCTTCTAAACAAATGCTTTGAACTCCTATCTCTTTAAAATTATCAACTTTTAAGTGGCCACCAGATGAGATAAGCATAGTTCTTTGAAATCCACTAGTATTTGATCCATCAATTACAATTTTTCTCATGACATGAATTTCATCAACTACGTTTGAGTGCAAGGCAAGCGAAAACAATAAAACTGTTTCTAGCGCATCTCTATTGACATCATGAGGGGGCTCTTCATCGGCTTCTACCAAACAGCTTAACCCGATCCTAGAATAATACTTTATTGTGTTCATCTTTGAGTATTCGAATAATGCAGCTTTATCAAAATTACCTAATTCGCTTTTGGTAGGCCTTAAAATGCGTATAAAGTTACAATCATAACTACCATTTGCTTCCATACATTTACAATTACAAAATAGTTTAGATTTCGTTTTTAATTGCTGATGTATTTCAAATCCAACCTTTACCTTTAACTTATCAAAATCAGAGTCCATTAAGGTCATTCCAAATATTGATTAGAAAATCAGAGGGGATGTATCAGAGACTTCGTTTGATACATTGATTTTCATTATTTCGACTAAATCTTTCATATTTGAACTGTTACTTAACGCCCACATAGCTTTGACTATTGCGGTCTCAGAACCCATATCCGATAATGGAATAATACCGAGATCTAAAAGATCCCTACCTGTGTCATAAACAGTCATTTGCACTCTTCCATAAATACATTGAGACGTCATGAATATAACAATGCCAGCATTTATCAATTTTTCAAGGTAAGGAAAACAGTTTTTATTAATATGCCCAAGCCCAGTTCCCTCCAATATAATGACTTTATATTCGAAATTTAAAAAGTGATCCAGAAAAGCAGGGTCAAAACCAGGGTAGAATTTTAATAAAAACACTCTATCATCAAAGGATGTTTTTGAAATGAACTTTTTTGTGATATTACTACCTTCGCTAATTCTTTTTAAATCGGTGTTACATACAATCTCGGAATTATCAATTAATGCAAAAGGGATAGAATCTAACGATTGAAAAGCATTACGTTTGCTAGTATGATTTTTCCGTAATCTAGTTCCTAGATGGCATGCAATAATGTTATCTGATGGGGTATGGTGCATGCATACAAAAATGCCAGTAAATTTAGTTTTTGTAATAAATTTTATTGCGCCTAATAAATTAGTGAATGCATCCGATGAAGGCCTATCGGATGATCGTTGTGACCCTACTAAAACAACGGGAATAGACAAATTTTGTAGTGCAAAGCTCATTGCGGAAGATGTATAATGTATTGTGTCTGTTCCATGCGATACAATAATCCCATCGAAATGCTCATTTAGAATAGCATAGGATACTCTTTCTGATAAAAGAGACCAATGATTTGGAGTCAAGTTTTCGCTGTACTCATTAAATAAAAACTCTGGAAAAATTGATGCGTAATTGGAAATCTCAGGAAAAATCTCATAAAGCTCAGATGCGTTCAAAATAGAGGTAACTCCACCTGTTCTATAATCAATTTTGCTAGCAATAGTTCCACCTGTACTAAGAATCAAAATTTTTGGTAACGATTCATGCGTATGGGATTCGTCACAACTATAATTATTTTCTTTTGGTTGAATAAAGTTTTTGGAATGCTCCTCAATTCGAGAATTATTATTTAACGAGACATTCATAGAATCACTTAATGAATTATCACTTGTAATATTTTTAATATTTTCTATTAAAATGCCAATGTTATAACCACTTTTGAGTTTTATTACAATATAGTCATCATTAAAAGACTCATACCTAGGCATAATTATGCCATCATAGTCACCTTTAATTGACAGTAATTTAACGCTATCACCAATTTTTACCTTATATTTGTGTAACAATTGTTGAGATTTATTAATATAATCATCTTGTACATTATCAGAATTTAAGTCATATGTAAATTTTTTTTTCAACCACATAATGTGAAATAATATAAATATATATATTTAGATATTAGATATCTTATTTTGGTTTAACCAATACCTTTCCAACCATCCAAGGATGAAATAAACAACTATATTCATAAAGGCCAGGTTTATTAAAAACTAGCGTAAAAAAATTACTGAAAGGGTAATCAAAATTTTGTTTTTTATTTAATGCAAGTAAAGGTCCTGAATTAACAAATGTTTCATTACCTTGAAAAACATATTTAGAATCTGTGCCTAAATTCAATACCTTTTCATCAACTGTAATAGCGGTAGGATTCAAAGCTCTATAATTTAATAACATTACAATCTGAGTTCCACTGGTTGTTTCAACCCATGGCTCACCTAGATTATCCATTACCGGTGTAAATGTAGTACCATGAGATACGTAAAAAGGGAGACTTATTTTTTCTATGTGATTTAATCCCTGAATAAATGTAACAGTATGAGGAAGAGGAACTTTTATTCCGTTATGCCATGTGATGCTATCACCCTGCGTAATCTCAATATATGAGGGATAATATTGATTATAAGATACAGAAGAATTGCCTTGACCTACCTTAATAATAAAATTTTTAGAGTTTGCAGAGGCAGCAGAACTGTTACCTTGGTTCAATAAACCAGTGGAGTTTGCAGGCGCAGCAGAGGCAGCAGAACTGTTACCTTGGTTCAATAAACCAGTGGAGTTTGCAGGCGCAGCAGAGGCAGCAGAACTGTTACCTTGGTTCAATAAACCAGTGGAGTTTGCAGGCGCAGCAGAGGCAGCAGAACTGTTACCTTGGTTCAATAAACCAGTGGAGTTTGCAGGCGCAGCAGAGGCAGCAGAACTGTTACTTGGGTATATCAAACCAGTGGAGTTTGCAGGCGCAGCAGAGGCAGCAGAACTGTTACTTGGGTATATCAAACCAGTGGAGTTTGCAGGCGCAGCAGAGGCAGCAGAACTGTTACCTTGGTTCAATAAACCAGTGGAGTTTGCAGGCGCAGCAGAGGCAGCAGAACTGTTACTTGGGTATATCAAACCAGTGGAGTTTGCAGGCGCAGACCCAAAAGATGGATTAATAGTTCCGTTTATGCAAGGTAAAAGAAAATTATAACAACCTAATGCAATTACATTAAAGATAAGTAATATAATAAATGTTCTTAACAATATCACAGATTTTCAGTTAATTAAACAGATTAAAATAATATAATGGTTTTTGTATACGCATCAGTTATTATTAGACCACACAATATTATTATGAAACAGATTATGCATATTATATTTAAACACTTATGAAAAAGCAAGTTTACCGGTAATTAATTAGATTTCTTCATTGAGTGGTTTTGATTCGATTAGATCTTGAATCTCCTCATTCATCTTTAAAAAACGAATGCCTTTTTCGGTAGTTCGGTATTTTCCACCATCTTGAAGTTCCAGCAAATTGTTCTCTAAAAGCATAGGCAAATATTCTTTGATTTGAGCATAGGATAAAAAGGCTTTATACATGATTTTTGTTTTGGATGCACTTCCGTTGGCTGCGTACAAAATATTTGATATTATTTCCGGCCTATTGCGATATTTCATGTGTTGTTTATAGAAGAAAGTAATATATAACTTGTATTATATATTATACTATAATAAAATAGCACTGTTTGATAACTTTTAAAGCTCATTTAAATTAATTTATAATACTCAATATGAGATAAACATGATAAGTTAATAATAGTTTTTAGTAATTATTTACCTATTGTCACATGAAACAAATATAATTCATAATTCATCTTGCGGTAAATATGATGCAATAATTTTTGATATAGACGGAGTTTTAATTGATGTGGTTAACTCGTATAACCAGACAATAGAGAAAACAATACAACATGTTTTGAGTAATAATTTTAATACAAGCCCAGTTAAATTACCAGTAGACAAACTAATTGATAAATTTAGATTTACTGGAGGGTTCAATAACGATATTGATACAGCATATTCAATAATTTTAATAACTTTATATTGTAAATCAATTAATAAAAATGACATAAACGAAATTTTTATTTTTACTACCGACCTGTTAGAAAAAATAAATGATAAAGGAATATTTTCTGTTGAAAAGGAACTTGAGAAATTTGGAAATATCAAAGACATCAAAACCAAATTAGGATATCCTAAAGATGACAACATCATTTCGTCGGTTTTTAATGAGATATTCTATGGCCCTGATCTTTTCAAAAGGCAGTTTAAGAAAAATCCATCACATTATTTGGATAAGCCATTTATAAATAACGATAAGATAATAATTAAAGAAAAAACAATACAAGATCTTTCAAAAGTATTTAATGGAAAACTAATCTTAATGTCAGGTAGAAGTAAAGTAGCAGCGGAATTTACCCTAAATGAGCTTTTTGATTACTTTATAAAAGACGCCTGTATTTTTTTAGAAGACGAAAAAAGAGAATTTGCAAAACCGAATACCTACGGGATACATAGAATTTTTAATAAACTAAATTTAAAAAATGCCATTTATGTTGGAGATTCCATAGAAGACCTTTTGATGATTGAAAAATTCAGGTATGAAACAGACAATACAAAAATTTTTTTTTGCGGAATATGCGGGACAAATACAAGTTCACCAGAGGGTTTAAGGAGGTTGTTTGAATTAAAAGGGGCTGACATTATTGTTGAAAATGTAAATAATTTACCACACATATTAAATAATACAAAAAAATAAAATCTTGTATTGGTTAAAGAGGATAGGGAACGTGTAACCCATCTTGAAAGGAGAACAAAAGAGGTATCTATAGGCATAGAGATCAATCTTGATGGGACTGGAGCATCGGACATAAAAACAAACATACCATTTTTAGATCACATCATAAATTCATTTGCAAGATATAGCAAAATTGACATTAATTTGACAGCAACTAGTGAAGACCATATAAAGCATCACTTAATCGAAGATGTAGGCATAGTTTTAGGTCAAGCTATAAACAGAGCACTTGGAGAAAGAGAAAAAATATCTCGTTTCGGTTATTCACTGATTCCAATGGATGAATCTATTTCAAAAGTCGCAGTTGATTTGATAAAACGGCCATATTCTCACATAGACCTAAAATTAGAAAGAGAGATGATTGAAAATATCTCAAAGGAAGATATAATGCATTTTATTCAATCATTTGTATCAAACTTAAACTGTTGTACACATATCATTGTGGAGTACGGAACAAATGATCATCATAAAATAGAGGCTACAATGAAAGCATTTGCAATAGCATTAAAAACAGCCATGAAATTTGATCCCATTAATGAAGAAAAGCCTTCCACCAAAGGAATGATGTAGATATGATTAGAATATCAATATTTGATTACGGGGCGGGAAATATTTTTAGTTTGGAATCATCACTAAAAAGAAATGGTGCAAAGGTCTCGATAATAAATGACTTTAATGACGTAATTGAAGATTTTGACGGACTGGTTTTACCTGGAGTTGGGAATATTGATCCAGCATTAATATCAATAAATAAATGCAGAAAAAAGTTTTTAAATTGTATCGAAAAAAATATTCCCATATTGGGAATATGTTTAGGTATGGAAATGTTGTTTGAAAAAAGCGAGGAGGGAAATCTTGAGGGGCTGAAAATTATTAAAGGAGAAGTCCTATCCCTCCCAAAATCCATAATAAAAATTCCCCATATTGGATGGAATAACCTGGATATAGTCGATGGTAAGGGCAAACTATTTGAAGGGGTGCCAAATAATTCATGGGTATACTTCGTTCATTCATACTACACAGTACCTGAAGATGCAAATGTAATAACAGCAAGGTCAAATTACGGAATATCAATTCCCGCATCCATTGAAAAAGATAACATTTTTTGTACGCAATTTCATCCAGAAAAGTCAAGTAAAATCGGAGAAAAAATGATAAAAAACTTTATTAAAATCTGCGCGGGTTCAAAATGAAAAGTATTGCTGCAATTGATCTAATAGATAATCAAGTAGTAAGACTGGTTAATGGCAAATTAGAAAACAAAACAGTATATAGTAATGACCCTATAGAAACTGCAAAAAAATGGGAATCTGAAGGGGCTGATGGTCTTCACATAGTGGACCTCGACGCAGCTTTGAATACCGGAAAAAATAATACCGAACTAATCTTAAAAATTGTAGATTTAGTGAATATCCCAATCCAAATTGCAGGAGGAATCAGAACATTAAATAATGTAAATAAACTCTTGGAGAAAAAGCAATCTCTAAAGGTTGTTTTGGGGACAATGGCATTTAAAGATCCAGAATCCATAAAAAAAATAACCAAGAAAAAATTAGATCGCATAATAATTGCAGTTGATCATGATAATGAAAATATAATGATATCAGGATGGAAGGAATTTTCAGGGATGAAACTTTTTAACGCAATTAAATTATTTAACGAATTTGGTATTAATAATTTCTTATTAACAAATATAAACAAAGATGGTACTCTCGAAGGACCAGATATAAACACACTTGTTAGGTTAAATGATATTTTTAAGGATATCAAAATAATATCAAGCGGCGGAATAAGCAACATAACAGACATAATAAAATTAAGAAATACCAATTGTTATGCAGTAATACTTGGAAAAGCACTGTATGATGAAAAACTAACACTAAACCAAGTACAAAAAGTGATTTGATAATGCCACTTGCAAAAAGAATTATCCCATGCCTTGACGTCAATAAAGGCAGAGTTGTAAAAGGCATTAATTTTAAAGAATTAAAAGATGCTGGAAATCCTGTCAAATTAGCAAAAAGATACAGCGAAGAAGGGGCTGATGAGCTGGTGTTTTTAGATATTACCGCGGCAGAAGAACACAGGGAAATTATGAAAAACATCGTCAAAAATGTAGCAAGTGTCATAAATATTCCTTTTACAGTTGGAGGAGGAATAAAAAAACTAGATGATGCTCGAAGTATCCTATTAAGTGGTGCGGATAGAGTTTCAATAAATACAGCAGCAGTAATAAAACCCATTTTAATTCAAGAATTAATGTCTATTTTTGGCAGGCAATGCATAGTTGTTGCACTAGACGTTAAAAGAAATCATGGTAAAGGAGGCAAATACATTTTTTCCAAAGATGGAAAAAACTATTGGTTTGAAATAAAAACATTCGGTGGTAAAAAATCAACAGGAATAGACGCAATAGAATGGGCAAAAAAAGTAGAGGACCTTGGAGCAGGTGAAATACTATTAACTAGTATCGATACAGATGGTACAGAAAATGGTTATGATATTGAGTTGATTGACTCAATTTGTGATAAAATAAATATACCTGTGATTGCGTCAGGGGGTTGTGGCTCAAAGGAAGATATTTTAGAGTTATTCAAAAAAACACAGGTCGATGCAGCTTTAGCAGCTTCCTTATTCCATTTTAAAAAGGCAGGATTAAATGAAGTTAAAGAACATTTATCCAAAAATAACATATCGATTCGACCACAATGCATATAATATTTTACGGCATATAATAACAAAGAATAATTAATTTTATCAATTTTATGAAATCATATGTTTTATTCCCCCGTGGCCCTTTTTTCAATTTGGCCAACAGTTTATCATGTATGGTTGCATCATCGAATTTATAAGTAAATACTTTTTTTTAGGATTAGGTTCTGTTCACTAAATGAAAATCTTTTCTTTTGGTACCTGAATAGTGTTTTAAGTAAAATGCAAGTTGATTTTGTATTGATCCAGATTAATTTAACTAAATGGTGTTCAATGTTTGAATCAGAATAATTGGATAAATCAAATGAACAGGATATTTCATAACACAAATAAAAAAATGGCTAAAAGCATTATTTAATTAAATTCTAATGAGAGTAAAAACTAAATTGTTGTTATAATTTGAAAGTCTGAAAATTCATTTTCATATGGCTCATTTACAATTTCCATGTTTTTTACTATTGCATTTTTTGGGCCATCATTACACCAATCCACCAGTTTATTTACTTCTACTTTTTCACCTTCAAAAACAGCCTCGACTCGCCCATCTTTTAAATTTCTAATCCAACCTAAAACATTTAATTCCTGTGCTTTACCTACTGTGTTTTGTCTAAAATACACGCCTTGTACTTTTCCACTAATAAAAACATGTACTCTACAATATTGCATTCAATTCACATCATCAATTACTTTTAAAATTATGAAAATCATTATGATATTTGCCCTCCTTCTTCAATAAATAATTCTTCAAAAGAAGTACCTTTTCTAATTAATTTGAAATCATTATCAATTGTTTTCATCAAAACAGGAGGTTTTGTTTGACAATGAAATGGCATGTTAAAGACTAATGAATAAGCACCTACATTATAGAACAAGACATAGTTCCCTACATATGCACAAGACAGGTCGGATATTTTAGATATTGGAAAAACATCAAGTGTATCGCATAATCTTCCCGCCAGACTAACATTCTTTACAGAAGGATGTTTCTTTACAGCATTAATGTTCACTTCATAGGCATAATTTTCACAAGGTATTACTTCTTGTGGATATTCTTGTTTGAGTAGGGCAGCGTCAAGTAAAAGATGATATCCTGTATCTAAAATAATTATTCTATGATCATTGTATTCTTTTATATTTACAATTTTAGATACCATTACAGAAGATTCCGCAACAAGGAACCGCCCGCTCTCGATCATTAATGTGAAATTACCATGATCAGATACCAGGTTGTTTAGCTTTTCTACATATATTGATGCCATTTCATCAGGAGTTGGAACAGGATCATTATAAAAAACTGGTGTTCCCCCGCCAATGTCTAAAATAGCGATAGAAAAATTATTAACTTCTTTTTTTAATTTGTTTATAAGCGAATTAAGTCTCTCTAAAGCATTCACATAACATATAAAATTAGTTATTTGAGAACCAAGGTGAAAATGAAATCCTTCAAAGTTTAATAAAGGATCATTAAATATGGCTTTAACAATAAAATACGCTGAATCGGTTTTTCCGCCATTAAAAGGCACGCCAAATTTCCCATTTTTGTAGGATGCTCGAACTTCGGCCTTAACGCTCACTTCTGGATTAATACGCACCATTATTTTAGGTCGAATATTTACGATACGAACAGCTTTTGACAAATTAACAAACCCATAATAAGAACTTACGACGATCCTTTTGACTCCGTTTTTTAACACTTCCACATATTCATCTAGTTCCTCCGTAACACTTGTATATACTATATTTTCGGGATCGCATTTCAGTCGATTTATGAAATACAATTCTCCTATAGAAGTAAGATCAAAGGTTATGCCATCTTTCATAAAGGTTTTTAGGACGGATGGATTAAAATTAGCCTTAATAGAATAGGCAATTTTTACATCGCCTTGAAAGTTTTTATAAGCATGATGAAGCTCTAATACCTTGTCATGTAAAGTTTTTTCATCTACAACATATAAAGGTGTACCATATCTTTCTGCCAAAATATTGATTTCCTTATTTGACGCAAAACGCTTTGTTTTAGATAACGTTACTTTATTTTGAAATACCTGTAATACATTTTCTACCATTCTTTTTGTGAAATTTATTCAAAGAGATTATACTTAAAAACATTGCCCTTTAAAATTATTTCATTTTGTTGGATTTATTAAATAATTTATAAAATTTGTGATTAAACTAATATAAATAAAGTCACTTCTAAAGATTTTAATAAAAAAAAATAAAAAAACTATCTATAATAAGGGACTGTCAGTTTTTCTCCAGATCGATTTTCTTTCTGTCCTTTAATCTTTTTAATTGCGTCTTCAAAATGCTTCATAGTAACACTTGTCTCTGAAGCATGTTTAGCAGCATCTTCTGGACTACTATATTTTTGTAGGAACTCATGAAGTACTAGTGAGACAGCAGTATTAACAACAGAGCTAACATCAGACTCCACTAAATCCTTCTGTGAGTTCAGAGATTTTTTCAAAATCAATATCCTTAGAAATAGGCTTATAAGAAGAATGAATCTCTATTATTTTTTTCCTAGTAGTTTTATCGGGTAAGGGTACATATACTATTCTATCAAACCGTCCCGGCCTCAACAGAGCAGGATCAATCATATCTGACCTGTTGGTAGCAGCAATTGTAACTACTCCATTTAACGAATTAATACCATCAAGTTCTGTTAACAATTGTGAAACTACCCGTTCGGTTACCATACTGTCGCCACCAAGCCCTCTAACTGGTGCAATAGAATCAATTTCATCAAAGAAAATAACACAAGGGGCTGCTTGCCTGGCACGTCTAAATATCTCCCTAATGCCACGTTCAGATTCACCAACCCATTTGGAAAGTAGCTCCGGACCTTTCACACTGATAAAGTTAGCTTCTGATTCTGTTGCAACTGCTTTAGCAAGCATAGTTTTTCCGGTTCCAGAGGGCCCATGCATAAGGATTCCTTTAGGCATGGAATGATCCAGTTGGGTATATAGATCAGGATACCTTAATGGCCATTCTACTGCCTCTTGCAATTCTCTCTTAACCTCATCTAGGCCACCAATGTCACTCCACTCAACATCAGGGGTTTCCAGATATACCTCCCTCATGGCAGAGGGCATTACTTCCTTTATAGCATTATCAAAATCATTCATAGTTACAATCAGTTTATTCAACATTTCAGGATTGATCTTTTCATCCTCCAGGTTAAGTTCTGGCAACAATCGACGCAGGCATTTCATGGCTGCCTCTTTACACAGATATTCAAGGTCTGCACCAACAAACCCATGAGTAACTGATGCAATTTTTTCCTGATTGACATCTGGATCTAACGGCATATTCCTTGCATGTATTTGAAGAATTTCCAGTCTGCCGCGCTTGTCAGGCACTTTAATTTCTATTTCCCTGTCAAACCTGCCAGGCCTCCTAAGAGCAGGATCAATGGCATTTGGCCTGTTGGTGGCGGCAATTACAATGACTTTACCCCTGGCCTCAAGGCCATCCATCAATGATAATAACTGGGATACCACCCTTCGCTCAACCTCACCTGTCACTTCTTCTCTTTTTGGCGCAATGGAATCGATTTCATCGATAAATATGATTGAAGGGGCTTTTTCTTTGGTTTCCTTGAATATCTCACGAAGTCTTGCTTCCGACTCACCGTAGAACTTGCTCATAATCTCAGGACCAGAGATGCTTATAAAGTGTGCACTGCTCTCATTGGCTACTGCCTTGGCAAGCAGTGTTTTACCTGTACCTGGAGGGCCATAGAGCAGTATGCCCTTTGGCGCCTCTATGCCCAGTTTTTCAAATATCTCAGGATGGCGTAAAGGCAATTCAATCATTTCACGCACTTTTTGGCTTTCGTCTTTTAACCCTCCAATGTCTTCATAGGTAACCTGAGGCACACCACGCAGTGTTTCACCGCGTTCGGCAATATGGAAAACTGTTTTTTGTGTGACTAGAACGGCATCAACACCAGGTCCCGGCGTAACCCCTATGACTTGAAAGGTAAGTCTACCGCCAAAATATGGCACCATAACATTATCGCCTTTAATCAATGGAACGCTTTCAAGAGCATCAGCTAGATACCTTTCATCTATTGGGGGAATAGCCTCCAATGGCGCAACAATGACTTTTTCTGCAGGAACAGCTTTGATCTTCCTAACCATTACTGCGTCACCAATAGCTATACCCGCGTTGTTTCTAACAAGCCCATCTACCCTGATTATGCCTTTTCCTTCATCTGATGGATAGAGTGGCAGGCATTTTGCAACAGTCTTACGCTTTCCTTTTATTTCCACTACATCTCCTGTAGATGCACTCAATGAATCCATAGAATCATAATCAATTCTAGCAACTCCACGGCCGACATCTCGGGTATAAGCTTCAAGCACCTTTAAAGTTGTGGTGTTTTGGCTCACAGAAAATACTACAGCATAACGCTTTATAACTTTATTATTTTTTAAAAAAGTTCAAATAGTGAAATAACTTTAAACTCCAAGAAATTTGCATGATCACAATAACAAACAAGAAAAAATTACAGTCGGTTTATCGCAACCCCTATAAAAAGAGAATAAATTTAAAAGCGGGTCTTATAGAATTAATGTTTAGATTTAATTGGGTAAAAGGACACTAGTACGAAGAAGAGGAAAAGCGGGAAAGCAGTTTAGAGCAATAATAGTTGGAAAAATAGCGCCCACCAAGTATCCTAATTTTAGCATTAATGAACTTCATTCTGGAGTTGTAATGGATATAATACATGAGCGTGGAAGGGATGCGCCGGTGGCTAAAATTAAATTTGACAATGGCCTATATTCATATGTTCCAGCACCAGAGGGTACAGTAGTTGGAAGCAAGGTAGAAGTTGGTAATGGTGCAAATCCTTCGTCTAAAAACATTCTAGATTTAGAATCAATTCCAGATGGAACACTCATTTGCAATATAGAAAAAAATATTGGAGATGGTGGAAGGCTTATCAAGGCGGCAGGTTCATCAGCAATAGTTTTTTCACATTCAATAGACAGTGTAAAGGTAAAGTTCCCATCAGGCACTATATTAAACATGAATCCAAAGTGCCGTGCGATGATTGGAGTTATCTCGGGCGGTGGAAAAAAAGAGAAACCATTCCTCAAAGCTGGAAATAAGGCAAAGTATATGCAATCAAGGGGGAGACTATATCCCATAGTAAGAGGAATTGCCCAAGCCGCAGTTTATCATCCCCATGGAGGAGGAAGACACCAACATATTGGTCATCCATCATCCGTGGCAAGAAATACTCCCCCTGGAGCAAAAGTAGGCAATATTGCACCAAGAAAAACAGGCAGGGCCAGATTAAAAAAGAGACAGTAAAACAGACAATTTTTTTACTTTTTTTAACGCGAATGACAGACTTAGTAGAGGTTCTGGAGGTTATGGAACAGACATTAAAGAATAATAAGTTTTTAAGATCAACTGCTTTAGATCAACTGCAAAAGCATGAGGAAGGCAATCCCTTTAAGGTATTAATTGGAACCATTCTTTCTTCAAGAACAAGGGATGAACACACCACTAAAGCACTAATAAAATTATTTACAAAATACAAAGGATCGCGAGAAATTGCAGATGCAGATATAGCAGATATCAAAGAAATGATATCATCAGTAGGTTTCCATAACACAAAAGCAAAAAGAATAAAAGAAGTTTCAGACATAATAAACAAGCAATATTACGGCAAAACACCAAACAATACTGAAGATTTATTAGAATTACCCGGTGTTGGAAGAAAGACCGCTAATTGTGTCCTAGTTTATGGATTTAACATTCCTGCCATTCCGGTTGATACCCATGTACATAGAATTTGCAATAGATTAGGAATAGTCAAAACAAAAGATCCATGCAATACTGAAGAAGAGTTGTCAAAGATACTGGATCAAAAACACTGGATCAAATTGAATTCCACAATCGTAAGATATGGACAAAATATTTGTCTTCCAATAAAACCACAATGTAGTCGCTGTAAATTAAAAGAAAACTGTAACTACTATAAAGAAAAAACTAGCAAATAATAGTTTAAAGCAGTTTAGAAAATAACATGTTTATTTTGAGCGCCTTTTTTTGAACACCAATAAAAATAGTAGCAGCCCTCCAACACCTACTATCATTACCAATGGTAAATAATATAAAGGAGATTCAGAAGGGTTTCCAAAGAAAACCTCAAATTCAATAGATCCACTCAACGCGCTAGCTGGTAATTTGGCCTCGTCTTTCCCATAAACCTTGATAGAGCCAATATTGAATCCATCCAATGACAATTTATCAATAATAGTTCTTTTACCATCGGCAACAGACAATCCCTGAACAATTGCATGTGTTAAAACAATAGGATTACCCGCAGACCAGCCATTCATGTTATTTTGGTATAACTTCAGGTATCCAGTATCGTTAGTATTTACAGCTACATAGAATTTTCTGGACTTGTCCCCAAACATTGCTATTTCAATAAATTTTTCACTTGGATAGGGTTCTTTGATTTGTATAACGGTTTTTGCCTCAGGATTATCAGAATAGAATATCTTATTAGCAATTGTTAATATCCAATTATTTAGTATAGGCTCTTTAAATACATATTCCAATGAATTTTGCCGTGCGAGGTTAGAAGCATTATAAGGCAAGGTAAATCGCTCATTGTTGTTTTTTTTCAATACCTGATATTTTTGAGAATCATTTGATTGGGAGAAAGTCAAACTTGGATAGAATATAACACTAAGTGTCAAAAACAAAAATAGCAGGAAAAGGCAGGAAAAGGTGCTTTGTCTACAATTAAACAACTTAATATTTCTTTTTAAAACAGTCATATATTTGTAAAAATCATTCACATAATATAACACATTACTCTACGAAAGGATTTTGAAAAGAAGATATGATTTGAGAGATTTCAAAACGCATGAGGTGATTAGGCGGTACTTCTCTCGATAAAAACATTTTCCTCATTTTAGTGCCGCTTAATTCTTCTTTGAAATTTGAATCATGAGGGCAAGTTCTTTCATTTGCAAAATTCTCACATCTTTTACAATAATAAAAAGCAGGAAAAAATATCGGCTCTATTTCGAGATCCGGATAATCCTCAAAAATATCATGGGCAGCAAATGGAGCATAATAATCACCTACCCCAGCGTGATCTCTTCCTATTATAATATGAGAACAGCCAAAGTTTTTGCGCATGATGGCATGATGAATTGCTTCTTTTGGCCCTGCATATTTCATTTCAGTATGTAAAGTGGAGAAAATAATTTTTGATTTTGGGTAATAGTTATCTATTAGAGCACGATATGACTCCAAAATTACCTCATCTTTAAAATCTCCAGGCTTTTTTTTACCTATCAAAGGATTGATAAATAAACCATCATAGATATTTAGCACAGCTTTCTGTAACATTTCATGCGCAACATGTGGAACATTTCTTGTCTGAAACCCTACAATACTTTTCCATCCACGATTACTAATTTCGTTTCTGACTTGTGATGGCACCAAACGGATATTATCCAAATTGATGGTATTCAATGTTTTAACTTCCCCCGCAACAAGGGTGTCCCTCATTTTAAGATAACTACCTACCCCAGGATGATATCGATCATCTGTTTGAAAGACCGACTTTGCTGATTGGAGTTTGTCAAAGGCATACAAATCCTTTGCATACAATATTCCAAATATTTCACCATTATACCGTAAAGCAACCTCTGATTCATCTTTAACTTTTTTAGCAACATCATTATCCATATCCAGCACAATAGGAATTGTCCAAGGCAAACCGTTACTAAGGCGTCCTTGTTTTAAAACACTGAGAAAGTCATCCTCACCCATAAAACCATTTAATGGACTGAAAATACCAAAAGAGATATTTTCTGCTTCTTTTTTTAACCCAAGGTCTACATCCAATACAAACAAATCATCATCAATTTTAGATGAATCAAGAAAACTATTTACAAGAGTACCACCATGTGGTTTTGGCATCATATAACATAATAATAATGGTTATTTCTTTTTTTCTAGGCGAATTCTAATTTTTGTTCCAATGCAATCCGCATTCTTTGTGTAGATCATTTTCCCACCACCATCGCCCTGATCGCATATCATCTTCTGGGGATATCGCGCGGGTGCAAGGGGCACAACCAATACTCGGATATCCTTTATCATGTAATTTATTGTAGGGTATGTCGTTCTTTTTTATATGATCCCAAACCATGTCATTTGTCCAGTCCACCAGTGGATTAATTTTGATAACACCATGATTGGCTGAATCTATTTCGACCTTTTTAGCATTTGCTCTCGTAAAAGTTTGATCTCGCCTCAAACCAGTTATCCAAGCATCCAAAGTTCTCAGAATTCTTTTCAAAGGGTGTATTTTTCGGACTTCACAACATAGCTTTCTATTTGGAACACTTTGGTACATCAAATTTATTCCCTTTTCATAAACCATTTCCTCAACCTCCAAATAATCTGGGAATAATGTCTCTATAGATATTTGATATTTTTTTTTTATTTGATCCATAACATCATAGGTTTCTGGATTAAGTCTACCCGTATCCAAAGTAAAAATTCTTGCATTACTTTTATCAATTTTGACCATTAAATCTATCAAAACTACGTCTTCAGCACCAAAACTAGACGCAAATGCAATTTTTGGGGAAAACTGTTCGAGCGACCAGGATAAAATATCATAAGCATTTTTTGTTTCAAATCCATCAAAATCTGTAGAAATGGATTTAGCAAAATTTGTTTTATTATCACCATTCAACATATGAATAAATAACCGTTTAACTCTTATAACTATTATTACAATAAAGTCTAAACATCCATTAACAAAAATTCATTATTTGTCACTAAAGCAATAATTTTATCAAAGTTATTATAGTTTATTAAGAAGTATAGAGAAGTTATTAAAGCTCGTGGTGGAAAAGTCTGGAATTAGAAAATAAATGGAATTTATTTACAAAATATCATAAAATAGGATTTGATCCTTTAAGATGGTTACCAGAATGCTCAAACGAGTTAAAATATAGTGTGTTAAGCGCTTTATCCGAAGAACTTAAAAGAAACAATTTAAAAATCAGCCCAAACTATTACAGTTATTTCCACTATCCAGAAAAAAAATTTATAGAAATAATAAGAAGGCTGTATAGATCAAATGAAGAATTAAAGGCAGAGGACCTGAAAACAAAAAAAGCCATTTCAATAATGAAATGGGACAAAAATACAGTCTACGATAACAATCTGTTGATAAAAAAGATAAAAAAAATTTCTGAAAGACTGAAAACCAAGGTAGAAATAGAAAAAGTTTCTATTATACCAACAAATAGTAACGAAGATTTTCAGTTCACGCTATTTGATCATATTAAAACTCAAAGGGGAAACAGATCTGGCTATACCGTTGTTACTGCATCCAACACTCAAGCTACAGACGTTAGCCAAGACATAGAATCCCCAATCCATATGGAAATATCACTAACAGAGTCTATAAATTTATTAAATTTAGTAGGGTCTTCAACGGATACAAGACTTTTTCCTATCTATGATGCACCCAATGATGATCTTCTAGACAAGATTAGAAAAAATATAGATAATTTTACAGTAAAATACAACTATTCGTTTGAAGACTATAGTTCATTAAAACTAAACAGTCTCTTTTTTGGCACAACAGCTACCGGTAACACACACAAAGAGATTCCAAACAGGTTTGATTTGATAAAAGAAGATACACAGATAATAATTACTGACAAATTGGGTCTTTTAGCGTGCCTTAGTTTATACATAATTACAACCATTAATGAAAAAATATTCGAAAAATTAAACAAAAATGGCATACAAGAAACCAAATTAAAAGAGCTAAAAGATCTGGCTATCAAAAATCTAACCGAACCAAAGACTTCACTAGGTAAAACAATAACAAAGTTTTTACCGGACTTTGAAACCGAGTTTGACATTCAATCACACATACTAGCTACATACCCCATTTCGAAAAATGGGATTTCATCCTTCTATGAAATCTCAAAATTGACCAAAAGTGAATTAATCATAGACAATGTTCCTGTAATTGATAAAGACATTGCAAATTTTGTGTCAAAAGAATTTTTGATATCTAATTCCACAGCCTCAACACCCAATACCAACATGATTTTAGTATCCAAAGAACTATCTTCAACAGTTATTGATGAATTGAATAAAAGTAAGTTTAATCCCAGAGTTATCGGAAGGATTGGAAAAATGGGGGCAACGGGAATCACTTTTAACAAAAAGAACGAGTAAAAAGTAAAAATTGGTCAATACACAAGAAAAATGAAACCTTTTGACAATTATTGGTTGTGGATGATAAAAAGAGTTATTCCCAAGTTATTCCCAAGATGTACCCTTTAATTTAGAATACCTTAAAAATGCTTTATTTTTATCCAGACCAGAAGTGTTAGCATCAGTTAAATTTGCCTCAACAAATATTGTTTTATTTATAATGCTTCCACGCAGATCGGATCTCTCCAAATCACCGCACATAAAATTAGCATTATCCAAATTACTTTTAGTTAGAAATGAATCCTTTAAATTAGCATACATCATCAATGCATTAGATAAATCTGCACCGTCGAACTTTGAGTTCATTAAATTTGATTGAACCAAATTTGTGGTCCTTAGCCTGGAATTGGAAAAGTCAGAATTAATAAAAGAAACTCCATTAGTATATGCATTGGATATATCCATATTAGAAAAATCCTCTCCATCAAATACTAACTTTAGTGTAAGATTTTTCATTCTCCATTCATTAAATTCATCAATCTGTTCATTTTGAAGCAATAACAATCCTTCGGCTTGTTTTGACTCGGACATACAAATATCTTTTGCAATATCAATATTAATTTGTTGATTTCAAAAATGCATCAAATGATTATGACATCAACGACATCCAACTTGGAAAAACAAATAAATATCAACCACCAGTCATTTTTGTAAATTTATTGTTTCGTTTTACATAAGAAACATAATCAAGATTAGCAAGAGCAACCATAGCTGATTCTTGTACCTCTTGGCGTTCATCATCTAGGGCCCGTTTTAAGGTATTTCGAGACGCCTCGGATGCAATAACGCCTAAAGCAATAGCTGCTTCATGCCTTACAAAAAAGCTTGGATCAGATAAAACTGCCCTGGACAGAGCATTTATTCCGCTAGCATAGCCTAGCTGGCCAAGTGAGAAAGCTGCCTCGTGTCTTACTAAATGATCGTTATCGTTTAATAACACATCCCCAATTGATTCAACTGCACTTTCCCCAGAAATATCTGCAAGAATACAAACCGCTCTTGTCCTTACAACGTAATCCTCATGCCTTAACAATTTTTCAAAATAATCCTCATCTTGCAAATCAAAGTGCTTTTCCATATCAAGTAATAAGTGTACCTCTATTTTCCAACTGGATTATCAAAATAACAATCATTTATAATGGTTTTGCAAAGAAGGTTTTTCAAGTATTAAATATAGCTATTCATCCAAAGAGATACTATGCGTGTAAGGTATTGGAGGCTTAATTTTGATGATTTAAAAAATGGCGAATATCCTGTAGAAAAGGTTAACCATTGGGAGATAAAATGCCTGCAAGGGGAGTATGAACATTTTGGAGTATTCTGGTACAAATACGGAACTCCATTTGATAAAGAGCCTGTAAATGGAGTATGCTTTTATTATAATGACATACCTTTGACCAAGGTTGAAGATATCGCCAATTTTTTGCATTCTAAGTTTGGAGGAAAAATAGCCTATAGACAAACGCGGGTATTTTTGCAGGGCTCAAAAGAATTTGCAGACAAACAATCAATAGGCAATTTAGCAGAAGAATTAAGTTCAAGGTATAGCGCGCCTATTGAAATGACAATGGAATTTGAGAAAATAGATAAAGAGACGCAGGAGAAGATCATAACACTTCCCCTAAACAAGGCTTTACCCATTGTAGGCCCAGAC
Source organism: uncultured Nitrososphaeraceae archaeon (assembly GCA_963779615.1). Classification (GTDB taxonomy): domain Archaea; phylum Thermoproteota; class Nitrososphaeria; order Nitrososphaerales; family Nitrososphaeraceae; genus Nitrosocosmicus. The sequence goes on from CAVZZA010000001.1 coordinate 378,700, forward strand.
TGACCAATAATCGGGCTGCTGCTACATATAGAGGTGTAAGATACCTATATATTATTTGGGTTTTACCTTTTAATACGCCTTATAACCAATGGATAAAGAAGGTAGTTTGATAGAAAAAAAATTGAGGGGTTCTGGTGGGTACACCATTGCCAAGGTTAACGACAATGAGCAGAGAATGGCAAATTTGGGCGGTCCTGAATTATTTTTAGCTGGAATAGGAAGGCTGGAAACTGACAGGTTTGTTAAATACCATTGCAATAAATGCGAAAAAGATTACCAAGGAGCTCCAAACATTCAATTTGAGAACCCTAATGAAGATTTAGGTGAAAACATAATATTAATTGAAAAAGGAGAATACAAATGCAAATTGTGTGATTATACCATTGCACAATACAGAAAATTTAACGAGGCAAAGGAAAACAATGTTATTTCACAAGATAATAATGGTACAGAGGGAAAAACAGAGACAAAAGAAGAGCCATTGAAAAAATCAGCATCATCAGACGATCAAAAGACAAGAACAAGCCCGACAAATAACAACTCTAGAACAAGTGATCTAGAAATTGGGTACAGTCCAATTGAAAAAATAATAGGCATGTCCACCTATAATAATAATGCACAATTAGTTGGTAAAATAAGCGAAATAGGTTTGAGAAAAACCTCGGAAGGAAAAGTTCAATTCAGTTTTAAAACAATCAACTCAAACAATGAAATCATGGAAGTTGAATGGGAAAATATCGACAAAATAGGAGACATAGTCATCTTGCATGATAAAGGTATTGACAACGAAGCGCACCCCATTAAAGAAAAGACGGACACTAATAAAACAGTAGACCAGGATCATAAGATATGTGCGTATTGTAACCATAAAAATGACATAGAGTCTCTATTCTGTGAAGAATGCGGTAAAAAAATAGAATAGGATCATCTCAGTTATTTGAAAGTCCGATTCTCACATCCACAACCCTTGAGCCTTTTCCTTCCTCTAGTACCAATAGGGGGTTTATGTCAAACTCTTCAATTTCAGGGAAATCAACAACCAGTTGGGACAAGCGCAGCAAGCAATCAACTATAGACGACAGATCGGAAGGCCTTTCGCCCCTGGCACCTTTTAACAAATCAATGGTTTTTATAGAATTAACCATGTCTTTTGCTTCTGGTTCAGAGATTGGCGCCAGTCTAAAGTTTACATCCTTTAAAATTTCAACATAAATACCACCCAAACCAAACATTAGTAACGGTCCAAATAATTTGTCTTGTTTGGACCCAAGGATTGTCTCCCTTGATTTGGTTATCATTTCCTGAACGAGAATACCCTTAATATCCGCATTAGGGTGGCGGTCTTTTACATTAGACAGTATCAAATTAAAAGCATCTTTTACCTCGGCGTCATTTTTTAGCCCAACCCTTACGCCCCCCGAATCTGATTTGTGTATTACGTCTTTAGACGATATCTTCATCACCACAGGATAGCCAATGCTGTTTGAGGCGTTTACCGCATCATTTTCATCATTTACAAGTATACTTTTAGGGACAGGAAACCCATATGCTTTAAGCACCTCATAACCCTCGTCTTCCAAAAGATTTGAACGTCCCTGCCTTTTTACATCCAACAAAATATCTTTAACCTTTTGTTTGTCTACAGGATACGATTTTACAGGCTCATTTTTGATATTTAGCCATCTGCTAAATCTATACATGGATTCAAGCGTTCGTATAGCTGGTTCGGCATACATAAAATGCGGTATTCCGCCTTCTGACAATATCTGTTTATTTTCCAACCCTTCAGCTAGACCCATCAAAGCCGCCAACATAGTTTTCCCCGTATTTTTTGAGGTTTTGATTACTGTTCTAGCCAATTCATTATAATCCAAAGTTGCCGATGGGGTGCACATTGTAACAACCGATCCAACATTAGGATTGGACAAGATTTCCTGAAGAACCTTTTCGAATCTGTTATAATCCGCATCGCCTACAATGTCAATAGGGTTTCTTGAGGAGCCATGAGGAGGAATAACTTTGGATATAAAATCCTTAGAATCAGAAATGTCCGCCATTTGTAGTCCATATTTTGAGCAGGAGTCCGTCGATATAATTGCCGGTCCACCAGCATTAGAAACAATAACAACACCTTTACTATTCACAGGTAATGGTTGTTTGGAAAAGGCAGTGGCCAATTCAAATAGTTCCTGCATAGTATCTACCCGAATAACGCCGGATTGTTTAAAAACTGATTCGTATATCTCATCCGATCCCATCAGTGCGCCTGTATGGGACATAGCGGCTTTTGCACCTTCAGGAGTTCTACCAGCCTTTAAAACAATTATTGGTTTTCTTTTTTCAAAAGTAATCCTTTTTGCCACATTCATAAATCTACGGCCATCACGAATATCCTCTAAATACATCACAATTACTTTTGTGGATGGATCATCTTCAAGTAGTTCAAGAATATCGTTTTCATCCATATCAACTTTGTTTCCCATGCTAATTACTTTTGAAAAGCCTATTCCTTGAGCCATTGCGTCCTCCACCGTAGCCGCACAAATAGCACCGCTTTGAGAAACCAATGCGATTTCTCCATATTTAGGGGTAATTTTTAAAAATGTCAGATTCACAAGGTTTTGTTCTGTCAGGCTCATTATTCCAAGGCAATTCGGCCCTATTATTCTAATTCCATAGTGTTTTCCTATATCCTTAATTATTTCCTCGAGTTTAGCGCCAGACTCATCCACTTCTCTAAAGCCAGCTGAAACAATTATTGATGCCTTTATTTTTTTTTTACCTATTTCTTCCATAACCGAAGGCACAATTTTACTTGGGGTTGCCACAACTGCCAAATCAATATCATCAACTACATCCAGGACACTTTTGTATGCCTTTATTCCAAATACAGAAGGACTGGTGGGCGTAACAGGGTAAATTTTCCCATTGTAACCATTTTTAATGTTTAAAAAAATGGCCTTTCCCACTCCAGGTCTTTCCGAGGCTCCTACTATTGCAATAGAAGTTGGCGAAAGAAAAATATCTTTTATATTTTCAGGTACTCAATAAAAAGTTTAATAGTCGTTGGTTATAAAAATATAACAAAAAAATCTAGTTTTTATATCAATAAACCATATCAAAACAATTATTGAATGAGCATATGGACACGATTTTGAATGTCGATACCAACAAATTATTGGATGATCTTGTAAGACTGATCAGAATTCCAAGTGTTTCTGCAAGGAATCAAAATTTAGAAGAGTGCGCCAAAGAGGTGGCACAAATTATGAAAGAAATTGGAATAGATTCAGAATTAATATATTTTGATGAGGGGGACAAAAATGCTGGTCCGCTGCTCCACCAATAGTGTATGGAGAAGTAAAATCAAAATCAAATCCAAATGGAAAAACAATTTTGTTTTATAATCACTATGATGTTCAACCAGAGGACCCATTGGATTTATGGGACTGTAATCCATTTGAAGGAATAGTTAAAGGGGATAAAATTTTCGGAAGGGGCGCTTCGGATGACAAAGGAGAACTAATAACAAGATTAAACGCGGTAGAGTATTTCCTAAAACAAACAGGAGATGTCCCAGTTAACATAAAGTTTTTGGTAGAAGGCGAAGAGGAGGTTGGAAGTAATAGCATTTCAAAGTTTATAAACAAAGACAAAAAAAAATTCAAAACAGATCTGGTTATATGGGAATTTGGGTATATCGACCAAAGAGAGCGTCCGATAATAAGCCTGGGCATGAAGGGGTTATTGTATGTGGAAATGACTGCTACTGGCCCCTCAAGGGACGTTCATTCAAGCTTGGCGGTATTGATTGAGAATCCCGCATGGAAGTTAGTCCATGCGCTATCATCATTGGTTAATGAAACGGGGACAATATTGATTGAGGATTGGTACGATGAAGTTAAAAAATTAACAGATGAAGAAATCACAATGATAAAGAATGAACCATTTGATGAAGAAAGTTTCAAAAAAGAATACGGAATCAGTAAATTTATCAACAATATTGATGAAAAGGACATCAAAAAAGCACTTGTAAGCGAACCAACCTGCAACATTACTGGGTTGATTTCAGGATATACGGGAGAGGGAGCCAAAACAATAATACCATCCAAGGCGTCGGTAAAAATAGATTTTCGATTGGTTCCCGACATGGATCCGGACCTTCAGTTTGAAAGATTAAAAAAACACCTGGAGAAAAACGGATTTGGAGACATTCAAATTACAAGGATCCACGGAGAGGCTGCTGGCAGAACAGACATAAACAATCATTATGTAAAGTTAGTTCAAGAGTCTGCAAACAGAGTTTTTGGAGAGTCAATAATATCTGTTTCTTCCGCAGGCACTGGCCCAATGTATGAATTTATTAATTTACTAAAAGTTCCCTGCATATCTATCGGCGGAACATACATATTTTCCAGAATTCACTCCCCAAATGAATACGCCAGAATCGATCTGCTTGAAAAAACCACAAAGTGCATGATAACAATCATTGACAAAATATCAAAAATCCAAAGTTATTGAACTTATTATTTTTACTTATAAGTATGAAATGAGTTTTTATTGACATTGGGTACTGAATATCATGACGACTACCTTATAAAAGACTGGGAGAAAAGCGTAGTAAAAAAAGTAAATGAAAAAGAGACAATAAAAGAAATTTCAGAGTATGCTCTACATCTCGCAAGAATTATCAACTATCCAAATCTAAACATTGATTATCACATAAAGCAGATTGAAGAGACAGGCGAAGAACTAAAGAGGAGGATAAAAAATCCAAAAGAGTTGAGACCTACTCACATTATTGAAAAATTTAACGAGTTTTTTTTCGAGGATAAAAAATTTCAGCCAAACATCAATGATTATTACAACCCTGTCAACAATTACTTAAACATAGTTTTAGAGAAGAGGACAGGAATTCCAATAACTTTGTCTTTAATTTATATTCATTTGGCAAGTTTTTTAAATTTTGACCTGCAGCCAGTAAATTTTCCCTCACATTTTTTAGTAAAATACGTATTTGATGCAGATTTAAACGAAAACATAATAATTGATCCATTCAACAAAGGGAGAATTATTGATGACTACATACTTCAAGATTTACTAAATAAAATAAACCCCAAATTGAATATTTCCGTCTCCAACAACATATTAGAAAAGGCAAGCACCTCTCAAATTTTAATCAGATTATTGAATAATTTAAAGAACGGGTATATAGAGGTGGATGACCTGGAGAAGGTCGAAATAATAAACGAGATGATATTGTCATTAGACAGGTTTAATCCGGAAGCGATAAGAGACAAGGGAATATTGTTGTACAGGTATAAAAAATTAAAAGAATCTCTACAAAGCTTTTACAAATACATAGAATTAAATCCGGAAGCAGAAGACATTGACAAGATTTTAGATTTAATAAGGCAGATAAGAGATACAACATAAGGGAACAATAAACACAATTACACCATAAAAGCAATCCAAGTCAGGCAAACAATTCCCAACCATACACACAATGTATTAAATCACCATCATCCAATCAACAAAGAGGCACGTTACAAACGCAAAAAGGCTGATGTAGTTACGAAAAATCAAATGTACAAAAAAATAACAGTATAAATCAAACATTCTTGTTTATCTTAAGGTATAATTCTTTAGCATTTTTTCTGGCTTCTTCAGTAATTTCTTCATTGAAAATAGTATTGCTTAAAGAGTCCAAAACTATTTGCCATTCCCTTACACTCAACAGGATACTCTTTTTATCAGCACTGTCCATATCAAATTTTTTTATGGTCTGTAATAAAACTCTATTTACACAATCCATCTATAAATAGTATCACAGTCACTTTTACTAGCAAAAAGTAATTGAGAGAAAATCCTGTATTGCAGTGTCATGTTTTTTTTGAAATGATAAAGAAGCCATGAGAAGAAATAATTAACGCTGCCAGGGACATTTTTGTAGCAAAAACCAAATTCCACGGGGTATGAGGGTTTGGGTAAGGCATGTACAGGTCATCCAATTTTAACTCCCCTTGAATCAGATCCGCGGTAATTAATGCATTCCAAATAATAAAATTGTAGAAGAATTCATATATTGCAATTATAAGTATAACCAGAACAACCAACTGAAGCATGGTTTTTATGCTCTTTGGGACATTTTTTACCTTATCCCCTCCAAGTTTAGTAACACAATACCAGCCCACAACAGATGTAATCATCAGATACGTTACTAGTTTAGCAAGCCCCTTAACAGGAACTTCTGTATTGACCAAAACCTCACCAATTATTACATTCCCAGTATCCAAATACTCATTTAAACTCACGTAAATGGAATAAAATGTAATCACAGCCATTATTGTTGCGCAAATATAAAAAACAACAAGGTAAAATTGCCTAGAAAGCAGTTCATCTCTTTCGACGGTCAAAGTCATTACATAAATCCGTTCAAAGATCACATATATAATAGATCTCTTGCATAATTGACCCTAAACAAATTTATGGTCATCATTAGATCTCTTGCATAATTACTCGCAAACAGCTTTATGACCATTAGTTCTCCATTATCCTGTTCTCTCTTTGCTTTCATACGAGAGATTATCCAAAAAACCATTACTTTTCAAGTCATTCACCGGTCTCACAGTAGAAGAGTTTGATAATATCTACAGCAAGATAGAAAGAAAATATGAAAATCACGAGGTACAGCGCTTATCCAAAATAAAAGGTCGAAAAAGATACATTGGTGCCGGAAGATCTTTTAAACTTTACCTAGAGAATAGGTTTCTGATGCTTTTGGTCTACTACCGTCTTTGCATAACCCACACTTTGGCCGGCTTTCTCTTTGATCTTGATCAGAGCAACATTTGCAGAGACATTCAAAAGATTGAAAGTCGCTGGGAAGGGAGTGTGCACCAACACCTCAGAAAGATGTGCAAGGTAACAAAAAGGCTGCGTACACCCCAAGAGGCTGAAAGGCATTTCCCGGGCTTTATAGCCTTCACAGACTGCACAGAACAGCAGATACCAAGGCCTGAAAACAGGAGGAGAAGGAAGACATACTATTCTGGCAAGAGGAAAATGCATACCGTTAAGACACAGATTATGGTCAACGACCAGGGCATAATCATTCACAAAGCAAGCCACAAGAAAGGAAGAAGGCATGGCTATGACATTCATGAGTCACTGTAACCCCCAAACAATTTGCCAGCGTGTTTGACCTTGGACACCTTGGAGGGGGAGAGGCTTTCCAGAGCAAATATCATCCCCGCCAAACAAAAAGAAACGAAACACAGGATTGCCTCAAGAGGAAAAAGACTACAACAAAAGCCATTCTAAAAGAAGGATAGCAATAGGGCATGCTATCTGCAAGATAAAGAATTGCAGGATTCTTGCAGACATATTTAGAAGCAGACTAATAAAATACAACAGGCATCAGACATCGTGTCAGGCCTAGTAAACTATAGAACAATGGATCATCGTATCTAGAAACCTACACTACACCACACTAGACGGACAGTTTGTTTCTAATAATGCAATAGATCTAATATTGTGTTTTAAAAGATTAGACATATCAATCTTGTCAAAAACAATAATGATTTCTTAAAAAAATCACAAGCAAGTTCCAAATACCTTTAAAATTTTATGCAGATCGTTTTCGGTTACCAAAGGGTGAACAGGCAATGACAAAGCATGATGGCAAGCCCAGTCAGTATTTGGTAATGTGCCATCATTGGAAAAAGACTGGAGATTTTTGTAGTATGGTGTTTTATGTACAGGGGGATCATAATATACCGTAGCGCCAATCCCCTCGTTAATAAGACGATCCTTAACGATTTCCCTCTGGTTTTCGTTATTAAAACCAACGGTAAACAAATACCAATTAAATTTTTTATCCATGGTTTCCGTTGGCAAATTAACAACAGACTTTACTTGTTCAAGTTTTTTTAATCCATCGAACAAAACTTCTGCGTTATTTCTTCTCATCTGTAGCATTTTATCTAATTTTCCCATCTGGATTTTTCCAATACCGGCGCTCAATTCAGGCAATCTCAAATTTAGACCGAATAACGCAGTGTCATATCCGTGAACCATGCCATGATTTCGGATCATTTTTAATTTTTCTGCCAAATTATCATTATTGGTAACAATGGCCCCTCCTTCCCCTGTTGTAATCACCTTGCTTGCATAAAAACTAAAACAGCCAATGTCACCAAAGGCTCCCGTTTGTTTTTGGAAATAGGTAGATCCCAAAGACTGACAGGCATCTTCTATCACACATAAGGAATGTTCTCTCGCAACAGAATTAATTTCACTCATATTTGAAGGGTGACCATAAAGGTGAACCGGAATGATGGCTTTAGTGCGGTCATTAATCCTCTTTTCCACATCAGCAACATCAACAGTGTAATCCTGTCCATTAATATCAGCAAAAACCGGTTTGGCACCAGCAGCAATCACAGAATTTGCAGTGGCAACAAAAGTAAAAGAGGGCAGAATAACCTCGTCTCCTTGTTTTATATCAATAGACAACAAAGACGCATGCAGGGCAGAGGTTCCAGAATTAACAGCAACTACATGCCTTACATCAAGGTACGATTGCAAAACATTTTCAAACTCCTGGACTCTTTTCCCCCCAACATTAGCAGGAGAAGTTAACGCATTTTCTGCAAGTATATCCAACACCTCTTGTTTTTCTTCATCACCTAGCCAAGGTTTGTTTATAGGGATCATTTCTCTGATAACAAAGAAATAACAACTATAAAAATTAGTAAAATGACTATAGACTGGGCGGCGGCCCGGTTTGAGAGTAAACCTAACTTTTTACTTTATTTTCAACATGCCCTCTAAAACACAAAACATAACTATTTATGCAATACCCCCTCCCTCCCCCTTTTTAAGATATTATAAACAAATCAGGTCGCTGTATTTGAGGCCGATATTTCGAGTTTGCAGGGTATGCTTATCTACCACATAGTTTTTCTTGGTTCTTTCATTCCCCAATCTTTAGGAACATCCAGTTTTTGTATTTTATATTTTACCACCCACCAGCATCACCGACTTAGGCTATTTTTATGCATGGATGGAAAAATGAGTTCCATAACACACATTCAGTTAATTATTTTACATGTTTTCGCTGCAGGTCGATTACCCCCTGGAGGGCTTCCATTGAGTGAGTGTGAAAATATAATAGAGGGAAACCCCAAGTAAATTTGGTGCAGATGTGGCAGAGTGGTCATCCTAAGTCAAAGAACTAGGACCACAATATTGCGTCGGCCTTGAGTCAACATCAAGGTTGGTTAAAAGTAAGCCGATTCGCCGTATGGCGAGCAGGAGTTCAAATCTCCTCATCTGCGCTAATATTGTTTGTCTTTAAACTTATTTTCTACATTCTTTGAATGCAACTCTGTAATCTGTCTTTCTAATTTCTCAAGAACAAATTTAAAGGCTTTTAACGGATCATAATCATCAGAATGCGCATGAATGACTTGGTCTTTTGTAATTAGCCTGGTCCTAATTGAGCATAACGTTTTATGCTTCTCAAAATAGATTACAACAGACTGTATATTGTCCAGTTTCCCTTCTATTTTTTTAATGAATCTCCCCATTTTATGGGATATTTCGCTACGGATATTCTCGTCATCAAAATTGGCAGTATAGACTATAGAATCGGTTTTTTTTGAAATGGATATCTCCAATATGTCTTTTGAGGTAATGATACCCACAGGTTTATTATTGGAAACTATTATCAATTCGTCATTATTTTTAAAACTATTAAGTATATTTTTAACATCAGAGCCGGTTTCAATGGTTACGGCATCCCTTACTATATCCTTTATAAGAACAGATCCCGATTTTGGTTTCCCTTTGAATCCAGGGTTTTGTGAATCTTTTTCATTTGGAATTGACAGGATTTTCAGAATGTCAAGTAAAGAGACAACGCCAACAATACCTGAATGACTGTTATTTGCAACAGGCAACCTAGAAACATTGTTTTTTCTCATCAAATTTAGCGCATTGTCCAAATCTGAATTCTCATCTATAACCACAGGGCTGGACATTATATCATTGACTTTTAGGTTCCCCAGATCCACGTTCAATACGAGGTCCTTATCAATAACAAGGCCTACAAATTCTTCCTTATCCACAACAGGAAGGCCGGTTTTTCCAGTGTTGATCATGTAATTAATACAAGTTTGCAAATCATCACTGGGTTTTAAAATGTGAGCGTCATTAGATATAAAATGTTTGATTTTTGATGAAGGTTGAAAATGGGCATTAATAAAATCCTTATAGTAAATTATTCCACGGTATTTGTTATTTAAATCAACAACTGGAATTTGTTTGATGGAATGGATATACATCAAATTAATAGCCTTTGAAACAAAATCGTCTAATGAAAGAGTAGGAACTTCTTTTCGCATTAAATTCACCATACTAATCATCATAAGTAGTGTTTTGTAATAACTTAAAACCCTTTTGTAACCCCTTAACATTATGAAAAAATCCACCGCAGTGATAATTGGAATTTTAATAATAGCGATAAGCATAATAACAATAAAAAATTCGCCTTCAGACACCACAATACTATTGCCAACTCCACCAAATGAAAAAAAAGACTCACCAATAAAGGTGATATCAGACAGCCTTGACTTTCCCACAGGCGCAGGCATTTTGCCTGATGGTAAGTTATTGGTAACAGAACAAAAAGGAAACATATTGCTTCTTGACAACAATGGAACTATACTCAACAAATACAGACTAAATGACAATTATTTTAACGAGGGCGCCGGGCTGCTAGGCCTAGCTTTGCATCCCAAATTTGATGTGAACAGCTATTTTTATATTTATTATTCGTACAAAAAACGACACAAAAGTATTCAACAAAATAGTGAGACTACAGGAAAAAAACAGCACAATAACTGAAAACAAAACAATAATGGACAAGATTCCGGCTTTTCAGCTGCACAACGGAGGAGTATTAAAGTTTGGCCCAGACGGAAAACTGTATGCATCAGTTGGAGACAACACAATACCCGAATCATCCCAGGATCTCTCAAGCCTGAGGGGAAAAATTCTTAGGATTAACGATGACGGGACAATTCCTCAGGACAATCCCTTCAAAAACTCCACGGTTTACTCATATGGACACAGAAATGTTGTTGGCCTGGCATGGGATTTTGATAACAGGGTACTATACGCAAGTGAGGCTGGAAGGATAGGAAACGACGAGATCAACATTATCAAACCCGGGCAAAATTACGGATGGCCTATTGAAGAATGCGGGAACCTGGAAAGATCCCAATTTGTTAAACCAGAGTTTTGCTTCACCCCTTCAATCTATCCGGCAGGAATGACAATAAGCCACTCCAAAAAGCTTGGTTATGAGGGCAAACTAATAGTCGCCACGTTAAAAGGTGAGCATTTAAGGGCAATTGACCTTTATTCAAAGGATCAAGCAACAATATTAACAGGATATGGAAAGTTAAAAGATGTGATAGAGGACAAAGATGGATCACTGTACATAACAACCGGCAACAAAGAGTTCTTTCAGGGTTCAGGATCGGACAAGATTCTTAAAATAAACAAAAATGACTACTAATCCAATAGGAAAAAAATTCAGGAACATGAACCAGAAAGAGAGACTTGAACTCATCAAAAACAAAACAAAGCTGGATGACAAGGAAATTGCATTGTTCAACAATACATCAATTTTTAACTTTGATGAGATTAACAATATGGTAGAAAATGCGATTGGGGTTTTTCAGATACCCTTAGGGATAGCAAACAATTTTGTTATTAACGGTAAGGAATATTTAATACCAATGGCAATTGAAGAGCCCTCTGTCATAGCGGCATCAAGCAATGCCGCAAAAATAGCCAAGAATGCAGGGGGTTTTAAAGCTAATGCAGACAAATCAATAATGATAGGCCAGATCCAACTGGTTTCCTTTGACAGCAGCAACAGCAACAACAAAATAGACAAAATAATAAAAACAATCGAGGAAAACAAACCCAAATTAATAAAGCTAGCAAACACTAAAAGCAAATTTGCCAGATGCATAGACATTCAGGTGAAGCAGGTTAATGATGAAAGCATCAACAACCTTGGACCAATGATAATAATAGAAATTTATGTAGACACAAAGGATGCAATGGGGGCAAATATTGTAAACACCATGTGTGAAGTCACTGCCCCAGAAATAGAGGCATTAACTGGCGGTCAGGTAATATTAAAAATATTATCAAACTACTCAACAAATCGTTTGGTAAGATGTAAAGGAATTTTCCCAAAAGAATCAATTGGTGGGGACAGAGTCTTAAAAAGGATTCTGTTTTCGTATGCTTTCGCTTATTCAGACACTTACAGGGCAGTAACCCACAACAAGGGGATTATGAACGGAATTGACAGCGTAGCAATAGCTACAGGGCAAGATTTCAGGGCAATCGAGGCCGGATGTCATGCGTACGCTTGCAGGGACGGCCAATACAGATCGTTAACCAAATGGTATAAAAACCCAAATGGGGATTTGGTGGGTGAAATAGAAATACCTCTCGCAGTAGGAATAGTTGGTGGAATTACAAATACACATCCACTAGTAAAGGCATGCATAAAAATACTTGACATTTCAAGCTCACAAGAGCTAGCAATGATAATAGCTGCGGCAGGGCTGGCACAGAATTTTTCAGCAATTAGAGCACTATCTGACGAAGGGATTCAAAAAGGGCACATGAAACTCCACTCAAAAAACATTGTAAAAATAGCAGCAGGAGAAGGAGCATCAAATGAACAGGTAGAGGAGGTTTCCAAGCAGATGATCAAGGAGGGAAGGATATCGGTGTCAAGGGCCAAAGAAATTATGGAGAGCATCAATAAAACAAATAAACAACACGACAAGTACCATATTTGACATAGGTAACAAATATGGGTATTGTAAAGTTTGTAGTGCCCAAAGGCAGCATAGAGGAGGCGACATTTAAAATCATAGAACAAGCTTGGCAGGGAAGTATTAGTGGAAGGGGCAGGGTATATAGAGTTAAAATATCTGACCCGGATATAGAAGTTAAAATTTTAAGGCCACAGGAAATACCCACCTATGTTCAAGAAAAGTTTTATGATGTTGGAATAACAGGCAGGGACTGGATAAAAGAAACAGATGCCGACATCAAAATATTACTGGATTTAGAGTATGGCAAAGTCAAGCAGGTTATAGCAATCCCAGAGTCTTTTGAATTCAACAACCTTGACGAAATGATTGCACATTTTGCAGAGAGCGGCAAGATATTGCGATTCTCAACAGAATATCTCAAGTCTGCCTCCAAATACATCAAATCAAAGCAGAGCTATAAAAAACATTATGGAGATTTGGAGCCCACAATTATTACCCCATGGTTCAGAATGGGAAACAACAAAAATGTAGAGATATTTTTATCGTTTGGGGCTACAGAGGCCAAACCCCCAGAAGATGTAGAGGCCATATTTGACATCACAGAAACTGGTACCACACTGATTCAAAACAACTTAAAGATCATAGACCAGGTAATGGAATCTACTGCGGTGTTTATTGCAAATAAAGACTCACTAAAGGATCCCGTAAAAAGGGAGAAAATATCAGACATGATTGTGCTATTAAGAGGGGCGGTGGAGGCAAGAAAGAAATTGCACATATTTGTAAATGTGAATAAAGAAAACCTAGATGAGCTATTAAATATCCTTCCATCTTTAAAAGGCCCGACAGTTAGCAACCTAAGCAAAGAGGGCTGGTATGGCGTTAACACAATAATAAACAAACAAGACTACATCAGACTTATCCCAAACATTAGGAAAATCGCACAGGGTTTGGTCACACTAGAACCCAGTCAAATTTTATCGTTAGACAACATCATTATGGATGACGATGATAAAGATTGATTGACATCATTGATGTTAAGGAACCAACAAACGACGCCAACAAATTAAGGGAAAGAGCATGGAACAAGGATTTAGCAAATCCTACAAAAAACGCAATATCAATTATCGATGAGATTAAAAAAGAAGGGGATGTGGCACTATTAAGATTTATTGAAAAATTTGATAACGTAAAAATAGATTCTTTTGCAGTTACAGAAAATGAGGTAAAAGAAGCCTACCTGAGCGTGACTTCAAGCCAGATAGACACCATAAAGTTTATGAAATCAAAGCTGGAGAAAAGCGAGCAGCACATAATGAACAACCTTAAAAACATGGAAACAGATTCTGGTGGAGACCATGATGGAGACCATGATGGAGATGTAAGGATAAACAAGAAAGTAACACCAATTTCAAGGGTAGGCTGCTATATTCCCGGCGGAAAAGCCAGGTATCCAAGCACGGTTGTAATGTGCGCGATACCAGCAAAGGTGGCCGGGGTTAAACAAATAGTAGCCATATCACCACCCATGAAAAATGGAAAGATCGATCCGTTTACCCTGGTTGCTGCAGACATATGCGGGGTTGATGAGTTTTACAAGGTTGGCGGGGCCCATGGAATTGCGGCATTGGCATACGGTACAAAAACCATCAAGAGGGTGGATAAAATTGTAGGTCCCGGAGGAGTATATGTTTCAGTAGCTAAATCAATAGTGTCAAAAGACACAGCAATTGACATGATAGCTGGACCAACGGAACTATTGATTTATGCAAATGAAAAAACCGATCCACAAATAATTGCACTGGATTTGATCTCCCAAGCAGAGCACAGCGAGGATACCATATGCGGTGTGGTAACAAATTCAAATGCAATTGCAAAAAGAATAATTGAAGAAGTAGACAAAACCATCAGTTTTGGAAACATCTGCAGAAAAGAAATAGTAGAAAAGAGTTTAAACCAAAACGGCTTTATCGCCATATGCGACAACAATAAAAAGATAGTAGAGTTCATCAATGAATTTGCCCCCGAACACCTTGAAATACTAGCAAATAATGAAAGCGAAATTGTAAAAGAAATAAGCAATGCAGGTTTAATACTAATGGGGAATTACACCCCCTCATCTGTCAGCGATTATTGCCTGGGCTCAAACCACGTGCTGCCAACATACAAGTTTGCAAAGTCCCGATCATCTTTGTCTGTTTTGGACTTTGTCAAAATAGTTAACTTTGTGGAGATAGGCAATAGGCTAACGCTTGAAAAAATTACCCCAATGCTAAGAGAAATAACATTGATGGAAGGGCTATCCAACCACTATGAGGCGGCTATTGGAAGGATAAAATAATGGACTGGTTAAGTAAAGAGTTATTGCGCATTAAGGATTACAGCCCTTATAAAAGACCCGGAAGCCTACAGGATTACCACAAGCTAGACTCCAATGAAAACACCGTATTAGAAAAAAAATTCATCAGAGCGATAGCATTAAAATCACTTTCTGACAATGACCTTAGGGAATACCCACTAAAGCATTTTGATTTGTTATTTGGCAAAATAGCAAAATACGCCAATACAGATACAAAAAATGTAGGGATAGGAAGTGGTTCAGATCAGATAATGGATCTGTTGTTGTCGACCATTTGTAAAGAGAAAAGCGCGATTACAATCAACCCTACTTTTTCCTATTTCATAGACAGGTGCAATATGCACAAAATACCCATCAAACTAATCAACCTGTCACCCTCAAACAACTCTTTGGATTTTGATTTATTTATCAGTGAATCCAAAGACAGGGACATAATATACATAGCATCCCCAAATAACCCCACAGGCAACCAGTTTAAAATTGAGGATATAATCAATTTGATCGAAGTTTCAAAATACAAGCTGATAATCATAGATGAAGCATATGTGGAATTTGCAGGCTATTCTTTATCAAATCTTGTAAACAGATATAACAACCTGATTGTAATGAGAACCTTTTCAAAAGCATTTGGTTTAGCTGGCGCAAGAATTGGCTATATTTTAGCTGCTGAAGAGATTATAAATATTTTTAACCAATTCATACAGCTGCCATATCCATTAAGCAGTTTCTCCATGCAATTAGCAATAGAGGCGCTAGAAAATATCGCGATAATCAAAAGGAGCATAGAAGTCATAAAGCAAGAGAGATGCAGGATGTATGATAGGCTAAACCAAATAAAAGAGATTGCAACATACAGTCCTGACGCCAACTTCTTTTTCCTTCAAACATTCAATCACCTTGATAAAATAAAGGACCTATTGACTCATGAAAGGATACTAATCAAGTATTTTGGAAACATAGGAAATTACAAAGGAGCATTACGAGCAACAATCGGGACCAGAGAGATAAATGACAAACTAGTATCGGCATTTGAAAACCTGAAAGAAAGGCAACAATAACTTTGCCTGCAAAAACGGACAAAAATTCGATTTTTACTCAAATATTTAACCACCGCTGCAACCACTACTACCTCCACAATACCAATATCCCTCTACCACTTTTGAATGACATCAAAAACAAGACTCTATCCCCTATTTGAGGCAACAGCCTCACCTCCACCGCCACCATCGCCGGAGCCTAAATCATCATCGTTGGTATTAACAACCAACCTAGTTTGCGCGTTATTTAAAAAACCACCAGATGCGCAGGTGTCCAGTATCTTTTTAATTTTTTCTGCCCGCATGTTACCTAAACCCGGCACCCGCGCAAGCTCCGCCATTGACGCGTTTAACACGTTTTTAGGTGAATGAAACTTGTCCAATAGCCTTGTGGCCAATTTTGTCCCTATCCCGGGTAATGAGGTGAGAACATACAGCTGTTGGATGTAAAATGGATTTGACTTTTTTATTTTTTTTAAAAGAGGGCCATCATCTTTATCCTTAAAGCGATTGGACGCCAAATGCACCAATAATTCAGCGGTATAATATATTGAAGGGGTATACAAAATCGGTATCCGGAAATCCAGTGCTATTTTCATCAAAGTATCATAAGCCACACGTACCTTGTCTACAATTAATTTAGAGTCAGGATCTGTTTTTTCCCTGCTGTCCAGGTCCGTAATATTGCCCTCGATAAGCACAAGAGGTTTTGAATAGTGGTTAACTAGATCTGAACACTGTACAAAAAGGCGCCCATCATAAACAGAACTTATCAAATCATAAACTGTTTTTCTCTCAATTACTGTTTCAGACGATACAATATAATCCCCAACCGCCAATTGCTCATAATCCACAAAAACCCCCATAATTTTAAGCAAATTAGGGACCTGGCTATTTTTTTCTCTTTCGTCAGCAACAATACGGACAGTCAATGACACAATAAAAAGAAAACATATTCTTAATTAAGATTAAGAAAAAGGGACAATGCCCAAAAAACAAACAAACAATTAGACAGCAAACATTATTTTGGTTGTGATTGGCCAAACGGATTATTGGTGGATGACGGGCCAAACGGATTATTGGTGGATGAGGAGGAGGAGGAGGGCGATGACCCTGCTTGTGCCATTTGCACCATTTGATTGATTTTGTGCTCCACTTCTTTCAGGTTTTCTTTTACTCTTGATTCTTGTTTGCCCAGCACCACGACCCTAGTATTGGATAACTCTTTTTTTTCATCCAGCTCTTTTATTAGTTCATCACGATTTGATTTTACTAATAGTGGGCCAGCAAGTTTATAGACTGTGTCATCAGATGTTGTTTTTTTTAACTCATCCAAAGCTCTTTCTGTTTCAACTTTTTCTATCTCTACTTGCTGTTTTTGCATCATTATTGCCTGAAGATTCTGCTGCAACTGTTGTAGTCTAGCAAGTTGTTCTTTTAGCCATGGGGGAAGCTCTTGTTCACTCATTGTATAAAGTATTAAATAAATACCAAGATAAAAATTGTTATGATAGCAGCACCCATCGCAAATTAATCAGCTATTGATAAAAAGGGTTGTACAAACAAGATCTATCATTCTTAAAAAAGACAAAATAGAAGCACGAAACTTGGATTGATCACTACCGGATATGCAAAGCACAATACGATGATTCACCATGGAAACATTTACAGTAGTGCCAAAATCAGGAGAAGAATAAATATCGCCCTTTAAAGCAACGTAAATGGCATTCAATAATTTTTTAAATTTGTCTTGGTTTTCGATCGAGTCGTTTTTTAAACATAAACTAGAATCATATGGATCGTTGAAAAAAATGCAGAAATTAGCGTTGTAGCTTTCCAAGGTTAATATCGTAGGCGCCTCCCGCAACTTTATATTCACACTTATTGCATTGCCAAATTCCAATCGCTATTCTCCGAAATTTTAGTGAAGTACAGCTAGGGCACCTTCTCTTTAGTTTTAATGTTCTGTAGACCTTACCATACCTTTTTCGTACCGTAGCGCCGAATTTTACACCAAGACCCTTTAATGCAGTAGACCCCTTTCTTCTTTTAGCCAGATCCATTCAACCCCTTTATTTTAGAGCGATTTTCCTCTCCTTTATTTCTTGCTGTTTCAACGGCCTGGATAATTTGGTTTATTGTGAAAGGGCCGGTATAGCCTTTTTGTATTGCCACCAGGCTTCCGTCTGATTGTGTAGTAATGGTTATTCGCGCATCCATGCAAGCCTCCTCCTCCATAGTTGGATCAAGCAAAACCGAGTCACCTATTCTGACAGCTGTAACAGAAATAGGAATGGTGGTTAGTGGAGGGGGCATGACATTTCCAGTATCGACAACCTTATCGTTTTGAACCTCAAAAACAGGGAACTTGGATGTTAAGAGGGCAGCAACCACAGCATAGGAAGTCGCATCCAACAAGTTACCATCGCTGTTAATAATGCTGCAATCAACAAAAATGGTATAAACTATTTTTCCCGGAATCAAAGCTAATTTGCTCAAGTCAAGCATTTGGGATTCCCTTATGCCCCTATCAACCACTCTAGACAATTCTATTGCCTCCTCGTCAGGTGGCCCAGGCTCCACATGAGACGAAGCTGTGGGCAGCACCTCTGCAGACATTATCAACGCGCCTTTGTTTTCCAAGCCCTCAAACGGCTCACCCGTTTCAACTTTAACGCCAGCCAAGACTTCAGTATTACCCAATTTTACTTTTGCAGAACCGTTAGCTTTATCTATAATACCTATTTCGATTTCTAAATCCCTATAAGATTCAAAATTGCGACCATCCAATCTTTTCCCCCTAGACAAAGCTTCTAGCATTTGTTGTTTACGCAACTGCTCAACTATTATTGTAGAACGTTTTGATGAGCTCATGCTTCTTCCCTCAACTCCGTTTCATTGCCAAAATATTTTTTCATTAGTGCCTCTTTTTGTATTTCATGCACCAATTTACAACCATGAATTGCCTTACTCAAGCATTCATTGAATTGAGTTGGGGACAATTTTCCATCGAGTTGAAGCAATGTGACTTGATCCATGTTAGGTAGATACGCAACCGGCATATCTGCATCACCCTCCTTATCTTCCAAGTCATTAATATCCAATACGATATTGTCCCCCAAACGCCCTGCTGCGCATGCAGACACCAAATCACGCATATTAATTCCTGCATCGGCCAGTGCCACAGACGCGGCGATAATACCGGCACACCTTGAGCCGCCATCTGCTTGTAAAACCTCCACAAAAACATCAATAACTGCACGAGGATAATCACTCAATATCAATGATGGCTCCAAGGACTCCCGTATCACTTTGGATATTTCCACCTCCCTTCGGGATGGAGCAGGGTTTTTTCTAGTATCGGTTGAAAAAGGCGACATGTGATATCTGCACCTTAAAACACAACGGTCTGGGAGAGCCATATGTTTTGGGTGAACCTCTCGCGGTCCATATACAGCAACAATTATTTTATTTTTTCCAAATTCAATATATGCGGAACCGTCAGCATTCTTAAGCACACCTACAGCGATCTTGATCTGCCTTAAGTCATCTATTCCACGGTTATCGGATCGTTTTCCATTTTGATCTATTAATACTAATTCATTCAATTTTTATGCATCCTCCTCACTTATCAAATCGTGTTTTTTTTCCTTTTGCTCTGTATTGATCAAATTGTTAGAAAGCTGACTTTCCGATTGCCCTTCATCGATTATTGAAGCATTTGAGGGATCTTCATTCGATGAATTTTGTTGTTGTGGCTGTTGCTCCGGCTCCGTGGTTGGCTGTTGTGGCTGTTGCTCCGGCTCCGTGGTTGGCTGTTGTGGCTGTTGCTCCGGCTCCGTGGTTGGCTGTTGTGGCTGTTGCTCCGGCTCCGTGGTTGGCTGTTGTGGCTGTTGCTCCGGCTCCGTGGTTGGCTGTTGTGGCTGTTGCTCCGGCTCCGTGGTTGGCTGTTGTGGCTGTTGCTCCGGCTCCGTGGTTGGCTGTTGTGGCTGTTGCTCCGGCTCCGTGGTTGGCTGTTGTGGCTGTTGCTCCCCAGTTGCCGAATCAACGCCGGATGGCAAACCGGAAGAGGAGTTTGATTGAAAATTGGATGCCTGAGAAGGCGTAGGATCAATACCGTCACCAGAAGAGATGTTTATGTTCTCAGATTTTTCTAATTCCACAGGATCTTGCACATTTAACAATGTTTTAACTTTTTGAGTAAGGTTATTAGTGTGAGATTCCTCCTCTACCATTTTTATGGCCTTGACTGCCAAACTCAAACCATCAATGTCTCTTCCAGTGACAACTACAATACCATTCTGACCTATTATCACTCGGGTTAGTGTTGCTTGCTCTATAGTTTGAATCATAGAACCCCTTTTGCCAATTAGCCGTGGAACACGGGTAGGGGAAATTTTGATAAACTCCCCATAGGGGATTTTTCCTAGATCCTTATCCTGAACTGTCAGCATCGGGTCCCTGGTTCGGTCAAAAGAGACGATTCGGGCAATAATCAAGTCACCGATACTAAGCTGCCTTCCCATGTCATCCCTTGCGGGGGAGAAATCCCTTCCAAAAACATCCTGTGCAGGCAGGTGGGCAAAAAAGCAGGAGTTGATATCAATATCCCAAGACAAAGAGGAGCGATCAACAACTTTTCCTATTACCAAGTCATTGACTCGGGGGATATACACACCAGACAAAGGTATGACTTTTACGCCTTCTTTGCCTGCCTCTGCAATTCCAACTCTTGTAGAGATTAAATAATTACCATTTTTAATAACATTCATCAAAGGCCTATAGTTACCTTCCACGATTTTATCTCCAGGTATAACATACCTTTTCTTAATCTCCTGCATACTAAAAAATAACTACCTCCAATAACATAAGATACGCATAATGTGATGATGATTTCATATTCTATATCTAATTATTTAGAAATTGTTCTATAATATAATCTGTCAGTCCATTACTCTTTAACCTGTGCCGAGCCTTTGGTTAATGAGCCTATACGATCAAGAAAATTCCCTTTCATGCCAGCGTTTATCTCTATTCTTGCCTTTAATGATCCGTCAGAGAGCCATTCCTCAGACTTTAGAAACCCGGACGATTTCAGAAAATTATAACTATTAGACGCAGAGGATTTTGGTATGCTAATGGTTAACTGCACCATTTCAGACGCCAAAGGAAGAATTTTTCTAAGTGCATCAACAACAGATTTTATTTGGTCTTCTGGTTTTTTAAAGGGATCGATAACCACCCTGACATCTTGCAAGCCGTTCTCTATTCGGGGGATGGGATGGGGCAGCTTGGTTTTTGGATCTACAAAGTTTTTATTTATATACTGAATTATCTGTTTTCTTTTCTCTTCAACCATTTTTCTCCTTTGGTCTGTGGTGAGGTTCAACTCCCCTTTAAGTAAAATTTGTTTTATAACCTCATTGGAGTTGGTGGTCTTGAAGTGTTTATTTAGTTTTTCATCACTTACCCTTGAACCCTTATTAGCATCAGAGTAGATCTCATCTGAAATCAGGATAGAGGAAAGATCACTTCTCTTGCCTAACTTGTATTCAAGCGCAAGATCAGGTTTCACCAATATCTCAAACTTATCATTACCTACAATTAATTTAACAGTGGTACTCTTGGAATCGCCCATAATATAGGAAATTTATTTGTGATATATTAATATACTATAATATTTTTTGGGTTCTGTAAAGTTAAGAAAAAATTATTTCCACAAAACATTTTGATCATAAGGGTCAAACAAAAATTCGATTTGAACACTAAAATTAAGTTCACTTTCCCAAAATAGTTTGTATAGCAAGATACAAAACCAAATTCATCTGATTAAAAACATTATGCAAAATCCTTAACTTTACAGAGCAATTTCTTGATTCACTACATTTTTAATATACAATAGAATAAAATAATCTGATTTGATCTCAATAGATTTAAAGGTTATTGAGAAACAGGATGAAAGAATAACCGTTAAATTTAACAATGTACCGCGCCAATATGTAAACGCATTAAGGCGGTTATCAATAAGTGAAGTACCCACTTTTGCCATTGATGATGTAGTCATTTTGGAAAATTCATCAGTTATGCACGATGAAGCCGTTGCCCACAGACTGGGGCTCATTCCATTAAGAACGGATTTAAAAAGGTTTTACCTACCCAACGAGTGCAGTTGCAAAACCACATTGGGATGCACAAATTGCAGGGTATTGCTGCAACTTGATGCAGAAGCCAAAGACAAGACCAAAACAGTTACCACGTCTGAACTAGTTTCGGAGGACGACTTTGTTAAACCGGTTAACCAAGAAATACCCATAATAACACTGGCTCCGGGTCAAAAGATAAAGTTCGAGGCATACGCAAGGTTGGGGCTTGGCAAGGATCACGCAAAATGGCAGCCAGCTACAATGTCCGTGGTAAAGTATGGTGAAGATGAAAACGAGATTTATCTGACCATTGAAACCAACGGGGCGCTAACTGCCGAAGAGATAATAATAGCCGCGGCCGAAAAGCTTAACGCAAGCATCAAAAATTTTGGCGAAAACATAAGCTCTGTCAAACCAATAACCAACCTCTAGGTAAATTTATTTGGTACTGTATAACCCTTATAAGTAGAACGGCAGATAATGTTTAACGATAGTTTAATAGATAACACAATATGGATGCTCCGCAAAGCGTTCAAAAACAACAAGGCACAGATTTGGAAAGCCTTAGAGAAAGAATTTTCAAAATCCAGATCAAACAGGAGAAGGGTTAACATTGAAAAATTAAACAAAGTTACTAATAATGGGGATGTGATATTTGTCCCAGGCAAAATTTTAGGGAATGGAAATTTAGGGCACAAGCTAACGGTTTATGCATATTCATTTTCAGAAACCGCATTAAGCAAACTTAATGCATCTGGCACAGAAGTTCTCTCATTGCAATCACTAATTGACAGATACCCTGACGGAAAAGGTGTAAAGATAATTGGATAAAAAAGAACAAAAGCAGCAGCAGCAGCAAAAAGAGGAGTCAAGCCCCCAGCAAAACAAGCTCATAGTTGTTGACGGCACAAACTGCATCTCAGGAAGGCTATGCTCCAAGGTGTCAAAGCTATTGCTGCAGGGAAACAGGGTTTCGGTGGTCAACTCTGAAAAGGTCATGGTGTCTGGCAACAAATATGAGGTTATTGAGAGCTACAAAAAGCAATTGGAGGTATCATCAGCAACAAACCCAATCCACGGCCCGTTTCACCCAAGAAGGCCCGACACAATAATCACCAGGATGATCAGGGGAATGGTTCCCAAGAGAAAGCCCAGCGGAATACAGTCCTTTAAGAGGTTAAGGGTATACATAGGCGTTCCCGAAGAGCTAAAAAACTCAACAATGCAAACGTTCGATGACGCAAAAATCACCAGGCAGGAATCATTTTATATATCGATGGGTGATGTAGCAAAACAGATAGGATGGAAGGGAGTGCTTAATTAGATGAACAAGACAGATCTTTATCCGGGACAAAGGAAAACATGCAGGGCTGTTGCCACAATAGTCAAAGGCAATGGAAAAATAAGGATAAACAACATTCCAGCGGAGGTCATTCAACCAGAGCTTGCAAAGGAGCTGATTTTGACACCCGCTCACATAATTGGTGAATTGAGAGACAGGGTGGATGTCAGTGTTCACGTAAACGGTGGGGGCTTTATGGGCCAAGCATTCGCAAGTGCGGTAGCCATTTCACGAGCACTCACAGGCGAGACAAAGGGAGCCAAAGAGCCAAGGGAGCACCCATTCACAAAAAGCGTAAGGGAAGAGATAAAGAGGAAAATCATTGATTTTGACAGGCACTTGTTGGCTGGAGACCCAAGGCAAACAGAATCAAAGAAATACGGCGGTCCGGGAGCAAGAAGAAGAAAACAGAAATCATACCGTTAAATTTTTTAAATTTATTTTTTAACAAACAAAATCAGTTTAAAATGTCACACAATGGCATAGACATAGATCAATACATATTGTTGGTTATTTATCCCAGCATCGCATTTTTTTTAATAGGGTTCATCACAAAAAAAAAGAATGTCAGGAAATCAATAACATACATTATCCAATCATTAATCTGCTTCTCCTTTTCCATTGCGTATTACCTTCTTATACCCCATGGGGGGGCGCAAGGCCTTTCACTTGTACTGGGTCTGTTTGGGGTCATGCTTTTGGTCCTGGCGAGAAAGGAAAGGGTTAACCCGGCAGAAGAGGAGGGGGAGGATCAGGAGAAGAAGGAAACCTCGCAGAAGTAGAACAACGGGATAAAGGCCAATAATTTTTTTAGGTTACTACCCCACACACAACTACAACATGCAGCTGACGTCCAGGTTCAAAATCGGGCAAATGAAAAGCATTGTCCAGTTTCTCAATGAGAACAACGTTGGGAGGATATCCACAATAGACATTGAGGGGTTCCCACAAATAATACCCATGAATTTTGTGTGCGCACCTGATTTTTCGGGAAACAACCCTAACAAAGGCGATGATGGTGAAGGTGATGGCGGTGACAAAACAGCAGCAGCAGCACTAGCGCATCAGCAAAATGGAGGGGGAGAAGAAGGGGAAAAAAATAAATGGGAATCGGGATTGAGAAACGACAAAGTTTTTGCCGGCAGCCACGCAATCTACATGCACTCCCACCACAGGGGTGAAAAACTGGACAACCTGAAAAGGAACCCGAAGGTTGGCTTTGAGGCCGACAGGGAGGTTTGTTTTTTGCCGTCATATTATTTTCACCCAACGGACGCATCTTTTGCAGACACGCTATACATCAGCATAGTAATCAAGGGAAAGGCGTCGATTGTAACAGACAACAGGGAAAAGGCGTTCGCAATGAACGCAATGATGCAAAAGTATCAGGGGGAGGGTGGATACACGCCATTAACCGAAGGCATGAAATCCATACAGCACCTTACGGTGCTCAAAATAAACCCAGAAAGCATGACAGGAAAGTACAAAATCGGGCAGGAATGGACAGCCAAGTACAAGTCAAACATCGCCAGGAAGATTATCGAAAGGGAGGGAATGGCAAGGGCCAAAGAGATTCTTCAGCAAATGAAAATAAAAACACTGGCAGACGGGGGGCTGGAGATAACGGATCCGGTGGCACTGTGACAAAAAAACTACTGTCTACGCCCCTGCCACTTAATCACGTTATAACGCACAAATAAAAAAAGGGGTAGGCAGGCGGCAAAACACAATTTAATTTAACTGATTTAATTAATTAATCAGAGGGAATGTCCTTTTTTCCGCACATCTCAAACGCAAACGCGATGGACCCTACAACCGAACTGTCCTTTCTAAACGGGTAAAAGTTGTCGTTTTCTTTGGGCAGCAACTCCTGTTTTAGGGACAAAATGTCTTCCGGAGGCGAATCCACCCTGAGCATGTCCCTTCCCAAAACTGTGTCCCATACCGCAATGTCCATGTCGCTTTTTATTGCGACAAAGGAAATCACCCTGTTGTTGTCTGATTTTTCAACCACAATAAAATAGTTAAAGCCGTCTTGTACTGGAAAGGGATCGGGCATCGTAAATGAGTCTACCTTGAAATATGGAGACATTCTTTTCTTTAGCTCATAGGACATAAACGACATGAGGGAAAAATCCAAAACCGACAAATCCTTGGTGCTTACCACAATGTTTTTTGGGTTTGTTGCCAGCATAAGATAGTAGGTTAAACTGTAGGATATTAATTTTTTTTGTAAAATGAGGTTTTTATGCCAATGAAACTAGCCAAACCCAACCAACCAACCAACCAAACCAGAAGGCAAATCGGACATAGGCTCTTTGTGAGGAACTAGATCATTTGCAATAAAAAAGCAAAACATCCCCAAACAACCTTTCAATTAAATCATGGAAAACCAATGGGCAATAGCATAAGTTTAAAAAGATATTACAGTGAATCTAGAAATGCGTCAAAGGCCGGGGTACCGAAGCTAGGTAAGCGTCAAAGGCCCTAAAAGGGGTCAGCCTCGAGATCACACAAAAAAAAATAAGACAGCTGATGTCCTCTTGGACTCGTGGGTTCAAGTCCCACTCCCGGCGCCCTACTTGTGAATTCTTTCACTAATCTTAAATATTCAGACGAATTACGTTATAATGTCTGGATTGGTATCTACTGAAGAAAATTGCAATTAGCTAATAGGTTTACAATTTCTAAAATAGCAATAAATATGATTTATATCCATTTTTTGTAATGATAGACAAGAAATTATCGCTTATTACCATTCATGATGTAAACCCCTCATGCGCCGAAAAATTGCAAATAATAACAGATGAACTCAACAAGTTAAATGTAAAATACAATCTAAGTATTGTTCCGAATTACAATAAAAAGCATAATTTGAAGGATAACCCTGCTTTTTGTAATCAAATATCTACGTTACTACAATCAGATAATATAGAACTCACTTTACATGGGCTATACCATCAAATAGATGGAAAAATGGAAGATTTTGATTCCCAATCAAAAGAGGAAGAAATAAAAGATATAAAACAAGGTTTAGATATCCTATCTTCAGTAAAGCTGCCAACACCTTCAACATTTATACCACCAGCATGGTATTTGAGCCGCCAAGCTATAGAAGCACTAAAGGATTATGAATTTGATATAGCAGAGGCAAGGTCGGATTTAGAATTCATAAAGAGGGGCAAGAAGTATATAATTTCCCCGGTTATGAATTGGGACCAACAGGGAGACAAAGAAAAAAACAAAAAAATATTGGATCCGAATAAAAAAGAGTTTTACACTCATTTGTTTAATATTGGTGGAGAGTCATATGGACTGTTTAGGATGGCCATTCATCCTCCGTATGATCCTGACGGTGCATTAGCAGATCAGATTGAAATGATAAAATATCTAAAAGAAAAAGAAGGCTATAATTTTGTTAACTATTCTGACTTAGTTCAAATAGAGGAATCCTGACTACTTAAAGCCCTGTATTGTCAAAATTAATATTCTATATCCATATATCCCCTTAGTATTTGGTAACCATACGTGAAATAGAAAATGAGGATATAGATAGAGGGTTTTTGGAGGTCCTAGATAATTTACTTTCTCCGGACATTGATAATAAAACTGCTAAAAACATATTAAAAGAAATAAAATCAAATCCATTGCATAAAACATTCATTGCAAAAGATGATGTAACCGATAAAATAGTAGGAACAACAACATTGCTTGTAGAGCCTAAATTTATCAATAAAGGTATGATAGTAGGATATATCGAAGATGTGTCGATAAATAAGGACTATGAAGGATTAGGAATTGGACGGCAAATTGTGGATCATGTAACTAATTACGCCAAAACAATACAACAATGCAAAAAAGTAATACTATACTGTTCAGAAAAGAATAAGCCATTCTATGAAAAGTTGGGCTACAAGTCAGCTAATGATACATTTGTTATGACGTTAGAATTTTAATCTATTTTGGCATACCCTAGACAAAAGAAAATAAAACATCCTTCAATAACATAGTTATTAGAATAAATTAAGTTTTTACTTAAACTAATAATGATCTCAAATATTGATTGGAATTGCTTAAACCTATCCAATAAGAATGCCCTATTTTTGGACTACATTCGGTTCAAGTATTATATAATAATTGAATTCCAATTTATCCCCTATTATTAAAAATTTGCAATATATGTCAACCTATTGTATGTTCTCAACCAAGTTTCAATGTTATCAATTGTTTTCAATCTGTTGTATCACTCCCATCAACCTCCAAGCATTAATCAATTAGCCATATAATCAACTTTTTTGATTTTTTCATTTTTTAAAAAGCAATACGATTTATCTCCTCATCTAATGACGTACTAAAATATAATAGGAATGATAACGAGATATGTCCTTATGAGTATCAATAATATCAATAATTATTTATTTCAAAATCAAACTATTATCAATCTTTACGAATCAGGCATTCCGTCAGATGTTATTGCCTCTCAGCTAGATATAAACACAGTGGATGTTATGGATACACTCACAAATAGACAGAAGGACATCAAAAGAAAGGAAAAATCAGTTATGGATGCATCCTTAACACCAAAAATAGGAATGATGTATTTAGACTCAGTTTTTGATGTGGAGTCTGCGATAAAGGAAACCCAAAAAAGAATATGGAGGGAATTAAAAGTGGAGCCAAAGTTCAGCATACCTTTAGAAAGCTCCAATGGACTGCTCGAGAAATTTGTGAATACCAATGTAGACCTTGTAATTCTATATGTTGATTTGGTAAGTTCTACAAAGCTTTCTATGAATTTGCCCTTGAAGAGATTGGCTCCAATAATACAAGCGTTTACCCAAGAAATGTCTATTATTGTAGACGCATACGGGGGTTATGTCCTTAAATATGTAGGAGATGCGGTAATAGCTTTCTTTTTCACAGAAAAGGATAATTTGCATTTGCCCTGTATTAATGCAGTTAATTGCGGGTATTCCATGGTAAAGATCATAAATGAAGGCATAAACCCTATTTTGGAAGAATACGGCTATCCCGAATTAGGCATAAGAGTTGGCATTGATGTGGGTGAAAATGCAGTAGTTCAATATGAGTTCAAAACAAAGACATATGATATTGCTGAAGAACAGAATCTAAAGGAAAATGCATTGAATAATGACCGTAACAAAAAATATAATACAAATACATTGCAGGAGCCGCATTTGGATGTTTTAGGATATACAATTAATATTGCGACAAAAATGACATCGTTTGCAAGTCCAAATCAAATCATTATCGGAGAAGCGGTATACGATAAATTAGATGGTAAAAAGCAAAATCGATTCAATAAATTACACATCGATAACAAATCATGGAATTTCCTAGATACTACTACTGGAAATATTTATGGCGTATATGGTAATTCAGTGCAATTTCCAAATGTATACGAATGATAACCATATCCATGCTATAAAATTTACTCAATCTAATGGAATATCCGGATTCCCAAATGAATAGAAAAAGAAGTAAAGTTCCTCATAATATTTGGCATTTAATGTATTTAGGCATTTATTGAATAAATCCAAATACATTTCATAAAATATGGGCTGAAGACTATATAATTCAGATCATTAGGGCATTTATTGCAACCATTGATAAATTATTCAATTATTTGCATAACCAGTAAATATTTTGGATTTTATAAGGTAATCGGGCAACGACAAATCTGAACAAAAGCCTTACTCACGTTAATTTTTAAATGTAATGTAGAATTATGTCAAATAACCTTCTTAGTCATGCAGATAAACTTACTAGTTTAGGTTTCCATTCATTGTTCAATCACATCCCACTCGGTCCACTTATGGTACTAATATACGTTCACAAGAATAATGATATATCAACAATGCCTTACAACTCAATGGAATTAGATCTCTTTACTGGTTTCAAATGCCATAAGGTCCACTCAAACGAAACAGAGACATTAAGAAGATTGGTGATATTTTTTGATTTTATTGCTACCACAAGTTAATCTAAATGAAGGATGTAAAATTTTTATAAAAGACAGCCAAGAGAATGCAATTTATCCATTGTACACTACTTTTCAATTGTATATATCAAAAAGAAAGACTAGAAGGATCCAATTAGAGAATCAAGGTTAAATCCTGTATTTATTGGATAACTGCATTAATGACTATACCAATATGATAATTGAGAACTAGGTGAATATATTTTCATAAATCCTTGAATGCAAATATATGGTTCAAATCCTATTCTCTCTTTTTATGTTAATAGGTATAATAGACGAATATGCGAGTATACTATATGGATTCAAGTCCTAATCTTCGTCCATAGTTTGATTATCTAAAAACAAGTTTGGAGCATTAGTTACCATACACATTAACAATCATTATAATCACGACAAAGATGATAGAATTAGAATGGGATGAAATGGTATTTAGATTTTCTTTTTCTATTTCATATCCACGCCTATAATTCCCCCGTTTCCCCAATTCTCTTTGGAAATCTCATAGATCAAGATTCTTACCTTTTCCTCTTGTGTTTGCATAATCCTAGCGGTCTCTCTTGTCAACGCCTTGATCAACTCTCTCTTCTGCTCTACAGATCTTCCTTGGCTTATAGTAATTTCAATTACAGGCATTTTTATCATTTATTTTAAAATTATTTATTATTATATTATCCCCTGTTTTTACAACAGGGGTTCAGGCCCTGCTCCCTAAGAATATTTTAAATGACTAGACTAACACGATAATTGAAAATTAAATAACATACTTCATAAACCCGTGAATGCAAGTAGAAGGTTCAAATCCCATGCCTCCATTGTGTACCCTATATTTACATAACAGGAAAACAAGAGAGGTTATGACAATCAAGTATGGCAATTCATGCCCACTAAACTATGAACTACTACTTTATTTAAATAATATTTTTATTTGATTTATTTCAGATGCAAGTAGGAATTGACAGTTTTGCGGCTTTTCATAATGATACCAAGAAATCAGTAAGCTCATCCGAACGCTTGCAAAGATTGGTTGAACAAATTGAACGGGCCGATCAAATTGGATTGGACGTATTTGGAGTAGGCGAGCATCACCGTCAGGGATTCCTTGATTCTGCTCCAGCCGTCATCCTGGGAGCGGCGGCAGCACGAACTAAACGCATACGCCTCACCAGTGCAGTAACGGTATTGAGTGCAGCCGATCCAGTAAGGGTGTTCCAAGAATTCGCAACTTTGGATCTCCTGTCTCAAGGTAGGGCGGAGATGGTAGTGGGTCGCGGCTCATTCATAGAGGCATTCCCATTGTTTGGCCTGAGGTTGGATGACTACGACTCCCTTTTTTCAGAGAAGATAGATTTGCTCTTAAAGGTTCGTGACAATGAGCATGTCCATTGGTCCGGCAAATATCGACCTCCTCTAACTGGACAGGGAATCTATCCAAGGCCGATGCAGGAGCCTCTGCCGATATGGATAGGCGTGGGTGGAACTCCGGAATCTTTTGTTAGGGCTGGCTTACTAGGGTTACCACTGATGGTCGCAATTATCGGCGGCGAAACTCGCAGTTTCAAACCATTAATAGATCTCTACAGAGAGGCAGGAAAAAGGGCCGGCCATTTACCACATAAGCTGAAGGTTGGGATACATTCACTTGGATATGTAGCAGGGAGCACTCAAAAGGCGGTTGATGACTTTTTTCCAGGCTATGCACGCAGCATGAACGAAATCGGAAAGGAACGCGGCTGGCCTCCGATAACCCGTATGGATTTTGAAGCCCAGCGGGGTCCCAACGGCGCGCTACTCATAGGCAATCCGGAAGAAGTTACAGAGAAAATCATCAGACACAGTCAAGGCCTCGGTGGTATATCTCGCATTACTTTCATGATGAACCCCGCATCGTTACCTCACGAAAAGCTCATGCAAGCTACGGAATTAATAGGTTCACGCGTAGTTCCTGTCCTACATGAACTCGGTTAAATCGATCGAAAGCATAGTTTTCGACGCGACAATAAAATTTCGAAGCGTACATTTAATATTTGAAACAGCCATTTAATTCGTCTTTTTATTTGTATTGGTATACATATATCAAACCCGTGAATAAAAGATGGTTCAAATCCCACCCTATTCCACCTGTAACTCTATTACCAGATTATTGGTTGATTGAATTCCATTCAAATGAGAAGGTTTGTATAAATCTGTTTGATGCAATCATGGAAAATTTTAATGTACGACTCCATGATTATACAGTATGGAGTCCCAACCTTCAGCATCATTAAGCTGAAAGATCTATATGCCTAAAGCTCCATGTCTTTTAAACATATGAGTTGCATTTTTAATAATCGATACCATTTTATCGCGATTCTTTTTTGGTAACCGGTGTATTGTTATTAAATTATGTTTTCTATTTGTAAGTTCTTCTTCTGGCAGAGTTAAATTTAGATCACTCATTACTTCCATTTACCTCCGTCTTAATAAAATTCTCAAGTCTTTTGACATACCAATCCCAGCCCTCATTGTGCTCATCATATTGCAACCGATCCGCATTTGTAAACCCGCTATGGGTTAAAGTTAATTTCGTTTTATCCCTCTCTAGTTGATAAAGCTTCCAGGTAACAATAGTGTCTTTACTGTAATCAGGTTTTGTTGTAAATTTCCAAGTGTAAGATAGCTCTTTATTTGGGATGATACTAATAATTGTTCCAACAACATCATGATCTTTTTTTTCTTTTGTAACTTCCTTTGAAAACCTAAAAAATATTTTTCCTCCAACTCGTGGTTCTACGGTTGCTATGTTGGGGAACCACTGAGCCAGCCGCTCAGGGTTAATTAGAGCTGAATACACTTTGTCCACCGATGCATTTATTACTATTTCTTTTTTGATTGTGTCATAATCTGTATCATTCATCCCTTTTCCTTTTCCTTTTCCTTATTACTTGTATTCTCTACAAACTCTTTAAGATTTTCGAGACTATGCCCCCACATTTTATCAAAAAAATCCTTTATTTCTATAGTTGTTTTAGGGTTAATTGAATACCTTTTTTTCTGTCCCTCTCTGGTTTCCTTTATCAGGTCTGCATCCTTTAAAATCCTTAAATTGGTAGATACAGCAGCCAACGTTGTATCAAAATGCTTGGCTATCTCTGAAGGATACATTTCGTGTTCCCTTAGTAGCAATAAAATTCGCCTTCTATTATCTTCAGCTAGCGCTTTCCAAAGCGAACCTGTCATTATAATAATAAAATAGTTGTATAGTTATTTAAATATTTAAATATAATCGATTCTATCTTATCCCAATGTCTATAGAAGAGCAAAAAGAAAGAAATGAAAATGACGAAAGGAATGTCTTTGATAATCATAAAATTGTTTCGCAAAGTGAATGGATGGAAGCTCGCAAAGATCTATTAACAAAAGAAAAAGAATTTACCATTCTACGTGATCAACTTAATCAAAAGATACGAGACCTGCCATGGGTCCAAGTTGATAAAGAGTATGTATTTGATGGACCCACCGGAAAACAAACTTTGTCAGAACTTTTTGATGGCAGAAGTCAATTAATTGTATATCATTTTATGTATGGTCCTAGTTGGGATGCAGGATGCCCATCATGTTCCTTTTGGGCAGATAACTTTAACGGAATAGGTATGCATTTGAACCAAAGAGACGTTACTATGATAGTCGTGTCCAGAGCACCCTATAACAAGATAGATGCATACAAGAAACGCATGGGTTGGAAGTTTAAGTGGGTTTCTTCTTACGACTCTGACTTCAATTTCGACTACCATGTATCTTTCACACAGGAAGAGTTAGATAAGAAGGAAGCCTTCTACAACTATATTGCACAAGACACACAAAGTCCAGAGAAGGAGGGAGTCAGCGTATTTTTCAAAGACCATGAAGGTCGTGTGTTTCACACCTATTCAACATATGCGCGCGGCATCGACATGTTGAATGTGGCATATAACTACCTTGACCTAGTTCCCAAGGGACGAGATGAGGCAAATAACGAATTTCGCCAATATTGGGTTCGCCGTCATGATGAATATGGCAAATAACCGCTATCCATCAATTCTCTCAAACGATATCTTCATTTAATTTTTACTTTTGTATAATTATAATTGACTTTCCTTTCCTAATGCGGACAACCTAATTCTAAAAGGTTTGTTCTAATGAGAAAGACATCGAGAGATTTTGATACTTTGTCAAACGAAACCACTTTTTAGTATAGGGTATAGATAAGAAATAGATTCAGAAATACAGGTCCAATATACCATAAGAAGAAAAAGAATTTCCAGGTATTATGTTGACTAAAAATCAAACCTTGTAGTCATTATTTTCTCCCTGATCATATCCTTTTTCATCTTAGCAAGCATATCAACTGCTCCTTTGGCATTATTGTAAAAGTTATGATGTTTGGAAAAAGATTTGAAATTAATGTGTCAAATTTAGGTTTCAAGTAACTGGCCCATTGGATTTTAGATAAAATTATTTTATATTATATTTACAAACCAGCAAATTTCGTGTAATTAAAAAAAGATTTTATTTAGAAGCATATCAACTGCTCCTTTGGCATTATTGTAAAAGTTATGATGTTTGGAAAAACATTTGAAATTAATGTGTCAAATTTATGTTTCAAGTAACGGGCCCATTGAATTTTAGATAAAACTATTTTATATTATATTTACAAACCAACAAAATTTCGTGTAATTAAAAAAAGGAGTGAAAAATTATTTTGGGATTCATCCTTATTTATTATTTAATCCACATTACCTTTCGTTATACCCTGTTGGTATTTTTGTAGGTTTGGGTTTCCCCCTCTCCTATGGTACCTGCGGCGGTATGCGGACCCACTTGACTGCAGCCACCTTCAAATCCATCAGCAACGAATGTGACTCCTGAGGCAAATTCACTTAGGCCATAGTCTCCGCCCTTAATGTAACGGTGGACAATTCTCGTCACCTAGGAATGTGTTGGGATCAGCACTGGAAGCAGGAAAAACTAAAAATGTAAAGTCCGAAGGCTGCACATTGCTCCCCGTTGGGTCGACTACCTCCTTGCAAACGTTTAAGGTTGCTATTGATTCTGGCTTGATGGTGTTGACAATGGTAATGTGGGTTTCCCCTTCTGATATGTTGCCGATGAAGGTTACCCTTGTAGAAATACTGCAGTCACCTGATATACTTAGTAAAATTTATGCCTGCTGAGCCTGTTTCGGAAAACTCATATTGACTTGAGGCTGCCGTGACTGCATCACAATTCTCGTCACCTAGGAATGTGTTGGGATTTGCAAGTGTGCTAAGAGTGAACTTAAAGTCCGAAGGCTGCAAATTTCTCCCTGTTGGGTCGACTACCACTTTGCAAACGTTCAAGTTCGTTGTTGTTGTTGTTAGTTTAGTTTCATTGCCCGTCTCGGGGGATGAAGCAGCAGACGTTACGGTGTTGGTGCTCTGATCGTTAAATCCATTTACCGAGTTATCGTTTCCCTGGACAAGGGGTCCCTCATTCGATTGTCGGCATTCCTCGGATGTGTTACAAAGGTTACCCTGGCTTGAATGCAAATCAGAATATGATTGCATGACAGTGATGCTTGTTCCTGCAAATAATAATGATATTACTGCAAATATCATGAGTAAATAATTTAAATTACGCATATAACAAAATACCAAAATATGTCATAATATATTTGAGGTAAGTAGATTACTATGTCAATTTTTTTAGGAGTTTATCAAACTGAAAAGAATTGCATACTAAAATGATATGGATCTAATATCAAATATTTGATATGTAGTTTAACTATGTTTTAACGATGTGATTGTTTCACCATTTTAATGTATAGTGATTAAAGGGATTATCATATTTACAGAAACCCTCTAACAAAGCTTCAATCTGATATCCTTCACAATTATCTTGTTATCAACATAATGGTGAGATTTAGTATAATAATTTTTTTATATATGAATCGGTGAGTATAGGGTATGGCTTCAAGTCCCACTCCTGGCCTCAAAGATGTGTTCTTCCCATATTGTTAAATACCCAAAAGGCGAAAACTGCAATAGTTGAATCTTCATAACATTTCCAACACTCTTCAATATGAGACTGTACCTGAAACAAATCACACAGATTTGAAAGGAAAATAGATTCCATAACAAAAACTATACCAAAACCTTATTTTAAAAAACACCAATAAAACTTTTAGAGAATATCCCAACCAACACCAAAATAATTTATGAGTATATTATTGCAGAACAAACCGAATTAAGTATCAAGGATTCTACTAAGGTAGGCAAGACAAAGATATTAGTTTGGCTTTCAAATTTTCATGAAAATAGTCCTTTAAAGAAGTGACCAAGCAGGAATAATTGAATATTTCAACAATTTGCGAAAATCAAATGAAGAATCCCCTGCAATATAAAAATATTAATAAATTCTTTAGGCCTCAAACCAAAAGATACCATTAACCAGTACTATTTGTGCCTCCTGTTTCAAGTGCCTGGTACTCCTGTAGGTTTCTCAATATGTGGAAGGCTGCAAGTGTTTTTAGTGCATTGTCTTTATCCAAACCCTGAACTTTGTGAATTACATCACTCACTGAGGTATCCTGGCTTAACAACGGAAATTGCGATTTTATTTCACTTATTTTTTGTTCTACATTGATGTTGGGTTGATTTGTCCCGGTTGCGTTCAAGGGTTGCTGGGCAGCCGCCATGCTTAGGGGGTTGGCCACAAGTATTGTGGTTGCCAACAATATTACTGATGCAATTGCGAAATAGTCTTTTGTGTTTGACATTACCTTATTATGGTGATGTTCTGTATTAGAGTATTTTTAAATGCGCAAATAATTATAATTATGTGTGTATTTGTTGCCCAAATAATTAATACTGTCAACGAATAAAAATTTTCTTGTGAATAAAAAATATTATTCCATTTAATAAATACCAGTTTCATTTGAGAATGTTGTTAGAATGGATAAATTATGTTAAAAAACAAAATGTAATTATTTTGTTAATACCAGGGAAAAGGGTTCTATAGTAACAGGCACAAACAAATCGTATGAACTATTAATTTATAATTTAACTTAAATTTCGGGAAATTGGTTTAAAATAACCAAACTGTTGTTGCAAACAGTTTGGGTGGATAATATGTTATTTGGATTATTTGTAACATTTACTCAATTTAAAAAAAGAGAAACAATTCATGAGATTATCCTTGCTATCGCCGATTTTATTTCTCTCTCTTTGCACACGGGACATCGCATATTTTCACTGTTAAGACGTATACTACCTGTTAATTCGTAAAAAGTTATCTTCCACAAGCAAGATTTACACTTTATAAGATGTTTAAATGGCAGATTAATGCCATTATTGTTTGAATCATTTGTTTCCAATAAGGTATTTATTTGTCTATGGACAAGACTCAATTGCATCTTATGTACTGTACTTTGACAATATAACTAATTTCTAATGGGCCATTTTGCCATGAAATGCGCCATTTATGTCTACTAGTCAAAACAGATTTGTCAAAGCCACAGATCAAAGATAAACTGCAGATCATTACTTTTGCACGTATAAAAATCCAGCATATTGTATTTATACAAAGTAGACATAGGCATCTTCTTTATGGTATGTTGTTTTGAAAATTCAAGACTCCAAAAATTGGATTAAGGGGATACTCTGAAGTTTTTATTTTTATCCATTACTAAGAACAAACATAGCTTAATTCGTTACAGGCTGCATCTGATTTATCCATTTTAATAGGGCAATCATAATTACATAATTATATCAGTTTTTAATACTAGTAAAATGGACGGCAAGAGAACATTCAATCATTTTTTCTCTCTATTCCTACATACAGTAAAATTTCAAAAAATAAAAATGAACGTTCCTAGTTTTAAATAAATCAATTTCTGTAATTTACTCTCTATCGCAAAATCGATATAAGAAAATTAATTCACTTATTTTCACACAAAGATCAATTTTTGCGCATTCAAAATCCTTTTTATAAAAATCAAGATAACATTGATTATGGATTATTATCAACATAAAATAAAAAAGAAACGAATCATTACGATGGTAACCATCGTAATTATCGTGTAGATGAAAGAGAATTTGGCAAGTCTAAATTGAAAGGTGTAGGGAAAAAATTATGAATATTGCCGTAACAGAACAACAAATCTTAATCGAGGCAAAGACAAGTGGCAGTTATGGGAAAAAGAGCATCTCTTACCATGTCATAGAGTCTCCTCACGGTCTGTGCCTAAACAAGACAGAAATAATATCAGCGCAGATACAAGCATGTGAAGGACTATTAAAATATGCAATGGATGAAACCGATTTGAGCGCCATTGAAAAGGAGATTTTGGAGTTAAGATTCGCCCTAGACCTTATTAGTTTTTAAATATGGATTTTGAAAATGGAACCAAAATTTAAGGATCTGAAAAATCATTGTTAACACAACAAATAGCGTCCAACAAATATTAAATAATGATACTTTTGTTTGTAAAGCGTTACAAGTAAATTACATTTGATCACAATTTTAACAAGACCCAAGTCGAGTATTTACCATTATAGAGTACAATAAAATATTCAGTTTTTGCAAACACTTTGTTAGGATAACTCTGCATACTCCATCATAATTAACCTCATTACCTGGAAAAATTGCATACAATGTTACATTTTGTCATATTTAGTAATTTTTAATATATTTTTCATTGAATAGAAGTAAAGTGGGATTTATTAATAAGATATTTAGAAAACGGAATGAAAATGACCTCTCAAAAGGGGTCAGAGGTAATGAATCGGAAGGATCATTGACAAAACAAAATGAGGCAACGTCCCCTATCGAGAAAACCCCTGCCACCACTACTGCCGCCACCACCACCATAAATTGGTCATCCCTATATAAGAAGGAGGATTGGTGGGCTGTTTGGATTGGATTGACAATATTTGCTCTGTCCCTTCCCTCTTATTTTGGTGTATATCTTTTGGGATGGATTCCCGTAGCCAAACCTTGGGCAGACATCAATCATGCTCTTAGCACAAAAGTGTTTGATCCATGGGTTGGCCTATTGGCAAGTTTTGTCTTTCTTGCGCTCATAATGCTACCTGTAAATCGATTCAACGGAGTTAAATCTAAAGACTGGTTTAAGGGTTTTTTCGTAATCTTCTTTTCGGCATGGATTATCTGGTTACTCTCCAACTATTCACCTATCGTAAAGGTTATCGGAAGTGCGGAGGTCGGATACGTAATAGCATTGCTAGCCGGAATTGTGATTACAAATTTGTTACGCATACCCTCATGGCTGAAGGATTCGGCAAGGGGGGAACTATTCATAAAGACCGCAATAGTAATTTTTGGGCGCCAAGATTTTACTTACGACTTTTGTAACCAGCGCCCCCACCATTTTAGCAGCAGCCTTTCTCTCCTTTCCAGTTGTATGGGTAGTTGCATTCCTCATTTCAAAAAAAATTGGCCTTGATAAGAACTTTTCAGCAACCCTCTCTTCAGGAGTAGGTATCTGTGGTGTTTCCGCATCAATAGCAACAGCTGCAGCTATTGAGGCCCCAGCAATTTATTCTACCGTTATTTCCTCCATTATTGTAATTTTCTCCGCAATAGAAATTATATTGATGCCTTTTATCGCAGCTGCTTTCTTCCCAACTAATTTTGATGCAGCAGGAGTTTGGATGGGACTGAGTGTGAAAACAGATGGAGCTGCATCAGCAAGTGCGTCTGTGGTTGATGGCCTCATTAAGGCAAATGGATCGGCATTAAATGCAGCGGTAATCACCAAAGTAATGATTGACATTTGGATTGGGGTGATATCATTTTTACTTGCAACTGTATGGACGTACAAAATTAGAAAGAAAACCAATACAAATACAAGCCCCAGGGTCCTTTGGTAAGATTTCCAAAGTTTGTGATCGGGTATATTGCCACTAGTGCTGTGCTATCGGCGATTGCACTCACACATGCTTCAGTTGCAGAGGGGGCAAAAGCAGTCGCACCAGTAATATCATTTGGAACAGAGCCGTTAAGGACTGCGTTTTTTACCTTTACGTTTTTTGCCATAGGACTTGGCACTCAATTCTCAAAATTCAAGGAGATCAATCTCAAAAAGCCAGTAATTGCATATGCGGTTTCCTTACTCATCGCCATAGTTTGGGGAGGGATAGTTTCATATCTACTATTTGTAAAATGATTTTCAAAATGTTGACAAGACACAGATAGTTGCCCTCTTTGATTACATCCTTTTTAGTCAAAAGTCAGGCAACTAAATTGGCTTGCATGAGTATTAGGACTCGATTGAATCCCTATGGACATTTATAACAAATTCTTTTTCAGATCCAAACCCAAAAACAATATAAAAACTTTCATGGCAAATTTATCGAGAATGATATAACTTAACCCCTACTTAATACTTGATTTTATTACATCAGATCAATTTTTGATCTGAATGTGAATATCGAAATATTAGTTCAAGGAGGCTCATGAATACCGATTTTTTTCGTACAATAAAATTAAAAATTTACTAATTACTGTTCCATTTTTTAGTACTTGTTTTTTTTTGTACCGCTTTTTTTTAATAGTAGTCCCACCATATTTTTTTGATATTTTTTTTATAGCACACACTTGGTTGTTTTTTAGGAATTCAAGTAACCCTTGGTTTTTTGTTTGTCTGTACTTTTGCACAGGTAACATAGTGTTTAATTTAAATAAAAAGGATTTTGAATGCGCAAAAATAATCACAATGGTGCAGAATTAATATAGCATGCGAACCAAAAAAAACATACATCCTCTATACAGTAATAAAAATAAAGGGACTGAAACAATACCCAATGTTGTATGTTTTACTATTTTTTAAAATAGCATTATGGTGTTTTGCAATTTATTCTAGATCTGTTCCTTTAAGAAAATACCATTTCATTTTGATATTCAAGTAGTTTCAAATAAATACATACAAAATAATTTTGAATGGATTCAAGAAGCATTATTCAACAATTTTGGGTGCCTTCAATATGATAAACTAACTAATATTCGCAAGATACAATCAACAAATCTCCTTGTGGATAGCGCTCAATTATTCATTAATATACTTTTTGCTATATGTTCATATCACATATACATCTTGAAAATATTATACATATTCATGTAGATATATGCAAATTTCGCATATATTTTACATTTTTTTCATATTTTTTAGATAAATTTAAATAGCTTCCGGGGCACACTATACCAAATGAACAATACAACTACTTCCATGTTAAAAAACCAGCAGTACTCTGGCTGCATCGAGAGCTGCAACGAATGCATGATGGCCTGTGAGGCCTGCTGCACCGAATGCATGACCACGTCAAACACCCAGATGGCTGGGATGATGGGAAGGTGCATGATGATGTGCAGGGACTGCGCCGACATGTGCAGGATGGCATCCATGATGATGTGCAGGGGAAGCGAGTACGCAAAGCAGGTGTGCAACATGTGCGCCGACATGTGCGAGGCATGCGCAATGGAGTGCGAGAAGATGGGCGACAAGATGGAGGTGTGCAAGCAGTGCGCCGACATGTGCAGGAAATGCGCACAGGAATGCAGAAGCATGATGAGGTAACTTTTTATTTTTTTACTTTTTTCAATTACAGAAACTGGCACAGCATAGAGAACCAAATGTCTACACCCTTTTTGTTTTAAAAAATGCCGATAATTTTCCTGTTTGCCATTTGAATAGAGTTCCTTTAACTGTTCCTAAATAACCTGATTCTACAAACATGCAGAAATTGAGTGTTTTTGGAAAAATCGTCATATTATTTTATTGTCATTGACGGCTTTTAGAAATTGATATTTAAAACAAAATCACTACTAAACAAAAATATATTTATAAAAGGATGATATATCCTGTAATAATTTTATAGATGGCGTTTAACTACCATAATATGCATACATACATTGCATATACACGCCATCTCTTGTGCAAGCCAAGTCACATACCAAAACACACCTCATGCAAATCTGGACCATGTTTATACACCTCATTGCTATGGGTCTCAGTCAAACTCCACTACACCTACGGAGGTAAGTATCATGGATACAGGGACACTTACCAAAACTGAGGCCCATAGTTCTTACTTTTGCATATTGCATAGAATTTGAATATTCAAATCCTGTTAAAATTTTTATGCTATTGTAAATACCTTTATGTAAATGCATCAACCACTAGTAACGTTTTTTTTAAATTGATTTAGAGAAATTTGCACTATGACATTGACGCGATTATGTGGTTATTTACAACCTTTGATTATCATGTTTAAATTAAGTAATTTAATTAGTAACCCATAAAAATAGAGGGAACAACGATCAAATTAGGAGAAAAGGAAAATCTGTCTTTGCATCGTGTTTTCAGCAACAGTATAATAGTTATTTATTTTTTATTTTTGTAAGGCATGATATGACAGACCAATCGGACACCAAAAAGAAATTTTGAGGCATTAGCGATTACTACTGCTTATATGGAGGGGGTTATGGGTTGGCACTGCCTTTGTATGTCGTGGATTGCGGGTCGGTCCTACTACCATCATCATTTCCCTCATTTCTATCATAACATGATCCCTTATCGTTTAAATCGCAGTATACATTGCCACTACACCCATTTGCACCCGCTGAGCAATCATATTCTGAACTGGAAATGTGCTGTATGTTTTTGTTAGCAAGTGCAGCAGCGCTTGATGGAACTGCAATTGTTACAACAGACAGTATTGCTAATGTCGCAATTATGACAATCATCACCAATAATTGTTGTATCATATAATATTAAAGGCAAACAAATATATAAACGAATCCTTCAAATGCCAAGGATTTACTTTATATTTATTACATTAAAAAAGTTATTTTATCATATAATTATAAATTACAACACATATTTAACAAATCTCATTAATGCTTTTAACCTAAAAAAGCATGATTTTTTACACCTATACTCAGATTAACGTGACCTGTGAATTTCTTCGAGGATTCAGAAAAACCCCGCCAATAGTCGAATCCTTCTGAACAGACACAATCAGAAATCCAGTTAGAGATTTGTTTGCGAGCGTTCTATCAGGTTAACAGGATCCCTTGAGAAGAAATTTTAGAAAGACAGGCAAATAGTCAAAGTTCGACTAAAGAAGAATATCGATTAACAACCACATTACAGAACATGTAATTCACACCATTATCAGAATGGCTAAAAAATGCAATTTTAACACGAGATTTGCGAATGCCGTCAGACCTTTTCATTTCTC
Organism: uncultured Nitrososphaeraceae archaeon; assembly: GCA_963779615.1. Lineage (GTDB taxonomy): Archaea > Thermoproteota > Nitrososphaeria > Nitrososphaerales > Nitrososphaeraceae > Nitrosocosmicus. Next base: position 421,713 of record CAVZZA010000001.1, read on the forward strand.
CATTATTGATTTTGAAACTAATGAAAATACATGCATATACCAGTTTGAAAAAAATCCGAAGCAACAAAACATGGACCTCTGTTCCTTTTATTCCAGATTGCCAAAAGTTGCAAATCTTATAAAAAAGTCCTTTTGAATATTTAACATAATGATTTCACAATAAATGATTATGAAAAAATGGAGGAATTGCCAAAACCATCAATATTTCCATAATGACGGCATGAGAATAAAACATTTCTCTTGAAATGCTTTCATTATTTGATGTGGAAATAAGCCAAAAAAAATTATATCATCTCATCTTTAGTACAGTATTCTTCTCCCTACACTATAAATATTTGAATATTATTTAATTTGAACGGGTGAACCTACAAGTAGCTCTAAAGGGTTCAAGTCCCCCCCCTTCGTCAATAGTCTGCCAATTCATGTTAACGTTATAACTTGACAGGATCCATGTATGAAATGGCTGATTCGTTCCTACAGAGGTTCCCATTTTTAAATGAAGCAATTAGTGGATTCTATTTATTAGTTCTACTTGTAAGAACAATTAATTTAAATAGTCTCATATGCTATTGGTGATGTATGACAAAAATTAGCATAGCTACATTCAATTGTGAAAATCTGTTCGCTCGGTTTAAATTTACAGCAGGCGTAAATCCAGAAGATGCCATAATTGATGGTTGGCTAGCAGATAAAACTAAATTCACAATAAATGATGAAACATCTAAAAAACTTACTGCTTTAGCAATCAAAGAGGCTAAAGCCGATATAATAGCCTTACAAGAGGTTGAAAGTTTGTTGGCGCTACGTCGATTTAGAAACAACTATCTCAAGGGCAAGGGATATGATCATATCATAGTTTTAGATGGTAATGATCCTAGATTTATAGATGTTGCAATCATGAGTAAATACCCTTTAGAGAACATTGATACTCATGTGGATGAGTGGAATAAGGAAATAAAATGGTATACGTTTTCCCGTGACTGTTTAGAATGCGACGTCATTCTACCGGAAAACAAAAGAATAAGACTATTCGTAAACCATTTCAAATCAATGTTTGAAAAAAATGATCCATGTAACGGGAGAAAGAAGTCCCACAGAAAAAGACAAATCCAAGCTGAACGAGTAAAGGATCTTGTTTTAGACGAATTTCCCAATGGAGAAGGTGAATACGTTATCCTTGGAGATCTTAATGATTATTTGGAAACTGATTCTCAAGGAGAAACAGCTATTGATGAAATAGCTAATTGGAACATGGTTGAAAACGTTGTAAAAAGACGACCATCAGAGGACCAATGGACTCACTATTATGAAGGCAATTCTCAGTGCGGCTTTCCAAAAACATACAAACAACTAGATTATATACTGCTATCTAAAACATTAGCTGACGCAAATTTACCTTCAATTCCAAAGATTATTCGCAAGGGACTTCCCATAAACGCTGATAAGTACACTGGCCCCAGGTTCGAGGGAGTTGGAAATAAAAAACCAAAAGCATCCGATCATTGTCCTGTTGTTGTGGAAATCAACATATGATCTTTTTAAGATATATTAATTTAAAAATCCAGCAACAGATTCTATGTCGTCATCAATTGTTTTATTTTGTGTCTCCTAATGAACTTTTTATTGAAATAGGACAGTTAAACAAGTTTTCGCCTTTATGTTCCTGATCTATCTTGCAAATTCATCCAATTCCTTAATGTAACTAAACAAACCACCCGTTTGAAAGACAAAGGTTCAAATTCAAACTTGGTATGATTTAATTTTTTAAAAATAACTTTGGGGCTTTGGCGACTACACACATTAACAATCAATCAATATGATTGATTACAACACGGATGTCAGCATGAGAATGGATAAAATGGGTTTTAATAATTGAAAAATCGCACTTAACAGTCTACTGGAATTTACATTTCCTTATATGGATGCCAACGATTTGTGTTTCTTATTTGTTTTATCAAATTTCAACAAGTGAAATCTTTAATATCTTTGGCTAATGTACATAGTAGCAGAGAATATGGAAGCTGTTGATTGCATTGCAACCAAGCTTGACATAAGAGAATACAGTAATGAGGATGTTCCGGCGAATATAAGGTCAAGTATTCTTGAAGCAGCCAGGCTAACGGGCACAGGCCTTAATACTCAACACTGGAGATTTGTTTTGGTTAAGGATAAAGACAACCTCAAAAGGTTGGCGGAGGATAGCACAAGTGGAAAATGGGTTGCTGGTGCTAATTTTGCAATAATAGTATTAACAAATCCAAAATATGGTTTCCACATGATTGATGCGGGGAGAGTCTTGCAGAATATGCAGTTGGCAGCCTGGGATCAAGGAATAGGTTCTGGTTTATTCACGGGTGTAAAAGAAGAAAAACTTAGGAATGACTTTGCAATTCCGATGGATCTTAATCCCGCTGTTATAGTGGGTTTTGGATATCCTGTTAGGAAACTGACGGGTAAAAGAAAGAATCGCCTACCACGTGATGATCTAGTTTTCTATGAAAAATATGGTAGAACAAATGAACAAGTGTAATTCTTTATAATCCAAAAGGATATTATACGAATCTAATAAAAAGTCCAATAATATTGTATCATTCCACCTTAATTCCAGAGCTTCATATTGTTAATGAGTTTTTGCTGTTCTATTGAAGTAACATAAAAAAGGAATTATTCTGGCCATCAATTTTTGGGTACGGGAAATTAATAAAAAGGAGAATTTTTTTGACCTGGTATTACTATCCTATAAAATCTTCGGATTCAAAGTCAACAAAGCCTATAAAGTCAACATCCTCGCATTTATTTTTCACTGCATCTAATACGTTTTGCAAATTGTCTCTTATGTCATCTTACTTCCTGCTATCTTACCTTCTTGAAGTTCGTCCTCTAGTGTGGCCTTCCCATCTGAATCAAGGTCTCCATAAGCCAAAGCTAGTGTTGCAAGAGCAATGCCAACATCGTTGCAGTCTACCTTCGCCTTGTCATTATTCTTATGTTTGTCACCACCGGCATATACTGAACTACAAGAAACGCTACTAGCTGCAATCATCATTGCTATGAATAAGATTATAGTAAACAAATTGTGACTAATTTTAGTCACAAGTCTTCTTAAATCAAATCATATATAAGTTTTATTTGAATAAGGAGTTTGATTTCAATTATGGAAAATAAGGCATAATCAATTTCAAAACTTTCCAAATTCAAGGCTTAATTTAACCTGCAGATTGATAACCTGAATCTTGGCCAGGTTGATGACAATAACCTCTTTTTTTACGTAAAACATGATATCCCCAATACAAATTCTTTATTTGCATAACCATGAATTTCGTTATTCCATGATTGAACTTTAATTAATTTAATAGACTATAGGCATAAAATCTAACAGTGATATATTGGTTCTGTTTTGCATACTTTATTTTTTAAATCGATATAGAATTGGAATCAACAATACTATCAGATTCCCTGTTTTAATAACAAAGGTTCAGGTCCCGCCTGCCCCTGGTTTGATTTTTTAAGAAGAAGTTGGACGTTTAGGGGCCTTATCAAATCAGAACCATTTTGCTGATCTGCTTTCATATAGCACACTTGCGCTATTAGGATTTCCCCAAATTGCTTTCAAAATACTTTAGAGATTGTGCGGTTATCTGACTCATTTAGAATAACGCCTTTGCCATATAATGCATTCCTATTATTAGGATCTATTTTCAGGGCTTTGTCAAAATACTTTAGGGATTCAGAATGGTTGCCCGAAATATCCAGGGCAAAGCCTTTGATGACTAGCGCATTTATGTTGTTTGGATCTATTTTTAGGGCTTTGTCAGCATACACTATGGCTCCTGTATAGTTACCCAACTTGAACAGATAATCACCCTTACCATTCAATGCAAAAGTATTCATGGGGTTAACCGAAAGGGCTTTGTCAATGTACATCATGGCTCCAGTATTATTGCCCAGGTGATCCAGAGCCAAGCCCTTGCCATGTAGCGCATTTGCCATATTAGAACTCAGTGAAAGGGCTTTGTCAAAATACTTTAGGGATTCAGAATGGTTGCCCGAAATATCCAGGGCAAAGCCTTGATTATTTAATAAAAGTGTGTTATTTGGATCCGTCTCCAGGGCTTTGTCAAAATACTTTACTGCTCCTGCGTAATCTTTCAGCCCATATAGAGACACACCTTTATCAAACAAAATATTTTTGCTTGTAGAATTTACTGTCAGGACTTTGTTAAAAAAACTTGTAGATCCTGTTTGATTGCCAAGATTATACAGTATTGCACCCATGCCTGTCAGTGCATCCATATTATTGGGGTCCATTCTCAGGACTTTGTCATAGTATTTTATAGCTTCAGTGTGATTGCCTGAGGTATCTATGGATAAGCCTTTACCATGTAGCGCTTCCGTATTGTTGGGGTCCATTCTCAGGACTTTGTCATAGTATTTTATAGCTTCAGTGTAGTTTCCCAGATTGCCAAGTGATTGGGCTTTATCATTTAAAGCATAAATGTCGGCTAAGGATGTGTTTTGTGCTAATGCATTGGAAGGTAAAGGTAAACTGCTGCTAACGGTCATTACTGCCGGTATGAAAATACTCAAAATCGACAGTCCTGTTACAAATATGCAAAATTTTAATAGATCAATTGCACTTATTTTCATCAAATAATTTTATTACCAAACCACGATATTTTAATTTGTGTCTTTAAAATTAGATTTCAATAACGAAATATTAAGAAACTATGCTTTTACTCCCTATCTATCCACTTTTACAATATGCAAAACTTGTGAGCAGGGCCAGATTTAGCATAATGATTTTTTTTGGGTGAATCCGCGAGATGGGGTATAGGGTATATTAGAATCCCCACACTCCCTGCTCTTCAAATGGGGTTTTTCCCATATGGGCATCATCAAAAAGGCAAAAACAGCAACAGTTGATTCTAAATACTAATCATGATAGTAAGATAATTCAAGTATCAACTGAAAATGATGACGAGGATTGATAGAAAAACAGACTCGATTACAAAATCACTTCCAAGGCCTTATTTCACCAGGATTCCAAATGGGTTAGCAAAGGCCAATCCCAACAATGGTAAGGCGATTCATGATTATATTTTTGCCGGGCTGGCCGAACTTTTATTGCAAGTTCGGCCAGCCCGGCATATCAGCAATTGCCTCAGCGTTATCGGTAACGGTCAATAAAGAATAGAAGGCATATAGGAGCCGGCCGGCTCATTATACATTCCAACTGTCATAAGGGTAAGCTGCTGAACCAGCCTTAGACCGTTGTCAAGGCACCATCGAAACAGATGGGTATTTCGACTTGGAATAAGGATACCTGGCCCTCCATAACTTTCAGTTGTAGAGGCAATGAGGGCCTTGAGGTCATCATCAGTAAAACCTACAGAGTGGTTAAAGTATGTCAACCCACTGGTGTAGCCTGTAATTTTGTCCCCGTGTAGGACCACTTTGGCAATTCCCTGTTTTATACTGTCCATTAGCTCAACACTTCTGTCGTGGCCATGAATTGCTTTGCAGACTGCGTCACACGATTTCAAATCCGCTTCAGTTGCTGCCCGAACAGATCTTCCGGGAATTACTGCTTGGATAGGTTTTCCCTGCATGTTTGATATTGGCTCCCTGATTTCAAACCCTAAAATGGCATACAGAACTAGCGATCGGTTATGGTATGACGATTGGAGCAAACGTATGGACGGATAGTTTTTGTTTCTGGCTCTCTCCATCACATTGATCATTAACTGCCGACCTACACCTTTGTCCTGGAATTTTGGATCAACTGTTATTGGTCCAACTCCTGCCACAATACTTGAGCGTTCATCCAAGAAGTTGCTTCCGATAACCTTATTGCTGTTTTCCCCAGCGTCTTCAGCAACTACAGAATAGGATCCAGGGCTAGACAGAAAAGAAGACGCCACGTGTATTCCAAAATCAACATTGGGGATTTCACTGGAAAAGCCATGCTTATCGGCGATCCCTGAAAAAGCCTCAAAAATTATTTTTCCGACCTCGTCCGCATCACCTATGACTCCAGGCCTTAGTCTTAAAGTGCGCTCGGTGTCGCTCATTAATACTCGAATTTGCCTATCCAAGGTTTTATTCTTTTTCTTTGCTTTTCCGGACCTGTTCACAATATTTAATTCATTTTTATAAATCTGAAATTAATAAAATACCCTTGACTTTATGCTGTCATTATTGAGCACCGAAATAAACAATAATTTGGACATCATACATAATATTGTGAATCTGCGCATTATCTCAAGTCTCAAGATACAAACTCAAAGTCAAGAATTAAACGTGCATAGAGACAAATTTTACCAGATGGAACCGCGGCCATGCGGTATGGCTTTCGAGTCCCGTTTTCAGATTAAAGAAAGTTTGTTTAAATGTGTTACAGGTTTATGAGACTATCCCACAACATTATCAATAATCCATAATAATGAAACAGACAGTTGTATTGCCAATAATACATGCTATATCCAGTGCCTGCTCACTAGAAGACACATTAAGCAATCGTACTAGATGAGCAAAAGGACAATCAAAACCGCAATTTCACTGGAGCCCAAACTCCAAGCATTATTTGATTTGGGTATGGAATAACACCCATCTGTCTTGTTATCTATGGCTTTGATTTAGCACCTTCTATTATTTTGATCAATCCATTCCTAGGAAAAGGGTTTGGACATACCTCCATCCTGATTGTTGTAATAATGCAGAATATACCTCAACAGTCATCTCCCTCCCAGATCCCCAATACATCATATGCATATCAAAAAGTTTCGAGAAATGCGCAGTTTTAGGATCTGGCACTAAATGTTCAACAATGAATACTCTTCCACCATCAGAGGATCCATTGTAAATGTTGGAAGGTATCTTTACGCATTAATAGTATTGCCAAAGAAATTGGCGAGCTGTTTTATAACGAACTGTGGCTGCTCCTCTGGAATCCAGTGTCCTGAAAGCGGAACTATGATCCCGTGCACACTTGTAGCCAGATAGGGATTGTAGAGTTTAACGTACTGCTTCCAGGAAGGTCTCCTCCCAAAGCTGGATATACATCACCAGACAGGACAAGTACAGGCATTGTAAGATTGGCTGTGGCTGCTAACTCCGTGTTGTCTTTTGCATCATGCGGGAAAGCTCTATAGTACTCAAAACCAGCACGCATGTCGCCTGGGGCAGAATAGCGACTGACAAATTCGTCTGTGTTGGCTTGTTTAACAGCTGAGGGTCTGTACGCAAGGCATTTATAGAACCAGGAAAGGAACTCTTTTTCCTTGCCCTGTACAAGGGCTTCTGGCATGTCGGGTGTCTGATGAAAAGAAACCCACCAGCGTCCAGCACTCTCAGAGGGTGGTGCATGCATCCTGGGAAGGTAAAGTCCATGATCACGTTTGCTGCATTGTTAGGATGGGCCGCGGCATACAAATAAGATGTCTGTGATCCTTCATTATGTCCCCCAAAGAGATTTCCTAAATCCCAATTGAGAAACTAACTGATGTATATCTTCTGCGGTAGTCTTACCGTCATAGCCCGTAAGTGGTTTTGAAGAGTCACCTAATCACCGTAAATCAGGCACTATCACGGTACAATTTTTGGCCAAAGCTGGCATAACATGATGCCATCCATACCATGTTTGTGGCCAACCATGAAGCATGACTAGGCTCCTTTGCCACCTATCACGTAGCGCGAGGGGATACCGTTAACAGAAGCCATATGATGGGAAAAAGTCACATTGTCGATCTCAAAGGAGTTACCTTGCAAATTAGGTTGGTATTTTAGAATGGAGGAAGTTTGGCTACCCTGTGACTGTTGTGCCATTGCAATCTGAGGCTGAATTGAACCAAGTTCAAATAGGAAAATGTAGTTAGAATAACAATAAAATCACTGATTACTAAAAAGTATGATAAATTGACATGGTCTGTTTTATGGCCCGCTCATGATTAAGTATAGACCCAATATATAAGAATACAACTAGCATAAGCAATTCCGTTTGCATTATCGTCGATAGAGATGATATTACCAATAGGATCATGTTTAGACGAATCAGTTCTCTCCTGGTGTGATCAAGTACAGCAAACCATAAGTGTTATTATATTACGATATAACACTTATGTCAAGGCTATCAACACAGAATTCATTTCTAAACCTACCTGAAAGAATCCAATGCTTTCCCAATTATGCTATCCCTAGGCCATTGTTCCCTTTTAATACCAACACTCATCATTTTTGACCTTTCCACTGGACTGTTCGTTGAAGTCTACTTTAGTCACGGCTTTTCTAAATTAATAATGCTTTATTTAGGGAGTTAATTTATTGAGGTTTATTTTGCCTTTTCACTATGCTCTTTGAGTCACGACATGGCATATTCTCATTTATAATACCCTTCCATTAAGACAGAACTAGCATCCGATCCGCAAAAACTTTTAACGTTTTCCAGCATCAACATCACAAAATGATCAAGAACTTTATATTGGAAGGATCCCCTCATAATATTATATATGACTGGTGTAGCGAAAATAATCGAGATAGTTGGCAGTTCGGATACAAGTTGGCAAGATGCAGCACAAGTTGCATTAAATGAGGCAAAGAAGACAATACACGGTATAACTGGAGTAGAAGTAGGAGACATGACCGCAAAAGTAGATCCAAATAGTGGAAACATAACAGAGTATCACACAGCTGTTAAAATAGCATTTCGTGTAGAACATAAGTAACCACTATAATAAAATCTCACTTTTCTTTTTTGTTTTGAATAAGTAATCTTCATTCACTTTTCTATAACATCTTTTCTTTTATTCTACTACTACTGTATGCGTTATATGGATTCGAACCCTCTCTGCATTCTCAGAAAAGTAATTTTGAACAATATAAAAGGCTTTAGGCACTGCTTTTTCACATCATAATATGACGATCCATACCCGATAATTGCTAAAAATCTCTTTTTAATGAACAGTTTGTTTTTTTACAAGTGGATTGCAATGATAATTATGTATGAAAGCCAAAAGGTAAAATGTCCATCATGCGGTAAAATGTCCATATCTGAAACTAATGCTACATTATGTCCTTTATGTTCAGAGGAAGTCAGTAATATGAGTTCAGGTTAGTATTGTTTTAGTGTGCTAATAAGATAGTAATGGTCATAGTCATTAGTTTACAAAATTTTTTTAATATATTCAACAATTCAAGTCTTTTTTCTATATTATTTTTTGTGATTTAATTCATATCAAGGTTAACTTTTATCATCATCATGGAAGATTGGTCTCTTTTAGATATCGGTTATGAATAGAACTTTGACATTCAATTATTTATATAAACAAAAATCTACAAAATTACAGGTTGTTGTCATTTTCATTTTCAGTCAGGTGCGGCTTCTGTCAATCTCAGAACGAGAACAAACAAACCATAACAAAAACTCCAGATGAACTATGGAGTTGGCACCATCTCCCCAAAGGCAAACCACCTGAAACTGTAGGCGGCCATAAACCATACAAAAAGGTATTTTATTATATACTATCCACCCTAAGAATAGGATGCCAATGGAAGATGCCGCCTTGTGAATTGGATCTTTATTTCCAGGTTTGTCCTTGCAACAGATTTTAAAAAAAAATGGATTGGGCAAGAGACTGCATACAGACTCGATACCAATCTACCTTAGATACTCATTTTGACTGATTTTTAACTTTCTTTCTTTGGCCAGTATTATTGCGGTTATTACAACATACGCTATTTGTGCTATTTCACATATGGCATCTACAACATCTATGTCTCCACCCCTTCCGTTAACCGGGTTGCCTGGAAACCTTGTTATTACATAAAGCAGTATAAACGCAACGTTTCCTGCTATCCCTATATAATACCAAATCCCTCCCCATCGCTTTATCATGGGTATCATCCAAAATACCTGGGCAATCCCCGAGCCCAAGAAAAACAGCGCAATTAGTGGAGAATTCAGCATTTTTGATGCTGCTATCAATGGCATATAGAGATGGACTATACCAGCTATTCCAGTAGCAACTGCGGCAGCAATAAAATAGTATTTAAGATTCGAAGAAGATGTTTTCATATCCCTACTCATCTTTTATTATTTTTTTAAACATCAGTATTTTAAGACGATTTACCCTTGATTGGCGTATTTCCAAAGTGGTCGCTTGTTGTCTTTGGATCAACCATTACGCTAAAATCACCATTAGAAGATAGGACTATGGTTACCGGTACGTTATCAACAGGCTTCTCTTTCATAGATATCGTCGCGGTACCATTATAGGTTGTGCCAGAGGTGCTGTTTACAGGATTTCCCACTATCTTAAAGTTAGATATGGTGTGGGTGTGTTTTGATGATCCATCTAATTTTGCCATACTAAATTGAGCATTGAAAACAGCATTGTTTGAATTTAGGTCCGTGGAGTTCCATTTACCTTCAAGATTCCATGCTGGTTTGCCATCAGGGCCATTTTGCACGCTTGCAACAGTTCCAGTTTTATCTGCAGTAGTTGGGGTTGTGGTGGTTGTAGTAATGTTAGAAGGCGATGATGGTGATGATTGATTAACGTTTTGACCGAATGCATTATTATTAAAAGAAATTAGAGATACAGAAAGAACCATCAATATTGTTATTGGAATAGCCATTGATAGAAGGCGGTTATTCATCATTGATTTTTTCCCTAATGCCTTATTTGTACTCATTATATTTGGAGTCATGACATTTATCATTTGGTGAAAATATAGAGTTTATAATATTTAGTATTAGCGCAAGTTGGACTGCATAAATCTGACAAAAATTTCATAAAAAGTCCGGTATGTTAGGATAGTATTCACAGAATTGACAAAGTTACTTCTTTAGGCATAACAAATTGAAACATATTTTCAGAATTAGTTGCTCTCCATCAAGTGATGTTGAATGTTTTATCCTTTTTACCTGCAATTCAAATGCATTGTTTTTTTTTGACTGCAAAACAATGGAGCATTGCCATATCATTTGTCACAATTTATGGCAACACCTTTACAAGGTAGAGTCTTTTTTTAAGTAACTAATACACTTGAGTTAGTCTTTTGTTCACTTCTCTCTTTAACCATTCTTGGAAAAATGTTAATCTAGTTGTTATGAATATCTCTATTCTTTGCACTCCATTATACAGTTGCAATCTTGTTAGTATGCGATCTACTGTATTTACGCTAGCACAAAAAAATACCGCAAATATGACGTCATTATTATATACATTTGGCATGAACAACAGGTATTCTTCCATATCCTGGTAAATTGCGTTAACGACGTTCTGATAAAGAGATTTAGCTACATTTATTATCAGTGCAAACTCAATGTAGCCCACAAGGTGTATGGACGACATATCCCTCACTATGGTAAACTCTAAAATATGGTCTTCTTTCATTTTTTCAAACCATCTTGTCATAGTCCTAACAGATAATGAAGTCTTTTTAGCAATCTCCTTGATTTGCATTCTAGGGTTTGAAAACAGGCATTTAATAACTTTTAAATCAGAACTCTGTATTTTTATAGAAACTGGCTTGTAGTTCACAAGTATAGTTTTCTCAATAACTGCTGGTTTAAGCACATCGCCCATTAACCCAATCTTGTCTTCAGATCCACCTTTAATTGCAAGAACACATATGGATAACCCTCCCAGTTGCTTGGCATATACTAAAACCTCACCTAAAAGGTTCAGCTTGTTTATAACATTATCTTCCTTATTTATTTTGCCAAAATTCCGAATTGTCAATGAATATTCTTTTTCGTATCCAAATACTGCCGGGTTCACCCTAACTATGAAGTCTTTTATTATGCCATTAGAAATCAATTTATTTACCCTGCTCTTTGCTGCATTGGGTGTTAGGCCCACAGATGAAGATATATTTCTATAGGAAATTCTGCTATTCATAGAAAGCAAGATTATAATTTTCAAATCCAACTCATCCAGCACAGCCTTCCGTTGCATTTAGTTGCAGGTAACATGATAGACACCAATAAGAGTTTTGTTTTTTTTTAGAGTAATTACAATACAGGGAACAAACTATAAAGGCTCTTGATTTGCAAAAAATACAATTACAACCACCTACTACTTTCAAATGATTTTGAACCGATAACTGTTACTTTTTATGAATAACAATCAAGGTAGGCCCTTTGGCACCTTCTGAAAATAGCGGCGAATAAGCAAATTTACCTGAAAGTAAGAATAAGGTGTTACTGGCGTATAACATAGTCATGGCTTTTTCAAATAATTTTTATTGTCAATCACTTAAACAGCAGTTTTCTATGTGACGGTAATGGGTCAGTCTGTTGCAGATTCGCAAACGTCTCTCGTATTGCTCTCTACAGACTTGCAACCGTCGATGAAACCTTTGTAGTAAGCGTCATCGCCACCTTCCTCTTCTCCACAATGGTCACGTGTTCCTTGACTAAATGGTCCGTTTTGACCGTCATCATACCCTGCAGCCCTACAACTATCTTTCCAGTAAGTTCCTGCGTACACTGATGTTGTTGTTAATGCTGTTCCCATCAATATAGCCACAGCGACTGCTGCAATAGAGAGTTGTTTCATTACATTGTTGCTATGATGGGCTAACCAGATTAATTTTATAACTGCAATAATCTTCATATGGCGGTCTTTAACCTGTCCTATCGTGAAGAGGGACAGGTACAGCCATTGCTCAGGTACCAAGAGCTTTGTTATAATGTAAGAAGTCTTCGGCACTGACATGAAATACAAAGATTTAGAGGATGCAAATAGGAATTATACTGCCGTAATTCAATTAAACAGTGCCTGAAATTCCACATTTTGGGAATCCTTTGTAATCACTTGTTGTTCGGTCACGTCATTGTCTTTTCATGTAATTCTAAAAAAACTATTGCAATATTTAATCACTCAAGCAGGGGCCAGGAATTTGCCAGGCGATTTGAAAAGGAATTTGAAATGGCAAGAGTCATTATAATAGTCTAACATTGCATGTTGTGTCAGGATCTAACACAAATGTACCGAAATAAACTTTAATATGTTAAAAACAGATAATAATTGGATTAGTTTGCAAATTAAGGCGGGTGTTATCCCAACTATTGTCATATTTGGAATGCTTGCCATAATCTCGTCTAATACATTCGCTAGTGGTGTCGATGGTAGCAAAGAAACAGAAAAACCAATAGCAGATTCCGCACAAAACCAACACACACCAAACACTGAGAAAAAGCTGAAAATAGCTTTTTTAACGGATGGCTTGTTTAGCGATGCAGGTTGGGGCGCATTCGGATACAATGCAGCACAGGCACTGCAGGGAAAATATTCCTATATGGTCGATCTTAAGGAAAACGTGCCTATCCCAAAGATAGAGGAGACATTAAGGGATCATGCTAAGGCAGGTTATGACGTAATAATATCCCATGGCTTTGAGTGGGGGGAGCCAGCGGTTAAGGTAGGTAAAGAATATCCCGGAACAAAGTTTGTAATCTTTACAGGGCTTGTCAACTCCAGCAATGTGGCCTCTATATACCCGATGCAGCAGGAAGCAACATACGTATTGGGATCACTTGCAGCAATGATGTCAAAAACAGGCATAATTGGTTTTGTGGGTGGAGAAAGGTACCCTAACCTGCTTAACATTTTCGAAGGATACAGACAGGGTGCGCAGGACATTAATCCCGGCATAAAGGTACTCGCCACTTATTTGGATGACTGGGATAACCCCGCTAAAGGAAAAAGAGCAGCCATTTCTCAAATAGACAAGGGGGCAGACTTTTTATTGCACGTGGCTGACACCTCTGGCCACGGTGTTATTGAAGCTGCAAAAGAAAGGGGAATTTACGCCTTTGGCGCAATCTCTGACCAGAATAAATTGGCCCCTGAAACCGTACTTACATCATTTGTATTAGACGCCGAAAAGGCATTTGACCAGGTCATAAGATTGGTTCAAACAGGGAATTTCAGCGGGCAAATATTCAAGCCAGGACTAGAATTAGAAAAGGGAGCATCAGGGGATGGCATCGTGCATATAGCCCCATTCCATAATCTTGATCACAAGGTTCCAGAAAACGTCAAGTTTAGGCTAGAACAACTAAAAGGAGACATTGTCAACGGCAAAATCAAAGTGCCTGAAAGATATCCCAATAACAATGGCAACTATATCGCCAATAACACAGGCTAAAACCTTTGACGCATGCCTATTTTGTTTTAATCCTTCCAAGGCATTTAAGCAGTGAAGTAAATTGAGCAAGCCTACTCTTTTTGTCAGAAGAAGGAAAGAAATAATCATTGCTTCAATAATAATCATAATTGCTGTATCCTATTTTTTGTTATTCTTCCAACAAAATATTGCAGAGCAGAACATTAGAGACAGTCTTTTTGTGGCCCACAGAAACAATCAGATAGAGACAACAAAAGGCATTTCAGGGCACGTCAGTTCAGACCTTGGGCTAGTGACGTCAATCCTTCAAGGGTTATCAGATTCTGGTTATTTGCAGCAGGGAGAACTGTATGGCGACAGGGTTGGGAACCTAATTGAAGAACGGTTCAATCAAATTAAGAAGATCAGTAAAATTGACGGGCTGTTCATTGCGGATAGAAACAACATAATAACGTACAACAAAGTATCAGAAGGGCAAAGGAGTTTTGTCAACATAGACATTTCATTCAGAGATTATGTGAGGGAAACAAAGAGTAACTTAAGCCCTGTATTTTCAAATGGTTTTAAAGGAATTGACGGCACCTATAAAATAGCATTAACCTTTCCAATAATAAACAGGGACAGCAAAGAATACATGGGAATGGTTGGGGTGGAAATACCCTCTGTTGACTTCTTTGCACGCTATGGAAATGTGTATAACATCGATTCAAGTTTTTTGGTGGCATATGACAGAAACTCAAATTATATATCCACACCCAGAACAAACTTTTTAGGGGAGAGCCTGTTTAGCAGCGAGGTTCAACGCTTTTTCAATTTTAATGACATTCAAAACAAATATTACCGCAATGTTTTTGATGGTCAACTGTTTGGCAGTTATGCCATGTATGACTTTGGGACCGGGGAAAGGCTAAACACGGGATATCCTGTTTCTGTCGATGGAAAATCCAAATATTTTATTTTCGTAATTACACCCACCGCATCGGTTTACTCTGACATCAACAAGACTTTATCTGCAGAAAGGTCAAAGTTTTTTTTGTTGATTGCTGGCATTACCGCTGCAATTCTAATTTTGATTCTGTTTTTAGTAAAACTCAACAGCATATTGAATGAACAGGTAAATAGAAGAACAAAGGATTTAGAGGAATCGAACAAACGCCTTAAAGCAGCTAATGAACAGCTCAATATCCACGACAAGATGCAAAAAGAATTCATAAACATAACAGCTCATGAATTAAGAACACCAATACAACCAATACTTGTCTTGACAGAATATATCAGAAACAGAGCAAAGGATAAAGAGCAAATCGAACTGCTCGACATCATTATAAAAAATTCAAAGAGATTGAAGAGCCTGGCGGAGGAGATTTTGGATGTTACAAGGATAGAGAGGGGTGTCCTAAGCCTAAACAAGGAAAGATTTTGTCTCAATGAGCTTATAGTTGACACCATTAAAGAATTGCAGAACATTATAGACAATAACAAGAAAATAAAATTTGAAATTGACATTCAGAGCAGTGATCCTGTTTTAATGTATGCAGATAAAAGCAGAATAAGACAAGTGTTATCCAATCTAATCAGTAATTCTATAAAGTTTATCTCCAATGAAGGAACAATATCATTGAGGGTTGAAAGGAGAAAAACTGATGGTGATGGAGGCGATAGCAAAGAAATTATTGTTGTCAGCATAAAGGATACAGGTATTGGCATAGACGCAGCAATAATGCCAAAGTTATTTACAAAGTTTGCCTCAAAATCCTTCCAAGGCACAGGGTTGGGGTTGTACATATCTAAAAACATAGTCGAGTCCCATGGTGGAAAGATATGGGCCGAAAACAATAAGGACGGGAAAGGAGCAACGTTCTCATTTAGCCTACCCGTTATTTGATAATCAATTAATTTTCATAAACAAGATTTAATGGTGCTTTAAAAAAGCAATTTGTTTTTTCACATAAAATAGTTTTAGAAATCCGAGCATCTGGGCAAAAAATGTTTTAATATTTGAATATCAAGTTTATTTTTCTTATTCTTTATTGTTAATCCGAATGCAATTGTTATTGTGAAAGAAAAAAAATGTTTTTTGGTATGCATGTGCATATTATTGTTGTTTTCTTAACTGCAAATTCATAAAGTATCCACTGATCTTAGTGGTCTGTTTTTTTTAGTCTCACTTAAGAGACTGTCCAGAGGTTAAAGAACAGGGATAAATTTTGGGAAATCACTTTTTATTTGGCTCCCCCTCGGCAGTTTTTGGTTTTATTTCATAGTATTTCTGGTCCCATTTGCCTATAATCAGAGACATTGCATTGACGAGGTCGTTAATGCAATTAAAAAAGAATTGCTTTGTCAACCCCTCTGAAAAAATTATCTTGTATATGTTAATTATTGGGTGTTTGCGAATAACAGAAATTTTCATTGGCAAAATAATTTGTTCTATTTCCAGATAGGCCAGTTCTATTTCTCTTGCCCTTTTTTGGTTTTTTAGATGCAACTCTATATTTTTGTCAAGTTCAAATGTGGACCGGATAATAAATGCATCATCCAAATCATTTTGAAATTCAAGGAAAAATGGCGTACTAGCCCCTGAAGAATATGGCAGAAGTGGAGACACCTCCGCCTGAAACTGGACACCTTCAATTATGTTTTCTTTTGACCTGTCAACTACTTTGTATCCCCATTTTTGTAACAAACCGATTAATTCACTGAATTTTGATTCTTTTGTGTTGATTGACTGGTTTTTATTATCAATAATACCCTGCTTGTCTTCTTTTCCTTTTTCATTATCTACTGTCGATGCAGTAATTGGTTTCGTTGTAGCAGAGTCAGCTGATGTAGACATGCTTTTTCAATTAATGTGTATATTATTTAAATATCAATTGTGGTTTTCAGGCCCATTGCCCCTTCCATCACCAAACCCTATAACTTGATTTTCTCCATGCACATTTTTAAAACCTTTATGATGCACATCACAAGGATGTGGTTTGGCATCATGAGGAATTGAATATTTGTTTATTGAAAAATAATGATTCTGACAATTAATTCACATGTTAAACCGATTCATGTCTTGTAATGAATACGGATTGAATTTTGAACAGGCGTAGTCTGGCATTGGGGGCCACTGTTATCGATGGGAATCCTACAGACTCGGCGATTTCTTTGCTTATAGGAAAGAAGGAGTGACCCGGATTGCCCATGATGGAGGATATGCATGTCATATGGTTGCCCCAATGCCAGCATGGGCTTACCCCTGAGGTGCGTTCACCCAAAGAAATCGCACCCTAATGAGTGCAGGAATTATTAGATTAATGCTCTTCGAAATAGTGGTGCCTTGGTGCAGGCGAAGTTTGACCACGGATATACAGTTGCCACTAAAGTGGACTTAAAGGCTATTGCTATTGCGGGATGGAAGAAACGAAGAGTCATAAAAAATTGGGCAAAGCATTAGATTGAAAGTCAATCGCAAAACCCATCAGGAGAGCGCCTTAGCCTGTGAGGAGCCAAGGTCATCCTTTATACTGCGGCAAAGGGAAAGGCAATGACTTCAATCCCAAGTGGTCTAGGTGTCAACGGGAAGATCATGCCATTGGCGCTCCTCATTAGCCTTGAAGAGCCTATATTATCATAGCTCACAGGACATCAGCCAATGGTGGATGGCAGTGACTCCATAAAACCGCATGGTACGCTCCTATGCCGTGCCCCTTTTTTGGTGAGGCTTGTATGCGAAATCTTCCCCCCCCTTGACCGTTATTAGAGACTTTTGACCCATGAGCGGTAAGGCGTTTAGGGTATCCTCTCCATGTAGTTGTAATAGGAGAAGAGGAGGAAGAAGGATATACAGACTATTATTAGTACACCCTAATATGCTTTGGGTATCTTCAGACACCAACCAGCCGCCATGACGGTAGCCGATAACATAAACTTGGCCCATGGAGTCCCAAACAAATCCCTCTCCTATTACCAAGAAAACTTTTGACGGTTTTTTTGACGGAGTTGACGGACAAAATGACGGATATGACGGGTTTTGTATTTTCTTTATAAGCGTTTTCCATTATACACATATGTAAAAGGGTTGACCAACACAAGCCAGTCAGTTAAGTCGCTAGTGATACGGGGCTACCTAAATGGCAAAACAAGGGATCAGATTGCCCTTGATGCCGGCATATCAGCTGGCAGGGCATCTAGCATAATCAAGGATTGGAAAAAGGGAATAGACATGCCCAATATTGAAGAGGTAAGGTATTTTTCAATCACGGTTAGAAATTCAGGCATGTCCATAAGCCAATGTGCGCAAGGCTCTAGGACGTTACAGTTGTTAAAGAACCTTAGCAATGGAGAGGATGGTGATGGTGATGGTGATGCCAGCAATGAAATGACCTCGTTCATAGAGTCAATCCACATACACTGCAAAAATTTAGGGATAAACCCTGCCATTGTTCTTTTGTGGATCAAAGATTTGCTTGATTGCAATCTTTATCCTAACGAAAGAGGGACTCAAGCGCATATGGGAATATTGCCAAGAAACTCAATTTCCAATCCTCTCAGAGATAAAATTGATTCAGGTTCACAAATAGAGCAAGGCTCATCACCATCTCCTGATATCAAAGCACCCTTTATCTCCCAGGTTTCCAATCTCATCGCTCAAAAGAGAAAAGAGTGTTAAACTTGAAACCTACAGAAAAAAGATAAAGGAGGAAATAGAAAAGGCAAGGTCTCAAAGGGTACAATCAGAAAAGGAACTTGCCAAGCTAATCCATGATTTTAAGGTGAATGGATACGACCCTGCTAAAATAATAAACGAATATACAAGCTCGCTATCACTCAGGCTGGAAATAAAGGAAAACGAAAACAAGATTAAGGAGCTTTGGCGACAGAGAAAATCTTTACAAAACTTGGTTTCTTTCCTAGGCTCACAGGCAAACATGCATAGGCAAACCATGAATGCGTTTAGGGAACTGGAAGCAATGGGTTTTGGACTTTCAGATCTAAAACAAATATGGTACACTATATCAGAAATAGCAAACTATAAAAAATTACAGCCAAAGAGGCAGTATCATTTTTCATAAAAGATGTGGAAGAACAATATTATAGCAAACCAATATTTGAAGACAAGGTTAAAGAAGAAAGAAATGACCTGGATCAATTAAAAAAAGAGGCATATAAATACAGGCGAATATTACAAGGGCAACCTTTCATTGGGTCCACGCTGCAAAGTCTATTTCAAAATGGGGTTAGCGAACAAGACATCGTTTGAATCAATCAACTGGCACAGGAATGTAAAAATAATACTTTTTTTGATAATGTTCATCCTGACTAGGAATTAATCCTTTAGAATCATTTGGAGGGCATGTGTTTTTTGAGGGATCACAAGTCAGACCATTTGTTGAAAAATCATTGGCTGGAGTATTAGTGTCAGTGCTTGGTGTGCTTCCTGATATAGTATTGTCATCATTTGATTTGGAGTCTCCGTTACCATCACTGCTTGACCTTAAGTCAGAGTCACCGCCACCATCGGAGCCAGAATCGGATGTTGCGAAAGATGGATGCTTGTCTACAGAAATGATTGCAATTGATGTAATAAATCACCCTATAATCCCATTTGCATATTGTGTTGTTCTCCCAATAGCTGCTTTCTTACTTCTCGTACAGGTAAATGGATACTTTATCGTTTTTATCATGTTTGTTATAATCGTCTCCTCCAAACATCGCCACCCTCTTTGTGCTGTTGGAGGCATAGATCTCCTGTATTGGCTTAGCTGCCTTATGGTGTGCTAGCCTTTCAAGCATGAGTGGGTCCACCGTCAAAAGAGCTTTTCCGCTGTAGATGGGTATTATGTCATCATAATAATCGACATAATACTCATTATTTAGATGGAACACGTGCATGGGTATCCATGAATAAAACGGGTTTGAGATCATGGTTATTTTATCATTATCGTGCAGAAATTGCACAAGAAACATGACTGCCTCAAAGTAAGGTGAATTATCGCTTGATGTCATCATCACAGCAGCAGTACTTGACAACCCAAAGATCGCAATCCCCGAAACCACAACAAATGGCAACACCTTCCGCATCTTTTTGTTTCCGGTTATGTGGAACAAGTATTCTATCAGCCTAGCTGCTGCTATGCAGGCCACGGGTAAAATTGGTATGAAATGCCACTGCGAGACAAACCCAATAACATAGAGGAAGATCAAAAACGGAATGGTCCACAGCAAAAGAAAGAGATCCCTTTTTATCGATGCAAAAACCAGGCCCGCAATACCAAGCAATAGTAAAACTGGGTCAATTTGAAAGTTGTAGTTTAGGCTGTAAAACAATGTTTGCACCCCCCTGTGTGTCTGCCACAACACACCATCCAACCACAGATCAAGCTGACCATGGTATGCGGCATACATGGGCCAAGCTAGCGGAATCAAAATGACAGGCAAAAGCCATAATCCGATTGCCTTCAGGTTTCTATCATTAGTTTGATAGGATAGGAACCCGACCAATGGAATAAGCGTAAATGCCGGAATTTTTGTGAATATGGCCAATCCCAAAAAAACGCCGGATAGCAAAATCGATAAAATTCTTCTTCCTTTATATTCATTTTTATTTTTATTTTTAATGCTGTTTTCATGGTTTCTGGCCGATTCTTTTGCATAATATACAGCAAACAATATCGAAGACAAAATAAGGGGCAGCTGGATAGGCTCTAACCACACCCTTCTCAATAACCAAGTTGTCATGGGCATTACTGCAAATAGAATCGATGCAATAAATGCAACGTTTCTGTTGTAGCGTATCTCGGCTATCTTGTATATAAGAAAGGTATCCGCTACAGCAAGTATTCCCATCAATATCCTTGGTACAAGGTAAAGCATTTCAATGGAACCCACATCACCGATAGACGGACCGAGTGAATCAGGATATCCAATCACCTTAAATATGCTCGCCAAAAAGAGTTGTGCAAAGTATGGATGGTCGTAAAGCAGTGACTCTTGGGGCCCTTGGCCAATCAACACATGCATAGCCCTGCGTAGGTATATCCCCTCATCATTGGATGGGCCATACGGAAACCCCAGGGGATTCCAGAGGTGAGTAAATGCTGTAATTATGCCAGGCAAAACTAACAGCAGTATTGAAATGGCTCTGGGAGAGATACTCAGGCTAAAATGCAACTAGAATTCAGAAGAGTAATATATGCTCTGTATAAATTTGTTTATTGCATACCAATTAATCCAAACGGATATGCAACGCAATTGGTAACTTATTCCCACACAAAATCTGCCCGGTTATTTTCGGGGTATCCACATAATAGGAATACAACCGTAAAAGAAATTACCATCTAAGAACTGTCTGCAGCACGGCATTGGTCACCCATTCAAGTGAACAACAGATACAAAGTATTTTCGAAACTAAAGACAAGCCCTTAGGGCAATTGCATTTGTTTATTGTCCTTTGAAATGATATCACAAAAAAAAATTCTTTTGATCTAGGGCATCGATTATTCATTATGTGGTTTACACAAGACAGTGAATTTTATTAGTATCTATAGAATTGCTTGATCTTAAAATGTGGTTCAAGCTTTTGAACGGCTCAAAATTAAACATGCGTTAACCAAAATTAGACCAGGTGATTCTGTCTTAAAAAAAGGTTATGCAGGATAACAGCTGATTT
The DNA here is from genome assembly GCA_963779615.1 of uncultured Nitrososphaeraceae archaeon. Classification (GTDB taxonomy): domain Archaea; phylum Thermoproteota; class Nitrososphaeria; order Nitrososphaerales; family Nitrososphaeraceae; genus Nitrosocosmicus. The sequence goes on from CAVZZA010000001.1 coordinate 443,503, forward strand.
TTCTGTTTTTCCTTATCCTGAAAAAAAAGATGGGGTTGGTTTATTTTACTATTGTTTTGTTGAGTTTGAGCCTGTAGAATAGGTGCTTGATGCATTAACGTTCGAATTGTTTCTGTTAGCATCCTGTACTGCTGCTGTCAACTCTTTGGAGTTTTGCTCAAATGTTTTTGCCGTGTTAACGCTAAGGTTGGACAGGTGTTTTGAGTTGTCCTTTGCCTGTTGCAACACTGATTTCATTGAGTCCAGGTTTGAGAATATCATGTTGTTTGTGAGTCTGATTGCTGACACTGTGTTGTCTGCTACATTGCTGACAAATCTGGTGTATGCCTTGGCTATGGAGTCTGGGGATGCAAAGCTTGTAACAACGCTGTTGTAGTTTTCATTGATTGGTCTCCATGCTGATTGGAGTGAGCTGATGATTTCTTTTTGAGAATCAATAAACTCCTCTGAGATCTCTCTTGCTGTTTGGAGTGATTGCTCCTGGTAGCTGTTCACAATGTTGTTGTATTTTGGAATCTGGTTCTTTGACTCGTCTATTGATCTTTTGATGTTGTCTTTGGTCTCGTCAAGTGACCTATTGACTGACTCTTTGAAATCATTGTTATTGGTATTATTATTATATGAGTAACTTTCTTGTGTTTCTATTTTCTTTGACATTACCCTATATTAAAAATCATCCTATATAAATGCTGGTATCAAACGGTTTTTAATACCATTAAGTGACACAAATTGAAAAAGGCTTGTGTATTATATACCAATCCTATAATCAATAAATTAGGGTATGCAGGTGTTTACTCTTGCCTTGGTTGTGAATCAACATGTTGATTTCTCCATATATTCAGGCTTTTGCTGGGCAATAATTTTTGACAAGCCATTCATGTAGTTTTTGGCAAATGTGGTTACCGGCTGTGAGGAATACCATATACAGCCAAGCACTTTACAGTCGTGGCAGGTCCTAGCTATCTCCCATTGTGGAGCACTCCAAACTTCCTCTATGCTCTGTGTTAGCAGATTGTAAGTGTTTTGGGGACTGTTGAATTTCCAGCATGGGACCAAAACCGTACCATTGCCATTAACAAATATGCTTTTCCACACTCCGCATTCGTCAAAAAGGCCCCTACCATGCTCAATTATTTGTTCAAAATACTGCGCAGGCATCATTATTTGTGGGGAGGAGTGTTTTTTTCTATAGTCAAGTATGCTTTCACACACTTTGACCATTGTACGTCTATCCGGAAGCAGAGAGTAATTGACGTCAGACCTGTCTTCCACAAAGGTAAAGGAAACCGCATTGGAGCCCAACTCCAGTGCCTTATCAAAATAAGACTGGTCAATGAATTCTTCAGTGTTATATTTGGTTATAACACTGTTAAAGTAGTGGGGCACCTTGTATTCGGTCAAAAGGCGCAAATTATCCATTACCCTACGATATATCAGAGGAGAAACGCCACGCACTTTGCAATATGACTCTTCAAACACAGAATCGATGCTGCAAATGACAAATTGAACATACTTTTTTAATTCATTAAGGTCAACGTTATGGAGCAGGGAACAATTAGTAATTAGTGTGATGGGGATTTTTAAGCTGTAAATATGCCGAACAAGATCCATAAAGTCATGGCGACTAGTTGGTTCCCCGCCTTCTATGATAGACCAAATGCAATACTTTGAAACCTTATCAAAAATCAATTTCCATTGTTGTGTGGTTAAGTCATTTTTCTTTGCGAATTTGGTTTGGCTAACCTTATCAGGGTCTCCGAAAGGGCACATGGGACAGTAAAAGTTACAGTAATGCGTGAGGCTGAAAACAGCAACTAATGGGCGTTTCCTCCCCATAACTCTGTTAGCCGACCAATTCCCTAAAAGCTTGATTGTACGAAGCATCTGCTCCATTCAATTGTATGTTGAGACGGTAGTATTTATGTGGGCACATTATGCCCTATCCTGCATTGCTCTTGCAAAAAGAAACACAGTTCCCCCCCCCCCACCTCCGGCATCATCGGGCGAAAGGCCAACAAATGCTGCGAAGGTTCCAAACACTACTCTAGCCTCTTCTGATTCAAAATTTTCATTGCACCATGAACGCATTGATTGCAGGTGTTTCCTATATTTTTCGGAACTCACTATTGGCATTTTTCCTCATTTTCCTTTGCTGAACTCAAAGAGCGTGTTGAAGAGTTAATCGATGCAATTACAGACGGTTTGTTTGAAAGATACTCACTATACAGATTGTTCCAAGTTTTGCCGTCCTGAGTTGAAAACTTGTTGATTCTGCCAATTGTTTTTTCTATGGATGGAAACATTGCCGCATATCTGCCGTTTGGGAAAACATGCGAAAAAGATATTCTAGGGTGGATGAGCTCAAATCCATAGTTACAATTTCTAGTTCATCAGGAACTGGAGAGAAGTTGGCAAGCTGATAGCCAAAAGCATGAACGTCAGATTTGAAACCAGGGAGGGTTATTTCCCCAGTTATTGTCATGCCCCCTATAGAGCGGTATTCCTCTAAAGCCAGTACTTTAAGCCCTGCTTTTGCAAGGTAGCAGGCGCAAGTCAGGCCGTTATGCCCTGCGCCTATCACAATAGCGTCAAATTCAGACGGGTAATTTTGAGAATCCTTATTATAACACCATATAAATAAAATAGCGAATATTTACTTTCTAATTTAGTACTGCCATAACATCATATAACCAATTATTTTTTCTCTACGGATATAGGCCCTCATTTTGAGTGTTTATTCACCGGTGTATTCACAAATAAACCTCTTGTGCTGGCTGGTCACACAATCATGCTTGGTTTTTTTGCATGCCGTTACGGTTATTGAATATTAGTACAAAACGAATAAGGAAGAGAGGCATAGGTGTTATTATGGATGAAGAACCAAACAGCCTTGGTGAAATTTTCGACAAGCACATAGAGTTTGAGTTTGACAGGGAGGATGTTGATGCAACCATGACCACAATGACGGAAGACCCGTATGTGCACCACGTTCCCACATTAACCGGGGGAAGAGGTTATGACGGAGTATACAACTTCTACAAAAACCACTTTATTGGAAAAATGCCAAAGGATTTGAAGATTACCAACATATCGCGCACAATTGGAAAAGACCAGGTTGTGGACGAGCTTGTGATAAGTTTCACACATGACACAGAGATTGATTATCTGTTACCTGGAATAGCACCCACAGGCAAATATGTTGAGATACCTCACGTGGTAGTAATGAAATTTAGGAATAACAAAATATCTCATGAGCATATATACTGGGACCAGGCATCCGTCCTAGTCCAGGTAGGGCTTCTCAAACAAGAAAAAATACCGGTAACAGGAATAGAACAAACAAAAAAATTGACAGAGTTTTACAACCCTTCTACCATAGGGGTTTAAGTCCCTCCCCCATTTTTAAATTCATAACAATAGCCAACGCATTATCAGGTAAGAGATTTAGCGCAGGCCTATAAACAACTCTGGAACCAATGAGGCGGTCATGTGATATGCTGCATCCCTATTTGAAATCGTTGCATGAAATACTCTCGCCGTAAACATATCCTTTAGCCAGTGGAAGCACAACTGGAACAGCTGTTCACCAACTCCCCCACCCCCACCTCCCATCAAAGCCAACCAAACTGATTCAGGCCGATTTTGAGCGGTGCCCCAATTTTTTATGCACAAAAGCATTCTTTGCCCTTTTTTTTGGTATTTTTTACATAATAAGTCATAATAAGTCACGTGGGAAAAATCCCTGTCGCCGTAAACAAGAAATGCAAATCATATTGGTTGATATGCTTTTGACAGCATTTCAATGCCATTAGTGTGTCAACCCCTTTTGTATTTGTGTTTTTCAATTCTCGAAAACCTGTTTACCAAACAAAAAATTGTGTAAACCGATTAACTGGTTTCCATTTAGTTGGTAAATTCCCTATAAATAAAGCAAACCGCCAAACTTCCTAATGTGTCAACCCACAAGTCTACAAACATGTCTAATGGTTCAGTCTGGATAAACCCACTTGATCCGTATGCACTAACAGATATCCATTCGTAAACCTCCCATACAATAAATGCCATCCATGCGGCACCTATGCTGATAGGAAAATAATATCTTCTCCTCTTTGTTATAATGAAATTAAGGACAATTGCCGTTATTCCCATTGCGGATAACCCGTGAGTAACGCTATCAATAGATGTTGTATCGTAGAGGTGAAATGTGTACTCCGACATAAAATGCGCTCCCAGTGCCTCGCCTCCAACAAAAAGTGTAAAAAACAACCATCCCCTACTTGTGTCAACCACCTTTTTTCCCAAAAGTTTGATTTCTATGCCGCTGTGCTCCTCATGATGCTGATGCCTTCTATGCTCTTTCTCGGTTCTCAACGCCAAATATAAAAATAAGAACCCTGCGCTTATGAAAACAATTGATACAAAGGGATTTGCAAGCCATTCGGGTCCATGCATGAAATACTTGGATTGTGAATACAAGCTATTTAATTTCTTGGAAAACTTTTAGCAAATAACCTTTCAGCCACAATATTTTCAAGAATCAGCAGGATCAACAAATAGGCTGAATAGTTATTCGATGCCTTGGTTAAATAAAATTCATTAATGTAAGCTGTTTTTTATCATCGGTTGATTTGTTCGTTTCAATATACCTGCTTCCAACAAGATGGGGAAAATCAAAAGACATCCCTCTGCTGCTTACCGCTTCCTCTAGGTTTTCAAGTATGGTGTTTGAGTAAGCCTTGTCCACAGCAAGGTTATAGCCCTGCCTGATGGGTTCACTGAAATGGAAAAGCCTGCGGTATTCTTTAATTTTGTCATCCATATCAAGCAGATTGAGAATAGTTTTCATTCTTTCCCATATGTCTGCCCTTAGCCTCAAAGCTGCACCAAATACGTGGTGAACCCCTGCCCCAAGACAGTTGTCAAGTATGGATTCAATATCCTTTGGCGAATCTGTAACAAGTGGAATAATAGGATCTATATTAACAGCACAGCGAATTCCGGCATCACTGAACCTCTTTATTGCCTCAAACATTGCAGAGGCAGGAGGGGTTCCAGGCTCTATTTTTCGTCTAATGCCATCATCACAGGTTGTGATTGACCATACAACAAAGCAATTATCTTTGTATTGTTCATGAAGTTCAAGGTCCCTTGATATTAGAGTTGATTTTGTAAACACATAGTAGGGAACACTGTATTTCTGCAAAACTTTAACGCATTTTCTTGTTAACTCAAACTTTAACTCTGCTGGTTGATACGCATCCGTGGCTGATGATATCATCACTGGGTCTATGGCCTTTGATTTCCAGGCTTTCAGCTGATTTTCAAGGATTTCGGGCGCATTGCTTTTGGCGTATATTTTATCGTAGAATTCTGGTGACCATTCATATGTAGCGTAACAATAACCACACCTGTGTTGGCATCCCTGGTACAAGTTTAAGGTATTACCTTTATGCCCCCTTACGGTAAAGGGATGAAGCACTGACTTGCTAATTTTGATGTCAAAGTTTGGTGCATTTTTGCTATACCACAGACTCATTGTAATATCTAGATAACATTAATCTGATAATTAATTCATACCATGAGTACAGGGCATGGATACAGCACTAGCCATCATTATTAATATTATTATGATTATTGATTATGATGATGACTGTTCATTCTTTACCTCTCCCAAATTGTTGTATCCGATTATACTAAATGCAAACTCTATCCGTATGCCACTTCTTTATTGTGCTATGATGCATATGCCTCTTCAGTGTCCGTATCCCACATAAATCAAAAACCATATGCCAGAGTTTCACGGCCATTGGACCCCGCATAATAAGACCATCATATGCAAATGACAGTAGTAGGTTTGTTCATGTCAACCAATGGATAATCGGGTTATTCAACAACGTGTGGAAATTTTGTTTTACGGATGGCAATTTGAGAGGGGGAGGGGGAGGGGGAAGGAATAAAGAAGCGCATAGGTTTGCCTGAGATGAGCTTTTGTCCCGAATTTGATCCTTCTTGTTTTACGCAATGGCACAAGAGGATTTTCTGTAGGAAAAACCATACGAAAAAACTTTTAATCAATTGTAGTATAAAAAATACATGAAGTTAAAAGGAAAGGTAACTATTATTACAGGGGCCAGTGGTGGAATTGGAAAAACCACATCAAAAAAGTTACTTGAGGAGGGCAGTAAAGTTGTAATAGTTGGGAGAAACAAAAACAAGTTAAAAAGGGCTGCAGAAGAGCTGGATGATGATAATAACGTATTATCCATAACGTCAGATGTTTCTCATGAATCTGAGGTGTTAAATGTTGTGGAGCAAACCCTATCTGCGTTTGATAAGATAGATATCCTGATAAATTGCGCGGCAATAATCAATGACCCTGCACCTTTTCATTTAATGACGGAGGATCAATGGACAGACCTGATAAACGTGAATTTAAAGGGAACATTTCAGCCCATCAAAGCTGTGATTCCAATTATGATTGAGCAGAACTCTGGCAACATAATAAACATTTCATCATTGCTAGGCATGAGAGCAATACCAAATGTCCCATTCTCGGTTTATGGGGTTACAAAGGCAGGGATAATCATGCTGACAAAAAACATAGCCTTGGAATACGGGCAATACAACATAAGGTGCAATTGTGTTGCACCCTCAACAATACGAAGCCCATTGCTTGAGCCCTATCTCCAGGATGAGGGTGCGAAAAAGGTTTTAGAATCATCGTTTCCACTAAAGAGAATTGGTGAGCCGGAGGATGTCACTAATGCCGTATTATTTTTGTGTACTGAAGAGTCAAAATGGATAACAGGTACGGTAATTAAGGTGGATGGAGGAATTTCAGCAAGATTATAACAAATATCAAAAGAATAAAAATAGGAATGAGGCTAAAACCACACATTCAAATTAAAAACCTATAAATATATTCTAATTTTTCTGTTGTTTCTATTTTTTTTCTTTCTGCTGTATTTTTTTAGGTTTGCTAACACAGGTAAATGAACTATCAGGATGGAAAAACGGCGGGAGGAAACCAAATTCATTTCTTAACATCACCCAATAACTCAAAAATTTAAAAATAAATTCCCTGTGATCAAAATCATGGGATTAAACCTAAAACCACTGATTACCTCAAAGCCTATAAAAGTTTCAGAGCTAAACGGAAAAACGGTAGCAGTAGACGCATTTAATGTGATATACCAGTTTTTGGCAACAATCAGGGGACCGTCCGGTGAGCCATTGGCGAACAATCAAGGCCAACCCACCAGCCACTTGAGTGGTCTGTTTTATAGAAACATAAATTTGATGTGCGAGGGAATAAAACTAATCTATATTTTTGATGGGTATCCCAGTGAGTTAAAAACAGGCGAGATCGAGAGAAGGAGAAAAATAAAACAGGAAACAACAGAAAAATACAATTTGGCATTGATTGAGGGCAGGTTGGATGACGCCAAAAAATATGGCCAGGGAACCTCAATTCTAACCTCCGATATAATCGGTGAATCTAAAACCATTTTATCCTTGATGGGTATCCCCTTTATAGAAGCGCCATCTGAGGGGGAGTCAACAGCTGCCCATTTATCACAAAGGGAAATAGTTCATGCTTGTGTTAGCCAGGACTATGACTCCATTCTGTTTGGGGCCAAAAGGCTAATCAGGAATTTGACAATCAGTGGAAAAAGGAAAATCCCCAACAGAAACGCATACGTAGACGTAGAGCCAGAACTGATAGAGTCTGAAGAGGTGTTAAGAAAAAACAACCTGACGCAAAGACAATTAATCGATCTTGGCATTCTAATCGGAACGGACTTTAACATAAACGGTTTTAACGGGATTGGCCCTAAAACCGCACTAAAACTGATTCAAAAGCACAAGAGATTGGAGGATATTGACAAGATAAAAGACGAGCTTTTGGACACACCATATAGCGAGATAAGGGAAATATTCCTGAATCCAGATGTAACCAAGATAGAAAATATTGACATTCAATTTAAGGAATTAGACAAGGAGAAGATTATGAGTTTTTTGTGCGATGAAAAAAACTTTTCTGTTGAAAGGGTGAATAACACCATAGAGAAACTAAATAAGACCATGTTTAAAAAAAGCCAGTCGCTAGAAAAATGGTTTTGAGGCAAAATATTTGTCTATTTATTTCTCTCTGCAGACGGGCCGCCATCGCCATCATAATAATAATCATAATCATAATCATAATCATAATCATAATAATTTGGATTTCCTCAGGGCGCTTTTTCTTTCAGACTTAAACCTCCCCAGCTCATAGTCATTCATATCAACAAACTTTATTCCTTCAGAGATAACAGGATTGACCTTTTTTATCAAAGCGTACATTTGCTGACAAACACGTCTGTAATCAGGATGGCCTTGTGGGGTTGTTCTAAGTTCAATCATATGGCACGCCTCACGAAGGTTCATCTTGATGAAGTATGGGTATCTATAAGCAAAGTTTACCACATACTGGGCCTCAACTGGCATTTTTAGCGACATTGATTTGTAGGCGTCATTGCTAACATACATGCAATCGTTGTAGTCTTTTTCCATACCAGACTCTGTTACCTCTTTGGGAGTATCGTATCCATACGATGTTGACAATAATTGCCTGCTAATGGTTAAAAGTCTATGCCTGTGAAGGTCCCTGAACGTTCCATAGTTGGTCAGCAACTCGAATGAGTACTCGATTGATTCAAAAGCCCGCCCCGGTCTGTGCCTTCTGTTTTGCCTAAATTGAGTATAAAGTCTGATTATCTCATGCCTTTTTTCATCAGGCAAGGTTTTTGCGTAATTCAGTAGAAAAGCCATGGAGGTGTCTTTGCAATGTTCATGTAAAATTGATGAAACCAGCCTTATCTCTGCATCTTCATTTGGGACATGGGAGAGAATGGCTGCAGAATCCAGGTTTACAGTGGGATGATTTTCTTTTGGCAGTATCTCCGAATCCACAAACTGGTGTATGGAATCTTTTGTTTTCGCCAAATAGTCTTTATAAAGTGAACTATACATGTTGTCTTTTGAGCGCCTGATAAACGGCTTGACATATTTTTCCAGCTCTCCAAATAAATGATTCCCTACATCTTGCAGTTCCGACAGATCGGATGAAAACATATTGAATAACAGGTATTCAAATGCTCTCCCATTTCCGCTAATTGCAAGATTGGTGAGGGTTGACGATGGAAGAAGGTTTCTCAATATGTCTAATGTTTTGGCCTTTACTGTTGACGCATAAATTTTTTTGGCATTTTCTATGTCGGTTGGGCTTTTTAAATTGTCAAAAGTGCTCTCTTTTTGGGTATCAGAATCATCAAAATAAAGATCATTTATAGGCGTTTTTTCCTTGAGATAATTTTGCATTGGTATGATGTTCTTTGAATAGAGTTCAAATGCAAGGTCACAGGAGTGGATGTATTTATCTGCAGAGGAAGAACTCAAAATCTTTTTATCCATATAGTACTTGTAGTTACCATTGATTTTTTTGTCAAAGGCAACATAACGGGAAGACTTTTCCAAAAAGGAAAAACCAATTCTATGGTCCTCAATTTTCTGGGCAGAAATATTGGAAACCCATTCTAAAGCGCATTGAGCTGTTCCCAACTCAGCAACAGAATCATCACCATAGTCCAGTAAAACCTTATTGTAAAACTCTGTTCCTCTATTAGGATTAGACAGGAATTCATCGATGAAAACCCGCCGCATCGTTTTGTCAGTCCTGGAATACCTGGACATTAATGCCCCACGGTCAACCTGGTTTGGAGTAATAATCACAAATACGGGTTTGTCAAAATTGGAAAAATGAGATTCCAGCTTTTGCTTTTCATCATGGTTAAAGTTTTCCTGGTACATGTTCCCCATAAGATTTCTACTGGATGTTAGTCTATAGCTCAAGGTATATTTTTCTTTTTTATGGGGATCTTTATCTTTTCTTATTGAAAAGGGAGAGGGGAAAAACGTTACAGGAGGCGACAAATAATGCATATGCTAATGGGGGGCCATATGCTGTAATGTATTGCCGGTTAGGCGTTATTTTTGTGTTGGGGGTGGGCGGAGGGACAGAAAGACAAACACACGGTTGTAAAATTGAGTTAACTCCAGATGATTGCTAGCTAAACAATTATTATGAATTAATTAATTTTTGTTCACACAGTGAGCATTATACTAGCGTAGAAATGAAAACCCATGAGCGAATTGAAGCTCGAATTTGTGGGTAAAAAGGTTAAGGACATGTATGGAACGTACATAGGAAAGGTTGTAGGGATTATGACTGATATTGAAGGGGCTACAGAATCAGTTGGTGTTGACTGTGGAGCTGGCGGCATAAAAAATTTACCCTATGAACAGCTTTTGGTTCAAGGAGACTATGTTATTTTCATTCCAAGATGGAGACTCGATGCCCAAAAACTTTTAAGGGAAAAATCTTTGACATTAAAAAGAATAAAGGCGTTACAGGAGATTGTTGCTGACAACGATAACATGAAAGATGACGCAGAATTAGTTCATTTAAAATATGAAAAAAGACTTGACAGTTTGAGTGAAAACACCAAAGAGATAGTCGACAAGCTGCTCCAGAGGATATCGGAACTAGACTTGGAATCCAAAAGGGTAAGAATGGTGTTGTTTGATGCGAAATTACAATACAAAAGCAACGAAATAACAGAGGACTTGTACCAGCAAATCAGCATGAACACAAACGAACTATTGGATCATGTAAACCTGGAAAAAACGGAAATCAACAATATAATGAACAAATTAACCCAGCATACGGTAGAAAACACAGTTGCATCAAACAATGAAACTCCAAGGGAAATCCAGATGGATGATAAAGAAGCACTTGAAAATGGCCAGATGCACGGGGGGGAGCAGCAGCAGCAGCAGCACGAAGAGGAGCTAAACAACAGGTTTAACCAAAACCAAGATGTGGAGGAAGACATAGAAATCAAAAAGGAGGTAGAGGAGTCCATTCAGGAAATTTCTGGCATCAATGGAAATCAAAACGAGGGTGAAAACAATATAGAACAGGAAGGTGGGGAAATCAGAACTGTGATTACACCAACCAACCAATAGTCAGCAAGAAAAAAGAAAAAACAGCAACACAACAAACGCTTTTATTAATTAAGCATTTTAATGTTTTATGTTTTTGTGAACAAGTAGTTGAGGGCTACATAGAGAGTGTGTATGTGTGTATGCAGAGAGTAGTTAACGAATTAACAAGGGTATTGTTTTTTTTTTGAAATTAATCTCTTTTTTTTGTAGCAGTGACAGCAAACATGAATGATTTAATTTGAATCAGGGTATAAAAAAAGAATATATAATTATTCTTGTTTTTGTGTGCTCAAAAGCTCGCCTATTTGATTATGCATTTTCAGAAAGTTTAATCCTTTTTCTGTTGTCTTGTATGTCTGTGATCCTTCTATATATTCAATTAAATTATTTTCAATTAAAACAGATAAATATTCACGTAATTGGGCATAACTTAGAAATGCTTTGTACATGATTTTTGTCTTTGTAGCACCGCCATTGGCTGCATCAAGGATCATTGCTACTATCTCCGTTCTACTTCTATACTTCACACTTTATTTTCGTTCTTCCTGTTTATTTTAATTTATTGCTACAATCAAATATAAGATTCATATCTATTTTTATTATATAATCATTAAAAAAGCATTTAAGTAAATAACATTCCTACCAACTTTCATGATTAACAGCTTAAGCGAAGTGGATAAAACGATTTCGCTCGAGGGGAATAAAATTGAGAAGATAAAAAATGAGGCCTTAAACAACCCTGAAAAATTCTGGGCGGAATGTGCAAATAACTTGGTATGGTTTAAACAATGGGATAAAACATTAGACTGGAACACTCCTTTCGCAAAATGGTTTCAGGGGGGAAAGATAAATGCTGCGTATAATTGTCTTGACAGGCACCTAAAAACTGAAATAAAAAATAAAGCGGCCATTATTTGGGAGGGAGAGAATGGGGAATCGGTTACTTTAACATTCAATCAGATGTGCTATAAAGTAAATCAATTGGCCAATGCTTTAAAAAAAATTGGCATTGGAAGGGGAGATCGGGTTACCATCTACCTTCCGATGATACCTGAACTGCCTATCTCAATGCTTGCTTGTGCAAGAATAGGGGCAATCCATTCTGTGGTTTTTTCAGGGTTTAGTTCCCAATCAATAGCCGATAGGGCAAATGATTCTGGATCCAAAGTAATAATCACAGCAGATGGTGGTTTTAGAAGGGGAAAAATAATTCCGTTGAAAAACATAATTGATGAGGCAATAGGCAAAATTCCTTCTGTTGAAAAAGTGATAGTAGTCAAAAGAACAAATAAGGAAATAACAATGGGTGAGAAGGACCTTTGGTTTGAAGATATAATCAACAAGGAATCCACTTTCTGCGAATCAGAATGGATGGAAAGTTCTGACCCACTGTATATTTTGTACACATCAGGAACCACAGGAAAACCAAAGGGGGTTATTCATGGCACGGGAGGGTACCTGACACATTTGTACAACTCAGCAAAATGGGTTTTTAACTTCGCAGCAACAGATATTTTCTTTTGTACGGCCGACATAGGGTGGGTAACCGGACACAGTTACATCGTTTATGCGCCGTTAATGCATGGAGTGACAGAGATAATGTATGAGGGGGCACCAGATTTCCCCGATCAGGGAAGGTACTGGAGAATAGTAGAAAAATATGGCGCAACTATTCTTTACACAACACCCACAGCTTTAAGGGCATACATGAGACATGGAGACGAGGTCCCTAATTCCTGCAATCTGTCTACTTTACGCCTATTAGGCACAGTTGGAGAACCCATAAACCCAGAAGTTTGGATTTGGTACTTTAACGTCATTGGGAAAAAAAACTGCCCCATTGTTGATACGTGGTGGCAAACCGAAACCGGCGGCATAATGATCAGTATGTGCAGCGGAATAGAGAACATCAAAATGAAACCAGGATCAGGAACTTTTTCACTACCAGGCATAGAAGCAGAGATAGTGGATGAGAACGGTGAAAAAATCGAGAACGGGAAAAAGGGATACCTAACCATTAGAAAGCCATGGCCTGGAATGCTCATATCGTTATGGAATAATGAAGACAGGTACAAGAAGGCATATTGGGAAAAGGTACCCAACCGTTATTTTGCAGGGGACTTTGCTGTTATAGATAAAGACAACTACATTTGGGTGCTGGGAAGGTCTGATGATATTTTAAAGGTCGCCGGACACAGAATGGGAACAATAGAAATAGAAAGCGCACTAATATCCCACAAGGCAGTAGCAGAGTCCGCAGTTACCAGTAAAAGTGATGAGATAAAGGGGGAGTCAATAATAGCATTTTTGGTACTCAAGTCAGGATTTGTTCCCTCTGAGCGACTGAATAAAGAAATGAATGAGCATATAAGAAACACCATAGGCCCAATTGCTATTGCCGAAAAAATTTATTTTGTGAATAAACTACCTAAAACAAGGAGTGGCAAAATAATGAGGAGGCTTTTGAGATCGATTGTAAACAAGGAAACCATTGGGGACATAACAACCTTGGAGGATGAGGCTTCAGTAGAGGAAATACTTCATGAAATAAATGAGATAAACAAGCATATTTAATGCATTTAAGGCATTTATTTATTATTTTATGGAATCATATAGAAAGTATGTCTATTTTGGAGTTGAAAGTTACGTTGTTTTGCTGAATGAAGCCTGAAGAGGCAGCTAAAATGAATTTTGACGGTTTTGTGCTCTTAAACGTACATGTGGATGGATCCAGAATATTATTGCAGGGATTCGCGTTTTTCACAGCATAAACAAGGCTCCCCTGTTGGTCAAACCACAGCAAATCCAGCGGATACCTGATATTCAACAACCAGGCGGAATACAGGTCAGGTTTGTCGTAAACCAACAACATTCCGGAATTTGGTTCCAATTTTTCATATCTGAACATTAACCATCTTTGCCTTTCACTATCCGAATCGGCTACCTCAACATTCATAATCTTTTCATCGATTTTTATTGTTCCTACCGAAAAATCAAGGTTTCTGTTTTTGATATCTAGTGGGACAAACATCATTCCCAAAACCCCTATTATTATGGAGGAAATAATCACAGGAACAAGGAGAGTTATTTTTTTTACCATGTCCAATCACACATTAAAAGCAAACCATTTCAATAATAGTCATTATTCAATAAGGCTATTCAAAATAAAAACTAAATGTAGATAAATATATTTAGGAGATTACACCTGGGATTCTCCACAAGCTGGACACAGTTTAGTGGTTTTACACATTTTTGAACCGCACTCAATACAATATCTAATTTCATTTTTGCTCATTCACCAATAGATATCATTTACTTCTAATATATTATTTACATTGGAAATAAACCGACTAGGGTTGGGGGAAATCCAAATAGGTTTGACGTATGTTTTGATCTATCACCATTACGGACAAATCACTGAACTTTTTATTTTCCAATGTATCCATTTTTCCTTGGTACAAAGTCTCTTTTTCAATATTAGTCAGGTTTTCGAAAACCCATACATCGATTTTTGAGGTGTCCAATCCATTTTTTTTTAAAAATAATGATATGTCAGAAGGCATAAAATTCTTGGAAGGAATCGATGGCCATGGCCGGGGCACCAATATTACGCTTTTTTTATCCACCACAGATTTTATTAGCTCTAATTTTTTCTCCTCGATATCTCCTGTGACATGGAATGTCATGATTGTTGCCTTATCCAATGGCACCCGGGACCTTGCGGAAGCAATTTGGATAGAACTAACACCAGGAACTATTTCCACGTTGTCATCTCCATAAATTTCTAATAGCCTGTCAACTACCTCCGACTCGGAAAAATTTACATCGCCAGTGAATGGGACAGTGCATATGTCATTATCTTTCATCAGATTATTAAACACATGCAGATAGATTTCCTCCTGGTTTTTCATTGTTACCTCAAAAACCTGCTGTAAAGACCTATCAACAATATGGGCGATCGTAAGCAACGTGTATTTATACCCTATAACAAAATTAGAATTCTTAATTATTTCTTGTGAATAATCAGTGAGGTATTTTTTTGATCCTGGGCCTACACCTATAACAAATAACTTTTTTTTTGTCAAATTCTAACTAATCAAAATGAAAACGGTATTTAAATTCTGAGTTCTAATCTCTAAATTTTATACACTAAATGATATTTTTTTATAAAATTATAGTTTTGGATGGATATGGATAGAAAATAAAAAAAAATAATTGGATGAGCTTAGCCCTCTTCCCAGCCTTTTGTAAATACGGCGTTTTTCTTTAATGGAATGGGTTGTCCTGGAGTATATTCCATTGGTCTCATCCAGAAAATTGCTTTTGTTGGACAAACACCAATACAGGCACCATCAGAAATACATCGCTCTGGATAAAAGACAAATGCTTTGCCTCTTTTCCAACCTTCAACAGGTTTTACTCTCAATACATCTGGACCAAGAGCTGTACAAATTTCTACACATAAAGCACATCCTATACAATGTTGTTCACTAATATCTGGAAGTATTGCAACTGGCATCTAATTCACTGAGGATAACTTTTCATTAAAACTATTTAAACCCTATGGCATTTTATAACGTTGATATAAAGATGCTATATCGGTTTTTTTGGGATGTTTCCTATCATATTCCATTCAATCAACGCGCCAATAAATAACATACTGATCACCAAACCAATTTCAACCAATAAATACACTATTGATTTTTTGGATATTCTCCTTTTCGAAATTTCATAAAGAAAAATACCCCCCCTGGAAAGTGCTATGCCATATGACATTAACTCTAAAATCCCAAAGGGTGTCAGAAAAACTATTAATGGATTGGGGTATTGTACATTTGACAAATTCGTTATTGAATTAAAAATCAACCCTGTAGAAAATGCAGAAAAGCTGCCTATAACGATACCTATTATAGGAATAAACATGGCTAAAGCTATTTTAAGATTATTTAAAAAGATACCAGTTTCGTTGATGCCTTGTATTTGCTCAATAAAGTTCTTGGATAACTCTTCAGAAAATGATTTGTCTATTTTGATTGAGAATCCCAATTGAAAAAGACCTAGGAAAAAGAACATAGCGATAAAGAAAAAGAATAACCTTTGTTTAAAGTCAAATAACATTTAAACATAGGTGTTTTTTATCGGTATAAAAATTTGTCATTATAAAGATTTAAAAAATATCCCTTAAAAGTACAAGTGACTAGTGACGGTTAATAACAATTTATCTAAAATAATTTCTTTTGTAACCAGCAAAGGCTTTCAAATCCACCCTGACGCGTTATTCTTAATAGAAAAACTAAAGGATGACTATTCTCAAATTATAGAGGATATCCTTTCAGACAAGAGAAAGAAGAAAGAAGAATCAATGGTCATAATAACAGACGATATAAAAAATTTTGTAAAGGATTCATCATTTACAATATCTACTGAAAACAACAAGAACAAATTAATTGTTTCTGCAGCAGGAGCAACAGAAGAGCATGATCAATACAGTGAAGATAAGGAAATATCAAAAGAACACTCGAGTCTATATTCAACCAAAAAAGATAGACTTTATAAACACAGGGAGATAACGGAGGAAGGTTTTAAAATCGTCTATGATTCGAACGATAAAATTAATAGCGGGGAAGGAGTAGAGGGATATGCATCGCTATTTAGAAGCAGATACGAAAAATCACTAAAGATACTTTCCCTAAGGCAAGACAGCAAGAAGGTAAAAAAGATAGAAATAATTAAACAACTGTTTAATCAGTCAAAAATAAACTATAATTCAATGTCCAAAGAACTTTCTAATAATTCGTTATTTGTGGCAGGATTGATAATGAATAAGGACATAAAAAACAACAACTATGATATAACCATCGACGATCAAACGGGTTTGCTAACAGCTACCACCTATAATGACGAATTAAAAAAACAGATTTCCATGCTAACTGTGGATCAAATGGTCATGATCGAGTTTGAGAATAACTTACAAAGGAAAAAGAACACAATTAAAAACTTATTTTCTTTGGATATTCCCGATAGGATTCCAAATAAATCAAAATCAGAAATATTCAGTATTTTGATTTCTGACTTACACATAGGGAGCAAATTTTTCATGGAAAAAGAATTCCAAAACTTTTTGGAATGGCTCAATGGGAAAAAAGAGGGGGGGGAAGGGGAAGGGGAAAATAATGACGACATTATCGCTAAAATAAAATATATTTGTATTTGTGGGGATTTGATAGATGGTATTGGAATATTCCCAAACCAAGATAAAGAACTGTTGGAAAAAGATTCTTTTTCTCAAATGGACCATGCAATAAGCATTTTGTCAAAAATACCAAAACATATGAAAGTTTTCCTGATACCAGGGAACCATGATTTAGGGAGAAGAGCATTGCCCCAACCGGCTATACCAAAAAAATACGCAGAAAAATTATACTCTTTGGATAATGTTACCATGTTGGGAAATCCATGTATGATCAATATGGAGGGAATAAAGATACTGATGTTTCATGGTCAAAGCCTAGATGACATAATTGCATCCATTCCAGGTCTTAGTTATTCCAAACCTGCAGAAGCTATGAAAGTATTGCTAAAATCTAGGCATCTTTCACCAATATATGGTCAAAGGACACCCATCGCCCCGGAAAAGGAAGACATGATGATAATAGAGGAGGTTCCGGATGTACTTCACTCAGGCCATGTCCATGTAATAGACGTGGATAGCTATAAAGGAACATTGCTGGTGAATTCGGGGGCATGGCAATCCCAGACCCCTTTCCAGCAAACAATGGGCATAACACCAACACCCGGAATAGCAATAGCAATTAACCTGTCCAATTTAAAACCCTATAAAGTCGATTTTAATAGTTAGGATGCCTAAACACACTCACTTGCTTGCTTACCTAAAGGAAATCAAGAAGGGTGGGTTGGCTTTCTTTTGTTTTAAAAATAAAATTTAATTCGACAATCAGGGATTCAACCCGGCTTTTTAGGTAACCCGTAACTTTGAAATTATTACACAGATCTTCTGCTAGAGCCACGTATTTTTCAACGGACCCCCGTGTCACTGTTTGTAACAAGGTATTTCCACACCCCAAGCATTTACCCAATAAGGGGATTCTTCTGTATTTCTCGCCGCATTTATTACACCTAAATGACTGTGATGAATATGAACGCATGTTACCCATTATATCAGGTATTATGTGTGTAGTTAATACCATTGAGATAACCTCGTTTGTATCTACAGAGTTTATCAAATTAGCGGTAGAAATTTGCATTTCCAATTTTTCCCTCATTGTATTTAGGGTAGAATAGGCACTACGGTTATCATTGGAAATGAGAACATTACTATGATGGGTATACCCATAATCATAAAACTGTCTGTCCTCACCTATCCTATTTTTCAATATTTCAATCAAATTAGAGGCATCAGACGCTTTGACTCCCTGCTGCCATGTGTAATTGTAAAACTCAAGCGGGTATTTTTCATCTATATCAACAGTGTGCGCTTGCCTTTGTACCTCATGTGGCAATATGATTGGTTGGATAAGCAAAGGTGCATCCATTAATCCACCTATTTTGTCTGGTAAAAATGAGTATGAAAAATTTAAAAATGCATCAGATAACAGCATGATGGAATCAGCATCACCATCGCAGTCCCTTCGTTTGGCAGAATGCCATATGGGGGAACCCAAGCAGACTTGTGACTCTGTAAATCCTATAATTCGCCCAATAATACCAACAGAGGTGTGGGGTGCTAGTCCAACTATTAATTGTCCAACCAAGTCATCAACAGAGTAGGCATTGTAAAATGGAGATAAATTGTATATTGCCACTAATTCTTCATCAATGAATTTAGCAGTTTTTAACAAGTGTTTTGCAGATTCTAAAGGGATGATAACATCCTGATTTAAGAGCTCTATGACTTGGTCACTGGAATTTATTTCATTGTTGTACCAATCTCGCGTGTAACCCAGGTCATGCAGTTTTGGAATGGAAATATTAATAAAAGCGGGCATAAAATGCGTAAGAGGCTCATTTGTGGCATCGAATCTTATTGTGCCATCTTTAAACACCGATAACCCATATTTTTGCCTTAGGACACCCTTTTCAATGGGTTCTGCTTCCTTATCTTTACCCATCAGGGATTTTACACCCTTCAATGGGGAACTTATTCTACAACCTAATTTTGTCTCGGCTTTTTCAAGGACATTTTTTAGCGGGAACTGAATTGGGGAAAATGTTTTATAATCGTTACCACATTTTATACATTTATTTTTTCTTTTATCATCATTGAGGGTGTCAAAGGAAATTTCTGATGATTCCACTTTACATACCTTGCAGATAACTTTGATAGGTGTAGGGGTGTCACAATAAATGCAATTAGTGCTTAATGATGGGATATTGCATTTACGGCAAAATCGGTTTGATTTTTCAGAGTAAAAAGAAGATGAGCCTGACGCCTTTAATATATCCCGCATAGGCCCGCCTTTGCTGCCAACTGGAAATAGGACATGAATTGGTGGTTTCATCTTACGTTCTGCGGCTTTTTCCGGCCTACCAACTCTTACAGAAATAGAGGAAGAAAATTTTGGGCGTATTTTTATGCCAGAAACAAGGTTTAACAAATCAACGACTTTGAAATCATTCTCCTTATTTTCGGCTAAAAGGTTAATTTTGTCCTGCAGCTTGAAAATTTGTTTGTCTTTTTTTAATAGAGCAAGAAGGTCTGGTATGGAAATGGAGACGGGAAAGGCATTAGTTAAAAAATATTGGTGCTGAATTTCAGGTATGCATAAACAAATTAAAGAAACGGCCTGGGGGTGATCTGATAAAATTATAGCTTGTTTGGTACTATCAATTTTATGGAATACACCTAGTTTCTCAAGGATAGCTTTCAAGTCATGGTTATACGAAATTTCGATTATTTGTTTACTATAACTACCTTCAGTGATAGACAATAAGGCATTTCGGATGAACAAAAACTCTCTTAGATTAATGGATTCCCAATAAAAGGAATATTTTGGATGTAGTGGGATATTAAACTGTGAAGATATCATTAATGCTTCCTCAATAGAGGGTATTTTTGTAAATGGATTTAGGCAAAACTCAACTAATTCATTATATTTTAAACCATGAGATTTATTATCGATTTCTTTTATTTCTTTTACCCTTTCAAATAATTCTAATGCCCAAATCTCTTCAACATAACTCGCAGGTAATAGCTGCGCATTATTTTCTAAAAAATCACCATAGCTTATTAAAATGTCACCCAAATACAATATTTTATCGATTTGAGTTTTTAAGTTCTGTGCCTGTTCTTTAGTATTAATCTGTAAAACAGTCCCATCGTTTAATTTTACAATAGGGGGTTCAATGGTGTCTATTAGGGCAATGGTTGAAGCCTTGCCCGGTACATCCATTTTTATTTGAGTGCCAACAACAATAGCATTTTGCAACAAAACAGGGATGGTATTATGGATTCCTACTGTTGCGAAACCAGTATTAAAACATCGTCCATAACGCAACCTAAATCCTCCAATATTTTTGTTCATCGATAAAACTGGCCTCCCAGTTATAACTTCAGACATCCTATGGCTTACCGTATCATCGTTTCCGGTTTGAATTGCCCCTTTTAACCTTCCAAGCCAATCCCAGCCTTCAATGCTTAATGTTTCTACCAATTTTGAAAGTTTTCTGCTTCTTCCAATTAAGCCATCATTCATAACTCTAAGAGCCCCACCCCTAACCCTATTAGTTTGGATTCTCTTTAATCCGCGATGGATTACTAATTCAACGGGATCGGTATCTACCCCAGCCAGCTCAACTGGCAGGTTTGAAATGCAATTATTAATATCTTCGTCCAATACCTTAAATTGGAAGTTGCCTACCTCCCTTTCGTATAGTCTTAATTCCTCAATAAATCTTCCTGTTTCATCATCAAATGAATTAGCTTGATATTTATCAAGTCCAGTAACCTTTCTAACTTGGTCTGCAATCAACATAGTAAGGGCAGCTTCGGTTCCTCCTGCTGACCGTATGGGGCCGGCAAAAGAAACGGAAAGATAGTGTGACCCATCCTTATTGTCCTTAATCTGTACATCTGATATCCCTTGCAGGGGTGCTACAGTAACTCCCTCTGTTACAACAGCCAAGCTTACCCTAACTGCGTTCTCTAACCGTGTTTTAAGGTCACCAGTTCCGTACTCTCCAAGTGCAATTTCCTCAGCAATTTTTAAAGCTGCCTTTTCCTTTGTGGTATGGCTTAGCAGGGACCTCAATCTATCGGAAATATCAATATTGTGCATTTTTGCTACTCTGTCAGATAGATCATATGCTATTTTTGGCTCCACAGTGGTAGTAATATCATATCCTTTTTGTCTCGCTTTGCGGATTTGAGCGTATAGTTTGTTGACCTGTTCCAAAATATTTATTTGGTAGTCAACATAATGCTGTGGAATTGATATACTTTTTAATCTTATTTTAGCTTCATCTACTAAAGTCATGTATATTCAATGGAGTTTATGAGCGGATAGCCGCAATGATATTGGAAAATTTTTTTTCCCATTCAAGATCTTGCTCAAGCAAGGTTCCAATAACTAATATATCAGCCCCCGCATCTGTTAGCTCTTTTGCAACAACCGAATCTTTTATACCCCCACCGACAATCAACAAGCCATCAAAGTATTTCCTTACACTAGAAACCATATTAGGAGATATATTTTTATGAGCACCAGAGCCAGCTTCCAAATATACAAACCTCATACCAAGGTATTGTGCGGCAAGTGAATACATAACAGCAATTTTGTTCTTCTCAAAAGGTATTCCTTTAGCACGCCCCACAAACCACGCTGTTGTATTCTCCCCAATTATTATATACCCTGTTGGCAGGGGCTCTATGCTATATTTTTTTACTAACAAAGATGCCAGTGCCTGTGCGCCTGAAATGAAATAGGGGTCTTCTGAATTCAATAGTGAGGTAAATAAAATAGCATCAGCGTTGGGAGAAACGCCTGTAACATTTCCAGGAAACAAAATAATAGGAATAGAAAGCACGGATTTTATGGAAAGCACTAGTTTGTCTAAATCAAGCTGATCAATTGCTGATGAGCCGCCGACCAAAATGGCCGAAGCACCCAATGATTCAACCCTTTTTGCAACGTGGGAGACATCCTTAAAATTTTCAGAATCCAATAAAGCAAAGCATATCTTTTTGTGTTTTTTTAGTTCATCATTTATATAGTTTTCTACCCGTTTCAACTTCGATAATTAACTTTATTAATTATTTTTAATTTATTGATTATGCTATTGTAAACGCAATAATAAAGATATATAACAAAGCTATACAAAAATGTATAGTTTATGAGTAATGACAATATTCAAAAAAATTTATTATTCTTAAAAATTGTTGAAAAATCTACATTTACAAACAGGCAAATACAAATTATTCACAATATTTGCAATAAACAGAATAGACTCAAAGGGATAAGCTCAGGGGCATACTATAGGGAGGTAAAACAATGTAAAGACAAAATAAGAAAATTGTATTATTCCCTTATCCTGTTAAGTTTAATGGACATTATTAACAATGAGCAACTTATCACGTTAAACCTGGCAGTAGAGAAGCTTTATAAATTAAAAGACAACAATCAGGATATACATCACGATGTTCCTCTAAACTCTGTGATGGATGTTATTGAACAGATGCTTAATAAAATGATATTATTGTGATGTTTTGGTAAAACATTATCTAAAAAGTATAGCACATGTTGACATATAATCACATACAATAAGGTTATATCACACCCGCCCATTAGAAAAACTGTGAGCAGCGATATTGCATCACTTGTCTTGGTTTACATCATAATTCCATTTGGTTTGGGTTTGAGTTTATTCTCACTGATAATTAAAATCTACAATAAGTTAATGCGTAAAAGTATAGTAAGGCACCAGTTAGCACTGGAAATTTCAGGACAACAAGAACAGATAGGAGAACTAAGGGAAAAAATTAATTTATTATCAGAAAACATAGAAATAATATTCTCTAGAACCAATCACACAAATTCAAAATTAGACAGCATCAATAACACACTAAAAACGCTCGAGGAAAATAGCTTGAATAAGAATTTAACACAATATCATGTAATACCATCCAAGTATACCCATCCAAGTGACACAATCACTGAACAATCACATACAAATGATGTCAAAGCATCACACTCGCAGACAGGACAGACAGAAACGCCTAATGATGATCGCCAGAATAGCACTATAGAATACATCTTGAAAAAATTAGAAAGTAATTCGCTAACTACAAGGGAAATACAGCAATACATAGGTAGGACCCGCGAGCACACATCGAGACTTATGAAAAAATTATATGATGATAAATTTGTGGATAGGGATACAAGTTCTAAGCCTTTCAAATACACAATTACAAGCGAAGGTCATAGACTGTTGATAAAATATTCTGTTTCAAAAAGTAATCATCGTTCTGTTTATCTGAAGAATAATGAGAATTTAACAGATGAGTTGGCTGGGACTGGAATTGGGTATCCTGTGAATTCACAGTAACATCTTTTTGAACTCTTATCAATTTATAAATCCATTCTTTTCCCCTTTTACTTCTCATCAATTTGTTTTTTTCAAAGTACCTGGATAAATACGTGGATATCAAGCTTAATTGTAATTTTTCACCATACAGGCTTTCATAGGATTCGGTAACATTTGAAGAGGTGAAGGAACTAAAGGCAAAGTTTTTCTCAATAAGAGCCCATATTCTTGACTCTATAGAATTTAGGGATGGGTCTATTCTACTGGTGTCTTTTAGGTACATTGTTATTGTTGGTTGAATTGTAGCTTGGTTTAGCCTCCAAAGCAATGTGGTCTTCTTTTGAAATATTTAATGATTCCACTAACTGAAGAACCTTCTGAATTTTGTCTTTTGATAGATTGCCCTCTAATGACAGATTGTATTTTCCACCGTCATCATCTTCCAACTCTATTTTTATCTTTTTCTTTCCAGTGGACAATCTATCGTCTCTGTGAACTTGACAGCATGTGTGAACTTAACAATATAGTGTTAATTTAGATAACTAAAAGCTAAGTTTTTTTTTACCAAAACAAAGGTAGGTTTAACATCATTTGAAAGCTAAATGATAACAATTTATCTGTAAATTGATTAATAAAGGTTCCAGTGGAAATAAAGGGGTTGATTCACGGTTGTTAGCTTTGTTAAAAATACAGGTACTGTTCCAGTGGAAATAAAGGGGTTGATTCACGGTTGTTAACAGAAGATTATTATCTGTTAAGCACAATGTTAATATATAATAAAAACTCCCAGACCCCTTAGTTTCTAATGCAATTATATTATTTTACGTTTAATTATATTAATATATATTTTAATATTTAGTTAATAAAAGTTGATTAAGTGCTTTATAAATAAATGTAAACAAAAGTTAACATATTTACAATGTTATTATCTTATACCATTCGAATAGAAAGAAAGGGGTGTCTGTGTTAAAATACCGCAAACAAAGGCTGGGAGAAAGAGATAATGGATTCGGACTATTTGGATAACATTTTTGAAAAGGCAGTAATTGGTAATAATTTGATTAAAAATAGAAAAACACTAACAATAGATTATGTTCCAGAAAGACTCCCATTTCGTGATGAAGAATCAAAAACTATTGCTCAAGTATTATCTGTGGTCCTAAAAAATGGAAGACCATCAAACCTTTTGGTTTTTGGAAAACCCGGAACGGGCAAAACAGCAGTTGTGAAAAATGTAATTAACAGGTTAAAAAAAAAATCAATAGAACATGGAATAGAAATAACTGTTACTATAGTCAATGCAAAGACCGCAAATACTTCCTACAAGGTATTGTATGATATTGCAGAGGACATGGGGACAAATAAAATTGATAAAAAATTAAAAGTTTATTTTACCGGATTATCCATGGGGGAAGCAACGGATCGGATTCTTGAATACGTAAAAAAAAATAATCTTCATGTGATTCTAGTCATAGATGAAATAGATTCTTTGGTGGATAGAAACGGTGATGACATTCTATATAGTTTTACTAGGGCCAATGAACGATTATTAGAATCAGGTTTTATGTCTCTAATAGGTATATCCAACAGTTTAACATTTAAAGATAAATTGGATCCGAGGGTCAGAAGCAGTTTAAGTGAAGAAGAATTGGTATTCAACCCATATACAGTACTTCAATTAAAAGAAATTCTGTATGAACGTGCACAACTTGCTTTTAGTGAAGGATCCATCTCTCCATCTTCAATTAATTTATGTGCTGCAGTTGCTGGAAAGGAAAATGGTGATGCTAGAAAAGCAATAGATCTTTTAAGGGTAGCTGCAGAGATAGCTGAAAGAGAGCGAGCACAAATAGTTATTGAAAAACATATTAGAGAAGCGCAAGAAAAAATAGAAAAAGACACTAATTATGAAGTAATAAAGAATTCAACAACCCACACAAAATTAGTAGTTCTTTCCATATTGAAGTCTCAAACTGGGATGACTGGAGAAGTTTATGATATCTATGTTTCATTATGTAAAATAATAGAACAGGATACGTTGACACAACGTAGAATTACTCAAATAGTAAGCGAATTAGATCAATTGGGATTAATCACTTCAAATGTAGTAAGTCATGGACGTTACGGGCGCTCTCAAATAATAAAAATTGCAGTTTCTTCTAATACAATAACAAATGCATTAAAGGAAGATTCTTTTTTATCTGTATTATTATGAGTCAACTATTTCGATTTACTATGATCAAAGGACATGATCAAATGTTCTGATCAAAAGATATGATCGAAAGAACAGCTTTTTATAAATACTTGGTCAACATTGTTCTATTCGATAATAATGAAATATAGAAGTAGAACAGAAATAACTGTGTTAATTCTAGAAGCAGCAAATGGGGGAGCCACCAAGACAAAAATCATGTACAAATCATTCCTTTCATATGCACAGTTAAAAGAGTACTTTTCAATGTTGATAGAGAATGCATTGATAGAATATGAGGATGGAACACAAAAGTACAGGACAACAGAAAAAGGTTTGCAGCTATTAAAAATATATAATCAGATAGAAGAATTAATTCCAAATACCATCAAATAATTTTTTATTTTTTAACAAATCAACATCTTTTTGCTATTATATTACTTAACTTTCAACATATGATGATTTGAAATATCTGCCGTTCCTTCTTTATAATTTACAACAACTGTATCCCCTATATTATAATTGCAGTTATTTATTCCTCTGGGATGGTCAGGTGTATCTACAACACATACTCCATTATTTCTATTAATTACTTTAACTTGGGCCGAAACATCTTCCCTGATTAAATTTTTAATAGGAAAAACAAAAACTCCCAAAACAACAAAAACTCCCAAAACAACAAATCCAAATATGATAAGTAATTTTTTAGTGGAGGGCTCTGAGTTTATTTTATCATAACCAAATGACATACAATTATTGATATTGCTAGACTTAAAAAACTGTCGAAATATCATTCATAACCTTGATTTGCATTTGGTATTTTAACAATAATAAAATGATACTTTAGAAGCGCTTCTGGAGAAGATCTTCGCAAACGCCGTATAAAGGAATAAAAAAAAGATAAAAAAAAGAGGCATTAATATAGAGCAAATATCATCATTTCTAGACCGAAAAGGTACAACGCAGTATAAGAAAGTATCAGGCTTGATAGACTCTATGATAACGAACAAGCATCACTCAATCCAATAGAACATCAACTCATGTTAAACGAGTGGAATGTCTTTATTTCTTGACCTCCCTTATAGTAATACTTTTGCAAACGCATTACATAGGTTATTGATGAGTAGTTGTTTTCAATCAATTCATCTGGAAAATAGACACAGAGAGAAAGCCAGAAAAGTATCCTCCCAGAAGAAAAAGAAAAATGATCAATGAATGTTTTTTTTATGTGTAAAAGGATAAAAACTCTTGTCATGGTTGATTCAAAGCATAACTGGTTATGGGAGGTTGTTACTTAACAAAAAGATATTACTATTTAATGAACATGTTTATTGTTCATCTTTCCTTTTGTCTTTGATTGATATATATGGCAAACATCCAGTTTCCACGAAAGGTGATGGTGTGGGACACTCCATCCTCATGCCTAAAAAACCCTGAAGATAAAATGATCATCATCACTATCGTTTAAAAATGTATTATTGGGAGTTATTCGGTATATCCAACAATAAGATGGAATAATGCTTTAATAATTACTTTCTATCCAGTTAAAAAGAACAGGTTTAAATTAATACATGTAACATATGGGTATCTGTATTTGCTATTATTATTATAATAATAATATATTGAGTTAACAGTGCCTATTTTAGGGCATTACAGCCTAATCTAAATCAATAAAATAACAATTAATTAACAGCATTTATTATTTTTCAATTTTATTGAAGATCCTAAATAATGCCAATAATAAAATCAATCACATTTTCGATGCCACTTTTTACTATGATCAAATGTTCTGATCAAAAGATATGATCGAAAGAACAGCTTTTTATAAATACTTGGTCAACATTGTTCTATTCGATAATAATGAAATATAGAAGTAGAACAGAAATAACTGTGTTAATTCTAGAAGCAGCAAATGGGGGAGCCACCAAGACAAAAATCATGTACAAATCATTCCTTTCATATGCACAGTTAAAAGAGTACTTTTCAATGTTGATAGAGAATGCATTGATAGAATATGAGGATGGAACACAAAAGTACAGGACAACAGAAAAAGGTTTGCAGCTATTAAAAATATATAATCAGATAGAAGAATTAATTCCAAATACCATCAATTCGTCAATACACAAAGAGCCTTTTTAAATCTCTTTCTTTTTATTTATTTTTTTAATCTAAAAATTTAAGCCTTATTATTCTGATTGTTATCTTATATCATAATATCCATAACTATTTAATTCATTATTACTAATAATAAAACTTGGAGAAGATTATCAGATTATTGAAAATTATTGATAGCAAATATCTTAAATTGCTTTGCTGCATAATTAGGCCACAGATTTATCCCTCGTTCTAATACACTACATTCAATCAATCTATACAATTCTGTGTTCAGAACAATCTTTTTTATAATATTTGGAGACTCCATTGCAGAGACACTTTTCCAAATATCTCCTCATGGCCAAAAATTTCAAATTCGGTCATCATTTACTAATGGACTTTGGGTCCTCCTTTCTCTTCTTCCTCTTTACCTAGAAGAATCCTTTGTTTTAGAAAATGAGATGATAGAGTTCTTTTTGCTATATTGATTTCCGGTTGAACCTATTTTCCTCCCAGATACTTAAAATTAAAATTAATATTTAGGCTTCATCGGCCAAAAAATTTAATCTTGCCATTTTAGGTTGTTTTAAATGTCCTAATGATTTTTTCATTACTTGACAATCATAATGTATCTTTTCATTTCTGTAAATTCTAAAGCAAGGTCCCTCGTTTTTTGTATTTTCTGTGCACTTTATTTTTATCCATGATTTTTTCCCCATCTTCCCACTATAAATTTGAAAAGTCATAGGTAAAGAGGATCTCTCAATATCTTATAGGAGAACAACTTAATGAAGTCCAACATGTCATGTCTTGAAAGATGGTCTTGCGAAATGGAATTGATTGCTTTAATAAGATAAAATGGTAAAATTATGCAACAAAGCAACTTAATTCTAAAAAATTCATAGTCAGTTATTATTTATGTGGGGGATTATCTCTTCTATCTGATTATATATTTTTAATAACTGCAAACCTTTTTCTGTTGTCCTGTACATGTTTAGCATTCCATCCTCATATTCTATCAATGCATTCTCTATCAACATTGAAAAGTACTCTTTTAACTGTGCATATGAAAGGAATGATTTGTACATGATTTTTGTCTTGGTGGCTCCCCCATTTGCTGCTTCTAGAATTAACACAGTTATTTCTGTTCTACTTCTATATTTCATTATTATCGAATAGAACAATGTTGACCAAGTATTTATAAAAAGCTGTTCTTTCGATCATATCTTTTGATCAGAACACTTTATTAGTTAAATTTTTTCAAATATTTTTCATAAGTTGTGTTGTTTGAATATCAGTCAAAGATCATACCTTCCAAATGTAACCAAGTTACAGAAGAATAAGAAAGGAGATGTAAAACAATAAAGGCAACAATATCAATAATAACAATATATTTATTTATAGCAAAATTCATACATATTGCCTATACAATCCTTGTAACTTTTTAATAATATGCTAGACTTGTCTTTATTTTCTTTATAAAGAATTTGATATAGGGGAGTATAAAGTAAGAAGCATTGAATTTTTTTACAAAAGAGTAATAAAATACTCTGAATAATTTCACTTGAGTGTACATATTTAATAAGCCTGTTTTGTCTGGATATACCAAAGTGTTACTTTAATACACACTACATAATTCATGTTGAAGGTAAAAAAATCAGATATGTTATATATAGAGAAAATCTAATAAATCAAATTGCCTCCAACTAATTATGAAGAATATATTACAGCTACAATTATTGCGTCCGTTATTTCCTTTTTAATACCTATAATCTTTATGCCCGCTTTTATCAAACTTCTCTCCTCAAAAGGATCTGTAGTAAATGATAACCATAAACCCAATAAACCAAAGATCCCAAGGCCTGGTGGCCCCATTTTATTATCAAGCATTATTGCAGGAGAATTAATTCTATTTTTAATAACTGGTTTTTATGAAATTATAGGCATAATTATTACTACTTTTATAGCATTTGTGATTGGAATTGTTGACGATTTTAGAATAATGCCTGGATGGTTTAAACCTGTTGCTTTAATATTGGCTTCAATACCTCTTATAGTGTTTCATGTGCATGAAAACCAATTGAATGTTATTTTTGGCAATGTGTTTATACCATTATTATACATTCCATTGATACTAATTGCAATACCATTAGTTGGAAATACGATAAATTCAATTGATGTATTTAATGGAGTTGCTACTGGATTTTTAATTATAACAATGTTTCCTTTATTAATAAGCACATTGCTATTCGGAAAACCCGAAATTTTTTTAATAGAGTTACCATTTTTTGCTACTTTATTGGGGTTTTATCGATTTCATAAGTATCCTAGTAAAATATTCCCGGGAGATTCAGGTACATTGCTAATGGGAGCAATGTATGGATCTTTTGCTATTGCTTCCAAGTCCGAGATTATTGCAATAATAGCATTATTGCCCGCAATAATGAATTCCTTTTTATTTTTAAGCAGTGTTAAAAAAATTGTTGAACATCGACAGTTAAAAGCAAGACCAACTATCCTTAAAGACGATTACAGACTTGAAGCTTCTAAAGAAAAAGATGCACCCATTACATTAGTAAGGTTAATTTTGTTGGATGGCTCACTTTCAGAAAAACAAATAGTAAACAAGATCTATAAATTGGGAATTTTTTCATCCTCTTTATCTATTATTACAATTTTATTACAATATTTTATATTAAACATAAAATGACAAAGTTAAAAAAAATGAAGTTTTTGGATCTTAGGTATTTTATTTTGTTTATGTGGGGATTGGTTCTGATAGCTTGTATTTCCATTATTTTTATTATAGCTCCGTTAAGTAAACATCAAATATACCAACTAAACTCACTAATAACCTTACAAACTTCTATTATTCAAGCGATTTTAGCAGTTATAATAGTAGGCCTATTGATATACTTACTAAATAAATTTAAAAAAATATATCTTTTTAAAAAATTATTGGATAAAGAAAAAGATTAATCTAATTCTGCCTTATATATTTGGATTATCTTGGAAAATCCTTTTTCTTCTACAAAATTCCATGTTTTTCCACAAATTGGACATGTAATTATTTTGTCATTCGAGGTAAATTCAAGTTGATAGTGACTACATCGGATCTGATATTCATATTTTAAAGATTCCAACTCTTTTATTGTACTAATATCCCTGACAGAGTTTTCTGTCAATACCATTTTTTGATACTTGTATAATATAATCTATTATCATTAATTTATTAAGTAAAATAAATTTAATGACCTATGTAAATATTTATTTCATTTTCTAATTGAAAATTATTAAAGTATATAAATTATAAATTATCTAACATAATTTCCCACATCTATATATATTGACAATGTTCAATCTTCTTATTGGATAATGTAAATTCGGATATTAGAAAAATTCAGTTTACAGGGAGATCCACCTACATTTTGTCATTACCTAAAAAATGGATTGAAGAGATGAAGCTAAAAGCTGGCGATCATGTTTCAATATCTAGAAATTCAAATAACTCATTATGCATTACACCAGAGCAGGAAAAAAAGATACATGATTCAATAGATGAAGTTACAACTTTAGTTTTAATTGATGAAGGTCCAAATACATTAAAAAGAAAAATAGTGTCGATTTATCTGTCAGGCTATAATTTAATTAATCTGAAATCAAAAATAGGAAGAATTCAACCAGTGCAAAGAGAAGCAGTTAGAGAAATAGTACAAAGAAGCTTGATTGGAACAGAAATCATTGCAGATTCAGCTGATATAATTACAATCCAAGTTTTATTAACATTACCTGAATTATCGGTTAACACTGCAGTAAGAAGAATGTTTTTGATAGCATCTTCAATGCATAAAGACGTCATAATTGCACTAAAAGAAAAAAGTTCTGAAATAGCAAATGGGGTGATTGAGTCAGATGATGAAGTGGATAGATTCAGCTTATACATAATGAGAAATTTAGTAATGGCCACAAATAATGAAAGAATTTTGCAAGAGATAGGATTAAAAAACCCCTCAGATTGCTTGAGTTATAGGGTTACTGTAAAAAGTATTGAAAGAGTGGCCGACCATGCGACTAGAATTGCAATAAAGTCCATGGAAATTCATAGCACTATTCCTGTTAAAACAATGGAGAAACTTGAAAAATTAAGTAGTTTGGCATTAGATGTATTAACCTCGTCTGTGGAAGCATTCTTGAGAAGAGATTATAATTTAGCAGATAAAATAGCCGATAAATCGGAAAACGTGTTAAACTTTGAAAAAGAATCCATGAAGTTTTTTGATTCTCTAGAAAACAAAACTGCAAACAATCAAAATACAAGTGCTAATATTAAATTAATATTAGAAGATATTCGTAGAACTGTAGAACATGCTAGCGATATTGCAGAATCTGCCATGAATCAAACTGTAGGAGAGGTAATTAAAATAGAAAAAAAATTAGGTATTACTTTGTAGGTAGATTTCATTTATTTTAAAACAAAGAATACAATGGACATTGCAATTATCATGCAGACATATTGATTGAAGAGAATTGCAATTAAAACACCATACTTGTTTATTCATAACGTAAAAAAAATAGTAATCATTATAAATATTACGAATAATTAGATCTTAAATTACTTTACAATTAATTGTTAAAATTTAAAATAAAAAATAAATATTAAAGGGCAGTTTCTCCTCTTGACTTTGTCCTTATATCAACCGCTTCTTGAATATCAGATATAAAGATTTTTCCACCAATTTTATTACTTAATTGATCTAATAAGCTTGTGATAATAGTCTCCACCATTTCGTCTTTAACCACAGTTTCAACCTTTGTTCTTGGAATAAATTCCGGAGTATATTGCATAGTACCTCGTCCAATTGAGACTGGCTCGGCTTTAGTTTTTCCTTTTCCTTCAATACGGTAGTGGTTCATTCCTCCAATATTTTTATCCTTAAAAATTCCACTAACTGTTTGCAATTCCCTATCCGGTATAATTATCTCAATTTTTTTCATTATTACTAATCAACCATCCTCTCTTTTATATAAGAAGTTTAAATGATCAATGTGTTCTTTGCATTGCACTGCAATATTATCATAAAAAAGGCTAAATATATAATATTTATAAATTAATACATACTTGTATATCATTCCAATATAAAAGGATTTAAAGAAAATTAATGGTTTTAATTAATAAAATGGTTGTTTGTAATAGTATTTTACAATAGATTGCCCTGGGTTAATTATCAAATTCTGATTCCTCTCCGTTTAAATAAGATTTGCAAAAAACGTCACCGTTTACTTATTACCAGCTTTACATTTTACAATTTGATTTTTACTTTAGTTAGTTTCTAAAAGAACACTATTTTATTCATGCATAATAGTTGCATTAGTAAAATACCATTAGAATTCTAAAGTGCGCATTATAAAGTATGAATGTTTTATTTTCTTGTGTACATATCAAATACAACACGTACTTTTGCAATCGTATTTTTGTTCATAACCTTGGTTTACTTTTTTCCTTCTAAAGCTATCGTTTCATACGAAATATCAAATTCAAAGCCTGATAATTCATTTATTACAAAAACTACTGATTGTATAACCAGTATGATGACAAGTACTATTATCGGTACCGAAGCTGATTGTTTTAATATTTTGGATATAAAAGATTACAATTCTAAATATAATATCAGTGCGATAAATGATAGTAATTCTCCAAGTAAAAATAACTCATTTTACTTTAATTTTCAGAATATGCAAAATAAAACTAATGCTAATACCTCTGCCATCCCAATAGGAGCAATAAATCCGGTGAATACCAGCCCTGTCAGCAGCAGTTCTGCTGCCCCTCCTTTACCACCACCGGATAACCCCTCAACATTAGCGAATCCGGTGAATACCAGCCCTGTCAGCAGCAGTTCTGCTGCCCCTCCTTTACCACCACCGGATAACCCCTCAACATTAGCGAATCCGGTGAATACCAGCCCTGTCAGCAGCAGTTCTGCTGCCCCTCCTTTACCACCACCGGATAACCCCTCAACATTAGCGAATCCGGTGAATACCAGCCCTGTCAGCAGCAGTTCTGCTGCCCCTCCTTTACCACCACCGGATAACCCATTAGAATCTATTACTTCTCAGCAACAAGACCAAAATCTACCTTCTGCTAATTCCTCAGCTAAAGACACGAACAATGACAACAATTCATCTGATGACGGAAATGACAACAATTCATCTGATGACGGAAATGACAACAATTCATCTGATGACGGAAATGACAACAATTCATCTGATGACGGAAATGACAACAATTCATCTGATGACGGAAATGACAACAATTCATCTGATGACGGAAATGACAATTCAGTGAATACCAGCCCTGTCAGCAGTTCTGCTGCCCCTCCTTTACCACCATTAGATAACCCATCAGCTAAAGACACGAACAATGACAACAATTCATCTGATGACAATGATGACAATGATGACAATGATGACTCTGATGACAATGATGACGGAGATGACAATGATGATTAACCTATTAATGAATAGACGATAGGAAGTTGTCCATGTTTTAATATTTTTTATTTCTTATAATGATTTATATGGTTCAGAAAAAATTAATCGCGTTAAAGATAATATAGCATCTTTAATTTTTATTTGTCTTTGATTCAGAATACCTTTATAGCGAATATAAATATAAAATAAAATGCTAGCTAATCTGTTGCAATTATAACTATGTTCTCTCCTTTGATAAATATTTCTCCCATTTCTTGGGTTTGATCTTTTAAGATTTCTGTAGCATTTTCTATTGTTAAATTCATATATTGATCAAAACTTTTTAGTTTTCCTTTCAGAGTTCTTTTTCCTTTTAATTTGATGGTTATATTTTTATGTAAACTGCCTTGCAAAATATTGGATTGATTGTTCTGAGGTGATGATGACAATAAAGGATAAAACTATTTTTTGTTATTTAGGTTTAACTTAATTGCCATGTATTAAACGAAACAAGAATGGTTATATCCATGACCAGGGCTCAATTCCACGCAGTTCACATTGTTTTCTTATTATCATCTTTGAGCGATTAATTGATTCTTCTTCGCTCATAGTGCCTTTTTTTAAATACTGTATAAATACTTCTTCAAATAGTTTTTTTGCTCTTTCCTCATTGAATTCCTTATAACTTTTTGACTTTACATAATTCTCTTTCTTTATATCCGTCTTATCGCTATTTTCTGGTTTTATCATATTGGTTCCTTTTAAAATGTTATATTCTTCCTTACATAGATGGCAACTCCACTCAAAAAAAAAATTATGAATGTTGCATTTGGTCACAATTATTAAAAAAATATATTATTATTTAACTTTTTCATAAGATGAATACACCAAAGAAAATTGGTAAAACTGGTGCCATAATAGCTCAGCTTGGCAGAGCGAGGGTTTCGTAAACCCTAGGCCGTGGGTTCAAATCCCACTTATGGCTTATAATCACAGTTATAATATGATAGTCTTTTAGTTATGTTACTATCAATCTTACCTGGTCCATTTTTCTATTTCCCTGAAATTTTTTAGTCATATTTTTTATATCTTTTGAGTCGCCATAAAGTACAAAAAATCTCTAAACATCTGTCTTTATCAATTTTATTATGTATATGTGTATTAATTATTTTGTCATAATCATGACGCATTTCACTAATTTCCTGATCGGATTTTTCATCATGAATTACCAAAAGTACTGAATGCAGGATGCCATAAAGTTCTTCAATTCTTTTTTCTTCTAAAAGTAAATTCCTCACACTGGCCCTTACAATCTCCGATCTCCCTGAAAAACCCAAAAGCTTTTGTAACTTATCTAACTCTTGAATTATATTTTCATTTAGTGAAATACTTATAATTGGCACTATTTTCTATTATGTTTTTATTATATTATTTAATTTTTTCAATTCTTTTATGAATGTTAATTAATATGGTTAATTATAATAAAATATATTTTATTAAAATATCTATCTAAGGTTATTAACAGTTATTATGAAAAGTTTATATTATTAATAACCAGAATTTCATTATGAATGATAAACTTTTTTTAAATATTGTTTGCTCTTCTATATTATTCATACTTATATTTATTCCATATTTTGAATTAAAAGCGGCAGACGCATCCAATGGGTCTACATATAACAATGCCACCAACTTGTCTGGTACTACCAGATTAAATAGTTCCGACAATAAAGATGATAAATTATCTAATACTGAGCCATTAAAAATTTTTGCTTCATTTTACCCAATTTATGACTTTGTAAAAAAAATTGGCAAAGATAAGATTGATGTCTCTGTTATAGTTCCTGCAGGTATTGAACCTCATGATTTTGAACCGACTGCCAAACAAATCATTGATATGCAAAAGGCCAGTGCCATTTTTATTAATGGAGCTGGATTTGAATCATGGCTTAATAAATTAGATAATGTCCCTATCATTGATTTAAGCAAAGATTTACCTTTGGAAAAAAATGGGCAAAATTATAATCCTCACATATGGCTTGATCCAGTTATGGTAAAGGTACAGGCAAAAAACATAGTCGATTCTTTGACTCATTTAGATCCGCATAACAAACTCTATTATTATAGTAATTATGATCAATTTATTAAAAATCTTGATAAACTAAATGTTGATATTGTTTCCGGCCTAAATAAATGCAAGCTTCACGATTTCCTTTCTTTTCACGATGCCTTTGCTTATTTTTCCAAACGATACGGAATAAGCCAACATGCAATACAGGGCTTATCCCCACAAGCAGAAGTTCCCCCACAAAAAATAAAAGAAGCTATAGATCTTTCAAAACAATTGGGCATAGATGTTATTTTTGCTGAGGATCATGTAGATCCAAGATTACCTGATTTAATAGCAAAAGAAATAAATGGACAAGTTTTAACCTTAAGTCCAATAGAAATAATTTCAGATGCAGAAAAGCAAATGAATAAAGATTACTTTTCAAAAATGCATGATAACTTAAACAATTTAAAAATAGCTTTAAAATGCACAATTTAACTTCAAATTTTTTTGTAACATCATTGTTAAAAATAAATAAAATGAATATATATGCTTGAAATATTACAATATGAGTTTATTCAACGTGCATTAATTTCTGGTATAGCAATATCTATTAGTTGTTCCTTGTTGGGGCTATTTTTAGTACTCAAAAGATTTTCCCTGTTTGGGGATGCAATATCTCATGTCGCTTTCGGAGGTCTTACTTTAGGATTGTTTCTAAAATCCAACCCAATTTGGATTTCCTTTATCGTGTCAATTATAGGAGGATTGGCGATGGTAAAATTGAATTCAAGCAAAAGAGTATATTCTGATTCCTCTGTTGCAGTTTTATTATCATTTGGATTAGCCATTGGCCTGGTTTTAATTGGATTATCTGGCGGTTTCTCTATAGATATTACAAGTTATCTATTTGGGAGTATCTTTTTAGTTAGTTACGATGAAACCCTGATAATTGTGTTTCTTGGTATTGTTATTATTTCATTTGTTATTGCGTTTTATAAAAGACTGGTTTATTTAGTTTTTAATGAAGATCAAGCAAAAATAAGTGGATTGAACGTTACGTTATTGAACTATTTATTTATTATACTAGCAACAATTAGCATTGTTATTTCTATTAGATTGATTGGCGTATTGATGGTTTCTTCATTATTAATAATTCCTAACGTTGCAGCTTTATTGCTTGGATATGGATTTAAAAGGACTCTTTTACTTTCAGCATGTTTTTCCTTACTATCTGTTGTATTGGGAACACTTTTATCATATGAAATAAATGTTACACCTAGTGGAATGATAGTTTTAATGTCTACTGGAATATTTTTTTCATTAAGCGTCTCAAAATATGTTTACTCTAAATTGTTCCATAACAAAAAACTTGTAAATCATTCTACCTGATCTTTACTTAATTTGCTACTATTTTTATATAATCCTTAAATCGATATTATTATTTACTAGATAAAAGATACCATATTATAAGAATAATGGTATTTAATTCTAAATCATGTGTAATAACACTTATCGTTCTTTCTTCTTTCTTCTTTCTTCTTATTCTTAATTATCATGTATTTTCTATATTCTCAAAACAATTAGGGGCAAATTTAGGTGAAAATGATCCTTTTGGTATAAAAAAAATATATCCCACAAAACAAGGCGGTAGAGAATGGTTCATGAATATGTCTAATCCAAAAAATGATCCAAATGTATCCTTTACTTTTAATCCTAATCTACTCAAACAAAATGATAGTTCGTGGAAGCTTGACAAAAACGATAAAGTTAGAATTAATGTCGAAACACCAGATAGTTTACCCGAATGGAAAAATGTAGAAATAACAGGGTATGTAAAAATTGATTCTCTTGTTAAACCGAACGATACAAATATCATATCCGATATTGATTGGGTCTCGAGAACAGACAGACATAACGAAAACCTGCCGTGTTATGGTTTATCTTTACATGGCGGCATTTACCCTGATGGCACTGTTGCTTGGAAAAAAGAAATCTGGTTTACTGGAGGATATACCAAAGAAAGATCCGTACCGAAAATAACTGAACCAATTATCGATAGATGGATAGGCTGGAAAGTAGTAGTGTATAATACAAATAACGATTCTGCAGTGAAGATGGAATCATATTTAGATAATTCTACTTCAAATCATTGGGTAAAGGTTTTTGAAACGACCGACAATGGTAAATGGTTTGCAAACAGTTCCGATGATGAATTTTATAGTGCAAATTGTGGGAGGTCCAAAGATCATATCGTTCTAAATTCGGGGCCAATTGTAACTTTTCGAACAGACAATGTGGTTTTAAACTTTAAAGACTTTAGCATAAGAGAAATAGATCTCCCCTCTTAAAAATAAACATGAATTAAAAATTATCGGAAAGCAAATTCAAATTTCTTTGTTGATTGTAGTAATGCATGTGCTACTATACCATTAACCAATTGATATGAAACCGATATCATTGAATATATTTGAAACACTTGTTGCAGAGGGTTAGATCATATCGTTATTTTAATGGTATATTACAACTAAAATGGGATAATCCCCATATATGGTGGTCTAGGTACAATGGTGGTAATAACTGGGCCATAGATTCTGCTACACCAGAATTTCAATTCAGATACTATCGACTACAAGTTTGATTAAAATTAAAATGGGAGTTTTCCCCTTGAACTTATCTGTTTATGCTTGTGATAAAGAAACTTACAAATCTCAAGATAATAAATCCTATATTAAAATGAAATAAATTAATAGGTAAAGTACTTTTAATTTTTATTTATACATGCTGATAAATTTGGATAATGATAAAATTTCTTCTTTTCTTTCATTTATGGGTTATAATTCTTTTTATCCTCCCCAACAATTAGCTATAGACAATGGTTTGTTAGATGGGACTAATACTTTAGTTACTACTCCTACAGCGAGTGGAAAAACACTGATATCTATACTAGCCGCTATTAAGGCACTAGAAAAAAATAAGAAAGTAGTGTACATGACCCCATTGAGATCCCTTGCCTATGAAAAATATGTAGATTTCAGTAATATAGATAAATCCAAAGTATTTCCTAAAAAAATCAAAATAAAAATTAGCACGGGTGACTTTAACGCCTCAAATAACGAGTTAGGAAATTCTGATATTATCATTCTAACTAATGAGAAACTGGACTCAATCCTTAGACAGGGCGGTTCATGGTTATCTAATGTTGGTCTTTTTATCTCAGATGAAATTCATTTAATCGGGGATGCAGATAGGGGACCAGTACTAGAAATGGCTCTTACAAAAATAAAAAAATTTTATCCCTCTTCTCAAATTCTTGGTTTAAGTGCTACTGTAACCAATTCTTTTGACTTGTCTGATTGGCTAGATTGTAAATTGATTGAAAGTTCTTGGAGACCAACAAGATTATTGGAGGGAGTTTATTCTGATGGTATTATTTACTACAACGACAATTCCAAAATAAAAGTTTCTGAATCAGGAAAAGATGCCACGTCGATGACACTGGATTTAATACTAAATTCTATAAATGATAATGGCCAGAACCTCATATTTGTTGAAACAAGGAAAAGATCAATCTCTTTAGCCAAAACATCTTCTGAAATAATTTACAAGACTCTAACTTTGGAAGAAAAAAAATCCGCGCTAAAATATTCTAAATTACTCTTAGACAACAACGATGACACTGATCTGACAAATGCTTTATCAAATTTGATATCGCTAGGTGTTGGTTTTCATCATGCAGGATTAAGTTTATCTAGCAGAGAGATAGTTGAAAAAGCTTTCAAAAACGGAATAATAAAAGCACTATTTGCTACACCTACTTTAGCCGCTGGGATAAATCTTCCTGCTCGACGAGTTATTATTACAAATGTTTCTCGATATGATTTTAGGTATGGGGCAACTCTTCCGATAAGTGTTCTGGAATATAAACAACTTTGCGGAAGAGCGGGGAGGCCTCAATATGATACCTATGGAGAATCAATAATAATATCTGATTCACGTACATCGCATGAAGATATATATGAGCACTATATCTTAGGCACTCCGGAACCATTAAGATCTAAATTTGAAAATACCATTGCAATAAAAATCCATTTACTTGGGACCGTCTCCTCCTTTCATGGAATAAGTATTGATGATATATATGACTTATTTTCTAAAACATTTTATTCTTTTCAAAACAAAAATAACTCTTCCCTTTACTACAAAATAGACGCATCTTTAGATAACTTTTTGGATGAAGATTTAGTCAGATTTGAAAATAAAAAATATTATGTTACCCCATTTGGTAAACTGGTGTCTACTTTATACCTTAATCCTGAAACTGCTGTAGCTTTTAAAAAAATCATCAAATCGATAAAACCTCGTTCCTTAAAAACAGACAATATTTTTGGTTTTTTGCATATGATTACTACATGCCCTGATTTTTACCCTAAATTCTCCTTTAGGAAACAGGATATCGAAGAATTTAGCATGATCTTTTATAATAATTACGACGAGTTTTTTTTTGATGTGGAATTGATGGATTGTTCCAGAAGTATGTGGGCTTTATATGAGTGGATTAACGAATCTACTGAAAAAAGAATTCATGAAAAGATTGGAGTAGATCCAGGTGATGTTCATAGAGTTGTTGAAGTTTCAAATTGGTTAGTCTCGTCTATCTTTGAAATAACTAAATTGCTTGGAAGAAATGATTTGCTCCATACCATTTTTTCGCTTGAGAGTAGGATAAGGCATGGAGTCAAGACAGAACTTGTTCCATTGGTTCAGATTAAAGATATCGGTAGAGCAAGAGCGCGTTCTCTATATTCGTCTGGAATCCATATCCCTAATGATTTATCAATAATGCCCGAATCCAAATTGTCATCAATTCCAAAAATAGGGCCCAAATTAGCTAAAAAACTGAAAAAAGCATACAGTTGATTATTTGATAAAAAAATAAAATAAATAAAAAAATTCAATGGGTGTTAACAATTCCAACATTGCCAATTTCTGAACCTATTCCATACCCCAATAGCGCTATGCCTGTTCCTAACAAAGACATTTCTAATCCTCCTTTCACCCAATTTTTCTTTGCTAATTTGCCTTTAACTGCGCCTATGACAAAAGAAAATAACAAACTAATGGATATGGCAATCAATAATGCTATAGAATTTGTAATCAATCCTGTTTTGACAATAAAATATGGAATTATGGGGAGAATACCTCCTATTAAAAATGACACAAACATAACCAGCGCCCCTTTGACTGGCGATCCTATTATTTCCAAGTTTAAACCCAGTTCCTCAGTAAGCATTGTTTTTAACCAAACTTCTTTATTTGATGTGATTTTATTTACAACCATATCCAGCTCCTCACCAAAAAAACCTTTAGATTTATAAATTTCTTCTATTTCTTCTCTTTCTTTATCAGGAGTATGTTTTATTTCATATTCTTCTCTTTTTATTTCTGATTCAAGAATTTCTTTTTGAGATTTTACCGCAAGGTAGTTTTGAACCGCCATTGCCTTTGCGCCGGTAAACATGCCTATTAATGCTGCAAGAATAACGATATCCACTCCAATAGACGCCCCTCCTATGCCTGCCACTATACCTAATGAGGTATTAACTCCATCCCCAAATCCAAACACTATATCTCTGATGTAATTACTTTCTTTGATGTGAGGCTCAACATGGAAACTTGATTCTTTTTTCAATTATGTATTTGTGTATTTTCCAGACAGGATATAATCTTTCAATATAGTTTTTATCCTTATAATTATACTCTGCAAATATCGTCGATTGTTAATAATTTTGTGTTGTTATATGTCATCATCAAGGAGTTCACATCCCCAAAACACTAAATCTAAAGATAAAGGCACTATTTCCTTGATGGGTTCAATAAACGGAAAGAACACCCGCCCCATTTAATGTATCTTTTGTGGATTACACCAGTGTTTTTGGGGTTTGTAGCCAATAAAAAGAAGGATATCAGAAAGTCTATTATCTGGTTTATAAAAAAAAGTCTTTCCTGTACAAAAACCTGGAACTAAATGCAAAAATACAATCCTCAAAAGATATCCACAAAGGGGGAAAATTGCAGAATATCAGCGTATGTAATAACAAGACATTACTCAAAAATGGTGGTGACCCTGATTTGATACAGTTGTTATGATGCCTGTTACTATAAAGAATCAAAAGCTAAAGTAATCCTTTATTCTAAAAAGCACACCAATGTAAAGAAACACAATGCCCATCGCAGAGAAGTTTATTAACAATTAATTAATATCCATGGTAAGCACTATTTCCACACATGGGGATTTGGTACTCATTAGACTTGTAAATCCTGAAAATGGAACACCACACACATTTTGCCTCCGGGATGAGCATCATAATTGAAAGGACCACCACTGTATAAAGCATAAAATAGATGGAACTGAAAAATGCTTTGGTGATTGCTATTCCTATGAAAAAAAGAAGAATTGCAGATTAAAGCATGCAGTGAATTGGGCGATATGTTTGTTGATTATCGTAATGAGGAGAGATTACTTGAGAAAGGAGCCCACAAATGATATTAAATAATTTAATAGTACCATAAAATATTACAAGATCTGTCATGATGTTATGGAGAAATAAAGCATGGATTATAATAAACTAATACCAGAGGAAGAAAAATCTTTTGTAAATAAAGCAACAGAAGATCCTTTTGAGGGTGAGTACAGCAATTTTTATGGAGATGGGGCATATATCTGTCAAAGGCGTAATACTACTCCCTTTCCATCAAAAAGCAAGCTTGATTCAGGATGTGGGTGGCCAAGCTTTGATGAAAACTTGTCAAATGCAATAAAAACTACAGCCGATTTCGATGGGCTGCGAACAGAAATACAATGTACAAACTGTAAAGCTCATTTAGGACATGAATTTGTAGGTGAAGAACACTTTACAGATAAAAATACTAGGGAATGCGTTAATTCAGATTCATTATCTGTATTTTTTATCCCAAAGGAAAAGGGGTTGCCAAAAACAATTCATGAATGACAATACTGAAATCGCAACACTTGCCAATGGGTGTTTCTGGTGTTCCGAGGCTGTCTTTAAAAGACTTAAAGGTGTCGAATCCGTTCTACCTGGCTATGCAGGAGGAACAGTAAAAAATCCTTCTTATGACGAGGTATGCATGGAAAATACAGGGCATGCAGAATCAATTCAAGTAAAATTTGATCCAAAGATCATTTCTTTTGAAAAGATCCTCAACGTTTTCTGGCATACTCATAATCCAACTACTCTTAACAGACAAGGTAATGACATTGGTACACAGTACCGATCTGCAATCTTTTTTCATGACGAAAAACAGAAAGCGATTGCCGAGAAATCAAAACAAGATCTTGAACAAGCAGGTCTTTACAAAGATCCCATTGTGACAGAAATTACTCCCTTTGAAAATTTTTATATTGCAGAGGATTATCACAAAAACTACTACGACAAACATCAAGAAGTTTCCTATTGCAATTTTGTGATAGACCCCAAAATCCACAAACTGCTTAAGCAGTATAGAAGTGATATAAAAGAAGAATACAAATAGATTTCATTAAGTAGGAAAGGAAGAAGGAAGGAGTATAAAATGAGATTGTATTTGCGTTACCTAGGCAATCTCCATTTGACTTCAATACGAGAGCATGCTTTAATTTTGCATTTTTTCTTGTTTCTACATGGAAGGTAATCAAAGTTTTCTATCCTATCTTTTAAATATTGAAGTTCTTTCAATAATTCTTTTCCCATTCTTGTACACAAGAAAATGAATGAGACGACTAATCTTTAAGAACTTGCAGGCTTGAGGATACCAGGTACCACCGTCGGCCTAAACTGGGTGTTCTCCATATTCACCTGCAACTTGACAAAAACGTTTTGCCACAAACGTATCCCTCTCCTTTGACAATCCTGACAATTTTAAACCAAGTATCTCTTTTTCTACAGCTCATTAGCAATAAACAACAAAATTGATTCAGAGCCAACTTGATTAAAGTTTATCAATTATATATATAGAACAGATTGTTTTCTTTTGTTTGTGCTTTCATACCAATTTCCAAACTATACATGGCTTATTTTGATAATATGTAAAAAAGAAGACATTGGGGGGTGTTTCTAAAGATAAACCCAGAAAGTACAAGCAACCCATTGCCAATGAATTCTGAAGGTGTTCTGTTATTTTAATAACCATGTTGGAGTTAGGGCATCTTTTACTATGTGATTTTCCTTAAGTTAAAGGCGCCTTTTTATAAATTGAAAACTTTATACCTTATCTCGCCTAGAATTAGAATCTATTTCAAGGA
Organism: uncultured Nitrososphaeraceae archaeon; assembly: GCA_963779615.1. Classification (GTDB taxonomy): domain Archaea; phylum Thermoproteota; class Nitrososphaeria; order Nitrososphaerales; family Nitrososphaeraceae; genus Nitrosocosmicus. The sequence continues at coordinate 488,200 of CAVZZA010000001.1, forward strand.
CCGATATCCGCACTAAACCCCGGCAATTTCAATACTTGACATTTCTTAACCCAGTCCTTATTTATTTGCACCAGATGAATACCACAAATCTGCAGAATAAAATCCAATGGTTTCAATAAGAGATTTGTATATTGTATATTGAATAGGCATCGAAAGACAATCTGGATATCAATCTCCAAATTGATTAGTTTTTAAATTTAGAGAGCTCAAATATGGAAGAAGACCCTCTATAAGGATGACACACCGTCAAAGTTATCTATCTTTGTCCTCAATCCATCAATTTCCTTTTCAAGTTGCAGTTTCTTTGAGTGCAGATGCAAAATATGGTTATTGTACAGGTCCACCTGTTTACGCAAGTCCAAAAGGCGATTTTGGGTCTCCAAGAGTTCTGTGATTCCCTGTTTACTCAATCCCTCTTTTTTTATACGCCTATACAGATGCACAAGGAGTACAAAGTCTTCACCATTTAACTCATTGTAAATGTTTACCAGACCCCCCATTCTTGACAGCCGCAGGTAGTCGCCATGATAATCGAGAATGGCATCGGCATCTATATCCAGCTCAATTGCCACGTCTACAAGGGCCTTTTTTGTCTTTGAACAACCTAAAGGCCTGGGCACAGGGGGACAAATTCTTAAGGCGCCTTTCTTTATCCTCTTCTTCAATAGTGACGTCATCACCGGTTACTCGATTCATTATTTCTCCAATGGCTCTAAATGATATGTGTACCTGTTTGGCTATTTCACGGGTGGTCCTGCCTTCATTGGCAAGTTTGACAACTAGTTCTTCCTTTTCACTCTTTTTTAAAATCAAACCATCTATACATATAGCAATTAGTTTATATATAAGGCAACCTGGTTCCCCTGGTTCCCCTGGTTCCCCTGGTTCCCCTGGTTCCCCTGGTTCCCCTGGTTCCCCTGGTTCCCCTGGTTCCCCTGGTTCCCCTGGTTCCCCTGGTTCCCCTGGTTCCCCTGGTTCCCCTGGTTCCCCTGGTTCCCCTGGTTCCCCTGGTTCCCCTGGTTCCCCTGGTTCCCCTGGTTCCCCTGGTTCCCCTGGTTCCCCTGGTTCCCCTGGTTCCCCTGGTTCCCCTGGTTCCCCTGGTTCCCCTGGTTCCCCTGGTTCCCCTGGTTCCCCTGGTTCCCCTGGTTCCCCTGGTTCCCCTGGTTCCCCTGGTTCCCCTGGTTCCCCTGGTTCCCCTGGTTCCCCTGGTTCCCCTGGTATAAGCGGTCACAATATTCGTTGATAGGCCTTCTAAATTATCCTAGGAAAAAAAGGTGGGGTGAGGTGCTAGCGGTAGGGTAGAGGTAGAGAGGAGATTCAGTCCAAATTAAATTCTTTACTGTGAGGACCCTAACCACTTTTAATTCTACATTTTGAGGACAAGGAGGTAGTTTTGGACTTGGAGGAAAACCACGTAGGGGTGAATAGATCTGATTGTAGTCGTGGTATTAATTGCAGTATCAGAGAAATAGGTAATCAAGTTCTCCCACTGATTGAAAAGATAGGACCTGATCTTATTGATGAATGTATTACCTGTTTTATTTCTGTAGAAAAAACCCAAATTAACTATTCTTTACAAATTTAAAAACCCTGTGTCAAAACCCATGACTAGGATGGAGGGAATGGGATTTGAACCCGCTACTTGCATTCACGGGTTCATATGAAAATATCTCCATTTAATTTTCAACTACAAGTAGATTCTAGGTATTAAAGCAATTATCCAAGAGGAGAGAGGGACTTAAATCCTGGCGGTAAGTCGGTTCTAACACTTTTTAAAACGATTGTCGAGGGTCTCATCATTCACAAAACAGGCCATAAGAAAGGAAAAAGGCATGACTATGACATCTATAAGAAGAATCATCCCGTAACTCCAAAAGAAGTGATAAATGTGTTTGACCTTGGCTAGCTTGGGGTTTGGAAAGACTATCCAGGGCAACTATCATCTTTACCATATAAAAAGAAGAAAGATCAAGGGCCATGTGCAGAAGAAAAGGATACAACCAGAACCACTCCAGAAAAAGGGTAGTGATAGAGCACACCATTTGCAGGGTTGAAATAAGCACAGGATTATGGGCGATGTCTTCAGAAACAGGTTATGAAATTACGACAAGGTATCTGAAATAGTATCAGGACTGGTAAACTACAGAGCATTGTAATCTTTTTAGATGGCTACTATCAGTCATTGCCATACTGATAGGACATGCAGATTATAATTATGCAGGAGATCTATATATTGACTGTTTTGTTTCTGTAGAAAAAATCCAAATTAACTATTCTTTACAAATTTAAAAACCCTGCGTAAAAACTCGTAAAGAGTTGAGGGAATGGGATTTGTTTACATGTTAGGCAGTAATCTTTTAATAGGCTATAGTTGATTTTAATTGTCTTGCATTGATGCTAATTGTTAATGAAATAATTCAAAAAAATAGAGTTATATCTTGACCTCCGTTCCATCAAACCTTGTAAATCTGATTTGCTTTGTAAAATTCTCATTGTAAGTTAGTTTCTGTTCTTGTAATATTCCGATTGATATTGCTTCCCCCAGTCTCAATGAGTTCCAATAATCACTTCGGTAGTGAACACCTGCGCCATTTCTACCTATAGCAACATTTGCGGCTAATTTATTTAACTCCCCTCCCAACGTTAGTTGGTTCTTATCTGATCCTTCGTAATCGTGAAGTCCATTACCTGAATCATTAGCTTCCACAGGATTATCAATCTTGAAAGTATTATCAAACCAAGCTTTCAGGATAGTTACACAGGCACCAGCTACAGTTGCATGTCCTGCGCCATATGAAGGGTGAGCAGGTGATCCCTCTGGAAATGCTAAAGGAAGCAAATAAGTACCTCCGGTTTGTTCTCTATCCTCATTTTGTTTCTCATTATGTTTGAATATTTTTTGAAGAACAGATGAATTCAACGCATCTATATGGATAGGATAGTTGACGTTACTTGCCTTTTTAATATGAATTAATCCTGCTATAGCTTCTGGCCTTAATCGGCGATATAAGAACCATTTCGTATACCATACTGATTTCAACGCCCTTGTTGCTACCTCGCAGACCAAACTTAATATATGTGGACCACCAAAGGTTCCGAATCCATATTGAGTTTTAAACTGCGTTGTCGAGTTATCTTTGTAAGGATTACCTTCATTTAGTATTTTAGCACCCACATTGGCGTCATCAGATAATCTGAGTAAATACATACATGCTGAAAGATATGCTTGATATAGTGCATCATAATGTACAAAAGTAGCCAAATCTCTTAGATTACGCAAGAACTTGGGTTTGTTTTCAAAGTAGCTTAATGGATCTCTATCATCATTCTTATAGAGTGGGCTAATATCCCGCTTCTCTCCTCGTTGAACTGAAATCCATGATTTATAATTTGTAACGAAGTCTTTACCAGGAACTGCCACTACGTGTCTTTGGTCAATTGCGCAGGTCCCATACTTAAGCCATCCATCATCTTCGTCACGATTTAGGACAATATCTTTATTGCCTTTAAGCATAAATTGTGAGATATATGGGCCCACAAGATCGCCGTCAGTCGAACCTCTAAATATGCTTTTTTCAGTCACCTTGCCACCAATTTTTGGCCCATGAAAATCAGATAATTTATTCAAATCCGTTATAGCATCTTTCACCAAGTTATCAGTTCGATAATCAGTAAAATGTACATCTCTAATAAGGGACATCCAATATAATTCCACTATTTCACCTGCGGCTTCTGCTGAATTTAGCTTTGGTGGAGATGGAAATGGAAAATAGCTGTTGATATCATTTAGATCGGTTGATCCTTTCTTTATTAAGGCAACTGCATGGCCATCGGGACCCTCTAATTCATATGCTAATCCTGACTGAGGATTTGTGAGTTTTTTGTTGCCTCTGCCATTAACAAATGATTGATCTAGAATAATATTTTGAAAGTCAATAGGGTCACCGCTTTGTATTGCTTTGAGAAAGCTTTGATATGCGGCTACATCAACTTCTCCTGAATCTTGATGAGGCAAACTCTTGTGAAAATTGGCGATGAGATTAGGATAAGTTTGCTCCTCTTCATTAGGAGGCCCTATCTGTAAGTCCTTACCAAAATGTGGTCTACTGTTGGCAAGGTTTGTCGCGTCATCTCTAATTTTTTTGGCATTGTTTTTTCTTTGCATAGGATCGTTCATGTAATTTCACTCAATTGATATTGGTTTATCATTGCAATAATTAACAATAACTATTATATATAGTTTGTGAAATATTGGATATTCTTGCCAAAATTAAATATTATTGTATATTGTAAGACTTGAACAATGATAAGAAATTGAGCACTTCCCAAAATTATCTTTCTGTAAATAATGATACTGCATGATAGTTGCACCAGGCAAGATAATTCTCGGATTTCTTTTCGTATCTTGTGAACAGTTTCCTGAATCTGTTGTGCCATGAGTTTTCCTGTCTACAATCCATCACCTGTTTTTTGCAGGAGTGCCTCATGAAATAATATAATGTATTTTCTATGCAATGAATCAAGAAATACTAGAATTTTTAAATGTTAGATAATCAATGATACGAATTCACATCGAGATGCCTCATATCCTGATAAGTTTATTTAGATTCGTTTGCTAGGAGGTATAGCAAAATAAAAAAATCAGATTAACAGGACATGATCAGAGGCTGCTGTGATTGATTACACATCTTTGTATCAATGTTTAGTCAAATATGGAAAAAACCTTAAATCATTTATTTTTTTATAAGATAGAGTGGTTCTAAAGATAAAAGGCAATCGTTATTTATCGTTTTTTGTTTATGGACTTGCAGCTGGACTTGTTGCTTTTGCATTATCGATTTTCTTAAAAATAACTATAAATGGATTGTTTATTCCTGAACTGGCGTCTCAAGGCTTGATATCGATTACTTCTGGGGAAATTGAATCTCAAGCTGTACTTACTCTTGGACCATTAGCAAAATATTCCACATTTATTGGTGCAACGGTGGTTAGCATCTTACTCTATGGAATAATAGGCATAATTTCAGGCGCATTATTTGATAGATTAAAAGTGAATAGATACATCATTAGAACCGGCCTATCAAGACTTAATTTCTTATGCAATACTAATTTTTATCGTTGTTATCTTTGTTACGTTAAGTACAGTTCCAGGACAACCTGTTTTGATCCCTTATAGCTCGATAGCAAAATTCGTACTGCCCAATATTGGTTTTGGATTAATAATTTCATTATTGTTAAGAAAAGGAAGTGAAAAATCAAATTCAATCAAACCTGTCCCAAATGAAGGAGAAGAGAGGGTAATCTCTAAAGATAATGAAAATCAATCTATAGATTACAATAAGAGGAACATGATCCGGGCCTTGATAATATCTGCTATTGCCCTTCCGTTAATTTATTTTGGTTTCAATAGAATCCTTCACAGCGCGGAACAACAATCAGGATCGGAACTGTCACAACAAGCTCAAAATAACGCTACACAACAAATATTGCAGTCAAATACAAGACCTGTTGGTTTTGAAGATCCACGGCTGACCCCATTACTGGATGCCGAGATTACTCCAGCTTATCTTTTTTATCGAATAGATATTAATGCAATTGTCCCTGTTGTTAATGCTCAAGATTGGAACCTCTCAATAAAAGGGCTAGTGGACAATCCTCTAGTGATTAACTATAAAGAAATTAAAAGTATGGATCCAGTTGAGCAATTCTCTACTTTGGTTTGTGTGAGCAATAAAATTGGTGGAAATTTGACCAGCACTGCCTTGTGGAAAGGCATACGTCTCAGAGATCTGATATCCAAAGCAGGGATAAAACCAAATGTCAAGTATGTTGTTTTTAGATGCTCAGACGGCTATGACGTTGGAATACCCTTTGAGAATGGCATGATGGATGGAACTATTTTAGCATATGATATGAATAGGTCACCGCTAACCAATGAACATGGATATCCTATTCGAGCAATAGTGCCTGGTTTCTATGGAATGATGAATCCGAAATGGATAACAGAGATAGAATTGGTAGATAAAACATATGAAGGATTCTGGCAGAGAAAAGGCTGGACAAATGACAGTATTAAAAACATCTATTCATCAATCGTGGTTCCAGGAAGCCAGCCTATTACGGACCGATTTCCTCATACAGTCACAGATAATTCCTTTACAGTTGGAAAAAGTATTCCAATCGCTGGAATTGCTTTTTCTGGGGACCGAGGAATATCCAAGGTTGAAGTCAGTACAGATGGCGGAAAAACGTGGAAAACAGCGGTAGTTAAAGATCCATTGTCACAATATACCTGGGTGCTATGGACCAGCCAGTTTACTTCTGAGAGTAAAGGCGCATTCGACATTGTAGTAAGAGCAACAGACAAAACAGGGCAGGTCCAAACCTCCAAGTTAGAAAATCCGTTTCCCAAGGGTGCTAGCGGATACAATCAAATAGATTTAAACATATAATGTTAGTTAGATCCTTCTTTGCCCATTTGTTTAAGCAACTAAAATGTATTTAATGACAATATTCCTTGCAAAATAGAATCAAATGATGTATAAAAAAAACAAACCAACATAAAAGAAATTTACAAAAAGAATGGAAAATCCAGCGTGTGTCATTGATGAAGAGTCTCATTGAAAGGACAATGCAACACATCAGGGCAGAACCGAAAGTTTCAATGATTGCTTTCCATGTAGGAGAAAGAATTGTAAACTAAAGCATGTAAAAAATTGGCTGTGGTTTTTTGTAGATTACCATAACAATGAGTTAAAAATGCATAAGTGAACAGAGCCTCCTATAATAATAAAAAACCAATCTAATTGACAATGGTGTCTGTCTTCATTTAGTATTTGAAGATAGAATGGATCCTACTAATCAAGTCTATTTAGTATTATCATTTTATTGTGTTCCCCTAAGCAATTTTTTAATTACACTCTGGAATTGTTTTTTATAATTTGGTGTTGAAAACTTGTTTACCGAATTGCTAATCAAGGCCCTTTCAGAATATGGAATATCCAAGGCCGACACTATGATTTTTACCGCTTGTTCCAACGTATGGTATTGGAATTTTGAAGGTACGAATTCTGTTTGTCCCCCTATATCAGGTACGACAGGTATCAAGCCTGCACTCATAGACTCGGAATTAGTAAGCACAGTGGAATTTTTTATCATGTTATCATATGCATATTTTAGCCATTCCAAATATCGTTTCCTATCAAAATCAACAGCATTGCTTTGATTATTGTTGTCTTCTTTTATGGCATTGGAATCAGTAGGGATTGAGAATGATGGCGAGTCTCTTGCAACTTTAAGATATTTTTCAAGATATTCTTTATCTTCTGATTGTATAAGAAACTTTGCAGAGGAAAAATGGCAATATGCAATAGAGTTATTCTTTGAAAAGGATTTATTGTAATATGTATCGATATCGCCATGTGTATTTATTATAAGGTCATACCCATTCTTCACATTATCGCGGATACTTTGCTCATCAAACATCGACAAAACATTTACTTTTTTTATATCACTTATGACAGAAGCAAGATCTTTACCGTAGGCATTCTGCAATTTTGCCATATTGGGTTCTTCCAGTGTTGTTAGCTCAATATCAATACCCATTTCCAATACCGCTTGCATGGTCACAAGGGTAAAACACTCGCCACCTCCACAAGGGTTTAAATCAGAATATACAAAATTTGCCTTCAATTAGGAATTAGGATAACATAGACAACATATATTTCAAAAAAGAAGAAAAAGAAAAAGGATTCATCAAATTAAATGGCTATTTCATCTAAAATATTATTTTATGATTATGGAAATTAATAGGTCTCTTGCATTGTTAGAAACATTTTACCCGTTTTCCATCAGTGCTTTAACTTTCTATCCATCTAGATTTGATTTGTTATTCTATAGTCTATAGTTGATATTAAATCTGATATCCCATTACACGTTATCCTTTTTTCGAATGCATTATTCATTACTTTATGCTTTTTTACAATGATTTATGATCCATCGTTATTCTGATTTAAAATGACCCGCTAATTGTACTCTTTTTATTCTTGAAGCAGATATTGTTTTCTCATCCATCTGTTTGGCATGAATGACCTTTGGTCAGGAAAGTCTTTCTTCTTTCCAAAATAACCAGGTCAAACACGTTAACAGTTTGTTTGGAAGTCACAGAATGATTATTTTTATATATGATACAGTCATGCTGATGTCCTCTCTTGTGTTCTGTTTTATGATTGATAATGCCTTGATTGTTAACAATAGGTTAGTTCTTGAATTATGTTTCTTTTTCTTTTGTACAACGTCCTCTCACATGATTTTTTATATCCTGTCCTTTGCAAAAAAATGATTTTGATTAATAATAACCATCAAAAAAACTGTATTTCAAATACTGTGTTCTGTTTTGCGGTTTACAAACACAATATTTTCAATCTTGTAGTTTTTGCCGTATTAACAAAGCAGGGCCCGGAGGGATGCGGTTCAATAGTGAATGAAACCTAAACCAGGTTTATTTGCATTTTAATAAAATTATTAACCCTTGACTTTAAATTAAATATTTAATTTTAATACAGAAATAAACTATGTTTTTGCTTTGGTGCAGCTGTTGTGTAATATCACAATCTAAAGAAAGATTAATTGGATAGGCTCTTGACATTTAGAACCGCAATGTTAAATGACTTTAATATTACATTCTAAACCAAGTATGATGTGGTAAATTTAATAATTTTTACAATGACAGTATTATTCATATTATTTTTTTATATTGGCGATGATGGTGGCTTAGCCGTTATCTTTGCGCAGACCAATGAGGAAAAAACCGTAACAATACCTAAGGGGTCGGCAAACCCTGAAGTTGACATGACAAAATTCACACTAAAGCAATGGTACAAGCCAGCAGAAGTCACAATCAATGTAAATGATACCGTAAGATGGATTAACTATGACACAGAACCCCATACAGTGACGAGCGGCATGGGCGGGGGCTTGGCCAGTGCAGGAACTAACTCAAAGGGAAAACCCAACGGCCTGTTTGACAGCGGGCTGTTCAAGCCTGGTGATTCATGGTCCTTTAAATTCAACAGGCCAGGAACATTCAACTACTTTTGCACCATACACCCATGGATGGAGGGAGTTGTCAATGTCAAAGGCGAAAGCACAAACATACCCCCTTATGCGGTTGACAAAAACGGAAGCAGAATTGACAAGGTTCCCTCATACGTTTTATCCAATGACAAAAAGTTTGAGACGGGCCTCTCTTGGAGTCCATCATCAATAAAAACAAACGAACCAATCAACTTCATAATTGACTTTTTTGAAATGCCCAAAAACACCAAACTGCATCTGTGGCCCTACAATTTTGTTTTGATTCAAAACGGAAAGGAAATCTACAGGACAACCGGTATCACCCAAATAGGCTCCAGCGCGGTAAAATACGCATTCAGCGCCCCTGGCAATCTAACCATCAAAATTGAAAGCAACCAGGACCCAAGTTCCTTTTCACAGTATGGCACAATAGTATACGATAATCCCCATCCAACCTCTCACAACATGTCTGGCCCCATGCAAAATTCACAGGCACAGTCCTCACCATTGGGATTCATAAACACATTGACCCTTGTTTACTCCGTATACGCAATCATAATAGGGATACCGATAGTTTTGGTTGTGTTTGTCATACTCATCAAGAAAAGGATAATTTAGAAAAAAGACGGGAATACCTTTAAAATCAGGATTGCCATTATTTTGGAATTTGGATGGGTTGGGCTTTGCTCCGTTTTTCAAATGGCAATTAGGGCTATAACGCCTTTTTGGCAAATCGCATCAAATTATGGCCATGGTTTGCTTTGCAAATACCAACTAATATGCGACAGGAGCAACTGCCAAATTAACTTAAAAAGCAGACAATAAAACAAGAGACGAGGCACCATCATGGTAACATTAACTGTATTGCACCCCCAATTCCGTAAAGAAAGAGCCTAAAAAAATGAATGCATAACCAATTGGTATTTGAAAAAAAAGTTATTGAGTAGGCGGCATCAGCATTTTTGACATGTCCATCGGAGCCCCCGAAGACTTGGAGCCATTTTTGGATGGGATGAGGGTAAAGTCCATCGTTGAAGAAGAAGCATTGTTCGATGAAGTCGGGTTATGCTTGCTTGCTATTTGCAAAACCACTGGCTTTGTGAGCATGAAATGAGCTACATCCTGTGTTTTGTTGGACCCATCCACCACCAGGTTGTCAGTTACATCCACCCCATTAACAAGTCCGGTGTAACTACCTGTGGCGGACAAAGCGCTCGGTTTTGGCACATATATCTCCTGATGGATATACACATTGTTTTCTTTAGCGTTCAACCTGTTCATGTCATAGCTAAACGGCATATCAAACGAAATCGCATTTGATTCTGGCACATAGGTGATATTGCCTATCTTATCGTAATAGCCAAGTATCTTGACGGGGAGAGGTTTGCCGTCAATGTTAAAATCTTTTTCTTTGTAGGCACCAACACTAAGCCAGCCGTTGAATTCAGGTTGCTTGTCATCAGGCAGAATTGTCCTGGAAAAATCGACAGTGACAATCCTCACAGTAAAATGGTATAACCCACCCTCAGAAAATATTGGGCCCGAGGCTACCACATGTCCGGAACCTTGGCTGGTGTAGGCATTTAGAATTGGGTCAAGCTCTCCGGATACCGTAATGTGGCTCGTGTTTCTGGGCTGCATTTGGAGCAAGAGGTCCCCATTTGGATTGTAAAACCAATCGGCCAGCAACTGTTTCCCGTTTTTCTCAATTGTGATAAAGTAGGTGACCTCTTTGAATGTCTGGTTGGTTTTTGAATCATATAGCTTAAACTCTATCACCGGCTGTTGACCCTGTTTTTGAATCAATTCGGTAGTTACCACAGGTGGAGACATCTTTATCAATAGATTTGCCTGGCGGTCTCCGAGTGACCCGGCCAACTCCTCCATAAACAACCCATCTCCAAAAACGTTGCTAAATGTAAATGAATAGCTTGCAAATGATGTGATTAAAAGCATAAAAAAAAGACAAAAAGAAAAAACATTGCCCATAACCAATTATTGTCTATGCAACTATTTATTTTTAAAAACAGTATCTGAAATAAAGGCGAATCAAAAAGTACGTTTACTAGTTTTAATGTTTGATATTTGTTATCTTTCAAAGGCTTGATTGCTCTCCATTTGACGAAATCATGTGGCTTGAAGATGCTCCATTTTCTTGTGAATTTTAGAAAAAGAGCACCTTCACAATAAATTGGCATGGCTTGTTCTTTTATTTTTCAGGTTTATCATCAGAAAGGCTTCTGATAGGCTGGCCTGATGCTTTATCAAACAAGAAATGTTTCCATTGGAATTGGATACAAAATTACAAACCAAAGAGGCAGACTGTTTTGTTTGGTCGTTGAGAAAAGGTGCAATATTTACAACATGGATTCTTTTGGAAACCTGCTTGAGTGTATTGTTTGGAAAAATATTTAAGGTGATTTTTAAAGGAATATACAGGTTTGACTTTTATTTGGTCGTCGCTGGCAGTTCTTTTTGATATATCTTCTTAAGCCATATTGGTGTTATTACGGTAGTTAGTGCCACCATGATGATAATGGCCGTGTAGATATCAGTTGATAGTGCCCCGCTTGTCACTCCCACACCGGCAACAATTAACCCAACCTCCCCTCTGGAAATCATCCCTACTCCAACCCTCATTGACTTTGCCTTGTCCTTGAGGAATATCCACGAAGGCAAGCCGCATCCCAAAAGTTTTGTGGAGATTGCAATCGCAACAACTATTCCGGCAATTAAAATGACATTGAGGTTTATGCCCCTCAGGTCCACCTGTGCGCCTATTATGGCAAAGAAAAGGGGGGCAAAGATAAACTGAAGTTTGTGAACATACTCTTCAACCTGCTTTATCAATCTGGTACTGGCAATGGCCATTCCAACTGCAAAGGCACCAACAATGGGCGACAACCCAACATAGGCAGCTATCCCAGCTGTCCCAAAGAAAATCGCAGTTGTGATTCCCTCAATGCTTCCCTTTGACCTCCACAGTTTTTCGCGGTGCAGTATCCTTGGAACGAGGAATATGGCAACTATGAGCAGGATTGCAAACAATCCCAGTATTTTCAGAATAAGAAAAGTAATTTCCATAATGTCCGGTGTGATGTTCCCAGACTGGACCATGGTAACCACAACAGACAATACGGCAATCGCAAGGATATCGTCAACTATTGCGGCCCCCAGAATAAGCCGTGCCTCTTTTGATTGCATTTTTCCAAGTTCTGTTAACACCTGAATGGATATAGCTATGCTCGTCGCTGTCAGGGCAGTAGCGATCAAAAGGGTTTCAAATGCATTTAACCCATAGACAGAAAATACACCAAATCCTACAAAGAAGGGTATAACTACTCCAAGTGCGCCCACGGTAAACGAAGCTGCGCCTCCCCTAAGGAATTCCCTTGGCGTTATTTCCAACCCTGCGACAAACAAAATCACAATGGCAGATAGTTCACCGATGTGCTTGACGGTCTCATCCAATACCACTAACGGCCCTCCATCAAACAGTGGCAGTCCACCCAAAGCATATGGCCCTACCATTATCCCTGCCAGCAGCTCACCCAATACCACTGGCAATTTTATTCTCTGGAAAATCTCGGCAAACACTTTGGCACTGAATAATAATATGGAGAGTGAGATTATCACATGGATGAATACAGATTCCGCAGCCATTGACCATTAAACAGGAATTATTTTCAAGGAGCTAATATAACACATGCTTTTTAGGTATGGAGATTAGGTTTTAGTGTATGGTGTTCTTAGAAAATGGCGTGAATATTATAGTTATACTCTTCAGTCACTAAACAGGCTTTTTGGTATTTCATCCATATCGTAATAGTATCCCAATATGTTGTCTATTGTGTGTCGGAGTTGGGTATTACTGTTCACCACAACCACGACAGTTCTGTCTTTCTCAATTATTTTTAGTACCCTTACATTCTCATACTCTGAAACAACCCATCTTAATTTGCCCAGTAGTTTGTTGTCATAATCTGTTCCTTTTTGTTCTCTTACAACTCTATCGTTTTCATCAAGGCCAATGGCATCAAAAATAGAATCAATATATTTTCTGTCAATATTTGCATTGTTTGCAATATACAAATCCCTAATTTGCGATGACTCTACAATAAAAACGGCCAATATGTCATCATCTACCTCTACAAGGTGCTTGACTTTATCGTAATTGGCATCACTTTTTTTCAATGTTTCAATGTCAGTACAGGAGAATATATGACTTTGTTGACAATAATTGCTATTCGGTTTGGAAGTGCATGTGTGTTATAGTTGAGTGATGACCCATTTTTCTTTATTGTTATCTGCCACCTTTTTTGTTTTTTGTTCAAAATCCGGACTTGCAAAATTGCGTTATAGTGCTCGAATGGCTTGAACTTAACCCGCAACATACATTTATGAACCGTCGTTTTTCAGGGAAAACAACAAATTTGCATAAGAAATACACCATTGGCCTCATCATAATATCAATCTACGCCATCGCCCTCTTTACGGTCCCACCCCTACTGTTGGACAAGGATGTCACTCCCATCCTTGCTTCCATCACTTTGGTCATGGTTGCAGTGTATGTTTTGCTTGGGCTTGAGATTGTCCACAGGACCGTTCTTGCGGCTTTTGCTGCCATCCTTTCCATCATTTTGGCGATTACCTTGGGCTCCATACCAGCTGAGGAAAGCCTTGACTTTGTAATTGAAGCCATTGACTTTAACACCATTGGCCTCCTGTTGGGAATGATGATTATAGTGGCCATCCTTGGTGAGACAGGCGTATTTTACCAGGTAGGAATAAAGTTGGGCAAGGCCAGCAAGGGCAATGTCTGGACCTTGATGCTGCTTCTTTGTGCGTTTACCGCTGTTGCCTCAATGTTCGTTGACAACGTCACCACGATTTTGCTCATGGTGCCGGTCACCCTGTCAATAACAAGGACACTAAAGGTGCATCCAATCCCGTTCATAATAGCTCAGGTCTTGGTGTCAAACATCGGAGGGGCCGCCACCTTGATTGGTGACCCTCCCAATATTCTTATTGGTTCAGCCGCTGGAATTGACTTTAACTCTTTTCTTATCTATATGGGTCCCACCATGGCAATCATATTCGCCATTTCTTTGCTGCTGTTAAGGTTGTTCTTCAAAAAAGAGCTAAAGGGGGAACAGAGCCTGGAAAAGGAGTCCGATGTACAGGTGCTGATGCACAGGGATGAGGACGCCATAGTTTCGCACAGCAAAGGACTGCTGACAAAATCAATGATTGTGCTGATAGGGGTTATCGTTCTGTTCTCACTGCAGGGTGTAACTCATCTGGAGGTCTCCATAGTCGCAATAGGGGGAGCCGCTGTCTTGCTTGCCGTTACAAGAATTCCCTTGGAGAAGATACTGCATGAGGTTGATTGGTCCACCCTCTTGTTCTTTATAGGCTTGTTTGTTTTGGTGGGGATGGCAGAGCATGCAGGCCTTATAACCATACTGGCAAAACTCGCCATTGGCATAACCGGCGGCAATCCCTGGCTCACTTTTGTAATGATAGTGTGGCTGTCCGGCATCGCAAGCGCCTTTGTTGACAACATCCCGTTTACAACCACCATGATACCGCTGGTTCATTCACTTATCGACACTCCAAGCATTGCCTCAACATTTGGCACTGCGTTTCACATTAGCCCATTGTGGTGGGCTTTGGCCCTGGGGGCAGATTTGGGCGGTAACGGAACTTTGATTGGCTCAAGCGCAGGGGTGGTTGCCGCGGGTTTGAGCATGAAATTTGGGCACGGAATATCCTTTATGAGATTCTTCAAGATAGGGTTTCCATTTATGCTCATTACCCTGGCAGTAGGAACTGTAGTGCTTTACGGATTGCTATCGTTTCTGTATTGACAAATAAGGAAACCTGTGATTACATGCCACCATTATCCTGGTTTGACTATTCATACCATACTTGAAAAAAAAGAGATTAGTCAAGGTGTACTGCACTTGATTGCAGACCTTTTACTCGTAAATGGAGGAATGGTTTCTTTGTGATGGATTGCTGAACTTGAGACCCTTAGGTAACTTTGCCATGCCTTCCTTATTCGTTGCCTTTTTCTTTTTGTATTTTTCTTCGAATTTTTTCTCTTCAGTTTTTTTATGCAGGTCACTGTTTCCCTGAAGCACATCATAAGGAAGAGAAAGGGCGTCTTCGTTTAGAAATGTGTAACCGCCATTATCCGATTTATCTTTCAATATTCTTATTTTCTTTTTCATGTCCTTTTGCGCCTATTTGGGATGAATACAATGGGTTTGTTTTCTCAGTGAATTTCTTTTCCATAGCTGTTTATCTGAAGCAAAATTAGTTTACAGGCAAAACATATCCGCAAACTGCTGCAGAATATTGGCACAACTAGTAAGACTAATCTTGAGCTAAAATACTAAGTGAAAAGATTCATGGATTGAACCTAAAGGTATTCAACAAGTGGTTATAGTTCCAGAAATACTTAAGGTTTCCTCACGGTTATTTTTTGATATTCCTCAAACTTGCGGTGTTTGTTTATTGTGAGAATTCTTGCTGTATCAAGTCGGTGTTTACCCCCACAGCAGCCCGGCTTCCTTCGGCTGCCGCATAAATCAATTGAGACGGAGCAATCACGGATGCATCCCCTGCTGCATACACCCCTTGGATGTTTGTCCTGCCAGAAGAGTCCGTCGCAATACCGCCCATCAGGTTGTTTTCGCAACCCATCTGTTTGCCAAAACCGGAAGATTGGACCAATTGTGGAAGGACAAAACCATTTTTTCTTGCCATGGTCTCCCCGTCTTCAAACACTACCTGTTCCAGCAGCCCCTCCTGTCCAACAAGGCCCTTGATTCGCTGTTCCATGACTTTGATTCCCTTGCTTTGGAGTAAACGTTTTTTCTCCGAATCCAAAATCACTTTACCATTGGTGCATACAACCAGGTCCTTGCTCCAGTTGTAAACTGTTTGGACATAATGAAGGACATTCTTCTGGTCTTCTATGATTACCACCAAAGGCCTGTCCCTTAACTCCCATCCGTCACAGTATGGGCAGTTAAACAGGCTTTTGCCGTAAAACCTGGAAATGTTATCTATATCAGGCAATACATCTTTCAATCCTGTGGATATGATGATTGTTTTGGATTGGTGCTTTTCACCATCAGAGGTTATCAAATCAAATGACTTTTCATTTTTGGTTACCGAAGTTACTTCATTCTTCCTAAATTCAATGGAAGGGTATCTGCTTAGTTCATCATGGGCAATCTGTCTAAACTCACCAGGGTTTGTTCCATCCCTTGTGATAAAACCATGGGACTCGTGTGTAACGGCGTTCCTTGGTTTGTTGTTGTCAAACAGAATAATGTTTCGCCTTGCCCTGCCCAACACCAGTGCAGCACTCAGGCCAGCAGGACCCCCGCCAATTATTGCACTGTCAAGCAACACGCCAATTAATCTGTATTATGTTACTTAATCTTTATCCGGTATTGCTTGAGCAGGGTTTGTGTTACAAACAATTTCGCCATTTATGAAGAGCGGGATTTGTGTTAAGGTGGAATATTAGAAATAACAAATTTGGTCAGGAAGGGGTAAAGGCGATGGAGAAGGTTCTTGATGGATTGTATAGATGGTTTGACAAATCTTTGTCATTAGATTGGATAGATGAGTCCTATTGGCATACACATCGCAAAAAGAGCACTAGTCCATGTGACTGTAAAACCTACAGAAAAAAAATGATAAAGCATTATGTTAAACAATTAATAATTTAACTATTTTATTTTCTTGACAGTAGGAAGAACAATGATTTGAAACAAGACGACAATGACTATAGTAATGGTAAACGTTTTAAACCACTTTACAAACACCTCTTGATAATCTGTATTGTGGTAGTCACCTTGGTCGGAATAAGCGCCTATGCCGAATTACAGATAGGAAAGTCCGACATTAAAGAAAAATCCTTCAGAAATGACCCGTTTGTGTTGCGTGTTCATTCGCACTTGACAATCATGATGGATAATAAATCCATTACCACACCCAGCCAAATAGGCATAGATAAACCATTGTGGAAAGGTCATACGCTTGATAAATATGGAGCACCTGGAATGCCAATGCAAGGAATGGTGATGCCAGGTATGGCGCCAATATATACCACAGACAATAGCGGTCTAATCCATGTAGGCTCAGTAGTCAATAGGAACTATACATTGGGTGAGTTTTTCCAGATATGGGGGTTGGATTTGGATGGTAAAACAATAAAAGCCACGGTTGATGGGAAACCAGTGCCCGATTTTAAGAACATCATTTTGAGAGAGGGTCAGCAGATTCACCTTGACATCACCAGTAAAAATGGATGATTTTTATAATATCACATCATAATGGTATCGATTATTGGCAAAATCTCCATGGCCCATTTTAACCCGCTGTGACTTTGGGCTTTCTGATTACAAAGCACATAACGAAAAGACAGTTACTCCTTTACATATCTGCAGATATAACGGGGGCGCTATTGGCAAACTTGTTTGTAAAATATGCCATAGGGAATGAGGCATTCCTTGGAGCCGATTCTCCAAACTATGCGTATCCTCTGCCTTTGATAATCGGGGTGGAGATGTTGGCTTCTGCCCTGCTGATGGCTGTGATATTGATTGTTGTATATACAAGGGGCCTGAGAGGCTTTGGTGGAATAGTTATTTGTGCTGTGGTTGGCTTGGACATTTTCTTTTTGCCCTTTGTGTCAGGGGCATCAATGAATTCTGCTCGTTCATGGGCCCCTGTCAGTGTCTGGCCAAATGGGAAACCTGTGGGTTTTACTCATAAGCCACCTTTGCTGGAACACCGCCAACAATCGTAACGGTATTTGGTAGAAAATTTTCGCATACATTATTGTTTTAATAATGCCGTTAAAGACTATGTTGCCCCACACCAAAAAGCAACATAAAAAACAGCATGTGTAGCAGTAAAAAATGCGGTAACAGGGATAGCGGCCAAGAAATGGCCGTAACATGGGTATAAAAACTCATCTGCTTATATACCATCTCAATAACAATGGTTGGCGCATGCCACCAAATGAAAAGGACAAAGAAAAACTTGTTATCGACCTGCTGAAAAAAGGTTACAAAACAAGGGAGATTGTAAAGCTGGCACATGTTTCGAACACCACCATCAAGAAAATAAAAATGAAACTAACTGGAGAGGTTAATAAAGAACAGGAGCCTGATGACACCAAGAAAAAACCATTGTCCGTTTCATCACAGGCCTTCAATCTTTTTTTGGAGGGCAAACCTGTTGTCAAGGTGGCCATTGAACTTGATTTAACAACAGACCAGGCACTGAAAATCAGCTCTGACTACCTGGTATTATGGAACATGGGAATGGCGTCTCGCGTCTTGATGGAAAACAAGAATAATCTTGGGGCATATTTGAAACTGCTTGATTTTCTGGACGGAAACAAAATAAAGATGAGGGATTTGAACCATGCTGTCGATTTGGCGCAAAACATAGACAATATGAAGAAAGAGAAATCGCAACTAGAATTCGACATAGACACGCTGATTGACTTAAAAAAGTGGTATGAGAAGGAACTAGACGAAATCAAAAGAAAATACTACAAAATCCGTTAAAAAAATACATGTATTGAACAGTTAATTCTACCCTCTGCAGTCACCTAAGAAGACAATAAACTGCATGAAAGCAAATTGTGAAAATGTCTCTGCCTTTTTTTACTTAACGATTTGTTGTACGTTCATCATTAGCATTCGTTAATTAATATTATATCGCAATCATACCATGGAAGGTAAAGCAAGTTTTACGTGTGAATATGCTTTAGTGTGTTTCCCAATACATTGTCATCCACTGCCTAGAGTACATCTTGATGCCCGCAACATCCTCTTTCTCATCATTGTCAACTGTAATGTACGCATTATCAATCAGGAACCTGAGGGATTCGTCTACCTGCGCTTTGTCCCTGCCGCCATAAACCCTTTCAACATCCTCTCCATGGATTAACACGTTCCAGTCATCGTTGTGGCATTTCTTGTCCCACAACAGGGTCAGTATTGCGTAGGTTGCCATTATTTCCTGCGGGGCGTCTTTCAGTATGTCTGAATCGGATTTCATTCCCTACGATTTTTCTTATGTGTTTTGGTACCTTAGGTTTTCCATCAAATACACTCCTCAATATTGGAATATGCTTTTTGGTTTGACGGCAGAACCAAACAAGGTATGGGCAAAAAACGCCGCACTGATTGTTGTGGTTGCCTCAAACAAACATTTTGACATCAACGGAAAATACTCCATAATGCACCAGTTCGATACTAGGGCCACCTGGAAAAACTTGGCCTTGGAGACATCAGCAATGGGATTGGTGACATGGCATGCAGAGATTTGACTATGAAAGGAAAAGGGCAGACTTGAGGATTCCGGACAGCTTTGGTGTTATGGCCACGATTGCGAAAGGAAAAGGGCAGACTTGAGGATTCCGGACAGCTTTGGTGTTATGGCCACGATTGCGAATGGAAAAGACGACCAAAGGAATGTATTGTATTTAATAATGATTAAGGAATTGGAAACCTTTAATTTAATGCAGAATATATTATTGAAATGTATAGTAAATCAAATCCTAAGTTTTATGATGAGGGGAGAATGGCATTTATGTCATATTTTGCTATAGGGTTACTATCATTGTTCGCTCTGACCGTTGTTGCTAACGATGTAAATGCTCAGGGTGAAAATGTCACCATTAACACAACAAAATTGTCTAACAATACATATATGCTTGAAGGGTCGGGAGGAAACATTATTGTTTCTGTTGGACAGGATGGCGTTTTTATGGTGGATGATCAATTTGCGCCCCTTACAGAAAAAATTAAAGGGGCGATCTCAAACATAACTGACCAACCCGTAAAATTTGTGATCAACACTCATTGGCACTCCGACCACACAGGGGGAAATGAGAATTTTGGTGAGTTAGGCTCGATAATAGTTTCGCATGATAATGTCAGAAAACGCCTGAGTACAGAGCAATTCTCGGCATTCTTTAATCGAACGATTCCACCCTTGCCAGAAAAGGGTCTACCAATCATCACCTTTTCAGATAACATGACTATCTTTCAGAACGGCGACGAGATAAAGATAATTCATGTAGATAATGGCCACACCGATGGCGACTCTATCGTCTACTTTACAAAGGATAATGTAATCCATGTCGGAGACGACTTTTTTGATAAATCATATCCAGTGATCGACATATCAAGTGGTGGCAGCATAGATGGATTCATTTCATCGTTACAGAAAATATCATCAATAATTGATGATGAAACAAAAGTAGTGTCCGGTCATTCAGAAATATCCAATAAAACAAAAGTCAATGACCTTGAAAATATGCTAAAAGACGTGCGCCAGAACGTTAGTCAAATGATAGCGGATGGAAAATCTCTGGAAGAAATAATTGCCTCGCAACCAACATCAAAATACGATGGAATCTATTATGACAATAGCACAATAAAACCAGAAGATTTTGTAACAGTTGTGTATCAAAGCCTCACCAAGAAATAGACACATGTAGAGACCTGATAAAATATTTCTTTTCCTTTTCCTTTTTATTTGTCCAAATCAATAGAAATAAGAACTTGATTATCTGTTTTTATGTTGGGTGCCGGATAGAATATCATCAATATAGATATCAGTATTCATATTTCAAAATACAGTTCCTTGCCGTAGATTATGACGTCCCAAAGATTGAGCCTTTTGCCGGCAAAGTCGCTCCCAAATGCGCTATCATGCATTAATCCAACGAGCCTATTGATAAATAATGATGTTTGACGCGACCTAATTATGATTCAAAAATACATAAAACAACTGTCAGAACCGTCCAACCGTCAAAATATGCAATAATAATATTTGTATAGTAATACCTAAAGCATAACCAAGAGCAAGATAACAATTTATTTGCAACATAATTTTTCTATTTTTCTGCTTTATGCCTTTATGATTAGGATATTATGCTACATATCCATTTCTGTAAGCAAATACAAAAAATATGTAAAGTAAATAAAAACCCCCCAGGCCTACGGAGGCATTGGATGTGATAATTCTACTGTGTCAGTGAAGTGACTATGCCAAATCGGGGAACTGAAAAATAGCCCCCTGTTTTGAAAGCATCCAAACTCAAATTTGCTAATTTGCCATTTATTAGGTATAAAGTGACTGGCACGTCATTAAAAGCGGTCTTACCGTTGATATTTACATCTGCAATACCACGGAATGATGTGCTGTTGCCTGTCAATTGTATATTGTTGTTAGAACTAGGCAGAATAGCACCTGTGGAATTGCGAATTTCACTAATGGAAAAAAAGCCGTTTACCTTACCGTTTAATGCAATTGCTTCTGCATTCCATTTAAAGTCCTGTAGTTGACCGCCACTGACTGCAAAACTCCAATTCCCTGACAGTATTGAACCTTGAGGTGGAGCTATACCAAATTGCAAAATTGATTCGCTAGCCTGTGGCATGCCTCCAGGCAGAACAAATACCTGGCCTGTATATCAGGATGCACTAAATGTGTCAACAGGTACTGTTCGCCTGTGCTGATGCATTTTGCAGGATATTATTGTTCAACACTGACATACCTGCCACAAAAAGTAAAGGCAATACAAGCACAGTCATAACAAAACGTTTATCATAACTATATGATGCTGGAATCATTATTTGTATCTGGTTATCAAAGTTTAAATATTTAGCCATCATAAAGCAAATACTTTACAGACTCAAAAAGAAATATTGTAAAGGATATAGAATCATCAAGTTCTGAAAGAAGTTACCCATTAGGAAATCTTGGTGAAATTAAAAAATATATATTATTAGGCTTTAGTTGATTGAGGTCGAATAAGATAAAGAAAAAAGAAAAACACGTTATATGACTTGAACAACGTGAAACAATCAAATACTTAAAAAATGTTTTATTAAAGTTGGTTCCCATAGTACCCCTTCAATGATGGCTACAAAAAATTCAAAAATGAAAAACATGGGTATTTCATTCACAAAAAAACTCCATATTTACAAAACCCAACAATAACGAATTGACGGTAGTTTGGACGGTTATTTGAGAACCGTCAATTTTTGCTATTGCACACGTGGTGCTTCATAAAGTGTATGTCTCCCCTTTGAGGACATTTGTCGCATTCAAAAGTGTCTGAATAACCAAGTCTGTGTATATGAGGATTAAACAACGACCCCTCGTCAACTTTATTCAAGATTTCTGTACTATCCATCTTTCTTTGCAGTTTCCTTATCTTGATGACTCTGTGTCCTTCGCCATTTTTTTCACCAGTGATGATTTCGATACCCTTCTCCTTCAGGTTAGGCACGATTTCGTTTATCTTGAATGTCAGTTTGTTTGAGGCTTTGGGCCACAGGTTGCTTCGTTTTAGTTCGGGTTTTATTTGGTCTATTACATCGCCCAAGTCTTTGTGAAGCCTTGTGGGCGTTCCCTCCCAATGATAACTGTCTTCCTTTTCGCCAATAAAAAGAAGCAATGCCTCGGCAACGGGCGACGACTCTATCACCTCATCGTTTTGGTTGTCAAAGTTTTCATGGTATGCATTGATAAACTCAGTGTCTTTGTTTTCTAAACAGCGTGAAATGATTTCTCCTCAATCTGCAAAGTCGGCCATTCTCGGAGAACCTTTCAGTATTTTTTCCATATAGTTACTTTTATTAGTATTAGAAATTTGACATGAATTAAATGTGTTATAACTTTTATGTACTAATCATGAATGAATGAATCATTAAAACCATTTGGTCAAATCATTTGTTTTCCCAATTGTAACGTCGAATGCGTCATTCAATAAGTTTTTATCAATTTTGTTAATCCTATTTTCCATTGCTGAAAAAACGTTGGAAGCCCCTCTACTCCTGCTGGCTAAGATTAAATCGTATCTCTGACCATCTGTTTCTACCTTCGAGGAGAAAACATTGTATTTTTCATCTTTACCCTCACATTCTATTTTATTGCGATAAAGTGAAATTATATCATCCATGGTGTTAAATTCTGTATTAATTCTTTCACCAAAAAATAATTCTAACTTTAATTCAGATTGTTTAGCATTTGTATTCCTGTATATCCCTTCACTATGTAGTGTCATGATTATATCCACTGCCCCATAGTTAAGTAATAATTTCATTGATTTCCATTGAATGTCTAGCCCAAAAGGATCTAAAAAGACTAAAAATCCTTCTTTCTCTTTCGCAATTGTACCAAACAATTCATTAATTTTTTCATTTACGTCTTTTTTTTCTATAGATATGAGATTATTATGACCTAAGCTATGGCCATTAATTCTTTTTTGTATTAAATTGATGTATTTTTTAGAGATGTCTGAAAGAATGTATTTATCAAATCGATATTTGTTATATAGTGCTACTAATGATGAGCCTGGGAACCTGTACTTATTATCTATGGTATACAACCCACTTCCACAGAAGGGGTCGACAAAAATAGGATTGTAACCATTTTTTCTATAAATTTTGATGCAGGGTTCGATATAATAGTCTAATGCAATTAATTTTTTGATTGACCATGTGCCATGATTTGGTGTTGTTTCATCTTTATCTTCCCAGTTGCTTACATTAGAATAGAGGCTTTTTATTCTGTCTTTGGTCCACGTATAAATATCAACCAAATAATGTTAATTGATTATTCGCTGCCTTAATTTCAATACTCTGTTTAACTGGAAATCCATCCCATATTTTCCCATCTAATAATCTTCCTTTTGATTTGGAAGTAAGTCCACCCCATTGCTTGAAAAAGAAAGGTGTATTAGTTGAAATGCATTGATTTCGTATTTCCCTAACCCATTCAGTCTCGCAAGGCCTATGATTGGATCCTGATTCGCCTCCGGCAATAACCCATTCTATATCATCAAGATTTAACAGTCCCATTGGACCGATTAAAGGCTCTAAACTTAAAAAATGGACTTTGGCATCAATTGTTGTTAAATCGGAAATTCTGTTTTTAAAATATTGATTTTCTACGGATACTCCAATCCAAATATTGTCTGGAAATTTTCCATAAACCTTTCCGAATTCTTTAAGCCTTGTGCTTCTTTTAGTTAAAATTTGAAATTTATGCCATGTTGCCTTTTTGATGACATCAAAAACCATTCTGATAAATCCAAAGGGTACATCTTGATGAAATAGATCAGACATGCTATTTACAAAAATCATTCTAGGTTCTTTTATTTTTAAAGGAAAATCAATCACATCTTCGTGTATTGTGAGATTAAATCCATTTGAATATTTTTTTGTTCCCATTTTTTGTAATCTGAGTGCAAATCGTTCGGCATAACAATTTCTGCAACCTGGGGATACCTTATCACAACCTGTAATTACATTCCAAGTTGTATTTGTCCACTCAATTGCAGACTTATCCGCCATGTTATTATAAATGGTAGGAACATAATAAAATTATAATGTTGTTTGTTGTCACACATTACATTTTAGATTCTTACTTCATAAAAATAACAGAAGTATGGTTGTTGAAATAATTAAATAATCTTAATTATGAAAAATAATATAAAAGATAAAACTTAACATTATTTTCTCTTATTCATTTTGCAGATATGCTCTAACATATGCCATTTGTCTCCTGTTCCGTTACAATTAAGACAGGCCCATGTGTCTGAACCGGGCCATTTTCTGTAGAGTTGCTTTTCCTTGATTTTGGCTTCCACTTCATTTTCACGCTCTAACACTTCTAACACTTCTAACGCTTTGGTAGGTCTTGCATCTTCACTCTCTGTAATATCCATCAATGAAATGTTATTGTTTTCGTCTATAACTTTACTATTTCCTTCATATTTTATAGTTTTTTGTTCTGAATTAGTTAGCCTACCGCTTTTTAAACCATTGTCATGAAAGCCATTTCCCTCAACACTCTTCCAAAAAGTGTTAAAAGTGTTAGAAGTGTTAGTTAATTTACCGGTATCCAATATTTCTATTCCCTTTACTGAGGAATAGTTGCCTTTGAGCTTTTGTAATGTGGTCCAATTGAAGACAAGGGACCTTTTCTCTCCATTATGCATCTTACGAGCTCCAAACTTGTCCTCGCATATTCTGGTCACCAGTGTTTTTGATATAGTTCCGAATTCATCCGTGTGAAAACATTGAGGTTTATAGGAGTCGGCATGTCCAGGAAGTAAACATATTATTTTCCACAAATCTTCATTTGGAACTACTATGTTTTCATCCTTTACCAGTTCTAATAGAACTGAGAAAAGGTACGAATCCAAAGAGTTTAATTTTTTGTTGTTCTTCTCGACAAGAAATTTGGATAAGGCCTTGACAATTTCATCCACAGTTTTTGTGTTTTTGAATAGCCTTAGAATGGGCTTGCAAAGCTGCTTGTCCCTGTTTCTGATTGAAAGGCGAATGTCGGATACTTGGTCATCGTAATGGATTATCCTATATACAAGCAAAAGCTTGCGCAAGTCATCTATTTCCCTGAATAATTTTATGTGTTTTTGGTCCCCTGCGTCATTTATTACTTCAGAAATGTCATATGAAGGGTTACCGGGAGAACATCTTACAGTAAATATTCTTTCTGCGAATCCCCTACCCTTGTAACCCGGTTGCTTCTCTGAGCTGAACGCCTTAAAGCAATATGTGTTGTATCTTTGTTGTCTTTTGCTTTTTGCCCCATTTGGAGTGTCATAAATTCTGGTGACCTTGGCTCCAGCAACATATCCTGCCTTGTATATCCTCATTTTATCTTCCTGTTCCTCAATGCTGTCTATTTCATCCTCAAGTATTATTCCCTGACCTTCTTCAAACTGCCCAAGGAAGTTGTAGATGTTGGCAGGAGTAATGCTGGTATCAAATAAGGGTCTGTATCCCAATTGATGGAAAATTCTCAGAGCATTGCTTTTTCCTGTGTTGTTGTCTCCCACAAACAAAAGGTAATGGGTCATGCCCATCTTGTCTTGAAAATATGTGAAAATGGTGTCTGCAGAGCAAAGAGTTAAAGACTCATCGTCATTGTCAAAACATTTTTCCCAAACGTTTTTTACTTTTGCAAACAGCCCATCCATTGTTTCTTTTTGGGCTCTTGTTACATACTTTTTGATCTCATCAGCGGATGAAAAGCTGTACTCTTTGCTTAAATACAAGGACTTGCCTGGCGGAACTATAGTCAGGTTTTCCAACCTTATTATTTCAGACAGGATTGGCTCGCCATTTCTTATCTGCAGATACATTGGGAGGTCATTTACCAAAATGGATTCTGCAAGTGGCATGCCCTTGCTGTATTTGTAAAATGAATATTCTCTAGTATCTTTGTTTTCCTCTCTGTCTTCCTTTGTCGATTTCTTTGTTTTGGTATTTTTAGTAATGTTGTTGTTACCTCCTTTACTGCCGACCTGGATATTGTTTTCAGAATAACGGGAAGAGATAGGGGCATATCCTATCAAATCATCACTTATAGGTTCATCCATAACTATCCACTATTCTATAAACCGCCACTTGTGGGAAACAAGCTCCCTTATTTCACTAAGCCGTGCTTTAAGCAGCACTTTGTCTTCATTTGCATAAAGGGATAAAATACGGGATTCAGCTTCTTTTGCTATTCGCGCAATAACGTCCACAATTACCCAATTGAGTCTTTGATGTTTCTCTTCCGTGGACTTGCAGCATTTGGTGTAATTCCGGATGTGATCTATTGTTTTGACATCAAGATCTTTATAACTAATTTCATAGAGAGTAATGGGCGATTTAATCCTAAAGTACCTGAATTTGTCTGCTAGTTGAAGGATATATTCATTGGATTTTGTATTTTTGTCATATCCGTTTTCCATCAGATTGACAAATATATTGTCCACCAAATATCCAGGGGTCCAAATTTCATCAGCAGTGGATATATTATCAACAGAACCTATGGAGTTCATAGCCCCTTCCCTATTGCAATGGTTTTGATATGGTGAAAAAGAGAATTAAGGACCAAGGTTTGATGCAGCTTAAGATAAGAAATATCGACGGACTTTTTAGTAATCATATAAAGTCAGCACCACCATTTGCTATTCGCGGAGATTTTCTATGACCAGCATTTTTCATTTCTTCATCGCATCTATTGAATTTCTTTAAGCACACAGAACAAAGATTTAGGGAAATTGTTCCATATTCTCCTGCACTTGCATCAATCTTCTTTAAAGCTGTGTTTGAACATTCCAATCCGTCGCAAATGCCTTTATAGGACTTTTCTGTATTTTCATATAGGGGTTTGATATCTGATACCATCACCTATCTCACCTTGTAGGTTCGCTTGATACTAGGCCTTCGAAACCAACATCAAGCGAGCTTTTTTTTATGTTTCTTTTTCGATGTGACCTTTCGAGTAACCTCAACAAATATCTACTACGCGGTATATCCCTTCTGTCTATGTCTATCTGCTCTATCACTTTTTTTGGGAAAGATATTCCCACTGAAATGGTGTTTGCCATTTTAATAATATTGCAGAGTTTACTATAAAATGCATTTTTGTTATATACCCTTTTTAAACAAAAGGGTATCATTTCAATCATTGACATGGGATTATCTGAAACAATGATGGAAATTGAGCAGGAAGAAAGCGCTTGGCTAGAAAACAACAAGAATTTGAAGGCTTATTTTGAAAGTTTTAAAAATGCAAATGTTGTTGGAATTAATGGACTTACTACTGAGGCGTGTTATACACTAAAGCAGTTCCTTTATGAAGATTACTTGTCTGTAAGTCAAATAACCAATATTTTGCAAAATACGGCTCCTCATCATGTGAAAGAAAAGATTGATAAATTCCTTGAACTGGGTTTAATAAAAAAGACTAATCCTTCTGCCTCTCTTCCAAAATCACGTCACAATAACAAAACAAGCAAATACTATAAGCTGACAAGCATTGGTTTATTTTACCTATTAATCAAAATCGACAAAAATGACGTAAGAGTAGATCCAAGCAATGACTGCAGGGTTAAAATATTCAATATTTATGAAAATGATCCCCTTTTTCAAATTTTTATCCATAGCCTAATAGACAAGGAATTACTTTGTCGTATTACCGAAGATATAATTTTATGGGAAATTATCAATTATATAAAACAAGTATGTCAAGTGATTGACAATGAATTAAAAATTTTTAGGGAATTTTACAAAAACGGAAAGATTGAAGAGCGTAGCATAAAATGGAATTATAATTTAAAAGACAATAGGGCAAAATGGGATGAGTTTTGTCAGGGTTTAGTAGGTAGCGTTATCCTTGTACCTTGTAAACCTGGAAAGTACTCAATTGAATCGATTGTCAATACTTATGTTTCTTCTAATCGCCTTTCTTTTGAATGTGCTAACACCAAATACTCCATCGAAATGGACGAACAGAATAGTAAAGCTAAATTATTAAGGAATGATAAAGAATATGAGAACATCCCTGTTAAAAGGGCACGCAATTGCTTTATCCTGTATAGAACAAAATATTGGGATGAACGTGAATTTCTATTATCGATGTTTCCTCGGTTTTGGTACTCTGTTGATCATTTAAAGTTTCAGTTTGGATTCTCTATTTTGCAATTATTCGATAAACCCGATGGGGAATATTTTTACTTCCTTTCACAATTAGAGTCTGAAAGAAAATATCATTCTATATTAAAAGAACTAGCAAAGGATGAGAGAATTAGACAACTAATAGGTGATATAAATGATGAATTCAAAGAACATTATGAGGCGTTTATAGGATTTAGTAAATAGATTTAATTTTAATTATTTTATCATTTTCTCTAAGACCTCTGGTTTCACGTTAACCAAAGCGGGATTCTGCTGGATAAGTAAGAATATCTTGGTCATACCACTCTTTAATGACTCTATATCGCTTTCCAGCCTGTCCATTTTTTGCTTATCTTTATTCCTTACTTCATTATATGAATCATAAGATAATATCATTTTACATTTTGGGCAAAACATATTATCCTGTTTATTTGGCTCAAAACAATTTGGACATTGTTTTGATTTGAGAATGTTTTGTGATCCTGTTTCATTTTCTTTGATTACTCCTCTTACCTTGAGTATGGATCTTGATGATTCAGAACCAAAATAATGAATATATCTTTGGGGCATTTTGCTGGTTATAGACCATCCTGCATGATTCCTAAGAATGTGTTCTTTGATGATTTTTGATTTTTCTGTCAAAGCCGAGTGGCGTATGATATACAAGTTCCATGGTTTAGTAATGAAATTTTTTATATATGCTTTATCAACTTCAGGGACCTTTTTATCATCTGAAAGTTTACGAAAAAGGTTAAAATACTGATTCTTATACCTTTTTAATAATCCATTAACTGATAGTTGATTTGATAATGTAAAATTATCGTTATTGTTACTGCCATAGTTTTTATCACTTAGAGAAACAAAAAGCCATGAATCGGGATTATTTCCATTTGGATGATTTAATATCCATTCTTTAAGATAAGGAATGCTGTCTATTAGTGGAAGAGTCCTAGGTCCAGTTTTTCCATCTACTGTAACTTCTGCATATTGTATTGAGTCAGAAGATACCTTAAATTTGATGTCCTTGATTTTTAGGCTTAAAAGTTCATGTGGCCTTGCTGATGTGTCACAGGCCATAGCATGGTAGCATCTGTCTCTTGGATAAGGACAATATTTCAAGAATAAAGAATGTTCTTCCATGGTCCACATATCATCTGGTTTATATGGTGATTTTTCCTTTCTTGGGAGTTGTCTTATGCTTTTCATACAACCCGGAGTTTCTCTTTTTCTAATGTCTGGCTCATTACGATTGTATAACCATCTAAAGAATTTTAAAAATAACATCTGTCTTGAATTCCATGTTCCTATGCTCTTGTGAGTTGGATCTGCTATGGAGGATTCCCTGAGATTGTTGAGATAGTCCAGTATGTCCTCCTTTGTCATTTCATAAAATGTTTTTTTGTGATGAAAATATCTGGATAGATGAACAAGTTTTTTTATTTTTGTTTCCTTAGTAGATTCCTTTATATTCAATTCATTTTGTTCTGCAACAATATAATCACATATATCTTTTAGATTGTTGGAATTAATTTGTAAAACTTCATATAATATTTTTGAAATATATGGTTTAAGATACTGTGTAATATGTTCAATTTTTCTTTTTAAATTTGCAACATCTTCTAAATTATTGGATGAGGATTTTTCAGTTGTTATGATGAAGATATCGGCATTTTCATTGAAGTCTTTTACTTTGTTAGTTTTATTGTTATTGTTCAGAACTTCATTAATTGTAGCTGCATTTTCCTCTGTCATATGTTTATTGTATTAAAAATCTTGTTTTTTTAAGATAAAAGCATTCTGTATAAACCCATGAATGGAGTGGAGGGAATGGGATTTGAACCCATGACCACCTGCGTGTAAGGCAGGTATCCTAACCAGTCTAGACAACCCCTCCAAAAAATATTTAAAATTGTAATGGTATAATGTTATTAAACGTTTGTTTTAATTCAGAAGAAATGGGTTCTTAACAATAGATCATATCTTTATGCTGTATGTGTGCTTAAACGTCTGCATATAGTGAAAACTCGTGCGGATGGGGTCTAATGGTCACATCTTCATGATCCTTTACTTCTTGCAAAATTATTGAATCAATAATTTCATTATCAAAAATTGGTTTTAGAAATTCTCTGTCATTACTTAACTCTTCATAGGCCTCACGGAGAGTTGCCGGTAGCTGTCTAATTCCTAAATCATGCCTGCGTTGGGGTGTCATTTTAAAAATATCTTCATCTATTGGATCTGGTATTGATGTCTTTTTCTTTATTCCTTCCAAACCTGCAGAAATTATTGCAGAAAAAGCTAAATAAGGATTGCAGGAAGGGTCCGGGGCTCTGAATTCTATTCTCTTCATATGCGCAAATCTTTCTCCTCTATAATGGGCTGCATTTCTAATAATTGCTGATCTGTTTCCAGTACTCCATGCAATGTATACCGGGGCTTCATACCCTGGAACTAACCTTCGGTATGAGTTTGTAGTAGGGGCAACTATTGCTGCAAGTGCAGGTGCATGACTTAAAACTCCCGCAGCAAAATATCTGGCTGTCTGAGACATTTCCGCGTAGGCATCATTAACATCAAAAAAAAGGTTTTTTTCTATATCCCATAAGCTAACATTAACATGCATGCCAGAACCGTTATCTAATGCTATGGGTTTTGGCATCATAGTTGCAATCATACCATGTTTTTTTGCTATATTTTTTACAATATATTTATAGCTTTGAACGGAATCTGCAGCATTTACTAATGTATCAAATCTAATATCAATTTCGCATTGCCCTGCAGTTGCAACTTCGTGATGGTGTGCATCACAAATGATTCCAAAATCATTACTTAATACATCTACACACTCATTCCGGTATTCCATTAAAGTGTCACCGGGAGCACTGGGAAGGTATCCTTCTTTTAGTCTGAGGACATATCCCACTCCCTCAGTGGACCATGGCGCTTCTCTAGATATTATATTATAGCTTTGAGATCTATATGGTGTCATTGTGTTAACTTCTAATTTATCAAATACAAAAAATTCTACCTCTGGACCCCAATACGATTGGTGATATCCCTGCTGCCTTACGTATTCTTGAGCTCTTTTGGCAATTCCTCTTGGGTCCTTTTTAAACTGTTCTCTTAATTTTCCACCAGCTAGTATATCGCATATAAGCCGAGCGGTTTTATCTTTTATTATCCATGGAATGATAGCATAAGTCGATGGATCAGGTCTAATTATAAGATCAGATTCATGAATTTTTGTAAAACCCCTTATGGAAGAGCCATCTAATTTTGGCAGTCCATCCTCAAAATCTTCTAGTTTAAACATGTTTGCCGCCATTGTTGTATGGTGGAATCTACCGGTTAATCCGGTAAACTGCAGATCCAGAAATTTAATTTCTTCGTCTTTTAACTTCTTTATTGCTTGTTCTGCGGTGAAATTTAAAGATTCAATCTTCCCACCTACAACTTTATATGGCAATTAAAATATTCGTTATTATAAAATAAAAACTTCTAATTAAGCTTATCACACTACGTTATTTGGTAAAAATGGATTTGGATAATCAAACTGATTATGTAAGCATTGAGGAGATTTTTAATACCTTAAAGAGGGAAATACAACTTACTTCCGGTCCCCAGCCTATCCGACCTAGTTTTTATCAAAATGTAGCCACTTTGATTTACAAGTTGAAAAATAATCCAATAGAAAAAAAAGAAGAAGGTGAAGAAAACATAAAATTGGAAAACGAAAAAATAGATAAAATATCTTATCAAATTAAGAATAATCTATTGGATTTATTTACTAAATCAGTTACGTTGCTGTTTATTTATAGGTGTAAGAAAACTTTCAATATTAATAAAATTAAGGAAACTTTCGATTATTCTAATTTAACAGACGAGGAAAAATATGTATTTTATGGCAATAGGGAAAGAGAACACAGAATTAATATTGTTTTAAATATGTTGTTTGAAGGAAAACCTAAAACGTTAGAAAAAATAGTTTCTTCTATCAATCAAAATTATGTTATTTTAAGATTCTTGGGTTCTCTGGAGCAGTTTGTTGGTATTAATATGAATAAATATGGACCATTTAAAAAAGATGATGTTGCAATTTTACCCTTCGAAAACGCAAGATCAATTATTGAAAATAATAAAGCTATTGAAATTAACATGATCAACTAACTCCTTAGTGTTGAAGATCCTTTTTTTATTTTCATTTTTTAGAATATGTTGCAATAAATTTTTACTTTTTTTCATGATTCATATAGTGCTCTGACAATTTTTGTGAATAACAAATACCGCATAGATGTCCTGAAATGCTCCATTGTGGCATAGCAATATACTTGAAATCTTTGATTTCTTTATCGCAAATTTTACACATAATTTGGTCCCGCCCTATTCCCATTCTCTCGTAGCAATAAAATTAACGGAAATAAAAATTATGGTATTACTGCTTACTTTTGATTCAAATTTTATTTGTTTTTTTTTCAGATATTGAAAAAATATCTAAAAAAATATCTGAAAAAAGATGCATTTTTGTGGTCTCTTTTTATCTTCGTAAAAGAAATTAATAGGGGATTTTTTATAGAAATGATGTCAATATGAATTATGATAATACTGACAAGACAGCATTTTTGGCAATCATGGGATTAGCTGCATTAACGGGAGTTCTTTGCTATTTTATTTTCGCTGCGGCCACTCCAAAGGTAGGGGTTGTAGATTCGATATATAGGCATGAACTTCCACCACCAACTGAAGCTGCGACAAATGCACCAGCTGCCGAAGCCATAGATGAATCAAAGTTTACTACAAAGGTTACGGTCAATATATTAAAAGGTGCCTCAACTCAAGGAAATCCAAGTTATGGACCAAGCCCTGTTGCTACTACCAGTGATGCATTAATCACATGGGTTAATGAAGATGTTTCTCCTCATACCGCTACAAGTGGAACAGGCCCCCAGGATCCTGAAAGCGCAAAGCTTTTTGACTCAGGCATCAAAAGTCCAGGTGATAAATTTAGTATACCCGCTTCAAAATTAGGAAAAGGCGAATTCTCTTACTATTGTACAGTTCATCCATACATGCTGGGAAAAATAACCGTATCATAATTTTATTTAATTATCTTTATTTATTAAATATTCTTTAAATATTTATTATTTTATAAAAGTATTATATTATTTGTACTGATATTTAATAATTTTTATAATTATAACGGGGTTATATTGACGAATATTTATATAATGTACTTTTATTAAAAGATTTATGTCATTTCTTAGTATTAAAGACCTGCGTGTAAATATTGATGATAAAGAAATTCTTAATGGGGTTAATTTGGATGTAAATAAGGGTGAGGTCCATGCTATAATGGGACTCAATGGATCTGGGAAAAGTACATTAGCTAATGTTTTATTGGGACATCCCCGTTATTCGGTAATTTCGGGCGATATATTAGTTAATGATGAAAGCATTCTAAAGTTAAAAACCGATGAGCGCGCAAAAAAGGGATTGTTTTTAGGGTTTCAGTATCCAACCGAGGTATCCGGTGTTGGCTACAGTCATTTTTTACGCAATGCATATAATTTATTAACCAAAAGCCTCGCCGATGAGCAAAAAAACAGAGAGGTTTTCATAACCGTAAAAGAATTCCATGAGTATTTAAAAAAGAATCTTGATAACGTTGGATTAGACCAAAGCTTTCTAAGCAGGTATCTTAATGAAGGTTTTTCTGGCGGAGAAAAAAAGAGATCAGAAGTGATGCAAATGCTTGTTTTAAGGCCCAACCTTGCAATTCTTGACGAACCTGATTCTGGGTTAGATATTGACGCTGTGCAGGCAGTCGCGGAGGCAATTAACAAATTAATTGAAACAGGGTCTGGTGTAATTGTTATTACCCATTACGCAAGAATATTGCGATTTCTTGGCAAATTAGATAAGATTCATGTAATGTCCAAAGGAAAAATAATTAAAACAGCCGGCAGAGAATTGGCTGAAGAATTAGAGGTAAAAGGCTATTCCTGGTTAGGGTTAACCGATGACTTTAAATAATAATTTTATTTATTTTTTATTGCGTTTCATTTAAAACTATTTATTAATTTAGAATATCAGTATTGATATGGTAGGTAAAAATGAAATTAAAGTTAATGATGATGATAAATTAAACAATTTAAAAAAAGATAACGATAACCCTAATCCCGCTAAAAACACAAATACTGATAGCAGTTTAAAAATAAATAAACAGGACAAGGTCATTATCGATTCTACCAAACCCGCCGATAACAGTTATACTAATAATCAAAACAAAGAAAATAAACCTGAAAAATTCATTAATTTTACCTTTTATAAAGTTGACCCTAAATGGCGTTGGTTAAACGAAGTAGGCAAAGACGAATCTTCTAGGGAATTCCTTGAATTATTAAAAGCAGCTAATACAAAAATGAAAGTCAAGACCTACTCTACGATTGGTTTAAGGCATGATTCTGAATTTATGATCTGGACAATTTCACAATCATTGGAAAATATCCAAATTTTTGCATCAAAAGTATATTCCACCATCTTTGGAAAATATGTGGAACCCACCAACACTTTCCTTTCATTGACAAGAAAATCAATTTATTCAAACCAAGCTAAACTCGGATTTGAGAGTGATGATGATGCTCAATTAAAATACGTTGTAGTCTATCCATTTATTAAATCACGAGAATGGTATCTTTTGCCATTTGAAAAAAGAAAGCAACTTATGGATGAACATATAAAAGTTGGGAGGAAATATCCTGAGATACGACTTAACACTACCTATTCGTTTGGAATTGGCGATCAAGATTTTATGTTAGCTTTTGAAACCGAAGATCTTTCAAAATTCCAAGATCTCATAATGGATCTGCGAGAAACACAAGTTAGCAGATATATTCTAAAGGATATACCAATGATTCCATGTGTTTTAAAGGGTATGGATGAAATAATAAAGAGCCTGGGATGACTAGTCATTTATTTTTCATTTAAATTGAAAATACTTATAAAAACATTTACCTTATCTTAGTCTATTGTTCTCTGTGTTTTATCCTTCTATTTTCTTTAAGGATAATTTATCCTTTGAAAAATTCAATTCGTATGGTTTATCTGGTCAATCAAGATCTACCTCTGTATCGACATCATCATCACCGCCTGCACCCAAACTACAGTCATCAAAGTCGGGGTTAGTCAATGATGCATCATTATCATTTGACAAAGGATCCGACTCAAATTCGAATTTTGTTGCAGCATTGAAAGAATGGGCTATTGTGTGTAAAGCGGCAGAAGATGGAAAACAGGTTTTATTGTTTAGGAAAGGCGGTATAATGGAATATCGAAACGGCTTTGAACTTAAACATAAAAACTTTTTCCTGTTTCCGACCTTTGAACATCAATCTATGGAATCGATAAGAGATGAATATAAAAAAGAATTAGAAGGCTTGACTAACCAACATATTATAAAGGATGATGAACAGAATGATTCGATCTCAACAGTCCCAAATGATTCTCGGATATCGCCAAATTCCACAACAACTATCAATTCATTTGTAGAAATATCTTGCTTTAATGAAATAAATGATATCAACAAACTAGAAAAATTGGAAAAGTTTCATATTTGGAACCTTGATTATGTGAAAATGAGATTTAATTATAATCCTAAAAAACCTCTTTTTTTAATGTTGTTACGAACCTACAGGCTAAGAGATGTCATCAAAATTCATAACAAGCCTGAATGGTCCGGATGCAAATCTTGGATTCAAATAGATCTAAAGGACAAAGCATTGGAAACCCATTTTAAAAATGGTTTGTCTCAAAGTTTTGAATGCCTGAAATCCATCAGCATACCAAGTATAGATGATGTTACCTTTAATAACATAACTGAAGAAATAAGGAGTATAGTCTAATGAAATACCGTAATTTGGGTAATAGTGGAATTAAAGTTAGTGAAATTGGTTTTGGAACTTGGACTTTGAGCTTGGATTGGTGGGGGAAAAAACTTGAGGAAGAAGAGTCTATAAAGATGTTAAAACATGCTTATGATGTAGGAATAAACTTTTTTGAAACCGCTGACATGTATGGAAAAGGCAAAAGCGAAAAATTGCTATCAAAAGCATTTAAAGATATGCGTAACGACGTGATTTATTCAACAAAATGGGGCTATGACATGTATAGTGCTGACCAAATCGGACATAACGAAATTCCACAAAAGCACAATATTGATTTTTTAAGTTTTGCATTGACTGAAAGCATGAAAAGATTGGAGACTGATTTTATAGATGTATACAGTTTGCATAATCCTAGAATGAGTGCAATAAAAAATGATCTGTTGTTTGATGAATTGGATAACCTGGTGAAATCTGGGAAAATTAAAAGTCATGGTGTTGCTTTGGGCCCCGCAATAGGCTGGAAGGATGAGGGCATTTACGCTATTGAACACAGGAATATAGTTAGTTTACAGACTGTATACAATATTCTAGAACAAGATCCGGGACGTGCATTTCTTGACGCTGTTGATAAAACAAGTAAACCGGTGGGGATAATGGTGAGGGTCCCGGATGCTTCTGGTGTTTTGACCGGAAAAGTGAATGAAAATACTGTTATGGATAAAAATGATCATAGGAGCAGCAGAAAGAAAGAATGGATTGTTCAATCAATGAAAAAAATAGAAAAACTTAAACCAATTGCTGATTCTCATGGATGGAACATTACTGAAATAGCTATTAAATATATCTTGTCGCAAGAACAAATATCTGTTGTATTGCCGACTGTTTTGAGTATTGATGAAATAGATATGTTTGCCCAACTATCCGATGGGAATTACTTGAATGCTAGTGAGAAAAAACAAATCGAACAAATGTATGAAAGTAATTTTCATTTGCCCGATCTAACAGCTTAGTATTTTTCTTTGCCATCTAGGCAAAATAAGACCCCCAAGTAAAAATAGTCAGTTGCAAATTTCAAGCAAAAAAACAAAAATTTTTAATTTAATAAACACTACTCAAAATATTTGACACGTTCCTTTTTAAATTCCCTTGAACTAAATAGTATTTTATAGGTTTCCACTCCAATTACTGTTGAAATTTCTTTAGCTATTTTTTCTGCAGCTTCTATCGTCCTTGAGTGAATCATACTAAAAAGATTAAATTCCCAATCAGGGTAAACTGGACGTCTATAGCAATGACTTACTTGTGGAAATGATGCAATTTTTGTACCCTTTTCGTCTACTTCCTCTTCTGGAACCTTCCAAACTATCATTCCATTTGCTGTAAATCCTGCCTGCCTATGCCTTAAAATGGCTGCAAATCTTCTCATTATCCCAATGCTTTCATATTCTTTAATTCTGTTAAAAAGTTCTGCCGATGTTATTCCTAAATTTTCAGTGATTGACTTAAAAGGCTCTTTGGTTATTTCTATATCTTTCTGTAGTTGCCTTATGTATTCTCTGTCTACCTCAGATATTTTTTCAGCTTTTGTTTCCAAACTTTTAACCTTGTCATTGGGAGTGGGCTTTTCAGGATCGTCGTTTACCATGTCTAGTTTTACCCCAATTTTGTACATTTTTAACGTTGGTAATACTCTATACTTCAAGACCCCATCTAGAGATGCCATTTTGTCAAGATCTGCTTTCATGTCACCGTCTGGTGAAACAGCAAGTGTAAACCATACATTATACTCGTGATTTCTTTCGTAGTTGTGGCTTACTCCAGGGTGTTTATTTATCTCATTTGCAACATAGTCTATTTTGTTTTTGTCTACTGAAAAGGCTACCAAAGCGCTTTTGTATCCTAGTTTTCTTGTGTCAAATATTGCGCTTATTTGCCTGATTATTCCAGTATCTTTTAATTTTTTTACTCTTTGAATTACTTCTTCTTCGGTTATGTGGTATCTATTCACTAATTCTAAAAAGGGCCTATCGACTAATGGAAATGTCCATTGAATATCGTTTAATATTTGTTTATCTATATTATCTAGTTCATGAATTAGCATAAATAATATATTTAGATTGCTTTTGATTAATTAATAAATATGTATCTTTAGTTTTCTTATATTATATGCACAAGTTTAAAAGAAGGTTGCATTTTAATAGAACGCAAGGGGCTATCGTCTAGCTTGGTAGGATACCATCCACAATTTTGTGGGTATATGCCCGGGGCGCTGGCGGTCGAGGGTTCGAGTCCCTCTGGCCCCATATCATTCGGTTACAGCAGCAGCAGCATTTTTATCCAATACCATATTACCGCATTAACTTAAAGGATCCAAAAACTTTTGAATGCTTGGATGAGAATAATGTGTGCCATCTTCCATGTATGGTACCATTTGACCACCATTTGACCACCATTTGACCACCATTTGACCATTAGTAATATTGTGCTATCAAAAATTTTACCCATACAAATAATGATAGTATTTAAAGAGGCGAAATTTTTTAGATCAATTGTCAACAATATCCATCTAATTAAGGCTAAAAGGATAATATCTACACACCTTCTGTAAAATAAAAGAATATTCGCAAATATACGGAAATGAATTTGGTTTAATTTTGGTGCAATTACAACAAATTTAACAGTAATAATTAAAATTTAAATTAATATATGACCGTTTGACAAAGGAAAGCGAATCTATCCTTAAATTAGTTCTTGGTTAACAATTGTAAGAGGTATTTGCCCGCGTGATAATCTTTCTATATTTATTGTAATTATTTTCGTTATTGAGTCAATCGCTTCAGCAGTCCATCCAGCGATATGTGGAGTCAAGAGAAAATTATCAAGACTTAATAGATCTTCATTTGGATCTATTGGTTCACTCCAATATACATCGAATGCAGCTCCCGCTATTTCTTCGCTAGTTAAAGCCAAATGCAGCGCATCTTTATCTACTATATGAGCTCTTGCAACGTTTATCAAGTATGCTGATGCCTTCATCCTTCTTAATTCGTTAGATCCGATCATGCCCTCTGTTTCTTTATTGAGAGGTGTGTGGATGGAAACTATGTCTGCATTGGATATTATCTCCTGAAGCTTATCTGTGCCATTTATACTATCCACAAAGTATTTGTTGTTACTTCCTTCTGTTTTTGTAAAGGGATGTTTTGTTATTGCGTTAACTCGCATACCAAATGCCTTTGCTCTTTTTGCTACTTCTATCCCTGTTACTCCTAAACCAATAATTGCAAGGGTCTTTCCGGCCACTTCGATACCAGGAAAACCCTTTATCTTTGTAGTTAATGTTCCTGAAAGACTACCTTCTTCACTGGTTTTACTTTTAATGTTCTTAGCTAGATATAAAATAAGAAATATTGTGTGCTCTGCTACGGAAATTGCATTGGCCATAGGAACATTTGCAACATAAATTCCCCTGATTGTACACTCTTTAATGTCAATACTGTCAACCCCAATACCGGATTGCTGTACGAGTTTTAATTTTGGGCATAAATCTAAAATTGATTTATCTATACTATTAAAACCGTTTACAATAATGGTGGCGTCAGCAAGCTGTGGTTTTAGGGGTTTTTTAAAATCTACAAATCCTATATCAAAACCTATTTTATTCATTTTTTTAGATAGGAATTCAATAAATGTAACATTTTGTAATAACCCTATAATTTTCACTATATTTGTTATTACTTTCTTATGTTTTTGTTTATCTGTTAGTATGAGTTATGGTCATGTAAATATATGTAAAAATTATTGAAAATAAATATATATTCGATACGCAATAAAATGCCCAATCAATACTTATTTAAATATAATAAGTTTTATTCTTTTATTGATTTATAATATGTTATGTAAATTGTTTGATGACAGTCACAATTATTCATGGTGACATTTAATATGAAAGGATAGGCTTGATTTATACCATAAGGTTTATTTTGAATAAATTAAATCAATATTGCAACCAATAATATATCCTATAAAAAAGGATAAAATACTTTTTATAACGATTTGATAAAAATTCTATATTGGATAATAAAGTTTCTAAAATTTTGGTCGGGATAGATGGATCAGAATCTTCCTTTCACGCAGCAAATTATGCAACTGATCTATCAATAAAATTTGATTCCGAATTAATTCTTTTATCAATTGTTCCTTCTAAAATTCATCATGGTGATTCTTCTGGTGTTTTTGGTATGGTCTCACAATCATACATGAATGAATATAAAAAAGAAGCAGAAAAATGGTTCAAAGAAATTATTAATAATATGAAAGGTGAACAAACCTTTGAAGCTGATAAAAAAATAAAGACAGATGTCATAACTACACCATTTTCAATTGCTGCATCAATTTTAAATTACGCTGAAGAAAGAAATGTTGATCTAATCGTAATCGGTACTAAAGGAAAATCAGGACTAAAAAAAATGCTGCTTGGAAGCGTGGCCTCGGACACAGTAACCTATTCGTATTGTCCTGTACTAGTAATCAAATGAAATGTCATGTTTTGCCAATAGATCATTTAATCTTGCTTCACATTTTACTGTCTTTTGGAAACAAACACACCTTTTGTATTGCCATATTTATATAATTCCTTATAAAAAAAGTAAAATGTACCAATAATTGGCTTTTTAATATTAATTTATTAATATGGCTCAAAATTTCCTTTCATTACCTTTTTGATTAAAAAATGCCTCTTTAACATAACGGTAAATATTGCTTAAAACTATCATCATATGCGACAGTGATAATGGTTTAAAAAAAAAATTATATTTACCAATCAGTTTTACATGATGATAAATAATATCAAAAAATAGATTGTTTTCACCTTTACAAATAAAACTAGTTTTCAATCGAACCAACAATTGTTATCGATTAATATAATCAAATACAAGTTTATATCAAAGTAACCATTTATCAAATGCGTTAATTCAGTTTATCTTTAATTGCCTCATAACCAATAAAATTGATATAATTTCCCTCATAACCAATAAAATTGATATAATATTTTTAAAAAAGTAATAAAAATAACAATAAATTTTTAAGTTGATAAAAATGTATAAGTATTAGATTAATTTAATTATACTATGCACATGTTCGATACTAGTATAGTGGAACATATAGAAATGAAAATGGTTCGGCCATCTCAATTTTCTATTCGAGATAAGTATAATGACCATCAGGAAGTTGAATCTCTTATTTCCAGTATCAAAGAACATGGCTTGTTACAACCTATATTGATTCGTCCCTATCAAAATAGTTTTGAAATAGTTGCCGGTCATCGCAGGTTTTATGCATGCAAATCTCTTCGTTGGCGTCATATTCCGTGCAAGATAAGGGAGTTGAGCGATAAACAATCTTTCGAAATTCAAATTACAGAAAATATTCAAAGAAAGTCTATGAGTGCTTTAGAAGAAGCCGAGGCATATAGAAAATATGTTCAAGATTTAGGCTGGGGTGGTGTTACTGAGTTATCAAGGAAGATCGGCAAAAGTGAAGAATATGTTTCACACAGAATTCAACTCTTAAAACTTCCGCAAGATGTTAAAGAAAAGATAATGTTGAATAAATTAAGTATAAGCCAAGCATTAGAATTAACAAATTTGTCACATGAAAACATGATCCAGTTTACCGATCACATTATAGAGAATGAACTAACAATAAGGCAGATTAGAGAGGTTAAATCAGTTTTTTCAAAAGAAAAGATTGCCATAGATGATTTGCTAAATAATGATATTATAAGTTCCAAAAGTGTGAAAACCTTAAAAGTTGCAAAAAAAACCTCTCTTGCTCTAAAAATTACACTTGCTCGATTGGATAGCATAATAGAAGAAGTTCAATTAACTTTTGAGCCTGCCCAAAGTACTGATATCATTAGCTTTTTGATGGATTTACGACTTAACATTCATTCTTTAATAGATGACACTATTAGATTTAAAAATTTGAAGACATCCAAAATCCATAAATGCCTAAAATAACTCGTATTTTGCATTTTACTAGATCTTTGCTGTGTTCTCGTTGTCATTTATAGGAATATAAAACCATTCGCCTAAAAATTTTTTATACTCTCTATCCGTGTAGGTAAATGCATTATACCCAAATTCTTCCGTAGGGGAAAAATCATATACCCCATAAGTTTGAATTATATCTCCGAACAAATTTCTATAAGTGTCACTTTCCTCATCAGCAATTTCTGTTGATGGAAATACCTGGATTGTGATCCAGTCATATCCTCCTCTGGTTCGACCAGAAAACAATACAAATGGCGCATCTTCTAAATATTTTTTTAATCCTTCCAGCCTGCTCGTTAAATGTTGTGATGACCTAAAAGTCATCAATACTGCTCTTATTATTTTATGTTTTACTTTTTTAATGTTGATGGAAATAGTATACCCTAAAATTACTTTTTCATCCTCTAATGTTTTTATTCTTGAACCGATCTCATCTAGACTTAAATTATACCCATAGTCTCTTATATAGTCGCCCATTTCATGTAAATCCTGTTTTGAGTTTTTACTTAATGCGGAGAGTATTAATTCATCTACAGTATCTAGCATTCATTTAACATTACTAAATAAATATATCTTAATTTATGGTGTTGAAATTAATAAATAAGAAATATTGTTACATTATTCAAGACTTTGAATCTAATGAAAATGCCGAAGGAGTGTTACTTTCGACATAACCTTAAATGACGGGCTTTTGGAGCGTGATGCCAGCGTCTGTATTAGTAATTCTTGGAGTCATTGTCGTGTAATAAAATAAGACAAGATTTTTATATTTTCAGATTTCGTTTATTCTTTTAGAAGATTTGGACCTGAATTTTAATATTTTTTGCTTTGAAAAACTGGTATAAAGGTTAGCATTAGATTGGTTTTATCCTGATTTTAATTCTATCAACATGGTACCCGTATTATAAAACTAAGGAATTATAAAATAACTTATGATCATTGAAGAAGTTAAAAATAAAGGGGAAACATAAAGTAATACAAGATTTTTTTTTGCCTTTTTAGTTATTTTTGGATAGGTAACATAATAACTTGATCATTATAAAAATATGCTAATTATGCAGACGTAATAAAATAGAAAGGACAAAAGAATGAGAAGATTTGTTTTAAATGTATTTTAAAAAAATTATAAACGATAGGGAATTACAATTATAGATCACAAACAATCGAACAACTACAAACGATCCCAATATCTATATATAGACAC
The DNA here is from genome assembly GCA_963779615.1 of uncultured Nitrososphaeraceae archaeon. GTDB lineage: Archaea > Thermoproteota > Nitrososphaeria > Nitrososphaerales > Nitrososphaeraceae > Nitrosocosmicus. The sequence continues at coordinate 531,950 of CAVZZA010000001.1, forward strand.
ATTATATTAAAAAGTAGTTGGAAGAAAGCAGGACTTAACTTTTAAAAATACCTCAATATATTACGAGAATTACGCGTAGGTTTTTCCATTCAATGTCTTGTTTTATCTAAAGTAATTTTTATCACCTTTTTATTAATAAACTGTAATTTTTTACAAATTGTTAAACAATACTTAGACAGACACATACTGTGGGAATACCTACATTTACATCAGGAGATCCTGTACTTGATTTTTTCTATATATTATTCAATGGCATCTCAGAAGTACCTTTGTTTAGTTCTCCTGTAACTGGCATTTTAATCCTTGTTGGAGTGTTAATTGCTTCTCGGAAAGCTGGTATGATGATGGTATTAGCTGGATTAGTAGGGGCTGGCACGGCAATATTATTAGGTGCAGATTACGGTCTCGTAACTTTTGGTTTATTCGGTTATAACTCTATTTTAACTGGAATGGCTTTTTGGTCTGGACCGTTTGTGAAAGCAAACAGGGTAACCCTATCCATTTCAATATTTGGTGCTGCCGTAACTGCCGTTGCTTGGATGGCATTTGGGCATTTTATGGGAGATATATTTAGTCCAGACGATAGGGGGGGAATAATAAACTCTGTTGCTATCCCTGGGTTTACATCCTCTTTCATTTTCACAACTTGGGCAATGATGTATGCGAGCAAACGTTATGGTTATGATGTGTGGCCTGAAGTTCCAGAACCACCAAGGGCTGAAAGTCTTGAAGGGGTAAAAGAGGAGACCAATAAAGATATTGATAGCCCTGTTCAAACAACTGAGACAGAGTTCAAATGGACCGCAAAAGAATTTATCAAAGCAACTCTAAAGGGTGTATCTCAAGTTACCTTTGTAGAAAACTGGAAAACTGGTCTATTGTGGGTTATTGGGTTGACACTGGCTTTTGAACTAGCTCCGTTTATAGCTGGTGTTCAGGATAGGCCTTGGTTTACTAATGCTTACACTGCAGGATGGGACGAGTATTCACCATTATACCTTGCGGGGGTTATGGCCTTAATAGGATCTGCGATAGGTGCAGCTTTATCTATACTAATGAAGTTACCAACACAGGAGACTCGAATTGGTTTGCATGGATTTAACCAGGTACTTGTTATGATTGCATTAACCAGTTTTGTTCCGTTAACTTGGCAATCATTCTTGATGGCTGTATTTGCAACTGTAACCTGCTCTGTAGTGGTAATGCCTGCTCTGCAGCGTTTCTTTGGGCAGTGGGGCCTACCTGCACTTACCGGACCTTTCGTATTTACTGCGTGGGTATGGTTAATTGCAATATTTGGATTCACAAATATTCCTGCGGGAATTGGCTGGTCTAGACCGCAAGGTTAATTGACCTACCACTTTTTTTAAAAATGTCCATTGCAATATTCTTTAAATAAATTATATTTCAGAATGTAGTTTTATTTCTATATGATGTTTTGCTTTAAAAATGTTAATCATTTTATAAAATGTCCGAATTTAATAAATCTCTAAAACATCTTAAAAATGATATTGAAAGGTCCAACTCTCAAAAAATTGGTATTTTTTACCAATTGTGCAAAGAGCACAATATCGAACCCGTTATATTGAGACTCTCTGGTGATATCAAAAATAGGTTTACCCGTTCTGGTTACCTTATCACATTCACTAACACAAGGGTTATTGTATCAGAGAAGAGTAATTTACGAAATCTTTTAGATATTGGTTACATTGCAGGACTTGGACCGTATTTGTATTATCTTTTGTCTGATAGAGTTAACCTTGAGGATGTAAAATCAAAAGATTCTTTTGTCCAGGGTTTACCTTCTGGTTCAAATTCAACAAAGGAATTTTATATCCATTATAAAGAGATTGAGAAACTTTTATTTTACCATGGAATTGAAACGCTAATAACAAACATGCTCGGTTCTGCGGTGAATTATAATTTTTTAAAAATACGTACTCAAAAAACTCTCTATAACTTTAATATTTCAGCTAAAAAAAATGGTGATTATGAAAAAATACTTTATTGGTTAAAGATGTCTTTGCCTATTAAAGTACACAAAGAATAAGTATGTTCAATTAAGTCGACATCTACTAAATTCAGACCTTTTTATTATGGATTTATATAAATTATTATTTTGAATTTTAATATAATCCATTTCTGTTTTTAACTATGAAATTAAAATGATGTTGGTCCCAAGAGAAATAGAAAAAATGATGATATGGACTGCAGCCCAAATTGCAGAGGGAAGAAAACAAAGAGGAGTAAAATTAAATCATCCCGAATCAATAGCGTATATATCTAATTTTGTAGTTGAAGGGGCACGCGAAGGAAAATCAGTCGCAGAACTGATGATGTCTGCACGGAGTATTTTAAATAAAGAAGATGTAATGGACGGAGTATCGGAAATGATTCACACAGTTCAGGTGGAAGCTACATTTCCAGACGGAACAAAGCTGGTAACTGTGCATGATCCAGTTCAATAGTAGGTTATGAAAAATGATTAAAAAAATTATATATAAATCAAACTTGAAAGGAGGAGGTATTGTTACACAATGATACCTGGAGAATATGTTTTATCCGAAGGAGATGTTTTGTGTAACGAGAACAGAAAAACGATAAAGATTACTGTAAAACATACTGGTGACAGGCCTTGTCAAATCGGTTCACATACACATTTCTTTGAGATCAATAAAGTTCTTGATTTCCCTAGGAAAGAGGCATTTGGCTTTAGGTTGAATATACCCGCCGGTACCTCTGTGCGATTTGAACCAGGTGATACTAAAGAAGTAGAACTGTGTGAATTAGGGGGTACGAGAGTCTGTTTTGGTTTTAATGGCTTAACTATGGGAAGCATGAAATCTTCTAATATAAAAAAATCCGCATTTGAAAAAGCAAAATTCCAGGGATTTAAAGGAATGGGTAATTAGAAAGAGGTAATGCATGATGGTATTAAAATTAACAAAAAAACAATATTCTGAATTATATGGTGCAACGAAAGGTGATAAAATCCGTTTAGGCGATACTGATATCCTTATTGAAATAGAAAAAGATTTGATCTCACATGGAGACGAATGTGTTTTTGGGGGTGGTAAAACTTTAAGGGATGGTTTAGCCCAAACTTCTGGGGTTACTAATGCAAACGGTGCCTTGGACTATGTCATCACCAATGCCGTTGTACTTGATCCGGTGATTGGTATAGTAAAAGGTGATATCGGAATAAAAGATGGAAAAATTGCGGGAATAGGAAAGGCTGGTAATCCCTTAGTGATGGATGATGTGGATAGAAACCTAACTGTTTCTGCTTGTACAGAAGCCACTGCAGGTGAGCACACAATATGTACCCCTGGACACTTTGATACCCATATTCACATGATTTCTCCACAACAGTATATCGATGGAATAAGCAATGGTGTGTGTAATATGATAGGTGGTGGTACAGGTCCTGCTGATGGAACTAACGCCACAACGTGCACCCCTGGCTCATTTAATATAAGTAGAATGCTAGAAGCGGTGGAGGATATACCTGTTAACTGGGGATTCTTAGGAAAAGGTAACGATTCGCACCCCTCATTAGCCACTCAAATGGAGCAAATAGAAGCAGGAGCATGTGGACTTAAAGATCACGAGGACTGGGGAACAACCAACACAGTATTGGATGCGTCATTACGAGCTGCTGATTTGACCGATACACAGGTTGCAATACACACAGATTCCATAAATGAATGTGGTTACCTTGAAGATACAATAAATGCAATAGATGGCAGGGTTGTACATAGCTATCATACAGAAGGGGCAGGCGGTGGACATGCACCTGATATCATTGCTATAGCTTCTGAACAAAATGTTTTGCCATCCTCAACTAACCCAACTAGGCCATTCACAGTAAATACTGTTGATGAGCATCTGGACATGCTGATGTTTTGCCACCACTTGAATCCTGCTGTTGCTGAAGATGTGGCCTTTGCCGATTCTAGAATTCGTGCTGAAACAATAGCTGCTGAAGATGTGATGCATGACGAAGGTGTTTTGAGTATGTACTCTTCCGATAGCCAAGCCATGGGCAGAATTGGAGAGGTGGCTCTTCGCGCTTGGCAAACTGCAGACAAGATGAAAAAGATGAGGGGAAGGTTAAAAGAAGAAGCAGGTGACAACGATAATTTAAGAGCAAAAAGGTATATTGCAAAAACTACCATTAACTGCGCAATTACCCATGGTGTGTCTGACTACCTTGGTTCTCTTGAGGTAGGAAAATATGCAGATTTAGTGATGTATAACACTGCTTTTTTTGGTGCAAAACCAAAAATGGTTTTTAAGGGTGGCTTTATTGCCTGGTCTATAATGGGTGACCCTAATGCTTCTCTTCCGACCCCGGAGCCAGTCTATTATCGACCAATGTTTGGTGCAATGGGCCGTGCAGTCCAAAAAACTTCCTTTACATTCATGTCTAAAAAGGCTATAGAATTGGGGGTTCCCCAAAAATTGGGCCTAGAAAAAACAGTATTGGCTGTCAAAAACTGCAGAAATATTGGCAAGAAAGATATGATTTGGAACGATAAAACACCGGAAATTACAGTTGACCCCGAAACATATGAAGTAAAAGTTGATGGAGAAATTGCAACAGTTGATCCAGCAAAGGAATTAAGTCTTGCGCAAAGATACTTTATGGCATAAATTTCTATTTTTATAATATAGAAAAATTATACATAATATTTTCTTTTTTTTGATATATTTATCTTTTAGGACTTTTGATTTAACTTATGTCTTCGCCTCAAAATTATGGAGTTTGGAAGCCAATTGCAGAAAATATCGAGTTTAATGCGCTAGAATCAAATTCTAATGCAGTAATGGCAGTAGCAGATACAGTGAGAACCACTCTGGGACCAAAAGGTTTGGACAAACTCTTGATTGACCAATCTATGAACAGGCATGTTTCCAATGATGGTGTTACAATTCTCTTATCGCTGAGGGCGATTCATCCGGTCGCAAAAATGATAGTGGAAATTGCTGAGAGACAGGAACAAAAAGTAGGTGATGGTACTACCACAGCAGTTATTCTTGCAGCGGAAATGATTAAGGAAGGCAAGAGGTTAATTCGGGAGCTAGCTGTTCATCCTACAAAAGTTGTTGAAGGCATAGAAAGTGGAGTAAAGCACTCTTGCGACCTGTTAAAAAAAAGTGCGAAAAAAATCAGTTTAGACGAAGTAGAACTTGATCAAATAGTAAAAACAAGTTTGTCATCAAAATTGGATGGAAATGTATTACATAAAATGGTTGTTTCTGCTTTAAGGGCTGCAGGTAAGGATGCAATTTATGGTGACAAATATGATTTTGATAAATCACTAAAGGTAGTCAGACGAACTGATATGGATGATAAAATTGTTAATGGAGTTATTTTAGAGCGAAGAAGATTAGACCCAGAGCTGCCTAATAAAGTAAATAACGCTAAAATACTAATATTGAAATTAGATTTAAAGCCTGTTAAAGAATCTTGGATTAAAGAGAACAGTAAATATCAGGATATCCTTAAAATGGAAAACGATAGATTGGAAAAGTCCAAAAAAATAGTTGATGCGATTCTTGAAACAGGGGCAAATACCCTTTTTGTCGCATCCCCTGAAGTTGACCAAATAATTGAGGATTTGTTTGTATCAAAAGGCATTTTTGCAGTCCACATTTCAAATGAAGAAATAGACTATTTGTCAAGATATACCGGAGCAAAACCTGTAAGAAATTTGGATGATTTAAAAAATAGAGATATTCTCGGAACTTCTGAAAAAATATATGAAGACGAAGATATCGGAATAATTTATTTAGAAAACGGTTTAGGAAAAAAAATTATTACAATTCTAATCTCTGGATCCACCAAAGAAACATCTCTGGAAAGATGGAGATCAACAATTGACGGAATAAATGCTGCAGAAGCTGCATTAAACTATGGGATTGTTGCAGGAGGAGGCGCAGCAGAATTACACATCATTGAAAAAATCAAACAGCTTAAGCTTAAGGGACTAGAACAGGTTGGACTTGAGGTTGTTACCTCTGCACTCGAAAGCATAATGAGGCAGATATTAACAAATGCTGGATTTAACGGACTTGAAAAGGTGATGAATGCAAAAGCTTCTCCTGAAGGTTATGGTGTTGATATTGATACCGGTGATATTGTTGACATGATATCAAAAGGTGTTTTAGATCCTGTATTGGTTAAAACAATGGCCTTGGAAGCATCCGGCGAAATGGCAAAATCCGTATTAAGGATAGACAAAAACCTTGCAGCCGATGACCTTAACCCACAAGCAGTTGCTGATTCCAGAAGGTAATTATAACAATGAAAATCCGCCATTGCGTTGAAAAATCTAATGTTGAAAAATCTCTAATCATAATGGATCCGTTACAAATAAGGCATGCAGTCATAAAGTCCGGAAAAATATCATCTTTGTCCGGTTTAATAGACCCAAAATCACATCTTAATTTGGATTACCCTCCTCATTTGGTTAAAAATTGCATAATATCTGAAAAATTTGAGTTAGGTTCTGCAGTTGAAATATCTGATGGCAATTTTATATTTGCCCAAATAAGACCTGATAGTTACCAACACCTTGGTAAGTATGATTATACTCAAAACTTAATGAACATGATTGAGTCTGTAAAGAAATTAAGAAACATAAATACAGACATCACTACTAATACTAATATTGATGCACATAAAATTAAATCTTCTCCAACATGTGCTTCAGATAAAATAAACAACAACAATCAAAATCAATGAAATTGTTTTTATTGTCAATAAGAAACTATATGATATCTTATGTTAACGGTCACAACTATTTTAGGGAATATAAAAAAGGATCCTATTTTAAATCAAAGATATGGAGAGTTATTCCAAAAAAGCCTTGTTGAAAGCGTAATAATTCAAAGATCAGAGTCAGAAAAAGTCAGGATGAGAAAAACATCAGACAAAGGCACGGACATAGGGTTTATTTTGCCATCCAGAACTAGGCTTAAAGACAAAGATGTAGTTTTTTTGGATGACACTAAAATGATCCTGGTAAAACTGTCTCCCGAACTTGTAGCAGTGTTAAGTTTTAAGGATTACCCAAATCATGAATACGATGGACAACACAAGCCTGATTTGATAAACATCGCAATAAAAATTGGCCATACTATTGGTAACTTACATAGACCGTTAAAATTAGAGGAAAATAAAATCATTTTTCCACTCCAAACTGTAGAAGAGATAGACCTTTTCCAAAGACTTTTGCCCAGTTTAAAGGATCATATTGTTATAAAATCAGATAACCTAATTTTTGAACCTGATCAAGGATTTGATATACATGAACATTGAAAAGGATAATACCTTTGTATCTGTAGATGATATTAGCTTTTTACAGTTATCTGATTCATTTTTTCCTACGGGATTATATACCACTTCAAATGGTTTGGAATCATTATTTTACAATAGGGACAAAAAAAAATTAACCTATACCGATGTTTTTGATTTCATTAAAGCGTATCTATCGCAACAAGTGGGGCCGACAGATTGTTCTGTCATTGGTAATGTATACAGTTGCATTCAAAAAAGTGATTTTTCGACACTGCTGGAGTTAGACAGTGTGTATTATTTTATGCGGTTGATAGAAGAAACCAGATCTGCTTCCATAAGGTCTGGAATTCAGCTCTTAAGGTGTATCTCTTCCTTTACTGGCAACAATGAATATGTTAACTTTTATTTAAAAAGCATTAAAGATGGTCAGGCAAAAGGCGTCTACCCTGTCTCTTTTGCATTATCGTGTAATGCCATGAATATAAAAAAAGAGAGATCTGGCTTAATGTTGCTTTATGGTTTTGCCGTTAGTGTAGTTGGGGCTGCGTTACGTTTGGGTATTCTCCAGCATTATGATGGACAGCGGATTATTCACGAAATGAAACCTATAATTTTATCAAGTGTAACAAAGAACATTAATCGATCCTATTCTAATATGTGGCAGTTCATTCCCCAGTTAGATATAATTCAAATACAGCATGAACAGATGGATTCCAAAATGTTTATTACATGATTTTTTATCTAGTTTTCTGTGTCAATTTCACGGATTCCTCGCATTGGAATAGGTGGACCGGTAGGTTCGGGAAAAACAATGTTAATCGAACAAATAGTCCCTATTTTAAAGGATAAAGGATATAATGTTGGCATAATATCCAATGACGTTGTATCAAAGGAAGATGCTGAGAGAATGCGAAAAAACCTTGCCACGGAAAAGGGTTTGATGTCAGAGGACCTAGTTATTGGTGTCGCTACAGGAGGTTGCCCGCATACTGCTGTAAGGGAGGATCCATCCATCAATATATCTATTGTAGAAGAGATGGAGATCAAACACCCAAACCTTGATTTGATAATTATCGAAAGTGGTGGTGATAACATTACAACTACCTTTAGCCCTGCACTAGCTGATTATTTCATTTATATAATCGACGTTTCCAGTGGAGACAAATATCCAAGAAAACGAGGTCTTGGAATAGAAACATGCGATCTCTTGGTAATTAATAAAATTGATATTGCTTCCTATATTGGTGCAGATCTTAGTATAATGGAAAGGGATGCAAAGATTATACGAGGCGATAAGCCTTTTGTTTTTGTCAATAGTAAGACTGGCCAGGGCATTAAAGAGGCAACAAATTATATTATTAAAGACATATTATTTAATGCGACTCCAAAATCTAAAATAACTATTTGATTAGAATGCGGTAATTTCAATGAGTTTTTATGATCTTTCTTTTTGTACGCCAAAAGATATTCCACATGAAATTTTGGAATATGACGCGCAATTAGAACAATTAGCTGTGGGAACGTCTGGTAAGCTTGGTGTTTTAAAATTACATTTAGAGAACGATAAATTTAATAATAAAACATCAATAAAGAATCAGTTTTATAAAGTTCCATTGTGTATCAAACGTGCTCTTTATCTCGAAGAAACCTGCCCTGAAATGGCATATATTTATATTATTTCGCCATCCGGAGGGATATTGCAAGGGGATAGATATAGAACTGATATAACGCTTAAAAACCATGCCAAATCCCACATTACTACACAAAGTGCAACAAGAATTTATAAAATGAATAAAAATTTTGGGACTCAAATAATAAATTTAGATGTCGGTGAAAATTGTTATCTGGAGTATATTCCTGATCAAATAATACCATTTAAAAATTCCAAATACTATCAGGTTTCTGATGTTAAAGTTCATGATAGTGCCACTTGCGTATATTCTGAGATATTGACGCCGGGGAGAGTAGCTAGTAATGAATCTTTTGAGTATGATATATGTTATATGAAAGTCAAAGCTGAAAACCATTTAAACAAATTAAGGTTTATTGACATAGCAAAACTTGAGCCTAAAAAAGAAAACATCAAATCTTTTGGCATCATGAATGATTTTGATATACTAGGGAATGTATATATTTTGTTGCCAAAGGATCAAGTGACGGATGTTAAAAATGAAATAAATATGATGTTAAACAATCTAAATAACGTTATAGGGGGATGCACAAAATTGCCCGATGACGGTGGGTTAATGGTTCGAATACTTGGTCGATTTGTTTTTGATATTAGAAATATAATATATTCAATTCTTGGGATAGTTAGAAAAAAAATTCTAAATGTTTCATTTAGTGGGATACGAAAAATTTAGCATCTATTTATCCTTTTAAGTAATAATTGATTGTTTTTTTCATTAAAAAATAATTAATTCTATTTATTATGATTTCAAATTATGGTGGAATGTGTCATATATTTACGACCTAAAAGTAGCCATAAATTTTTTATCACACTCTCCATATTTTCTTTTATAGTTCTTGTTATAGGAAATATTGGATTTAGTGGAAAAGAAATAAATTCTGCATACGCAATAAATAAATCTCTTTCTGTTATCACTTCTGTATCGCCTATCACCAATATAGTAAAGAATGTGGGTGGTGATAAAATAAATTTGATAGGCATAGTGCCGGAGGGTGTAAATTCACACACTTTTGAATTGGTTCCCTCAGATCAAATAAAATTAAATAATGCAGATCTTGTGATTGTAAATGGACTATCTCTTGAGGAAAATATTGAAAAAACTGTTAATGAAATATTGAAAAAAAATCCAAACATTCAATTGTTAAAACTGGGTGATAATACCATTAATTCTGCAGATTGGGTTTTTGATTTTAGCTTTCCAAAAGAAAAGGGCCATCCCAATCCTCATCTGTGGTTGAATGTTGCCTATGCAATGGAATTTGCTAATTTGACCCGTGATAAATTGATAGAAATGGATCCAAATAATGCTGCTTATTATACCGATAATGCAAAAAAATACCATAGTTTATTGAAACAATTAGATAAAGGAATAATGGATTCTGTACAAACCATACCTCCAGAAAACAGAAAACTTTTAACATATCATGACTCCTGGGCCTATTTTGCACCACGATATAACATGACAGTGATAGGCGCTATTCAACCTTCAGATTTCTCAGAACCATCTCCCCTTGATGTAGCGAAATTAATAGATCAGATAAAACAAGAAAAAGTGCCTGCGATTTTTGGATCCGAAGTATTTTCAAACAAAATTATAGATCAAATAGCTAAGGAATCTCATGTTGCCATTGTTCAAACCCTACGTGACGACGCACTGCCTGGTAACCCAAACGATAAGAATCATACCTATGTGGGTATGATGATTGATAACATGAAAAACATGATAATACCTCTAGGGGGAAATATTGATAAACTGCTTTCATTAGATCCTGGAAATACATTTAATTGATTTTCGGATACTTTTCTTTTTTTTAAAATGTTAAATAGAAATCATTGGTTTGTACCTATGGATATTGAGTTCTTTCAGTTTGTTAAAGTTGATCAATGTGTCATTTGGTTTTTCATATCATGATTATGTTGTTGAGGGTGTTAATTTGACTATTCCAAAAGGACGTTTTGTATCCATTGTAGGCCCGAGCGGAGCCGGCAAAACCACCTTATTGAAAATTATCTCTGGTATCCATGAGCCTTGGCATGGTGATGTTGAGTTTATGGATAACGATGGTATTCATTTATATAATATTCCATCAATTGGGTATGTTCCTCAAATAGAAACAATAGATTGGAGTTTCCCTGTTTCTGTCCAAGAAGTATTAGCTATGGGCTCTTGGAATTATAAAAGTTATTTGCCATGGATTGATAAAAAATTAAAACAACAGATTAAAGATATTTTAAAAATTCTTGGTTTAAATGGCTATGGCAGCAGACATATTCGGGAGTTATCTGGAGGAGAGCAACAACGGGTTTTTCTAGGTAGGGCATTGATAAGAAATCCCGAAATTCTTATTTTGGATGAACCTACTACAGGACTCGATTACGTATCCAGGGAAAAAATTTTTGAAATTCTAAAAAATTTAAATAATAATGGGATGACAATTATCTTGTCTACTCATGATATAATTCATATTGCAAAAAGATCTCAATGGGTTGTCTGCTTTAACAAGACTATGATTTCGGAAGGGTATCCTCGTGATGTTCTTGAAGAAACAACACTTTTAAAAACATTTGGGCTTCCAGATTATAGAGCACTAACTCGTGAAGATCATGACTGATTTTCTTTTACCATTTCAATATGAGTTTTTTATAAAGGGTATTATTGTATCGGTTTTACTTGGTGGCATGTGTGGTTTAGTTGGTGTGTACGTAGTACTAAGAGGTTTGGCCTATGTTGGACATGGTCTTTCCCATGCAGCCTTCGGTGGTGCCATCATAAGCAACATTGGAGGTTTGAATTTTTATGTTGGAGCAATTTTATGGAGTTATCTAGCTTCATTTGTTATACATGAGATTAGTAAAAGAAATAAAATCAAACCTGATGCTGCAATAGGCCTTGTGACCACAGCAATTTTTGCCTTCGGTGTCTTGTTGGTGAGCATGACAGACCGCTATACCAGAAATTTCGAATCTCTGTTATTTGGAAACATTTTGTCTATAACTGACCAAGATCTTTACATAATTATCTCTGTAACAATATCCGCTGGGTTTTTCTTTTTCTTATTTCATAAACGATTAGTCTTTACATTTTTTGACAATGAAAGTGCAAAGATTAGTGGGATAAAAACATATTATGTGGAATTGTTATTTTCGTTTGTTTTAGCAACGGTTATTATAGCCTCAATGTCTTCTATCGGTGTAACACTCCTTGCGGCAGTGATAGTTGGACCGGCAATATCTGCAAGAATACTTTCAAATAATTTTACTAGTGTCATATTGTTATCTATCATTATAGGAATAGTTGCCTCGTTTTCTGGAATGTATTTTAGCTTTTTCTTGGATTCTTCATCAGGACCCACCATTGTTATGTTTGTAACTTTAGGATTTGGATTAGCTGTTTTTTACGCTACTTTAAGAAAAATATATCACTCCCACAGTCATGGTGATTTAACTCATTCTCATACCCACATGCATACGGACGAACATAGGCATAGTCATTAAATTTTTTTTCTAGGATGTTTTATTAAAGTGAAACCTCAATAATGGATTAATAACTAATCTGGATAATGATATTTTGTATTAGATTCCATTATTTACCAAATAACCAAAGATGAAATTAATCTTTTTTTTTATATCTATGTCAAATTTATGTAGATTATTGTCTTTTTGCTCCGCTTAGAATTGAATGTCATTAAAGTTTCAAAGAAGCTAGGTTTTTAAGTTTTGGAAATATCTGGTATGTTAATTTAAACTCAAACTAATAAAAAATACTCCTAATTTATTTGGAATTATCCATATCCCAAATTATAAATTGAACAATCATACTTAAGCTAACACGCCCATATTGTTATTGTTACTATTTTTGTTTGATTATGATAAATTATAATTAATGCGCCTGCTGTTAAGACAGGAAAAAATTTAAATTAAATATTTGAGAGAATGACTATCTTCGGTTTTTCATTTTGCTAGTTTCTCCAAGCTTTTAAAAAACGTGAATCCTGCAAAAGTCATTCCAGCCAGGACCTGTGAAAAGAAATCGTTTTCGTATAAATTAACTGATATGTTTCTTCCTCCTGTTTTTAATGATTTCAAGTATGTGTTTTTTGCAAATTCATCAATCATTTTTGCTATATCCCCGCTAACTACCAGATTGTTTAATAAACCCACATATTCATTATTTCCTACGGATAGAATCTGGGCCTTTATTTCATAATCAAATCTTTCCTTTGATTCTGTTTTGTTGATATAATGGTCAGAAATATGATCTGCTAAATAACGTGCTTGCCTTACAGCAATTTGTGCCAAAGGTGGGTATAAAGCCCCCTTTGAATCTTTCATCGCAGCTATGTCTCCTATAGAATAGATGTTTTCATATTGATTGGTCTTACAGTATTCATTAACTATTATTCTCCCATCGTTAGTTTTTTCAACCGACGGCTCGATGTCTATATTAAATCCTTTTACTCCTGCTGTCCAAATTATTAGTGATGAATTAATTTGTAAGCCGTCTTTGAGAAACAATGTATTTTGGTCTACCCGTTCCACCAGTGAATTGTGAAAAATTCTTATGCCTTTTTTCTTTAAGATGTCTTCAATTCTGTTTTTAACCCTAATATCCCATCCATAAAGTATTGTTGAGGTCGCCTCAATAATATTTACTTTGACATTGTCTTTATTTTTTGACAGGTTTATCATTTCCGCCAAAGCACTTCCAAGACTTATCCCTGTGGCGCCTGCTCCGACAATTACAATGTTTTGTTTTTTTTCTTCTTTAACTATTTTTGAAATATGGTCGTAAATAATTGAAGCATCATAGATAGATCTGAGAGGTAGGGTGTATTTGTCTGCTCCGGGAATATTAAAATATTTAGTAGACGATCCTAGACAGACAATCAATTCGTCATATTTTATTTCTTCAGAATCTAGTATTATTGTCCTCTTATCCGGTATTATTTTTTTTACGTTTGATTGGATAAATTTTATTTTTTTTCCGTAAATTAGTGATGATATTGGAATTTTTAATTGCTCTTCTGTCCTAAAGCCTGAAGCGACCAAATGAATCTCTTGCATTAATTGATGGTAATCGTTTCTATCTACCAATATTATTTCAGCTAAATCCTTTAATTTGGACGAAAGATTTGTACAAAGAAATATTCCTGCATATCCTGCACCAAGAACCACTATTTTAGCACCCATTTTACTTCACCTTTCTCCTCAACTTTTTGTCTCTTTCATTGATTACCATTTTTTTTTAATTTAACTTTTTTTATTGTGTATTCTATCGATAAAAATGACACTATTGAGATGGCCATACTTGGTATGGTCGAGCCTATATTCAAATTTTCATGATGAATTGGTGAAATTGGTGAAATGATAAAATAGGTTAGGCTTCCTATCAGGAATGAAAAAAAGGCGGAAACTTTAAACTTTGCACATTTGTCATAAAATGCATCGATTGATACCCTCCCTTTTTTTATTATGTAATAGTCGATTAGTACTATGGCAAATAAGGGCGCAAACAATGCACCTATTACAAGTAAAAATGATTCATATTGATTTATGGGTATTATATTTGATAATATGCAACTTAATGCTGTAAATATTATTACAAGGTACCTGTAGTTTATTTTATTAAAAATGTTTTTAAAAGACATTGCAGATGAAAAAATATTTGCAAAAACATTGTCTATTTCATCAACAATTAATATCAATAGGATAAACCCAAAAAAGAAAGACTGAATGGCAAATAATATTTCAAAAACATCATTTATTCCTAATAATACGCCAATTATATAAAAAAGAGTATTAGTTATTGAAAACCCAATAAATGTTCCTAAAAAAGCATTTTTGCTTTTGTGAGCAAATCTGTTATAATCTGCCACGAGGGGTAACCATGACAGTGGCATGGCAATCACCAGGTCTAATGAGCTAAAAAAATCAAAGTTGTTAGGTTTGATATCTATTAGATTAGCATTGTGATGGCCGCTAAATGCTATTAAATTCACTAGCATAATTACTGTTGAACCATAAACAACCCAAACGGCAAATTTGTTGAGCCATTGTTTTATAACTTTCAGAGGGCCTGAAATGCCAAAAACAATTATGATTATCCCGAAAATAATCGACCAAATATAAAAGTCAATAAATCCTTGGGTAAAAATACTAGCGGCCTTGGATAGTATTGTTATTTCAAATGTGGCCCATCCTGTCAACTGAAGTATGTTGAGGACAGTAAGTAAATACGATCCATAGATGCCAAATGCAGGTCTCATACTCACTACTGATGGGATTGAATGATCACTGCCGATTTTTCCTGCCATCGCTAGTAGAATAGAGCCTACAATAGACCCTAGTACTATTACGAATAACGCACCTAAAATATTCGATGTGTAAATGAAAGATCCTGCTGATATTACTAATAATCCTACTCCCAAACTGGACCAAAGGACAAAGAAATCTTTTCCAGTTAGTATTTTATTTTTTTTATCTATGGGGTTTATTCCTATATCTGAGTCATGCTTGGGAAATTTCATTACACGCGTAAACCTGATCTCACTTATTCAGTCTGTAGGTAAGATATATTTTTTCATCTAAAACGTTGTTTATCGTATACATCATGTTGTGAATCCCATAAATTTAAATTTGTTTTTATACACGGTTTTATATATCATGTCCTTTGGAGTAGATACACTTGGCGGTTTAATAGAGAAACTAAAACAATTGGTTACTGAAACTCAAGATCAGTATGAATCTTTTTATGATGACACCCAATTATTCAAACAAGGTAAAATAGACAACAAGGAATATTTTTCAAAGATTGGCGAATTTCTTGTATCATCCTCAGCATTAAATTTTCTAGCATGTCGTATTATTCTTGAAATAAAAACTGTTCTTGATAAGGGCACGTCAAGAAAAAGCTCTTTTGGCGATTCTCCTCATTCAATTTCCGCATCGCCATCTGGATTAGGCAGTGGAGGTGGAGGTAGCGGTATTGATAGCTTTGCCTCAGGGGGCCCCGATAGTTCTTTAAATAAGGGATATGATTTGCCTAAACCACAAGAAGCCCCGCATTCCTTTAAACCTGTTGATATTGTGATCTCAAAACCGGACTCTCCCACAATCAAAGAGCAAAAAAACTGCATCGTATGTGCCTCATCAATTCCAAAACATGCAAAGTTTTGTAATAAATGCGGTAATTCCCAATAATTAATATACGCTTTTTTTTATTTTAATAGTATGAAGATCTTTAACGGACGCCTAGCCACCGATGAGTACATGTCAACTCATTCTCTTACTTTTTCTACCCCTGAAATGACCTTGAAAAAATTTGCTTTATGGTTGGGCGAGCAAGTGAATGATCCTAAAACAAATATTTCTACCCCTCGCCTGCTTTCATACATTGAAGATAGAAAAGAAAATCGTCAATCATCCTCGAGTTCTACCAGCAAATCTGATTTTCTCCCCGATGTAGACGAGACTTTTAAGCCCACTGGAGCCATATCTGGTCTATATGGAGAAAATACTGCCAATAAACCTTCTTCTACCCCTGACATTGAAAAAAAATACTGTATAATCTGCGGCGCCGACATCAAGCCGGCTTCTAAATTTTGCAATAAATGCGGTGGCATTCAAGAATAAAGTTCAATGTTTCTACAGAAATAATTTTATTTTAATTTTGTGTAATAGTACAATACTTAAAAAACGATGTACAATAATACGTTATAGAATAAAATTTGCTTTTTTTTATCTATGTCAATTTCAATTTCTGATTCTTTTATTAATATTGTTTGCATGATAATTCCATTATTGGATTGTAAATAGATTACATTATATTGATGAATATACACCATAGTTAAAATAATTGACAAGAGTCTTTTCATTTTTATTTTCATTTGTTTCACTATGGATAGGCTTGTCGGCTGTTTTGTCTCACTTGGTTTTCATATATGACCTTAATTATTCGTTTTATTATGTAGTTTGGATATCTGCTTTCATTTTTTCCTTGCTGATTTTTTTTAAACCTCTTTCATCTGCACGAAAATCACTTCGAGAACGATTTTCTAGGAGTGTTTCCTGGCCGCATTTTGTTAAATTGATAAACGGTCTTACATGGGCTCTGCCTTTTACTTTAATTCCCTTTTTTCAAAAAGATTATCCATTTCTATTGCTTACAGGATTATCTTCAGGTAACATCTCTACCTTTATTTTTCTTAGACGGTATTCTCAAATCCATAGCATTGAACAGATAGTTACGGGCTCTGCCTTATTGATATCATTGTTTTGTATATTAATTTTGTATCATGGCTATTTAGTTGATTATGAGTCAATCTTGTTTGCCTCTCGAATTCTTATTTCTTTATCTTATGGCTTGGGAGGGATTGTTGGCTATATGAGGAACTAGAAAAAGAATTAATAGTCATATTTACATAATTGAATTTCTTCTAATTATTATCTTTGATAAAAAAGCCTGGCTCATTGAATAATTACACAGAAGCTGTTTGTATTTTTAGTGGCGGAATGGATTCTGTCAGTACCGCTTCTTATCTAAAAAAATTGGGGCTGGACATCCACCTAATTTCTTTTAACTATGGCCAAAAGGCCTCTATCGAATTGAATATCGCAAAAAAGTTTTCAAAGCTATTGAAAAGTAAAGAACATAAAATAATAGATATATCATTTCTAAAAACGTTGTATGGAAATACTAATGCTTTAACCAATCCTAAATCTAAAATACCTAATACTTTTGACTATAGTATTGTTGTTCCATTGCGCAATACCATTTTTATCACTCTTGCTTCAGTATGGGCGATATCTTTGAAAATTCCACTAATAGTGTATGGTGCACATTCTGGAGATACGAAATATCCTGATTGCCGCCCTTCTTTTGTTAAATCTTTGGAAAACACCTTAACTCTATCCGAAATAGATGGGATAGAATTGGGATTGCAAAAAAAAATAAATATTTGGTCCCCTGCAATGGATAATTTGGATAAATCCGCATTGCTTTTGATTGGATATGAACTTTTAGGCGACAAACTTTTTCAATCTTGGAGTTGCTATTGTGGAAGTGACAATAACAAAGCAAGTAAAGTTAAATCTCATTGTGGCAAGTGTGAGTCTTGTGTGAATAGAAAAAACGCAATAATGAAATCTGGTTTAGCGGATAAAACTAATTATGCGGAAATTTAAATTGAATTTAAAATAATTGTGAAATTATTAAGTTTTATGTTTACCATAAAATATCATTGCTGAGATATAGAATATTCTATTTCATTTAAAGGAAGTAATGTCATTACACTTGGAGGATCGACCTAATTCGCCAATATAGTTTGTTCAATGTATTTATTACAACACCAAATGGTATACTGTGCTATTATTTTAAAACACCATTTTTTTTTGAATAACTTTAATAATCTTGTATTAACTCAAATAAACATATGAATTCTCAAACAATTTTGATTTCATTATGCTTGGTAATACTAATTTTTATAGCATCCATCATTACAATCAGTTTTACAATTGGAGATATGAAAAATGTTTTTGATCAATCGTTAAAGTTGGACTCTGAACTTTACAAACGAATCTCTGTAGGGACTAATTATGTATATCAAACAGATACTAGTAAATTTATGCAACCAATATTACTTAACGGCTTAAACTTCAGTCAGAATCAATTTCTCTTGATGTATGATTCTACGCCATATGCAAGTAAAGGACATATTGCAATGAGTGTACCGTGCGATAAAGACAATCCTTCACAATCGATGTTTCAAGTCCTTGAAGGTAGAGCCCCAGATTTATTCCCAGTGCCCTTGGGATACATAAAAGATATTTCATCAGTACCCACAATGTGTGTGTATCACGGTCAATATGGATTTGGAGACCCAGTCACAGATCTAGCGTTAAAATATGTTGGGGAAGGAAATGTGTCATTGAACGGACCCTATTCAGTGATAGTTTCTAAGCTAGAATCATACATTCCAAAACAAAAATCATTTGAAGAATTACAACATGCACAAATGGCGAATCCATAGTTAGTGAATTAAAACCATTTTTAATTCTTTTTTGTGTTATAAGAACAAAGGCTATCAAAACATTCAAACAATTTAATTTTAGATTGTTTGAATGCATTTCCAATTCATCAAAGTCCTCAATCCTCAGGTATTCATATGATCCCATATTCTGAGCTTAAGGGGGTTTTAACTATCAGTATAGTATTTCACCGTTTAATATAATGGGTAATCACAGATACTTATCACATTTTTTCCTTTTCTATCGGTAGTAAGGTATTTTTCCTTTTAGAAATAATTATTGTAAAAAACAACTTGCTTATCCAAAAAATGATTTAATTATGAGAAGACCAGTGATGAACTTTTTAGGGATATATTGCCAGATTATTTTCCTTTCTCGTTGCTTCACTCACTTCGCCTATTTGCCGTTATTTACCATTTGTCAAATAGTGTTGATCTCTCTTCTATTGAGTTAAATATAAAACGCTTATTGTGAAAACCTACATAATCATTTTCAACTTTATCGGATTTGGGTATTACCGGTAAAATAAGAAACAACTTTTCATGAGTTTCATCAAACGGATAATTATTGAGTTTATTGATAAATTTATCAATAATCCAATTAAAGCTATTTATTAATGATTTCCATATCAATAAAGAATTGTATTTTTAATGATTAATGCGTGTTAATACCATGTATATGGTGCTAATCTGTCTACAATGAGCCTTTAATACAATCCAAATCTTTTTTTTATTGCAAATTTGTTAAAGATGAACTTTAACTTAAATTTATAAGTGTTAATATTTTGGTTGGTAACGATTTATAGTGAATTAATAATATATACAAAATAAAACAAGTGAATAGTTTTTAATGATCGTGATCTGTAAAAAAAATACACATATGTTTTAATGATCTTTGGCATTCAAAAATATAATTACATTATTTCAATGCTTCGCATTTCAGCAAGTTATAAATTTAAATTTCAAATACGTGAATACTTAAAATACATATGGCGAAGTTGTAATTTTTTAATTTAGTTTTATATTCCCACATGAACTATTTGATTAACATTAATTATGATACATGTTATCGAATTGTTTTTATTTTACATTGTTAGAATTATAAATTCAGGTTTTTAGATTATTTATAAAAAGATAAGGCTTATAATAAAGATCAATTCCTATAGGTAAAATAAGTATGGTGAACACAATCTTTCGGGTACAGTCGCACAAATTCAGTCAAGAAAATATACAAACTACTCTAGTTTGTTCAAATTGTGATGAAGTTTTCACCAAAGAATTTTTATTGGATCTTGAAGGTCAAACAATCGAATTTAAGTGTCCTGTATGTGGAAATTTGGGTGAAGCTGATATTCCCTATAAGACTGCGGAAGAACGAGAAGAATTCGAAGAAGATTTTGATGAAATAACGGAAGAAGAGAGTGGCGATGAATTCGAAGAAGATTTTTAATTGGATTTATCTATTTTTTATTCCTATTTTGCCTAACTGTGCTAAGAATGCGGCCAATTGAATTTCTGGGTGAGCGCCGCTTGATAGCCTGTAATCGTATTCTGCTATTATTGAAGAGACTTCAGATGGATCTCTAATACTCAAATTATGAATTTCCTCATTGGCGTATTTTAAAAAGTCAGTTTCTGATACTCCATAGACATATAACAATTCTAATAACTTTATTCTTGATTCGTTGAACTTTGAATCCAGGGCTAATCTTATTATTTCAGATATTTTATTTTTTCCTGAAATAC
Source organism: uncultured Nitrososphaeraceae archaeon (assembly GCA_963779615.1). GTDB lineage: Archaea > Thermoproteota > Nitrososphaeria > Nitrososphaerales > Nitrososphaeraceae > Nitrosocosmicus. The sequence goes on from CAVZZA010000001.1 coordinate 552,717, forward strand.
CTATTGCATTTTGAACTTGTAGTTCATTTATACTTCCATTGGTTGATGCCGCTTGCAAAATGTTTATGGAATGCCTTAGATCTCCATTTGTATGTTCGTATATTTTATGAAGTGCCTTTTCGTCAAATTTTATTTGTTCATTTTTACAAATGATCTTTAAGTAATTTACTACTTCATCTACAGGTACCTTTGAAAAACGAAAGACAACACATCTACTCTGAATAGGCTCTATGATATGAGAAAGGTAGTTGCAAATAAAAATAAACCTTGTAGTTTTTGAGCTGTCTTCTATAATTCTTCTTAGAGCTGTTTGTGCCTCTGATGTCATTTCATCAGCCTCATCTAGGACAATAATTTTAAACGGCCTCTCATTTTCTATTTGATTTAATGAAAGCTTCATGATGGATGCAAACTCCTTTACTCTTTCACGTACCATTTTAATCCCTCTTTCATCTGACGCATTAAGCTCCAGTGTGTCTCTCTTCCAATTGTCTCCTAGTATTTCTCGTGCAAGACATAATGCAGTGGTGGTTTTTCCTATCCCTGCAGCACCTGTGAATAGGAGGTGTGGTAATTCATTGGGTTTATTTAACAAATTCTTTAAACCTTTTACAATCTCTTTCTGATTGATTATTTGATCCAGATTTTTCGGCCTGTATTTTTCTACCCACATAATATCTGAAATTTTATCGCCTTTCTGTTGTTTATCATCCATCGTTAACAGATTATTTTCTTTTTCCAATTTAAAATTATTTATGGCTACTAAAAACATGCTTTTATAATTAATAATTTTATTAACCAATCAAACTAACTATATAGTGAATTCGTCATTGAATTTTAATACAAATAAATTAATTCAAGATTTGGATGATATTTCAATTCTTTATAGCTTTTCCAATTTAGATTATTTACTTAAAGATGTACGGGTAATCTATTTACAGGATGTTGAGATTTCAATACAGCCTTTTGTATCTGTCAGCGCAAAAGAAGGCGATATGACTTCCATTCCAAGATGGATTTCTATAATTTTGAGTGAAAATGGGTTGATAGAACTACACGACGAGGATAATTTATCTTATGTTAAAAGAGCATTAAACCGAGAAAGGATTTCCTCAACTCACGTTTTGTCTGCAATTGATCCCGATTTTTATGTTCGCGTAAATAATTATCTTCGCAATATTGATGAAAAAGAACGAGAATCTCTGGTTGTCTCATTAAATCCATTTATTGCATCAAGAATACAAAAAATAGTAAAACTTTCTGCTTCTTCTCCTCTGGTTCCCGAAATCGAAGAAAAGCTTTCTTTGGAAGAAAAATTACTATATGAAACTTTTTATGAAATGACTTCTAATTTTAAAAAATTGGTGTTAAAACTTGAGTAGTGATGCATCTCACAACTCGTCTAACGTTCAAGAACAACAGCAGACCTTGTCTGCTTTATCTAACGAATTGGAATCTTTTTTAAGATCTTTTAAAGATCGTGGCGGTAATTATAAATATTTTGACAAGATTAATAACATGATCGCAACTTCATCCACATCTGTTACTATAGATTATATAGATTTTGATGGCTTTAATCCTGCCCTTGCAAAAGATATCACACACAATCCTGATGAAATGCTTACTGCTTTTAGTGACGCAGTCGTTTCTATACTGGCTGAAATTCACCCTGAGTATGCCGACGAAATCAAAGATCATGTAAGAGTTAGAATAGGCAATTATGCCGTCCAAAAGGGATTGCGTGATATAAACGCAGATGTAATTAACAAGTTATTAGGCGTTTCTGGAATGGTTGTGCGTTCTTCTGAAGTTAAACCATTCGGAAAAAAAATTGCCTATAGGTGCCTTAATTGTAACCAAATCAATCTTTCCCAATTAAAAGGGTTATCATTAAAAAAACCTCAAAGATGTTTTAACTGTTCTGAAAAAGAACTGGAAATGGATATAGAAAACAGTTTATTTATCGATTTTCAATTGGTTAGACTGCAAGAATTACCCGAGGACCTTCCTGCCGGACAGCTTCCTCATTATATTGAGGTCACGATTTTAGGTGATCTAGTTGATCAGTGCAGGCCTGGTGATAGAATAATGTTAACTGGCATTATAAGAATTGATCAGGAATCCTCCTTTATTTCTGGAAATTCTGGTTCTCAAATAAAGACTTCTTTGTTTAAGCTTAGAATGGAAGGAAATAATATTGAATATCTTGGCGGTCGTGCTGGGGACAAAAAGTCAAGGTCTATTGAACGAATTTCAATTAGTGCAGAAGATGAAAGACAAATACTTACAATGTCTAAAAAACCGGACATTTATGAAAAATTAATTTCATCATTTGCTTCTCATATATATGGACACGAAGTCATTAAAGAGTCTATTTTACTTTTAATCGTGGGTTCGGTTAACAAAAAACTAGACGATGGCTCTGCAAGACGGGGAGATATTAACATACTTTTGGTTGGGGACCCTGGAACTGCGAAATCTGAAATGCTCAAATTTGCAGCGAAAATCGCTCCTAGGGGCTTATATACTTCCGGTAGAGGCTCCACTGCCGCTGGACTCACAGCAGCAGTTATACGGGATAAATCTGGAATGATGATGTTAGAAGCAGGTGCAGTGGTTTTAGGTGATCAGGGGTTAGTTTGTATAGATGAATTTGATAAAATAAAAGCCGAAGATCGCTCAGCTTTACATGAGGTTATGGAGCAACAAACCTGTTCTGTTGCCAAAGGTGGTATTGTGGCGACGTTAAATGCAAGAACCTCTATACTGTCTGCAGCAAACCCTATGTATGGGAAATATGATCCTTATAAAAATATCACTGAGAATGTAAATCTACCAATACCTCTTCTAACTAGATTTGATATAGTATATGTTATAAGAGATCTTCCAGAAAAAGAGAAGGATAGCAAAATAGCTGGCCATATTTTGGAAATTCATAAAGATTTTCAAAAAACCTCCCAAACCCCAATCAACATAGATCTCTTGAGTAAATACTTGGCATTTGCTAAGCAGTTAGTTGAACCTGAGTTGACCCGTGAAGCAGTTTCCCTTATTCGTGATTATTATATGAAAATGAGAAATGTTGATTCTGATAGCATGATAACTGTGACACCTAGACAACTTGAAGGACTAATTAGGCTTTCTACTGCTCGGGCACGATTGCTATTAAAGAATAAAGTCGAAAAAGAAGATGCAGAAAGGTCCATCTTCCTTATCCAAAGGATGTTAGAGACAGCTGGTGTAGACGTTAACACTGGTAAAGTTGATTTAGGTGTTTTGCATGGGAAACCTTTTAGTGAGATATCTAAATTAAAACTTTTTATGGAGATATTTTCAAGTTTGTCTGGAGAAGACAAAAATGATGTCGAGGAAAATACGTTTATCATAGAGCTTGGAAAAACAGGTAAATTTGCAGAATCAGATGCAAAATCCTACATAAAAAAGGCAATGAATGATGGTCAAATATATGAAAGAAAACCTGGATTTTACTCAAAAGCGTAAGGGTTTTACCTTTATTTTGCCAAATGATCTAGTAGCCCGGAAAGAAAAAATTAAATTTTGAATTAGGGTCTTATCTTGTTTGTATTGACTGTTATATCTGACTCCTATATGGGAATATTTTTACCTCCTGATATTTCCAAAAGAATTTCCAAATTTCTTGATGGCAATTTGGATTTTCCATTTGTTGATAAAGATGAGATTATGGGAGTATTTTTTTTATTTGGAAAAAATTTTGGCGTTAAAACAAATTTGGATATTTCATACGTCAAAGATCTTGCGAGAAGATCGATTGATCAGGTAAAACGAGAGATATTTCTTTCTAAAAAAATTGTAAAATCAGATATCGAACTAATCAAGGAAAATTATCAAAGAAGAGTTTTACAAATTTATGTAGAATTTCAGGATAATCAATCATTTGATAAATCTGAAATCAATGAAAGGATTAACCGCGATCCCTCTATTCTTATATCATGCTATTCTCAACATATTGCATATTATGATCAAAAATGCTTTTTTGAAATTTTTGATCCTTTAAAAAAAAATCAAATAGATGAAAAATTACATGATTTATTGTTGGATAGAATGGTTATGATCGGTTATAATTGCAAGAATGCTGAAATGTTGCCATTTAATACTATAGCTCCATTTTTAACATGGATTAAAATTAATTAATCATTTTAATATTTGTTTGTCAATTAATTTGTGTTTTATCTTCTCTATTCAAAACATAAATTAATTGGTAGAAACATTATAGTCAATGTGTCCATTCAGGATAAATCTGACTACGAATCTTTGTTAGATAGATTACAAAATAAATTAGGAAACGTGATAAAAAAAGAAGTTTCTAGGCTTGAAGTTCCGACTCCAAAGATTATGTGGGTTGGTCAAAGAACTATATTTAGGAACTTTATGGATTTTCCAAAAGCTCTTAGAAGAGATCCTGAAAAACTATTATTGTATTTGAATAAGGAATTAGCATCTGCAGGCTATATAGCTGGCGAGAGAATTATCTTTCTAGGAAGAAAGCCCATATCTTCGTTTGGTGGGTTAATAGATAGATATGTAAAGGATTATGTTATATGTCCTGTTTGTGGAAGCCCAGATACTAGAACAGAGAAAATTAAAAAATTAGGGTTTATGATTTGTGAGGCTTGTGGAGCAAGATCATCAATCAAGAGTAATTATGCATAAATTATTCTGAGATTGTCTATGATCTGAAGCATTAACCGTTTTCCATTCTTCCGTTTTCCAACTACGTTATCTTTTATTATGGTATGTACAGTACAACGACGCGCTTTTTTATTATCGATATGTAATTATTAGATTTGAATGAATTTATTATCATGGAAAAAGAACAAGAAAAAGAAAATGATAATTATAGTGATAATTATAATGACAATGATGGTGGTTCTACATCTGGAAATAATTATAATGACTCCGATTCACCACTAACTACATTAAACACTGATAATTCTTTTGAAGATACCTTAAATGAATTAAAGAATACTAAAAATGAATTAGAACATTATCGCAATCTGTATAATGATACGTTTAATAAATTAAAATATAGTTTAGCAGATTTTGATAATTTCCGAAAGAATGTTGAAAAACAAAACTCTTTGAAAATGCTATCAATCAAAGCTGATCTGTTGTCTGTTGTTGTGGATATGCGCGAAGATTTCATTCGTGCTATTGATACAATAAAACAAAAGAAAATTGACAATGCGATTTTTGAGGGATTAGAAAGTATTTTAAAGAATATCGATACATTCTTAGAAAAAGAAGGCATTAAAGAAATAGATTCATTAAATCATGTTTTCGATCCTGATATTCATGAAATTGTAGGCTTTTCTTATGCTGATGATGATGATGTGGAGGAAAATATCATCACAAAAGAGATTCGCAGGGGTTATTTGCTAAATGGTCGAGTTTTACGTCCAAGCTTAGTTGAAGTCTCCAAAAAGATAGTTAAAAATATCGATGATAATAATAATACAATTGGAGATGAAATTTAAATGGGAAAGATAATAGGAATTGATTTAGGAACCAGTAATTCTGCTGCATCAGCGTTAGTTGGTGGAAAACCTGTAATAATACAAGCCGCTGAAGGTACTTCAATAGGCGGAAAGTCATTTCCATCCGTCGTTGCTTTTTCGAAAGATGGACAATTAATGGTTGGTGAACCCGCAAGGCGTCAAATGCTCTCCAACCCTGAAGGTACCATTATAGCTGCCAAAAGAAAAATGGGCTCTGATTATAAATTTAAGGTATTTGGGAAAGAATATACCCCACAACAGGTATCATCATTTATCCTTCAAAAAATTAAAAGAGATGCTGAGGCATTCCTTGGTGATACTGTTGATAAAGCCGTTATCACTGCTCCTGCTTATTTTAACGACAATCAACGACAAGCAACAAAAGATGCTGGTGAAATTGCTGGCTTGGAAGTAGTAAGAATAATCAACGAGCCCACTGCTGCCTCCCTTGCGTATGGATTGGACAAAGTCCAAAAAGACCTCAAGATCATGGTATTTGATTTTGGAGGTGGAACTTTGGATGTTACCATTATGGAAATGGGCGGTGGTGTATTTGAAGTAAAAAGCACCTCCGGTGATACGCAATTAGGCGGCACCGACATGGACAATATTTTGATAGATTACCTAGTTAACGAATTTAGAAAACAGTCTGGACTGGATATAAAAAATGACAAAGCCGCTATGATGAGGATTCGTGAAGCTGCAGAAAAAGCAAAAATCGAGCTATCTAATATAGTTACTACTGAAATAAACTTGCCATTTTTAGCATATGACCAGTCTTCGGGACCAAAAAATTTCATTTTAGCATTTACTCGATCAAAATTAGAAGAATTGTTAAGACCTGTTGTAGAGAAATGCAGAAATCCTATGCTCCAATCTTTAAGAGATGCTAAACTAAACACCACTGATATTGACAAAATAATTTTAGTTGGAGGGCCCACAAGAATGCCAATAGTTAAGGAATTTGTAACTTCTGTAATGAACAAAGAACCTGAAGGTGGTGTTGATCCAATGGAAGCCGTGGCATTGGGCGCAGCAATACAAGGAGCAATTATTTCTGGTGAGGTGACAACAGATATTCTGTTGGTGGATGTGACTCCGCTAACACTTGGAGTAGAAGTTATGGGAGGACTTAAAGAATCTTTAATCGAACGTAACACTACCATTCCCACCAAAAAAAGCAAAGTATTCACGACTGCTGCCGATTATCAAACCGCAGTAACTATTCATGTAGTCCAAGGGGAGCGATCTATGGCTGCAGATTGCGTTTCTTTAGGCATGTTTAATTTATCTGGTATACCGCCTGCACCTAGAGGTGTTCCTCAGATTGAGGTAACATTTGATATAGATACCAATGGAATTTTAAACGTGACCGCTAAGGATATGGCAACATCTAAAGAATCTAAAATCACTATCTCTGCAAGCACAAAATTATCTAAAGAGGAAATAGAAAAATTAAAAAAAGAGTCTGAGGAATTTGCTGAAGTAGATAGAAAGAAGATAGAAGAAGCTCAGCTGAAAAATGAATCTGATACTTTGATCTACTCTGCCGAAAAGTTGATCAATCAAGATTTGAAAGATAAAGTTACTTCAGAACAAAAGGATAAAGTCAACAAACTTACTAATGAATTAAGAGAGGCTCTTTCAGCTAATAATACTGAAACCATAAAATCAAAAACAACTGACCTAAAAGCCGTTCTTAGTGAAATTAGTGTTGCTGCATATCAAACTGCTGCCGCTGCTGCCGCTCCAAATTCTCCTTCCGGTTCTGCTGACCCCGGTAGTAATGTCCCCCCAAATGAAAGTAATTCTGATCAAAACTTCAAAAAAGACTCCCCTCAAACTGGTTCTGACACACCAAATTCTGGCACGAATCCTTGATTTGTGTGGTTCTCATTCTCTACTTATTTTTATGATTTGAGATGGCTAATAAAAGAGATTATTATGAAATATTGAGTGTTCAGAGGACTGCACCCAAAGATGAAATAAAATCCGCGTACAGGAAATTAGCTCTAAAATATCATCCAGATCGTAATAAATCACCAGAAGCAGAAGAAAAATTCAAAGAAATTTCTGAAGCATATGCTGTTTTATCTGATCCAGACAAACGTCAACGATATGATACTTATGGTCATGTTGGAACAGAAGAAGTATTCAGGGGCTCTGAGGATAACTTTGCTGAAATTTTCAAGGATATGGGATTTGGTGGTGTAGGCGATATTTTCGAGCAGATATTTGGGCGAATGGGTGGTGGTAGCAGCCGCAATGATCCTTTCGGGTTTGGTTCTAGAAATAATGATAGGCGAATTAGAGGCAGAGATCTTTTGTATGACGTTGATATGACATTGGAAGATGTTTTAAAGGGGACCAAACACGAAATTGAGATTCCTTCAATCGAAAACTGTTCGTCTTGTTCAGGCTCTGGAGCAGCACCTGGCACCTCTTCAAAAAAATGTGTAACATGTAATGGACAAGGGCAAACAAGAAGAGTTTATAATCAAAATCAGTTTTCTACATTCATCTCGTTGGAAACCTGTAATACCTGTCACGGCGAAGGTAAGATAATCGAAAAACCTTGTTATACTTGCAAAGGAAACGGTAAAGTTAGTAAAACAAATACTGTCAGTATAGATATTCCGTCTGGCATAGAAGACGGTACAACATTAAGGCTTTCGGGAAAGGGTGAACATATACAAGGCGGCCTAAACGGTGATTTATTAATACGTGTGCATGTTTTACCTCATAATCTCTTTAAAGTAATGGATGAAGGCGATTTAATTTGTAATCTTGATGTTTCTTTTGTAGATATGATATTGGGAACAGAAACACGTGTCCCCACTTTAGATGGAACTGAAAAATTAAAAATACCTGCGTGTACAAAAGCCAATTCCATTTTCAAAATTAAGGGTAAAGGTCTGCCCAGATACGGAAGATTTGGAAGGGGAAATCAATATGTAAAGCTCGAGGTCAGGTTACCTGATAAGATCAATGATAATGAAAAGAATCTCCTTAAAGAGCTAGCAAAAGAGTTAAAAAAAAATGAAAAATGAAATAGTTTGAACATTGACATCAAAATATTATGTTTGCTATAGAGTCTTTCAATGTAGATAAGCTCTATAAAGGTTCAAACAAAAAGGCCTTGGATGATATATCGTTAAAAATAGAAGGTGGTAGGATATCCACACTTTTAGGGCGAAATGGTGCTGGTAAAACTACATTTGTACGTATTTGTTCCACTCAATTATTGCCGACTTCTGGCAAGGTGTTGATATTTGGTGATGATGTTGTTTCTTCGCCAGAAAAAATACGTAAAATAGTTTCAATTGTTCCACAAGAAGGAAGACCTTTGCGTGCATTAACACCCTGGGACCATATTTATAATTGGTTAAAAATCAGAGGAGAATGCAATAATTCTGCATCAAAAAAAACGTCTGAAATTTTGAATCGATTGGACCTCTATTCTGCAAAAGATGTTCCTGTGTTGAATCTTTCTGGCGGTATGAAACAAAAAATTTTAGTTGGTATGGCTATGGCTACTGAGTCTCCTTTATTGTTCTTAGATGAGCCTACTATTGGTTTAGATCCAGTTTCCAGACGTCAGGTTTGGTCTATTATTAAAGATTGGAAAAATAAAGGCAGGACTATAGTTTTAACCACCCATTATATGGACGAAGCAGAATTATTATCTGATTCAATTTTTATTCTTGATAAAGGTAAAGTTATATCAAAAGGGACTATGGCTGATTTACGAAATACCTTGAATTATTCTATACGGGTAGATATCCATGAATCAAGTAAATACGACAACAATGGCATTAAAGATCTATTTGGTTCTTTTGGAAAAATGATTGAAATCAGTTCTAATTCTATTAGATTATTTACGTTCGAGTCGAATTTAAAAGAGATATCAGAATTGGCAGTGAAATATAATTTATCATTTGCTGTGTCTCCAATAACCTTGGATGATATTTTTGTGAACCTTTTGGGTGGCAACACCGATTAATTTGTGACACGTGGTATTCGGTTCTGTTGATTTTATGTTATAGCGAGACAGCAACAATACTTTCCGTATCGTTTAGAGCAGCCTCAGTCGTCAACTTGATTGCAGTGGCCATTACTTATTTTTAATATCATAAGGTTAGAATGTAGTAGTTTTACCATTATTGATTAGATTTGAATTTAAATATCTGAATGGCTAAGATCCAATTGATTCGCTCCTTCAATTGTATGGTTATACAGGGAAGGGGATGCTCCTATGGTGGGTGTGCGTATACCAAAAGCCAAAAAATATTATATCCACCTGGGGAGGCAGGCTGGAAAGAATTTACAAAACCATTATCCTCGTTATTTCCAGATTTGCAGAAGATGAGAAGAAGAAGAATACAAACAATCTTGACATGTGTAATGGCAACCGATCGGCTGGTTGATGATGATGATGACCTTGTCATAGCTGTATGGAGAAAGTGTACTGTGATATCAAAATAACAAACAGATCATCAAGGATATCTGATAAATGGGATATCCAAGTGGATATGAAAGGCTAACGTGTTAAAATCTATATGTTGCTGATGTAATGGTCAATATAAAGAGTATCTATACAAACTGTCAAATTGTTTAGAAGAATTACAATGGAATGAAAATAAGACAGATACAAATAAACAATCCGTTATACAAGCATTTTACTATACTAAAAAGATCTATATTTTCTAATTGGTAATTCTTTATATTATTGATATATATATATGAATTTCTTAAAAACCCTTTGTGCGGGAGTTGCCAAGCCTGGTCAAAGGCGTGAGATATTTATATACACGATGCTCAGAAATCAGGATAATTGAGACACCTCATCTCGCAGGAGTCCATGGGTTCAAATCCCATCTCCCGCATTAAAATATTTACTTTCTTTCTGATCTGCTTGTATATGTTCTGTAATTTTCTTTCTTTATATTTTATCGAATTGAATTCGTCATCATATATATAATGCTTATATTACAACTATTAGATAGCGGGGTGGGGAAGCCAGACCTTTTTAGGGGCTAGGTTATCCCGGCGGGCTCATAACCCGCAGAGCGGTTACTGTGCTTTAATGAATAAGCCAGCCGTATGTTCAAATCAACCCCCCGCTATTTTTTATAATCCATCGAGTATTTTTCAATAAGCATGAAATCTGTTTTTCATCATATTTTTTCTCCTTGTCATATCTAAAAAATGGTTTTGTTAAGTGTCTATGGGCTATTGGTTCTGGTATGTATAAACCGCGTATCAATTCTCTATCTTTTTTTATTACTGTTTTAGATTTGTCTCTTTTTTTTAATTTGCATATTGGACATTGAAATCCTTTGTTTTTCCCTTCAGATTTCATGCTCTTACCGCATTTTTCACATAGAGGATTTTTAAAATAAAAAGTTTCTTTTAACTCTTTTATGAGTAGATACTCTAAGTTTAAAGTTTTTAGGTTATTCAATTTATTATGTGCTCCGTATCCAATTTCAATTTTATCCTCTATATCTAACAATGCAGCGACTTTGGTTAGTCGTGTTGGTTCATATACCGCAACAGGTAGAATATCGTTGGATTCGTCTTTTACATAAAATATAACATGACCGCCATTAATGACATTTGGTTTTGTGATTAACTGACAATTGACATGACCTGCTGTATAAGGTAATATCTTTGATAATTTTCGCTCTTTAACTAAATGTAGATTTGTTCCTTGATTCGATCTAAAAACCATGTATCCCTCCAATTTTTCATCTATTTGCAGACTTTCGATAAATAATGTGGTGGTCATTGGATCTTCTCCACGAATTCCACAAAAAACGGGATCAGGACCATGTGGCGCGATTAAGACTCTTTTTTTTTGGTAATCGAAATTATTGAATGTATGTGGAAATGATTCATCGCTTAATTTTTTAAGCCTATTCTCGTTTATCCTTCTTATTGTTCCTATATTTTCTTTTTTTCTATAGGCGATTGTTTCATATGTGTGATCGGTATTTAGATAACATCCTATTGCCGCTAATGCTCCTACTAATCCATATCCTTTTCCAGATTGGAAAAATTGAATGCTGTTTTTTCTTGCAATTTTTTCAGCTAATTGTTTGCTTAATATTGTATCCATTGCATTTTTACTCAAAGAAATTATATCGTTGGCGATGTTGTTTTCCTCATAAAAAGCTAAACCCGGATTTGCTCCGTTTTCTAAATCCGCATAATTTTCTATAAAGTAAATTGTCTCTTCTCTAATCTTCTCATATTTTTTTCCTTTTATTCGCAGACATACCGCACCATTTCCTCTGGTTTTAAGAGGAATGTTAGGATTTAATCGAATTAGTAACGGAAAGTCTATGAAATTTACTTTGAATTTTTTAATCAAAATGTCTGCAAGTAAATATGCCAGGTGAGTGGTGCATCTTCCGTTAACCGAATCAGTGTCATCAAAACCTATATGAAGAATTTTCTCATCGTCTTCTTTATTGTTCTGATTATTCATATGATGTGACTGTTCTCCACTGATTATCTTGTGGTGTTATTTTTAGTCTCCTATTTGTTTATTGTTTATTTATTTATTAATATATTTCTGAAAAATTTTATATTATTGTATTATGATATTTGCAAATGCTAAAAACCTTTAATGAAATAGATTTTGAAAAACGAAATGGTCTGATACCTGTAGTAGTTCAAGATATGCATACAAAAGATATTTTGATGTTAGCATATGTTAATCAAAATGCATTATCTAAAACCATGGATACGGGAAATGCTTGTTTTTGGAGTACGTCTCGTAATAAGATGTGGATGAAAGGTGAAGAATCTGGAAATACACAACCTGTAAAAAAAATTTTAGTAGATTGTGATTCGGATGCTTTAGTATATTTGGTTGATTCTCCTAAACCTATATGTCATACCGGAAATAAAACGTGTTTTCATAACGAATTACACTAGTTGATTTTTAATAGTTAAGTAATACTAAATATTATTTAGAGCAATTTATCTATTATATTATTAATAGGTAATTGGAAAATAATGGGAGTTATAAAAGCATTAAAGTGTAGAGAATGCGGCTTAGAATATTCCCCAAGATTTATATATATATGTGAAGATTGTTTTGGACCTTTAGACGTATTATATAAACTTGACGATAATATAACAAAACATACTTTTGAAAATAGGTCTGATTTAACTTATTGGAGATATTTTGAAATTCTTCCAGTAGAACATAAGAAAAATATTGTTAGTTTGAATGGCTCTATCACTCCATTACAAAAAGCAGATAATTTGGGCCAAAAATTAGGGGGATTAAAAAATCTATATATTAAAAACGATTCTGTAAATCCAACTTTTTCTTTTAAGGATAGACCCGCAGGAGTTGCAGTATCAAAAGCTAAAGAGATGAATTTGCCTGCAGTTGGCTGTGCATCAACTGGTAATCTTGCTTCTGCAACCGCAGCACATGCATCCAGGGCTCAACTACCATGTTATGTTTTTGCCCCTTTTGATTTAGAACACGTAAAAATAGCTCAAGCTTTATCATACGGCGCAAAGTTTGTAGCAGTTGATGGTACGTATGATGATGCTAATAGATTAGCGTCTGTTATAGGAGATTCCAATGGTTATGGTATAGTCAATATAAATATGAGGCCTTATTACGTAGAGGGTTCAAAAACTTTAGCTTTTGAGGTATTGGAACAGTTAAACTGGACTGTTCCCGATGTGTTGGTAATTCCGGTTGGTAGCGGAGTCTATGTTGAACTCTATTTGTAAAGGATTTGAAGAAATGATGAATTTGGGAATAATCCCTGATATTTCCAATTTGAGAATAATTGCAGCACAGCCTTATGGGTGTGCACCAATTGTAGATGCTTATAAAAATAAAGTTAACGAAGTAATTCCGGTAGAAAAACCTGATACTATCGCAAAGAGTCTTGCGATCGGGGATCCTGGCGATGGATTGTATGTTTTAAAACGCCTTAGACAATTTAATGGAATTGGAGAAGAGGTTAATGATGACGAGATAAAACGTGCTATTCTTTTACTTGCACAAACCGAAGGTATTTTCACAGAGCCTGCTGGGGGTGTATCTGTTGGTGTGATGAAAAAACTAATTGAAGAAAATAAAATCGATAAAGACGAAAAAGTTGTGTGTTATGTTACTGGTAACGGACTTAAAACCACCGAGTCTATTATTGATCTTCTTCCTGCTCTTCATCCAATTAAACCTGATTTGCAATTAGTTTCTGCAATGATGAATTGAACAAACGGATATAAATCTAAAAATGGTGGTGTAAATTATATATTGGCTAGAGTAGAATTTGTAATTCCCTCCGTTTTAAACAAAGGCGCTGGGGAAAAAAAACTATCGCTTGATGCCTCGACTTTAGACGAGGCATTTAGTATTATTTCTAATATGTTAGGTGATGATTTTAAACGTAGAGTCATAGATCTTAATGGTAGACCCAGAGCATTGATTAATATTTATATCAATGGGAAAAATATTCGTTTTAATAATACCGGAATGAATTCCGTGCTTAATGATGGTGACTCAGTTTATATATTACCTGCTGTTGCAGGTGGTGCAGAAATAACTAGCGAAGATATGATACGCTATTCCAGGCAAATCATGCTTGAAGAAATTGGTTATGTTGGAATGGAGAAACTCAGAGATGTAAAAATATGCGTTGTGGGTGCAGGAGGAATTGGAAATCCTGTGGTCACGCAATTGGTTGGAATGGGTGTGGGCAAAATTAAGTTAGTAGATAGAGATGTGGTGGAAATTTCTAACTTGCATAGACAGCATTTGTATGCTGAAGCAGATGTTGGTAAAGTTAAAGTAGAAGCAGCTCAAGAACGTTTACAAAAAATGAATTCTGGTGTAGATATAGAAGCTGTTCCTATCTCAGTGACTCCATTTACAGCTGACAATATAATTAAAGATTGTAATATTGTTATTGATGCTTTGGATAGTATTGATGCAAGATATGCCTTAAATGATGCATGTTTAAAACAGGGAATACCTTTTATTTATGCAGGGGCCCTAGGGATGGTTGGTTCTGTGTGTACTATTATACCGCATGAAAGTGCTTGTCTTAGGTGTATTTTTCCCGAATTATCGGAAGATGAAATGCCTACATGCAGCACTGAGGGAGTACATCCATCCATCCTTTACCTTGTTGCTGGAATCCAAGTTTCTGAGGCAGTAAAAATCATTTTAGGTCAGCAACCATCACTTGTGAATAAGTTACTTTATATAGACCTTAACGATTTAGTTTTTGATAAAATTCAGATGTATAGGCATAATGAATGTACTTCATGTGGATTGAATGTAAACAAAAGGATTGTCCAAGCACCATCATTAATGGTGGAAGAGCTGTGTGGTCGGAATAGGGGAAAAAGAACCTATACCGTTACCCCTGCCCAAATTAAAAATGACATCAATTTGTTGAATATATTAGAAAATGCCGAATCTCAGGGTTATACAATAACGTCTAAAGGTAATTTGGGTATAACCGTTTCTAATCAAAACAAATTACTTATTAGCTTTCTTACAAGTGGTGCTGCAACTATAGTAGGTGCAAAAAATGAAGAGGAAGCATTATCTATCTATAAAACTTTTACAAATGAGATACAAACAACAAATTAACATTTCTACATTTTGTTAGTTTTTTATAGATCACTTTTAATAATTGTATTTATTTCAAAATATAAGATATGTTATTAAAACTCCAATCTTTTCCTATGATTGCACCCAAAGAAAACGTTGCAGATAATGATGAGATTAATTTAAAGCATCTTTATTTTAAGTCTAAAAAACTACAAGATGGTGATACTGAAGAAGAGCTAGAGGAAGAAAAAAAACTACAAGATGGTGATACTGAAGAGGAAAAAAAACTACAAGATGGTGATACTGAAGAAGAAGAGCTAGAGGAAGATGATGATGAGGAAGAAGAGTAGAGGAAGAAGAGCTAGAGGAAGATGATGATGAAGAAGAAGAGCTAGAGGAAGAAGAAGAACTAATCCCTAAATCAAATACAAAAAATTCAGCTAAAAAAAATTCTATTTTTAAAGATAAAGATGTTGATCTAACGCCTATCAACAAATCCTTGGATAAATCTTTCAAAGAAATTCAAAAAATTCAACAGACTGTTCAAAGCTCTCAAAAAAGCCTTAAAACCATAGAAAAACAATCTATGTTAATAAAGCAAATTCAATCTGAAATGAAGGAAATTAACAAAAAATTAACAAAAATTGAAAAAAATACCACTACTAGTGTATCTAAACCCGCAGCAAAAAACATTTCTTCAAAAACTACTCAGAAAAAAAACGATAATAAAAAGAAAAAGACTAGATAGGTTATCCAATTAACCTTTTTACCATTTTCTGCTATTTTCTTCTCTAATACTATAGTATATGTATTGTTGAACATAACCGGAATATTTCCCATAACGATCTCGAATTTCTTTGGATATTTTTTTATATTGACTGGATGTGACCTTGGAATTTATTTTTAATTCTATTTTTGTAAATTGTTGCAAGTTACGACACAAAAACTTTATAATCCATATATCTATAGGAAATGCTTCTAATTTATCAAATGAAAATAAAAGTATGCAATCTGCAATTTTTTCACCAACTCCATCTAATTTTAATAATTCTTCTTTTGCAATTTCATATTTTATTTTTTTCAGGAATTCTATGTTTATTTGATTATCTGAAATATGTTTTGCTACACTTGAAACAAATTTGGCTCTATACCCAAGACCGCAGGATAAAAGATCCTGGATAGATGCATTACATAGTGATTTTAAACTTGGAAATGTATAAAAATCCATGTCATCAAAAACTGTTTTCTTTCCAAATTTCTTTGAAAGGTTTCTTAGGATAAAACGAATTCTGGGAATATTGTTATTGCTTGAACATAAAAAAGAAAATATACATTGAATTGGTTTTTGTCTAAGTATTCGTAGTCCCGGATATTTTTGAACTATTTGCCTAATTTTTTCAGTTTGGGAAATCTCATAAATTATTTCATTGTAATTGTCGTCTTGTCTAAAAACATATTTCTGCCAATCATTGTATTTAGGATATGAGTCATATTGATAAGTTTTTTCATTCTCATTTTCGGAAATTTTCAGTATGGTGTCTCCATAAATTCCATACCATGACTTTTTCTTCTTTTCCCATAAAAAATACTGGCCACTATTTATACTTAAATCGATGTTAGTAAAATACATGTAAATTAATCAGATATTAAGAATTGTTTGGTATTGTTTTCATCTCTATTTGCATCTTTGAATTAACTAAATGGTAGTGACCTCTGCAGGGTCGGGTGCATGAGCTTTGAATCCATATTTTTCATTAATTTCTTCTGCAAATTTAGTGCAAGAGTGATTATCTCCATGGACCGTCAATACATGTGGATTTCCTTTTACTTTATCTAGTATCTCAAACAATTCTTTTCGACTGTTGTGTCCTGAGAACTCAAATCTGTTTACTTCTGCGAAGCATTTTATAATTTTTCCACCAAATGTAACCTGTCGTTTTTCCAGTAATGATCTTCCTGGAGTTCCCTCGCCTTGATAGGAAACAAGCGCAATGCCATTAAGTTGATCCTTGCATAATTCTTGTAGATAAAATACCGCTGAACCGCCAACTAACATACCTGCCGGTGAAATTATTACCCCAGGTTGCTTAACTACCCTTCTTCTTCTATCCCAACTTGTAATGTTTTCTACCTCTTCTATAGATTTTTTGAAAACCTCGGGTTCTCTTAAAAACTTGGGATGCTTAAGCATAATTTGATTTGCTTTTAAAGCCATACCGTCCATTGCAATTCTATATGGAAAATTATATGCTTTGAGTACACATGCAATTTCCTGAGCTCTTTCTACTGAAAACGCTGGTATAAACATTATTCCTTTCCTTTCAACAACCTCGGTAGCGAAGTTTACTAATTCTTTTTCAGATTGTTCTCTTGGAACTTGCTCTGCTTGAGAATATGTACTTTCAATTATCAATAAATCAATTTCTCCAATATCCAAATCGGCTGGTCGTAGTACTTTTGATCCTCTTGTGTTGATATCTCCTGTGTAGAATATTCTTTTTCCCTCTGTTTCTACGGTAACTGTAGAACCTCCAAGCACATGACCTGATTCATATAATGTTATATCCACATCTTTGACGGAATGTTTTGTTCTATAATCAATATTTACTGAATGATTTATCATATTTATTAAATCTGAAAACTCAAAAGGAAGATAGAATCCTGATATTTTCAACATATCTTGAATTAATAATTGTGACAATTCAAAAGTTGGTACCGTTCCCAAAGCTTCAATTTTTGCATCAGTATTTAAAAAAAGGAAAGGAACAAATCCTGAATGATCTAAATGTGCGTGAGTTATCACAACAGCATCAATATCTTTAGGTTTTACATGTATTGGAAAAATAGGTTCTCTTTTCAATAAAACCCCATAATCAAGCAAAATATTGGTATTATTTGAATTAACTAAAAAAGCAGACCTGCCAACTTCTTTTGCAGCTCCTAACGTTGTTATTTTCAACAAAATTTTATTAATTATTTATTATATTAAGTCTTTGCGTACAAATCAAAAGATGGGCTCCCACAATTTGTGTTTAGTGTAAGGATTTTTTAGCATTTCAAAATACTTGTAACCTGAATTGTCCAATACAAATTCAAATCCGTAAGGGCTGTATCCTTTTTTCAATTCTTCTGCAAGGCACCATTTTAAAGCATCTCGTATCCTTTTTTTCCATTCTGGTTTGCAGTATACATACCATAAATTATGAGCACCCCTTAAATCTATAAGAGTTTGCATTAATTCATTTGATAGTTTTGAATAATGTCTATTTGTTATTTCGATATTGATGTCTTCCCATGATGGTGTTACCCAGCTGGCTATTTTTTCAAACCCGTGACCGTCAAATTCTGCGGCAAGACTTAATCCCTGATCTAAGGTTGTAACTATAACTTCTGTCTTTGTAGATATTTTGTCTCTGTAGTCAACTCCTGGTTCCATCCATCCGACAAATATTACATCATAGTTTTTGTCAATGCCATTATACGCATCAGCAATTCTGATATGGTTGGGCTTGATTCTTCCTACGCTATAAAAAATTTCTGCACTTTTTTCAATACCCTCTGCCTCAGGAATGTATTCCCTAATTTTTTCTAAAAAGTCTCCATAACCACAACCTGCGTCTAAATATGTTGGATTTTCCGATACGGTTTTGGCTATTGAGACTATTCTGTGCACATCTATTTTTCTGTATGTGAAATATGAACCGCAAAGAAATGGGAAAATAAATCTCTCATGGAATGGTGAAACAGCATATTTTCTAAAGTCATTTAGAGCACTCAATGCTTTCCTAATTTCATTAATTTGCGGAGGCATCTTTATTCTTCAATTTTTATTTCCCATAAGTAAAGGCCGGAATTTAGTGGAAGAGCTTCTTTGAAGCCAAACCCACACTCATCTAAAATCTCTTCATGTTTATACTTTTCTTCGATAGCTTTCATTTTCAATTCTTCAAGAGTTTCTTTTAGACTTTTTTTCCATTCTGGTTTGCAGTATACATACCATAAATTATGAGCACCCCTTAAATTTCTCAACTCTTGACTTTCTATATCTTTTAGGTTGTCAGTATAGTATTTGTTCATTAGCTCTGTATTTACATCTATCCATGATGGTGTTACCCAGCTGGCTATTTTTTCAAACCCGTGGCCGTCGAACTCACACCCTCCATTTATTCCACACTGCCCTCCTTTATCAAAAGTTGTAATTACGCATTTTGTAGCTTCAGATATTTTGTCTCTGTAGTCAACTCCTGGTTCCATCCATCCGACAAATATTACATCATAGTTTTTGTCAATGCCATTATACGCATCAGCAATTCTGATATGGTTGGGCTTGATTCTTCCTACGCTATAAAAAATTTCTGCACTTTTTTCAATACCCTCTGCCTCAGGAATGTATTCCCTAATTTTTTCTAAAAAGTCTCCATAACCACAACCTGCGTCTAAATATGTTGGATTTTCCGATAC
Organism: uncultured Nitrososphaeraceae archaeon; assembly: GCA_963779615.1. GTDB lineage: Archaea > Thermoproteota > Nitrososphaeria > Nitrososphaerales > Nitrososphaeraceae > Nitrosocosmicus. The sequence continues at coordinate 572,316 of CAVZZA010000001.1, forward strand.
GGTTTTGGCTATTGAGACTATTCTGTGCACATCTATTTTTCTGTATGTGAAATATGAACCGCAAAGAAATGGGAAAATAAATCTCTCATGATCGCTATCATGATTTATACGGAATTTGACTAGTTCTCTGTTTGCGTTTTTAATGTCTGCAATAGAAAAAGCCATTATGTGAATAAATATAATTTAAGTGTAATTTTATTTATTGTCATTACAAAATACTTATAAAGCAACTTTACGCTGATTTTTTAATGGTAAGAACATTCGAGGAATGGTGGGCAACTGTTCCAGGAGACTTAAAAACAAAGGCTCGCAAAGGTGACGAAGCCAACAAGGTTATATTGAATCAGGTAAATTATGTGTTGCTTCATCTGCATCTGCAAGGAAAACATGATGCAAAGCCATCACATGATGAATTAAAAGACTGGCTTCACAGCGGACAAGTAGATACAATGCGCGCTAAAGCGTAGAATATCTCTAGATTTTTTTATCTTTGTATAACACTGTTTTGTTATTAGCATACAGTTTAAATAGTTTTATTGTTAAAAAACGTTTAGTGAATTATTAGATGCCAATTGCTATACTTCCAGATGTTGATGAACAAAGATGCATTGGGTGTGCACTTTGTGTAGAAATTTGTACTGCATTAGGTCCAGATGTACTTCGTGTTAAACCTGTTGAAGGTTGGAAACGAGGCAAAGCATTTGTCTTCTATCCAGAAAGATGTATATCTGATGGTGCATGTATTGGTGTTTGTCCAACCCATGCTATTTTCTGGATGAGACCTTTAGAATATACCTCAGGCCAACCAGTTCCTTTACATAAAAACGGTGTATTCGATAAAGGCTGGGAAGAGGGCTAATTCGATATTCCACCCAATATTTTTTATTCTTAAATTTTTCATAATTAACAATGCTTAAATAATTAGAAAATAGAAATTTATTATGCTGTTGCCTTCTGAAATTGAATCCAAGTCTTTGATTCCAGCCATTCGTGCAATTTTATCCAAAAAGTTAATTCGTGATTATAACCTTAAAGAAGAAACAGTGGCCAAACTCTTAGGTATCACTCAAGCCGCTGTTAGTAATTATATACGAGGGACAAGAGGCGATTTGGTTTTGGTGGCAAAACTTGAAAACAATTTTGAAGTGATGAAGATGATAAGTGATATAGCTAAGGATCTTTCTCTAAATAAAGCGTATTCACCAAGTACAATGACTAAATTTATTCAATTATGTAATTTTATGCGCTATACTTTTATCATTTGTGATGTGCATCACAGTATTGAATCAAATATAGATAAAAGTATCTGTGAACACTGCGAAGTTATATTGACAGGCTCACGTTTTTCCTAATAGTTGTTTTCTTTATCTATATCCATTTAAAATAAATTAATGAATTTATCATAATGATTTTGTGAAGGTTTCTATTTCGGGAATTAGAGGAATATTTGGGGTTGATCTAAGCCTTCAGGAAATACGTAGGTTTTCAAGGCTTTTTGGTTCGTATGTTCATAGTAATTTTGATCAATCATCTTGTGTTATTGCTCAAGACAGTAGGCCATCGGGAAAAATTATCCGTGATGTTGTAATAGGCTGTCTTTTGGGGCAAGGGCTAAATGTTGATGATTTAGGCATTGTTCCTACTCCTGTATTATTTCGAGAATCAAGAAAATACAGCGGTTCAATAATGATTACTGCTTCTCATAATCCAATGGAATGGAATGGACTAAAGCTATTAGTTAACGGAAGAGGATTATTTGAAGAAGAATTAAATCTTTTATTAAAACACCCAATCCGTGAGTACACAAGTATTGGCGAGTATCACAAAATTAATTCAAGTTATTTGAATGATTTGATGAATTATATTCCTATTTCTAATGATATTGAACCCGATTTTAAAATCGGCCTGGATTTTGGAGGTGGTGCTGCCTGTAATTATGTTAATAGATTGTGTCAAGTTTACAAAATAAAATACTTGAGTATAAACGATCGGTACGGTTTTTCTTCTAGAGGTCCAGATCCAACCTCTGACCATTTAGATGAGTTACGTGAGTTGGTTAAATTAAACAAACTAAATTTTGGGTTTGCATTTGATATGGATGGCGACAGGTTAGTGATTGTTAATAATAAAGGGGAACTTCTTAGCCCTGATTTGACCCTTTTATTGTGTATCTCAGGTGCAATTCGCAATAAGATTAACAAGTTTGTCATAAGCTTAGATTCAAGTATTTCAATTGAAAAATATATCAAAGCATATGGCGGTAAAGTCTTTTATTCCAAGGTTGGGGAATCTAATGTTATAAAAAAAATATCTGAAGTTAATGGTGAATCTGGCGGCGAGGGTAGCAGTGGCGGTTTTATCATGCCCAACTTTACATCATGCAGAGATGGACTTTTAGCTAGTATAATGATTTGTTCATTAAATCAAAAAATGATAGATGAATGTCTTGACCTGGCTTCAAATTTTAAACAAATCAGAACAAAACTCCCAATCAACCCTGAAATTAACCTAAATGATATGCTTGAAAAAATATTTGAGGTTCTAACACCCTATTCAAGTCAAGTGATAGATGATGATGGATTTAAATTTATTCTTGATGATGACTCCTGGGTTCTTGTTAGAGCATCGAATACAGAACACGTTCTAAGAATATCTTTAGAATCTGAAAAAAATCGCTGCCATTCCCTATATGAGTTGATTTATAATAAAATATACGAGATTTATGAAAAGAGTTCATGAAAAGCAGATATTGTCTTTACTTATGTCTAAATTGGGTCCTGACAATATAGATCCTTTATTTGGTAAAGATGATATCTCTATGGTTTCATTAAATAAAATTGTGAAAATGGCAAACAACGACTATTCCTTAGCAATTACCTGCGATATGTTGGTAGAACATACTGATGTACCGCCCAAAATGACATTCAGGCAAATAGCTAGGAAGTCTCTTGTTTCTTGCATGAGTGATTTAAGTACAAAAAGGAATAAAACCAATTGTTGCATTAATATCTTTAGGAATACCTAGATACCTAAACAGGTGGAATGTTGATGATATCATCAAGGGGTTTTCGCTGACATCAAAGGAGTTTGGTTTTTTTGTAATCGGCGGTGATATTAATGAATCTAAAGAGCTTATTATTGACTGTTGCATGTTGGGTTTTCCCAGCAATAAATTGAAGGTCCCTAGAAGAAATGGTGCTGCTGCTGGTGATTATGTAGTAGTTTCCGGTTCATTTGGATATAGCTCTTCAGGTTTAAAGATTTTACTAAATGATTTAAGGTGCCCTAATTATCTATTTCGAAAGATGTCTATTGACTCTGTTTTAAATCCATCTCCCCCCATTAAATTTGGATTAAAATTGTCTCACTATCTTTCCTCCTCAATAGATTCAAGTGATGGTCTTGCTTTATCGTTATACGAATTAGCTAAAGGGAGTAATGTCGATCTATTGATATATAAGGATAAAATACCGATTCCTTCAGAATTGCAAAAATTTTCAACAATGAATAATCTCGACATAGATGATCTGATATATTATGGTGGAGAAGAATATCATGTAATTGGAACAGTTTCGAAAAAAAACCTAAGAAAAGTTAATGCCCTGGCAAAAAAACACTGTCTGAATTTTTTCATCATCGGTAGGGCCGTTGACGGCATAGGCAAAGTTTTTGAAATCTGCTCTAATGGTCAAAGGAAACAGTTAAAAAATAAAGGTTTCACACATTTAACTTAAGAAGGTTTTTAAATGCGATGATCAAAAATTTTTATATTAATGTCTCAGGAAGAAATTACCCAATATAAGTGGGGGGTTGCCCATATTTTTAGTAGTTATAATAATACTCTAGTTCATATTACTGATACAAGTGGTGCCGAAACCATTTCCATTAGCTCTGGTGGACGACATGTAACAGCAGACCGTTATGAGTCCTCTCCTTATGCAGCTATGAAATCTGCTGTCTCCGCTGCAGACGCTGCTAAAAGCAAAGGCATTAATGCACTCCATATTAGAGTTAGAGCAGTTGGTGGAGTCGGCCCCAGAATCCCTGGACCTGGTGCTCAAGCTGCAATAAGAGCTTTAGCGAGAGCAGGATTCCGTATAGGGAGGATAGACGATGTTACACCTGTTCCTCATGATACGACAAGAAAACCTGGTGGCCGTAGAGGGAGAAGAGTGTAATTACATTATTTTCTGTCATATCTGTCTATTTTTGCCTTAAGTTAACTTATATTGGGACCGGCCGGATTTGAACCGACGACCTCCAGCGCCCAAGGCTGGCATCCTACCATGCTAGACAACGATCCCTCTTGTATTCTGAGATTTTAATCTTATTTTAATCTTATTTTAATCTTATTTTAATCGATATGGCGAGTAAAGTGTGTCGCATTATTATTATATTATCTTAGGTTGTAATTATTTTTAGTTTATGATATTGGAAAATTATACACTTGCAGGTCATATTGCTTCTACAGTTAGAGAGAATGCCCGCAAGAAAAATCATATCGGTAGAACTCTGTTTGAAATATGCGAGTCCATAGAAAATGAGATCGCTTTACTTGGTGGAAACCCCGCATTTCCTGTAAATGTTAGTTTAAACGAGATAGCAGCACATTACACAGCTGAACCTCAAGATCAAATTGAAGTTAAAGATACTGATGTTCTCAAAATAGATTTAGGTGTCCATATAGATGGATATATTGCCGATACGGCAGTCACTGTTTCCTACAGTTCAAAATATGATCAGTTAGTAGATGTTGCTGAATTATCTTTATCTGAAGCAATTAAAATTGCAAAAATTAATGCAAAATCAAATGAGATAGGAAAAATAATTGAAAATACTATAATACATCATGGCCTAAAGCCTATTCAAAACTTAAGCGGTCATTCACTAGATAGATATACTATACATGCGGGTAAATCTGTTCCAAACATTAAAACATTGGGATCTTCTTTTTCCTTGGTTAATAACCAAGCATATGCAATTGAACCTTTTGTTACCACTAAAGATGGACTAGGAATTGTTTATGAGGGAAAAACTAAAAACATATTCTCTCTGGTTTCTAGAAAGCCTTCTAAGGATAAAGATTCAGATGCTTTTATAGACTATTTATGGAACCGATATAAAACATTGCCTTTTGCTATACGATGGTTGATTAAAGATTATGATGAAACTGAAATACGTGATATGGTTGAATATTTGATAAGAAAGAAAAACATTAGAGCCTATCCAATTCTCGTTGAAGGTAACAATAAAATTGTGTCTCAAGCAGAACATACTTTTTTCATTGCAGAGGATTTAAGTTATATCATCACCAAATAAATAGACAAAAATTAAATTTAATTGTTGCAAATAATGCGCAACTTTATATCCATATTATTAAGTAAAAAGTATTTTCCATTAATATTCTTCATTATGAAAACACTGTGTGTGTATGTTTGTTGAAAGCATTGTAAATCTATTTCCTGATTTCATTCAACAAAGGAACGTTATAAATAACAAATTTTGACGGAAAAAGATAGCATAAGAAGAAAGAAAGTCAAGTTATTTATGCATAAATTGACAGTTGTAACTGTTTGATGAGGCAATACGCTGCATGATTGTGTACTAAATAACTTGATTATGGGTAGTTCAGTATCAGCTAAAAATTATAATGTAAAAAATGTAATTAATTGGTCATTGAATCTTGTGCACAACGCCTCAAAGGGAAACCAGATTAGCGCCAAATAAGTTATTTTTTTTTGAAATTGAAATAACAGGAGTGACATCGATCCTTTCCATAGATCACACCAGTATTTCCACATTCAGAGCATTTTTTTTCGTTATCAACTGTTGAATCCAAGGATTTTATTTTTTGAATACACGTGCCACAAAGAGGGGCATCAAGATTATGGCTAGAGATGAAAGCATCACCGCATTGGGTACACCTAAAACTATAAATTTTACCCTTGGGTTTCCACTTTCTAAATGGATTTATCATAAAAACGAATTAGATTTATACCAACACACATTTTAATTTAATGACATTGTAAAAGAAAGGATAATGATTATAAAATAATTAACGCCGTTAGACCTGATGTTTCCATTTTCCAACCCTGATTAAAAATACACCTAATGATATTAATATTAATGAGATGAATAGGAATAAGGGATTTATTAACTGCCTAAGATACTGTGGTGCGGTAGAAACAAAAACGCAAGATTTTTCACATAGTTTTACTACAGGGAAAATTAATAGAATCGATCCGAACAAAATTAACATAACTACCCCTAAAGTGGAAACAATCGCCCCACTTTTTATAATATAGTCAAGTTTTTTTGATTGAAAATCCATTAGAATAACAACAAATATTTTAATGCCGTTAATATCAAAGTTTTGTCAAGTCAATAGTAACATAGCGATACTCGCTGCTTTTTGATACCAATTTAAACTGTCGATTATAATATAAAAAGGGCACAGAGCCATCAAGATGAAGGCTCCATAGATTATGAATGCCATCAAAATATATTTTTCTTTTTTTACCACTCCGACGAAGAAATTCATGTGATATGACATGGGAAATTTGAGCACAATTGTTATCTGCAAAATATTTTTCGTTCCCTCCGGAGAAAGAGTGCGGAGGTTTAGGTCGATGCCATGTTACCATTCCAATATTTTCTGCGTGGTATCCGTCTAAAGGACGACAATCTGTCCATATGGGTTTAAAATATGGGAGATAAAAATGAAAAACAGAGTTGCCCCGTTCCGAATGGTCTTTCAAAAGGTAGGCAATTGAGGGTCTGTCAAAAATCTTTCCAGGTATTATAGGTAATATATCCGACTCTATTGTAACATCGATATTAAACTCATGTTCTATCCACCATTTGAAAAACCTGGTCATGGATGAAACATATGCCCAATCTTCATCATAGAGCTTTTTCCAATCCTCATTTTTTGCCACATAAATAAAAAAAAGCCTGTTTAGCAATGATTTACATCACCAATACCTACATAAAGTTTTTAGGATTTATTGAAATTCAATTCTTTGTTGAGGTAAGAAAACATTCAAAAAGTTCATAATTGGAAGCGATATAGTAAAATTGATGTCATTTAGAAAATTAGGTGCCGTTATACTTTTAGTCTCGGATATGGACAAATCAGTCCAGTTTTACAAGGAAATATTAAATATTCCGATAAAGAAAAGATCAGACCAATGGACAGAATTTTTCAATAGAGAAACGGTATTAGCTTTGCATCCGGCAAAACATAAAGGACACCTCAAAGCAGGCCAACATATTTTGATTGGGTTTACTGCTGGTGATTTCGATCGAACTATGAAGAATTTGCAAGAAAAAAATGTAACATTCTTCAAAAAGCCTCGGGAGGAAGGATTTGGGAAACATGCAATCATAGAAGACCCAGATGGTCATTTGGTATCAATTGTCAAATTAAAAGAAGAAAACCAGCAAGAAGACGACGGATTCGACCTTTTAGGGATGATTGGAGCGGAATAAACACAATTAATTTAAATTTTTAATATTTGTTTTCAACCAGTGTATAAAATACATAGGGAAAACATCAGCAGCTGTTAATCTGTAGTTCAGATGTTTTCCACATATGCATTTAAAAAAATGTTTGTTTAGAAGGCTCCTGCGTAGTTACCACCTCAAATTTCTGAAAGTTGTTAATACAACAAATAAACTGCTGACTTAAATGCTATTTCCCAGAAAAATAATCGGATGGGGCCGAAGGGATTTGTTCCAATATGTTTGTCAGACATATTATTTGAACCCCTGATCCACGGGTTTCTTCTATAATTGCCCATTATATGATCTGGAGCCCGTTGCGATTCCAGGCTTCGCTACGACCCCACCTTCAATATTGTTTTTATGGATGTAAGTATAAATTTTTCTAATTCTCCGGCAACTCCTTTTAAAGTTTTACACGATCATTGAATCTCCAAAAATATATGGTTTAAATAGAAAATGACCTATATGTTAATAGTATTGGTAAATTCTGTTGATTCTGATGTTCTTTTTTCATCCAAAAAAAAACATTTGAATTCTGATGAAAATTGGGGATTGGTTGAAGAGTCTGAATATTTTGCTAACAAAGTAAAACTTTATCGCCAAGATAAATTAAATGCTGATGAATTTAGGCGCTTTAGGCTCCAAAATGGTGCTTATGGTTCTAGACTAAATAGTGAATTTAGCATGATACGGATAAAGGTTCCCGGGGGTGACATTAGCCCAGAACAAATGGAAAAAATTGCTAACTTGGCCGAATCGTTTTCCATAGGTTCCGCCCACGTATCCACCAGACAAAATATTCAATTACACTGGGTACAGTTGGAGGACGTAAGTGAAGTAGTTAGAGGCCTGGCTGAAGGCGGTCTAACCTCAAGAGAAGCCTGTGGCAATACTATCAGGAATGTTATGTGTAGCCATTTTGCGGGGGTGTGTTCCAATGAACCTTTTGATGTAACCATACATGCAAAAGCTATTGCAAAATTCTTTTTGAGAAATCCACTGTGCCAGAATTTGCCCCGAAAATTCAAATTTAATTTTGCCTGCTGTTCTGAACATGGCTTTGTAAGAATTGCAGATGTAGGGCTGGTTCCAACTATTCGTGATGGGGTCCGGGGCTTTAGAATATACCTTGGAGGTGGATTAGGAGCTGCATCGTTTATAGCTCATCTTCTGGAAGAGTTCACGCCCGAATCGAGACTTTTATCTACTTGTGTATCTACAATTAGGCTTTATGATAGGCTGGGCAACCGTGAGAACCTCGCAAGAAATAGGATGCGTTATTTAGTTAATGAAATGGGATGGGAAAAATTTCAGTCCTTGTTATTAAAGGAGCGTGTTATAGTGGAAGCAACAACATCAATTCCCACAAAAAATAGCTTTGATAATGTTTTAAATATTGGTAACAATGATATTGCCATTTCACCCATATCCAGCAAAAAAACATTGCCATTGATAAATTCTGGTAATGCGCAAACACCGTATAACAGGTGGTTAAACACTAATGTGGTTGCTCAGAAACAATCCGGATACTATGGTGTATACACAACATTAGGTGCTGGTGACATTACTTCAAGCCAACTTCGCGTTTTAGCTGAATGTACCCGGGAGTTTTCATTAGAGCAAAAAGCCAGAACTACTCCCCAGCAAAACTTTTTTATCAGGTATGTCAAATCGGCCTCGATACCCAAAATTTTTACTAAATTGTCTAGTGCCGGGCTTGGTAACCCCGGTGCTAATACTATTGCTTCTGCAGTGGGCTGCTCTGGAACAACATCTTGCAATCTTGCTATAACTAATTCTCACAGACTTGCTAAAGAAATCCAAAGTAAGTTCCTGGAATTGAATTTTGACATGGATCACGATTTTAATACTTCTGCAATCAAAATTAGTGGATGTCCTAATTCTTGTGGACAGCATGAAGTAGCAACCATTGGATTTTATGGGGGAGCTTCAAGAATCGGAAACTCAATGGCTCCCATATACACAATGCTTTTTGCTGGCAGTACTGGAGAAACTGGAGAATTGGGAAAAACCGTTATGCGTGTTCCAGCAAAACGAGTTATTGACGTAGTTCTTAAAATAATTGAATGTTATAAAGAAGGAAAAAATGGCAATGAAAAATTGCATGATTGGATATATAACATATCAGTAGGACATGGTAATGGACAACTAAAGACTTTGGAGGACATAAAAAAGATACTTGTTCCTGTTGCCAAATTGCCTTCACTTGACGAAAACCCTGATTCGTATAAAGACTACGGCGCGGACTCTAGCTTTATCGCAAAAACTGCAAGGGGAGAATGTGCTGCTTGAATGATTTAACTAGGCAAAAAAATAAAAATAGCATTCAATCAGGTCGTAATCTGAAAAAAAAAGTTATCCTTAAAAAAGAAAATTCAATGTCAACATCTACATTGAATTTAGTGTGCGATGTTGATACCCTGAGAACTTTAATAAAAAGGAAAAATAAAGTTAGAATTGTAGATGTTAGAAAGAAGGCGGATTACCTAAAAGGCCATATACCCACTTCTGTTTCTTTACCATTGGCTGATTTATTGTCTAATGATTCTCCAGAATCCGTAATTGGTATTTTGAATAACTTGGGGATAGCTGACAATACCCCTGTGGTTGTATATGATGACACTTTTGGGGCATTGGCGTCAAGAGTTGCATGGTCTTTTAAATTTGTTGGACATGAAAATGCCTCCCTTTTAGAAGTCACTTATAGTGGCTGGAAAAACTTGGGTTTAGAAATAGAAAAAAAACCTAATAAATATCCTAAATCTTCTCATTCTGTTGATATCGATTATTCTATTTACGCAGATGCTGAATATGTGGAAAACGCTCACAACGATAAGGACAAAGTCATAATTGACTCTCGTGAAAGATTAAACTTTCTAACTGAACACATTCCAAATTCAAAAAACATTCCATACACTATGATACGCTCAGAAGATTTTATATTAAGAAAGCCTTCTGAACTTAAACGATTTATGGAAAATAGGGGTATCGACTTTAGTAGTGAAATAATAACTTATTGTGGAAGTGTTGGAACTTTGTCTGGTTTGGTTTTTTTTGCTTTAAAGTCTGTTGGGGTTCCAAATGTAAAACTGTATACAAAATCCTTTAAAGAATGGAAATCCTTGGGGAAACCCAAAACCGAGTTTAAAGATGCAACATATTGGGACCTTTCGGCAGAATGACATGGCCTGCCCTCATTAACTTTAACTTTTTTCTTTTATTCTTGATGATTGCAGCCTAGTTTTCAAACCACTTGATTATTTCCTCTATGCCTTGATTCTTTATTGTTATTTTTATTGGCCCCAATGGGGATTCATCTTCTTCTTCAACTATTGCAACGACACCAGAAAAAGCTGCCTGCTTGTTTACTAAAAACCAGGTCATGTTAATACTTTGATTGATATATAAAAACTTCTTTAGAACCGCTAATGTAGATCTTGATCTTATTTGTTCTTTTATTTTTTTTAGTATTTCCAATTTTTCAGTAGAAAAATACAGTTTGTTGTCTTTTAAAATAAAACTAAAGCCAGGAAAAATGTTTTTTATCGCAGTGGTCACCTTTTCTAATTCTTCAGACGGATTAACGTAAGTCTGTACCGTTATTTCCAAGTCATTCTTATGAACTGTGTTTTCGGTTTTCATACCTGTGTTTATCTGGTTATGATATTTTTTGATTCAAAATTTCTAAATTCTGAAATCCATTTTAAGGTGATTTTCTCAACATTATTTCTTAATTCTTCAATTGTGAGCGCATTATTCGATATTGTTTCGTCAGCTAGTGCTATAGCTTCACTTATGCCTACGTCCATTTCTCTCTTATCTCTTTGTAAAAATCTCTCGTAGTTAGAGGGAGAATCAAACCTATCCCTTAGTATTATATGATCAAACCTTGTATTTGATGATGCGTGTATGGCTAATAGCCTTACAAAATCTGAATCTTTTAGAATTTTAAATTCTCCATAGCTTCTAATTCCGTCCACCACAACAAAATTCTCATCATCTTTTAGTTTTTTTATTTTCTGTGAAATTAATTTTGCAATTATTTCATTACCGTGTTCCCGCCTTAATTCCTTCATTAGCTCACCCAAGTTTTTGTCATTTAACTCTAATTTTTTTTCAAGGGCTTTTTCCCTTATGACGTCGCCCATGATAATGACGTGAAAGTTTTTTTCCTTGAGCAAATTGGCAACGGTTGATTTTCCTGCTCCAGGCATTCCTGTCAAACATATGATGAGTCGCTTAAATTTTGATTACCTCTACTTCACCAAGTAGGTAACTTTATTTATTTATTTTTTATGACTTTTTGATATATAAAACTGAGGATATGTTCAAATAACATGCGTCTGTTTGTTGCAATAGATATAGATAATGATGATATTGAAAAGCTTCAAAATTACCTTTGTGAAAAATTCTGTTTTAACTCCCGGTATGTCAAACCAACAAAAAAAGGTAACTTGCATATAACTGTAAACTTTTTAGGCGAGAAAAACGACCTTGAAACAAAAGACATAATTCTAGATTTGACAAAAATCCATTTTACCTCTTTTAAAATAGTATTTAACCATATGGGTGTCTTTCCAAATATGCTTTCTCCTAAAATCATTTGGCTCGGTTTGGATGATCAAAGCAATGAAAAATTAAGTGATATTTATTTTCAAATAGGTTGTGTGTTAAAAAAATATGTTGATAAGAAAAACAGTGGTGAAATCAGGGATTCTGGTATCCAAAAATTTGTGCCGCATCTCACCGTTTTTCGAATTCGTAACAATTACCGTATTCCGGATCTCCTTTCTTCTTTCCCTATCAGATTTATTTCAGAATACCAGGTAAATAAAATTAGTTTAAAAAAAAGTACTATCACTTCAAATGGGCCTATGTATTCCGATTTACTTAATATTTATGCCGATAAAAAAGATGCCTGATGACGTAAACAAATTGATAGCTAGCATTCTGGATGGGTGTGAGCCTAGTGAAATAGAAAAAAATCGATTGAGTAAAATAGCGTTTAAAATTAAAGACCAGATTTCAGCCTTTATTCTAAATAATGAAAAATATTCTTTTGTAAAAGAGGTAGTATTTGGTGGCTCTTTTGCAAAGGGTACATGGCTTAAGAATGAAACTGATGTCGATATTTTTATGAAGTTTAGTACCCAAACAGATCTTGAAGATTTTGAAAATTATGGAAAAGAGATAGGATTGCAATCGTTAAAAGATTTTTCTCCTTATCTTAGATATGCTGATCATCCATATGTTGAAGCGTATGTCGAAAACGTTAAAATCAATGTTGTCCCCTGCTATGATGTTCATTATGGTAGATGGAGAAGCGCGGCAGACCGCTCCCCATTTCACACAATTTATGTTAATAATAGCCTAGACGACCATAAAAAAAATCAGGTTAGGTTGCTAAAAAAATTTTTTAGATCCCTGAATATTTATGGTGCAGAAATATCTAAGAGGGGATTTAGCGGTTATGTCAGCGAAGTCTTGATTATAAAATTCGGTTCGTTTTTATCCACCTTGGACTATTTTTCCAATTTTGCTGAAGATAAAAAAATTATCGGCGTAGACAATGTTTTGTTTAATGATGAGGCACTTAAAAAGTTCAATAGCTTTTTAATACTGTTGGATCCTGTTGACAATAACAGAAATTTAGGCACTGCTATTTCTGCTTTATCGGTTGGAACGTTTATACAAGGCTCCAGAATGTTTTTGAAAAACCCTACAAATAGTTTTTTTGGAGACATTAAAAAGATTGGTTATATTGACTCTAGTTTGATTGGGTTGCTGTCGTCTGATATCTTGGTAATTGAATTTAATTTTGGTTTTAGAGCGCCAGATATAATTTGGGGTCAATTACAAAAAAGCGTCAATTCACTATCCAAATTCATCGGGTCTTCTGGATATAAAATCATAAAAAATAGCTATTTTACTGATGAGAAAGAACATTGTGTGTTGGCATTTTTAATGGAGTCTGTTACCATCCCCAAATACTACAAACGAATAGGGCCTGATATCTTTAGAGATGATGACATTGAAAAATTCATCGAATCTAATACAACCTCCAAACTAAAATGGCTTGCCTCGGATAATAGGATAAATTGTGTTATTTCTCGAGATTTCACAGACATAAGGGATTTCTTGAAATTTGTTTTTGAAAATAAACGCAATTTAGTTGGCATTCCTAAAGGATTAAGATCAGATTTTTTCTCTACTGTGAAGATATTTACCATCGATCAACAAGAAAATATTAGTGAGCATGTAAAGAATACTTTACTTGAATTATTACACACCGATACTAGATTATTCCAATAAATTTTTTATAACCTCTCCCAACCTGATTAATCTACTATGCTATCCTAAGTTTAGTGCATTGGATTATGCTACAAAAATTAAAGATCTTTTTTTACTGGATTTGAAATTTGTAATATTGGAAGGTAGTACCATTCTATTTAATAATAACATTTTAGGTAAAGGTTGTGAAGGTTTAGTATTAAAAGTTGAAAACATCAAAGATGAACTTATGGCTCTAAAGATCAAAAGAACTGATTCTTGTAGATTTAGCATGAAGAATGAATTTGATTTTTATAAACTTGCAAACAGGTTTAAAATAGGGCCCAAAGTGTATTCTTATAATGCTAATATGCTTTTAATGGAACTTCTTGGTGGATCTTCTATAGAAAATTGGTTTTTAAAAGCAAAACTGGATTCATATGTTATAAAAACCGTTATTTTTGATATTTTGAATCAATGTTTTATTTTAGACAGAATAAATTTAGACCATGGACAATTGAATAAATTACACAATCATGTTATAATATCTCCTGGTAGTTTAAGATGCACAATTATTGATTTCGAAAGCGCAAGTACATCTAGAAAGGTTTCTAACCTGACTTCTGCTTTTCAAGGTTTACTTTTCAAAGGTACCATATCCAAACAAATCAATAAATTCATTAATTATGAAAATAAGAAAAACGAGTTATTAGAACAATTAAAAGGATACAAGAAAAATATTTCAAAAGAAAACTTTGATGCTGTAATGTCTTTGATCTGATTGTTTACCGCCCCTTTCTAAATGGCAGAAAGATATTAATTTTATCTTATATAATGTAATTTATGACACTTCCAAAAGGTTATGTGTTGCCTAATAAAAAAACAGACGACAAGGCCAAGCAACTGGCAGACGACAAGGCCAAGCAACTGGCAGACGACAAGGCCAAGCAACTGGCAGACGACAAGGCCAAGCAACTGGCAGACGACAAGGCCAAGCAACTGGCAGACGACAAGGCCAAGCAACTGGCAGACGACAAGGCCAAGCAACTGGCAGACGACAAGGCCAAGCAACTGGCAGACGACAAGGCCAAGCAACTGGCAGACGACAAGGCCAAGCAACTGGCAGACGACAAGGCCATTTCAAAAGGAAATGATACCAATTTGCCACATACGGAAAATTCATATAATAAGCAAGAATCACAAAATAATCCTGTCAATGTGAGAGATGATTACCAAAATAATAATATTGATAATGATTTGCTGTGGAGTGAAATGAAACAAGCTTATATGCAGGCTGTAAACGAAACCACTAATTCATATTTCAGACTGTTAGAGTTTTGGATGAAAAATATCAAAAAATAATTTTTTTTAAATCTGAATTATAAAATCTATTTCGACTGGAGAACCCAAAGGCAAACTATTTACGCCTATTGCTACCCTTGTATGTTTGCCTTTTTCTCCAAAAATATTTATCAATAAATCCGATGCTCCATTGATTACTTTTGGGTGTTCCGTAAAGTCTTCTCCACTATTTACATAACCTGTTATTTTTATTATTTTCTTTATATTGTTTAATTCGCCAACAAAATTTTTTAAATGATACAATGCATTTAAACAGCAAATTTTTCCTGCCTCTTGGGCTTCTTCAACTGATACTTCCCTTCCCACTTTTCCTTTGTATTTTAGTTCATCATTTGGGAATTCGATATTTATTGGAATTTGACCAGAGATAAAAATTAAATTTTCAACTTTTGTAATCGGAATATAGGATCCAATAGCTGTGGCTTTTCCCTTGGGAATGTTTAGGTTTAATGAAGATATTTTTTCTTCTGGTGTCATTATAAGGTGATAATATGCTTGTAATTAAAAAGTTAATCTTTTGATTTTAGGAACCTTTTTAATATCATTACTTTTTTTTATATTTGTGTCAAAGGAAAATGACAATCCAAAAATTATGAATAAATTTAGAAGAATAGGTTCACTAGGCCTTTGTTTTATTGTAATGGGATTGTCCTTGGTAGTGATATATATATTATGGGCGTCTTTTGGTTATATAGGCCCTTCATTCTCGTCAGATATGGTAAATACGCAACAATCTACCTTGAGAGCAGAGTATGGTTTACCAAAACAACCCGTGATTACAGATCCAGCAATATTGCAGACTCCTCCGTCTCTTCGAGAAATAGATGTAAAAAATAATACAAATAGTACGCTATAAACTGATTGAAAGATATAATAAATATTGTCAGCTTGTTGTTTTATTTATGCTTGATAATGTTGAAAAAAGAAAACCTAATTCCTTAATAAATGAAACTAGTCCATATCTATTACAACATGCTTATAATCCTGTTAACTGGTTTCCTTGGGTTGAAGGTTCAATTAATTTAGCAAAAAAAGAAAACAAACCAATTTTTCTTAGTGTAGGGTATAGCTCATGCCATTGGTGCCATGTGATGGCGCATGAATCTTTTGAAGATAACGATATTGCAAAAATAATGAATGAGAAGTTTATTAATATTAAGGTAGACCGGGAGGAGAGGCCGGATATTGATGATGTTTATCAGCGTGCATGCCAGTTAGTAACTGGCAATGGCGGTTGGCCACTGTCTGTTTTCTTGACTCCCGATCTAAAACCATTTTATGTTGGCACTTATTTTCCAAAAGATGGTAGGTATGGTATGCCTGGATTCGGTGAGGTATTAAAGCAACTCGATGAGGCATTTCATTTTAGAAAAAATGAAATCAATAGCACAACTTCTGAATTCATGAACTCTCTTATTGCTTCTTCAAAGAATAATGGTCTGATCAATAAAGATCTAGAAATTGATAAATCAATCCTTGATGAATCCGCGCTTAATCTTTTAAGTATAGCGGATTTCACCTATGGTGGATTTGGAATGTCTCCAAAATTTCCAAATGTTTCTAATTTGCTATTTTTATTGCGGTATTATGATATTTCAAAAATCGAAAAATTCAAAGGTTTTGTGGTACTTACAGGTGAAAAAATCCTGTATGGTGGAATCCATGATCATCTTGGTGGTGGCTTTTCTCGATATTCTACCGATCAGAAATGGCTTGTTCCGCATTTTGAAAAAATGCTATATGATAATTCGTTGCTGATTGCTTTATTTTCAGAAGTGTATCAGATTACAAAGGATGCAAAATTCAAAATAGCTGTCGAAAAAACATTGGGATATATTTTAAGAGACCTTTTAAACGAAGACGGTGGTTTTTTTTCTGCAGAAGATGCAGATTCAGAAGGCGAGGAAGGCAAATACTATTTGTGGTCAAAACAGGAAATTTCTTCAATCATACAAAATCCTTTACATTTGGATATTTTCTGTGAATACTATGATGTATCGCAAGGGGGAAATTTTGAGGGAAAAAACATCTTGAATATAAAGTCTTCCTACCCTCACCTTTCAAAAAAATATAACCTTGATATAAACGACATCAAAAACATCATAGATGAAAATTCCTTAAGGCTTTTTAACGCCCGGGAAAAAAGAATTAGACCGCAAAAGGACGACAAGACTATCCTTTCATGGAACGCTCTTTCTATTTCGTCCTTTGTAAAAGGCTATAGGATTACTGGCAATGAACTTTATCTGAATACGGCTGTAAATGCAATAAAGTTCATTGAAACAAAAATGAAATCATCAGATGGATCTCTTTATCGTATTTATAAAAATGGTTCGGCGAAGATTCCTTCATATTTAGATGATTATGCTTTTTACATCAATGCACTTTTGGATTTATTTGAGATAAAACCTGATGCTCAGTATATGGAATTGGCTGTTCAATATACTGATTATTTGATAAAAAACTTCTGGGATTCTGGTGAAAACAACTTTTATTACACATCTAATTTTCATGAATCACTCCCTATCAGAAATAAAATTCTTCATGACTTGGCTATTCCTAGCGGTAATTCCGTTTCTGTTTCAAACTTTATAAGACTTTATCACATTACGGGAAATAATGATTATGTAAACATTGCTGAAAAAATGATGAAAGTTTCTTTATTGTCCGCAGCAGAAAATCCATTTAGTTTTGGCTGTTTGCTGTCTTCAGCCTATCTTTATATAAAAAAACCTTTGGAAATAACCCTTGTTTCAAAAGATGCTCACTCCAAAAAATCTGCCATGCTTGATTTTATAAATAAAACATTTGTTCCTAATGGGATCCTGTCGATTATAGACAAAAATTGCAATTTGCAAAGTTTGGAAAAATATTCTTTATTTCAGAATAAATCCTTGATAAACAAAAATTCGCCCTCTACTGAAGAGTTTGTATTAGTATGCAAAGACTTTGCCTGTAGCCCTCCTATTGCAAATATTGATGATCTGAAAGAGACTTTACTTGGTAAATTGTCAAAGGAAAAGATTAAATAATTTTTTTCTGTTAAGCTGTTCCATATTGTTATCTTTCAATAATCCCAATTTTTTTCTGTTAAGCTGTTCCATATTGTTATCTTTCCTATTAGTCTTTAATTTCATGGATTATTCTTTTGGGCAAGATAATGAATCCGAAAACACTTTTGATATTGCTAAATCATCCAGTGATGAAGCGCTGTCATTAATGGATTCATTGAAAGGTTCTTCTTTAGTCAATTCGGTTACGGGTGGAATTGAGAACTTTTCATTGCCTGCCATTAATCAATCAAACGATAATGGTGCTAATGATGGATTGTTGGATAACTCTTCATCTTCTAGGTACGGTTATCTAACTGGCGGTATTGATCAAAATTCATCTGAAGTTGACTCACCGAACAAAACAATACCTTTGCCCATTCTGGAATCTGACTCACCGAACAAAACAATACCTTTGCCCATTCTGGAATCTGACTCACCGAACAAAACAATACCAATGATGAAAGTTGATGATACTCCAATTAAAAGCAATACGGAAAATATGCAATCTCTGTTGGTTCTTCCCTATCCGATGTCTATTCAATCAAAAGATTATGTTCCGCTTTACAGTTCTATGCCCATGAAAATTTCAAATGGTACAATTTTGGCCAAACTTCCTTGTGATAATAATAATAAACCTGTGTTGTATATAGTTGGTTCATCTGCTGACAACAATGTTTTTCCAATAAATCTTAACCTCATTTCTAATTTGTCAAAGCCCGGAAGCATGTGTATGTACAACTCTATAGTTCCGGATAATCTTTCCAACCTGTTGTATTCGCATACTCTAATTAACATTTATCTATACAACTCTTTGGATATTCCAGTTGAAGTGCCCACCACAACCTCTGTTTTCATAGGTATACACAAACTGACTGTATAGCTTGATTTTTTTAATAATTATATGGAATACATTATTCCGCCAGAAACTATTGGAATGGATTCTAAATTAGAAAGGTCTTTTATTCTTGCAATTATCGCATTGAACCAAAGGCTATCAATCCCTTGACTCCAAATCGTGATTTTTTTATAGTCCTTTTCCTTTCCATGGTGGAAAAAACCTTTACAGTCTTCCACTGTCATGTTGTTATATTTTTGGCTTATTTCTTCTATAGCTACTTCAGCTTCTGCAGGTAAATACAAAATTGTCAATGTTGGGAATGGTATAGTGTCTGCAGAAGTAGACGATGATGATGCGTCATTAGCCATAACCTTAATTTATGTAAGACTTATATGATTATTTCGTTCCGATTGATTTATTTAGAAGTTTTTTATGGAAAATTAATAAAGACTATATGCTAATTAATAATTTAGAAAGTTATGAATGCTGGACAATTCACAAAAAACGTGCTTGATTTGGACGATAATATTTTATTTGCTGGAATTATAGAAAAATCTGGTCATCTCCGTGCAAGCAACCAACGTGCAGCTGTAGATGAAACTTTTAAAGGTCGAAACCTGGAAATGGTTTATTCCCAATCTGTTTATGTGGCAGACCTTCGAAAAATGCTCTCCCCGTCATTTGGCAATTTAAACTCTGTCAACTATGTTTATGAAAAATTGAAAATATTGCTATTCCCTGTCAAGGACCATGTGTTATTGATTTTCATTGGTAAAGAAACAAAAACCGATGATTTGGCACAAAACATACGCAGATACATGGATTCGCTGAATGATCTTGATTTATATTCCTCGTGAATTTTGAAATCTTTCAAAATTGTGATTTATATTTGTGCAAATTTTACACCTAGGGTTGAGGGATGCATTTATGTTTTGTATTGATGATTTAAACGTGATGCTTGATTAACTGACACCCTTGTTAAATCTCTATAAATATTTTAACAAATTCAACGTGTTGTATTTATTTTTTTTTAAAAAAAATAATGGTTAGATTAAAGACCCGTCCGATATTCACCTTTGGAGAGGTGCGCTTCATGAGTGTTGCGTTGTTAAAAAAAGGTATGGAAAAGAAAAAATGTTCTACTCAATTTGAGTGTTTCTAGCTTCCAAGAACCTTTATGTCCTGTACCCCCAATCCCTTTTCAGGAGTGCTTCCAAGCGGTATGACTTTCATACCGTCCGCACCTGAAACTGGTGGATACCTGTAGATCTCTGGAGATTGGCCAAAACCAGTATTGGAAAATACTATGGGCTCATCGTATTGATTGCCGCCGCCATTTGAAATCTGGATTGCAAAAAAGTTGATACCGTTATCTGCATTTGCTAGTCCCATTTGTAATCCGCATACCTTGTCATTTTCGGCTAACTCTACGTAAAGCTCATTCTGTACCCCTAGTGAAATGTCCTTAAACAGTGATTGGTTTAAACCGGCTTTTACTAAATTTTCTACATTTCCCTCAGCCCAAACTTTGTTTAATTTTAGTTCATTTCCACATGTATTTTTGGATGGCACTAAATCCAGGAGATTTACATTATCATCTGCTACCTTTATCAGTTTTGTGTATGATGTGTATCTTCCATCTGGGTATAAGGCGTGGACTTCCACATTAAACAAACCGGGGGTAGGCACATCTGCTGTAAACTCTGCATCTCCTGATCTTTGAAGCGCATACACTGTGTTGAGGTTTGCTTCGTAATCTATAAGAAATGCATCCACCCTTGCCGGAGTTTTTTCAAAGTTAAATGAGATTTTATCCCCATTGTGTATTGTGTATAAAACTGAATCCTCACTTGGCTCCAACGCAGGAGTATTTATTTTTGTTAGTACTGTATTCTGTACGTTAATAAAAGGCACTAGATCTGCTATTCCGCCATTGTGCACCAAGCTTGCCTTTGGAACGATAGGCGGCTCCGCAAAAGCCGCCTTCAAACTAAAATCTGTGTTTATTATCCCTATGCTAAATGCAAAAGTAATGACAATGGCTGAAACCATAATTTTTTTTTTATTAATCGATTGAAACAACTTATACCTTAATCTGTGTTTGTTTCTATTTATGGAATACGTTTTATTTTGTTATAAAATTTTATTATATAATTCTATTTAACAAGCTTTTTTTTATATTGAAAACCATAGTACTAGTTCAGTAGTTTTATAATACCCGGAATTGTTAAACCTAAAATTTAAAGAACTGACTATGTGATGTTTTTTTTATAATATAAGCAAGCGTCCCATATATACCAAATTACCTTATCTTTTTAAAATGAGTATAAATAGTGCACTATTACTTGTAAAAATTAGTTTAACTTTACAAAAGCGTAAAATTTCAAAGGGAGGCCTATATCAATGAAAAAATATAACCGTTATTTGTTTTTTGTATCGCTTGTTGTGGCATTCCTCTGCGTTGCTGCCATGCCTGGAATACCCGGCCTTGTGGCGAATATTTATGCCGCGGAGCCTTTTGATGGAATTCCTGTCTTTTCTGCCGGAACCACGCCATCATCTTCTGCAAGCTCTACTTTGCCGCCTGGATGCGCACCAGGACAAATAGACAAGGTTGGTGCAAGTGGATATGATTTAGAAGGTGACAACACAACACCGGATAAAACCATTGATAAAAACTTCAACACCAGGTGGGCAAACTATGGTATCGGATCTTTTATTCAATACGAGCTCAAGTCCAGTGATCCCATTTCTGGTGATACCATTTGTGGGATAGACATTTCCTGGTATAGGGGTGACGCTAGGACATACAACTTTATTGTTTCTACTTCTAATGATGGTAGTAAATTTGATAACACATTTTTTGCTACCAGTAGCGGAAAAACTAACTCCTTTGAGCGTTATATTATTCCAGATTCTGCACTTCAAGCTAAATACGTGAGAATTACTGTTAATGGAAACACCGAAAATCCGTGGGCAGCCGTAACCGAAGTTCAAATTCAGTCACAATCAGCATGCCCATGCCCGCCAACGCCAACACCAACACCAACACCAGCACCAACACCACACACCAACACCACCAACACAACCGCCAACTCAATGCCCATGCCCACCAACACCAACACCAACACCAACACCAACACCAACACCAACACCAACACAACCGCCAACTCAATGCCCATGCCCACCAACAACACCACCGACACCAACACCAACACCAACACCAACACCAACACCAACACCAACACCAACACCAACACCAACACCAACACCAACACCAACACCAACACCAACACCAACACCAACACCAACACCAACACCAACACCAGCCTGGTAAGGACGTGTTTGGGGTGACGAAAATTTACAATGATAAGCCTAACGGGGAAAAGTGGTTTATGAACATGGCAGACCCAACTAATGACCCGAGATACGATCCAAAAACAGATCTTAAGAAAAATGCTGATGGCAGCTGGAAAGTGACCGACTCTCAGGTAAGGATGAATGTTTTCACGAGCACTGGTTACGACGAAAGTAAAATTCAAACGTACGACCAATCTAAACTAGCTACTCAAGGGTATATGCAGGCTCCAAATGACTGGAAGAATATAGAATTGACTGGCTATGTAAAAATCAACTCTGCTTCAGACAGTGATTTCCATTTCACCTGGTATGGTCGTGGAGGTCACCATTCTGATATACCTTGTGAAGGAACCGCATACAAGGGGAGCATATACAAGGATGGAAGTAGCAGGTTTTCCAAGGAGCAATGGCATTCTGGAGGCTATTCATTTACACCCACAACAAACGTCCTAAAATCGTCAATAGTGGGCAAGTGGATTGGGTATAAAGCTGTTATCTACAATACTGTAGTAAACGGAAAGGATGCTGTGAAATTGGAAAATTGGGTTGATCCAAATGCTAATGATGTGTGGACAAAAATCTATGGATATACCGATAGTGCGGGACTTGGAGAGGATGGTGAAGAATGTGGTGGCAAGCCAGATCAACTTATTTCATGGGGTGGACCTATAGCAGATTTTCGCTGGGACGGAACTTCAAACATTGACGTGAAAAACCTAAGTGTAAGAGAAATTTCCCCACCTTAGGGTTTTTCTATACCTTTTTTTCTATACCTTTTTTCCTGTTACGTTAATTAATAAAACAATAAATTATAAAATATGTCATTTCTTCGTTATAGAATAACAAGATTACGAAAGTACACTTATAACAAAATTTTTGTTGTGAGTAAATATGTGTTATTCGTGTACTTTAAAATAAAGATGTTTTTTGGGTTGTATTGATCAATAGAAATTGAGTTCAAATCTCAACATTCAATAAATGGTGCTTTTTTTATTTACTCATGGATTATCAAAAAATACTTGATGCTATTTTTGCGCTAAATGATGATATCCGCTATGCCGGATTAATTGATGAAGCCGGTTTACTGTTAGCTGGAGGCATGCGTCATGGAATTGATTCTATAGTCGATCAACCTAGTGAAGAACTGTACCTAACACACACAGCTTTAAGAAAATCTATGCGTGGACGTTTTGATGATACTATGGGACAAGCACGCTTTGTATATGTAGAGCGCGAAAAATTATCATTGTTGACTTTTTACCTGGATAAGAAAATGTTATTAGTCACTCTAGAGCCAAGTTTGGACTCTCGAATTGTTATGGATATAGCTGAAGATGTATTAGATATTTTTAGTGGAAACAAAATTTCGGAATAACAGTATATGCATATTTTTCTTATTTAAAATACATTCTTCAATTTCAAATTGGTTTTTTTAAATTTTTTAGTTTTTGGTGTCATCAATAATATTGTGCATTGCTGCTAAATCCCGACTAAACGGCTCTAACTCACGCGGTATTCTCATTTTTATTGGGTCTTTTAATGAAAGTGGTTTGTTTGTAATGGCTGATATCGTTTCTTTTTTCCTGTTCCAAATTTCTGAATTAAATTGAATTATTTTTTGGGTGAACTGGGTCATTTCTTGATGTTTATTAGTTGTTTTGGGAAACCTTTTTTGATTGATGATGTCATTGTTCTGATAAATTTTTGTCCACAGCTCATACGTGATAAATGGGCAAATTGGTTCAAACAGCAGTAGAATGTTTTTAAAACATTTGTGAATTGCATATAGTGCTGATTTTCTTTCTTCATCTTTGATTTCGCTATATACTCTTGATTTTACAAGTTCAATATAATGGGCTGCAAAGATGTTCCATGTAAACTCTCTTATTGTGTTTGATGGGATAAAAAAGTTCAACTCGCTGTATCCCTCGATACATTTTTTGGAAATATTGTCTAGCTCTGCTAATATCCACTCATCTGTTGAATTGAGTTTTTCTGGCTTTTTATCCTCCCCTATTATTTCAAAATTGGAAATAAACCTTCCAATATTCCATAACTTTGATAAAAATTTTTGCGAATTCATAATTTTTTGCTCAGAACATCTGAAATCATATCCCAAATTAGCTTCACTTGCTGACCAAAGCCTGAATGTATCGGCCCCATATTTTTGTATTATTGGCAGGGGATCAATTACATTTCCCTTGCTCTTGCTCATCTTTTCACCTTTGTCATCAACTCCATATCCCATAATCCAAGCACTTTTCCATGGTAACTTTTCTGTAAGGTATATGCATCTGAGCAACGTATAGTATAACCACGTTCTTATGATGTCTTTTCCTTGAGGCCTGATGGCTGTAGGGTATGTTTTTTCATGGAATTCATCGTTTTTGTTATATTTGGTAATGTATAGTGGGGTTATGCTGGAATCCATCCATGTATCAAATATCCTCTCTTCCCCTTCAAATTCATTCCCATCATCATTACAATTCTGACATTTATCAAAAGGGGGTTTTTCCTCCCATGGCCTGTAGTATCTTCCGGGTTCGGGGACATTTGGATATTTGCATTTTTTGCAATACCAGACTGGGATCTCTGTCCCGTAAAACCTTCTCCTTGAAATCGGCCAGTCAATTGTAATTGAATTTATCCAATTTATGAGAATCTGTCTATGCGTCTCTGGATGAAATTTGATATTGGTTGAATATTCCAATAACTTGGGTTTAAAATCTATTTGTTTTAAATAATAGTCTTCTAATGATATTATTTCTATTGGAGTTCTGCTTCTTTCACAAATAGGCGTCCTGTGAAATATTGTTTCGATTTCATTTACTAATCCCTGAGCCTTTAGTTCTTCGGTGATTTTGTTTCTAGCTTCTTTTGTGGAAAGGTTCGAAAACTGCTTGGCGTGTTCTGTTGTCTTTCCATTAGAATTGATAGATTTTATTTCTTTCAGGCCAAGTTCTCTAAATAATTGCACATCATTAAGATCACCAAAGCTGCATACCATTACTGCTCCAGAACCAAAATTGGGATCCACAGATTTATGAGCAATTATTTTTACCTCTCTGTTAAAAATTGGTATCCTTAGGTTATCCCCTTGTTTTTCTTTATATCTTTCGTCTTCAGGGTTTACAATTACTGCTTGACAAGCAAAAAGCAGTTCGGGTCTTGTGGTCGCTATTATGATAAAATCTGAACTGTCATTTAGGAAAAACTTGATATAAACCAATTTTGTTTCAATGTCTACATAGGTAATTTCTGCATCAGCTATAGTTGTACCGCAATCAATACAATAATTGTTGGGTCGATCTCCCAAATATATCAGATTCTTTTTCCACATTTTGATGAATGTTGACTGTGTTAGTGTCCTGTATTCGATTGAATCTGTATGATATTTTTCTTTGAAATTGGCACTGATTCCAAGGCTCTTTAAGATACCTACAAATTCAATCTCCGTTTCATCCAGAGTGCTCTCGCAAAGTTTCAAGAACTCTTTTCTATTCATGTTTCTCATCCTTATTTTGTATTTTTTTTCCGTGTAGATCTCTACAGGTATTCCATTTCTGTCTATTCCTATGGGAAAAATGACCTTGAACCCGTTAGATCTTACTGCTCGTGCTATCATGTCGATTTGAGAATAATGTGCTGCTGCCCCAATATGCCATGGCTTTCCAGAAGGATAGGGAGGTGGTGTATCTATAACGAAGAAATCATTAATTTCTGTGAGGTTATCATCATCCTTACCTTCATAAACATTATCTTTATCCCACTGATCCAAGATTCTTTTCTCAATCTCAGAAGACCATGCCTTTTCTGTAACCTTAATGTTCAATGTTCGATTTTAATGTCCTTTTTTAATTAGTTATTAATCTTCCTTTGTTTTTTTGATGTTTGATAAAATATGGGCCCCTTTGCTAACTCCTTCATAAATATACACTCCTAGTGCTTGGATATTAGCAGGCATTGTATTTGAGAGCATTTTTATTATTTCTGTAGACAGGTTTTCCACAGTTGCTTCTCCCTCAAGTAAGAATGTGGTATTTTTGGGCACTTTTAGGTCAAAATAGCCCTTAGGTCCATCAAATTCAATAAAAAAATGACCATCTTCCTCTTTCTTTAGGTATTTTCGATTAATGAAAAATTTGTGATCGATTTGCTTTAGTGCTTCCTTAATTATTTTTTTTGCTTCCGAAAAATCAATAACTAAATTATTCTTCATTTCTCCTATTATTTCTATCATTACGGTTGATGTGTGCCCATGAATGATAGAGCATTTTTCCACCATTGGTAGAATGTGGGCATAATCAAATGACAGGGATGGGTCTTCTATAAAAATTGAGCCTATTTGTTTATTCTGTTTGTCAAAGAAAAATATGCTCTCTAACTCATCAATTTTTCCCATAAAGGATGATTTTCCTATAGCAACCAAATCAATAAATGGGAATTTTTCATTAATGCTTTTGAATTCTATTAAATCATCATCGTTTTCTATTATTTTAATATATTTATTCCCTATCTTGAAATCCACATTCAAGCTAGAGTTGACTATTGGAGCATTATGTTGGTAATTTAACTCTAAAAAATCAAATAATTTTGATAAGGAGTATCCTGTTCTATTTTTAATAAAGCTTTTTTTATCACTGATATACCTTAAATCTTTATCCACCTCTTAAATAATATATTTGATCTCTATTAAATTATTACAAATATATTTTGAACAATGCTTAAAAAAAAGGACAAATGTCCTTACATGGAGAGCTGCGTGATATCCTATATTTGACTGTTAATTCTGCAATTAAAAATTATGATAAGGTTGCTATAGCTTTTTCAGGGGGGGTGGATAGCACATTGTTGGCCAAAATTTGTAAAGACTTGAAAAAACAAATATGTTTAGTAACTATTGGCTTTCCGCATTCGCATGATCTGTCATTTTCTAAAACCATTTCCCACCTTCTTTCCGATTCTCAAAACCACTTTGTATATGAATTAAATGATGTGGATTTTGCTCAAAGTGTAGAATATGTCAGGTCTACAATATCTTGCAATTGCCTTTCGCATATAGAAAACTGCATAGCTTTTTTTCACTTGAGCAAAATTGTTAAAGATAATAATTTGGGGAGTTTTTTTTTGACAGCTAATGGTTTAGATGAGTTATTTTGTGGATATGACAAATACAGATTTTATTTTGACAGTGGATGCAGCTCGATATCTGAATTCATGGAAGAAAAACTAACTAATGAATTTCACCTAATGAAAGAGGTTTCAAGCGTGATTATGGAAAGCGGGGTAAAATCTGTCCAACCCTTCCTGACTAATAGCTTTATTGATTACGCAAAAGCAATCCCACTAGGATATAAAATCAAAGGTCCTGACGATTTTTTAAGAAAGCACATTATACGGGAAATTGCCCTAAATATTGGAGTGCCAAAAGAGTCTGCTATGTACCCAAAGAAAGCATTGCAATATGGATCATTAATTCACAAAAAACTTGTTGGAAAAAAACCTACAGTGTGATTAGTGTATTCGTCCATCCAAACTCTATGCATAACATGATAGCATGGAGGGTGCTATCTTTATTGTGGATATTGGAAAAGGGCATAAATAAAAAACAAAAGTATTTTGCATAATGTTTTGTATTACATCCTAATGAATAAGCGATATTAGCTTAGAAATCACCTCAATCCAAAGGGATCCTGTAAAGTTGACATTTTTCCTATCTTGAGACGTAATCGGAAAGTTTAAGCAAACAACGGTTGTTTTCTTCCATTTTGGTTCATAAAGCAACAATCCATCGTATTTATTTGGAGAGGCCCGCCTAAACAATTAAGGATTGTATCAAAAACATCTTTACGGCAACTAATAAAGCATTATTTGCATTTTATTGTAAAACACCATTTTATTGTTGGAAATGAAATTATCAATGTATCTAAAGAAGAAGAATAAGTATGGTAATATATGCAATATTCAATTTATAAATGATGATTATAATTGTTAAGTTCCTGCGAAAGATAATCTTACTGTAGAGGGCATGATTATTGATTATATGCCTTTCTCAACACATTTCTAGAAAAATCGACATATGTGAGGTGTACTAAAAATATTACCATAATATGGTATATGAATTTTGTAAAGTATTGTTATACAATGAAAAGATTATATAATATCTACTAGTTAAGTACTATTAATGAAGAGTACATTAGCAATTATCGCTATATCTGCTGTTCTATTGTCTGGGTTGGTTTTATTACCCGGTGTCAATATGAACGCATATTCACAAGCACAACCAGTACAACAAGCACAACCAGCCGGCAAAACTGTTAATCTTGTTTATGTATCTGTCGAAAAAAATTTCACTTTACCTGATGGCCAGCAAGTTAAGGCATTGACATGGAATGGTACAATTCCAGGACCAACAGTTCGTTTGACCCAGGGCGATACTGTACATGTTACAATCCAGAATCCAACCAATAATACATTAATTCACAGTTATGATAGCCATGCTTCAACCATAAGTGCAGTTCCTAACTTTGGCCCAATCAACCCTGGAGCATCAAAGAACTTTACATTTATAGCTACTCAACCAGGTGTCTATAAAGTTCATTGTGAAGGCAATGGTGTTTTAGGTATGGATCAACATGTATTTTCAGGAATGGTGGCAACTATGCTTGTTGACCCCAGAAATGGTTATACTGACTACACCACTGTAAGTGGCCTTAATGGATCCGATGTGTCTGTATCTCCTAAAGCAAAAGAAGTTTTGTTCCAATTTTCAGAGTATTACCTTGACAAAGACGGCAACTATGATGCAAAAGCTATGTTTGCACACAATAGCACATCTGCTTGGATAAATGGTATACCTTTTGGTTATGATCCAGTTATTACCAAAACCAAAAATGCAACACCATTGTTCTTTGACCAAGGCGACCATGTAAGGTTCTTCTTATTGAATCACGGAGATTGGCCAATTAACTTCCATATGGTTGGTGAATCTTTAGATAGGGTAACCGATGGTAGTGTTGTAAATGGAATTGGCAAACAAACCTATACAGTAGGCGGTTCTAATGATGCTATTGTTGATATAGTATTTGACCAACCGGGAGTTTACGCCTTTGTAAACCATGACTATGCACAATTGTTTAAAGGTCAAGCAGGTTTGGTTGTTGTTGACGGTCCAGACCACGCTATAAGCAAATCATTAAACATTACCGACCTTAGCAACCCATCCAATGCAATCCCCCCACTAGGTGCAGATAGCATTCCAGTAAAAACCAAACCCTATGGGCTTGGAACTTCCTAATTTTTTATTTTTTTAGTATATTCGAAAATTATATCTACACATAATCATAATCTTATTAACTTTCTTAAAAAAAAATAATTGTAAAATTAAAATAAAAAATAGTGGTTTATCTCATCAACTGAATCAATATTTTTTCTAAATTGTTTAATTTCAGCATAACGTCTATGCTTGTTGTGTCTTTGCCCGCCAATACTTGATAAATATCAAAAATATTTGTCAAACCTTCTTTAATGATTGTATTTTTGTCAACTGGAGGACTTGGTTGAACTGGAGGACTTGGTTGAACTGGAGGACTTGGTTGAACTGGAGCATCTTGCGCTTTTGGGGCAGTGGTGGTTGGGGGTGATGTAACAATGGGATCTAATTGCGCGGCCGCAGTCTGACCGATTGTGTGTTGTAAACTCCCGACTGTGAAAACAACCACCAAAAATATTGCCATTTTGACTAAATTATTCATATAGTTGGTATTTTTTTCTTGTTATAAAAGTAATCCTTTAATTAGTATTATAATAATTATAATTAGAAATCCTACATATAATTAAATAATGCCACTGTTAAATGACTTTTTTGTACTTTTATGTGTTGTTGATCGTCATGAAAAATCTTGTTAATAATTTATTGTTATTCACTGCTTTGTTGCCATGGGAAACCATGTCCAAGTTTTTTTCCTTATAGGTTATGCAGGTCCGTTTTTTACTCGGGCGAAAATCCTTCATTAGTCCTGTTGGCTCTACAAACCTCCTGCCTCCTCTGTTGCCAATTATATAGTAACATGATTATTATGTTAAGTTCTTCCACAAGTGTTAGATTATTTGTGTTATTTTCACCAGAACATGCGATACAATTCTTCTGGGAGATACTCCTCAATCATTGCTTTTTAAAGATTGCAATTATTTTAGTAAGGTATTTTAATTGTATTTTCATCAATGATGTTGGACATATTCAGCAAAGCCTTCATTGTTGCTATTTCTATTAAACTGTCATTCTTACAAGCATTTCTATCGTTTTTGCACAGTTTGCATATCTTATCAAATATTGGATTGTAACCATCATTTTATCTCCTCTTTAATGTGTATTTTGGCTTTACCTTTTTTTATAACCTCGTCTATATCTGAGCATGCAATATGTGTAAATGGATTTACCTTCATTAGTGACCCGTTAATCCCATGTTTTCCAGTAATGGGTGAAAAAAATCTATTGGATTGACTCCTCTGCGCTTTGTTTCTATCCTAACACAATTACCTTTTAATTCTGTTATTTGACAATCACCAAAGATTGATTAAAGTCCTGTTATTCATTGTAGCACTAACATTCTTAGCGATAGTCATTTTTGTTTTTTTCATCCATATGAAAACTCAGTAGAAATAACCATCAAGATAATGCAAAATATGGTGCTTGTTGTACCTATTAATGAAATGAAACCATATAATGCAGTTATGATATTTCTATTTGCCAATGTGCTTATCTGTACACACAATGCATATTCTTGTGATAAAATATGCTGTATTTTTGTATAAAATAACATTTTTAGCACTCAACCATTACTGTGTCACGTTTTACAACAATGGGATGATTTATAGTATCAATTTACTCTATCTTTCTAGGTTATGTATGGCATTCTTATTTATTGCTTTTAATGGTAAATATACGATAAACAAGATAAATATATTATCAAAAAAATAGAATTTTATGATAATAATATTTTTTTTTATATTTTGATGTAAATTTTTAAGTATAAAAAGAAAAACTTTATTATCTAGCAAAAACCTTCTGTGACCGTTGGCAATCGATACTGGTGATACAACATGGATGCTTGTCGCAACCGGGCTTGTCTTTATGATGACACCTGCTTTAGGTTTTTTTGAGGCGGGAATGCTCAGGCTAAAAAATTCTTTATCTGTAATAATGCAAACATTGACTGGAATGGCAATGTTATCTGTTTTGTGGTTCGTCGTCGGGTTTACTCTAGTATTTGCACCTGACGTTAGTGGCATTATAGGCGATCTCTCATGGTTTTTCTATGATAACGTACCGTTTAGTGATTCGGTTAAATGGGCCCCAACAATCCCTGGAGTTACCTTTGCTACATATCAGATGATGTTTGCCGTGATCACACCATTACTAATAACAGGTGCTTTTGCTGAACGCATGCGATGGAGTGCTTTTTTTGTATTTATAATCGTATGGAGTTTGGTAATTTACTATCCTCTCGCTCATTGGGTGTGGGGAGGTGGTTGGCTAGCGCAAATAGGCGTCTTTGATTTTGCAGGAGGTATTGTTATACATACCAGTGCAGGATTGGCATCACTAGCCGCGGCACTAGTGTTGGGGCGGCGTAAAAATTATGGTCCCCAAATAATGGTGCCACATAACATTCCACTAGCTGCAATTGGTGGATCCCTCTTATGGCTTGGGTGGTTTGGGTTTAATGCAGGAAGCGCTTTGGCATCGGGTGCTCTTGCTGCTAATGCATTTGTGGTAACTCAAATAGGCGCTTCTACCTGTGCCCTTGTGTGGGTGTTCCTTAGCTGGAAAAGAAATGGAAAGCCCACAATTAGTGCTATGATAAACGGTGCTATTTCGGGCTTAGCCGGTGTTACACCAGCTGCAGGATTTATTAGTGGTCAACATGGGTTTATTTTGGGTATTGTTTTAGGGTTTGCATCATACTACGGTATTGTTTTATTGAAAGAGAGGTTAAAGATTGATGATGCTTTAGACGTAAGCTCTGTTCACGGCATTACTGGTATAGTGGGATCCTTGTCTATAGGTATATTTGCAAGCCAAACTATCAACCCTGCAGGCCCTGTCGGTTGGTTATATAGTGGCAGTCCAATGCAGTTAATCATTCAAGGTGTTGGTGTTGGTGTTGCTGCACTTATGGGATTTGTTGGAACTTTTATAATATTGAAAATAATTGACTATGTTATAGGATTGAGGGTAAATGAGAATGAAGAAGATTTGGGGCTTGATGTAACACAACATGCAGAGACAGCATATGGTGATAGATAATCATCTTATTTATTGTTAAAGATATTTTTTTCCTAAAAAATCTTATTTTTTTTTACTATTATGAAAATATACTTTAATGTTATCATAAAATATTAACATAATTGTTTTTATATTATTGTATTAAGATTTTATTTAATGTTCATGAATTTATCAAGGAATTATAAGAACTTGATTTTGATTTCAGCGACAATAGTTGTTAGTTCTGCCTTTTTTTTTGGAGCTAGCATATTGAGCAGCACATATGCACAATCTTTAGATAAGATTACTATCACTTTAAATTCAATCGATTTTGCTCCATTGACAGACAAAACAAAAAACCAGGTTAAAACTGTTGTTCACTATGAGACTAATGATCCCACATTGGTGAATGCCAAGATTAACGGGGCTATGGAAGTATATGCACCAAACGGAACCAAGGTGAAAACGTCTACCGCGGGAGGTGGCTTTATTTTGGCCGGTCCGTCCAATAATATTCAGTTTGCTTCTACGTTTACAGATCCGGCTTTGACAAGTGTGAAAGTCGATGTAGTTTTGACGGATGCGAATAAAACTCTGGACTTGTCAAACCATGTTACTGGGGATGCTGCTTTAAACGCAACTGGTGACCTAGCAGCAACCGGTGGGGAAACACTAGATACCACCACCCCACCCGCTCAATAGTCCTTCATTATTTTTCTTTTTTGTTTTTTTATAGTTTTGTCTGAGTAAATGAAGTTGTATGTTATCCTCAGGTATGATCTTGTTCTGTTTGTTTTGTTAAAAGCCTTGTAGTTGATTTCCCCATCTTTGTTATTGAGGCAATAATTTTTACCTTGATTGTTTCTAGTTTAACGCGTTGATATACTTTTTAAACATGTGACATAATAATATGATTTTTTCCCTAATATTGTTATCTTTTATAAATATATGATAAATTAATAAAGTAGTTATATTTGTTAATTTTATACTTTCTTGTTTGATTAATTTCCATGACATTTCTTCCTTTTACAGTGATTCAGGTTATATTGGTATATTGGTAATTAGCTTCATTGGTAGTATTATTGTATTTATTCCCGTACCTTATTTTCCTATTCTGATATCTTCCGCATTAAATAAAGATTTTGATCCACACCTAATTGCCCTATCCAGTGCTTTGGGAGCGGTATTGGCTAAAATTATTATATTTATAGCAAGTTATTACGGCCGGAACATCCTAAGTACTAAAACTAAAACAAAAATGCAGCCTCTTCAAAAACTTTTGTCTAAATATGGTGGCATAGGCGCTTTTCTTGCGGCCTTGACTCCCATACCTGATGACCTGGTCTACATCCCTTTAGGACTTGCCAAATACAGCGCAAAAAAATTTGCTATTGCTACCTTCCTTGGAAAGTTTATTTTGGGTGAGGTGATTGTGTGGGGAACTGTTTTTTTAGGCAGACCTATAATGGAAGAGGTTCTCTCTGTTTCTGATGGTAGTAATCAGTTCTCTACAATTGTTGTCACTGTGTTAACAGTTGCGTTTCTAATACTGGTGTTATTTTTTACCTTTAAGGTTGATTGGGGTAAAATAATTGGTAGGTGGTTCCCTTGGGCATTGAACGAAGATTCTGATGAAAAGTCTAAAAAATAATTTTGTCTGTAATGTCATTCATTCATTCTAATACAATATAGCATATCTTTCTTCAATTATTCTATTTTTTAATGTTTAATAACAAAATAGTATCAAACATGATATCGTTTAAAAATGCCTGATGATTTTATTGTAGATTACGGTAGTTTGCTAAAAAATAGCTATAGTGAGATGGGTGGGGTTTATAACACTGACAATTCTTTACACCATGATGACCTGGTTAAAATAGCGAATAACTTCTCTTCATATTTTGTAGATGTTAAAGTATCCAGCCCATTTGTTGTTGTATTGAAAACAATCGCGTATTATTTACAGTCTAGTTATACTGTAATGGCTAAAAATGAAGTCTATGATTTTTTCATTACATCCTACAAGTTCTTGGCAACACATGTTGATAAAACAAAGGGTAATCAGGAAAGTCCAAAATCAAATTCGATGATGGTTGATAACGTCATTTTTGAAATTTGCAATGACGTGCTAAATAATTACGATAAATATGAGGATGCCATGAAAATCCAAATTCCGAATCTAATTGTTGATATAGTCACTATCTTGTTTCTTAAAGTGGACCCCTATGGTAAAAAAGTTTCAATTTTTCAAATAAAGCCTTATTATGTGTCTAAAAAAGAATGCTTGTTAAATAAAGAGTGTTTTTACCCATCAAAAATTAGTTTTGCTGAGGGTACTGAATCGTTGGTGGTGGAGGATAAAAAAACCAAAAGCCCCAATAACTACAAAGAAAAAAATGTTAAAGCTGGAGAGGCAATGGAAATTAACTCCAGCCCTGGTGCTGTTTTGGACAATAAAAATTTTATGCGTAGTGATATGGTATTCAAAATCAATCAGATTACCAAAAGAGATAGCGACTCTATTGAAAGATCCCTATCCTCATTGCCTGAAAAGGAGATTAGAAAACTACATGACATTTGCAATAACTATAATAAAATTGTCAAATACAACAACTTTGATAATCTCAAAGATTTTAAATCAGAGCTTGAAAATGAACTGAAACGCCCTTTATCGGAGAAGCAAATAAGGCATTCGCAAATATCCATAAAAAAAGTCCATTTTTACATGGAAAACATATTGGACGGCAAATTTGAACCGCATTTGACCCATGGCATTAACCATGTGAAGCACAATTTTGAATATGGTTACAGGTTGGCGGGTTTATTGAGGAATACAAAACCTGGGATTGGAAAAAAGTAGGCACATAACAATCATGTTCCTTTACTGTGTTTCCTATCCCCTCGCCCTCACAACCAGGATGGTTATTTGTAAAAGCGCGTTACAAAGATAGGTCCAATACTTAACGCTGCAAAATATTGTAAATGTAATAACTCACCCGTAGAATACAGACAAGTAATATGTAATTTATTTATGGAATGCATTGTAATGATTTTTAAACTGCGCATTTGATTCAGTCAATATCTTTTTGAAATGCATCTTGTTCCAGTGATTTTTTGTCTTCCTCTTTTGTATTTTCCATTTCAAGTGAGAAAACAACCCTGTGGAATAGTGATTTGAGACTGTTTGATGCCAAGTCAAAGCCCCCAATTGCCATTTGCCCAAATATTTTTTTTGGGTGTGAAGGCCGACTAAGATATTTCCTCTTCATTTATTTTTTTTGAGTTATATGTTTTTTTTAGACAAAGAAAACAAAGAAGACTTATCCTCCTTCAGGCCGCAGTCACATCTTCTCTTCTCAAAAAATTATTTGACTCTGACTTCAAACTAGTCTGCATATTCTCTTAAACTTGGACCAAGACTTTTCTCTATGCCTGTGCAGATACCACTCAATAAATCATTTATCACTCTGGCAAATTGTGGACTAACCGGCAATTGTCTTGTATTCCATCCCTGGATACAAATAATGCCTATGAAAACCATGTTTTCTGTGTCTTTATAACAAACCCTTTGATAAATACACCAGTTTTGAGTTTTTTGCCATTTGATTCTGTGCCCGATTGAAAATGGAAAGTATGTTTTGTTTTTTGTGTATAGAGTGAACAGCCCCTGTTCTGATAATTTACATTTGGGATTCCTTGCTGATTCTTTCTCTGAAAGCTGTGTGTTGCCTGTTGCTCTTTCTACCATTTTTGGGTCTACTGTCTTCTGGAGATTGTGAGTACTTTTGTGGCGGAATTTACCCCTCATCAATTTCTCATCTTTGAATAGCTGATGTGCTGATAGATGGCCTGCAGAATTAAATTCGACGGTGGCCTTACCATCCCTAGTCGATTCTGTCTAAATTGGAAATAAGCGAATCCATATCCACAATATAGAAAGAAAATACTATATGGAATGAGTATACCCATTTGTTTTAAACTCTTATGTGGGTGTTAGCAAGTTAACAAAACATGCATGAGAATGCGTTCTAGATAAAGCAGCCTGTCAATTTGGAAGAGATTTTTTTGCCTATTATCTTTCTTTTTTCATATGTGCAAAAAATATGATTAACTACTTGCAGGAGTGTTTGTCATGGTTTTCGAGTGTGTACAGTGCTGCCAATTTCGTGGCAAGTTCAGCCTTTATGTAGCTTGAATCGTCACCTCCAATTATTACTATATCATCATTGAGTGGGTTTAATTTATTTACCAAAAGTTTTATGATTAGGGGCTCATTTTTTAGGGCGTCATAATCGGTATTGACTGTAAAGAATTTTTCATTTTCATATTTTAGTGTTGTAGCGCCTTTAACTCCCATTTTTATTGCGATATCTCTTTGTTCTATTCCAGAACTAATTTCCATTTTCATCTGTCTCAATAAAACCGCGTGATTGAATTTGCCAATTGAAATTGAGCAGTGAGGCACACTTGTTTCAGAACCAATGTGCATGGATATTTTAGTTAAAAATGATTTTCCTTTATCAGACATCCTTGTTCCATTGGTAGTTGTTATTATCATGTTTTCCGTTTTTAGGTGTTTTATCAATGTCTTGATCGAACCTTCTCCTAATCCAAGTTCTTTGGACAGCAAACTTCTACTTACAGTTTTCTCATCTTCAATTAACTGTAATGCTTTAAACACATGTGCAGGATTAAAGGACAAAATCCTACTGGGTGCATATCTGCTGGAAATGCTCTCGAGGGTTTTTACTAAAAGATGCACGATATTATGCCACTGCAAATAAATTTATTTTTATCTTGATGCTTTTTATTTTTAGAATTATACAAAATTTTATTGCCCGAACACTTTTTGATTATGATGAAAAAATAAACTAAAATATAAAAGATGAGAACACGCAAAATCAAATTGCGGTTTTTCTGGAAAGCTCATGAGGCCTAAACCTGTACCAAAGCAATCCAAATACAACACCAAGAACCACCCAAAATCCGACCATGGTTAGGCCGCTCGCGATTCTGAAAGAACTCACCAAGTCCATCGGTATGGTGATTTTGTCGGGGTTGGGTGGGAACAAAGCAAACGCACTGGACATTATCACGGCATAAACCAGTGGTATGGCTATGCGGATATGGCGTACACCCCTAAACCTGTAAAACAAAACCCCAAGACCCAGGGCAGATACTGCGGATACTGCCAAGAACCCAAGGTACAGGCTTTCCCTTAGGTATATGGTGTCCGGGTTTCCAACAGCAGGCGGGTTTCCGGGATACTTGAGGAAAGGGATGACAAACAAAGCCAGGCAGATGACTAGTGACAGGAAAACCGCCCTCTTGATGTCGCCAGAAAAAGGGAGATAGCTTCTGCCAAAAACATAAACTATGCCAAGGAGGGAGCCAAACGCCATTCCCAAGATGGAGCCCGCAATGAAACTTCCGGACTTTTGCCATGTCCTGTATGAGTTTTGCTCATTGGTGTCCACACTTTCGCCTGCCGCAACAGCCTTGGAGGTTTCCAAACCTATGGCTTTGTCGATAAATGGCTCGACAACGATTAAGTTCATGCCGGCCAAAACCACACCAGATATGGCCCCGGAAACAAGAGAGATGAGAACAAAGAGCAGCGATTTCAACATCAAAATCTACTTTCGATTTCCGTTATTTGAAGAATAAGAATAAAGAAGAAGATTAATGGCAAGGAAAGCCTGCTGCATGCCTCATGTCATGAGTAATCTCATGCAAGTATTTCATATCAAATGCCTGATTGCCCTGAACGAGGCTGAAAATTTGCCCTTGATCATAACCTACCACAAAAATACCAAACACTACAATGGCTGCTAAAAAACCAATGGCCATTTTTGAATTATCATATGTGCTAACAAGGGTTTTATCAAAAGTTGACATTAATTCAAAGTTTTTTGCACTGTATATAAATATTTGGATAGTTTATCCGGCTCTGTTCACTTAAGAAAAATTAATTGCCTTTTTTATTGTGAATATAGTAATTAAAAATATTTGAAGAGAATTCGGGTTAAACTGTCCTTAATTTATTAAAATTGAATTTTTTGGATTTCAAAAACCATTTCATTTAGACAAATATAAAACAGGTAAATGCTTAAGTGAACAGAGCCGTTTATCCAATCATACTATTTAAAATAGAAAAAACAATTGATCCGTAACATTGAAAAAAAACATGATCAGCATCACTAAAAAGATAATAAAGGAGTGAATTATATGATGCCAACGTCATTTCCAGTGACTGATTCACTCCTTTATTATCTGAGTATTGATTCCAGATTATTTGCGATCCCAATGAACTAGGCATATGCAGGATTGGTTTGTAAAGCTCATGCTTGATTTATTGAGTCTACAAAGAGCTATTTTATAGACATGATTAGGTAAGCCTAACAAAAATATAAACCTGATCATGATTTTCTATTGTTATAATAACAATATACTGTGGAGAAGACATTTGAAAAAATTGTTTTTAGATTACCTTCTCCTCGTGATTACATCCTTATGATTAAAAGGAACAGTTCAACTAAAAACCGTTTTTTTATGTTGCTTTGTGTGGATGTATGTTAATAATAAAATAGATAGTTTCTGTACTCTTGATTTCTTGCTTACAATTGAATTAATTAAAACAAATAACGCTGTACTTAATTACCGAAACCAAACTTTATTCAATTCAACCCTTTTTTAAGGATGAATCCAAATTCTCAAAGGTGGTTAGCATAGTAAAAGATTTTTCCTTTAACTATTCAAATTTGCAAAATCTAGTCTCAGGTATGGTGGTAAGGTTATATAGGAATTTGTTATCACCCTTCACAGGCTATTTTTAAGCATAAACATAAAAACAATAGGAGGAAGACACTTTTTTACCTTTTATTGGATTGAGATGGTGTAATTTCTTATTGTGTTCTATAGTTGTACAATAATAAATATAAGTTTAAAATACTGAATTGTAGTAAAATTGATGTTTTTCAACACATTCAAAATTTCGACAGCCTTTATTATTACTGGTTTGACGATTTTCGGGATTAGTTACCTCCTTCCTGATGGTGCCTTTGGTGATACTGACAGCTCCCTGTTTGCTTATGCAACAACCAATTCCTCAGGCTCTCTGCAAAATCAGGCAGATGGCGGAAAATCAAGCAACAACAGTTCAGCATCCAATTTTAGCGAAGAGGCCATAATGCATAAAATACAGATGATGAGCGCAAAAGAAAAACAATTCCTCTGTGGAAGCAAAACCCAAGGCTCTAGTTACTATGTAAGCGAATTCGTAACTCCTGTGCCATGCAACCATCCGGTTGGGTTAGTTGCAGACAAAGACAATAACATATGGATAGCGTCTGGTTGGAGTGGGAGTATATTGGTGTTTAATCCCCATTCAAACACCTTTATTAAAACCATAAAAATACCCAATTGGCCTCAAAATCAAGGGGAACTTGGCTCAATGATTTGGGAAATGAAATTTGACAAAAATGGTGATTTATGGTTTACGGATGAAAAAACTAACTCCATATGGAAGTATTTTACCAAAGAGGGAAAGTTTGAAAACTATAAAATACTTGCCAAAGGGGGCTACCCATTATCATTTGTTTTTGACTCAAACAACAACATATATTTTACTCAGGTATTTGGAAAGAGACTTGGATTCCTTGACCCGTTAAAAGTAGAGAATAATACTACCAAAGGGATTTCGGAATTGGAGTTATCAAAACAACTAAAATTCGAAACCATGGGTCCAATCTCCAATGGATTTGGATTTACTGATAACACCAAGAATGGCAGTAAAAGCAACACGAATGAAACAATGTGGTTTTCAACAGTTAGTTTTCCGGTCGGTGGTCAGTTGATTAAATACGACATAACTGAGGGAACTCTTACCATTCATGACTTGACCCATAAACACAGTGTCCCAATAAGTGTGGCAGAGGACGATAATGGAACTATCTGGACCAATGACCACGCATCAAGCCTCTTCCTGATGTTGGACCCCAAAACAGGTTACACAAAAGAATATGCAACCTCTTTCCCGTCAACAGCCAACACAACCACATTGCCCTACTACAACCAATACAGGGATGGAAAGATATGGTTCAACGAACACTATGGAAATGCGATTGCCTCCTATGACATAAAGAACAAAACACTTGTGGAATATCACATACCATCTAAAAATCCACTTTGGGCCAATTCATCAAATCCTCTCAAATTCACATTTGATAATGATGGTTCCGTATGGTTTACCGAATGGACAGAAAACAAGCTGGGTGTTATACCCAAGGAAAAAATCAACCAATTGCCTATTTCGCTATCCACCTCAAAGGATAAGATGAGCATAGATAGCAAAAATGGTAAAGGAGACACAGTTGATGTTAGCATTTATAATAACAAATTGAACGGTACTGGCACTAATGGAAACAACAGCAATGCATTTTTGGAAGGTGATGAACCAGGCAAGCCTGCCAACATCACTATGTTTGCAACTTCGTCGATATCCAAGAATGGATCATTGTTGAACCTCACAGGTGATTTTGGCAAAGACCGCTTCTTGACAACTGATTTACCGGTATCTACTGCTGGACCTTATCAACCGCACAAAACTACTTTAGAAATAAATCCAACCAAGGACATTGTCCCTGGAGATTACACACTGACAATCAGCGCCCGATACAATGATGACATCACTGTTTCAAAAATAATAGATTTGGATATCCAATAGCCGCACATAATATTTTTTTTCTCTCTGTTTGCATTTTTAAGAAAAATAATCAACTGCTCATTCAATTCTTTTTTTTTCTTCTTCGCTTATGATGGTTAACCTGCGGTACTAGAATCGGATGTCTGGCTATTAGCAGGATTGTGTCGCGTTTGCCTGTGCATGTGAGAAAATGCTGTTTGAAAATAACAGTAATAGAATCGTAGTTGGACTAATGGCATGAAAATCGGGCAATGATTTATTTTTGGAATGCTTACTGATTATGTGAAAGCACAAAAAATTATCCAGATAACCTTTTCTTAATTAATAAGATGATAAAATGATTTTTTTAATTGAAATGGTGTTATATGATAAAGGGGTTTACCAAGAGAATGCTTTCAATTCCCCTAGTCCTTAAACTTTTGCCAGAGTCTAACAATTTTTTCTCCAACTGGTTTTTGCTTTACACTAATGAAATAGAATTGTTTTTATAACTTATGCTTACCTCATGAACCCATCGAGTGTAAAAAGACTCGTCCATCCCTTCTGCTCTCCTTATAATTTTTGTTTTCTTGATAATGCCAAGTTGTTCCAGTCCAGTCACTTTTCTATAGGTAGATGATGATGGCATGTCCAATAAAGTGGATATTTTTTGTATACTCAATTCTTTTCCATCCAGCAATTCAATTATTGTCAGGCTTGTTTCGTTGGAAAGAATAAGCAAAATATCCTTTGCGTATGAATTCGTCAACTTTTAAGGACAGCTAAAATTACTAACACAAAGCCAAAAATTTCAAAAACTTCTTCACCCATTCTCCGATTAGTATCGTCTAAAAAGCTGCTGTCTGCAAAGCCTATAAAATCTCCCATTATTGTATCCCCAATGGTTATAAGAGCGAAGCCAAATGTTAGGTAAAGCATTGGAACATATTTGGTCTTTTTAAAAGCCTTGGCTGTAAGATAAACCAAAAGAGCTCCCACAATGATATGGATTGAAATTACTATGGGATAAATATTCATCTTTGTATTAGGATTCTGGTTGGATTACATTTTCACTAAACTATATGAAAAACTAAAATGATATCCTCAACCCATTTAAGTCAAACAAAATATAAAGGATTACCAAATTAATGACTCCTATTATCATTTACTGAGAATAGAGCTATATTTTTTATATCAATTGAATAAAGTAAATTAAATGACATTACCGAAAACTAACCTATCA
Source organism: uncultured Nitrososphaeraceae archaeon (assembly GCA_963779615.1). Lineage (GTDB taxonomy): Archaea > Thermoproteota > Nitrososphaeria > Nitrososphaerales > Nitrososphaeraceae > Nitrosocosmicus. The sequence continues at coordinate 614,919 of CAVZZA010000001.1, forward strand.
AATACATTTTACTTAATAATGGCGATTACCACATTTACAATTCTTTTGCAATCCATGACATCTGTTAATGATATTGCATTTGCACAAGTAAGCAACCAACAGCCAAACATCAATGCCCAGAGTCTTTTCAACACCCAAGCAATGACATTGGGAAACAATGTGAAGAACCTTGTGATACTCATACCCAATGAGGGACACCATGGCCCCAATGAAGCCAGTGAAGCCAGGTTCCTGGAACCGTCATTTGTCCCTGCAAATGCGGTGATAAACACTGGAACCACAGTAGCATGGTATAATGGTGATTTCGGTCACGAACGTACGGTAAACGTAAAAGACGCAACCGGCAGCTCGGTTGTATTTAGCACCGGGGCAATAATAGACAATCAGGCATCAAAAACATACACATTCAACACTCCCGGAACCTACAGTTATGAGGCAATTGGCGACGCGGGTTACATAATGAAGGGCACCATAACTGTCAAAAACATTCAATCCCCTGTAACCTCACCCGCTGCTGCTGGTGGAATAGACACAGTGGGGGTATTGATGGTTCCAACACAAGACTTAAACAAATACATGCAGGACATCAAGAATGCCGGTTTAACTGTCGACAGCGGGCATAACTTCAAAGACCTAAGGGGAGGTCAGAGCGGAACAGGAGACGTGCAGACACTCTTGGTGTGGGCCTCAGGCGGCAAGGATTTGAATACCGCGATTGCGCCCCTAAGCCAGCTATCGTTAACCTTACCATACAGTTAATAGCGTCTTTTTCTTATTTTCCAAGTCAATTTAATACCCCACTTCTCCATTATGGGAGTATGATGTGGTAACCTTACAAAATTCCCTCGTATGAAAGATGGTGACACGAAGTTGTTGATCCAGGTTTGGGGAATGGTATAGATGTGTTCCTGGCTGCAAATGTTGTCAAGGAAAACTGAAAGTTCTGGAGTGGATGTGACGGATAAAATGTTAGATAAAGCAAGGGACAATGGTGAAAAATATAATTACAAAATGTTGATTTTGGACAAGGATACATTGAAGAAAAAATACCAGGAGAGGATAACAGTGTGGATATTGTTACAAGTAATTGTGTGATCAATCTTGCATCAAGCAAGGTAAATGCATTCAAGGAGGTTTACTGAATCCTAAAACCAAACGGAAATGGTAAAATGGTTATCAGATCTAGTCACGGATAAATGGGTAGCAGATACAGGTGGGCTCACGATTTTAACAAACTCTGCCTTGTCCAAAACAATGTTTATTTCACTGATGGTTTGCTTGATTTACTCCACTGGTGCGTTACCGTCTATCTGTGTCCTAGTTTTTCCATTAACAGTGATTATTCATGGTCTGACAACTCTTTGCCTATTGGCTGCTCAATGTGCTCAAAATTGTCCAAATAGGCTGCTGTTGCCCACTCTTCGGCCTTGGTCGAGTCATTGGTCGAGTATGATGCGATTACCTGATCAAGCAGTGATCTTATGTTGATATTTGGCCTTGGGTGCTTTTTTCATCAGATGCTGTATTGTTTGCTTGGGCAAATGATGATGATGCAGTATTGCCTATCACTAAAGATATGGCGGCCACAACAATTGCGACAAATGCTTTGTTTCCTTGCTGAATGTTTGTAAGCATTTTTTGAATTTTTTCTTCAACATTATTCAGCAATTATAAAAATGCGTTATAGAAAGAAGCATTGCGAACTTTGTTGAATTTCAGTTTTATTTAATTATTTTACTGGTTACTATCGGGGCATATATCTATTCCCAAGAAAGAGAATGTCAAATACCTCCTAAATTGAAATGTCGCTACCAGAACACTAAACAGTGTATGGTGGGCATCTATGGCATTAGAGAATATACTATCCTAACTATTTTATGGAAAGATCTGACAAAATCAACTTATGGATGAACATGGTAAAACAATTATACCTGAATGAATGGAACTTTGTTTTGCCATGTTATGCTGCTTATTGTAGGAGTCTTGGCCTTTGCCTTAAAGGATTCTCAGAAAAGTAATGCTTCCACAGATAGCTATAACCCGGATAACCCAAATGATTCGCCATTCTGTTTACCGTTGATTCCGATGCTGCAGATCAGTCAGACGATGGAGATTATCAGTCAGACGGTGACATACCATTCCCATAACGTATTTCCGCCTCTAAATATTAAAAAAATACTATAAAAAATTTAATCCATTTCTTTTCCTTTTTAAAATACCAAAATGATTCACCATGTCAGGTTTTATAAATAAAATTGAATGTTTGTAAAAATTTGAGAAGATCTTTCTTCAATTGCAGCCTTAAATTCAGGCGTTGCATTCAACTTTTATTGTAACGTCAACAGGAACAAGATCTTCTGGAGAAACAATTACCCTCCTACGATCTTTATTTATGATGTTATTTTAACAACGGAGAATCATGATCAGGTTTATATTTTTGTTAGGCTTACCTAATCATGTCTAAAATAACAAACTAGACACAAAAAATAGGCGCAATCTAATACACATCAAATCCTGGGTAAGTCATAAACACTGGAACATAGTCAACTGGGACTCATATTCACGATAATAAAGGAGTAAACGTTATTGGGGATGACATTGGCATTCTTACCATCACTCCTTTATTGTCTCTTTAATACTAATATCTATCGTTACTCAACGATAGATATTTTATTTTTTTTTCACTATATTTACGGATAAATGGACATACTATCCATTCTTAATATGAGAAAATATCATTGAGAGAACCATGCAGTACATCAAAGGCAGAACAAAATATTATGATGATTAATACCCGGTAAAAAAATCTCAAACTAAATCAAATGCAAAATTGGCTAATCATATGTTTGATTCCACATCAAGGAATTAGAAACTTTTTAGCGTAAGGAAATCATTTACAAAATAACTAATAAAAAATGAGCAAAAGAATAGGAAGAAGAAGTTTTTCTTATCTGTTCTTCTAATTGTTCTGGTCGTTCTGGTCTTCCTGGTCGTTCTGGTCTTCCTGGTCTTCTGGTCCTTTCACGTGGATTTCTCCAACCATGGAAGGATGGTAGACACAATAGTATGGGAAAGTGCCGGGTATGTCAAACACCAAGCTATAGTGCTGGCCCGTCAGAATCGCATTTGAGTCAAACAGGCTTCCCTCATCCGTATCTTCACCCGTTCCCGAAGTTACGGTATGGGAGGCTATGTCCCCATTAAACCATGTAACCGTTTGCCCAACATCAATTTCAATTGGGTCTGGAGAATAGGAATTGCTGCCATCAATCCCTACAATTATTGCCTTTGTGGAATTGGCCGGCGGTGCCATATTTGAAACATCGGTGATATTAGAAGAGACCGGTTTTTTTACCTCCGCTTTGGCTTGTGACTTTGGCAGGATTTTATAGAGATCCCCGTGATAGCCCAAAACATAAAGGTACCCGTCTGGGCCAACCTTCATATCGGTAATCCCACCAAACCCCTGGCCAAATATTATTGGCTGGTTCTCAGGGGGCGTGTCAGCCTGGTTGTCGGACAATGCCTCAAAGTCACCCACATAGGTGTTGTTGGTGATTTCAATGTCCTCCCTATCGTCACTCAGGGTGAATCTGTACAGATACCCGTTGTTGATGTCACCTGTGAACATGTTGTTTTCATACTCTTTGCCAAGCTTGTCCGAGTTCAGGAACTTAACCGCGGTGGGACCGACTGTTGTTTTCCAAACGAATTTTGGGTCACTGTACTCACTATTTCCCAAGGTAACAAGATCGCTGTCTGAAAACCCGGTCTGCAAAAGGTCATCGTCGGCATATCCCTGAATCAGGGACCAACCGCCATTAAACCCCGGTTTGATCAGGTTAACTTCATCCCCCGTGTCGGGACCGTTCTCTGTGTCCCACAGGTTTCCTGTTACCGGGTCAAAATCCATGCCAAAACTGTTGCGGATTCCTATCCCATAATACAGGCTCAACGGCAAATCCTCACCAAAAATCGGATCCCCTGGCACAACCTTGCCATCCTGGGTCATTCTCAGCACTCCACCCACACCGTTGGCCTCAGGCCCTGTGGCATTGTTTTGGGTGATGGTCCTATGTCCACCAACCTCGCCAACAATCACATACACATTGTTATCGGGCCCTATCACAACCTTACCACCATTGTGTTCCGCCCTGCCATTAACTGGAATTGCGGTTAAATCCAAAAGAAGCACAGGGTTAAACAGCTGTCCATCCTTGTACTCATATCTGTACAGCCTGTTGCCCAATGGATCAATGTTGGTTGTTGCAGGGGAATCACTCCCATCCAGATTGTTTCCAGACTCGGTATAATACAGAAAAACATAGGTTTTGCCAGTATCGTTGTGCTTGGATACGGCCATGCCAAGCAATCCCCGCTCAATCTGGTTAGCCACAGCAAGATCAAGCACAGGTATGTTTCTTTGAATGTCACCGTTAAATATCCTATAAACGATGCCAGTGTTTTTTTCTGTCACAAGAATGTCATTGGGACCTACAAAAGCCATACTTGTTGGGGCCTTTAATCCTCCTGCTATTTTCACAACTGCGAGGTTTGGGTCATTGACCGAAGGGCCAGTGGGTAATGCTGGCGCTTTTACATAAGCACCAAATGAAAAATATACGGGTAAAACAACCGACATTGATAGTACACCAAAAAAGAACATAACAAAGGTTAATGAAATTTTTATATAGAACGCCTCTCAAAATACTAAAATAATATTCTATAACCTTTAATAAAATAAATAAAAAATTGGTACATGCCAGTTTTGTCTAATTATTTGTAAGGCAGTGATTCAAGTATTGGGAAAAGCTTTGGGATTGCTTGGCCAATTGGTGCTGAGGTTGAGTAAATAATCAAAGAGTTAGGTCCATTGATATCTTTTTGCACCGTTTTATCAACGAAATCATATGATGAGAGAACATTAAACCCTGCTTTTGCAAAGTCTGACTTGTATTTTTCAAGCGATGGGGTGGGAACAAAGAGGCCTCCCACCACCAAATTCCCTGCGGATTTTACATTGTTGGATACTGTTATTGTGCCTTTCATGTCAGGGTATTTTTCATCTTTCACATCATATTTTCCTGCAGGCAATACCTTGGCGTCAGAACCACCAGGATGCTCCACAGGAGTTGTTTGCCATGCAACAGTGCCACTGCTTGAATCTGTTACTGTTCCTACATGGACATGCCCAGGATCGCCATGAACATAGGCTATTGACGCGCCAGATGGAACCACAAGATTGCTTGGCACATAAGACGGGTTCTTTAAGCTGATTGTCTTTTGGTCAACTAGTGGATGATGGCCTTCATCAGGAATTGAAATGATGGCACCACTTACAGTTGATGGTAATGCCATTGTTCCTGTTTCATAGACTGATTGTGCAGACGGGATTCCACCACCATTATTATTATTGTTAGGACCATTGGTGTTTATTCCCTGTGCATTTACATTAGCGAAACCATTCGACACTATCAACAGGGCAACAGCCAAGATAGCAATAAACAAAGAAGGAATAATCGTTTTAATTTTCAAATTTATCACATCCATGTCCCATTTTAACCTAAATTGACAGTGATGCATTTCCGAATAAAAGGAGTAACATTAGCATATTTTGATAGTGTTTGCTCGTCATTGTTTTTATGCTTTTGAGTTTTTTTAATTTTTGGAATGTAGTCGTAGTGTTTGTTTTTGCATCCATAGATTTTTTATAATGGCTCGCATATTAAGTAATTTGGTACAAGTGACTAAACAACAGCAACAATTTATTGCAAACAATATAATTTCATTTAGATGCTTGTACTATCATAAATCAGCATCAAACTGCATTCTTTATAGCAAACTGTTTGGTAATAAGGATTTATTATATTTAAGTAAAAATATGAGAGAAATTTCCTTCGGTTCACGCAGCCAACATCCGAATTACAAATTTAATGACCTTTTATAGTACATTGAATGATAAAGTTTTAGTACACAAATTAACCCTTCAATATTGGTGAACTAGGGCTATCTCTTTCCATAAAATTCTAATACGCGCAGAGATATTGAATACTGCATAGATTTTGTAGATTGGGGTTTGTTATATGAAGAACTTTGGCGACCAGGATGAAAATTCAAATAGAATATTGCTTCATATAAAAGAAAATCCAGGGTGTTACCTTCGTCAAATAAAAAATGACTTGCACCTGTCGATGGGATCCATACAATACCACTTAAATAAATTAGAAAACGGAGGAAGGATTACCTCCCAAAGAAGCGGTCTTCATAAACATTACTTTCCTATCGGGGTTTTTAATGATAATGAAAAAGAAATAATGAGATTTTTAACTCTGGAAACCTCAAGGGAAATAATAATGTTTATAACAGAGCAAGGCAACCCTACACAGACTGACATTGTAAAAAAAATTGATATCTCGTCATCTTCCATAAATTGGCATTTACAAAGAATGTTAAATTCAAAGTTAATTGAAGAGATAAAAGACGGAAAATTCAAACGATATGTCTTGAACTCTGAAGTAAGTTCAACGTATATTGGTAAACTACTAAAAAATTATTACCCCAGTATTTGGGACAAATGGAGCACCAGGTTGGCTGAAATGTTTTTAAACATCTCCTCTATTGATGATACAAAAGAGAAATATTAAATGATGTTTTATTATTTATCACAAATGTTATTTATTGGATTTTCTCAACTAAACCTCTTATCCATCTTTTCGATAGAAATTGAACCAATTGGGGTAACACAAAAATTAATTTATGTTCTCATTGGAATATTTTCTATATTGCTGCTGCTGCTGTCTATTTCATCCTACAAAAAAACAGGCTTGAGAAGCATTTTGTATGCAGCAGGTGCGTTTGGATTGTTCTCCATTAGCATATTCATAGAAGCGATAGAGGAGAATTTCAATATCTTGGGCTCCATTTTACTCGATTTTCTTGGTGCCTTAATAACTCTTGTAATTTTGATTCTTTTCTTTTTAGCTATTGTAAAAAAGAACAAATGATTTTGTTATTTTTTTGGTTATGTGTTACGCAATTAATATACTGGTTAGATGGTATGGATGGAAATTCAGTAAGGCTGTGAAGTATATTTTTTAAATATGGGGGGATTTCTATTTTCTTTGCATTAGTGGCTGCTTTCTATTTCTTTGAGTTCTTTTTGATAACATGTACAACATCCATGGAGAAAATACATGGTTAAAATGGGGGCTTACCATTGTAAAAATTATCCCGTTTATTTTTTGCTGAATCCAGTGCAAAATATGCCGGAAAAAAAATAATTTAGTAAAAGAAGGATAATCCAAAATGATTGGGTCATACCAAATGTTATCCAATCTTTTTGATTTTAAATTAGCTAATGCCTAAGTGAGTGGTGTTTTTTTAATTTCAACCGGAATTGCTTGTTTTTCTCTTCTTCGTTTTTGTTTCAAAATGTTGTGCGATTTTACACATTATTTTTTATTTGTTTGTTCTTTATTCCGATTTACTGTCGCCCCCACCCTTAGGAATAACGCTGCTACCGCTTGATCCTGTGCTTGCGGATGAGCTATAAGCTTTGCCATTACACTGTTTAATTTCTTGTTCTGTCGCATAACCTTTTGTCCCCTCTCCCTTAGCAAGGCACATTTGAAAATCTTTATAGTTAGCCTTGGCGGCGCTAGTGCTTGCCTTATCCGTGCTAGTTCTCGCTGATAAAGGGTTCACAAGAGCACTTGAGGAAACAAATATGGCTATTATGAAAATTATGCCAGCGACCGATACTGTTTCTTTTGGAGCCATCAGAAAGAATATAAATAATTGCCTAATAAGTAATCTGATACAAGTGACTAATTATTGGTAAAATTTTATTGCCATTAATCAGTTTTCATTTAGGTGATTGTACTATTGCCAATAGGTGTATGTTAAATGTATTGTTGCTATTTGTTATAATTATTTTAAACATTAAACCAAAAATACTTCAACAGTTTATAGTGAATGTGTTAATTTACTTGAGTGGTAACAACGGGAGGCTGCAACCTCGGTGAACATGAAAGATAATATGCAAAGGCAAAGGCATCCAAACATTTCGCCAACATGAACAATTTGGCGCTGTTCTTCAACTGACAATGCTTAATTATCCGTGTAGTATATTTGTTCGTTTGGTATGCATCTAAAACAATGCGTGAATTGGTTTGATAAAACAATACAGTCTTTTGGAAAATCCCAAGCCCTTTATATAAACACAATTCATGGTCATTGTGTTCCAAAGATGTTCTTTTACGGGTTCATGATGGATAGACCGTCTTCATCTATATCTTTTTTTGCAAAGTTGGCAGCCCCAACTTTTCTGATAATACAAGTATACAAATGAAACGAAATTATTTAGCAAAAAATTTTTGCTGTTGTTTAGTCACTTGTATCAGATTACTTAATTATGTGGAGGGGCTAAAAATTTAGTATGCCTCTACAAACGGTTAAGGAAACAGATGAGGAAAAATTAGAAACACTAAAGTATAATTTGGAATGGCTTTATAAAAACTATGAATACTTTGAAAAATATCACAAGAATCAATTTGTTGCAATTAAGGACAAAAGCTTTTTGGATAAAGACTCTGAACTTGAGAGACTGGTAAAAAGGCTAAAGATAAAAAATCTCGATGACTCAATTGCAATAGAGTTTATCTACTGAATAAAATAAACTCGCTTACAGAACTTATCTTTCAGATCAATTGATCGCGCTTAAATTGAAATCAAACACCAATAAAATATATGAAGTTATGTTATATGGTATCTTCTTTTGATATAAAAGAAAGGTATTCTTCATCCTTATTAGGATAAACAATATTTTTGAATCAATATCCTCTTTGCTATCATATTCTGATATTGGCCTTGTATGATAAATTTTTGTTGACTCATACCTTTAGAATAACCTAGTCAACAAAGCATAGCAGATCAAATGAGAATGATTTCACATACCCTTAGCATTGGCAATCATGGCTCTGTTCACTTAACGATAAACCTATAGATAGAAGATTCCCTATTACTGTTGTGATTACCAGAAACAGGACACCTTCAAAGCATGCGTGCTATGGTCTGTATCTATACTTTTCAGGCCTGTCGCTGAGGAGAACGTCTGAAGGATTATGCTATTTTTTCAAGAGAAACCATGTCTCAGTCTAGAACCGGATACAAAAACACAAGTCTCAAAGGATATCCCACAGCAGAAGAAAGGTTGCAGAGCATGTTGCTGATGAGACCCTAGTCAAAGTTGGCGCAGAATGCATTTGGCTATGGGATGCGATAGGGCCAAAAGACAGGGAAATTCTCGCACTAACCATATCCAAAGAAAGAAACGTGTTTGTTGCGGCGCGATTCATTCCAGGTTTAGCTCATATTTATGGAGGGCGCTCGGTATCAACAGGTGGAGGAACCTGGTACCCACAGGCGTGCAGATTCCTCAGAATAAAGCACCATATCCATTCCCCATTGGAGAAAAGCCCGATGGAAAGAGCAATGCAGTGCATCGAGGACAGAACCGAAAGTTTCGATGATTATTTTCCATGAGGAAAAATGGGTGTAAACTAAGGCATGTAAAGAATTGGATGCGTTTTTTTGTAGACCACCACAATAATGAGTCATAATCAGTTAAATAAACAGAGCCACAATCATATATTGTATGTTTTATATCTATAGTGACTTTCAAAAATAGTCTAAACTGATAGTAAATTGTGAAATTTAAAAAGGATTTTTAAATAAATTCGCCAAGAAATTATCATTAGGTGATGGTGGTTGTTTAGTCTGTAGGAATGCTATGTTAAAATAACTTACAGCAAAAGCGGATTCGTTTCTATACAGTTGCATTATGATTTTGTACTCACCATAATCAGGAAACATGTATTCTACAGAAATTTTGCCATTTGATACGGGCATGTATTGATTATTAAACTTAAACAACCTGCCAGAGTTATCAGTTATGGTAACTCTTGAATTAAGGTCTTCAATGAATTTGGAATCATTCAGTTTTCTTATTTCAAATGAAATTTTGGTTTTTTCATCAATGATTGGAATCTTTGGCATGATCTTCATTGTGATGTTCAAATTGTCCCGTTTGCTTATCCAAGTGCTATTGCCAATAACATTGGTAACCTCCTTTTGTGAAAAAACTGGAAATGGGTATTTAATAAGGTTAATTATTAGAAAAAATAAAGCAATTGTTATTATTATCTTAAAGTGTTTCTGCATCTAAATAATTCAACATATCCAAAATATATATTGATATTGATAACACATTGCAAAAAATTAAAAAATTTCTAAACCATTTGATAACCAAAAGTTAAAACGCGTAGGTAATTAAATAGGTGACTTGTAAACAGGAATTCATGTGTATTAGTATTAGTGGCATAACAACTAGGTGATATTACAAAAATAACAAAAGCAAACACGAAAAGTAATTAAGTGCGAACAACCATGCCTATGCCAATAACCCATCAATTGGTTTAAAGGATGGGGGTGGATTAAAATGGAGAATAGAGGTTGATGGTAACGAATTGGCAATAATGATAAACTGTGGAAAAGTCGTTAATTAAATAATATGTCATATACGATAATCTTTTCTTCCGTCAAAACGCTTTGTATATTGGATTTAGTTTGACTATGCATAGTCAACAATTGGTAAAATCCGAATTTTTGTAAACCGTGAAAGCGGTTATAAAAAAAGACGATTGATATAATTTTTTCTATTGGATTATGTGCTACCAATGATAATACACAGACTATCGGCAATAATGTTAACTGTAACTACTGCATATTGATGCTAAGACAATACATCAACAAAAGTCAGTCGTATTGGGTACTGACACACGCCATTTTGTAGTTTTACTGACCAATGAAGGCCATGTGTCCATCAACCAACCAACCAACCAACCAACCAATATCCGCTTGCCGACCAAGACTGCATCCCACAAGATATCGAAGTTGATAGAGGGACATCGGTGGCCTGGCTTAGTGGAGATGCTGACCGTGACCGTACGGTCAGGTTCCACACACCCAATCCTGAAACCTTCGGGCCACCAATGAGTTTCCATATCTAGGTTACATCACTGTACCCTTTAACCTACCATGGAAATACTCATATTTTGAGGACAAAGTAAACAATCACGAAACATCTTTTGTGATGAGGGGAACTGTTACCGTAGTGGATTCAAACCAAAAAACTACAGTTAGCAGTAGCATAGGCATACAGCCTCTAAATACCTCAGGAATCTTAATGGTGTCCTCAAAAGACCTTCAAGCCCATATTGCTACGTTAAAAAATAATGGGATTACAATACCAAGCGACTGCGCATTTACAGATTTAAGAGGCGGATAAAAGGGAACAGGGAAAACACAGGCAATATTTTTGTGGGGTCCTGAAAAAAATAACGTTGACCAAGTCCTATTGCCAATGATAGTTGGTGCAAAAGGTTTGCCCATATTTAAATAAATAGTACTTTTTTTAATTACATATTTTTATTGTAGTTAATGGATTGGATTAAATGTAAATATTTCACATCATAAAAAAATGATAATGAAATCGATTGTAAGTATATTGTTATTTTTGTTGGTATTTGCGGGCCTACAGCCGCATGGTTTGCTGTCTGCATTTAACTGTTTTTTTCCTATAGTTTACGCTCACATTTTTATTTCTAAAGATGACAACTCTTCATTTCTAACATTGCTTGAAAGAATAAGGATTGAAGCTTTATTGGTGAACAATACGATATTTACAAACACTACTGCTGCACAGCAGCATATATTTCAGTTGCTTGATCGTATAGATGATATTGGCGACAGTGAAAATGAATTCAATATTAAAAGCATTCAATTTAAAAATTCCACAGTTGATGCATTGTTGTTGGCAAACCTTGTGGATGGAGTATTAACAAATTATGGTGGTTCATATGGAATGTTGCCCAATATTATGATAAATATGTCATACATTGCTCCTGATTTATACAATAAAACAACTAAAAGCTCATCTATGATGGATATGGGTAAGTATCAGACATCAAAGGAGTATGTTAAAAGAGCGAATGACCTATTTAACATTTCATTAAGAACCTTTGAAAACAAAGATAACGAATACGCCATGAATAAACTTGGCGAAGGTTTAGCAGATTTAAAAGATTATATATATAATAAAGCTGCCCCGATAAAAGTTATGGAAATTGTACATATGCAAATACATCCCAATTTGCAAACAGCATTTAATTTAAAACTAAAACAATGAAATTAGTTTTTGTGCTGTGTTGCATTACCTCATCTGTATATCTTGGAATTAAACCATTAATCATTTGTGGCATATTAGCCTAGCCTTCTTATTACAGATCCCTTGTAGATGGGCAAAATCCTTTTCTTCTTCTTTTATTGTCCATTCTATGTCCTGCCTATTAGGTAGGAGAAACCTTTCCAATCTTTTTTGATACTTTTCTCGGGTTATCGTAGACTTTGCAAATAAATACAGCGGCCAGACATTAAGATCGGTGTTATCATTATGTTTTTTTTATTACCATTTTTCTCTACACATTGTTTTCGTAGAAACCACTTAAGGAACCGGTGTGGTAGCGGGCCTGGTGGGAAGTGATTCAAAATTGAAAAGCACAAAATATTCATGATGTTAGGAGACCGAATGACATTAGGGATAACTTTCATTTTTATCACCATTCACTCTTTTATTGTCTCTTTAGCAATCTTGTAATTGACTTTTTGGTTCAGGTACAATTCATACAAATCGTTCACTCTTACTTTTGCGTATTTGCTAGTTTTGATTAGTGGTACTTTTATGATTAAAGGGATCTTTAGCAGTATTTATGTTTTTGAACGCTACTGGAAAGATTAGATATATGGATAAAATGAAAAGTTGGTTCAACTTAAAACAGTCTTAGATATTTAATTAGTTCGTATCAACTCATAATAGTCGGATAGTTTGCCAATGCCTGAACATTGACATAGATGCTTTACAGATCCATAAGATATTTGATTAATCAACTTTCACATAAAAGAAAGACCTTTCTATTACCTCTACTTTGTGTATAGAAGATTATCTATGCGAAACGAGAATAAGGTGGTTAAAAATGTAATCTATGGAATATCAGGTTTGACTTTACTCCTTTTGATAATATCTTTGGGAGCACAAACACCTTCTAGTGCTCAGCTTCCACCTGATGTGGATGGGAACAAAACAACAATACAACTAGCTTTGAAAACAGAATACATCAGGGCGAGAATTATGTAAAACTTTTAGCACAAGATATAGAGAACAGACTCAAAAAAGTTGCGGCAATACTTGAACTCACAAGCATGTTACCAGAAGTAAAAAACACCTCCTCTGCGCATATGCTTAACGATACCATAGAACAGCTAAAAGGAATGCCTCAAAATGCAGATATTCCTAAAAGACAGGTGGCCAAAGATATTTTAGGAAAATATGGCGAGTTTCAGGTGGTGTTCTTTGTGATGCCAAATGGTGACATGTATATTGAGGAGCCATATTCTTATCAAGAGAATCTCTCTAAAACTAATTTTGCATTCAGGGATTACTACAAAGGTGCGATAAATAATCATGATACTTTCTTAGGTAATGTAATAGTGTCTGCTTCCTCTGGCCAGAATCAGGCTGTGATAGCGGTGCCAATCTATTCAGGGGCAAATGGATCATTAACAGGAATATGGGCTGGTGGCTTGGATTTGAATGATTTTAACGAGAGCCTTCAATTATTGAACCTGTCTAACAATGAACGCATAGTATACGTGGATAATCTTGGTCAGGTGGTTGCAGACTCAGACAAACAATTATCATACCAAAACGAATCATTTGCCAATCTTCAAGGATTCAAAAATGCCGTTAATGGAAAGTCAGGGACCATTAAAGAAATAGTTAACGGCACAGAAATGCTTGTCTCCTACTATCCAATCAAAGCCCTTTCAAGCAATTGGGCAGTTTTGTTAATTCAGCCTTATCATGGCAATTCCGTTAGCTCATCCAGCACTTATGCATTAACTAATAACGGTATAATGAAAAACGAAATGCAAGAATTGCTGTTACAAAATACATCAAAGTCAAAACCTGCTCCTGTTAGACATCCCGGACAACCATCTCATGAAGTCGTATTTGCTCTTCCATTAAGAGAAGACGGAAATGTGTATTCAGGAACAGTGACATTCACTGCAAGTAAACCAATAGAGGTAGAAGTACTTCACACTTATTCTCCAAAGGAGAAGCCAGATTCATTACATGGTGAGCCATACCATGCTGTATTGCCAGGCAATAAAAGTATCGCTATTACTCATCTAAGAGATATAGTTGATGTACCAATAGAGATTAACGGTACCGGAATAAGCTCTGGTTCATTTGATTTTGTAGGAAATGCACTCGTGTTTCATAAAACAACTGGTGAACCATTTACAGTGACATACACTGTTGATGCCGTTGTCAAGGACTTGAATACAAATAACTAGTTAGATAATGAGATCCTGCAAGTGTGTTAAGCATCATAGAAACAGTTGCACAGAACTGAGCCCTCATTTACGCCATTTGTTTTGGCATATTCATATTTTACCTATGGCCCATTAATTTGCCATCTGGGGTAAATTTGCCAGCTGCATATACACCTTCGATTTTCATCAACTGACCTAAGTAAACAATGAAGTTTGTTTTTCTGTAAAGTATAAAGCATTCTTCATGCAATACTATCAATGCAGAGATAAAAATACAATTAGGTTTTAGGATATTCCTTATTCTAATTTATTAAGAATTCAATTTCATATAACAGACATGATAATGGTAAATGTTTATAAAAAAGGAGTAGTAGTTAATTATTGTTGAATCTTTCAATTTAGGGGTTGAAACGAAAGATTACTTTTGGGCACCAGGGGAATGTGATTCAAAAATGAATGAATGGATCCTAAATGTGGTTCCCAGTATTATGCATATTAAAAACAGTGCATATTTTGAGATTATTGTTTTTAATATTTGCTTAAACCATCTATAAAACAATAGGTTAATTGCATTAAATCTGCTTTGTCACATAACTGTGAAATTCGTCAATTTATAATATAGCACATATCGGCACAATACGAATATCGATTATTCCCCTTGCGGAAATAAAACTAACACATCTAAAAAATACGAAAATTTGAGTTACGCAACAAATCACATTAAATCATTAAATAATTAAATAAATAATCAATTATGTTCAACCTAAATGATTTCGGTTAGTTTATTCTAAGAATGTACCGATATCCTTTTTATTTAAAATATTGTAAAAGTATTTGCAGTTTGCAATAAAATGCAAAAGTGCTTGCCCAGCAATAGGATAGTGCGACATAAAGAACAACCAGCCTGCAAATGGACATATTCTGATGAGAAAATACTGTCATTGAAGGATGATTATAGATGATGCATCTTGCTAATGTACTCTATTAAAAAGGGCGTCATCTTCCTCCTTCAATGATTATCTAATAACATAATTACGAGAAGAAGTGATATTGATCTGTTTCAATAAAATAGTTATTCGTTTATATTATTTTCAATCCTAAATAGGGTATTTCAAGTAAGATTAAAAATGAAGTGAGTAGTTTTTTAAAAACTCAATTAAATAAGGAGGACAGCTAACTCAAAAACAATAATTTTTTTCTTTCTTAGATGACCTTTTTAATTGTGTTTTTTAGCTTAAAGGATATCAAGTAATTTGAGATTATTCCAAATAAGTTACATACATATGTTTTTGGGAAAATAGTGCTTACAAAACTGTATAAAAAAATTAATAAAAATAAAAAACTATGGTGTTGTAAAGTCTATCTTTGGAAAGGTTATGCTTTCTATGTTTTCAGTGCACCCAAATGCTCCGGTCCAGGTACCCTTGTTAAACTTTGTTGTGGGACCTTCAGTTGATGTACAGAACACTGTTTTGTCTATGGGGATTTCGGCCACATCAAAGTAGTTTATTGTCCCGTATACTTTATATCCGTAAATTCCCGGGCTTTGAATCTGCTTTGAGACATAGTGCCCTGGGTCACCAAACAATTCGCTTAGCTTCACATTCTTTTTGATTTCATCTGCCTGTGTGATGGAGGAGGCGGCATTAAAGCTGCTTATGCTCTTGAAGTAGTACTTGTCGATTGTCAAGTTGGCGCCCTTCAGCGGCAATTTTGTTGCGGCATCGCTTAGCAAAATCTCCACATCATGCTCTCCTGTGTGTACGCCTGGGACTACTCCATATGCTGGCTCATTCGGAGTGCCCTACAACCACACTTACGGGGTTTGCGTTCTTTTGATCAGGATCGCTGTTGTCTGGGTTTATTGTTGTTGATGCGTGTGGGAATGCATATGCTGTTCCTGAATATAGAGACAGTGTAGCAGTAGCAGCAAGTATTACAGCCATAACATAAAATCCAATGTTATTGGTTTTTAAATTCTCACTCTCACTTTTGGAGTTTTTAATCATTGATAAAAGTTGCAACAGGGCATTTTAATACATTTTGAACGATCACTATATGATTTTATTCTGTAGAGCGTTAGCAGAACAATTGAATGTACCGATTTGTTGTAATTCTTAAGTCATAGTAAAAACAAAAAAAAGCAATGAAACACAAATGCTTGGATCACTCCAATGCAAAAAAGATACTATTACCAACAATAAGTATTATAGCTATACTGAGCGTTATTTGCGTATCATCATCGATGTCACCCAACCAGGCCTTTGCAAGCCACAGCTTTGAGCTTGGTGTGTCGGGAAGCAGCATACCTGACAACACCCACATTGCATTGGGCGGCATAACGCTGGCCAAGGGCGAGATACTGCCACTCTATGACGCAAGCCCCAACTTTGTGGCGGGTCATTTTCTAGCCAAGGTGCCATGTGACTCCAAAAAGGTTCCAAAGGTTACCGTGATAGCCGGGCACATTGATGAGCACCACGACACGACCCACGTTGACAAGGTGCCGCTGTACTACATTTCACACGCATCGGACCGCCTAAGCTGCACCTACCATGCCCATATCCCAGACCCATTAAATGGTGGCTCACCAAGAGTGACAGACATTGATTTTGTCAACCTCTCCTCCTCACCTATTGAATTCAACGGTGGGGATGCAGTGGACATCAACGTTCAAAGGTCACTTGGAAGCATAGTTTCACAGTCCTATGAGGGTGATACCAAACTGCCTAGCACCATAAAGCACGGGAACCCGGTATTTGACCTGAACGACAACAACCCAAACAATGATGGATTGGGGGCAGCAGATTAATTACAGAAACACCGAAATACAGTCTTCTCCCTCTCTTTTTTTCTTTTCCGTTTATTGAACATTAAATGTGTTTATGTATAGGAGTATTCTTATGGCATGCTAATTTGGTTTATGGTGTTTGGGTAAACAGATTTTTAAAAGTTACTAAAATTAGTACTTATTATTACTATCTGTTTGTTATCATTTTAAAAATCATTCACCCAAATAAGAACAAAAGATGGTGAAGGTATCGCCCTTACCATCTTTTAATGAGAACGCAATAAGTCCTAATTGTTTATCGCTTTCCCGGACAAGGTCCAGCGTAATCCAACCGGCATAAGCAATTAATCAAAACTGCAATATAAGGCTCTTGATACATTCGTAGAATGTACAAATCGTTACTGGTAACATTTTCAATTGTTGTGTTGATTTAAGCTGATGGTCCAAAAAAAACAAAAGGGTAAAAAAAATGGTTGGTTTATGCCCTAAGAGGATGGTGTGGTGGTAGCACTAGATGTTTGGTTCATGGCAGCCATGTTGGTCATCTGACTAACTCCTCCTCCTCTCTCTTCAATTGTCATGCCGCCCTGGCTAGCAGGTGCTTGTGCTGGGTCTTTCATTATCTCGTTAATGCCTACAATTGCAACGCTGTCCTGGGGGAATGTTATCTCTTTGTTGGATGGATTGTGCAATGCCAGGTCAGTTATCAGCCATCCATTTGGTCCCATCTCAGAGGCAAGGTCGGTATGGTACATGCAAGTGACACCGGTTATTGACATGTTGGCAACTGGATGTAACTCAAGTGGTCTCAAAAATGTCTGGTCTCCGGCTATTCCTCCAAGCACCTGCAATAATGGCTCTGATTTTTCATTGCATGGTATGTTGACCGATACATGTCCATCCATTATGTGAAAGCTGCCTGTGTCATAAAGGTGGATGTGGGCTCCTGCTGAAACTGATTTGGATTCTAGCAACAGAGTGACCGAGTCCCTTGTAATTACATCTTCTGCCATTGTTTGATTTGTCCCCTGGGCTTGGGCGGAAACATTGAGCGCCGGGATAAAGGATGACGCAATAGTTGCCGCTAAAACTATAAATAAAAAGTATTTAGTATACATTAATGGCATATAATAAACAAAGGTAATAAAGTTATGGAAAATTATTCGAAAACTTGAAATTTTTACAGTTTACAATCGTCATATAAATAAAATATTAATGAATCCTTTAAAATAATCAAATTTGTTGCAGTCCAGCTGTAATTCAAAAATGAATGAAACGCATTTTTAATTCTAAGAATGTCTACAACGCAACCAAGGCGGCCGTGCGCTCTTTTGCGCCCACCTGAACGGCCGATCTAAAGCAGCGCAGGATACGCGTCAACGCCATCAGTCCCGACCCAATAGAAACACCAGGCTTTAATGGCCTGCTGGAGACTGACGAGCAGAAGGAGCAAATTAGAAAGGGGCTTTTGTCCGCCGTGCCTATGGGCGGATGGGAAGTCCTGACGAAATAGCGAAAGCCGCCACATTCATAGCGTCAGACGACAGCAGTTTCATCACCGGCATTGAGCTGTTCGTCGATGGGGGCATGGCGCAGATCTAGGCGACTTGGACCGCGGGTATTTGGCCCCGGCTACAGATAATAATCACTAGCGGTGAAAGTGACACACGAGCCAATGTCACCTGGATTGAAACAGACCGTCTTTCCAATGGGGTTTGCCTTTCCCAAGTTTTTGCAGCAGTAATGCAAATTCGCCACCGCATCGTCGGTGTCGTGCACTGCTGAAAGACCAGTCTAACAACTACAACTGTTCCATAGATCCATACCAGCGGTGGTATGGTATATGCTTCCTCCATGGTGAGCGGGTATGCGCATGTCAAAAGCGCAAACATGCTGCGTCAGCCCCGGAAAGAGGCTATGTGAGTGGCAACAGAAAACACACCCATCCCATCCTCAACGAATGGTTTTGGCAAATGCCCTGCCCTGTTCTCCTTATTGCGTTATATAAGCAATGTCAGCATAGATATACTTAAGGATAATTCATTAAAGATTGGTGTATAAAAGTACACAACTCCCCCCTATACTTATATATAAACATTTTGGCAAGGGTTGGGTTCTCCTTTTTTTAAGTGGGCCGTGTCGCATAGAGGGATCCCCTGCTTTTCGGCCTCAGCGATGGTTACGGGCAACCCCAAAGCGGGTCATCCTCATCCAATGTGCCAAGGTGAAGGGTGTCTGTTCGCGTGGAAGGGGAGGGGATTGAGTCCATACACGATTGCTTTGGCATCCGAGGCCCATGCCTGGCGGGTGCTGTATGCAGCGGTCATCCAGAACCCAAACAGGCAGCAGCAGGAAATACCGTCATGCGCGTGCATGAGGAGGTTATGAGGAGGTTATGGTGACTGCATACATGAAACATGGACATGAGGAAAGTACAATGCTGTTAGCAACAAATTGATGTAAGGAGGCAACAGTGCCATGCTGCTCCATCATGTTTTTAAGGGGTTTTTGAAGGTGGTTTTTCCTTTTGAGTGCTGCCCTAGCCACCGCCTCAACCCTTCACGTCAAAGACACCCATCCACCCAAGCTCCGAAAACTCATTCACATGCGAATGGAACATGTACCTGCCATCAAAGCCAAACTTAAACTCCATTACCCCCCTGTCCCCCTGTCCAAGGGTGACGATGTCGTTGAGGTATGACTCCTCTGTGGAGGTGCCACCGGGATAGTAGTTGAACATGTTTCCGTGCATGTGAAAGGAGTTCACCGGGTCAAACTCCAGCATGTTGACCAGGTAAATGCGGTAGTCAACGCCCCTTTGCAGCGGAATGGGGTGGTCCATGTAGTCAAACGCCCTTCCGTTTACCGTGTAGACCTCATTGGTGTGCTCAAACTCCTGCGGCATGTAGTCTTCCCTCACCTCCTCGGGGGTTGGAATCCTGCTTGGGCCGACACCCTCCTTTTCATAGTCCAGGTCATAGCCGTTCATCATCATCGCCATCTCAACCATGTGGGGCCTTGGCGTCTTTGGGTCGATGATGAACATGCCATACAGGCCCTTGTTGATGTGCTGGTCAATTGGGGTTACGTGGCAGTGGTAGGGGTAAACGCCATGGGGCTGGGCAACAAACGTGTAGGTGTAGCTCTGCCCGGGCATTATCTGGCCCCCCGGCCCCTCCATCCCGTCCATGCTTGCCGGGTGGACGGAATGCGTATGCAGTGAGTGG
This sequence comes from uncultured Nitrososphaeraceae archaeon, assembly GCA_963779615.1. Taxonomy (GTDB): domain Archaea; phylum Thermoproteota; class Nitrososphaeria; order Nitrososphaerales; family Nitrososphaeraceae; genus Nitrosocosmicus. The sequence goes on from CAVZZA010000001.1 coordinate 635,391, forward strand.
GGGTGGCTGTTCTCCTTGCCGTTTATGACGTTTATCTTGACAACATCCCCCTCCGTGACCCTCATGGTTGGTCCGGGTATGGTGCCGTTGAAGGTCCAGGCGTTGTCAAACGTCAAGCCATGGTTTGCGATGGGTATCGACTGGTTTTCCTTGACAACCAGGGTGAACTCCCTTGTCACCTGCTTTTCACCGCCAGGCAACGTGTCTGTTTTCACGTGGCCGCAGTTAAAGTAGGTGAGGTACTCTATGGATGTTGGCTGCTTGCCCGTGTCCTGGCTGCAGTTTTTCAGTTTGTCGTAATCCTGAACCGAGGGCGACTTGGGGCCAGCGCTGTCGGAGGGGGATGATGATGAGGAGGTGGTGGTGGTGGGGCCAGTGGTGGACTCATCGGCATCGCCAGGTGAGGAACTGCTGCCGCCATGGTCGTCTTCTGCCTCATCCGCAGAGGTGGGATCCAAAAAGCTTGAGGATGCCATTGTCCTGTACGGTGACAGCGACGGCAGCAGCAGCAGGCTTAAGACAGCCAGCAGCCCAAAAAGAAACCTGGCTGTGCGAAGCAACTTTAACATGTCAACACCACCCAAAAAGTGACCAGTCATTGTCATTTGTATGGTAACGTTGGGGCTATCTCCTTCAGGGCGGAGATCACGTTCCCAACACCCATTTCAGGCCCGGCGGTCCACACAACCAATGTTTGCTCTGAGTCAGTTCCCCTTGCCAAACCGCGAACATCCTTGAAGGAGTACGTGCTGTCTATCGAAAATCCCCTGTCTTTGAACTGCGAAATGTATTCATCGGCCTTTTTTGTGGGGACCATGTAGATCCCCACCGTGTCTGCGTTGTTGGTGCTGCTCGCATTTGGTCCCATCAGCTTGCTTGGCTGATCTGTGACAACAATGTCCCCTCTCATGACAAACCCCTTCTGTTCAGCCTCCTGATCTATTTCCGGACTGCTGTAGGCATAACTGCCCACCGCATTAAAGATGGCTGGATTTGATGCGGTGAACTCCGTAAGAACTCCGCTATCATAGGGACCAGGGCTAACGGAGTTTGGTGCTCCGCCATCCAGTAGAATCTTGTGCTCATGACTTACGTCACCACTAAACCACATGACGCTAGTTCCTTTGTTTACAATGGCTTTCTGGGGCAGAAAGGACTGATCAATGAACCTGGCTTCTTTGGGCTCCCCATTGCCGTGATGAGCTTCATCAGGAATCAATATTACCAGGTTTTTGACATTGTTTCCAAGTACAGCCGTTTTTGTAAGATAGATACTTTTGGCGTCTATGTTTGGCTGTTGATTTTGTACGCTTTCATCTATCGCAAATACAGGAATACAGTTGTTACTCATCAAAAATAATCCGAAGGTTAAAACAGAGATGAATATTCCAGATAGAAAAATAAATTTATTGGCAAAAAGGCCATTTAGATAATCTTTATCATACATTTTCATTTTTAGATTCTTAAATAGCTTAGGTCAGCCTATTTATTAAGGTATTTTTATTAATATTTGTTATTACTGAGTAGTAGTATACATAAACCTAAATTTGTTTGTAGGTGTGTATCATATAATAATTTATAAGAAAAAAATTTTGTATGTATCAGACGAATATCGTCCATTGGTAAAGCTTTAGAATGAACGGCCCTGTTAACTTAAGCGTTTAGCATTTCCTTGTTATGCATTGTCGCAACTAAGCTGAGCCAGTTTTTGATATGGATGAGATTGCAACCCTCTTTCTGCTGCAAGGAAAATAGTCGTCAAAGCATTCTGTCATATCCTTGACGCACTGCATTGTCCTTTCAACAATGCTTTTCTCCAAAGGGGAATGGATATGGTGATTTAGCTTCAGGAAACCGGCAAGCCTGCGGATACCAAGTTCCACCATCCGTTGAAACCGGATGCTTCCAATGAATCCTAAAACAAACCTGCAACAAACCTGCAACAAACCTCTCTGCCACGAACATGTTTCTCTCTTTGGAGATTGACAGTGCGAGAGTCTACCTGTCTTTTGGCTCGATGGCGCCCCACAACCAGATGCATTCCGAATAGCCTTAATTGCCGTCTCGTCAACCATGAATTCAGAAATTCTCTTTCTCTTTGAGGATATCCTTTTGGGTCGATATTTCTGAATCCACTTCCAGATTGCAACGTGGCTTCTCTTTACAATGTGCAAAAAAGATAACGCTTTGGCTACATTTCTAGTCGACAAACCAAGAAAGTACAAATACAAGCCATGGCCAATGTGTTCTGAAGGTATTCTGTTTCTTTTATTGCACTTATAGGAAATAAGGCATCTTCAAGCTATAGGATTTTCGTTAAGTTAACAGGGCCGAATGAACAAAAAGTATTCTGACATGTGTTGGTAAATCGACCATTAACTTTACAGTTATGTAAACATGCAGATGCTCTCTCCATGTAAAATGTTTATGCTCGTTTTGCCTGCATGTTTTTCATTATAATCGCATGCCCAATCGGATACCACTTTACCTATCTCGCGTTCATTTGAAAGGTGGAGTTGTTAATAGATTGCCTGTGCATCCATAGCCACCTTACCTCTATCAGAGAGCCCGAGGTGATCTGGTCGGAAGAAATACAAATTGTATCCTTGGATGGTATCTGGCTAAGGTTTGTTTTACTTTGTTTGATTTGTTTGATTTGTGTATAGATATGTTGTCAAGCACCAGAAATATCTGCTTGATGCTGTTGTCATGCTTTTTGTTTACCCGTTTGATAAAATCTAAAAATTGTTCTCCTGTTTTCTTTTTGTATCCATGTGTCCACATTTTATTATCGGTGTGATCATAGACACCAAACAAGTTTAGAATTCCATTTGTCTTTTGAGCCCTGTAAACCCTTTCAAACGCTGTCCTGGCAATAGTCAAACACCATGCAAAATGGGGATAGGATCATCACAGCTATGAACATTTAAAGAAAAATAAAACAATGAACACTTGTGGTTTATGTAATTATGTAAATTGGTGTACTATCTCATGGTTACAGAAATTAATGGGTCTAAATTATACGTTGCAGTATTATAAGCCCATTTATCTTGTTTTAAAAAATACTGACTAATAAAAAAAATAAAAACCTATTAAAAAAAAATTAAATAAAGAATGTTGTTGTTAACTGCCTGAAACCCTTAACAAATTACCCGCCTTGTCTAAAACTGTGTTTATTTCACTAATGGTTTGCTTGATTTCCTCCACTGATGCGTTACTGTCTATCTGTGTCCTTAGTTTTTCCCTTAACAGTGATTCTCCCTGGTCTGACAACTCTTTGCCTATTGGTTTTTCCAAATATTCAAAATTGTCCAAATAGGCTGTTGTTGCTAGTTCTTTGGCCTTTATTGAATCATTAGCTGAGTATGCTAATGTCACTTGATTAAGTAATGACCTTATATTAGAGATATAATCCACAGAACTTTCATTAGTTGATGTTGGTGTATATGGAGTAGCAGATGATTTTGATAGTTCGGCATTAATTTCATTAATTATTGAATTTATTTCAGATGGGTTTTTTTGCTGCTGAACAGAATTGGTTAAGTTGTTAAACAGTGTAGAAATTGTCTCCCTTTCATTTGCTATCGATTTTGTGTCGTTGAATATCTTGTGGGCCCTGTCCATAAATGCTGACCCGTCTTGGTACTCAAGTATTAGTGTGATTTTGCCATCCTTTACGCCCTCTTCATACTCCCCTTCTGACGTTGTCAGCAGATCCTGGATTACGGCGATATTGTGGTCTGTGCTGTTCAGTGTTGTTGCAGGTACGACAGTAGCTATGACTTTGTTTGACATGTCAACTGAACTCTGTGCCTGTTTGCTAAACTCTTCTTTTGTGCTGTTGTTAGGTCCTGTGGGTGATACTAGGTTTGATAATAAATAAAGGTCACTGGTGTACAACTCATTTAGTTTTGAATCAGTATTGTTTAATGGTATGGCTATAAGTGATAAAACCTCCTCTATTGGATGGCTTGTGTGATTATATGCCAATGTATTGTTGTCGATGTTTTTGTTGTATACTGCCTTTTCAATATGGCCTATTATCTGCTCGATGTTTGAATGAAACTTTACATACTCGGTTCCATTACCCTGGGTATTGTTTGCCTGGGCAAATGATGATTGTGATGGTGATATGGTATTGCATATCACTAAAGTTATGGCAGCCACAACAATTGCGATAAATGCCTTATTTCCTAATTGAATGTTTATAAGCATGTTTTGGGTTTTTCTTTGAAAATCTATTTAATCCATTATCCGATTCTCCATTTAGAGAATACTTGGTAGAATATTATTTTCTTTTTTTTGGTTGTCTGTGGTTGAATGTTTTTTAATTCATTGAACATGTGATGTTTGTTTTCTTGTTGCCCTTAACACACACACTTAAAATTAAACCTATTGTTACTAACATGTTGTTAAATAAAGCATCCATACTAAAGATACGAACTATTAATGAAATAAATATACACATACATAATTAAGTTTCTAACGTTTACTACAAAATTATTCAGCAATTGCAAAAATGCATTATTGAAATAAGCATCGCGAACTTTGATTGAATTTCAGTTTTATTTGATTATTTTACTGGATACTACGGGTTATATATCTATTCCCAAGAAAGAGAATATCAAATATCCCCTAAATTGAAATATCGTTACTAGCAAACTAAACAGTATATGGTGAGCATCTGTTGTGTTATAGAACATACTATCCTAACTATTTTACAGAAAGATCTGACAAAATCAACTTATAGATGAATATGGTAAAACAATTATACCTGAATGAATGGAACTTTGTTTTGCCATGTTATGCTGCTTATTGTAGGAGTCTTGGCCTTTGCCTTAGAGGATTCTCAGAAAAGTAATGCTTCCACAGATAGCTATAACCCAGATAACCCAAACGATTCGCCATTCTCTTTACCATTTGATTCAGGTGTTGCAGATCAGTCAGACGATGGAGATTATCAGTCAGACGATGGAGATTATCAGTCAGACGGTGACATACCATTCCCATAACGTATTTCCGCCTCTAAATATTAAAAAAATACTATAAAAAATTTAATCCATTTCTTTTCCTTTTTAAAATACCCAAACGATTCGCCATGTCAGGTTTTATTAACAAAATTGAATGTCTATAAAAATTCTAGGAAATTTTTCTTTTAACTGTGTTATTAAATTTAGCAGTCATATCAACTTCTATTGAAAATCAATAGGAAAAATATCTTATGGAGAAACAATACTATCTTGTGTATATTTTGTAATGATATTTTAACAATAGAGAATCACGATCAGGTTTATATTTTTGTTAGGCTTACCTAATCATGTCTATTAAATAACCCTATAGACACAAAAAAATAGGCGCAGTCTACTACCATTCAAGTCCTGGGTATGTCATATACATCGACCTCATTTGTCATCTGGAAAACTTGCAAGCACGACAATAAAGGAGTGAGTCAGTCACTGGAAATGACATTGGCATTCTTACCATCACTCCTTTATTGTCTCTTTGATACTAATACCTGTCATTGAGTAACAATAGGTTTTTTGTTCTTTATTCTCACCTCATATGTACGGATAAATAATTCAAAGCCTTTTCTTTTTTTTATGATTAAAAATAGTTTAAAATTTTGACTTTATCTTTAGATGACTAATAATTATTGTTATAATAAGGATCTAAGAATCAATTATGTGCAATGTGTTCTTTTCAAAAGATATTTGATTTTATAATACTTAGCTGGATAAACCATCCAACAATTTATATACAGTGCAAAAAACTTTGAATTAATGTCAACTTTTGATAAAACCCTTGTTAGCACATATGATAATTCAAAAATGGCCATTGGTTTTTTAGCAGCCATTGTAGTGTTTGGTATTTTTGTGGTAGGTTATGATCAAGGGCAAATTTTCAGCCTCGTTCAGGGCAATCAGGCATTTGATATGAAATACTTGCATGAGATTACTCATGACATGAGGCATGCAGCAGGCTTTCCTTGCCATTAGCAATTAACTATATATTATATTATGGTGTTAATTGATGTTGAAATCGCTGCTCTTTGTTCTCATCTCTCTTGTTTCCGGGGCCATATCTGGTGTGGTTTTGGCCGGCATGAACTTAATCGTTGTCGAGCCATTTATCGACAAAGCCATAGGTTTGGAAACCTCCAAGGCTGTTGCGGCAGGCGAAAGTGTGGACACCAATGAGCAAAACTCATACAGGACATGGCAAAAGTCCGGAAGTTTCATTGCGGGCTCCATCTTGGGAATGGCGTTTGGCTCCCTCCTTGGCATAGTTTATGTTTTTGGCAGAAGCTATCTCCCTTTTTCTGGCGACATCAAGAGGGCGGTTTTCCTGTCACTAGTCATCTGCCTGGCTTTGTTTGTCATCCCTTTCCTCAAGTATCCCGGAAACCCGCCTGCTGTTGGAAACCCGGACACCATATACCTAAGGGAAAGCCTGTACCTTGGGTTCTTGGCAGTATCCGCAGTATCTGCCCTGGGTCTTGGGGTTTTGTTTTACAGGTTTAGGGGTGTACGCCATATCCGCATAGCCATACCACTGGTTTATGCCGTGATAATGTCCAGTGCGTTTGCTTTGTTCCCACCCAACCCCGACAAAATCACCATACCGATGGACTTGGTGAGTTCTTTCAGAATCGCGAGCGGCCTAACCATGGTCGGATTTTGGGTGGTTCTTGGTGTTGTATTTGGATTGCTTTGGCGCAATCTTAAGCCCCACGGACCTTCTAAAATAACTGCAATTTGATTTTGATTTTGATTTTGTGCATGCATTTTCCCTCTATTTTTTTTAGTTTATTTTTTTTCATCTGGCCCTCTAAACCTGTAAAATCAAAAATAATCAATTTGATGCTTAACATCTAATACTTGTAATATTTGAAGTTGGATTAGCAATTACATTTGTTATAGGGTAGTAACAGGAATGGTTGATTAGATTATGTATGCTGCTAATACTAGTGTGAACAATGGTGCTGATAACACCAAAAAACCGTCATGTTATTATTATCTTTTCATTAAAAAACACGAAAAATAAAAAATTTCTTCAATTAACGATAATCTGCAGCTATAATTGTATTTCATTGGTGGGTCCCAGCAAAACTATAAGTAAGAAAATCGACAATGCTGAGGCTGGAATGGATATACAGAGAAGACACTTATTACTAACCAAAGGTTTTCTTAGTTTTCTTACCAAAGATGCACACTGAGGGCACATTAATTTTTGAATCCCTTGTGTTTTACTATTCCGCTATCATTTTCAAATCATAGGCCAGAAATAAATTGGTATGAACAGGTCCGTGAATGATTTGCATAATATCACTGTATGGCTTCTTATCGTCTATCAAACTTAGCAGAAGAGATAAACCATCCTCTAATCCGGATACCGAAGTAGACCTAATATCTGCCGTAAGATAAGATCTAGTCGGATTAGGTAGTTCCAGAGGCTTTAAGTCGTCTCTGAATAATTCTAGTGCCTTGATTGCAAGTCCTTGTGCATTCTGATAATTAGAAATATCGGCGATTCTAGAAGCACTTGGGATTTGATTATCTTCCATACCCATAGAATCTGGAGGAGAATCAATAGGGGAATCCATATCTGACGTGTCCATCATATTTCCCATGCTACCACTCGTAGCAATAACGGGTTCAATGCCATACGCTATCGCATATTCTCTGAGAATTTCGTCTGTTATGTTAGCAATATTAAGAGCTTGTATTGTCGAATTTCTTAGGTCTCTGGAATCTATCTCTGAGACAATCTTGTTGTCCAAGAATCTTGATGCGTTGTCAATCGTCTTATTGATGCGTAACAGGGAATCTGTCTTTTCCGAATCAACAGCTATTGATTCAATTAATTGACGGAGGTCGTCTAGGTGAGGAATATGGAAAGTAGTAGTACCGTTACTCCTAGTTTGAATCTCTGTAGCGTCTGCCACATGTTTTAATGCCAAATTGTTGTCAGAATGATTCAAGTTATAATTAATGAGTCCTAATTCTGTTTTCAATTGATTGGCAGTTGCCAATAGCGATGCATTTTTGTCGGATAAGAATACATGGGCTAAAGCAGGTTCCAGATCCAATGATGCCACAATGAGTAAAGTGGATAAAAGGGGTAAAACTAGACAATTTACAATGCCATCTGGGGCATTAGTCCTCGTATTGTATCGGTGCATGCAGAAGATTGAGAAATATGACAGAGCGCATGTTATAAATGAAATGCCATGTTGTGATTCAATGACACTTTTGTCATCTACAACATCAAACTAATAAACAAAGAAAGAATTTACCGCTAGGTTGAAAATTCTGGAGTGTAGCTGCTTTTCGAATCTCCAAGTTTAATGTCATCTTCGCCATCTTGTAACTTATTTACTCTATTATTTTCCATCTCAACCTCCACATAATCGTCTTCGTCTTTCTTTGTATCCTTTGTCTTTTCGTTCGTGAATAGATCAACAATGGCCAGCTTTGATCCTTGCTTGTCTATATCTGAACCAAACATGTCGACTTCAGCAAATTCTATTACCTATATACCTTGTTGTACTTGTAGTTTATAGTATAATTAAATTGAACATTAGTATCAGGGTTTTATAATGGGACTAAAGTTGTCATTATGTGAAATATGATGAAACGTACATAGGTAAAAAAGAGATAACATCTTGACTTACAGAGCCAGAGACTTGTATTGATAGATTCGTTAGATGTGTTTTTAATTATTATATAATTGTTAAAAAATACTTCAAGGCATTAGCAGGATAAGAAAAAGTTTGACAATATTGGATAATTATCTCGATTAACAATCACTACAACAGATTAGTAAATGGTTATGAGTTTGTTGAAAGCGTTACATAGGCAGGTTTAACAGTGAGCAAAATGTTTTTTGGGTTTGGTTGCAGTATGGTAAAAAAATGTTCTGTTTTACTCACTTGGAGCTTTAAATGATATTCCGTCTTCTTTCTTCCATGCTGCATATGGTGAACCCTTGTAAGTTGCCATAACTGGGTATTTGTTTTTCCATTCATACACAGAATTTGTAAATATAACTAATTTGTCATCGGGGATTATTTCTGCAAGTTCTATTGTTTTTCCGGGATTGTCGTCTCCATTGTTCCCATTACCTTGAGGAGTATGACTTTGTTGTTGATTGTTTTGATCTGTTCCTTTGGTTGATTGCCGTTGTTCTTTGATGTTATTTTATGAGGGTTGTATTTTTTGTTTCCAGTTGGGGGGAATACCCAAAAGAATAGTGGCTGATTGCGTTATTCGCCACGGAGGAATTCATATTGTGAGGGTATGGCATTAGGGGGTTTACCATAAACTATGGATATTACATCATGGGCATGCAAAACAATATCTCTGTGGCTTGTTCCTTCTGGAACCTTTGTTCCATTGACATACACATTTAATGCATTGGCATTATTTACAACATTATCAAATACTTGAGTATTGTTGAATTTTCTGTTCCATATGTCAAAGAGATGCCCTAGGTTAAAGTCTCTTTTTACAGGTGCTTCTATGTGAATAACTCCAGATTCATCGTGGGTGTGTATCCAATAGAAACACTTGTCGGTTATACCAATGAGTGCTGGAACCGTAGAATGTTGACCATTGATGAATATGTCAAGGTGTGCATGTATGTGAAAGCCAAGTTGTTCCATGGCGCCGCATTGTATGCCATCTATAGGCGCTGATGAAGATAACGCAGTGGCAGTTGATGATATGGATGGTGGTGGTGGTGGTGGTGGTATTGATGGGGTTTTAAGATTAGCCACGTTCAATCCAACAATACCTGCTGTAGCTACAACAGCTATTGCTATCAGGCTAACCATGACAACTGTTTTGGCCTTTTTATTTCCTTTGCCTTTGACCCCATTACTATTTTCACGATTATCCTTCATGTTTTCTCAATGCGCTGAAAAATAAATGTACTGAAGCTTATTATAATACACCCAACGATTAATTTTTTCAAAGTAGTATTTTACTTCTTGCTAATTTAGTTCTAAATCGCAGCAAACATTATGCTATATTAATTAGTAACGGTGGTGCATTCCACGAATATATCACGAACCTTATATAGCATTTTCTTAATGTGGTTCTAATATGGGAGGTGGGCTCGCGAAAGCCGTTTAGACAGAAAATGAAACCATATAAAATACCTTTTGCGTTAATCACCGCTGGAAAGGGATAGTGAAGGAATAAAACTTTTATCCTTTTCTGGTTGGTGGTGGATTGCTCCCATATACGTTATCGAAACTTTCTGTCCTGTCCTTGATATATTACGTTGTCCTTTCTGTCATGCTTTTCTCATAACGGGAATGGATGTGATGACTTGTTTTCAAAAACCTGCAGGCCAGTAGATACCAAGTTCCCCCGTCTGTTGATATGGGTCATGCTTTCAATGAACCTTGACCAATCCTGAGATAAACCTCTCTGCTACAAACATGCTTCTCCTTTTTGAGATTGCCAGTGCGAGAATCTGCTTTTTTTTGGCTTGCCGCCCAAAGATAGCCGGATACACTCGGAACCAACCTTGATCAATGTTTCATCAACTACAAACCCAAAAACATTTTTTCTTGAGGATATCCTCCCAGGCTTGTGCTTTTGAATCCAGTTCCAAATGAAAACGTGGTTTCGATTGATAAAGCAGGGATAGCCTTTCTGAGGCCCCCCTAATGACAAACCGGAAAAGCACAGATACAAACCATAACCAATACGCAATGAAGGCGCTATGTTGCTCTTATTGCAAATGCAGGAAATGGGAATCCTCAATCTATGCAATTATCGTTAAGTTGACTGGAAATGTGAGTTAGCATTTGAACTCAATATGAGTTTATTAGTGAACCCATGTTTATAGTCAAATTTATTGCGGGGCCGGTGGGATGTGATTCAAAAGTAAACGGAATCCAAAATAAATTTGATAAGATTTGGATATCGTTATTTAGCTAAATCAACTACCTTTTACTTTGACTATACCTTAGATTTAAATGACCTTACGTGCCATGACTATAAGAAAGTATAGAAAGCCTTCATAGTGTGCAGGTAATACTATATGTGTATTTCTCTGTCTCTCATGAAGTAGGTCATCAAAGAGATTTTCTTTTTTTATCTATAATCCCTTATCGATATGGGGCCATATGCAAAATATCATCTTAAACGATATCCACAAAAAGAAATTTAGAGCATACCATAGATAAAACTGTCATTAGTGGGTTTTGAATGCCTCTCCATTATCTCATCCATTCTTTTTACTATCTTGGCTATCTCCGTTATAGTCTATAGGTCTGCCATTAATGTCGATTACAGTATTTGCAAGTATTTTATTATTTTCCTCTGCCCCTTTCTCTATGGATATGGCATCACTTAATGAGGAGGAGGAGGGCGATGATGGAGATGAGTTGGTGTTTCCTAATTTAACAATGTTATTATGTATTGTATTATTAGACGATTCTTTGTCTAAATCTATTCCCCCACTGCTGTTTGCAACAGTATTGTTATAAATCTCATTGTTGTTAGACTCTGAAATAACTATAGCTTTGTCTTCATTACTGACAATGTTATTTCTAGCAACAGAATCATGCATGTTTCGGCTAAACATTATACCCATCTTGGCGTTATTGTAGGCCGTGTTATTTTCTATCGTTATGTTAAAACAATCAAGGGAACAGATTATGCCAATAGAGCCATTGTCATGCACTGTATTATTGCGGATTGTCATGTCATGAGTACCGGTGTGGGGGTCAAGACCGTAATGGATATTGTCATGGATATGGTTATTTTCAAGTACCATTCCACCAACGCCCTTTGAGTAGAAAGCAAAGTATAGATTGTGTATATCGTTTCCACTTATGGTGCTGCCATGACCGCCTTCGTACCTTAGACCGGTAAGTCCTCCACCATATCCCGATTCATACCCGAGATATGCTATCTCTGAATTAGTTATATCGGTAGTTCCTGTTGCCTCAGGTTCTACTACTATGTAGGGTCTTGGAGTGCCAATTTCGACATCCTCTCCATCCCTATTTGAGTCAGGACTTAATGTATAATTATTTGTTGTAGGATTCCATGAAGTTATCTTTACGGAATCAATCTTTAGGCTTCCAGATATGCGTATGGGATTTGCAGTGACTCCATCTGCGGATATCTTTAGCCATGAAGTGTCGCTAGAATTGATATATAGGGCAGCATTCTCGGCTACTGTGATTCCAGCATTCAATAACCATTCGCCATTATTCCCTTTTTGAAGTATGCTGGGATCTTTGAGTTGATTATTGATATCTGTGAGACTTGCAGAGCCACACGTTATTGTAATTATCTTTTCAGATGAATCATATGTTATGCATGTAGTAACAGCAGGGTTATTTGTAGATTGGGCATAAGCCATTAGAGAGGGAGGCAAGGAATATATGATTAGTAAAAATATAATTGCAAATAATGGTAATAATATTCTGGATATTGTCATAATTTTGTACCCTTATCAAATTTTCACATCATTATTGATAAACTTTCTTAAAATTTTACTGTCCGTTTATTATATGGAAGACAAAGGAATCAACTGTCGTTTATGAACAAATACACTAAAACTTGGGGTAAAAAAGCGTTCATTATAGAAGCGGGCCCGGTGGGATTCGAACCCACGACAGCCGGATTTCTTTCCATTTCTTTAGTTAAAAGTCCGGTACTCTACCTGGCTGAGCTACGGGCCCATTACCTTTCATTATAAAACTCAGTACAATTTAATTTTATAGATCACTGAAAACAAGAAAGTCCGAAAATGCATCAACTATTATTTAAAAACCCCATGAGTTTGTTACAGATGGCAATGTAAAATAACAACACAATAGGAAAACATCAACATGTAATAAAAATTATGATACTGGCCAAATATGGCATGATTTTATGATTGGATGACAAAACAACCCCATTTGTAGGTGCGATAATTTCACTTGTCTGCTTATTTATCTTAAATGATGTGGCATGAATAAAAACTGATGCTTTAAATTTCGCTGCTGTTGCTTTTGACCTAATCTGCAATGACTTCTTCTTCCATCATAAGGGATATCCCTGGCTCACATGCGAATTTAAAAAGGGATCAAGGGTGAAGCTTGGGTTGCTCAACATTCAAGTGTGTAAAATGAAAAAGATTTAGAAGGGTATGTTATGGCAATTTATAACTGTGTTATTGTTGTGACAAAATCAATCTAACTGTAACTGTGACTCTATGGCGAAACAATCTCTCTTTCGTTATTCTTGTTGTTTTAAAACAAGTTGGTTTTTCAATTTATGCAATATTGACCATTCCAAAAATAAATGATGGCATGCCTTATTTGTGCCCGGCGCGATTGAACAAAAGCTCACCAAGTTTCCATTTTACAGAAACCCTGTTATCAAAACCCTTTATCTTACTTAACAGTATCAAATCTGGGCCGTAGTTGATTTGCATTTTATTATGCAGTTCATCACTGACCTTAATCAGTTCCTCCCTAAAGAACACAGTTGAGCCATGATTGTCAATGTTTAAAATGAACACAATATGGCTTTTGTATTTGTCGCTTATGGAAAATTGCGCCTTGTCGCATAGCATTTTTTTCAAGGCGTCATTTTTTGGATGAAGGGCATCAATTGCCCTCATCAGTGGTTCCAGATGGGGTATCATGTTTCTTATGAAACCCTTAAGTTTTATGGCCTCATCGGAATAAATCCCTAAAGATCTGTCATCCCACTTGAAAAAATAATTTCCAAATGTGGTTTCGGGTTTAACCAAAGGGTTAATATTCCCACCGCATAAAAAATCCAGGATAAAATTGGATGACTCAACCATTTCGATACAACAATATTATTATCTTTTACAACTTTTTATGATATGGGCATGCGTTAAAGAGTGTTTTGCCGTCCCCCGCCAAATTTCTTATCTTGAAACTATAGCTTCGGAAAACCATTTTGGTATCATGTCTTTCCCGTTTCTCAATAAGTAGGAAATGTTGCTATCCAAAATGTAGGTATTTGCATAATCCTCTGAGTTTCGGACGCTTCGGCCATATGCTTGAATTAGCCGCAATATGGTGTTCCATTCATACCATTTTGGGTTTCGCTGTTTGAGCACAGAAATTTTTTTATCGGTTAAATCTGGATAGGGAACTTTTACAATGATCTGAAACCTTGAAAGATCATCCTTCAGGTCTACACCCAAATACATAGAAGGCGAAATTAGAACCGTTGGTTTTGCGCTCTGAAAGTGTTTTAAAATCATCTCGTTTCTGTCTATTTTTGGATTTGTCTCTATCAGCCTAGAGGAGTTGTCTTTCGACATGTTATTTTTGATGAATTGCAATTGAGAGTATGAGGTTGTGTGGATTATGCCCTTGTCATTTTTATGAACTGTAAGGAGATTGTCGATAACCTTTGCTAAAAGCGGCAATGACTCGTTCATGGTTCGGGCATTTAACCATGCAACATTCATCAGGTATATTGGCCTATGCTCAACCGGGAATTCGGATTCTTCAATCCTTATAAACTTGACTTGATCATCCTTCAGCCCAACTGCTTTACAAAGGTTATCTTTGCTTAATATGGTGGCACTCATTAGCAAAGACAACGAGCCTTTGTCAAAAATATCGGTGAAGTATTTTGATACATCTAATGGCTCCATTTTAATCCTGCTTATTTTGTTGTCTTTGTCGTTTTTGATTAGATTGGTGACAAGCCAGTTATCCTTGTTGGAATTCAAGTCCTCTAAAAACACGGACAAATTCTTTTCGTATGCTATTGCATCAATTAAGTTTTTTTCATTGACATCGATTTCTGTTTTGTTCTTATCATTTGGTATCGATATTTCTGCTTTGTCTACATATTTGGAGAAACTTTCCTTAAGGTGTTTACAAAAATCGATATATGTATCCACATCAAGTGGCTTATTTTCAGGCAGGTTTAATTTTGGGAAAAATCTGTTGATGTATTCTTTATTTATGATAAAGTTTTTAAAAGCGGATACTTCGGATTCTAAAGTGTGTGCCTCGTCTAAAATCAAAAGTTTTCTTTTATTTACGCCTGAAGAATAGAATAAATCGGAGAAAAAATATTTGTAGTTATAAATGGTGTGGCTGGATTTTATTGAGATCCATTTTTGGTGAAAATACACGCATGGTTTCCAGTCTATCCGTACAAGTTGGGAGTGTTGCCTTGCCTTGTCATGGTATTTTTTCAAGGCGTATTTGTTTATGTCGATACTCTCATAGATGGTTCCTTCGGCCCTTACTTCATAATCGCTTAACCTGGTTTTGTATAGACAATCATAGTCATCATCCTTAAGGCACGGGCCGTAATCACAACTCTCGTTAATCCCCATATCCTCTTTGACAATACAGGGAAAGTTGTTTCGTCCTTTTACCTCATATAAATATGAAAAATCTCTGGAGTATTGGGTTTGTAAATCTTTTGTGGAGGTACAAAGATGGGAGCTGCCAAGAAACCTGGAAAGAGCTACAGCAACCGCGCTTTTTCCAAATCCAGTGGGAGCTTCTAAAAACAGAAATTTGTATCCTGACTTTAACGACTGATCAATGTCATCAAGGACTTTTTTTTGATTGGGACGAATATTGTCAAATGGGAAAAAACTATTCAGAGACATTGGAAAGAATAAACATTAAAGACAAACGGAATATTAAAGTATAACCGAAGATTTTTATTATTTTTGTTCTGTTTCATTATTTTTAATCATGAATTGCATTAAAATTGGAAGATTATATTAATCCATATGGCCTGATCCCATAATTCTCATAGTTTTGGAATCGGGGCTAAATACTATACACAGGTCATTCTTGATGTATGCTATTGGTTTTTCCAATGCGATACTAATCTTGGAGCCTCCAATTTCTTTTAATCTTACGGTGCGGATCTGTAAACCTACACTTATCATATAGTTTTGGGTTTCAACAATGCCCTCCTTAAAATAAGGATTTTTTTTAAATTCAATTTGAAAACTATCGCTGATAATTTTGGATAGGCCAGGCGATGTGATGATGTCTCCTCTAGAAACATCCTTAGCTGAAACGCCTTTAATGGCCAGTCCTACACGAGATGACTTTATTGAGTGGTCTACAGGATCATCATGCATCTGGATGGATTTTATAACTATGGGTTTATTCAAAGGATTTATCTCCAACTCATCATATGTTTTGATTTCTCCTTGTTTAATGCAACCTAAAACGACAGTGCCAACGCCCTTAACGTCAAAAACATGGTCTATCGGGATATAAACAGAATTATTGGCAGCTGCAACTGTGGTTTGTTGTTCGTTTTCTTTGTCTTCGGATGGCTTTAATTCGGACAGACGGGTTTTAAGCTGTTCTACATCATCCAAAATCTGGAAAGACGATAGACTTGTCTTTTTTATTATGTTTTTAACCTTTTCTATGTCAATTTCATAACCGTATAAGATGAACCCTTTTTTTATGTTGAAAATGTCCAGTGCAAGTATTTGCTCTCCCAAAAAAGAGTCGAGGTGGGAAATGTTTAAAATGGCATAATCTGACACAGCAATTGATTGAAGAAGAGGCTGCAGTTTGTCAGGATAAGTGTTGGGAAAGCAATAAGAAAAGATTTGATCATTGGTCTTCCTGTCATGGATGGTTATGTCAGTTGATGTCCCCTTTTTGCCCAAATTGCTTGCAATGGATGCATCCCCCAATATTACAAAATTCAAACTATTCAAAATTTTGAAAAAGATAGTCACCATCAAATAAAACCTTTACTTTTGGCATCTGCAAAACATGTCAAGTACCCGTCTAAAAAATACTTTGGTCTGGAAGGAATAGGTTATTTCATGTGAAAAAGACATGCTTTATGCCTGGAATTATCAAGCCTAAAAAGGCTTAAAGAATAATGAATGGTAAGCTTTTTAATGCATTGCTATTTATAGGGTATAAACAAAACAAGTGTACCTGAGCTGAAAAAATTAATTGAGTACTTTTGAAGAACTTGGTATTGAAAAGTTTATAGTTAAAGCATTAAAGGAAAACGGGATTGAACAACCGTTTCCGATACAAGAGTCAATAATTCCTCTTATTTTGAAAGGGGAAGACGTTATTGGTAGATCAAATACAGGAACTGGTAAAACAGCAGCTTTTGTGGCGCCGCTTTTAAGTAAAATTAATCCTCAAAATCATTTACAAGGATTGATTTTGGCCCCAACAAGAGAATTGGCTATACAAATTACCGATACGATCAACCAATTTGTTAAATATAGTTCTATAAGGGCCACCTCCATTTATGGTGGTCAAAATTTTCAAGTCCAAAAGAAAATACTGAGCAGAGGAGTCAACATTGTGGTTGCAACTCCAGGAAGACTATTAGATCATATAAGTCATGGAACGATTTCGCTAAATAAAATTAATTTCGTTGTTCTGGATGAAGCAGATAGAATGTTGGATATGGGTTTTATAGAGGATATCAAAGATATTCTTTCCTATATCAGTAATGATAAGCAAATTTGCCTTTTTTCCGCAACTATGCCTGATTCCATAATACAGTTAGCCAAAGAATACATGAAGAATCCAAAACAAATCAACATTGAAAAGACTATCTCCCAGACAAACATCAATCAGTCATATTTACTTCTTTATGATAAAGATAAATACAAACAACTGGTTAATACTTTAAAACCCATTTCACAAAACAAAGATACCCATGTTATTGTTTTTGCGGCAACAAAGCAGCGAACAAGGGATCTTGCATTCAAGTTAAGAAATGAAAACTTTTTTGTAGATAGCATTCATGGAGATTTAAATCAAAGACAACGAGAAAATACGCTAGCGAGGTTTAGAAATAAAAAATTCAACATATTGATAGCAACGGACGTTGCCTCAAGGGGATTGGATATAACGACTGTTAGTCATATCATTAACTATGACCTGCCAGATGATGTTGAAACATATTTCCATAGGATAGGCAGAACTGCAAGAGCGGGCGCCCAAGGCACATCTCTTTCATTCGTATCTCAAAATGATATGTTTACATTAAGAAAAATCCAAAACATCACACAAAATTCACTGAAAAACCTTAATACAGAACTTGGAATAGAGGTCGACTTTAAAGATAGCATTGGTAGCGGTCCAAGAAATAATCGTTATAGATCAAGCTACCAAAAAAGAGATTACGGCCGAAATAGGTTTTCAGGAGGCGGAGGATACAGATCAAGAGGCAGTGACAGCAGATACGGCGGCGGCGGCAGTGACAGCAGATACGGCGGCGGCGGCAGTGACAGCAGATACGGCGGCGGCGGCAGTGACAGCAGATACGGCGGCGGCGGCAGTGACAGCAGGTATAATTCAAGATTAAACGGGATAACCAAACCACTGGGCAGAAGAAATAGCTACAACAAGGAATTTAGTGAGGATTATTAAAAAAAGGTCTCTATAACAACATAAACAAAAAACAAAACACAACGACAAATTTCTATTTTTTTAATAATTTGCTTTATTTTAATTTAATTATGCAGTCAATTTATTTGACTATGCTCAAACAAAATACCTATAAAATCAACAATGATGAAAAACCATCTGTTTGGATGATCATAACCATTCACTGGTAATATGGTGTATTGGTGTTTAACCTGCGAATAAGTAGGCAACATCCAACTTAGATTATTTAAAACTGGTAGTCATCTGTTACAGGTGTAATAAAAAGTTTAAAAAAAGTATTAAAATTAGTGGATTTTAAAAAAGAGATTAAGCGTGTTCGTGTTCTTCTTCTCCCTCAGGTAGTGGGGCTATTTTATCAACTCCAATAACAACAGTGCTGGTTGGTGGAAAGGTTATGTCGTTTGTAGAGTTGTTCTGTATTGCTATATCAGTAATAGTATTTGTGGAATTGGACATTAAATCAACGTGATACAAGCATTGATTACCTGGAGTTGAGAGTTCAGATATCAGCTCTGGGTCAGCTACGCTAAAATCAGGGGCTTGTCCTATCAAAATGTTGGCGTTGGCTACACTATCAGAATTGCAGGGTAACTTTGCAGCAACATGGCCAGTCACTATTTTATACGGTGTTGTATCATATAGATGAATGAAATCGCCTTTCGGCAATTGATGACCTTCTAACAATACAGTTGCAGAGTCTCTCACAACCTGACCATCGGTTGAATTTTGAGCATCAAGGTGTGATGTTGTGTTTTCGCCCATCGGTGTAGTAGTGTTTGAACTGCTGGCATCCTGTAGTGGGGATGCTGCTGCTGTTGAAGACTGTTGTGCGTAAATGCTTCCATTTATTGTGAATACACTGGAAACGAGTACAAAAGCTATAAAAATTGAAAACTTTACACTAGTGGATTTTTCCATTTCAATATACAATGAAAATCTGGGGTTATGTAGTTTTTTGTACAACTATCGAACTCCGTATTTCTGTACTTTATTTTTTCTATGGTTTTTGAAAACAACAATAGAAATCAATACGGCAACCGGAACGTATACGTAATAATAATTTATGAAAAGAGTTTTCAGAATGTTGTAAAATTGCTCGGTTGCAGGAACATCCACATTGAGCTCGAATATGAAATTAAGAAGGGATTGTGTATAGTAAATGTCCTTTAGCTTCACAAATAAGAGATACTTTCCTTGATCTGGAAAAATGGATTTGAAGTTATAGTGGCCATTTCGGACCATGGCAAGACTTTGTGAAGGATTGTTGTTATTTTTGCCATCCTTTGCAAGAGATAGGTACACTGGGAGCTCCATTATTTCTTCACCAGTAGTTGAGGTAACACGTAAAAGAATGTCGGTAGTTTTGTTTAGCACTATTTTTGAAGGGTTTGTGGATAACTCCACTTTAAAATTCCCATTTGTTTGAGTTTGAATGCCACTCCCATTATTGCTGCCAAACAAGGAATGCCCATAAACATAAACAGAATTATGGTTGACAGACAAACATACAACAACAATGACAATAAAAAATAATAAAAAAAGGAATGTTGAGCTCCATTTCAGAGAGCGTGATTCAACATTGCTTAATTTTGTTTTGGAGTTAAAAATTAGTGAATTCTTTAAGGTATTCTTTACATCAAAACAGGAATACAACACATTGAATAACCAAAATGATTAATATAAACTCATTAAAAGTTATTTTAAATTGAATAATTTCATGAGGCTCGGGTGGATGTTCATATGCAACAATACCATGATTTTGTTATAGTTTTCGGTATTTTTTATGTAGTTTTCATAAATATCAAGACTTTTTTGCAGCTCTATAAAAAGATTTACCTTTGTGGCGTCATTTTGAAACTGGTTTACATCCATCTGATTCCATAGCTGATTGGATTTGTTTGCGACTCCAATAGCGTTTTGATAATAAACATAATTTTTTACAGATACGACGTTTCCGTTTGAATCCTTGTTAATTCCAAGTTCATAAAACCTCAATGACGAGTCAAGAAGATTTTTTATTGTCAAAGCGTCAACGGTGTTGTTATTGTCTATTTGATTGTCAATAAATAACTTTTTACAGTTATCCAATAAAGAATCAATGTTATCTGTTTCTGCCTTGATTTCATCAACAGAGACAGAATCTTTGCTCTTATCATTACTGCCTGAAACTAGTTTATTCAGACTATTAAAAGATTTTGTCAAATCGCCATTATCACGGGACTCTTCAGGATAAAGCTGGTTTGCAATACGGGATATGTAACCTTGGTTTAGAACATTATCAACGTGAAGTTTGGATAAGGTAAAGTTGGAGTCAGCATTGATTTTTATTAAATTTAGTTCCGCCTTGTATTCTTCCATAGTGCCCAATAGTGAAGCAGTACCGTCATCAGAAAATGTATGAGCGCAAACTATGTTGTTTAGTTGAGAAGTGATGTAAACAACAGTGGGAATAAACACAATAATGAAAAACAGAACTATGATTTCTTTTTTTTTGGTCATGTTCACAGTCTTTATTGGGGTATAAATTATTTTAATATTCTAGGACAACCATAAAAATAGAGTTAAAGGTGTAGATTCAAGAGAAATAGGGATAAAGCATTTTTTCCTAACAACGTCATAAAAAAAGAATAATACCTCCGATATTAGTTTGATAGGTTACACAATTGACAAATAAACCAGAAACACAAAATAACAAAACGGGAAAAACAGTGAGAGAATCAGAGGCTGAAACCACCCTGGTGATGTTACCTTCAGATGCCAATCCCTTAGGAAATGTTTTTGGAGGGATAATCTTAAAACATGTGGACCTGACTGCAGGCTTGGTGGCAAAAAGACACGCAGGTCATGCAAATATTGTTACTGCTAGCATGGATAGCATGACCTTTTTAAAACCAGTTTATATTGGAAATGCATTGATATTGAAAGCAAGAATTAATTATGTAAAAAGAAGTTCCATGGAGGTGCAGGTAGATATTGAAGCAGAAGATCTCAATAAATCTCAAAAAGTACACACAGGCACTGCATACGTAACATTGGTGGCGTTAGATGAAAAAGGAAAACCTGTTGAGGTTCCAAAGTTAGATTTACAAAACAAGGAAGAACAAGATAGATATTTTGATGGGGAAAATAGAATGGAATTAAGATTGAGAAACAGGAAAAAGAAAAAAATTGATTAAAAGATTTTGTTTTCATCCATAGGATAAAGGTAAACATTGGTTTTTTCATCACCTATGGGGATAGAGTCCAACAAAATAGAATGCTCAATTTCTGAATTATCAAGGCCACTGCCCTTTTTGCCTAAAATGCAATTACTGTTAATGGTGTAATCTAGCGTTAGAGAATTAAATGGCTCCAAAGTTACGCGCTCTTCCCCCAATATCCCATAATCTCTTATTGAATTTGACATTATTCTTCCACCATCATTTAACAGGAGTTTGACCTCGAATTTCTTTCTTAAAGTTTCTAATCCTGCTTTAATATCGAAAGTTTCACCTGTGATAACATATGAAATTAAATGAGACTCTTGTACAAGTTTTGAAAGAAAGTTGTAGATTGGAAGTGTTGTGACAATGACAACTTTTAAATTGTTCTTGGGATTTAGCATCGCAATTTCGCCATTTTTATACAGTTCAATGAAATCTGAACTGGTAATGCTTCTAAAGGACCTGATAGATACAACAAAATGAAATTTACTCTCATCTACAAATTTCTTTGATAAATTCAACAGTTCGTTATAGACGTGTGGGTGGTTATCGTTGCTGCCTACAAGGTGTTTTCCAAAGAACTCCCAAGACCATATTTGGGCATGATTTTCCATCATGTTGTTTATTGTTACCATGATGGCACGATTTCCAACCAGAATGCGATGCAAAGATGCAAAGATGTTGTCACCCACTTTTCTGCTTCCTCCAGTGAGCAATTGAATACCGCCGCCTTGTTTCCCGATTACTTTGTAAGCATATGTCCCGCTATTTTGACTATATGCTTCTCCAGCAATAAAACTTGTGGCTTGATAGGGAACACTCATTTTATCGACATATTCATTTGATGCTCCGATTAAAACATAGGGAAGAATTTTGGATAAATGATGACAGCCCAGATCCTTGTCTGTATCAAACAGTTGGACTCCTCTTTTTTTAAAATGGTCGTGTTTTTCTTGGTTTAGGGCTTTTGTTTCAAAAAGAAGATCTAACTTTTTATGATAGTTTTCAGTAAATTCTTTTAGCAATTAAAAAACTCTTACCATAAAAAACAACGTGTTTAATAATTGGAGAAGCAGCAGATGGTTTCCACCGTTTACCTGGTCTTTTGTTATGTTGTTGCTACAAAAGCCGATACCAATATTTTCAGAAAGATGTTGTGAACCTTGGCCTGGAAATGATTTCAATTGGTTTGATCTTTGGTTACTAGTGGTAGTAGCGGGTGGAGGAGTGTGATTAGGAGAAGAATGATTGTTGCCATCGACTTTGTGTTTGCCACTACTATTATTACCGCCGCCTTGTTGAAATACTGTATTGCCTCCGTTAAATAAAATTGATGGTGGTGGTGTTTTTAGTTCTATATTTGCGACAGTTAAACAGCCATTCATGATAGCGATTTAATGTAAAACTGGGGTATTTATACTGAGCAGGTGAAGGGTTAAGGATTTGTATGGTGCTTGGACCCCTTGCGTAATTAGTACCATTAAAACATTTCAAAAATTGCAGCGTATGGATCACAATACTCTTTCAAATAAATTTTGTATGAAATGCAAATAAAACAGGGAAAATTATGGTGCTCGTCCAATTATGCAGGATTCAATTTAGAGGGTCCGTAAAGTTATGGATCACTAAAAATCTTAATTGTTTGGGTGTGCATCTCCAAACAAATACGATGGATTATTTGTTTAGTTGAACTAAAATGGAAAAAAGGGCAACAATTCAATTATTTGCTTAAACTTTTTAATGTGTCCCAAGACAGGAAAAATGTCTTAACTTTGCAGCTCCAATTTGTGGACTGTAATTGTATAAAATATAATGTCAATACCTGTTTAACAGGATGCTAAAAACGGAGTATAATTATTTTGTTTTTCCATGTCTGTTTTAATAATAACAGTTAAATTTTTTTACCTTTTTATTGTCGGGGAAAAACATAGAAGGTAAATTGATGGGAAAATCAGATAATGTATTTTTCCATTATAATCTAATTGAAGTTTTGAGAAAAAAACTATTATGTATTTATCAGAAACAATCTTCATAAACAATATAGAATAAAAAATCACAGTAATGCATTTCAATAAAATAAGTATCAGTTTGATGTTTTTTGTTTTAATGGTTTTGACATGCGGCATTATTGTATCTTTGCCAACAAAGACAGCTAATGCTGATGAAGATTCCGCAGTCCATAACAATAAAATTTCAAACCATGATACTTCAGATAAGCCGGATAAAGCTTCAGATGAAAATATTGAATGCATAGTGGATTTCACACAAAACTATTTTAATTCTCCTTCTTCTCCTTCCGATTCAAACATTTGCAACAAAGACAATTCCATTTCTAACGATGAGAGCGACAATGAGAGCGACAATGAGAGCGACAATGAGAGCGACAATGAGAGCGACATGTATCAATCGAATCAAATTCAATTCCTACAGCAAGGCAGCCCACAGCAGCAAGGCAGCCCACAGCAGCAAGGCAGCCCACAGCAGCAAGGCAGCCCACAGCAGCAAGGCAGCCCACAGCAGCAAGGCAGCCCACAGCAGCAAGGCAGCCCACAGCAGCAAGGCAGCCCACAGCAGCAAGATTCAAACATAGGAATAGTGAAAATAGTGAACTATAACAAACCAGTCAGTAGTATCAGCAATTCCCCAATACCTTATTCATATGCTAGCCCTTCTCCATACTATAAAGCTCAGGATCCATCACCAACAACAAATACAGCGATAAAGTGCCCTAAAAACAATACCAGCTAAGTTTGAGTGCTTTTTTTATTGGTTGTTGTAAAGAACTAATGCTAAGACCATAGATTCCAGAAACATAACAGCATACACATAAAAAAAATATTGGTGATAAAACCGTTAGTGGAATGAGGAAGTATGAAACCTTCCAATAAATTCAAAGAATTAGGATAAACTCAATCAAAATACCTGTCAAAAAAAGGTATTTGATTTGAAATTACAAGCAAATTATTACCTGTTTGAATCTGATTTGGATAAAAATAGCCCCAGTCCAGAGAGGAAACCTTAAAGGCAGCGGCTAATAATGGCCAAGGCATATGGTACAATAACTCTCATTTAGGGTATTAGGGTTTATTCTGCTTTGTTGCATAACTCATTTTCGTATTTTTTAGACGTGTTAGTTTTATTTTTGTAAGAGGAATAATCGATATTCGTATTGTGCCGATATGTGCTCTCTTTTAATTTGACGAATTTCACAGTTATGCAACAAAGCAGTTTATTCAATAAGAGTCGACATGATTTTGATTGTATCTGTATCTGTATTTCTCATGAAGGGACAAAGTAGTTGGCAAATAAGAACAATCGGCAGCAATACACTGTTGCTGATAGCTTGAGTATTCCATATGGCACTCGGATGCTTCAATGACTGGTACAAAACCAAGAATTAAGACCAAAACAAAACATTTTGTGGGTTAGAAATGCTATCAAGGGATACGGCATATGCATCATGGAACATCATCAAATGGCCTGTACACATTTCAAAAAGGGCGAAAAAATAATAATCAGTTATGATCCGGAAAAAAGGGAATAATAATGCTGTGAATAAGATAAAAACTTTTTAATAATTTTTAATATAAATTAGTAATGGATAAAATGATCAAATCGTTTAATGACAATTTAATATACAACAAAACATTAATTGCCTGAGATTATCACGTCATCCTTTTTAAAATGGGCAGGAGGAAAAAAAAGATTGGTTGTCATTCTCGATAAACTTACCCCAAAATACATAGAAAGATACTTTGAGCCCTTTTTGGGAAGCGGGGCTTTTTTCTTTTATTTGGTTCAGACAAAGAAGAAATTTAAAGCCACCCTGTCTGATTCTAATTTTGAGTTAATTAACACATACAAGGAATTAAGAGACCACACAAACGATCTAATAGAGATCTTGTGTGGACATCAGGCAAATTATTATAAAAATAGAGAAAAATATTATTATTTTATTAGGGATGAATATGTTACAAAACACAGCACCGAATTAGCTGGGAGGTTTATTTTTTTAAATAAATCTTGCTATAATGGGTTATACAGGGTCAACAGGCTAGGCAGTTTTAATGTTCCCCATGGAAGGTATATAAACCCAACGATCTGTAATAAAGAAAAACTAGTTGAGTGTTCAGAGCTATTACGCGTGAATGATGTGGAGATATTGTGCGATGTTTATGGGAATGTAACATCAAAATGTGAAAACAACGATTTTATCTACTTTGATCCCCCGTATTTCCCTATATCCAAAACCTCAAATTTTGCAGATTACACCAAGGAAAGTTTTGGGATATTGGAGCATAATGAATTGGCTAAAGAATTTGAAAGACTAAATGAAGTGGGATCCAAGGTAGTTTTATCCAACTCCAATTCAGACTATGTAAAAACACTATACAGAAAGTTTGATGTAATGAAGATAAAGTCCACTCGAAATATCAATTGCGACCCAGACAAAAGGAAGGATCATTATGACTTGATAATTCTCAACTACGATAAAAAAATAAAAGACAAAAAACTAGTGTCAGAAATCAACAACAGTTCAAAGGCAAGCAGTAGTATCAAGGGTTAATTATTTGCAAAGGTTTTCTAAAATTATATGACTCCCACTTGTCTAAGCTTTTGGGGCAAATAAGTTTCCGCAAGGTATTTAAATCCATGTTTAAAAAACGCATCCAACTCGCATTTTTCCTTTTTGTTCAAGAACAGGCTAAGTTCCTTTTGCCATTGTTTCTCTTGTAACCATGGCTTTTTTTTCATATCATTAGCCCTGTTGATGTCCTCATCGGTAGCTGTCAGCCTGGCCACCTCAGGAATGTTGTATTCGTAAATGTCCGAAAACATCATTCCAAGAACTTGGGCGTTAGGAGTTACAAGTCTATCACTGTCATAACTTAGCGATTCGCTGCCAATCTTGTACCTTAGAGCAATACCTAGTCCCCATGGGTCTGCGTCAGCAAAAACTACTACTGGCTTTTTCCAGGTTTCACTTAACATTTTTACCATTATCCTGGTTGCTCGATCGGGTTCACCTGACCCGGTCAATAGGATGGCGTTATATTTTTGAATGAACCCAGATTTTCGGATATTGTTTAAAACAGTGTCCTTTTCTACAACCATCACAAAGTCCGCCTTTACATCGTCTATTTGTACATCTCCAATATTTGTGGGAATAAGTTGGGATGTGGATCTGCTTCCCAAATTACAATCAATTATGTCGCCGCCAACTCTCAATTTTATTGGCCCAGAAATCATCCCTTTTGGTTTGGATGTTACAGAAAACTCTTCTCGTGGTATACCGGTCAATAACTCGACAGCTTTGATGGCGTCATCTGAATTGTCTTGATTGTTCCAGAACTTTTGCTTGTTTTTTTCATCACCGACATTACTAAGAGTGGCATAGTACATTCCTCTTATGGTACTTTCCATGTCTTCGTCGAGCAGTTTTTTTATTGCGTTTGCCATGACAAGGTATTGCGCAAATGTGGGGATCCTTTTTATACTGTCTGGACTGACTTCAATTTTTTTATCCCCTATGGTAAGCATTCTTTTTTCATTAGACCACACGGTGTTATCATATCCTACTTTTGGCAGGTCTAAGATCGGCATTTGTTTTTGAATAATCACATCCTCAGAGATTTTTTTCATCATTTTTTTAATTATGAGTATAAATTCATTTTTTTTCTCCGATGACAAATATGATATAGCTTATTTTATTTTTCCTTTATTTACCCTTCTCTGATAATAGTCCAATGTGGAGTGAGCATCACTAGCTTTGATTTTTTTCCTATTATTGATTTTCGCTTTTTTCCCGGGGTTTTTTCCCAGGGGTTTTTTGAACACACGCTGACTAGCTTTTGATACCGGTTTTTCGGGGACCTTGTTTTCATTATTTTTATTGCTACTTTCCTTTATTTTCGATTTATCCTTGGGGGAGGGAGAAGAGGAAGGGGAAGGGGAAGGAGTGAACGGTGTGCTGGAGGGAATTTGATTATATATGGATAACCTGTGTTTTGATTCGGTATTTTTGCTATTTGCAACGTCTGTTTTGGAGGCACTACTTGAAATGGTTGATTTATCTTTTTTTCCAGAATTTGGGGATATTGAAGATGGGGATGCATAAGAATCAGAGCCGGAAGCAGAAAAGCCGGGCTCATCACCAACACTATCGGCATTTGGTTTTTTTGTCAGGTGTTTTTCTATTAGTGAGGAGAAAGACTCATTCAATTTGGAGTTTTTAATGCCTAATGAATCCGTTATTGCCTCCACTATGAACGGTAGATAATGTTTGTATAATTTCATTTTGTTTTCTGCCTCCTTCATCTTGAGTTCCTTTCTTATCTGTGTACTTAGTTTTCGATAAAGTTCCGAAAGACAGGATTTCATGTAGTATTTTAATTCACCTTCAGAAGCGATACTTTCTTTACCTGCGGTTTTATAGGGTATTTTCGTAGAGCAAACATGAAAGAAAATATGTATTGGCAAAACTTCAATGACACGATCCCTTTTTGATTCTTTGTTGTTGGTAGAGAACTGCTCTTTAGCTTGTTTTTTGGTGATGCCCATTTTATTTATTTCCACTTCTGACACCACCTCTCTTGCTACATCAGATCCTTCGTCATAAAGAAGGGGTATTTTATTGGCAAATCGGTACAATTTAAAAGAGTTTATGTCTCCACCATATGCCAACCCGGTCTCTATAATTGTTGGCCTGTTATTTATTATTCCAGTTCTTGAAGTATATGCAGTAAGAACTGGTTGTAGTACTTTAACAGAAAAGTTGGACTTGGATGCACTATTGTTGTTTGTTTCAATATTTGAGATGTTTTTTTCATCACTGTTGTAATTACCTGCTTTTTTGGCCTGGTCTGTCAACGCCCTATCATGGTTGCTGGTGCCAGAAGGTGAATTGTCGCTATTTTTATTAGAAACAATGGTATATTCAGACATCATTCCGATTGTAAGAATTTCCTGGCCAATTGGGCTTAGATGATCGGTATTAGGATTTTGGAATTTTGTTTTTTTACAAATGTTTACAATTTTTATGAGATCGTGTTCACTAAAATTAGCGTTAGCTTTCTTTAATTCCATGTCCAAATCTGCATTCGATAAAATCTCTTTCGCTTTATCGTATGAAAGCTTTTGAAAAGAGGAACACAATATTTTTGGCAGCGTTATCTTCTGCCCCGAAAATTTTGAAATAGCCTTTTTCAGTGTTTGCAGATCCATGTCAGATGGGTGCGGTAAAATTTCCTGGGCTGGCGCAGGCATTATGGAAGTCCGCCTGTCAAAAGAAAAAACCCCGTCATCTGTTTCAAATGTTATGAAAGCATAAGGGTTTACAATACTCGTTTGTGTGACATAATCATAAATTTTGTTTTTAGTGATTGGTACAAGTCTTGCTCTCAAAATAACCTGTATTATAAATCCAGACCGTCCTTCTATTCGAGAGTCAGGTTTGTTTACTGATTTTTTTGACAAAACTATGGGCTTGTTAGTTCCAATATCGGTTCTCAGTTCAAAATAATACTCATCAGACTCTTCTGTTGACTTACTCCAAACCTTGATTGGAAAATCCGTATCCTTGGTTGAAAAGGCCGCAACCATTTTCAACCCTACCCCAAAAAGTCCTCGTTGTTGTTTTTCCATGTATTTTGCAGATGTTAAAAAAGAACAAACAGCAACAGGCAATTTGTCTGAAGATATACCGGTTCCGTTATCTTCACAATACAGTGTCCAAAGATCATTGGATTGATCGAATGATTTTAATGAGATTTTGATCGAAGGCAAAATTGAAAAGACTTCACAAGAGTCTAAAGCGTTTTCTATCAGTTCTCTTACCGCCATATATAATATGCGCTCTCCCGAAAAACCGGCTAAAGCTGAATTATCAACAAAGAATTCTGATTCCGCTTTTTTATTGTAAATTATTTTGTGTTCTTCTTTTTGGTGGGATGGTTGTTGGTTATTTTGGGGTTTTTGTTGGTCGGGTTTCAGAACGGCTGTGACGGGTTTAAGAGATTTCAAATATAATATGTAGACACCTTATTTGATTTAATCGTTATTTATCTATGTTAGAGGTAAGAAAGTTATAAAGAATCAGAATCAGTCAATTTGTGAGCCATATGGGGTTGAAGAGTTTTTTAATTCCTTTATAGTATCGGGCAGTATTTCTATCAAATAGCGTTTTTTTTGCTTTTGTACCACAACATAGTCGGATCCCGTGCCCACTACACATGCCTCCATCAAATTTTTTATTTTCAACTAATTTAAAAATATCTTGCATATATTTTTGGCTTTCTTTTTTCTGTTTTGATCTGTTTGTTTTTTTTGTGGTTGAATTAAACGGGTACTTCAGCAACAATATCTTTTTCTTTGGGCGCAAGGGTCTGTGGATTGCATGTATTTTTGGCTTTGATTTTTTTAAAACAAAAAGCGAGTTGCTTATCGCGTTACCAAGTTCTTTTTTTTAACGTTTGTATGAATATTGGATAATGTTGCTGCTGTTATTGATTTTATGGAACTGAATCTTGTGCATGCATGCATGCAAGCGTCTAAAAATAAGAAAAAAAAATTGAGTTATGCGGCAAAGCAGAAGAGAATTTAAAAAGTAAAAGATCATAATATGACATATGGATGCAAAGTGCTTTAATTGCAATAATAAAGCAAATTTTGACATTGAAAAAAATATAATAATTTGCAAAAGGTGCGATATAGAAATTGATTATGACAAATACATAGAAGCCATGAAAGAAAAAGCATTGAGTTTGGCAGATGACCTTCAAAGTAGTTGGGATAAACCAGGGTTTTAAAATGGATTCCATTTTTTATCGAGGTGCATTATCTGTCTGAATTGTTCTCTGTTGCCACAATTGTTGAATCCTAAATGACATGCGAAACATATTCAACACATAGTCAGTTTTTTGGCATGATGGCTTTTCACGCCCGGACACCCCATGACGACATGCAAAAAAACATTTAGCAAGGTTAATTAAGGCTGAAAATTTATTTATACTATACTTTGGTAGAGTTTAAAGTAGTTGTTTCAGATTCTAATGGTATTAGTATTAGTCAGGAAATTAAAGACAAAAGCGCACAGCCTTTGTTAGGCTCCAAATTGGGTGATATTATAGACTCATCGGTTTTTGGATTCAAAGACGGAAGGATAAAGTTAACCGGTGGTAGCGACAAGTCCGGCACTCCAATGCGTTCGGATCTTCATGGGGGCTCAAAAAAATACATCCTCATGACAACAGGTGTAGGCTTAAGAAACATGGAACTTGGTGGAAGAAAAAGAAAACTAGTTAGGGGAAATTTAATTACTGAAGAAATCTATCAGTTAAACTGCCAACTACTAGATTCGACATTGCCTGAAAAAGAGAAACCTGAAATTACTCAAACCGCAGACAATAAGTAAAAGACTTTATATTTTTACAGCCTGCATGTCTATCCGATGGCCAAGAATTTGATTTTAAGTAAATTAATATTTGTAAGAAAAAATACAAACAATATTGCACTGGAAGGATACTTTACCTGAATGGTATATTCAAAAATATGGATATCAACCATGTATAAACATTGGCACATCAGGACATGTAGATCACGGTAAAACTACATTAATAGAAGCTATTACGGGAGTTTGGACAAGCGGACATAGTGAAGAACTTAGACGGGGAATTACCATTAAAGTTGGATATGCAGACGCTGCCTTTTACAAATGTCAAAATTGCGAACCGCCTTCTAACTATTCAGTCCAGCCAAAATGTAACTTGTGTGACTCTGATGCGCAGCTAACCAGGGTGGTTAGCTTTGTAGATTCCCCTGGCCACGAAAGTTTGATGGCCAATATGCTTTCGGGTGGTGCTCTAATGGATGGGTCTATACTGGTTATTGCTGCAAATGAAAAAGTTCCTCAACCTCAAACTAGAGAACATCTGTTAGCATTACAAGTGCTGGGAATAAATAACATTGTAATTGTTCAAAATAAGGTAGACTTGGTGGAGAAAGAAAAGGCGGTAGAAAACTATAATCAAATTATAGAATTTGTAAGTGGAAGTGTGGCGGAAAAGGCTCCTATAATACCAATCTCCGCTCAACATAGGGTGAATATTGATGTATTAATTGAAAACATCGAAAAACACATCCCCACGCCTGAAAGAATCAATAATAATACTGGAATAATGCATATCTTAAGATCGTTTGATATCAACAAACCCGGTACCCCCATAAAGAATATCAAAGGGGGGGCGCTAGGAGGGGCACTGATCCAAGGAGAATTTGAAACTGGTGGCGAAATAGAAATCCTTCCGGGCATTTATAATGAAAAAAAGAACAAATATGAACCCATTTTCTCTGAAATTGCGTCATTGGCTACTGGAGCTGGCATAGTGGATAAGGTAAAACCAGGGGGATTGGTCGCAATTGGCTCAAAGTTGGATCCGTCCTTCATTAAAAGTGATTCTCTAATAGGGTCAGTTATTGGAAAGCCCAACTCATTGCCAGATACAGTTGAGGAAATATCCATTGACATCAATTTATTTGACACTGCAGTAGGAACACAGGACATGGTAAAAGTTGACCCCATAAAAAATAAGGAAAACCTTAGACTAAACATTGGGACAGCGGTAACAACAGGAACTGTTACAGGCTCAAAAAACCAAAGAATTGAAATAAGGGTAAAAAAACCCGTTTGTTTAATGCAAAAAAGCAAGGTAGCAATAAGTAGAAGGATAGCAGACAGGTGGAGATTGATTGGAGCCGGAACAACCGTATAGATCAAATTAAAATGGAAATCATTTGCGATACAAGTTTTTTAATGGTTTTATGCTACGAACCGGTCAAGAATATTGATTTCCTGGCCTCAAAATTTGGAAAAACAACATTCCTTGTTTACTCAAAAGTTCTCAAAGAATTAACACAAATAAAACACCATGGCAATATAAAAAGATCAAAAATAGCAAATTTGGCTTTAGAGGTGATAAATAAAGAAACAGAAAATAGCAATTTTAAATACATCATGGACAATGAAAGCAAAAATCTGCTTTGTGGGGTGGACTCATATCTGCTGACATTGTCACTACAAAAAAAATGTCCATTAGCAACAATAGATAAGATTTTGATGAGGCGGGCACTGGGTAGGGGCGCAGATATAATTACTTTAAAAAACAACAAAATTCTTTTTCTCCACTCCAATATCAGACCTAATCAAACTTAAATTATCCCAAAGCCATTTTTCCTATATGTTAGAAATTGGCGGCATAAATATACGATGGAATGGGCATGATGGCTACAGATTAAAAACAGAGGATGCAACAATATACATCGATCCTTTCAAGTTGATTCAAGAGTACGATAATAAGAAAGACGCAGACTTGATTTTTATCACCCACAATCATTTTGACCATCTGAGCATAAAAGACATTGATAATGTAATAAACAACAACACAAAAATAATTTGTCCCCATGAATGTTTAGAAATACTAAATAAAAACTATGGCGAAAACGAGATTGTCCCCCTTAAACCTCAAGACAACATAGTGATCAAAAACGTAAAAATAGAGGCAGTAAAGGCTTATAACACAAATAAAGACTTTCACCCAAAAGAAGACAACAAAATTGGATTTATCATAGACATAAACAATTTGAAGGTTTACCATACCGGTGACACGGATAGAATCCCGGAAATGGACAGCGTTAATCCAGACATAGCATTCGTACCTGTGTCAGGAACATATGTAATGACTGCTGAAGAAGCTGCTAAAGCCGTAAACGAATCAATCAAACCCAAAAAGATCGCAATACCAATGCATTATAACTCAATTGTGGGTACGATCAAAGACGCAGACACATTTTGCAGCATGGTAAATGTTTGCAAAACAGAAATATTGAATGCAGAATAAGAGTGATCTACAAAAAACTTGAGCATTATAAAGAAATATTAAATAAGAAAGTTCAGAAAAATAGAGGAAAAGTGTGATAGGCAATGGCAGGAAGAGAATCCTTAAAGTTAGGAAAAGATCGGGGTATTAAAACAAAATATTTGTTAGTAATTGTAATAATATGCTTATCCTTTTCAGTTGCATTTATTTTAAGAGCGTATCCGATTAAATATGGATTTTACTTAAATGAGTTTGACCCTTTTTTTGACTTCAGAGCTACTCAATACATTGTTGACAATGGATTAACTGCGTATTTCAACTGGCATGACCACATGTCGTGGTACCCTGAGGGCAGAGATATAGCAACGACGTCGCAGTCTGGTTTACATATAACGGCAGCAGTTCTTTACAAAATTTTTGGCATGAATATGCCATTGTTGGATTTTACCATCTGGTTTCCAGTAATAATAGGATCTGCATCCACAATACTGATGTTTTTGCTAGTGAGATCCATAACAGGCAGCAACATTCCAGGACTAATCGCATCGGTTTTTTTTGCAGTGAGCCCTGCAATTATTCAAAGAGGAAATTTGGGTTGGTTTAAATCGGAACCATTAGGAATTTTTTATGGTTTAGGGGGCTCATACCTATTCATTTCTGCATTAAAAGAGAAGAAGTATAAATTTTTAATCCCAAAAGCAGTTTTTAGTGGAGTGATGTTGGGATTGGCCGCGGCATCATGGGGTGGTTCGCAATATTTTGTCATCCCAATAGCAATTTTCATATTCATACTTGCATTTGTTTCAAAAGACCTCAAAAACCCCCTCTTGGTATCCGTGCTGTTCACAACATCAATTTTGCTGGTGGCATTAGCCTTTCCAAGGCCAGGGACATCTTTCGTCTTTGGATTACCGGGAATTTTATTGATGGGAAGCACTGCCTTTTTATTTGTATCAACCCTAATAAAGAAAAAAGCTCTGAAAGAACAGCCATCAGAAATACGGCCATAGTGTTTGTTATTTTTATTATCATAGGATTCGCAATAATTTCTAGCGGCCTGTATAAAACCCCCTCATTCAGGTACCTTAACGCAATAAACCCATTCATATCCTCGCAAAACAAACTGGTAGAATCAGTTGCAGAACACTCTACCCCTACAATAGTGGATTATTTTAGGCAGTTCTCTATTTTAATAATTTTTTCAGGTCTGGGGGCGTGGGTTGCATTTAAAAATAAAAATAATACCACAATGATTTTTGCATTGATAATAGGCTTAACTGGGATTTACATTAGTGCAACTTTTGCTAGACTGCTGGTTTTCGCATCTATTGGTATGGTAATTCTGTCAAGCATAGGAATTTATGAGGCAGTTAGGAGCATAACGTCGATTAGAAGGGACACAGAAAAACAGAGTATTGGGCCTGTTCAGAGTGGTGCAAAATCATCGGCAAAGAGCATAAAATCAAAAAAACATATTTTTGCATACATCGCATTTTCTTCTATCTTGATTGTCATGCTAACTATACCAATGGTGTATGACAAGAATACAAACTGGATATCTTCTGCAGACGTGCCTACATCAATTTCCAATGGTGGCACAAACTACAGGCTAACAACAAACGATTGGATAGATACTCTGGATTGGATGTCAAAGAATACGCCCAAGAATTCAACAATAGCGTCATGGTGGGACTATGGGTATTGGATAACAGCTCTTGGAAACAGAACGTCATTGGCAGATAATGCGACAATTAATCAAACAAGAATTGAAACAATAGCGAAAATGTTTATAAGCCCTGAAGAAGACGGATGGAAACTAGCGAAAAATCTGAAAGCTGATTATATTTTAATATATGTAGTTGGGCAAAAACTGCCTGCTTCAGATCCCACCAGTAAAAGCCCCATCTTTGTACTGGGAAGCGGCGGAGACGAAAGTAAAAAACATTGGTTTATCAGGATAGGGGGGTTTAACGAAACAGATTATTTGGAATCCAATGGGGATGCACCAAAACAAAAGTTCTGGGATTCGCTTATAGGTCACATGATGCCTTTTAAGCCAATAGGAAATTACAATCCAAATACCGGATCAATATCCCCAACCTTTGAGCCAAACACGATTCCCTTTTACATGAAAGACATAAAGTATCCTAAAGGAAATTCATCGCAACCACTTACGTTAGAATACGCCTCAAAGAGTTTTGAGAGCAATGATCCAGGATTATTTTTCGGAGTGTTGTTGTACAAAGTAAACCCCAATTATGCCTTTGACATGCATCAACAACAACAAACCGCCACTTCGGAAAACCCACTGGAAAACAACACCAAAAAAGTACCAGCATCGTCATCTGAAACAATATCGAAACCAACTGAAAATAACAAATCTAATATTATCAACAGCAGCAACGGATTAACAGATAACATGACCGCAAGTAATTCTAACAATGCGACAGCCACTGTTGAAACAACACAAGGTCCAATTAAAATACAATTTTTCCCAAATGCAGCTCCAAAACATGTCAAAAACTTCCAGGATTTGGCTAAAAAGGGATTTTATGACGGAGTAGTCTTTCACAGATTGGTGAAAGGTTTTGTTATACAGGCAGGTGACCCTAATACCAAGAATGATAGCAATAGAGAGGCATGGGGAACAGGGGGACCGGGGTACACAATAAACCAAGAGTTTAGCAACATTTCTCATGAAAGGGGAATAGTTTCTATGGCACGAACAATGGATCCCAATAGTGCAGGTTCGCAGTTTTTCATCGTATTGAATGACTCAAAGTTTTTAGATAATCAATACACCGTGTTTGGAAAAGTGGTAGAAGGAATGGATGTGGTGAACAAAATAGCCAACTCTGCAACCAACACAATGGACCAGCCCAGTGATCCAAATTTGGCACGCATAAATAAAATAACCATTCCATAACTAATTTATTTATTTTATTTTGAAATCAACCCGTAATAGATGAAGGGTAAAACTGTACTAACATCCGCGTGAATGGTGATTTGTTTTGCCTCACTTGTAACCTTTCCCCACGAAATAGCTTCTGCGACAAGGGCCCCACTTAAGCTTCCGTCCCATTCAGAGGATGTGGTGATATACACAGCATAGTCCAATCCTCCTCGATATTGGTTCCACCACAGGGTGTGATGTTTGGATATTCCGCCACCCATCATAAACGCGCCGGTCATTTTTGAATCAAATACCAATTCAGATAGTCTTGTCTGATCCTTTAATATGTCAATTTTAAAGTCTTTGTGGCTTTGGTTAAACAACCATATTTGATTTCCAACCGCGCCGTCAACAATTCCAGGCACAAAAACAGGAATGCCGTTCTTAAAACTCCAGTGTAAAAAAGAGGTTTCATTTAACTTGCTACCTATATAACTAATGATTTCTGATGGGGAAAATTCCTTGGAGGATTTTGTTTTATCATACAAATCCTGCAGCATGGGCTGAATTTTATTTTCAATTAAGGGGCCGTAGTTTTTATTTGGAACAAGAATGTTTCCCAACCTGTGGATGTTTTTGTTTAAAAGAAATTTATCGTCCAAACGGAAATCGCCCTCATAATAGTGGGAAAAAGATCTGGCAACATCATGGTCCAAAGACCCGCAAGTTGTAACAACACAATCAAACATTTTGTTTTTTACCATGTCACGAACAATTCCCCTATTTCCTGTCGAAATCAAAGATCCGACAAAAGACAAGAATTTTGTACAATTTTTTTCGCTTATCATGCTTTGTAAAATGGTAATACCGTTTGCCAGATGCCGCCCTTCAAAACCACCCGAGTCACCCATATCCTTAAAAACTTGTTTAAGCTCTGTAGTAACATTAATATCATAATCCCTCACAATCTTTGATAAAATACTTTTGGAATCCATTTTATTGCTTGTTTTTTTTTTTACCTGTTTCAATAAGTTACGTAAAATTTTTAATATTAAATACATTGCTTTATTTGACAACTTGATGGTTTGATCAAAATGGTGTTCCCATAACTAAAATATCTTTTCTTTTGGGTATTGATTGATGGCCTCAGACAAATGTATGCGTTCGTGGTGATTCCGGATTGATCCAATTTCGCTTTGAATTCAGTGATTTAAATCAAAACCGCCAGATAAAAAAATAAACGAGCCGTTTAAACACAGTAAGTTATGTTAAATTACATATATACTAAGATGCCATGTAAATTGGATTGAGCAATAACCGGCACAGTTTTTCAGGAAAGAAAATAGATCCTCCAGAAGTATTTGCAGGCATGACTGTATCGCAACTGATAGATTTGTTTGGAAAAACAGGGTATAATGCAAGAAGACTGGCAGAGGCTGCCGAAATTATGATCAAAATGGTCGAGTCCAACGCTACCATTTGTTTAACGATTGCTGGGGCGATGACCCCAATCGGCTTTGGAAAGATGATCTCAACGATGATGGAAAATGGTTTCATTGATTGGATTGTTACAACTGGTGCCAACGCATACCATGACCTGCATTTTGCATATGACTTACCGGTAAGGCAGGGCCATTTCGATGTTGATGATGATATCCTATATTCAAAACAAATAGTTAGAATTTATGATGTTTATATTAAAGAAAACGGAACACTTCAGTCCCAGGATACAATAATCCAAAAAAACATTCAGGATGTTTATAAAAAAAATAAATATATGGAAATTGGCTCTACCGCTGATTTATCTTATTTTATTGGAAAGGCTGCTTCCGAAGGGTCCAAATACCCGGAAAAATCACTTATGGTTTCTGCTTTTAAATCAGACGTACCTGTTTATATTCCGGCTCTTAGCGACTCATCAATCGGCTTGAACATGTTGCCATTGATGATGTTAAATGAAAAGGTATCGATAAATGTTGTTCGGGATATTGCTGAATCTGCTGCAATTTTGTGGAAAAGCGATAAATCCGGTGGAATTGAATTGGGCGGGGGCGTTCCAAAAAATTTCTTTCAACAAACGGGTCCGGCGCTTTATCAAATATTAAAAATAAAAGAGGGAGGGCATGATTTTATAGTTCAGCTTACTGATGCAAGGCCTGACACAGGAGGCCTTTCAGGGGCAACACTGCAAGAGGGTAAAAGCTGGGGAAAAATTAAAACATCCCATAGGGGAAACGTTGTAGTCTATGGGGACTCATCAGTATATTTTCCAATTCTCTGTGCGCATATACTAAGTAAATGTAAACCACGGAACAAAAAGCGAATTTACAAGAATAAGGATAAATGGGTTGAAGAAATGAGGCAAAACTTTAACAGATGAACCAAAAGCGCCATTACTAAAAAAGTCGGTATGTAACATGGCTAAAAAAGTATTTAGAATAAGTTATCAGGATATAATCAGATGTCTGATTCTAGCCAACTGTTGGTAAGAAGAATAAAAAACGGCACTGTAATAGACCATATCGAGTCACCAAGGGCATTACTTGTCCTTAACATATTAAATATTACAGGGCAAGAGGGAAATGTAATTACGGTGGCATTAAATGTTCCAAGCGTAAAACATGAAAAAAAGGACATTATAAAAGTTGAAAACAAATTCTTGGAAAAGAAAGAAACAGACAAACTCGCTTTGATAGCACCGAACGCCACCATAAATATCATCAAAAATTACAATTTAGTTGAAAAAAGAAGGATACAGTTGCCCGACAAGATTATCGGCTTTTTTAAATGCCCAAATTTAAGGTGCATCACAAATACCGAGGATGGCCTGAAATCCAAGATAGAGATAATGGATAAGAAAACCCTTATATTAAAATGCCAATATTGCGCAAGGTCGATAACAACAAACGAACTGATAAATTATCAGTGATATAATGCACTGACTGATAGGCTCCGTGTTACTCTTATCCGCCGCCGTTTTGTGTTGTTTCGGTTGTGTTTGAGCGTTATTGATGAGGATAATATTGCCATGTTTGATGAAAATACTGCATTACCTTAAGGATTGTTAATGCTGGTTGATTTTAACAACAAACTCTTGCTTTTGGAATAGCTTGTCAGTGTTGTCGTTTTTTAGCCTTCCGATTCCCCAGTTAACTGACATGGGGAAATCCAGGAAGAATGTTGTTTTGGTTTTTATACCATACCTGGCAATCAAATAAACGATAATGAGCGATAGGCATGAGGAAAACAAATGCGCATAAACCCTGAATGTCATTCCCCTCTGCAAGCTTCACAAGTGTATGACCCATCAGCATATAGCAGGAAATCTGACCATTCACCACACTCATCACAATACCCGGATACATTTCTTGGAGATCGCCCGATTTCACCCCTTATCAACAACGCTTTTTCGGAAACCACGTCAAATAAT
The DNA here is from genome assembly GCA_963779615.1 of uncultured Nitrososphaeraceae archaeon. Classification (GTDB taxonomy): domain Archaea; phylum Thermoproteota; class Nitrososphaeria; order Nitrososphaerales; family Nitrososphaeraceae; genus Nitrosocosmicus. The sequence continues at coordinate 675,211 of CAVZZA010000001.1, forward strand.
TCGGGTGTAACCGCCAGAACATCAGACACCGAAATTATCCCAACAACGTTGTTTTTATGAGTTACGCCTAGGCGTTTTATGCTGTGCTGCCTTAATAGCCTTGCTGCAGAGGTAATGCTTTCATCGCCATTAATGGTGACCAGCTTTTGCATTATATCTGATGCTTTTATCCCTGACGGGACTGAACCTTTTGCAACGGCTTTAGTGACAATGTCCCAATCAGTCACTATTCCTAGGGGTGAATCGTTATCCAGAATAACAATGCTTCCAATTTTAGCTTCATCCATAAGTTTTGATATCGTAATAATGTCATCACCAGGTTTTGCGTGGATAATGGGGCTGTTCATAACATCACTAACCAATATTCTGGTAGTCATCCCTGTCTCTTCGTCTCGAATGTCTTTAGCCATATCAAACCATTATAATCTGAATTTAATTACTTTTCTCTTTTTTTTTATCAAATTCCTCCTTTAGGTCGCCTTTTTCAACAGGCATTAATTTGAACTGACCGACTGGCAAAATTCTGACTATTTCATCGATTGACAGGCTTTTGAGATGTTGAACTATATTTTCTGAAAAACCGTTTTTAATCGAATAGTCCACAAAATCTGCTTTGATTTTTTTTGAGGCTTTAACTACATCCAAGCCGGAAGGCAATAATGTCCTAATGCACACGGATCTTTTTTTTACCGTATGGTAAGGCCCCGCGATTAATAAGGATTTATCGCCAATAAAAGATAGTCCAACAGCCAGTTTTATCTCCAAATTTTTTACAAAATTCCTTTTCCCGTCTATCACAAAGGAGCCTTTGGGAAGAAACTGCCCGGTTGGAGCTCCCATTTTCAGTTGAGAGGGAAATACCCAATATGCGTCAGAGCTTGACAGGGCATCTCTCCAGGATCTACTAAATGATACGGTAGCTTGAGACACCTCTAAAATACTTTGAGATATGTCTGTATTGGAGTTGTTAGCATTTTGCAATATAAAAAATGGAGACCCATGAACTTCAGCATGAAAGACATAGTCATTTTCTGTAAGGTGTTTGCGAATGATTACAGAATTGGATGATGCATCCTTTCCGCCTATTGCCAAAAGATTGTCGCTTGTAAAAAACCATCGATATTTCTCGTACCATTCTTTGTTGCTCAAAACCTTGATAGTGGACAATTGTTTTTTATTTTTTTGTTGCTTGAGTTTGTCTATTTGTTCAACCAATTTTGACTGGACGTTTTCTATGGTTACTAGTCCTCTCTCCATTTCTTTTGCAAGATTGAATAGGGATGATGAGAGCTTTGGGATGTTGAAATTGCCTAAATCCAAAGGCATTTTTTCGCCAACAATTTCCAAAAAATACCTTCCTTTAGCATTCAATATTTTTGCATTAAAATCAAGGAGGATTTTTTGAAACAGGTGATTTTCAATATTCATAACGACATCTGACTGCTGCATCAACAAAATGGCAAAATCTCTCAGTTTACCCGATTTTGAGATAACCAGGCTTTTAGCTTTTTCTTGCTCCTGCAAGTCATGTTCCAACAACTCAATCCGTTTTTCTAAATCAAGATTTTTTGAAACATCACTATTAACAATAAGGTTGTTTAAAAATTCATCAACAGCGTCAGAATATGAGCTAAAATTCTTAATTCGCTCTGGATTGACAGAGGGGGGAACAAATGGACTGACATCTGTGGGGTTATTGTTTTCATCCAATATGATGCAAGCTTCATGACCAACCCCATTGGTAACATTGCTGATTAAAAAAATCAATTCATCAAATAAATTCCTCAGGTCATCCGTAGATAATTCATTAATGCTTTTGTTTTTAACCTTAGAGTTATCCGCAACATGCTCAACAAACTTCTTTGAAATAGAAAGATTTCTTCCCAACCATCTTTTGATATCGATGTTATCGTTTTTGGTGGTATTAACAAGGGTTAAAAAATCATCAAAAGTTATTGAAAAAGGATTGACTCCCCTAGGTGGTGGGGGAAAATAATTCAACCCCGGTTTTAAAACCCTGTGTCTTACATTTATTGGGTTTATAAGAGCTAAAATTTTCAATGATTCGTTGCATAAGATAATGTTCCCGTTTCCGAACAGTTCAACGAGTAAAAAATATTTTATGCCTGCGATGTTTTGAAAAACAAACTGCACTATCCTCTCTCCAGCAAAAACAGAGACATCCATTAATTTGGAGCGCTCCAATTCGGACTTGACTTTTTTTATTGCGTCATTATCCTCTATTATGGAATACTTGTACTTTGTAACGCATATTCCGAAAGTAGAAACAAGCAACGAGACGTCATTTTTTTGAGAATGATGAAATTTTATGATTAAAGAATTCTTTGTGATGGGGTAGACGTTGCTTATGTAATACACATCATCGATAGTTTCCTTAACATGATTTACAAGGAATTTTAACTCTATTTCAGAAATAGCCATCCAACATTATGGATGTAACATTGAATATAATAACATAAAATATGTGATGATGATTTTCTCTTAATCACATTGGTAAAAAAAAGAAAGCAGTAGGAATTAAATGTGGTTGATGGAAAAACAATAGCGCATATACTTGGACGTTCAAGACAAAATCTATTACCTGAGAACTATTTTGGCTGCCATTGCAGGATCAATATTGGGAATAATAGTAAAACCTGATTCGGTGCAATCCAATACACTAGGAGTTACAATTTTGGTTGGAGTTGTTTTTTATATCATATCTTACATTATTGCCAAGAAAATGGTTGGAGAAATTCCAAAAGACAAAAAGAGAAAATTAATAACAAACGGAATATTCGCTTATATGTTTATGTTATTAACGTTTATGGTACTGATATACACCGCAATAAATCAACACATCGTATAAGTATGAATGAGAAAGTTTTATGGGAACACAAAACCCCAGGAATTCCGGATGATCTCTTTAATAGAACCGATAACGTGCCTATAACAAAAGAAGAGATCAGATCCATAATAATAAGCAAATTGCGCCTAAAGGAGGGGTGTTTATCCATAGACATTGGCTGCGGTAGCGGCAGCATATCAGTCGAGCTAGCCATCCAAACAAAAGCCCCTGTATATGCGATAGATATAGACAAAAATGCAATTGATCTGACCGGGCATAATATTTCAAAATTCGGATTACAAGATAGGGTAAAAATCTTGCAGGGATGGGCTCAGGACATATTGCCTGATCTACCGATTGTAGACGCAATTGTAATAGGGGGGACTAGTGGTGACACTGAGAAAATAGTGAACCTAGCGATAGACCGGTTAAACCATGGCGGGAGATTGGTTGTCACCTCCATATTGATAGAAACGATTTACAGAACCTTAAAAGCAATGGATGATTCAAATCTACTGGATATTGATATGACCCAAGTCACTGTTGCAAAATCCAAAAAAACCAGCTCGGGAACCATGATGATTTCAAGGAACCCAGTGATCATTTTTTCGGCTACCAAACAGAAAGGCAAAAACTTTAATTAACACTTTTAAAAGTGCTTCTATGACAGATACGGACACAAAACTCTACTGCATAGGATGTGGACCGGGAGATCCGGATTTACTCACATTAAAAGCAATAAACATCATCAAGAATGCAGATGCCATTTATACGCCTACTGCTAGGGAAGGAAAGCCCAGTTTTGCACTGTCCATAGTTGAAAGATTTCTCAACAAAGATACCGAAATCAACCAATTGGTTTTTCCAATGATCAAAGACTTTGACAAATTGAAGGAAAACTGGAAAAACAATGCGATAGAAATAACGAATTCTATACGAAATGGAAAAAAAACCGTATACCTAACTGTGGGTGACCCTTCCCTTTACAGCACTTGGATTTATATCTACAGGGAGATAATCAATAACCATAAAGACATAAAAGTTGAAATTGTCCCCGGCATAACGTCAATTTTCTCATTTTCAGCTGAGATTAAAACACCCGTGGGGGAGGGCGAAGAAATAATAGGAATAATCCCCGCGTGTTACAACCTGGATAGGTTAAAAATTGCCGCACAATGCTGCGATACCCTGGTATTCCTAAAAGATGGAAGGTATTTTAACAAGGTGATAGAAATTTTGGCGGATTCGGGCTTTCCTGAGGACTCGGATGTTTTCATAGCACAAGAGGTGTCAACAAATAGCGAAGCACTACAAAAAAGGAAACTGTCTGAATTGCTAAAAAATCCAAATGAAAACAATGATAAATACTTTTCAATAATGATAGCCAAAAAGAAAAAATGACTCAAGAAAACACAGTTTATTTTGTAGGTTCAGGCCCTGGCGATCCAGAACTAATGACAATAAAGGCAAAAAGGCTATTAGAAAACGCGGACATTGTGATATATTCAGGATCTCTTTTAAACCTTGAAATATTGAATTTTGCCAAAAAAGGGGCTAGTCTATACGACGCAGCCAAATTGGACAGGAACGAAATATACGAAATCCTCCGAGATTCTGCAAAAAACGGCAAACTCGCTATAAGGTTTCACGACGGCGATCCGGCAATCTTTAGTACAATAAGGGAGCAAATAGACAAATTAGAAAAAGATGAAATTAATTGTAAAGTAGTTCCTGGGATCACCTCACTACTTGGGGCAGCAGCCTCGATGAATTTGGAGTTAACACTGCCCGGTATAACACAAACAATAATAATTTCGCGAGCCGAGTTCAGAACCGCGGTTCCAGACAGAGAAAAAATTTCCGAATTAGCAAAACATGGAGCTACCATGGCTTTTTATCTTAGCGTACACCTGCTTGACAGAGTCACAGAGGAGCTATTAAAAGGCGGAGTGTATGATGGCGAAACACCCGTTGCAATAGTGTATAAAGCCACATGGGAAGAGGAAAAAATCATAAAGGGAACGATTGCAACGATATCAAAAAAAGTGAAAGAGGCAAGAATAGTAAAAACTGCATTGATAATAGTGGGTGATGTTATATCTCCCAAAAAATATGAGTTTTCAAAAGTTTATGACTCACAGTTCACTCATGGCTTTAGAAGAAGTAAAGAAAAAGGGGTTTAGTCTAAGGAAAAGCGCTCCAATTCTTTTTTATTGAGTGAGGCCCAGGCGCCCATTCCCTGACCGCCGCTATTGTTAAAGTCAATAATTTCACTAAGAATTATTTCCTTGGCAGCCATCGGAGGCCAAACCATGGCGACAAGGTCACCTGGATTCCCCGGTTTATCCATATCGGCAGCAACTAGTTTATCGCTTTTAAACCCCAGGACAGAAAGCTTTGATTTTACTGTGTCAAGCAGCTGTTTTTGGCCATGAACAATCACATAAACACTTTTCTCTGTATTGTAGTTAGACATTCAGTAAGTGAAACTATCCATTGCCATAAAGATATTGCTATTGTGTTAACTAAGTTTCTAAAAAACAGGATAGGTGGAGAGGAGCCTTGACAGCATTGGACTCGATAGATAGAGCGTAGATGAAAAAGTACAGGATAATGGGCGACATACCAGAAACAGGTGAGAAAGCATGACAAGGTATTATCAGATATGGTGGCAGGACTGGTAAACTACAGAGCATTGTCGCCTCTTTAGATGGGCATCAGTCATTGTCGTACTGATAGAATATGCTGTTTCTGAATATGCAAGAGACCTAATAAATTGAAATGTTCCTAAAAAAGGAATTAACAACAACAAATCACCACAAGAAAAAAGACGGCATGGTTATTTTTAAATGGGTATAACACTGCCAGCATTGTAACTTTGCCTGCGCTCATTTAATCGTCTGCCAGATTTTATGAATTGGTGCGCACTACATTTATAAAATATGTGCGCATAGGTTGAGGTACCACTAGATTTATTATACCCATTAGGGTAGCCTAACTATATAACATTTTATGAAAATTCTAGATAGTATAAATAAAAGTCACATTAATTTGCGCACGTTTTCTTTCCTTGTAATCGTTTTTTCATTTTCGTTTTTTCTAACATCATCAAGCCATGTCATGGCTTTGGGGGGCCCATCCGAATCCGGACTGACCAAGGATGAATTGCAATCTACCTTTGTAAATCTGGAGAGAATCAAAACCCAAATAAATTTGGTGAATAGCAGCATAAATGGCGGCGATGCCGATGGGTCCTTTTACCATTCCTATATTCCCCATTCCACTACTTTTCCCGTCATAAAAAAAACAATAAGTAAAATAGACCCTGCTTCTGCCGCTAGTTTGGAATCATTACTTACTGATTTGCCCGTAACAATCAAATCCCAAATCTCAAATAACAGTTCTCTTCCGTCTTCAAATATAAAACCTGACTTGAACCAAATTCAAAACCTGATAGGGAATTTTAACGCTTTGGTAATTTCTCAAACAAATTCATCAGAGCAAAATCTGCTGTATCTTCAGGCATCCCTGGTATTGTTAAAGGATGCCTTGCAGTCTTACAATATTTCAAATGTGGCAAACAATGCTAATGCTATGGCTGAAAACAAGTTCAGTAAGGTGGATTATGAAAACACGCTGGGTCTCCTTAATGCGTCCAAAAACTTGTTTAACAAATCGGCCATTACAGAAAAAAACACCGTATCTGAAACAATGGGCCTCTTTGCTCAACTGGAGGATGCAGTTAAAAGCAAACAAAGCCCACAAAACCTGTCTAAAATATATTACTCAATAGAAAGGGCTTACTCTAAAGGACTGTCGCCATACAGCAATGGCGAAGGAAACCCTGGCACAACCGCTCAATACCTTGCAAACATTCGCGAATTGCTGTCCAAGGTTGTTGATTCAGTAGATGATGGCGATTACACACAGGCAGGTAAATTTGCAACAACTGCCTATTTGGACAATTACGAATACCTTGAAGCTCCTATCGAAAAAATAAATGCCACATTGATGAGTGGCATTGAAGTGGATATGAGGGAAAACCTTCGCGGTATGATCAACGCCCACAGGCCCTCAGAGGAGATCTCCTTGTTTATCGATAAATCTATACTGCAAAAGCTAGACGTGGTAGAGCCATTGCTAAAAAATGAGGCCGGCAACGGTGTTTTACCAAACACCGCAAATGTCCCAAAAACCCTGGCAAATATCGACGCATTGCAGCAAGGCTTTGGTGTATACACTGGTGAAAGAAAGGAGATGGGGCAGGCAAATGATTCGCAGAAACAGGAAGTCAGAAACAATATCGACCAGATACGATTGAAACTAAATGAAATGCTGGATTTATACAAAAAAGGAAATTCTGCCGAAGCCCTGTCAGTAGCACGATCCGCTTATCTGGACAGTTATGAGAACATTGAAATCCCCCTAAGGCCAATCAATCCCGACTTTACTTTGGACATGGAGATAAAATTTGCAGAACTAAGGAATCAAATGCAGAGTCAAAAGCCATTTGCAGATGTTGAAAAAAAGGTCATTGAGATAAGAAAAGGGCTGGATGAATCTGAACGCCTGGTTTCAGGAACGGGGGTTGTTGCCCCGACTATTGCTTTTTCGTCTTCATTTTCCATAATATTCAGAGAAGGCCTAGAGTCGGCATTGATAATCGGCGCGATACTGACCTACCTTGAAGCTTCAAGAAATGAGCGTTTTAAAAAACATGTTTATTACGGAATCTTTATTGCAGTGGCAGGAACCGCTGTAACATGGGTTATCGCCGAACACCTAATCCAAATTTCAGGGGCTAACCGTGAACTGATCGAGGCAATAGCGGGGTTATCCGCGGTGGCTGTCCTTTTCTGGGTGAGTTTTTGGGTTCTTAATAAGATTGAGACAAAAAGGTGGATTGAATTTGTTAAAGCAAAGGTGTGGCAGGCAACCGCGACTGGCAGCGTAATGGTTTTTGTCATGCTGTCATTCTTTACAGTGTACAGGGAGGGGTTTGAGACCGTTCTTTTCTACCAGGCAATGCTTTCTTATGCCAAGCATATGGAACTATATGTAGTTTTGGGATTAGTTGTGGGAATCGCTGTAATAACCGTTGTTGCCCTTCTTATCATAAAGTTAGGAAAACGGTTGCCTTTGCGTGTTCTTTTCGGATTGACAATGGGTATAGGTGCTTACATGTCTGTCGCATTCCTTGGAAATGCTATCAGGGAGTTTCAGGAGGTAGGATATTTGCCAACTACCCCTGTTTTTGGGCTCGTGCCACGTTTGGATATAAATGTCGCCTCAATGACAGGCATTCACCCCACCCTTGAAAGCATAGTCGGCCAAATAATTCTTCTTTCCGTATATGCCATTGGATCCCTGTATGTGTTGGTAATCCAACCCAGAAAGAAGAAGAAGATTGAGTTAGCTAGAAAGTCTATTGGGGATATGCCCGATCCCAATAGAAGATAGCAAAAAAACCAAAAACAAATATCTTTTTTTTGAAATTCAAATAAAAATATATTTTGTTTTGTCTTTGTCTGTTTATTGGGTATTCTCTATTTTTCGGTCATTGATGTTGTTGTGGGGAAAAATAAAATTAACTTGGCAGTAAGCAACAATTGTAGAATCAGTGTTTATTCTAATATGCCTGTATAAAAAAAGTATTGCAATTTCTTGATAAAAGAATCCGCAGGGAATGTTTTTTATAAATTAACTATAAAACTGATAAAAAAAGGAGATGGGGACTCAGGATTTTAACAGACTCTCCGCCTTGTCCAAAACCATGTTTATTTCACTGATGGTTTGCTTGATTTCCTCCACTGATGCGTTACCGTCTATCTGTGTCCTTAGTTTTTCCCTTAACAGTGATTCTCCCTGGTCTGACAAGTCTTTGCCTATTGGCTGCTCAATGTGCTCAAAATTGTCCAAATAGGCTGCTGTTGCCAACTCTTCGGCCTTGGTAGCGTCATTGGCCGAGTATGATGCGATTGCCTGATCAAGCAATGATCTTATGTTTGATATGTAGCCTTGGCTGCTTTGCTCACTGGATGCTGTTGTTGTTGTTGTGTTTGCGGCAGCGGTGGAAGATGATTCGGACAATTCATGGTTGATTTCATCTATGATTTGATCTATCTCAGACGAGTTCTTTTGCTGCTGAACAGAATTGGTTAAGTTGTTAAACAGTGTCGAAATTGTCTCCCTTTCATTTGCTATCGATTTTGTGTCGTTGAATATCTTGTGGGCCCTGTCCATAAATGCTGACCCGTCTTGGTACTCAAGTATTAGTGTGATTTTGCCATCCTTTACGCCCTCTTCATACTCCCCTTCTGACGTTGTCAGCAGATCCTGGATTACGGCGATATTGTGGTCTGTGCTGTTCAGTGTTGTTGCAGGTACGACGGCAGCTATGACTTTGTTTGACAGGTCAACTGAACTCTGTGCCTGTTTGCTAAACTCTTCTTTTGTGCTGTTGTTAGGTCCTGTGGGTGACACTAGGTTTGATAACAAATAAAGGTCACTGGTGTACGTGCCATTTAGTTTTGAATCAGTATTGTTTAATGGTATGGCTATAAGTGATAAAACCTCCTCTATTGGGTGGCTTGTGTGACTGTATGCCAATGTATTGTTGTCGATGTTTTTGTTGTATACTGCCTTTTCAATATGGCCTATTATCTGCTCGATGTTTGAATGAAACTTTACATACTCGGTTCCATTACCCTGGGTATTGTTTGTCTGGGCAAATGATGATTGTGATGGTGATATGGTATTGCATATCACTAAAGACATGGCAGCCACAACAATTGCGATAAATGCCTTATTTCCTTGTTGAATGTTTATAAGCATGCTTTGGGTTTTTCTTTGAAAATCTATTTAATCCATTATCCGATTCTCCATTTATGAGAATACTTGATAAAACATTATTTTCGTTTTTTTTTGATTGTCTGTGGTTAGAGATGTTTTTTATATTATTGAACATGTGATTTATATTTTCTTCTTGCCCTTAATCCACACACTGTTAAAATTAAATTGAACTGCTTTGTTGCATGATTATTGTAAATCGTTTTTTGTTGGCGTTTTGGTTACTGCCCAAAGGGTAACTAGTCACAATTTAATGGGAAATACCAGGAAAGTGGCATAGTTTTAACTGTATTTCGAATCATGCAACAAAGCAAAATTGGACCTATTGTTGCTATCACATTGCTAAATAGGCCATTCATATCCCGCATTTCGTCATAATAACAGCAATACTGATATCACTAATTTGTATTCTTTTTAGTACATTAAAAATATTGAAAACATAATCGATGATATACTAATCAGCGAAGATTTCTTCATTATAGACAGCGATCAATTTTCTAACAATAGGGTTGTCGCATTAGTTGTTGCTAATCTTGCAGATGAGGTTTTAAGAAAGTGTGGACATGTTTTTGGAGTTCCCTCAAATGTAATGCTACGTATGAGTTTCTCAAATATCTTCAACAATATGGAGAACGAATCAAGTGGTGAATTAATTTGAATTCAGGTTCTAATGGCATGACACACCATCCAAAAAATATTACTGCCAATAACTCCATTATTGACAAACCAAGTTACCTCGATGCATTGGAAATCCCTAAAAAGATGATTGAAATACATCAGCAAGAATTGAATGGCACTTCATCAAACCCTTCTTCTGCCTTTGCTAATAAAGCATTATCCGATCTTGGTATTGGTTATATTAACTGAAAAAAAATGTTAAATTAAAGGAGAACCCATCCAAAATAATGGAAATTGCTCATCGAAAGGTGCATCCAAATTTGCAAATGGCATTTAACCCAACACTTGATCGATATATGGATAATAAAAATATAAGTTTAATCGATATTTTCTATTGTTATAGTAATTTTTGTAAATTGTATTAGCCTCAAAACGGTTTTGGACAGTGTCATTCCTTTTTCTTATGCTAATTCAAATTGATATGTTATCTTCAACGATACTTTTTTGGATAAACAATAAAAACTTCTATTATTTGTATACATATATCAACTTCCTAAGTAAATATTGGTTATGGATAGTATATTTAACGTGGTAATAGCAACGATGGGTTTAATTATAATAGCCCTTACATTTAAGGCGAGAAGAAAATATTAATCATGACCTCGGCCAAGCATATGAGAAAATTTGACATTGAGCAGCATACTTTAATTTGATATTACTTGGACATACACTCCTGACAATATCATTGTAAAATCTCCAGTTAATTCAACAATAGCACTTTCTGGTGGAGTTACTCAAAAAACTGAGCGGTGGATTTAGATATCCGATACTATAGGATATATCGTTACCTGAGCCATACATGTTAAATATGGATATCCAAAAGAAATTCAATGATGGTTTTGTAGTTGAGGAAGCATATATTTGAATCAAATATTAACCACTTGTATTACATCTGTCCTGCCGCAATGTTGATCGAAATGATTTGTGAGGGATTTTTTGGTCCAACACCCAAATGGTGAAAACGATTACAAATGGGACTTTTTCGACTCTTGGAGGGTATTGTATTTGTAATGGGCATTGGGACATTCATTGTGTGCTGTTTGTCTTGCCGGTACAATATCAGAAGCTGCTAGTAGATTTAACAGGGGATGAAACTTCCCAATAAACCTGAGTAACTGGGCTTTACCTAAGAATAGTTATGTTCTATTTGATGCTTAGAGTGGGCAGAACGAAAACTTGCAAAGAAAGTTTTGTATAAAAATTAGGTTATTCTCACAATTGAGATTGAAAATATAATTTATATAATATCCACATCACATAAAAAAAATGTCTACGTCAAAGGAACCTGATGTTACCAAAGATTCTGCATCAAGCAATGAGCAGAAGGAAGGGACCATCAAAAAGGATGCAGTCATGGATGAAAAGCAACTAATCAAAGATAAAGAATCAAACTATTATGAATTAATTGATTGGCTACAGAAATGGGGTTATAAAGTGATAGATAGGACAAAAGAGAACAAAATTACAGTTACAGATATTCAGTTTCAGGCAGAGGTACAACCAATATTGCCTTACTCCTCTGGACTAAATACGCCATTTTTTTTAGAATTTCAAAATGATCTTGATGATGGTTTAATAATCAGAACTACCTTCGAGCTTGATAAAAACATAGAGATTCATCTTAAAAATCAAAATATGGTGAGAGAAATGGAATTAAACGTACATAGAAATCGAACAACTTCTCTTGCCCATGAAAATCTCCATGATTAGATCTCATCCATTGATTAATCTGTATAAAGTGATATTTTACGATGATTTGAAAAAGCAGTTCTTTTATGACTGCATTATCGATTTGGTCAATTCAATGTCCCTTGCTATAGGCAAATGGGATGAAAAATACTATGAAGTAAAGCCGGAAAATGTATCAGATCAGCCTCAAGAGAAGAAATAATGATATCAAGAAAGAGAAACGCTAGTTATTTTTTTATTTTAAATTAGTATATCATAGGCCAATATCATTCAAAAAAAAGCCTTGACTTTAGATATGATAAATATATTACGTTAAAATGCGTTTACAAATGGAAATATCAAGTTTTTTAAATATCCATGTTAACTTTTCTTCTTTTAATTTTATTCCCATTATCTTTTTCTAGGTTGTGGGTGTGAATATGATCTTCTGTGTTTGAACAATTGTCGCAGGTCCAGTCCAAAGTCTCGAGACATATGCTACAAACCATATTGGGTATGAAAACCCATCCGCATTTTCTACACGACTCTTTATTGAACATGTATCATCTTCAAGGATTTTATTTTGTGAGTCAATTACATTAGCATTGGGCTAAACCTAATGATAATTTTGATTCTTTATCTTTGATTAGTTGCTTTTCATCCATGACTGCATCCTTTTTGATGGTCCCTTCCTTTTGCTCATTGCTTGATGCAGAATCTTTGGTAACATCAGGTTCCTTTGACGTAGACATTTTTTTTATGTGATGTGGATATTATATAAATTATATTTTCAATCTCAATTGTGAGAATAACTAGTAACGTGTAGTTTTATGGGTAAATGAAACTATGATTGTTATAATATTTAGAGCCTATCCCAAAATTCGATAGAATTACATCTTGTTGTGATCACCGCTAATGTGTGGCCTGCATCCAGAAGAAGGAGAAGGATAAAGGGGATGATTATACCATACTCAATATTCCAGATGAACTGTCGGATGAAATTAGAATCATTTTGCCCAGAGGGAAACCGCCTAAAACAATAGGCCAACCAATCGTACCCTTCAGAAAAGTACTTGATGGTGTCCCATACATCCTAAGAACTGGATGCCAGTGGAGGTTGAGGTTGCTGCCTGCAGAGCATGGTTCAGGTTCCACATGTCACAGGCGATTTCAGGTGTGGGTTGGGTTGTTGCAATCACATGATGACAAACAAGGTATCAAGTGGACATGGCAACTGCCTGACAGCACATCCATAAAGTCTCCTTTAGGGGGGCAATGACCGAAGGAAGCAATCCCGCTGACAGAGGCAAACTGGGAACAAAAAGGCACATTTTAACTGATGCAAAAGGAATCCCACTCTCAGTTGCCATGTCTTCCGCAAGCACTCATGACACAAAACTAGCAACAGGCGTAATGGATAGTGTGGTTGTCAAACGATCATCATCATCATCATTAACAAAACATGACAAATCCAGAAAAAGAAAACCGTAACACCTATGCCTTGACAAAGCGTACAACTCCAAGCCGGCAAAACAAAAAATCATCAGCAGAGGCTATGTACCGCATTTACCGTGAAAGAGAAAAAGAGGGGGATGTCAATACAGAAACACAAAAAATTCCAAATCGAAAAAAACATCCTGCCAGAAGATGGGGGTGGTGGAGAGAGACAACTCATGGCACAACCGGTTCAGAAAGCTGTTCACAAGATGTGAGAGGAACGTAGAACTATGTTGGGTTGGTGCAGTTCTCATGCTGTATCATTATCTACAGAAAGATACTTTGGGGTGGGCTCTAAATATATAAATTTCATGTACTCCAAAATTCAACGATTAAACAGGAATTAGTTCTTATCTGAATTAACATTAATAAGAAATTGAGGTATAGTCAATTGTTCAAAAAGAACAGTAAGGGACAAGAACTAAAAAAGTAATAAAGGTTTTTGTCATTACTAAGGATGTAGCCTCTATTACTTATTATTTGAGTAACCAATTTACCCAAATGAGTCTGAATATCTTTATTGTTATTTACTACAGAAAGTATTTATTATTGATCTAGATTCTCATTTTTGATTCCATCGATAGAAATGTATTTTTTCGAAAATAGTTCATTCTTTTAACGAATTTTCTATTTTATCGTGTTATTTTAACAATGGAGAATTATGGCTAGCTTTATATCATTGTTAGGCTTACCTAACTATGTCTATAAAATAACAAAATAGACACAAAAAAACAAGCGCGACATATACAAGCCAAGTTTGCCATTCTTACCGTGTCATAACCAGATTCATTGGTCATCTGGAAACTGACAAGCATGATAATAAAGGAGTGAACAAATATGGAGAAAATGGTATTTGCATTTTACTTCATTCACTCCTTTATTGTGTTATTTTATATTTTACAGTAACAACTTTTTTATACCATTTACCAAAGGGTCCTTATCACAACCTCATAATAGCTTAAATGTTAGGCTGGATTAACTAGGCATTTCTAATGACCATTCAAAATCAATCCTCCTCCGGAATTGTGAAAAAGATGAAAAAGATGAAACAAAAGTAATGGATTTTATCTATGGATTTACACTCGTGATAATATCTTGTGTGACCAAAACTGTTATACGAATTATCCCAATCTTTTTAATTAGTCTAAATTGGTACGGGGTTACAATTTGTACCTCTGCTCTTGTTATCTTTCTTTTTGTGCTGTATTTGTAGATTGTCATGCGAGGATTACTGGCGATATTGTTTTATGTTTATTGGCAAAATTTGGAACTAGATAGGATATCGGATAAAAAAATGCTCAATATGATAAACTATACCGAAAATATAAAATGATTTTATTGATATCCAAAAACAAAAAATATTTAATGTAAAGGATCCTAATATATTATTGTAAACAATAACGTTATTATCTTACTATAAAATTTATAGAAATAATACATTTCTTTAACGTAGAACCGTATTGTGTGTTTATATATGTTCACAAAAAAGGATTCACGTGATTAAAAACCTCATATTTAGTGCCATAGTACTTTACGGTAATCGCATTTGGATACAATGCTTTTGCATACGCAACAGACTGGGATAAATCTGATTTACCATTTAGGGGTAATCATGATCCGTGGCAATCAAATCATCAAAGTAAACTAATGTATAATTGGGACAAACTGCTTGAAAAGTATAAAGATATCATTCCATTAACTGGTAAACACCTTGCTAAATTATCTGGAAAGATCGGCGTATTGATATATACTCATGGAGATCCTTCTGATCCAATGCATGGACATGAACCAGTAAAAACTGAAAGCATAAAAAAAGCACTTGAAAAACTAGGATACCCTTCTGAAATAATAACACACATGCCCTATACATGGGATGAAGGATTACAAAAACTAGATGATCAGAATGTAAAATATGTAGTCTTTTTGTATACTGATTTATTTGGGCCAAAGTCTACTGTAATTCATAACGTAACTAGAGGGATCTTTGGAGGCATTGAAGACTATAAATATTGTCCTGGTGTTCCTATGGGGCCTGATGTATGTATGTATATGGGAGAAGTAACAAAGCCAGCAAGCGAGACAAGTGATGCAACTTTAGTTTTCTCAAGACCTGCGAGCCCAGATGACAAAACATTAAGAGAGATCTTTCTTAAGATAGCACAAAAATCAGATATGAATGAAAACGGGAAACCTAAAAAAGAAATTTTTGTATTGGTAGGTCATGGCGCGAGGTCAGACTTAAATGATCTCTATCAAACCAAAGAACTAACAAGTGCTGCTAAATATGTTCAACATAAAATGAAATATGCTGATGCCTTTGGAGTTACTGCAAGAGAAGATTGGCCTGAACTAATGCCTGATGCTGTAAATAGCGCAGCTGATAAAATCGAGGAATCAATAAATATGCATAACGCCGACCATGCTGTTCTTGTTCCTGCAGCTGGAAGCGGTTCGGGCTTTGACGCTGTTAAACAAGAATTAGATAATAGGGGAATATCGTATGTTGAAACTGAGGGAACATTGCCAATAGGCGCCAAACAATTTACTCAATGGGCTCTAAAAAACATCATTGGATCCACAGTATTTATTCTGATGGAGAAACCTTCCGAGAATACCATAACCTCTACTTGGGGGGTATGACATATTTCTATATTTTTTTTGGCAAATCCATTATACCTCAACAACAAAAGAAATTTATAGTGAAAATCTCATGAAAGCGAAAGAAACCTTATTGTCAGATTTTGACAATGTTTTTTTAATTAAATCTTTGTTGTCATTGGAAATTATGATTATCCAAACATTTCTTATAGAAAAGTAATGGAGGGTATCACGCATATCCTTAGAACCGGATGTCAGTGGAAGGTGTAACCAAGAGAACGTAGATTAGATTCTGCATGCCATAGCCGATTCCAGGAATGGATTCGATCAAATATTTTCAAAAAGATGGGGATTAGGTCGTTTGAATTAAACTGGGAACAAAAAGGCATTTTCACCGGATAAAGAAGGTATCTCACTTTCAGTTGCCATACCGTCTACCAGCACTCATGATGGTAGATTTAGTAACAGATGTAATGGATAATGTGGTTGTCAAACGATCATCATCATCATTAACAAAACATGACAAATCCAGAAAAAGAAAACCGTAACACCTATGCCTTGACAAAGCGTACAACTCCAAGCCGGCAAAACAAAAAATCATCAGCAGAGGCTATGTACCGCATTTACCGTGAAAGAGAAAAAGAGGGGGATGTCAATACAGAAACACAAAAAATTCCAAATCGAAAAAACGTCCTGCCAGAAGATGGCGGTGGTGGAGAGAGACAACTCATGGCACAACCGGTTCAGAAAGCTGTTCACAAGATGTGAGAGGAACGTAGAACTATGTTGGGTTGGTGCAGTTCTCATGCTGTATCATTATCTACAGAAAGATACTTTGGGGTGGGCTCTAAATATGTTTAAATAAATCAAAATTATTTATCAGCTCTGTTCACTTAAGGATAAAACTAAATCTTGAAAATTCCTGTTTCCATTGTGATTAGTAGAAACAGGATTCCTCAGCGTATATTGGTTGTGGACTGTATTTTTATTTTTCTGGCCTGTCATCAGGAAGAACCTCTCAAACACTGTCCTCATGTTTTGTCAAATCAAATCATGTTCTCCATTTGGAACTGGATACAATAGTACACACCAAAGAGGCTTTCCTCAAGGAAAAAGAAGGTGGAGGAGTTTCTCGTTGACGAGACATTATTTGAAATTGGTTCAGAAATGTTATGGCTTTGATGGGTGGCAATTGAGATGCCTGCCAACAAGAAAATTCTTTCAATAATCATATACGAGGAAAGAAACATGTTTGTGGTGGCCGAACCCTTTCTATCCGGCATGTTAGAAGACATGGCTAACACCCTTTCTCGACTGATGGTGGAATATGGTATCCACAAGCATGCAGGTTCCTGATTGTAAAATATCATGTCCATTCCCCTTGTGAGAAAAGCATGATTGAACGTACAATGCAATACATCAAGGACAGAACTTAATGCTTTAATGCTGATTATTTTCCGTGTAAAAAGAAGAAATGCTAATTTTTCATAAAATTTTTCATTAAATTTTACTTGTATTTTAATTTAGGTGATGTGAATATGAGAACAATGAATTGAAGGATTGTTCTTTATTATAACAATGGAGAATCATGGCTATCTTTATATCATTGTTAGGCTTACCTAATCATGTCTATCAAGTAACCAAATAGACACAAAAAAATAGGCTCGACCTATACAAGCCAAATCCTGGGGTATGTCATATCCGCTGGAACATATTGGTCTTAGAAACTAGTAAGCATGATAATAAAGGAGCGAATCACTATCTAAGGTAGTGTTGATTTTTTCAACATTCGCTCCTTTATATTATTTTATATTTTACAGAGCAACTTTTTTATTTATCCAATTGTCTGACCATTTTATTATGATTGCATAATAACTTAAATATTAGGCTGGATTAATTAGGCATTACTAATGACCATTCAAAATCAATCCTCCTCACTAATTTATGAGAAAGATGAAGCAGATGAGATTCAGTTTACAACATATATTTGCGAGAACACCGACGGTATTTTAGACCCCCTTGACCAAATGACTTTTGCATTGAATGAGACTGCATTAAGGTATGGTCCTATCACAGTATTAAAAGACGCCCCATAACTTTAGGCAAAAGTAGTTACAAAATGAAATCACCATCTACTGCTTCTTCTAATTCTCACGCTTCATCAGGAAAGCACTCGCTTCAAGAAGATAAAGCAGATGAAATTAAGGCACTTATAGCGCGATATGTATTGCTAAAAATAGAGCAAAAGAAGATAGAGTCAAAATTGTCTGAAATTGCCAAATATTACAATGACGAATCGCTTAGAACGATATTCGAGCCCATAGGCGAATCCATGATGGGAGTTATAGGTTTGGAACTTCCACACACCAGAAAAAAGGATTATGATGGTGTGAGCAGTTAGTAAAGTAGTTGGTGCTTAATCTACGAACTAAAATTATCCGTGATAAAAACAATCATTATTATTGTTATTTGCCAGATAAATCTCATCGTGTTTTATAGGCATTATATTTTTTTAGGGGATGAGGGTTTCTGTTTTGATGACTTGTAAACACTCAATCTTTTTTTGTTGCCCTTTCTTTTGCTCTTTCGTAGAGGGTTTTTTCCGGCAGTAGGCATTATCTTTCCTTTAATCAATTTTGTGCTACAGATAGTGCAATTTCCTTCAATTACGGCCATTCTGGTTGCCAGCTTAACAAATTTGATATTTGACAGTTTAACATTTGTTTTACATAGTGTACAATAGGTAGAATATCTGGAAATATTACCGCCTTCTGCTTCAGCTACTGCTACTGCTTCAGATTCTGATGCCAACTAGTATACTAGGTTCTTTAATACTATAAATGTATATTTAAAAATAATAATAAA
Organism: uncultured Nitrososphaeraceae archaeon; assembly: GCA_963779615.1. GTDB lineage: Archaea > Thermoproteota > Nitrososphaeria > Nitrososphaerales > Nitrososphaeraceae > Nitrosocosmicus. The sequence continues at coordinate 694,214 of CAVZZA010000001.1, forward strand.
AAAATAATAATTTGCTATCTGTAAATAAAAAAATATGTTAAAAGAAAGGTTTTATTGGATTTCTAGCCTTGCTAGGATATCCTCAATGTTTTGTTCGTCCTCAAGTTCTGCATCCAACAGTTCTAATGCAAGCCTGTAGGTTCCGTGATCCTTGTCTTTGACATTGTTTGCCAAATCATTATAGTGCTTAATTACGACTCTTTCAAATTCCAAGGCTTTCTCCAGTGCGGTTCTTAGGGACAAGTATCTTGATGGCTGAAGCTTTCCAAGTCCGCTCTCCTGCTCCCATTGTGCCGGGTCATCAGTTGGCTGCACTTCAAGCTGCATTAGCCTAAAAGCAACTTTTTTTGAATGGCCCAACTCCTCTTTTGCCCTGTCCTCAAAGAAGCCCTGCTCTAATACCCCTAACCCTTCAATGTTTTGTGAAACATACCAAAAATAATGGAACGCTGATAACTCCGCGCTATAAGCCGTCTTTAACATTTCTACTGTTCCCTCAACACCGGGTCCAGCTATCTCTTTTGACATTTTTCCCATAAGTATCTATACGAGAATCGATTATATAAATATTTGAATAAAATTGTGATTAATTAATAAAATATTAGTACAAATTAATAAAATATTAGTACAAATTAATAAAATGTTGGTACAAATTAATAAACTTTTTTTTGGGTTTGATGATTTGCAACAATTCGTTATTATTAATGAAAATTGTATTGTGAATTGAATTTAGTGATTATCGTGTTATTTCGTCTATCTATCAAAAGAATTTTTCCAGTTTTAGAATAGGGCAAAAAAATTAATGGCAAGGAAATCCTGCTCCATGTCAAATCAGGAATAATTTCATGCAGATGTATTGTATTATACATATCACTATCTTGAACAAGACTAAAAATATGATTTGGTCATAACCTGCAACAAAAAGACCAAAAACTACAATGGATGCAAAAAACCAATATCTATTTTTGGATTGTCACATTTTCTAACAATGGTTTTATTGTAAGTTGACATTAATTCAATGTTTTTAATTATGTATGACCTGCTGGGTGGTTATCCAATCAATGTTCTAAAGTGTATGGATTGAAAAAATATGTGAACGACTTTGAAAACTTGTATCTTAATTAGTTATCATAAATATTCGTTAGTTGCACAATAATAATATCTTTTTAAAGCTGCTTTTAATTATAAAACGAAAATGGTGGGTTATTGTTTATGTGTGAATATAGTTAAAACAATAAAAATACCTCTGGTTTAAAAACGATAGGCATTAATGTAAAGAGACAATAAAGGAGTGAGGATAAAAATTCCAGTTTCATCCCAATAGTTTATTTACTCCTTTATTATAGTGAATTTGAGTCCCAGTTTGCTGATGTTCCAGTGGATATGACATACCCAGGATTTGGCTTGTATAGGTCGAGCCTATTTTTTTGTGTCTATTTGGTTACTTGATAGACATGGTTAGGTAAGCCTAACAATGATATAAAGCTAGCCATGATTCTCCATTGTTAAAATAACGCTATAAAATAGGAAACCATATGGATAAAAATATTCTCCCAAAAATGTTTTGCTTGACTATTTCTCACTTGGATTGGTTGATTTTGTGAGTGTTGATAGCAACAATCGTATTAAATTAATCTTGAGTCAACACAGAATCATTGTAAATTTTATTTAGAAGCCTAATTCAGGTACCAAAGCAAAAGAAATTACAATCTGGGAGAGCCTAAATTGCTGTTCTGCATTACTTTATGTTAACACACAAATTTTGAGAGCAAATTCGGATAGTTATTCTTTTGTCAATATAAATATATATCAAAAGTACTGCATATTTATTTTTCTTATGCAGTACTTGGCAAAGCGAATATCATAAAGATAAACCTGATATCGAAATTCTCTATATAAAAATTTTGTTAAAAAACATTTAATACCATCGTCGGTTAACCTAGTAACAATATGACATTACCCAAGGGATTCGGTTCACAAGCTACTACTAAAAAAAATAGAACTTTCGAAGAGTGGTGGACAACTGTTCCAGGAGACTTAAAAACAAAGGCTCGCAAAGGTGACGAAGCCAACAAGGTTATTCTGAATCAGGTAAATTATGTGTTGCTTCATCTGCATCTTCAAGGAAAACATGATGCAAAGCCATCACATGATGAATTAAAAGACTGGCTTCATAGTGGTCAAGTAGATACAATGCGTGCCAAAAAATAGAAATTCTTAAAAGCCACAATATTTTTTTTATTCCTACTTTTTTTTAACCCATGCATTACATAAAATAAAATACATATAAATAGACGGTTGAAGAAAACGGATAGGACTTTTGAAGAGGGGCAACCATATTGCAATTTTTGACACTTTTAAAACTCACCATACAAAGTCAACTAGAGAGGCAAAAAGGCAGAGAGGAATAATTGCTCATATAGCAATAGAAAAAGACCCCAAGGGCAAAACAAGAACTTCAATAGCTCATATATTGGCAAAAAAATACGACATAGCTTGGCAAAATATCTATTCAGCAATTTTTAAGGATCTCGACGAGGTGCTTTTACCTGCCCGGGTTGTCAAAGAGGGAGGCAGATTGCCAATAAAAAGAGGCCCAAAAGCTCTTCAGATAGAAGGAATTCCATATTATGAGCTTACCCATATCGGCCTAATCATCGCATCGACTATTGAAGAAACAGGTGACATAAGGTTAAGAATGAAATTACTAGAGTCGTATATTTCTAATTCTAATTTTAACGGAAAAGATAACAATGTAAATAATGGTAATAATTCCACAATCAACGACGGTATATTGCTACTATCCAAATACGCCCCATCCTTCATATTGAAAATAATAAATGAATACATCATAGCATACAATCATGGAGAAATAGAAAAATTAGACAAATTAGATGGTGAAAAATTAAAACAAATAATGTCAAAACAGATAACCATAGAAAGAGAGCTTGTTGAAGCGTGTATGGTATTGTCAAATGACAAAAGGGAATTAATAAGAAATTTTATAAAAATAATTAGCTAGAGATGGAGAGTTGATATTTGGGGACCATTTAAACCCTATACGGAACAGATAGAGATTTCAAGTCGTAAGCCAAATCGACCTCTGGGAAAACAGATTTGGCCTCATTTAGCAAAACCGTCAAATCCTTGTACCTAGTACTAAAATGGGTAAGACATAACTTGTGCACACCTGATAATTTTGCAAGATTTGCTGCTTCAAAAGCAGTAGAATGGAAGCTTTCTTTGGCTTTGTCAAGTTCAGTTGACCTGAATGTGGATTCAAAAATCAACAGATCGCAATTTTTGAAAAATTTGCATAACTCGTCTGTAGGTCTGGTGTCCCCGGAAATGCCAATTTTTCTTCCAGGACGCAATGGACCCACAATGGTGTTAGAAGGTATTAACTTGTCGTTAAATGTTATGTTTTCACCTTTTTGTAACGTTTGATACAAAATACCTGCTGGAATTCCCAAAGATTTGGCCTTTTTTATATCAAATTCACCCGGGCGACTACCTTCAACCAGGCAGTACGCATAGGAGGAAATTCCATGACCGTGATTGGATCGGCAAAACATTATTTTGTAGTCTTTATCGACTACAAGGACTCCACCATTTTCAGAAATGATGTGTATGTTTAAGTTGAAAGAAAAATGAATATCGAGAATTTTGATATTTTCAATCAAAAAATCATAAAGTGATTCAGGGCCGTAAATATCTATGGGCAAATTGCGTCCCTGTAATGAAAGTGTCTGAAAGAAACCCAAGAGTCCCAAAATGTGATCCGAATGCATGTGTGTGATAAAAATCCTAGTTTTTTTATTAAAACCAAATCGCCCCCGGATAAAATTATACTGCATTCCTTCACCCGCATCAAAAATAAATAAGCTTCCATTCCTGTTAATAACGACGGAAGAGAGAAACCTGTTTTCTGAAGGCATTGCTGCTGATGTTCCAAGGAAAGTTACATCAAGGTTGGCCATGATCTTGTCTCAAATAAAAAGGTCATTCTAGTACAATCAGTCAACAAAGCATAGAAGACAATGCATTTGTTATATCCACACTTAAATCAACTTTAGAGCATGATCTGGGAACACTGTTAGTAGAAATGATGTCAGTTAATCCGGCATTTCTCAAGTTTTGTATAGAGCCTTCATCAGATAATGCGTGAACACACATAACATACGTTTTTCCACATTGATTTTTTTTTAAAAGATCCAGTGCTTTTAAAATAGTCCCTCCACTAGATATCATGTCATCTATTATGATTATGTCACGATCTTTAACATCAACTTCCAAATTTTCATCCATGATGATATTTCCGGAAATTCGATCTCTAATTTTTTTTAGCCCAAGGAAATCGCATTTCAGTATTTTGGAAAATTCATTAGCTCGTGCAATGCCACCGATATCTGGAGAGACAACAACAGGATTTGCCAAACTAAATTTGGTCCTGGCATAGTCAGCAAGTGAATTTATGGAGGAAACATTAATTATGTTTGATTTAAAATACGAAAGTGCTCTAATGCTGTGAATATCCACCGTGATTAAATTACGTATCCCAGTGCATTCTAACAGCCTGGAGATTAGGGAAATTGTAACAAATTCTCCATCCAGAAACTTTCTATCTTGGCGAGCGTATCCCATGTAAGGCATGACAGATATGACCTCTGAAGCCCCCGATGCATAACAACTAGAAATAATCATTAAATTTTGCAATAGGTGTGAATCTACAGGAGGATATGTGGATTGAACTACCACACATTTTTTACCTGTCAGATTCGCATCAATCCGTATTTTACTTTCACCATCTGAAAATATTCTTAAATCTATAGGAATGGATATGGACTTTAAACGTGCAGCGATAAAATTTCCTAACTCCAATGATGAAGGGCCAGGCAATATCACCACATCTTTCAAGACATTTGAAAATAATTTTAGAATCTTAAAAACGTTAATCAAACATATTGAGTTGTAAAACAAAAAGAATTAAAAGAAATTATTAGCTCTTTGCAATCAATAATACATCAGAGTTTGTTTTATCCAGTTGCTCTCGAATGGCTTTAATCACCTGTTCCTTGGCAGTAAGGCTTGAAAAATCCAGTATCTGAAACCCGTCAATTAAGTGGATTTGAGGTGAAAGTTCAGAGGTAGATGAGAATTTAGATAATATGGATGGTAAGTTTTCTGATATGTCATTTGAATAACCTTTTATCAATTTTCCTTTCTCTAGGGATAATCTTACCCTGCCAAATTTATCCAGTACCAAAATTGATTGTTTTTTTATTTTAAACAAAAATTTTTTGTGCAAATATGAATTAGAGAATACGTAATAATTTCCAATTGTGTTTTCTAAAACAATGTTTCCGCTTTGCCTAAACAACTCATTAGCCGTTTTTCTCAATTCGTCATTAGTCAATTCCTTGGAGATGGCGTCAGCGTCAGCGTTAGCAGCAGACAAATCCAATGTAATGTTACCTATGACCGTAACTCTAAGCACAGAACGTTCGCTGATGTACTCGGATTGAATCGACAGCGAATCTGGTGATGCATTTTTGGAAATAGCCTCATTTTTGACTTCATTTATTAATTGGGAAACATCGTTTGGGGATGGATTGTTGATTGTACGCTCCTTTTCTTCATATATCATTCCTGTTGCCACGCCTATGGATGATATTACATCAGCATATTCTGCTTTTTTGTACTGAAACCCCATTTTTTTGGCTACCTTTGGGACTAAAACTGATACGCCACCGCCGCCACCAATTATGACCACTCGACTCTTTGCTAATTTGTACTCTTTTATTGCAGGGGTTATGTAATTGACAATTTTGGTGACGGAAATATCAAGAACTTGCTCGGCTATTTGTTCGTAGGGCATTCCAAGGTATTCCGATAGTTTTGCGAAGGTAATTTTTGCAGATTCCGCATTTCCATAGGCGTTGTCAGTGGCAGGAATAATGTTTAATGCATTGGCTGCACATGTATTAGTAATGCCATATATCTTTCCACTCTGAGTTTGGATACAAAGGTAATCTGATGGATCATCATTTAGTGGACTAGTAAGTATAATTTTTCCCTCCTTTAGTTCCATCGGATCAGCAAAACAAGAATATTCTAACCCCGCTATATGTGACGATCTCGGGCCTACATCTACAATTTTTTTGCGATTGGAAATTCTCACAAGAGAACCGCCTGCAACTCCACAAATACGTACATCAAATGACCTGACACATGTGGGATGATTCATAATGGTAACGTAACGCATTTCAGGCTTTCCATCCTTAATTATGCTGATGTTTGTGGAAGTTCCACCTACTTCAATAAAAATGCCGTCCAAAATTTGTAAAAAAAGAAGCGCCCCAACCACGCTTGCAGCAGGACCAGACAAAACCGTAATAATGGGCCTGTGCAAAAAGGATTCCAATGTAGTTACGCCACCATCTCCTTTCATTATCATCAGTGGGACGGAGATGTCAAGTTTTTTTACCGCCAATTTGACAAAAGTTGCAGTACTGATGGCTTTTGGAAGAATGCTTGCATTGATGATTGCGGTTAGTGTTCTGATTTCTAATCCATATATGCCCGTCAATTCATGTCCAGCAGTACATGGCAATTTTGAATGTCTCATCACAAAAATTTCGTTGCTTGGATCGTCCACGCCAAAGGCTTCACTGACAACAATAGATTGAGCACCATCGGAAACTAAATTTTCAATTGATTTTTTAACATCAGATTCCTCCAAATATTTAGAGGTGTCTAAAAAAGCATAACAAGTCTTTAAAAATTTATCAGAGCCCAGTGGAATGTCCTTAATGTTGGTTCTTTTTATAACATTGGATTTTTCCAATCCTACTCCCATTCCAACCACACCAACTTTTGCAACATCGCCTTCTAAAAGAGCGTTAACTGCCTGAGTGGTACTGTGAGAAATTAGTTCTATTTCCTCAGTGTTTATGTTGTTCCTTTCGATTAAGGATGATAATACCTTGACAATTCCTTCGGAAACCCCATCTGCCGAAGAATGGGTTGTATGGATGGACATTTTTCCCATTATCTGTTTACTCAGGACGTCAATAGCCACTGCCTTTGTAAAAGTGCCCCCAACATCTATTCCGATCCTAATTTTTTTCATTATCCTCATCCATCAATAACAAGAAAAATATTCATATCATCATTTAAAGTAATTTAATAACATTAACAAGTTTAGAACTGCAGAGATACGTCATAAATGATTTCCCTCGTGCCCATGTACCTGAGTATGTCCTGAAAGTCTTTTTTATTTGAGGAAACAAGTATCTCAAGTTTTCCGGGTACTGTTTTTATTTATGTCTTTATAGAACTGCAAATGATTCTTAACGTCCTTTGCAACATGGGATGAGGAGTCGATAAGTTTCACTGAGGGTAAAAGTTCCTCAAGATAATTCTTAATAAAAGGTAAATGAGTACTGGATAGAGCGGCAACATCGATAGAATCTTCAAAATTTGATTGTATTACCTTTTGAATTGTTTTAAACGTGTGATTTCTATTTGACAAAAAAGAGCCATTTTCGACCAAATCAATAATGCCAGAAGAGTCTATTTTGGTAATAAAAATATTCTGGGGAACTTCTCTTTTTACCAAATAGTCAAATTCTTTACTGTGCAGCACTCCGCTGGAAGCCATGATGGCGATGTGTTTTTTTTTGCTCATATTGGTTGCCTTTTTCAGCGGTGGTTTTGTAGGGATGATGTCAATTGAGAATTTATTTTTTATTTCGTCAAAAACTTGAACAGAAGGTGTATTGGAAGCCATGACTATGAGTTTAGGCCTGTATTTTTCTAAAAAACTGATGGAGTTTATTATTATGGATTTTAACTCATCTTTGGATTTTTTACCATAAGGAAAATTCATTTTATCGGCAAAGTATAGTATGTTTTCTGAAGGGATGATTTTTCTTATTTCCCTGACAACTGACATGGATCCTAAACCGGAATCAAAAACTGCAATGGGGCGGTACAACACGATAGATAACCTTGATTTAACTAAATTTAAATTAATAATTTATAGCAGTGATGATGCTTCTTGATAGCTCCATAAAACTTATTTTTCAATACAACAAACCCCAGCAGGAATATGGTATCCGTGTGGACATACTTTGGGGTGTTTTAGTAAAGTACACAATGCCTCGGTAAATATCTCTTTCATGTGATGTTCAATACCACATACCATTTCTTCATCAATGTCTATTTTTAAAGCATCTTTCATCAAAACTTCCAACAATCGAGTATTGCGTATCATTTGTTTACCTATTTTTTCCCCCTCGCCTGTAAGAACAACTATGGAGCCTTTCTTGTAGTCAATTAAACGAGAATCATTTAGTTTGTGAAGCATTTGAACAACCGAAGGTTGAGTTACATTCAATATTTTCGCTATTGAGCTAACTTTCAACTCCTGGCCATTTTCTAAAATCGACCACATTGCCTTCAAATACATTTCAATGTGTTCTGCCTCTGCGGTACCCACATACAATTGTTCTGGTAATTCGGAGTGGTTTGGAGAAATAGTCACTACTAAATGCTATATACGGTATATTTTTTAACTTTATCTGATAAAAATTTTGAAATCAATAATGTGTTGTTTCCATTTGTTTTGATGGTTTTTGCATGTCTTTGACATCTTTGACATGAGGATTTTTCTCATTTTTTTTTAATTGCCAAATAACCCCTTGATTGTTTAACATCAATTCAATGGATTGGATTTTGCTTTTATAGAAAACGACTTTTTTTCCTTTTTCATTAATTACAATTTTGTCAATAGATAGTATGCCCGAATCTTTTAGTCTTCTAATTTTTTTGTAGGTTGAACTTATTGCAATGTCATTCTCGTTACATATCTGAAAAACTGTTTTTGGTTCATCGATTGTCGACAAAAGTATTTTGTATGAAAATCCATTAAATAACTCCTTTAAAAGAGGCATGAATTCCTGTTCTTTGTTTTTAATTTCATATTGCTGGGTATGGCGCATCATTTAGGTGCGCCTAATTGTTAGGGACACCTAATATTTAAACAGTATCTCTGTTAGGAGGAGTGTGGCAATCCCTGTTATCATGTTAGCCGAACTTGTCAATTGGGTAATTGGTTAACCCCAAAAATAACCTGCTCAACTTACCTGCGGTTTTGATATAAAAGTAATGCAAACAAAAAAAGAAATGAAACTTTAACACTATGGATTATCTTTTGTGGATTCAATTCTGCTTATTCCAGTTATCTAATTTTCGACGGTTGTTAAATTACCTTTAGATTCCATACATGTCAAATTGTCCAGATTATTTACCTTGCCGACATATTAAAATAAACCAAAAAACAACCCTATGTGTTATATTTTTTTTATTGAATTTTACGTAAATAAGATATGACGAATAGTGGTTAAAAATAAAATAAAGAATAAAAAGGGGAGGTGGGTCGACTATTTTCAAAAAATATTGATAATTTCTACCTCACCTTACGTGTATTGTACCAACCATCGATGGGTGATAAATGCAATAATAGTCATAATCTCCTGGGCCGTCAAATATCAAACTAAAAGACTGTTTGGATAGTATGGCGTGAGAATCAAAGTCGGCCCCTGAGCTTGAATCGCCCGCAGAACCAGACGTTACGGTGTGAGATATCGCATCATCATTGTACCATGTGACTGCTTGCCCTGCGCTAATTTCAATTGGCTCTGGGGAATATGAGGCCTTGCCCTGTATGCCCACAATTTTTGCAGGAATTGAGTCAGCAGGGGCAACGGAGGGGTTATTTTGCGCAGCGGTATCCGGCGTGTTTTGTGGTGCCGAACTTTCTGAAGATGGCATTATCCTATACAACGATCCGGGATAGGTTAAAACGTACAAATACCCATCAGGGCCCACTTCGAGATCAGTTATTCCACCAAAGCCTTGTCCAAAAATAATTGGTTCACTTTCTTTCGGACTATCAGCTTTGTTGTCAGATAGCATCGTTAAATCTCCAACATAGGTTGTATTGTTTATTGCAATGCCGTCTCTGTTGTCGTTGAGATTCAGCCTGTAAAGGTATCCGTTATTTATGTCTCCGGCGAAAAGATTGTTTGCATATTCTTTTCCCAATTTGTCTGAACTTAGGAATTTGGCATCTGTTATGCCTATGGGCGTGTTGAACACGAATTTAGGATCACTGTACTGGCTATTTCCTAATTTCACCAGGTTGTTTTCTGAGGCGCCATTATTTAGGCTATTATCCTTGGCATATCCTTGAATTTGGGCCCATCCACTGTTAAACCCCTGTTTGACTAGGTTGATCTCATCAGCTATGGCTGGGCCATTTTCAGTGTCCCACAAATTCCCAGTTATGGGATCAAAATCCATCCCAAAACTATTGCGAATGCCTATAGCATAATAAATGCTAAATGGTAGGTCGCTCCCAAAAATGCTGTCACCGGGCACAGCTTGTCCATCCTGGGTTATTCTTAGGATGCCCCCGGTCCCGTCAGCAGCCGGGCCGCCATTGACATTTTGAGCCTCAGTTCTGTGCGCACCGACTTCTCCGATTGCCAGATATACATTATTGTCAGGCCCGATCAAGACTTTACCCCCAATGTGTTCTCCCCTGTTATTTTGAGGTGTGGCAGGCAGGTCTAAAAGACGAACAGGATTCAGTAATTCTCCATTTACATACTCATATCTATACAGTCTGTTGCCTGCAGGGTCGACATTATCGGTAAAATCATCTCCGTCCTTTGCGCCACCTGACTCGGTATAATAAATAAAAGCGTAGATTTTGCCATCACTTTGTGTAGACAAAGCAATTCCCAACAAACCACGCTCTATGGCATAGGCCACATCTACATCAAGCACAGGATTTGGCTGAATCTTGCCATCGCGTATTTCAACAACCGTACCGGTGTTCTTTTCTGTCACAAGGATATCATTAGGGCCCAAAAAGGCCATACTTGTTGGGTATCTCAAGCCGTCAGTGACCTTTTCAACAGTAAGGCGTGGGTCATTTATTACAGGCCCAGTCGGTGACGGTGGTGCCTTTGAATAAGCACCATATGATGTTTGAGAAGATGAAAATGTTCCAAAAATTAATATAAACATTAAGGCAAAAACAGACATCGACCATCGGTTAAGCATAACATTCACGTAAAAATTAGTTGAGCGAATTAATTAAAGTGTTGCGTACAACCGTTTGTACGATTATTATTGTATAATCGGATAAACGTTTTTTCCATAACATTGGATCGTTCATCTCCCTCCCTAAAAGAATGCCCTGGTTTTGGTGCATTATTTTATGAAGTGAACTTTGGAGCCAATTTGAAAAAGGCAACCAAACGGGCTCTAAAATAACTCCAAAACCTGGCTATTGAGAGATTTTCTGATTTAGATAAAATAAAGTATTTTATTTTTTTAGTAAAAGAAGAATGTTTATAATTTGAAGCAAAAAGAGCATAACCAATACAGTATCTCTAATGATATATAGGGTATATGCATATAATATTTCTAAATACTACCCAATGAAACATAGTTTGAGAACAGTTGAAAATAATTGATCTTACACAGGAGATGACAGAAAGCACACAGGTTTTTCCAGGCTCCCCAAATTTAAAGATCTTAAAATGGTCAAACTATGACCTGCATCAATATTATTCAGAGATGGTTTTTACAAGTACGCATTTGGGTACGCATATTGATGCGCCAATTCATTTTAGTTCGGGTGGAGAGTCAGTAGAACAAATCCCTTTAACAAAAATAGTGGTTTTAGACAACACCAAAGTATTAAAAATCATAAAAAATGACAATGAGGATATTGGTGTAAACGAGATAAAAAAATACAATGTAGAAAAAAATGACACTGTGTTAATATACACAGGGTGGTCCTCAAACAAGCTCAAAGATAAATACTTTAAAAAAAACCCTGGACTGTCAAAGATGGCCGCAGAATATTTGTCGGATTTGGAGATAAATTTGGTTGGAATCGATAGCCCTAGTATTGATCCAGCATTTGACAAAGAATTCAGTTCCCATAAAGTTTTTTCTTCCAAAAGCATCCCAGTAGTAGAAAATCTAATTAATTTGGATAAAATAAAAAAAGACAATTTTATCTTTATCGCTTTGCCGCTAAAGTTGAAAAACTGTTCCGGGTCGCCTGTTAGGGCAATAGCCATAATAAAATAATATTGCTCAATTACGCATATCATTAAGAGTTTTTCACTGTTAATAAATAGCCAAAAATCCAAAAATCCGTAATCAATAACAAAATGTTACATATAAAATACAATTATGATATCTTTGCTTTTGGATTTGTAGGGGTATCTATACTTTAATTATTGCCTTATGCTGCTGTAGGATTTTGGAATCATCAGCTGTGATGGCAATGCTTTTATTTTTAAGAAATGCCGCTTGGCAAACAAAGAATCATTTCATTAAAGTTCTTGGTTGTTTTTAATTTTATGCCATAAATGCTTACTTTTACCATGATTCGCAAAATTATTTCTATTGAATAAAGCATATTAAATATCATTATCAGGGTTCCAAAGCTATATTTATTAGATAATATTTTAAAAAAAATTTTTCAAAAATAAAAAAATGCCAAACGAAGATGTTTCTTTGAAAGGTTGTTTTACCTTAAAAAATAAAACAACAGTGTTAGGAAGGATTGGAGTTTTTATGTCTTGGCTTGTATTTGCCAAGGAGCAATGAGTTTGTTACCACCGTTACAGAGCTCAAAGCCATTGCAACCCCTGCAAGTATTGGAAGCCAACCAAATACCCCTATTCCAAAGACAGGAACCAATGCCCCAGCTGCTATTGGTATCAGTCCCGTGTTGTAGGCAAATGCCCAGAATAGATTTTGCTTTATCTTTGCAACAGTTTTTTTTCCTAAATCCAAAGCAGTGACCACATCTCGTATATCATCTTTTATCAGTATTATCCCCCCCGTTTCCTTGGCAACATCTGTTCCAGAGCCTATTGCTATTCCCAAATCTGCCCTGGCTAGGGCTGGTGCATCATTGATACCATCACCAACCATTGCAACAATTTTATTTTCTTCTGTCTTTAATTTCTGAATTATTTCTTCCTTTTGTTGTGGGAGAACCTCTGCTATTACCCTGCCAATATTAAGTTTGGATGCCACTGCTTTTGCAGTTCTTTCGTTGTCTCCTGTAAGCATAATTACCTCCATCCCTTTGGATTTTAGGTCATTTATCGCCTCTTTGGCGTTTTCTTTTATTGTATCGGATATGGCAATTATTCCGGATAGGCTGTTATCTATTGCAACTAAAACTGCAGTTCTGCCTTCCTTTTCCAATGTGAAAAGTTTTTCATTGGTGTTTTCGGTAACTGGAATGTTGTTATTCTCCATCATCTTTCTGTTGCCGATCATAATTTCATGGTTTGAATACACTGCCTTGAGCCCATATCCTGACAGTGCCTCAAAGGATTGGGGATTTGAGACAGTGATGCCATTTTCCTTTGCCTTCCTTATCACTGCCTGTGCCAAAGGGTGCTCTGAACCTGATTCGGCTACCGCTGCCAGTCGGAGTAGTTCTTGTTCTCCAATATAATCTGTTAATGATATCAAGTCTGTTACTGCCGGTTTCCCGACGGTTAGAGTCCCTGTTTTATCAAAAACTATGGTGTCAATTTTGTTTGCTATTTCTATATACTCGCCCCCCTTGTACAGTATTCCATTTTCTGCACCTTTTCCAATTCCCATCATTAATGCAGCGGGTGTGGCTAAACCTAAAGCACAGGGGCATGCAATTATCATGACAGAGACAAATGCGAGAATGGAATAGGTTAGCCCTGCGTCTCCAATAAAGTACCATCCCAAAAATACTCCAACCGCTATTGCAATGATTGCAGGGACAAAATATTTTGCTACCTGGTCTACCATTTTCTCCAATTTTGCCCTTCCCGTTTTCGCCTCCTCAACCAATGTTATTATTTTAGATAACACTGTGTCCTGGCCCACCTTTGTTGCCTTGACCTTGAGAAGGCCATTCTTGTTTATGGTAGCGCCGATTGCCTCATCGCCCTTTGTCTTGTCTACCGGTATGCTTTCACCGGTTATGGCAGACTCATCAATAGAGGATGTCCCGTCAATGACTATGCCGTCTGTCGGTACCCTTTCGCCTGGCCTTACAATCATCAGGTCTCCTTCTTGTATTTGCTCCAACGGAATCTCGATTTCTTTAAATTCTTTTGAAACCATTTTTAATTCTGCATTGTTTCCCTCTTTTATTATTGGTCTGACAACTCTGGCAGTCCTTGGCTTTAAATCAAGCAATTTCCTCACCGCATCCGAAGCCTTTTCCTTGGTTTTAGTCTCCAGTAGCCTTCCCACAAGAATTAACGTGATTATTATTGCAGCTGTCTCAAAATACACGGAAGTGAAAGGGAAATAGCCCGGAACAACAGTTACTATTGCGCTATATAGGTATGCAGCTGTTGTTCCTATAGCTATTAATGTATCCATGTTGGATGCTTTGGCTTTAATCCCATCCCAGAACCCTCTATAAAAGCGCAGGCCAACCCAAAATTGTATTGGAGTTGCCAGGGCCATTATTATGTAATTGGTATATCCCATCATCTCCATCGGAAAGAAATGCCCTAGCTGTGGCACCATGTGGGGCAAACTAAGTATTATTATTGGAATGGTGAGTGCTATGCTTATAGATACATGCATTTTTAATTTTCTTAGCTCCTTTTCGGGCTCAAGAAACTCATTTAAACATTGGGTGGAGCAAAAATAGTATGTTGTTCCATTTTTTGGGTGATGAATGGAATTATCGCTTTCCTCTACAAACATTCCACAAATCGGGTCTTTTGCCATACCCTATATACCGGTTAAACCATATATAACAACCGGGCTTTACATTTGTAAATTGTAACCATTGCAGTTGTTTTTCGATTCTTATCTGCTCTGAAATAAATTACGTGGACCCTTTAGGTGAATATTATTTATTTCCAAATCCATTTTGACAGTAAAGAATTACTTTGATTGAAAAAAGTATCAATGAAAGATTAAACATTTGTCTCATTGCATAGCAAACAACCAGTAAATTGGGTTTTTGTCGTTGATAGCTGTCTTTGCTGGTCTCTTACATCACTAGCTGTTCTTGGCATTCAATTTTCTGCCAACGCATTAGTTGTTATGGTTGATAATAAAAGTGGGATTATTATAAATCCTGAACAGGTATGATGATGGACCCAAAACTGGAAAGGCTATGATGGTGAATCCTGATAAATAGAATGATGGCTATGATATATGATAAAACAGGAATGATGATGGCAGTGAATACTCAAACGGATATGACAGAAAATAAGACAGATGTGATGATGAAGGACCCAAGTATTGGAACCCATGATTCACAGTAAAAAAACTGGACAGGAGGGTTGGTTAATAAACGAAAGTGAAAACACCATCTTTTTTATCTACTGCCTTGGTATAAATCGAATTTGTTGTATTTCAAAAAGCTGCCACAAACCTCAAGAAAAGAGGTCATGGAATATTACTTGAAAGC
>CAVZZA010000002.1:0-29784 GCA_963779615.1 uncultured Nitrososphaeraceae archaeon
GGCCTGGAAAATGAATACTCTTTGGATTTGGATGAGAAATTGTCGATGAATCCTTTGGTCATGCGCTGTTTGCCTGTTTGTTATCTTGCTTCTTTTACATATATTTTTCCGACTTTTTGTGTAATGATATATGTTATTTTGATTGAAACCTTTACCTACCCAAATTAACCAACTCTGCAGGCTGAAAAGTGACTGAGCCTATCTGTTGTTTGAGCCCATTATTTTTCTAATTTCATTTTTGATTTTAAAAAAACTTGTAGTAAATTAGTGATAAGGAGATAAAGGAGTCCCATCTAATCTTTCTAGAAAAGTAAAATAAAGGGCCAACTCCAAACAATGAAAGTCCAATACTTGAAAAAGAACAAAATATATCAAATTAGTTGATAAGTTCATAAGATGAACCATATACATTGAGACTAATGACTTAGAATTAACATTTTGTCGACTCCTGTCAGAAATTCATGTTGGACTTTTTCTGGAAATTGTAATTATTGAATGCCCCTTTAAAATGCTAGTTTTTTCATGTAATTTATGCAAATACATCTGGTTTCAATCCTGCCAGAACCAGTCCTGAACCTGTTCTAAGTATAATTTATCAAACATTATCCTATTGGTATTGGAATCTCTTATAGAGAACCGGTATCTGTATTACCCAAGCCCAATGACTTCACCATAGAAGGATGGGCCGAAACAAGGACAATTCCATACAAAGTTATGGTAATGGCGATGAAATAGTATGTATACTGTATAGCACTGCTTCAATAAACTATTTTAAAATATGTATTCTCAAAGTTAATTATGTCTGCCTATGGATTATGGGTGGGGTATTCATGGAAACAAACAGTCAGACTGCAAATAACGCCGACTTTTTTTAGAGTTAATAAGAATAGGTTCCTTTGATGGTTGGATTTTAATCTTTGATCACGTAGAAGTCTTGGATGTTGCAGGACCTTTTGAGGTATTTTCTGTGACACGTCTAAACGAAATGCGTAGATTTGAAGACACTTATCCTTTTCATGTTATTCTAATAGCAGAAAGTTTGGATCAAATTCCTGCCATCGTCGGCTTACGTTTGACTCCGGATGTGGCTTTTGATGGATGTCCAGAATTGGATTTACTGCTAGTGCCAGGTGGATTGGGAACACGTAAGGAAGTGCTTAATACTGCGCTTGTTAAGTGGATTTCAAGCAAAGCCTCCCGAACTAGTTTGACCGCATCAGTGTGCACAGGCTCAAGCCTTTTGGGAAAAGCAGGATTGTTTGATGGACGAGATGCAACCACTCATTGGCGAGCATTTGATTTTCTATCCTCCTGTGCACCAAAAGCTAACATAAAGAAAGATGTACAATTTACTTTGAATGAACCCATATTTACTTCTGCAGGTGTTGCTGCTGGAATTGATATGGCATTACGTATTGTGAGTCACTTTTTTGGATCCAAGATAGGACAAGCCACTGCTAGGCACATGGAGTACCCTTATCCAATAACTGTACGGCTAAGACGAGACTGACAAAAACAATTGAGCCCCTTTACCTTCCTGATTCAAACCCCTTGGGCCCAAATCTTTGTTCATTATGGGTTTAATTAAGAAAACAGTAACAATAATTTATTCGACAGCAGAGAAATGATCAATGCAATATCCATATCAAATCCTGCAAAATTAATTGATCTGTGAACCTCAAAATTGTATCGTTAAAAGTATAAATCCGACCCGGCCCATATAGATTTTGTTGGTTATTATAAAGTTTATTGTAATTATTTGAATAATCATGGACATTCGATAACAAATTTTGGTTCTTGGATATTATCAGGGTATTATTAGTCATATTAGAAAATGTATGCAGTTCCTCATTTACTGTATACGGTTTTTTGTCCATGTTATAATGGATATTGCACGTGTTGCAATAGTGGCCTATCTTCTTGAACGAACCCTTAACCCTCCCTAATGTAGGTGGAGTTAATACCGTGATGACAACTTTGGCATTTGGCCATACCTCTAATTTGTAAGTCGGATTAAAGAACATATTGAAAAGACGGGGGCTCTAATGGTGACGGTGAGTCTCCTTGTCCATTTTACTGGCGTAGATAAAGATCAGCAATTGCATCAGAACAATATTTACTACGGCGGTCATATGGACGCTGCTAACCTATAATATCAATAATCTTTTTTCGCTTCTTCAAGCATCTTGCACCCGACCAAGCTAATAACATTTGTATCCTTTTCCTCCGATGAATTATCAGGTCCACTTTGTGATGCTTTTTGAATGTTCTTCTATTAGATAACTGTGTTACCATCGTTACCACCATTCTTTGCAAATGTTGAAGGTGCTGTTGTAGATGTGAATGTTGCTCCTATTACTAATGCTGCTGTCAAGACAGCAACTATTGCTAGAGTTTTAGCGCTGTTCATTTCGTAATCATTCAGTAGAATGTTATATATATATTTGAGTTGATGAAGTTATTGATTTATAATTACTGATTTATTTAATATGTTTTAATTGATGTTTTGTTTAACATAATTTGTTACTAACTTGTTTTGTATGACTATTGACAATACTAAATGAGGAATAGTTATTCATCTATTAATTAACAGTATTATTTGCTATGAATAAAGTAGATATCCATTATAGTAGTAGATATCCATTATAGTAGTAGATATCCATTATAGTAGTAGATATCCATTATAGTAGTAGATATCCATTATAGTAGTAGATATTTTAGGAATATCTTTTCTAAGAAGAAACAACACGCCACTCCAGGTAAATCACTACATGATTGGGCTCAAAGCACAGCCGAAGCGGAGTATATTATTTAAAAACAGACTATAGAGAATCAAACAATACTAGGTCCATCTCTTGGTACCGGAACTACTGGAAAAGCCGCGTTAAAGTTAAATAGAAAATTCATAGGCATCAAAATTGAAGAAGACACTTTTAATATAGCAAAGAGTAGCATTGCTGAGTTTCTTAGAGTCACTGTTCAATCAAGAATCTATCTTAATTTGCTTTACTCCGGTACTGAATTTATTATCTTAGTGATGATGAGGAAGATGAGAAACCAGAGGATGATCCATCAGAGGATAATGAAGGTGGGAAGTGGGCCACTTTGTAATCCAAATCTATTTAAATCACCATATTTCACAGAACCTATTTGAATAGGATAACAAAGTCGTCATTGCCTCTATCTTTGTTGATTATCTCCACTGTGGGAGTTTTATCCCATTTTGGCACAGATTTATTAGCACAGACTCCTGTCACTACAACCTGTGATCCTAATGCTCAAACACTTAAGAAAGGTAACGCAGGTGAGATTGTTGTTACACTACAGAATCTATTAGTGGAAAAAGGGTATATAGATAGAGATTATGTAGATGGAGACTTTGGACCCGGTACAGAGGCAGCTGTTAAACAATTTCAAACAGATAATAGTTTGACTGCAGATGGAATTGTTGGTCCTGCTACATGGCAAGTATTATGTTCAACCGCAGTACCACCTTCTGATGAAACACCAGGAATGATGAGCTGTCCTGATGGTAGTGTAGGTACTTCATGTCCGGCAGAAACTTCTCAGACTCAGCCAAGTGTTAACAAACAGATTACCGCATCTTTGGATGTGGCCGATTCAATTTATAGCGCTAATAAAACTATGTTCTTAGGTTCAAAAAATATATCATTAACCCCTTATCCAGTGACAGAGGAACGTTCCTCTGACCAAGGATTCCTAAAAGGTGTAGGAAATGTTACTAACAATCAGACTTACATAAGCACTCACTTATCTGATGAATTAATCCAGAGTACGGGTAATGGGACATTTGAGACTCAAGATGGAGAAAGTATTGCTTGGATCACTTCTGCTATAGGAAGACCGGTTGATGGTAGTTGGGTTTTCCATGAAATAATATTATTCAACAATACGCAAAGCAAATCATTGGCTCTACTAAATAATAGCATCGGTTTAGTCAAGTCTACTGTTGGCAATGAACCGGATTACATCTGGCTTTTAGAGTAGAGATCTTTTTCGATGCCTAGATTGATTACCTGCTGTTTGTTTGATTCACTAGCTCCACGTGCTCCTCCAACGGCAAATTTAGTTGTTGCCTGGCATGCAAACCTAACATTTCAGCTACAACATCTACACCTATAGTATACTCTAGAGTATCTCTTGCATCCATAGTTTGTATCTGTGCAAAATATGCAGATAAAATAGAAATTTTTCTAGAAAAGAGAACCAACCATATTCCGAGCCTCGTATAGCTAAACTAGTTTTCAATATTGCTCTGACTAGGAAAGGCAATATTCCTACATCAAAAAGGGATATTAGTTCGCTATCAAATATCAAAAAATCATTGAAAATCCCTGTAACAGAGAAAAAAATTATAGAATCCTAGATAGTATAGACAGAATATGAGAAAGATTATTATTCTCACGTTTATATCCCTGGATGGTGTCATGCAGGCACCAGGCGGACCGGAGGAAGACACTTCAGGTGGATTTGAATACGGTGGATGGACCGTACCATACTTTGATGAATTCATGAACAGGGTGATGGTGGAGCAAATGACTAAACCTTTTGACTTACTGCTTGGAAGAAGGACATTTGAAATATTTGCCTCATATTGGCCGAAACATGAAGATAAATGGCCTGGTATCAACACAGTAACAAAATATGTCGCCTCAAACTCACTTACAAAACATGAATGGAATAATTCTGTCTTCTTAAAAGGAGATGTTGCAAATGAAATTAAGAATCTGAAAGAACAAGATGGTCCTGACTTGCAGGTTTACGGCAGCGGCAATCTCATCCAGACATTATTAAAACATGATTTGGTCGGCGAACTCTGGCTCAAAATCTTTCCTATCACGCTCGGAAAAGGAAGGAAACTTTTCACCGAAGGCACCATCCCCGCAGGTTGGAAACTTATTGATTCAAAAGTATCACCACGGGGAGTCATCGTAGCTAACTACAAACGTGAGGGCGAAGTCAAAACCGGCTCCTTTGCCTAATTTCCTCCGTTGGAAGGGAAATATACCTTTACATCCTATTTCATCGTGGGGAATGCAACGACATGTATCTCAAGTAGTATTTTTCTTTGTGCTCCTATCGCAGATTCTTTTGACAAAGATTGCAAGTCAGCTCCCATGAATCCATGTGAGATATCAGCCAGCCTTTCTAGGTTAACGTCCTTTGCAAATGGCATTCCTCTTGTGTGGATCTGAAGTATCTCTCGCCTTACGTTTCTATCAGGAACATCAATTTCTATCGAATCGCCCTGGGTGGCAAAATTGAGTCAATTCTGTTCCACATCCAACCGGATTCGAACCCGGTTTTTAATAATATTGAATAGAGAATACTATCTGTTTTAATTTCCTTTAATATTCCATCTGTTTATTTTTAAGGATTTTGGACTATCAGTCGTTCCTATTTCTATAAACCCTAACATGATTTGTCATTATATTTCTAACATCCTCTTATAAAATGAAGCATAGGCAGCATGTAGTTCTGCTTTGCCTGTGTCATTATTTTCCAAAGCCTTGCCAGCTAAGTCGAGCTGATCATTTAAGGCCTGATTGGCATGTATTTTAAACTTGTTTCGGAATGAATTATGATCAACGGTTTTCTTTTGTTCTAATCGCTTAACGAAGTCATCATATCTTTGTACTGATTTTTCGAATTTATCAAAATCATTCATTATGTTTTTTATTGTAGATATATCCAATAAAAATGATTAGTAATTCTTTATTCAGTCCTTCCGATTATCATATTTATTTGGATTTATTACTGTTGATTCAATAAACTTGGGCTTTTTCGCCGATCATTGGGTCAACCCTGCTCCAGTTATTAGTCAAATGTCATTGTTATTGAAAATATGCACATGGGCAAAAAAATAGTCAAATTTGTTGCTAATCTCCCCTTCCCTAACCATACCGAAGGTTTCAAATGGTGTGCTAAGACACTTGCAACCAAGTAAAATTGTTTTGGCAATGAAGAATAAGAATAATACAATTAATACATTTAAAATAATTATTGCTTAGTTGCAACAAATATAGGAAATATGATTAAGAACAAAATAGCGAAAAGCAGAGTTCTTTATGACGAATTAAATTATGCATTCATTAAAACCCTCTCTTTTACTCATCAGAAATTACAGACTCATTCTGCCCTCCAAAATAGCTGTTTATCTTTAATTTTATTCCATCCTTCCTCTTTTGAGGGAACAACTTCCACTTTGATATTATCAAAATATCTGTCCAATACCGTTTCTTTTTTCCATTGCTAAAGGTGGCAAGCAATAATCTTCTTCAATCCATACTGCATACTCGCCATGATCATTTAATCTTGCATTTCTTAGACCATATTGCAGTGATTTTCCAAATGGGATTAAAGTACGAATCATTCCATGGTCTATGTCATAACGGAGATCGGCAATATTGTCTTTGGGTTTGGCTTTTACTAAATAAAAGGCCATATCATATATTGAATATTAATAGTTAAAAAGCAGTAGCCTTTTGCAACTATAAGTCTATATTCAAAGAAAAAAAGTTTTATTCAAGTTGTAATAATAAAATACTTGAGTTAAGATTCATTAAAACATCATCTTCATAATCATTTTACAATCCATTATATTTTAGTTGGAAAAATAATATTTGAAATGAACATGTATCGATCATTTTTATTTCCTCCTTAGAATTTGTCATATTCATATTAAAGGCAAAAATATCGTGCAAACTACCTGGCCCATACCAATGACATTGCAAGATTCAATTATCTTAACTAAATCGTTAAGGTCATTATCATGATTATTATAATAAGAATTCAAGTCGTTGCAAAATAGTAAAAGAGATTACATTCAAATCTGAATCTTTATCCCCACGGGCCCGATGTAGGCTATTTACTTTACACAATCTCATTATAAAACTAATAAGTCACACTAATAAAATCAACAAAATTTTCTTCGTAAAAATTGAAATATGAACCCAGGCAGAACTAAATAGTCCAGTCCATATCTAGGTTTATTTTGTTATTGAATTTGTAAAGTTTATTTTAATGAAATAATTATCAAATCTTCCTATTTATTTATATAAAAAAAGTTAATCTTATAAACTCGATTACATCCAAATTTGACAAATGTCCGACCCTGCTTATGTCAACGACATTTAATGTTATATGATCAATCAAAATGAAATATAATTATTCTATCATTTTACTCTCAATTCAGTTCATTTGATAAATGCGATGTAGTAAAGATTACATTGAAACAGCATGTATGTCATGTGGCTGAGGCCACAATGTTGACCTGTTCCTGCAAAACTTTAACACACTTAAAAGTTCGAGAATTGGCTTGGCTTGGTGCAACTGTTTTGCAGTATCATAATCTGTAGAAAGACAATTTTGGGATAGGCTCTAAATAATAGTTAAATTCCTTGATAATATTTTCGTTTCATTTAGATATTTGTATTATAAGAAAAGTGGACTCTGCTCAAGTAACAAAAAAAGCCTTATGCCATTACAGCATGTTTATGAATATAATCTTGGCATTTACGGATAAAAATTCTAATAATTTTAATTATGGAAACGATTTTGAATTTAGTGATAATTTAATAATACTAAAGAAAGTAAAGTCATTAAGGCAGTTGAGAAGGACAGAGAAAGAGTTGGTTAGGCTAAACTACATGGGGGTGATTATTAAGGGCTTTACCTTAAAGGGTACACAGCAGTATATACCAACCAAGACAAAGATATGGATAGAGTGGTCCTGCCTAGAATACCTCAAGAAGGCGGAGGAGCAGGAGAGCAGTGAATGGGCAATTCGTTCCTCCCTTATTTGATCCAATTGACCCGATAGATATGAAGAGGATTACATCAAGCAATTATTCGTTCATCCCATTTAAGATGGGAGTTATGGCCATGCCAATCATGTTTACTACGCCTGGTGCTATAATCAAAGGGGCAGTAAGTACAGCGAGTGGCAATGCTATTGCCGGTATAGGACAATCCAAGAGATAGATGGATTGGCGACGGCACAAGTAGGTATTGACAAAAATATGACGGGGAATGAATTTCAAAAAGCTATGAATATGATGGTTTGTATGCCTGCAAAGATGAATCAAATGAGTAATGCTGAACACAATATGACAGTTAGTATGAAAGATGGTGTGATGATGATGAAGAAATTAAAATATCATAGGGCATCCCTGTAAACATGAATGTATCTTAGTTAGTTGCCCTGATATTATCACTTTTTTTATCCGTTGTTTTGAGGTCTTATTTGCTCAATAGTGTTTGAGACAAGTTGTTCTACAGTTTCTCTTGCCCTTTCAACTAAAGGTGAATCTTGATGAGACATCAATAATTTATCAAACTTTATCTTAGAAAGCCTTTGTGCAGAGATCACCGCAGTTACTGGATCTATTGATACAACAGCTGGAGCAATATACATATGGTCTGCACCAAATACATTCTTGTAGATGCTGTCTGCACCAAAAATAGTTCTATCTTCACCATAATAAAGTGATATGTGGCCTGGTGTGTGTCCTGGCGTATGAATGACCTTAAGACTACCAATCATGTCTCCATCGGACACTTGATTATCTACGATTATAGGCTCTAATTCCATGCTTCCAAATTTCTTTGTTAACTCTTCTTGCGAAAGTCCAGACTCTTTGAGTATATTTTGTATTGCTTGAGCAGTTGGAGGACCAGGATATGGCGGATTATGGGCTAAATATCCTGCCTCGATCCAATGAGAATAAATTTTAGCACCTGTTCTATTTCTTATCTCATTAGCTGCTTGCGCATGATCAATATGTAAGTGAGTCAAAATAACACGTTTTATATCCTTCATGTTGTAGCCTAAATTATGTATATAATCCTCTAGTATTGGCAGTTGTGGAAGAAATGAAGGATCAATTAAGGTTAAATCATCTGCATCTACATTTTCTATAAATAAATAAGGAACAACCTTTCCACCAGGATAAGGATGGGTAAATCCATCTATTGAATGTGCTTGCTTTGTTATTTCAACCATTTCGATATTGCTTCAGTATAGAATACATTAATAATAAACAGTTTGGGAGGTGTATATCATTATCTCTTCTATGAGACGATGATAGCAAAATTGTTGATTTTGAAAATTTAATTAATGTTATAATGTTGACATTTGTGGTTTCTTGTGTTCCTAAGAGGTATAAACCATCTACATCTGCTAGTGCATCAATGAACATTAGAGACGAATTGGGTATAGAAAAAATATTGACAGGAATAATATTTTTAGTTAGGTAATATAATTTTTTAAAATACTAGATCTTGCATAATTAGGACTGGTTAACACCCTCTACTATACTAACTATACCAATTAGCACAAATGCACAAACATCAATCTTTTCTTCATGTTATTAATTCTTAAAATGATGTATAAGCAAAGTTGACTGGAATTTGAGAATAAACTATCTGGATATTTCAGAATAAAACGGTTAAATCTGGATATGAGAAACTATTCACTAAGAGATGTTTAATAACTTACCCTAAATGGCATAGCTATTACAGAAACGTTAACAGATCTTGTTTCAAGACACATACCAACAAGTTCTTCCCTGTGGCCAGATATTTAGTAAATGAATGACATGCAAGGACATATGGATAAATATAAATTCGTTCCATGCGATAAGATGTCAATTTAGATGACTAGACCTCAAATTCATTGTCTATTGGCCTTAGTATTGGTCGTTGCGGTCTCAATTGGATTAATACATCCATTTAATTCTGTCATAGCTCAACCAGCAGTATTAAAAGATCCCAATCTAAAGGTGGAGTTAGTAGCTCAGGGATTACAACCTTCTACAAGCATGGCATTCTTGGGACCAAACGACATTTTAGTATTAGAGAAAGAAACTGGCACAGTACAGAGAATTACAGATGGCAAAGTGCTTTCGCAACCCCTACTTCAAGTTCCTGTTTCACCAACAAATGAAAGAGGTATGCTTGGGATTGCTATTGCAAAGCACAATAATGGTCCTACATACGTCTTCCTGTACTATACAGCACCTGGTGGTGGTGCACAATCACTCGCAAATGTTCTTTATAGATATGAATTGGTAAACAACAACCAACAGTTAGCCAATCCCAAGCTTCTGCTAAGTCTCCCTGCACTTCCCGGCACTAACCATAATGGTGGCAAGGTAGTTGTTGGTCCTGACAATAACGTATATGCTGTTATCGGTGATCTCAAAACCCACAGAACCCAAACTGAGAATGTGGTCAATGGACCGCCTGCAGATAGCACCGGAGGTATACTAAGGGTTACACAGGACGGTCAGCCCGTACCAGGCCCTCCACTTGGGCAAGCTACGGCTCCTCTAAATCTGTATTATGCATATGGGGTACGCAACAGTTTTGGGATTGGCTTTGATCCTGTGACCAACAATCTATGGGATACCGAAAACGGTCCTAAATATGGGGATGAGATCAATCTTGTTCAACCTGGATTTAACAGTGGATGGGCACAGGTAATGGGAACATCAGCTCCAGAAGGGACAATAGGAAAAGAGACTGCTGGACAAGTCATTTCTAATCCATCATCCAACTTGGTAGACTTTGCAGGAAAAGGCAAATACAGACCTCCTGAATTCACATGGTTGAAGCCGGTAGCTCCTACAGCACTAAAGTTCCTTGATTCTGTAAAACTTGGCAAACAATACCAAAATGATATGTTTGTAGGGGACTACAAAAATGGCGATCTTTATCACTTCAATCTAGACCAAGCTAGAACAGGGCTAGCTCTTAACGGAACACTAGCTAACAAGATATCCAATACACCGCAGGACAGTCAACCATTAATATTCGCCAGTGGATTTGATGGCGGAATTACGGACTTACAGGTTGGACCTGATGATGGCTACCTCTACGTTCTTACATTTGCAGGTTCAATATACCGAATAGTTCCAACTTCTTGACTGGTCCTTTAAGATAACAAGTTTCGGGATAAATTCTCATGGAAACCCGTTTTTAAAAGTCAAGGGTGAAGCCGGAAGAACTGTCCTAGGTAACAGTGATTCTGCAGTAGAATTCGTTTATGAATTGTTTACTAATAAAGGGATATATGTTGCCGCATCAGATGGTGGCAAATATGTATCTCCAATTATTACTTTTAAGAATGTATATGGTGAACGCTGCCTGGATTCAGCAAAGTCTGTTGGTACGGGGCGTTTTCCATAATCTTTGACAATGGCTAGTAAAAAGCGCTCGGCAACAAATATGTTTCTTTCCCTGTATATGGACAGTGTGAGAATTTGCTTATTTTTAGGCTCCATGGCAACCCAAAGCCAGACATATTCTGAACCTGCCTTGATTGTCGTTTCATCCACAATAAATTCAGCCACCTTCTTTCCCTATGACGATATCTTTTGGGGATGGTATTTCTGAATCCAATTCCAGACTGAAACATGGTTTCGCTTAACAAAACATAAAAGCCGCTCAGATGTTCTTCTAAATGACAGGCCTGAAAAGTACAAATACAATCCATGACCAATATAATTTGAGGGTGTTCTGTTTTTAATAATCATAATTGAGACAAAGCATCCTCAAGCTATAACTTTTCCTTAAGTGAACAGAGCCGCTTTATGCAATTCCTTATCAATTATATTAAAAATATATTAATAATCAACTTCTTTTGCAACTCATCGACTTTCCTTGCAGATAGAACTTGAATTTGGCATGTCAATATATTTTGAATATGTCCAGAGGGTAAGGAAAAATTAACCCTTAGATGTCAAGAAAGTTAATAATATGTGGAAAAAAGTAGAATTAGTAGAGGGTGGTTTTTCTTAATGCTTTTTTTATGCTATTTCTTAAATATTCTTTATATTTTTTATAGAATAATACTTATAATGCGTATTGAATTAACTTGTCCTGTTTTTATTTTTAATTTTGCATTCTTATATAGAAATGACATAATACATCTCTGTAAACATGAATCAATTAAAATTTGAATCAAATATTATTACCATTGGAGCGATTTTGTTAGCAGTGGTTCTTATAGCAACAGGGCCCCAATATATAAAAGCACAAAGTGAATCTACAAACACAAATAACGAAATCAAAAGCATTATTTCCACTTCAAATCCTGTGTTAAACATTACAAGCGTACCTAATTATTACACAGGAATGTCCTATACATTCACTGACCCCACAACAATTCCGCCATCAGAATCTGCTCCATTTAAACTGGCTGTCGGTCTTAGTGATGTTAGCAATTTAGAATCACTAAAAATCTATAAACCTAAGGTAAGTAGCAATTAAAAAACACATTGTAATGTTTTAATATCCTCAATCTAAATTCCTTTTATTAATTATGTTGTGACCTATTCTTTGATAACCATAATAAGGTTGAAAGAGGCCATTATTACATATTGTTTTGTTTTAGATTTTATTCAATTATCGTTGCTCGATATTTAAAAAAATATCTAAAGAAAGAAAAAAAATTCAGAGTAGTGCGATTAAGCGTCTGATAAATCGAGCGCAATGGGAACAATACATCAAATGACAAGAGGATCCTAGGCTATTTTCCGTATCTATCCCGTGATGGTTTGTTTTTTTAGTTGTAGCCTATCTTGTTCAGGGTTTCGATTCGGTATTTTTATTTCTATCTAACTCCTCCAAAATTTTGTCCTTAAATGAATACAAAGACTGGTCCCATGGCTCACACTCTATAGCTGTTTCAATACATGGTAATGCTTTATCAAATTGTCCTTTGATACAAAAACAATTGGCCTTGCTATAGAGAACATCAGCGTAGCATGAAAATATTTCTAATGCTTTATCATAGGATAATATAGCTTCATCATACTTTCCGTGTCTACTCAATGCATTACCCTTATCAAAATAAATTAATGGATCGCGTGGATTAATTGTTTCGGCATGTTCATACTGACGGATTGCTTGTTCATGATCCTCCAAAACTGAATAGCTAATACCCTTGTGGATATAACCGTCAATATATTTTTGATCGAGAGATATTGTTTCGTCGAACTCTGAAATAGCCCTTTGATGCTCGCCAAGTTCTTGAAGCACCCTACCCTTGTTAAAATGGTCTGCTAAAGATTTACAGGGCAATGTAATAGCTTTCCTATAAGATTCTTCACTTGACATATTGAAACCTAATTTCTTTAATGAATCTCCACGCAGAGCCCAGAAGAGAATTTCAGGAATAAAAGGTTTCTGTTCAACTTCGTTATCAAACCTTATGGTGAGATCATCGATCTCTTCTAATAGTCTTATAATTTCTGAAAAATCTTGAAATCTATCTAAAGGATATAACTCCAAACATTTTTTAACTATATCTCTAATTTTCTCGTTCGTGTCATGCCTATAAGATTCAATATAGCGATCAATCTCATCCTGTATCTCCAAATTCGCCACGACCAAATTATCAGGAATATCCAAGGGTTCAAAATCAGAAAGAATTTTTCGGAATTCACTACCTTCCTTAAATCCTAGATGATTAGTTATTAATTCTAATAGGAGGATTCCAAAGCTAAAGATGTCAGTAAACTTGTTTATTTTCTGCGGGAATGCAATTAATCCTTCTTGTTCAGGAGCTGCGTATCGAACATCACAGAATAGGCCACTCCCAACCTTGCCTCTTTCGTTTTGACCTGCAAGGGTTAAAGAATCTTTACTTTGATTGATACCGTCTTGATTTAAGTCGGGTTTTATACCGCCTTTTGAATCATATTCAAGTATCTCTCTAAAACTAACAAGCCCAAAATCCGCAATTTTGACGACATGGTTCATCTTATGCGGCTCTTCTGGCTTTATTTTTTTTACCAAAATATTTTCAGGCTTGAGGTCTTTATGTATTATTCCATTGGAATGCAGGAACCTCACTCCTACGGCCATCTGGTATATTAAAGGATACAATTCGGACGATTCTAGTTTTTTATTCATTTTAGTGTATTCTTTGAGAAATGAAGTTAAGTCACCACCGCTTACGAGTTCCATGAATATGTGATAGTTTCCCTTAATTTCTGCCACAATTGAGCTTTGAACGATATTTGGATGAGGTGGAAGCGTCAATATGGTGAAGGCTTCTCTCTTTAAAGCATCATCTTTGGCAGTATCATTCGCAGTCGAATGGGAATCACGATTGCTGGCCCTTTTAACAATCATCGGGATTTCGCTAGCGACATCAATGACTTTAAAAGTATCACCAAAGTATCCGCCTGCTCCTTTACTATCTTCTCTTTTGAAGTTCCGACCATTAAATAGTGTTACAGTTTCACCATTTTCCCAACTGAATTCCATTTTCGTATTATCAATAATCCGTTATCTCATTTTATATATAGGGTGGAATTATAAATCCTCATATAATTTAATTTTAAGAGACAATTCTATAATAATTCTGTGCACTTTTTATCGATAGTAAAATCCTGTACTCGACATCTTGTAGCTTTTAGTGCAAATATTCATTGAAAATAAAGTAAAGATTATAACCGCAGGGTGTGACATAAATATAACATTGGACCTATGATCAAAACCGATATCGTTATTAATCCCACCCGGTTCATACTCACGATTTATGGAAATATGTCCTTTAGTTAATTGAGCCCGGGTCATAATTCATAACAAATAAAGCTAGCCTAGAGGAGTATCATATTTTGGTGAAAAACAAAGATGCTATCCAAAAGACTAGCAACAAATTGTTCATCATCCATTCTAATCAGCATTTTGCATATCGTAGGGTTGATTGACTGGTCATGCAGTGATAACCAGACAAAAAATCATTGTCGCCGCAGCCGCCGCGGTAGACCGTATGTATATTCTGCCACCATAATTTTTAGATGCTTTATAGTGCGCATATGGTTACGGCTTGACTCAAACAGGGCACTGCATCAATATCTCTCCACCGACTTGCCCTACAACAGAAAGGTGACGAAAGCATGTGGACTATCAAGATTGCCACTACCGTGTAGACGCACCTTTGATAGGCGGTTGAAGACCATCTCTATCGACATCAAAGAAAGGATTGTAACAATGGGATGCCTGTTTGTTTCGGAAGGTTTGGTCAAACCACATGTCCTCGCAATAGACAGCACACCCATCAAAGCAAAGGGTCATGTCTGGCACAAATCCTCAATGGAAAAAGGAGTGGTACCTCGTTCAGGTATTGATACCGATGCTAA
This sequence comes from uncultured Nitrososphaeraceae archaeon, assembly GCA_963779615.1. Lineage (GTDB taxonomy): Archaea > Thermoproteota > Nitrososphaeria > Nitrososphaerales > Nitrososphaeraceae > Nitrosocosmicus. The sequence goes on from CAVZZA010000002.1 coordinate 15,177, forward strand.
ATGGGGTTTCAGTCATACCAAAGGTTGGGTATTTGGATATAAACTGCATTTGATATCCAGTACTGGCTCCATTGTTGTACCTCTATCAGGCGATTTCACAACAGCCAATGTATATGACAATCAAGTCTATCCAGGACTAACATCCAGTTTACATTCGACAACAGTAAGGAAAACACATTACATGACTGCAGATCCAGGATACGATGACCAAAACCTGTATGACTTGAGCATGGATTTGGGATTTCAACTTGTGTGTCCTGTCCATCGATACAGAAATACTCCATCAGAAAGGATAAATCTAATTGTTGATTTCTATGAATCCGCTCTAGGACAGGTCATATACTCAAAGAGAGGTGCATCCATAGAACCATTGATTGAGCACATAAAATCAGTCTTTAGGATTGACCAATTACCAGTAAGGGGATATGATAAGGCATGTGCCATTGTTCTGTTATCCGTATTGCTCTATCAGATACTTGTTTACTATAACTGCAAAATGCAGAAAGACATTCCAAATCAATCAAGTACATGATGGGATGCTGATTTGTCTTCCGAAAATAATGACTAGATTATCAAAATGAATTATGACCCATACTCAGTTAATTAATTATTATTTTGTTAATACATTTCTTCATTGTTTAATCATTCCTCACGGTTTCAAACCCGATCCATTTGGATTTGAAGTAATTTGCGTAATCCATATTTGGATTGTGAAAATTGAACTGCAGATTACAGGCAAATATCTCCTACATCCGACCCGGCCCATATAAAAATTGCAGGATACCATCAATTTTATTGTAATTATTTGGATAGTTATGGGTATTGGATAACATAGTTTGATTCTAAGAAACTTTTGAGTTGTTCTCTGTTACATTAGAAACTGTATACAGTTTTTTGTCCGTGTTATGATGAATAATAAATATTGCAGTTGTTGCAATAGTAGCCTATTTTCTTGAGCGAACCATTCGCCCATTCTCGGATGTAGGTAGAGTTGATGCCATGGTGACAAGTTTGAAGGGACACCGTAAACATTTCCTCTGCCATGTTCAGTCTCATTGTTATCGTGTTTTTTACAAAATGAGAAACACAAAAGGAAATAGGCGTGTTAGATGGCAGACCCCAATTAGCCCCAAAATGAACAATGTCTCATATAAGAGCATTTTACGGTGTCTGTTGATATTTTCCGCGTTGGGGTCTTTGTTCGTTACAGGGACAAACCTGGTTCCAGTATAATCATATGCCGCCGCTGGTGGTGGTAACAATGGTGACTATAAAACCACCAAAGACTACAAGAACATCTAGTATCCCATAAATAATTAGAAAATTAATAATCTCAACAGTATTTACTATCTATAGTGTTCTCTAATGTTTGAAAAACATTAAGTAATTATCCTGTATCGTAACGGGTGATATGATGGGTAGAATCACTAACATATTGGTGACCTCAGTGAATCCTTTCCTAACCTTTAGAATTCCATTCAAGTCGATCAATGTAGAATCTCTCTGCCATTGGGAACTTAATCTCCACGGATGAGAATTGTTACTAATGAATATTATGTACTATTGATTGTTTTCATTGTAATAATGGTAGAACTTGAATTTCCCGGTCCGGTTGTGGAGGTGGTCGTGGTAGTGGTAGAATGCAGCCGTCCAGCGGCAGTTATCTGCTACAATTGGCTCAGATTGGATTTTCAGTTATGTGATAAGGTCAACTCTAAAATCATACTATCTCTATTAGTCCATACATGGAATCTCCTTCAGATTATATTCAAATTATTGTCGCCGCGATATATGTAATAGCATTATTTTATACTATTGTCACATTCCAGCGCTCGAAGAGAATTGATCAAATCGCATCATTAGGTGATGTCATGAAAGAGCTACGAGATGTGGATCGGGAACTGGCAAAAATACCTTCAGGACCTCAATTTGATGAAGTCAAAAGTCCATGGTTTTCTCGCATGTTCAATAGCCTAGAATGGCTTTCGTTTATGATCAATGAAAAAATCATGACTGACAAAAAATTGGTTGAATACATTAAACCTGTGATAATCGGCTATTACGATAACACATTTCTGAAATCCGCGTCAGTAATTGAACGAGATTCGGACAATTATCCACAATTTAAAAAACTCTATCAAGCCGTGAAGAGCAAGTCCAAGTGAACAAATAGGTTGAGTATGGAGATATTTTTTATCATAATAATTTAATCGTATCACAACAATAATCAAGTTATTAATACCTTTGAATAGAAATTGGTCGTTAAGATATTAGTTACAGTTTACTTATTTTGTCATTTCTGATAATGATCCACTCTAGGGTAGACGGATTTTGAAATATGGCAAATTGGCAAGATTGTTTTACTTCACCCTCTCTTTCTTGATTTTATCGTGAATGTTTATGATGCATGTTTGCTCACAGTTCTCGTGTATAATAGAGTCAGTAGATCTCTTGCATAATTACGCCTAAACAGCTTTATGGCCATCAGTTTCTCATTAACCTGTCTTTCCTTGCTCTCGTATGACAGGTTATCCAAAAAACCACTGCTTTTCAAGTCATTCACCGGCCTGACGGTAAGGGAGTTTGATGACATTTACGATAACGAAATAACAAAAAGACACGGCAAGCATGAGATACGGCGATTATCCAAAATGAAGAATAAGCGAGAAAGATCCATAGGCACTGGAAGACACTTTAAGCTAGATGTTAAAAACAGGTTTCTCATGCTTTTAGTCTACTACCGTCTTTACATGACCTACACGTTGGCTGGCTTTTTGTTTGACTTGGACCAAAGTAACGTCTGCAGGGACATACAGAAGATTGAGTTGCTGGTTAGAAAGTGTGTACCAATACCTCAAAAGATATACAAAATAACAAAACGGCTAAGAACGCTTGAGGATGTTGAGCAATACTTTCCCGGTTTTATGGCTTTCGTGGATTGTACGGAACAACAGATACCGCGACCTGAAAGCAAAACAAGAAGAAAGCGTACTATTCTGGAAAGAAGAAAAGGCATACCGTAAAAACACAGATCATGGTTAACAACTCCGGCACCATTATTCATAAAACAAAACACAAGAAGGGACACAGGCACGATTATGACATCTATAAAAAGAATCATCCTGTCACTCCAAAGCAAGTTGTTAATGTGTTTGACCTTGGATATCTTGGGGTTGAGAAAGACTTTCCTGAACAAAAGTCATCCACACCAAAAAGAAAGAAGAGGAACCGAAAAGAGTTGGCTCAAGAACAAAAAGAGTACAATCAGAATCATTCTAGAAAGAGAATAATAATAGAACACATCATTTGTCGATTAAAAAAGTATAGAATAATGAGCGACACCTTCAGAAACAGTCTCAAAAAGTATGACAAGATATCAGATACAGTATCCGGACTGGTAAACTATAGAATACTGTCATCTTTTTAGGTAGACATAAGTCATTGCCGTACTGAATAGAAAATACTTGTTTCTAATTATGCAAGAGATCTAGTGCCCATCAACTCAAACCAACTATTGATAGAGTCCATGTTTGTATTAGAACCCTACTACCACAGGGAACTTAATCCCACCGTCCCCGATCCATTAATGCGCTTCTGATGGGAAGCGATCTAAATTTTGATGAATAGCAATTTCACAAATTTAAGAAATACTATTATCTTATTCAGTAGAATCCTATTTAAAATACCGATATCAGCATGAATTCCCACGGGCCCGCTTCATAAATGAATCCTTTTTTAGGCCCACTGTGAAGGATATCGTAGGTATAAAGTTGCAATCATTTGAGCGTAATAATACTGAACCAACCATGATGAATTCTCCCTATTTTAGATTTATTGATGCATTAAAGGCCCCTGAAACAAAAAGGCAGTATCCAAAACGCTTGGAGGTTTTTTTAGACTATTTGAAACTACAATGATCAAGTATTGAGGAGAAGGCTTATTCCTTTTATGAATTTATAAAAGGGATCCAAAGGCTTTTCAAAATGCTCTGTTAAATTATTTTATCTTCCAAAATGAGAGAGCCAAAAAGCGAGAAATATCCGAATCAACTATTCCTAACTATTACAAACCAATAAAGTTATTTTGTGATATGAATGATATTATAATTAACTGGCGATTAGTAACTAGAGGCATTCCTAAGGGAAGACCTGCATCAGAGGATAGGGTTCCTACTAGGGATGAAATAAAGAAATTATTAGAATATCCTAATAGAGGGATAAAGCCCATAGTATTAACTATACTCCCGTCTGGAATAAGACTAGGTGCTTGGGATTATCTTAAATGGAAACACGTTATTCAAATTACGGGCTAAATAGATCTCAACCTGTTGATGGTATTGAAAAGAAATAATGATAATAAATGGGGAAATCTATTTCTTATTTATGTAAAATACATTAGGAAGGGCCGCTCGTCAATAAGGAAGTAAAGGATACAACTTTGTTTTGCATATTCCGGAACCAGAACAAGGGGCTTTGCAAGCATTCCATAGGGAGACCATTTACTGAAACTAAAAAAGGATAGAATCTGGAAAACAAAACTGGGATTTTATTGATTATAGTGTATAATAAGTCATGATTATATTCAATATTGAATCGTATCCCCACGGATGTATTCAACCGGCGAGAAAATATACCGAGATAGTCGAGGCTAGTTTTTTTAACTATCTGGGGAATAAAAATCCAATGCATTATGTAGTATCAAAGTATTAGTGTTTAGAAATTCGAAAATCAAAATGGAACTGTATAAAAAGAAAATTATGGAATAAAATAAACTTGTGATATACTTTTGATCCCTTCTATACTTATTAGGTATCTGTATGTCCTATTCCTTGTGACTAATCCATATTTGCAGGAATGTCTTTTTGAATCAATGAAATTAATCAGAAGGGAAAGCAGGATCTTGAAATAAGAATTGTAGGGGAGAGTATAGATGAGTAATAATAATAACAAAATAATGAGAAAATTAAAACTACATGTAGGAATGTCCATTGATGGCTGTATAGCAGGACCCAACAATGAAATGGACTGGATAGACTTTACTTGGGATGAAAAACTCAGAGAATATGAAGACAAGCTGCACGAACCAGTTGATACCATTCTCCTGGGAAGGAAAATGACTGATGAATTTATCGCAACCTGGTCTAATTTTGTGAAAAAACCCGATGACCCCTGGAATGCATTCGCTAAAAAAATGATGGAAACACCAAAAATTGTCTTTACTAAGACGCTCAATAAATCAGAGTGGCCAAATACTGAAATTGCAACAGGTGGCCTCAAAGATGAAATTACAAAGTTAAAGAGTCAAGAAGGTGGTGATATCATAGTTTATGGTGGTGCCTCATTCGATTCTTCCTTGATTAAAGAAAACTTAATCGACGAATTTTATTTATTTGTTAATCCTGTAGCAATTGGGAATGGAAAGACCATTTTTAAGGACCTAAAAGAGATCCGTAAACTATCTCTTGTTGAATCTATAGCGTTTGACTCTGGAACAGTTTTGCTCCACTATGAAGTAAAGAGAAATTGAAGGTAGACATCTGAGTAAAAAAGAAAGGAATTGATTATTTCTTATATTTTATTTCCCTTTTTTTGACATATACCATCAACTGTCATGGATTATATATGCAATCTTGAATCACATCCCCATGGGTTCGAACCCGTATATAAAAAAATTAAAATAGTTGTTTACAAGTATTTGACCTGTAAATTATAGGCAAATATGACCTGCATCCGACCCGGCCCATGTAAACATTATATATTCTTATGTAATTAATTACAATTATTTCAATATTTTTTGACATCATCATTATATTTTGTAAAAATATGAAACAATTTGAATGTTCCTTATATGTTGACAAGAACATGACTGATGATTAAGAAAATAGGGTGGTGGATATTCCTATCTTTTATATAAAACTCCCTTTTGTGTTTTCATTATTGTTTATCTTTATCTTTTGGTAGGAAAATGACAGCATAGTAATATAATAACATAATTTTTGTATAATGTTATTTGTTTTTTTTTGTTTTTTTTTGTTTTTTTTTGTTTTTTTTGTTAGTTTTAAGAAACACGTGTAAAGAAATTGTATCTTGCTTGCTCAAGTGTTATCAAATAAATACAGAATATTCTAAATTTCTTGGCATTGATTGTTGTTGTTATTCTTTATCAAATCCAAAGCCAACAATGCACTGTTTTCTTTGTCTTTTATCTCCAACATTATGTCTGCGGCAGCCATGGGTTTCTTCTTGGAAGATTTTACTAATTCTTTATAATATGAAATAAAATGATTTTTGTCAATAGTTTTTGTATGTTTCCCTTTTCTTTCACCTATGCTTTGGCTACTGTAGTCCATGATAGGATCGCCATCCAAAACATATTTCCATGTGTTGGTTGCGGATGTTAATGCTTCTTGTACGGTCTCGTTGTTGTTTAGACACTCATGATGGAGAGTGTCAAAAACAATTGGAATGCCTGTCTCAAAGCTAATATCCATACAATCTTTTAAAGCATATGATCTGTCGTCATTTTCAATTATGATTCTCTTTTTCAGGTTCTCTTCCAATTTCATAAAGGTTTTTATGAATCGTTCCTTTGATGTTCTTTTATCTTCATAAACTCCTCCAATATGAATTTGAATTTTTGCATTGTGTGTTAAATTCATGCTCTCCAATACTTTAGAATGATATTGTAATTCTCTAACACTATTTTCAATTATTTTTTCATTTTTTGAATTGAGAATAACAAATTGATCTGGATGCATTGATATTCGCATGTTATTTTTCTTTATGAATTCGCCAATTTCGTTTAATTCTGTTTTAAATATGTAATCCCAATCAATGTTGCATATTGGGTGAGATGCAAAAGGTATTATGCCTGAACTTAATCTAAAAAACAAAATATTATTGTTTAAATTAAATTTTAATATCTTTGATAGATGGTTAAGGTTGTTTTTTACAGTTTCATTAAACCTTTTTTCGGAAAATGATTTTAATCTAAATGTTGAAGAATAAGGGTTTTTTAAAGTTAAATTTATGCAAGGATAGCCTATTTTCAACAACGTCAACTCAAATTATATTTTTGAATTTATTATTATTATTTATATCCGATACTATCGATATTGCATAATTTATTAGAAGTCCACTCTGGATGAGATGGATGATTAATAGAATTCAAAAGTTAACCATTTATTCTTGATTTATTTCTCTATTTTATTATTTTACTTAAAGTCTGGATTATGGGCATAGTTGGTCCGTATGTAACCCGGTCCATATATAATTGCAGTTTATTATCGAATTTATTGTAATTATTTGAATATTAACCGTTGTGGACTTTATACCCGTAGGAATAGATCCAATTGATACTGCCTTCAACCGTACAACGGCTTTATGTATGTGGCAAACGGCGTTAGCAATACCATCTCAGTCATATACAGCGCTACAAACACCGTTATAGACACAATTCATGTGGGAACACGGCCATTTGGCATTGCCTTCAACCCAGAGAACGGGTTTTTGTACGTGGCAAACTTTGGTGGCAACACCGCCTCTGCGATAGCTCCACTCACAACCACATTTTCGGAAGGGTGCAACGGCACAGTAGGCAAAGCAGGCCAGGCAGCCGCATGCACAGTAACCAGCGCCTGTGGAAGGCTCGCTTAGCGTATTTTTTCACAGCCATGCCTTCCCATGCAGTTCATAAGCCCCTTATTTTTCAGTCAGTCTTGTAACCAAGACTTGGCTCACATACAGAATCTGGATCCACACTTTCATCTGGCCTTGATATGAACAGTCTTGTGGTCGGGCCAGGCAGCCACTTCCCCCGCTGCTAGGAGCCATACCATTGAACAAAATCTATTTTCGGGCCGCTTTAACGTCGACAACGTCCTAAGGGATTAAGGGTTTTGGGTTGTTGTGGTTAACGCCCTGCCGCAAGGACAGCCCTAAACCGTGCCCTGCCACCCAACATTAGGGCGTAGGCTTGTGCTGCTGCACGCTCCAGGGAAAAATCCTCATTCATGGGCCTCACCAGGAAGCATGCTGAAGGCGAGCGTGCCTTGAGTCCAGGGATGGACTGCCAGTCCAGCCCGCCAGCCAAGGAGTCAAACGGTTGTGCCATGAAGAGTGACTCAGAGTGACTCATTTGCTACCGGCAAATCTTCTGCCTCCCTCATCCTGATGTCCATGCCGCGTTACACCAATCTGTGGCGTATCTTCGGTTTACCTCTCATGTGGCTTCATAAGCGCCTATAAATGTCTATATAGTCTATATAGTCTATATGGTGAGGTTATATAAGCAGTTTGGCATATGAGTATATGACATAGTTGAGAAGATCGCCATACTACTGCCCGGCTTGTGATACAACGATGGGAAGAAGGTCTAATGCCCTGCGACACCTTGAAGACGTACACCACAACAAGGGGGTGCTATACGACAGGTCAAAAAATCCTGTGGACACTACAGCCAAGGCTGCTGTGCCGATTTGGTTGGATAAGAAACCCCGGCTTGATGGCGGCAGTCTTCAGGGTGCAGAAGGAAGCCCAGGCAATGATGGCGTGATGCCTGGCCACCAAACTGCCATCAGGGAAGGCAATGCTGGTGGCGGCAAGAGTGAGGATGAGGTTTACTTTGGCCGTATAGGGGAGCTTGGTTTGCCATTGGATGAGCTGGATGCCCTGCTGTCTGACCACTTTCCACATGTGAAGGGGAAGGTACTCGGAATGGTGATGTTGGAGGCTTTTGCATCTCAAAACCCAGTCAAGTCTTTTAGGGAAAGCCTGTCCCTGTGCAAGAGCATATCATGCTCAAACAGGATTGTGGACTGCATCTCGACCTATTGCAGCATACCCAAGCCTGTGGCAAACAGCCTTGTTAGAAACTCGGTTTTGGGTAACGCAAAGCCAAAGTGGGGCGACAGTGTGAAACACCGATCTCCCGGATGAAAACGGCAGTTGTAGCTGATGGTTATGCATAAGCATTGCAGTCAAAGCATGGGGTGCAACAGCTGCAGTTGTTGCGCCACTTGGCAGCTGCCCACTATCACCAAGGGATGTTGATCCATGTGCCAGATCAAATTGGCATGGATCGGGATAGGAATAAGCTGATCATGCAGTTTCAGTCCGTACCTTCTAATGAATTCTCACCCAGCCAAATGCTGTACCATGCTACCCTAGCATTCTTGGATGTTTCAAATATGGCGACAGGGGGGCATGAGCTGTTACCCTTGATCAACCGCTTAAACCGCTTTCCGATTGCATAAATACATCTAATTGATGGAACTTCTGTCCATTCGGCTTGTTGCCAAATCTTTCTCCATCGCACCAATCCTTTTGTGTCGATTGTCTGAAAAACTTCTAAACTAATGCGAGGTCAAGCAATAAGCTAGTTCAGACAACAAGTGTCGTCTTTCAGAATGTTGCCGGGAGGCCAATAGTTGACAGCCGATTGAGGGCAAAGGACAATGCTGCAGACGGGTTCAATGACCCGAGCAAAAACACTCAGCAGCAGCAGCAGCAGCAGCCGTAGTCTGCCTGTGTGTGTTCCTGCATTCCAAGTCAACCCATTATCACACCAACCGGCAACCTTCTGGTCACAAAGAGCTTCCCTGTCCTAGTGGATTTGCCGGCCCACCTACATCAGAATTTACAATGCGTGTAACGCGTGCAACCAGGCAACCGAAACCCCAATCCCCAGTTCTTTCCCAGGCTCTGACAGCGGCACCACGATTAAGTTCGATGTCGGTAGATACAACATCACCGAGGACTTTGAGGACAACGCATCGTCGCAGCTAAAGGTTATGAAACATTGCCGAAGGCTGCAACGGCATCATCGAAACAGCCGGTAAGGCAGGATATGCAACGTAACAAACGAATTTGTGGTAAAGGATTACCTGTTTTTGAGCAAGTGGGGATCCCATTGGCTCCGCCGACGGCCAGCTCAATCGTCCGTTTGGCTTTGCCGTGAACCCGTCAACATGCAGCGTGTATGTGGTAGATACCAGCAACAACCGAATCCAGGTGTTCGACATCACTGGCAACTTCATAGCGAAATGGGGATCCTTTGGTACCGGCAACGGCCAGTTTATGTTTCCAGTAGAAGTGGCCGTTAATCCCGCAACAGGCAACGTGTATGTGGCTGACTCCCGCAACAACAGAATCCAAGTGTTTTTCCTGAACCCCTGACCTGCCACTTGCCAAACCGGGAACACGTTATAGAAGGCTGGCAAACAGTAGCCACCGCCTGTCAGTCAATACAAACCTATTTTTTTGGCAGATAGGATGGCTTTGTTGATATTCCACGATCATAATTGCCCTTGGTACCCGCATTTGAACAGGTCTTTATCCCTATGAGGCAATAATGAATCCGGCACCAGCAGATCACTCCGGGGTCAAGACTTTACCATATTCTTTGTTGCTCTATGCAGACCAAGAATCCCTCTTGCATGTTGCTGTAGACGCAACATTCGAAATCATGCAATAAATTGAGCATGCCTACAAATGGTACAGGTTATAAGCCATACTACTTTGTTAATCCTCATTGAGCGATAGCGGTTCTTCCTCTGACTCTCCAGCACCTAAATCAAGGACAGCGTGATCTTTAGGCTCCTACGGCCACCTTGCCCTGTTTATCCTCCTTGTTTCTGCCCACCTTGTCCGGTTGTGCGGTGTCTCCCCTAATGACAAGACTTTTGCACCTTTCAAAGACTTTTTAATAATTAACATATTGACGTAGAAAAAGCATATTAAAATTGATAAACTTTAAAATTATCATCACCTAATAAAACAATAGAATCCTTTTTAAGAACCCGTATCATCACCAATCCCACTAGACCCATTTTTGAACTATTTTAACATTTAACTGTTTTTTCTTTGATAATTAATTAAAACTCAAAGTTGTCCGTTAACAATAAGAATCTGGCCTATACATTAAAAAAATCGTATTATTCTTTTCATTAAATCAAATTTTGGATTACAGGCATATAAATGGCTTGTAAACGACCCGAAAAAAACAATTGCTCCATTCATAAATTAAAGTTGTAATTACTACAAAGATCGCACCTAACAGCAATAATCTCTTTTTTGAAGATCATTCATTTGATTATGGCGTGCTATTAAAACCACTGTTCTAAAAGTCATGTCTTATAATTATTATTATGACATTAAGAATATTATTTCCTTAATGGAATCAAGATGTTGTTTGAGAATTAAGCCCATTATAACAAGTGATAATGGTGAGTTGAAATTGGAAAAAATCAATTTGTTTTCGGGACCTCCAAAGTCGGAAAACCTCAAATTCTAAGAGATATACGCGATAAAATGCCAGTTAAAAATAAATTGGTCATTTTCTGATTCCTGTGTATTGGAAAAATAATTTCTTAAAAATGAAATTGGATTATTGTCTTGTTTTTTTGGTTATTTTTGCCGCAGGATTTGTTCATTCCATGTCATGGTTATCAATACCCTGTTTTTGTGGGAAAGCTTATGGACTTGCCGATAATATCAAACTAGCAACAAATTCAACCATAAGTCAACCAAAAATTGCAAGTTTTGGCGCATGGACATCAAATCAATTTCCTCTAGAGTCTCTTCCAAACCGCAATGACAAAATAATGGCTATGGACTTGCTGTTAAAACAGGGATACAAAGAATATTATTTTGTGCTCAAAGATTACAAATCCGAATCAAAACAATCTCAAACTGCCAGTCTTTTGGGTGCCGCCGACAATACAACTTTGAGGATGATTCCAATATTGTTGCCCCCTTCCGAAGGTGGAGAAAATGGCAATTATGATTGGGAGGGGTGGATAAAGTATCTCAATCTGCTAAAGTCAAGTCACCCTTCCCTTTATGGTTTTGTGATAGATGACTTTAATTGGTTTGGCACCAGTGAAGGCAAGGATAAAAAAGATGACGGTCTTGATGGAAAGCAAAAGATACAAGAAAACGTCAAATTTATGATAGAGTCAAAACTAGATAGGGCGCTACAACACAAAAGAAATGATTTGAATTTTTTTCCTGTTGTTTACCTTGAGGGACTGGGCACAAATGATGTCAAAAAATATTTTTATGATTATTCTGATGGCATTGTTTTGGCTAGCTCAAACTATTACAGTGTGGCTGATCTTCAGCATAATCTAGATACGTTTTCCAAAGTGTTCCATAAAAAGCCATTAAAGTTTGTACTGTACACTGCAAAAACATCCAATTTTGCTGAACAAGGATATGATCCACCATCAGATCGATTGATCCTCGCCACATTGTCAATAGCAAACAAAACTAAAGGGATTGATGAGATAGTGATATGGCGTAACACAAATAGCCATGTGATTCGAGATTACTTGTCTAACATTAACGATAAACAGTTTCTGTCATTTGTTTCGTTGATGGAAAAGCTGCAGTTAAAGGATGAAACCCAATCCAACGCACCCGAATTGTCGTCCCATATACTGTCAAGTCAAAAAAGCAAAAGTGAAAATCATGAGGGTAACAATTCAGGAGTCTATTTGGCATCTTCAACTCCATGGCTGGGTGTTTTTGTAACTGACTTGTCGCCATCAATATCGGAAGAAATGGGGTTACCTGAACATACTAAAGGGATATTCATTCAATCTGTTGTTTCCAATAGTCCAGCTGAGAGGGCGGGATTAAACGGTGCTATTTTAGATGTGGATAGCAATGGATATCTAACAAGAAAAGGGGATGTAATAATATCCGCAGACGGAAAAGAAATAGGAAAACCAAGTGATCTCACAAAACAAGTCGGGGCAAAAAAACCTGGCGATCTGCTAACGCTTGGAATAAACATAAATGGTAATGTGTTATTTAAAGCAGTAAGGCTAGGGTCATTGCCTGGTTATTGATGTTGTAAATATTTTACTAAAAAAGGATACTCCTTATGGTTGGCTCCCACAATGCCTGTCCTGCGAAGATGGATTCTATTTATCTAGAGCCTATATGAATTCTTCAGATTAATGTTTGTCTTTGAAAGAAGTATGGTTTTGGCGGAACGTTTTATCCCTTCTCGTTGACAAATAAGTATGGCAAGTATTCGGTTTTAACAACGGATGACGGTGACCAAGGCTCGAGGGCATCCTGCCCAAGCCTGTAGTTGATAAGTAGATCATCGCATTCATTCTCCATTTGAGAAAAGCCTGATAGGGAGAAAGACTGATGCATCAAAGATAGGGCCAAAAGGGGTTTAACGATTATTATTTTCCATGGTGGACAAGGAACTGCAAACTAAAGCATGCAAAAAACCGGGTTCACCTGTTTGTAGATCACCATGACAAAGAGATAAAAGTGCTTAAATGAACAGAGCCGGATTGTTATTGTAGTTAAACTGCAGGTTACAGGCACAAATGGCCCGCAAACAGATCCGACCCATTGAAAATTTGATTATATTTATAGGCTCAGAGCCAACAATAGTAAGGAAGTGTCTGAAATGCAGGCTACGACAGGAATTGAAAACTTGGATATCGGAGAAGAAGGAGAAAAAGAAAATGATGATATCGCTAGAGAAGATGATTATGCTGATCCTATCGCCAATTTTTTAATTGTGTTAAAGGCCTCTGAAACAAAGAGGCAATATCCTAAAAGATTGGATGTTTTTGCTTTGTTGCATGATTCTTAAAAATCTGCAATCATGTGGCACATTTTGTCTAAAAAGATATCATCTTATTATATAACGATGCTTTTAATATCATTTCTTTTATCATATTCTCAAACTTTACAGAATAAACGTACTCCCCAAACGTCCTCTTTATACACGAAAACACGGTTTCGGCCATCCATCTTTGTCCATAGCTTACGCTATCCTTCCATTTTTTAATATCATTTCTTTGGGCTAACACTGATAGGTTCCTAAGAAAATGTCCTGTTTTCAATCTGACTCTTGCATTCTTTCTTACTTTAATACAAGGCAGGATTCCATTGTCTGCCATGCATCTAAAAATATCATTATTATCATAGGCACCATCAGCAAATAGTTTGGATATTGTTATTTTTCCACTATCAGATTTTATGACATTCTTAACCAATTCAGGTAACGCTTTGCTATCGTGAACATGCTCGTCAGTAACCTTCATCGAAAGGATTTTCTTGCTCTTCACGTTTACTGCTATGTGGATTTTCAAATATCTCTTTCTTATACTCCATTTGTCTCTTAACCACTGGCCTCTGTTCGTAACCTTGATGCCGGTACTGTCTATTGCAATGATAAGGTAGTCATCTTCAGATTCCATGCTTTTGTTATTGTCTTCTGTTTTCATATCCAGCCTGTTTATTCTCCTGCTTATTGTGGTATAATCTGGAATGGAAGGTACTTTCCCTTTCGCATGTCCTTGTGCAATTCCCTCTGTCTGTCTGTATGGAAGATGAAAGTACACTTTGGCATAGCCAAGTAAAAGAAGAAATGTATTAGGATAGTGAAATGGCTCACCGATTTTGTCTTTATTCATCTCTTTTAGCTCTGCATCCCAGTTGTCAATAACGTCAAAACCAATCAGTATTTCACCTCGTCTAACTAGAAATTGGTTGTAGTATGGCCATTTCATATGGTTTACTAGTTGAGGCTAGCTAAATGTATTTGGAAATAGGGGAATCATGCAACAAAGCAG
>CAVZZA010000003.1:0-1203780 GCA_963779615.1 uncultured Nitrososphaeraceae archaeon
TTTTACGATATATGGATATTTCAATTTCTTGTACATTCATGTGATTTGTGTGTTGAGACTTACATTAAAAGAAAGACTTTTCTCAATTTTGTTCCATTTATTATGTGTGTCCCGTGACGATAACTTCAATTAAAATATTCCATGGCGTGTTTTGTTTTTAGCGGATTTTATAGTATTTGCTTTTGTTTCGTCTAGTTCTACCTCTTTTTTTGTAATACTTTTTTGTATCCATCAGCATTCTATGTCAGGATCCAATTGCACTTTTTCTTCTTTAGGTTATTTATGTTCCGTCCCAAATCAATAAGCGCAGTTCAAATCCTTAACCTTAATGTTGTTTCCGTTTATAAAATCAAGTAATTTTAGGTATGTTGTAAGGTTCTTCCTGTATTCTGTTAACATGCGGGAAGATTCAAATCTACAATATCTTAGGTATCTTGTGTAATTGAGCCTAAACCGCTTTATGATTATTAGTCTATCAATTTCATGTACTTTCTTTGTTCTCGTATCTATAGGTTATCAAAAAACCAATATTCAAAGTCATTCACCGGCCAGGCAGTTAATTTGAAAAAAAGAAAAAAAGAGATTATTAATCCATGGAAGGTTAACGACAGTTGGCTTAATCGGTGCAATCACAGTATTCAAATCCTTTCCTCCGTCCATACTATTAGTGTCTGCACATCTCCTGTTCCGCTGGGTCTCAGGTCTTTGAAGATGCGCCTGTCTACTGTTAAACCTGCATTCTTAATGTCCTGCATGTATTTGTCTAAATCTTGTGAGGGGACCATCAATATTCCTACTGTGTCTACACTACCACACCCAGCAGCGTTAGCGGGTGTGGTTACAGGTGATCTAATGTTTTTGACGGTTATGGTTCCCTTCATTAATGCACCCCTCGTCGCCCATCGCCTCATAGATGTAGGTTCCGGGAGCGTTGAACGTGTATGATTTTATTATCGTCATTATTGCCCCGGTGCTAAACACAACTGGCAGTCGAGTTGTGTTTAGCACCGGGGCAATAATAGACAATCAGGCATCAAAATCATACACATTCAACGCTCCCGGAACCTACAGTTATGAGGCAATGGGCGACGAGGGATACATAATGAAGGGAACCATAACTGTCAAAAACATTCAATCACCTGTGACCACACCCGCTACTGCTGGTGGTGGTAGTATAGACACAGTAGGAGTATTGATGGTCCCCACACAAGATTTAGACAAATACATGCAGGACATTAAGAATGCAGGTTTAACGGTCGACAGCGGGCATAGCTTCAAAGACCTGAGAGGAGGCCAGAGCGGAACAGGAGATGTGCAGACACTAATAGTATGGACCTCAGGAGGAAAGGATTTGAATACTGTGATTGCACCATTAAGCCAACTGTCGTTAACCTTGCCATACAGCTAATTAACCTCTTTTTCTTTTTTTCAAATTTACTGTCAGGCCGGTGAATGACTTTGAATATTGGTTTTTTGATAACCTATCATACGAGAACAAAGAAAGGACATGAAATTGATAGACTAATGAGCATAAAGCGGTTTAGGCTCAATTACGCAAGATACCTAAGATATTGTAGATTTGATCTTCCCGCATGTTAACAGAAAACAGGAAGAACCTTACAACATACCTAAATCTACTTGATTTTATAAACGGAAACAACATTAAGGTTAAGGATTTGAACTGCGCTATTGATTTGGCACTGAACATAAATAACCTAAAGAGAGAGAAAGTGCAATTAGAATATGACATACAATGCTGATGGATACAAAAAAGTGGTATGAGAAGGAACTAGACATACTAAAAAGCAAGTATTACAAAATCCGATAAAAACAAAACACGCCATGGAATATTTTAATTCAAACCAAGTTATCGTCACGGGACACACGTAATAAATGGAACAAAATTGAGAAAAGTCTTTCTTTTATTATACAATCTCAACACACAAATCACATGAATGTAAAAATTGAAATATCCATATATCGTAAAAATAACATTTGTATTTACCTTTACCCGCGCCAAAACTAAATTTGATTGAAGTAGGAGAGACAAGTTAAAAAGACAAGAAAGGCAGTAAATCCGCCCTTATAGGTAAACAAAAAAAATTGCAGTTGAAAATGGAACATTACTCTTAACAAAAATCATGGTAAAAACAAGATGAATTTCTTAAAATTATGCATCTTTTTAGACGTTTTCATAGATATAAGAAAAAATTTAACAAAAAATTTGAGCAAAATCATCATTCAAAAATTGTAGGTAATTAAAATAATAAAATGTTTTGATTAAGAATAGTGTAAAATATTTTCAAGATTTAAAATTATTAAACTTATAAGTATGGAATTTTATGTTTACAACCTTAACTATGAAATAGTAGTATATTTTAAAATCATTGGTAATGTTATTTTCAAAAAAAAATCATAGCAATAAACAATGGAAATTAGAATATATTGATACAGTCTACAAAATCTACGATCGGGATAAGAATTTGGCTGGATATTTTTTTCCCAATTATGATATAATAAACGAGAAAGAAGACGCAGTAAAAAACTCTAAGGAGAATTATGATTTTGAAGAAGAGACAAACATCATAGACGAAATGAATAAGGAAAATCAAAAGGTGATTGGTGGTAACCTGATGGTTCCAATGATAAAACTCCATCTTCTTGACAATCAAGAGGGAATCAATATCGATTATGCTATTAATGCATTGGAAGAAAATGTCCAGAGAACAAAGAGATGGAGAGAATGGATAAAACAAAATCACGAGGAGTTTAGGGTAATTGGTAGTGCAATATATACTGCAAGGGAAGATAGGAATATGCTGTCCATAGTACTAGGCTTAGACACGTATATGGTACTGGGAGAAAAAGAACTTCTGTCAGACTTGAAACCGGTATTAGACAAGTTGCAAGAAGATGGAATGCTTTAATTTTACTTTCCGTTGGATTATTGAAGATGTGTCATAGTTTGATATTATAATCACTTTTTGCTGATCAAACAAAAAGGTTTTATATGAAAATCTTTCTTTTTAAATTTATTTGATAAATATAGTTTTTACATTTTTTATTAATGTTAACTTTAATTCGGGGTTTTATGCACATTACTGACTATTAATTCTGATGCCCCCTTATACCAAAATCTTATATTCATCGATACTACTAAATTAAAAAGTTGTTTGTTACCAACTAATGCGGCAATATTAGATGGTTGGATAATTGTATTATTTCTTTGAATCCAAATATGATAGCTATATAAATGTTAATATAACCAAATCAATACTAATAGTATAGATGAATACTCATGGATAGCGATATTACTATTAATGAACAAGAAAAATCATTCAGCAAATTTTATGCTACAGAATTACGTAAGAAAAAACAACAGATTAATGATAATGACAGAGGATTTAACGAGCTAGAGGACGAAAGAAGACAGGTTTTTCAACAGGCAATAAGGACACCGGGTCGCAGAGGAGAAGTAATAAAAAAAGACGAGATTGAAAAAGAATTCACCAGACGCTTTAAAGAAGTAGATCCAAATTACCGCGCTCTAACCAATTAATTTTACTTGGTTCATTTATTTGATTAATTAGATTATTTTCGAAATAATAAAGCACATCCTAAAACAATTATCAGTCATAATTGCTTTCATTGATTTACAAATCTTAAAGATATTGAGTTTCTATATAGGCACTATAGCCTAAAGATTGAAAACAAAATTATGCTGCAGTATCTATCATTAAAAGAAAAACAAATGTTATATTTTATTTACAATTTTTATTTTTAAAAACCTTTCGTACAATGTTGTATTAGCGGCAAAAAGTAACGCAATCCCACTACCTAACAGGCTACCTCCTATTACATCAGAAGGGTAATGCACGCCTAAATATATTCTTGAGAAACACACCAAACCTGCTTCAATAATAAGAAAGGAAGATAATAATTTGCGGCTCCAAGTATTTCTGAAAAACAATGCAGCAACTATTGCCCCTGCTGATACTATGCTTGCGTGACCTGACGGATAGGAGCTATCTGTTTGAAGATCGGTATTCAAACTATCGTAAAATTTAGGTGGCCTGTCCCTGTCCACCAAGTCTTTAGTGATTATATTTGCAGGTATGATAACAAGAAATGAAAATATTATGATAATGGCAGTCAACTTTCCATCATGCCCCCCAAAGAAAAACATTGCCACTACCATAACTATCCAAAAATATTCTCTACCATATTCGGACAAAAATTTCATAAATTGGTTTAATAGGGTAGCATGAAACTTGTTAAAAAATTGCAATGCGGACTTTTCGGCATTTGTTAAAACATCGCCAATGCCACCACTACCACCTGTAAATTTACTTGCCTGTTTTTCAACAGAATAGATACTGATTGACAGAATAACAAAAATTCCTAAAACGAGAAAAGATGAAAATAAATAGTTATTGAATTTCAAGCAAATTTTAATACAATACAACCCTTAAAATTTTATCTATTTTCAATGCATCTGTTTACCCAATTAATTACCAAAATATAACTAATTAATTTTCTCCCTGTCACCAAAGTGGCATGAAAAATTTGTGTTTCAATATCTAATTTACAAACCTAAGGAGAAGGACATGGTGAAAATATTTTTGTAAGTTTGATAGTATAACTCCACAAATACCCTAATAGGAATGTGGAAACAACCAAATACTAATTATATTTTTAAATAAAGAACAGGCATATTTTTTGTCCTATTTGAACAACTATACAAAATCGACAACGTCCTCAAACATCGGAATAAAAAGTTTTCTTTTGATTATATTGGGCATATCAGTAAAGTTTTAGCTTAAAAAAATAAAGAAATAGTCTTTTCTATGTGTCCTTTTATTTGTAAGGTAGCGATTTGATTATCGGGAAAAGCTTGGGTATTGCTTGGTCGATTGGTGTAGTAGTTGAATAAACAATCAAAGTATTAGGTCCACTAATATCATCTTGGTCCGATTCAGTCACGAAATTATGGGTAGACAAAACATTAAAGCCTGCCTTTGCAAAATCTGACTTGTATTTTTCAAGCGACGGAGTAGGAACAAAGAGACTGCCAACTACCAAATTACCTGCCGAATTAACATTATTGGATACTGTTATTTTACCTTTCATATCTGGATATTCTTCGTCAGTCACATCATAATTTCCTGCAGGTAATACCTTAACGTCAGAGCCACCAGGATGCTTTACAGCAGTTGTTTGCCATGCGACTGTGCCACTATTTGAATCGGCCACTGTTGCTTCATGGACATGTCCAGGATCACCATGAACAAAAGCTATTGACGTGCCAGTTGGAACTACGAGATTTGTTGGCAAATAGGATGGGTTCTTTAAGCTAATTGTCACTTTCGGAAATTGGATGATGACCTTCATCAGGGATTGAAATTATGACTCCTTTTACAGTGGATGGTAATGCCATTGTTCCTGTGTCATATACTGATTGTGCAGATGGAATATTTTCATTGCCTGTTGCTGGGGTGTTGCAGGAGGTGTAGCAGGAGGTGTAGCAGGAGGTGTAGCAGGAGGTGTAGCAGGAGGTGTAGCAGGAGGTGTAGCAGGAGGTGTAGCTAGCGAGGGCATGGACATTCAGTTGCAGGCGGTGTTGTAGGAGGTATTATTATGGGTGATATTACCGGTGGCGTTGTGGGTTGTGTTGTGGGTGATATTACCGGTGGCGTTGTGGGTTGTGTTGTGGGTGATATTATTATGGGTGATATTACCGGTGGCGTTGTGGGTTGTGTTGTGGGTTGTGTTGTAGGCGGGCATGGACATGTTGATTGGGACAAAATTTGAGCTTCAGTTATACCGGCCCATAGGTTTTCGGTGTTTCCGTTAACAGTAATTCTTACATGTTTAGCTTGAAGTGGAGAATCTGGAATAAGATAACGTTCTAGTGAATTTGTCGTTCCGTTGCTTTTAGAAAAAAATACGTCATCAAATTTAATTCCATCTTGGGAAGTAGAGACAATAAAATCGTATGCCCTAACATCACCCCTATACCAGGAAATGTCTATGCCACAAACGGCATCACTAGATTTAAGTTCGTATTGAATATAAGATCCAACACCATAGTTTGCCCACCTCGTGTTGAAGTTGTTATCAATGGTTTTATCCGGTGTTGTGTTGTAGCCTTCTAAATCTTCCAAATCATATCCACTTGCACCAACCTTGTCTATTTGTGCTGGGGTGCATCCAGAGGGTAGAGCGGAGCTTGCAGTAGATGATGACGGGGTTCCGGCAGAAAAGACAGGAATTCCATCAAAAGGCTCAGCTGCATGGATAGTCGCCACAAAGCCGGGTATTCCAGGCATGGGGGCAAAAAAGAGGAATGCGATAACAAGTGATACAAAAAACAAATAACGGTCATATTTTTTCATTGATATAGTCCCCCCTTTGAAATTTTACGCTTTTTAAAGTTAAACTAATTTTTACAGGTAATAGTGCACTATTTATACTCATTTTAAAAATATAAGGCAATTTGGTATATATGGGACGCTTGCGTATATTACAAAAAAAGGATCGCATAACCTGTTCCCTAAATTTTAGGTTTAACAATTCCGGTTATTATAAATCTACTTAACTATTACTATGATTTTCAACATAAAAAAATTATTGCAAATCTCATGACGCATAATCCATTATCATTGAATGACGATATTCTATCATCTAACTTTGGCTCATTTGCTGGCTGATTGTTTTTGTGTTTCACTACCATACTGCTGGGCAAGCACTTTTGCAATATTCTGAAAACTACAAAATTATTCTTGCAATTTTGTAAATAAAAAGGTTTTTGGCATTTGCTTTAAAAAATTCCTGAAATCATGCAGAAGGTATTGTCATTTATTGTTCATCATTACAAATCAGGATTAAACATGAATATAAAATGTAATGGGAACTATAGTTTTGTAAAACATATAGATGTCACCTGTTTATGTGGGTATGACAAATGATGCGTTCTTTAAATTGAGATTTAGATAATTCGAGTAATTTTTAATTATCTCTCACGGTATAGGATATTTAGAACATGAAAGTAACCACTAAGGAAAATAGTAAAAGAAGTGGATGAATAGCCATTATGGAGAGAATATCAGTACAGTAACAGACAAGGAATTAAATGATGATAACCACAGATTCTGTAATATAGTATCAATACAAATAGGTTGTGCTATTGTATATCATGGAAAAGAAAAACAGAGTGTCATTCGCCGCAATAATCGACGCACTATGAAATTATGATGGATTGATGTCAGGACAATAGTAGTAAATAAAAATTCAGATAAAAAGAGATATTAAAAAATAGTACCATTGAATTTGATTAATTTTGCTTTTTACTGTTTATCACAATTAAGTATGTTAAGTTTATCCAATCAACTATGGCTATTACCTTTTAAACCATCAAATATCTTCTTTACTTTGGCTTGTTGGAGAAACAGAAAGGCAACAACATCAGACCTCCAATCTAAATTATTTCAATAAAAAGGAGCTGCAAAAAATTCCCTCTTGTGTACAGCTATTTCTTCTTATATATAATCAACAATAGATCAGAACATAAACCAATAAATGTAATTAAAACAAAAAATTCATTAAAAGAGTCTGTTTTATATGTTAATTATTGAAATAAAGAAGTTTTATCATATTTTTTGTTTTATAAAATCACATTCAAATAAAATTTGCATACCTCTTTCTTGCAATTCTATGCCGTGTCAATTATCTATTACATTACTACCATAATAACAACAAGCAAGTAGACATCAGTGTTAGCCATTAGTTTTGGGTTATCCTTACGGAACAAATAAGTATTAATAAGATTAATGCGTCAGTACAAATATGCAAGGAATTCAAAAAGTAAAATGTACCACCTGTGGTACAATGTTTATGTCTGAAACTAGTACTACCCAATGTCCAACATGTCAAGAAGAAAGTCACAACCATAAAGATAGCGAAAGTAGTAATGTAGGTGGTGGCTGCGGCTGTGGTCATAGCCACTAATTTTTTATAAATTTTCCAAATATTATTATTAAAATAAAAAATTTGCACTGTTCCTTGGAATATGAGATGAAAACTAATTTTTTATAAGATTTTTGTTATGTATGGCTTTTTTTTATTTTTTAATCATAGATTTTGCAACATTAAAGACATCAATCCACATATCCCATGTCAATGTTCCTGTATTTGTGTTTCTTCTGCTTGGATGATAGGAAGATATTAGTGTTTTGCCGGCATCTAAAGGATAAACTATCTTATGGCCAAACGCCAATTTCTTTAGTCCAGATATTGCGCAATATTTATCAAAAGCAAGTTTTCCAAGCGTAATAATAACTTTTGTGGTATTTTCTAATAGTTTTACTTCCGTTCTTAGATATTGGGAACAATTCATTATCTCAGACGCGTTTGGGATATTTTGTGGTGGAGCGCATTTTACCACTGCGGTAACATATGCGTTTCTTAAAAAATAGCCATCATTTTTTGAAATACTAGCCGGCTTGCTTGCAAATCCTGTTTCAAATAACGCTTTTGCCAACCAATCGCCTGAGCTATCTCCTGTAAATAGTCTACCTGTTCTATTGCCACCATGAGCAGCAGGTGCCAATCCAATAATTAAAAGAGTAGCTTTCGAATCGCCATAGCCTGGAATAGGTTTTGCCCAATAGTTTTCATTATTAAACCTACTTACTTTGGTTTGACCTACGCTTTCGATATACTCTGTTAACCTGGGACACAATTTACAGCCAATAATTTTTTCATCCAATTCACAAAGCAAAACCAGTCACAACCTTCGCCTTCAGGCAATCAATCATCAACATATTTTACTATAAAAAAAGATGTGCTAAAAAGCTTTCATAATTTAGGTGCGTTGCTAATATTCTTAACGATACTACATCATTCATGAATCATATGAATGAGCTCTTGCATAATTAAAAACAGTATGCTCTATCAGCACGACAATGACTTATGATGCCCATCTAAAAAGATTACAATGTTCTGTAGTTTTCGTGTCCGGATTCTATATCTGATACCTTTTCATGCGTTCTCAACCTTTTCTGAAAACTTTCTCGATAATTATCCCCTATTTTTTCATTCTGCAAATGGTGTGCTCCATAACTTTCCTTTTTCTAGATTGATTCTGGTTGTACTCTTTTCCCTCATGAGACAGATCTTTTTGTCTTGTCTTCTTTCTGTTGGGTATGGACAACTTTTGGTCAGGAGAGTCTCTCCCACCTCCAAGATACCCAATGTCAGACACGCTGACAACCTGCTTTGGAGCTGCAGGAGGACTCTTTTTATAGATGCCATAGTCATGCCTTTTTCCTTTCTTGTGGCCTGTTTTGTGAATGATGAGGCCATGGTTGGTGACCATAAGCTGTCTTTACGGTATGTTTTTTCTTCTTGCATGAATAGTACATTCCCCTTCTTTTTTCAGGCAGTGGCATTCGCTGTTCTGTGCAATCGGTGAAAGGCAGAAAGCCTGGGAAATGCCTTTCAACTTCTTATGGTGTGGACAGCCTTCTAGTTGTTTTGTGCATCATTTGCGGAATTGGCACGCACTTTCTAACCAGCGGTCCAATTTTTTGGATATCCCTCCAAATGTTGCTCTGGTCCAAGTCAAACAAAAAGCCAGTGAAAGTGTGGGTTATGCAAAGGCGGTAATATGCAAACAGCATCATAAACCTGTTCTTAACATCCAGATTGTAAAGTCGTCCAGCGCCAATGGATCGTTCTCTATCTTTTCTTTTGGATAAACGGTTGGTCTCATGCCTGTCGTGTCTTTTTGCCATCCCCTTATCATAAATGTTATCAAACTCCTTTACTGTCAGGCAGGTGAATAACTTGAAAAGCAATGGTTTTCTGGATAACACCTCATTAAAGAGGGAAGAAAGGACAGGCTAATAAGAAACTGAGGGCCATAAAGCTGTTTAGGGGCAATTATGCAAGAGGTATAATGTATGTTAAAAGCCGATTCCATTTTTAACTATCCAGAGGCAAATTATTGCTATAGAATAATGTGATGATGACATTCTTTAGCCTAACCCTAATATGGCTATTTAAACTCATCATGTTGGGGTTTCTATATGAAATGCAAACAATATGTCTATCCATCTAGAAAACTAAATTAGATAATTTGTTTGATTCCAAATGGATAAAAATCACAAAAATGCTAATCAGAGTTTACTCAACTTTGGGCAGTCGTATTCAGTCACCACATAATAAAGGATTCTTTTCTTCAAAAAAAGTATATTAAAAGAGTGAAATGAAACATGTGTTTGTCAAAGAAATTTTTTACCCACATGTAAGAAAAATGGAGAACGTCTAAACTTTACATAAGAAAAGATACCTTGTTCAACACAATCTTGTTGATTTTAGCAAACAGTCACCATTTATTTGCAGATCCATCTTCAAAGAGCATGACTGTTTACACTATGCTATTCCAGCTCTTCTTTGACTTTAAGTACAAAATCATCAATGGGTATTGGTTTTCTTATAATGAGGGGTTCTTCACCTTTCAACGAGGGCACTGCAATTTTCAAATCATCTTTCTTGATGTCAAATGCAGTCATAAAAGTAATCTTCACCTTATCATCTATTTTTCTAATTTCCCCACACAATTCAAAACCATTCATTTTTGGCATCTTAATGTCAAGTAGAGCCAAATCATATATCCCCTGTTTAAACGAGGATAATGCCAATAAAGGATCGTTAAAGGCATCAACTACGAAACCATTATCCTCCAACACAATATTAAAAGACAAAGTAATATCTGGTTCATCATCTACCAACAAGATTCTACGTTGAATTGACTTTGTAATATTACTATTGTTCTGCAACTATCTAAACTACCATCTTGGAAAGTAATAAACAAATTGACAATACTTGTAATTTGTAAGAGGACATTTTATATGTTTCTCATAGTTGTAGGAATAGTTTCGGAGTCTTTTATCTCTTTTTTTGGAAAAAAGCACAACCATAAAAGTCCACACACTCATAATGACAATGAATATTCTGAATCGGATTGATTGTTGTGGAGATTATTGTTACTGCAAATCAATCATACTTCTTGTTTGATGGACCTCACCAGATCTTCAATTTTAATGAGTTTTCTAAAAAGGCATCATATACCTAATATGGGGAATACCTCTTTTGCGATTTTTTCCTAATAATACATCTATGAAGATGCTATAAGGCAGACATTGACTTTTTTATCAACCTACTTCATCCGTTGGTAAAACTCAATTCCGTTTAATTGCGGCATTTTTATATCGAGCAGCAATAAATCATAAAAATCACGTTTAAAACTCGAAAAAGCTACTGTGGGGTCGTCAAAGGCATAAACTACAAAACCGTTATCCTATAACCCAATCTTGAAAGCTAAAGCGATATCTGGTTCATCATCTGCTAAGCATTATCCTCTTTTTTTTGGTATTTGTTTTCTTTTTACCGTTTTACTCAGGTATTATAAGCGACGAAAACAACTGGCTAATCCCGATACTTTTTGGATGGCAGAATGAAGGAAAATGCGGCCCCTTCACCATCTTTATTGTTTTCTGCCCATATATTTCCATTATGAGCTTTTAACATAACATACTCCTGCACATAAATAACCCCAATACCGTACCTTTTGTTGACTTTGTAGCAAATTTTCTAAACAATCGTGGCAATATTTCTTTATGGATACCTATTCCGGCGTCTTTAATGTTGACAATAACTTCCTAAATATCGCCATTTTTCCTCTCATCCGCAGTCCTATATATCCACCCCACCACCTTTGTCATCTTCAGTTAATTTTACAGCATTGTTTAGAAGGTTAGTTACAACCTGAGTTATTCTTTGGCTGTCCACATTTATCATATAATGTTTTTTGTCTGTTTCATTATTCAGGAACCTATTATCATTAATTCCCCTATTCTCAATATTATTTTTATAGTCATTACTATAGCGGATAACAAAATACTTAAATCAAGTTCCTCCTTACATGGTTTTACCATATTGTTTTTAATTTTAGTAATGTCTAGCATATCCTCTGTAAGCCTTTGAAGCCCAGTGGCATTTCTTTTTAGAGTCCATCATGACATCTCTTGGTGCGGGATGTTTTTGCAATAGATCGCAATAAGTGCCGGCTGGGTTGGTGCGAGTTCACAACCTGCTGTATTTATATATATTCAACTTGAATATTATCATGGATTTTTAATTGTCCATGTAATTTCACTTGAGTATACAGACTTTCAAAGATGGAAAAGCATGATATTGCCTTTGGTGTACTTGTAGAATATGTTGCCAATACTATAGCATCTATCACATTTACCTTCGAATCATCTTTTTTTTCTACTACCAATGATCCTGTTTTATCAACTACAAGTATGGTAGATATATTTACTTTAATATCTGAGGTTACTTCAAAATCCTTCATTGCAAAATTACTTGCTTTAACGTCTTCCATATGTTAGATCATTTTATCTATAACATAATTTGCTGGAGTCAGAATCCTTAAATCTATCCCTCATAATACTGCTGCCGCTTTCAAAAGATAAATTATTCCCATTTTTCCTACGCGAAGAAACGCATTAGTAGTTGGAAATAACATCTAGATTCTTCTTTAACCGATTTAACTAGATTAATGAACAACTCTTTGTTTTTAAATGGAATTTGAATGAAATGTGTCAGTCCCAGCGGAACACCCTCCTCTATCTACTTAATTCCACATTCAGCTAAAGTAGACTTATTCCAAAAACTCCCAAATACATATTTTTGCTGTTCCGCAATATCTGGAACACTGCTATAGATGCTTTGTTGAAAAGTTCTCGTGAGTATAATTCCTGCACAAAGTCGAAGAGGCAAGATATTCTGACTCACTGACGGAAAGGTTTGCTTTAATTCCATCCAAATGACGAACCCCTTATGAAAATTTCATTAGATCTTTACAATGAATGAAATTATCTTTGGTGATATCCACGATATACCTCAGTTTGATGCCACTTTTTATTTATACAATAAGTTCAAGTGAAAAGCAAATAATGCTTTCTGAATAAATCCATGACATAAATATACACATTGCAATTAAAGGCTTATTCGGTCCTCACGAATAAAGAAGAATATATCTCTCTCAGGTCAGTGTTATTCCAAGCATTCACCCATTCTTTATTTATTTCTTGACGAACGATACAAAAACCCACCATGAATTTATCTTATATACGTTTTATTAGAACATAATAAATTGGAATTATAAAATGAGGATTGATACTTGCTATTGAAAATATATACAAATATATTTTTAACTTACACTAAATAGAATTAGAAAACAAAAAAGGAATTGAGAAGTTAATTCTTGCCAAATATTGTTATTACTGTCTGCCGTAATCCCATGTTGAAAAGTATTGAGGGGTTATCTCTAACACGACAGATTGACCTTCTTTTTGTGCATTGATAAGGGATTTGGACATAGGATGCTCAAGTGTTCCCAAATACTTGATTAATATCTTTTCTGCTATTGGTAAATTAAAACTGATATCTTCGTAAATATCGACAATTCCTTTTCCACGCACTCCCTTGTATGGGGGATTTGGTTTATCAATACAAAAGTAAACGTTTTTATTTTTCCTTAGATTGTTTGTTTTTTTTGCATTTTTTGATGTTTCACTATATAATTTACCATTCGTCGGATTGTAATAGTACCAGGCAGGATGAACATTTGGGTGGCCTTTATCATCTATAGTCCCAAGATGGATATTCAATATGCTTTCAGTTAAAAAATCTGTTATTTCTTGCTCGCTTAACTGGACACCAAATCCAGGGCTTGCATTAAAAATTTTCGTCATATAATCTGATTCTTTTTCATTCCTATTTATTCATGGGGGTATCGATTTAATTTAAACGGAATGCCACCATAAAACTAGAAAAACCATTCTCAGTTATTATAGGCAGCATTGGTTGGCAGAATTGAGACTTATAAACAACGATAATGACAAATACTATGGGGTTTACCCATCCATTCAAAAACATAAGTTGAATTGTCACAACACTTATCTGAAACAATAGAGAAACCTTATTTTTATATTGGAACTGGGTCGTTGTAAGAACATTAAATCAACTTGAGCCAATTTTTATTCACCATGTTTTGTATTTTTTTTAAAACATAATCATTGAGATATTCTAATTATATCCCATCTTGAAAATACTATTATAGATAGTTATAAAGTTACATTTATTTATCAAGCGGCATAAGCATGGTATCTGAAAGTAATTACTTTTCAAATAGTCAACCTGATCAAAAAATAAAAAATGTCATTCCATCCTTTACAAAAACAATGCCCCCAACTATCTTTTTGCGTATCGCCTAAGAAACAACAAATTAAATAAAAACAACAACAAATAACCTTTAATACCAAATGTCCATTACCTCCAAAAAGATTGTCTTAAGAGTACCGTCAAGAATAATATATAATGCACTAAAGGATACCCGATTGGAAAAAACTTTTCCAGAGTTTTTTATTGGAATTTCTAAAAGAATCGTAAACGATAAGATGAATAGGGAGATAACTTTTAGAACAGTTACTCAAGATAATCAACTTGAAATTTATGAAACCTTCAAGTTAAAAATATCCGGCCAGAATAAAACCCAGATAGAATACCATACAAAAACAAATACAGATGAAAAAAGTGTGCTAATAGAATCAATAATACAGACACACATAGCAAATGTTCTGTATGCATTTTTAATGTTGGAGACAGGTTACATCAATGGGATTGTAGAATTAAGCAATAAAGACAAATCTGAAAAGAAATCAAAATAAAATATGTTTTGAAAATAAGGTATGGCAGAACAAATTACGATATTTCAGAAAAGGAAGATTGCGCACACCATACATCCATAAAAAATCCAATACATTACTGATGCTGTTAACTTAAGACGTCATTATTTCCCATCATGACAATTAATGTAACGATTCAGTGGGGCAACATCGTTGTTCAGGTTTATGCTCCCCTATACCATATACAAGAATGTCTTCAGAACTTTTATTACTATGCTAAAGTTTTAAAAAAATGGTTATTAAGAGTTTCGTTGAGCCTGCAAACCGACAATAAAAAATAAGAAAAGGAATCTTTATCTTTGATTGACAATATTTAATGCCAAACTGTTGTCTGCATTGAAATTGATTGTGCGTGCAGCACTATTCCATAACAATATCGTATTGATATTGTTTACCGTTGATTGTTTTCCTACCTTTGGGATGACCCCTGACATAACTTCATTAAGGTTTACACTATAAAGTGAATGACCATCTGCCAGTCCAGATAGTCTTTGCTTATTTACTACTACTGCATTTGAAGCCTGTCCCCCTTGCAAATGTGCAACAACAACTTGAACCCGGTCATTTGGTAAATTAAGCAAAACAGTTCCATCCACCAAATGACATGGAGAAAGTGTAGCAATTACCCGCATACCCCCAGATGCCATTGTAGAAGGACCCAAAGATACAACTCGTTCTATTGGATTGCAAGATGATGTTGTGGTTATACTTCCGGTTCGATCAATGATTGTTATGTCGCCTGTTTGAGTTATTGTGTTACGATTACTTTTTTGGATTTTATTGATATTATTGTATATTTGAGTATTGTTGCAAGAATTGATAATTTTTCCATAATTTGCTTGACACCTAGATTTTTGTTCGAAGTCATTATCGTGTGTTGAAGTTGGTGTACGTGTTGGAGTCGGTGTCCCGGTTGGAGTCGGTGTCCCGGTTGGAGTCGGTGTCCCGGTTGGAGTCGGTGTCCCGGTTGGAGTCGGTGTCCCGGTTGGAGTCGGTGTCCCGGTTGGAGTCGGTGTCCCGGTTGGAGTCGGTGTTCCGGTTGGAGTCGGTTGGAGTCGGGTCCGGTTGGAGTTCCGGTTGGAGTCGGTGTCCCGGTTGGAGTCGGTGTCCCGGTTGGAGTCGGTGTCCCGGTTGGGAAAGTAGGGAGAGTGAATGTAGGGAACGGGAATCCACCAAAAAATCCTTGAGGGGTATTTGTTGGAGTTGGGGACACAAATCCGTCTGTTGGGGGGGTTGTAGGTGTCTCTGTTGGAGTTGGGGACACAAATCCGTCTGTTGGGGGGGTTGTAGGTGTCTCTGTTGGAGTTGGGGGCACAAATCCGTCTGTTGGAGTTGGGGGCACAAATTCGTCTGTTGGAGTTGGGGGCACAAATTCGTCTGTTGGAGTTGGGGGCACAAATTCGTCTGATGGTGGTGTTGTGGATGTTTGGGGCTCATTTGAAGATAGGTCATCGTCGACTATACCCAAGCCTTCGCCTGTGTCAGCGCTATCTGCCACGGGATTGCCTCCACCTTCGCCTGTGTCAGCGCTATCTGCCACGGGATTGCCTCCACCTTCGCCTGTGTCAGCGCTATCTGCCACGGGATTGCCTCCACCTTCGCCTGTGTCAGCGCTATCTGCCACGGGATTGCCTCCGCCTTCGCCTGTGTCAGCGCTATCTGCCACGGGATTGCCTCCGCCTTCGCTACCGCCGCTGCCGCCTTCGCTACCGCCGCTGCCGCCTTCGCTACCGCCGCTGCCGCCTTCGCTACCGCCGCTGCCGCCTTCGCTACCGCCGCTGCCGCCTTCGCTACCGCCGCTGCCGCCTTCGCTACCGCCGCTGCCGCCTTCGCTACCGCCGCTGCCGCCTTCGCTACCGCCGCTGCCGCCTTCGCTACCGCCGCTGCCGCCTTCGCTACCGCCGCTGCCGCCTTCGCTACCGCCGCTGCTTACTGTTGCAAATGCTGTGTATTTATTGGAATTACTGTCAATTAATGTTACAGATAATGAATTTAAAGTGCTTGAAGACAAAAGATCCATGGATATGGGGCTTGCCGTGAGAGTGACTGCAAAAAATGATGCCAAGGCAATCACCCATATCTTAATTATTTTATCTTTAATAAGCATAATCCAATACGATGTAATCATTGTGCTATATATGATTTTTCCTTAAGTTTTTTTATAATTCTCTTTAATACATAGTTAAATTTGATAAAATAATTTATAGTGTGAAATAACAATATGTTGAGTTGTCACAGTAACAAATTACCCACTTGATTATCTTTTTACCTTTTATGATATATGCAATGATTAGATATTCCTACTAATGAAATGAGAGATTTTAATCAAAAGGAAAAGTAAATGGTAAATGAATTCGGTAAAAGATTGAAAAAAGAAGGGTTGGTTTCGCCAATGTATTTGCTGTCAAGAGCCTTGGTACTCCAGCCTCAAGAACACCGGATTCCAATTCTGGGCGGACTTCAGTGCCTTCAGGTTGAAGACACCATATTGTTGGCTAACCAGTTTTGCCGGTGTTACGGAGCCTTCCTTGTATGTGCCTACGTTGTTGCCAAGCGCGTCATAGAACGTTGCTGTAACTTTTATGTTGTTTATCGCATTCTTGACAACGTTTTGGACCTTGCCGCTTATCACCCAATTTCCTTTACCGTCCGGAGTGGTTGTAAGGTCAAAGGTGTTGAATTTGTTTTGCTGCAGCTCGCATTGGAAGTCTTTTGCAACATGGCAGAATTGTCTGCTATCAAGCAGTAACAGGAATGCCGGGGTTTTTCCCAATTGCCTTTGGATTACATTGTCCGTGAAGAAGTTCTTTATTGTGGTTGATGTTGGAGCTGTTATGTAGTTGATTATATTTTGTCGGTAGACCGGATATTTGTTCACATAGACTTTTTTAGTCTTGACATCTGTCACAGTGCAGTATACAGTCTTTGATGAATTAGTTGAGGAATCTGTGCCTTCTTTGCAATTTTTGTTTAGAACACATGTTTGTGATTTGCTGTCATAGTGATATGCACCGGTACAATCAGACGGTTTAGGTGTTGGTGTTGGTGTTGGTGTTGGTGTTGGTGTTGGTGTTGGTGTTGGTGTTGGTGTTGGTGTTGGTGTTGGTGTTGGTGTTGGATTTCCTTTACTCCAGCATTTGCCTGTCTCATCATAGTCGTGTTTTTCGTATCCTGAAGGACACGGTTTATCTGGAAAACAATTCCCGTCGCCATTCATGTTGAATCCAGAAGGGCATTTTCCATCTTCACCAGGTGCACATTTTGGTAAACCAGGTTCAAAGAGACACTCATCATCAGGTGTTGGTGTTGGTGTCGCAGTTGGTGTTGGTGTCGCAGTTGGTGTTGGTGTCGCAGTTGGTGTTGGTGTCGCGGTTGGTGTCGGTGTTTCGGTTGGTGTCGGTGTTTCGGTTGGTGTCGGTGTTTCGGTTGGTGTCGGTGTTTCGGTTGGTGTTTCGGTTGGTGTTTCGGTTGGTGTTTCGGTTGGTGTTTCGGTTGGTGTTTCGGTTGGTGTTTCGGTTGGTGTTTCGGTTGGTGTTAAATCATCAGCAGAGCCTGTTGTTTCGGTTGCTGGTGTTGGTGTTAAATCCTCGCTTTCTGCCACGGGATTGCCTCCGCCTTCGCCTGTGTCATCGCTTTCTGCCACGGGATTGCCTCCGCCTTCGCCTGTGTCATCGCTTTCTGCCACGGGATTGCCTCCGCCTTCGCTACCGCCGCTGCCGCCAGAAGATGATGATGTTGTTGCATTCGCTAAATAATTATTAGTGGAACCCGCACTGATTACGCATAAAATTGTAAAAAGTAAAAGTCCCTGAACTATTCGTTCTTTGAGTATCCTCTTATAAGACATATTTACTATGCAATTAAACACTAATCCTATAGTTAAAAACATACCACATAAAAATACCTTAAAAAGGATATAGAAAAATATAGGTATAGATTATTTTATATTTTTTTTCTGAATAATTTTAAAAATTTTTTTTAATGTTAAGTATATCCTAAATTATACTATTCTAAAATATGGATCCTGATTATGGAAAAGAAAAATAGGAAGTGTTATTATAATAGAACTGGTAGTTTTATGTTCACAGGTTATGATTACAAATTAGTATTAATCATTGTTTTGTGAAAGTAAATAAACGCTAGGCATTAAGTTCCCATAGATATAAATAACAGAATTAATAGCAATTTTTCAAATTACTTCTTGACTGATGATTTCCATCAATAATAAACTTCAATTATTTATGAGAATCAGATTGATTAATCAGATTGAAGAAGTGTTTTTTTTATAACTTAAGGAACGAATTAAATATTCAATTATCAAAAACCTCTGAATTGTAAGTATAATCATAACTGTTGAAATGCTAAATTTTACTGCATTTGATTTTTATAGCATTTACAATTATTCTAATAAAAAAATATCAATATCGATATCAAATTGATAAGAAAGTTGATATAATAATACATAGGGCTTGTAATCCTAAACCTTCTTCTTTTACATCTACTCTACAAATATGATAAAATTTGAATATTGATTTTTGGGGTATTAAAACCAGGAAAAAAGAAGGGTTGGTTTCGCCAATGTATTTGCTGTCAAGAGCCTTGGTACTCCAGCCTCAAGAACACCGGATTCCAATTCTGGGCGGACTTCAGTGCCTTCAGGTTGAAGACACCATATTGTTGGCTAACCAGTTTTGCCGGTGTTACGGAGCCTTCCTTGTATGTGCCTACGTTGTTGCCAAGCGCGTCATAGAACGTTGCTGTAACTTTTATGTTGTTTATCGCATTCTTGACAACGTTTTGGACCTTGCCGCTTATCACCCAATTTCCTTTACCGTCCGGAGTGGTTGTAAGGTCAAAGGTGTTGAATTTGTTTTGCTGCAGATCACATTGGAAGTCTTTTGCAACATGGC
The DNA here is from genome assembly GCA_963779615.1 of uncultured Nitrososphaeraceae archaeon. GTDB lineage: Archaea > Thermoproteota > Nitrososphaeria > Nitrososphaerales > Nitrososphaeraceae > Nitrosocosmicus. The sequence continues at coordinate 19,730 of CAVZZA010000003.1, forward strand.
AGAATTGTCTGGTATCAAGTAGTAACTGGAATGCCGGGGTTTTTCCCAATTGCCTTTGGATTACATTGTCCGTGAAGAAGTTCTTTATTGTCTTTGAGGTTACCGTTGATAACGTTGATGTTGGATCTTGGTAATCCAGCCTCAAGAACACCGGATTCCAATTCTGGGCGGGCTTCAGTACATTCAGGTTGAAGACACCATATTGTTGGCTAACCAGTTTTGCCAGTGTTACGGAGCCTTGCTTGTATGTGCCTACGTTGTTGCCAAGCGCGTCATAGAACGTTGCTGTAACTTTTATGTTGTTTATCGCATTCTTGACAACGTTTTGGACCTTGCCGCTTATCACCCAATTTCCTTTACCGTCCGGAGTGGTTGTAAGGTCAAAGGTGTTGAATTTGTTTTGCTGCAGCTCGCATTGGAAGTCTTTTGCAACATGACAAATCTGTTTGGTATCAAGCAGTAACAGGAATGCCGGAGTTTTTCCCAATTGCCTTTGGATTACATTGTCCGTGAAGAAGTTCTTCAATATTTGTATGTTTACTGTTGATGTTGGAGCTGTTATGTAGTTGATTATATTTTGTCGGTAGACCGGATATTTGTTCACATAGACTTTTTTAGTCTTGACATCTGTCACAGTGCAGTATACAGTCTTTGATGGGTTAGTTGAGGAATCTGTGCCTTCTTTGCAATTATTGTTTAGAACACATGTTTGTGATTTGCTGTCATAGTGATATGCACCGGTACAATCAGACGGTTTTGGTGTAGGTGTAGGTGTTGGTGTTGGTGAGTTGGTGTTGGTGTTGGTGTTGGTGTTGGTGTTGGATTTCCTTTACTCCAGCATTTGCCTGTCTCATCATAGTCATGGTTTTCGTATCCTGAAGGACACGGTTTATCGGGAAAACAATTCCCGTCGCCATTCATGTTGAATCCAGAAGGGCATTTTCCATCTTCACCAGGTGCACATTTTGGTAAACCAGGTTCAAAGAGACACTCGTCATCAGGTGTAGGTGTAGGTGTAGGTGTAGGTGTTGGTGTTGGTGTTGGTGTTGGTGTTGGTGTTGGTGTTGGTGTTGGTGTTGGATTTCCTTTACTCCAGCATTTGCCTGTCTCATCATAGTCATGGTTTTCGTATCCTGAAGGACACGGTTTATCGGGAAAACAATTCCCGTCGCCATTCATGTTGAATCCAGAAGGGCATTTTCCATCTTCACCAGGTGCACATTTTGGTAAACCAGGTTCAAAGAGACACTCGTCATCAGGCTGGGATAGTGTAGGTGTTGGTGTTGGTGTAGCAGTTGGTGTTGGTGTAGCAGTTGGTGTTGGTGTAGCAGTTGGTGTTGGTGTAGCAGTTGGTGTTGGTGTAGCAGTTGGTGTTGGTGTAGCAGTTGGTGTTGGTGTAGCAGTTGGTGTTGGTGTAGCAGTTGGTGTTGGTGTAGCAGTTGGTGTTGGTGTAGCAGTTGGTGTTGGTGTAGCAGTTGGTGTTGGTTTTGCAGTTGGTGTTGGTGTAGCAGTTGGTGTTGGTGTAGCAGTTGGTGTTGGTGTCGCAGTTGGTGTTGAAGTGACTGCAGAAAGTGCAGAAGTTGGAGTTGGTGTTGGTGTAGCAGTTGGTGTTGGTGTCGCAGTTGGTGTTGGTGTCGCAGTTGGTGTTGGTGTCGCAGTTGGTGTTGGTGTCGCAGTTGGTGTTGGTGTCGCAGTTGGTGTTGGTGTCGCAGTTGGTGTTGGTGTCGCAGTTGGTGTTGGTGTCGCAGTTGGTGTTGGTGTCGCAGTTGGTGTTGGTGTCGCAGTTGGTGTTGGTGTTGGAGTCGCAGTTGGGAGTGTATCACCATCTGTAGAGGCTATTGTGGGGGATTTCGGGAGTTCTAATATGACATCATCTTCTGTTGAAGACGTACCCTTTGTATCTATTACGTATCCAGGTGGTAGAGATGGATCTCTCACGGTTCCAGGAGGTAGGGATGTTGGTGTTGGTGTAGCAGTTGGTGTTGGTGTAGCAGTTGGTGTTGGTGCGGATGGTAGAATAACTGGGGTTGGTGGTGTAGGTGTTGGTGTAGGTGTTGGTGTCGCAGTTGGTGTTGGTGTCGCAGTTGGTGTTGGTGTCGCAGTTGGTGTTGGTGTCGCAGTTGGTGTTGGTGTCGCAGTTGGTGTTGGTGTCGCAGTTGGTGTTGGTGTCGCAGTTGGTGTTGGTGTCGCAGTTGGTGTTGGTGTCGCAGTTGGTGTTGAAGTGACGCCAGAAAGTGCAGAAGTTGGAGTCGGTGTAGGTGTCGGTGTAGTTGTTGGTGGGGTTATTGTTGTTCCGGTTGGTGTTGGTGTTGAGGTGACGCCAGAAAGTGCAGAAGTTGGAGTCGGTGTTGAAGTGACGCCAGAAAGTGCAGAAGTTGGAGTCGGTGTTGAAGTGACGCCAGAAAGTGCAGAAGTTGGAGTCGGTGTTACATCCTCGCTTGCTGCCACGGGATTGCCTCCGCCTTCGCCCGTGTCACCGCTTGCTGCCACGGGATTGCCTACGCTACCGCTGCTGCCGCCTACGCTACCGCTGCTGCCGCCTACGCTACCGCTGCTGCCGCCTACGCTACCGCTGCTGCCGCCTACGCTACCGCTGCTGCCGCCTACGCTACCGCTGCTGCCGCCTACGCTACCGCTGCTGCCGCCTACGCTACCGCTGCTGCCGCCTACGCTACCGCTGCTGCCGCCTACGCTACCGCTGCAGCCGCCGTCAGACCGCCGTCAGAACCGCCGTCAGAACCGCCGTCAGAACCGCCGTCAGAACCGCCGTCAGAACCGCCGTCAGAACCGCCGTCAGAACCGCCGTCAGAACCGCCGTCAGAACCGCCGTCAGAACGCCGTCAGAACCGCCGTCAGAACCGCCGTCAGAACCGCCGTCAGAACCGCCGTCAGAACCGCCGTCAGAACCGCCGTCAGAACCGCCGTCAGAACCGCCGTCAGAACCGCCGTCAGAACCGCCGTCAGAACCGCCGTCAGAACCGCCGTCAGAACCGCCGTCAGAACCGCCGTCAGAACCGCCGTCAGAACCGCCGTCAGAACCGCCGTCAGAACCGCCGTCAGAACCGCCGTCAGAACCGCCGTCAGAACGCCCGTCAGAACCGCCGTCAGAACCGCCGTCAGAACCGCCGTCAGAACCGCCGTCAGAAGATGATGATGAGGTTGTTGCATTCGCTAAATAATTATTAGTGGAACCCGCACTGATTACGCATAAAATTGTAAAAAGTAAAAGTCCCTGAACTATTCGTTCTTTCAATTAATTGTATAAACCACATCTAATATAATAATTGCACTAATATGTCGTGTAAACACATATCAAAGAAAATGTTCTGGCGAGAAATACCATAGATTATTTAATTTAAAAGGAACATCATCTTTTTCATAAATTACAAAATGAAGGTTTGGGATATACGTTGTTAGCCCTGACCTAATGACCCCGAATTAACCTTGCTGCTTCTGTTTATTGTCATATTTTTCCATTTCTCCGAGAGTCAAAGAGGGTGCGGGGTTTGTTTAAAGCAGGTCCCCGCCTTATAGCAGCAGTTATCCTGCTTTGATACATTAAACCATTGATCTGCCACAATATAACTGCCAATGCAATCCCGATTAATACCAATATCAAGACAACAGGAACAATTCCATATGTACAGTATATGTAATTATCATAGGGACAGGGAGCTAACCCGTAATTAACCCAATGCCAAGAGGTATGGAAATAATTTTGAACCTGGATAGTAGCGATATAATTCTCCGCCAAAGCTTTTGCATGCAAAATAATTGGAGAATGCATTGGATCCCAAATTAGGGCATTCCATGCAGTTTTGTCATCAAGTTTTTCCTTCAGTTCCAAGTAAGCCTGATCATAATAAGGCCAAACAAGTACTCCCAACAAGGTAATACAAAACCCAGATGCAGACAAAGCGATTACGGAATACTTTAAAAATGTGTTTCTATTTATCCCCACAAGCAAGCTTCCTACCATCAATGTTATGAAAGGCAGCAAAACCACAAAATATCGGGGGCCCCATCCATTTCCCCACCAAGAGAATGGCTCAGAGTTATACGACAGTGTGCCAACATCTATCCAATTTATAACTATTATAAAAACAAAAAGGTATAGCAATTTTTTTTTATTTTGATTCTTCATGCTTTTAGCTGCCCACGGAAGCAATATCGAAATGGGAAAGTACAGAAATAAACCAGCACCAGGACTTATCAGTAACCCAACCAGTCCCCTCCATCCATCATGTGCTGCTAAAGTGCTGAAATATCCATAACCAAATTCCGTAAATGAGCCAAACCGTGCGTAATTAACAACCCCTACAGAGAACAAAACAATTAGTAAAACAGCCACCAGAAATACAAAATTCTTCATATTCTTTTTTCTCATTTCCAGAAAAGAATAGACCAAAAACCCGGGCAGAATTACTATGCTGGTAGGATGCGCAAATACAGACAATCCCAAGAAAAGCCCCGCGATGCCGGCAAAATAAAACCCCTTATTTTGAGTTTGGTGGAGACTATGCGAACCATGATTATGCCCATAGACTTTTGTCCCCGGTGCATCCGCTGCTTTATTTGACGCCCCGAAATAATTGCAAATAAAAAAAGGGTTATGGTGAAGCGACTTGTAGATGAAAAAAAGAGCGGCTACCAGTGTCAAAGCCTGCAAAGGCTGAGCCCAAAATGTAGTAACAAAAGGCAAAACAAAAGAACAAACATTGAACACCAGGCTTAGCACAAACCCTATTTTGGCAGAGTGATATAGCTCTATAGAGAAGCAAAATATGATAACAGAGATTAATGCGATCAGAAGGGAGTTCACAAATAGGCTTACAAACAAAAGCGGAGACACAGAAAGGATCAATGCGAGCGTGTAAAACGGAACGGCGACTGCAGAAATCAATAGCGATCTAACGGTATAAACTGGCTCAAGGGGGGTGTTTTGATCAAATGGTTGTCCTTCGTGTATCGACTTGAAAAACGCCACTGTATAGTTGACATTGAAATGCAAACTCTCCACGCTTGGAACCGTAGGATCCAATTTTGCGGTTTGTTTTAGAACCATGCTTTCGGTGGTTAAAAAAGACTCAATTCCATCCCACACGTCAATATGCCCACCGCTAGACAGAACGTTAATTAGATAGAAAAACGCAAATACCAACAATATTAGTTTTCTGTTAACCGTATGAACAAACATCAAATCTATTAGATTGATTTTATAGTGTGTTTTCTTTATAAAACTTGTTAAACCGTAAAACGCTCTGCAGAATCGAATAAAATACTTTAAATGGTAGTTGATTAAAATGGCCCGGCTCAAGACTTCATTTGGTCATCATTATCGTTAGGATCGCGTAAATGGCGGTCGGGCGGTTTTTCCAGCATTAAAGAAAAATATCTAATCTTGTTAAATCAATCACTGTTTCCTGAATCAATACAAAACTGTTGATTGTGTGTATTTATTTGAATTTGCCATTTGATGTAAAAAAGTGTTTTCACCGGGTGCAGCCCTAAAAAATTAACTTTTAAGTAACTGGCCAGAAAGAAGGTAGGGATACAAATTGAAGGTCAAATGCACCCAATTCCTGACCACACTGTGGGTAACCTTGGCCTATTGATGCAAACCAGATTAGGATCCAAATTAATGTAATCAATAACTGCTCTTTGAGATAAACATCATGCCCAGTTGGCCAATGCAAACCGAAAGCAAAATCACCTGGAAAGGTAAAATCACAATCTATGCATTACAGCTGTCCTGTAATCGAGGTTGCTTGCATGTCCATTTGCCAGGCTACAATTGAGTCGGTAGTAGTTCTCTTATCAGCTCTTTCGCCGAAATTATTATTGCTTCTCTGCTATTATACCGTGGTGCCCATCCGGTGCTTTTTAACTTTGAAACATCTAGCAGCATTTGGGTAATATCTCCCTTCCATCCTCCTCCTCCCCCCATACCACCCTGAAAGGACAACATCACCTCATTCAAATTCTGTATGGTGCAGATTTCCTTCGCAATTGATACCGCGTTGATTTGATCTATGTTACCAGCATTGAAGATATCAATATTATTGTCGATTTTTTCTCCTCTGAGTTTTGAGATATGCAAATGGTATAAACAATTTGTAAAGTCAGATATATGCAAATATGATTTTGACTGAAAGCCGTTACCTAGGATTATCAACTTCTTTGGATTTGCCTTCAATTTCCTAATAAAATCATAAATTATGCCTTTATCGCTTCTTGCACCCACTATATTTGCCAACCTTAAGATAATTCCAGATATCCCATATTGCTTGCAATATGTGGAGACCAAAGCCTCGCATGCCAATTTAGAGGCACCATAGTGAGATTCAGGAACCAAGGGACCGTAATCCTCCGGAGTTGGTAATAATGAGGCATAGCCATAAATAGTCGAAGAGCTGGTGAAAATTATTTTTTTTACTGATGATGACTTCCTTATCCCTTCCAATAGTTTTATAGTGTTACCGATATTTTGCTCATATAAGGCGTTGATTCCCGTCTCTTCTACATATACACTCGAATATGCGGCAAGGTGAAAGACAACCTCTTGCTCTTCTAGAGCTCCCTTGATATCCTCAACATTAGACAGGTTTTTTTTGACAAATCTAAAGTCAGGATTTTTCAAATTATGGTTGATGTTATCGATTTTCCCCGAGGAAAGGTTGTCAAAAACTGTGACTTTACCTCCATTTGCTAACAATTTATCTGCCAAATGACTTCCTATAAAACCGGCGCCTCCTGTTATCAGGCATTGTGAGTTGTCACTCATTTGCGCTCGTGTTAAACAAAAGGAAAAAGGGTTGTCATTCTACACTTCTTTGGGAGCATTACCGCGGTATTGTTCTGCCTTTAAAATTGGTGCGTATTTCAATAGAAAACGGAACTTGAAAAGGAAAATCAGGTTTTCTACGCCATGTTTTCTAATTTTAAATGTCGATTTTCCGACTCTTGGACGGTATATTCCATCCATCTCCCTTGATTTAAAGAATTTGAACGCAATAATCTTTATCTCTTCTGAAAACGACATCCCTTCTGAAACAAGGTTGATTGCATTACAGAACTTCCTTTGCATCACCCACATTCCAGATTGGGAATCCTTTACATTAATAGAATAAAGTATCCGCAGTATAAACGATAATAACTTGTTTCCTAAAAAATGAGACAAAACCATTGAATTTTTTTCAAGGCCGTCGAGTCTGTTTATCGTAATGAAATCCAAATCATGCTTAATCAGCTCTTCTATGTATTGAGGTATTTTATTAGATGGGTAAGTTCCATCTGCATCTAGAGTGACTATTATGTCGCCGTCTGCATGTTGCAATGCTGTCTTGTAGGCCAGTCCATATCCTCGCCTTGCCTGAGAGATTATCCTTGCACCAAGTTTTGAGGCATTTTCTCTGGTTTGATCAGTGGACCCCCCGTCTACAACCAATATGGATACGCCATATCCTAGGTCTCTTATTTTTTGTAAAGGTAAATTGGTTATTGTTTCTGTTATGCCCACTTGCTCATTTAGTGCTGGAATTATGATGTTGACAGTGTTCGGAGACACCAGTTATTTGTATAATGTGCAATATAAAAAAGGATCACAATATCCTTGCCTTTAACTTGACAAAATGTTAAACAAGGATTTAACAAGGGAACTGTGAAAATTTTCCATAAAAATAGAATTTAAAAATGTCAGTTAATATTTTTTCCCAAATCGTCTTTAAACGGCATATGACTATTTTCTATTGCCACCGAAACCATCAAGTAAGAATCCACATCCATGAAGAGGTTTATGGAATAGAAAACCCACAAACACATATCATAAAGAAAGTAATATTGTTTTTGATTTGTTTTTCTTTCTGAAATGCAAATTCATCAGCCTGTTTCAGGATAGATAAGGTTCGCGCCGTTAGGTTCAAATGGTTTAGAGGGGCCGAGAGATACATTGTTTTTTATTTACTTATTCTTGTTATATAGTAATGGGTTCATAAATAGCTAGAACAAGATTGTGCATTATAATAATGACTGGAAGGTGATTATGCAATAATTGACACAAACAATGACCTTAATTATTAACCCGAGGCATTTTCAATCCAGCCTGATAAAAATAGAGAGAACAAAACGTTCACTAAGGTATATCAGGGTTCGGACAATGCAAACAATGCAATCATAGGGTTTGTGGCCAGAGCTCAAAAGAAATAGATTCCTGCATAAGCGCTGATGCTCCCTCTGTACTTATAAAAGTAGATTCAGCAAAGGAAAAGAGAATTGATGCTGTTAAAGGAATGGATTAGAGTACCGATTCGTTACTGAAATAACAAAAGACAATATGATTATGTCAAAGACATGCTTACCTTCTCCAAAGTCCGGCATTTGATTGGGTTGAAAGGCAATTTTGAGATAGCAGATGAAAAAGAGTATGTTGCTGTTGCCACTTTGCAAAAACTACAATCAATCCCTCAACTCATATTCAGCAATTTGCCCGAAATTGTTGAACAGCAGCAATTTATTTTTGACAGCCTTTGGGATAAGGCGATACCTGCAGAACAAAGAATAACAGAAATAGAGGAAGGAATCATTCCTCAAATTACAACAATAATATATGATTATGGAGAAGCAATAAAAAAGGAATTTGAAACTATAAGAAAAGCCAAAGAGGAAATACAGATTATGCATTCAACACTAAACGCATTTAACATACAAGAGCATGGCGGCACACGAAATCTTCTAGAAAACATGGCAGAGCACAACAACGAGTTAAGCATCAGAATACTCACACCGTTAGACTCAATAAATCAACCGCTGTCCATTCACTCCTTAAGAAAGTACCACAATATTCAAATTCAGGATATTGCACCAAGTATCAGCATCAAAATAAAAACTTTGACAGTGGACAGAAAGAAATCAATGATAATGGAACTCAAGCACCCCATAGAGGGCAATATTCCTGCTGTCGCAGGGTTTTCAATATATTCTAATAGCGAATCGACAGTATCATCTTACGCATCAATTTTTGAGGTGCCAAATAACCAAAGCATCCTTTTCGAACAACTCAGACAAGATGACAAGATCAAAAGCGAGTTCATAAATGCGGGCAGATCATGAATTGCGAACCCCAATTATGCCAATATTGAACGGCATGGAAATTCTTGAAGAGAAGCTCGCTGAAAGGAAAAAAAAATTTTGAGCGAGAAATAGGCATCATTACCAGAAATGCCTCCCGATTACAGAATCTGGCAGAAAGCATTTTGCAGGTATGCAAAATTGAAAGTGGAAGTTTTAACATAGATAAGCAAAACAAGGTGGACTTCCATAACCTGGTTTCCCAAGTGATAGAGGATATTGAAAAAAAATATGCGTATAGAGATAAAACAAACAGGGTTTCAATAATATTTTTACCATTTTACGAAAAGGGTAGCAACATAACAGATGCAGATGTAATGGATGAAGAGAAAAAAGACGCTCAAACCCCAATTTCTCCTTCCTACATTTACGTTGACTGTGACCCACAAAAGATTAGCCAAGTAGTTTTTAACCTTTTGGATAACGCAATGAAATTTACCAGCGAGGGCAAGATTATTGTCTCCACTTTGATAAATACACATTCTCATGGTAATGGTGTGTCAGAAACTGCCAAGCGAATTGGAATCAAAGATGAGATTTTTAAAACTTTTGATGGTAAAAAATATAAAAAATTTAAAAACGACATAATTGTTTCGGTACAGGATACCGGAATAGGAATTAATCCAGGCATAAAAGATCAGTTGTTTGAAAAGTTTGCTACAAAATCCAAAAAAGGTACCGGGCTTGGCTTGTATCTGTCGAAAAAAATTGTTGAGGCCCATGGCGGAAAGATTGGTTTGAGGAACCAAAAGCACATAACAATGACAATAGAATTACCGGGGGAAAAATTGGAACTCTATTCAAATTCAGCCTTCCGCTCTCAGGTTCAGCAAAAGGCTTATAAAACGATAAAAGGAAATGCTGGGTTTAACAGTATATCACATAGGCGGGGTTAGTTGGGGTGAAATTATATAAATAGAAAAACAATAAACATTCTTCTTCTTGACGATGAAGAAGATATTACCATTCTTTTCAAGGAGGGCCTTGAAATCAAGGGAAACTATAATGTTGACGCATATACCGATCCCCTAAAGGCATTAAATAACTTTAAACCCAATGTATACGATTTGGTACTTGTTGACATAGTCATGCCAGGGATGAGTGGGTTTGAATTTTACACATACATAAACAAAATAGATAAAGAATGCAAAGTTTGTTTTTTTTCAGCCTCAGAGAACAGCGAGCAGAAAATAAGAAACATGTTTCCTGAGTTAAAGTGGGAAAAAAATGTTCTTATTCAAAAGCCAATAAGGATAAGAGATTTAACAAACAAAATTAAGGAAATTATAGATGATGGAATGTAGGCACTGCAGTAACATAAATCCTGACATAAAAAAGCTGATGGAGACCTGGAAAAAACCCTAATAAAAGTAAAGGATTTAGTGACAAGTAACTGGCAAATCACCCAAGCAAAACATTTACAAAGACAGGCAATTTGGCAACCATCTTCACACTTTAATGATAATGCTTGCAACCGTTCCCATAATTTCACCCATTAGATTAAATAAACATCAAATTATAATCCTACTCTTTTTTTACCCTTTGCTGCACTACACACCATGTCGTTTCGCAAATTCTTTCTCCATCATTTAATTCATTTCAGTGATTCCGATAAGGAAAAGTGAACCTCATAAAGGAATCTGATTTAGGTTAGTTGTTTCTTCTCGTTTAGAATACATCACCACTAGGATTTGAGTTGGATACCATTTATGGGCAGGAGAGTATCCAGAAATGAAAAGAATACGAAACCAGGCTCATGGGTTGTCGTTACCTGGAAATTAAAGGTAACTGATTGGGACATGATCATGATGTTATTATCCAAAACAGAACCAAGGCATTATTCAAAATGATAACAAGCAATGGTTATTCACTATTGAAATGTGATAGGGAGCGACAGCAGATTGATAAAAACCTTTAGAGACTTATTAAAAATATGTTTATCTTTAAGTATCATTACCATTTCGGGTTTTGCAGGTGAAGGATGTTATCAATACATAGATTAGACTTGTCATAGTTGTCGTTGCTAATAACCTCATGTCTATTGGATTTTGCAAGGCTGTTGGCTGTGCGACACAGGTGCCAGGAGCGGAGATTAGTCAATCCCAATGAAAACCCACAGGTTTTAAATAAACTGGCACAAACCATATGTTCATATAATTAATCAGTAAAATCTTGTTTGTTTAAAGTTTTTTAGAGTGGTTATTGAGAATGTGAGTATTTAATTCATGTGGATGGCTCAACCTTCTTTTGCAAAATTTACAGACATAATTGTTCTTTTTCATCTCCTTTCGATGGCTTTTGGTCGAAAACCTTGTGGTGTCTACATATTCAATGGAAAGGTGCTCGTTACCACCACCACCACCACCATCGTCAATCGTCATCGTCATCGTCATTATTTTTTTTGTTCACCCTGTCCAATAATTCCAGTATCCGATGCCTGCTACATAAACCATTAAATCAACAATCACCACATTACATGCAAATGGGACCTTATGAGAAGGTAGCAATACCCAAAGTAGGGTGATTCGATATCCATACGTGTTTTACGCACACGTGACATCAATCTTACAATGCAATTATGGGCATGGTGGAATCATTTAAACCTCAGATGAGACGTTTAAGTCATTTGCGCTCCTTTGTTTTCCCATTGTATAAAAATCAGCAGAAGGAAAAGATTTCTCTGAAGGTCTTGTAACTCCTTGACTCATACCTAGAAAATAAAACAAAAACAATCAGATATGTTTTTTTGTTTGCAGTTTTACTTTTACAAAGAAATGGTCACCAAAAAACTTTGTAGTTTTTGACAGACTAGTTTTTAATTCAATAACGCTTTTCCCAAAAAAAGAACCAATAACCCTTTGTTTTCTCACACAGGTATACTGGATTCGCTAATTTGTACAGGATTTTTATTGACGCTTCCAATACAAATAAGAATTTGAAATGTCTTGTTTAAATCTGTTGATAACAATTTTCAATACAATTCATTTAAATGATTGACCCCGTATAATAATTGTATTGACTTTTCTCCTAAATAAAACAGTTAAAATGGGATTAATAACAAACCAATATCATCCTATGAAAACACCATTGGGATTACTGATTATTTCATCCTTAATTTTGTTAACATTTGTTCTCATATATGACGAGAATACGGTTTTTGCAAAGGACAATAGTGATGATAACGATAAAGACGATGATGATGGCCGCAGTGACAATGATGATGACAGCAAGTTTGTGGACAACAATGCCATCCAGATATGCTGTACTTGGGGTCAGGAGTTGGCAGACGGTGTCCTTACTTACTCATTTGAGGACAAGGACAAAAAGGTAGAGGCTTCGATTATAAAGGCAGCGGATTCATGGAATGAGGTGCTGAATGGAGTTCAGCTCAAGAAAACCAAAGGTGATGGTGAGGTTTTAATCTCTTTTAGGACTGACGGCAAAAAGGTTGCAGGAGAAACGGTAAACTATTTTGATGGCGATGGATTTATCAGAAAATCCCACATCACAATATCAAAGGAATCATATGACAATGAATTTAGCCCACCACAAATAGAACAAATTGTCAAGCATGAACTTGGGCACGTATTGGGTATGGGCCACGCAAACTTTAACGGTAATCTAATGTCAACCAGAGTTGACACCGGAAGTGGAGCTATAACAGCTTGTGAAATCGAGGCGGTAAATACCGCGAATGCCTGGAAGATAAATGGAGATGGGTCATCCATGCACAATCCGTATGAAAATTACATCATTTGCTAAAGGTGTTCTTTGTACAATAGAACAGAATAATAGAGGAGTGTTATCTTTTTTCAAGGATAAAGCACAACTTTAGCTCAACAGACCAAATCGACCATTTTTACAGATTCATTTAACAAGTATGGAAACAGGCCATCAACACGAATAACAACTATCATGATTGAATGAGAGAGTATTCGGTATGGGCAGTGTTTGGGTATGCTTTATCGCGTCATAAACCGCTTGCACTTCAAGGTAAAAGCGGGATAAAACAGTCAGGAAAATAATGATTCAATACAGAGATATATATAATTTATAACACAACTTTTTTTTGGAGTCTCATTTGGACAAGGATGATTATTACAAGACACTCGGAGTATTAAAAGAGGCCAGCGACAAAGAGATCAAAAGTGCCTATAGGCGCCTAGCTAGGGAATATCATCCCGACAGAAATTCTAACGTTTCTGACGACATAATGAAGAAAATAAACATAGCCTTTGAGGTTCTTTCTGATCCTGAAAAAAGAAATGAATATAATAAATTCAGTTTCGTTGATGTTTTGGAAGACAATGATAAAACAAATGATGATGCGCATACAAGTGGCAATGTTATTGATAGCGGTAATTACCAAGCAAAGTACAAAAGAAGAAAACATGCATCCTCTCCTGCCGCTGCCGCTGATACTATCAACGATTACCCCAACAACCATAAAGACGACAACGGATACTATGCCTTTCAAAAAACGGCAGCGGCAGCGGCAGCAGCAGCAGCAGAACCAGCAACTTTTGCTAATGACCCATTACCCATTCCAGAAAGCCGATATCACATAATTGTCGAGCCGTCCCTCTGTCTTGCATTTGGTAGTTGTGAAACGCTCGCCCCAAAAGTGTTTGTAGTAGAAAAAGACAAACCAATAAACCCAAAGGCCATAGTCAAATCAGAAACCGGGGCAGAATTTGAAACAATACTTGATGCCGCCAAAACGTGCCCTACAAAAGCAATCATAATTATAGACAGATACACAGGCGAACGCATTTTCCCTTGATACCATGCTGTTTAATCAGGATGCAATTAGCAAATATCGCTAATTGACTAATATCTACTGCGCCTTTGATTCACAAAGCAGGAAATCTGAAGCTCAAACGCAGGGTTACTTTTTCTTTTAGGTCGGTATCTCTGTTTAAGCACTAGTGCAGTAGATGCGGCACGAGCTTTCTGACTGCTATCTACCCAAAGTGATGAAAATATTCTCTTGGTTAGCAGTTTTGGTAATATATCATATTCCCTGTCTTACTTTCCAAACCTGTTACTGAAAATACCATTCAGTATCCTTTACCCTCCCTTTTCACAAATGACGGTCATATGTTGGAGTTGATGGATAATCAGCAATGGATTTCCTAGTCATATGATGACGTCCATTATCGCATTCTTCCTTATGATGATATCCTGATTGGTACCACGAATAGATTGCTGATTACATAGATGGGTGCACATTTTCTTATTCGTATTTTTGTATGATTGTTTTATGCACCGGCTGCAGACGTTACTCTGATCCAGGTCAGAGGCAAATATTGTCAGGTGGAATAGGTCAAGGCGGCAGGAGGCGAAAGGCATGTGGATCCTGTTTTTTACCCGTTTTGGGATGGTTTCTACAGCCATGGATCTTTTTTATTTGCTTTTCTCTTTGTTGATAGAGGTCGAAACCATGTTTGTCAAGTTTGTTCCGGATTTCTTTGAGGGTGGAATCAATATTCCTTGCCATGAGGCTCACAAACTACCTCAAAAGCGATGGTTTATGAATAGCCTATCAGCCAAAAGCGATGGTTTATGAATAGCCTATCAGCCAAAAGCGAGAAGGAACATTTGATGAAGATTTGACGGCCACAAAAACTGTTTTGAATCAACCATGCACAAAATCTTTGACGCGAATGCAAAAGTTGGAGATAAGGATAACATATTATTATTAATTACACATCAAGAATAGTGTGATTAGGGAAGTTGTCTGACACAATAGATCAAAAAAACACCATACTTAACTTATATAATTCCGGAATTGATCCAGAAACAATATCCATGGAATTGGACATTAATCAGGATATTGTTATGAAAGTGATAAAAAATGAAACTATTAGAGAACAAAAAAAACCAACAAACAACACATCAAATGTTCTTTTAAACAGAATATATCTTGATGCGATTGTTGACATTGACGCCATAATAAAAGAGTCTCAGGTTAATACATGGAAGGCGCTAAAATCAAAACCTGAATTCAATACCTCTTTTAAGGATACACAAAAAATATTAGAAAACTATGGGGAATCCAAAATCAATCTTGTAATTTTACATGTTGATTTGGTAGGCTCAACCAGGATGTCCTTAAATTTACCTATTGACAGGCTAACGACAATAATTAGATCGTTTGCTCAACAAATGTCTCTTGTGGTATCAATGTACGGGGGGTATGTCCTAAAGTATATCGGGGATGCAGTTTTGGCTTTTTTTGTGGCAGAAGATGTTCCTGAGAACAAACCTCAAGATACAGGAATTGATTCCAAAGCCAAGGGTAAGGATAACTCATATTCACTTCAATACAGCAATGCAATAAGTTGTGCATACACCATGATCAAAGTCATACAGGAGGGTATAAACCCCATACTAAATCAATATGACTATCCCGAACTAAAAACAAGAATAGGAATAGATTATGGCGAGATTGCGATAGTCCAGTATGGCTGGGATATTGACGAGTATGAGAATGTCGTATTAAAAAAACCCCACCTTGACCTGATAGGGTACACCATCAGCATAGCGGTAAAAATGACCTCTCTCGTAGATCCGGATCACATAGTAATCGGTCAGAAATTATTTGACAAATTAGACATTACACAAAAAAACAACTTTAAGCAATTACCCGCCAATCCAGATATTTGGGGCTATATGCATAAGACAACTGGCAAAGTATACGATATTTATGGTAACAAAAAATAAAATAATGTCATTCATCTTTATAGAGACACTCTATTCAGTTGTTTTTGGTATTAATTATAGTCACAAAACAATATAAAGAAAACCACCTGGAAAGCGCATTGGATGTTCCTTATGATTGGGTCTACCACCCTTGACGACCCTTTATGTCAGCAAAAGGAATCTGACAACAAACTCAAATGCTATAGAGTCGGGATTGCGACTTTAACAGAAAAATGCAGAGGTTAACCTACACCACTTGGCCTTTTATGCTCCGAATGCTCTAATTTTATATGTTCTTCTTTTTCGTCCAAAGTATTGAATTTAATTCCACAATGCTCACAGGTAAGGTTTGAGGATTTTGTTCCGGATGAAGACGCAGCAGACATACTTGTACACTCTATTACAATATGATCAAAGAATATAAAGAATTACAAAACTACAAAACCATATAAGAATGATGACAATATTCCGGTCTCCCAAACATCAACATGGAAAACAAACAACATCAGATTATGAAAAGCCCCAACTCATAAATCTGCCAGTATGTTTTTTCATTAATAACGGCCCGGATTCAATAAATTACAAGGAGAAGAAAAGTCATAATCTATTTGAACAAGTAACAAAAGGTTTTGGGCTTTAAATGCAAACAGGAATTTAACTCCTAGTTTTATTATTTTTATGTTAATTTTAGAAATGGATAATATGGTGATAATGCCCATTTTTTGTTAGTTTATAAAAAGGCGGAGGTATACGCCATTATACATGACAACGAAAACCGCGCTTTCATTTTTGGCAATTGTAGCAATCATGTCGGCCATAATGGCAATATTAAACGGATACAGCATATCAATCATTTCCCTCATAAACGCTCAACCACCTTCCAATGATACGCAAAGCAGTGGGCAAAAACCACTTCCCGTTTTATTGATACATGGTTATGCAGAAGACTCTCAAATATGGAAAAAATGGGACGAATTGCTGAAAAAAGATGGCATTGCTGTCTACACAATGACCTTTAAGGAATCGGATGACAAGTGCGGATCTTCAGCAGAGCACGCCAAAGAGCTAAACAAAAGGGTCAAGGCCATTCTGAACAGCACAGGGCAAAAGCAGTTAAATTTGGTCGGCCATAGCAAAGGAGGATTGGATGCAAGAGTATTTTTGGCAGATTCCAATGTAAAGGATGTTGCAAATCTGATCATGATTGGAACTCCAAACAACGGGTCTCCTGCCGCTGAGTTTAGCAGCATTTGTGAACCAGCTATAGACGATTTAAAGCCCGGAGCAAATTCAACCAAAGCAAAAATGAATCCAAACACCAAATATTACACCATTAGTGGAGATTGGACCCCCATAACCGAAGGAAATCCTTTGATTCCCGGGAAGGATGACGGTTTAGTTCCGGTAAATAGTGTAGAGTCAGAGAAATACTTTAAAAGTTTGGGTAGAACCGGGCATGCTCACGCTGATCTTTTGTCAGAGGATGAGTACAATATGTCAAAGGGAACACTAGCAGGGAAAAGGTGATGCAGAGCATCATTGCCGGCCTATTCAACTTTTCTAACTCGGCACTTTATGGTAAGATGACATATTAATATAGTTAGAGAAGGGAAAAGGGATCCATTTGTATTTTCAATCCACCATTCTAAAAACAAACAAAAATAAGAAAGAAAACTTGTTCGGGTTAATTTATGATTTCAAGCAGGATAGTTCAACTAACATTGCATCTGCAGTTAATAACATAAAAAAAATTAATGGAACCGCCTAATTTTTTTATTGCCTCATTGACATCACAATGTCAAGTCAAAAGATGAAAATGTATACGGCCAACTCAGGATATGAACACATTGCCCTGAATAGGACAATTTGCAACGGTTATCCTTTTGCAGCGTTGTTTTCTTTTTGTTTGGTATCTCCGCTCACTTCCCTACAGTGACCATGGCTGTCATCCATGGATGAATTGTGCAGTAATAGGGATATCCCCCTTCTTTTTCAAATTTATGCTTAAATGAACCATTACCCATTATAATTCCAGAATCAAATTCACCACTTGGCCCTGATTTTGCAAGCCCTGATGTTACGGTGTGAGGAATACTGTCATCATTGTTTGTCCATGTTACTTCGGTCCCTTGCTTTATCTTTGGGTTAGGGGGATCATAGAATATTTTGTTGCCAGGGTTAGCCGCACCCGAAACTATGGAAACCAAGTCATTTTTATTGTCGTTGCTGCCGCTGTTTAAAGTCATATTGGCGTCGGTGTTGTTTTTATCACTTGATTTTGTGGCTAAACTCTTATCCAGTGATAAAGACAGGTTTTCCCCGCCTTGTTGTATCTCTTTAGTTTCATTGTCTGTATTTTGCTCCTCCAGGGTGTCCCCGCCTTGAGAGTAATTCATCACTTGCGGTCTTTGCAACTTTTTTTGCAATTCATATTGCCAGTCAAACATGGACACGCTTTTGGTTAACGGCTTAGAACTGTTGTCAGATTGAGCAACAGACGATGATGTGGAATTTTCATTGTTTAATTGGGACTCTATCGGCGCTACCCCTTTTCCTGTTTCTTCTTCTTCTTCTTCGCCTCCCCCTGCAACAACTTGTATCTGACCCATATTGCCCCTTTCTTCCTGGATTCCATGGCTATGGAACAAAAAGGTACCAGGATATTTCCACTTGGCCTCAATTATTGATGCGTCTCCGGGGGCTATGGGGACAGTCTGTGCATGAAAAGGGGGATTGTCCCACAACCCTGACGGATAGGCGGAAAATGTGGTGCTGTGAAGATGGAAAGAGACGGGTATTGATGTACCGAGATTAATTACATACAATCGCATTAACTCGCCATAATTAATTTGAAGGGGATTATGCATATACTGATCGGCATATCCATTTATGATATAATAATCGGCATCCAGCCCTAACTGATCCTCGAGGCTGTATTCACCCATCACCATGACAAATTCTTTTGCGGGTGGCAATGGTTTGTCCTTTGGGTCTACGATTAGTGCACCGTACATGCCCATCCTTATATGCAAAGAGGTTGGCGGAGCATGGCAATGGTACATTAACGCGCCGGCAGGCTCACCCGTTATGTTATACAAATATGTTTGATTGGGCATTACTTGAGGAACCACACCATCATTCAAGTCATCATGATTACCGTGGAAATGTATTGTGTGAGGGATTGGAGATTTATTTATGTATTTAATGGTCACATTTTCACCTTCGGTCAACCTTATAGTAGGTCCGGGAACTGTTCCATTGTATGTCCAGACCTTAACCTTTTTTCCAGGGGCGATATCAATTTCTGCGTCCTCTGTAACAAGGGTTATCTGTCTATTTGGGACAGTTGCCTCCCTATCTGGCTTGGCATTGTTTTCTTTACCCGCGCTTGCACTAGACAAAAATGATCCATTGTCCTGTTTGAGGTTTGCTTGGCTGACTGCTTGTGCAAACACGATATTATCATTATCATACACAACTATCTTTTCACCAGTGATTGAAAGAGACACAAATATTGCAAAAAGAGACAAAATCGGTAAAATCAAACAATAACCTTTTTTTAATAACTTTAATCTGTTCACCAATAACCTGTTCATCAAGTTTGATTTGATATGCCCTGAAATACAATATAAATTTATAAGCAATTCAGTGCCAATATTCCCATTTTAAGGTTCAAAACAGGCATTTACAAACCATAATGAAAATAAATGAAAAGACCGGCATTGTAGTCCATCACCCATCAAATGAACACGTCAATAAAAAATCAAGAACATAAAAAAAAGATAAACTTGATTGTCCCTTAATGTAATGCGTTGTCAATCGAATTGAGGTTACTTTTGTGCTCCTCAAACCGATTCCACGGGTTTATTCTGGTCTTTCTTTTGAATTGTAAACGATGTTATTAAATGCATCAATATTTGCAAAGGCGATATCACGCGCCATCCGGTTTAAAGCAATAGCATTCTCTGTATAAATAATAGATATTCTTGAGCATATGCCAAGTAGCCTGCTAAGGTATGCTTGATTACCCCAAACTAGATTAGTGTTTCCAAAATAGGGGACAAACATGGATTGAAAGGAATTCATAAACTGCTTTTGCAGAGCCCTATAATTATTTGCAATTTCCCGGTTTAATTGGAACGACTGTTCCCTGGCTTCATCAATAGACTGCGAATGAGGTGGAGTTAACCCTGTTTTGCCTGTTTCTATTTGTGCATTGTCTCTATCTTCACCCAAATTTCTGTTTGGATGTTCCTGGTTTTTTTGATTATTAAAACTGCTTGACATTAATTCATTCTCCCCAGGCAATGTCGAGGGTGAAATTTGTGGTGGTTGTTGTTGAGGCGATAATGGTACCTCTTTAGACATAGTCGGCGAATGAACCTTAACTCTTAATTCGGATTCAACCTCTTTGTCTTTGTCTTCTACGGGCACCTCTAGTTCTGTTTGTACTTCTACATCTATTCCGCCTTCTGCAGGGACCATCGTTACTGCTGCGATAATAGCTTCCTCATTCTCTTTCACATCCACAGGATTAACGATTATCTCATCTCCATCTAAAATTGAATCTTTTGATTGGTCTGAAGTGTCTTTGACATTTTTTGCTGTTTTTGAAATACCACCATCGTCAAGGGACAAAACACTTCCCTTGTTTTCCCCGTTACCGCCTCGCTCAAGTCCATTGGTTTTAAAAGTATCATCCTTAATCCCCGTGGTATCACCTGCCTCTGTTGGCCCTTCCACAACGACCTCCTTTCCAGTATCTATTGCTTCTTTGACTACCTCGCCAATAGTCGGGGTCAATGATTTTCTTTTATTATCGTTTTGATTACCATCATTAGTATTTTGATTATAATTACCAGTCATATATTGATTAATAGCAATAAAGTATAATTAATACATATAGCAAAAGTACCGGTTTAGATTAACACACTGTTAAGCAAATCCCGAAATTGATGAACCAGAGGATTTACAGATAGAGATTTTTGTACACATGACAATGGGGGACATCCAAATTTTATTTTCCTTCAAATTACCAAATCATCCATAGTTAGTGAAGTGTCGCTCTAAAGATGAATATATGCAGTTAAAAGATGTTGTGGGATTTACACCATGGCAAAACCAATAACAGGGGTAGCAGTATGCCTTATTTTTGTTAAATGCCATTATCAATATCGTTATATCGAATTAGTTTTTTAAAGATATCTTAATGGATCTCTTGCATAATTAGGTGGATATCAAATTTTTACCGCAAATCTATATCTTTTTATAAAATTTACATTTTGTTTTGCGCAATATGTTTGATATTCTGTGGATTTTTAGAAATTTATTAACAGGTGCTGATTATGCAAGAGGTTCAATGTCTTATCACTTTTTACATTTGCAACATAAAAAAATTGCTTTTCGGATGATTTGCAAATGACCAAATTCAACAAAAAAATGTTAAAAACAAAAAAAATTATAGGACATCAAATAAATCCTAAATTTGATAACAAACCAACAAAACCAAATTAGTGAAAAACATGGTATGAAGGTTCAGGAAAAGGAAATACCTTTGCTATTTGACTGGCGAGTAGACATGTATATCTGAGTCTATACCATCAGTCACATATACGTCCCCCAGTGAGTTTATGGCTATAGACGAAGGGTCTTGGAATCTTTCTATGCTGTTTCCAGTATTACCAAATTGTGTTAGGTAGTTTCCATTTTTGTCAAATACCTGTACACGGTTGTTCTCGTTATCAACCACATACAGGTTATCCCCAGAATCTATCGCGATCTCAATTGGGTTTTCAAACTGGCCATTCCCTGATCCAGGCGTTCCAATTTGCGTCAAATATTTTCCGGTTTTATCGAATTTTTGTATCCTGTCGTTCCCTGAATCAGCTACAAAGATGTTTCCAGTGGAATCTAACGATACGTCAGTAGGATTGATAAATTGGCCATTCCCTGGTCCATAGGATCCAAACCTCATCAAAAAGTTTCCGTTTTTGTCGAATTTCTGAACATTATTGTTTTCGCCAAAGTCAGTAGCAAATATGTTATCTTCTGGACCCACACCCAATCCTCCGGGGTTAATAAATTGCCCCGGACCCAAACCTACAGAGCCAAAAGTACGGACAAATGTGCCGTTTTTATCAAATTCTTTGATTGCATAGGCAGGGTTCCCAAAGTCAGCAATGAAAACATTATCTTTTGAATCTACTGCCATTCCTGTTGGATTGGAGAAATATTGAGGTCCGTTGCCAAATGTACCAAAGCCCAAAATAAAGGTACCAGTGGGTGAAAACTTTTGAATCATTCTCGTACTGTAACCTGTTAAATCTCCTACATACACATTATTTTCAGAATCTATAGCTACACCACTGGTTTGTTTGAATTGTCCGTAGGCAATTCCTTTTTCTCCCCACATTGTCTTGTGTGCAAACTCTAAAGCATGAACCGAAAGAGAGTTTGATATCGCTACTAAAAATGATAACACAATTACGATACCAAAGATAAAAAATGGTTTAACCTTCATAACATTTTATCAATATTATCATTATTTAAATACTTTATCAATTTTTGATTTGTTCAGATGCGATGTTTTTCTCCCTTTAAAAACCAATAAAAAATTTGAACGATAGGTTACTTGCAATTTTTACAATCTTTTCGCCGTCAAGAAAGCAGTAGCCAGCACACACTTTTGGTTTAGTCTTTATGACATCTTAAAGAATTTACAAACTTATTATACTGCCATACCCCTTTTGCACCAGGAAAAATGAGATGTTTGCATGTATTCTAATTGCTCGGGATAAAAAGGCATCCCCAACTATAAACTTCTGCCTTATGGACAAAGCTTTTTGTTTGATAAAAGGAAAGGGAATAAAAAAATTAGGAGGTTCGGTAGGTCCCTAGCTCTCCTCGCTTAACATCAGAACTATTTACAATGATCCCATAGATTTCATCATCCCCAAAATGATTCTTTATACTTTCAGGGTTCAACCAGATACTTATCACGCTATTGTTCATCACTTTTATGCTTGTAGGGACTTCATTAACCGGGCCCTCCTTCAAATTTATAGTGGATGTTCCGTTATATTCAGTTGTATTACTATTTGTGTTTGATGAATCAGACAAAACAAAATTAGTTAGTGCATGGGTGTGTTTCATTGTTCCATCAGGTTTAATCATTTCAATCGCGGCATTAAACACGCCTGAAGAGTTATTGGTTTCGCCATTTGTCTGGTTATTTAGGTTAGATTTCCATGTTCCAAAAAGAAGCCATGTTGTATTACCTTGCTCGTCATCCTGCACCCCCAAAATGTGCCCCAAGACATAGTTTCCTTTGACAAGATCAGGCGGGACAGCCATAACGCTGCTAAAACTGTAGGCAAAAGACAAAAGAGTAGCCATCAAAAAAGCAGACAGTATAAAATCTTTGAGAATAGCCATTAACAATTATACAGTTTTGCCACTATTATCTTTTTCTACATATCAGATTTCACCTTATTTGGTAACATTTGGCTCGGTTCATTATGGCTGCCCTCTTTTTCTAAATGCCCAGATTTGATTCGTCGTCCCAAAGTCTATCTATCCTGATACTTTGTTGTGCCTTCAAGCCTTGTCTCTCTAAATATACCTTCAAGGATGTACATTTACATCATTGGGCTGTGCAGGCAGTAGTATGCTCCATCAATATCTCCCCCCCTTTCTAGAATATTTTGATCGTGCTCTTTCGCACTTTAGGCATCTCTTCCTCCCACATTCATTCCGTTTAGTGCAGATTACCGTTGTTTTGCAAAGCCTTTCTGTACTCCAATACCCAAGGACAAGCACACTTTTGCTGCCACCTTATCGAGAACAGCAGAATAAACAGTTTCATGAATGCCACAGCCATGCAAATTTCCTTCTTAGGTTGTGTTTTTAGGTGAGGTAGGCTTCAACATTAACAACAGGTCGATTCATGAATACCTGTCTTTTCTTTTTTCCGTAAAAAGGAGTTATCTACATTTTGTCCTTTGGTTGTGGAAAGATTCAATTCATCCGTGAACGCAACAGGGCCGGGAGAATACTTTTCTTCCCTTTCACATCCCCCGATAGTGAAAGAATAAAAAAAAATCAGAATGTTTTTTCTTTAATATCATGGTCACTTGAAATTTTTTGCTTTTATTTGAGTTTTGCTGATATTAGTTGACATGGAATTACTCCGAATTTCAGCGGTAACATTATTGGTAAAAGATATGCATAAATCGTATTGTTTTTATTCCAAAGTTCCTGGTTTTCACATATCTTATTTTACCGACAAATTCATAACTTTTACACTAGATATGGACCATGACAGAAAAACCCATTTAAATCTGGAATTGAAAAAGCGTGGCGAATTCCAGAGTGCTGAAACAACAGATTTTGGAAGAATAATTTTTCACGTAGATAATGTGGATGCTTTACATTCTTATTTCAAAAGTGATGCAAACATGTTAAAACTAATTACCATAGAAAAGCAACCAGAAAACGCAGCATGGGGGGAAAGGTATTTCCATATACGGGATCCCGACGGATATCAAATATCTTTTGCCGAACCAATAAAATGATTCAAGCCTTTGCCCTAATAGATGGATATCAGCATACCGGTTAAAGAAACAAACAGGCATTTTTTTTCCACAGAAATATATACATACCAATCTGATCGGTTCCACATCCATTCAAAGTTTTTTTTGTGGATTCTTCGGGTTGTTTTATAAAGCGGCTATCTTTAACTGCGCCTTTTTAATGGATCGCACAAAAAATTATTTCATGCAAGGTACAAGCCGAAAACCATTGACTGCGAACATTCTCAACTATCCCGTAACGATATAACGCTTCTTGAAATTGTCTCAAACAAACCAGTGTTAACAATCCTTGGTAGATAAATCAAGACTGATTGATATAGATTGGCAGTTATTTTGGTGAAATCTGGATTGTTGCATGTTTCTCAAATTTCACGGATGCATCGTATTTCTCATCTAAAAAGTTACCGACTTGTTATGCAGTGGTACTTTCAGCCACTCTTTTGGCACATTTTCAAACTTTGCCGAATAGGCATACTCTCCAAGCGTTCTCTTTATGGAAGAAAACACTGTTTCTGCCATTCCGTCTCTTTCCAGATCTTGGCAGTCTCTCCAATTTCCAAAATCATTTTTTTGCGACGACAAAACTGACAGGAGGGACCATAGTGAGGTCCTTCAAATTGTTATTTTCTAACTTTCGTATCAACAATCCTTTGGTACAATTTGTCCATAAATTCGACCAGGATATCCTGCGTTTCTTGATCGTTTTTTCTCATGAAATAATACAACTCCTCTGTTGAAGCATGATAGTAATTCAGCAAGAGTATTTTTAAGGTTAGAGTAAATATATTTGTCCTTGGATTCTCTTGTTTTAATTGCAAATGCGGTTCCGGACATTCTTCTTTTCATATGGATATTCTCCACCATCTCAATAAATGAATCATTAAGGGGAAGGTTTTCAAACAAGGTCTCTGAGAGCATGTCCGAGGCATCCTGTTCACTCACCTGCAGTTCCCTGGATAAAGTAAATAGTACATGGCAGGCAGCACACCCATTTTCCTTTATAATGAAAGGATTATTTTGTACATTTTGAATTTCTTTAGAAATGATTTGTTGCGCGGCTTCTTTTGTGTTCATACAATTGGCATTTCAATATAAGGCACAACAATATAAAAAATAGACCAACTATATTATAAGGAGGATAACACAAAATTAACTCACTTTCCTACCGGAATCGAGTCGTTAAGATCCACATACCAAGGCTAATCAATACAAAAACCATATAATGTAAACCACCATTGCTGGAATAAACTAAGCATAAAATCCAGTTAGGTTATGAAACCCTGTACAGTTAAAAGCGGCTTGTGTAATTGAGTCAAAAAATTTTGATTCTCAATCAGGTGAACTGTATTCCTCAAGAGAAAAGGGGCCCTTTCAATATCCCCGCTCCCCGCCCATAAACTAAAGTATCAAGAATAACAATCAAAACAATAAATGAAAATTTCAGAACTATGTAAAATGATAGAAGATACGCTTCATTCTGGAAAATACGCATTTGAAAATGAGCGCCAAAAACTTTTTTCAGGTTCAGCAGAGGTCATTAACAGGTCAAATTCTGAAGACTTAAAACACAAAGATATCAAAATAGAGACAAGGGTGCAGAATCTTTATACCCTAAATAACTACGTACCTAATATCCAGCATCTTCCGGGGGTAATTGAAACGGATGTATTGGATTCTTTTAAAATGTTATGCAGGCGCCTAGAAAGAATCAAAGAGACCGATATTGACACAAGTTCAAAAGATATCAATTTTAAGAAGAAAAACCAACACCAGAGCAACAACAAAAGTGATTGAAGAGATATCTTACATTGATTCAACAATATGCATTTTGAATTGCAAGTACAATCCCTTTATGGCCAAAATCAATAATGCCAGCAAAAGACAAAAACCATAAACATTCCAATTTTGCGCATAAGAAAATTAATTGTATTGAGGGAAGCATGTTATCAATGCTGACAGTCCTTGTATGTTCTTTAAGACGATTAAACCATTCCACAACAAACCAATTGTAATTAATCTGACTCTAGAATAATATACACCAAGATTAACTCATCCTGATCAAGTTAATATCATTTAAGGAAATGCCATCATAATGGTGATTATGGAGGGCTCAAAATGAGGTGAGGTACGCATCAACATCACATCACCATTATTTTTTTTCTTTTACGACATTGCTTTTAATACCTTTTGTTGGCACATCAATTTGATTTCTAAATAGTGTTAGTCCTATTCTGCTAGCGTAGGGTTGTCCTTTTGCAAAGGACTCGGCAATGTTTTTAGTGAATTCAGGTTCAATTTTTGGAGGCATGGGGGGTTCAAATGGATCGACATATGCTTCGACGATTACAGGTTTTGTTGTTTCTGCCATAGCTGCCTGCATAACCTGCTCGACTTCGCCTGATTCCTTGATTGTATAGCCCTTACCTCCGCAGCTTTCAGCAAATTTTGCAAAGTCTATCGGAGAAAATTCTACACCGTATTCGGGGTTGCCTAAAAACGCCATTTGTTCCCACCTGATCATTCCCAAAGTATTGTTTTTGAGAATGATTACTTTTATAGGCAACCCATATTGGACGGCGGTAGCAAATTCCCCCATAAGCATTGTGAACCCCCCATCGCCAACAAATGCAATACACTGCCTCTTTGGAAAAGCAATTTTAGCTGCTATCGCATAAGGTAAGCCACAAGCCATGGACGCCAACGTTCCTGACAACGAAAACTTCATTCCTTCTCTCAAGTTTATGAATCTAGCAGCAAACAATGTATTGGTTCCACTGTCGACTGAAACTATAGATTCATCCTCGAGTTTACTGGAAACTGCTGCGGCAATGGATTGAGGTTTTACCATCTTCTTGTCACGTTCATTGGTTTTCAAACTACTTTGCTCAGTCAGAAGATCATTCCATTTTTTCATTGCTTGCTGTTTTGATTGAAGGAATTGGGATTGGACACTCTCATCATTTTTTTCAAGCAAAAGAGGCAGCAATGCCAAAAGTGTTTTTGCAGAGTCGCCCACAAGGCCCACTTCTACAGGGTAGCGTAATCCAATCCTTTCAGGTTTTATATCTATTTGGATGCCACGTACCTTTCCAGGTTTTGGAAGGTACTCAACATAAGGAAAAGACGTTCCTATCATCAATAACGTATCAGATTCATTCATGGCTTGTAGGCTTGGATAGGTACCAAGCATACCAATTCCACCTAAGCTACTAGGATGGTCATCTGGAATTACAGCCTTGCCCAATAACGCCTTGATAACCGGAGCTTTTATTTTTTCTGCAATTGACATCACCGACTCGCTTGCGTTAAGCGCCCCCTGACCTACTAGAACTACTACACGGTTTCCAGAGTTTATGATATCCGCGGCTTTCAATAGCAAGAGATTATCCGGCGTGGTACCAATGTTCACAATTGTATCGGATGTATGGCCAGGCACCTTATGCTTTGAATAATTGCCTTCCAGGTTTCTTTCTTGAATGTCGATTGGTATAGTAAGGTGACTTACACCCCTTTGAGCTAATGCTGTTCTGCATGCAATGTCAACAGCCATTTCAGCTTGCTCTGGCGCTATTATCATATTATTATAAACCGCCACATCGGCAAACAGCTCCAATTGATTTACATCCTGCTGATAGCCTGAGCCCATCAAGTCAGAATAGGTCCTTCCAGTTATGGCAATTACAGGAGCATTGTCTAATTTTGCATCATACAAGCCGTTTAGGAGGTGAATGGCGCCAGGACCAGAGGTAGCGACACATGCCCCTAACTTTCCTGTATATTTTGCATAGGCGCAGGCCATAAATGCAGCAGATTCTTCATGTCGTACCAGAATAAATCTAATCTTGTCTTGTCTTTTCCGTAAAGCCTCCATAAAACCATTGATTCCGTCTCCAGGTAAACCAAATATAACTTCCACACCCCAATCAATCAGTGTTTCCGCGATTATATCAGAGGCCCGCATATTTTGATAGTCATTCATTGATGAGGTAAGCTATGGCATCGGAAAATATAAGAGGTTTCAATCACGCGGATTAAAAACAACATGGGACGGGTTTCATTTAAAGTTAAAAGTAGGATAACAATTGGTTCTGCTGGATTGGAGGTTTTTCATAATTAAATATTGTTTTATTCATTATTTTCTTGAATAACAGAATTGAACATTTTCCTTCAAAGCCACAAACCAACACGATTAAAGGCAATACAATTGCACAACATATAAATATATATTTGTACTACCCTTTTCCTTCAAATTTTTATAGAGTCTTTTGCTTTGTCGCATAACTCAAATTTTCGCATTTTTCAGATGTATTAGTTTTATTTCCGCAAGGGGAATAATCGATATTCGTATTGTGCTGATATGGGCTCTATAAACTGACGAATTTCATGGTTAAGCAACAAAGCATAGTTTTTCCTCTTTTGTTCATCTCTCGATTTCAAAGATCCCGATTTTTCACTGGTATTACATCACCTCAAACATTCTGTTCTGCGTATCTTATTTTTATATGATTGATTTTAACATGTTTACCACAACAATCAACTAAAAGTACCCAACCTTCGAAACATTGCCATAAAGGTGTTGCAATACATAGGTAAAAGAGAATGTTTTCACACATGATGCTATCCCAAACAAACATAGCCTATCAAAGTACACCACGATCAATTTTGTTTCATCCCATGGAATGTTTCGATGATTCTATATTTCTATAACCAACAAGATTACATTTTTTCCTAATTAGAGGAAAAATTGTAATGTTAAATCTAATTCAAATTCACCACAGGATCAAACTCGTCACTATTCTGGACGAAAAACAAACAATTTGTTATTGTTTGGGGGCTGTTATTGAGATTTTGTAACCATGTTATCGCAAGGCAAAACTGGGGGATGCCATATAGGTGAATCTTTACAAGAGTCTTTGATGCCAACAATTATTGGTTTTTGGTCTTTACTAACATTAAAAAACCGGCACCCGTCATATGTGGCAAAATAATTTACAGAGGGCATGCAATGAAAAAACAAAAAATGGAAACCAAGCCCGCAAAGAATTGATTGAGATTGTTTTCAGACATTTTATAATTTACAGTATAAATAGCCTCCCTATTCTATAGCATATTTTGCCTTTTAATTCAATTAAACAAATTAAGGTACCCATCTAGTAGTATTAGATATTGCTTTTGACCGATATGCTTGAACTGTTTTTATCCACTTTTAGACGCAATGAACAAGATGTTGTTAACCTTTACAACACGTTTTCAAGGCTAATGCAAATTACAAGTGGTGGAGATATGCTCAATTTTGGATATTGGGACAACGATACTCAAAACCCTTTGCAGGCGCAATATACACTGTCCAATATGGTTGGAGAATTTGCTTCCCTGAAAACGGCAAGAACATTGATAGATGCTGGAAGTGGATACTCTGCCCCTGCAATTCAATGGAAATCGCAATACGATTCTCTTGAAATCATTTGTATAAACATAAACTTAGAGCAACTAAAGACTGCTGCCGTCGGAGCTGCTTCAAAATTTAACAATAAAAAAATGGTGAAGGCTATTGTATCAGACACGGTTGACAATTCAAGCATTCACAACTTTCTCCATTTAAATGCCACCTCTACAATGTTACCAGTAAAAAGTAAATCAATGGACAGGGTAATTGCTTTTGAATCTGCTCAACATTTTAAGCCACTAGTACAATTTGTTCAGGAATCAAACAGGGTATTAAGGCAAGAAGGTCTTTTAGTAATGGCAGTTCCAGTTATAACAGATGGCTCTTTCCTATCGCTACCCCTTTTTGCAAAGCTAGGGATACTCTCGGTTACTTGGGCGTCTGAACACTACAGATTAAAATTTGTCATATCAATGGTAAAAGCACATGGCTTTCAGATTAAAGATATCAAATACATAGGCTCGAATGTATACGAGCCCCTGGCTAGGTATTATATAGATAACAGGGAAAAATTAAAAAACATAATTATTACAGAATACCCAAAGTTTCTTGAAACTATACTCTACAGGTCAATTTTAAAAATGAAGGCCGCCTCTAATCAGGGGATTATTGAATACATATTATTAAAGGCTGAAAAGACATGAATTGAAGATAAATTATCAAGCATTTTTAAGTTTTCACACACAGAATTTTGTTTAATGCATTGGTTTACCCATAATTTACTAAAATAATGCAGTGGTTATTTCTATTCCTTTAATTAATAACACTAAGTTGATACCAGTCGTCTTCAATACCATGCCCTTTTTTTTAAGTTACCCATATGATAACAATTAGTGAAGGTGGGCTAAACCTTCCAGACATCCATGACAACAAGGACATATCATCCTTTTCATATTTGCAGAAAATGGCTTGCTATTGAAACAGTAAAGCCACATGCCAATTGTACATTACTAAACAGGCAATGCAAAAGTTTTAACGTTAAGGCAATTGGTGCTTTGTCTGACTATACGGATAAAAAAAATGATGAGATACACGGAACAAGATTTGAGAAGGCACTGCTAGAGTCCCTAATGAAGAACATGTCTGTGGAGTCACGGTGTGGTTGGGTGTTGATGCATTTGTCAAGAGTGGTAAATCTACAGTCCAATTGGAAGGGCTAACGATTAACCAGCCTATGATGAATAGGCATTGTTGAAGAAAGTTTGAAGATAGAACCAAGTCCTCAACTAAAAACAATAATATGAGATCTTGGATTAGTAACGACACACAGGGCGGACGTAATATAGATATTAAAATTTCTCAATCCGCTCATGGGCGCAATTTACATCACCACTAATAAAACCTTTTAAATCAAAAGTTCCTTTGATTTACGAGAATTTGTTTATATCTTTAGTATTAATGGTAGTTCAGACCCCTTTTTCAGCTCGCATCCTACACATTAAATTAATGGAAATCTATTGCAGAACCAATAACACAAATCACCGTCATTTGTAAACATAAAATTTTTTAGGTGTTGTCAATTACCAGGCATTTTTGCCAAAAGAAGAATCAAATTGGCGAACAAGTCATTCACATTTTCAGGCAAGGGTACAATGTTTTGTCTTGTTCTGCCGATATAGAAAAGGTTTTTTTATTATTATCACATTGCCAAGACTTGACTCTACACACTCAACAATTTATAGCGGTTAGTAGCCTACCCCCCACCCGTTGAAAATTTTCTTTTGGCGTTTGTTTCATTTGTATCTTTGTGCGCGCCTTCATCATTGAATGCATTCGTTACTTTTCGGTGGAAAAATCAAGTGGCTAGCTGCTGAAAGGGCCATGGAAAAGAAAGAAATCTGTGAAATTCAAATAGAAAAATGCAACAACAAGCGTTATTAAATGGTGTGTAGTAAAAATACCAGGCAAAAACTTGAAGTTCATCATCCTTTCATTAATTATTTTAGCCATATTATCTCCGTTAATACTCACCGAGATTCAGCAGGCACGTGGTGCTTACACAAAAGCAACTCCTGAAGAGAGCGGGCCTACTTTTAAAGATCAATCTCTAAAGGCAATCAAGATAACTGAGGGTTTGGACCATCCCACAAGTATGGCGTTTTTGGGTCCGGATGACATCCTGGTTTTACAAAAGAATGATGGAACTGTACACAGGGTAGTCAATGGGAAAGTTGTGGCAAAGCCCCTACTACAAGTTGAAGTTTCCCAAGGAGTAGAATGGGGTATGCTTGGGATTGCAGTAAGTAAGAGTAACAGCACTCAACCAAATAACCCAATTCATGTTTTCTTGTACTACACGCAAGCTTCTGGAAATGTTGCCCCTGATTCAGAGGATGGCGAAAATGGTGAAGGTAGTGATGTTGACAGCATTTACAGGTATGACTTGGTAGGGGACGCGTTGGTAAATCCAAAACTACTGTTAAATCTGCCGGCAAATATGCCTTCTGGAGGGCAGGAAAACAATCATGTTGGAGGAAAACTGGAGATTGGCCCTGACAACAATCTTTACGTAACCATAGGTGACGTTGGGGGTAGAAATGGCCAGGCACAGAACATGGCAGATGGTGGTCCTCTTGACGGAACGAGCGGCATACTGAGAATGACACAGGATGGAAAGCCATTGCCTTTATCCAACAATGGCACATCTTCCCCACAAAACAAACAACCAGAAATAAAGGATTTTTACTATGCATACGGCATACGAAACAGTTTTGGCTTTGATTTTGACCCTGTTACCAAAAAGTTATGGGATACTGAAAATGGAGGCACCGCCAACGATGAAATCAATTTGGTAGATAAAGGCTTCAATAGCGGATGGGTAAAGGTACAAGGTCTTGCAGGTCTTGCGGAAGAAGGTTTTAACCCACAGAGCGAGTTAGTTCAATTTCCCAATTCTTATTACCGTGATCCCGATTTCGTATGGGAGGGAACCATTGGGGTAACATTTTTGCAATTTCTTCAGTCATCAAAGTTAGGTCCGCAATACGCAAATACAATGTTTATTGGTGACGTCAATACAGGCAATCTCTATAATTTCCAATTAAACAAAGACAGAAACGGCTTGGCATTGCAGGGAGATTTAGTTGATAGGGTGGCAAATACTGACGATGATCAAACTCCAATAATACTTGGTAGCGGATTTGGAGTAGTTACCGATATAAAGGAAGGGCCGGATGGCTTTCTTTATGTTTTGAATTATAGCGGAGAAATTTATAAAATATACAAATGAAAAGCATAAACTTTGGGTTCAAAATCAGAATCCAACAGGATATGCTTTTCACCATAACACTGCAATACCTGTTTGCTTACCCATGGCACCTTTTTATCAAAAAAATACCTGCTGTCGCAATTACACCATTATAACCACAGGTTCTTTACTGTACAATATTTGAAAACTGATACATTGCCCATATTAAATCACACCATAAGCGGGCAAGTGCATCTTTTTGTGCGCCCTTTTTCAAACAAAATTCATATTGGCTAGTGATCACGTTAACTTTTTACTGTAGATTAGGAATTCTTCACAATTATCAATACAGATGTCATTGAACATAGAGATTAAATCGATAGAATTTTCCACAAAAAGATGGATGTTTTTGATTTGGTTATGTGCACCCAATGCTTCCATAATTAAATAAACGAAATTAGGATATGTAGAATAATCAAGACAATCAAGGTAGCAGATCTGCAGTAACGGCTCGTTACAAAATATATCCTTGTTCCCTATTATATTTATTACAGATAATCCGATAATTTTATCATTCTTGTCCACAATTAGAAAAAGTTTTTCTTTAGATATCAAATCATAAACACCATCAAAGGTATTTTTCAGCTTATAGAATTTCCATTCATTAAAATATCGGCCATCCATTTTTGAGTAAACTTCAGAAGTATCCAGATAATTTTGTATATGTTTAATGTCGTGGATGTTAGCACATCTAAAAATCAATGAATGACCATTGAATTGCAAAGTTTTCCCTATTTTCATGTTGTAGTATCTACAAACCGAATTTGCAGAAAACCCATGCCTTTCAAACAGTCTTTTGGAAATTACGTTTTTATTGGATACCAATGCACAAGACTCATCCAATCCCTTTTTAATCCCATATTTTACCATATACTTTAAAAGATACGTGGCTATTCCCTGATTCCTACAAGTTTCATTTACTCTCAAACCCTCAATCCACAAGACATTATTTGGACATGAACTGATATGAGATACAGCAACAGGACCATAAACCAACGTGCCCGAATTGGGCATGTCTACAACAAGCAATAATCCAGAAGGGTCGGTTACCCATGAATCCCAAACTATGTCGATATAGTCCCCCCAAGCAAAAGTGTCTTGGCAAAAATTTAAAACCTTATGCTTGTCGGAAGGTTGTGCTTTGCGAATATGCAAATATTTATCTTATTTTCAAGCGCAACATTAAAGCTTTTACGACATAATTTAATTTGTCATTATGAAAATGATTGATTATTGGCCCTTTTCTCCAAAATTCAGGGCAAGAAACAAAAAAATGAAGAATTTGATTATTGAATCCTCTGGCACAAGGCCAGTAACAATATAATGCCGGTTTGTTATTTTTGATAAAATGGCCAATAACCTATGTTAGGTTAACCTGGGTGTGGTTTTCACTTTTATTTTATCTGGTTTTGCACTTCCAGTTGCAACAAAAATATAATACCACGCCCAAAAATACAAATTTTTAGGAATGCGGGTAGTTTCTTTATAATATATAGTTATTTAAAGTATATAGAATATAATACATTAGAGCATAAATGGGAGAAATCATAGACAAGGTTA
The DNA here is from genome assembly GCA_963779615.1 of uncultured Nitrososphaeraceae archaeon. Taxonomy (GTDB): domain Archaea; phylum Thermoproteota; class Nitrososphaeria; order Nitrososphaerales; family Nitrososphaeraceae; genus Nitrosocosmicus. The sequence goes on from CAVZZA010000003.1 coordinate 54,405, forward strand.
AAGATAAAGCAAAGGATGTTAAGGATGCAGTTGTAGACACAACAAAAGGCGTCGGAGAAAAAACAAAGGACACATTAACTCCATCATCATCCTCATCAGATTCATCATATTCTGACTCACCATCGTCCAATCAAGATGGGAGATATGAAGAGGGTGGCCCAGGTACCGAAATAGGGAGAAAAGATGACCCCTTAACAGAATACAGAGATAAAGAAGCAATGACACCTGCAAAAATAAATGCAGGGGAACCTACTGCTGTACGTAGAGATCCTTCAGACCAAAAGATAACAGAAGAAGGTCAAACAGGAACAGATACTGAACAAGCAAATGAGCAATTACGTAAACGTGGCATGACCAAACTCGATTCTGATTCTTCTAACACATCCTAAAATATAAAATCAAATACAAAAAAGAAACAGAATACAAATTATCCCTTTTTTTATTTTTCCAAAACTTTTACCTCATTTTACTATATCAAGGTAATAAGGTTAGCAGTACAACCTTAAAATTTGATGTTGCAATAAACTTTTTTGGAAAAGGAAAAAGCTATGAGGTAAGAGACATCCCTCCATCCACATAGATTGTTGTTCCGGTGATGTAGCTTGCATCAGATGAAGCCAAAAACAAGGCAACCTTTGCCACTTCATCTGGTTTTCCGATCCTGTGCAATGGTATATTCTGCTCTTCCTGTTTTTTTTTTGAGTTCATCATTAAGCACTTCTTTGTTTACATCCGTGTCTATAGTGCCTGGCGCAATACCGTTGACGCGTATTCCGCTTTCTGCGACATCCAAGGCCACAGTTTTAGTAAACATTTGCATTCCCCCTTTTGATGCAGCGTATGGAACTGATGCAGGTTGTGGTAGCGATTCATGCACAGAGGAAATATTGATGATTGAAAAATTATTGTTAATGTTGTTATTTCCCATATTAATTTTTAACATGTGTTTTAATGCCGCTCTTGTACAAAAAAAGGTACTTTTCAAATTTATGTCCATAACCTCACTCCACTCACTTATAGTTAAGTCGGTTATTTTCTTAGACGCGCCTTTTATTCCGGCATTGTTAACCAATACATCAACTCTTCCAAACCGGCTAATTGCTCCATCTATTAACGATTTACAGTTTTCCTCCCTGGACACATCGCCAGATATGAAAATAACGTTATTGTCATCTGCCATAGTTTCGCGCATTATTTCTTTAGCAGCTTCTTTCAATTCGCCTTCATCTCTTGCATTCAAGACAACTGAGTAGCCGTTTTCAGCAAATTCCTTGGCAATAGATTTTCCAATACCTTTACCTGATCCAGTAACAACGACGACTTTTCCAATGTTACTATCTTTTTTGCGATCTTTAAAGTCAGTCATGATATACCTGAGTCTCAACACTCAAGTATAAAAATTAACTTGGTTTCAATAAACTAAAACCTATTGCAACATGATTTAAATTATGTTGAATTAAAATGCTTTCAAAACACAGATAAAACATGAGAATCACTTAACTATCACTTCTGGATACATTAAATAACTTTGATTTAACTAATGGGTATGAGCGAATACAGAGATAACAATGTAAATTATACCGTAAAGATACTTAGGAACTCAATAAAATATTATCTACCAAGGGTGGAGGGATACCTTGAGGTTATACGAAACCTGTCTTCAGAATATAGTGGTATGTCACTTATAGAGTTTGATGGGTATTTTGAGAAAAAGTTTGAGCCGGTAAAATATGTAAGGGTGGAAGTTCACATAGGCGAAATTGACGAAGGAAAAATAATAGAATTTGCAAATGACATAAGAAACACACTTAGACAAAAGAGCCTGGCCATAGAATTTAACAATCAGCTGATGTTGGTAGAAGAAAAATGACAATAAACAAAATTTTCAACCTAAGCAAGACGTCACCAATTAAAAGAATAAAAGGTAATGCTCCCAAGAGATAATGATTGTTACAGATAAACCATGAAACAAAATTAGGTGCTTAACTAATAAATTTTAATGCGTTGACTACTAGCTAAATGAAGAAGTATTACTCGGATCTAGAGACATGACAGTTTGATACATCACTGGCAAGGATGAAATAACATTTTGAATTTAGAAAGCACCAACACAATTTGCCTGCAATTATCTTTTTTAGAAACGCAGGATTTATGTGAGGGAGAAGGAATTACAAATTGTTCTCCGATACATACACATCTTTTTCTTTTCAGCATGTTGTTCATCTTAGGCAGAGGTAACAATGTAAACTCCTATGGTTCTGTCATTTTTTCATTTACTGAATTGACTCTATCTTCTAGTGTTTCCATTTTATCAAGTCTTTCGTCTATGCGAATCGTTGAAACTATTCGTTTGGCGCCCAAATCCTTTATAGCCTGATGTGCCACCTCAATTGACTTTAATATGTCCTGGATATTATTGGCCTCTATTTCCGTTCCCATTGCATTTAGATTGACTTTAACCCCCTTGAGTTTTTTAATTGCTTTAAAAGCAAACGCTATCTCTCTACTTATGCTTGTTTGCATTGCATCAGTTGAATAGTTTTTTCCCAGCGGGATTATGCTGATTTCTGCAACTACTTTAAGATTTTCTAATGCCATATTATTACTACTTGTAAAGAATATGTAAATTTAATGTGCATTAAACCTTAAAAACACCTTCTTTTGGATATGGGAGCCGTATACTGCTAAACGGTAATTGGATTATGTGCTTATTCCCTTTAATTGATGTTAAATCAATAGATTGTAATTCACACACCCTTCAACTTTAATATTGTATGTTCATTAATTTTAACCATTTATACATGCAGCATTGGGATGTATCTGCCTGTTTAATATTATTTTTAAGTCCAGCTTTCAAATCAGATTTTTGCTGTTTTGAGGCTATCGACCTTTCAAAATACTTCAAGGTCAATAGCTTGGAATATTCCATCTTACAGTCTCAAATCAGTGAATACTCCTTGATCCGAGGATTATCCAATTTTTTGGCAAAACTTTGTGCTTCGTCCTATTGTACAATCAGTGGATGTTGCCAATCAGATAAACAGCTCAACTATTTGGATTGTAAAGCATGAGAAACCAGATTTAGTACAAATGAATATTGTTTTGGCAACCCAAAATCAACAACACTTATTTTGCCTATCGATTCCATCTCCTTAGATTTTATTTAGGTAGTCGATCAATCAAATTTGTTTCACATTCCAATGAACCTATGATTCGTGTTTTTCTACAGATATTCTTCACTATTGCTTCACGAATATGGATTTTCATCCATCTATGAATTGCCCCAATCTTGCAACATGAAAACAAGATCTTCTTATAGTTTTATTCATAATAGCGCATGTGAATTGCATGACAATTATTGCAATTGTTGCATCTATTTTTACTATTATAGCAGGATTTTATCATATAATGATGGTTCCTGCCAACAATTTTAACGCCACAATTCTTTTTCTAGTTGGAGGTCTAGCCCAAATTTTTTGGGCAATACCCACTATAAGAAATTGGGGAAGAAAATGGGATTGTATAGGAATTGCTGGAACTATTGCTTTCATAACCATCTGGGCAATAACAAGGATACCTGATAACCCAATAACTGGGAGGGGAGGACCAATAGGCCAAAATGCAATCATTATAGAATTATCTCAAATAATGTTTGTTATTCTATTAGTTATCTTAGTTAGTAAAAGAAAAAAATCAAGATAACCAATGCCATAATCAAGTTTTTATAATAATACAAACGAGTAGCCTTATTGACAAAAGACAAAACAACTCATCAAACAGTATTTACACAAGAACCAGGTCTTGGGTTAGTGGCTGTTGTTCCTTTTAATTGGGCTCACAGGCCTGTCAGGTTTGAATTTGAAGGTGAAGTGTTTACAACTAATGCAATTGAGAACAATGGGAGGGCAGAGGTTCGATTTTCATCTCTATCGGCAGGGGGACCTGTTGAAATTGAACTTTATGAAAACAAGTAATTAGATTGGTTTTCCCAAAAGGGTTTTCTCATAATGTTTTTATTTAACATGTTCGAGTATGTAAAAGAAATTGCACTTTCGAAAAATATAGATTCAATTAAAGTGTGTCAAAACCCTACGTTTGGATTTTATCGATACACACAATAAATTTTCCTATATTCTTTTTACCCTTGATTATAATTCATTTCAACAAAGCATTGAAATAAAATATTATAAAAAACTCTGTACTATAGACACATAGATAGTCACCTAAAACAACATAGATTTGTTTATAAACTTTTTTTTCATTTACCACAATATTGTCTTTTTAAGAAGGAATGGTAAAAAATTGCATCTTCCAGGTTACATCTTTTTGGATATAACGCATTTAACCAAACATAACTTTTAATGAAATCTGTATTGGCACATATGGTTTGAGGGGATTATCTATAAAAAATCTAAAGGAGCTTTTACTCATGTCTCAATTTCAGCAGCTTTGTATGAAAATGCCTTTTTAAAAACTTTTACTGGCAATTAAGTTACTCCAAATAAAGCAAAAACACAAAGCATGCATCCAATACAAAACAGTCTCTGCATTTTTCTCCAAACAAGAAAAGGATCATCCCATTCAAATTGTAGTTATTGTGTATACTACCTAAGAATTTCATGTAGACAGCACTGTAAATAAAGCACTCATTTTAAATGCCATTGCAATTAATTAATCAGATAACTTTAACTCCAGATCTTCAATTTTTTTTCTGATTTCTTTTATTTCCAATAGTATCTCTTTTTGGGTCGCAGGCTGCATAATTTCATTTTCTAATTGCTTGTATGCCTCTTCGGATTTCCTTACAATCACTGCAACAAATATATTGATAACAATAAACGTTCCTATCACTATAAAGCTTATGAAGAAAAGCCCATAAAACGGATTCACAGTTGTTGCAGGAGACATTACCTCAACCCAGCCTTCCAATGTCAGTATTTGAAACAACGTTAAAACAGACCTCGGCAGTGTGTTCCAATGTTCTGGATCTATATTGTTAAATAAATGAAACCCCGCAATACCGTAGATAAAAAAAAGAAGAGACAAAAGTAAAAAAATGTTTACCATGCTTGGAATTGACTTAATTATCGTCATAACCACAATTGACATTTCCCTGGATCGATTTGTTAAACGGGTAACTCGCAATAGTCTAATCAACCTGGCGACAGTGGAATAACCACCACCAAGGGGCAAAAGTGACAGTACGATAATTGAGAAATCCAATATGTTCCATCCGTCTTTAAAGTATTTGAAAACATTTGGGTACGAGGAAACCATCTTTAGTCCGGCCTCAATCATAAAAACAGATAATACGAAAATGTTGATTGACTCAAAGAGCAAAAAATAGCTGTTAAATTCAGAAATTGTTTCTAACGCCAATACGGCTGCTTGTATCAATATAACTATAGTTATGAAATAATTAAAACTTTTATGGTTAACTAACATTTTTACCATTGCAGACATTTTTACCATTGCAGACATTTTTCTCAGTTCTTAATTTTATTTGTATAATATTTTTAACTTTTGAATGGTTATTCGCTCTTACATCAAAATTATGAACTATAACTGTATCGATAGGAATTATAAGAAGCGTGGCTTTTAAAATTCAATAAAGTTAGATTTATCTTTTGCTTGTATAATTTATCTGAAAAAAAACCGTTTTGTTTGTTGAAATAGAAGAATTATATGCAAGAGGGGGGAATGAAAATTCCAAAACGCTTGAAGATCAACCTTCAACAAATCATCATATCCTAACTAAACTGAATTACCTAAAAATAACAAACACAATCCAAAATAATAAAAAAAAGGGTAATTATTCTTTTTTTACGCCTTCTTTATGTATCCAATGGTACACAATGTTTTCGGCAGTAATCCAATAAGTTTCGGTACCCGCATCCACAATAATTTCCTTTGTATTGTCATCAAACTTTACATTATGTTTGTGCAACTCAAGCTCTTCACCAGAACCCAATCGGATCATTACCTCCCCATTATTTTCTACGCTGTCTTTTATAGATTCATAATTTGCCATTATCTTAACTCAATTGTAATCTTCCTTTTAACTTTATCAGGAATAAAACGGAAAAACAAGTCATTAAATAAACATTAACGAATTCCTTTGGTTTTACTGCTTTTCCTTTATTTTGATATCGCAAAAGACGCTAATCCTATTTAACTTTGTAATTTAGGTTGCATTTTCCCTTTATCTTAATAAAGCAATACAATTGATTGATTTCAATTCCTTAGACATGGCTAGTGTTTGATTAAAAGAATTGGCTTATTTTTATTAATGAATACGGGTATTGAAAATGACATTTAAGCACATGTAACTGTGAACAGGTATTTTTTGGGCATTAATAAAAAGAAATCACAGTACTAATAAAAAGGCATTTGACTGATATATTTATAGTTGTTAACATATGTACATATATGTATATTTGCATAAGGATCCCATTAGCAATATTTATCCACACTCAGGACAAGTATTTTAGAAGGTAAAGAGGATGCCTGACAGATTATTTTCAGAAGATGACACGGAATTCATTGAGGCAAGAATCAATAACATTGGCTTTCTTGACACAATGGGATTGGAGGGCGCCGTTATCTTAAAATCCATCGACGGTGTGGAGTTTCCTATTGTTGCATTCTCGGGGGAGGTAGCAGGACACATAGCTCTGTTTCAACAGGGAAAAAAAAATGACGTACCTACCATGTACAATCTGGTTGAAGAAATCGCGGTAATGCATGATTTACTTTTAATTGAGGTAAGAATATATCAAAGTGATTCGGCTTTGCGGGCTAACCTATATTTTCAAAACAGAAAAAAAGAAATCCAGATCCTGAGAAACTACCGCGCGTCTGATGCGATAGCGCTGGCGGCTTATCATGACATCCCAATCAAGATAAGAAAGACATTATTGAAAAAAAAAGATAACGAGATTGGCATCTAAAAAAAATAGTATTGTATTTTCTTTCAACATATAACGCCTATATTTCATTAATGAACATGACAAGGTTTTCAACTATCTACAATACTGTAACAAAATTTAATTGATCTAAAATAAACTGTTGTACTGCTTTATCTTTTAGCATTAGTTGGTGAAAATAGATTTAGGACAACAGCAAGCGTCAATACGTTAGGAGACCAACACGATTGGTAATGATGCCAATCTAAGAATTTCACATCGACATTTAGCAACACCCCATAAAACGGATTTGTTATTACAGGCATTAGGTAGAGACTGTGAAAGGCAATAATAGATATATAGAATTTTTCAATACATTCACCTTGAATAACTTATTACTCTATTTCTTGTTTTTTTTCTTATGCATAGCCTTTAATTGTCATGTTCATAGATTAACATTATCATGGTATTATAAAAGAGAATATTTGGGTTTTTTATTATTTTGTTTTAGAAAAAACACAGCCATGAAGTACTCATAATCTTAAAGAGGTAGTAACGGCTTATTTTGTTTGTGCCACTACTCTTCTTCCCCTTCCAATTTTTCTCTTTGTTCCTCTTCTTCTTTTTCATGCTCTTTTTTTAATTCCTCCAAATCTTGGTCAGTTTCCATATTCATTCCACAAATAATTTATATATAAACACTTAAGCCTTTTATCAGAATTAGTTCATTACTAGTTTTGTTAACAATAATAAATAAGATATTTTGATTTAGTACCAGTGTAGAATACAATTTGGTTTGCGACAAGTTATCAGTATTAGGCATTTCCATACAGTTTTTACAGATTATTTTTTTGGATTTTTATACCGAACAATAAGCAATACACCCAGAAAACGCCATTCCGTAACACATTCTCCCATTAATTATTGGAGGTGGATGCTAAAGTAGCTTCATATTAACTCAGGTATTTAACACATAACAATATTTTGAGTGAAAAAGTTGACAAGAAGTACTGTATTTCAGTTTCCAATTTGAGAAAAGAATACGCACACAAAAAAGTTGCACTGGATGGCATTTCATTCAATGTGGAGTATGGTAAGATATTCGGATTCCTTGGGCCGAACGGGGCTGGCAAGAGCACAACGATAAAGATATTAACCACATTACTTAACCCAACTTCCGGGAACGTGCATATCTTTGGAAAAGATATCACAAAATTTGCCGTTGAAATAAGAAAGAAAATAGGCGTGATATCTCAACAGCCAAGTTCGGAGAATCATTTGACAGTGGAAAAAGCCCTGGACCTGTATGGATTGCTATGGGGGATCAAAGGGAAGAAAAGGAAAGACAAAGTAAATGAAATAATTGAGGTGTTTGACCTGCAAGAAATTCGGAAAACAAATAATGACGAGCTCTCAATAGGTCAAAGAAGAAGGGTTCAAGTTGCAAGGGAATTTATCCATGACATGAAATTGCTTTTTTTAGATGAGCCTACAGTTGGGTTGGATCCCTCTGCAAGGAGAATGCTCTTGGATTATATCAAAAGTCAGGTAAAGTTGGGCCTTACTGTTTTTTTTACAACTCACATAATGGAAGAAGCAGAATATTTATGCGATGAAATAGCCATCATCAACAGAGGAAAAATAATTGCTTTTGATACACCTAGCGGATTAAAGAATAAATATGATGTGAACAAAATTATCGAGTTAGGGGTAAAGGATATTTCCGCCAAATCAATCTTTCCTTTATTAAAGGACACCGCTTTTGATTCACAAGTTGAAATTGATGGGGTGCACAGTTTTAAGATAAAGTCTTTAAATCCCCAACAGGTTTTAATTAAAATAATTGAAGGCTTTTCAAAAAACAATATACAGATAGAAAGCATCGCAATCAAATCTCCTTCTTTAGAAGAAATATTCCTAAATATGGTAAGCAATGAAAAGCAATAAAATAAAAACTCCGACAAATTGTTTTACACTTTTACTTTCAACATAGAAATGGCGGCGATTAAAAAAGCTATGGACGAAATCACTGAAATAATAACGACTTCAATAGCAGTAAAGCCAGTAATTTGTGAGTATATCCCCGCCCTGGTTATATCTACTATATAGGTTAGAGGATTAATGTAGAAGGCTGTCTTTAGAGGTTCAGGTACTGATTCCGCAGGATAAAATGTAGAACTTGCAAAGGCGAAAAACAAAAAAACACCATTACTGATAACAGTAAATCCTTCACTGCTTTTTAGCCTTGTGGATATTATTACTGTAACAGACCCAAAAAATACTGCACCGATGACTATGGCAAAAATTGTAAAAGGTATACTCACCATTGTGGGATTTGCATTGCCTACCATAGTCGGAAGGCCAACCACTAGGATCAATGCAGCGCTAGCCAGCCCCATAATCATAATGGTAACAAGATTACCGATTATGTATTGGAGTTTTGTAAAAGGCAAGACAAGCAATTGCTGAAACATGCCGTTCCTCTTATCACTCCAAATAATGCTTCCAGTAACAGTACTGCTATTCATAACATTAAAACCAATCATTCCCACGGCCAAATACGAGGGATATGAAACGAGTATATCGCCTATTTGCACTCCTTGATTTCCAATTAATCCAGAATATGCATATCCTGATACAAATATATAAAAAGTAGGAAAGACAACTTGCCATATCAAAAACACCTTATCGATAGAAGCTACAAGGTTTCTATAGGTTAACGTTAAAACTTCATTAAACAACATCGCATCAATTAAGAGTATCATTTTTCCATGTTATTATGTGCTTTGCGGCTTCAATTTTTTTCTTCTTTTCACTTTTTTTACCCTTTAAATTATATTTTCAAATGACGCAACTCGCCCTGTAAATCACAGATCATCCAACAGACAGATTGTAACGATTATCAAATGCATTGAAATCCTATATCGCCATAAAGGAGGCAAACTAGCAATGTTTTGCAGGCATTCAGTAATTTAATTATTAATTTTCTGGTACCTTTCATAACATAATTTCATAATAAACGGGATAGTTGAAACTACCATAAGAATCGCCGATATCAGGAAGATGGCCTGTAAAGAGGTCACAAATGCGTCAACTTTCATTGTGTCAATATTTAATGCATCAAAGGATCCTGAAAAGATATTTTGAGTCTCATGTAATGGCATAATATGAGTAAATACCAAAAATACCAGACCAATGCTGAATGCACTTCCTGTCATAACCAACGTGGTACTTATACCTGCCGCCACTCCTCTTCTAAAAGATGGAACAGAATTCATGATTATAGTTCTATTAGGCGATGCAAATATTCCCATTCCAGCCCCTACCAAGACCAAAGGCAACACAGAATCATAAAAGGACATTGTTGCACCTACCGAGGAAAGTATAAAAAAACCTGCTGCAGATATAAGCAACCCCGCAGGTGCGATTAAGGTAAAGTTGTATTTATCGTATAACCATCCACTTATTGGCGCAAAGGCAGCCAATGCCAGGGAAACTGGGATCAGATAGATTCCTGCGTCGAGGGAACCGAGTCTCATTGATGGCCCCTGAAGATAAAACACCATAACCAATGTAAAGGCTCCCCTGGCTAATGCGTTGAGAAATATAGCGATATTACTACTGGTAAAAAGATTTATTCTAAATAAAGAAAAATCAAACATTGGTTTTGACACTTTTTTCTCCACAAAGTAAAACAAGGTTAGTAGGGCAGAGCCTCCCAAAATAACTAAACAAATTTTTAACTGATCAATAACCTGAAATGCCCCAAAAGTTATTCCAACCAAAAGAAGAAGCATTCCTCCAGAAAATACAGCGTTTCCTAGCCAATCTATTTTCTCTTTTTTAATTGTACCCAATTCTTTTAGCTTGGAGTATGCCCAAAGGGTCGCAAATATCCCTATAGGCATATTTATCCAGAATATGGATCTCCACCCTAAATATGAAGTCAAAAACCCTCCAAGGGCAAGCCCTATTACAGAACCTACAACTATAGATATCTGGTTTAAACCCAATGCTCTTCCCCTCTCATTTTCTGGGAAAACATCTGTAATGATTGCAGCACTATTTGAGAAGAGAAATGCCGCCCCTACGGCTTGAACAACTCGAAACATTATCAACTGTTCTCCAGTACTGGAAATGCTACATAGGGCAGAACCGACGGTAAATACTGCAAAGCCCATATTATACAATTTGACTCGTCCAAACATATCGGCTAGCCTACCAAAAGTTAAAAGTACAGATGCAGTCACTACCCAGTATCCAATAGCTATCCATACAAGTGTCAGAAGCGATGCATGGAGATCGTACGCTATTGCGGGTAAGGCAATGATAACAATGTTTCTATCAAGGGACGCCATTAATGTACCAATTGTAGTATTACTTAACGCCATCCATTTGTAATTCAAATTTAGCTATTAGTTTAATAACTGTATTATAAATAATATTTCCAAAGTGCCTTGGCTCACTGTATCCTACGTATAAATTGTTTTTGAATAAAAAATTATATTGATTGCTGAATAAAAACAGGTAAGCAAAGCCTGTTGTCGTTACTACACAGTTGTGAGACAATTTTGCTAGGATATGGCCCCAGGAATGGGCTGAATGAAAAAAGAGCAAAAGTGAAATTTAAAATTGGTAGATGCACATGTCAAAACGTGCAAAACACAGCATCACTAGACAATATTGATTTTGAATTGTATTGCTATGCCTTTTGGCACTAAATGAATTAAGTTAAGTTTTTAAATACACTGTAATAATTGCTGATATTGTACATATCCACATTCATTTTAGTTTCAATCATGATAGAATTATTGTTATTTACCCTAACTCAAAATAGTAATGCCCAATTGGATTTTCCTACCAATTACACTCTTGACATTAAAATTCAAGAAAAAAATCAACTAGCCAGTGGTAATCATACTTCTCAGCTATACAGCTCGGGAGCAATCAATACAAATGTGGGCGACTTGATAGGAGCAAAAATTGCCAGGTCTTCAACCTATATATTAGTGTCAGAAGACCAGGTTTTTCTGAAATTCAATTTAAAAATTCCTGAAGAAATTGGCAGTACTAATTCCAATGTGGAAAAAGTAGACTTTTTCTTAAAGGTCGATGCCATAAAAGACAGTGAAAATCAAACAAAGACATATGTACTAAAACCACAACAATACAGTAATGCCCAAATAGCAAACCATAAGGTTTTAGGAGGATTGATTGACCTTCAAGGAAGTAAAGGCATTTTACGCTTATATTTACTATAGACATACTTTGAAATTAAATTGCTTTGTTTTTTTTCACTGACCCTTAAACTCTTAAAAATGATTGTGTACTAAACTATTCTTATGGTCAAACAAGTCTTGCCTTCTTGCAATGTATGCGGCGTCTCAGTTATCGATCATGTGGACCCGGAGGTAGAAAAAGAGGGGCAAATTAAAAAAGGAAAATATGTTGATAATGTTTGGGTTTGTGATGATTGCCTAAATAAGTGATAGCAGCAGATATTTTATTTTTCGTGGTCTAAAGCAATCCCTTATTTGGGATATGGTAAGGAATACAAATCCACTTCAAGGCATTATTGAATATATCGATATAATTTACCTCTATTTGAATCCATAGTTGCAATGTTGTGTATTTACGAATAGATCAAGCAATACCAAAGAACGGATAGCCTGTCCACAAGTTACGATTTAATTTTGTTTTGTCATGTTCTATTACATAAATTCAGGGATATCCCGCACAGATATTGAAATCAATAGTTGTCGGTTTTTGCGTCATCCACTGTTAGAGGAATTTTTTGTTAGTCATGAGATTTCTTTTTATCTTTTTTTTGATTAAACATTCTGCTTGAGTATTCAGCCAGTTTCTTCAAAGCCTCGACTCTCTCCCCTCTTTGTATTTCTGCCCCCTCAATTGCAGAAAATAGATAACTGATAGATTTATCATATGTTTTACGCGCCACAGGATACGGAACACCATCCTTACCGCCATGTGCAAAATTATACTTTACTGGATCCTGCCATGATGCTTTGCTTCCAAAGATTATTTCGCCTATAAGAGAAAGTGCTCTTACACTTGCTGGTCCTACTCCTGGAATAGAGATTAGCTGCTCGTAGTTTTGGGGCTGTATGTCGTAAATTTTTTTAAACACGCTCCAGTTAAGCTTGCGAGGCATCTCATAGTGTTCGGTAAAATGCATAGTTTCCTTTTTGCCATTAGATACGTAACCTCCATTACTGGCACCATCTGCTGCAATCCAACTGTCTAGGGAAGCATTGTTGGTTTCCGTGGTGGGCCTTTTTGTTATCTCCACTACTTTGTATGCGGAGGATTGCAAGTTATGAAAATCCCCTTTTGCCAATTCAACACACATTTTTTGATTTTCAACTGAATTAGTTGATGTCATGTCAAGAGTGTTTGGATTTTTGTGTTCGCTTATAATCCCTACATGAGGTTCAGACACAAAGCTCTTGATATCATCTGAAATCCAATGATACCTTCTTGCCATTTTAGTATTTGGGTTCATCCCTTGCTGCACGACAGTCCAATCTCCATATTCATCGAAAAGAATTGCATGATGATATAATGAATAGTCATCCTGTATTGCGGCACTATCCACCTTTGCTGTCATTCTACTAGCATACAGGAGTTTATCAATTTTGGCTGAAGATAGATTGTAATCCCTCTCTGCGATCTGTGGAATTTCATGTTTTGTTTGGGTAGCCTTCTTTCCTTTTCCGCCTGCAATAGATATTCCATGAACACCAGCACTGATTGATTGTTTTAAAACACCTGTAAGCACAGTTGTAACCCCTGAAGAATGCCAATCAAATCCCAGGACACATCCAAATGCCTGAAACCACAATGGGTCGGCTAATCTATTTAGAAACAAATGTTGACCATACTCATCTATAATTACCTTTGATATAGCGTAGGAAAGTCTAGCCATTCGTTGAACCAAATATGCCGGCGCATGCCCACCATGTAAAGGAAGGTTGATTGTGGAAATCAAGTTCCTAAATTATAGGATATCTAATTCTATTTAATTTATTGTCATGATATACATTATTTCGGTTTTTTCCGGTTTTTTGATTGTTTAATTCATTGTTTAATCAATAGTACCGTCATCATCTTGGGAGGAACAACCCTTCTGTTTGTTCTCTGTAAAACATTGAGTTTGCCATACCGTGACAATTTGTTTATGCTTAGTGATCTTTACCATTACCAATATCTACACCAATGCTCGATATTATGGCCAAACTATCGCCTGAAAAAAGACACGGCATCATGTAACCGTTTGACAGAATAATTTTCAAGAGCATATAACAATAAAAAGTGGTCAGGTTCTATTTATTTCCCTTATGTTCGGTTTGGCAAGACATATGAAAATATTGGATTGAAAGCATTATACAAATAACCCGTAATCAACAGACACCCATGATAACGAGTAAATCTACAGGAATGAAATATTTTTTGAAAAGTTGTTCTTTCTGTGATTTGATTTCAATTCATAGAAATGCAAACAAACCACTCAACAGGGAAAAAATTTTTTGGCATCTAGTCATATCCATATCATTATTAGGCAATCATGAAACAGTTAGCAGGGGAATAAAATGTGCCCGTCTTTTGATTCTTAAAAAATATGTGAACCCAATGCACATTGCATTTGGATTTATTTGGTTTTTTAATAAAGTAACATTCACCTGCAGGATGAACTCCATGTTTAAAGTTATTGTGTTGTTATAAACGCTTTTTAAAGAAGGGTAATAAAAAAAATTCAGTATGGCTATAATATCATTTAAGGGCAAGGAACCAAAGATAAGTCAAGGTTGTTTTATAGCAGATAATTCTACCATTATCGGAGATGTAGAATTGGGTTCACATTCTTCTGCCTGGTTTGGCACTGTCATAAGGGGAGATGTATTTCATATCCGAATTGGTCGTAATACCAATATACAAAATAACAGTGTCGTTCATGTTACTACCAATAAGTTTCCAACGTTGGTTGGTAAAAATGTGACTGTAGGTCACTCGGTTACATTACATGGCTGTGTGGTGAATGATAACGTTCTAATTGGTAATGGATCGGTTGTGACGGATCAATCTAGGATAGGGGAGTGGTCAATATTGGCAGCAGGGTCGGTTGTAAAGCCAGGAACAAACATTCCCTCAGGAAAGCTTTGGGGAGGGGTACCTTCAAAGGAAATACGCGATATCAAAGATAAAGAGAAAGAATGGATCAGAGAATTGTCCAATAATTATGTAAGGTTATCCACTGATTATTTGGAGTCAAACAATCTGAGTAACCGGATCATTAAACAAGCAAAAAGGAGACAGGATTACCTAAAATATTTTTTTGTGTTATAGATTAATCTTCAATTATTATGTTATCCATTGGAGCTGCGCCAACATTTTACCAAATCATCTAAAAATTCTAAATACACTACCAATCAGAATTTTGTGAAATAAATTATTTTTTTATGAACAATGACTTTAGGTCATACAGTAAATAAACACCATCCTTTTACATGCCATCAAATGAAATCCAAATCCCAGGTTGGGTTTTTTTATCTATATATTTCCATATCGTAGGCGCAATCTCCAGTTCCGAGAAGTTTTTTCTTAGTGAATTGTGCATGTTCAAATAAACCGTATGGCTTGTAACTATTTTGTTGGGTTTTGCCAGTTTGGTTAATTTGGCTGCCATACTTATGCCATAACCCAAAATATCAATATATGATTTTTCTCCTAACACATATTGAATAATTGAATGTTCACTAGCGTCAATTCCTATCTTTACTTGCAATTGTTCATAATTATTTCGCATTAGAACAGGATTTATTATTTGCTCAAGGATGGCAATCATATATAGAGCACACTTTATTGCAGAATTGCAAGAGAGAGAATTGCTTTTATCCATAGGAAAATAAGCTATTACTGCATCCCCAACATATTTTAACACCTGGCCATTAAAATTGGATACTGCGACAGACATTTCCTGCGTAAACATTTGAATTATCGTAGCTAACTTATCAACAGAAAAATTCCTTGTCATTAGTGTAGAGTCGACTAAATCGACATAAAGTACAACAAGTTTCAGTTTGGAACCTACATGCTGCAACAAAAACTGTTCAGATGTTTCTATTTTGGGACTCAGTCCAGAGCCTTTTTCAAACGCTTCCAAGATCCTGGTCTCAGTTTCCGTAATATGTGTTTGAAAATCCGTGATTTGTGGAAAACTATTGTGATTGAAAGGAACTTGTTTGTCTTTATCATGCATGTGTTTTTCTTGGCAATTTATGTGGTTGATTACAACAGACGCATCTTCTCGCACACCTCTCCAACACATACTAAAGTCCAACTTTTTTCCCTCAGAAATATACTCATTGAAATTCGGCCCTGAGAACAAGTTTCTATGTTCTATAAGAAATCCTTACATAAAAAGCCAATCTAATCTTTTTAGCATGGCAGCCTCAATAATATGTTCTAAACCCAAAAAAATAAAAATTAACAATATATCCTATTACAATATGGCTATAACGTTCCATTACATTTTATTCAAGAAACAATTAAAGAGTCGGTCAGTGTAATTCTATATGGAAACCAGTGTATTATAATGGAGTATGCGTATTCTAACGTCTTGGTTAGTACGCAATGGATAAACGACCATTTAAAGGATCCAAAAGTACGAATTATAGAGGTTGACTATAATCCCTCCACAAGTTACTTACTCGGTCACATTCCAGGAGCAGTACTCTTTGACTGGAAACTAGAATTGGTTGACTCAACTAAGCGTGACATAATTTCAAAGGAGGTTTTTGAGGACCTAGTTCAAAAAGCTGGCATAAACAATGAAACCATACTGATTGTTTATGGCGACTTCAAGAACTGGTTTGCAGCATTTGCCTTCTGGATATTCAAGTATTATGGCTATGGCGATATCAGGTTGATGAATGGTTCACGTAAGAAATGGTTTGAGGAAGACCGGCCATTTAGTATGGACATTCCGACTTATACAAGAGGGACATTCAAAGCCTCCTCCCCTAATAAAAGCATAAGAGTTTTGATGGACTATGTAAAAGAATCTATTGGTTCTCAGGGCAGAGTACTGGTTGATGTTAGAACCAATGATGAGTATGATGGAAAAACTTTAGCCCCATCAGAATATTCTTCGGAATACGGTCAGGTCGGTGGACATATTCCAGGTGCAGTGAATGTACCTTGGAGTTGGATGGTATATGATGACGGCACCTTCAAGTCTGCAGAAGAGCTAAGGAAAATATATGAATCACATAGTGTCACGCCAGATAAGGAAGTCATAACATATTGCGGGATAGGGGAGAGGGCATCTTTTACCTGGTTTGTTCTGACATATCTTTTAGGGTATCCTAATGTAAAGAGTTACGACGGATCATGGCTTGAGTGGGGAAACAGCCTTGGTAACCCTATTGAAAAGTAAGATATATTAGTTAAGGTCACTTTTTCTGAAGTGCTTTGTGTTTGATTTATATATAATATCATGAAAATGTAAGATACAAATTTTATTGGCCAAAGATACTTAATTTGGTTCTGTTCACTTATAGTGCGTTATTTCTGGGTGGTCAAAATGGGGCAGTAACTAGATTATATACTATATTGAATAACAGGTATCAATGAGCGATATTATAGATGATGCAACAAAGAAAATAAAAAACACCCAACAAGACTCCAAAGCAAAGGCTGAAACTGCAGAAGACCACGCAGAAGGAAAACCAAGTTCTGAAACACTTAACAAGGCAAAAGAAAAGGCAAAAGACGCCCTCACCTAATTTTTTTCTATTCATCATTAAGAAGACCAATATTTAGTGTGGCAGAAATCAACAACCATCATAACGTATGGAGAATGGATAAACGCTATCTTAGTTTTTATATCTATTCCATTAACAATCTATTTTGTAAAACTAGAATTCATGGTAAAGGATTTAGAAAAACACCCTTTTCTAGATGGTATTAAAGAAGAAAATAAACAAGATGCCATAAATGCCTATAAAAAAGAAGGACAATAGGCGATTCAAAAGGAGATAGTTCACAAAATGATTCAACTAAATCCTAATGAAGTAGAAAAAAGAGACAATTCTGTAGAGAAATTTAGGACAAATCCACTCACTAAACCAAAATCAAAAGAATTAAAACGAATACCAGAAAAGGAAAAACAACAAGCTATAGAACAGGCGATATTGCACCTCTATATGGAATAGGGTTGTGATTGGGTGTGATAACAGATTATCCATCTGATAACGAAAGCTTGTGGGAAAAAATCTTTAAAAATTGAAGTTGTCTCTTTTTAAGGTTTTGTAAAGAAGCAAACCCCAGTTCTGTTGTTTCTTATGTTGTTTAAATCAGTTGTTGGGATTCAGTTAGTAAGATAAATAACAGGTAATGGTATTGACAAAACGACAAAAAGAAAACTTGACATCAAGAAAAAACATGTTTCCAAATTTTAGTAAAGGTTTATATACCTTTTTCCCCTATAAAAATAATGATAAAAATTAATAATTGTAGATATTGTAATCATGAAGCAGGAGAACATGGTATTTTTAGAGGTTCCGATATTAACGAAACACATTCTTGCAATAGATATGATTGTCGTTGTAGTCAATATATAAATTAAATAATTTTTAGGTTAGTCAACCATTTGCCATCCTAACCAAGTTGACAGAACCAAATAACATAAATAGTTGTAGACAAAAGCCCATAATCAAAAAATAAGGTGTAGGTTAAGGTTGTTTAGTTGCTCAACCCTTGATTAAGCAACCGTTTGCAACCTAGGCCAATAAGACGACCAATCCAGCTATGGAAAGACCCGTTGACAGGTTGTCTAGTAGATTACAGATATTGCATCTGATATCCATATCACCTACTTTGTATTCAAGAACAATGAATGTTTCTTCCAATCCTTGTTTCAACATATAGTGAGTTTTCTTATTGGGCCATAGCCGATGGGTTTCCAAGGGTGTGGCTGGTTTTGGTCTAACCCTGGCGTTCCTCCTTGCTTTTGTGCAATGGTAAATACAACTGCCTGCTAGACATTCAAAAATATCATTAATGCCATAGTCCCCGTCCGCAAATAGCTTACCTGTTATCTTATCATTTGATTTTGCAATATCTTCTGCCTTCAGGCAACACTTTGCCATCATGTAGATGCTCATTGGTTGCCTTCATCGACAAGGTTTTCTTGCTTTTTACATTTGCTGCAGCATGGATTTTCAGGCATCCTTTTTTCTTATCTTCCGTATTTCGTTCTTCCACTGGCCCCTGTTTGTTACCCTGATGACAGCGCTGCATATTGCAATTATGACAGGTTGATTGTTGAGTTCTTTGCTACGGTAATCATCATCGTTTATTTTGACACCCTACCCGTTTGTTCTTCTGCTTATTGCACTGTAATTGGGGGTTGACGGAACTTTTCCATGAGCATGTCCTTTTGCAATTCCCTCCGTTTGCCGATAGGGAACATGAAAAGTACGCTTTGGAATACCCAAGGGGAAAAAGAAATGTGTTGGGATATGAGATGGTTCGCTCACCAACCTATCTCTGTTCATATCCTTTAGTTCTTTCCCAGTTGTCAATGACATCAAAATAAATCAGTGTTTCGCCAAGTTTACAAGAGATTGGTTGTGTTCTGACCATTTCACATGGTTCCTTAAAAAATACCATCTAAATGCATTTGGAACTGCTAATCATGCAACAAACCAATTACGCAAGAGATCTAATGTATTTAATATGTGATTCATTAAAACTGTTATATGGGTAGTGTAAGCTAAAATGGAGATAGGAAACTTTTATAACAAATACAAAGATTATATTCTGTTTAACAAAAATATCATCATTTCGGGGGTGTTTGCATTCTTTGGTGGAGCCCTATTCACGCAGATATATACCCAATATGATAACAACAATCTTGCCAATTCTCTTACCACCCTCCTAATAGAATATGGGATTTACATCCCACTCTTTGCGTTTTTATATTATGTGGATAACAGAAAGAGGTATATAGAACCCTCTACAGGAAAGAAGGACCATAGCAAGATAAAGAGTGATATAAAAAAACTAATTGCTGCATTTTCCGTCTCCGAGGTTATATTCTCTTTTGCAAAGGTAACCATTCATTATGAATTACTCCAATTTAAGATAGTAGAACCATATCAGGCATCAATGATTGGTTCTCTAATAGCATGGGTAATATTTTTAGTATCAATAAACTTGAGTGTAAAGGCCGTGAAACTTTTTCGTTCTAAATGAGACCATGCTTTAAAATACTACGGCATCCAATGTTATCTCGGTTTTTCAATGGACTGTGTTTTGCTTTTTTGTACAATTTATTGTAATATATTATATGAATTGAGGTTTTTCCCTTGTTGTTTTAGGTCATTGCATAAAAAAAACCAAATAACGAAACTAAATTACTATTGCATGTGGTTCACTTTTTTTGCATTCTTGTTTTCACAAAATCCCATTTTAAAGAACAGTTTTTGTAACACAGTGGTGGAGGCAGAGCCGAAATCGATTCTCCAAGAATACCACACTACGCATTATAACAATCAGGTTCCAAGTTTTTGGTCAAAAGATTGACCTAATTGTGAAATAATTAAATTTAGACATCTTATTTCAGAAGATTTAGAAAAAACAAGAGGTGCGTTAACTAAAACTATTCAGATGGTTGTATATTTGATAAATTGAGGCTTGCATCATATGATCATCTTCAATTTATGGATATATCCCCAAAGACCACCACCACCATTTCAAGATTCATCAGTTCCAATCACTTTGATATTGATAGGTTTGTCCTCCTTTTTAAAATGAGCCCCGATGCAATGGATATGGTTGATATCAAAGTAGCTGTTAGAAAGATCAGGTTGTAAGATAATAATGATGGATATGATCTTCCACCAACTTCATTCACAGAGTCTTGGTATGTTTGCATGAATATTGAGGCAATCACAGGTCCGATTGAACTTCCAATTAGCACAATTACAATCGATATACCAACGGATACACCACTAAATTGGTGTGGAGTGTATTGCAACACGATATTAAATGCGCCTACATTTATCAATGACAGCCCTGCAGATATCATCACCAAATTAACAGCAATCATGAATTCCGTTGCATGAAAAACAAACAGGACGAAAAAACCAATTGTTGTGATAATGCTCCCCGCTATTACTGGTATAAAGTTACCAATTTTAGCTACAATGAATCCGGAAGAAGGAGCAAATACCAAAAACACTACCATAAAGGGCAATTGGATATTGGCACTGGTTATTGCGTCCCCGCCAAATCCAATGGGCGGAGGACTAGTTACTAAAATTGGAATAGTTTGATACACCATAAACATTGTGATACCAAAAGTTAGAAGAATGATGTTCGTAGGAAGAAGGATTTTATTTGCTATTAAATTAAGTGGGATTAACGGCGTTGGTACTTTCCGCTCTATGACAATAAAAAGGATTGAGGAGACTATTGTTAATGTGGCTAATGAAACTAAAACAGCAAAAGTATAGGACGAATCAACTGAACCCCTGTTGATATCACTATTAGTATTTGCAAAATAGGTCAGCGTAAGTAAAAATGAAGTTATTGTTATTGCCAAGGTTACAGTTCCCTTTAGGTCCATGCTATATTCATTACTGTTAACAATTTTTTGCGACTCTGAGGTGTTCTTTATTGTATGATTGGCATCTATACTTTGCATAAAATCTGCTTCCCCATTTCTTTTTTCCTCCGCTTTTGAGCGGTCATCGTTTTGGACAAATTGTTTGATTATTACCCAAAGAATAATAGCAACAGGTATTATAGTAAAAAATGTAGACTGCCATCCGAAATTTTTAATGATAGTGCCACCTATCGCTATGCCCACTACTGAACCTGCAGCAAACATTGAACTAAATATACCAACACTTATTGCAAGCTTATGTACTGGAAATTGATCTCTTATAATCCCAAATGCTATCGGAAACATGGATATACCCAAGCCTTGGATAACCCTAGCAGTAAGAAGAACATAGATATTAGTCGATAGCCCACCAAGAACAATTCCTATGATATAGACAATAAATATAATCAACACCATTTTCTTTTTGCCATAAACATCAGATAGTTTTCCGGCAATTGGAGTCATTACCGCGCCTGAAATAAGGTATGCCGTAAGTATCCACGATGAAGTGCTATACGAAATATCAAAATCTTTAATGATCTGGCCAATAGCTGGTATTAACATAGTCTCACCATACATAGTAATTAAAATGGTAGACCCCAAAATGGCAAGTGTTATCCATGTGGATGCCTGAATTTTTTCAGAAGGTTTTGCCACATTCATCGATCACCTTCCGCCTTTAATATGTCCTAATACCTATCGGTTACTTTTGCCATGAGGGTGAAGAAGAAGATGATGTGAAAACACATTTCCTAGCCAGTTCCTAAATGTATGTGTCATTTTTAAATCCCCATCTTACCCTGTAACATTTCACTATTCTCTTCTATGTTAGAACCATCCAAGCCTAAAAATTAAGACTTTTCCGTTGTTGCAGGTATTTCCCCTTATTAATAATACAATGTTTTTATGCTGATTACATTTGCATTTATCTTAACAAATAAAACCATCATTCATTTGTTATTGGGTTCAACCGTATTTTAGCAATTAGAAATACAATAGCAAAATTACAGATTTAATGTAAAATCTTACTTGACAAAAAAGAAGAGAATCAACGGGTTTCCGACTTCTTTTTGTTTTGTATCTTAATCTATTGTTAAGGCCACAAGGAACAACAAACAGCACAAGCAGATGATTCAGCAGGAGGATATCCGTTAGTTCAAACAGGTGGTACTACTGGAGGAAAAATAGGATTAGTCAAACATAACCAATTATGAATATTTTTTTCATTTATTTTTTATTTTCGTATCTTTCAGGCGGATATAATAGTCATGGTTGTTAAAATACCTTTTAATATAAAAATTCAGTAGTAGAGTTATCTTACTAGTAGCATAAAATAATTCAATGGCCTTTATTGAATAAGTTTACTTTTACCATTAATATTATATTATACGATAAATAATTTGACATTTATCTTGATTTTTGTCCACTTGGACCCTATACCAAAACTATCATTCTATAAACAGTTATCCCCAGGAGAACGGTACTAACTCAAGATAGTTTTCCATCTTTTCATATCATTTGAATATCTTTCTAAACCTGTTGTGCCATGAGTTGGTTCTCTCCACAACCCATGTTCTTGCAGGATGTTCTTTGCGATTTGAGGTTTTTTCTTTTCCGTATCTTTCTTGACCTCTCTTTTTTTTCTCCTGTACGGTAAATGTAGCACATATCCTCGTTTTGCAATTGCTTGTTCTTCGGGCTTGGACTATATGCTTTATCAAGACAAGGGTGTTGCAGTTTTCTTTTTCTTCCCGTCTTTGTTTTAGCATATGGAATACATCTTTAGCAACCGCATTATCCACTACATCTGTTACTAATTTAACATCATTCATACTTGCAGATGACATGACAGCTGAGAGCGGGATACCTTCCTTATCTGTTAAAACATGCTTATTTGTGCCCAGCTTGCCTCTGTCGGCGGGATTGCTTCCAGTCATCTCCCCCCCCTAAATGCGACTTTATGGATACGCTGTCAGGTGAGCACCAGGTCCACTTGATGCCCACTAGATTGTCATAGATTTTTAGCACCCTTATCCATATTTTCCTAAAGATGTCAAGTTTAATCCATTCCTGAAATCGCCTATGGCATGTCGAACCAGATCCATTTCCAGGATGGAACACCTTCCATCGGCATCCTGTTCTTAGAATGTATAGGACACCAGCAAGTACTTTTTTAAATGGTATGATTGGACGACCAACAGTTTTAGATTGTTTCTCTTTGGGTCAAACGATTCTAAAATTATCCCACAATTCATCTGAAATCTTGCATATAGTGCAAATATCCTTTTTATCCTCCTCCTTCTGGATGCAGGCCCCACGTTGGCAGTGATGATAACAAGCTATACTTCTATCGAATTTTGGGATAGGCTCTAGAAAATTGATTTAGTAACTTTCAAAAGGATCCTTCAAGTATATATGGAAAGTCAGAGTCCCGTCTTTACCTGATATACTAGAGATGCTAAAAAATAATGTCGGGTACGGTAATTTGGAACAAGTAGATCCTCCAAAAAGGAATCAGAATTGAATAGTGTACTAAAGGAACTACAATGTTCTAAAATGTTGCATAGTGTATTTTTTTTAATAATCTTACTAAATGGCCCGTTAACTCGGTCATGTGAGCATATTAGAGACTATTTTTGTCAAAAGACAAGATTGCAATTATTTCCAGAATAAATAGATCTCAATTAATATATAATTACCAAGACTGCAAACCTCAATAATTAATTATAAATATACCTTAAACGGTAAAATTTGTGCTTAATACCCTAGGGGTTTTATTAGAAATTTTATAACTGCTTAGTATGCGACAAATCTATCGAATTGTATTTGAAATATTAAACCCAATAACAAATCGAGAACAAAATTTATATAAATAATCATACAAATACTTTGATAGGTTGAATTGATCTATTAATTTTACTAAATAACAGACACCCTTATCTAGGACTATTATGATTATTTAATATGCCTATAATAACTGTTGATATGTATAGTGGAAGAACCCAAAGAGAAAAAGACAAATTAGCAGAGGCAATCACCGAGGACGTAGTAAAAATACTAGGTGTAACAAAAGAGGAGGTCATAATAGTTTTCAATGAGCTATCTCATGGGAATTGGTATGCCTCAGGTATTCGCCTCTAATAAAAAACCAAAAAAAACAACAATAAACCTTGCTTAATGATGATAAAACTCATTCAAAATTATTGTTGATTTTAGCAGACTAGTTTTGTTTTTTTCAGTAGGGCTTTCTTTCTATTGCCATAATCTCTATTTTTTTGTATTTGGTTCATTTAGACACAAGCAAAATATATCTTTCTGTAAACAAATACTGATTGTATTAACAATACGTCAATCAATCCTAAAGACGAATGGTCATCAGAACAGCATGCCCGGGCTTTTTTGAAAAAAGCCAATAATATACCCCATAGATCAGAGGGGGAGGATGTTTTGTTTGACCACATTCCAAAGGAGGCAATCCGAGTGTTAGACCTTGGAACAGGAGACGGTAGATTGCTAAGATTGTTAAAAAACAAAATTCCAGACATGCGTGCGGTTGCCATGGATGTTTCGCCTATAATGCTAGAGTCGGTAAAGAGCAATTTTGCTAATGACTCTAGTGTACAAATAATAGAGCATGATCTTGGCAATTCCCTACCAAATATAGGATGTTTTGATGCAGTTATCTCTGGCTTTACCATACATCATTTAAGCCATGAACGTAAGCGTTCACTTTTTAAAGAAACCTATGATATGCTTAACCCCAAAGGAATATTTTGCAATTTGGATAATGTTGCTTCAACTTCCGAGAAACACCATATTCGATTTCTTTATGCAATAGGCTTTGCACCCGAAACTGAAAGTAAATCTGATAACCTGTTACCTATGGAAATACAATTAGAGTGGCTAAGGGAGATAGGGTTCAAGGATGTAGATTGCTACTGGAAATGGCTAGAATTTGCTCTTTTAATCGGATATAAATTATAAATAGACACAGCAAAATGAATTTTCTTTTTTTTCAGGAGGTTTACCTTTGAAAGAAGTTTGAATAAAACTAGAGATTCAGGACATATAGAATGATTTTTCTTTTCTTTAATATGTTGAGCCTGCAATATTATGTTGATATTTGTAATGTCCATAATTATTTTTAATGCAGAACAAACTATTTATTTAAAACTTACTTTGATTATCTTTACCGCACTTTTGTCTTTTTACTATATCAAACTATAGTATCACTAAATGAAGCTTGAACTAATATTCTAACTAAACCAAATAGACAACACCACAATTGCAAAAACAATGAAAAATTAATCTTTATACATTCATGGCTGCTCGGCTTGCGGTATCCTTAGAACGAATCCTTAAGTAATAACAAACGAGTAAATTATGATTTCCGTCAAGGCGTTCCATAAAACAATAAACATTTAGAAAAGATGCCACAATATTAAATATAAAATCAAACCCAATAGTACAAAGGATATCAAATAGACATAGAGAAAATTTTTAGGTTAAGAAAATTGACATTGGCCCAAGGGCGCAAATGGGAATATCCGTTCTTTAAAACACACCCCATTTTTTACAATATCTGTATTTTTTTTAGGAAAAAGGGCATAATTGGTGACAGCAAAACAATATTAAACTTTTAACTCGTGGAAATTTATAAGGTTTCCTAAATGAAAGCCAAAAAAGGGGGATGGGTTTTTTGCGTTAATGGGAGGTATCCGTATGTTCCTTTAGTTCTTGTCGAGAATTAAATTTCTGATCACATTTATCACATGAGAATGTTGCGTCTACGTTAGTAGAACTTTCATCAGATTGTTCTCCGCTATCTACTTTATCATAACTCATTGTTTTCAGTTACATATCATAATATATAAGATACCTGCGTCTTTTTTATGGCGATGGACTTGGACGTCATCTTTTTTTATTGAAAAAACAGCTGTTCTTTACATTTAAATAGAGATGTAGGCCACCTCCAAATTTTCTTCCTCTTTTGTTGTCTTTTCTTTTTGATTCAAGATGTTATAATTCAATTCATTTTTGTGACACCTTTTTGTTATCCATTTGTTGTTGTAAACAATGTCTAACTGGATCCTTTGGCACTGGTGAATGGTCCAAAAACCAATGCTTTTTGGACAGCCTATCATACGGGAGCAAAGAAGTTAGTTGGAACAAGTCTAGCGCACCAGTCCAGCCCATGACCTTTAACAATAGTTCTTTCAAAAGCAATGACAGGAATGTGCCACTGCATTCAGAAAAAAATGTACCAGGTAAGGAATTAGTAGATAGTGTAAGGCAGAGGAAATACGTAAAAAGGGAGCAGGCAAGGGAATTGGGTGAACTTAACTACAGCAAAAATGGCATGGGCATAACCATTCAGGACATGACGTCTTGGATTCAGTTTTCTTAACCATTATAGAATGTTTTGCTGTGAGTTATTATGCAACAACCTTTTCAAACTTCCTCTCCTAACTCCATACCGATCATTGCCATCAAACATACGGTTGGAGAGAAAAGTAGAATAGCTCATTGCCGGCCAAACAAGGATTTGTTAAATGTAATATTTTGGTTCAGGATTTAGCACACCATTTAACAAATGTTAAGTAAAATCAATTTAAAGTTATCATTAATAAATAGAAAAGTACGGAAAGTTTATCTTTATTATTGCAGGAAATTATGAATGCAGGTAGGAAAAATCTACAGAAATTCCTCATTAGACATAACAAATGAATTAGAAAAGGCCGAAATAAAGTGGGTAAGACTAAATTTTTGCGATCCTTTGGGTTATCTTCATCAAATTTCTGTCAACAGCAAGGAGATTACAGAGGATGCATTTAAGCAAGGACTACCAAGGCTCGATGGCAGCTCCATAAAAGGATTTAAGGAGATCTATGAGTCAGATATGCTGCTCAAACCCGACCCTTCCACTTTTGCCATATTGCCAGACTATTTTGACAAAAATCACCATCAGACTAGGGACTGCACATATCCTTCAATGGCGGCACGCATGTTTGTCGATATTTATGAGGGATTCGGTGGAAAAAGGTATTCTAGGGATAGCAGATATATCGCACAAAAAGCCGAAGAGGTATTGAATGACAAAGGCTTTGAGAAGAGTTATTGGGGGCCCGAGTTGGAATTTTTTGTTTTCAACAAAATTACTCTCCTACCAAATCCCATGTCCTCCGTAAATTGTTCTGGTGGGTCGGGATACTCTATTGAATCCTCCGAGGCACCGTGGAACTCCTCCAATGACAGTGGGTACACCATTCCATTTAAGGGAGGCTACTTTCCTGCTCCCCCAGCAGACAGTTTGACAGATTTAAGAGATGAAGTTTCGGAAACTTTGCAAGAGTTTTTTGGAATAAGAGTTGATGCCCATCACCACGAGGTCGCGACAGCCGGACAATGTGAGATTCAGATGGTATATGATGAGCTTACACACATGGCAGACAACGTAATTACCTACAAGAAGACAGTAAAGGAAGTCGCGGCCAAACGCCATATGATTGCAAATTTTATGCCAAAACCAATAGCGCTTGATAATGGTTCTGGTATGCATGTGAGCCAGAGCTTGTGGACAAAAAGGAAGCATGGAAATGACATGAATGTGTTCTTTGATATTTCCGACGAATACGCAGAGCTAAGCCAAACCGCCCATTACTATATTGGAGGATTAATAGAGCATGCAAGGTCGCTTTGCGCTATAACAAACCCCACAACCAATTCCTACAGGAGATTAGTCCCTGGGTATGAAGCCCCAATAAATGTGGCATGGAGTAAAATGAATAGATCGGCCAGTATAAGAATTCCTGCCCACTTCAAAAACATGGAGAGGCAGAAAAGAATAGAGTACAGAACACCTGATCCAAGTTCAAACATCTACCTTGTGGAGGCTGCGTTGTTGTTGGCAGGTCTTGATGGGATAAACAAAAAAATTTCGCCACCAGACCACATAGATAAGGACATTTACAAACTTACAGAACAACAAAAAAGAGAAGGAGGAATCAAGAAATTACCCACTTCATTATTGGACGCTATTGAGTCTTTGGAATCAGACAATGAGTTTTTGAAGCCAGTTTTTACAAATGACTTCCTTGAAACATACTTCCAGATCAGAAAAGATGAGTATACAGCAGTTGCAGCAGTTCCCTCACCGAGAGAATTTTATATGTACGGGAATATCTAGTTAAAGACATGTCGTATCCTAAAGATGTATTGGAGACTAAAGGAAACCTTCTGAAGGAATCTTCTGCTTCTTCTTATTCTCCTATTCTAACAGACAATATTTCGAATTCTCATTATTATGACAAGACAAAGATAATCCTAGACGCAAGAAAAGCATTTGATGGGCTTATCCCATATTCAGGATTAGGCGCCAATTCAACGAATGATTATTTTTCATCTATTGATTTTATTGGCGGTGGAAAACTTAAAGCAGATGAAGACTACAGCGATGTGGATCTATCAGTAACGATTGAGAGCGTTATTTATATGTATGGGAATGTCTAGTTAAAGATATGTCGTATCCTAAAGATGTATTGGAGATTAAAAGAAACCTTCTGAAGGAATCTTCTGCTTCTTCTAGTAGTATTTTAGATAATATTTCGAATTCTCATTATTATGACAAGACAAAGATAATCCTAGACGCAAGAAAAGCATTTGATGGGCTTATCCCATATTCAGGATTAGGCGCCAATTCAACGAATGATTATTTTTCATCTATTGATTTTATTGGCGGTGGAAAACTTAAAGCAGATGAAGACTACAGCGATGTGGATCTATCATTAACGATTGGAGGACGTTACTCAAATAATGTTATAACATCAGACATACCATTTTTTGTTTCTGGTATGAGCTATGGTTCATTGAAGCTTCCTGCAAAAATAGCATTGCACATAGCATTAAACAAACTTGCTATTGAAGATGGGATAAGAGTAATAATGAATACTGGTGAAGGTGGAGCATTGCCATGGGAAATCTATGGCTCGGATACTAAAAATAATAGTATAATGGAATATGCTGAAAGGCTGCTTAGGGAGCACAATTTAGACAGTATAGATAGAGAACAACTTTTCCAAAGGCATTATCCTTTGGTAGTTCAATATGCGTCAGGCAGATTTTGGAGAGACCCTAACTACTTGTTGATACCGGATGCGATAGAAATCAAGATAGGTCAGGGTGCAAAAATAGGACATGGAGGAATGTTACCAGGTTCAAAGGTAACGGAGCTCGTAGCTGAGAATCGTGGAATACCTCCTTATAGATCAGCTTACTCGCCTTCAAGACATTTAGATATCTTGGGGCCTGAGGATTTGGTTGCCAAGATCCTTGAATTAAGAGAACTCACTGATTGGAAGGTTCCAATAATTGTAAAGGTAGGGGCTTCAAGAGCTTATGATGACATTCAGATAATACTCAAATCTTATGCAGATTCTGCTGCCATAGATGGAATTGTGGGAGGTACTGGTGCGGCTCCATGGGAGATTCGAGATATTGTTGGAATAAATACAATACCTTCGATAAGGTTGGGAAAAAATGCAATAAATGATTATTATTTGAATAACGAGACAAATGAGTTTAAACTACTCGCCCATGGTGGTATTTGGGATTCGAAACGAATTGCAAAATGCATTGCTCTTGGAGCAAATGGAGTAGGCATAGGTACAGGGTTTCTCATATCAATGGGGTGTACATTGATTCAAGACTGTTATACTAATACTTGTCCTGCAGGCTTAACCGGCTCATTTGAAAAGCTTGATATAGAATTCAGTGTAAAGAGAATAATCAATTACATTAAGGGAACAATGATCGAACTGCAAAATATTGTAGGTTCATTAGGGAAGAAAAGAATCAAAGACCTTGGCCGAGAGGATCTTATTGCTACTGATGAAATATCAAGCATAGTATCGGGACTCTATAACAATAAGAATGTAAAGGCAGAGGATCATAGAATGTATGGAAAAAAAATTGCTGAGTTAAAAAATTGAATCCCAAAGAGAAATTTATTATAAGGTCTTCGATCCTAGAATTAGCAGAAACTGGTACTCCTCGCAGTATTTCAATAGATGAAAAAATAAGAATGGATCACAAAGAAAGAGGAAATGAAAATACAACAACAAACATCTGGGATTGCATAACTGCGTTGGGTGCACAATTATCAAGGCCCCCCTATGATCCATATCGGGAGATAATAAATCTTGGAATATCTGTAGGCAGAAGACAATGTCCAACTAAGGTTATTTTATCTATGCCCCTGATGATTTATGATAACGATAGGAAGATAGAAGAAGCGCCTTTGGAGGCTCTACATGTTGCATTGAATTGGCTTGCTGTTAATGACAATATAAATTTAGGATTGGTTTCAGAAAATAGAGTAAACAATAGTAGAAAGTACCCACATTTTAAACGAATAAGCGAAAGATCAATAGGGGAGGAGGATTATGATTCTGAAGGACTTGTATTACAATACAACAGTGGCAAATCCCTACAATTTCTAACAGAGATGAGGAAAGAATTCAGCGGCCCAATTCTTGTAGAGATTGATGATGATTTTGAGAGATACATTGGATCATTGCTGGATGCAGGAGCTGATGGAATTATTGCAGATACTGTTAAAATAACAAACAAAGAGAGGTACCAAGGAAAACATGCAGTAACAGTAATACACAAGGTACGATGCGCTATAAACCAATACTATGCTGGAAAAGAAAATGATGGTACGTTATTAATGGTTGCAGGGGACTTGAATAATACAGGCAGAATTGTAAAAGCTGCTGCATTGGGTGCGGATATTATTGGATACTCCACCAGTTTGTTGATTGCAAATGCTGCAATTCATCATGATAACCCATCCAACATAAATGCAATATCAGAAAGGATCTGTAGACACATTCAGGCCACCAAAGGAGAACTTAAAGGAGTACCTGCCGCATTAGGATACAGTAATTTCTATAACATATCACCTGCGGATTTGCGTACCTCTAGTATCGAGGCAAGTTTACAGGCGGATATTGCCATAGAAGGAGTGGATAAAACTTATCGCCAAATAATTGAGGAATCGACAGGTGAACATGCCATAGAAGAAGGAATGGAAATTGATAAAGATAAAAATCAGAAACTTAGTTGCATATCTATTGATAAATAGTTAAGGAGGGGACGGAAGGAACATGTGTGGCATTTGCGGAATTATATTAAAAGATCACAATCCAAACTTTTCAATCGGTGCTCTGCTTTATCAGATGATGGAAGGCCAGCAGGTAAGAGCTCAAGATAGTGCAGGCATAGCCATTTTTAATAATGGAAATAGAGGTAATAACGATTCACTATATAATCTTACCTACCTTATGAAATCTCCTACTGGATACGAGTTGAGAGAAGAAAAAAGGCCTTTAAATGAACAAGATCGACGTGCTTCCAGATTAATCAAGGATGATCGGGTTTCTATAATAGGTTGTTCAAAAGAAATGAAGTTGGTCAAAGATGTAGGCCTTGTAAGAGATCTTGATAAAAAATATGATATAAAATCAATGCAAGGATCTCACGGTATTGGACATTTAAGAATAGCAACGAGCAGTAGAGTTGACATGCATAATGCCCATCCATTCAGTACTACAGTCATGCCCGATATAGCAGTTGTGCATAATGGAGAAATCACAAATTATTCCAAATTAAAGAATTCGCTTGAGATTCAAGGATACCCTTTCTATTCTAATTGTGATTCAGAGGTCATAGCTGTTTTTCTTGCTGACCAGTTGTTAAAGCATGGAGACATAGAAAGGGCACATAATGAATTTATTCAAAAAGCCGATGGGCCATTTACCTATATTGCTGCTACAAATCATTCATTATCATTGATAAGGGATAGATTTGGAACAAGAAAGGGGATTGTAGGATACAATCCAGGAGGAGAGGGCCATCCTGCATTCTGGGCAATGGCAACGGATCTATCTGCATTAGATATTGTCGGAGCTAACGAAGATGTGAAAGCAGCGTCACCAGGCAAATCACTAATTTTCACAGTATAATAAATAAATTAATAAAGCCATATCTAAAAAACAAAGACAAATGTGTTATACGTTAGATATCGATGAATTACGAGCAATAGTAAAGGACATAGGCTCAAAGGTATCTAATCCAGATGCACAATTTGAAAGTGTCAACAACGCTTTTGAGAAGAATTTTGGAACAAAACTTCCTTATGGATTAAAACGCGCATCTATAGAAAAATTTGGGGATGTTGCAAGTTCTCCCCTAATAATGGAAAGGGCAATTAACTCCATAATAAAAAAAAAGGTGGCAGCGGGTGAAACTAAAATCATACTAAAAAATCCAAAAGCCCTTTACAGAATAGGGATACTTGGTTATGATGAGACTATAAAATTAGACATGACAGTGGAAGGAAATGTTGGCAATTTTTTTGGCGCATTTTGCAACTTTGATGGAACCTGGATAGTTAATGGAAACGCCGAGAATGGATTGGCGGACAAGGGGTACAAAGGAAAAATAATTGTGGAAGGGTTTGCCACAGAACTTGCATGCCAAAACAATCAAGCAACCAAATTCAGTAATGGTGTCGATCTCTTGATTAAAAAAGGGTGTATGGAGAGAGCTATGGGTCAAGCCAGGGGAGGAAGGTTGGTAACTTTTGGCGCAGGATACAATTCTGGTCTGTACATGTCAGGGGGAGTATTGCTTAATTTGGGCCTACCGGGAGAACTGTTTGGCCCTGGAATGGTTGGTGGCGTTATTTATTCTCCTGAAGGAACTACTGCAGCAGACGGTGCGGTTATCAATAAATTAAAGGTGGAAGATTATTCAATTATTAAAGAAACACTACGGGTATTTGAAAATGAGTTACGGATAGAGCAACTAGATAATTTATCCATGGAAAACCCGACAGTGTATTTAACCAACAATGTTATTAAAGATAATCAAAAGTATAACATAAGTGACTTTATCAAAATAGTCCCAAATATAACCAATTCTCATAACTAGTGATTAGTGACAAAGCTATCCTCAAATTCACGGATGACGTATGATCAATATCCGGTCTTTAAGGCTGAACAGATGTTAAAACGGCTTTAATAAGCGCCTGTGAACTTGATTGTCATAACAGCCGAAAATCCTCTTTCACAGTAATCAAAACTATATGTGTATTGGTTCTGTCAACATATGGTAACGATAGGTCCCTCTTGACAAAGTCACTTAATTCCCTTCGATTCCTAAATTTAGCAACTATTATCATATCCGTCAATCCAGTGATATCATAAACTGCACAAACATTTGGGAGCTTTGAAATGTGTTTCTCAACATCGTTTATTTTATTTTTGATTGCAGTTATTTCAATTACCGCCGTCAAATCAAATCCTAACTTTACATGGTCCACTATTGCAGAATAAGATTTTATGATATTGTCTTTTTCCAATCTTGATATCCTGTTAAGTACCTGTGGGTGGAGAGACCCCTATTTCAAATGCTATTTTTCGGTAAGAACTCCTAGCATCTGCCAATAGCCTTTTTAATATCTTTGTGTCTGTCTCATCCATTAATGTGATTTGAATTGTTAACTTTATAAACATAAAAACAACTCCACTTTTTTTAATAAATATTAGTCAAAAACAATAACAAACATCGCATAATTATCAAAAAGCATAATTGGATATGCCTGAAAAAAGATGCAAGTACACCACCACCGTCAAATGCTGTTGCTAATGCATCCCTATATATCAAAATAGGGAAAGGTGTCAATCTTGGCGACTGCTCGACTTGCCTTAACTTGTATTTTTTTTATTGCGGGTCAGAATATTTGATATCCTTGTAAATCTGTCACTATCAGTTGGAATATTTAGCAATCAATACGCGCTTAACCCAAAACTGCGCCTAAATGACAGAACAATATTATTTGAATTATCAAAACAATGCTTGATTTGGCGGTATTGCTTTGATGGAGATAATGGTTGCTCCAGGAGTAGAAATCTGTTATATGGGACAACCTTTATTATTGTTGTTTTTTTTCTTTTACTTTGCCTGACTGTCTTTCTCTTCTTTGTTCTTTTGAAGATAAAGGATTACGAAATTTGTTTAACCAGTATTTAGTCATTCTCTCGGTACTCGTGACAGACTCCTTATACAATTCAGTCATCCTTTCTGTATTTACCGCCAGATCCTTATACAATTCAGTCATCCTTTCTGAGCTTTTGATATATTCTTTATATATTTCAGTCATTCTTATGGTATATTCAACATATTCGTTGTACATTTCACCCAAAGCCAGGGGAGAATATTGTTGCCACCAATCCGTAATTGATTTAAATTGATTGGGATTGTTCAAGTTTTTCTTATCTATATCGATGTTGTCGTTTCCCTGTCCTTGATTTTCCTTAATATCCATAGATACTCGATACCTAGTCCGGGTATTTTACCATTTTTTTGTATTCCATCATAAAAAAGAGCCTTCTTAATTTTAGCTAGTCAGGTACATCAAATAATTTTTTTTGCACTGGAAAAAAGGTATTGTGGATTAAAGGCATTAATGATGGATGACTGTTACCCCAAAAAAAAAGTCAGACAGCAATTGAGTGTAAAATAGGACTATTTTATAACGTTTTGCAAAAGCCTCTTTATGCAGTTGCCTAATGGTTTAATTCTTTTCAAAAGAATTTTTCTTTGATTTTTTACATTTCCACATTTCCATAAATTTGACAGATAACGACAGATAACAATAAGAGGTAATTGAAAAATTGATAAAAAATAAAGGAATTCCCTCTGTGAAACATCAGTTATTAATTATAAATTGTGTTTGTACGGCCCTGTTAACTTAAGGAAATTTTTCCATTATTAAGCCATTAAAAATCATGGTAAAATATTTTTTAGAAATAAATGGTCACAAATTATGCTCAAAAATAGAACAAATTCTATCTGACGGGTAAAATGAACCTAGGGAATAGTTAAAGAAAATTATTATCAATACTTAAGTTAACAGGGCCGTTTGTACAATTTGCTCAAAACCTGCATTTTGAAACAACACACAAGAAAGAATAATGCACATTATTTGACGGGTTCAGCCTATCCACCTATTGATATATTGAAACAGAAAAGGGCAGATAAACAAGCCGAATAATCCACATCATCAGCCGTCGATAGAAATTGGACATGAATTGTA
This sequence comes from uncultured Nitrososphaeraceae archaeon, assembly GCA_963779615.1. Lineage (GTDB taxonomy): Archaea > Thermoproteota > Nitrososphaeria > Nitrososphaerales > Nitrososphaeraceae > Nitrosocosmicus. The sequence continues at coordinate 90,163 of CAVZZA010000003.1, forward strand.
GACAGGCATCATTGAATATAATCATAGAATGCACTAATTTATGTTATCTGGCAAAGGTATCATTATATAGTTTGTTTCCCTTGTTAATATTATGCCTAAACAAAACCAAAATGCGCATCCACAACAAGACGTAAACACACCATCAAATGTTGTTGCTAATGCATCTCGATATAACAACAATGCATCCAGATTAAACAGCACAGAGACAGGCGGCAATTCCGTTATTGCGAGTGTAGGCAAATTATTAACAGTAATGGGAGTACAAGACGACACTATCAGGACATTATCAAAGATATCGGGACAAAGTTACAACAATAGACAAATGCATGAAATGCATAATTCATTATTCGGAGGCCCTACAGGTGATTATGGCACTGATATTAGTGACCTTTTAACTAATGCGAATAATTTTATAAAACAGCAAAATCAACAGATTCAGAAACTTTTTACTTCATGCATGCATCGCGGGCCACGGTTTACTTATCAGATGCAATCACCATAGAAAGCAAAGGTCATTGTCCAGGTTCGCCACCATCTGTTTGGTTACCTGTTGTCATAGTTCAAAGCCAAAAGCACTTTAACAATAATGCAATTTCTTGGGAATATTCCTTACTCTCCAATAACAAACACCCTGGCAATTTAATTATTCATTAATCCATACATTTCTTTGACACAATTTGAACACACTTTCAAATCACCCCTATCAAATCCATACTTAACATGAACATAGTGACTTGTCTCATTATCACACACTTCGCATTTGGTTGTGTTGGTATCTAATTCCATCTTCATTGTTTTCCATTATTATAGAATAGCAAGCGAAACTTAAACTTTTTTTTATATTGCGAAACATACGCATAATTAATCATTCAAGTCCATTTCCAAACATTTAATTCATATGTTCCCTGTCCTTCAACACCAAATGCAGTTATATCCAAATCAATGAATGTGAAGCAGAATTCGTAAACTTTATCTCTAACACCCTCGTGAGTTGAACTCGATAAAACAACATAGCCATAGGTTGAAAGGCAATGGTGAACCTAATCAAGTGGCTCAGAGTAATTGGCCATAAGATTTGGCAAAGTTCATAAGTTTAACGATTGTCGGTTATGTCAGATTAAGGGACATGGATTGAAATAAAAATAAAAAAAAATTAGTCGTTTTGATAGTCTTTACGGATTGTATTGTATCTGCCTTTCTCGATTTCCATTATGACTTTTTTCCTATGTCTTTGGATAAATCTTGAGATTCTTGTATGATATTTTTAAAGATTTCTACCAAGTTTCTATGGTTTTGAAAAATTACTTCGTCTTTTTTTAACATTTCAGTGACTCTTTAATTCATCTTCCCCATCTTTGGAAACTTTTGCTATTGTTATTGCATTATTGATTTTTAAATATCCATCAGCACATCCAAGGTTAAATGAGAATCTTCCTCACGCCAACAGCGTTTTGACATTCGTAATAACTAACACCTATGGTATTTTCCTCAGTAGGCATTATCGGGTCAATAAAAGCCTTGAAACCCTCTTTTCCGAAAAGTTGACTTAATATTTCTCGTATATAGTTATCAAATTTTTCGAGGTCTTCATTATAATCTTCGATTTCTTTTTGTTTTATTTTTATGCACTATTTAGATGTTTAAAAACGAGTAGTAAAAAATGGTAAATGATATTAGAAGTTTAACCTGAACCGCTTGGTGGTTTATGTTCAGAATGTTCTAATTTTATATGTTCTTCTTTGTCATTCACATTGTCGAAAGTAATTTTGCATTGTTCACAGGTAAATCCTGATGAGACTGCTCTAGATTCTGTTGTTGAAGACGTACTCCATAATTAGTGTCTAATGGATATAAGGATTTTGAGTTTAGGTTCTGTCAAGTTTTGGGTTCATATTCAATTATATTATTTAAAATTTTCATCACAATTCATTATTAAAGTTAAAGATCTTACGGGGAAAAGTTAAATGTACCTTAATCGAACAGAACCCGATTGTCAAATGTTTTAATCACACTATAACATGAGACCGTTTTTTGCATTCCGTGCTGTTAACTTAATCGATCATTTTACTTAATATTACAGCCTTGGAATAGATTAACCCGATCAACAACATGCTTTAGTTTACACTTTTCTTCAATATCCCTACCACAGACTTTTCAATTTTTTTCAGATACATCTTTTCATGCATGTTGAAATCCCAATTTAATCTGAACAATATAACTATTAGTTTATTTTAGCGTGCTTATTCTGTTTTGTTGTCCAAATTTTGCCATTAACAGTAAATTAAATAATTTAAACATAGGTAGAACACCAAAAGACCCAACCATCATAAAAACAATATCCATCTATTTTACCAATACTTGAAAGTTGTTAAATGATAAAAAACAAGAATATAAAATAAAGGGAGACGGTAGTTTTCTATTTGCAATTTTCCGCCCCTACGGAGCAAGTCCCTCTTTCAACTTTTCGGCTATAATATCTGATCTTGCCACAACACCAATAATCTTATTAGTATTATCCTCTACAACAGGCACCATTACAACCTCTTTTTTAATCATAATATCAATTATGTCGTTTATTGGCGTGTCTTTATTTGCTACTGATGGATTTGGAGTCATTACATCTTTTGCTACCATGGTATAGAGCTTTTTGCCCCCTCTTATGGCTTTTAGTACGTCAATAGCAGTCACAATACCAACAACAGAATCATTATCATTCACGACAGGCACCCCGTTAAAATCTCCTGCAAACAGTTTAGCATTAATTTGTTCAACATTGGTGTTTTCTTTTACCATGTCAACCTGTGTGGACATTACATCTTTAGCATTCAAATCCAATACTCATTACACACCATCTTTTATCATTGTATAAAAGTTAGATATGCAACCTAAAAGGCCAATTCAATGCGTTACCTGTTTTAATGGGAGTCAGTAAACAAATTAATTCTATTTTTTTAGATCCCATACCAATTAGCACATATGTTCAAACTGCATTTTTCATCTGTTTATTTTTTAATAAATGTTTATAGCTAGGCTGATTCCATTGTCATCTTGTTCATTTGAATCTTACCAGAGAATCTTTTGAATGGATCTGTAGATGTGAACAGGATGTATAGACAAAGGAAAGTATGCTGCTTGTCCTCAACGTGATTTATCATGGTTTAATAGCTGCCAAGGTAGCCAGGGATCTCCACAGAAGTAAAGCTTGGGCCCGTGAATGGCTAAAAAAGATACTATAAGGAGGGTACAGGAGGATTAAAAAATAGACCTAAAAGCGGCAGACCACCTGAACTATCTGAAGAGATTAGTTTTAGCATAAAGAAAGAACTAAAGGAAAGCAACCAGGGATGGACCACAAGACAGGTGGATGAACTGATTGTAAGAAAAAGTGGCATTAAGATATCATTACACCCACATATACCGCATACTTCGCAGGTGGGGCTTCAAACAGAAGGTTCCCCGAAAAACGCATGTTAATACTGCATCCAATGAAGAGAAGAATGATTTCAAAAAAAGGCCACCCAAATATTTGTGGATAGACAACAGCAACAAAAAGAGGAGCAAAAAGAAGGCTTTTTTGCCCTAGTGTCTCTGGATGAATCCTTTTTCTTCTGTGATTCCCTGGTAAGGAGGGTTTTTTTGGGTTGATGAGAAGAAAAGACCTGTAGTGAGGGTAACAGGCTCACACAAGCATTCATGCATTTTCGGAGCCTTGAGTCTGGAAGGAAAGCAGCTGTTCAGACATACGACAGGTTCAGTGGAGACACGTTCCTGGAGTTCCTAAAGACAATTCATTCCAGGTTTCCAAAATGCCACCTGTTTATGGACAAGGCGTCACCACACCACAGGTCAAGGAAGGTAAAACAAATATTTTGAGGAAAACAATGATACTCTGATACCAGCATGCCTTCCCACTGCGTCACCCGAGTTTATGGTTATGGACGAGGTATGGAACAGCCAAGTGAGACCTGCTGGTGCTAAAACACTACCCATCCTTTTCAGATTTTAAAAACAGGATATCTCGGTATTTCAGGACAAAAAGATTCAGTCTTGCTATGAGAACCTATTTGTTAATGGATGTTCGATAACTTATGCTAAATGGTATAAATTCATTCATTATTCTTATCATAAAAAAATAAAATAAATCCCACTAGGAAACAGCAACAACTATAACAAAGCATTTTTTATTGCGGGTATTCTTGTCGGCTATGTAATTTTGTTTCTTCTTGACGGTCAAATGATGCATTGTATTGCACGCATCTTTATGGACTGTTTGTTTGGTGGATGGTGAGAATGATATGCAATGTTTAAAATATTTAATTGACACACCTTATAAAAATTATTTACTTAATTTACTTCTAACAATTAGAGTTAAGCAAAAATTACAACTTTTTGGAATTATCACTGCATATCAAATGCTATTCCTTCTTCCTCTGTTGCATCCGTAACAAAAATAGCTGAATGATGATTTTCTAAAATTGTATTAGTCCACTTTCCTTCGGTATTGACTGTATTCTTACTAACATCATAATGACATAACACCAAACCATTAAAATTTATAAGCATAGAATGATATTTTTGCTCTAGAGCCAAGTCAGCCTCGATATTCTCTTTTGTATTTAATTTATCAACAAATCTTATTACCAGGCGAAAAGGCACGTTCAGGTCATGAAACATTTTTTCTATTATCCCTTCGGAGCCTTCAAATACACCTCTTGGATGTCTCACAACATCAGATATTTTACATATCTTTAGCAAACCTTTTTTGTTAAAATCCCTAACATTGATATTGTTACTGATCATATCCTTTTCAATAGACACTATATCATCGTCATGAGTGGCGTATACACAATATTCTCCCCTAATCAACCCATTTCTTATAAATCTGAATATAATCCTTTTACCAAATGGCGAATTCTGATAACAAAGAACAACATGCTTATTGCTTTCTAAAGCATCTATAAATTTCAGGGGATCTTTGTATGTTTTATTAATGTCTTCATGCATAATTAGGTTAGAAATCATATAATACCCTCTTATAGAACATTATACTATAAATGTTTTATAGTAAATATTCACATCCAAAATAGGCAGGTTTGAAAATGACCATGCAATGCTAGAACTCCAATGAGCAATTTCTGGCCCACTTTTGGTGATTCTAGAGTGCCACAAATTACACTTTGACAGAAGAGCAGGAGAAATCCTTTTAGTTGTAATCGAGAATAATTAATAATTGAGTAGTGTAGCACCATTTGATTTAATTGTAATAGGGACGGGAACAGCGGGCTCAACTGCTGCAGCAGAATGTCGCTCCAAAGGATGGAGGGTCGCAATAATAGATTCACTACCATTTGGGGGAACATGTGCTTTGCGTGGGTGTGAGCCGAAGAAAATTCTTCTTGAGGCAGCAAAGACAGTTGATTCAAACCAAAGGCACGAAAACAAGGGCACAAGTGATTCAGAGGCAATCCAGATAAAGTGGCCTGATTTGATTCGCTTTAAAAAAACCTTTACCGATCATTTCCCAAAGCAAAGGGAGGATAGTTATCACAATTTAGGTATCATTCCTATTCACGGTCATGCCAAATTTATTGGCCCGGCCACGCTCAAGGTGGAAAATGATGGCGAAGGTGGTGACGGTAAGGGCAACGATGTGCTGGAAGGAAAACACATTTTGATAGCAACAGGATCAAAACCCGCAAACTTGACCATTACGGGTTATGAGAATGTCATTACAAGCGATCAGTTTTTGGAATTTGATAGAGATCATTTGCCTGATAAAATTGTATTTGTGGGTGGAGGATACGTCTCATTTGAATTTGCGCATATTTCTGTTCGCGCTGGTTGCAAGGATGTCACAATTTTACATAGAGGCAAACAACCCTTGGAACGCTTTGATCCAGATCTTGTTAAACAATTAGTACAAAGGAGCCAAGAAATCGGAATCGACATCAGGTTGCAAACGGCAGTAAAAAGAATAGATTTTTCTGATGATGGAAAGTTGGTTGTGCATTTTTCCAGTATTTCTAATTCTCAAGAGGGTAGCGATAGTCTAAAATCAATGAAAGCAGACATGGTTGTCCATGGAGCTGGCCGGGTTCCAAATACCGAAGGACTTGATTTGATTATGGGAAAAATAGAGTCCAACAACAGAGGAATAAAGGTCAATGAATACCTGCAAAGTATTTCAAACCCTGCCGTATATGCGGCGGGTGACGTCGCGGCAACAGCAGCAAGTGGTGGCCTACCATTAACTCCTGTCGCAAGTTATGACGGAAACATTGTAGCGAATAACCTATTGAATGGAAATTCCGTCAAGTTCAACTATGATGGCCTGCCCAGTGTAGTTTTCACCATCCCACCTATTGCATCAGTGGGTTTGCAGGAGAAAGAGGCAAAGGAGCAAGGCTTTCGGTTTAAAGTCAATCATAAGAACACATCAAGCTGGTATTCCTCTAGGCGCGTGGGTGAAACCTGTTCTGGGTTCAAGGTATTAGTTGAGGAGGGCAGTGATAGGATCTTGGGCGCTCACCTAGTGGGTCCACATTCTGAGGAAGTTATTAACATATTTTCTGTGGCTATCAGATTAGGGCTTGCTACAAAAGATCTCAACGACCCCATACTATATGCTTATCCCACCAACTCATCAGATGTAGTCTATATGCTATAGATTTTCCCTCGTTGTATTCTCGGTTTTATTTATTGACTCACTAAAGGATTTAGGGATCCTTATCCATATCCTTGAAACTGCATTGTTCTTTCAATGATGATGATTATGCCGCCGCCGCCGCTTTTCTCACAATGGAAATAATGCATATGAGGGCCTAGTTTCAAGAACAGCCCCACAAGCATAAGGTGGATGCAAATATTACCACCGTTTGCTGTGGACAGTGGATGTTACCATTTTCCCTTGCTGGATACTACACCTACCATTATGCCGCAGCGGATAGGACCATACCTCAACTGTTCCTTGGGTTCCATATACCTCCTTCCCTTCCCCTTGCTCAACAAAGGTGACATAAATAACAATCCTATAGGAACATCCAGTATCCAATTTGCTCCACTCCGAATGAAAAATTGATGGAGTCAATTGTTATGACTCAACCTTTAACCTCTGCCATCTACCAGCCGTGTTTGATAACATATGGAGCCAATAAATATAGCAATATTAGTGATATTGCCATCCATAGGCAATACCAAGGCATCAGGTACTTACAAGTCGTTTTCCCCTTTCGCAACAAATAATGCTAAATCTTCACCAAAAGGCGATAAACCTACTGTTTATGCATAGAAATGGCTGAATCTATTATTGGATCATTATAGCATTGTATAGTGCCTTAGGTTTATTGACTATCGACTGAATTTGTTTATTAATTTGTTTATATTTTATGACGTGGATAATGAACATGAGCACCGTACCATGACCTTGGAAAAAAAAGATCAAGGTGTATTAGGAATACACCATGTTACAGCTATCGCACGTGACCCTCAAAAGAATTTTGATTTTTATGCAGGCATCCTGGGATTAAGATTGGTTAAATTAACGGTAAATTTTGACGACATAACCACATATCATTTGTACTATGGTGATGAATTAGGGCGACCAGGAACCATACTTACATTTTTCCCATGGAAAAACATACATCAGGGATGGAGGGGAACAGGGGAAGTGGTCACTACATCATTTTTAATTCCTCAAAATGCTATCGACTACTGGAGTGATAGATTCGAGGATAAGGGAGTGGAACATACAGAACCCACTAGGCGATTTGACAATAATGAGCAAATTATAACATTTTATGATACGGATGGTTTAAAATTGGAACTTGTAGCCAATAAAGAAGCAGAAAATAGAAAAACAAATGCCTGGAAAAATTGCCCCATTCCTGCAGATTATGCTATCAGGGGACTTTATTCTGTTACTCTGTCTTTAGACGGATACGATAAAACTGCATCTCTATTAACGAATGAAATTGGGTTTTCTAGAATAGCGCATGAAGGAAACAGATTTCGTTTCCAAATAAAAGACAAGTTCAATGAATCCTCATTAAAGAATCCTGACAGCAATGAGTATGAAAGATCTATGCATTCTACATCATCTATTGTTGACATAGTCTGTCTTCCATACACACAGCCTGGAACCATTGGTGCAGGCAGCGTTCATCATGTTGCATGGCGAACTCCAACTGATGAAAGTCAATTAGAAATGCGAAAAAAAATTACAAGAACAGGGTTAAACGCAACCCCCGTAATTGATCGCTTATACTTTCATTCAGTATATTTTAGGGAACCAGGAGGCGTTCTTTTTGAGATAGCAACAGACCCCCCTGGCTTTTTGATAAATCAAAAACCGGAGGAGTTAGGACAAAAGCTTGTCTTACCCAAGTGGTTGGAGCCTAAACGAGGTTACATTGAAAAGACTTTGCCATCAATTGACGTTACAAATATTGGAAATATTAACTCGATAAAAGAGAGCAGGAGCGATTTAAATTGAGTGATGAAAGCCTTAATTTTATACATCGTTTTATGCCATCAACTACAAGTTCTGAAAAAGAGTACGGTAGTGATGAAAATAAAATAAAATCATTGTCCCCAACTTTATTACTGCTCCATGGGACAGGGGGAAATGAAAGGGATTTGATACCGCTTGGTCGCAGGATATATCCAAATTCATCCATACTTAGTCCAAGGGGTAAAGTGTTGGAACATGGAATGCCCCGATTCTTTAGGAGATTAGCGGAAGGAGTTTTTGACATAGAGGATCTTAGGTTTAGAACACGGGAATTGGCAAAATTTGTTTATGAAGCATCGTTAAAGTATTCATTTGATTTAGGCAAAACAGTTGCTGTAGGCTTTTCAAATGGCGCAAACATTGGTGCAAGTCTCCTTTTACTTGATCCTCAAGTTATAGCAGGTGCTGTATTGTTTCGCCCCATGGTACCATTTATTCCCAATGACCCTTTACCTGACTTGTCCGAAAAGAAAGTATTTATTTTGTCAGGACAATACGACCCCATTGTCTCAAAAAAGCAAGCAGAAGATTTATTTTCATTATTGGAAGGTTCTGGTGCAAAAGTGGAAATGCAATGGCAGGCAAGTGGACACGAGATAACCCAAAACGATGTACAGGTTGCAAAAAAATGGCTATCAGAGAATTTCTAAACATCCCATAACAACAGTTATCGATAAATAATTAATTAGTAATATACACATCATTGGATAACGAACACTGGCCAGCACTGCCATTGGAAGAGTGGAAAGACACATACGACACACTTCACAGATGGACTCAAATAGTCGGAAAGATTCGACTTGCAACCGCACCGCTGGAGAATCACTGGTGGAATACCACCCTGTATGTCAACCCCAGGGGACTCACGACATCAGCCATGCACTATAATGGCACAACCTTCCAGATGGACTTTGATTTCATTGATCACAACCTTCTAATCCAAACTAATGAGGGCTCTACGAAGACAATTGCGTTGCGTCCCCGCTCTGTGGCTGATTTTTATCAAGAAACGGTATCTGCCTTGGGGGACCTTGAGATTTACGTTCCCATCTGGACGACACCTGTGGAAGTGCAGGATCGAACCCCTTTTGAGGAAGATGACAAGCACGCCTCATACAATCCTGAATATGTGCAGCGATTATGGAGTATTTTATCACAGACAAGCAGAGTATTTACCGAGTTTCGATCTCATTTTATAGGCAAGGTGAGCCCGGTCCATTTTTTCTGGGGTGCGTTTGATCTTGCCGTTACGCGCTTTTCGGGACGTAGTGCCCCACCGCATCCAGGAGCATCAAACCTTGCCCGATTTGTCGCTGTTGAAGCATATACCCATGAAGTCAGTAGTTGCGGCTTCTGGCCAGGCGGTGGTCCTATAGACGAACCTGTGTTCTATGCATATGCCTATCCTGAACCAACGGGATTTAAGGACTTTAATATCCAGGCACCAAATGCATTCTATAGTTCAGATATGAAAGAATTCCTATTGCCCTATGAGACAGTTAGAACCTCCGAATCCCCCGATAGCGTCTTGATGACTTTCCTGCAAAGCACCTATGAGGCAGCAGCGACCCTTGCAAAGTGGGATAGGCAAGCATTGGAGCGTCAGCATAATGTGATTTATCCATAACAATTGCAAATTCTGACAAGAATGCCCCTTGTTTCTTTTGTTATTTGGTATCTTGTTTATGCATTAAATTTAATGCATTAAAGTTACAAATTCCAATACAGCAAATCCATTCGCTCAGGCAAACGCATAGAAAAAGGGTGCAGACCTTTTGACCAATTCTGAAAAGTCTTTGTTATCTTTATGATATTTTACTAATATCTTGTTTGTCATGCCAAAACGTTTGAAGTACGACTACTGATTGCATGTTATCATTACACATATTACCGGTATCCTCCATCATAGAGCAAAATCCTTGAAAACCTTTTATCTTGTCTTTAATGGAGTAAAGAAATTACAGAACATATATACAACTTTATATTTATTTTTAGATATGCCACTTACCCCATTATTGCATTTTATATGTTCTATATCAGAAAGTTTATCCATTAATTTCATATCACGCATGAAAGAGATTTGGATTATTAACCTTATTGACAGAACCCATTATTAAAAATATTAAACAGTATAAAATACGGTATATTGTTGCATCTTACGGTAACAGACATCCAATTGATATCCAATTCTCCGCAAGGAATAGCAGTAATTGAACAGGGTTCAGAAGATCTTTATACCTATGTTAACATTATTACTTTTGGAATTGACGTTGCAGCAGGAATTATTGGTGGTATTTCATCACTTATTGCTATAAGTTGATTAGATATATTATATATAATATCGTCTTTTAATTTGTACTTTGTTTATTAAAAAATTTAACCCAAGATAACAATTTAATAATCCTAACAATTTATCATCGATTAAAGAAGGTTAAATAGCCATATAATCCAGTTACGGTTTAGCAATATTTTTGCTATATCTTAACAAGGAAAAGTATTCTTAATGATTAACGCATTCTATATCTCTATGCTCATAGCAAATTTTGAAAAAAAATCAAAGATAAAAAAAGAAAGCCGCTATTTGTTTGGAACGTAGACATGGACATCAGAGTCTTTTCCATCACCTACATATACATCCCCAATGGAGCTTATAGCTATTCCTACAGGGTCCTCAAACCGTTCCTCAAGAGGACCAGTGTTACCAAATTGGGCAAAATAATTCCCGTTGTTATCAAACACCTGTACACGGTTGTTGTCATTATCAACCACATACACATTATCCGCGGAATCTATTGCCATTTCAATTGGATTATCAAACTGACCATTCCCCTTTCCATAAGAGCCAAAACTCATCAAAAAGTTCCCGTTTTTATCAAATTTTTGTATTCTGTCATTGCCCGAGTCCGCTACAAAAATGTAATCAAGAGAATCTATCGATACATCAGTAGGATCGATAAATTGACCATTCCCCTTTCCATAAGAGCCAAAACTCATCAAAAAGTTCCCGTTTTTATCAAATTTTTGTACATTGTTTTTTTCACCAAAGTCAGTAGCATATACGTTGTCTTCTTGGTCTACACCCAAACCACCTGGATTGATAAACTGCCCAGGTCCCAAACCAAATGATCCAAAGGAACGGTTGAATGTTCCGTTTTTATCAAATTCTTTGATAGCATAATTTGGGTTTCCAAAATCCGCCACGAAGATATTATCTTTTGAATCTATAGCGATACCTGAAGGGTGAGTAAAATATTGGGGACCGTTACCTAATATTCCGAACCCTAAAATATAGGTCCCATTAGGTGTAAGTTTTTGTATCATTTTGGTAGAGTATCCGTTGAAGTCTGCCACATACACATTATTTGCCGAGTCTATACCTATACCAGTGACTTGTTTGAACTGTCCTAGGGACACGCCTTTTTCACCCCACATTGTCTTGTGTGAAAATTCAAGGGCAAAAGTAAAAAGAGGGATTAAACTTACTATTACTAAAAAATACAACACCATTGTCAGACCAAAGATAAAAAATGGTTCAACTTTCATAACATCCTATCAAGAGGTATAATTTAAATACTTTTAATTTTCCCGGCAAAACCGCCAAAGGGAAGTGCAACCCTATAATATGTTGGAAAGCCTAAGGGATAAACAGGTTCTGGAAAATAATCAAAAATTGTCATCAGAAACAAAATCTTTTTTAGAAAAAAAGCAATGTCGAGACATTTGGATTAACTACAGGATTCGGAGGATTGACCAAGTTGCTTGTTTTTTCACTCTTGATAATGGGAAGCCACTGCTTTTGTTTAATGAAGAACTAAGGTTGGATGAATTTCATCAATTGCGTACAGGTTTTTTACTACGCTCATGATAATAGACACCATAAGAATGTTCATATTGACTTTCATCACTCCACCCCTTACAATGAAAACCAGTATCAAAACAACAAAGCAATGAAGACATTTTCAATATTAAATTAATTGAGTTGATTGTTGATTTTGTTTAAATCCCAGAAAGAGCGGAATTTAAATGAAAAAAGGATGCACTGAATATAAAAAAAGGATAACTACTTCCTTATTCATACATGGTTTTCTCAGACTTGTTTGATCCTTCTTTTGCTTCCTCATAAATTATCATTGCAGAGTGATACATCTCATTGTCTTTAAACGTCATAGAATATTTTATATTAATCAAGTTATTCTTGCCAACTTGTTCAAGGTAACTGTTTACGCCTTTTTCCAAGTTCCCCTCATCGCTTGATTTAAAAATTTTGATTTTTACCATAATTATTAAAGTATTTTGTCTTATTTGAATTTTAAATTTTTGGGTTCTGTTAACTTGGTTAGGATAATACTTGAGGCTTTATAGCCCTAGTGAGTATATATAAACTATTTTAAACATTATTGACTAATGAATGACTTTGATAAATCCGTAAAGAAGATGAAAGATGCACAACAAGATGTTGATGCAAAGGTGGAAACTTCACAAGACCATGCAGAAGGAAAACCAAGTTCAGAAACACTGAACAAGGCAAAAAACAAGATTAAGGATGCACTCTCCTAAATTTTTTTAGTTCTGCTCATTCTATAGGTATTATTTTGTGTTTAAAATATAGATAAAATAAAACTTTGAAATTTTTAATGATATGTATTTTTGCAGTTACTATCGTACCATTATATGTAAAACCTTTTTTTTATCCTATGGGGTAATTGCCAAAATGGGTTCAAGATCTAAAATGCTATTACTCTCATATGCCTACCAAATAGAGTAAAAAACCGCAAGCCAGTCTCTAATCATTTGTTAAGTTTTTCAACAGGTCTAACTGCAAACAATGGTGTGAATAAGCATGGAGCAAAAGGATGGTAACAAATTAAATTTAAGAATAGCAAAATACACAGCAGGACAGCAGAATTGACAATATGTTATTTCAAAAAACAATCAGGCTGTTTATTCCCCATTTTTCGCTTTGTCGTCTTTATGCTGGTTATCTGAATTAACGTATATCAAATTTATGAGCAATGGGGATAGTGTGGGGGGAGATGCCCTAATCTTTTTGGTTGCAATGTTATAGTAATGATCGACTAACTCGTTAAAGTGGTGGATCTGTCTGGCCATTAAACTTATGAAAGAAACTGCGGTTTGGCATTGTGAAGAAAGATCCTGCTTTTGCCTGTTTAATTCACTCGTTTCTCTCTTTGTTTTTTCCAGTGTCTGCTGTTGTTCTTTTATCGATGAGTTTATGTTCCCCAATTTTCTCAGATTCTCTATAAATGATTTCCAGTGTTCTGCTCTGTTACTGTTGTTGTTACTGTTACTGACATTTACGGCTTTGCTGCCCTTGTCTGTGCTGCCTTTGCTGCACTCGCCTTGAGGATCCAACTGTAACTTGCCACTTGCGGTTTCTGTCACCAATTGGCTGATGCTTATGATGTCACTTTCGCTTATTCCGTTTTGGAAGAGATAATGCAAGGTTGTGCCTACAAATGGTGCTGATTGCATTGCCAGCCTATTGTTGTTCAGCTCTTGCTCTGCCTTAAAAAGCTCTTTTCTTTTTTCCTTGACTTTGTCTTCCAACAAAAACTTGTCATGGTAGTTTTCCTCAATGTCCCTTATGAACAAGGACACTGCATCTTGTGATGATAGGAAATCCTTTCTTGTTCCGGCAATTTCCAAAATGGTGTTCCATATCTGTTTTAGCTCTGTTAGTCCAAAATTCATTGCCTGCAGTTGCCCATACACACCCATCGTTTGCCTGTGCATGCTTACCTGAGATTCTAAATGTGAAACCAGGTTTTGCAAAGAACTTTTTTGTTCAAAGAGTTCATTGACCTCTTTCTGGTTTTCCGTTATTTGCAATTTGAGGGACAGTGAATTTTTATACGCCCTTATTATTTCGGCTGCGTCATAACCCTTCTCCTTAAAGTCATGGATTAGCTTGGCTAGTTCCTTTATGCCCTCATCCATGTTAATGTCATAGGTATCCCTTAACACTTTTTTTAGGTCTGCAAATATCTGAAGGTAGGTCATGGTGTTTTTTTCCCTCTTGTTTGTTATGGCAAGATTCTCCTCTGCCTGAGTCCTTTGCAACTCTAGTTCCTTTATTTCCTCCATTGCCTTTTTTCTGTATTCCTCAGCCTTGGAGTATTCTTTTTTCATTTGGGCAATACACAAAGAAATTCGGGAAACAAACGGCATTTCAGTTTCATCATTTGGATAGGGGGAGGAAGAGGGGGAGGCTGTTTGTTTTGATTTGGCATCAGGATGGTTTTCCTTTACCTGCGTGAGAGAGTTAAGACCGTCATCATTATCCTCCCGTGAACTGAAACCTGGTGTTTTGCCTGTTTTCTGGGGTTGCTGATATTGTGGTTGCCGGGTGGTGGTTGTGATGGTGTTATCCAGTCCACTTGCACTTAGCTTCGGTTGGGCATACCTGTTTCCATCCTTGTCAAAACCATCATCATCGACATCATAGTTGCCGTTTGGGGAAAAGGGTGACTTGTTTTTGTTGTTGGGGGAAGTGCCGTAAAAGTCAAACAAGTCTTTAATCCATGCTGGTACGGTTGAGGGTGCAAGACCTTGCCTTTTGCAGTTCTTATAGACGTCCTCTATAAAGGAGGCGAACTCGTCGTAGTTGCCCTCGTATTTGTTATCGATGCCATCATCATCACCTTCATGTATGTCAAGTCTTTTCAGTATACCTATCATCCTAAAGCCCTGGGCGCATTGCCCAATCGATATCTCCGACTTCCTGACCTTGATCGAAAACTCCCTCAGCGTGTCAATGTCGGGTGTCCCGATTTCTCCTTTCCAGTCGTTTATCAAATAATGCACCTTGCCTTTTGAGACATTGGTTTCTGAGGCTATTTGGTCCATCGATTTGCCGTTTAGGTAGCCTTGTATCACTAGCGATATGCCGGTTTGTTTTGAACTTGACATTTATGGTATAGATAATATATGGTCAAGTAGTATTTAAATTCGGTCATTTTGATCAATAAAGCGGTCAAAATAGTCAATTATTCGGTCAAATATAATGGTGCTTGGGGATGAGGTGATTATGCTCTGTTGGGCAGGGGCCAAAAGACGTATTCCATATGCTAAAACAAAAGAAGGTAAAAAAAGAAAACTGCAACATCCATGTCTTGATAAAGCATATAATTCCGAGCCCGAAGAGCAAGCAATTGCAAAAAGAGGATATGTACCACATTTACCGTACAGGAGAAAAAAAGGAGAGGTCAAGAAAGATACGGAAAAGATCATAAATCGCAAAAAACATCCTGCAAGAAGATGGGTTGTGGAGAGAACCAACTCATGGCACAGCAGGTCCAGAAAGCTGTTCACATGGTATGAAAAGAAAGCAGAGAGATACCTTGGCTTGGTGCAGCTATCATATGGTATCATAATCTACAGAAAGATAGTTTTGGGATAGGCTCTTAATTTGCTTAACTGTTTTATGTGCTTTGTTGCATAACTAGTAATCAAAAGACTATTTCCATTTGTTTATGCCTTTCCCCTAAGCACGTTATACAAATATACTTTCATTATCATCTCTTTCACCATGTTTTGAAGCTTGGTAGCAGACACATATTCTCCATAGGTTTTCTTCATAGAAGAGAATGCAGTCTCAGCCATCCATCGCTTCCCATACCTTCTTTTCTTTTTCCATTTGGGTAGATCATCTGTTGTTTGCAATTTGGCCTCTCTGTTCCTTATCTTGTTGTTTTTGGGTGAGATGATGGAACTCTTACTTACCCTTATTCCTGGCAGAATGTTTTTCTCTTGAAGACACTTGAAATTCTCATTGCCATTATAGGCCCCATCTGCCAGGACTGTTTTGATATTGGCAGCGGCGTTATTTTGCTTTAACATGCGGTCAACCAATCCACACAACACTTTTCCATCATGCACCTTTTCATCAGCCACTTCTAAAGCAAGGATTTCCTTGGTCTTTATGTTCACTGCAAAATGTATTTTGAGACAGCCTTTCTTTTTTTAACAAACCACTTGTCCCTTAGCCATTGGCCCCTGTTTGTTACCTTGATGCCAGTGCTATCTACTGCTATGATAACATCATCATCATCCAATTCACTACTGCTTCTACCACTATCAATGTCAAGGTTGTTTTTCCTTCTGTTGATTTGTGAATAGCTGGGATGGCTTGGCAGGTTCTTTCCCGTTGTTGCCTTTATGATCCCTTCTGTTTGCCTATAAGGCAGGTGAAAGTAAACCCTGATGCAACCAATAAAAAGAATAAGGGAATTTGGATACCTGTACTTTCTGCCTCCCTTCTTTTCATCCATCTCTTCAACCTCGGTATCACGCCATAAATCCAGAAAGTCACAGGCAAATAGAATCTCTCCCCTCTTCTTACCATGGACCGGTTATAGGAAGGCCAGTCAGTCAATAATGTTAGTCTAATTTAATCCCAGCTAAATAGATTGAGTCATGCAACAAAGCATAAAAATAACAACATATTAAAACTATGAATTATATGGTTCTGTTAACTTATTTATGGTGATATAATGGTTACGAATAATTATTATATTAAATACTTACTCTATCAAAACGGTTATAATTTGATGAATTTGTTTCTATAACCTCAAACGTGCATTCTTTGTAATCTATGGGATTTTCTTCATCATGTTCATTGAGAACCATCATCTTGACACTATAATCACCTAATGGCGCATCATTAGGAATACCCCAAGTCCAATCAATCCAATCAATTGTTTTTATCCATTTATTCAAAATACCGCTTTTATCATCCGAATTTGATATTGTACCTAGGACAATAAGACTTGGCACTCAATCCATTGTTACAAATATTGGGTGTGGTATATGTAAAATTATACAAGTGTTGGTATTTGGGGTCTTTTAAAGGCACAAAGATTTCATTCATAAAATATCCATTTTTTATCGTTCCTACATATTTAGAGCGAAAAGATATAGAGTCTTGACCTCTCACGTATATTTTCTTATTGACTATTTGTGCCTCAAATATGGGTTTTCTGAAAAATCTTGGAAAAATTTTTTTGATTATTGTTTTGTCATTTTTATCATTTTTGAATACAATGCCAGTTAGGATTGTACTAATTGCACCAACCACTCCCAAAATATTGGATATGAGTGCTTCTACTTTGAATACATTGATAAGCACGCCTGTAAAAAAATACAAATAAGAATAAAATACAAATTCCAATAATCGCGCCTATCCTCTTTAAATTCAAATTTGTTATTATTGGGTAATAATTTATTCAATAATTATAGTATACCTTTTGCCTAAGCTATATACTTTGTTTTAGCATTTACCCATACTCAAAGTCGTTTTACCTAACACCCTTTTTTACGCATAAAAGAAGAAATTACTTGGGTCAATATTGGTAAATGTTTATCTATAACGCCTTAGTTAAGATCTGTAAATGCATTGGTAATGGTTAATGTAAAGTAGTTGTAGTTATTTTACTTCATTTGTTTTTTAAAAACAGTATCAAATAAACGATTACTACAATCATCTCGTTTATGGAAACAACCACAATTTGTTTACAACCACAATTTGTTTATAAACACAACTGGGCTACACATTACACAACTGTTAAGCAAGCCAAATTTAAAAATACAACAAAGAAATAAACGTCAATGAATTTATTGCAATTCTGATTTTAACATGTTTCATCCACTCCATCAACAATAGTTGACAAAAATAAAGGAAAAGACATTTGTTTTCTTAAATCAAGTCTAACAGACTTATCACCATAAAGTCGTTATCTTTTAGATATTTCATCTCTGACTTGAATAATTCAAAACTTGTAGTATAAAACCCGCTTGTTGTGTCAACATCATGGTATATTATTATGGGGATTGCACCTATATCTTCACCATCATTATACTTGCTTTGGCTTTCAACCACATCGATGAATCTCTGCAACATTTGCTCATCATCATATCCATGGTCTTCTCTTTCAGAGTCATGGCTCCATCCCATTATGGAATATTTACCATATTTTGCGTTGTCATTCAATGAATGGCAATTTATCTTCTCTTTTGGCAATGAGGAACTAGTTAAACCGCACTTTAGAAATGCCAGTGGATCGTTACCGGTCCTTGCCATCTCATAATGTTTGGCAACTTCTTTCAGTATATCAGGGTTATCTGAACCCCCATTTTTTGGATACGTGAATACTTTAACATCCCTAACGTCATTATCTAATAGGCATTTTTTTGAATCACTTATTTCATAAATTGCCATATCCATTGGCATATCTTCAAGATCTGTATGACTCATTGAATGAGATGCTATGTCATATCCGTCTTTTTCCAACTGCTGTATATCATGCCAATTCAAATGGTCGCTCATTGAGACATTATTGCATATAATAGAAAAGGTAGCAGGATAACCATAGGTGTCAAGTATCTGTTTGGCGTATTTCATTTGGCCTTTCTTCCCATCATCAAACGTAATAATTGCCAATTTTTTATCACCGTTGTTTAATGCATCATTTGATTCGTTACCAATGTTTTTGTCTTTGTCTGTTTGACCAAATACAACCATGTAATTAGATTCACTAAATACATTGGTGGTCACAATCATGCCAGATAAAATTGTAAGTAATATAGATCCCGATAACATGAAGTTAATAAAAACCATCCTTAATCTCTGCTCTCCTCCAAATAGTATTTTAGGGTTAGGTTGTCCTTCACAGGGATAGGAAGCTATAAAGAACCACATTTTTTGAATTGCATCCCATAGGCGATTCTTTTATTTTTTTGGGGAATTATTAAATTTAAAGATATTGCAAATTGTAACAGTTTAAATAAATTTCAAACGTTGTTTTTTAATTATTTTTGGTGTCTAGCGGTAGACTAAAAGAAAATGTTGCACCCTTTCCATCCTCATTGTTTTTTGCCCATATTCTTCCACCGTGGGCTTCTATTATATTTTTTGAGATAAATAGGCCAAGGCCAGTTCCCCTGTCTGATTTGGTGGCAAATTTGGTAAACAACTTGGGCAGTATTTCCTCATGGATACCACTTCCGGCATCTTTCATTGTTATGACAGCGTACTTTTGGCCATTGATGAATTCTTTTTTTAATTCCATATCGATTTTCTCATCTTCATTTGTGAATTTAAATGCATTATCCAATAGATTGGAAACAACTTGGGACACCCTTGATCTGTCTACCTCAGCTAAAAAGGAATCGAAACTGCCATTTTTACTTAATTGTGCAAAGCCTAGCCTGGTTTTGCATCTTTCTCTGTCGGTTAAATGATGTCTACGACTATCTCCAACATTATCCATTATCTGCTTTTCGTATTCTGCCATGTGCTCAAGTAAAAACATTCGGAGATCGACGGTCTCCTTATAAAGACTTAGAGAGTTTGTTTCAATCCTCGTAATGTCTAAAACATTTGCTGTCAATGATATCAGTTTTTTTGTGTTTCTTATAATAATGTCAACATAACTATTGATTTGGTTTTTGTTTATCAGTACTTCTTGTGAATTCTCTGATTCATTTTGGTTTATAATCCATTTGAGTGTTTGGGAAATTGCGAGTATTGGCTGGATTGGATTCCTAAACTCATGTGCCGCGATATGAATAAAGTCTTTCTGGAGTATTTCGTTTTTCTTTAGTTGTTGGTATAGTTCGGTTTGTTCCCACAGGTTTTCAAATATTGAGACATAAGACAATACGCCTGCTTTGCTGTTTGAGTATGTCGATAACCCTATAGCTTCGTGAAACGTTTCTTTTGTATCGTCCTTTAGCTCCATTACCAAGGATACTTTTTTGTCAACTACCAGGATGGTAGATCTTGTCTCTAATAACGTTTGGATATACCTTACTTGAACATTGTTGTTGTTGTTGTTTGCGTTGTTCATTAAGTAGTTGTGTTTTTCCAGTCTTTCAATCAACTCTACAGTGTTTTTACTTTTAGGAATCAGCACCCTTACTTTTACGCTTCTAGCTGATGAGGCGTCTATTATCCAGTCAATTAATCCTATTTTGTGCTGTCTTAGAAATGCATTAGAGGTGGGAAGCATTAGCATAATCTCCTTATTTGCCGATCTCAATAAATCCAAATAGGCATTTTCAGCGTTAGTCGACCTCGATATCACTTCCACCCTTTCAGTATCAAGTCCCCTCTCAATGTCCTCTATAATGTCTATCGCATCAATGCCATTTTTCCACAGCTCCTCAAATACGGTTTGGTATTGAGTGATGTAAAGACCATCATTGCTTGTAATAATACTGTTAATGGTTTTTCTGCCTTCTTTACGATCGATTTTCTCTGCATTTGAAATGAAAACTTTGTCAGTTACTAGAAAGTTTATTGGAGGCAGGTCTCTTACGCTTCTGATTTTGATCCCAATGTCCATGAATAGCTTGACCAAAGCCGCATCCTCTTTACAGCTTATATTTGTAATCCACCGTACGCCGTCGTGACATTCCCTGTCATACTTATCCATTATTTCTTGATACATTCCGAAAAAGGAATCGTGTAATATTTTCAGCAAACCAGTATCCGAGCAAACTAATATTTCCTCACTGCCTTTACTCAACGACTTTATTTTATTGCATATGTCATCTGTATCGTCCAGGACTTTGGTTTCTATTCTTTGGACTCCCTCCTCAATCTCCCTTATCCTTTGTGCTGCAGGTATGGCATTGGCCCAAAAACTTTTGAAAACGAGCTGCTGCTGCTCTACTATTTCCTTTACATTGCTATGAATAAGGTGGGATACGGGTTTAGCTTCTTGCAAATTGGCCGTGGCAATAAATTCAATTTCGGTTACTGCCATTCCCCCTTTTGCACTGTCCATGTGGCGCACCTCTGCTATCTTCATTAGCTCTTTGCAGTAATTGATATTGTGCTTTGTAATTTCAGATATGTACCGTATTTTGACACCCCTCTTATGCGCGTTTCTAAAACCTTTTCTCAATTGCTCTATGCCCATTGCTATTGTGGGACCATTGGAGTCTGCATAATTGTCCCATATACTTCTTGCATTGTCTAGTGTTTGCAGAATCAATTCTGTGGTTTTATCTTCACCATAGACAACCATCGTTTTTTCTTTTAGCGTGGCATTGCCATTGTTATCCATATCACCATTGGAGGTTTCGTGAGTGGCATTGTGGGAATCTTTGTCTTTGTTGTTTAAAGGTAAATTTTCACCATTTTCAATGGAATTAAAAGATGATTTATCATATCCATTACCAATATCATCACAGTTTTTTTCTTCATCGATATTGATTTTAAAGTTCAATACCTAACAATACCATATAATAACAATATGATATAAACATATCCATATTTGTTTCCATTTCTGCAAAAAAATGAGTTAAAATTTATCTAATTTAGATTCGCAATATACCTATTATTAAACTCCCAGGTCGATTACAATAATGGAGTTAATCAGTTTAATAATATCTATCTGGAGGAGGAGGAAAAGTATGAAAAATCTTAATCTGATATTATTTTCAAAATCCCAAATGGGGCATATCATTTATTTATTAAAACACTAGTGATAAAAAAACTACTTTATTTTGATGCAAGTTTAATATGTTACAGGCATTAAAGATGATAAATGCAAAGAAGTAGACCTTTGGGTGTTACAATAATTGCCATACTTGCTGTTATAGGAGGTATTGGTTCATTATTAAGTGGATTTGCAGTAATAGCGATAATACCATTACTCGGTATAATCATTGGGGGGCTTCTCATTATAATTGGATTAGCATATTTTGTTGTGGCTTATGGACTGTGGAAAGGGCTAAACTGGGCTTGGAATATAACCTTGATAGTATCTGCAATAGGGATTATCGCGGGTTTAGGATCGATTGCAGTTGGAAATCCAGGAGCAATATTCCATTTAATAGTCAATTTTATTGTCATTTATTATCTGTACCGACCAAATGTCAAGGCGTATTTTGGAAAATAAATACACCACCATTTTTTATGCAGAACCTTTCCTTTTTCGTTTACTCCGTGTATCTGTAATTCCGTTAAAGTACGAAATGCAAAGTTTTTGATTTTACTCTTTTTTTAGTAAAGATAATAAATTACTCCATAATTGCTGTAGCGAGATAATACATTAATCTATTTTGATGGTCAAACTGTAAATAAACAGATCCCTTGCATAATACCATAATGTCCTTATTGGAAAATATCTTTACATCATATATTTTGAGATTCCATTTTAAAAAAGACACATCCATGTTTTGTCAAATCAATTGACACCATCATCGCTGCAAAAGCCAATAGCAACAAGAGAAGTGAGATGTGGTATGGATTTAGTGGAAAAGACATGCAATGCAAATAAAAGATGATTTGGATGGCATTGTGGTTTTCTTATATCTTAATTATAAAATTAATTAATCTGCTTTATTTTCACACATTTTTGACATTGCTTCTTCTGCTGCTTTGTTCATCTCTTCTGGACTGAGGTCTTTTACATGAGTAGAAATTGACCATCTGTGTCCAAAGGGGTCTTCGATGCTACCATGTCTGTCTCCCCAAAATTGATCTGCAACCGGATCCAATACCTTTGCACCTTCGTTAACCGCCTGGTTAAAGGTTTTGTCCACATCTTCCACATACAAGAATATTCCGCCTGAACTTCCACCTAAAGTTGCAGGTGAAGGGTTTTCCATCTCCGGAATTTCATCTGACAACATTAATTTGGAATCACCTATCTCAAGTTCTGCATGGGCTAACGCTTTTCCGTCTGGAGTCATCATACGCATTAGTTCTTTGGCTCCAAATGCTTTTTTATAAAAGTCTATGGCCCTTGCACCACCTTTTACATTCAGGTAGGGTGTAATAGAACGATACCCATCTGGAATTTTTTTCACTTGGCTCATAGATAACTCCATACAATTATAGGTTATAAGCATACAAGGGAGTAAAAGGGCTCTGTTCACTTAACGAAATCTTATAGCTTGAAGATGCACAATTTCCTTTGTGCACAGTAGAAACAGAACACCTTCACAATACATTGGTTATGGCCTGTACTTTTATTTTTCAGGACTCTCCTTAAGAATAGCCTCTGAAAGGCTGTCATCATGCTTTATCAAGCGAAACCATGTTTCCATCTGGAACTGGATACAATAGCACAACCCAAGGAAGTCGTCCTCAAGTAAAAGGAGGGTTGAGGAGTTTATTGTTGATGGAACATTGCTTAAGATTGGTTCAGAGTTGGTATGGCTTTGGGTGGCAATTGAGCCTGCCAACAAAGAGATTCTCTCAATAAGCATATCCAAGGAGAGAAACATGTTTGTGGCCGAGCGTTTCCTGTACCGCCTATTGGAAAAGCATGGGGAGCATCCTGTTTCGACCGATGGCGGAACATGGTATCCGCAGGCCTGTCAGTTTTTGAAACCAAGGCATCACATGCATTCACCTTATGAGAAAAGCATCATTGAGAGAACAATGCAGTACATCAAGGACAGGACGGAAAGCTTTGATGACTATTTTCCATGTAAAAAGAAAAACTGTAAACTCAAGCATGTAAATAATTGGTTGAACCTATTTGCGGATTTGCATACAAGGGATTATCCATTAAATGAACAGAGCCAGTAAAAGCATAGTTGGATGTTCATGCAATCAATCCACTCAATAGGTCATCAAAAACTTTATTAAAAAAAAAGATATGTTTGATTTAACAAAAGTGTTCATAAAAACACTTGTTCAAACATTTTCTAAAAACAAAAAATTTTAGCAAATAAATTAACTAGGTTATGCCATAATTTTTATTTTTTTATCAATTTCTGATAGAATCCAATCCCTTTTGATAATTGCTTTATGAGGTATAAAGAATTCTACAGATTAACATCTTCAAGCGTGTGAATTTCTTCGATTACCTGATCAAGTTCAAATATACTCCAAGTAACAGTTTGATAATCAATCGAATCCTTATAATGTATCATTGGCAAGGCAACAACAAAGTAAACTCCATGATTTTAAAACAACAAAACTATTGATTCCACTTTATTCGCCGGGAGTGGGACTCGAATCCATACCGCCCGCTAACAAAAAAATCCATTATAGTTTTTAATTATGAGAGGAGAAAATGAGATCTGACTCCGCTATTTGCATTCCGGGGTTTATGCATAATCAAATGAATTCAAATATCATAATCAAGATTTTCTATCTAATCAAGAAAGGGGATTTTATTCATCCAAGATTTAATTCATCCAATAGTATTGATATTTTAGTTTTAGTGGCACTGCTTGCCCAATACTATCTATTAAGATATAAAATGTCACAATGAATCAATACTGGTTCCCTCAACCATATACAAACTCTATCAAAATTGAATCAGCATAATCTTTTATCTTTAATCTTTTCACCAATATCTCAAGGTCAGTGTCTTTATCCAAAAGCCTTTTGTCCTTAATTGCTACATATTGATTTTTGTGATATTTTTTGAAATATTCACAATTTGAATAAAACCAATCCAAGTTATCATTTAACCTTTCCAATTTTTCTGATTCATTTGTTTTATCGGAATTTTTAAAAATTCCTTCTATTTGCATTGCTATTTTACATTGTTAACAAAGATAAACTTTCCTTTCATTTTCCTTTATAATCAATAAAAGAATATTGATTTATCTTAACAATTGTTAAATAAAACGTTCAAAAGTGTTTCGAAATATTCCAGATACTAAATCGAGTACTCAATAGCAGGAGGGATTCGTTGGCCCTGTTCACCTAAGCGTCTTTAATTCTTCTTATGAACTTCTGCAAACATATTCAACCATGGATTGCACGTCTTAGTTTGCATTTCTTTTTTTTACTGCTGGGAAAGTTTTGTTGATGTCGGTTAACCCTAGATTAACCTTAAAAACGCCGTTTCCAGAAACATCGTTTGCAAATTTGGTTATAAATGGCCCATTTATTTTGATGGCAGCCGATACAAAAGAAACAACATTTTCATCATTGCCAGATTATTGCAGTGGCAAAATTGTTGATGCAGTAAAAGCCAAAAACACAATTGCTGAAAATTTAATTGGTGATAAAACAGTCATTCTAGTGATTCTGTGTGCTATGTTAAAAATTGTTGCTATGAACTTTATTTTTATTGCATGTTAATTTGTTTCATCGTTTATAATAAATAATTTAAGTGATGTGTGAAAAAGGTTAAGGGGACATGGGTGGCATTATCTCTCTAATGGATACAATGGCATAATCGACTTTTTTAAAACCATCTATTCTGGAGGTGAACATCCCACCCCATAATGGAGGTTTGTCATAGTCAACAACTTTTCCGTCTACCGTACCGCTATCAGTTGCATATACTTGTTCCTGAAGTGGATCCCAATTGTTTTTTGGGTTACCATTATCACAAAAAGGATTCCAATCAACATAATCCCTTGCTGTTACTGATTGATTATCTTGATTTGTCCAAACCATTGTTTTTCTTCCAATCCATTTGCCTTCTTTTGAATTGTTATTTGCGGCAAATCTTTTAGTTTTTTTCCCACCATGACCTGGCAAATAATCAGGATGATTATATTCCATATTGGATACTAAGGTATTGCTTCCACCACCGATTTTAAACGCCAACTCAATGCAACTCGCTCTCGGATCATGATCATCCGTATGTATTCCTCCCCTCATTTTGGATGAACATTCAGTATGATTTGCTGCTATACCATTTCCATGAACCTTATCATTAAGCTCTAAAATAATATGTAAATTCTGCATTTCTGTTGTCATTTGAAGTCCATATGAATTGAGGGTTGTCTTTCCATGTATTCTTTTGATCTCCATCCAGTCCACCGCCTCCATTGATATTGACCCTTACAGTTTTTCCAACAGAATGATCAGAATAATGAACATCGTTTGCTCTAACTCTGTAAAAAGCTATGTTGTTTTCAGTTTTTCTATCTGCTGAATTATCATCTGTTGAGATAAATATTCCTGATGTTATACCATGTGCATCTGACAAGTAAAATTCAGATCCACCTGGTTTGGTTTCAAACAACATTTTTACTCCATTTTTATCTAAATTATTGGTCGACACTATAAATTGCACCTGTGGCTAATAAAGAGGACATATTTTTTTAAACATGACAATTAATATATTATATATAAGTATTTAAGGGTATTGAGATTGAAAACCAAAATCAAAAGAATTTTGTATTGGTATGAAATAGATGCTTTTAATACATTATTAGTTGTATCTGCAATCATGATTGCAGATGCCTTGCTGCAATTCCCACACTGAAGCAGTCAAAAGCTTTTGAACAATCCAAAATAATGCGTATCTCTATCTTGAAAATCCTTTGGGCGTGTGACAGTGTGACAAATGTTCCGGTCAGGTGGCACTATCATGTACTTTAACATCAGAAACCTGATAGTATTTGGAATTATTAAATGGTATTATTTGATAGGAATATACTCCAGATAACAATTTTCACCGACATCTAAATTTATTATTTGAGTCCCAAAATTTTTATTCATTTTATAAATTCTCGTTGTACCACACTAAAACAAAATTAGCCAGAGATAGACTGTCCTTTTCTTTGTTAGTCAAATTTGTCATGGGCCCAAGGGGGCTAATGCAGATATCGGTTCTTTAAATCAGGTTCTGTTGTTGCTGACGGATACAGAGATATAAAACTTGCTGGTTTTCAATTCTTTAAAACAATAACAAGAGATTTAACTGTCTTACCCGGTTTGACAAATATTCTTGGATATATAAAAAGAACAGAGATTTTACAAATATAAACTTGCAGAAACGGCTAACGCAGGTATGTGTTATCTATCCTGGTTTCGGTAGAAAGGAAATTCTAAATATGTGGATTTTGTTATTCCTAAAAAGCAAGTCGTTCACATAGTGCTAGATTAACGTGGACATTCTTCGAGTTATCTTAACAAATATTATAGCCTATAAAAGACATTATATACAATGTAAAATGGATGGTAGATATTCTAATAACAGTCATCGGGCTTTTGGCCACTGCTTTCACTGTTGCAAGCACAGTACCACAAATCAGAAAGGCATTAAAAACAAAGGATACCGATGATGTTTCTATTCGTTTTCTCATTGTTTTGATTGTTGGTCTTTCCCTATGGGTTGTATATGGAATTGGAAGAGCAGATATTGTTATAGTAATTGGTAACTCTATAGGAGCCTCACTAAACATTTGGATGTTGATTCTCAAGATAAAATATTCAAGAGAACCATTGGTGGAAGAATGAAAATGGGGTT
Source organism: uncultured Nitrososphaeraceae archaeon (assembly GCA_963779615.1). Taxonomy (GTDB): domain Archaea; phylum Thermoproteota; class Nitrososphaeria; order Nitrososphaerales; family Nitrososphaeraceae; genus Nitrosocosmicus. The sequence continues at coordinate 117,877 of CAVZZA010000003.1, forward strand.
TGCGTTCTGATTTTCAGTTATTTCTTTGACGCATTATTTGATATTTCTTGGAAATATTGTAAAATAAAATAAGGGTTTAATGGGTTTTGGTAATATATATCGTGTCCAAAATCTTCCTAGGTCTCTAATAATCTACACTATCATTTCAATTTGATAGGCAACTAAAGGGCAAATAACCAACACTTTAAAAATTCAAAATTGCCACGTCAAAGATATCATAACTATGCCATGGATTCCTTTCTTTTCTTTTGAGGTTTTCTGTTTACTTGTACTTCACTTGACGGGAGAGCCAGAACAAGCGATAAACCTTAAATAATTCTTCTAAAATAACTGACCCATTAATGGAAATTATCTTCGACGAGTATGACATGAGAAAACTACCACCGAGAGAGCGACTAGACAAAATTATACACATTTTAAGAAACGAAATAGACGAATCTATTAGATGGGATTCTGTTTGGCTTGCAGGAGAAATAACTGAAGTGATTGACATAGGTGATCCTATTTTTGCTGAAATAGCCGACCTAATGGTCTGGGTTTTGCTTAATGACGATAATGGAATTGTAAAACATGAGGCTGCTTTTCAAATAGGCGTACGAAACATGAGAGATAAGATTCCTTCCCTAATTAACTCTACCCTAAATGATAAAAATGAACTTGTAAGACACGAAGCTATAGAAGCTTTGGGTTTGATGCGCGCCCATGAATGTAAAGAAACGCTGAGAAAGATGCTGGAAGATCCAAGCGATGCAGTTAGAGAAACTGCAGTTTTTGTACTGAAAAGACTTGATAGGCTGACAAATAGAGGAGGCTATAAAGTAGATGCGATACTGTAGTAAATTTAGTCATTAATACTGTTCAAGTCTAACGATTGGTATCCCTATAGCATATAGTAATTAAGAATTGGCGAAAAAGACTTTGACATGGGAGAAGATACATGTTGGGCAAACTAGTAGCACCGGTAAAGGACTTTTTGCCAAGGTAAACTTCAAGAAAGGAAATCTCATTTTCACTTGGGAAGGAGTGCTGAAAAAGGGTAGATTTCCTTGGTATGCAGGCGCTAGGTGGTTACAAATAGAAAAATGTCAATGGATCGCTCCGCTCAGAAATAATCCTGGCTGGTACATAAACCATTCTTGCAGCCCTAACTCTGGGATCAGAAATTCCGTTAATATTGTTGCAATGAAAAATATTAGAAGGGGTGAAGAAGTGACATTTGATTATTCAACTTCAGAAAGTGAAAACGGATGGTATTTGATATGTCGTTGTGAAAGCAACAATTGTAGACGCATCATAAGATCCTATATGTTTCTATCTGCAGAATCAAAACAGAAGTACAGAGATTTTGTTTCCGAATACCTCAAACGCCATAATTTACGTGCTAATTTAGACGATAATAATGGGAAGCTGACTGATATGCCTAATATGGAAGACGAAATATAACGCAAAGGACCTAATGATATTGAAGATTATAACCGGTTAGAAAAGATAAAAGGGAATTTATAAGATGTAAGTGTGAAGATATTTTGTACAGGAACTCGCACTCATGATATTGCCGGCCACGTGTTTATGTGTAATAATAAGTGTTGTTTTTTCTAGAACGGGATTTATAAAATTTTCCTATTGTCGCTGTAAAGTCATTCTGAATTTATATTAATATAGATAATATAATAATTTGAACTTTTTGGATACTGTTGAGGTAGGAGTATAATTATGAGCCTTCCGATGAGCAATGTGCTAAGGAAATCTTGCAGAAAACTGGAGTCAAACCAATGTTAGCAATAAGAATGGCACGGGACTAAATATGAATGATACAATAGCACAATGGATTGAAGATATATCAAGTTAAAATGCCTCATACAATATATTGTCGATGAATTTGAATTATTGCTCATGAATTTAAATAGTTTGCAGAGAATTCAGATTTAATTGCGCAGAACAAAAAATATTGAATCTGCATTTGAAATTAAGCATAGAACTAAGTATTTGTTCTACGGATTTATTATTGCTATAGCTGTAGCTATCTTGTTTATACATATAATGCTATTTATTAGTGGCGATGAAAGATACATAGGCACAACCTCAGCAGTTTTGTTGGGATCATCTACCGGCATAGCCTTGTTTATAATACTTTCAAATCCCAAAAATATAGAAGTTCAGAAATTTAAGCTCGTTTTCTTAGGAGTAGGTCTCTGGTTCTTTGGTGAATTTTCCTACACTTATTATCAAATTCTATTAGGTACGGAAGCTCCATACCCAGGCGTCGGGGAAATTTTCTATGTTGCAGGCTATGTACCCCTAATTCTATTTACCTACAGATCATTTAAGTCTATAAACAGAAACGGAATAATAAAACGTAGGATGATTGCGTTTGTAGTAACATTGGCATCTGTATTGCCTGTAATATCAACTGTTCAAATTTTTAGCCAGGAAGTAGATTTGCAATCTCAATGGCTTGATATTCTGATTAGTACCATAACTAACTATGGCGATATTGTTTTATTATCTTTTTCGATACTCATTCTAACGAAGTTACCTAGAAGTAACCCATATATCTATCACTGGATATTATTTACCACTTTCCTGATACTAGCAACCATTACGGATCTCATCTACCTGACCGCAGCAATCGTTGATGAAGAATTTCTTTCACAAACTGAATTGATATGGGAAGCGTTGTGGGCGTTCGCCTATTTATGCATTCTTGCATCATTAATTTGGTATTTCAAACTTATTCATATATTAAGCGAAAACTCTGCACAGTACTACAGTCGATTACTGAAAACGTCAGAATATGCAACCAAATATGAGAACAATGTTTCGGTCAAAGATAAAGATAAGATTCTCGAAGAGGATCAACTACATACAGAAAAAATACAAGATTTCAAATTGGTCGAGAATCGCATTGATGAAATAATAAAAGGTGCAAAAGACGAGATCGCTATTTTATTTTGTAATTCAAGTACTTTGAAAATAAACGAAACCCAAAGTATCCTAAGATTTTTGAAGGAAAAAACAAGGTCAGATATTCTAAAAAGAATTCTTTTTCCGTTGGGTGTAGAGGGTAGAATTATTAACAGTTATAGCGAGATCGCTAACGTACGGATCTTTGAAAAAAAAATGGAGAATAATAGTATTATCATAGTGTCTGACTTTACTAAGGTGCTAGTAGCTTCGACTACAGATCCTATCGATCCTGATAAGGAAACAGCGTATTTTGTATCATATACTGACAACGAAAATATAGCCTATGCATACATAACAACATTCGAAAAATTATGGGTACTTCAGACCGTAACGAAATTGGATGTAGGATAAAATCTTTCACTACCTAAATATTAACTATCATCCCATTCCCTCTTTGGAGAAAATTATTGGTCTCGTCCATGATAGAATCATTCCATCTAAATATTTCCTGTCTTATGACAGATGTTGAGAATCTTGTATATAAAACTAAATCGCAAACCCGTATAGGGATGAATATGTCAATCTCACAAATTGAAGACTTTTGCAAATATCAGAATTTAATTATCTTGTTCTGCTTTACAAGTTCCTAAATATCTAAATAGAAACTGAAATTTTTTAAATATGCATCATTCGTAATATACTGCAACGTATGAATGCTTAGATTGTATTGCCACAAAACTGGATATAAGAGAATTTAGTACAAAGAATGTCCCCTCAGATGTAATATCTACAATTCTCAATTATGCCAGATATAGTGGTAGTGGTCTAAATACTCAACATTGGAGATTCGTAGCAATAAAGACAAAAATAACCTAAAAAAATTGTCTGAAGATAGTACAAGTGGACAATGGATAGTTGGAGCAAGTTTTGCTATTATATTATTAACAGATCCAAATTATGGCTTTCATCTACTGGATGCAGGAAGAGTTATACAAAATATGCAACTATCTGCATGGGATAATGGTGTCGGTTCCGGATTATATGCTGGTATGAGAGATGAGAAAATGAGAAGCGATTTTAAAATCCCATCGAATCTAAACATCTCGTCTGTGGTGGGTTTTGGATTTCCTAAAAATTCCATTACAGGAAGGGGGAAAAATCGTAAAGCATTGAACGAATTGGCTTACGATGAAGTCAAGGGGAATTCTGATAATGCAACTTAGTCAATTATTATTAATTTTTAGAGGACAGATGAATACCCCTATAGAGTTTTGACTATTCCTCATTCTGCTTTTCTTTAACCATTATAAAAAACACTTTCAAGGATATGAGTCCATGTAATCAATGGGCCCAAGGGGGTTCGAACTAAAAATAATGTCTTTTGGTCTGGGGGATGTTTAAACAACTAAAATGTTGGAGCTTCCAGTCGGGTGACGTCAATGCTTCTTATATACAAACAAACATCTTTTCCCCAAAATATACTCCTAAACTAGCATCCAAAATACACATACAATGTGATTTGACCATTTTTTGACCATTTTTTGACCAATTTGACCAAAAAATAATAACTATGACCAAATTTTAATGATATTATAAACCATCCATACAACAATAAACTATGCAAAATTGAGACATTCAAAACAATTATTGGAATCACAGGTTGTTTCGGATTATTTAAAAGCAAAACCGAGGAACAAAATAGCTGTAGATAATAAAACATCTGCAGGAAACGTATCAAACATATTAAAGGATTGGAAAAAAGAATAGGAATACCCAATGTTGAAGAACTGAGAGAATTTGTTGCAGCAGTCAAAAAATCCGGTATAACAATTGAACAATGTGTCTAAGGTTTTTAGGGTTGCCCAAATGATGAAAAGATTGGGCATCCCCGTTGATGGCGATGATGATGACAACTGTAATGACGATAGCCAAAATAACAACAAAGATTTCTATTTCTTTGTAGATGAGATATACTTAAATTGCAAAAATCTAGGCATTCCACCAGATACCATACCTTCATGGATTAAAGATCTGCTGGATTGTTATAATCTTGACAATACAAACCAACAATCCCTTTCACGGAGTTTAGGTGAGCATGATGATAATTATAATGATGATAAAAAAGATCCTTCACTGTTAACCCTAAAAGAGCAGGAATTTTTTACGGGTGGGAACAACAGATCAGGTTCAATCGGAATCAGGAAAACAGATTCCTTCAATAAAGATTCATCCAATCATTTTGAAACCCATCAATCGGCATCATCGCCTAATAATGTTGAAATACCATTCATCTCCCGGGCATCCAATTTCATTGCAACAAAGAAAAAACTATGCGTAAAACTTTATAGATATAAACTGGCCTTAGCAGACGAAGTAAAAGGATTAAAATTACAAAAAGGCAAAGGCAACAGACAATCTTAATAGCATAATTAAAGAGAAAGTCATGTAATATACTTTATCGAATGGTTTTACAAATTAAAAGAAAAGCTCTGGAACGGGTATTCCATAAGAATAGAAGATATTGACAGTTTTGCCAAAGTTATTAATGATTTTAAAAACCATAGATATGATGCCTATGAAATCATAAAAGAATACAGCGGTGTGCAATCGGTTAGGGAAGAAGTGATAATAAAAGGAGGAAGGTTAAACTATCTTCAATGGGAAGAGCAAAAGCTAAATGACAAGATAGCAGCTTTGAGACCTCAACTTGACTATCAAGCACAGATTGTGAATACATATTCAGAATTGGCGGAAATGAACCTTGGGCTCAAAGAGTTAAAACTACTAATGTCAACCATTACCGAAATAGCACAGGCCAATAACATCGCCTATGACAAAGCGGTTAGTAAATTCTTTATGGATACTGAAGAACAGTATGATAAAAAACTGGGGTTAGAAAACAAAATAAGTGAAAAAGTACTGGAGCTTGGGAACATAAATAACAATATCTCAAATTCTCAATTTAGATTGCTATTTTATTCCTCGATAGTGCCAATGTTGACTAATCTTTTCCAAAATGGGTTAACTGAAGAAGACATTGTAAATATTAATTCAATATGTTTATCGAATGTTAATAAAATTAAAGTCAATTCAAAAGCGGAAAATAAACAAGACACGAACAAAACAGAATGCTGGAGGCTATTGAAAGAAGATTTAAAAAAATATGGAGAAATCAGCTTGGCAGCAAGAGAAAAATCAAAGGAAGTTGAAGAAATGGATAAAGAAATCCATAATTTAAACAAACAAAAACAGGAGCTCACAAATTATTGCAAAAATGCAAATTCCATTATAAATAATTTAAACAGCAAAATTTCATATCTTAATGGATCTATCGATTATCTTGGAAATGAGTTGAGCAATAAAATTAAGGCATTTCCAAGACCCCCACCATTGTTTATTTATTTTATGCATAACAATACAGAAAAATGGGGGGATGGAAAGAATGAAGAAATTTAAAAAGCAAAATAGAAGTATGTTACCACAGGTATTTGTAAATTATAAAATAAACCAATCGTTTATAGATAAAGGCCCGTGCAATAGAGATTTAATATCCGATACCATATTTGGATAAAACAAGATTTAACAATCAAGACATATGGAAGCCACCAATAAATTGCATGATCATTGCAATAACCGATCTCAAACATACAAATTAGCAAGGTAAATCACAATGGAATTGCAGATAAGGGATATGTGCATCAAATGATGCATTGACGATAACACTATAACTATTTACTTAGGTACCCACGCAACATTCCAATGGTCTTGTCCATCAATGAATTTGACGACCCAGTGCTGTTTGAAGCATTGTTATTCTTAACACTGTTATCTTGTGGTGCTGTTTGGTTCTGGGTTGGCGCTTGTTGCTGTTTGCATATGCTTTCCACGTTTATAATTTTCAAGCCACCAACCACAGAGCATAGTTGGGATAACACCTGGCTTGAATTCATTGTGCTTAGGTTGTTGCAGATGCTGACTGCTTGATCCAATCCCGCAACTCCTGCCAAAAATCTGTTATCTTGGACCATTTTACAAATAGAAGACACTGCCGGTGTTCCGTTTTGCTGTTGGGCATATGCCAACAATACAGTGTTTGACATTATTATTAGGAAGATAATTCCCAGCAATCCAAACGCTGAAGGATCAAATCTTGATTCCATGCATTACGATATTTAACAATATATTTATTCTAGTAACCATCCAACCTTCACCAAAGAAAGGTATAGACGAATGTGTAGGATGAAAACATAAAAATGTTCATATCATTAATGAAATGTCAGGATTTGCTCTGTTATTACAATGTTTGGACTTCATGTAACTAAAGGATTAAAACAGTTTTCAACGCGGCATTTGGGCCTCATTTTAATTTACTAGTAAACCAATAATGATAATGGAATGACGGTTTATTGCAAATCACGATACAACCCCCAGTATCTTTCAATTCTATGCTTTTTGGTTAAATTTTTAATGGAAATTTAGACTCTATAATCACTCATGATTCAAATGGCCTTGGTGAAGCAGATGTGGTATTACTATTTTTTTTAATTCATCCCTCATAATTTTTTTGTTTTGATAAACCCCATCCCATACAAAATCAAATGTATTTTCCCGTATCCCCGATGGTTAGGAGCTGTCGATTGCTATAATGGCATTAGAAACAGAATCATTAATTTGGACAGTGAAGCCAAAACCACATTTACAGAGAAAAGGTTATCAAGTGATTGGTCAATGCAGAATCAATCATCATAAAAATATCACGGATATCAATTCTAAAAATAAATATTGTAAAACTAATTGTCGTTAACGGATGTTTTAAAAGAGGGATAATCCGAAATGCTTGTTTGGGAGGCATTCAAACCGGAGGCTGACGGGTTTTGTTGTTCCTCCAGTTCTTTTTTCCAGTCTACTACAGGCCCGTTCACCAATTTTAAAAAGGCATTGGCAGATTCAGGCCCAAAGCCAGCAAAATGATTGTTAAAAGCAACTATGGTTTGAGGATCTTTAGTTACCGCTTTCCCCTTTATTTTATTTATGTTATCAACATATTCGGTAACATCTTTATCCCTATCCCTTACAATCCTCCCAAAGTCATTTTCATCGATACTCCTATCACCGATGAACCGTATGTAAATCTGATCAGATGTCACTATTGGAGGCGTTTTTAATTCATCCCTCACACTCCATGCCAAAGATATTTTGTTTAACTTGAGAAAATCATATACTTTTTTATTGAACCATGTTGATTCTCTCACCTCCAATGCATACCTATACCTGCTATCCAACCTTTTTACCATAATTTCCAAGGATCCAAAGCCTTTCTTTTCTGACAAATATGGTGGGAGCTGAATTAACAAGACCAGGATTTTATCCAACAGTGGTTCCAGTGCATAGAAAAACGGATAAAGATATTTTGATGTGTCCTGAAGTTTATTATCATGAGTTATTACCTTTGGGAATTTTAGCGCGAACTTAAAATCACCCGGTGTCTTGTCCTTCCACCCTTTAACTACAAACCTAGAGGGAATGTTATAAAAGGTAGAATCCACTTCAACGAATTTAAAGTATTTCGAGTAATAGGATAACCACTCTTTATTCTCAAGGTTTGGAGGATAGAATGTTCCTTTCCATCCATTATAACTCCATCCAGAACAACCAACATAGAGGCTCAACTGCTTATATTATCATTTTGATGAATAACATTAAAAGAATTACCATTGTAAAAAATAACATTTGTAATGTTCACGCCTTTTGACTGAATCCCAGTGTTTTTTCCATCTTGTTGATTTTAATTTGTGATGGAATAATCAAGAAAACAGACATGTAAATGTAAACTTGATTGAACCTTTTGTTATTCATTCAACCAAAGGTTACAGATCAAGCATAATATGGGGAGGTTTATCCATAAATACAATCACAGTTCTATCCATGAATATCCATCTCGTTTATTAATATAGCCGTTGCCATAATTCAGTCACCCCAAAATGCTTTAATATACAAAATCTACTTGAATTTATCTTGAAAGTAGGCATTATACTACCACAAGCAGGCCGAATAGCAAACAAAGAAAATGTAACCAGAATGGCACACATGGCAGAGGAGGAGAGATTTGATTCACTCTGGGTATTTGAGAGGCTTCTTTGGCCAATCAATCCTCAAACCCCGTATCCGGGAACACCCGATGGACAATTACCTGAGGAATACCAGATAATGCTGGATCCATTGCAAACACTCGCTTTTGTATCTGCAAATACCAACAAGATATTGTTGGGAACCTGCATCATAGACATGCTTTTTCATAACCCCGTCATATTGTCAAGGAGCTTTGCAACATTGGATATTTTCTCCCAGGGAAGAACCATAGCAGGGTTTGGCATCGGATGGTCAAAGGATGAGTATCAAGCTTCCAACACACCATTTAACAACAAAGGCAAAAGAGCTGATGAATACATACAGATACTAAAAAAAGTATGGAATGATGATACCGTTGAGTTTAAGGGACAGCACTATAGCATCCCCGCATCAAAGATAGGGCCCAAACCCTTACAAAAGCCACATATTCCCATATACCTGGGTGGGTTTAGCCCAAACACATTTTCAAGAATTGTGAATCATGATACAAACGGTTGGCTGGGGGTTCTGGGAGGACCAATAGGACAGATTAAAGACATCATGAATACGATAAAAGAGAACGCTAAAAAGGCAAACAGGGATCCAAACAATTTTCGCGTGGTTCTTTTGACATATCCAAACGTTGTAGAGTCCAATGATGAAAAAAACAGTCAATAGCCGTTTTCCAATGAGTGGCACAATCGACCAAATCGGCAAAGACATACAGGAACTTAAAGGTATTGGAATTGACCACATTATCTTTGGGTACAACTTTTCGTCTATTGGTAAGGACATTGATAAAATGATTGAGGTTACAAAACAATTCTCAAAATTTGCAAAGTAAAACGAATCAGCAATGCCATTACTGCTGCTACTGATATCGTACATCCTTCCAAGAAACAATTTTTTGCCGCAACACAATTATGATATATTGGCATACGCCAATCTATCTCCATTGAGAATTTTTTGACAGGTTATTTTATCAACTTTGGATAGATACTTATCCTATTACCATAACAGATGTTGTTGTTTTAGAAGAACTGGTTCTGATAATTGAAAATAGGTTACTAAAGGAAATACCCATTAAAAGTGGGTGATTAAACACAAAAGTTTTGCTATTTTACCTTTAGGGTAAGCTCTTCTCCGTAGCCTATAGGAACAGTGACAGACGTAACGAGTTCATTGTCTCCAATGTATTTAACATACTGAGACATTGTTGACCTGTATTCCTCCGGGTATAAAATATTGTCCGTCACAATAAATCCCCCCTTTTTTAATAATGGTAGTGTCAAATCAAAATATTTGGTTAGGTTTTCTTTGTCCGCGTCTAAAAAAACAAAATCAAACAAATTATCACTTCCATTCAGGGTTGTGCGATGATTGTCGGATAATTGAACAGGACATCTAAAGCATTGCCCTCTATGATTTTTATTAGATCATGTACTTCTGCATCTGCAAAGTTTTTTTTGGCTCTTTTAATCTTTGATGGATCCTTTTCTATGGTAATAATGCTCTTTTTTACTTTTTGTGGCAAAATATTTTCCGTTTGAGACAACGCAAGTGCGAACCACAGGGTAGAATATCCGGCAGAGGTGCCAACCTCAAGGATTTTGTTTGCATTCATGGATGTTAACAGCATGTTCAGAAACCTGCCTGTGTCTTTGGTGATTGCGAGCATTAACTCGTTATCCGAAATGTTTGCTTGCCCTGACCGCTCCAATCTTGATTGTCCCTCTAACCTATCCATCACAGTAATTATTTTTGAATGATTGTGAAAATTATCGGGGCACATATTTTTTCTTGTAATACCATCCGCACCACGCTTTATTATTATTAATGGTGTTTATGATACCCACGGAACCGTAATTTCATGCAGATTTAAGCAATTTCAACTTCCATATAGGCACCGAGTTTATTTTTTTTCATTGCCTTGCTATCCTGCTCTCTTTATTATATGGTATCCAAACTCTGTCTTGATGGGCTCAGAGGTTAGTTCCCCCTTCTTGAGCTTAAACGCGGCTTCTTCAAATGGTTTTACCATCATGCCCCTTCCAAATAAGCCTAAATCTCCACCTTTTTTTGCACTGCCTTTATCAATGGATAGCTCTTTGGCAAGGATTGTAAAACTTTCACCTTTCTTTAATCTTTCAAGTATTGAAATAGCCTCGCTTTGTTTCTTGACAAGTATATGAGAACATTTGATTTTGTCGGCCAATGTTTAGATCCTGTTTACTATCTAGGTAATCCGAATATAAATAAATATTACCTATATGATGGGGTTTCTATTCCCTAGCCAAATACAAAGCAACGTTTACCCTATTTTTTTCTAGCCTAAAAGAGGACAATTACAGAACCAAATTGCAAGTACACCGAATTCAAAATAATCAGCAAAGAGTTTGCCATATCACATGGTTTTATTGGATAACTCTATCTGCACCATTTTGAACAAAAAAAGTAGTAGCGTCTGAGGATGAAAACCAGTCGAAAGAGTGCACTCTGCAGACATCATTCCGAGACAGGATAAACGATTGGTTGGGGAAGGAGAAAAAAACAAACAGCAATATTTTCAACTAGTGTTAATTAGACGATCTCTGGATGAGTTTGAAGAAAATAAACAGAACCATGAAAGGTAAACATCATTTTTACCTATGCAGATAAACCTCCTCCGGCCGTGAATGCGGATTTGCTATGTTTTTGGACATCGCCTGACTTTATATAAATCAAATAAGCCAAGAGACATTGTTATTTAATTAAGGACCATTACATATTCCGTTCATTCCTGAAACCGTTGCAAATTGTTGTTTTTCTATTATCTTTTTACCCTAGTCCAAAATTCTGAATTTAATTGTATTGTAGAAATATGACGCATTTCTTTCGATAAGATTCATTTTCCTTGGAGCCTTTTCCAACCCCCTTTTTTTGGAGTTCAATGATGCAATGACGGAACCAGCCCCAAAGCAAAAAGCCCATAATGGATCTTTCTCTTTTAGGTAGGAACAGGAGAACCCCGATGTCAGTATGTCACCCAATCCCGTGCTATCTTGGCCTGAAATTTTGTTGAAAGACAGAGAATACAAAATGTTTTTATTTAAAAACAATACCTGGTTATCCCCGGTGGAAATAACAAATTCCAGGCAGTATTTTTTTTTTAATAGTTTCATTCCCTCCACAGATGTAATCCCTTTTGTAAGAGCGGAGAGTTCCTCTTCATCTGTTTTGATGGCGGTTACACCCCTAAAATCAAGGTCTAGATGTTTTTTATGCGAAATTGACCGTGTTTCATCATTGCAAAAACGTAAAAATCCTTGAGGATCTAGCATGATAAATTTTTCCTTTTTGGTTGTGTCAAAATTCTGAAAAACATCGTTTGGGATTTCATCCATCACTGGGCTCAATATAAGACCATCAAGGTTATCCACATCCTGATAGGAAATATCAATAGGAGAACACTTGGATAATAGGAAAAGTTTTCTGCCCCCATCCTTGTCCAAATATAGTTGAAATCGCGTTGTTGGGTTCTTCTCGTCTATTTGATCTTTTTTAATTGAAATACCATTTTCTTTCAAGAATGCTTCCTTATCAGAAATGTCATTACCCACTTTAGTAAACAAAACAACATCCAGCTTGAAGGTTTTTGCAATAACTGAAGCATAACATGCAGGTCCTCCGAGGCTTTCGATTGTTGTTCCCTCACTATCTATTATTGAATCTATAACAATATGGGAGGCAATACCTACTTTCATGAAATCATCAGTTCATATGTAAAAATTTTAATTAATATAATAAGGTTATTGTATGCATCAGAGCAAGAAACAAATTTTAAAACTAATTGATGTCAAAAAAATAAAGTGGCGGATTAGGCATGAAGATTAGGCATGTAAACGAGGGTGATGAGAGAGAGGGAGAGGGTTTCCTAGTGGGGTTAGCATTAATAACATCCAGTTTCACCACCTTCCTCATGTGCAAGGTGTTTCCCACAATATGATTCACGTTAAATGGATGAATGTTTCAACATTAGATCAGTTCTTTGTCCTGCAGATGCACTGTTTTCAAGAATTGCTTTTTGTAATGGTTTGATGTCAACAATCAGGCACAAGTGTAATGGATCTAAATCGATAGGGGACTCATCCTCAAGAAAATAATAATAACAATAACAATAATAATCTGCAACTCTCTTTTTCCTGGACACCATCACTGATTCGCACCCATATCAAACCATGTAGAGTCACAAGACACAATCAACGAAATTCATGTGTTTGCGAGCACATGTACTTTCTTTCTTTGCCTCCTGACTGTGCACTATAGCCCTTGATAATCGATTACTTAAATACTACAGATTACTTATAGCATTTTAATGAAAAAGCTGTTTACCCTGAGAGGTATTGTTACCATTGGAATAATAGTCCTTTTGGGATCAACAACGATTGCCGAAACGACCTTTAGAGAAGCATTTGCGCCTAACAACGGTCGAGCTGCCATATCCGCCATCACAGGTGACAACGTCTACGTAGCATGGTGGACAAACACGACAGCCAACAAAAATGAAGATGTTTTATTTAGAGCATCTACGGACGGAGGAAATACCTTCAATGACAAGATTAACTTGAGTAACTCACCCACCTCCAATTCATCAAGGGTAGAGATAAGCTCAGACGCAGATAACGTAGTAGTCACATGGTGGGAGGCAAATCAGACAGCTGATACACCAGTTATGCGGATAAGCAATGATAATGGATACACATTTGGGCCCGTGTTGACACTTGCTGTCAATGGAACTATTGGTGCTACCGATTAAAAGGAAAATAATGAGAATCAAAATTGTCGCTGTTGGTTTGTCCTCCCTATATGGCACCTGGGAATCTATATCATATTCCCCTCCCGCCTTTTTCCAATAAACACATCATTTTTTTTCTTTTTCTACTTCCTGTTCAACTAATATTCAACTACCACCGCATTTTCTCTTTGGATTTGTCGAGAGCATCGTTAAGCTACAACCGTAAGTATAAGAAATCCGTGTTTGCTGCAAGGGACAATCAGGATCAATGTTTGGCAGCTTGTTCTTATCTGTTATCTTGTCGTCATTTTCTATATGTTATTGGCAATTTGCCAGCCTAACTTTATCCCGTCCCTTCAGTGAGTATCATTTTGGGAATCCTCAAGGATTCTGTCATTTATGAAAACTAGGACATCATTTCAAGCCCTATTTCTTATACATGACATGTCTTGGAAGGACATGCCTAAAACATACTGCAAAGTGTAACAATATTCATGTTAACACGGCTCAAGTCCGTAACTTTGGAATTATTTTTACATAATACGACACAATTCCATCATGTCTGTTGCTTCAAATTCAACTAGTGTCGTAAAGTGTTCTTTTGGCGCACCAACATTTTGGTACACTCACTCTTATGGGTGTTCGTTTCCCAGTGTGACAAATGCCATGACAGCCAATACTGCCTTTGGATGGATACAATTAATTGTTTTTATTTTTTTGGGCATTTTAAGTCACTAAATATAATTCTCGTTTATTAGAAACCATGAGTATTACTTTTTGATCGACGTGAGAAACGGCCCTTTAAAGATTTTCTCGATTAGTTCTTTTCTTAGGTCAAGGTTTGACTGCAAGAGGCTTTTGGTTCTCATGCTAGTTGTGATTATCACGGTTATGCTGGATTCAGAGATTGGTTATGTTGCGGACTTCATTCCCCAGCAACTATCGTCAAACTGGGGAATTGCCTTGTTCACAAGCATAGCAATAATATTTGCAATAGCGCAATACTTTATGATAGCCAAAGCCAATCAAAGTAACAAGGATACAAGATCTAGAGCACTTCATCTCAATGTTACGCATATCATAGTATCCGTTTCACAGTGCATCCTGGCCGGAATACTTGCTTTTGTTATTTTGCAGATATTGATGACACAGCAGTACAGCATTGTAACGCTGTATGTATCCCATGTTATTAGCTATGGACTTTGGATCATTACTTTGGGATTTCTAGCCAAAGCCTTTTTCTCCTGGTACAAAAGGTCTGAAAAAAACGTTATGGTGCTAATACTCACCTTATCAATGATTGCATATGCAGTTAACGGCGTAATAATCTTGTTTACCTACCTCGATATCCTGACACAACAAAAGCCAATAATATCATCAATGGACGTGGCGCATTTTCCAGAATTTTCCATTGCTTCAATCGGAGGCCAGATTGCGACTGCCAATATTGCAGCTTCTAGTGCTGCTTATGTCCTTACGTGGATAGGGACCGTCAAGCTGTTATCCCCATTTATCCAAAGACTTGGAAAAATCAAATTCTGGATGATAATGAGTGCAACCATGGTGTATTATCTCATATCATTTCCTCTTTTTGTATTGGGATATTACACCCCATCAGACGGTATAGACGCAATGACAAACATCCTCATCTTTTCACTCGGTGGAATTTCCACAGGGATCATATTTGGAGCCGCTTTTTTATCTGTTGCAAGAACTTTGCCAAAGCAGACCGCGCTCAGAGACCATATTACAATGTCTGCTTATGGCTTTCTTCTTTTTTATATTGCTGGATCCGCTATTGCTGCTCAGGCAGCGTATCCACCATATGGACTTGCATCACTGTCTTTCACGGGTTTATCATGCTATTTGATATACTCAGGCCTATACTCTTCAGCTGTTACCGTATCACAGGATACAGCATTGCGCCAATCAATCAGAAGGTCAGTAACCGAGCAATCAAAGTTGCTTGACAGTATAGGTACGGCTCACCTAGAGCAAGAACTACAATCGATTGTTTTGGCGATTACCAAAAAGTATTCTGACTCGATGATGGAAGATACAGGAGTTGAGGCATCAATGACAGAAAACGACATAAAAAAGTACATACAGAGGGTTAGGGATGAAATGCAGAAGAGGTCCTGACTGACTGGCATTTACAAAAGAACGCCCAATGCTTTTACAAATTGCCAGTCATTTATATCGTAATGGTCATTTATTATATACATAGACGACATCAAGAAATAAATATACATAGCGTTACCAATTTTTTATAAATTTTATTTTTGATGTGCCTTAGCAACCCATCCCTAGTCAACAAGGCCGCTGGTATGCGATACAGCAACCAAAACCATAAACCCGTACTTATACTTAGGAACATGAGTATATCAAACATATTCAAATAAAAAGTGTTTCAGTCATTTTTTTTACATCACTTAATTGCATATTCACTTCATTAAATAGAAATGACGCAAATATTAGATTCAACTGGAATTCCATGAATAATTTAAGAAGTGAAGACATTTAATGGAATGAAGTCATCCAATAGAATTTTCATGGATTTGCCTTGGGAAATGTTTTTGGAGGTTCATTTAAGCCTTTAACGGGCCATTCAGTCGATACAGATATGTCACAAAAGAATAAAAAGTCATATACAACTTAATCATGTTGAACTTTTGATCAGGAATTCCACAGGTCTTTTATAGAGTCTAAATTGCAACTGCCGGGAGAAGAAAAGTGTTCAAGTAAAAAGAGTCGACATATCTATTAAATAATCCAGATTCCACATAACATAAATGAGTCAACACAATTCTACGGCAAAAGAAGAAATGGACTATCCCTGCATTAGTGGTAAGAGTGTTTACGACCTTCTTGCCAAAATTCCCCTAGGGAAAGTTTCCACTTATGGCGACATAGCAAAGGCATTGGGGCATCCTGGAGCATCTAGGGCAATAGGCAGGATTATCGCAAATAACCCAAATCCGATAGTGATTCCATGTCACAGAGTTGTCAAATCTAGTGGCGAAATCGGTGGTTTCAAGTATGGTGAAAACAGGAAGAAAGAGATACTTGAAAGAGAAGGCGTTAAAATAGAAAATAGAATTGTGAAAGACTTCAAAAAGTTCAGATTTGTTTTTGAATAGGCAGAGTCCTTGTTTCATCCCAGTATTGAGTGATACAAGGTTGGATAATTCCAAAAGATCATGCAATTATCAACGCAAAGGATAAAGTGTGGCAGAAATCTAGGTTTTATTTTTTTCATTGGCAAAATGTAATTATTAAAAAAATTTATTTTAAAAAAAACATAGAAATTGAGTTGTTATTGCATTATGTCCATGAGTGCTTTTTTTTGGAGGCAGGCATCATTCTACTCATAGTCTAGTAACAAAATCAAGGAATGTGGACAGGCCGAATGTAATTGTCTTTTTGTTAATGGATATAGCAGTATGAAGGCATCCATTAGGTCATCAACTGAGAAATGAACCGACTATCCCTTGTTTTACAGGCACTCCCGCCGATATTATCAGGATGCCATAATTTATGAGATCCTAATTTAATTTAATTTAATTTAATTTGTTTAATTTTTAATTGTTTAATTTTCTCCCAAGACACATATCATAACAATAGTTGTTTAAGATGATAGAAAAATCTAATACTAAAAGGAAATCAAATAACAATGCTGAATGGCTGACTACCCCAATTCAATTTTGATAACCCTGTTTGTCTTTCAAGTGATTATTTTTTTTAGTTGGACATTCTTTCTAGCCTACTCCATTAAATCAATTAGGCAAGTCCCAAAACTACAATCTCCTAGAACTATTTGTACAAATACCAATTGCCCAATGGTAAGCATCATACTTCCATCAAGAAATGAAGTAAGATACATAGAAAAATGTCTTGACAGCCTACTAGGCAGGACTATGCGAATTACGAAATAATAGCTGTTAATGACTCCTCAACAGATAGGACAGGAGAGATAATTGAAAGATATAGCAGGGCCCATAGTAAAATAATCTATGTTGATGCGGAAGAAAAGCCAAAGGGATGGACTGGAAAGAATTGGGCTTGCTATCAGGGATATCTTTACTCAAAGGGGTCCCTTTTTCTTTTCACCGATGCTGACACGACCCATTCTGCATCGACTATTTCGTTAGCAGTTACCCATTTGATGACAGGTGGTCTTGATGCACTTACTGCAATACCCAAAATATTGGCATATGATTTTTGGACAAAGGTTACTTTACCCGTACTTTGGACATTCTCCTTGGCCAGATATTCCGCATTAAAGGCAAATAATCCTAAAACAAAGGTAGGGTATTTTTTTGGATGTTTTTTCATAATAACAAGAAATGCTTATGAAAAAGTTGGCACCCACAAATCGGTCAGAGAAGAAATCATAGAGGATGGGGAATTGGGGAGAAAAGTCAAAGAACAGGGTTTCAGCCTCAGGGTTGTTCATGGCGAAAAACACATAAATGCAGTGTGGGCAAGAGATCCCTCCACTTTATGGCACGGACTACGCAGACTTATGATTCCTTTGTTTAGAAAGGAGAAAATAAAGGCATCTATGATGGTTGTTGCAACATTTATTTTACTTTTGCTCCCTTTAATCATTCTACCATTCTCAGCTATAACCGCTCTAAACGGAAAGGACGCCAACATCACTACGATAAACAATTATTCAACATCATTGGTTCTGCTATTTCTTACAATAACATCCATCTTATTATCAACAGTAACAAACATTTTACAGCTAAAGTATATGGTATTTCAAAATCTATTGTATTCACTATCTTTTCCTTTAGCAGGATCCTTTGTTTTTATTGCGTTTCTTTCATCTATTTTTGACAGCAGAAAGGAAAATGCTGTGAATTGGCGGGACAGAAAATACTCAATCAGATAACATTAAACATAAAAAATTGCCAACCCATGGCAAAATGCAATGATGCAGAATTTTTGTTTTTGAAATGAATGCGCAGCACAATTTAGAGATAACGGCATCCAGCAACAGCAAGACACACAGTTTCCATGCCTTTTGTCGTCAAGTATTCCCTCTACCGAGCACAAAAAAAATCATGAACGTATTAATCAAATGGAAAGCAAGGTGACAGAAGGTTTGAGAAGGTCATTGTGATCTGCAGGAGGATTTTCAGATCAGCAATAAAGAGAACATGAGGAAATTCTCCAACACACCTAAAACAGTTTCGTCTAATTTGGACTAGGAGGTTTGCGGAGACGCGAAAATAAGGTGACTGATGTCATTTTGCTGAAATAGGGATTTTGGAAAAAGATGGCAGTGCCGGTTTAACATGCCAACAATTTGTGAAGGGTATTTACACCGGTTCCCTTCTTATTAGGTGAATACACGCCTCAAGGTTTAGACTTGGCAAAGATAATGCAACTACCACCACAATAGGGATAAAACAACAACAACTTTTACCAGAAGAAAAGCTGCTCTAAAAAAATTTAACCTTTTTTTTATGAAAGAAATTTAAATATTTGCCTACAGCAATATAATTATGAAAAGTATTCATTTGTTATTGCTTTCGGTGTTTTTAATACCCCTAATGCAATCTGCCTATGCACAATCTACAATGAATCAAAGCGGTAGCCCTATTGTTAATCAACCAGCAGGTACGGATAATCCTGTGAATAAACCTGGAGACAGGTTCGGACTCATAGAGGACACCCCTAATTACAACAAGTATATACCCAATACAGGGCCCGACTCAAACAACGCCTTAATAGGGCCAGCACAACCATCCACTAATTCAGGCAGCGGCGGCAACGGTACCTCCAATACAGCTACTTCTAGTAACGCATCATCCAATAATTCAGGCAGCGGCGGCAACGGTACCTCCAATACGGCTAATCCAATTGGCGGAGCGTTAGCAAACACGACAAAGTCAGTTGGTGAGGCTTTGGAAAAAGGTATCTCAGGTATTATGAATCTTGGAAATAATTCTGCAAAGTAGGATGGACACGACTATCCTTATCATCAGTCACATACACAGTATTCAAGTTTAAAATCCAAACCAATGATTCGTATTTCATAACCAAAACCTTTTTCTGATTACAAAAGGCATAATGTTAAATTACAAGAATGTCTACAAATTCAATATTTTTTGGTTCTGTTGATTCCCTTAATATTGGCAATGAATATTTCATTGCATTTGCTTCTGATTACAAAAGAGATCTATCAATGTTAACAATGGATAACTAACATAAAGGAGAAACCAAATGATAACTAAGGTAGATATGTCTTTTTTTCCAGAACACCTGATACCCATTGTTACAAATTCTTATCGTATTGTAAAATATTCAGGGCCAAAACAGAGTAACTATGAAGAAAACAACTCAAAGTAATATTAAAGGCAATACATCATTAACAGTTATGTTTGAAACATTTTTCAAAGGATACGAACTGGATTTTTTAATTGATATTGGTATCTCCTTATTAGCGGGTTTCATCATAGGCACTGAAAGGGAGTTAAAAGGCAAGCCAGCGGGTATTAGTACCCATTCATTGGTTATAGGCGGTTCAATGATTTTTACATTCTTGTCTTCTCAAGTAGACCCAACATCCACTTCAAGAATTGCCGCACAAATTGTTTCAGGAATAGGTTTTCTTGGAGCAGGAGTAATACTTAAAGGCGAGGTTCAAGGTAAAACAGAGACTGAAATTCATCAGAGTGGCCGCAGGGTTGTGAATTTAACCACAGCAGCAAGCATATGGTTTTCTGGAGCCATTGGAATGGCTATTGGCTTTAACTATTATTTTATAGCACTTGTATCAGTTGGGTTCGTTGTTATTGTTTCACGTTTGCCAAGGTTCAGGAAAACCGATAATACAGATAATGAATAAGACATATCCAAAAGTCATCCAATCCATATGGAAATCAAACTATCTTTTGAGTTTAATGATTAGCAGATAAAGATAAAAAAAGATTACCACATTACCTAAATTGTAATTGGTTTCCATGAAATGGCTTTCTTGGCTGAAAGGCAATGATAAGGCGATTATTGAAATGTTAGATAAACAGGCTGCCAATTTGGTAAAAGCAACAGCAGTTTTAGTTGAAATAATATCAGAAAGCAAGGAAGAAAACATCAACAATGAGAAAATATCCCAAATCAGGGATTTAGAACACGAAGGAGACAACATGACTCACAATTTATTTATTGTTTTGACCCAGACATTTGTAACACCGTTAGATAGGGAGGACATTTCAGGCCTTGCTAGCGCAATAGATGAAGTACTAGACTACACTGATGGAACCGCAGATAGGTTTTTGATATTCAACATAAAAAGGTCTACACCCTATATGATTGAGCTTTCCAAGATTCTCCATTCCGCAACCAATGAAATACATCTTGCGGTCAGTATGCTGAAAAAAATGAGAAACGCTTCAGAACTGACAACACACTGCATCAATATAAAAAAGTTTGAACACCAGGCAGATGCAATATACAGAAAAGCAATTGCCGAGTTATTTGAAGAAAACAATAACGCAATTGAGATAATAAAGTTAAAAGAATTATACGAAAATTTTGAATCTTCCTTAGATAGATGCCAAGACGTATCTGACATAATAGAAGATATTGCCCTTAAATATGGTTAGATATGCTAAGTAGGCTCTGTTAACTTAAGAGCTTATTCCGCTATTGGGGTAATAGGCAAACAGATTCAACCATTGTTTTACATGCTTTAGTTTGCATTTCTTTTTTCGGCATGGAAAGTAGTCGTCAAAGCATTCTGTCCTGTCCTTGATGTACTGCACCGTCCTTTCTATCAGGCTTTTCTCAAAAGGGGAATGCAAATGGTGTTTCAGTTTCAGGAACCTGCATGCTTGCGGATACCAGATGCCCCCCATCGGTGGAAACCGGATGCCTTCCATACCTATTTGTCAGAGATGCAATAAACCGCTCGGCAACAAGTATTGCTCTTTCAACTGACACATCAATCCGAAGGATTTACCTGTGTTTTGGCTCAATTGCAGCCCAGAGCCATATGCATTGAGAGCCAACCTTAATCTGGGTTTCATCAACAACATACCCATGAACCTTTTTTCTCCTGGTTTATAGTCTCTTTGGCTTGTGTTTTTGAATCCATTTCCAGACTGATACATGGCTCCTTTTCACAAACCTTTTCAACGCCTTTGCGGTGCTTCTATAGTAGAGACCCGGGAAGTGAAGATATAGGGAACAGGCAATATCTTTCGGTTTGGTTCTCTGCCTTCTGTATATCAATATTGCTTATGGCATAATCGCGACTATAGCTTTTTCTTGAGTTAACAGAGTCGCTAAATATTACACCTGCAATAAATCTCATGAAAGACGGTATGTATCAATAGAATAGAAAGATATAGTCCTCCCTTACAAGTCCAAATATATCTGGCTATGGAAGAGGAAATACTATACATAACAATTGCGGCGATATCTACAGCCCTTTTCTTTGATTTTATAAACGGATTTCATGATTCTGCAAATGCAATAGCAACAGTTGTTGGGACCAGAACCCTCAAACCATTACATGCAGTAAGCATGGCCGCTATTGCGAATTTTATTGGCCCTTTTATTTTTGGAACAGCTGTGGCGGCAACAGTTGGAAAGGGAATCATTAGGCCTGAATTTGCCACTACTGAAGTAATATTGGCCGGTCTAATTGGGGCAATAGTATGGAACCTAATTACGTGGTATTTTGGCCTGCCTTCTTCTAGCAGCCATGCGCTTATTGGAGGATTAATTGGTTCTGCTTTGATTTCAGGAGGCGTAAAAACTATTGTTTTTGAAGGGATTCAAAAATCACTTATTTTCATGATAGTGTCACCCACATTAGGGTTTTTAATAGCATTTATTTTTGCAATACTCCTGGTCATATTCCTTAAAAAGAAGAAGCCCCAGTTAATCAATAGGATATTTGGCAGATTACAAATAGGCTCATCTATGTTTTTTTCGTTGACTCATGGTGCCAATGACGGTCAAAAGACCATGGGTGTAATAACTGCATTGCTTATTGCGGGAGGTTTCATAAATTCTGAAGAATTTGTTGTTCCTCTGTGGGTGATGCTAAGTGCAGCAGTAGCAATTGGGTTGGGCACATTCTTTGGAGGATGGAGAATTGTAAAGACAATGGCGTTTAGGCTTACAGACTTGAAACCATATCAGGGATTTTGTGCAGAAACAGGAGGGGGGGCAATTCTTACGAGCATGGCATGGCTTGGAATACCCGTTAGCACAACACACGCCATTTCTGGAGCAATAATGGGAGTTGGCGCAACAAGGAGACTTTCTGCGGTCAGATGGGGTGTTGGGAAAATTATTATTTATGCCTGGATAATAACAATCCCAGCCAGTGCTGCTATTGCGGCTTTGACCTTGTTATTTATCAACAATGTTTTTGGCAGCATTTTGTAGACACCAGACAGGATTATAGAATTATAGACATTCTCACTGTCAGGAGCATTACTTTATTTTTGATCACCAATGAAACATCTTGACATCTTTTTAAAAAAAAGATATTGCTTTTGGATTGGGGGTTTACAAGACATATCACCATATAATCTAAAAGTTTTTTATGTTAAGCCGTACCACATTAAGCAACATCATTTTAATCCCAAAAGTGACTGTTTAAACTTGACCTGCTAATTTTCATAACGGTTTTAAATCCACTTTACTTTTTGAAACAAATGCATTCTCGCATAATTACTGAAAACATTCAGATTGGTCATTGCTAATAACAGCCTGTCATTGACCATTCTGACCTTCCAAAAATAGCAGAGGGGTAATGAAATGTGGTTACAGGTCCATTTTCAATGTACGCAAAGCATTCAAAAGTAGAAAAGCGGGGTTCAAAAAAAGGCTTATGATGATAATTGATAGGCATCATCTTAAACTAGTTTTTTCCATGACACATTTGAGGAAAAGAACGCGTGTCGCTATTCAGAGAACTCTACGATAGACAAAAGAACAATTGGAAATAAAATCTCAGAAACAAAAAATAATGAGGAAAAAGTGCTGCAACGCCAACAGCAGATATCTCTTACACATCTTTTGGTGACACGAGAATAGGAATTAAAGTTCGATATCCTTTTTTGTCTGCTATGTGGATTTGGAGTATTTTCATCAGCATGATCATCATCATCATCGTCTATATCTTCAACTTTTTTTCTTCCACTGGTTCTCCATTTATCCCTTTTTTGGCATCCATACCCCTTTTGATGGCTTCTGCATCCCCTCCCTCTTTTGCTATTTTGTCCTCTACCTCTTCCTCATCAGCTTTCAATAAGCTCTTTTTAATTTCTTCAACTTCTGTGGACACCAGTATAATTATTTATTATTGCCAAATGCAATATCTGAATTGGCTAACCTAAGGGTCAAGAAGGTGTTGCATTCTCACCAGTGCTCATAATTTACAATATCCAAAATAGATGAAATAATAACTACAAACAACTAGAGACAAGGTCAAAAGGCCTCCTGCGTAACTATATGCATCAAAATTTGACTATTTTAAACCATAACTTGATTAAAAATCAAATCCATTTGAGTAATGACATAGAGATATCCTTGGGGATTCAATGATGATGCCTAACCAAGGGTGATAATATTATTGCGCCAGGAAAAGGCAATTCTAATGGGTGAAAGAGTAAAACCTCTTGGATACCAATTACAGTCTAAAAATACTTTTTGTATTTTTAAACATCAATAGATCACAAGATTCCCCATCAAGGCCAAGGTTTTGAGTAAGTTTAAGATAAGATGGCATGTTGCAAATCGGCCAATCGCTTCCATATAGCAGGCGATGGGGTTCCCCAACATAATGCAACAGTTCTTTTATTTTACCAATATAATGCTCCAGGGAAGACGATGTAAAGTCACCAACAATAAGGCCAGATATATCTGCGTATACATTTCTATTTTTATAAATCACTTCTTGGCAATCAACTATCCAGGGGTTTCCCAAATGGCACATAACTATTTTTAAATCAGGGTTATCAACGGCTATATCGTCTATGTTTAAGGGATGAGCGTATTTTACTTTAGATTTGGGTGAAAATGAATCGCCTGTGTGAATCATGAGTGGATAATCAAACTCT
Source organism: uncultured Nitrososphaeraceae archaeon (assembly GCA_963779615.1). GTDB lineage: Archaea > Thermoproteota > Nitrososphaeria > Nitrososphaerales > Nitrososphaeraceae > Nitrosocosmicus. The sequence continues at coordinate 142,759 of CAVZZA010000003.1, forward strand.
ATGCACATGTCATAGACACTTTGGTATCTCTCGTCATACGGATAGTGATGTTCATATCCACAATAAAGTTTTATGCCCTTGATAAGACCGTCTCTTAACCATTCCCTACAGTTTTTCAAATCCTCATCAGTATGGTTATCAATTGTAAACCCAGCGACAACCCCGATTCTATCATTTTTGCCAACATGCTTTACCAAATCAATGATTTGAGATGTTGACGGCCTGTTTACATCAACTTTGTATGAGGAGAGCACAAGTGAATAATCAACATTGTTGTTGTCCATTGATTCAAGTAATGCGTTTAGCCTTTCATCCAATGAAAGAACTTTGTCTTCTGTCTTGTTTATTCCCTCATAATTATTTAGATGTATATGACAATCAATAATGGGCATGCGATAGACCTATTTATTGCGCTCTTTGTATTCTGGGTTTAGCCATTCAATAAAACTGGCATAATTTAGAGAACGTTCATCATAAAGGTAATTGGCGAGTAATTTAACCAATTTAAACCCATTTTTTAATTGCAAAGATAAAACTGGGTCTTTTAGTTCCCCTTTCACTACCTTTTTTGTGTATTCTTCAGCGGACATCATTTTTGCATATTTATAATAATCGTACAGCCGACCACCAGCTATCACTCGCCGTAAGTTCATCTTTATGGCTAACTCTTTTCTTGCATTATACAGCATTGTCGCTAGCCCTTTGTATCGGAAATCAGGATGCACAGAAATGTCTGCACCGTATAAACTATCTCCAAGTGGGTCATGATTTTTAAACAGTCCCTGTCCAGTAACCTCCTGCCAGGTATGCTCTGCATACTCCGGTTTTAGGGAAACTATTAGGCTGCTGGATGAACCAACTATTTTTCCGTCAATTTCAACGCAAAACTGACCTTCTGGAAATATGCGAATGTGGTTATAAAGGAAGGATGAGGGCCATGTCATTCCATAGGCGGCCATGTCTGCAAAGGACACGTTCTGAAGATCCACTATTTTAGGAATGTCTTCGGGGGTTACGTTTCTTAATATGATGGGTGCATTGTCATCACTAATTTTATAGGTAATGGATTTTTTTCACTCTCATATCTTGACCCCGGTTTATTTATAATTGTTATTTTCTACTCTTAACACCATTAATTTTACCATCAAACTAAATGAACATCAATAGAGAACATTACAACCGTTAATCCATAATAACGTAAACCAAACTCGTTTACCTCAGTCACATGTTTTATCACATTGGCTGAGCAACACCCTGCTCAAGGGTAGTGAATTTGCTTATTTAATTTTTGGTAACTATCATACCAAAAATGCAATAGTGACTACAAAATAACTTGAAATTGTTTCTTTTTGTTGTTATCAAACTGTTGGTTTCTTATTGAAAGAGATTAACATTTTTTATTGTGTATTAAATATTTAATTTAATATATTTTCATAGGTTTATCAAGGAATTGAGGAAAGAAAAAAGAAAAATCATTTACTATAAATAATATGAACAAGGGATGATGCATTTATTAGATCAAATTCAAGAAGCTGAGTGGAACAAAAGATGGAAAATTCTATCATTGCAGTGAAAAAAATTTTCATTAATGTTAAGCACAATAAGAAAATTAGAGGTTTTCATAAGAGCAATACTATAATGTGCTAAACCGACATTTAGGTCTCTCTGTAAAATATTCTGAAAATCAAATCATTATTTGGCATTACTAAATTAAAAAAAAATTTTCTCTCTTTTATCCATTAAAAAAAAATTAAAAAGAGGAAGATTGGATTTTTATCTATTCTTATTTTATTGTATTAAAGGTGTTTTACTAGCTATTGCCTTATTCGTCTGAGTTGTCGCCGCTGCTACCAGAGCCGCTTTCAGAGTCATCGTCAGAGCCGCCTTCAGAGTCGTCGTCAGAGTAGAGGAGGAGGAGGAGCCGCCGCTGCTACCAGAGCCGCCGTCAGAAGAGGCGGAAGAGCCACCGCTGCTACCAGAGCCACCGTCAGAGCCACCGTCAGAAGAGGAGGAGGAGGTGAGGGGGAGGAGGAGCCGCTAGCAGAACCTGTTGTTCCAGTCATTGTGGGTGCTAAGGAGGAGGGGGAGGAGGAGTCACTAGCAGAACCTGTTGTTCCAGTCATTGTGGGTGCTAAGCCTGATGTTGCGTTTCCGGCTGCTGATGTTGCGTTTCCGGCTGCTGATGTTGCGTTTCCGGCTGCTGATGTTGCGTTTCCGGATGATGGAAGAATCTGTGCATTAATCTGTGAAACCATTCCAGAAGTCATTGCTGCAATAAGAAATACTGCTGCCAAAACTCCTGCAAAAATAAAGCTATTGTTCATGTAATTCTACTGTGATAACATTCTATATAAAATGTACGCATTAAATTACACTCACTGTTTACCATGATATTTAATGATTCAAATGCTTTTCTAAATCATTTGATATAGAAAAAGTTTGTAAGTAGAGTTATTAGGGATTAGCAATCAACAAATGACCTCATTAAAAAATTAGGTTCATATGTTTTTGGGTTCAATACAGGCTATTCTTTAGGATTTATAACTGCCTGAATCGGAAGTTATCCGGCATATTTTGGCAGTTGATTTCTTGTTTTAAATAATCTTTTTGATTATTTGTATTATTTGTATTCTTGATGTATCCAACTGAAATCTGCATTGTTTTTTCTATATTATTTTATTGTTGGTTAATGGTAGGCTAAACGAGAAGGTTGCCCCTTTACCATCTTTATTGTTTTCTGCCCAAATCTTTCCACCATGAGCCTCAATTATTTTTCTTGAAATATACAATCCCAACCCTATCCCGCTTTCGGATTTTGTTTCAAACTTCTCAAATAGTTTGTGTATGACAGCTGATCCTATTCCTGCGCCCGTATCCCTGATGCAAACTACAGCGAATTTGCTGTGATTGTTATTATTGTCGTTGTTAATGCCTTGGGAGGCGTGTCCATCTTTTTCTATCACTACTGAAATGGAGCCCTCTTCTGTAAATTTGAGTGAGTTGCTCAATAAATTAAAGATAACTTGGGTTATTCTCCCCTCATCGCCACATATAGGAAAAGGATGATCTTTGTCTTTTGACATAAACTCCAATTTTATTCGGTTGTCTTTTCCTTCGATTTTGGTTTGATCTTTGAAATCGTTGACGATATCCCTAACTATATTTTCAAGGTCAAATTGAGTCATATTCATGACCAATTTCTTACTTTCTATTTTTGCCACATCTAAAATATTTTCTGAAAGTATTTGGAGCCTCTTTGCATTTCTATTTATGATGCTCACAATTTCTCTGAACTGTTTGATATTACCTCCGCTTCCCTCCTTTTTATCTTCTTGGTCTTCTTTTGACTGTATGATGGTAGACGCTGCCAAAATTATTTGAATGGGGTTACGAAGTTCATGGGCTGCGGTGTTTATAAACTCTCTCTGCATGTTGTCCATCTTTCTTAATTCCTCATTTATTTCGCGTTCATTCCACAATAGTTCAAAAGTTGACCTAAACGATTGAACACTTAGTTTGCTATTAGAGTAAATGGGAAAGCTAATTGATTCTACAAATTCATCAGCATATGGTATTTTAAGTTCGGCTCTGAAAAATTTTTCGTTATCAACTATAAACATACCTGCATACGAACTGTTGCCATTCAATATCTGGATTTTAGGAGCATTTTTGGATATCTTTTCCAAAACATCAGAATTCTTGTTGCTCAGAGGACAGATAATTTTTATAGTGGCATCTTTTTCCTTTGATGCTTGTATCAGGTAATCAATGATTCCAAATTTGTCCACCCTCACCATTGCTTTGTCATTTGGAAGCAAAAACAAGGCTTCTTTTTTTACAGACTTTGCTAAACCAATAAGAACATTGCGCGCTTTTTCATTGTCGGTTATTACCTCTAAAAATTGTGGCTCTATTCCTTGCTCTATCGATGATATCCTTTCTTTGGCATCAATAGCATCTTTCCACAATTCGCTGAAAATAAAACTAAAGTGACTAACGTAGGCAGGCTCATTGCTCACTAGCAAGCTTTTTATCGTCTCCACCCCTTGTGATTCTTCTGTCTTCTCTATAGTAGCAATGAGCTCTTTATTTGATAGAGCAAAATCAATAGGCGGCATGTTGTTGACATGCCTTATTTGTACCCCTATATCGAGAAATTTTTTGACTACGTCCGCAGAGTCTTTGTCCACAATAGTTGTGACCAATTTGATTCCCAGGTGCTCTGATTTTTCATGTTTGGTCATGATTTTTTTGTAAAAATTGAAATAATTGTTGTATACCAACCGCAAACCGTTAGTTCTAGAACAAACTAGAAATTCATACGATGCCTCGAGAATATCTTTTCCCTTCTCCAGTATTTCGTCGATATCTTTCAGAATTTTAATCTCTTTTAACACCTTACCCAAGTACTGTTTCATATCATGTTCTGAGAGGGAAGGCTCAACTCCAGTCTGTTTCAGAAAAACAGATTGCTGGTCTTTTGCCACGTTCATCACCCTTTTCTCTATCTCCTGCTTCATATGCGGCGTTCCAACGATATCCAATAATTTGACCACCTCCAGAGTAGAACTCTTGATGGATTTCCTCAACGAGGTATCTTGAGTTGTGGATATCGCTAAAGAGTACAAACCTATGCTAAACAAATAGGTAGATAGAAACACAAGAGAGTGAGCCGCCACTCCGAATGTTTGCTGTAAAGCTGAAATCTCATTAGCGATTCCAATTGGTATAATACCCATTGCAGCTATTGCAAGGTAGTCCTTTACCCTAACAACAGACAGATTTCTTGTCGCAATAAAAAATGCAAGACCAAACAAGACACTACTCCCTATTGTGCCAGCCCTGAACATCAGCCTCAAATAAAATCTATATGGGATATCCGAGGGTAGCGAAATTATCAATCCGCTTCCTACAAGGTATAATACTAAGGGTACAGCTAAAAGAACCCAAAATTTAAAGGGGAATTTTCCCGGCCTGACTGATTTGTAATACTTTTGTAATAGAGTTGCTACTGCTAGCCATGTAAAAATATAAGGCAATGCTGCCAGATAATCCAAGTTGTTTTTTAGCGATATGAGAGAAGATGGCAAAATCCAGAGTGTGGTGGTATCCGGATTTACCACTTTGTACTGTATCTCGCCATGGTATTTTTCAAAGGTTTCATAAATGAATGATGCCTGGGGAGTCACATTGGGCCCTGATTTTTCTTCTATGACATGTATGAATATCAGTCTTTGTATAGGCATCCTCTGTTATTGCTATGGCGAAGGTTGCAGCTGCTAGTCCCAAAAATAGTATCATGAAGTTTGCTTTATTTGATCTATACCAGGAGAAAAATTTGAAACTGACTATTCCCATTATAACGCTAGCCGCAATGGAGCTAACCACATAAACCAAGGTAGACTCGAATCGGACATTTGTGCATTTACTAAAATATTGATAGCAGTTTATGGAATTATTAAACAGTATGAATAACAATACTAAAAATAAGGAAAACTGGATTATTGCAACCGACCAATGCATTGTGTTTAGTAACTTGGATTTTTTCCGGAGGTTTGCTGTTGCTTCCCTAACATATTCCAAAAGAATCCAAGAGCCTACCCCGTATCCTACAACTACAGTTAGCAAAAAAATTACAATTTCATAGGTATTGTCAAAGTACAGTATTTGACGGGTTGCTAACAAATCCAAAACAACAAGGACAATTATAACCCCTGAGGTAACAATGGGTATTTTTTTGTTATCAATCAAAAAATTTTTGACAAAGGGATTTCTCATTTATGTTATATCATATAAGCAATCCAACATAATTAATAAATTTTATAAAAAAAACAAACAAAACAAACAAAATGATATTCAAAAATTCCAATTTTATGATCTTTGTTATGCTCAGAACATAAAGCACAATGCCTAAAACCATTTTCAAGGCACTTCCATATCAAAAAATATTCTATAGTATAAAAAAATCAATCAAAAATGATTATTTGCTAGACGCATTTCCATCCTGGCCCAATCCAGTCAGGTTTTTGAATGCTTCCCCAACCTGGCTACCTACACTGCTTAATGTTTCACCAGCCCTTTTAGCAGCCTGACCTGTAACTTGGCTTACATTCTTGACTACCTTATCCTGTTCGGTTTGAACTTCTTTTGTTCCAGAACTGTTTGATGCCAGATCTGTATCTTGGCTTGCTGTTTGATTGGCTGGTTGAGCTGTGACCTGGTTTGTGTTTTTATTGTTTTGATCCAATACGGCTAGATTCTGAAACACTCTACCTGCTTGGTCAAATGTGTTTTGAGCATGAGCTGCATGTGTTGTCGTTATTAAAAATACCGAGAGTAACAATAATGATAGGAGACACTTCATAGATTTACATCAACAATTCTTTGATTAAACCTTTTGCTATGCACTAATCGTGAAATTAAACAAAAAGTATTTTTATCTCATCTGTGTCCATTTCCATTAACCAGCACACTACGCAACTATAAAAATCAAGGAATCAAAGAAGGAGCGCCATTATCTTTAATTAAAACCATACGCAATAATTTTTCGTTGTTTATCATGATAAATTCAATATCCTTTAAATTATAATTTTCAATGCAATAATTCACTTGTTGAGTTAGTTGTGCCTGGGTTGTTTTTCGGTAAAGCTGATTTAAAAGGGAACAACAACAATCACAGGATTGTTGTTTAGGGTCACGGGTTGTTCATCGCCATTTTAGCATGGCTTCTAAACAATAACAAAATTTTATAAGTTTAATATTAAACTTTGTCGTGTTCAAATCCGATTGGCAATGTTATCATAATTCATATATTTCCGAGATATTTTATGGTTACATGAAAATAATCATTGCCATAACACCATCGCTATTGGTAATATTGGCTTTTCTTGCCATTGCAACAGGCTTGAACAACAATGCAAATGCAATACAGAATTATTGTCCTCCAATATGTCTGGGTGAGGTTAACGAGCATGTTAGAGACGCAATAAAAGCATTGGATAAGGCAGACATACCCACAGCAAAGTCAGAATTGGATATTGTCAAGAGTTTATTAGATCAAATAAAAGACATGACCAGTCCAGCAGATAGTGAATAGATCCTTATTTTGGAATGCATGATTACTCAATTTTTATGCGGCCGCTAAAAAGTGACTGGCAAAAGAGACCACAATGGTGGTCTTATGGCTGTTATGAGCACAAGCTTTAATTTTGGAATGATTGTTGTTAATGACCTTTAAACCACAAGATAAACATCTTGTTAATACTAATGCATACCGCAAATTATCCAATTTCCTCAACCAGATGATGATAAGAAACATCCCCGGCACAACTAATGGATAGTGTATATGCATGTGTACACCAACCTGGGGCAGAAGTGTTACTGCAATGAGCATGATGAAACCTAAGAACACACAATAAGGGGGACAGAAGTTTCTGTAACAGAGCGTCATAACTTTTGAATGGTAACCTCTGATCATTTAATCAAGGGTTGATGGCATCTTCAAAACTAAACCGGAAAAGTGATTGTGGGTAGGGGACGAATGCAGGACGGCAAAGAATATTTTTATGGGACGAAAGCTATTAGTCAGTTGTTACTGCCTATTGCAAGATATAGAAATTAATGAATTTGAGTGGTATTTGCGAGATCATTTGTTCAGGCAATCAAGTAAAGGCAGACAACAATTCAAAAAAGAATCACTTGCAGATGAGATGACTAGTTTGTATCTCAGGTATAGAAACTACACTTCACAATGCATGAATGAAATGATAGATGTTGTGGTTGAAAGCCTAGTTTTGCGCCAAGTGCTAAACAAGTTTGAGAATTCCCTGGAACTGACAAGCAGACTTTCCCGATTACAATGCGCTAAATGTTTTTACATCTCATATCTGAGTAACAATGAAACTAGGAGTTGCCTGAGGTGTTCATTTAGAGAATTACATGACTTTCCAAAGAAAAAGTAAGATGAATAACCCAAGAGTACTTTCACTAGTATAACTTTGTAAGCAGAACGCTCTTTGGTTGATAGGGGTAGTGCCTGCTTAAATGCAGGATTCATTTGGAAAAAACGCTACTATTAAAAAAGATAGCAACACAGATAGCATATAAAAAAATAAAGATTCTAAGAACGGAAAGGTAGCAAAAGGACTTTATATGGAAACCCATGCCTACGGCGATGGCGGACAAGTCCTGCAGCTTTTGTGACTTCAAAATCATTTCATGCAGCATTTCTGCTATTTTTTTACTAGCAATGGCAATTACTTTTGCAGCAGTATACCCTTCATCCGTGATCAGATCTTCTTGTTTTTGCAGTAAATGATTATTACTTTATCCCATCTGTCTTGATGATCATAGTCATCAGATAAAGATATCAAATTAGTGGGCCATTGTTACAAGACAATATTTCTCTACCTGTTAACTTACAAAAGATCTAATGAAAATTACAGGCTTGGCAGCACATGTTTTAAATTCCCAAATCTATCCCAATACCATTATTGAGTAATTATTCTAGACATTAACGCAGTCAGGCATACAATCCTACAATCTTTATATAAAGTTTAACCAAAACAAGTGTGGGTACCTTGTTTGGAAACCGGATTAAACGCCACACAGAACCTTAAAAATGACCACATCACAATAAGAAGGGTTAAAGATATTGCTCAAAAATGCTCCAGACTGTTATATTCTAATAAGAACATACCGATAGAAGACATAGAAATTATATCTGTAGTAATAGAAGAATTTGTAGATCATTTTCATCACGGAAAGGAGGAGAAAGCATATTTTCCTGAAACAAAGGAAAAGGACGGTTTTGTGGAAGATATTCGTAAATTTTTGATTGAGCATGAACTAGGGAGAAGAATAGCAGTAATGCTAAGAAGAGAAATAATGGAATTGAGAAGGAAGGTAAAAGAGGAAAACCATGGGACAAATAACGAAAATGAAAAGGAAAAGGAGAATACGTTAATTTATGAACCAGTAGCCAGGTTTTTGAAGGCCTATGCCGTTTTTATAGACGATCACACAGGAAAAGAAGACAAATTCTTTGATTTAATAGATAAAAACAATAAACTGTCAGACAAGGAGGATGAATTATTGCTGAAGCATTACGAATTATGCAAAATCCAAGTTGGGGGTGAAGCAAGAATGCAAGAGATGATTAGGCTGATCGAATATTTGGAGGAAAGAGAATGGATGAGCCAAAACCAATAAATTTTAATGCCGAAAAGACCCTAACAGATTTGAGCTCACCGGAAGAAATTGGAAAAAGCATAGCATCAAAAAGATTCCTTAATAACATGGATGGCTTTTGGTTTGCCGTCAAGCCCAATACAATCGTAAATTCTTTTGATTTTGTTACAGTCGATAATTTACAAAACAGTAAAACCATCGGAATTGTAAAGGAGATGCAAGCAGTTGAAGAAGATTTTTATACAGAATATGTTTCGGACCGCCAAAAGAACCTGAAAAAACAGGAACAACCATGTAATGAGCCCTCAAAAGGATTAATATTGGCAAAAGTGGGCATAATCGCAAATACCGGGGCAACAGTGGAAGGTCGTAAGGAGGCCATTTCTATAAACTTTCCAGTAGGCATAGGCAAACCCGTTAGATTTGCCACAGAAGATGAGATTATTTTTGCGCTAGGAATTCCAGAAATGGTAGATCCAATTCCTGCAGGGATTATAGAAACAACAAATGGCTTACAGGTTCCCATTTCATTAGCATTAACTTATTTGGCTGGTCCCGATACAGCACACGTAAATGCTTCAGGGATCTCGGGAAATAGGAAAAGCAATTACATTTTGTTTCTATTGCAATCGGCTTATCAAACACTTTTTGAAAAGAAGAAGGAGAACATAGCACTGATCATTTTCAACACCAAGGAACAGAATCTGCTACACATAGATAAAAAACCAACGGATGTCAAAGAGAGAACTGAAAATTTATTCAATATTCTTGATTTGGAATTAGAGCCTTTTGAGAATGTGTCTTATTTTTTACCAAGGGGCAAAGATGGCAAGCCCAATTCAATGCACATACCAAAAAATTTCAAAACATACTCCTATGAGTTGCAGGATATTTACGATAGGCTTGAATTGCTATTTTATGAAGCATATGACACCCGTTTTAACCTCTCATCAATCATAGATTACATCTATGAATCCTGGCCACTAAGGGAAAACACTGGAAAGGAGATAAGAACATGGACTGACTTGTATGAATTTAGTGGATATCCCGAATCGATAGTTTCACACAAATCCTCCCTGTTGCACTTTTTAGGTCAACTACAAAGAATGAGGAGGTCCCCAATGTTCATTGACAAAAAAGTAACCAGCACTTACCTTGGCGAGGAAATAAGGAAAATTAAATCAGGCCAGGTCTTTGTGATAGACGTGGCAACAATATCTTCTGTGGAGGAACAAGCATTTGTTGTTGGGGATGTGATGAAAAGTATAGATGAGATGTATTCTTCAAGTCCGTTTGACTATCCCAATGACAATGCAAATGGCGATTCAGATGACAAGCTCAAAAACAAAGAAACACCATCATACATTTTTGTGTTTATTGACGAGGTTAACAGATACATACCCAAATCCCCTTTTGGAAAAAGTGCAGTTTCAGAACAGATCATGAGAACCATAATTGCGGGAAGATCCAGAGGAACAATTTTATTTTCTGCACAGCAGTTCAAAAGCGCTACCGACTACAAGCTACAAGAAAATACTGGATTACACATAACAGGGAAATTAGGAATATCTGAGTTATCCACAGAACCATATTCAAATCTGGATGAAAGCACAAAAAATAATATCGTCAGGCTGAATAAGGGGGAATTAGTCATGATTCATTCAGCGTTTAGGCATCCAATAAAGATTGGCTTTCCCAAAGCTGCATTTAAGAGTCCAGTGTAAAGTGGTTGTTGAAAAACTGGAGACAATATTGAAGTCTACAGCATGCAATTTTAATAACATGTCAATTTTTAAAAACAAAAACCTTGTGTTGAATCACCTTTTATGAAAATTGAAATGCTGGTATGCGGGGAACCCAACCCTATAAAAAACCGTTTTTTTGTGCAAATTTACGGCATTGCTTTTGACAGGAGTTGAAGGCGCCATTTCTCCCTGCCAATGCATTTTGCGAGAATATCCATACAAAAGCATCTGTGGATTGTTGAAATGCAGGTTTTGCATTTGCTTTTTTTAATATAACCGCATGTTTAGCAGAAAAAATAGATTGGAAGACAGTATAGAAAGAGGCCAAACAATACATCAAAGCAATCCATATCATCGCACTTGAAAGAGATGCAATTGATGATGAAACAAATAGATCTGATGTTGAAATAGCAGAAATATTTCAGAAACCAATACTTTTAAAGAAACCTAGATTGTGTGTAGATAAACACATCAAAACAGACGGCATTAAAAAAGAAAAATAGGTCAAAAGAATGTAAGCGATATTTGCAGATAAATCCCTTTTAGGGCAATAATGACGGATGGATGGATGGTATTAAGGTTTGTTTACCATATGATTCTGTAGTAGGTGTTTGCTATTAGTTCCAGTCGATTAATCAAAAACGTTCATGCCGAGGATGCCGCAAGTAAATTATCAAAAGAAGAGTATGGCATCCATTGTATGATTATATATCCGGATTTGACAACTTTAAGAGAATTCTACTCAAATTACATAAAGAAGCAAATCGAAGAGAATAATGAAATAGTTCTTTTCACGCCTTTCTATGAAACAACGGATTCTGTTAGGCAAATTCTTTCTGAAGGCCATTCCGCAATAGAGAACGTACCAAAATATGAAAAAGAAAATTTCCTGATAATTATTGATGCATTGATAAAATACTTTACTCAAAAAGACGAAGGAGATGAAACAGACTGGTCTTTTAAAGAAAGAATGGTTAAGCATGCCAAGATAAAAGGGAAGAGAGGATTTTCCATTTTGGGGGATATGGGTGCCTTTAACTATAAGGGAAAAATCAAGGAGCTTGTTGATTATGAATTATCTTTGCCTACAAAATACGATATTGACCTGAGAGGATTTTGTTTGTATCACCAAAAGGACCTTGACAGATTTGTAGAAGGGCAACAACAAAAGTTGGTTGAGCATCATGGCATGGTTATGAAAATAGAAACATAACAAACCAATAATTCAGCATGCCACAGACCATCAATTATTCTAATAAATTAAAAAAGTTCTTGTGGGCTTGCATGCTGATTGGATATAATATAGCAGTTAAAAAAAATCAAAAGTCGCAAATGAGAGGTCAAGATCACGCATCTCTTCTTTGTGGTGGAGACAAACATTAAAAAATATTTCTATTGTAACGCCCCAAAGTCTCCATATTTATATCAGTAATTTGGTGAGACGCATCATATCATTTTTAAATTAAAAATAGGCGTTATTTTCAACATTTGCAGCGGCCGTTATGAATCATGATTAAATGTAAGTTCATTAACAAATAAGCATTCGGCAACCAATGTAATCTGAAAAAAATGTTGGAGTTGGTTGAATCTTTTCAATCGCTCTCATAACGAAGATTGGAAAAATGCTTAGGGAACTAAACGCTATTTTTGATATTTAAATTTGACCAAAATAGTATCTGGTATTTTACCTATGTAAGAAGATGATGACCCTCTTAAGGCAAAAATATTTTTATCTTCTTGTTCTATTGTTAGAGAAGGATCTATGAGAAGCAGTACAGTATCCACAAAAATCTATTATACCGGCTTTTCCATGACACATACATTCGCATTTATTTCCTAATGAAAATCTTTGTCTCATAGGTCATGTGCTTCCTCATGCCTTATAATGTTATGTAACGATTGGACTTTAGTTTGATAACAACACAACAAGTCGGTCACCATCACAACCTCATATACAAAAAGAGACGCAAAAACAAAATCGAAATAAGACAACATATGGAGATCATTGAGCTGCTTACAAGAAATTAACAACCATCTATACCCGATACTTATCATTATCAAGAAATGAGCAGTTTCTTGACCATTTTTTACTATGCAAGACATTAAGAATGTACCAAACAACTACAAGTTAAATGGGATGTGGTGATTGTTCAACAGGCTATAGCAGCAATCTTAAATCTGTGAAAATGGTCACAAATATCCAATCACAAAGAGGCCCATTGCAACACCCATTGTAATTCCCCATACCAACTTATTCCAATCAAGTATCTTTTGTCCATCTAAAACCCCAAACGGTATTAAGTTAAACAATGCAATCCACCCATTAAATGATGCACCTATTGCAAAGTAGGGACTAGAACTATAAAATAAAGACAGTAGAAGGAATGAAAACCCCATCACCAAATTTGTGAGTGGGCCTATCAATGCGACCCTGCCAAACTTATTCCTATCACTCAGACCAACCATTACGGCGCCTGGTGCTATAAACTTGAAAGGCATTATTGGAAGGGCAGATATTGCCGTTATAAGAAGGCCAGACATTTGCGCTCTAAATTCCGCCCAACTCCCATAATATTGAGCCAAAAATTTGTGTGCTAGTTCATGAACAAGAAACGCACTGATGAATATGGCAAGAAACTGCCAGGAAAAATGCCTATAACCGTTTAATGAAAGTCCAACAGCGGTTACTAAAATTGTGGCTATAGTTAAATGCAACAATTCTGTCTTTGAAGTTTTAATACGCATAGTGCTTGACAATATTTGTGACAGTGATATGCGGGGTCTATAATTTTGGTTATTGTGGAGCATATCCTGTCTTTTCTTCTTATATGAATTTACAAATGGACAGGAATGATTAATCGGATTTCTATGGTTACTACAGAAATATTCTTTACAATAATTGCATCTGAAAGGAATGTTTTCTGCCGTTCCGCACACAAAACACCCAATTACGTTTTTTTTCTCTTCAGTCATACTAGAATAGAAAAACCTTTTTTTTGCTTAGATGTGTTTCAGCATAGGAATTTTCAAAAAGGCTATCGTTAGGTCTTCTTCCATGTTTATGTAAAACATAAAAATTCAAAGCGCTGTAGATTTCTTTTTGCATACAGATAACATTATTATTTGAAGGATCCACATATATATCAAATTCTTTTAATAGATATACATTATTTATTATTTAATTTGTATCACTGATTTTGTATAGTGACCAATGTTACAGTAATGACCGTAAATAACAATCCCCAAAGAGCAACAAATGTTATGACTTTTGTTGGGTTTACCGAAGTTTGCCTTGAGTTTTTGATCCATTCTTCCTGGCATACATTGGAGAATGAAATGCGGGCGTGTTATCGCGGATCATTAAGCTATGTTTCACATTCTTGCCCGAATGCACATTGGACCTTGCAAGCATGATAACAAGTAAAAGTTTCGTTCTTTAAGTCCACCACAACATCTTTCAGAACTTTCATTCGTGGATGTATTATTAACAGTGTCGGACATCGTTCGAATCTTTATCCTGGCTGTTTAGTTCATTTGACAAAAAAACCTTTTCGAATTGGTATTTCCCCGTTTTTAATTTACAGCGTCAACTATCATTTACTACAGACTATCTTTTTTTGGCATACAATTTAGTCATAGTAATCATTTTCAAAGAGAGAGAGATTATCCTCGGTATACTTTAAAAATCAAAAAGACTCCCTGATTTTTTTAGTTATTCCCAACCCATAAACTATTAATTCATCGCTGCCGGTAACTTTTATTAGTTCATCAATAGCGTCAATGCCTTTATTACCATATGCCGTTAATGAGTCCAGGATTTTTATTCTTGCCTCTCTCTCCGTATTAGTCATATATTGATGCATGAGGTCTTTGATTTGTTTTTCCCCCTTTGACAATTTTCCGTATCTCTTGTTTACCTTGCATTATGTGATTATTAACTATCATCTATGATATTTATGATATTTTTTGGCCATATGATTTGTCCTTAAATATTTATGCACGCTATTACATGGTATGCTAAAGAATCATGATTAAAATAAAGGGCACATTTTTTGACGAATGTGTTTTTCTTCCATCTACGCGGCATTAAATACTGTGCCACAAACACCACAGGTTGAGAAAAACTATTTCTTCATTTCGTCATAGTTTAGTTTAAAAGACTAGTGCTTGTTTTTGTCTCGCACAGCTCATGATGTATTGGTTTCTTTTTGCATTTTATCCATCATGAAATATTGAATGCGCCCCTCCTGGGAATACATTGTGATTTAGGTCCTCCAAAACTACTACAATTGTGTATACACCTGATTTTTTTTCTTTTATCAAAGGCATGATATCGAATTCCAAGGATATAGCCTGTTTGTTCTCAGAAAAAGAATATGATTCTTTCAGAGGGCTTATCATAACAACATTTGACAACGATGCAACAGTGGAGTTTTTTTCAAGGCTACTGTTACCAATACCTGTAGCAAATCCAACATTAGTTGCAGCTTTTACTGTTGCAACAAGGTTGCCGGGTTGGTATTTGTCTGGATCTTTATATTGCTCATAAAAAGAAGTGGTGGGCAGATTATCATAATATATTTCGACGCCATAAAACCTAGTATTGTTTAATAACGTACCGGCTAATTTCACATGTTTATCACCATTTTTCATATCTACAGGGTTAGAGAAATTTATGTAATTATTTTCAAAGTTTTGGACTAGTGCAAAAGAGTAATCATCATATGCGATTCCTAGGCTAACATGGGTAGTGTAGCTATCAAGTATGTTGTACCTATGATGCCATTTTGCATGAGCATCATTGTACACCATAATATCTTCAAGCAAATCCATGGTTTTTAATGGATTGATTTTTTTACAATCTATTTCTCCGCCAATGCATTTGCCATAAAGGTAAGGATCACCAATAAAAGCTATGTTCTGTCTTAACTTTCCATACCCGCCTAACTCAGAATAGAGCATATACGGTTTTTCGCCTTTTGTTGTCAGGTGTGACATGTACTTTGTTGACAGAATATTTTCAGCTTGGTATTGCGCTGCGTTGTTAAGGCTTAAATTAACAGGATGTTTGCCAAAATCTTGCCTGTCTTCGTTTATTCTGGATAATGCATAGTTCTTTAGTGAATCTACAGAGGGACTTGAGGAGTTGTTGTAGATAAAACTATTACCAGTGTTGTTTGTTACCGTCAAATGGGAAAAATCAGAAGGATTGTTGATATGGAGTCCTTTTGTTTCCACTTTGGGCCCATCGATGATTTTATCCTCATTTTCCTTTTTTGTTTTTATCTCAAATGAATTTATCATGGCATTTATAACTGGCAAATACTTGGAATATTCGTTTAATTCAGATGTATACCTTAAACCATATACTTTGTTATTGTAAAGAGTAAACACATCTAAAACAGACTGTTGTGTTTGTGTATCCCCTGTTGCATATCGTATTTTGATTGCACTTTTATTATCAATTCCAAGCATGGTTTTTGTAATGGGCTCCGCAATTGTGAAATTAGAATATTTCAGTATGTGTAGAAAATAAATCGCATATAAATCCAATAAAGACAAATGAGAAGCGTTGGACAACTTTTCAATTTCAGGTGGCAAGTCTTTGGCATAAATTCTCAAGTTAGCTAAATAGGTATCGTTGTCATTTTTCAATGGCGAATAAAATGAAATAAAACTCCCATCGTCTAATTGTAAATACTTTTGTTGTTCTCCAAACCTAACAATACTCCCATTTTCTTCTGAAAAGGTCCAGTTACCCGGATATTGAACTTTGATACCATAATTTAAATTTTGGTAGGACTGCAAAATGGTTTTATTTTTATTTTTATTTTTGAACCCTTCCTCTTCGGTTGAGGTGAACATATGTTGTAGAGCATTATTACCCGTTTCATTGTAATATTCTATATAAGATGTAGCGAATAATTGTTGGAGAACATCATAAGGTTGTTGTAGTGAATACGGTAGCGTAAACGATAGCGTAACTATAGAAATGCTTACAATACCGATAAAACATATCGGTTTTGTAATTTGCAAAGCTAGTAGATATTCCCCATGGTTAAATAGAATCAAATAGTTTTTGATTGATAGAACCCTATTTATCCATTAACGAGCCATTTGATTTTTTCCCAGGCTAAAGTCAATAGATTGGCTATTGAGGCATATGGCATTTTTTGATAGGTGTTTCCATCCTTTTTTTTGATTGATTTCCTTTGTAACCCACAGGTAGATTTGATTGAACTCAACAAATTTTATATCGGT
The DNA here is from genome assembly GCA_963779615.1 of uncultured Nitrososphaeraceae archaeon. Taxonomy (GTDB): domain Archaea; phylum Thermoproteota; class Nitrososphaeria; order Nitrososphaerales; family Nitrososphaeraceae; genus Nitrosocosmicus. The sequence continues at coordinate 159,954 of CAVZZA010000003.1, forward strand.
TTTAAGGTAAATTAAAACCATTCAATGCTTGTTAGGGTCATTCCAATCATGCAGGATAGCAGTTTTTATTTCAAAAGCACGGCATTTGTCCTGTAATTCCATAGCATTTTAATTAAAATAAATTGGAATAGGTCTAAACTCTGTCCTCATCCAAATCCCATGCCAAATGGAAACTGTTGGAGTCAAGTTAATCCAAATATCAAATACTGAAAATTTAACCGATAACAAGACGTAAATAATAATCTCCGGCAAAATTAGAAACCGTACTTCTATTCAGCATGGCTATGACTAATGTACATCTGAACAGATGGCAAATCTCTATGGTTTACCACCAGTCCCGTTATTTTATCCATTCTCATTGTACTTTTCAAATTATTTTTAAGCATTCCACTCAATACCCTGTACTTTTTAATCGACAAATGACGATGCACTACTGGCAGACTCTTACCCAGTATTCTTCACACATACTTTGAGATTTGAGAGCAAAAATGGATTTGTAAAGGGTCTAGAAACTTGTGAAAAACTATGTCAAAGTAGTTGCAATTCAGACTGCATTGCAAATTATTGTAACATGCGTAACATCAGAATTCCCAACATGCGTTTCACTTCACTCTAAAAAAGATCTTTTTCATTCTACTCAGATATACCATGTGTAATCTCTTTTGTTCATTCTTAAAATACACAAGCAAATGGGCCGCATAATTGCATCATTTAGGCAACTAATTGAAATTGAAAAACTTTATTGTTCCCCATACAAGAAATTGTTACCAGGTAAAAAGCATTTGGTGTGATATTTGAAAGCGCCAGATTGTATGCTTCATATTTGTCATGCCGTAAATCCAATTGTTTTTGAATCGGTAATAATGGCGACCCTTTTCCATAATTATAAAACTCTGTTAGAGATTAACAAAGAAGATGACAAAGCCAATGAAAATGTAGTCACAAATGAGATAAAGGTATTGGCAGAAGACAAACCACAGGGAAGAATACTGTTTGATAGCATCTGCAAAAAGTGGAAGGGTCTCTAGTAGGGTTCTTACATAAAGGAGACAGAGAACTATTATTAAAAAAGATATCAGAAATATGTAATTATAATGAAAGCAGTTTTGATACGATAGCAAACAATAAAGAGTCAGAATCTCACATGATGAATCTTTTCTTTTTATTAGTCATAATACAACAGCAGGGATTATTAAACAAAATAAACAAAAACTCGGATACAAAAAATAAAGCATCTGCACCATTATTAGACTTTATGCCCAGGTAAATTATATACCGAAATATAGACATAAGCCAAATCCATAGTTTGCAATAAAGCATTTTCAAGATAAAAAGCTCAAAGATATATTATAATTGCTGAACAAACTACTACTATTCGTTAAAAGCCTTGGAACCAACTACAAGATTCCCAAAATGGATGTGGAGGATTGCTTCAAAATTTAACCCCAATAAAAAAAACCAAAAGGCGGCAATAAAAAAGAAATTGATTCCATATTTAGGCAAGCCAATATTTGAAGGTGAAATAAAAGACAAAAGGGATTTGTATGACAGAAGAATGGATGAAATTACCTTTAGAGTTGCATATAAAGGCAGAATAAAACAGGGGTTATTGGCGACTGTAATTGTCCCTCCAACGGATTTTCCTCCTGACACCCCTCATTTAGATAAGGAAAGCGGCAATGTGACATCCTTTTGTGTTCAAACACTTAAAAAAATAGACAATTCAAAACACATCAACAATATACAAAAAGATATAGGGACTCTTGATGGCCATAACATAGAAATTAGCGGATTAGAGTGGAAGTGGAAAATTCCTGAACTTGCACCGCTAGGCGAGAATAAAGCAATAATAGGCATGTGGGGAGTCTCAACTAATAATAATGAAAAAATTGAATTGATACAAGCTTTTGACGATTCATTTACTGTAGTTGATTCCAACCCTCCCCATTTTCAACAACAAGAACCATTTTTTGACTGATTCCTAATTTGTATTGTTCATGTTCTTTTTGACCGACCACAATGTTTACATCTACAATAATGCGTGTCAACCATAAACTCATGTTTTCGTCATCAATCAACAGTTTAGGTCTTTATCTATCAATAATATCATTTAAAGTAATGATACCTGCATACTCATCAAGTTCCTTTGTTATAGGCACGTGTCAAAAAGTAATGACATCCCTATTTCAAGATATCAAGCAAGCAGCAAAAGAACTAACAAACAGATCAAAGGGATCACATCATTACTTATCATAACAAAAAAGAAGAGATGGTTAAATTTTGAAACAAAAAAAGCTATTTTCTCAATTGCAGTGGCTGATTTAAAGTGGCTCTGAAGGATTGCCACAAGAATTTTTGGGCATTCGTCAACTACTTCTCACTTGAATCAAATTCACCCATGTGAAGGCAACTACAAACCTCTGGCCTATAGGGTGCATATCCAAAAACAAAGATCTGGTGAAGGCGATATTGAGCCCTAGCACCAACCAACATACCAATAGATGCACTATTGATTATGTGTTAAAGCAGGATCAGCATCTGTAAACTTTTATTTTTTATCATAATTGTATCCATTTACGTTTTCTAGGGAATCAATAGGCATATTAATACATCCTGGGCACAAATCCAACAAGTAACAATGCCTCATCTGTCACCACCTAATCAATGAAGGAGATTGCATACTAATCTTTACTAATGTTGGTAAGAATATCTGTAAAGTTTAAACAACTACCTCGACATAGAGAATATAAATTGAAAGAAATTCGCACCGAGATTGATATCAACGCATCTCCCGAGAAGGCATGGAAGGTATTAACAGATTTTAATGGCTTTCCGCAGTGGAACCCTTTTATTCGCCAAATAAAAGGATCCCCTACGCTCGGAACAAAGCTCGAAATACATTTGCACACCTCAAGTGGAAAGAGCAGAACCTATCGACCAACAGTGACAAAGGTCAAGCCACATCAAGAACTGCGTTGGTTTGGAAAATCAATTATACCGGGAATTTTCAATGGCGAACGTATTTTTACTCTGGAACCACTGAAAACAAATCAAGTACCGCTTTGTACATATGGAGATCTTTACGGGATTAGGAGTAGCTATTGTAGGCGATCGTTTGGATAAAGACATGTATCAAAGTTTTGTGAAAATGAATGATGCCTTTAAAGAAAAGGTTGAGCAAGAGTCTAGTTAATTGAAGCATGGTCATCGTTTCAAAACTATTTTTAAAGCATCTCAAAGATTCATTGTGCTATGATTTTAAAACACACTGGCCGAAAGACTTCATATGATCTAAAGGAGCCACCCTTTTTAACATCTGTGCATGATAAGTTGCATAAAGTGGGGCATGCTGATTCAAACAAAAAGCGTCATCGTGACAGACCATATGTATTTCCTATTTGGAATTGATGAACAGTGTCCATCATATGTTTTGTCGGTAATTTTAGACATAACCAAATGAATAAAACAATCAAGTTTATGAGAGACCATCATCTAGCAAATTGGCCCTACGGGTTTGGTAACAGGCATATTGCGAGGCTAAATTCCATAGTCCTCAATTAACAAAATACAAAATCCACATACCTTTTAAAAATCATAAACAAAAACATGTTTTGCAATTTAACAATCACATCAAATATTTTTTCCAAAAGCCCATTACTGTGGTGAGGATAGGGTGTCTCCTGACTGTTTTGATAAAATAAAAGTTTAAAAAAAATTAAGATAGTGCGTCTTTTATCTTTGTTTTTGCCTTGTTTAAGGTTTCTGAACTTGGTTTTCCTTCGGCATGATCCTTTGTGGTCTCTGATTTTGCCTCAAGGTCTTGACCTGTGTTTTTCATTTTCTTTACGGCGTCATCGATGATATCTGTCATTTATCCATAGTAGTTAACATCATTTATAAAACTAACCGAGTGAAATCTTCCCCCATTAATTTATACAATCATTTTTATTTGTCGTTCAGTAATATCGTTATTTTAAAACTTGACACAAGTTCCAAATTGTAGATTAAACATCATTAAAATAGCAGGATATGAAAACCTTCCTGTTTAACCATTTGCAGTACTACAACAACCTATTTTTCACAATGTAATGTTTTTATTAGATATATCAATATGTCAATTCATTTCCCTTTTCTAGAAACAAGATGCAAAAACACAAGGCGAATGTATTGACTATTGATGCCTTTATTATCGCTAGCTGTAAGTGACTTGCAAAAATAATTAGTTGGATAAATTTGGCAAAATCACACTAGATAAAAAAAATAATTCCACAGTACAGAATATAGAATGATATAAAAAATATCATTAACACGTATTATATGTTGTTAAAATTAATTATGGATAAAAATGTTATTTTTTTTGGTTTCAATTGTTAATTATTCGTTCCCATTTCCAAAATCCTCGATTCTTTGGCATATCTCCTGCGTGTTATTCATGACACAAGGGATCAAATACTGCTATTGGTTCTTTTGGCAGTATGTACACCTTTATTAAGAAGAACATCCAATTTCATTTATATTTTCAGTAGCTTAATTGCAATATCATAGCCTCCGTCTACTCTATCGAAAAGACCCATTTGCCCCCTTTTACCATTGATTTATTCCAATCATAAAACATATTCCAAAAATAAGCCAAACAGTTTTTGTTAATTTACAAAATCACATGCAAACATATCTGTTAGCACACCCTTTAAAAATTAATTAATTTTTATATCATATAGTGCCGGTCTATAACCCTTTTTTAAATTTTATAAATAGCATTAGGCTTCCCGAATATGGATATATTGGAATAACAGACATAGAAAAAAAAATAATTGACACAAAGTTTTTTCAAAGACTCAGGAGGATAAAACAAAGCTCTAATCTCTTTATGGCTTTTCCAGGGGCATCTCATTCAAGGTTTGAACACTCACTGGGTTCGATGTATATCGCAGGGGAGGCCTCAACATACATTATTTTGAATTCAAAAAATAAACTTGGCTCCACATCAATAATCGACATAATGGACTCGATTGATTGTAAATCTGAAATAAAAAAACAAATTCAGGTTACTAGACTTGCCGCTTTGTTGCATGATGTCGGACATGCCCCTTTCTCCCATACCTTTGAAGAATTTTTGAAGATTGTAAACCCGACTATAGACTGGAAACATGAAAACCTGAGTTTGGAGATAATATACAAAAAGCTCAGCACCCTGTTTAAAGAATCGACCAAAAGCAATATCGAAGCATATGAGGTAATGTCATTACTGTGTGATTTGTCCCCTGATTTTAAAATCAAAGACAATACGGAAAAGGTTTTACAAAAAATAGGTTTAACGGATGACATCGTTACTAAAATGAATGGTTTCCTCCAGTCTAGTTGGTATTTGAATCACCTTATAAAAGAGGATCCGTATAATGTTGACAGATTCAACTATTTAATATTAGACTCCAATAGAACAGGCACAAAAGAATATGGCTTTGTAGATGTGGGAAGAATTATCCAAAACTTATATTTTCTTGAGGATGATAAAGTTGTTACTGTTTCAACCCATGCCAAAGAGGAAGCATTGAGGTTTTTTGAGGCGTATTCTCAAATGCACAGATCGATTTATTTACACAAGATATCCCAAGGTGCCGATATACACTTATCGTATATAATGAATGAGGCTGCAAAAGAGGACAATTCAATCTTTCACAAATTGTCAAACCCCGATATGGAAACCATTTTAGAACTGTCTGATGATGTACTGATATACGAACTAACAAAGGCCAAAAATAGAAAAACAAGGAAATTAGTAGATGATTACTTAAACAGGAATATTTTATCCCTGGTTCATGAATTTGACCTTGCCGATAATAACAAATTGACCAGGATAATGGATTCAAAAGGCTCAGAGGGCCTACAAAACGACCTCAGAAAAGAAGCTGGTTTGCCTGATGAAAGAGTAATACTGGTGATAAATACAACCAGCAAAAAAGCAACTAAACCTCCCTTGGATGAAATTACATTGAAAAAACTGACATTCTATAATGTTGACACTAAAAAATTAGAGCCTTTAGATGTCGATTTATCTAGGCAGTTTTACTCAAATAGCAAATATAGGATTTACAGTGAAAAAGAAGACAAGGAAAAAGTCAAAAGGATAACCTCTGCTTGGACATGATGAGAGAATCTAGCACAAGCAATATTGAGAACGGTATTTTTCGATAAATTTGTTGATTTGGAAAAAATTATTTCTAAAAAATTTTCCGGCTCTGTTATCCTAGACGTTGTTTCTTCATTCAACGGATAACCCACAAAAAGGTTCTTTCAATTGAGAACCTGTTTTAACTTGCATTTCTTTCCTTTAATTAATCAGTGTTAATAACAACTAAAAAAAAGTTTGAATGTATAACAAATATTGGCCAGTTTGCATTTCCCTGTCCCCGAACTTACTGCTGTTACAATGGACTTGCTTCTTCTTGTAGGCAATATTTGAATTACATATCATAATATGAATATTAAATATTTGAGTTTGTGAAATTAACTCTATGTTATTTTTCTGTTTGAATAATCCATTAGCCTAATTGAAAAGCCTTTAGGAATGTGGCGGTTCATTGCCTGTGACAAATCCAAACAAATCAGCCAAAGGATAAGATTTCGGAAATCCCATATAACTATGAGGTTGTGGCAATGATTACACCTGGTAAAAGAGGACCAAAACAAAATTTGCAAAGAATTTGCAAGAAAAAGCACATCCAAACTATGGAAAACCATCAAAGAAAATAGTTATGGTAGGCCGCTTTATCTGAAAATAGACTGGATACTTTGTAAACAAACATTATTTCGATTCCAATCGTTTAAACTGCTTCTTAGAGGATAAATATTGTTCGTGTTGCTATTAACCCTTACTTGCCTACAGAACAAACATTGTAGATTGAATCTGGCTATTTAGTGTTACAGATATGGGATTTGTATCGTCAGCACTAACAGAAAATAAAAATAACCCAACAGCATTTATAACTATTTCATTTCACCAAAGAAAATCCATGATTCTAAAGATATTTACTTTCTTTATCTTTACAAACTCTGTGACTGTGTGATCAGAGCCGACTCTATTTTATTTCAAAAATTCTAATGACATCATAGGATTCTTATCGTTATAAACTCGTCGATTTTTCACAGCGGGAAGTTCGTTTCTATATTTACGGCATAACTCATAATAGTAATCATTAGAATACTCAAAATCCTTGTTGTGTTCTATTAATCGTTCTAGTTCGTTATCATCAACAACAATGCTTTTATCCCTTGTACCATTGATTAATTCCATTTAGGAATACTTTTTGATATCCAAAGATATCACTTAATGCCTGCATGAAATTATGCAAAAGACATATCCAATCGTTGTTTTTCACTCAACACCATAGATTCAGGTTTTAGTGTGCGGCCAATCCAGCATGTCCACCCTTTTTCATGTTTTGTCCCTTTCGTTTTCCCGCCAATTTTAACTAAATCCTGCCAACAGTATCAAGGGAATTTGGGAGGCAACGAGCCAAATGAATATGTGCAACTGAAAAAAAATGCAGGTCTGACAGATATTAAATACGTGTGTCAGACGTACCAACCAAGTCGTGCCGAAAAATAGGTTTAAGAAATTATTCCTTTTAGACTAATTACCATATTTCCATAGTAATGCATTAGGGCTACCACACAATATTTTTTTCTTTAGATAAAAACCAGAAAAAAGGTTACCTGCCTAATGGCCTATTGTCCTGACATCCAATAACTACCTTTATACTTGCATGCTCATACTTATTTTGCTTTACCGTTAGCAGAAGAATTGTTCAAACTACAACTCCTGGTTATTCTATTATGGACTGAATATAATGCCCAAACCATTATGAAAATCGAAAGTAGTCGCAAGTGTATTTGATAATTGGTAAGAAATCCTGTGGCAACTATTCCGGCTCCCCCAAAGGCAGATATCACGAGGAATCCGATTGACGAACAGCTAGCACATACACCGGAAGCTATTCCCACGAAAGAACCTGAAAATAACGATTTATCTAATTTCAAGCCGGAGTATCTGATTACATAAACATTCATGGATACTACAATACCCAAAAGAAATGCAATTACGTTGGTAAATATAAATCCCACCATAGCGTCATTTGGAACATAAAAGAACAGTACAGGGGAGAAAAACAACAGCTGGTCCATAACATTAAAGAATATCCAAAGCGACGAGAACACACAAACAGAGACTAGCGCATATAAAAAGGGATTTGAACAGTAAACCGTTCTGAATGCAAGTGGCAACATAGTTTTCATATTCTTATAAATAGCGGTTGTTCTTGTCTTTCATAAGTCATTTCTTTTTGAATAAATTTACCATAATAATGTAGAAGATTGAAATATGATTTATTGGGACTTGTTTTCATTTTTTTCTAATTTGTCTATAATAGCCTTGAAAATTGGGAATGGCTTTGGACCCTCAATTTTGTGCATATTGAGACCACTAGCATCCATTACCACAAATGATGGTGTCTCGGTAAACCCCAACGAATTTGCCAATTTAATGTCGCTATTCACAAATGCCTCATGTTTTTTATTGTCAAAGCAATTGTTGAACTGATTCAAGTCAAGTCCTTGTATTTGTGAGGCAAATTTTTTTAAGTTTTTGATGTTGGCCCATCCCGAATCTATGAGACCCTGGTTTTTATATAAAATTTTATGATATTCCCAAAATTTTCCCTGGTCATTCATGCATTGGGCGGCAAGTGACACAGGCTTGGAATCAAACCCCCTGTTTGGAAGGTGCTTAAACACATAGATCGCCTTACCTGTTTGAACATACGTAGAGTTGATTTGTTGTTCAGTATTGTCGACATGTCTCTTACACAAGTGACATTGAAAATCACTAAAGTCCACAATCACTATTGGAGCGGACTTGCTTCCATAATAAGGAGAGCCCTGCTCAATTAAACCAGGCAAAGTGAGGTTATTTCCAGTTTGTGCAAAAACAAATGTTTCGGTCATTTGATTTAAACCAAGTGGAACAGAAGTCAATGCCATCACCACAGTTAAATTCAAAAAAAATACAAAGACAACAAAAAAGCGAGCAAAGCGAGTGTTGTGTTCATTACACAGTGCTGTTTTTTCCAGATTTTCATTATTCATTTTGTTAAATATGCATATAACATGGATAATGCTAAATTTAATTTAAATACATGGTTTCTAACGCATATCGTATAATCTCACTCATCTGCTATTATTAGTAGTTAAACCAAATAGTGAAAAAAGTAACATATACATTAACAAGAGTACACAGCGGACAGGCATCAATTGTTAGATTGCGCATTTTATTGGAATTATTTAGATTTGATTGCATTGTGATATTTTATTTTTTATTTCATTACCACCCCGCTATTGATAACATTTTTTGTGCTCTTTCCAGTATCGCGTCCAGCCCATAAACTATTTCTGTATCATGGCTATGTGACATGTTTCCATTGGAACCTAAAAAGATGGATTCAATTTGGTTATTGAAACTGTCTTAATTTTTAAAGGTTCAATTACTTTGACGTGCAAAAACAAAAAAGTAAACTATTTGGCGCATGAGTTTATGTTCACACCTAGCCCTATAAAAATAGGCAAATCTGGGATATGACATTCTTAGGGCTCCGCATGACCTCGTGTTCCCAAAACTCCAAGACAATCCACCCCTCGCTAAGCAGACTCTCTTTTACCCTTATCCGTCTTTTTTTGTTGGAGTTCAACTTTTCTCTCCAAAATGAAACATTGCTCTTTGGCTCCCGGTAGCACTCAACACACCCATGCCAAAAGCAACCGTCGATGAATACCGCTGTTTTTCTAGACTTGTTGGTCAGGTCTGGCTTTCCGAAAATTGATTTGTCGTGAATTCGGTATCTCTTTCCCTTGGCCCACAGAAGTTTTCGTATTGTTGTCTCAGGCTTTGTGTTTTTGGACCTGATGCGGGACATTACTTTGCTTCTCTTTTCTGGGCTCATCCGGTCTGGCACACACCATATATTGACAGTCTGACTTCTATGTCTTTCATTGGCGCACATAACACGCACTCAAGAAATGGATTCGCCTGGTAGCCAGTTTCAAAATCGTGTCCTTCCTTAACGGTGAGACACATCAATACATTGTTGAAAAACCACCCAATGGATTTAACATCAATCCAATCCAATCGATTATCCGATTCCATAAAGTCATCTAAAATTTTTTTTGCTATGGCCAATGATGTCTTGGAGTTACATATTATATTTATTTATTTATTTATTTATTTATTTATGATATGGAAAAACATATAGCATATTTATCCAAATGAGTCAGACTGATACATTCAAGCAGTTTATCTCTTTTCAAATACCATAACAATATAGAATTAGCCATGGGATAATCTGTTACCGGTCTAATGTTTTTGGTAATAGAGATTTAGCAAGGGTGCCATGGATTTGTTCTCCTTTAACATTCATGGACACATGTCAAATTTATAAATCAAATACTTTGTACTTATGTAATGCATTTGCATGTATCAAAAACGATATGCCTATTAGTATCTTTATCACTGATTACCATTTTTCTGTCCTTTAGCAACAATGCTATCATATACGGCCAGGTGATAAACAACAGCGCACATGACAACAGCATAGAAAACAGCACTGCTATAACATCTGGAAACAGCCAAGACAAGTCAGACAAGGAAATAAGAAACGATAAGATTGTAAGGGAATTTTACAGCAATGTATTCGTTGCCAAAAATGCTTCCGCTGCAGTCAATTATCTGGAAGAGAATTACATACAACACAATCCAAATGTCCCAACAGGAAGAGAGGCCTTCATTGACGCATTTACACAAATCTTTGAGCAAAACCCCAAATTCAATACACAAATACAAAGAATCTACACAGATGGAGATTACGTCATAGTGCACTCATTTGCTCCATTTGGAGAGACAGGCAATGCAATAGTTGACATCTATAGGGTGATTGATAATGGAAAAATCGCAGAACATTGGGATGTTCTTCAACAAATACCATTAAATCCGGCAAACAACAATACTATGTTTTATCAAGAGTAGGTATCTCCAATTCCCTTTCTTTTCTATTTGTTTTTGTTGACATTTTTACATGGCAATACAAATACATTCCAAAATCAAAAATACCATCGAAAGGCTCTATCCTCCATTTGAGAGGTTGCAGAGGCAACACCAAAGTTATGGCGTTACCATCGTTTTGATTATCTTCATTCAGCATTACTTCCGTATAAGCTAAAAAGCAACATCATGTTTTATGTGGTACAGTTTGGGTTTGCCGAGATACACCATCATTGATGCGCCCTCGATTCTCGGACTAGGGCCTACCGGAGTAGAACATCTTCCCGAAGCATTGAAGGGATCCGGATTAATGAAGAAACTAAATGCGGAATATGCAGGTTGTTTCCAACCATCAATATCATATGACCCATATCGCGATCCAAAAACACAGATAATGAATGCTGATGCAATCAAGGCATTTTCATTACAGCTAGCCGACGTGGTCAGTGTTGAGATATCCAGGAGTTTTCCCATAATATTGGGTGGAGATTGCAGCATCGTCATAGGTGCTCTCTTGGGATTACGGCGTGTTGGCAGATATGGATTATTTTTCATCGACGGACATTCTGATTTTTATCAGCCCCAAGCGTCCACAACTGGAGAGGTTGCAGATATGGACTTGGCAATAGTAACCGGCAGAGGTCCGAATATTCTCACAAACATAGATGGTCTCAAACCGCTTGTTCGCGATGAGGATGCAGTGTTGTTTGGCTACCGCGACGCAGAACAATCATCCAGTTATGGAAGTCAAGATGTGATGGACACCGATATCCTTGCTATGGATCTTTTGAAAATAAGGGATTTGAAGATAAACACGGCTGCCCCTATGGCCGTTTCAAGGCTGCTGAAAGACGGATTGGATGGGTTTTGGATTCACCTCGATGCAGACGTCCTAGACGATGGAATAATGCCTGCGGTTGACTATAGAATGGAAGGAGGGGGGTTAGACTTCTCTGAGCTGAGTGAGCTTTTGAAGGTCCTGGTTTCATCCGGCCGGGGTGTAGGAATGTCGGTTACCATATTTAACCCTCATCTTGATCCAGGTGGCTCCATTGCAAGAAACTTTGCATCGAGCATAGTTGCAGGTTTGACATAAGAAAAAGACATTGTCTGATTACCTAGAATGGGAATTTAGTCATGAATGAATCCGCTGACACACAGGGTTAGATTGGAGCAAATCCAGTATACCTTTGTGATTCAGGTGCATTTAGAGCATATAAAGTTTTGATAGGGAGGGTTTTGAATGGTATCGATTTTTGGTTTGCAGAATTCAATCCCAAATATAATGTGTAGGTCGACCTTAAAAAAAAGAACAGACATATACATTGTGGGCCCAAGGGGTACAGTAATAGATATATTACCTGCCCAAGGGCTGTTTACGGTTTATTAAAATCTTCCTGGTTACTCAATTTTATAGATTTGCCATGGGGAGATCCCCGTTCAAATAAATTTGCCACATTAATAGGCTATCAGAATGAAATGAACTAAGAATAACTAGATTTTAAGGTTTATCGTTCTTACAGATCAACAGATATCCAAATGGATGTGTTATTTGATTGTGCCATTATCGGCGGAGTTCCTGCGGGTTTAAATGCTGCTTTGGTTTTAGGACGGGCAAGACGAAATACAATATTGTTTGATAACAATAACCCTAGGAATGCAGTTACACAGGAATCTCACGGGTTCATTACGCGTGATGGGATAAAACCCAAAGAATTTAGAGAAATTGCTCACAAAGAAATAGGCAAATATCCTTCTGTTGTAATTCAAAAAAAGGAGGTAACTTCAGTAATCAAAAATAATCAATTATTTGAATTGGTTACATCCGAAAAAGTAATTTATCAATCCAAGAAAATAATTATCTCTTCGGGCTTGAAAGATGTTTTGCCGAATATAGGGAATATTTCTGACTACTATGGTAAGAGCCTGTTTAACTGCCCGTACTGTGACGGATGGGAATTACGGGACAAACCTTTGGTTGTTATCATAGATGATCAAGTTCAGGGTTTTCATTTCATTCAGACTATCTATAATTGGTCCAAAGACCTTGTTGTGTGCACAAATGGCAAGTCCTTTCAAAACTCTGAGCAAAAACGTTTGATTCACAATAAGGGAATAAAGATAATGGAAAATAAAATCAGAAACTTTGTTGGGAAAGATGGGCAAATGGAAAAAATAATCTTTGAAAACGGAGAAAGAGTGAATAGAAATGGTGGCTTTGTTCTTCCCCAACTTATTCAATCGTCTAATTTTGCTAAACAATCAGGATGCGAAAATAACTCACTTGGTGGGATTTCCGCAGACTCTCATGGCAGGACAAACATCCATGGGGTATATGCCGCTGGTGATGCTTCCGTAATTGCTCCCGCTCAATTGATTATTGCCGCGGCGGAAGGGCTTCGTACAGCAGTGGGTGTAAACAGAGACTTGATCCAAAAGGAGTTTTTAGGATGAATCTGCATGGAGATTGTATAAACAGTAATCCAAAAACCAATTCCATCTTTTCAGTAGTTTCAATAAGAATCCAAATAGCATGACTCTAGCAATAAATGGGCTCAGCCACTTTTCATCTAAAACTAGGGGGTTTGAGTAGGGTAGGTAAACGGGTTCAATCAATACACCAGGTATTTTAGTTTATTTTAACTTTGTAAAATTGATTTATACTAACTAAGAGGGATAAGAGACAAATTTTGCCAAATTTGGGATTTGGTTCTGTCGTCACCTATTTGAGTTTTTTGCATTCTTTTTAGGAATTGTTACCGCAGATTTTTAAATGAATGGATCTTTGATTATATCCAACTATTAGAAACTACTATACTAATTTATTGTCCTGTTTTACAAAAGGCTGATTCAAAGCATGTATGCTTATAATGAAAATGACAAATGTGGTGGTAGCGACTACAATCCTTTCTATAGTAATATAACTTTATCAGTTTATTACGCTATAGTGAGGTTTTAGAATCGCTATTTATTACCCTAATTATAACGCTACCCAGCTTTCAGACCACTGGCTACTATTACTTGGAGCAGTCTGCCACCTATGATAGAGTTTTCCGTCTGAACCTACTATAAATGCCTCTAGTCTGCCATCGGCATTTTGAGTCTACAACAGGATTGCTGCTTGATGGCCATGTCTGTTTTCCAAATGGAACCCAATTCATAAACCACTCCCATAGACTAGTGCTATTATTTTTTATAGTCTGCCACCTATGATAGAGTCGTCCGTCTGAACCTACTATAAATGCCTCTAGTCTGCCATCGGCATTCTTTGCCACAGATATCCTTTTACGAACAGGCCAGTTTCCTTCCAATGGAATCCACGACGACCATATACCGGTATCAATAGAGTTACTATCCTGTAATCTATAATAAAGTCGTCCGTCTTTACTATTTATGAAAAACACATTTATCCTGCCTTCAACATCAGTTGCCACTGCAGGATCGCTGAGTCTGTTTTCTGGAGGTTCGGTAGATAATGGGCCGCCTAATGAAATCCAATCCTCAGACCATTGATTACTATTCATCATACCCTGCCATCTATAGTAAAGTTGTCTATCCTGACCTATCATAAAAACCACTAATCTAGCGTCACTGGTCATTGCTACAGTGGGTCTTGCATTTGGAGACCATCGTCCTCCAAGAGACGGAAGATATGCATCATCCCTAGATGTGTGATGGAGTCGATACAGATTGGAAGAATAGTCCTCATGCACCATAAACAATTCTAGACTACCGTTAGGATTCTGTGCTACTACAGGATCACCCTCAAAGTCTACTCCCCCTATTTCATTTGATTGTGTGGTAGCCCATTTACTATTTGGTTTATCCTGATATGAATGTAAACGGGTATTATCCCTTAGCCAAAAGACATCAAGTCTACCGTCACTACTCCTTGATATTGCCGGCCTTTGACCAGAAGAAAAAAACTGTTGTTCTAGTCCCAAAAAAATCCAATCCTTATCCCATTCATTACTATTTACGGATTTTTGTTGTTTATTGGAAAGCTGCTTATCTGACCCTATAACAAAGGCTTCCAGCCTGCCATCAGTATTTCGTAATATAGTGGGGGTTAGATTCCCATACATTTCAGAAGCTGCTGCTATATCGCCATTGCTTAGTTCGTTCTTTTGTCCTAATGAATTTGCACAGTCCCTAGATGGATATACTGGCTCAATTGTTGGACTTCTATTCTTAGAGAAAAACCATGCACCATAATGCATAATTGAACAATAATCATATTCACCTACATCATCACCGTCAACGATATGCTGACCAAAGTTGTGTCTCATATCCTTCGTCGAATCATATGTTCCATTTGGCTGAATTCCATCTTCAATATTATCCCAATTAATTCTGATAAAGTTATCTCTGTCTTCTCTACTTTGCTCATGCCATAATCCCACTGTATGTCCAATTTCGTGTATTACATCGCCGGTAACACATCTATCAGATATTATTATATACTGTTGTCCCCAGTTTTGCATTCCGATAGGTGAAGAACAGTGAAAGACTTCTTGTTGTGTTTCATTTGAATTGGGAGTATATTGTATAAATGATACATAATTTGGGTAATACTGAGCATTGTTATCATTGCGCTGAATAAAGCGAACTGGCGTTCTCTCCTCCCAATGATTAATTGCATCTATAACACGCTGTTGGTTTGGAAGTGAAGGTCCAATTGTGTAAGGTATTTCCCCACGTGGCCAACGAAGCTTATCACCCTTTCGTACAATCGCTCTCAAGAGTGGTTTTACTGATAGTTCATGTTCATTTGGAGCCTTAGGCTCAGGACTAAGCTTTTCTATCTCCTGGGGAGAGCTAGCAAGTATAATATCGCCTTCAAAAATGGCATTGCCATTGATCATTCTATATTTAACTTCCTTATTACGAAAGGTGTTACCGTTGATATGTCCCGTATGCCATGCAGAATCTGCACTAACATCGGTATTGCCATTACCAAGGCTTGTATCGCTATTGATGTTACTATCAGATGAATTTTCTTCTGACTTTCCTTTTGACAAGACAACTTTAGTAACTTGCTGCACTATAAAAGAAATTCCCTAGGAATGATTAAAAAGAAATTCCCTAGGAATGATTAAAAAGATATTCCCTAGGAATGATTAAAAAGATCATTTTTGTCTTTTGTTTTGTTTTGCATATAGATAAATTATGGAAAATTATGACGGTTTTTGTATCCATTTCCATGTCGATACATGGCCTCTGTGAGCAAATCTGTTTAATGCTTTAGCGGTGCTTCTATAGGAAAGACCAAGAAAGTAGAGATATAGCCCATAAGCGATATCTTTTGGCTGTGTTCTCTTCCTTTGATATTTCAATGTATATTGTAAACGCCTTTCAGCTATAGCATTTTCTTAAGTTAACAGAGCCATTTATTCACGGGCCACCGCTATAAAGTAAGAGTATTCCACCTAACATTAAAAACAGAAACTAAAAAATAGGCAATGTTGAGGCCATCTGTAAGAAAAATTCTAAATTTATCTGGCTGTTGCCATATAAAATAAATATTTGGGCCATAATAAAACATATCTGCTTTTGACTATTACCGTAGCGTTGGATAGATAATGGTAAAAAATCAAAAGGTGGCGGTTGTAACGGGAAGTTCATCAGGCATAGGATTTGAAACATCCTTGGCACTTGCAAGGAAAGGTTATGTTACCTACGCTACTATGAGGGATTTGCGAAAATCCAAAAACCTGGAGGGAATTGCCCATGATGCAAACGTTTCGCTGAAAACTATCGAGATGGACGTTGACCATGATCATTCGGTTGGGAACGCAATAGACAAGATTGTTGGTGAATCCGGCCGGATTGATGTGCTGGTCAACAATGCAGGGTTTGGTCTTTTTGGATCGTTGGAGGATCTTGAGATGGAAGAGATAAAAAAGCAATACGAAACAAATGTGTTTGGTGTAATAAGGGTGACCAAAAATGTCCTTCCAACAATGAGACTCAGACAGAATGGAATCATAGTCAATATTAGCTCCATAGCTGGATTGGCAGGCGTTCCTTCCCAATCCATTTACTGTGGAACGAAGTTTGCAGTTGAGGGCTTTAGCGAATCCCTGTCTTTTGAGGTTGAGCCTTTTGGGATAAAAGTGATACTTGTTGAACCGGGGGCAATAAACACGGAATTTGCAAAGGATTTGATAGTGCCAACCAACAGGTATGGAGTTGGCAAAAATGCAGAATATGTCAATCAACCCGTTCATAAAGACAATGGGGATAATTTGTTGTCCTCCTATAGCAACACCATAGGAAAATTCTTGTCATTTTATTACAAGGCAATGAGCAACGCTCCCCACCCTGAGGTTGTTGCCAATGAGACAATCCGAGCAATAGAAAAAGTTTCTGATGGAAGCAATGCCGAACCTATTCTGAGGGTAACAGTTGGAAATGACTCTAAAAAGTATTCCAAATTAAAAAAGGAACTATCAGACAGTGAATTTCATAAAACACTAAGAGAGGATTTGTTAAGGTAGGTTGAACTATTTTCAGTTGAGTGCCTTTCTTTTGAGATTATCATAACAAGAGGTTAAAAAGCCCCGCGTGAGAGCCTAAATCTATTTTAACATTCAAAGACAAAGGGTTCTGACGATACAGGGGCTCAGTCACCTTTCAGCTTTGAATAAGGGGGTTTGAGTTTGGTAGGTAATGGGTTCAACTAACATATAATGATAATAGCGTATCAAGTATATGAACCCATGTATCTATGGGCCCAAGGGGGCTAGTGCCGATATCGGTTCTTAAAAATAGATTCTAATAAATTAGATATTTTTAGAAATATAAAGATTTTAGGGAGTTGTAATAATTAGATGGTGAACATCGAAAGAGATTTGAACCCGCATCTTGCGTTTAAGATTACGTTAGATGATTTAATTCAGCTTGGATAACAGATTAATTGAAAAAGAATTAAATCTAGATCAATTCTGACAATGAATTGGTCGTAGGCCAGAGGTTTTTGAAACAAATTTGACATCAAAAATGGATTCAGTTTGACAATATTATCATGACATCAATTCCATCCCTCGTTAGGCAGGTTTGTAACGAGTAGGCGTGTTGATGGAGGATACTCAAGGAAGTTAACCTAAATTTCAATCGTATCAATATTGCTGGCGAGGAATCGGATTTTTTTACTTGTCAGGGAGTCCCAATTTGACTCGCTAGATGTCATCACTAAACAGATGTTGATGCTAGAATTGATTTTCACCGATCAGACAACTCAGTGACTTATTTTCTGCATCATTACATCAAGTACGACAATAGCATATAGGTTTGACTTAAAGTTACAAGCACCAGCACAGGATCATCTGAAAGTATCTTGGGGAGTCGAGTCCTGTAGGCTCTAGTGCCATATTTAGTAATGTTGTCATGTCAGGTTCGTCGTCTCTTTACGGTTTCAAGGATCGCGACTGTAGTAGATCCTCCACCGTCACTCAGCGGTCGACCGGTTCGGAGAGCGGCCACTCAAACGGCATCAGCGGGGAGAAACGTGAAGGACCTCCTCCATGTAGCGATCGGCGTTTGATGCTGCCTCCTCTGGGTTGCTGCCGATTTGACGCGCGCTGAGATAGGGCGCATACCAGTCCCACCAGTGATGCTGGGCATGCGTCTTCTCGAAGTGGCCGTGGTGCTCTGCTGTCTCGTGGAGGAGCCCTGCCAAGGTTGCAACGTCCATAGCCTGTGGTAGCGTCAAGTTCCACTCGCGGCCGGGAAGCCGCGTCTGGATCTCCTGGAGCAGCCAGCCGTTTCCGTCCGGATCCTCGAACGAGGCAAATGAGTAGTAGGAACGACCTTGCGGATCGTGCCCGTTGACGCGTGGGTTCTCCATGGCGTTGTTGAAGGGGCCGCCGGCATAGTGGAAAACCTCGCTCACGTCGACGCCGCGGGCGATCAAGTTGTCGCGGGTGGCGTCGACGTCGTACACCGCCAGGACCGGGCGGTCGATCGACCCCGGCTTGGCGGAAGTGATCCCCTTGCCGAAGACGATCGATGCTTTCGAATTGGGAGGAGTGAATTGTATCGCCCGGAAGTCCTCGTTGGCGACGTAGTCGATATCCAAGCGAAATCCCAGTTTCTCGTAGAAATGTTTGGCCCTATCGATGTCAGAAACAGGTACGAATAAAATTTCTAGTTTCATATCCATATACAACACTCCTTTTTCTTTTATTTAATTAGAGTGGTTGTTTACTCCGGCATAGTTGAACAAGTCGTTATTAAATTAGTAGTAATTATCTGTCTTTTGGGTTTGGTATGCAATATATATTAAGTTAAGAACTACTACTGTACTTATTTAATGGAATTGCTTAATCTACACAAATTAAATGTAACGGGAATCGATAGCTGTGTAGCCTATGATATTGCCTTAAACAGCTATGACTTTAATAGAATAGTTGCTAGTCATCACTATCAATATTGTTCTAGTTTATAATACACATAATAATAGATCTTCATGGAGCAAAGCAATTCTAATTTTAAGAATGCAGGACATAGTGTTATCGGAGTACAACTCGCATTGCATTCAGTGGGAGACTATATTGCTACGGTTAAGCAAACAATCAATCAGACAGGTGGACCAGTAACCGCCGTAGGACATTCCTATGGTGGACATGTGATCACTAACGCTGGATTAAATAATAGTATCAACATAAGAAATTCCTCCACTATATCGAAATCAGAATAGCTGATACTTGGACTGATCATATCCGTCAACATGAATATGTTACCAAGAATGTTCAAGTTATGGAAGATAGAATCCGTGCACTTATCAAAGATTCTCCAACACCAATAACATCGCATCATGTAGTAAAATTGCCTCTCAAATAGTTTCCACGTAGAAGGGCCTCGCTAATAGATTTTTAGTCTACAAGCAATAATCAATAACATACGTACAATATCGCCAAGACTGGACATGGATAGTCTGTTGTGCAGACAGCACGTGACTTTCAAATTCGTTCCCTCATACCACACTGCTATGCGGACAAATAAATAACTATGAATAAATAAATAGTAAAACTGATGTTCATAAATAATTTTAATAACCATGGGAGAAAATATTCAAATCTCAACTTCGTTTTTCTACTATTTTTAATAGGTAACATATCAAAGCAAATTCTAGGTTAATAGTTGGGAAGGGTAAACAGTGAATCCCAAAAAGCATTACTCTTTGTTCTATTTCAAATTCATCTAAAGTAATTTTAGATCCTTTAATCATATATATATATCACTTGTCGAAATGTAAGTTTGTTTGCGCCTGTAGAAAGTTACTTCCGATAATCATCAACTTAGATACAATACTCGTTACCAAAGATTCTATTGATCGATTCTTGAGAGTTTAGTAAAGTCTTGAGCCACAGGATTTGATTTCGTTCTTTTTGAAGGAAATTCAAAGGAAATCGCCGCTCCCATCCGAAATTTTTCGGAGGGTTACCTTAATGAATCATTGATTGAAAGACCAAAAACAAGCATTTAAAATAAAGGTGTTGAAAACTTATTGATCTAAATCTGTTGTAATTGCAGAATAAAAATGGTTGTTTTTGATACCCGTTTTTATTTATCTTTTTTCTTTATGAAACTGATTTGACCATTTATTTCTAGATTAGATATGTCAATTTCATCAATGTTTCTTATCCCCGCTAATCTCATAAAGGATTCAAATTCTTTTATTCCGATTCTTGCCCTTGTCATTCCTTCTTTGTCCATATTGCCATTCTTAACCAATGATACAATTTCTGGATTAATCATCTTCTCCAATCTTTTGTTTTTAGCGCTTACATAATCCAAGAATTTAAACACACTTATAATTATGACCAATGCTACTAACATTATTACTATCGGTGTATCACGATTAATCACAGCATCACCTACTAGATCTCCAAGACTCAGAAATATTACCAATTGATAAGTTGTCAGCTGGCCAAAACCTTTGCTCCCGAGCCATTTTATAACAACCAGAAGGATTCCGGTTATAATGAGGGTTCTTAAAATGATGGACAGTATTAGTGCGGGCTCAAAACCCAATGCAGTGTCCAAATATTCCAAAAGAGATGATAATATACCCATTATCCATGAATATTAACTACTAAATAAAAATAGTCGCAATTTGACACAACAACCATTTCAAATACCCATATTACTAAAGTGAAAGTGCTCTAGGGGATAAAATAATCATAGGACCCTTTTTAATCAAGATATAAAATTAAAGATAGCCGTCACCAAACCATGGTGCAACACCCCTATATTGCAATAGTTATTTTTGCTGCAGTTTATCTTCTCATCATATTCGGAAGAGGCAAATTTAAAGTTCCAATATGAGCCTCAATGCTGACAGGTGCCGCACTTATGGTTGGCTCTCAAGCCATAAGCATAGAATCTGCATCCAAATCAATCAACTTGGATGTGATGGGATTTCTTTTTGAAATGTTCAGCATTGTTTCTGCGCTGGACATGTCGGGAGTACTTCGGATGGTAGCGTTAAAGATGTTGTCAAAGACAAACAGCCATCCGGATTTGATACTGATGGTTTTTGTTGTTGGCATGGGATATCTCTCCGCATTTTTGGTAAATGACACCATAGCTGTAATGGCAATCCCCATTATTGCGCATATCACATGGCAAATTGAAATTAGGCCGCAGGTATTCCTTATTGCCATATCCTTTGGAATTACTACAGGAAGCACAATGAACCCAATAGGAAATCCCTAAAGCCTTTTGATTGCACTTCAAAGCGGCATTCCACTGCGATAATTAACATCTGTAAAGGTGCTTGGCATTCCAGATGTAGTTAACCCGTTTGCAACTTTTTTTATGCTAAAAACTTATTTTAAAATAGACTTGGTATTGTCACCCTCCTTTATATCAAATCAACATATTGAAAGCAAGAACAGCAGCAGCAGCAGCAGCAGCAGCAGCAGCAGAACTCTCACCCACCAAAGAGAAATAACCTAAAGATTCACCGCAGTTATTTTTCTAAGCATGAGCCGATGTCGTTTCCCCGTCATCACAAAGCAGAATCAGCAGCAGCAGAAAAAGATGATGATGATGATGCGATTGTAAATCCACTTTTGGCAAAAATTTCAATTGCTGTTTTGCTTTTAACCATTGCTGAGTTCGTAGTATTGGAAACAGTGAAATTTGTTTTTCACTTTTCCGTTAATTTCAGCCTGAGCATTATTGCGATGCTGGGCGCCACTACTTTGTATGCTCTTAGCAAAGAGCGCAAAGAGATATTGTCAAGTGTAAACTATCCCGTTCTCTTATTTTTTGCTTCAATGTTTGTATTTACCTCTGCGCTATGGTCCTCTGGCATCATTTCCCAAATGGTATCGTATTTCCCCACTCCAGATAAACATGACCTATTTCAAAGTAACGCAGCGATATCGGCCATCAGCATAGCACTAAGCCAGGTCTTGAGTAATGTCCCTTTTGTTGTCTTTTATAGCCACATAATGATAAGCAATGGATTTGCAGGTGCCCCTGTTGGCAGCGATGGTGGACATGTCAACCAATGGATGATGCTTGCTGCCGCCAGCACCATTGCTGGGAATGTTATAGTACTTGCAGCGGCAGGCAACGTTATAATTATAAAGGCTGCAGAATCAAAGGTCTAAAGGTTTTTTCATTTTTTGAATTTATTGAAATCGGCGCAGTAGTAACGGCGGTGAACATTGCCGTCTATTACCTGTTTATTGTGTTGGTGTTATCCTCCTAAAGATTGTTCGTATTGTCACCTATGTCAAAGATTGCACAATCATTGGAAGATATACCATTAGATCCAATGCTTTTTTATGATGAAGAAGAAGATTGTTAGATTAAAAAATAAGTTTGTATGATATCTGGATTGTGCTGCAGTTTATCTAAAATTCAATCCTTAATTTAATTCAAAATTATTTCTCCCTCGCCTCTGTACAAGTATATGCTCTCTACACTGAAAATATTGAAGAGATCTTATAAGGGGGCAGCATCCAATTTGTTCCAAATATTTCGGTTTTGAAATGAAAAACAATATATCGTTACAGATTAAAAAGTCCATGGTTAAACTGTAGAATTAGATGGGCAGGTAAAGATTGCACAACAGAGGAGGAAGATTTTGGTCCTGTCATCCTGATCAACACATTTCATGCGAATCCTGAGGATGCATACAAGTTGATTGAGGCCTGGACTTCCGATGCAGTATACTTTAAACAACAACCGAGTACACCTCTACACAACTTCACAGGGGCATATGAGAAGCGGCACATTTATCAATTACCTAGTCTGGGAATCTACAAAAAAATACAAAGACGCATATAGGGTGGATGGTTCACCGGAAGCAAAGTCAAACCTTTTGGAGTGTCCTGTTAGCGCAGTTTCCTCGCCGCATCTCTTTAAGAAGGTTGCATTGACAGATATTTGTGTTGGGTAAACCCTTACAGAAAAACCCAAGGAAAAAAAAGATAACAATCTGCTAGGTAAATCACATGCGATGAGCTGATTTTTATTCGCATTTTCATTTATAAAACAACTCTTTCAAGAGAGCCATTATCGTAACTGGCCCTATTGGCCTCGACTCTGGCATATAGAATGGATCTGTTACCTTAAAGTAACGGCAGAAGGCGAGGCCTGACTGATGCAAGTCATTTATATTTTAAATCTAAATAAAGGATTTAACCGTTTTAATGACAAATGACTTGTGATGTCAAATTTGGTCAACTAAACAATTGGGAATAATTGTCAAATACAAAAGTACAGTGAGATGTTATAGTATGTGGTGTATATTGCTTTTTTTATTGGTGGTCCTACTCAAAATCAATGGTAAATCATAGTAAGGTGATGCTATTGGACTTGTTACCAATAGTCGCAATATCAGCTTTGCTTGTGTACGGGACCATGCAACAACAATCAGCATTAGCGTTTGGGGTAAACGTAAAAGACACGCATTTTTATGATGTGTTTATTACCACCCAAAACGGTGTTGAAAAGTTTGCTGCGGATTACCGTAAAATAACCGGGGATGATCCGTCTGAGACGGTGGTACTTGAAAATACAAAACCTAGGACTGCACCTGAAATTGTTTTAAAGGAAGGTCAGCCGACCGAGATTCATTTTGACTGTAAAAATGATGATTGTCTTGTAAATACTTTCGAAAGATGGAATGCCAATCTTGTACCATTGGGGACCTCCGATGAAACAATAATAAATGGCACACCTCCTACTGTAAAAACCATAGTTGAAAATCACTTTTGCGACTGGAAAGATGAAGCCTGCGCTTTAACATTTGATTTTCCATCAGAGAACTTGAAGACTGGAAACTATTTGCTGGTGGTGGTGGCATCGGTTGATGAATTCACTGGTATCTTCATAAATGAGGCAAAGGTAATCAAATAGGTTTTTCTTTTCTTTTTCCATCTGCTTTGCTGCACGGTTTTATTATAAATCGTTTTTTGTTAACGGTTTAGACATTATCCAAAGGGTAACTAGTCATAATTTAATATGGATTACCAGGAAAGTAACAAATTTTTAACTGTATTTCGAACCATGCAACAAAGCATTTTTTATCCATCAAAATCAACTTGTTGATGTTCAACACCTCTTTGTTTCAGGGCGGATATATTTTAATTAGGCGAATTGATAGAATTTTGTATTACCCTGATACTGGGTACAATCCTGTTCTCATTTAGAAATTCAAAAAAAATATTGCGGTCATAGAAACAACGGGCCCGACCCGATAACTGTTCTTTTGTTATATTCCTTATTTTCATAGATTTGATTACAATTCTCGTTTTTTATCTATAGATAGATTTTGTAAAACAGTTGACATATGGCATCTACCCTATGAGAACAAGTAATAAAGATATAGGCATACCTTGGCAGCCTAAAACTTCTATTTGTCTTGGAATTCTTAACCTTTAATCATCTTATTCTCAATTGCATAAATTTAGTGATATATTGTTACCATGTTATTATATATAATAACCATTATGTTAATGATGATTGTGGCAACTATTTGTAATTCGAATATGGATTTTATGCTACAGTTACATTATATTGAATTTATGTAAATAAATATTTTGACGGGTTTATGTTATTTTTCAAATTTGAATTAATATTTTGTAATTCGATTATTCTTAAGACAAACACTATCGGAGTTTACTGCATCTAAATACGGGTTATCATCTATCTGATGGGTCTTGAGGGGTTATGCTTAAATTTTATTGATATTGCAATGCAATGACTATTAATAGAAGTATTTAAAATATAGCTTGTCTTATTGTTTGTAGATGAAATGCTTGATTCGATCTTCCTGTTCGATCAAATCCACTTCAAAATCGTTAGATTCCATGAATGTCTTGGGATTTGCCATAGGTTTTACAGGGGCAATGGTGTTGACAGCATTCGCCATTATTGCGGTGTTAGGCCAAAATGCCAATGCGCAGGCGAGTACAAATCCTATCTCCCTGGTCCGACTTGATTTTGAGACCGGCGATTTGTCTCAATGGATTAAAGGACAAAAAACCACCACTACGACCAATAACTGTCATGAGTATGACTATCCGGGCAAAAACAACAGACTGGAGGTTGTCAAATCCCCTGTAAAGCAGGGCAATTACTCGCTCAAAGTCACACTTACAGAAAATGCGATAGTGGTGCCAAGAACTGGCGTTAATGGAGAGCGTGCGGAGTTGAAGTATTGTGACTCCCCTAACCATGTCCATCTGTTCAAGAATGGTGAAGATGTGTGGTATCATTGGTACACTGATTTTTCTTTCAAAAACTTTACAATTCCCATACCCGTTTCTAACAAGAATTGGCATGTTTGGACACAATGGCACGGACTAAAAGACACAGTATATGACTTGCCCTTGGCATTTAATCTCAATGCAGACCAGCTTAATCTTAGAGTGCTTCCCCATTATTATGACAGTCAGAGTTGCTATACCATGCAAACAGGCAAATGCGGGCATCTTTGGGTGGAGAAGATAGAAAAGGGGAAATGGTATGAAATGCTTTTGCACGTAAAGTGGTCAACCGGAAATAACGGCTTGGTGGAAGGATGGATGAAAAAAGACGGAGCAAATAAAATACCATTTGTAACATACAAAGGCAATACCCTTGATCCAACTGGTTCTGAAGGAGTATACCTAAAACAGGGACTTTATCGCAACCCGAGCATAAATGTAGGACAGGTAGTGTGGCATGATGGCATGGTTATTGCAAAGTGCCCTACAAATACCACCAAATTTAATCCGTCCACAAATAAATGTGATTCATGATGAAGAATTGCACTGATGGACCTGTGTTATTAGTTATCGCTTCATTAAGTTTCCTTATTATTTTTAATATTGGAGAAGGGATTTTTGCGTTACCTGTGGATTTTAATTTTGGTGCCTCTGGAGATTGGGGTCTAGGTTCAGATGCAATTAATACCGCCAAAAATATGAAAAATCATGGGGTAGAATTAGTTCTTGGGCTAGGAGATTATGCGTATAATGAAGGGGGGACTGCCGTAAATACATGGTGGAACAACGTTAAAACCGGTTTAGGAAACAACCCTAAATGGATCGGAGCACTCGGAAACCATGACGTCAATGACCAAACTGCATATTTGAATAAGTTCAACCAGAACAAGTGGTGGTTTAGCTATGACTATCAAAATACCCATTTTTTAGCACTAAACCCTTACGGTGAAAACTATGGTGTAAATTCAGATCAGTATAACTTTGTAAAGAACGACTTGGCAAAAGCAGCATCAAACCCCAACATAAAATGGATTCTCGTATTTCTCCATCCGCCTATGTACACATCCCCCTCCGCTCACACCCCAGTTACCGGATTAAGAGACACCTACCATAAACTGTTTGTAAGCTACAAGGTTGATTTAGTGTTAGAAGGGCATAACCATAATTACCAAAGGACATACCCCCTGCTTTATAATGACGCTGATCCTTTCAACCCAAAATTGTCATCCAATTACACCAAATCGTATTTTGATCCACGAGGAACGATATTTGTGATTACGGGAAAAGGTGGTGTCGGAACTCACCCTCTGAACGGAAAAAGTTATTACACCGTGAAGCAGTTTCCAGATCCATTTGGTTATTTGAATATAGATGTTGGAAAAAACCCTGAAGGCTATCCTACACTTACAGGTTCTTTTATTGCAAATGACGGTACAATAAAGGATCAATTCAGCATCAGGAAAAACCCGTGATAGCATAAAAAATGCAGTTACTGAAATATCCATAAATAACTTTTTATTTTTAATAGCGACCTGCTACAAATTATAGGTGGGTTTAACTCAGACTTTATCTTCATACAAGTTAATTATTAGAACAATTCATTAACCAATTTCATCGGTCATTGATTTTTCTCTGACGCATCATGACATGAATTTTGCAATTAATTCTTATTGTGTAATTTGATTATACCAAGTTTAACTCTATCAGGATTTGACGTTAAACGAGATTACAGGCATAAATGGCCTGCAAACGACCCGGCCCATTACAAATTTGATTTTATTTATGGGCCCAGAGCCAACAATAGTAAGGAAGTGTCTGAAATGCAATCTACAAGGAATGAAACTAAATTCGTTTTATATGATAAACTATCTTCTACGGCTGTTGCAGGTGGTGCTCCATAAACCGCTTGACAAATATTTTTATTAATTATTAATTGCTTATACCATTTTTTAGAAAATTACTTGGATTATTCAAATGATGTTAGGGCTTGATATGTTAGGGAGCTTTATTACCGGTAGCAAGAAAGCGCTTGAGGGAAATGGAATTAGAACCACATTCTGGTGCAAATCTATACGATATAAAGAAAATGGAACTATTGACATCTATATAGAGAATATGGAAAAGGTGTATTAGCATTAAAGATTGAGTATATACATACTATGCCTTTACAGATGGTAAATGACACAGATATGGAAAAATTAGAAAAACTAAAGGATAACTTGGACTGGTTTAATGAAAATCATAATCACTTTGAAAAATATTACAAAAATCAATTTGTTGCAATTAAGGACAAAAGCTTTTTGGATAAAGACACTGAACTTGAGAGATTGGTGAAAAGACTGGAGATAAAAAATCTTGACGATTCAATTGCGATAGAGTTTGTATATGGTTTGGAAAAACCATGACCTTGATATTTAATGTCTTTATGCAGTAAAGGATGAGAACCGTACCAACAAACAAAGCATAAGGGTGCATTTAATGATAAATCATAACTTTCAGGTTCCATCTCAGACTGTGGTAATTGCAATAATCTTTGGAAAATCATGTTCTTAAATTCCATATCAGCCCATAATAAAAAAGGACGAATGATTTTAGATCACCAATTTACCGTTTTTCACTATCATAGATTTATTTTGTGTTAGCAAAATTGTTAACTATTTAGTTTTATTTTTCCTTTTAAATCCTATTTTTTTTACAATTGAATTCTTTGAGAATAAATCCTTTGAAAACCTTTTAGTTTATTGTTGATGGACTAATTGAGATTTTAATAAAAAAATAATGAGCGTCAATCTTAGTTAGAAATAAGCATGACTTTGGATATGCCGTGAATGATAATTTTTTATTACATCCTTCCACAAAAAAAGGTATTACGATTTTACATTATGACGAGTTTGATTCGTATTGAGATCCAAATTTATATCCATAAACTTTGTTTTATTTCATATCGAGTTTTCAAGCATCCATTTTGAAGTCATGTCTAAGTTTAATAATTTGTTTTGTTATTTATAATAGTATCAAATAAAAACACGGTAGAATACAAAGTCGTCATAATATTCATATGTTGTTTGCATGAATGTTACCTGCTGTAATGATGCTATATCCTGAGGTATAAAGTAAATTTGACGGTTTTCTAAATGCTTAAGTAATATCCTTAGTCAAATTCCGGAGATAGTGAATGAATTCCACCATTCCTCCATTGAATTCTCGAGAATACAAGATAATCCTCAAACCCGATGCTTTTAAAGATAACAAGAAAGGCAGAGATAAACTTATTCATATGATTGAAAGTCAAAGTAGGAAGCAACGCGGAATGTTTGAAACAGCCATAGAAGAAAATACGAGGAAGACATGTTATTTAGACACCAAGAAAGAGGATCTTTACGATAAAAACAAGTTTTTACTCAGGGTCAGGGAAGAACACAAGAAAGAAAACGACGGCATAAAAGGATACAGTGTTACTCTTAAAAATAGGCATCCTGATCGACTTATAGCAGTATCGTATGATGTCTCAAGTCATATAGATAAACCAAACCCCAACCTTGACTTTAAGAAAAAAGAAAAAAAGTTTGAGGAAGACATAACAACTCCATTTATCAGCAAGTTTTCGACCTCCGTTAACCTGGATTATGAAAAACCACCTGAGTTAAACAAATTCCAGGATTTGTTGTCAATATTTCCTAATCTGAAATTGGACGTCCCATCCAACGAAAACCTGCTCATAGTAAACGGATTTGTAGCCAAAGAAATTTCCTGTACGTTGGGCAAACTGAAATTTGATGATGGAAGTGAGGTCAGGCTACAGTATAGTTTATGGCATTTATCAAAGAAAAAGACTCCAGTGATTGTAGAATTTGATATCGATGTAGAAGCTAAAGAACCATCAAAATCTGGTGAAACCCTCTTTGAAGGTTTTTCTCTTTTTCTTTTGACCCAAGTTTATGAATTCTATCAAGCGTTACAAAAGAAAGGGATTGCGGATCTCAAGGCACCTAAAACAAAAACACAGTTTGCATATGAACATAAAAAATGAGGATGCCGTAGACAAGAAGTTACACCGTGGCACGGATAACAAAGTGATGAGACTTTTGGGACCTTGTCTTAAAAAGATATCCCAAATTGTTCTAATTTTTTAGTAACAAGTAAATGATCTTAATTTAATTATTCCAAAAGATCGACAGTTTCTACAATCTGTGGTGTGTTGAATAACTACTTTCTCAAACGAGCTCATATAGCTCCTTTTAGTAGAATGGATGTTGTCTGATAACTCCAGGAAGGACAAAAAGAAAAAACCAAAGAGGAAGGTTAACTGGCGTGAATATAATGAGTCTCTTGTTAGACGAGGTGAAATGTTGTTTGATTCTGGTTTTTTACAGAACTGGCGAGCAGAGCTAAAGAAAATGAACAAAGGAAAGGAAGGCCCTCACTTTCGCTATCCGAATTCCTTGATATCGCTGCTCGCCATCGTACATGCGTACCTACTTCCATACCGTCAATTAGAGGGCTTTCTAAGAATGATGTCAATTCATATAAAGAAGCTCCGGGAAACAATACCAGATTTCACAACAATCTGGTGGAGAGTAGAAAGGACAAAGATAAACCTGGATCCAAACATAAATCCAGAAAAAGACGACATAGTGATAGCAGTTGACAGCACTGGTATCAAGGTAACAAACAGAGGCGAATGGATACTTGACAAATGGAAGAATAAAAAAAGGATGAGGAAAGGATTTATCAAAATACACGTAGCCGTAGACATAAAGACAAAGGAGATAGTATCAATGAGTGTAACAAAAGAAGATGTTTATGATGGAAAGATGTTGAAAGAGTTGGTCGATGGTGTTTCTAAAAAGCATTCCATCAAAAAGGTATTGGCAGATGGGGGTTATGATTCTAAAGACAATTTTGGGTATCTTGATAGACTGAATATATTACCGGTCATCAAAGTAAGAAAAAATTCATCGGTTAAGAACAACACCAGATGCATTCCACGAAAACTATCAGTAATGCAGCAACTTGAAGATATAAAGCGATGGAAGAAAAGACACGGATATGGAATGCGATGGATGGCCGAATCTGCATTCTCCTCCATCAAAAGAATGTTTGGTGAATACGTATATTCTGCAAAGTGGAACAACATCGTAAATGAACTGATGTTAAAGGCATCGATCTATAACTTGTTTATGGACAAGATGAAGACATGATGCAACACTAGCATAATTGGTTGTATCCAAATTAGTTATTCGACAGAGCAACAATCTGCTTAAAGCATATATATTGTGTATAAAGTAATAGGCTCACAAAATCAATTTAAAGATACAAGTGCCATCTGTTATTGATACTAATGATTCATTTGATGAGTCGCAGAGGCAACACCAAAGTTATGGCGTTACCATCGTTTTGATTATTTTCATTTAGCATTCCTTCCGTATAAGCCAAAAAGCAACACCATGTTTCTTGTAATTCTTGTCTGTTGGTTACTTCTGCTACATTGATTGCTTGACACTTTTTAATATGTTCGACAATTTCAAATGAATTGGTCAAAGTTTGATTAATTTTGTATGTTCATCTATTTTCAAATAGAATCAATCATTTCCATTGCCTGTCTGTTATTTGCTTGCAACTACTACCTCACCCTTCATGTCAGGATGAAACTTACAAATGTAATCATAAACTCCTGGGCTAGTAAACGTATGACTATAAGCTGTGTTGCTTATGATGGACCCTGAGTGGAATAGCTTGCCAGAGGTAAGACGATTCCAATCCTTGCCTGAGGTTACTGTATGTGCTATTACATCGACGTTTATCCAAGTTACTGTATCTCCTGCCTTTATGTTAATTGGATTTGGATCATAAGACTGTGTGCCTTTTACACCCACAATTGTGACTTTATTGGTTATGTTAGCAGGTATTGTTGATAGTGACTGTAGTTGTTGTTGTCCTTGTGAACCAAAAGTAGAAATGTTGTATGAGGTTGGGTTGGCAGCAGCAAAGCTGGTGGGCACTATTCTAAATATGGCCCCATTAGCTGTAAGACCATATAAAAAGCCATCAGGTCCTGCTTGCAAGTCAGTAATTCCGCCAAATCCCAATCCAAATCTAAGCAAAGGGATTTGTGCAGACGTTGCAGGCTTGTTCTCAATTGGTTGCCCGTTTGGATACAGCAGTTCTGTTCTATCCTCGCTTAATTTAAAATGATATATGTTGCCGTTGTTAATATCGCCTACAAACAAATCGTCTTTGTATTGTGAACCTAATTTTTCCGAGTTTAAAAATACAAGAGCGGTAGGTCCGACAGGGTCTTCCAATTCAAACTTTGGTTCTGAATATTGAGCATTATTTGACAAATTTACTAAAGAAGAAGGGTTTGTATGTTTAAGATGAGACTCTTTTGCAAACCCCTGTATAAGCTTCCAGCCGCTATTGAATCCTGGATTAACTAAATTTATCTCATCTCCATATTTAGGTCCATTCTCTGTATCCCAGAGATTTCCTGTCAACGGATCAAAAGCAATACCAAAACTGTTTCGAATACCATAAGCAAAATAACTGCTTAAAGGAGGTTCATCTCCAAAAGGGCTGTTTGGAACTGATTGTCCGTTTGATGTAACCCTGAGGATACCACCGGTTCCATCAGCTTGAGGACCATTTTTTACATTCTGTGCCATAGTTTGATGGCCCCCTACATCTCCAATGACCGCATAAATGTTGCCATCAGGTCCGATTGCTACTCTACCTCCATTATGTTCTGAACGACCTGATGATCCAAGATTAGCAGGCAGCTGCATCAATAGCGTTGGATTGACAAGTTGATTGTTAGCCCATTCATATCTATATACCATATTTCCTTTTGGAGGAGCGGCACCAGTGAATTCATCTCCATCTGTGGTGTCACTGCCAGCTTGTGTATAGTATAAATAAACATATCTTTTTCCATCTGGGGAAAGAGTAGGTGCTACAGCAATTCCAAGTAAGCCCCTCTCTATATAGTTTGCAACAGCAACGTCCAATACTGAATTAGGCAAAAGCTTGCCGTTGACAATTCTATCTACTTTGCCTGTGTTTTTTTCCAAGACAAGAATATCATTTGGTGCCAAAAATGCCATGCTTGTATTTCCTTTGCCAGAGGCTGGAAAAACTATTTGCACTCTTAAATTTGGGTCATTAACTGTTGGGCCAGATGGTGAGGTTGGAGCGATAGAATATTGTGCAAAAGCCTTAAAATTAGAAACTGAGAATGGCAAAAGAGATTTGTTGAGATTGTTAAATTGCGTCATTGTTAATGATGCAGATAATAACAACATTAATGAGAAAAAAGTAAAACAAGATTTGATGAAAAACTTGTTTGATTTTAAAATAAATCTCAATACCTGTTTTACGACGTATTAAATTTATATTTTTTTTGTGCTTTGTTGCATGATTCTTAAAATCCAATCTTACTGTCTGTCTTGCCTAAATAGACATTGTCTTGTTGTACAGTGACGCTTTTAGCATTATTTCCTGTACCGTATTTTTAAACTTGACAGAATAAACACATATTCAATATCAAACGTTCTCTTTATTGAGGAGAACACGGTTTCGGCCGTCCATCCGTGTCCATAGCCTACACCATCCCTCCATCCTTGCAAACCGTTTCTTTGCTCTAAAACTGACAGTGTACCCCCGATAAGACCCTCAAAGTATCAAAATTAATGAAGCCAGACCCTTCCACAGGTAAGACAGACGATAAGAAAGTGACTCAATTTTTATCTGGCCACCAATGAGCTGCTAACACAATAAGCGTGGCTAAAGCCATGCCAGCCCCGTTCAGCTCTGCCCAGACTGCATTTCGCGCACTTTACGCCTTTGGTTCGTGAATGCATCTAAAGAAGCACGGTATGCTCGATACCACTGAGTGCCAGAGGCGGGCGTTGCTGGTCAGACACGAAGAGCTGGAGGCACGGCTGAGAAAAGCGGAGGTGGTTTTCAACCTTGTTCTGCAACTTGCAAAAGGCGGAGATCCTACTGAGGACCCTACCGCACCTTGGCCCGACGATAGTCCTCGCTTAGGCATTTGCCGGCTCGGATTGGGGCGACCAACCACAGTTGAAGAAGAAATCAGCGGTCCTGTGATGCTCCAAGATCCCACACGCCTTAAAGACGGCATGGAGGCATCTGACCGCCCCATCCTGGCTGTGCGCCCTGGCGTATATGGAAGTCCCTGTTGCTAATCGCACAGGTGGCTGGAGGGGACGTATGGCAGCCGTGGAAGGGGTTGATTCACCCCTTTTGCACCAGGAACAATCGAAAGAGAACAATACAGTATTTTAGACAACACACCATGCCTTGATAGCTACCTTCCCTTTTGCAATACGAAAGGTGGAATGAAACATCATACGTTAAGAACTTGATTGACCGTGCTTATGGATTGCATAACAGGGACGCAGCAAGGGCCTTAGCTATAGGCCCTGTTGCCTTTATTTTAGACTTGAACCATCTTATTCTGCAGGTTTTTTTTGGAAACGCTGACGCATTAGCTTTATTATGTCCGTGTTACGGCCAGGGTGGTAAAAAATTTCATCAGCAATCCTAGACAATTCCCTTGGCTCTATGGGCCTGTCTTTCGGAAGGCCTTGATTTGCTTTAACAACCTCGCTTTCAAGAACACATTTGGGGGACTTTAGTGTTTCAACCTCAGCCTGACAGTCAAGAAGCTCTTCCCTCAACAAAGACACTTCGTTTTCCATTTCACTTAATTCCTCTTTTAGTTTGCCTATTTTGTCTGCAAGAGGCCTGTTTAGACGGTATTCGTTTAAATCAGACATGGTCAGGTTATCCTCCTCAAGCCTTTGTCTAATGCGATTATCCCTTTTTGCAATCTCCCTGTCAAGGCCTTGTAGTTGCCTTGTCTTTTGACTAAGATATAGGTGGACATCCGATATCGGAATAGTCTTGCCATCTGCCCAGTCAAATGTTTCATCTATCCGCGACACAAACTCCTTTTCATCCATTCCTCGCCTAAAGCAATGTACACTTATCTCCTCAAGCAATAACTCCATTTTCTCCTCGGGCAGCCCTATCCTATCCAACACTTTTTTTAACCTGACCGCAGAGGCGAAATCACTTACGTCAAGATCTTTCTTTCTTATCCTCAAGGCGATCTCCCTCAGCAAGTCGATGTCAGGAATGTCCTTGTCACGGGCCTGTTGGTGTATGGCCGTTACAGTCCCAGCGCCAATGCCGTTGTCTCGTGCTATTTTGCTACGCGGGGTTCCCTGAAGCCACTCATCCAATACCTTTGTTTTTATTGACTGGGGGGTCTTGGCAACCATTGTTTATTTTACACATATACATACTACCAAAGTGTTTAAAAGGCATAGAACATACAGTCGACCCTTTGCTTCCATTGGGCTTGTATCCTATTTGGTCGCCATCTGACCGCCATCTGACCGCCATCTGACCGCCATCTGACCACCACCATAACCATCGCCCAAACCTGAACCCTTCTGGTCACAAAGAACGTCATCTGCCCCGACGGCTTTTCTGCCCACCGCCATCTGACTTTACAATACGTGTCACCGGAACCTCGGGAGACGGCAATCCAAGCCCCGGCTCGTTTGCCGGCTCTGCGGAGGGCATCACAGTCACACTCAATGCCGGTAACTATAACATCACCGAGGGCTTTCAGGACAGCGCCTCATCGCCCTTATAGTTTGTGAGGAACTTTAGTGCCGGTTGCAGCGGCGGCATAAAATCCAACGGCGAAAGCAGAGTGCAACGGGACAAACGAGTTTGTAGTAAAGAGTGCCTGTTTCTGGACAAGTTTGAATCACGTGGCACCGGCGACGGCCCGTTTAGATCTCAAGCAGGAGTTGCCGTGAACCCCTCGACGGGCAGCGTATATGTGGCAGACCAGGCCAACAACCGCATATGGGTGTTTGACTCCAGCGGCAACTTCATCACAAGTTTCGGAACAACCGCAGGCTCCGGTGACAGCCAGTTTTTTAGTCCGAGGCGTTGCCGTGGACCCATCCACGGGCAGTGTGTATGTGGCAGACACCAACAACAACCGCATCCAGGTGTTTTTCCTGGACCCGTGACTTGCCGCCACCCGGCAAATTGGTCCCTCCTTGCTAAATCTGCCAGGTGGACAGAGTAGCCACCGCCTGCCAGGCAACACAAACCTACTCAATGGCAAACAGAATGACTTGTTTTCTATTTCCTGACTACAATTGCCCTTGGCAACCGCATTTGAGCATGTCTTTATCCGTGCGAGATAATGTTGAATCTGGCACCGGCAGACCACTCTCTAGGCGACTTTAAGGTTAATTACATTAAGCGAAATGGCGGTGGTGGCGTATCATCAAGCACTACAACTTGGTGGATGAAGGACTGGCTTTTCCGGTTATCCTAAACAATTGCTTTAGGTCCCCATGTCTTTTCTGCCGTAAGTCAACGCCTAAGGAAGGATCCTGCAAATTCAAAACCGTCTCTGGCCGCAGATGACTGCCCTTTCCGTTGATTCAATTCAGGCAATGGCGTTATATGTGCATAACGTGTAAGCCGTTAAGCCGCGAAGGCCCCAATCGCAGTTGAGAGGTGACACAAAGGCGATAGATCACTCCGAAGCGCAAGGAAACATTGGACGAGATGTGCTTTTGTCCTTCTTGGACAGGGTGGATGGTTGGTTTGGCCTTTGGGCATCCCTGACTCGAGGCAAACATGCTTTAGCTGCAACTCTGGCATGTATGTCACCCAATTATGGTCTGCCAACCTCCTGCTGTCAGCATATCTTTTTGGAGCATTCGGTAAAGGCATCTTTCGTACTCGCCAACCATGAAAACTTAAAGTCTGCCATCAAGATAGGAGTACCATGAAAAGGCTTGAGGGAAAAGTCGCAGTCATCACCGGGGGAAGTAGTGGCATAGGCCTGGCTACGGCCCAGCGGTTCGTGGAAGAGGGCGCATACGTTTTCATCTCGGGCCGCCGCCAAGGTGAGCTTGATGCAGCGGTAAGGCAGATCGGCAAAAACGTCACCAGTGTTCAGGGGGACGTGTCAAGCCTTGAGGACCTTGACAGGCTGTATGCCACGGTGAAGGAACAGAAGGGCCGCATCGACATCCTGTTCGCTAATGCCGGCATTGGGGAATTCGCCCCATTGGGGGAAATCTCCGAAGCACACTTTGACAAAACGTTTGGTGTTAACGTCAAAGGGCTTTTGTTCAGTGTCCAAAAGGCCCTTCCCTTGTTCGGGGACGGTGGAGGAGGTTCGATTATCCTGAATGCTTCGGTCGCCTCATCCATGGGGTTGGATACGTCCACCGTTTATAGCGCAACCAAGGCTGCAGTGAGGTCGTTCGCCCGGACCTGGACAGTCGATCTGAAGCAGCGCAAGATACGCGTCAATGCCATCAGCCCCGGTCCGATAGACACACCCATCTTCAGTACCGCGATAGAAACTGAGGAACAGATCGAGCAGACAAAGACCAGTCTTGTGGCCAGCGTACCGATGGGCCGAATGGGGGGACCTGATGAGGTCGCCAAAGCCGTCTTGTTCCTCGCCTCAGATGACAGCAGTTATGTCACCGGCATAGAATTGTTCGTTGACGGGGGCATGGCTCAAATCTAGGTGACCTTGGGACCGCAGGCATTTAACATTGGCTGATAATACTTACTACCATGAAAAATGACTCTTATCTGCCAATGTTCCCTAAATTGAAACAGATTGGATTTTTCCAAGAGTCTTGACTTGCCAAAGTTTTTGCAAGCAGTAAGGCAATTCTCCAATTCCAAGATTGAATGGAACATAGATAGGTGTCTGGAAACCGCGGAATTAGATGTCTTCAATCATTCTTTAAAATCTTGATTGCCCACCTTTGTCATGAAAGCAGTGCAAATCAGCAGGTACGGTGGAAGCGATGTTGTGGAAATCAATCAAAACGCTCCCTTCCCCTCCGCTCCAAAACCATTGCCCAACAAAATTCTCGTTGGCATAAAAGCGGCAGGGGTAAACCCTGTGGACTGGAAGATTCGCGAGGGGCACATGCAGCAAATGATGAATCCCAAGTTTCCATTAACCTTGGGGATGGATTTTTCAGGGGTTGTGCAGCAGGCTATAGAAGAAGGGGAAAATCCGTATGAGGTCCTCAGGCAAGGTGATGAGGTGTATGGTCAGGCTGCAGTTCCAAGCGGAGGCTCCGGAGCGTTTGCGCAAATGGCCATTGCAAATGCTGACAGTGTTGCACCCAAGCCCAAAAGCCTAAACCACACTGAGGCGGCCGCTTTACCGCATGCTGGAGTCAGCGCATGGCAGGCACTTGTAGAAACATGGGGTTGTCAAGTGGCCAGAAGATACTTATCCACGGTGGGGCAGGGGGCATATGGTCAATCGCCATATCACTCGCAAAGAACTTGGGAGCCCACGTGGCAACAACCGCAAGCCCGGATGACAGGCAGTTTGTCGCAAAGCTGGGGGCTGATGAGGTGATAGACTACAAGACGCAGGCATTTGAGGATTTGGTGCATGACTATGATGCGGTACTTGACACTGTGGGTGGCCAAACATACTCCAAATCCTTTGGGGTGCTGAAAAGGGAAGGCGGCGGCATAATGGTTTCAATGCTGGAGCTGCCAAACAATGGTCTCATGGAGCGGTTTGGTGTGAAAGCCATGTTCCAGTCTACACAGGTAAACAGAGAGCGATTGGCCAAACTGGCCCAATGGGTGGACAAAAACAGCATAAAGGTGAATGTTGACAGAACATTCTCAATTGATGACGCCGCAAGGGCCCTTGACTATGTAAGGGATGTCCATCCAAGGGGCAAGGTGGTATTGACTATGCAGTGATGGTGCGGCAAACAATCAAAACCTGCAAGTGAATATAGGCTTGGCAACAATCTGTGGTGTAACAGGTTAGGCGGCACCTTCGACATTAGGGCTATTCACGCCAAGCGCGACAACCACTTTCTTTTCATCTTCTTGGTTTAGCGGCGGTGGTAGCGCCGCTAACTTGCCATTGCCCCTGAATTCTGGTTGCTGCTATTGCTGCTGTTATTGTTGTCCTGTATTGTCAAAGGGAAGACAGGATTTCATATGAGCGCAGCCTTGCCGCATGCTCATATATGTGCGAAACAGCCATTATCTCGTCTACCTGCGTCCTGTCCAAAAAGGACTCTAGGCCCCTTTTGACGGTGGCAGGCCCCCCAACAAAGGAATACCTGAGCCTTTGGTTCACAGCCTCCTTCTCAGCTTTGCTGCATGCGCCATCAATGTCGTTTACCGGCGGTTGCAATGGTGTCTGGTTTCCCCTGATCATTTCAAGGGCCCTCAACTGTGTGGATGTGAACAGACGACTGGCCTCGTTGTCTGTGTCGGCTGCAGCAGCCACGTTGACAGCTGCAATGACGTAAGGCTCCTTCAGGGTCTCAGAGGGCTGGAATCCTTCTCGATAGGCTGCAACAGCCGTATCAAAGTAAGAGGGAGCAAAATGGCTTGCAAAGGCAAAAGGCAGGCCCAGCATTGCAGCCAGCTGGGCACTAAATGTGCTGGAGCCCAGCAGCCATATGGGAACTTTCAGTCCCTCACCAGGTGTTGCCCTTACCTTGGCTTCAGGTTTTGGCGGCCCCAGGTAGTTTTGCAACTCCATCACGCCATTGGGGAAATCCTCCTCCAAACCGTCCAAGTTGCGCCTTAAGGCCATGGCGGTGCCAATGTCAGTTCCAGGCGCACGGCCTACCCCAAGGTCAATCCTGCCTGGATACAGGGATTCCAGGGTTCCAAACTGCTCTGCTATTACAAGCGGGGCATGGTTTGGCAGCATCACCCCGCCAGAGCCCACCCTTATTGTGGAGGTGCCTGCTGCTATAAACCCAACAAGCACAGAGGTGGCTGTGCTTGCTATGCCCTTGGTGTTGTGATGCTCGGCCAGCCAATAGCGCTTGTATCCCCACCGCTCGGCATGCCGGGCCAAATCCAAGCTGTTTTGCATCGACTGCCGTGGGGAGCCATCAACTGCGTTTACCATCACCAGGTCAAGAACAGACAACGGTATGCCCACATTTTTTGTTGGATGCTTCAGCGCCATAGCAGTAGTAGTTATTCTGATCCGATGCTTTTATCTTATGATCGATATGATGCCTTAAGCACCATTGAGTAACCAATGGACAGGTTAATCGCCTGTTTATGACAGGTCGATCATGCATAAACCTGGCAGCAGAGCCAGATCTACGCCAATACACACAAGACATTATCTTATTAATAGATGAAAGATATCAAATTCTCCAAATCGTCAAGATCATGTATTGGAAGAGGCTAACGTTACAACTATTTATGGGTGTTTGAGGCACAGGCGGACACCCTTGTAGAGACAGTAGTGACGGCCGCAACCTCCAGAAATTCAAGGAAAGACACAAAAGTGGTAGTAATAGGACAAACGGAAATAGGGCTATAGCAATAGTGAATCTCTGTCTATCCGGACATCTCTCCTCAAAGTATCAAATGCAGGGGACACAGGCTCGTTAGGGTTCAAGGATTGTTCAACCCTATGCACTGCTTTATCCCCATTCCGTTTCACACAAGCCCTCTACACCTAAATCCGAATTCACCTGGATGTTATGCCTGCCAGCTGTGCCAAGTCGTCTACCAGGATGTCTATGTTGACGTCGCACCCCACAAGAAACCATTTTTGAATCGGATCCACAATGCTGTTTCTTGTGTCTGAAATTCAATGCCACAGATTATAACCATTCCAAAATATGCCACTATCCTAAAACACTGTTTTTCGTTCCCAGGGGAACACAATCCATTTGTTATGGTTCAATACCTTTCCAACATATGATACTACTCCATCGCCATTATTGTCTTTGAATCTCCTCATAAGATATGCAAAATCACAATCAAATCCTCGCACCGCATCAAAGACTTTAGAAAACGTATTACCAGTATCATATATTTCGTCAACTATAAGATATTTTTTGTATTTAGATAATGGAGGCATCCCTTCTTTGTGCAGCTTTTTACTTCTGACTGGTATGAATTGTATATCATCAACATCAAGTTCCAGTGCCATCAGCCTAGCTGGAATGATTCCTCCATTTGTTATTCCCAGAATAGAGTCATATCTTTTGTTTGAACTTTGTATTTTGTCTGCAACAATCTTTGTTAGTAATCCTACTTCCTCCCAACTACAATACTCTTTAGGGGAGCTTTTTTCGCTCACCTCTTCTTTTTTGAACCTCAAATTACTATCACACACTACCAATTATCATAATGATAATAAAATAATAACAATCAGGATATCCTACCCACACTATTATTATTATTATCAATAGTGCCTGTTGTGTACATATTTTTTGGGTTAGTTTCATTGTTTGCCCGGAGTTTTTGCGATAGGCGACATGCGAGGCGACAGCATAAAGCGTGTTGCATCGGCTGTGGGCGAAGGACAAATTGCCATCTCACTTGATAATCAAGTACTCCGAAAATAGAATATAGATCAAGCATTACCGTAATCAGATGAATCTCCCAATAGCATTGAGTCAAATGACACGAAATATGCTAACACATATTTGTAACCTCTATTGAATTTCTAAATTTTAATCAAATTGGCACATATACCGTTTATAGTGTAACAATGGCTAACAAGTTAGTTGGTATATGCGGGGTTTTCGCAGTTAAATCATATGCAGGATTCTGATAGTTCTTCATAAACCAAGTCTGTTACCTGAACCATATTTTCTTTGCCCAATTGTGAAATGGTTCTCATCCAAATGTAAATGCATAGGCTTGAAATCCTTTTCCTTTGACATCTATTATCAACGAATGAAAACCCTCATCACCATATGACTGATGGTTTACTATGTTGTACAGCCTTGGATAATCAATTGCAAATTTGGAACCGTTTTCTGTGTCTACACCTTTGGAATAACTGGACAATAAAGAATTATCCTCATGAACTATTCCTTGACCCCTACCGCCTGCTACCAGGTTTACATACTGTGCAGAATAGTTTAAGACAATACGACCAGCATCACTTTGTAATTCAACATTATCATGATTGGTTTTCCATTTCCCTTCAAGATATATCATGTCAGGTTTTACAGATGAATTTGATATTGATGGTGTTGCATATGTTACAGCCTGTCCTAGATGAATACCTTCTGGATTCTCTACCGCTGAATTTGACCCTTGATTTCCAAAATACAATTCCGGTGTTTTAATTTTTGAAAAATCAACAGGCTGTTCAAGAAAATTACGAAGAGTGTTTGTGGAATTTAACTGCGTTTTGTTCTCGTACGGATGGGTTGCATTTCCACCATCAGTATCTTTTGTTCCCTTGTTGCTATTTCTTTCATACAAGAGCGATTGAATTGCCTTTTCTGTTTGGTCATATTCCCCCTCACCAATTTTGTCATATCTTATGAGCCCTTGATCATCAACAAGATACATT
The DNA here is from genome assembly GCA_963779615.1 of uncultured Nitrososphaeraceae archaeon. GTDB lineage: Archaea > Thermoproteota > Nitrososphaeria > Nitrososphaerales > Nitrososphaeraceae > Nitrosocosmicus. The sequence goes on from CAVZZA010000003.1 coordinate 202,198, forward strand.
CTTGGCCAATAGTTGTTTCCATAGGCATTCCAGATTTTATAATCATTATCTTGTATTACGGGATATTTTATGCCGTATTTTTGCAATGACATCTTCACATTATCAACATTCTTTTCAAATCCAAATTCTGGTGTATGGACTCCTACTATTACCAGTCCCTTATCCCCATACTTTGCATTCCATTCCATAAGGTGTGGAACGGTTCTCAGGACATTAATGCAACTATAAGTCCAAAAGTTCACAAGCACCACTTTTCCTTTTAAGCCGGCCATTGTTAGCGGCTGACCATCATTAATATTGTTGATGTTTTTTATAGTTTCACCAGTTTTCTCAAATTCAGGCGCAATTTTAGATTGAGAGTAGCATGTCAAATAACTTATTGTAAATATACATGCAATAATCACCGTTGTAAGGATAATGATCTTTTGTTTCAATTTTAATCACTTTTTGCATTTCATTTTGTGTCAGTTTTGTTATTATTTTGGCCAAAGAAATTAGAGAGCTGTTTTATGACGAACTGCGGCTGCTCCTCTGGAATAAAATGACCTGTGTTTGGAACTTTAATGCCCTCCACATTTTGAGCTAACATCTTCATCCCATACACAACACTGGGCATAGTAATATTGCCTCCTAACACCGGAATAAATCCTCCCCCCAGGGCCAAAACTGGCATTGTAAGATTTGTCTTGGAATAATTTTGATTGTCTATTGCATCCTGCGGAAAAGCCCGATAATACTCAAATCCCGCATGCATCCCTCCTGGAGAGGAATAACGGCTAACGTATTCGTTGATGTCTGCCTGAGTTATTGCAGATGGATTATACGCAAGACCACGATAGAACCATGACAAGTACGTCATCTCCTTACCCTGTACAAGGTCTTCTGGCACATTTGGTACCTGATGGAACAAGCCCCACCATATTGGCGGTCTCCCGGGAGGCCCAAAGCCAGGAATAGTGAGTTCCATAACTGCCAACCTCTTTACTTCCGCATGGTGTGCGGCTGCGTAAGAATAGGCTACCTGTGTTCCTATGTCATGACCCACCAGGAAAATTGTTTTAAATCCCAGCTGAGCGACTAGTTGATGTATGTCTTCAGCTGCGGTCTTGCCATCATATCCGGAAGGTGGTTTTGAAGAGTCTCCGAGGCCTCTAAGGTCAGGTGCTATAACAGTATAGTTCTTGGCCAAAGCTGGCATGATATTGTGCCATGCATACCATGTTTCTGGCCATCCGTGTAGTAAGACTACAGGATCACCATGGCCTCCAATCACATAGTGCATTTGAATTCCATTAACAGAAGCCATGTGATGTGAAAAAGTAATGTTATTGACGGTAGAGAAAGAGCCTTGCAAACTGGAGGGGTCTTTTAGGACAAGAGACGTTTGGTTGGCTTGCTGTCCTTGCTGCGTTTGATTTTGTTGCTCCTGTGCAAATGCAACAGAAAAAAGATTTGCGGTAACACCGTTTGTGATAAGAACAGGAATTATTACTAATGATAAATAAAGTAGAGTTTTATTTAACATTTTTACATTGATAAACGCATTTTTGAAGTATTTAAGATTTTTATTGTCAACTTTACAATAATCACAAAAAAGTTTAGGGATTATTGAAATATTATGAGTCTTTGTGTCCCCTTCCAAGCCTGCAAGGTACCACAGTCCAGAGTGCTGATGTGTCGATTCTTAAAGTCACCATACTGATTGTATTGATGTTCAAATCCTCGAAATCTTTCTAAAACTTCCTCACCATCATATTTATCGAAAAGAGCATGAATAAAAGAATACAAGGGAGATGAGAAAAGATGTTCAAGAACATCCTAACAGGCATTTGGAAGAAGCACTGATGGAAAAGTTGGTAGGTGTCGCGGCGGACATTGAAACCCAATTTTTACAATATTTGTTATTGTTACTGCATGATGTTGGGTTAGTAGACTCACCACTGGTCTTCGCTGAGCCTATCGAGTTCATCTAGTACCAAGTGAAAGAAGAAAGGATGCCATACCAAAGTTTGGTATATTTATGATGGCAAAGGCTACTATAATGGATAAATAAATCAGCTTCGTTATTGAGGCAGAAGAAAGATGATGCTTATTCTTTGAACAAGAAAAATACTGTTATCATGAATGGAACAAACAAGAGAACTGGCAGGATTATCAAAAAAAGGAACTGAGAGGCAACAATTGGATACCAATACAAAAAACACATTAATTTTTGTCAAAAACTCGAGTTATCAATTATTGAATCTATTTTGGGAAATGAAAAATTTTTTAGTGTATTTTTTATCACTCCATTACACTTTACAATTATTATTGGTCATTATGGATTATTGCAGAAGAAATAGGATAAGGAATAAACATAAAAGGAATTTAAGATTTTGTCATCAGGTTTTTATTTTGACTTCCATACCCAGTACTCTCCAAATCGATAAGGACAAATGTTGGGGGCATTGGCTAGTGTTTTTTAAACAAAGTGGTTGTTGTCTTTGGAAATGTCACCGCATATTAGAACGCAGTGATAGCCTATAGGGGTACGGCTAAGCAGATAGACCACAGCACTACTTCAATTGGATTGCAGGCTAAAATCCGACCAGGATTTTATTTTCAAATTATTTTATGTTGGCCTTTTGCTTAAATCCATCAAGCATTTTGTTGTAGATATCCAACAACTCCTTTCTTGATCCTTGATCCATTTCGTTAATATATGTAACAAAAATATCTGTTTCTCTTACAATTCTCTTTATGCTGTCTTCAAGTAAAATTTTTTCGTCTGTGTTTTTTGCTATTTTATATATCAGGTTTAATATGTTGTCCTGTATATGTTCCCCCTGAGCAATTGTTCCTTGAGTACTGGAAGATTTTTTACGAGTCATTTGTTATGACTACATTAGACATGAACCAACTAATATTGTTTCACATTAAGTTAAGAACAAACATATCTTCAAGAAATGATTTTTTGTTGTTGCTTTGTGTTTGCAGTACATGTATAATTGAGCCCGGGTCTAAATCCATAACAAACAAAGCTAGTCTAGAGGAGTATCATATTTTGGTGAAAACAGATGCTGCCCAAAAGACTGGCAACATATTGCTCATCATTCACTCTAATTGGCATTTTGCATATAATGGGGTTGATTGACTGGTCATGCAGAGACAATTTATCAACAATAACAACTGATCCTACATCATTATCGGACATAAGTTTGGTACGCAAAAATATTTTGATTCTGCGCTTCTGTTTTAACATCCCTTCTCATCGTTTTAGGGAAGTTAATAGGTTCCAAAATCATATGGATGCCACATCATCCGTTATATTTACACCAGACCTTTTAAACTTGGCATCATGAATTGAAAGTTATTTGTGTTTTTTTTTTGAATGTCATTTTATGCAGGCAATTATTTGAGTTACAGAGGTTCGTTAATAAAATTTTGGGGATTGAATATTTGGATTACTATTTTCATAAAACCTTTTTAATTTCATGCCAAACTTGAATACATGGGTTTTGCTGATTTAGATGATAAAAGAAAAGAGCATCTTTTGGGAGGCGGAAAAGAAAAACAAAAAGAGCAAAGAAAAAACGGAAAGATGACTGCGTTTGAAAGAATTAGCACATTATTTGATGTGGGAAGCTTTGAAGAAACAGATGCTTTTGTGACGCATGATTGCCATGATTTTGGAATGGAAGGTAAAAAGACTCTCGGTGATGGTGTTGTTACCGGATATGGAACAATAAACGGTCGCCTTTTTTATACATTTTGCCATGATTTTACGGTTTTTGGCGGATCTCTTGGGCTACATTTTGCAAACAAAATTTGCAAAATAATGGACCATGCTTTGAAACAGGGCGCACCAATAGTAGGCATAAACGACTCAGGAGGAGCAAGAATTCAAGAGGGGGTTGAGAGCCTTGGGGGGTATGCGGAGATATTTCAAAGAAATGTCAGGGCCTCTGGGGTAATTCCCCAAATATCGCTAATAATGGGTCCTTGCGCTGGAGGCGCGGTTTATTCGCCAGCAATAACCGATTTCATAATCATGACAAAATCTGCATACATGTTTGTCACCGGACCTGACGTAGTCAGGGAAGTCACAAATGAAAATGTTACACACGGCGAACTTGGAGGCGCAATAACCCATAATGAAAAGAGCGGGGTTGCGCATTTTCTCGCAGAGGATGAAATCGACTGTTTTAACATCTTAAGAAGACTTGTCTCTTTTTTGCCTTTGAATAACCTGGAAGTGCCGCCCAAATTAGCCGCAGGCGATGATGCCAACAGAAAGGATGAAAGCCTCAATTCGATACTTCCTGCAGATTCGCACAAACCATACAACATCAAAATCATAATAGGGGCAATTGTGGACAATGGAGACTTCCTTGAGGTTCAAAAATTTTGGGCGCAGAACATAATCATAGGCTTCGCAAGGCTAGATGGCAATTCTGTTGGGATTGTAGCAAACAACCCGGAAGTTTTGGCTGGTGTTCTTGACATCAATTCATGCGACAAAGCAACAAGATTTATAAGGTTTTGTGACTGTTTTAACATCCCCCTCATTACCTTGGTGGATGTGCCTGGCTTTCTTCCGGGAACAGATCAAGAGTGGGGAGGCATTATAAGGCATGGCGCAAAGTTTTTGTATGCATTTTCTGAAGCCTCGGTGCCAAAACTTACAGTAATCATAAGAAAAGCATATGGAGGAGCTTATTGTGTTATGAATAGCAAGCATATAGGTGGAGATTATAATTTCGCATGGCCAAATGCAGAAATAGCCGTAATGGGAGCTGAGGGTGCATGCAACATCATCTTTAGAAAAGAAATCGCCAATTCCAAAAATCAGGAAAAAAAAAGAGCAGAGCTTGTAACGGGCTATAGAAAAAAGTTTTCCAATCCCTATATTGCAGCAGCCAAGGGCTATATTGATAATGTGATTGAACCCAAGGAAACTCGTGAGAAGTTAATTTCCGCTTTAAAATCCATATACAGAAAAAGAGAAGATTTGCCCAAAAGAAAACATGGCAACATTCCGGTTTAATTAGCAATATGCAACATGCGGACAATAAACAATCCGGTTTGAGAGCCCTTACCCAAATAGTGGGACATTGCCATAAAAAGTATTTGCAATTTGTTAACCAAAGTCATTCTTCAAGATGCAATGAAAATTCAATCAATGTTCTTATTTTTAGTTTTTTGAATGATCTAATTTTAATTCCAATGTGCCTATTGATTTCACGTTTGCAAAAAGTTCTCATAGCTAACAGGGGAGAAATTGTAATAAGAATAGCAAATACGTGCAAAAGACTAGGGTTTGTCCCCTGCGGAATATATTCTAATGCAGATAAAAACGCACTCCATGCAAAGCATTGTAAAGAGACAGTTGATATTGGCGGGGACCTTCCCCATGAAAATTATCTTGATATGCACAAGATAGTTGATGCGGCAAAAAAAATGGATTGTAGTTTTATACACCCGGGGTATGGTTTTTTATCAGAAAAATCCGAATTTGCCCAACTTTGTGCCGATGAGGGGTTTGTTTTTATTGGACCTTCCCCTAATGTCTTGGAACTTTCAGGAAATAAGGTGTTGGCAAAACAAGTAGCTTCGGCTTTTGCGCCAGTAGCGGAAGGAAAGGAAATATCCAATCTGGATGAGGCATTGGAGCTTGCGGATAGGATTGGATACCCCGTAATTTTAAAGGCAACAAAGGGAGGAGGAGGAAGAGGCCTTAGAACAATAAACACCCCCTCCGAGCTAAGAGACTCATTCAATACCTCCAAAAAAGAAGCAACAACAAGCTTTGGGTCCGACAGGGTCTATATTGAAAAATACATTGAAAATCCAAGACACATCGAAGTCCAAATACTTGCAGACAAATCACACATAATACACCTTGGGGAAAGAGAATGCTCCATTCAAAGGCGCCATCAAAAGCTAATTGAGGAGACCCCATCTCCTGCTTTGACTGAGGAAACCAGGAGTGGGTTGACAAGGACGGCAACTGTGATTATGAAAGAAATCAAATACGATAACGCAGGGACAGTGGAATTTCTTTTCAAAGACGGAAAGTTTTACTTCATGGAAATTAATTCCAGAATTCAGGTCGAGCATCCAATAACAGAAGCAGTTACTGGAATTGACATAGTTGAGCAGCAACTCAATATCGCCGCTGACAAAGGACTATCCTTAGGACAAGACGAGATAAAGAACAAGGGACATGCGATTGAATGCAGAATAAATGCAGAAAATCCGTTAACATTTGCCCCCTATCCCGGGTTAGTCAAAAAGTTTCTTCCACCAAAGGATAATAGCATTAGAATAGATAGTTCTCTGTATTCGGGATATGCCGTACCCCCTTTTTATGACTCGTTATTAGCTAAAGTAATTTCCATTGGAGAAAGCAGAAAGGATTCCATAGAAAGAATGAGGCATGCACTCCTAGCATTTAGAATTTCAGGAATTCCCTCTACCATACCATTTCACCTATCTGTCCTAAATGATAATCGATTTTTGGATGCAGACTACAATACATCGTTTATTGATGGTCTAAGGTACTATTCGGATAGGGATTGTGAAATAGCGGCTGCAATATTTGTCCGTTTGCCTAAACGAATCCAATACCTTCTAAAAAAAGACGAGAAGGACCCTTGGCTTGAGAGTAGATGCAACTCCCATATCAATTTTGAGAGAACTTTTTATTTTAATAACATGATGAGATGGCTCAATTGAAGATCAAGGTTAATGAAGCAGAATACGACATAGATATCTTTGGAGATAAAGCAATTATAGATGGCAGGGAGACAGCAATAGAAATAAAAGACGACAAGATCATCTTCGGGAATAAAGAATTCTGTCTTGACTTTTATGACGAACAGGAAGAAGAGTCATTATTAATTATAAACGGGTTGGCTTTCATAGTGTCCAAAAAATCCCCGGACTATCAGACAGCTAAAGAAATAAAAGCCCCTATGAGCGGCCAAGTTTCTGAAATATTAATCCAAATCAATTCCAAAATAGAAAAAGGACAGGGTCTTGTTGTTTTAGAAGCGATGAAAATGTTCAACGAGGTAAAGTCACCGGCAAAAGGAATCATAAAAGATGTCCTTGTGCAAAAAAACCAAGCAGTAAAGGCTGGAGAAATTATGTTAACTTTAAAGTAGCAGTAACTTTATCATAATCACGCACAAGAAAACAACCATCAGATGCTTTTTGCAGTTTTCTTATCCTTCCTGACTGACTGGTAAAGCGTGTTTATGTATAATAGATCCCTTGCATAATGAGCAATGCCGGAAAAATATCCAAAACAATGCTGTTTATTGACTGGAATTCAGACTTGATATTGTAAATACTATTTAAAAGTGCAAGAAATTTGCAGAGTTGTGGTCGCTCTCTAATTACGCAAGGGATCTAATGATGCATCACTCACTCCTTTTGATAGCCTATGTTGTATAGACCCTGTAAAGCGAATTATTCTCATGGTCAATGTATTTCCATTGGTTTTCGTCAAAGTGCATTAAATGAAATCGTGTTTGTGTGGACGGGTGAAGGAGTTTGAACACATTGTTTCCAACGGATATTTTATTTGGCCCTGTTAAGGAAGTCATCTTTGCTGCTACATTCATAGGATACCCAATCAAATCAATCGGCGCGCTTTTGTCAAATCCATATTGGATGGCAACATTTTCTCCTTCGTCTATGCCTATTTTGACAGCCAGTTTGGGATAACCGTCTTTTTCAAAAATAGGGTTTATGCCATTTTCTATCACATCAATCATGGATTCCGCACACCGAAATGATTTGTCGCATGCAAGATACTTGTTAAAACCGATATGAAAAAATGCAATGACTGCATCACCAACATATTTCAAAACAAGCCCTTCATAACTTTCGACAACTGAAGATATCTCATGTGAAAATGCTTTTATTATTTTAGCCATCTTTTCTACAGGTAAATTCATGCTCATCCTTGTGGACCCTACCAAATCTGCATACATCACAATAAGGGAAAGTTTTGAGTCAACGTGGTTAAGCAGGAAATTTTGTCCTCTTTTTATGGATGTGTTGTATTTATAGCGTTCATGCAAAACACTCCAAATTCTATCTTGCCTTTGTGTGAGTAGAGTTTGCAAGTCAAAAATTTCCCTATTTTCCTTATGGGAGCTGCTTCTGCTGACATGTTCAATATTGCCATACGTGCTGTTATCCCCATCCATCATCTTATCCACTATTGTTTCCTTGATACCATTATCCCGATCGTTATCTTCGTTTGCAAGGCTTGCTGCCTTTACTTTGGCGTTTCTTCTGCCAAGCATAATCTCCTCATTCGGATTTTCATTTTCTACATCCCCATCCATAAAAAGACTAGATTAAAAATATGTACTTAATGGTTTTTTGTATTTAGGTTTGAATAACATTCCTGTCTCCTTAACACTGAACATATGGACTGGAGAAGATACATTTCCATGGTGCTGTCCAAAATAAGCAGCATAAAAACTTCCAAATATAAACATGCATTATGCATCCAGTATAGAAGCATTTTCCAGTGTCTTTCCTAAGGAAAGACATCCCGACAATTGTCCTGCTTTGCAAAACGCAATCATCCACCCATTATGTATTTAACATGTTTCTTGGCACAACCTTAAATCATCTGATCAGGAACCAAAAACGTCATGAATTTATTCTCAGGATCCCAACACTGCAGAAGTTAGCACAAATTTTCAAAAGTCTTGCTTGACAGACGCATATTGAAAACACTAAAAAGGACAACCTTTTTGCTTTAGTCATACCTACTATGCCCCCTAACGTGTTTACCCCCAGAATCAAGTTAGAGTATGTAATATCATTTAGTGACGCAGTATTTGCATTTGCAATAACATTTATGGCTTTAACAATCGATATTCCAGAACTTACGCCGAACCTGACGCAATCCCAACTCACCCAAAGATTAATTGACATGTATCCGCAGGTTGAAAGCTATTTTCTTAGCTTTTTTGTTATTGCCATATTTTGGTTATCCTACCATCATGTCTTTAACCACATTAAAGACTCTCACATCTCCATGGTCTACCTGAACTTGTTGTTTCTTTTTTTAATTACTCTTTTGTCGATATCAACATCTTTGGTCATAACTTTTAACTCCTATCAAATATCCTATTTGATTTATTCATCTGTCGTAATAGTCGCCAGCTTATTGCTTGTCATAATTTGGCGGTATGCCACAAGCAAATTCAAATTGGTGGACGATAACCTAAACCCTTTATTTATCAAAGGGGTGCTGATACACCTCCTCATTATTCCTTTAGTTTTTTTTGTTTCCATGTTAATATCGTTTATAAATTTGGATATTGCGCAATACTTTTGGTTGGTGATAGCTCCCCTAAATATATACACAAGACACCGGTTCAAACACTAGTAATTCGGGTTGTTCTGAGCATCCATGGCCTTCAGTAAAGCGTCAATTTTGCAATTTATTAATCGGGTCAAAAAAAAGACCAGGAAAGAGGAAAGAATCTCGAAATTTTAGCGCCACTCGCCTTTACACCACATGGCGATGCGAGAATACATATTATACGGATGGATGGGCCAATCCAACATCACGGTTATTTTTTTAACATCATTGTTCAGTAAGAGCAGAAAGATGTGACATATAAAAACAATCATAGGGAATAATGCTTATGAGCCAAAAAGAAAATAATTTGGACAATCCCTCAATAAGAAGCCTTTTTGAGAACAAGAATTTTGCTTTTGTAGCGACATCCATGAAAGATGGATCTCCCCAAATAACTCCCACCTGGGTGGATATAGAGGGCAGCCTCATCCTCATTAACACCGCATTGGGAAGATTAAAGCAAAAGAACCTAAGAAGGGATCCAAGGATTGCAGTGGCAGTGGCAGACAATAACAATCCTTATGAAATGGTTACAGTTAGGGGGGAAGTAGTTGAACATGTCACTGGCGAGGCCGCTGAGACCCATATAGACAAGTTGGCGAAAAAATATATCGATAAAGACAAATATCCCGGAAGAGCCCCAGGCGAAAAAAGAGTTTTGTTAAAGATAAAGCCCATAAAAATATTCCATATGAAACAGTAACAAACCCATCAATAGAACAAGTGTCCCCGCTTTTGATGTGATGAAAAGGGGTTTGAAGTGTTAGCAATGACATGGAAACAGTAACAAAAATCAGCATGTTCCACAACTTCCGACCATATTAATGCCTGTTGCATAAACCTTGACGAAACAGAATCGAGAATACAATCCATTTCAAAAATAGGAAAAAAAAGAAAACAAATGGTTTTAGTGGAAACAGAGAGCGGATCACCAAAACATTAAAATCTAAAATCTTGACGAAAATCCAAAATCATGTTTTCCTAAAGAGAAGGAAAAAATAAAAGTTTAACAAAAAAAGAATGAAATGTCAAAAGGTTTGGTAAAAAACAATCATATAATAAAACCGTTTATCATATCTGCGATAATTTTCATTTTTGTTGGGTCATTCATTGGGTCCATGTGGTTTGCGTCTATTTTAAGGGTAAACATTCCCTTATTTGACGGATCCATCTTTAACCTACATCGCATGTTTCAGGTAGAAAGCGGCCTCACTCTTTTAATCATGGGGATAGGGTTTATAATTGTACCCCGCTTTAGGAATGTTCCTATGGGCTCACCCACAATGATTAAAATTTCTTTTCTGTCAATCATTGTTTCTGCCTTTTTGTCAATTGTTTCCGCAATCAATATGCATGAACCTACAATGAATGAAAAAATCCTATTCATCTCCGAGCTCTTTAGGATTTTTGGAATATTGCTGTTTGTGGGAAAAATAATTGATACGCTAAAAGTCAAACCAAAACTATTGAGGACTGCGGATTATTTCATAGGATTTTCTTCCATATGTTTATTGACAGTATCAATCTTAAATGTATTCAAACCAAATGACAATTCATTAACGGACATAGAAATTCAGCTATTGTTTCCCCTCATAATGATATTTGGAATAGAATATAAAACATTGCCTTCATTTTTGGGATTTATCAGGCCCAGGAACAAACTGGGCGTATTGTCCTTATTGTTTCTAATTGCCGCTTTCATTTTGGGGATTGCTACAAGGCTCCGCATCAACGATGATGCACTGTTGCCGATTTTATTTAACCTGTTTTTGATATTTTCATCAATAACCTTCAGTGTTTCTATTTACCTGTACAGCAATTACGAGTACAAAAAATACATTCTCCGGTCTCCGACAGACAAAAGGGAACGATATCTTTACACCCTATATCACACAAGAATTTCCTTTTGTTTTTTATGTCTGGGGGCCTTTTTGGGAATTCTGTATCACATGTTTGACAAAAAGTTTATTTTTTATGACCTGTCCATTCATTTTACCGCAATAGGGTTTATAGGAATCACCATCGCCTCATACCTTCCAATGATGCTTGCGCCGATTTTGGGGAAACCGATTGTTTTAAAAAAATTTAACAGAATACCATTGATTATTATAACAACATCATTATTGATAAGAACCACAGGAATGGCATACATATCCTATTTTGATAGCAATGGCTTTTCCTTATTGCATGCATTGACAGGCATATCTGGCTTTTTGATTCCAATGGCCATAATAGTTTTCATCGTGGCATTGTACAAATCAATCAAACTAAACAAGTAAGCATGAAAAAAACGGTATCATTTTCAAGGGGCCATAAGTACAAATGGTACCTAATTAGGAAATGCCATAGCACTGCAACCGGTTCGGTGGTCAAGGAAGCGGTGACTGCCATTCTCATGCATTCTCTAAACGGCAACTCCACCGTTGTAGGGGTATTAAATGGCGGCACTGATTTCAACGTTTTAAATAAAGAACCTCAGTCATTTAGTGTCACAGAAACCACAATGACATCCGCAGCAGCAACAGCCGGGGACCTCAAACGTGTTGTTTGTGCAGACAGCAATGGACAAAAACTGGCAGATTCTGATGCAAGCAAAAGTAAAACTCAAGTCTTTTGCAAATCCGAGTAGTTTCAAGAATGCCATAAATGGAGGGACCGGATTAACGACAAGTAACATAGACAATGAAAATACGGTAGTAACATACCGGCCAACCAATGCATTACCTAACACTATATGCTGTTCCTTTTGATCCAGCCACAAGTACCAACATTTCTTTCTTTGATTGACTATAATCCTTTTTTGCATGTAAGGCGAAAGGCAAACCGAAAAAATAAATAAATCGCAAAAAACAAATGTCTTGCACTTATCATTTCTCTTAATCTTCCGCCTATCAATTCTGGCTCCATGTAAAAATATATGGAAAATGACATCATTGTCGCATGCCTAGATAATTGTAGTTATTATGTCCCATTGAGATCCATTCCTTTTTGTAGGTTACAATAACAAAAAAAGGTCCTTAAGCGGACAAAGCCAGTTACAAACATGCAGCAATGCGCCAAATAATTGAGTTTTTCTAAAAGCACCTAGTCTAAACCTGCTTTTTCTTTACCCGATGCTATTAGCCTATAGTGCTTTAACATCCCTATATCTAATCCCAGCATAAATCCTTTACCTGCCAGTAACATGAAATCAAAAAATATTGCGGTAATGGCAATAACCGATAAAGTGGCATATATCGGTGAAACTATGCCCGCCAATTTGATGTTTAACATATCGGAAATATTAGGGAGAAAGGAAGTAACTATAATTAATACTGCAATTCGACCTACAGCGGCTACTGCATAATATGTAAAGGCATTCCATCCAAGACCAACAAATATCTCCCCTTCTTTGTTTTTCCAAAACTTTAAAGTTTTATCTGAATACCTTATGGAGAAAAATAGAAAAACACTAAAGGTTATCAGGTAGGGAACAACAAAATAATAAGGGATTCCCACAATAGAGAATGAACTTGAGATTAGCACAATCGTAAGAATAGATTGTATTAGAGTTCTGGCCAAAATTTTTCTCTTGTTGATAGGTTTTAAATTGCGAATAAATTTAAAAAATATTTTCCATCACCTTATTGTCATCATTACTAATATCATTAATATTATTATGGCATATTTCAATCCGGAAGATAAAACAACTGCAAGATTGAAATCTGCTGCTGCGGATTTTATGTCGAAACATTTTTCTTTCACTATCCATTGCTTTAAGGTTTACAGTATAGGGTGTTGTCTCTAAATGAGGTTCATTTTTGTTGGTCATTTAGATGAACTATCATAAAATAATGAGATTACGTCAAATATGGTTATAGAGAAAACAAACTTGATCCCTATTTTATATTCAAATTTTTCTTGGTCCCAAAGGGTTTTAAGATTTGCAGTTAATTGGGTTTATTGATTCATAATATCGGTATGACTTGTTTGATTATTAAATGCAGATATTAGCCAAAGATACCTTTTGATAAAAATAATCTGAAACTCCCAAAGATGCTCAGTATAGTTTTCGCTATGCATTACAATAGTGGGAAAAAATAATCACATTTCTGCTACGGGTATCCATAAAGTGGTGGTGTAGAATCAGTAGTCACACCCATTAACATATTAATGAGGTGGTTGCAATTTATAAGGGGTTTATTAGATTTGTTGGTCGGTACAGTTGAAGGGCCGCCCAACAACAACTATACAGTAATCTAGTAAACCCCATAACAATACACTAGGTTGATATATGGCAGCAAGACAAAACGTTTTACTTTGTTGTATTGTCATTGTTCTTCCCCATATGTCTTATAATCGCACCATGCCTGTTTGGTATCACAACCCATGGCCGAACATCAGACCATCCCCACTTGCCGTATCTTGAAATTCTATAGCAAATGCTGTTTATATCCCATTTAGCACTTGCTGCCTATCGGTCCCAACAAAATACAGATATGGGACTTAAATCATCAGGCGCGGGGAAAAAATGCAAAAATAACGTTGCTGTCGGTGAATACAATAATTGCAACCCATGTTGTTTTGAAAACAATGGTACCAGTACTGGAACAAAATCTGACATCATCCAAGAGAATTGGGATTGCCTGGCTTGGGTGTAGCAGTGATAACTACAATCAAGCATCTGCAGTAACATCCGGTAAGGGTTTTGGCGGAGTTAGTGACATAAGATTAAACCAACAGATGACTCTCCATATGTTTCATCAATCTATGACGAGCGTATGCATAGGAATGTACCATCCACCAGATGATTGTGTCCCATTACCCAGTATCAACCTTTTTCTTGCGGAATTCTTTGTTGCAAATCCCTTGTGCTTTATCTCCTATCCATTGCAACTATTGTTGCTGCACATATTCTTATCATAAATGGGCTCAACCACTTTTGAGCTTTGACTGAGGGGATTATAGAAGACATGTAATTGGGTTAAATCACAGTATAATTTGGTTTCAGTTTACTTTAGCTTTGGATACAAATCATTTCATTGTGTGGGCCAAAAGGGTAAAGCTGTTGATTGTCCTCAATTCAGATTCATACTAACGACAAATCGACCATAAGGTGATGATTTTATAATTGTGCAAAAAAGCGCATCAATCTAAATCTCCCCAGCCATACAGTCATGTCAATCAGAAACAAAGTATATCCTAGCTAGTCAGATCGTAATAACAACCATAAGAGCACTTTACGAACATCGTGATCTAACCCTTGATCCTTCGGTACATCACAGGCTCAAGATAGTTTTGGAAAAAAATTTATGTTTTCCCAAGACATCGATACTCCGAAGGTAATATCAGGTATTTTCAGGGTTCATGACAAAAAACAATTCAATTAGGTTATTTTGCTAGTTATGCAATGGAATTCTTTTAATAGAATTGTCATAATATATCTAATTTGGATAATAGTAATCTGTATGTTAATGTAATAAAGTTTCAAGAGCAACTTGCAAAAAAAATTATCATGAGGGATGATTTTGACCGAGAAATTGAATTTGTTTGTGGAGTGGATGTGTCTTACAAAAAGGAAATTGCACATTGCTCAGCGGCAATAGTCAAAAAAAATACTTTGGAAATAGCAGAAGTAGTCAGTGACACAAGTAAAATAAAGTACCCATATATTCCGAGATTATTTATGTTAAGAGAATCAAATCCAATACTGCAAACTTTAAAACTGCTTAAGAATCCTTTTCAACTTTTACTTATTGATGGGCATGGAATACTTCATCCCAGAAGATGTGGCTTAGCATGCCATATTGGTGTAATCACAAATAATCCCACTATTGGAGTTGCAAAAAGTCTGTTATGCGGAATTGTCCAGTCGGATGGTTTTGTGAAACACAATGATGATGTCCTTGGATATGCCATAAAAAGAGAGGGCAACCAAAAGAAAATGATTTATGTGAGTCCCGGTCATAAGATAAGTCTACTTACATCAGTACGACTGGTTAAATCATTAACAAAGATAGGGGAGTTGATTCCGGAACCTATTAGAGTTGCAGATATCGCATCCAAAGACCATGACAACAAAGAACATATTTTGTTTTAAGTAGTTTGTGATGTCCGATACCCTGTTGTATTTTATTAGTCTGTTTCTAAACATGTCTGCAAGAATCCTGCATTTCTTTATCTTGCAGATAGTACGCTCTATCACTATCCTTCTTTTAGAATGGCTTTTGTTGTGATCTTTTTCCTGAGACAATTCTGTGTTTCGTTTCTTTTTGTTTGGCATGGATGACTTTTGTTCTGGAAAGTCTCTCCCCCTCCACAGGCATCCAAGCTCAAACATGCTGACAGATTGCTCTGGGGTTACAGGGTGACTTTTTGTATGGATGTCATAATCATGCCTTTTTCCTTTCTTGTGTTTTGCTTTATGAATGATGACACCCTAGTTGTTAACCATGAGCTGTGTCTTTACGACATGCCTTTTCCTCCTGCCCGAATGGTGCATCTTCTTTCTTCTTTTGTTTTCAGGCCTTGGTATCTGCTGTTTTGAGCAATCTAGGAAGCAAAGAAACCCTGGCAAGTACTTTCCAAATTCTTCTGGTGTGGACAGCCTTTTGGTTGTTTTGTGCATCTTTTGCGGAATTGGTACGCACTTTGTTACCAACGACTCAATTTTTTGGAAATCCCTGCAGATGTTGCTCTGGTCCAAGGCAAACAAAAAGCCAGCCAAAGTGTAGGTTATGCAAAGGCGGCAATATTGAAAACGATAACAATAGGAAAAACACTTTTTATTGTTGTTCCATTGGATATCAATACAAAACAAAGAGCTTGTTAAAAGGATCACTTCTTTATAGTTGTACTTTACTGGCGAGCCACCTAATTAAAGATAGAATAAAAAAAGAAATCTAACGCACATGCAACAAACTCAGTTTGTTTACGCCATTGTAAAAAAAGATAAGGTCTTGACTCTGTTTATCCAACTTGCGACTAGTCGCATTTAATTAGTCCCATTATTGATCAGGTTCTGGCTGCTGTCCAGGTTCTGGCTGCTGTCCAGGTTCTGGCTGCTGTTCGAGTTCATGCCATTTATCAAGTTCTCGCTGATCAGGCTTTCGCTGCTGTCCAAGTTTTCGCTGCTGTTCAGGTTCTGGCTGCTGTTCGAGTTCATGCCATTTATCAAGTTCTCGCTGAGCGAACTTCCATCCCCATTTGTCGCGTCAAGTGTATTTTCAAAATCACGGCTTAAAGAGCTAAAAACACTCTCCTCCTGATTTGTTGATCCGTATGACACATTTGAAAGAACAAATGACAAAGGGTTTAAAAATAAATTAAAAGAGATAAAATAGCATAAGGTCAAAGTTAAAGTAAGCGTTAAAGAGTTGCCACAGGTCATCAAATATAGATAAAGGTTTAAATCTATTAAAGATATGGTAATGAAACTTTCTTTATAGTTAGTATACAACTCCTTTTCTTCATTCCTCAGATTCTAAATTTGGATAAAACGCATACAAAAAATTATAATTGATGAATAATGGTATCAACGTATGGTGGGCCAAATTGTTATATTTTCATTCTTTTGCTTATTGCTTCTGCATTTACAGTTTTATTTTAATACACACAAAGACAGTTACTCTGCGCCTTTGCTTAAAAGTGAAGAAAAAAAAATGCACGGTAAATTTGTTTTTGGCCAAGATGCCGAAAAAAACTTTGTTTCAGGGTACAATACCGGGAGTTACCCTATTGGTATCACTATCAACCCATTTACTAATAAAATTTATGTGGCCAATCAATTTTCTAATACAATATCAGTATTTGATGCAAAAACAGATAAACTGAAGCAAACTATCGAAACAGGCATTTTTCCTTATAGTATTGATACAAATCTCTTCAATAATCGAATTTATGTGACAAATAGAGGTTCAGACAATGTATCTGTTATAGATGGATCAACAGATACAATAATCGACAAGATTAACGTTGGCAAATCCCCAGTTCAAGTTGCTGTCGACCCATCAAATAATTGGATCTATGTAGCCAATATCGATTCGAATTCTATTTCAGTAATAGATGGAATTACCAATAAAGTAATTAAAACCATAAACGGCATAAATACGCCTTACGGGATAGGGGTAAATCCGGTTTCTAAAAAAGTATATGTCACTTCATTGTCTAATTCATCAGTCACTGTAATAGACAATACTAATTACAAAACCATAAAAAATATAAAAGTGGAAAGGGCACCTGTAGGGGTAGACGTAGATATAGACAAAAACATCATATTCGTTTCAAATTATTTATCAAATTCACTGTCCATAATAAACGGAACAAACGACTCCATAATCAAAACCATCCCAGTTGGGGATTTACCTGTAGGCGTAAAAATAAACCCGGTTTCTAAAAAAGTATATGTCAGCAACATAGGATCAAATACTGTAAGTGTCATAAATGAAACAAACTATGAAAAAAACAAAGACGTAACTGTCAACCCCTCATTGATAATAGAAAGAAAAGAATATCCATTCCAAATTCCGGAATCTGTTAAATTTCCCCTAATTGCAAGTTTTATTGGGATAAACACTCTAACTAATTTAATTTACGTGACAAATACTGCTTCAAACACCATTTCTTCCATAGAAGGAAAAGACGATGAAAATACAGTTAGAGTAAACATGGATATTCAACCCAGCAATGCAGGTTTTATAGAATGCAACGGTATTAGAAACACCAATCAAAATACGATAACAATTCCAATAAACAAGACTACCCACTGCAATGCCATTCCGGAAAGAGGCTACACGTTTAATTCCTGGTCCGGATTATCTTTCAGTGAAGAGAATCCAATAAAACTCAATTTTAATGAGTATGGAAACATGATAACTAATTTCCGCCCTACTTTATCCTATGAGCAATATATTTTTATAATAGGAGGTATAATTGGAATTTTTTCTTTCTTGTTTAGTTGGATTTACAAAGGAAGACAAAGAAGAAAATTTAATAAATTTATCCAGATTATTAATCAAACTATTGAAAATGCAAACTTTGGCGATAAGGATGAAACGACCAACAAATTAGAAAGTTTAAGAAACAACATCTTTAATTCCTATAGGAAAGGATCAATAACGGATTTTGAATTTGATTTTTTAGATAAAAAACTTGTAAATTATATTGAAAAAATAAAAAAAATATAGAGTTCACAGAACAACCCGAAAACAAATTCTTCCTTATAATCCGTGTCAGAGAAAAACGTGTGCTATGACACAGATAAGGTGTGGGCAGGACTTTCAAAATAAAATTTGATGCTTCTTGATTATTGGGGAGGTCGCGGACATAAAAAAAAGTCTACCAGGTCAATCCATTATGAAAGTCTTTAGCATTTGAATTATCAATAGTACCACACAAAATTGATTGACAATAAGTCAACAAAAAAGAAAATATACCAAAAATTTTGTTGCTGTAGATGGCTCGCACCTTCAATGGACGCTGCAGGGGATACAATTCAAATCGCCAGGAAAAACAAATCACTGTTAACTGTTTTATACGTTACTGACTTGCAAAACATTCTTAATTGGCATCTACTATTTTGGCCTCAAACATTCGGGATGGAGAAGTATATATCGAGGAAGAAAAAAGAAGCAGAATAGTTGATAACAAAACTACAAAAGAAAAAAATAAGCAAAACAACGAAGATACGGATACTTAAAATCCCAAAACAGGGATTGTTGAAGGTACAGTCTTTTTTGCATTAACTTCTTACTAGTGGCATATATCCCCAAGTAATATATTACATATAAATAGTAGCCTGCCTATCCATAGGCTACATTTGTCACAATACATCTTACTCGTAAATTGGACCGAACAAGGGATTAGCAAGATCAAAGAATCTACAGACCGTTACAGTTCCTTTAAAGCATCGGTCGAAAACGCAGGTGGAAAACTGATTGGAGGATACTACACTTTCGGAGAATATGACGTGGTGTTGATTATAGAAGCTCCAAATGATGAAGCAGTAATGTCTCTGATGCTCAAAGTTGGGTCTTATGGAAATGTGAGAACCAAAACCTTGAAGGCATTTACACCTGAGGAGGGAGCGAAAATCATAAAGGATCTGTAACCTTTTTAGCAACAAACAGATGAAAGAGCATCATAATTATGATTTATTTTGAATGATTGGATTCGTATTTAAAGACCACTTTAATAAATATACACATTTCCGTTCTTTTAATATTCCATATTTTTGCCATATTTTAAAACCTCGTCAATTAGACGATGCTCTTTTTTTCTGCCGAAAATCAAAGCCATAAAGAGTGACCAGTTGAGAAAGGTTCATTTTTGGTGTTGGCTTTCAAAGATCCGAGGAAAATAAATACATTTTATTAATTAAGAACGTGTGTATTAAACCCAAAAACAAGTAATGATAATATCCAGTTGTTACCATATTATCATTTATTGCATTAGTAAAACATTATTCTGAAAATAAACAGATAAAAGAAAATGTGGTGTGGTTTTACCCTAAAAGATATTTCAATACGGTCAGACCGGTTTTTTCTTGGCGATTCATTTTTGCCCAACCAGATTTGTATCCACCTATCCATAGTTTTGAATGAGATTCATCATTAACCCTGTATGGACCTTATCCTGACAGTCTTTTTCTCCCAGTGTCATTTCATCGCAATAATCTGCGCCGTGCTATTAGCAGCAGTTCCACAAATTCCTACTTATTCTCCATGCAAGAGAAGAGATTACAAAATCACGTTATTTACAATTTAGATCCAATTCTTCTCATCATCTAACAACATCACAAGGCATTACTTGAGAAGTTAAAGAATCCCCAATTCTACATTATGCTAATCCTTTGACGCTGCAATATCCTTTAAAACATGATCTGTTTTCTCTTCACCCTCTTTTATTAAATATTTGATCGTTTCAGGTGCAAAGTCTGCATTCTCATACATAGCAGGAAAGGGCTCATCACGGCTTATGTAATAAATTCCTTTAATCTCAGCTCCATGCTCTTGTTTATATTTTCTATATTTACGACGGATTCCCCTAAGCTTCTTTTCATCAATATCTATCTTGTCAATGTTATTTTCTATTATTTTATACAGTTCTTCAATGTAACTCAGGTACCTAGTTATTACTTTTGACATTGTTACATTGTACTCGGTCTTGTCAGAAAACATGATATCTCTTGCTCTGTGATGAACTTCAGGCAAATTCTCTGGGAGACTATCAATGTTTTTTGGATAGTTTTCTACCAGGAATATTTTTTTGTCGTTTATAGGCGATGCATCTATGACTTCTCTCAATGGAGTATTGCTTAATAATCCCCCATCCCAAGCAAATACTCCTTTTTCTACCTCTATCCAACGAAAATTGTACATTGGGTAAGCAGAAGTTGCGAGTATGTGTTTTGGAGTTATCTGTTGCTTGAAACTATCAAATACCAAAGGCTGTGCATTCAGGACATTTACCGCAGTTAAAATCAAACGTGTGTCAGGGTTTGCACCAGGCTTTAACCTATCATAGTCAATATATTTTTCGAGGGTTTTTGCTAAGGGTGAATGGTCATACATATATGTCCATGTTTGGGGTGAAAAGTATTCTGGGTCCATTGTATCAGATTTTTGTGTCCATCTTGGAAGAAACATCCTATCGTTACCAAAGATAGCAGAGCTGTAAAAGGATCGTATTTGCTTTAGTTTCACCTCATGCTCCTTTCTATTGGTAAAATATTTTTCTGTCCCAGACAGTGGGGGAAACCACCATTGAAAGTTAGGTGATATCGAGTGTTCTATTTGTTGTGATAAGGTATGATAAGGTGCAAATTTGTCTAAATCTATATAACTTTCGGATAATTCTAGCCAGAATTGCTCTAATAGTTGCGCTGCATGCCCTTTAACTTTGCTCCCTGCCATGATTGCGGCATTTATGCCACCAATGGATGTTCCTGCAATTATATCAATCTTGATGTTATTTTTTGCGAGTGCCTTGAAGACTCCACATCCAAAGGCTCCTAAGGAGCCACCACCTTGAAGTATTAATACATTTTCCACTGCATCATTCTTTTTTGTTAAGGAGGGTGACTTTGAAGGTGAGGGGGAAGAGGGCATTGTATTCCTACTCTGTCTTATTAATATTAAAGTTGTTCATGGTCAGGGGCCGAGGTTCAACAAAGGCATTATAAAAGATACAAATGAGCAAAAAAACATGCCCAAATTATTAAAAAAGCATAGTTTGGGAGAAATTTAATATTGATGATCTCAAACAAGCATTAAAAGAATCCGCCAGGAGGCAAATACTCTTTTTGTAACCAAATTTGTTGTTCCAATATCAGCATAAATCCGCAACTGTTCTTATCAATTGTAGATAAAACACACCTCAAGTGTTAAAGATAGCAGATCCCCCACCATAACGGTCTTTTATATTAAACATCTGATCATTTCCAAAATTTACCGCATGTGCTTTTGTCCCCATCTATGTGATAATAATGATAAAGTCTGGCAGGTCCAGAAATCGTATACTAATGTTTTAGGTATTGCAGTGATTGAGTCGTTTCCCCTCAAAAAAGTCATTGCTAAACAAACAGCATACAGAATCTGTAACCCTCCAGCGTATTGCGCACAAACAGATAATCAAGTCCAAACGGTATTGAAACCATATTTGATGGGACTTTACAATAGAAAATGTTAGGCCAGGGTTAAATTTTCTACAATCAGTACCCTGAAGTATTGCCATCTGTTTATTTTTTTTCTCTTTGTATACCAATGTAATAAGGATGAAAATATTTACGAATTCAACCTTTGGCTGGAAGATGGATGGCTTCTCCATCAATAGCTCTTGCAGCTTCCGCAAATGCCTCTGGAAGGGTAGGATGAGCATGTATTGTATCGAAAACGTCTTTAGGACTTAGTTTCATTCTGATTGCTAGTGCTGCCTCACCTATAATTTCTCCAGCGTGTGGCGCAATAATATAGGCTCCGACAAGCCTTCCTTCCTTCTCAAATACCTTAACTGATCCCCTTGTGTCCCCCAAACAATTTGCCTTTGCGCTTGCAGCAAGTGGAAATTCTCCAGATCTTCCATGCAAATCCCCTACGAATGCAACCTCTGGATAGGTGAATACACATACAGGTAAAGATCGATAGTCAATTCTGTTGTCTTTTATTCCCATTATGCTTTCAGCCACGACCTCGCCCTGCTTTGATGCAACATGTGCAAGCTCATACATACCAGTTATATCACCAATTGCATATACATTGGCAACGTTAGTTCGCATTTTTTCATCCACACCAACACCTTGTTGATCGAATGCTACACCAATATCATTTAGTTCATTAGCATTGGTATTGGGCTTTCTCCCTATGCAAACTAGTATTTTTTCTGCAACAAGCTCTTTTCCATTAACAAAAGCAACGTTGTCAATAATTTTTTCGACTCTGGATTTTGTCAGTACATTGACACCATCTAGCCTCATGTACTTCTCAATTGAACTTCCGACTTCCTGTATTTGAAAAGGCATTAGATGATCTTCAGCCTCGATCAAAGATACCTTGCATCCCATAGCATTCAAAATAGAGGCAAATTCACATCCACTGTACCCGCCTCCAACAATGGTAATCGACGTGGGTAAGTCATCTAGTTCCAGAATTGAACTGGTCGACAGTATGTTTTTTCCAAATTCGTAACCTTGCAAACAAACAGGGTGGCTGCCGGTAGCAATAACAATATTTTTTGTCTCCAGCGTGGTGTCATTGACTTCCACTTTATTTTCTGAAACCATGTGTGCTTCACCCTTCAGCAGATTGACACCATTGCTTTTTAGGAGAAGATTTATCCCAGAAGCGAGTCTGGAAACTGTGGCATCCATCCTTGACTTTAAAAGCCTATAATTCAATTCAGTTTGGATATTTAACCCGTTCTTCTTTGCGCCTTTTGCTCTTCTTATTGTATCTCCCAAGGAATGAAGGTACTTGGTGGGAATGCATCCCCTTTGGGTGCAGGTTCCACCCAGTCCGTTCTTCTCAATTAGGCAAACGTTACCACCAAGTTGCGCTGCTCTAATAGCGCAAGCATAACCACCAGGGCCTCCCCCTATTACTATTGCATCATACATAATGCCTACCCTCCATAACTACCAAACGCTTGGCAATAAGCCTTTGAGCTAGTTATAATTTCTTTTTCCAATTCCACGGATCTGAGGCATATTTCTCACTGGCCAACTTTTTGGCTTTTTCCGCCTCTTCAATGGTTGGATCGTCTGCAACAATCTCAGAGCCAAATTTTTCACCGAAAGACTCCTTTAGAGCCCAGGATACCTCTTCAAACGTCTTGTCCAATCCCATCACCCTTGATTTTGCATCGCTGATCATCTTGTCCCTGATTTTCTCAGATGGAACCTTTAGCACGGAAAACATCTTCTCAACATTAACACCTAATAATATAGTTCCATGCTGAAGTAGTGTGTTTTTCTTCCTAGTTTGGGCATTTCCAGACACTTTCTTGTTGTCGACTACTATGTCATTCAGTGGGGCAAATTTTGCGTTAAAGCCAAGCTTATTTATGCACATTACCACTGGATCGCATATCAAATTGTAAGATTCCATGATGTTTTTTGGATAAATATTTGTGATGAACGAATAAGTCAGTTCAGAATCATGCAATACCGCTCCACCTCCTGTTATTCTCCTGACAACATCAATACCCATTTGCGCACACTTTTTTAGATCCACTTCCTCATCAATGCTCTGGAAGTACCCTATAGAGACAGTTGGTGGTTGCCAGCCATAAAGCCTTAAAATGGGCATATCATTGTTTGCGCCGTGCATTAACACCTCATCAAGAGCCATATTCCATGGCCCCGGGTTGTGCCCAGTCTCCAAAATTCTGATTTTGCCAAACTTGAGACTCATTGCTCCTTCATCCTCCTTTTGTTTTTTCCTGTTAGTAACTAGCCGTGTTCATGACCTAAACATCCAAGAATTGCATCTGTCATAGATTCCAGATCAAAACCAAACGCCTCAGAGCCGCTCAGGCATTTTTCGACCTTTTGTCCAATAGAGTCCTTATCTAACTTTGCGCCAATCAAACCGACCTCAAGTGTGTCCAAACTTTCCTCCGGGTAAAGAAAAAAATCCCCTGTTATTGTTATAGAGTCAATTGTTTTACTGTGCTCATCATATTCCAGTGAAACCTTGATCAATTTTTTTGATTTGTATATATTATTTGCCTTTCTCACTTATCATTCCACTACCCGCATCTTTTCAAAAGACAAGCAAATCCTCCCTACCTGTCTGCCTACCCTTCACCGTCTTTTTTCATCATGTTGTGAAGGTATGGTCCATCTTAAGTTCGGCTTTCGCGCTGCTGCAACCTCGTCTAGCCTACCAATTGATTTTGTGTATGGAGATCCCTTGGCAATATCGGGGTTTTCCTTAATCTCATCTGCTATGCTTCTTAATGCCGATGCAAACCTATCCAGCGTTTCTTTGCTTTCTGTTTCGGTGGGCTCAATCATCAATGCTTCGCGAACAATCAGGGGAAAATAAATAGTAGGTGGGTGAAAACCATAATCCATGAGCCTCTTCGCAATGTTTAAAGCGCTCTTTTCGCCAAATTTCCTGGAAGATAAGACAAATTCATGAGCACACCTTCGGTCATACGGAAGTTCGTATGTATCGTTTAACAGACTGAGAAGGTAATTGGCATTCAAAATCGCGTGTTCAGATACCTTTCTCATATTTGTGCCCCATGACTTGATATAGCAATAAGCTCTGACCAGCATTCCAAAGTTTCCATAAGAATACCTGACCCTTCCCACAGATTTCCTTAGGGTATAATCCAGGGTTAACTTGTTGTCTTGCTTTGTTACCCGTGGCAATGGCAAATAATCCTCCAGGAACGACTTTACCCCTACACTTCCTGCTCCAGGGCCTCCGCCACCATGCGGAGTTGAAAAGGTCTTGTGAAGGTTCAAGTGAATCATGTCAAACCCCTGGTCGCTCGGCCTGGTTATTCCAAGTAGCGCATTCATGTTTGCACCATCACAATACATTAAAGCCCCATTGCCATGTGCAAGGTCACTAATCTCCAGAATCTTTTCTTCAAAAAGTCCAAGGGTATTAGGATTTGTTAGCATGACAAGCGCCACATCATGTGTAAGTGACTCCTTGAATTTGCAAATATCCATGTTGCCCCGGGAGTCAGAGGGGATGGTAATGGTATCAAACTTGCACATGCCCGCAGTTGCAGGGTTTGTGCCATGGGCAGAATCAGGGATAATTATTTTCGTTCTTTTTTCATTCTTTTGCCTAAAGTAAGCCTTTGTTATCATAATGCCTAAAAGCTCACCCTGTGCTCCGGCTGCAGGCTGCAGTGAAAAGGCGTCCATGCCTGTAATTTTCTTCAAGTCTTGTTCAAATTCCCACATCAATTGCAGCGATCCCTGAGTGCAGCTTTCATGAGAAAGGGGATGAAGATCCATGAATCCACCCAGCCTTGCGATATCCTCATTTATCTTCGGGTTGTACTTCATTGTACATGAACCCAGTGGGTAAAATCCAAGGTCGATACCAAAATTTTTTCTTGACATGTTGGTGTAGTGTCTTACAACACTGATCTCGCTCACATTTGGAAGGGGAAGTTCTTTTCGGATCAGGTCTTTTGGCAGTCCGGTAAGAATGTCTTCAACCCCTTCTTTTTGGTTGTCATCAACACCACGCACATGTCCTGTGGCTTGTTCTTCGTATTCGAATATCAGCTTCACTTTCTTAGTGTCCCCTTTGTTACTGAAATAAAAGATTCTATGTCTTGAACTGTGTTCATCTCGGTGCAGCAAATTAACATCTTATCCTCATCCAAATTGAGGCCCCCAAGAATCCCATTTTTGAGCAGGCTTGAGGAAATGTTTTCAGAGGAACCCTGAGGCGCACTCACAATGAACTCGTTGTAGAATGGCTTTTTGTTTAGGGTTGTGAATCCACATCTCCTCAATTTATCGTGCAATAGGTGTGCCCTACTGTAAGAGAGTTTGGCAACATTGGTTAGCCCATCCCTGCCCATAAGAGCCAAATAAATAGTCGATGCTAGAGCCATCAATGCCACATTTGTTGTTATGTTGCTCGTGGCCCTTTCTCTTCGTATATGCTGCTCGCGAGCTTGAAATGTCAGCACAAAGCCTTTGTTTCCCTTGGAGTCTGTGGTCATGCCGCAAATTCTTCCGGGGATTTTCTTTAATAAAAAATCCCTGACACCAATAAACCCAAGATACGGGCCACCAAAATTTATTGGAATGCCAAATGACTGTCCTTCGCCAACTACTATATCTGCACCATAGTTTCCAGGAGGTTCCAGTATTGCGAGTGAGGTAGGCTCTACTACACAGGTAATAAAGAGCGCGCCGACTCTGTGTGCCTGTTCGGACACGTACTGCAAATTCTCAACGTTTCCGTAGAAATCAGGGTTCTGCGCAATCACACATGCCGTATTCTCATCAATCTCATTTGAGAGTTTGAGGTCCGCTACCTCAAAGTACGTTTTTAGAACTTCAAGATATTGAGGGTTGAGGCCATCCTTTACAAAAACGCAATTCCTTCCGCTATATGATGAACAGAGCAATACTGCCTCTGCCAATGCAGATGAACCATCATACATGGAAGCATTGGCCACATCCATGCCTGTAAGCAGGCATATGAACGATTGGAATTCGTACATAGCATGCAGGGTTCCCTGACTCATTTCTGCCTGATATGGCGTATAGCCTGTAAGGAATTCTCCCCTCAATAACAAATGGTTTACTGCAGACGGGATATAATGGTGGTAAGATCCACCTCCAATAAAGTATTTCATGATCTTGTTCTTTAGGGATAGATTCGTCATATGTGCCCCAAGCTCAAGCTCACTCATTGGGTCAGAGAGATCCAGTTCTTGATTAAAAAGTGGCTTGAAATCCACTGTTAAGTCATTTATCGATCTTACCCCAATTTGCCTTAACATGTCTTCTCTATCTTTTTTAGTTGTAGGTATGTAGTTCATAATAATTGACATCCAACCCGTTCTTTCATCTTTTCCTTCTTCTTATTCCTTTTCCATTTCGCCAACGAACTTGTTATATTGCTCACTTGTCATCAAACTTTTAAGCTCTTCATCCATATTCGAGGGTTTCATTTTCACAATCCAACCCAATTCGTGCGGGGATTGGTTTACCAGTTCGGGATGCTCAAGCAACTCCTCGTTGACATCCACAACCTCTCCGCTCAGGGCACAGTATATGTCAGAAGAGGCCTTTACCGAGTCAATTATAGCCATTGTTTCCATGTACCTAAATACACTGCCGACCCTTGGCAACTCTATCGAAACTATATCCCCTATCTGTCTTTGAGCAAAATCTGAAATCCCCATAACAGCAATTCCTTCCTGTATTATAATCCATTCGTGCTCTTTTGTAAATCTTGTTCCCTCATTCACAGAGATCTATTTTTAATGTTCTATAAAAAATCTTATTTTCTCCTATAGAAGCGTGTGCTGCTAACTTTTGCTTTATACAATTTACCGCTAATATTAATTTCAATTAATTGGTTTGGCAAAACACGTATAGGAACAAAGCAAAAGCCAATGGATTTTTTTATAGTTGGTGAAAAGCTTCCGCTCGTCACAAAACCCGCCTTCTCCCCATCAACTAATACTTCGTTTCCGTGCCTAGCTATCCTTTTTTCCTGAACCTCAAACCCCACAAGCTTTCTGTTTATCTGCTGAGTCAATAATGCTTCCCTTCCAATGAACTCTTTCTTATCAAACTTTACCGTCCATTTAAGGGGAACCTCTAATGGAGTAGTATTTTCGTTAATGTCATTTCCATAAAGCATTAGACCAGCCTCCAATCTGAGCGTGTCTCTGGCACCCAAGCCGTTCGGTTTGATGTTAAATCTGGAACCTGACTGCATGAGCTTGTTCCAAATATCCATTTTTGAAGAATCAAAGAACAGCTCAAAACCATCTTCTCCCGTATAACCAGTCCTTGATATCACGCATTCTATTCCAAAAACCTTTGCAATAGCAATACCAAAGGGTTTTAAGAGATCCAGGTTTACGCCAACCATTGTTTTCTCAAGGACCTTTTGTGCAAGAGGCCCCTGGAGTGCCAGAAGAGCAGTTTTGTTACTAATGTTTTCAACAACAGCTGACTTTGAGTGCTTAACAATCCAATCCAGATCCCCTTCCCTGTTTGAGGCATTGACCACAACAAGAAATTTCTCCCTGCTTATTCTGTATATGATTAGATCGTCAATTATTCCACCATTATCATGGCATATGGGAGAATAGAGTGCCTGATGGTCGTCTAGTTTAGAAATGTCATTAGTTACTAACGTTTGTATACAATCATAGGCATAGGAGCCTTTAACCTCAAAACGGCCCATGTGTGAGACATCAAACAGACCAACGTTTGTTCTGGTGTTGATATGCTCGTCAATTATTCCTGAATATTGCAGAGGCATTTCCCATCCATGAAAGCTCAGCATTTTTGCTTCAAGCGACCTGTGAATGTCATAAAAAGGTGTTTTCATGTGTATGTAAGCCAGATAATAATTAACGAATGATGTGTTTAACTCTTATTATTATGATTGTTGATTGATTACAAAGGCGTGTAAAAGTGGACCTAATAAAAAAACCAGTGTGGCTTAGAGCGAGAGCACCATCCGGAGAAAACTATACAAAGGTTAAACAATCACTCAGGTCACTAGACCTTCATACCGTTTGTGAGGAAGCTAGATGCCCCAACATATCAGAGTGCTGGGGAACAGGTACAGCCACAATCATGATTATGGGGGACACATGCAGCAGAGGCTGCAGATTTTGTGCTGTCAATAGCGGCAAGCCAGTTTTACTTGATGCAGAGGAGCCCAAAAGAGTGGCCAAGGCAATCAAAGAATGGGGATTGAGATATGTGGTAATCACCTCCGTTTGTAGAGACGACCTAAAGGATGGAGGAGCAGACCACATAGCCAAAACAATCAAAGCCATAAAGGATCTGTGCCCAAAAATAATAGTAGAACCGCTCATCCCAGACTTCAGGGGAAATGAGGATTCAATAAAAAAGGTGGTGGAATCAAAGCCGGAGGTTATAAGTCACAACATAGAAACCGTAAGCAGACTCACGCCCAAAGTCAGGGATGCCAGAGCGTCATATGAACAATCTCTCCTGGTCCTAAAGAAAATCAAGGATATCGATTCAGCAGTCTTCACAAAGTCCTCCATAATGCTTGGTCTTGGTGAAAACGAAAAAGAGGTTATTCAGACAATAATGGATCTGAGATCGGTCGGGGTCAACATATTAACTTTGGGCCAATACCTTCAGCCGAATCCAAAGTATTTGCCAGTTGCCGAATATGTCACACCAGAAAAATTTAACTGGTTTAGGGAAATTGCAGAGTCAATGGGGTTTGCCTATGTAGCTTCCGGCCCACTTGTTAGGAGTTCTTACAGAGCAGGCGAGTTTTTTGTAGAAAAAATTGTAGGCAGGAATAAAGGAGTCTAAACGTTGCCTAACCACACCATACTTACAAAATGCAAAATATAATGGCACAACAGATAAAGAATACAAAAGATAACGTGCGGAAAATATAAATCGCCTTTGATACGATTTATACTCATCTCTCCCAGAAGTAGTCTTTTAACAAATCATTGTCAAACAACATAATATTACAAGGACGCATACGATCCCATGCCATTATTGGGCCCAAGGGGTTTAGTAATAGGTACATTACGGGCCTAAATTTTCGGTTTTATAATTGCGACACCAATCCTTATCATCTTACCATCACTTTTTTTGGTTATTGCCAGATCACATGGAAAAATTCTTGTCACTTTATCACAATGCAATGAGCAACGCACCTAATCCACAGGTTGTAGCCAATGAGACAATCCCAGCAGTAGAAATGGTTTAATGGAAATAAATCCTAATTCACTCAAAGAGTAACAGCGGAAATGGCTCCAAAAAATATTCTAAATTTAAAAAGGACCCATCGGAAAACGAATTTCACGAAATGCTAATGGAAGACCAGCTAAAGCAGGCCAAATTATTTCCATGGCACTTCATCATTTAATGATTATCATGGCAAGAAAGCAAAAAGCAAGCGAACAGAGCCGGTCCTGATACTTTAATATATTTAACAAAGAACATTACATTGGTTATTTTAGACAGAGCACAAATACGCATTAATGTTGTAAATATGCCATAGCTCCAAGATACACAAATAAAAATGGGCTTGTGTTAACAAGTATGGTAATCGTTAATGTTCTTGAAAAATTAATGAAATTGGAAAATGATCACTAAACCCCTCCTTATTCATATAGCTTGGTTTCCCGCATTTTGTGGGTCTCCCGAATTTTTTGGGTACCTCATATGAATATCTTTCCTCATATAGAACGTATTCCCCTATCTTTTTGTTTACCTTAACTGAACCATCTTTGACGCCTACTTTATTCACAAAAGCTATGGATTTTGAAACCATAAACTGGTCAAGCATATTGGGATAGGTTGTATACTTGTCGAAACAAGGGTCTGGTTCTTTTTTACCAAAGTAATAGGTAGCGAGACCCCGATTAACCAAAGACCACATCAGATTATAAAAGAAAGGAACATGTTCTGATTTTTCCAGTTGCTCTTTATAAGGGGTAGAAAACGCATAATCCATCAATGATCTGCTAAATGGCATGTCATTGAAGTCTCCCATTACTATTATTGGAATATCGTCTCCAAGTTCTTCCAAAATGCGTTTATGGAAATAGGACAAAGCATCTGCAGCAGCTATTCTATAAGGTTCAGTGATAAGTTCTCCGATAGTCCTGGACGGCCAATGATTTCCTATTAGTACCTATTTGAGTACCCTGACGTTTTTATCCTAAAGTTTACTTGTAGGATGTTACGAGTAGCTTCCTCCCTTAAGACTTGGTGTGAAAATACAAGGTCTTTACCCGTTTGATTGTGTTTTGCTATTTCAAATTTTGAAGCGTCGTAAATAAATCCAACTTCAATGCCCCTTTTGTCGTCATATTCCTCATGCACAACCTGATAATTCCGAGGAACGAAGTTCTTTATTTTAGTTACCAACTTATTTACCACGGGTCCATCTTCCACCTCACAAACTCCTATTATGTCTGGACCATTGCCATGGTTCATCTTTGATATGATTTTTGCCAGTTGAGAGATTTTGGTAATTAGAACTTTTTCGTTCCACCCTATTAGCTCATCTTTTAAAACCTCTTTTAACCGGCTAGATCTTTCAGTAGAGTTTTCTATATCAAAAAGATTTTCTACATTCCACCACGCTACAAAATATTTATCCATGTTTCAAATAAAAAGACGCATATGGTATAAAAATAACAAAACAGTATAGTTTTTTTTATGATTTTACAGTAATGCTTTGTTGCACGGTTACATTAAATCGTTTCTGTTGGCGATTTGATTTATCACCCTAATACACAATGATAGCATAATTTAACGCGATTTTATAAAAATACGGCCCAGGTTTAGATGTTTTTTGAGTCATGTAACAAGCATAGCCAATACACCTTTGCAATTAAATGGATAGGAAAGGTTTCTTGGCAATATCTTTTACCGTGAATTTTGTGTTTCATCCAAAAATGGTTCTATGATTGCTGTAAACTTTTCTGGATGTTGCCAAAGATAACTACTTGATGATTTTTTGGTAGTTCTTGTAAATATATGAGGGCCAAACACCCATTACATTACCACTTCCACTAATTAGTAAAACAGGTTCACCGTTACCAAACATCTTGCATGCGATGTCTATGTCTCCAACATGGACTTTTTCTGTCTGCATGTCCTGCATTTTCACCGAAATTTTTATACTGAATTCACTAGGTTTTTATCTGATTTACTGAAGACCGCATTAGGAGTGTCAATATAACCATTATTACTGATCAAGGAACTAGGGACAAGAGGCACAATGCGAAAACAAGAAGAAAGACTGATCTTGTGACCGCATTCTTCCTAACAGGCATATTAACGGGCGTGACTCTCGATGCGCCATGCGTTATTTAAGCATGCAGGATTACCAATTTGGCTGGTCATAAGGATTCAAGGGCTAGCCCTGTTACTGATAACGGGATTATCAATTAATAACCACTTGGAGATTCAGAAGTAGAAAAAAATTTTCCTACAATCCTCATAGTCAATCTATGTGTACAATACAATAGAACAATTTTACTGAAAATCTTAAGGGAAAGATCTTTAAATCCACATTTAGGCAATATAATCATATGATAAGGTATTGCAGATATACCCAAATTTCATCGATGCATTAAATAAAAAAGCATTGACTCTTTACAGGCTCCAGCAATACGACAAAGCCTTGGAAAAACTCGATGAGGCTATTTCAATGGACACCAACAATTCACACGCATATAATCTGAAGGGTCTTGCTTTAATGAATTGTAACCGATATTCGGAAGCTCTTTCAGCTTTTGATAAGTCCATAGAGATTGATTCCAAATATTTGGCACCTTTAAAAAACAAAGGCATTGTGTCCATGAAAAATCAAAAATATAATGAAGCGATAGACATTTTCACTAATGCATTGCAAATCGATCCCATAGATCAATTTGCAATGGATGCTAAGAGTACTGCAATGCATCTATTAAACCTGTATTCCAGATTATATGTGATTGATGAAGCAAGCGAAATGAAGTCAGGACCAGATGGATTGTCTGAGTATTGCGGGACTCATGGGAAAAAAGGGGCCCACTCTAGCCATAACAATTAAACAGCAATCCCATAAAATTACAATAGCTTTAAGGGATTTGGTAACAGGCATATCATTATGAGTCCACACTAAAGTCTTGTAAATCAGTCTTTTCCAAACGTGTTTTTTGCCAATTTACTTGCAAACAACAAACCAGTTTTTTAACATACACTTATTATTTGCAACTAATTCAATTCTCATTTTAGGGACCCATCTAAAAAGATGCAGAAATGCACTGGACTGAGTGGGATCAGCATTGGTATTGAATCCTAGCAAAGATCCAACAAATCTGAGTATGATTATCGCTAAAATGGACATCATCTGGTAAAGAATTGTTTTTGCATCAAATTTTTTGAAGAGTAATTAATATAAACCACATTGAATAGAAAATATGAGTGTCATCCGGTATTAATTTGTGTAATTTTGAATTGCATCAACCTTGAAAATTTGATTTGTTGGGAAATCTGTAAATATGCCATATATTGCTAAATTTAATAACAATCCAGAAATACAAATGATTTCATGGTAACTATTGTTGTTGGAAGAAATTAGCATAGAAGGTTATTTTGGGATTGGTGAAGCAATAGGAATTATCTCCACCTTATTTGTTATCCTTTATTTTTCACGAAAACAAATGCAGAGTTTAACAGTTGATTTGGAAACAAAGATCCTAAATGATTTGGATGACAAGATAAACGGATTAACCCGGATGATGGTGGACAGTCCTGAATTAATTAAGGTAGTAAGCAAATCAGAATCGCATTTTACACCGGATTTAGCATTTAGTTATCACGTATTATATACATTTGCACACGCTTTCCATATGCGACAACGTGGAGTGGTGAGAGATAATGAATGGCATGGATGGTTCAGGTATATAAAATCTGCGTTTCAACATGGCGAGATATATGACATATGGAAGAATAACATAGAATTGGAAAAATGGTTTGATCCTGCTTTTCAGGAATTCATTAACGACGAAATAATTCCCGTTGTCAGGAAGTAGGTAGTTTGAATAAAATATGTGTGGAGATGGTGAACAATGACTCTTTAAAAAGACTTGACAATCAGTGCCATGTGGGAATTGCAGAAAATTTAAAGGAATGAAATTATTGCGAGAGTTTCTTTCAATTAGATTCATTAACCAACAAATATCTTCCACATTGGACCTTTTTTTGTTTTGAATGATCCAAGACAAACCATCGGATCATATTTCTTCAGATGATTGTGAAATGAGTGAATTTGAAAGGGTGGAAAGACGGAGTAAATACACATGATAAAATGGAAATTTTTCAAATACATACATCAAATATAAACCAAAAGAGTCAAGTCCAAAATGGAAAAGAGCAGATAGGTTGATAAATAAATCTGAGTAATGGGTTTTATTGCCATCAACGATATTCTGAGCTAAAGGAAGTATCTCCTTATGATCTTGCAGTTGTTTTAAGAACACTTTCCATGGTTTTTCAGTCTATCTCCTTTTTTCTTTTCTGGCCTTGTGTAATGCCAGGCTTCCCTACGATTTGATTGGACTCAAATCAATGTTCTCTGGCATTTCGGAGGATTCAAGGGTTTGCAAATTTGCTGGCAGATAACCCTCCACAGTTGACCTCCTGAATCACCGTGGCAACAACGCCCTGTGCATGTCCCACAGTATCAGTGTGTATTCGGACAGAAATGGCGGCCCCCCGCCAAAGTTTCGGGGCTCGCCACCGCGTGCAAACTGACAAGATTCGTCTCTTACCTGAACTGGCGCAGAATCCAGCTTTACCGGCTTGCTTGCCTCCTTGAAAACAACAGTGCTCCTGCTGGCATAGTTGCAGTCACCTGTCCTTGTCAGCGGGAGGTTGATTTCATCTGCAACGGATTGCTTTTTGAGCACCAGCCTCTTGTCGCCCGTGTTGAGCCCAAACCAATCCTCAACTCCGGCACCAGTGGATGGGTTTATGAAATCTACACGCATCCACTGCCAGCCACTTGTTGGGGTGCCATCCCTGCGCTGAAGGTCCGGCAGGGTTATCAGTTTGCTTGCGTCTGCCAACTCGGGTATCGGGACATCCCTTAGCCTGAGCGTGGTCTGTTCACTGGTGTACACCATTGATATTTGTGTCAGGATGTTTTTGACCTCCAGGAGTGGGTACCTTGCCGGTGGTGGCTGCTCTCTGAACAGATCGTAATGATCTTTGTCCTGCACCATGACTGGCAGGTCAAACTCCCCATCCAGCCCCGCAATTCTGATTTTTCCTGGTTGCTCTTTTCTCTTGGATGAGTCATCTCCCACCCCATCAGGCCCGTATCCAAATGCAGACAGGAATTGAGGCGCCACGTCTGTGGTCGTTGCCCCAGTGTCAAAATTGTATTTTACTGGCTGACTCCACGTTCCATCTGGCAGCTTCAATTGTATCGTCAATACTGTCCTGGTTTCTGAACTTGTGAGATCATAAACAAGAGTACTCTTACCTGGAGGGGGATGTTTAAAAAAAGTAATTACTAAGATAGATGATAATGCAAGTACAACCAGAAAAATTATAGAAATAGTACTTTTTTTAAATGGCTGATGATATATCAAATTATAGATTCCCCAACTACGTTGACTCTACCACGATATGAAGACAAAGAAACACACATAGTGGTAAATTAAATCACTTGTATATTAGAGCTGAGGCGCAGTTGCCCAATTAATAAATTTTGCAATATTGTTTAACACCCCTATAGCGCATATTACAATGAACATAGGGTTACCTCCATCAAGGAGACAGAAATACATGATGCAGAAAAACAAATTGGATAAATCTACGAGTCATCACTAATGAAAAAAGAATCATTAATGAAAAAAGTGCTGAATAAGATATTTACCAGTATAAAACTATAATCATGCCTTTTTCAGATAATTTTAAAGATAACAATATTAAAGAATACATAAAAAGGAACAAGAAAAATTAATGGAATAGTAAACCCATAGCCAATAAACATTATGATGTACCTATTTTATTTTTACTCATCAACTTTCTGGCCATAAACACATCAGCTCTATAATCATCGTTATAGCGAGGTATATTTGTAAAACCATTCTTTAAGTACAGTTTTATGGCTGCTTGCAAATCCTTTGAACTATATAAATAGATGTTTGTATAACCTGACTTTTTTGCATAGTCAAGCACAACATCAAGCATCATCTGCCCAATCCCTAATCCCCTATACCGCTTCAATACGAACATTCTCTTTAGTTCGCAGGTAGAAACAATTTGCCTTAGATTTCTTATTGCCACTGTACCAACTATTTGGTTATTATCATTTTCAACTTTTTCTACAACCCAAAAGTATCCACCATTATCTTTACTATAATGCTGATTTATATGTAGTAAATCTGAATCAAGCCCATCTAATTTAAGTTGAATGTTAAATTCATTGACAACTATGTCTGCTATAAGGTTTACAACAGTTTCTAGATTGTTATCCAACAGTTCTCTCACCCTAAAGGATTGTGGCAAGCATACTTCTCCTTAGTTAGTTATTTACCTAAGTTGTTTATTAAAAATAGGATAAATAAGTAACATACCTTTCTCTAGTATTTAATAACCAAATTACTACATTAGCGCCATGTCTTTTCTTTGCTTTCATATTACAGGTTATCCAAAAATTACTGCTATTCAAGTCATTCACCGGCTTAACAGTGCAAGAGTTCGACGATATTTTCATTAAAGAGAAAGTAAAAAAAACGGCAAGCATGAGATACAGCGTTCGGAATACAAAAGAAAGAAAATAGAGAAAGAAGTTGTGGTACAGGCAGACCTTTTAAATTCGATATAGAAACATCTTTTTAATGCTGCTTGCGTATTACCGTTTGTAAATAACCTACACTCTGGCTGGTTTTTTGTTTAATTTGGAACAGACCAACATTTGCATGGACATACAAAAGATTGAAGGTTTGATAAAACAATGCATTTCTATACCTAAAAAACCACCATATAACTAAGGGTTGAAAACCACTGAAGAAGTGAAAAAGTATTTTCCAGGCTTTCTATCTTTCGCATATTCCACAGAACAGCTGATACCAAGACCTGTAGACAAAAAAGAAAAAGAAGGTGTTCCATTTAGGGAGGAAGAAAAGGATACTGCAAAGACACAGATTATGGTTAACAAATTAGGTTTCAACATTCACAAAACAATCCTTAAGAAAGGATAGACATGATGACTATTATATATACAAGAAGAATCATCATCCAACTCCCAAACAAGTTGTCAATGTGTTTGATCTAGGTGTGGAGAAACACTACGCAAGGCAAATATCATTGTT
Source organism: uncultured Nitrososphaeraceae archaeon (assembly GCA_963779615.1). Taxonomy (GTDB): domain Archaea; phylum Thermoproteota; class Nitrososphaeria; order Nitrososphaerales; family Nitrososphaeraceae; genus Nitrosocosmicus. The sequence continues at coordinate 239,606 of CAVZZA010000003.1, forward strand.
ACCACATAAATAGAAGAAAGATCAAGAGTCATCTGCAGGAGAAAAGGAATGCAAAAAAAGCCACTCTAAAAAGAGAATAACGATAGAGTACACCATTAGTAGATTGAAAAATAAAAGGATACTTGCAGAAGTGTTTAGAAACAAATCGAAAAATATTGGTTTTTTAGCTGTGTTACACTATTTGCCTTCTTTATAAACTAATCTGACCATTTGTTTCCAAATTAGATATCTTTATTTCATTTATGCCTTAATAATGAAAATCGCGCTGACATAAAAAATATGTTTAAAATATAGTAACAAAAGTAAATCCAGTCAACAGTATGGTTACTATAATAGTATTGAATCGAGAGTCGCATAACCAATTCAACATTATCAAATTCTATAACGTCTTTCTGATTCTTCAATAGGATAATCATTAGCACTCATATCGCGAATACGCATCAAACCATCATTATTAAATTCCCAATGCTCATTACCATGAGTTCGCATCCATTGGTTAGGGGTATCTGCATCTCTCCATTCATACTCAAACCGCACTGAGATACGATTGCCTGTATAACACCAAAGATTTTTCATCAGGCGATAATCAAGCTCTTTGGTCCATTTACGTTTAAGAAACGCCATAATTTCTTCCCTTCCTTCAAAAAACTCAATACGATTACGCCATTGAGAATCTATCGCATACGCTTGTGCTACAAATTCGGGGTTACGAGTATTCCAGGCATCTTGAGCAGATTTAACTTTCGCTCTGGCTGTTTCTTCAGTGAATGGCGGTTTTATGTCGGTAGGTCTTGCCATTGTGACTTGTACCATACTGGTGGTTTAAAAATACTTGTAAAAAATCTGACTGAATAATCAATCTTTTTATTGGATCAGACGTCTCAGATTACCTAAAAACTCCTGACGATGGCCTCTTGGAATTGCTACCTCAGCATCCCATTGAATCTCATTCCGGGTATGAGGAATATCTGCAACCTCTTTAATATTTTTCAAGTCTGGCAGGCGAGATCACCAATACTTTTCCACCATTGGGGCCTGATTGATAATTATGCAGAATATTCCTTGGAATGAAAACAAAGTCACTTGTCTGATCAAGATATGTGTTAATGCCGCACCTTGTAGAATGCTCTCCATCAAATACATAACATGCTTCTGATGCTATAGAATGTGTATATAAACTAGTAACAGTATTTGGAGGATGTATCATCTATAGGGTGTATCTATGCTCTCAATCCAATCCGGAGACCTCGAAGGTCATTTTTGTATTACGGAAATTAATCTGAGATCCTTCGCCTTTCTTACACGCAAATCCATCATTGGATAAATCAAAAAAGAAACTATCCATATTTTCATTAATAAATTACAGTTTCTTTGCGTGGTATTTTAAATGAAATTCCAATCAAATAAAATATACTAAAGTTTAGTTTAGCGAAATGACGATTATCTAAAAACATGTTGTAAGTCATTTAGATGTGGAAAGAATAATTGCAATGGTGGTATATTGTATTATCAATCATAAAGACAATAACATGCCTTCTATTGGCTACGTGCAAAGGAAGTTTGAACATATACAATTGTTTATTACATGGTTCTGGAGTTTTGACAATCATTATCCTTTTTTTCTTCTCCATTTCATTGACACAAAGTTTTTGAGACAATCATTTTTTAGTTCCAACATTATGGAAAGGAATAATTATTTATCCGGTTCACCATGGGAGTCAATAGTTGGTTATTCAAGGCTTGTCAAATACGGACCATATGTATTCATTTCTGGTACAACATCCATTGATGAAAATGGAAAAGTTGTAGGGGTGAGAGATCCGTATGTACAAACCAAACAAATCATTCAGACTATTGAAAAATCATTGAGGATAATTAATGCAAATTTAACCGATATAGTCAGAACAAGAATCTTTGTAACCAATATCGATGATTGGAAAATAATAGGCAAAGCATATGCAGAATTTTTCAAAGATATACAGCCTGCAGCAACTATGGTGGAAGTAAAACGGCTAATCCAGCCAGACCTGCTTGTAGAAATCGAAGCAGACGCGATAACAAATTCCCCTTAATCTTGCTTGCGTATACTTTGATTAGAAGAGCAACTCGGTACGTTCAAAATTCAGAAACATGTGAGAAAATATGTCAAAGTGGTCGCAATTCAAGATGCACTGCAGTTTACAATAATATCCATAATGGCAGAGTTTGCACCAGGTTTTTCGCCCCATTCAGCAAAAAAAAACAATTGGTTTGTTTTCAAGACGATTGAATGTTATTCAAAAGCCATTTTTGGCGATGTTTTGTCACTATTTAAGGTAATAATTAAATTATTAGACAAAATCATACCAAATATTCATCTCAACATATGCAGTATTAATGTTACTCATATCTTTTTAGGTTAATGTTTTCCAATATAATAGCAGGTATTAACAAGCAAACTCCTATTATACCAACAAATGTATCTAAATACCAACTATGAACAACACCAAAAAAATTTTATTGATTACAGCCATAGCGTCGTTATTAATAATGGGAACAAGCATAATTCCGATTCAGTCATATGCAGACATGGATGACAAAAATATAAAAAAAAATAGTGATCTTGATTCAAAAATAAATGCAAACTCAGGGACAGAAGAAAATTGGGCAAACCAGCAAATGGACCAAGACAATTTCTGTTGTTAATAGCAAACTCGAATGACAACACGGTCCCTGCGGCATGGTTTTTTACAACAACATATTCAGGCGTATGACGGGTACAATCTGTAATGCAGGTCAAGTATCCATGCGTGACATAGCCAACCTAATAGAAGATAGATGCCCAGAAAATTTTTAAAACAATCAGTATCCTCAATAGGCAAATCCATAAATCCGCAACCTTTCATAAACCATTGGTTTAGCCTCATCATATATAAACAACATTTGGTGTAACGCCTTTTTCTAGTTTTTAGACATGATTAGTCTCATGGCGAGGTAAGGCGGTAACCTTAGCATTTGTCAAGGGCTTTTCACTGAACAAAGGTTATTCCTGGGATGTTTTATAGCTCCACTGACCTAAAGGAGATTTGTAATGTATTATTCATATTATTTTATGTTGATTCCCTGTTGTAGGGAAGGATTGAAACCGTTGACTTACGCTCATCATTAACCCACATACTTCTGCTGCGCGTCCCATCTGATATACCCATACATCAAAAATTACTACTAACAGGCGACGAAATTTTAATGGTATCTGTCTTCTAGCAATTTCCTTTACTATTTACAATAAAATCAAGTTGTAATGACAAATGCCTATTTCAAGTGTATTGGTAAAAATAGTTTTTAGGACTGCATAAAATAATTACCCTTCATTGATTGATTCGTTATTCTACAAACCAAACCAGCAAAAATTTGTTGTGATATCTTTATATTTATTACTCCTAGACCTAGGATATGAGCAATAAATTCAAGGTAGCCCTTCTTATAGGAGTCCTTGTGGTAATGGGTGGTTCGATTTGCAGTGCATCTATGTCAACGGCAAGCGCACAGTCAAATTATACGATTAAAGTCGCAAAAGCCACAGAAGGAGACTTTACCGTTACCAATGGGGCAAGCTATGTTGGTTCATCCTTTGACACAACATATACTATGACAGGCACAGCACCTGACTTTATCAAGGCTAGAGATGCGTTAACATCCTCAATACTTGACGATTTCGGCAAATCTCCCACCATTGGGTACGTAAAAATGAACAGTACCTGATACTCAGACAAACACAAATGTGACTGGACTTGCTAACCCATTTGTAAGCAAAGAACAAATTGATGAAAAAGTAAAATCAGTGCTCTCCTATGCACTAGACAAGATTGAGCATCCAGTGGGAATCACGCCTAATGTGGGCGATTCAAGGGAGATCAAGTGTAAATTTGGCAGCGTCTTAGACGACTTTTGGTGTGACATTCCGACATTTGTAGCCAAGTAAGAACTACGAGCCACACACCTCAATTTTTTATTGCAGATCTAACAATTATTTTCTTCAGCTACTAGCAGTTGCCAAGGTTTCTCTAACCTATAGAGAGAATTGGACTTTTTTCGATAACAAATTCCTTGATTTGTAAATAATCAAGAAAAATTTGATCTCCTTGGATACTGCCTTTTCGATTCTGGGGGTCAGCGCATAAACAAACTTTTGATATGGAGAAAGATAAGCATTCTCACAAGTCTGAGAAGGCGAAGAGAAGGCGAAGGGTATGGCGACAAGGCCTCAATTTATAACATGGTTTATCTCGGGCCTATGAAGGAGAAGAGATATCTTGTTGGCCAAGGGGGCTAATGCCGATATCGGCTCTATATGAGATTCTAATTTTATACAAGCTGTAGAGATTAAGTTTTCAATGAAAAAAAATGGAAAATCAAGCAACCAAAGAAAAACTTGTTTTCAATCTGGCATGGCTAAAGTAGGAGACACCCAATTACCATTATCACGTCTCATAAAATACAATTCTCTTTTTTATCAAGGTGTAAAAAAGTACAAGTTATTGTAGTATCCATTATTGCTGTTGAAGGTGTAATGGATTATTAAATTGGTAGATAAAGTTTTACTATATATTCATGCATTCAATTGCAGTTCTAATATTATGCTCATTTTTTTGGGTTAACAAACCCCAAGATAATGCCTTGCTGCATAACTATGAAATTCGTCAATTTATGATAGAGCACATATCAGGATAATGCGAATATCGATTATTTCCCTTGAGGAAATAAAACCAGCACGTCTAAAAAACACAAAAATCTGAGTTACGCAACAAAGCACAAGATAATATCACGCATTAACTAGCCTATTTTAATTATATCCATGAATGTATCTAAATTTCAACTATGAACAATATAAAAAATATCTTATTGATGACAGCCATAAAAAAGCAAACCAAAATCTTAAATCGCAAATTGAGTATCGTTGTCAAAATTTCATAACCACTAAATGAAAAAATGCATTCGCAAATGATTACTCAACTGAATTTCATCCTCAAACTCCATTCCGCAGTGACGGCAATGATGCATTCCGGCAGATTCCCCTTGATTTCTCCCTAGGATAATGAGTCCATTATTTACGGTTTCATCCTTGACAACAATATACTCACCAATTGCTCTTTTGATAAAGAGATCTTTTATTCGATGCTTGATTTTGTTTATTTGATTTTCATCCTCTTCCAACATTATGCCCTTGACAGATTTTAGATTCCCCGGCGCACTGTTTTTTTCGTTGTCCTCTTCATGAATTAGTCTAAGGTAACCTTGTGAATTAACGTCATGTTGAAGGAACTCGGTTTCAATATCTTTTATAATTTCTGATTTAATGCTTTCATCAAGGGACTGTAAATCAATCTGTATGACCAATATCAGATATTTGCTTCCAAGGGTTTTAACTGTGTTGTTGAATATCCCCTGTAAAGATAATCCTATGTTTTACGTTTATCATTTGGCTTATGATTTTAACCACTGAAAGCATCGGCAATCAAAATACATCCGTCCCATCAATTGTGTTTGATGTCATTTTGCGTGGGTTTTTTCGGAACTTTTTTTTTCGTAACCATCAGAGCGACTCCAAGTAGGATAATGACCATAGCTATGATTGTAGTAATTGTCAAATTTTCATGCAGAATAGCCCATCCCAATAATACCGCAATGACTGGGCTAACATATGCAAAGGTGTTTGCCAATGATGCGGATGTAACTCGAAGCAACCAGTAAAAGTCGGTAAATCCCACAATGGTGATAATAACTATCAGATAGATTTGCGCTATTAAAGACTGCAGTGAAATTTGCATTAAATCCAAATTGCGATATTCCCCAAATGCAAAACTAACAGCAGTCAACATTAACCCTCCAGAAATCATGATCATCCCTGACGACGCAAGGATACTGACAGGAAGCTTAGCCCTGGTGGAATATAGTGAGCCAATGGCCCATGAAATTGAACTTATTATTAGGGCCAATGTTCCAATGGGGCTCAGATCTCCAGACCCAATAGATGGAGCAACAAGCAACATAAGGCCGCCAAATCCCGCAGCTAATCCGATAATCGTTGCTTTTGTCATGGATGGACCAATTGCCCCTTTTTTTATCCATCTATAGACAGCATATCCAATAATTGCAACCCATAACGGGATAGTGGAATTTAGCAGGCCAGTCATACCCGAGGAAAGATATTGTGCGCCCCAAGTTAGCAATCCTTGACCACCAAGAAACAAGGTAACCCCTAAAATCAGGCTATCTCCCCATTGCCTGAATGTTATATGTTCTTTAGTAGGCTTTTCAGAATCCAGAACTTGATCTTGCGCCCCTTGTGAGTGTTTTTGATTGTTACTGGTACTGCTATTGTTTTTGAATATAGTTTTGTTAACCTGAAGAAAATAAAATGTAAAGAGTATCGCCCCTGCAAATGAAAACCTTATGCCCGCGCTCAACAGAGGAGGTATCGTGTCGATGGCAACTTTGATTGCAAGAAAACTCGAGCCGTTGATAACCCATAGTGCAACCAAGATAAGCCAAATTTTAGATTGATGATTTAAGTTCATTATATGGATAAACTTGCAATAAATATCATTTAATAATAATGTTTTTTGTAATAGCCTTGTTGTGATTTTGGTATCAAATTTATCATGATTGTGCGGCTTTGATTTTTCACTCGGATGCCATAGCCATTTGTATTGGCACCTGAAACTTTCCTGTTGTTTTGTCATGGTGATGAGGTTGGGTGTCATTTTGTTTCGCAGTTGCATTCTTTTCCATTTTGGTTTTGCCCTAATACATCGATTACACGATTAGAATGACCTTGGGGATTTTTGTGACTGGACCGTGGACACCAACACCAAATTTGACTAAAATTCATAGCCCTTGGCCGGTATGCACATGGCAATACCAAATAGAAGACGCACATATGATATCTTGTCTTTTTATTCTGCAACCTGTCTTATTGACATTTTCGTAAGAATTCAACTATCTTTTTAACATATAATTGATTTCTGTTGTCGTGGCAAACCTATGATACTTTTTTTAATCCTACTGCCAAATAACTGGATAAACAGCGAGTTTAATCTTTATGAAAGTTATCACATAAAGAGTCGAGAATCATTAAACAAATAGTATTGCAAGATGACATTATTATATTCCATTAAATTTTATATTTATCCGACTATTCCACAGCTATATTAGCGACAATCCATAGTGTCGGATAGTAATAACGAAAATCAGCTGATCAAAAGTGGAATTGACAGTCAACAAAAAGGGAACACAAAACCAAGTGGAAGAGAGGTAAAGGCAGGCTGGTAAAGCAATGCCGCCCTGTTACTATTTCTAATTAAGAGAGGCATTTGTAATGGCAGGGGAAGAACACTAAAAACCTTTAAGCATTTATTGATATCCTGTATGATATTCAAAACAAGAACTCAATCCCTTTTAACTATCATAAATATCTCTTTCATTACAGGTCTCGTCTAGCACTAGAAAATAGAATATCTTCAAAACACAAATAATCAGAAAAAAATAGGTTGAAAATGGCAAAACGGATAATCCAGTAATCCGATAATAAACTCAAATTAGCGAAGCATCAATTTTAATGCGTACTGAAGCATTTAACTGGTAAAACCATTGTGTCGATTAAAAATAATGTCGTAAAGTTATACAAAATAATTGAATAACATCCATCTTGTTGGTTTTGGAAGATGACTCCATAATTTCTATTTATCCTCTACTTTTTTATAATTTGACATGTATATATTTTATTTCTTAATTAAGAACGCAATTTGCAAAATTCATTGTGCCAAAAGGATTGTCTTTTATTGTGAGATGGCCTTCACGGTTTATTGTTGGATTAAAGGTAAAAGACATGGATTTGGATAGATTTTTCATACCTGTGTTTGGATTCATTCTTCCGACAGCCGGTAATGACCGTTTACTTATGATAAAAGAAGCGAAAAATATTGAGGAAAAACTATTGCGGTTTAGTAAACGTATTTTTCTCAATCGCGTTCATAACTATTGCCAACAAGACCCCTCTCTTCGGAATTTGGAGTAATGTTTATGATCCAAAAAATCCTTTTCATTGCCGAATGTCATGTCACATACCTCACATCTGTAAGAATTACCACCAGAAACCATTTCGGAAAATAATCTCAAAGGTATTATTTAACGGTTGAATAAATCGAAAGACATTTGCCAAGTCAATAGGGAGTGCCTTGAGCCCTTTGATTTGCTAATGCTTTTATGTACCATTCAAACTCATCAAGAAATTTATTAACTCTTTTATCATAGGATTCATCAATTAGAATTCCATTTTCATCAATAACTTTATGCACTCTTGGTATTGGTAATGATGAAGGTATTGATGGTGCACCCAGCTCTGCGAATATCAATCTAAGCTGCTGTGCAGCATTTATTCCACCAAACATACCTGGAGAATAGGAAACAATTGCAGAAGGTTTGAAATAATACTCTTCTAAAAAGTAGTCTAAGGTATTTTTCAATGCACTTGATGTATTGCGGTTATACTCCGGTGTTACAGGGACATACCCTTCAGCATCCTTGATTTTATTTCCTAAATCCCTTAATTTTTCAGAAGGGTTATCCATCTCTTTATACATTCTATCGAGTAGTGGCAAGTCTAGTTCCATTGGATCTATAAAGAAAACGCGGTGATTCCTTGCCTTTAGTTTTCTTTCAATCCACCTAGCTACTCTAACACCAATCCTGTCTCTTCTAACGGAGCCAACAAAAACTGCAATAATTGCCAACATGATCAAATGAACACATTATTATTAAAGTACTTGTTATTTAGAAGGAAAACAACTGATACACCATTAAACAGTTTACATATTCTCTAGAAATTAAATTCAATAAAATAAAAATTTATGATGGAAAAAAATTGGTTTAAGGAATCAAAAACAGATTTTTTGATTCCACACCTCAAGTCCATTTCTGATGAAAAATTCCTAACTAATTTTGTGTTCATGATCCTAATGGCATAAAAATACAACTTTTGCCATGAAAATACTAAACTCAGTAACAGATGCAAAAGGAGGAGGTTTGCAATTTCTGAAATTTACTGCAAATTTTTGAACTCATTGGTGTTTGTAACTTAGACATTCATGTCAAAGATTTCGTTCTGGGGCACAGGTTTTGAAGCATTAGAAACAACACTGTAACGGTTCATTTTACTGATGGCTGTGGAAACATTTCCAAACAATTTGATTTATTTTGGTATTCAGTAAAACAAGTATTGCAAATTGATTGCTTGTAAGGTATGCCGTACTTCATTAGGTCTTCAAAATAATAATCATCACGAAGTTTTTAGCCATTTCCAAATACTCCCTTAAGAAAATTTGTTGTTAGGATTACATTCTGCATTTGATAAATGTATCAGCCTGTTAATAATACTCGTTTTAATTTTGGAGGATTGCCCACGCTTAATGGAATTACTTGAAATCAAACTGAAATGGATTTTTTTTGAACATCAGTAAATTCACCGATCTTGGAGTTACTATGCTGTTGTCATTTAAATCTCAATGCGATACAAAAATATTCAACTGTATAACCCCATAAAAACATATGTCAACAACATGTACAATAGTTGAGGTTCCCGGAATAGTTGCAGCACTAAAACAATCCAAAAATTTTGACTGCTGGGCAGTTGTTACCACCATTCTTATCTCATGGCGTGAACAAATAGGCTATGATGTTCACACCATAATGGAAAGATTGGGATCAGAATACTTGAAAATGTATGAAGATGACACAGGGCTTCCAACAAACAAAATAAATGAGTGGATATTGGCATCTGGCTTGGTTGAAGAAAACCCCCAATGCTATTCACAATCCAAAACAAGGGACATTTTAAAGGAGTTTGGACCTGTTGTTTTTACCACGGCGCAAGATGAGAATGGTCTACACCTAATGCATGCAAGAATAATTACAGGCATGCAAAATGCAAATGGGCCAAATGCAAATGGAGATTGCACAATATCCGATACTGATGCAACAGGGATATTGGGATTAGATCCTAGCAATGGTCATGCATTTACCCTTCCCTATTCTATGTTTGGGAAAGAACTTGAACACCAACCGTCAGACTGCTACCTGTTTGCTCAAGCCGTCCATATGCCCGCGCAGTCTATGTTCATATCCAACCAACGAAAATAAATTTGTAAAAAACAATATCCAATAAAAATAATCATTCAAGGCTGCTGTTAGGGGGGGTTAAAATTATACTAGTTATCATCCCATTTCATCAATATAACATTTTTTGACAGATACACAGATTTTATTAAAATCATTGGTTTTCTGATTGCCTTTTAGGGTTGCCACATGCATATCCAATATGACCATAATGACAATGGGGTTGTTTCCCAGGCTTTAAATATAGAGTCTGCAACGGGCTTTTCACTTTTACAAGAAAACCACGTTCAACCATTTACAAGATAATCGAATGCGAGGCTTAATTTTGATAACATTCCGTTACTGTTGAAATTACTAATTAAATTACTAGTTATAATTATACTGAATACTCCCATTAAAATTCTTTATATTAATATTAGATTAAATTTTTTCTCTCATTGAAACCCAAAAACACTTTGCTAATTAACATATTAATTTTTAATATATTATAAAATGCATCTGGATTCATAGTATGAACTATACTAAAGGTTTATTATTGATGGCAGCCATGACGTCGTTATTAGTCATGGGAACAAGTGCCATCCCCATGCAATCGTATGCAGGTGAACACAAAAAAACAAGTGACTTTGAGTCATTAATAAAGGCAAGCTTTGAGATAGACAAAAAGAGTGCAAGCCAGCACTTGGACCAGGACAACTTCTGCTATAGAAGCGATAATTGCCAACAGGCAAATCAAGCCGTACAAATAGTAGGTGAAGACAATGAAGCAATTGGATTCAACGACCAAAGTGCCAACTTGTCACCATCATCAGAAGATGGAACAGGAGAAGGCGATGGAGAGGAAAATGAGATAGGAGACGACTTCTGGTAACTGTACCAATTGGAGTCTGTTTTTTTCACCACTAGTTGGTGTAAACCTAACCATAGGAACGACATTGCCGACAAGTAACTGCACCAATCCACCCGTGAAATGCATTACCTGGGCCATTAGTTGGTGAAAATTGTATTGCATGGTTTAGGGTGTTACAATCACAATAGCAAAACCCGGGCAGTTGATTGACTGTGTCTTCCATGGTTACCTGTGCAAATATACCATTTAGGTCAATTTCTTGACCTAGCGCCAAATTTAAATGGCATGTTACGCATTAACAATCTTGATTTTTTTGCCTTTGATTCAAAATTAATTGCCTGATAGCCCTTTTTTCCCCAGTTGTTTGGCCACGTAAACCTTAGACATTAAAAAACCTTTCCAATCTTTTTTTGATACTTTCCTATGGTCTCTGGCGACTTGGCGCAAACAGATACATATACAAGCACCTGGTCCCTGATTTTTGTTTTGTTTTACCAACTCTTTTCATATATCTTGGTTTTGTAGGATTCACGTAAAGGAACCGTTATTGGAATGGGCCCAAGGGGGTTTGAGCATGGCAGGTAAGGGGTTCAATAAACTCAATTACCAAATACTACTTATTTGAACATTCTTTAAAATCGAAACTACGGAATCCGTTTATGATAATTAGCCAAGGGATCGGCAATAGACACACTATTGATTCTTCCGGATCCCTGAAAAAAGGATAATGTTTTTCTTAGTTTTTGAATAAGGGTTTTCTTTTATATTGTGATAAATTGGCAAAACCATATTTATGTATGGAACGTTGTGGATGACAAGTGAATGGAAAATCTATTTTTTGGGACGCCGATGCTTGTGACAATTTTTAAACACACAAGAAAAATGGGCCAACATACTGATTCACAAAAGAAAATGGACTGGAAACGAAAATATATTGGATGAGGGGCGTCGTTCAGGAAGGATTACAAAAATCCTTTCCAAAACAATTACAATGGAAAAATTTATGCGGTTGATAATGATACCAATATGATTAAAAAGGCAACAGAGAACCTGGGTGTTGTTGAAAATGTGAAACTTGTCCAAACAGATTTGCTGAATATCGAGTCTGCCAACATGCCCATAAACTTGATGCAATATTCTCTATGCCGTTTTGCACTAGATATGGACCATTATAAGGTATTTGAAAATTTTTACTGCCCTCTAAACCCAGGCGGAGAGATATTGATTCGATGTTGAGTTTATGGAATGTTAAAAAAGACGTTGCCAGAATCTGGCAAATTTTTTTCTGAATGGAAAATCGACTGGAATTATGCAAAACCTGCAGACAGAAAATATCTTATAGCAGGCAGGCTATGAAAACATTGAAGTTTACCTGACAGAAACCTAGGCAAATTTCAATAGTAAAAATGATTAATTTATTTATTTGAAAACAGTGGACCTGCGACCATACCAAAGTACCTACCATCAGAACAATCACGACTTGATTTGCTAATACAGTTATGCCATATAAGGAAAAACATCAACCTGATTTTTGCTGGAAACTGGATTATATACGCCTAACCGTTTCAGCATCGAAATAAACTAATGGATAAAGAGTCAAGAAGATATAATGATGGAGCCTCAGAGAATAACAATTACAGGTAATGACATTATTTTGCGCCCTCCATCCACGACAGATTTGGAGGGTTTGCTCGATGCGGCAAAAGATGGAGAAATTTGGAAGAATCCATATGCAGTGTTTCCTAGTATTGGGGAAATGCCCGGTTATTTACAGGACTTGCTAAAAGACACAAAAACAATACTACCCTTTATAATAGATCTAAAAGAATCAAACAAGATAATAGGCTCAACACGATTCTTCAACATTGACCATGATAATTACCGTGTAGAAATTGGCCATACTTGGATTACCAAATACTATCGCAGAACGGCAGTTAACACCGAAGCTAAATTTTTAATGCTGCGACATGCTTTTGAAAAGATGGATTGCATTGCAGTGGAGTTAAGAACCGATGTGTTAAATGATACATCTAGAAAGGCAATTGAAAGGCTTGGAGCAAAACAGGATGGAATATTAAGAGGTCACAAGATAATGAGAGGATGAAGGATCAGGGACACTGTATGCTACAGCATCATAAAGGAAGAATGGCCAACCATCAAGGAAAAACTTTTGACAAAGATGATTAGTCATCATGAGAGATAAGAAATCCCATTAATTATAACAATAAAAATTTTGATTATAAGAAAATTCCACATATCTTTAAAAATCAACAATGGTTTTTGTACTTCAGAAAAGGGGTTATTGCTGTGCTGCAGCGTAGTTTCCCTTGTTCTTTTTGTGTTTTTTTTTGCTAAAGCATCACCTATTTCAACTACTGGACTGACTAACAAGGAGAATGTGACCACTATTGCGATTGAGGCAAAGAGGAGTTTTGTGTTTTTTTTTTGATTTGGATATGCTTCATTTTATTCATTCGTTTACTACTATGGAAAAATGAGATGACATTTGCTAACTAACTGCAATACTATAATATTCTAATGGTTTTAGAAAATTCATGGTCTCTTTGACGGAAATACGGTAACATGACGGGTATTGGATGTGATTTGACTTGGAATATAGGACATGGGATTTGGCAAGTTAAGGCGGTTCAGTTGATGCCTTAGAATCACCCATAGTTAACCATCATTTTTGAGGTAAAATAGCAGTTTTGAGCCAAAGGGGTTTGAGGAGGCAGGTAAAGGGGGTTCAACAACTTTCTCATCAGATGCCAATCTAATTAATCCTTTTCCTGATTTGAAGAATCGAATTAAAATACAGTGGATAAATCCAGGATTGATTTGTTATAAAATATCAGTGATTGATTTGTAGAAAAGTCTGAAAAGACTTTACAGATCCATAACGTTAAATATTTACATACCAAATGAAAATGTCATCCAATCCCTTGAATTCCAAAACTCTAAAACAATTCTTTGGGTTTGGTTCACTATAATACACAATATATCCATAACAACAACAGCAACAAGTTATTCTGATCTCTCAAATGTCATGGAAAGGCCCGTCATTCTACAGAACAATTGGCTGTGGTTATTATGGACAAATACAGTATTTGATATTAGGCCCTTGACCATCATTCGTTTCACAATAACCAATCAAAACTCCAATTATTCGGTCAATCCAATCACCTGAAATTGATGGATAGCCAAACTAACAAAGCTATTTCGCCAAAATAGCGAAGGAGAAGACCATATAACACTGTGCAGGGTTTTTGTCCCGTATCCTCATTCGACAATTAAGATGGGGTTGGGTTTATGAACAATTGCTTTAATAGTAAATACACCCACTGTTTTAGATTGATTATGGCTTGGGGGTGTAACTATTATCCTTTCTTTAAAATATTTTAACCTATTCCAGATTTATCAAGATTTAGCATTGCACAAAAAAATAAAAAAATATTGAAGCTATTTTAAGAGATCTGCTGTAGCAGTAACATTAGTTCCCCCTATGCTATAAAAGGAAATAGTTTCCAGGGTGTTGAATGAATGGGATTGTCCGGGTTTTAGAACAAAGGATGGTTGGGTGACAAAATTGCTGAATTTGCCTAACTGATTTCCGCCTTTGTCAAAAAAAGCAACGTCTACTTCTATATCATCTACGCTAGAGGTGCTATTGTTAACTATGTTTCCAGTTACCTCTGTTATTCCTGTCGGAGTTCTTGCTATTGAGATACCCTCCACTCTCAAATTAGTCTTGTTTGGGTCATTTTGACCATAAGCCATACTGTTGGTTGAAAATTCGTCTATGCAAAGAGCCAAAGCAAAACTAACTAGCATTTGAGCAGAAAGCCACAATTTTTGCCCAAGTGTTTTTTCCACATCTATCTTGCAATAGCCATTTAGAAATACTTTTTGATTTTATTGAATCTGGAAGATTTGGTGAATTATGCCAACACTGCCGGTCAGACATGGCAAAGTTTAGTTTGCTACTACCTCCCCACCTTATCCAAAGGATATTGTCAAGGAGTATTCAAAACCAACTTCAGCTTGGAAAAGGCGACTGCAAATCCGTCCACATCTTTGAAGACATTAGATGGCGGGGCACGGCTATCTAATCCCTTTTGTTGCAGCTACCTATGGGTAAAGCTGGAAACTTACATATCTTATGTTATTTATTCTAGTATTAATGTGACAAGAGTTACCATTTGTCAGGTTAATTTACAAAACAACAAAACGAAGGCAATAAAACATATTCTGAAGATATTAAAGAAAATTGGATCATGCGATTCGGACATACTGTGCATGCCAGAATTATGGTACTCCAAAATTGTCACACATTTTGAATCGGAATTTATTGAAATAATTGATGCTGCAAAAGAATACAATATCACAATAATCCCAGGGGCATTTTTTGAAAGAAAAAACAAAGTTGATTCTAACAACAACAACTCATTACGCATTTCATCTCCTGTAGTTTCAAATAAAGGAACCATATTAGGCCGTCAGTTGAAAATCAATCCATTTGGGCTACAACGCAAAGCCGTAAAAGCCGGTACAACGGTACAGGTATTTGAAACTGGGAGTTTCAAGTTTGGAATAGGCATATGTTACGACATAGTTTTTCCAGAAGTATCCAGGGCATTAACTAAGAAAGGTGCAGATATACTCTTTTTCCCTTCAAAGATAAGAAATGAGGGTACAAAGCCATGGCATATGTACGTCCAAGTAAGAGCGCTTGAAAACAGGATACCAATAGCCGCGCCAAACGTGTGCTGCAATGATACCTATAAAGGAAAAAGCATTTTTGTTGACTTTGATTATGATAACAGGACGGACATTGCCGTTCCAAAGATTAGATTTGGATCATCAGCAATTGAACAGATCCTTACAACGGATATTGATTTTAAACGCACAAGAAGAATACATAAGAAAAGGTTTGAAAATTTTCCAAATAGCTTTTATGACTTGCTTTGAAATATACAAAATGGTTATCCTTCATGGTAAATGATGGTCAAGCTGATGAAAACTCAGGATTTATATCTTTGTTGTAGATTTGTATGTAAACGGCACAAATAATAACAACGGTACAGATTTTGGCGGACTGTGTGCTAGATCCGTAAAAATTGCTAACTAAATTCTTTTTAACGTGTATTACTCAAAAACCGATGAATCACGTGTAGGCATGATGAAAAACTATTTCCACTGTAAATCTGATTTTATCTCTCGTTCCCGCGGTATACCCTGCTTTTTTAGCGCATAAAGCTAAATGTCGGCCGGACTAGGCTAACCCGGCAAGTCTGGATGGTGGGCCACTACATGTCTCTCATACCAATCAACTGAACCAAAATCACTTTGATTAAAATATTAGCATTTAGGCAAAAAAACGCTCGTGTTTGGAATCTATAGAGCCCCAATTGTGATTGGGGCTTTAGTGCGTACCAGTAAATTCGCATAGCAGAAAAAAAAAGCAATGCACAGTTCGTTCCTATGAAAAGACATTAGACAAGTTTACTGGGGTATAATACATTATATCTAAGATATATATAGCGACAAGAGAGAACAACTGGAATGCAACATTCAATATCCTGGGGAGATAACACTTAACTGTTACTTACATGCAATATTATGACTAGAAGTACACTTTATATAATATATTCCTGTTCCATGGTCTTATGAAAGGGGAAAAGGATCATGCATTGATTAGAAGTTTAGAGCATGGAACACTGCTTTTTCGATGGGAAGAAGGGGAAAAACAATGACTGACCACAAGATAGGAACACGTGAAGAGTGGCTTGCGGCCCGGCTGGAGCTGCTCAAGGCCGAGAAAGCGCTTACGCGGCGTAGCGACGAACTGGCGCAGTGGCGACAGAGGCTGCCTTGGGTTCGAATCGACAAAGAATACCGTTTCGAGACCGACGAGGGCATGGCGTCCCTTGCCGATCTGTTCAGAGGACGCTCGCAGCTCCTCATATATCACTTCATGTTCGGACCCGATTACACAGGCGGCTGCCCAGCATGCTCTGCGATCGCAGACGGCTTTAACGGCTTTGCCGTGCACCTTGAGCACCACGACGTCGCTATGATCGCGGTCTCACGCGCCCCATTAGCCGCGCTCCAAGCCTACAAGCGCCGTATGGGCTGGACTTTTACGTGGGCCTCGTCACTGAATAGCGATTTCAACTACGACTTCAACACCTCGGTCACTGAGGAGCAGCAGCGCTCCGGCAGCATCGAATACAACTACAGCACGCTCGGCACGACACCCGACTCGGTTAGCGTAGGAGATTTCGCGGCCATGACCGGCACCGACGTCCCTACCTACACCCGCGAGGCGCCGGGCATGAGTGCGTTCGCACTCGCCGACGGCGTCATCTACCACACATACTCCACCTACGCGCGCGGCCTCGACGCGCTCTGGGGAATGTACCAGTGGCTTGACCGGGCACCGAATGGGCGAAACGAAACTGGGCCGTGGTTTAGGCGGCACGACGAATACGCACGAAATTCTCGATAGCGGTCGCCAAACAGAACGAATGATCGGGAAATTTTGAAGCACCACCACCGGGTACGTTGAATCCCGAAGTTGCCCGGTACGTTGAAATAATGCATTCATTACCTATTACCAAATCTATGAACACAGACCACCCAAGCCCTCTATTTGTTGATCAGAGGACATTGCATAACCCCTGATTTTCGAAACTCAATTTGTGAACACTTATTGGCAAATAGTGACTCCTTTTTCTATTTCTAACATTCTGTTCAAGCAGGCATTTTGAATTGGAATCTAATGGTCGAAGTGAATTACACTTATCCAGCCAGGTCTGCAATATACTGGCAACTTCAGAAGCTGCTAACTAACTTTCTGAATGAACAGGTATGGCAAAAGAATGCGCCATAGTGCATACTCTGATCTGATATCGGTGTTTGAAGTAGTTGCTCGATCCACGGAATAGTATCGGTCTTGTTGCAACCAAAACTCTTTACGTAGGATATCAGCGCCTATGAAATAGATACGGCGATCTAAAACGTGGTCCAAAACACAGGCTAATTTTTCAAACTCATTTAATCAGCCTTTGACAAATATCATGCCATTGACCTTGCCCTAGAGAAAAGAAATTGTTCCCTTAGGACTAAATTCAATCCCCTGGTTTGAATTCATAAAATTTAAGGTTGGAAATTTCAACAGTATTCATATTCATGATTTTTTACGGTTTGATTTTAAATAAATAGAAAATACAGATATACTCTATTATTCTTTGTATTGCAATTCCATGACATCTCAATGAATGGAATCTTGATACTATCAAAAATCATGTTGAAAAAGGTTATTTAGAAACTAAAAAATTTGAGTTTAAGTGAGCAAAAGAAGGTAACGATGCAAATGAGGATTCAAGAAACATAAAAACTGCTTGTGCTTTTGCAAATACTGATTAGGGGTTTATTATTTTGGTGTTCATTATAAAAGAAAAGCAAATAAGGATAGGATTGTAGGTCTTAAAAATTCAGGCTTGTCAAAAGAATTTGGAGACGGAATTTCAGGTGTAAACCCTACAATAGATTTCGATTTTTCGAATCCGCCGATCAAAATACCAGGTAGCGAAAATGATCTTTATTGCTCGCATTAAGCTGAGTAGCCTGAGACCTCACATAAAAGTTGATTTAGGTGTCTTTTACGCGTTGCTATAAATTTAAGCTTCTTATTTAAAATTCAGAATTTTTTTTGAAAATACCAATGGGGTGTCTTTTACTGTAAAATCCAATTTATAGTAAAATTTGAATATAGTATGGGCCCAAAGGGCCTGGTGCCGACATCGGTCTTTAAGGCAGGTTCTAAAATGTCAGGGGATAACGCCAAACTTAAAGATTATGGATATAATCGTTATTTGTTCTGTGTTTATTTCAACTTTGCAAGTGCACTTATGCTGTCAGTCTACTCTTACACTTTGAATCATTTTTTCGCAATGTTCATCTGTCCAAACCCCAACACTTTGTAATCTACCCTTCCATTTTTCTTCTGTTTTATCCACACACACACTTGTTAATGCATTAAAATATGCTTCTGTGACAGCAGCATTGTTTTGTTTGTCGATGTTTTCAGTCACCTGAGTAAAGTTAACATTATTTATAGCAAATTGTGAGTTATTTTTTAGGTCAGTTACATATTCTTTCTGTAGATCTATGTCTTCTTTTTGTACCCATCTTACCATGTCCAGGCACGTAAACATCAAACTCATATCCCAAAGCTTGATCATAAGATCTCATCAAAGCAGGCACTTCTGGCGTAGCGGCAAGGTGTTTCCATGGCACCTCCCCTGGAGATAGTTGATCAACTGCCATTAAGACTTTTTGTTCCGGATTGTATATGAAAATGTTACCTCTTTGGTGGTACTGCCCAGGATACGTCAATTGCAATGTTTTATTTCCAAATGTCAGAGTAGTGTTGTCTACAAATGTTTTTGTTGGGACAGGTCGTTCAGGATCATTAGCCATTGTCAGAATATCCGCAGTATTCTTTTCTGCCATTATCTCTACATCAGGTTGAAAGAGATGTGCAGATCCAACATGGTCTCTGTGGGCATGACTATAAATAAGATATTTTATGGGTTCGTCTGTGACCTCGGATATAGTCTTTGAGGATTCTATCACCTATACTGGGTGGTGCGTCAACTACAATAACACCCTCGCCAGTGGTCAAAAACATGACGTTGTATCCACCTGCCGATATAACATATACTCCATCTTTTATCTCCTGCAAATCGTAGTCGTTTTGAGCAACAGACCGGATGTTGCTTATATCCCCCATGGAAATCAAAAACATAAAAGTCAAAACTATACCTGCAAACGATGATACTAATCTCGTATACTGTATAGATAAAAATATGTTAGATTTCATATCAAACATTTTATCATATTTGTAAAACTTAATAAAGATTTTAAAATTATAATCACATGATTATAGTTTTAGGCAATTATCCGGTTGAATTTCTAATTTTTTTAATACCAGGATATACAATTTTGACAGCCATCACTTTCTCTTTGTAACGGTAAACATAAACATATTTTAAAAAATTTCCTTTTCATACTACGTGATCAACAGTTATCAATAGCTCTAACAATTTATCACCGTGATAAATATATACACATAGGAACGGGCCCAAAGGGTTTGGCAATAGGCATATTACAAGTCTGATTCTTCAATATTTTTACTTGCTATTAACATTAAATCAAAGCATGTTGTACTAAAAATGACACTGAAAGTTGATTCAATAGGCCTTTGAATTTTATTATCACCAATCAATTTCTTCATATTTTAATAGGGAGATTTTTAGACAATACTCGCTATTTCCATTTCTTTTATATCCCATCACTTTTACCATTTCAGTTGCATGCAACCATGTCAATCTCTTGTTTGCATCATCGCCCATTGGGAGAAGACCGAAGAATATAATGACAAGATGCAGATTGGGAAATAGTGATGAATACACCGTTGGCAGGCAAGGTTGCCTTGGTCGCCGGAGCGACCCGTGGAGCGGGACGAGGGATAGCTGTGCAGTTAGGAGCGGCCGGAGCGATCGTCTACGTTACTGGGCGTACGACACAGTCAGAACGATCGGAAATGAGGCGACCAGAGACGATTGAAGAAACCGCGTCTCTCGTGGATGAAGCCGGCGGCCAAGGGATTGCAGTCCAAGTAGACCACCTCATCCCTGACCAGGTGCGCGCGCTTGTGGCTCGCATAAGAGGCGAACAGGACGCCCTGCACGTTCTTGTGAATGATATCTGGGGCGCCACGACGATGGAATGGAACAAATCGGTCTGGGAATCCTCTTTGAATATTGGGCTGCGCACTCTGCGTCTGGGTGTGGACACGCACGCCATTACCAGCCACTTCGCGATACCGCTACTCATCAAGTCACCCGGTGGTTTGGTTGTTGAAGTGACTGACGGAACTGATGAGTACAACGCGACCAACTACAGAGTCTCATTCTTCTATGACCTGGCCAAGGCATCAGTAAATCGAATGGCGTTAGCACTTGCTCACGAGTTGCAGCCATACAATGCAACGGCGGTATCACTCACTCCTGGTTGGCTGCGATCAGAGGCCATGCTCGAGTACGTACGGTGTCACCGAATCGAACTGGCGGGATGCAACAAAGCGCACACCTCACTTCGCTATTTCTGAAAGTCCTGCGTTCGTTGGCAGGGCCATAGCGGCGCTTGCACAAGATCCCAACGTATCGCGTTGGAACGGAAAGTCGTTGTCCAGCGGACAACTTGCGAAAATCTACGGGTTTACTGATCTAGACGGTAGCCAGCCCGATTGCTGGCGGTACGTCACCGAAGTTCAGGACGCAGGCAAACCTGCCGATGTAACCGGATATCGATAACACCTGTGGAAGGCGACCTAGTTCTGTTATGATCCTCTTCACAAGCATGGCGTAGACGAAACTAGTAGCAAATGTTTATTTCTTTCGGCCGTCGAGCTAAAGAGGTTCCTAATGAAATCTATCTCATTTGTTTTTGATTGTTTGGCTGTAACTCAGAATACACTTATCCCTTTTTGAAAAAAGTCCTTCAATGATGAAGCTATCAGGCTTGGGGTATTACAGATATCGGTTCTCTATAAGAGATTACAATACCAATATGATAATGTTTGATTTAAGGTGTACTTAGAACAGGTTTATGACCGGATTGAATCCAAACGTATTTGCATAAATTATATGAAAATCTAGTATTTTAAAAATTGTAAACCCAATATTTTGGTTAAATTTGACATGGCATAGGGTAGTAACAGATGATTTTGAGGATGGATTCAGCGGAAACAATGATAAAATTTGCCGTGATGATCGCAATAATCACTGCCAAGAAAAAATACAGGGCCTTCAATAATCCACTTTTTCAATGACTATCAATATTTCTTATAAAATTTTTTTTGCAAATAATTTTTATATGTCTGTCATAAGAAGAGTTTTCAGATATAGGGAGTATCCATATACTCAATCATGGTGACAAGAGAAATTATAACTTATTTAGGTATTTAATCACAGGCCACCGCTATAAAGTAAGAGTATTCCACCTAACATTAAAAACAGAAACTAAAAAATAGGCAATGTTGAGGCCATCTGTAAGAAAAATTCTAAATTTATCTGGCTGTTGCCATATAAAATAAATATTTGGGCCATAATAAAACATATCTGCTTTTGACTATTACCGTAGCGTTGGATAGATAATGGTAAAAAATCAAAAGGTGGCGGTTGTAACGGGAAGTTCATCAGGCATAGGATTTGAAACATCCTTGGCACTTGCAAGGAAAGGTTATGTTACCTACGCTACTATGAGGGATTTGCGAAAATCCAAAAACCTGGAGGGAATTGCCCATGATGCAAACGTTTCGCTGAAAACTATCGAGATGGACGTTGACCATGATCATTCGGTTGGGAACGCAATAGACAAGATTGTTGGTGAATCCGGCCGGATTGATGTGCTGGTCAACAATGCAGGGTTTGGTCTTTTTGGATCGTTGGAGGATCTTGAGATGGAAGAGATAAAAAAGCAATACGAAACAAATGTGTTTGGTGTAATAAGGGTGACCAAAAATGTCCTTCCAACAATGAGACTCAGACAGAATGGAATCATAGTCAATATTAGCTCCATAGCTGGATTGGCAGGCGTTCCTTCCCAATCCATTTACTGTGGAACGAAGTTTGCAGTTGAGGGCTTTAGCGAATCCCTGTCTTTTGAGGTTGAGCCTTTTGGGATAAAAGTGATACTTGTTGAACCGGGGGCAATAAACACGGAATTTGCAAAGGATTTGATAGTGCCAACCAACAGGTATGGAGTTGGCAAAAATGCAGAATATGTCAATCAACCCGTTCATAAAGACAATGGGGATAATTTGTTGTCCTCCTATAGCAACACCATAGGAAAATTCTTGTCATTTTATTACAAGGCAATGAGCAACGCTCCCCACCCTGAGGTTGTTGCCAATGAGACAATCCGAGCAATAGAAAAAGTTTCTGATGGAAGCAATGCCGAACCTATTCTGAGGGTAACAGTTGGAAATGACTCTAAAAAGTATTCCAAATTAAAAAAGGAACTATCAGACAGTGAATTTCATAAAACACTAAGAGAGGATTTGTTAAGGTAGGTTGAACTATTTTCAGTTGAGTGCCTTTCTTTTGAGATTATCATAACAAGAGGTTAAAAAGCCCCGCGTGAGAGCCTAAATCTATTTTAACATTCAAAGACAAAGGGTTCTGACGATACAGGGGCTCAGTCACTATTTCAGCTTTGAATAAGGGGGTTTAAGCAGGATAGGTAAATGGGTTCAATAACTTAATGCATAGTTGCAGTTTGATTTTAACCTTTAAATCAAAAGTAAAATCCGTATATGAGACAAACTAGCTGAAAGAATAATCACCACTTCGTCCATCTCTTTTGCCATAACCGCATTCTCAAGTTTCTGGCAATTGCATTTTTTCTGATTAAACGGATTTATGATTTTTGCTTTCTTCTTTATCGTCATCAATGTCGTATTCGGTATAAACTATTTTTGGCATTCTCGATAGTATGTAATTGAGTTTATTAGCGTTTGCCTTAAATTCAATAGAAGAATATGGTGTGAACTTGATGAGAATCTTTCACACATAACAATATTTACTAAAAAGCCTGAAAACGATTTTATAACAATTGGAAAAGGTATACCCTTTAATGGTATTATAGAAATGATCCCTTGTGGTTAGTGGGCCCAAGGGGTTTGGTAACAGACATAATGCGGGTCCAAATTTGCCGTTGCATAAGTCCCAACACCCACCATGAAAAGTTGTTTGGTGTCAAACTGAGGTGCAGGATCTGATTTGACATGCAGTATAAATGGAATAACCATATCATAGTCTGTCCATTGATCTCAATAATCAGTTTTTTAGTCCTTCAAAAAATTTTTGCCAATTTTGCTTTTATTCTGTTTTTTTCCATAGATATGATATGGGGAATTATGGCGTTTTCTGCATCCATAGAGGCACAGCACTGTCTTGCCGTCGGTGCTGAATCGATACTCCGCTATCCCATACGACAAAAGCGAAAGGGCAAAAAGTAAAGTTTTGGGTTTTGCTATTGTATGCGTTTTTTGTCGAATTGAAAACATCGATAAGGTCGGATTTGACATGACTTTAAAATCTACAATAGTTTTAGATGAGATACCATAGAACACACCTTTTTGATAACATTAGAAAAACATGAAACGTGAGAGGGAATCCCTGCATACATGAATGGATTCCCATCTATGAATTGAATCATTAGTTGGGTGAACAGAGGGCAGAAACATCTAGCTAAATATCTACAATGGGCGGCATCAGAATGGGTTGTTCACACCGAGTTATCCGCGACCACTTTTAAAGCCAAAATTTTTAGATTCTATCAAGGCCCCTGAAATATTCAAGTATCGATAAATACTATTTTGCCTATATCATGAAATGACACCTTATGCAAAATATTGGCGATAAAATAGTCTATGACACCATGGAGGAAATCCTGAATCCTTCGCACACGGCATTGGTGCTGTGGGACGCCATAGACGCATTCACAAAAATGACTTTCAACAGGGAGGAATTCGTCAGGAACCTGAATAATCTTGTGGAGGCTGCGCGTAAATCAAACGTTCCGGCATTCTTTACAACAATTCAGATCCTGCCAAAACGGTTCGAGTCTTCTGCTAACATTTACACCATGGGCAAACTTGGCTTTGACCGCCTGTTTGAACAGATTAAATCAGAAGCGATGGAATTCACAATAAAACCGAGACAGGACGAGACGGTAATACACAAGCACACCGCAAGCATATTCATAGACACTGGCTTTGAGCGGATGCTCAGGAGCGCCGGCATTGTCACAGTTCTCTTCACCGGCATTGCCACGGAGTGTGGAATAGAGTCCAGCGCCAGGGATGCTTTCAACAGGGGATTCTATTCGGTAGTGGCCTCAGACTGTGTTTCTTCACCATACAAAGAGGGACACGAAAGATCGATTGAGAACATGAAGAACCTCTTAACCGTCACAGAGTCAAGAGAAGATCCTAAAAGTTTGGTCAAAACTCTAGAAGCAGAGCATCCAACCCCCCATGCTTTGTCTCCATTCCTGTTTTCCTCATTGTTACTCGAGGAATTTGTCGTTGGAAAGACAATGAATAATTTTGAACCTTGGCTTTTGGCAAATTTATCATGGGCCCAAGGGGGTTTGAACCCCTGACCTACCGGTTATGAGCCGGTCGCTCTACCAGGCTAAGCTATGGGCCCGTCATTTTACTTTATCGAATCTATGACTGTATAAAGGTTTTGATTATCCCAAAGAAGACATTTAACAAGCAATAGTATTGTCTACATATTTGCTTTTTACCGAATCTAACAGCCTATTCTGGTCCTCAAGTGACAATACTACTGCATTCAATATCTTTTCCTTTTTGTCGTCAGATGATTCTTTTATTATGTTTTCCCAAATTTTAGAATGGTAAATGTCTATTTCTTTGTGGATATTAAAATATTCATTGGATTCCTCATCAGTGATACCGTAAAACTTAGCAAGCCCATCTAATTTGGTTTCGCTTATTTTTGGCAATTGTTTTTCAAAGGCATACAACACAGCAACAGCTTCCTCAAAGGATGATTCAGACAATTTGATCATATGGCCAACAGATTGTTTTGTCAAATCCTCACCAACACAATCCATCAACTCGGTTTTGTCAACCTGCAAAGAGGAGGAAAATTTAATCCATGGCTCAATGTGCTCACGCTCATCCTGCAGGATAGTTTGAATCGAATTTTCGTATTTTCTAACTTTGTTTGTTTTCAAGGCGTTTTCTACCAACAGGGGAACTGCTTTTACCAATTGAAAATATTCTTTAGAATAACCTGCCAGATGATCCAAAGTTAATTTGCCTTCTTGCCATAATCTATAGAAATCATGTTTTAACAAGCTGTATCTTTCTATTTCAAGATCAATCTGATCAATTAAACTATGCATACATCATTAAGAGTCATTTTCTTATAAAAAAACATTTTGACCAAGGTAAAAATAGGCAAATTAATGGAATAAGAAAGGATTTTATAATATTCCTAAAATACACACATTGAAGCTCCGGTGGTGTAGAAGCACCCAAAGGCTGCACAGTCCGGTCAAGCATTGCGGCCTTTCGAGTCGCAAATCCCGGGTTCAAATCCCGGCCGGAGCATCGCTTCTTTTCCGACATATCAAAGTTTTGGCAACTTACGCCACAACAATAACACAAAATTTCAAGATAGTGAGGGAAACAGCAAAAAACCTACGTTTTCAAACTGTCCTCCTAATCACCTCAGTGTGGTAATGCCCACTAAAGTTGTTGCAGACACCTTACCGAATTTGGTAAGGTCACCACCATCACCAAAGGAACAGCAGCAAAGCATATGGGCAGACTTTAAGAACTACCTGGTAAACGAGGGGCAGAGACAGCACAGCGTAAGGAACAAGGTGGGGTATGCCAAAAGATTCCATTACGTTTTGGAGTCAAAGGATGCCCGTGACCTTCTGAAACTATCGCACGGCTCGAAGGTGCACACCATGAAGGCTTTGGCGTCTTTGTCAAAGTTTTTGGGAAGATATGACGAGTGGTTGGAAATTGTGAAGAGGCACCAGTTGAAATGGTCAAAGCCCGACAACTCCGCCAAAGCCTTCAAGTCCATTTTTGACAGCGAGGGTGATGGCAAGAACCTTGAATCAATGGCAAGGTGGATCAGGGATGTCTCGGCGGCCCTGCCTGCAGAATACAGGAATATCCTGGTGTTCAACACACTAACCGGCCTTAGGCCGGATGAGGCACAGAAGGCCATTCATTTGATAAAGACCAAAGGGCAAGAATACATCGACAGAGACAGGATGATACTAAAGCACTACCAGTTTCCCAAAACCTTTCTAAGGCAAACAAAGAACGCATACATCAGTGTTGTCAACCTAGACATTCTGGAAATGACAAAGAACACCATTGACAAAGAACATTACTACCCGTCATTGCGCAAGAGGATAGAAGCCACAAAGGGTTTTGGAATGAGCATGATTTATTGCCGCAAGGTCTTTGCCACCTTTCTGAGGAACAGGGGCATCGAACCGGAAATAATAGACCTGCTGCAGGGCAGGATATCCAGCTCTGTGTTTGTGAACTGCTTTGTTGCATGATTCTTAAAAATCTGCAATCATGTGGCACATTTTGTCTAAAAAGATATCATCTTATTATATAACGATGCTTTTAATATCATTTCTTTTATCATATTCTCAAACTTTACAGAATAAACGTACTCCCCAAACGTCCTCTTTATACACGAAAACACGGTTTCGGCCATCCATCTTTGTCCATAGCTTACGCTATCCTTCCATTTTTTAATATCATTTCTTTGGGCTAACACTGATAGGTTCCTAAGAAAATGTCCTGTTTTCAATCTGACTCTTGCATTCTTTCTTACTTTAATACAAGGCAGGATTCCATTGTCTGCCATGCATCTAAAAATATCATTATTATCATAGGCACCATCAGCAAATAGTTTGGATATTGTTATTTTTCCACTATCAGATTTTATGACATTCTTAACCAATTCAGGTAACGCTTTGCTATCGTGAACATGCTCGTCAGTAACCTTCATCGAAAGGATTTTCTTGCTCTTCACGTTTACTGCTATGTGGATTTTCAAATATCTCTTTCTTATACTCCATTTGTCTCTTAACCACTGGCCTCTGTTCGTAACCTTGATGCCGGTACTGTCTATTGCAATGATAAGGTAGTCATCTTCAGATTCCATGCTTTTGTTATTGTCTTCTGTTTTCATATCCAGCCTGTTTATTCTCCTGCTTATTGTGGTATAATCTGGAATGGAAGGTACTTTCCCTTTCGCATGTCCTTGTGCAATTCCCTCTGTCTGTCTGTATGGAAGATGAAAGTACACTTTGGCATAGCCAAGTAAAAGAAGAAATGTATTAGGATAGTGAAATGGCTCACCGATTTTGTCTTTATTCATCTCTTTTAGCTCTGCATCCCAGTTGTCAATAACGTCAAAACCAATCAGTATTTCACCTCGTCTAACTAGAAATTGGTTGTAGTATGGCCATTTCATATGGTTTACTAGTTGAGGCTAGTAAATGTATTTGGAAATAGGGGAATCATGCAACAAAGCATTTGTGAACCACTACTACAGACCGGACATCAATGAGATGATTGCGAGTAAAATAAGGCCTGCATTGCACTCTTTAAGCAAGGTTATAGAAACTGTTGGATGAATAGATATAGCAGCTATAACAACATATGATTATCATTGTTTTTGATTTTTATTGGAATAAAAAAAGGGATAGATCATGGGTTGTCGAAACATACCGCAATAGTAGTTATATCAATGTTAGGGCCAGTTACCGTTGTTGTCCATCCTATTGAACTATCGGGTTGAAAATTAATGCCTCGAACTGTTCCTCCTCCATTATTTGCTAAAAGATTATAACCACCACTCAAAACAGTATCCCCAAAATTACATGTAACTGTGGAGGTAGCAGTCGATGGCGTATCTGGTCCTGATGTAACAAGAGGACCTACCTTAATGTAAGTTTTTCCGAATAAACTAGATAGACCTGCCGATCCTGTCGCTCCGGTAGCCCCTGTTGCTCCTCGTTCACCGTTAGTTCCATTAAGTCCCTGTGGACCTTGAGTCCCTGGTGATGATGTTGCATTGGTAGCGGAAAGAGAGTTCGCAGTTGTGCTTTGATCATTAAAGCCGGATGCAGAATTATCATTACCGGTTATCTGTTGTCCCTCATTGGCCTGTTTGCAACCGTCAGACCTGTGGCAGAGGTTGTCCTGGCCCACTTGTTGTTTGACGTCCTGCTTTAAATCCGAGGATTTAGGACTTGCGGCATATGCTGACTGTTGTAATGGATTGAGATTTGGCAACAAAGCAAACATGGATGATATTGATATCCCCATAATGACTACAATCGGTAAATAGTTAATTCTTTTATGCATTACTAAAAATTGTTTCTACCAATACATTTGAAATAGACAGTTGTCAATACTTTTTCAGTTCCTTGTGAATACGGGACACAAAACTAGGGGATTAAAAGACATTTTAACTTGATAAGAATACCACTCTCGATATATTAAGAATGACTAAAACTAAATCCGTTTAACTTTCAAATGTATTACCGCAAGGTCTTTGCGACTATCTCAACCAGCGACATAGAACAGAATGAAATTTGCTGAAGGGCATGGATATGGAGCTCTGTTTTTGTAAACCTCTATCAAGCCACAATATCAATGAACACAACTAGCAAGATGTTCAGTACTAGCCCGTTAAAAGAACTAGCCTAGCCATTGTCAATATATGAACTATTCTTATATACTCATTCGTTGATTGAGGCGCATGTATAGGCATTTGGATGACTCTGAAACACCAAAAGACAAAGCATACCATAACATAATGCAACGATTAAGCAGCTTTATGGAATGCCTGCCAACAGAATCAGACCAGCAACTTTTGTTAAACATGATTTCTGAGTGCTACTACAAAAATAATGAGGCGATAAAGGCAAAGGAAAAGGATGACCCAAGCCTGGTTATGCCTTTGGTTATGGCCTTGCTTGTGGATCAGCAAACAATGGTTGATAAGGTGAAAAACCACAGGAGAAACAATGAATCCCCACTCTGATGGGAAAACGGACATATCCGGGGGTGAACATGTGGCAAGGGATTCAAACCTCCAAGTCAACCCAAGTATTCGGCCAAGACGGGAACGCATTGGACTTGTCGTGGATGGGTCCAACGCGGCGGCTGCGGTCAAAACCATTGTTTCAGCAGAGGCTGCAGGAGTGCGGCAGGTATGGATGACACAGCCACCATTTTGGCCAGACACATTGACTACATTTGCTGTAGCGGCGGCAAAAACATCCGCAATATGCCTGGGAACATCGATTGTGCCGACATATCCACGCCATCCCCTCGTCCTTGCTCAGCAGTCGCTATCCTTATACAATCTTGCGCCTGGCCGGTTGCGCCTTGGGATAGGCCCCAGTCACCGATTTATCATAGAGGGCACCTATGGCTTGCAACAGACGACACCCCTATCCCACCTGCGCGAATATGTGCAAGTGCTGCGTGCGGCGCTCTGGGAGGGGAAGGTCGATCATCACGGGCAATTCTACAGTGTTGTTGCCACCCTCCCCCGCACATCGCAGGCTCCGGTGCTTGTTTCGGCACTGGGTGAGAAGGCATTTCAGTTGGCCGGGCAAGTAGCTGATGGGGCCCTTTCCTGGGTATGCCCTGTCCCGTATTTGCTTAGAACTGGAATTACGGCAATTGCGTGCATCGGCAGCTGCAGCAGGACGGGCATCTCCACCATTGGTTGCGCATGTACCGGTGGCACTCAGTGAGGACAGGGGCTCTGTCCTGTCTGCTGGACACCAAATGCTTGACTTCTATGCCACTATCCCCTTCTATGCCAGCATGTTCACCAATGCGGGTTTGCCCGCAACATCCGAACAGGCGATGTCCGATGACCTTGTGGAGAGTTTGGTCATCTCCGGAAATGAAGCAGCAGTGACTGCGCGGTTCATAGAACTCCTGGAGGCAGGCTTGGATGAGATGATGGTGTCCCTGGTTCCCACTGCAGATGAGGGTAATGGTGAACAGGCACGACTCGCGCATTTAATCGGTCGGCTATAGAGTTGCGGGTTCTCATCACAGATCATAACCTTAACCGAAAGGCAAATCTAGCAGAAGGAAGGTGAAGCAACTCTCCTTTAGTTATGCCACGATGAGGCCAAGCAGAGTTTGAATGAAATGTTATGCAGTGTATAAATTTGCCTAAAAGGATATGACCTTATAAAAATAGGCTCTGTTCATTTCTAGGGTGGTAATTTTGAGTATTTAAATCGTTGGTAACTAGAATATAAACTATATTGAATAATAAGTATCAATGAGCGATTCACTAGATGATGCAGCAAAGAAAATGAAAAACACTCAGCAAGACTTTAACGCCAAAGCAGAGACTACTGAAGACCATGCAGAAGGCAAACCAAGTTCTGAAACCCTGAACAAGGCAAAAGAAAAGGTTAAAGACACCTTTTCCTAAATTTTTTGTTTCTATTGATTCTTCCGTTGTTTAAAACCGTTGTTGGGATTCCGTTGGTAAGTTTGGATAGCAATATTAATTATTAGTTATCAAAATATTTGTCATATATTGTAACACCCTTTAATCCCCGCCTTTTCGGCGGGAGTCTTTCCTTCCAGCGCTTGATGCGGCTTCACAAAGTTATAGTATATCCTTTGACCTTCCGCTATTGCCGACTTGTCAGATTTCCATCCCCTCTGAACCTTGACCCTTTCCCTCAAAGTTCCGTTTAACCTTTCTACTCTGTTATTGTTAGCATGGGTTTTGTTAATCCCACACTTGGATAAATGTTCTACCTTGTCTCCCAACGTTTGCTTTACACCTTCCCTGTAAGTCCTTAAAGCGTCTGTGTAAACAACATCGTGCTTGTTGTTATGGCTGTTTTTTTATTGGGTGATTTATATGGGCGGTTTGGTATATTTAGAGATGCAAAAACATCATGACGAATTACTGTAGGGTGGACAAGCACATGCCTGATGGCTCTACCCCTGACAATTCTGTCAGGGATGTCAGGGATGTCAGGGTTTTTGGTACTGTTGTTTTTTTGCAACATACACTTATTGCATATGCTGTTGTGTACATACAGCAGCAGCAGAAACAACAGTACAGGAATCCCTGACATCTATGACATCCCTGACATGTCTGATACACCCAAAAAACACATCTAAACAACAAACATAATAACATGCATCAGAGACCCAATATTTTTGCCCCCGCAACCCAAGTAGTCACTCCTAAACCAAGCCCAAATAGCTATTGCAACTTAATAAAAGACTAGTGGTAAGTTGATTCGGTCCACAGCGTAACCTGTTGCTGTTCATCAACGCAGACGAACTCAGATTTTAGTTTCCTGCCAATCCAGCAGGTCCGCCTTTTTTCCCCATTGCTCTCTCGACCGTCAACCCAACCAAGTTTCTTTAAATCCCTGCCCAAGGCTACCTCGGACTTTGGGGGCAAGGAGTATTTTTGCAGTATTTTTTAAATGCGCCATACAGGTCGGCCTTTACAACATAATCACTTTCAGTAGAGTCATCAAATATTGCCTCAGCAACAAAGGCCTGAACAGGGTTAACGGCCCTTTCATGTTTTGCGGTTCTGGCCTCGATGGTCTTCTCATTAAGGTGGATTCCATTGTTTTTCAGGATGTTCCGCAATGCCCTCATCAAGACATTAAATATCCCGGATTTTTCCTCCTCGCTTGACAGTTCCTCAAGCAGATGTGGGTTGTCCTTTTTGTCCTCAAATGTGTTTGGGAAACTGATAATTATCTGTCTTCTGTAATAGGCGCCCGTTTGATCGGCTGTGTCTGCTATGGTGTTGGCGTTAAAGAACAGCTTTGCATGAAGGTAGGCATCATGTGCGGGCTTGTATTTACGCTCTACCCTTATGGGTTGTTTCCTGCCGCCAGTTAGTTTTTTTAACAAAGACGTATCCCTTATTGCAGTGCCTGAAAGCTCTGAGTTGATATTGACATCCTTGAACTCCAAATCCGAAAGGGCAAACCGATTATCGTTCAATGATGTCATTGAAACATTGCTTACATTTTCTTCACCGTGTAACTTGGTGACCAGACCGGTAAATACGCTTTTTCCATTAGAGCCATATCCATGCAGCTTAAAGAAATGCTCAAAAGGACAATCCCGGTAAAAGGTGTAAGCCATCACCTCTACTGCAGTTCTAATTTCAGAAGGATACAAAACCTGACTTAAGAACTTCCCAAGCATCTTTGGTTTGGCTTTTGGGTCATATACAATAGGTTTCTGGTTGATTGAATAGTAATGCGGGGAATGAGGCATTAACTCATTTTTGTTAATGTCGTACAACCCGTTTCTAAGGTTTATGACATTAATGTTATTGTCTATTTCCTTCCTGGACCTGTAAGTTTGTCTTATGATGTGTCCTTTTATCTCTTCGAGATCCTTGACATTAATGTTATTGTCTATTTCCTTCCTGGACCTGTACGTTTGTCTTATGATGTGTCCTTTTATCTCTTCGAGATCCTTGTTTTTAAGGGCATACTTTAACATCCCCTCTGCCTGTTTTTCAATTATGGTTTCACCACCGGGAACGTATACTCCATCCCTATAATGCAATATTTCCCTTCTCGACTCTTCAATAGTGAGGAAATGATTGTCATTCATTATTTCCTCGGCAGCCTTTTCAACCAAGCCGATCTCTTCCTCCTTAGATGAGAACGTTTGTTGTTTGTGGGGGTTGTTAGTGGGGTCTAGATATTTGGAGTTTTTTATTACAAACACTGTAGCACACTTCCACTGTTTTTCAACCTCCTTGTCTTCTAATGGTGGTTTGCAATGCTTTTTGTTCCACTCATAAGACATCTTTTTTATCTGCTCTAAATCAAGTATTGACTTATTTCTTTGGATAAGTGAAGTCATAATTCTCAACAAAGCCTCATGTCTATTATGCCCCTCATGTATCACAAAATCTTCATCACATAACATCGCTATTGGAATTTTGTTTTCTTTGTCAATACCCAAATCATATTTCTTGTAAATTTTAAATAAAAGATCTTCAACGTTCTTCCCACATGTTTTGGGTTCAATAGTGCCTATGACTTCATATTTTTGTCCATTTTTATGCATTGAGGGACTGCAGTATGCAACCCCGTGTTCACCCAATCCTTTAACTTCGATTGCAGGAATCTTATTCTTGTCTATTAAATCTTTTAACTTGCTGACGTCACTGCTTTTCTTGTTAAAAGTGTGATTTGAATAAAAATAAAGGTGCGCTTTTGTTTTATTATCCTTATGTTGCTCCACTATAACATAATTAGACAATAATTCCAAATTCTCACAATTGAAAATGTTACAGACTTCATCTATAGCCTTTTGATTATCCAAGTCTATAAAAACAAGTAGTTTATCCTTATGTGGTCCCCTCCAAACCTTTCCTGGAATTAATGCTATGCCTTGGGAGTAATTATTGTATTTCTTGCGTAATTGATGCACCTCATCCAACACAGGCTTATTTTGATATTCTGACCATTTTACTTTTATTTCTCTTTTCTTTGTATCCGCAGGTATTATATTCACACCTATCACATAAAACCAAAAATCAGCCCATGTATTGATGTCAGTCTTTGAATCCTCTTGTCTAATTTTATTTAATAGGATATCTTTATCGATTGAGGATGCGTCATTTGCTTTTAAGTCATTAGTTGATATGATATCCGTAGAAAGAGAAGTCATCCAAATTCACTCTAGTGTAGCGATACTGTCAGATGTTTGAATGACCGCTTGACCGCCTTTTCTATCCTCATCCCTTGGAGCACTCCTCAGACACAAGGGATGACTTTTTTATAAACACAGTGGATTTGCAGCGGCTGCAGTTTGCGCAGTATGGGTTTGAACCCTTATAGGTCCAGGTATTTTTGCAGCGTTTACAAGTTAAATTTTCCAATAGTATACATACCCATATACACAGAATTTGCTTATAAGCATAACGTTGGTTTATACTTCAGCGTGGGATTACCGAAATATAGATTATACCGTAACTCTTCTATTCTTACACTCTCATTTAAATCTTTCGACACTCATAGAAGATATAGTATACTTGTAATAGCGGATGATGGTGGCGAGTCACTATCTTGACTTTATCGCATGTTGCAGGAGTTGCCAAGTAGAAGGTTGACGACTTTGAAAAGGTGTTAAGTTGCCTGTCAATGGACCTAATCAAGGTTTGGAATGGTCTTGCTACTTGCTGTGTTTATTGTGGTTGCCCTGCTTCTAATGGTTGTGGCGGCGGCCATTTCAATGCACCCTACTGCAATTGTGGGCCAATGATGCCCGCCGTGGTGTATACATTGGTTCGAGGCAGGAGCACCACACAATCATCCCTCCTTGCACCTCTTATGAATATAACATGCAGCAACCAAAGAGGTGGCATTTCATCGTTGCCTTATAAGCATTTTATTAATATGCTAAGGTGTCAATAATGACAAACTTAAGAAAATACTACATTTCTCCATATCAGGTTGGCAAGGACAAAAGGTCCCTAGCCATGGTTCTACCATCTGAATTGGTCAAGTTGCTCAACATCGACCCCCTTACCATACTCTTTTTGCTAAAGGTTGAAGGGCACGATGAGTTGCAGTTAAGGATCATCAGACAGGAGCATCTGGAGAAAAAGGAAATGGAAAATGTGGCACCTGTTGATAATGTCCCTAACCCTACCTGTCAGATATCATCTGTCGTTGAACAGGAGGCCGTTCACCATTGAGAAACCTTGAGGATGCGTCTTGGGGAACCAACAACCCTCCTTCTACCGAAGAAGACGACTTTGTCAACCCAAACGAAACCGGGGAGGCTGTTGACAAGAAACTCGATGCAGAGGTGTCTGGGTTATTTGAGGATGCAAGGGACGAACTTGAAAAGATAGATGCAAATGCAGAACGCCAGAAAAAGGAAATCGTCATCGATTTGGCAAAAGACCTTGAGGGAAAGATCCCAACAGACACCATATGCATGGAGATCATAAATCAGTTACGGGGTCAAGTAAAAGAACGAACTGTACGTGCATGCCTGGATGAAAAGTACAAGCAAAAATCCCAGTCTGAAAACGCCAAGAAGCAGAATAGACAACAGCAACAGGAAGTTGGCTCCAGTGACGGTTCGGCGGCATCGATGCCGCCGAACCAAGAGACTGAAAATAAAAAGGCCATCATACTTGGCGTTGATGGTCAGGCCATACTACAAGAGGAGGAAAGGGATGAGCAAGATGATGAAGGCGAGGACGAGGAACAATCCGCCGTAACCACTGAACCTTCAATCACAAAGGATGGAGTGCAAAAGAATCATCGACAAGAGCAGCAGGAAGAACCAGAGGATTTCAAATATTCTTATGACTACCTTAACATGAAGGGCCCTAGTTTGGAGGATTTAGAACCGGAGGGAAAGATTGAGAAACCAATTCAATCCACCGACCAAGACGAAACGGCTGGCGAATATATCCATAACAACAAACCACATGAGCCTGAAGGTGATATCCTGGAATTTGAGTTCTATATGTTGTATGGCAACATACGCAAGTATATGGTTCCCCTATTTCAAAAGATAGGCGATAGTGGAAAAGTATGGATCAAAGGAAAAATTGACAGAAGGACAGGAAAGGTTGTAGATGTAGGTTTCGGAAAAATAAGTTAGTTGCAGCAATGCTATATTACCAGTCCTGCCCATGACCTTTAACAATATTTTTTACAAAAGCAATGACAGGAATGTACCATTACGTTCAGAAAAAAAAATGTACCAGATAAGGAATTAGTACATAGTGTAAGGCAGAGGAAATACGTAAAAAGGGATCAAGTAAGGGAATTGGGTGAACTTAACTACAGCAAAAATGGCATGGGCCTAACCATATTCGATCCGCAGCTAGCCAAAGAGTAAGGTAGGTGTCTTTGTTACGTTTATGGGCGCATGGTCAAGCTGGCAATACAGACCGCCATAACTCCTGAGCATGTGGTCAGTCACTCTTCTGTAAATAATTGGTATTAAAAACCGTTGAATACCAGGCTTTATATAGCATGTTAACCTACAGATAGTGATGTCAAAGAAAATAGAAACACAAGAAAGTTACTCATATAACAATAATACCAATACCAATGATTTCAAAGAGTCAGTCAACAGGTCACTTGACGAGGCCAAAGACAACATCAAAAAATCAATAGACGAGTCAAAGAACCAGATTCCCCGAATCAACAACATCGTGAACAGCTACCAGGAACAATCACTCCAAACCGCAAAAGAGGTTTCAGAGGAGGACATCGACTCACAAAAGGAAATCATCAGCTCACTCCAATCAGCATGGAAGCCATACAACGAAAGCTTTAACGGGTTAGTCACAAGGTTCTCATCACCTGACGCAGCAACCAAGGCATACGCAAGGTTTGTCAGCAATGTCGCAGACAACACAGTGTTAGCCATAAGACTCACAAACAACATCATATTCTCAAACTTGGACTCATGGAAATCAGTGATGCAACAGGCAAAAGACAACTCAAAACACCTGTCAAACATGGGCGTAAACACAGCAAAAACATTTGAACAAAATACAAGACAATTAGCATCAGCAGTTAGATGCAAATAATTCAAACGTTAACGCATCTACCTCTACCAACAACACCACTACAGTTTACAGTACAACAACAACAAAAAAGCAATAAAAGTAATTAGAATCTACTAAAAGATTCGGCAATTGCCAATTCCTTTTATAGTAGTTTATTAAAGTAGTGTAAAAGGTGGCGAATATTTTTTAATGATTAGTCTAAACAAGTATACAATACCAGTGCCAAAAGACCTTCTGCAAAGAATAGACAGAACCTCCTCCCCGGTGCATTTTGGCATCCTCAGAAATGCGGTTGACCTGGTTGCTCCACAAAGTACTCCTGTCCTTGCCGCGGCAAACGGAACAGTGATTTATGTCCATGATGACTCCAATGTTGGAGGCCCTGATCCATCATACTGGAATTACACCAACTTTATCACAATTATGCACCCAAACGGGGAATACTCGCGATACGACCACCTCGAATATGGCAGCGCAAAGGTAATGGTGGGCCAACAAGTGCGCGCAGGCCAGGAGATAGCCAGGGTTGGCATGACAGGCTACACATATGTCCCACACCGGCATTTTCACGTTATGGTGTTCACAGGGTACAACATTTGGACAGACTTTGACACCCTGGAGGTCAAATTTTTTATTTGATCCCATAGAGGTCACTCCTGTGGTTATAACTCCGGACTAAAATTAATTCAAATTTTTAAATCATATTCATCGCTAAATATAGAATATTTTTGAGGACTGATGCTCCTTGCTACCAATCTCTGCTCTTTTGTGTTTTCTTTTAGTGTATGTGTCTAAAGTAAATTGCGGCTACTATTTGTAAAAGGCAGCTGCCTATACTGCAGATATCTATAAAATGGTTGTAGTGTGCTCGTTTCTTGTAATATGTCATATGGACGAAGCGGCGGTGAATTTATCTTCCTGCTTCCATGACTGTCATTGATGATATGGGCATCAGCCTAGGAATCGGCTCCGGTCAAGTTTATCCCTGGTACCATGTTGTAAACAGAGGCTAAACCCATTTATTCGGTACTCAATGTTGCTTAAATCATACGCTGATTGAAGAATAAAAGCATCGGACTTGCATAACTACTACTACCATGGCACTGAAGCATCCAACAAAAAATGTGGGCACGCCATTGTCCATTCTTGACCTGGTGATGGTAAATGCAGGCGGTGGCTCCCCAGGCCAGTCAATGCAAAACAGCTTGGATTTGGCCCGGCATGCCGAGCGGTGGGGATACAAACGCTACTGGCTGGCAAAGCACCACAACACCAAGGGCATAGCAAGCACCGCCACCTCTGTGCTTATTGGGTTTATAGCAGCAGGCACTTCCACAATAAGGGTGGGCTCTGGCGGTGTGATGCTGCCAAACCATGCCCCGCTTGTAATAGCAGAGCAGTTTGGAACCCTGGAATCACTGTATCCCGGCAGGGTTGACCTTGGGGTTGGCCGCGCACCCGGCACAGACATAAGTACAGCCATGGCCTTAAGGCGCAACCTGGACGGTCTGGAGGAGGATTTTCCCAATGGCGTTATGGAGTTGCAAAACTACCTTGGTCCGCCAAAACCCGGGGCCAAGGTTAGGGCAACCCCAGGCGAGGGGCTGAAAGTCCCAATCTGGCTGCTGGGCTCAAGCACATTCAGCGCCCAGCTGGGCCTGCCTTTTGCCTTTGCAAGCCATTTTGCTCCAGCATACTTGGATGCCTTGGATACGGCTGTTGCAGCCTATCGAGAAGGATTCAAGCCCTCTGAAACCCTGAAGGAGCCTTACGTTTTTAGCTGCTGTCAATGTGGTTGCGGCTGACACAGACATAGAGGCCAGTCGCCTGTTCACATCCACACAGGTGAGGGCACTGGAAATGATCAGGGGAAACCACGCACCATTACAATCCCAGGTAAACGACATTGATGGCGTATAAAGCAAAGGTGAGAAGGAGGCTGTGGAGCAAAGGCTCAGGTATTTTTTTGTTGGGGACCAGCCACTGTCAAAGGGAGCCTGGAGTCCTATTTGGACAGGACGCAGGTAGACGATATCATGGCTGTCTCGCACATATACGAGCATGCCGCAAGGCTGCGCTCCTATGAAATTCTGTCGTCCCTTTGACACGTATGAGCAATAGAATCTTTAAACTGGGTTATTAGCCAAGCATGATTCGGGTGGTGAAAAATGACAACATGTCAAACATAGAAGATTCTTCAGCATCCGATGAAAACGATAATATGATGACATAAACAAGATTAAAAGTGATTATTTTGGTGGTTAAGAAAAGATGAATGGTTTGCTTCATCTATAGAGTATTAGATTAAATATTACTGTTAACCTTTTTCTACATTTATCTATATTTTAGCGGTTAAGGTTCGAGGGTAAATACTTGAACACGGTTATGGCCAGTATCAGCTATATACACATTACCTGTAGATGGATTTACCGCAATACCTCTAGGACCATCAAACTGTCCATCGCCTGTACCACCAGTTCCAAACTTTGTTATGAAGTTGCCACTGCTGTCGAATACTTGTACACGGTTATGGCCAGTATCTGTTACAAACACATTACCTGTAGATGGATTTACCGCAATACCTCTAGGACCATCAAACTGTCCATCGCCTGTACCACCAGTTCCAAACTTTGTTATGAAGTTGCCACTGCTGTCGAATACTTGTACACGGTTATTGTTAAAGTCTACTACAAACACATTACCTGTAGATGGATTTACCGCAATACCTACCGGGGCATTAAACTGTCCATCGCCTGTACCACCAGTTCCAAACTTTGTTATGAAGTTGCCACTGCTGTCGAATACTTGTACACGGTTATGGCCAGTATCTGTTACAAACACATTACCTGTAGATGGATTTACTGCAGCGCTATTCGGATCAAGAAACTGTCCATCGCCTGTACCACCAGTTCCAAACTTTGTTATGAAGTTGCCACTGCTGTCGAATACTTGTACACGGTCATTGTTTCGCTCTACTACAAACACATTACCTGTAGATGGATTTACTGCAATACCTGCTGGAAGATTGAATTGTCCATTACCACCACCATGAGATCCAAACTTTGTTATGAAGTTGCCACTGCTGTCGAATACTTGTACACGTTCATTGTCAAACTCTACTACAAACACATTACCTGTAGAGGGATTTACCGCAATACCTACCGGGGTTTTAAACTGTCCATCGCTTGTTCCTTCAGATCCCCATTTATTTAAAAATATATATGTTTTTTGTACGTATTCGTTTAATACATCACATTTCTTGTTTTCACCAGCTGTATTTATACTGCCACTGCAGCCTGAACCAAAGTGCTGTACCAATTTTAATTGTACAGGTGCATTAGTTGGCACGTCCTCAATTACATTATAGGTACCTAAATTTACCGCGACATTGGTGCCACCTGAAGAGCCGGCAAATGAACTTGGATTCGGATTGTTATTTCCAGGAGCCCCTGTGATATGCATTGTAAAATCCGATGGTTGTGGACATGTAAAGCCTTGAAGACATTTAACGTCTTTTGTAACTAGGAGGGACCCTGTTTGTGGCGTTGGTGTTGTACCATTGCCTGACGCTGTTGGTGATGTTGGGGATACAGCAGGTTGCTGTTGGTGTTGTATGTTCTCACTCTGATCATTATAGCCTGCTGCCGTATTGTCATTGCCCGTTATCTGTTTGTTGTCATTTGCCTGTTCACAACCATCAGATCTATGACAGACGTTGTCTTGGTTCACATGTTGTTTTATGTCCTGTTTTAAATCCGAAGTTTTAAGACTTGCAGCATACACTGATTGTTGTTGTAGAGAATTTAGATTTGGCAAAATAGCAAACATTGATGCTATTGAAATCACTATAATAAGTACAATCGGTAAATGTTTTAAACTGTTATTCATAACTAATGGTTAGATTATGTCAGTATATTTGAAATATCCAGAATTGTCGGCATACTTTAATACTATTTCAACTTAGGTAGGAAATTATCAGGAGATACAAATTATAAATTATACCTAAGCAACCTCTATCAATGGGATTTGAGGAGATTAAACTTGATAAGACATCTCCTCCATGGAAGAGTTTTGATGCTATGATTTAAGGATGGAAGATGGTGAGTGTTAGGCTATTGACCTGCGTGCAATTGTATAACAGCAGCTAATAATCTGTCCACGATACTTGATTCATACTGCTGTCGATGGTGTATCATCACGAATCCCTCCTTATACCAATTCGGTTCCTTCTGAACCGTCATATCGTTTGTGTTTATGCATGTACAGCGATTCAGGTGGGATTTACTGACACTGTGGCATTTTATTGGCAAAATAACGAATTCGAATTGATTAGAGAAATTAAAAAAAAATTAAAAAAATATAGTTGTGAATTATGTTAGGTTCAAACAAAATTTATTCCTGCAGCTCTTAAACATTCTATAAGAGCATTAATTTTGATTTGATCAACTCCTATACTTTGTAAAAGCAATATAAGGCCAGACTCAACGATAGGGTCAACATTACAAAATGCAGAAATTGAGGCTGCTACATTATCTTCGACTTGAAGTATTTGTGATGAAATAAGGAAAGTGGTGA
The DNA here is from genome assembly GCA_963779615.1 of uncultured Nitrososphaeraceae archaeon. Taxonomy (GTDB): domain Archaea; phylum Thermoproteota; class Nitrososphaeria; order Nitrososphaerales; family Nitrososphaeraceae; genus Nitrosocosmicus. The sequence continues at coordinate 281,426 of CAVZZA010000003.1, forward strand.
AACACTGTACACAGGTTAGTGGTGTTGGAGTTGGTGGTTGAGTTGGAGTTGGTGGTTGAGTTGGAGTTGGTGTTGAGGTTGATTGTTGGATAGTCTTACTTTGCTCATTGAACCCCTTTGCTTCATTGTCTTTGCCAATTATCTCTTGGCCTTGATTTGCTTGCTTGCAATCGGCATCTCTATAGCATATATTGTCTTGTTCCGTTTTTTGGCTTGCACTCTTTTTGTCTACTTTAGTGCTTTCTTTTATTGATGATTTAAATTCACTAGTTTTTTTATGTTGGTCTGCATATGACTGAATTGGAATAATACTTGTTCCCATTATTAATAACAACGTGATTGCTAATATCAATAAAATATTTTTTGCATTGGTCATAGGTGAAATTAACGATCTTTTAAGATATATTAAGAGTAAGTATATTAAAAAGTAAAGCTTGTTTCTCAAGTAAGTGGGTGTAAAAAATTAACATAACATTACTAGCAGAAACAATACAGAATTAACATATACTACAATTCTTGATTTAATTGTCATATAAATTAGGGAAAGTAGATGTTAAACCAGGATTTTTAAGTCCATGATAAATTTGTTTTCTTCTGTGTATTACAATTGTCATAGATAAGTTGAAAATAAAGAATGTTGTGAATGATTGTTTACCACCCTTGGATGATTATACTAGCCAATACACGCGGACCTGTGGATGAAGAAATATCCACGGGAGTTAGGATATGATGATGATGGGGATAACCTGGTTATGACGGGTTTAGATTACCCTTTGCAAAGTATATGTTAAAGTCATTAATTTCAAAAACATTCCATATAGCATATACATTAGTGCCCGATATGGCAACGTCATTCAAGATAGAATTTAAGTCCCCTAGACTACTGCTTATGCTGATTGGCTCACTGAAGGTATTGCCTGCATCAGTGCTACCCACAAAAAATATTTCAGCATGGGAAGTTGGAGAAGTCAATCTTTCTTCCCATGTTATAGCCGCATTATTAACATCCACGTCAATGTGTGGGTTTTGTGAAACTGTACCTGGTGGTAACTAGCACTCAAGTTAACAGGACTGCCAAAACTTTGCCCACCATCTGTGCTTTTTAGTAAAAACACATCTCTCTCTATGACACCGTTAACAGGATATGCCTGACCATATACCACGTATACGTTGTTTCCAAATACCTTAATGTCAGGAAGTGAAGATTCAGGAGCAGTCAAGGCAACGGGGGAGGTAAAACCAAGTCCCCCATTGCTGCTTTTAGTGTATAGTATTTTGCAGTTGGAATTGGTCATCAGGTTATCACAATCCGACCATGCAACGTGTACATTGCTTCCAAATGCAGCTATTGATGGATTTTTTGAGAGCGTTCCTGGATTATTGCTTATATTGATAGGGGTACTATAAGTTGCTCCACCATCTGTACTTGATGCGAAGAATGTTTCTGAATCACTTCCATCTGGAGAAGTGCTAAAGTCTTGCCATGTCACATATACGTTATTTCCAGAGACAGCTACCTCCCCATTTCTGCCATTTGCGAGAGGCCCCGGATTCAATACAACGGGTGGACCAAAGTTGACACCACCGTCTGTGCTCTTTACAATGACTACCTCGCTTACAGTTGTAACTCGGGCCCACACAACATACACATTATTGTTGTTATTATTGTCCACAGCAACGTCCGGTAAAAATGAAAATGAGGTAGTTTGATCACTTAATGGAATAGGAGTGCTAAATGTAGCACCACCGTCTGTGCTTTTCGCAAACAATATGTTACCCTGAACAAGAGAACCATTTGTCCACACAGCGTATACACTGCTCCCAGAAGATGCAATATGCGGGTCGGTTTGATCTCCCAGGCGATTGTCCAAAGGTACCGGATTACTAAATGATGGCTGAGGTGGTTGTGGTGGTTGTGGTGTTCCTGGAGGCCCTTGTTGCCCTTGATCTCTATCTCCATTAGAGCCTTGTGTTCCAGGCGATAACGCTGAAGTGGTGGTATTAGCAAGAATAGATCTCTGGTCATTGAAGCCTGAAGCGGTGTTGTCTTTGCCCTCTAACTGTTGGCCTTCGTTTGCCTGCTCGCAACCGTCGTCCCTATAGCAGAGGTTGTCCTGGCCTAAATGCTGGTTTGTTTTTTCGGATTTTGCGTTTACGTCCTTTTGGATGCTGTCCTTGTAGTCCTTGGTGATTTTATAATCGCCATCATTGTCACCACCACCAGCAGGTCGGCATACGCTTGGACTGGAGACCAAATTCGGCCCCGTGACCAACAAGGATGCTAATGCGGATATTATCAACAGACACCGTAAAATGTTCATATATGGAAGATTGGTAAGTTTTTCGATTTATATGGAATAGGGCATTTGACACTGCAATTTCATTTTGTGTTTATCGTCCTGTAAAAAACAGCATAACACTGACACTAAACAAAGCAGAGGAAATGTTTACGGGTATCTTCCATTTTGATAGTCCCATATCTAGCCACCCTTGATAAACATACAACCTTGACAGCACCTTTAAAACTGTCTTGCTTGCTGGCTCCTTTCCAAAAGCATGGCATCATACTCGTCTATCCTTTTTGTCAGGTCGTCCACATCCCTTTCCAGCTGGAACTTTATTGAGTTCAGCTTGCCAATCTCCCCTGCGACTTCATAAAGTTCACAATTAAGGCTCTTTCAGTTTTCCCGCCATCTGGATAATATTGAAAATGTCTATCTTGTTACAAAGGCCTTCATTTTTTAGGTCATGATAAAGATATTCCAGGAGATATATGTCATCTTCCATCTCCCGATATATAGTCATCAACTTTTGCAAGTTCAGCAGCCGCAGGTAGTCAGAATACATGCTTAACACTTCATCTGTTTCTATGTCCAAGGTAATGGCGATGTCCACCAAGCTTTTGCCCTCCTTAAAAAGCCTGAATGCCCTGGAATACAGTGATTTACTACCGCCTTGACAATCTGAATCCTCCCCGGTGTGTTTTCTGATTATGGTACCTATGTCTTTTAGAGATATGTGGGCTACCTGAGCTATATGCCTTGTGGTCTTGCCGGCCTCTGCCAGCTGGATAACTAGTTTCTCCTTTTCGTCTCGCTTCAGAATCACTTTAGGACAAGTATGCATATAGCCAAAGAGTTTAAGAGTCCTGATTCCCTGATTCTTTTGTCTGACAGGACAGCATTAAATGATAACAGACACAAATGCATGCACCTGATTGACAAAGGGCAAAGGCTTAACCCTTTAATACTTTTTCCCCTTACCTTAGCCATGTCCCTTCTCTCCAAGTCAGAGATCCAATACCTTCAGGGCCAAAAGCAGGTTTCAAAGTCCTACGAGTACAAGTTAAAGTCCATCATCAGGAAAAAGATAACCCACCTATTGGACAAGGAGGTGCCGCTTTTGTCAACCCTCTTTCCCAAGCTCAACCTTACGGGATTCGGTAAGGAGGAAGGCCCTTTCGAGTCGCAGATCCCGGGTTCAAATCCCGGCCGGAGCATCGCTTCTTTTCCGACATATCAAAGTTTTGGCAACTTACGCCACAACAATAACACAAAATTTCAAGATAGTGAGGGAAACAGCAAAAAACCTACGTTTTCAAACTGTCCTCCTAATCACCTCAGTGTGGTAATGCCCACTAAAGTTGTTGCAGACACCTTACTGACGAGAGCCGCCACATGTAGACGGCAAGGTATTTGACCCTGTGCGTATTTACCAGCAGGTAAAGATTGGGAGTATCTAGGCGTGGACCCTCAAAAGCACGGATGATGATGATCCCCCTTCCAATTGCATGTAAATGAGTCAGGTGAGGTCGGCGAATGCCCAACCATACGACACTCATGGTTTACAGGTCACGGTGTTGAATCCAGGCCACGTCGAGGTGGGGATCCGAACCCCGTTCAATCATTTCACTGGAAAGATGCCCTATCACTGTCACTCCCTATTCCATTGGATGGCAGAGTGGGGGTGTTGTCGAGGTGGTGAAATAGCAACATTCTAAGCGGCTCCACATTAAGCAAGATACAGTTTGGGCTAGCTGACGGTGCCATATTTTGGATTTGAACCTTGTTATATATATAAAAGTATTTCGATGATAGATATACTGATGGGTAATTCATAATAAATTGGTGTCCCTAATGACACCGCCATTGCTTTAAGCAATAGGAAGAGGCTGTTGGAGAGCGTCTAATCCCCCCTATAGCATATCACCAAGACGTTAATAAACAAAGAATATACCATGGCCTTTCTCTTGTTAATGGAGGTGTATGGATACCTGTTATTTGTCTTATCCATTATCGGGTATTATTATCTATTTATAACCATTACATGTCAGCATAGGGGGATACTTGCAAATGGTAAATTCTTTATACTAGTCTATACCACACACCCCAAATAATTGTGTGCGGGTCCCCAGCAGATACTGTGTCTTGTTTGCAGACAGGCACAATTGACATAATACCTTTATTTGCAGCCATATGGATGTACCAAGGTATTAAAAGTCCAGCGAAGGAGGTACAGCAGTTCGACAGTCTATGAAGGTGCAAGTCAAATGCATCCACTCACAGGATGCCCACGGCTTTAACAGCCCCTAAAACTATTGGGAGGCGACCAGGCATTAAAGAGCATGTTTTGGATGGGTTGTTTGGAGGATGGATGGATCATTAATCTTTGCACCACGTTACTTTATGGAGCAGGGCTTGGCTCCTTGCCTACTAGGACACACCACCTAATACCATGAAAGCTACCTCGGTCACCACCACCATCGTAGTCATCTACCGCTTCCAAAAACGACCTTTTGTAGGACAAGCCAGCAAGGGTTGACGACGTCCACAACCTGCATCAATACCGCGTCTGGCAACGGGTATGACCAAGTTTCCGAGTCATGGCACTTCACACCAAAAAATTGAAAGCCGTTCATAGGTGAATGACCAATGTGAAGAATGGGGACATGGGTCTTTGGCAGATCTCTATCCATTACTGCCAGGCTGCCATGGCTAAATCACCATAGGTGCAGATCTGCTCTAGGTGTTGGTTTTGACAACAAAGATGGGACCTTAATATTATCCTTACCCTTATTCACACCTTCCAGAGCAGCATCAGGTTGAGATTGAAAGGCAAGCAAGCATTAATAAGATGATTTTAATTTAAATAAGACGGCTAGGAAGAATATTTGAACAATAGAGATTTTCTTTTAAATCCATTCGTTAAAAAATTTTATAACTACATCAATAAAATTAATGATTCTTTAAAAAGAGAATTGGAATTGTATTCATGGTCAGAGTTCTTTTTACCCCTAAAATATGCTTGTGATGGAGGCAAAAGAATAAGGCCCCTTATTCTAACCCTATCCGCAGAAAGCCTAAACAACGGTAACCTTGAGTCCCTAAACTCAAGGGCCATAGAGAACATTTACACGGTTTCAACAGCCATTGAACTGCTGCACACCGAATCAGTAATCCACGATGACATAATCGATTCGGACAACATTAGAAGGGGCATGCCATCCTTTCATGTAAAATACGGGTACAACGCAAGCATATTGACAGCAGATTTTATCCTAGGCATCATATTGAACATTGGGGCAAAGATAAGCAACAACCATGTGTCAAAAGAACTCTCCAATGCGGTGCTAAAGATGAGTGAGGGGGAGATGATGGAGCTGAGGCTGGTCAAAAATCAGCACATATCCCAAAATGATTACATAAAAGTAATAGAAAACAAAACAGCCTCGTTGTTCGAGGCGTCAGCAAAAATAGGGGCGATTCTAGGGTCGGGAAATGATAAGGAGATTAATGCGCTTGCCAATTATGGAAAGTTATTGGGAATTGCCTACCAAATACATGACGATTTAATTGACTATAACAACGAAGACAGATTATTTAACATTTTTGTGAAACAAAATGACGAGGATAACAAATGTGTCGAAATAATGGAAAACACTTATCTGAACTATTCTGATCTTGCCCGAAAGGAACTGGAATCGATCAACAACAACAATTCCAAGAAAACATTAGAGGAATTGACCAATCTTGAATCCATAACATAGCATCACGGCAAACAATGTGTAATAACTCGATGAATGTCTTCCTCAACCAACAGCAGCGTCAGGGCAAAAACCAGCAAAAAAAAAACAGCAGCAGAGCCACCACCATGCCTCCCCCTTCTGAAACCTGGCACACATCCAAAACTGAAAGCCTCTGCAACATTGTGTCTATTCTAAAAAACCATGACCGGATGTTGATGTTGCAGCAATGAAAAATAGAATCCAGTTTTTGATCATGCTGGTCCTGGTAAATACCATTATGCTATTCTAGGACCTTTCGGGCAAACCCAAGGTAGGTGGTATGTCCTATCATCCTCATGGATGGTCGGGTTTTTCCCTCTCGTGCCTCAATCCTTCTTAAGAAAGTTTCAACGCATTCAATGTCAATAAACCCACTTGGAAAAAACTGGGTCGCCAGTTTTTCAAGCTGGTTCATAGTGGGGCATATACAGGCCACAGAGGCCCCACTTTTCATGCATGGATGGACAACATCAAGATACATCCATGGATCGCCAAGGTCGATTATCACCAAGTCAATATCCTGAATTTGTGAGATTTTTTCAGCATCATAGTGGGACAGTGTTACAAAGTCATTCATTCCGGATTTTTCCAGGTTTTTTTTTGCTATGGACATGAATTCATCGTTAACATCAAATGTGTACACATGACCTTCAGGCATCACGATGCTTGCCATAAAGGTGGCCAAGGCAGCACTCCCAGTTCCAATTTCCAGCACCCTAAAGCCATTTTTCAGCCCGGTTCTCGCAGCAATGTATCCATAATCTTTTGGATATACAATTTGGGTTGTTCTTTGGGACTTCATCACAAAGTCATGAATGCTCGGGGGAAGAAGGTAAACTTTTTTGTCTTTGTTGGTAATGACAAAAGATCCGTAATCAAGATCAATGGTGGAGCCAACATCGATTATGCCTATGTGAGTGTGCAGTATTTTCTCTTTCTCAACCCTGATTAGCCATTTCTTGTCACCATTGTAAAAAAACAGGACAAGCGAACCTTCGGATATTTTCACAAATGAAGGTTAATTCAATCAATTTAAAAATATTTCAATTGTAATGTCATGCGTGTTTTAAATACGATAAAAGGTACTTTGGGTACATGTATAGTATTATGTCAAAGTCAATAACCCTGTTGCTATCCAGTAAAGCAGATTTAGCGTTATTCCTGACTATCATGCTAACTTCATTCTTTTTTTCATTTTCTTTGGCAAATAATTTTGAGTCAGCAGCGGCATCACCATCATCAGCACCAATGCCACAACACTCTTCTCCCAATGATGATTTGAAAACGATTCAGGTCAAGTTGACTTTAGACCAGAACAAATACAAGCATCTAATAGGAATACTTCAGAACACCGGGAACAAAACCATAGACCAGGTAGTCGTTTCTGCCGATTTTTTGGACAAGGACAAAAAATCCCTCGGCAATTTTAGCAAGCAGACAGAACTAACAACACTAAACCCATATGAAATAACGCCATTTGATATTTTGGTTTATGATAAAAAAATAAACGACAGAATAAAGGATTACAAAGTGGACTTTAAATTCAGATTTACAGAATACAAGGATAAAAAGCTTGTGACAGTTTCCAATGACTCACGCTTGGATATGACTGGATTTTATTTCATAAATGGAAAAATTCAAAACACCGACAAAGCATCAGCTTCTGGCAATACAAATGTAATAGCCATTACATACAATAAAAACAAAGAATTGGCGGGGGTTTGGAAGGCCCAAACTGAACCCTTTAGCATACCACCCTTAACTACAGCGACGTTTACAATACCAGTAACAGATAAAGTCCAGGCATTTCAAATATCAAACTACACACTATTGACTGAATCAGATAATTTTTCCAAACTAAAGTAATCCAAAGTAACAGCACAGTGCTAGTCCTTTAAATTTATTTTTTGCACTCACATAAACTCCACAAATATCGGTAATCAACACAGTTGGTTTGCGCCCTATAGTGCAGCATCAACAAATTCCATATCCATGGCAAAAACAATAAAGTTAAAAAAAATAAAGTATTTCTCGCCACAAATTCATAAAAAAAAGAAACAACGACAGCTCAAGTTTTTGGGTAAATATATTATATTAGTAACGTGTAGCACGGTGGAGAACATTCGATAACGATTCCCAAAGATTTTACCTACATTGCCACACAACTATAGTGCGCAGCATTAAACATTCCAGGCTTAGATGGGGCACAACTGCCATGACGGGCGGGTCAACCCATCTCCACATTTCTTAAAGAAACCACATATCTTTCAATTTCATTGAATCTGCGAGTGGAACCTTCATGCTGCAAAACAGGTGCAAATACCGTGTCATCTTTAATTTTTTGCAGTACACCAAGTACTTCTTCCACAGTCACACCGTGTACTAAGTCATAATCTATCTGTTTGCAGCAATTTGCAATTGTGCCGTATTTTTTATGCTGTCTTTTTTCCCATATAGTGGCAGTTTCAGGAAGTCCAGTTATGAATTTTTTAATGGTTTTTTCAACATGTTCTAAATGCCACTGTTTCATGGGAAAACTGTTTTGTGCCAAAAAAATATCACTATAATTGCATCAAACGCATATATAAGCGAAACTTTTGGGTAAACTATAAAATATTTTATTAATTCCTGCGCTTTCTTGCATAATTCATAGTTGCATCCGTAGCCCCACATCAATAGCAGTAGCAGACCATAGGTGTTTTTGGCTCCAGCCACACCATCCTTAAACCCTGCCACCTGTACGGCGTTATTCCATACCCATCCCCCTTCCACGTTAAATCCAGTTTGCGAGATGAATATCTGCATGTTCACCTCAGGAAAGAAAACCAGTTTTCTAAATCTAGTTCATGCATCCCCTTTCTCGGTCAATACCATTTTCTTTCCGTCCTCCTCCCCCTTTTTCTCCTATTTTCATTTTGCGCAAAACAATTGCATAAAAAAAGTAGGAAAACAGCATCACATGATGGGTTTTCTGACCGATTCCTCGTTTGGTTTTTGTTTGTTTGTTCTCTGCATTGTTGTCTGCTTGCCTGCGTGGTTGGCTTGGTTTGGTTTGGTTGGTTAATTTTGCTGCTTTAAGCCAAGATAAAAAACTGGTTTATGCACATAATGACAACAACAGCAAAGCAGGAATGTCCTAATAACAATTTAAACAACCTCGACCTACCGGATATTAAAATTAGATGAGTTGTTTTATTCCGCTGTACCCTTATCCCATCCTGATAATGGAGGTTTCAGATTCCGATAAATACCTAGTGATAACAGACATCCACATTGGTTTTGAGGACAAAATAAATAAAAAGGGGGTTTACATTGACCCGAAGAAAAGCGTTGATGAGCAGCTGGATGTCCTATCACAGACAATATGTAAAACACGGATAAAAAACCTCATCATACTGGGGGATTTAAAATCATCCACTAATGTCATAACCCGTTCTGAATGGAATAACGTTCCCTATTTTTTGGAGTCACTGTCCAAGATATGCAACATTTACTTGGTTCCCGGGAACCATGATGGCAACATAGTTCACCTGATATCAAACGATGTTAACCTAATGTCGATGAGGGGCATGGAAGTGGATAACACTTTGTTGACACATGGTCACACAACACCCACAATCGGAAACAACATAAATAAAATAGTGGCAGGACACCTTCACCCAATTTTGGTAAAGGAGGGAAACATACTAAACGGCCAAAAGGTATGGGTTAGAATCATCTTGAAAAAAAACGAAAGCAAAAACAAGGAAAGAAAAATGGAGTTTATAGTTATCCCCCATTTTAACAAATACCTAAATTACTACCACAGATTTGCCAATGAAAAAAGACCCAAAAAAAAATCCAATCTTCCGTTGTTGAATAACTTGATCAATAAAAAAAAATGGGCAATTGATCAAGTTTTTGTTATTTCACTGGAGGGCGCAATTATCGGATCGGAAAATGAGCTGAGTAAAATCCTATAGTCAAAACAAACTAACACTATATCGGGTTTGTTGTTGGGGAATTACTTTGCATCCATTCCAAGGTTTTAATAAACGAAATGGCGCTTTCAACGGTTGTAAGTACCGGTATGCCCATCTCAACGGCCTTCCTGCGAATCAGGTACTCGTCATACAGCATCCCAACATACTTTTCCACGGTGGATGTCGATGGTATGTTGATTATAAAATCAATTTTTCTGTTGGTTAACAGATTCAGGATATTGGGGTGCCTTTCAGGTTCGCTGATTTTATAGACCAAATCTACGTTTTTAAAGCCAGACTTTTCAAAATATTCAGCAGTGTGTTCGGTTGCTAGGATTCTAAAGTTCATCAACGAGATCATGGAAATCAATGGGAGAAGCTTTTCCTTATTTTTGATGCCTCCAACGGTAATTAAAGCTGAACCCGATAACGGCAACGAGTAACCCGCTGCAGTGTAGGACTTGGACAGTGCATCGTAAAACGTGTTTCCAAAGCAGGCAACCTCCCCGGTCGATTGCATCTCTACCCCCAACACAATATCTGCCCCCTCAAGTTGCATAAACGAAAATTGTGGCACCTTTATTCCAAATCCCGACTTTTTAAGCCAATGATCATTTTCTAAAGCGGGTAACTTAACTCCCAAAATTGATTTTGCAGACAACTCTATGAGGTTTATCCCAAAAAACTTTGAAACAAAAGGCATAGAGCGAGATGCGCGGATGTTCGCTTCGATTACATAAACTTCATCATCCTTAACAAGGTACTGGATATTAAAGGGGCCTTTAACATGAAGGGATTTTCCAATTTTAATGGTGTTGTCCATGATTGTGTCAATAGTTTTTCTGCTCAACCTCCATGGGGGAATGCACATCATGGCATCACCTGAGTGAATGCCGGCGTTGTCAATGTGTTCAATAATTGAGCCAATCACAATCCTGTCGGAGCTCCCAACTGCATCTACCTCCACCTCAGACGCATCTTCCAAAAACTTGCTTATCACAATGGGGTAATCAGGGCTGACATTTGACGCTTCCCTAATAAATTGCTCCAACTGATCCTCACTCCAAACAACCTTCATTGCAGAGCCGCTAAGCACGTATGAGGGTCGGACAAGCATCGGATATTCTGCCTCCAAGGCAAAGTTTTTGGCCTTTTCCAGACTGGTAAAAATTTTCCACGGTGGTTGTTTTATCAGCAGCGAATCTAGCAGATTGCTGAACTTTGAACGATCTTCAGCTTTATCCACATCATGGCTTGACGTTCCCAGTATCCGTATATCATAGTTATTTAATTTAGAAACAAGGTTATTTGCACTCTGGCCACCAACACATGTAACCAAACCAAATGGTTTTTCTTTCTCGCATATGTCCAATACCCGCTCAAGGGTTAATTCCTCAAAATACAGCCGATCAGGAACATCATAGTCTGTGGAAACGGTTTCAGGATTGCAATTGATAATAGAAATACTCTTTATCCCGTTCTCCCTTAAACCGTAAACCATGTTTACAGTTCCCCAATCAAATTCAACACTGCTGCCTATACGGTATGGACCGGCACCCAAAACAATAGCGCTTTTGCCATCACCTGAACTAGGGACGTCTGAAACGTCATCATACTCACCGCCGTATGTAAGGTACAGATAATTTGTTTTTGCAGGCCATTCTGCAGCCAGTGTATCAATTTGTTTTATTACAGGGACGATTCCAAATCTTTTTCTAAGCTCCCTTACCTGATGCTCCTCAAGGTTAAAGCACCTGCCTATTTGTTTGTCAGAAAAACCTAGTTTTTTGGCTTCAGAGATCAAAGATATATCAAACTTTGATTTTCTTAATTTAATTTCCTCATCCACAATGTTTTTGATTTTTACAAGAAACCAGGGATCGACAAACGATAGTCTGTTTATCCTGTCGATGCTCAACCCAATCTTCATGGCTTTTACAATATTGAATATGATTTCATCGTCTGGATTCATTAATGAGTATTCAACCTTTTCTATTTCAGATGTATCGGGGGAAGGCTCATCGTCGGTTTTTTTATTTGGCAGTCCAACGTCTGAATCAGCACTGTTTGCAACCAGTCCGTCTTTGCCTATCTCGCACATCCTGACTGCCTTTTGGATGACCTCCTCAAAGTTTTTTCCCAATGCCATAACTTCTCCCACAGACTTCATTGTGCTTCCGAGTTTTCGTTTTACCAACTCGAATTTTTTAAAGTCCCATCTTGGCATTTTAACAACCATATAATCCAAGGATGGCTCAAAACAAGCGGTGGTAACTTTGGTAATTTTGTTGACAAGTTCTGGAAGCGAGTATCCAAGGCCAATTTTGGCAGCCATATATGCTAGCGGGTAACCTGTTGCTTTACTCGCTAATGCAGACGATCTCGATAACCTGGCATTTATCTCAATTGCGCAGTATTCATCCGACTGCGGATTTAGGCCAAATTGAATGTTGCATTCTCCCACTATTTTACAATAGGAGGTTGCCCTTAATGCAGCATCCCTCAAAAAATGATATTCATAATTATTTAGTGTTTGTGAGGGGGCTACAACAATATTGTCTCCGGTATGGACCCTCATCCCAAGAACATTCTCCATATTGCAAACAATAACGCTATTTCCTTCGTGATCTCTCATTACTTCATATTCGATTTGCTTCCATTCTCCAACGTATCTTTCGATAAGGACCTGGTTAACCATACTTAACGCAAGTCCCCTCTGGACAATCTCAAACAAATCATACTCATTATAGGCCACTCCTCCCCCTCTTCCTCCCAGGGTATAGGCAACACGAATGATTACGGGAAATCCTATTTCTTTTGATATTTTAAGGGCCTCCTCAAATGAATAAGCGGGAGCACTGCTTAAAACAGGAATGTTACTGCTTATCATTGCTTCCTTGAATTTCTGCCTGTCCTCGGTTATTTTTATCCCTTCAATTGAGGTGTTTAACACACTTATGCCATATTTTTTCAATATGCCATTATCAAACAAATCAACCCCGCAATTGAGCGCAGTTTGACCTCCAAAACCGAGCATTATGGAGTCAGGGCGCTCCAATTCTATTATTTTTTCAACATAATTTCTATTGATTGGTAACAGGTAAACCTTGTCTGCAAATTTTTTGTCAGTTTGAATAGTGGCTATGTTGGGATTAACAAGTACACTCGAAATACTCTCTTCTTTGAGGGCTTTTAAGCATTGAGAACCGGAGTAGTCAAATTAGCGGCTAGATTTAAGTCTAGCTTTCGCCTGCTTCTCCGATTTTTATAGCTCCACTGCCCAGCACTATGACTTTTTTTATGTTTTTATTTTTTGGCATTCCACATCATCAAATAATAATTATTTTATCGAAACAGTGCAACATATTGATTTAAACTCATCCCTTTCTCAATTATTTTTGTTGCCGTTATTTATAATAAGATCTTTAAATTTGCTGAAAACAAACAAACAATCAAATGGCCCAGGCGATGCTTCAGGGTGGAATTGGACGGCGATTATTGGCTTAGACTTATGCTTAATGCCCTCTACGGTTTTGTCATCAATGTTTTGAAACCATAGTTCAAATCCAGTGTCACTCAAGCTCTCAAGCTCAACACCGTATCCATGGTTTTGGCTGGTGATAAATGAATGGTTTGAATCAAAATCAACACATGTTTTATTTTGACCCCTGTGGCCAAACTTTAGCTTTTGCGTCCTTGCTCCTGCAGCTAATGCAAGTATTTGGTGCCCCAAGCATATTCCCAATGTAGGTATAGAACTGTCAATTATTTTAGAGGCAGTTTGTATGGTTTCACTACATATCACAGGATCACCAGGACCATTGCTTATGACAATTCCCCTCGGCCTGTACGCGGTGACTTCCTCGATTGATGAGTCCCAAGGTAGCCTGATAACACTAAAGCCCGATTTTATCAAGTTTCGTATGATACTAAATTTTGTCCCGGTATCAATCAAAGCAATCAAAGGATCAGAGTCCTTTCCATAAAATTGGGGATTTTGGATTGAAACATCATTCATAAAGTTGTGACTGCCATAGTCAAATTGACCACCTTTATCAACAGCGGTTGCTGTTGATTTGCTCTCACCATTGATTATTATTTTTCCATTCATCACCCCTTCAATCCTAATTTTTTTTGTTAATTCTCGGGTATCAACTCCATAAATCCCTGGAACTTTTTGTTGGTATAACCATTCATCCAATGTTTTAACACAAGACCAATGGCTTGAGACATTGGAAAGATCATTGATGATAACTCCCGAGGTTTGAATGCCATACGATTCAAAATATTTTGGAAGGCCGTACTCATCCAAATCAAACTCGGACGGGACGCCATAATTTCCAATTGACGGATACGTAAAACAAAGAATTTGACCCCTGTATGAAGGATCAGTCAAGGTCTCTGTATATCCAACCATTCCCGTGTTGAAAACAATTTCACCAGTAACCGTTTTTGGAAATCCAAAACCAACCCCGTTGAATATGGTTCCATCATCAAGTAATAGCTTTGCCTCATATCCGATATATTTGTTAAAAAGTGTCGGAATATTAATCCCTTAAATCCAAAAAAAAACCATCATTTATAAATTTTTGTAAAATAATTTAGCAATGTTTATCGAAGAAGAAAAAATATTCACCTGCCATAGTGGTAAACTCGATCCCTCCATTTTACAACACCTTTTTTCTCAGAAGAAATAACAGACCAGATAAAAGACAGTGACACGGTAAAGCATCCAACAGGTGTGCCTAAAAAATAGATTGCATTGTGTGTTTTTGCCTTTTTCAACTGATAGTAATTGGTAAAGTATATAACCGCTACATCAAAGGTAACCAAAACAAGCAAAAAAACAAGGTATGGGTTGTGGGCATTGTTTTCCTGTGCAACATTGATAAGAGAATGGATCAAAATCACAAACGGAAAAACCATCAACAAAAAAACACCTATTGTAAGCAAAATTGAATTTTTTTTGTCTGTAAAGTATATCGGGATTATTAGTCTTTTTAAGGAATTCCAAAGTGTATGAAAATCCCTTGCCCAGTACGCACTCAAGAGATCCTCCCCCCGGAACATCTTTAACCGATATCCACATTCCTTGATTTTTTTACCCAATGCGCCGTCTTCCACTATTTCGGACTTGACAGATTCATGGGTCCCCACTTTTTTGTAGACATCTTTTGATATGATGAAGAAACTTCCAAAGAGATAACCCAGTTTTACTTTGGGGTCATTAACGCGCAATGGCGAATACCTTGAAAACATAAATATTGAAAGGATAGGAAGGACCATTTTCACAATAAAAGTCGGATAAAGCAAATTTGGGACAGCTGTCAATACGTCTAGTTTTTCTTCTAAAAGAGTATGCAAAGAATCCTGAATGCTATGTCTAGAATGCACCGTGTCAGCATCCGTAAAAAGCAGATAGTCACCTCTTGATTTTTGGTAACCTATATAGCATGGCCAATTTTTTCCAATCCAGCCTTCAGGTTTTTCACCTGCCTCAAATACTTTTATTTTACCAGTATTTCTGAAGGATTGAACTATCTCCAAGGTGCCGTCAGAGGAGTTATCGTTTACGACAATAATTTCATAATTTGAATGGTACTGGTTTAAAAGGCTAGAGAGACAGTTTTTGATGTATTTTTCCTCGTTTCTGGCAGGTACTATCACACTAACTAGACTGTTTTTTTTTGCCTCCAACGTATTTGGCTTCAGCAGACGGGGAGAAAGTTCAAATGATTTTTTCAAAACAAAAAACAGGTAAATCCAAATCCCTAATGAACCAGCAACAATAATTGTCAAAATATTATATAAAATCATCCCAAATTCAATCATAATTTCAAAGTTTACAAAGTTATATAAATAGGGTATAGCAGTAATCACAAGTATTTTTCTAAACACTTTTAAGCAAAACTTATTATTTATTTTTGTTAGTGTTGAAAAAAACCAACATAATTAATATCAAGAGTTTTCTTCTATTATCCCTAATAATAATAACACTGATTTCTTTATCTCATTTTCTCTCATTCACGTCATCACCACCATCATTCGCGCAGTCTACTGCCGGAAAAACCAGTCTGGAAAACAATCAAATCAAGGACAAACCATCCGCCAAAACACCATCGCCTGACTCAGACATTACTTCCAATATTTCACTAATACTAACACCTTCCCCAGACATAATTAATCCTACGGACAATCAAGATTTCCAGGTGCCTGAAGAGAATCTCAAAACAGGTGCTGGTAATGATAAAACGGCAGGAGCAGGAGGAGCAGCAGCAGAAAATAGCTATTTGAAAGACAATTCACTAATCACTCCCGGCAACCAGAACAAAACCAATAGCGGCTCGGGAACCTCAGAGACGACGATAAAGCCGTCTGTCATAACCCCAGCCAACTCCAAAAAAACTGCGTCAGCAGGAGAGCCAGCGACAGCAAACAGTTACTCAAAAGGTAAATCATTAATCACGGCCAGCAACCAGAACAAAACCAATAGCGGCTCGGGAACCTCAGAGACGACGATAAAGCCGTCTGTCATAACCCCAGCCAACGCCACAAACACCAGTGCAATAACCAATGGTACGGGCAAACAGGACGCCATTGGCAACAACAACAACAACAACACAGCAGCATCGCCAAACATCTATCCAAATGGCAACCCAATAGGTACCAATGCAACGGACACCGCTGCTGCTGCCACCACGACCAACATTACCTCCAACATTACCGCCGCCAGCAACCAGAACAAAACCAATAGCGGCTCGGGAACCTCAGAGACGACGATAAAGCCGTCTGTCATAACCCCAGCCAACTCCACAAACACCAGTGCAATAACCAATGGTACGGGCAAACAGGACGCCATTGGCAACAACAACAACAACAACAACACAACAGCATCGCCAAACATCTATCCAAATGGCAACCCAATAGGTACCAATGCAACGGACACCGCTGCTGCTGCCACCACGACCAACATTACCGCCGCCAGCAACCAGAACAAAACCAATAGCGGCTCGGGAACCTCAGAGACGACGATAAAGCCGTCTGTCATAACCCCAGCCAACTCCACAAACACCAGTGCAATAACCAATGGTACGGGCAAACAGGACGCCATTGGCAACAACAACAACAAAACGATTAGCGATGCATCTTTAACAGGCAACAACAAAAGCTCACCTCAGGAAGCCAATACCAAAAACCCCGTCAAAGTTTCTAACTTGACATCCAATAAAACAAGTGAGCAAGGCTCATCAGCGTTTCCATGGTTGGACCAAATCTCAAAAATCCTGGGAGTCAAATAATTTTAAGTCTTTTACACTAAAAAGGGTTTTATTAATGAGTAACAAAAAAGAAAAAATCAGTTTCGTGGATTTTGAAAAGGTTGACCTTCAAGTTGGTAAAGTAATCAGTGTTGAAAGATTGAAGGGATATAGCAGGATTTTGAAGGTTACAGTAGACCTTGGTGATGAAAAGAGGGAAATAATGTCAGGCATAGCAAAACATTATTCGCCAGAGGAATTGGTTGACAAATCTGTCATAGTTTGTACAAATCTGGAGCCTAAAAAATTCGGGGAGAACACTTCCAATGGGATGATATTGGCGGCTGCCGAGAATGATAAGAAACCGGTTTTGTTAACTGTTTTAGAAGAGGTGGAACCAGGCTCCCCCATACTGTAAGTAGATATAAAAAACACTCTTAGACCATACTATATTCTATCAAATCCATATTTTGACAGGATTTGTCTATCCATTTCCTGCTTCATTCTTGAAAATTCTTCATATTTTTTATTCCATTTCAATATAGATTTGTAGTGCTTTAACCCGGTAATCATCCAAATAAAGGAAATTATTATGACCGCAGCCAGCATCAACAGCAAGGCAAGACCAAATTCCGTTTCAATAGCCAAAATCGCAAAAAAGGAAGGATTGAAAATAAGATATAAAGAAAGGAAGACTGCAAATGGGGCTAAAACCAATGCAGACAGGGATAAGCCAACTAAAGTTTTTTTGATCCGCATTACATTCTCAATAAAGTCATCCAATAGTTTTAAAATGTCATGTCTTTCATAAACCTCATTTTCCTTATCAACTGGATTGTCATCCTTCATGTTAATACAAACAACGTACATGGTATGGAGTTATTTATACAATGATTAACATAGTTATATTATCTAGTAGAATCTATCAGAAGCTAAAAATAGGTTGAAGATGAATGCCTAACCCAGAAGAAACAACAGTGAATAAAGAGGTTGAAGCTGAAAAGATTAATGGTCTAATTAATGAGAAAAAGGTAAAAAAAATAGTTTTCACACCATCGAAAGTTGAGATATGGGAGGTCAAAAGCCACAAAAATAACAACATTTACTGGGTCGACATAGAAACAAAATACTGCTCATGCAAGGGCTTTTACTATAATTTCACAAAAAAAACATGCTATCACATTAGCGCTGTGTCTACAGTGTTGTCACAAAACGCATATAAAATTGAATTGCTATCAGACAGTGAAATGAACGACTTTTTTAACAACCAAATAGACAATCTGATAAGCAACAACTCATAAATCCACTAATTCCAATTTTATATAACAGAAATGAAATTAAAGACCTATGTTTAATTATGAAAATGCACTAATTGTAGGATCTGGCGGAAGAGAACATGCTTTGGGCTGGAAGATTTCAAAAAGCAAAAAGGTAAAAAAAATTTATTATGCTGATGGAAATGGAGGCACATGTGAGAATATCCCAATTTTGCCAACCGAAATTGAAAAACTGGCAGAATTTGCGCGCCATAACAAATGCTTTACCATAGTGGGTCCAGAAATACCCCTATCTTTAGGAATAGTAGACTCATTTAGTTCTAAAGAATTACCAATCTTTGGCCCTTCAAAAAATGCATCATTATTAGAAACAAGTAAAAAACACTCAAAGAATTTCATGAAAAGCAATTCTATACCAACTGCAGAGTTTCAAACATTTACGGACAGTACAAAAGCTATAGACTACATAAACAAAATAGGCCACGAGGTGGTTGTAAAAGCAGATGGCCTGGCATCAGGGAAAGGGGTTTTTGTAACAAACAATCAAAAAGAGGCGATCGAGGCTGTTGAATTGCTTTTAAACAAACAGATGTTTGGAAAGTCATCCGAGGAGATCATCATAGAAAATAAAATCACCGGGGATGAGGTGTCCATTATTGCAATGTGTGATGGCAAGTCATTTACCACCCTTGAGCCATGTAAAGACCATAAAAGGGCTTTCGACAATGATACAGGTCCAAACACTGGAGGAATGGGCAGTTTCTCCCCGGTATCCGACATCAATGTCGAAGAAATTTATCAAATATCAAAAAAGATTTTCCAACCCACATTGGACGGAATGATGAAAAATGGAAACCCATTTAATGGGTTTCTTTATGCGGGCCTAATGATAGAAAGCCAAACAAGAAAACCATATGTTCTGGAGTTTAATGTAAGAATGGGGGACCCAGAATGCCAGCCCCTGATGATGAGAATGGAATCGGATCTTTTTGAATATATGGAGTCAATTGAGAGCAAATCAATTGATTCGATGAAACCAATTTCATGGAAAGAAAAACACTCTGTCTGTGTTGTTGTTGCCTCAAAAGGATATCCCGGAAAGTTCGAGACAGGTCACACCATAAAAGGTCTGGACAGAGTGGATAAAGAAGGTTTGATGGTATTCCATGCAGGAACAAAATTAAGTTCTTCCAATGAATTGGTAACAAATGGTGGACGTGTGCTTGGAGTTACCTCCTTAGGTAATACGCTTGAAGAAGCGATTGATAAATCTTATCGCAATGTTGGAAAAATAGTTTGGGGAAACAACCAACAGCAATACAGAAAGGATATCGCAATGAAAAGCCAATGTCAAATCAAGTCAGTATGACTTCTTTGTTTGTAATCAAGGCATCCAATTTGACATCATGTGACTCATATGGTATAGGCTCTGACATTAATTGGAATTCATATCCAAGCCCCACCTTTCTGCTGTTTTGTTTTGAAAATTGCTTTAGGTACCTATCGTAGTATCCTTTGCCATAACCTATCCTATAACCACACCTATCAAAGGCTATTCCGGGAGTAATCACGGTATCGATCTCTTCACAGATGTTATCTTTATTTAATAGTGGTTCTTTTATGTTGAAACTACCAGTCTCCAGATCATTTAGGGTAGTAATTGAGAAAAAAACAATTTTTCCACCCAACAATTTTGGAAGGCAAACCGTCTTTTTCACCAGCAAACACTCACGGATTATCCTAAATGTTTGTACTTCATTTAATATAGGATAGTACGCTCCTATAACCCTGCTTTTTGAGAAAAAAAACGAATTTAGAAAGTTTTCTTGGGCATGCCAGCTCTTGATAAATGCATCAATTGGAGAAAGGTTCTGCCTTAGTGATAGGATCTTATTTTTTAAAGGCTCCTTGCTGCTCTTCAATTTGCTACTAGATGTAGTTTAAAATTTTGGCCGCCTGAACAGTGTTTTTCAATAGCATGGCAATAGTCATGGGTCCCACCCCGCCTGGAACAGGAGTTATGAATGCTGCCTTTTCCTTAACTTCATCAAAATCTACGTCCCCCATTAATTTACCATCAACTCTGCTGGTACCTACATCAATAACTACAGAGTTTTCCTTTATCATGTTTTTTGTTATCTTAAATCTGCTTCTATCACCAACGGCAGTTATGACTATGTCAGAGGATTGTAAAAAATGATCAAGGTTTTTTGTATGGGAGTGGCAGACAATAACCGTGGAATTTTTTTCCAACAATAGAAAAGACAAAGGTTTGCCAACCAAGTTGCTTCTATTGACAATTGCAACAGTGGCGCCATCCAAATCAATACCATAATATTCCAACAATTTCATTACACCCATGGGTGTGCATGGCATTAATTTGGATTTGTTGTGAAACAATAAACCAGAATTTAAAAATGTCAATCCATCCACATCTTTGCTTGGGTTGACAAGGTTTAGGGTATGGAATTTATCCAGGTGTTTTTGGAGTGGTAACTGAATTAGTATTCCATGAACGCTTTGGTCCTTGTTTAATCCATCTATTAAATCATACAGTTCCTGTTGTTTTATCTTCTCGTCTACCCTATAATCAAGGGTTTTAATTCCTATCGTTTTGGCGGTTTTTTGCTTATTGTTGATATAGGAAATTGACGGGGGGTCGTTTCCAACAAGAATGGTCGCCAAGCACGGGTATACATTATTTTCAGCTAGTCTTGATATCTCCGTCTTCAAATCATGTTTCACAGAATTTGAGACCATAATTCCATCCAATAGTGTGGCTGTCAATATTTTATCAGGGGTTAAGTTATAGGGTATTTTAATTTATTTGAACCACCAAATTTAATTTTAATAGGTAAAATAAAAATATGCGGGTAAAAATAAACTATTTTACCTTGATTTTTGGTGATTCAGGTGCTTGTTGTAGCTTATCCAGGGCAACCTCCGCAGCCTTTTTACCGGATAACAGCATTGAACCAAATGTAGGGCCCATTCTGGGCAATCCAAAAGTTTCAGTTACGGACATTCCGGCAGCAATTAGCCCAGGGTACACCTCACCCGTATAGTTAACTACTGCATCTTCGCCGCCTTCTACCCACATTGGATTCATGCCTTTCCATTCAACCAATCCTCGTTCCATTAAGCGCTTTACAGCCACCGAATCATGACCTGTTGCGTCAATGACAATTTTACTTTCAAATGCCACAGGGTCGACACATGTGATATTTCTGGGTAATGCAGAAACAGGCATCCAATTGATTACCACACCACAGACTTTCTTATTTTTTAGTACCAAATCATCAAATTTTGTCAATTGCAGGAATCTGACACCAGCGTCACAGGCAGACGATATAAGTTTAGAGCAGGCGTTTGGTCCCCATGTTGCATAAAGGTTTTCGTTAACCTTTCTGTATGGAACTCCCAATTCGTCCCATATTTTTTGTGCGGGTGCCCTAACGGTTACCGGATTCATCATATACCCTCCAACCCAGTATCCACCACCTAGGTAATTATTTTGCTCCACAATCAGTGTTTTAACGCCTTGTTTGGCAAGGTCTCTTCCTGCTATCAATCCTGACGGTCCGCCACCCAATATGATAACATCAGAATCACTATATTCCTGAATAGTTTCAAAAAACATTGAAGCAATTGAACGAGTAATCTCCTTCTCGCTTACATCAGCAAAAATTTTTTCCATATGTAATTGTCGTTTACGTAATATTAATACATTTTTGGAGCCTCTAAAGAATAAATTACCTAAAATCTAAAAGCTAAAGGATGAAAAACACGAAAAAAGGCCTAGTTTTTGTTTTACCGTATATCTATATTTTTCTATTTTTGGCAACAGTTTCATCAGCAATAAACTACGTTAATGCACAGCATCATGGCGCCCCCCCACCTTATGCTGCCATAGGAGACAGAAACATTAAGATGAACTTTATAAGCGAACCATCTACCATAGTTCCAGGTCAGAATTCTCAATTAAAGATGTCACTTACGGATTTAAATTCAGGGAAAAAGATACAGCATGTCACATACAGAATAACCATAAGCAAGGACAACCAAACCAAAGTTTCTGATTTTTTTCACTCACATAGAGGAGACCTGGCAATATCATCAGGGAACGCGAATTCTACAAACATAGGGGTGGAAGGAACATTTGACACTTTAACTAATGCCATTATACCTGATCCTTCAGGAAATGTAGAGATCACAGGGCCACTATTCTCAGCACCGGGCTCATACAGGGCTGACACAGAAATAATCACAATAGACAACGATAAAACGGATCTATCAACCCCCTTGGAATACCAATTTGACATTGATGTGAAAAAATAAAAAATGCATTAGTAACCTCATTTGCCATTCTCATTTGCCATTTCATTCTTTCAGCATTACCCATTAATAAAACAGTAACTTTTTTTTGCGACACCCCCAAAAACAAAACAATAAGAAAAATAGTTGTGTCCACCCGTAAACCCGTAAAATACCCTAGTTACTTTTATCGGTAATTCCCGATCAAAACAAATGATATTTTTATCGTTATTTTTGTCTTGATGAAATACCAAATAAAACAACTAATATGCATGCTTTTACATAAAATCAAAATTGCAAATAACACCTAAAACAAATGGGATAACATATAAAAAGGCCAATTCCACTTCCCCCACTGTCAATGCAGAATCAGGCGCACACAAAACACACAATTAATGACCATTAGATTATGTAAAAGCAAATTTCAAACCTGGCACTTTACTCACCCAGCAGAAATACCAATAACCTGTTAAACCATTTTTTGCATCAGATTTAAAATAAGTTTAATAAATTATCAGCAGTAAAAGAAATAGATGAAGGAGAGAAAATGCGCCCTTTGTAATAATAGTTTGCAAGGCAAGTCATTAACAAGTTTATGCAACGATTGCCTAAAACATGCTGATTGCTGCACAGGATTAGAAAAGATAGAGGGCCTTTAATGATTAGGTAAGTTCAACTATTTTTAAGGTATCAGTCAAAGTTATTATTCCTACCACATTACCCTTTTCACCCACCAAAACGCATTTAGCAAAACGAACCAAGGAAACAAGTGCTTTTGCAGGGGTTGAGGCATCCACTAAGGGTGGGGGGGGCTCCATAACGGAAACTATCTTTACCAAATGAATATCCTTGCCACTATGCTCAACCATTATTTTTGCAAGATTATCCTCTGTCAATATACCCACAAGCCGGGAACCCTCAAACACAGGCAGCTGACTGATACTATGATCACGCATTTTATGGATTGCCGCGCTCAATGATTCCTCGCTTTGAATGGTGATCAAATCTTTATTGCAAATATCCCCTGCTTTGATTGATGCATTGCTTTCGATGGACAACAATATCTCAAAAATTCTCTTGGCAGTATCGTAACTTGGTTTACACCTACCAGACTCAATCTGGTTGATCATTGAAGTGCTCACGCCACATAGGAGCGCCAATTTTCTTTGGGTAACCCCTAATTTTAAACGGGATTGCTTAATATAGTCCAGTCGGGGCAACATTATAGCTTGTTCATCATTATCACTGTCTTTGTTGTAATTTAATATTTTATTTTTAACTAATTTACAATATTTGGCATATTTTCATCAAAGCGATTACCCATATTTTTTTTTAAAAGGCTGTTTTTTCAATGCGACGGCCGGGATTTGAACCCGGGTTACCAGATTGGCAATCTGATGTCCTAGACCAAACTGGACGACCGTCGCTTTGACAATTTTATTGATAATAAGGCTATTTTAACTATGTGTTTAATGACCTAATTGATTTATATTTACAAGTCCACTTCATGGGTCGGTTCCAAAATTTTTTCGGTACCTGTAGGCTTCTTCATAACATTGTACTCTTCAAACAAAGTGTCCAGAGTGTCCTTTTTTACAAAAAACTCTTTCTCAATAAAATCTGTATCTTGATTATCACTATACTCCCTGATTAAAACCTTAAAAACACCCTTTTTTATTTCTCTAACTAAAAAATCTGCATTCTCACCTTCATAATTAAAATAGGTCACATATTCAGATATAGGTACTTCCAATTTCTCCCAAATAAGGTCAAAAATTAACTAATATTAGTGTATCAAATTTTCAATGAAAAGACATGTATCAACATTTTACAACTGTCGTCATAATGCCCAATCAACTCTGTGTATCTTGAAATTTTAAATAGTCAGCAAAAGAAATAGCCTTATGCATAAGAAATATGCTGACAAGACCCCAATGGTATTAGTAGCCGGTTCTTGCTTAGACTTTCACAAAGAAAGGGATGCAATCATGGATCTTATTGGGGAACTCGAATGGGGCGCTCACTATCACTCAAAATGCGAGTGTTCGTCTGATGGCAAAAAAGTCATGGGTTGGGATTTTTTTCATATTTACATAGAAACAGACTTTATTATGGAACTAACTCAAATTCATCCAAAAATACGAAAGGAAGAGGGCAATATGGTTGAACAGCAATTTGTATTATGGTTAGAAAAACAATTCAAAAAAAGGAAAAAGAATTATTATCTAAAACTTGTGGAAATTCCTTTTGACCAATCTAAAGGATTCAGGCTAAATCCTGAACATTATAGAAACGAAGAGACTTTATGGGATTTAAGGTGACCAAATTTATTCCAATTTTTTGTATAGCGATGTAATTTGCCCATCCGTTGTTGTTCTAGTTTCCTTATCAGAAACATAAAATGATCTAATGGCTCTAAAAAGTCAAGGATTTTACAGAATGTTTTTAATCAGATGAATAGTTTTGTATCTTACCATACAAACAATTTGGGAAAGTGAACTTAATTTTAGTATCCAAATCAAATTTTTGTTCGACCATTACGATTAACACGTTACACACAAATAATTTTTTTCTTCACTGCCTCTTTCATCTTCTTCTTTTCTGGTTTTTGCTTTTGTGATTTTACATCAAGCTCCAGGTCTGCGCATACATGGTTTCGCTCATAAAAAAAGAAACATCCTTTTCGACACACTTTTGGTCGAGGTAAAAACTTCAAGCATAGCCCATAACCAGCAGATTCGTAGGGTGGAGGGAAAAAGGAGGGTGGAGGGAAAAAGGAGGGTGGAGGGAAAAAGGAGGGTGGAGGGAGAGGGAGATCATGCGGATTGGATCATGAGGAAAACATGGCATATTTAAGATATGAGCTGCAGCAGGTAAAGGGTTTGTGAATCCATGTTTTAAATATAAACGCCTTTAGATAAATTGTAATAAATTGAAAACAATCATAATTTCTCATGAATCTGACGTTGACGGAATTTTTTCTGCATCAATCGCTTTAATGAGATTTCCGCAAGCTAAAACGTTTTTTACAAGTTATGGAAAGGAGAATTTTACAAGAATCTCTGAGACTTTGTATAAAGAAATAATTTCAACACAAGAAATAGGGCAGGTGATAATATCGGATCTAGGATTAAATGATGACATGATTGATCTTTTTAAAGAAATCATCATATTTTTAAAGGCGAATTTATGGTCAATGGTATGGGTTGATCATCACCCATGGTCGGAGAGGGCAATAGAATCAGTTTCTGGAGGGGTACCAGTCCAACTTGTTCTTGACAAAACAGAAAAATTGTGCGCAACCGAAATTATGTGCAATAAATTCTTAAAGGGAAACACTGTTGCAGAAGGGTTATCCCATATAGCTCATACCACGGATTTTTTTACAAAAGATCAGGAAATTCCACCGTTGCCCGAGTTAATTGTATTCTATAAAACCTTTCCGGATTTTTATTCTCGAATTTCTGGACTGACAAAGAAAATTTCAAAAGGAACGTTATGGGATACAGAAATGCAAGAAGAATATAACCAATATTCAAAGTTAAGGGACCATGCAAAAGTTTCCACTTTTGATAAAATAAAAACCGTCAAGACAGATGAAGGGGTAAAAATTAGCATAGTGCCCACTTCACCCTACTTGCAAATTAGCCTTTTTTCAGAAGAGGTTTTCAAAGGAACAGGATCCGACATAGTATTTTTTTTTAACAAGGAAGGAAAAATAAGCATCAGAAGAAACAATGAAAACATACACTGTGACAAGATAGCTAAACAATTACTGGAGGGTGGAGGTCACAGGTTTGCTGCAGGGGGCAGGTTAAAGTCAAACCCGGAAGACATAGATAGAGTAATAAATGAAATAAAAAGTGCGGTAACAAACGCTATGATGGATTGATAGGCTAATAGATAAATTTACAAGAAATAATTGCCTTTGCATTATCAGGGTTTTTTAGAGTTTTTTTGCCACATATTTATTGGGTCAGCGACACCTCGATATAAACATCTTCAGGTATTTTTAAACGCATTAATTGTCGTATTGATCTGTCATCTGCACCCAAGTCTATGACACGCCTGTGAACTCGAAGTTCATACTTGTCCCATGTGTTTGTCCCTTGCCCACAAGGGGATTTTCGGGTTACAACACGCATTTTTTTTGTAGGCAGTGGATGAGGGCCTTTCAATTTGATGCCATTTTTTTCTCCAATATCCTTTATCTCAGAGCAGACATTCTCCAAAGTTAAAAGATTTGTGCTTGTAAGTTTTATTCTAGCTTCTTGGGCCATTCAACTTCTACTCACTTTTTGTTTGGGTCATATTTATCAGTTATAGTTTTAACTATACCCGCAGCAATAGTTGTACCCATATCTCGTAATGCAAACCTACCGATTTCAGGAAATTCTTTAAATGTTTCAATAGCCAAAGGTCTAACAGGCTTTATCTTTACTATAGCGGCATCACCTGTTTTCAGAAATTTTGGCTTTTCTTCAACTATTCCACCGGTTTTCGGATCGATTTTTGCCACAAATTCTGACAAAGTAGCAGCAACCTGTGCCGTGTGGGCATGTAAAACAGGCGTATATCCGGGAGCCAATGCTGTAGGGTGATGAATTACGATAATTTGGGCTTCGAACTCTTTTGCGACACTAGGTGGACTATCAGAGTTTCCAATAATATCGCCTCTATGGATTAGTTTTTTATCTACACCTCTAAGGTTAAATCCGATGTTGTCACCTGCTTCAGCAGAGTCCATTTGAGTGTGATGAGTTTCTATAGACTTTACCTCACCCGTTACACCTGCTGGCATTACAATAACTTTTTGATTTGCTTTTATAATTCCAGTTTCTACCCGGCCCACAGGTACAGGTACCTACTCCAGTAATAGAATAAACGTCTTGAATGGGTATACGCAATGGTTTGTTGATAGGTTTTTCTGGCGGTATAAAGGAATCCAATGCTTCAGCTAATGTTGGCCCTTTGTACCAAGACATATTTTCGGATTTTTTAACAAGGTTATCACCTTTCCACGCAGATACGGGAATAAAATTAACTTTAGATGTGTTGTATCCAACCATTTTCAGCATTTTTTCTACAATATCTTTGACTTCTTTAAATCGTGCTTCAGTATAACCAGCATCATCCATCTTGTTTAATGCAACAACGATTTGACCCACACCAAGGGTTCTGGAAAGAAATGCGTGTTCTCTCGCCTGGCCACCAGGTTCAGTAGCCGCCTCGGTCTCTCCGGGTTTAACTGAAACCACTAATATTGCTGCATCTGCCTCAGACGCACCAGTAATCATATTTTTAATGAAATCTCTATGGCCGGGGGCATCAATTAATGTGTAAAAGAATTTAGAGGTTTCAAATTTTTGAAAAGCTAAATCAATAGTGATACCTCGATCTCTTTCATCCTTGATGCTGTCCAATACCCATGCGTACTTGAAGGTATCACCTTTGCCAGTAGCTTCAGACTCCTTGGCAAATGTATCTATAGTTCTTTGATCAATAACACCTAAATCGACCAATAAATGACCAACAGTGGTCGATTTACCATTATCAACATGTCCAGTTACCACCAAATTCAAATGTGGCTTTTTACTTGCACTCATAACTGTTAAAAATCATTGAGGGGTTTATTTATATTTCGTTATCTCATGTGACTCTGTTTACTTAAATTTTGCGCATATCTAAAGACGCGTATTTCCATTATTGGGCATAATAGAAACAGCAAAGCATCTAAATGTAGACATCTACATTGGGATTATACTGTTCATTTGATCCTTCCCTAGGAAAGACATTCCAAAAATTATCCTGCTTTGTAAACCACAATAACACTTTAATGTGAAAATAAAGTCAAATTTATTATCCAAGTCAAATATTGTAGAAAAGAAGGACAATGAATAGCACCTGGATCTGCAATTGACGAAACTCTAACTAAAATTTGAGGTCGCCATACTGCTGCTGTCTATGGCGGTTTCCTTAAATTCCATAAACAAATTAATAGCGGGTGTCTTGTATACACTTAGGGAACGCTTTAATTGTTCAAGTCCACAAACACAAGAAAAAGACAATAAATAATTCATTGTTTAGTAAGGGTGTTGGGAAAGTACAGAGTATTTTCAAGCATTAACATTCTTGAAGATAGAAAACCTTCTTCATCTTTCTCATCATCACAATGCAATAACCCATCCTTTAAAAAATCATCATGGAACATAAAATGTATGCGTAAAACATTGCATTGGTGCTATTTCGCTGCAGAAAGAGGAAGTGTGGATTAACGCATATTCAAAATGGCCCAACCTATTTGGATATACAGATAATGAAGTGATTGCTTGGGTATACACCAGTTCGACTTAAACTCGGTTATAGTCATCTTCTAGTCGTACTATATCATTCTCATCAAATTCTCCTGTGGATATTTCTAAGATAACAGAAGTACCTTCCAAGTTTACTATCCTATGTTTTGACCCTCTGCCGATATAAAAAGAGTCATTTTCGGCCAACCGATATTCATCATCATTAAGGTATATTATAATTGAGCCTTTGATTACTTTCCACCGTTCATCACGTTTATGATGATATTGTAAACTCGTTTGCTGGTTTGGATTTAAATAAAGAATTTTTACAGTGCATTTTTCATTTTCTATATATTTTTCAAACTTTCCCCAAGGCCTTTCTTCAACATAAACATCCATTTTATTTAATCATCTACTTTTAATTAGCATTCTATATGCAACAATAGAAAACATTATTTTTATAATGTATGTTATATATTATATATTAATTGTGGCTTTAGCTACATACTGTTTCCTTGCTTTAACGATGATTCTAAACAGATTGGGCCATTTTGAATATGCGTTAATCCACACTTCCTCTTTCTGCAGCGAAATAGCACCAAAGCAGTCACCAATGCAATGTTTTACGCATACATTTTATGCTTCCATGATGATTTTCTCATAGGGAGAACATGAAGACAATGATCCATTTTGAAAATTTGCAAATCTGTGTTGGGTGGAACTTTCCACTTCCACCACCACCATTCTCTGTTGATACAAGGAACGGCAAGAAGAGAGATGAAAAGAGAGATATTTCCCATGAATTTCAATAAAGCGGGGAACAATCACCCGGCAATTTACACAAGTCTTTCTTGAGATATCCCACATACACGTTTTGATTCAGTTTTTGGCAATAGCAATCACCGCGCCACCATATCTAATTGCGCATAACAAACCGGGTTTTTGATCGTCTAATCAACCATGAATCTTTACTCTTTGTAAAGTACTTGATTACCTTTAAAAAAATTTGAACCCGATTTCTTCTCAATTTCGCACTCTGACTCCTTTTATTGGTTTTTCTACAGAAAGTAATGCTGCTTTTGAATATTCCCCAATTACGGTCAAAAAAAGTGAAAGGTAGCAAATATGCCTAGTTCCCGATCTTATTTCCATATCCCGTAAAAAGTACAAGCGACAAATAAGAAAGAAAACTATATCATGATGCTTTGCTTCAATGCCTTAATTTTAGCCAATATTTGGATATTATAATATGCTGTATGCAATAGGCCTAAAACATTGTTTGTAATTATTCCCGAATTTCCCCAAAATAACAAAAACATACATAAAATCTTAACGCAGGTGTCACAGGATTTGTAATCACAGATAAGTCATTTACCAACATCAAGAATAGAAAAGATGTGTATGGAGATTTCACAGGTAAAAAAATCATACGTTGATAGACAAAAGTGCCTCATCTAATGTTGACAGACATTGGACAAACAGGCTAGAACTTCTCCTAAAAAGCCACAAGGAAAATTCTTCGAATGTGAAAACTCGCTGATGAGGAACTGCTATTGGAACAAAGCCCCCAAAGCTAATGACTTGAATAACCACAAAATTTTCATTAATGATGGCTAACTCTTGTTCACCAAACTCATTTTCTTCGTCCAATAGAGTGGTATAGAGAATAACGGGTTTTCCATTACCAGCTTTTGACATGTTAAGAGATAGATCCTCTAGTTTCTTTCTGAAAATATTGACTAAAAAATCGTCAAACGACATTTGTTTTTCATTACAGAGGCCTTTCTCTTTTTTCAACTGATTGATGTTTAAAAAACAATTTATCTATATCAATGATCACAACTATTGACTTTTTAACCAATGTTTATTATATATCCATTAACGGTATGTGATATACTGAAAGGTATTTCTTGAACCTCAATAAATTTAAACGACTAACAAAATTAATTTATGGATATCTTAATCTCTTTTCCATCTATATCAATTGATTTGTGGTTAAACTTGTTATCCGGTACTTCAGAAAACACAACATCCCTTACACGAACCAGGTTTTTAATCTCCTCATAATAATTTTTTAATTGCATAATTTCATCTTTTGATATGTTCGATATGTATGCACAGGCAAGTATTTCTGTTGGATTAAAACCTAGTTCTTTCCTTAGTTGTTGTATGTTTCTTGATAGATCCCTCACTAAACCTTTTATTATTAACTCATCATTTCTAGATATATTGATTAGCAATAGAATGTTCTCTTTTTCCCCAGAAGCATAATTTTCATTGGGCAGGTATGCTATACCCAAATCAGCTTCAGTTAAATCAATAGATGCGTTGTTGGAATACTGGCAAGAAAAGAACCCTTTTTCCTTGATATCAAATAGAATTTGGTTCGCATCCATTAATGAAAATTTTTGGATTAAAAGTTCAATGTCAGATTTCACTTTTTTTGCTACAACTTTTCTATTGATATCAATCTTGGGTATAATCGGTGCTTTGTTTTCCAGTAGATTTATGATTTTTTCAACATTATTGTTATACTGCAACTCACGGATAAACAGGCTGTTGATATTCAACTGGTCATTCAGAATTTCCTTTATTCCCTTGGTTTTCATAAAATCAACGTTTTTACGATAGATGTATGCAGATTCTAACGGCCATCTTCTTTTTAGTTTTGATTTATTCCGGATAGAATAGGATAATGACGCAACCTCTTTGACTACATCAAAGGCAGATTCGGTTTCATGGTTTGAAACTTTTTGAAGGATTTCTTTATCAGACCAGCAATCCATTAAAATAGTTTCATGGCGTTTAAAACAGGACAAGTAAAGAAAATCTGTTGTAAATGGACTGAACGGATGCAATAAAAGGTCAATATTCTTAAGGCAGGTGCATAAAACCGAATAGATAGTAAATCTACGAAACTGGTTTTCCATCTCATCGTTCCACAAATCATATCTAATCAAAGGAACATAAGTTTGACTTAACGAGGTAATAACAAACTCCTCTATGGATCGGGACGCTTCATGGAATTTACAGCCGTCAACAAAAGAGGTAACATTGGTGATTAGTTTTTCTAATTTGGTCAATATCCACACATCAGGAGTTTGTAGGTGTCCGTCAGAAAAAAGTGATTTTAACGTATACCTACTGTCGTCAAACTTGTCATATTCGCTATTTTGTTTATAATACACATGCAAATAATATAATGTGCTAATAATCTGGTGTGGTCTGCCCA
Source organism: uncultured Nitrososphaeraceae archaeon (assembly GCA_963779615.1). GTDB lineage: Archaea > Thermoproteota > Nitrososphaeria > Nitrososphaerales > Nitrososphaeraceae > Nitrosocosmicus. Next base: position 313,824 of record CAVZZA010000003.1, read on the forward strand.
GCATCTCTTTTGTGCTGAAACTTATGGGCTCTATTGGAGAAGATTTCCACATAAAATAAAACCTAACCAAGTCTATAGGGTTCTTATCCAAGAGTAATGATGCGTCTATAACATTGCCAGCGCTTTTACTCATTTTATTTCCCTTTTCGTCCAACACGTGCCCAGTAAATAGAAAGGATCTAAATGGGGATTGGGGACGGTTGGTTAAAAGTATATTTAGCATCAATAAAGTATATGCCCAGCCTCTTGTTTGGTCAATCCCTTCGGTCAGAAATTCAACCGGTATTAGTTTATCATATTCCTCGTCGGTTAAAGATGAGAATGGTGCACTGCCACTATTATGCCAAGTATCCAGTACAAAGGTTTCCCTGTCCATAATGTTATGGCAATTTGGGCAAATAATCTGTATTTTATCTATCCACGGCCTATGTAATTCAAAGTCCTTACCATCGGGTAGGCTTATAGCTGATTCAACTATTTCCTTTCTAGAAAACAGCCCTTTTTTCTCATGACAAGTAGCACAAGTCCATATTGGTAAAGGGGTTCCCCAAAACCTTTCACGGGAAATGCACCATGGAACTTTTTCTTTTATTATTTCGACAAATCTGTTTTTTGGTTGATCATAATAATAATTGATTTCATTGGCAGCATCGATGGGTTTGTTTTCGAGTTTATCAATCATGTAAAAATACTCCCTTCTGGCCAGCCATACGATTTTGTGATGGGATCTCCAGCAGGTAGGATATTTATGTTTGATTTTACCTGTTTTCACTGCAGAATTGGCCTCGAACATTGCATTGACTATCACTGCATCGGCGTCCCTAACAAAAAGATCTTTAAACTTGCCTGCTTTCTCATTAAAAGTAACTTTATCGTCTATCGGAACAAAAATTGGTATATTTCTTCTTAGTGCAACCTCAAAGTCTTGCTCACCATTAGCAGGGGACAAATGTACAATGCCACTTCCTGTATTCACGTCAACAAAACCTTCTGCAACTACAAAATGGATTAACTTCTTGCGATAAAGTTCACACAACCCAGGAATATCCTTAATCAGCGGATGAATATAGTGCCTTCCCTCTAGATCTTTACCCAATAAAGTCTTTGTGACTTTGTAGTCCTGTATCTTTAATTCCAGCATCAGATCTTTTAATCTGCTCTCGGAGACTATCCAATTTTCAGCTTTGTCTTTATTGTCAACGGTGGTCAATACATAGCGTGCATCAGGATTCACACCAACCAGCTCATCTGTAACTATTGTGAACGGCATAGTGGTCCAAACAATTAGGAAAATATCACCACCATCACCACCATCATTTTCTAATCTCACTTTATAATAAAAAGAGGGATCTTCAACGTCCTCATAACTTTGATTAATTTCTGAATTACTAAGAGAGGTCTGGCATGAGGGACAGTATGCAACTACCCTAAATCGCTCCTTTAAAATATTGTTGTTATAGGCCTTTTTAACATATTTCCATTCTCTCTCTATATAGGAATCAGTAAAGGTCCAATAGGCGTTATCATAATCAAAAGACATTCCAAGTAAATTGTCAACATCAAGCCACTTTTTATTATATTCTGCAATAATTTTTTTACACGTATTAACTATTTTTTCAATCCCTACTTTTTTTAAGTTTTCAGCCTTGTTACCAGTAAGCCCTAAAACTTTTTCTGCATTCAGTTCAACAGGCAAACCCTGTGCGTCCCAGCCGGCTCTAAACACGACTCTTTTCTTTTCAATAGAATTTTTACGATACCATAAATCCTTTATTATGCGCCCTCTTAAATGGCCTATGTGAGGCTCACCATTCATGGTTGGTGGTCCATCTATAAAGCCAATCGTTTTAGAAAAATTATTACCGTCATTAATAAAAGTTCTAATAATATTTTTTATTTCCGGCTTTTGATAGTAAGCCCTGACTTGATTTTCAATTAGTTTGGCATCAAATTTATCGCCTAAATTCATCCTATTAGTTGTCCCGGCCATTTCCATCCTTTATGTTTTTGGAAAACCAGATCTAAAGTACTTGATGTGTCTTAAAAATATTCAACCACACTAACAACACACATAATTTACGATCCATGATTTAAACATAGTTTAACAAATAAATCATCATCTACTGTACGCCAAAACATTGTATTTTTATAAATCAACAGATAATATCAAAGTAACAAAGCGAAGACACAATCATGCGATACTCATGTCACTACCTAAAAAGAACAATAGAATTATATTCAAACTGCTTAAACAATTTACATGAATAATATTAATAAAATCGGTTCAGGAAAAAACCCTCCAAGTGACATTTACACGGTAATTGAAATACCAAAAGATAGTAATATCAAATACGAAGTAGACGAAAAAACAGGAACTCTATTTGTTGATAGAAAACTCCATACATCTATGATATACCCGTTTAACTATGGGTTTATTCCACAGACAAAAGAAGAAGATGGGGATCCGATTGATGTCCTACTCCTTGGTAATGATCAATATTCACCTTTATCAGTAGTCAGGTCTAAACCAATAGGTGTTTTGCTAACTGAAGATGAAGAGGGAGGGGACTCAAAAATAATAGCAGTCCCTCACGAAAAAATCGACGCAAGTTATTCCAATTATAGTGAAATTGAACAGATAGGCAAAGAGACATCAAACAAGATAAAACATTTTTTCGAGCATTATAAGGAACTTGAAGAAGGGAAATTTGTCAAGGTTATCGACTGGAAAAATAAAACTATAGCAGAAAAAATAGTCACGGAAGGCATTCAAAGATTTAAAACCGCCAATATCGCAGATTAAAGTGCCTTAAATTGTTCGCTCCAGCGCATGTAGGCCCTTACCATGTCAGAGCTGACACTTGGTTTTCTAACCTTAATCATATCTTTAAAATCATTTAAATTCAATGCTCGAGGCAACTCCGATCCGTTCATAGGGTCCCCATTCTCAAATAGTTCGTTTACAACTTTTAATTGCGCAGATTGGCAAATGTCTTTAATATCGCTTGCACTGTATGATTCAGACAACTTGGCCAACTCATCTATTTTTAGCGATGAGTCATTGTTTAGTTTTGAAACATACTGTTTAAAAAGACTTTTTCTGGACATCATGTCAGGCAAAGTTACATATATCCTTTTTTGGAACCGCCTTAAAAATCCAGACTCCAAACTCCATGGTTTGTTGGTAGCACCAATTACATAAACGAATGAATTTTTGGATTTGTCATTTATTCCATCCATTTCTGTCAAAAATTGGTTTTTTACCCTTACCTCCCCTCCCACTTCACCGTTTCTTGTTCCAAGTAATGAATCTATTTCGTCAATAAAAAGCAATATAGGAATTTGTTCTTTTTCATGCAATTTTCTTGCAAAAGTAAACAATTTGGAAATATTTTTCTCTGCCTCCCCTAGCCATTTGCTCATCATTGAGGGAGCATCCATTACGATAAAATATCCGTGTATTTCTGCGGCTGCGGCTGCCGCAAGCAAAGTTTTTCCGCATCCTGGAGGGCCGAACAGCAGTATCCCTCGTGGCCAGCCTAAAGGAAATAGATCGGATCGTTTAGTTGGATAAACAATAGATTCCCGGATAGCTCTCTTTGCATCTTCCAATCCAACAACCTCATTCCAAGAAACTAAGGGTTTTTCCTTAAGGATTAGGTTATCAAATTCGGAGTTTGTCTCAGAGTTTTTTTTTGTATCAAACTGATTGAGGGTGCTGTTGTTGTTTGCAGAATGTGATGATTTATTTTGATTCCCAAAAACGGATCCGGTTTTAACTTGAGGTTTTGAGTTTTTGCTATCTGACAAACCGCTATCATGGATCATATTGGCAACCTCTTTGCTGCTGGTCTGTGCCTCATCACCCAATAGTCCATTTGCCATTTGTAAAGCCTTAATGCGATTTTGATAGGCGCTGGCCCGTTCCAAATAAACCCTATTTAATTTGTATTCGGGGTAAATTTCCACTAATCTTATCAATGCCTCACTAGCACGCTGGTATGACTGAATTGCAACAGAATGAGAACCTTGAGAATCGAGTTTTATTGCTTCAGCAGCAAATTTACTCGCGGTATTTTCTAATTCCTGTGGTGCCAGTGTCATTTTTTTACTTTCTTTCTATATATTTTCAGGTTCTTAGAAAGAATACAAGGTAAAGAGTTATTACCTAAAGAAGAAAAAAAAATAGACCAAAACAGACTAACTACGTCAAAGAACTTGTTTCTTTTTTTTTAATTATTAATATAAAATTATTGACAATAGACCTTACTATCATACAATCAAAATTAACCTGATGATGTCTGAAGAAAAAATAGAAAACCATGAAATAATAGGTGGTCTGGAAGAGGCAGGATTATCAAAATATGAGTCTTCAGCATATTATAATTTGCTTGGAAAAGGCATGGTTTCTGCTACTGAAATAGCATATTGTTCTAATTTGCCTAGGACTAAAATTTACTCGGTATTAAAAAAACTTGAGAAAAAAAAATTGGTTCTGATAAACTATCAGAAACCTCTTCTGTGCAGAGCTGTTTCACCTAAAGAGGCATTTAACGAGATGATAAACAAATACGAAAATAAATTCAAGGGGCTAAAAAAAACCATCTATAGTCTACAACAAATTAATGACGAAGGGTTAAGAAACAAAGGCATTGAAGAAAAAAAATATTTTGTATTAAATCAATTTTCTACTGCTAACAAAATAATAGATCTGATCAAGAAAACCAAAAATTCCATCGACGCTATGGTAAACTTATGGGGAAACAAACTATTGACACACTCCAAGGATGAAATAGTCAAAACCATCATTGATGGAGTAAGAGTAAGAGTAATTTTTGACACTAAATGCAAATCTGAAGAAAAAACCATTCCAAATTCAATAGAAAAAAAATTTGCGAAAGTTACAACAAATATTTTTGTTTTTGATGATTACAACATACTAATATTGGATAACAGTGGAACAAAGTCTGCATTGATTCAGTCAAATGAGATTTTTTTATCTACAATAATGAACCAATTCGATGGCCTGTGGAATGACCATGAGAACAGAATAGTTGAACCAGATAACAAAATCAGGTTCCTTAATAACAATTAATCTATTGAATCAAATTCTCTCATAACTAATGGAAGTTCCTTCAACAAGTCTGACGCCATTAAATGCAAACCGAACTTACTATACAAATTAAATCCGGCCTTACCATTGAAGAATAACCCCAATACAGAGGATTCAAAGGGGTTGTTCTTAGTTAAAAAACCCGATATCAAGCCAGATAACACGTCACCAGTTCCACCAACAGTCATTGAGGGAGTTGTCCTCTCCATAACTGAAATTTGGTCGCCATCTGAAACAATATTCCAATATCCTTTTAAGACAATTACAATTCCATGCTCTTTGGCGTTTTTTTCAACAATGGATATTTGTTCAGATTTGGTCTGTCCGGGATCTTGTCCAAACATTCTCTTAAATTCACCAGCATGAGGTGTAACAACCGTTTTGGTATTAATTATCTCGTTAAGGACATCCGGGATTAAGGATGAAGCATCCAGGATTAGACAGGTTTTGTCTTCCAATAATTTCCTTATTAAAAAGCATAAAGAACTTGTTTTAGAAATACCCAACCCCATACCAATAGATGCGCTATGAACTTTTTTGGGCATTGAAGACAATAACTTTCTTGACGATCCCATTGTTAATTTATCGTCAGGTAACGGTATGAAAATCAAATTTGGAGAAAACATTTTTGAGGAAACTAAGTTAATTTTTGGAATGGCAGTATAAACCAGATCAGTACCGCTTATCAGCGCAGCAATGGATGACAAGAGAGGTGCACCATGGTAGATCCTACTTCCGCCAACAATCAAAACAATACCATTATCACCTTTTCGGGATTGAATGCTTCGTGGTTTAACGATTTTTTTTATAAAGGCATTGTCTACGGTAATAAAATTTGGCATATATAGTATAATAACTAGCCCAAAGTAACTTTTATTCTTATTTTATTTTCAACTATCAAAACAGAGCGTATAAGAATATTTTTAATTTACTATTGATAGATATAAAGGTGATTGGAACCCAGCAGAAAAAAAGTAAAATCAGATGATAGTCAAAAGGAATTTGCCTCCCCTGTGCCATTAGAAATAGACACCCACTTTAAACTATTTGGGAAACATATGTGGGAGGTGACATACGGCGAGAAATGCTCCATATGCGGGAAAAAAATTGATGAATTTGGTTTTTGTGCTTGTAATGGATGCTCGGGATGACAGAGCATTGACAAAAGTTCTGCGGGATACAAAAAAGGATACATAAAAAATGTAATAGCATACAATGCATTGACCATAACAAGGCGAGAGCAAACAAAAAAATAACCTTGGTTTTTATGAATACTCCCTTGTTTTCAAATAAAAATTAAATACAAGATGAACAAAATCAGTATATGAGTGATGAAGTGATGGGAATTGTTACATATGAGTGCATGTCATGTGGAACATTGGTAACTGCAGAGGAACTTTCTTACCTGCCTGAAATAAAATGTATATGCGGTTTTAGGGTATTTAGAAAAATAAGGCAACCAATAGTCAAACAATTAAAAGCGATTTGAAAATAAAATGCCCAGACTGTAAAGGGAAGGCCTTTTTATCTGATGACTTTACATTTGTTAAATGTGACGATTGCGGTTATGAAATGACCTATGGCGAGTATGTAAAATATATAGCATATAAGGATCCGCGATATTCAGATATATTAAGCGATTACAAGGAAAAAAAACATTAAGGTAAATTTTTTGAGGGATGATAAAAATTTACTGCATCGTGGAAAAAAAGAGTTCTTTTGGGCTAAGGAGAATATGCCCATAATCGACAAGATAATTAAAAAATATAAAAATAACAAAGTACTGTCGCACCTCAGTTTGGGGATATGTTTGCACATTACAAAAGAAACCTCGGTGTTAGTGATGGGGTTAAAGCACCTGGGTGCCAATATTTTCTTGTGTCCCGCAAATCCAATGTCATCACAAGAACACATAGTAACTTTACTGAGATCAAATGAGATTGTTGTGTTTGGAAAAAGGGGAGAAACAACCCAAACCTTTTATGAAAACATGGACAAGGTACTGGATAAAAAACCAAATATAATAATTGATGATGGCGCAGAATTTCATAACAGAGCGTTAAAAAAAAAATATGAAATTTTTGGCGGGACAGAGGAGACAACCTCTGGCATAAATCGTTTAAAAGTATGGTATAAAAAAAAATTAATTGACTATCCCATCATAGCTGTAAATCAATCAAAAACAAAACATCTTTTTGATAACAGATATGGAACAGGTCAAAGTACTATTGAAGGGATTTTAAGAACAACCGGAGTTTTGCTGGCCGGAAAGCGTGTGGTAGTTTGTGGTTATGGCTGGGTAGGTAAAGGCGTCGCAGCTTATTCCAAAGGTTTAGGAGCAAAAGTCATTGTAACCGAAATTGATGCCATTCGTGCACTAGAAGCTTTTATGGACGGTTTTGAAGTAAAACCAATTAAGGAAACAACCAGTTTTGCTGATATATACATAACATGTACAGGTCAACTAAGAGTAATCAGGCAAGAGCATATAGAAAAAATGAAAAATGGTGTGATATTATGCAATGCGGGACATTTTAATGTTGAAATAGATACGGATTATCTAAGCGATGCAGATTATCACCCAACAATGATCAGAAAAAATTTAAACTGTTATAAAATAAACAAAAAAAAGATTTACCTGCTTTCAGAAGGCCGAGTAATAAATTTGGTGGGCGGTGAAGGAAACCCCCCAGAAATAATGGCCCTTTCGTTTGCAAACCAGTTATTGTCTATCATATATTTATCAAAAAATTACAAAAAACTAGAAAATAAACTATACAGGGCTTCGAAAAGAACCGAATATAATTTGAGTTCTCTAGCAATGCAATCATTTAACATCCAAATAGATAGCCTTACGCAGGAACAAAAAGATTATTTTTATTCATAGATATCACACATAGCGTTTAATAAAAGCAAGATCTCAATAAAATAAGTTAGTCCACATCAAAAGACTAGTTTAGACGTAGTTTCTGCTTGGAGAAAGAATTATGCGGTTTTGTCCTTAAAACGGTGTTACAGCATGGACATCGAGATCCAAGCCAATCCAAAAACAGTTCACATTCCTTACAAAGTTTGTATCCCTGGCTATAATAGCTAAGGGTTTCAGCCGTTTTATATGCTTTATATTTATTACAAAGAGATCTACAATACATCTTGAAAGAACGATATAATGCCATCATGATCAAACTTTAGGCAACATGTAAAAATACACTCTGTTATTTTCATGCTATTGATTTAAGATATTCTAATAATAACTTACCTATAGCACATTGCCTAAAATGCAAAAGATGCTTTTTATTATCAACAACGCATAATCATTGAGGACGTCATTGCGATAAAATATTCATCCTTTTAGATGTTTATATATCAATTTATTACCACAGGAATTGCAGTACATAAACTTAAGAGCATAATACTTTTTACAGATACTGCAGAATTTTGTAGTTTTAACTATTTCAAAGTTGCTCTTACCTGGGACTAGGGTGTCTAACGATAAAAACTTTGCGGTATTGATAACTGTATAATCAGTAGACATAATAGGCAGTTTTAATTGAAAACTTAATGCAATAATAGAACAATCAGGTTTTGATAACCCAAATTGACCCATTAGTTTTACCTTGTTTACTATGTGTTTGATATTTTCTGATGAAGGCTCTACAACCATTACCTTTCCCAGAGACAACAATAGGTCAAGGCCGTTTATTTTTTTTTTAATATGCCTAACTTCACTTAAGATATCAGAGGTTATAAAATACCTTAGGCTAGAATCCGATTGGAATGGAATTCCCATATAAAATATATTTGAATCTGTAACATATTCTTTAATAACCAAGCTTTTTCAACTGCCTAACTCTATTTTTATTAAACCTTAAAAAAATTGCATCATGTTTATGCCTAGAAATTGAAATTTTCTCATTTTTTGGTATTTCCTGTATTTGTTGTCCATCTACAATTAACTTGATATCATAATTAGCACACAAGCTCAACTTCATTATAGGGATAACAAATGACGGCATTCTATTAACAGAAGCAACTGGGGTTACTAAAATGCATTCAAGATTTTCATGTATAATTGGACCTCCGTTTGATAAAGAATGACCGGTGGAACCTGTGGGTGTAGAAAAGACCATCCCATCCATTTTTTGGGAAATGTTATCACCATTTATAGATAGGTGAAAGGTTGGTGTTTTGGTAAGATCAGAACGAATAAAAACAAAATCGTTCAATGCATGGTAGAAAAGTTTATCGCCTATGTTAGCAAATAACCTAATTCGGTTATCAAAGAAATAATCCCCATCTAACAAAAAAGGAATAATGGAAAATGCAGAATCTTTTGAAACCTCAGAAAGTATTCCCCGGGTTCCTCCAGCATTAATACTCAAAACAGGAATGCCAGGACTCAGTGTTCTAAAAGTTCTTAAAGTTGTTCCATCACCACCCACTGCTATAGCCAAATCAATTTCTGTTTTACTATTGTTTTTGTTAGATAATTCCCTATCAGAAAAATAATCAATTACTTCGATTCCATTATTCATTATTTTTTCTTTCAATTTTAGAGAAACTTCTCTGGATTCATCGTTATTATGTTTGGTGAAAAATGCTATGCAGTTTATATCTTTTCTCAACTGTTATTTGATATCATGGAGTGGTATATTTTTTTAATCTTTATGCAATCTTTAGAAACTTGTTTTGATCAATTAATTTGTCCTAATCAATTAATTACAGGATATTAGAGACACATCATTAGATAAAAAAGTCATAGAGCCAAACCTTTACTAAACAATCACATCAGAAAGAGAACAACAAACCTCATCCTTACAAAAGCCATATGAAACAGACCGGAGTTGTCACTAACATCCCTCAAATAAAGATGCCACAAGATTAATATCAATATTTTAAATGCATAACAAAATAGTAGTTATGTAAAAACCCTCTGAATACACTCACTTATTTTTTCAATAAATCTAATAAAACAAGTAATAATATATTGTATATATAGTTGTATGAAAATCAGATTTTCTAGACAATAAGGATAATAACAACATTAACCTATGAAAGACAATATTCTCACTTTTTTATTGTGGTAATAATGACTATCGTTGTGACCGAAATAGCTTTTGTGATATAGGTTTATGCAAGGAACAACAAGAAAGACAGGCATGACCGTTCATCAGGTGCAAATGGATGTGAATGATTAATATATTCCAACATAAATAATAGCGGTGAATACTGTGGTCGATCTGACCAAACAACCAGTTATAAACTATAACTGTCTGTATAACCATCTTTTCTTTTCTTTTCTTTTCATTCTTTGATTATCATCGTAGGTATTAGTAAAATATCAAAGGATTGATCACATTGATTTCTAATACACCTGTTTAACCTCTAGTCCCATATTCAAGAGCCGGGGCCCAAATAAATAGACAACTTTGTGATGGGCCGAAAGGGATTTGAACCCTCGACCTTTCGATTATCAGTCGAACGCTCCACCAAGCTGAGCTATCGGCCCTGTTTTAATAATTTTTTAGGTTTTTGTTTTTCTAATATAAATGTAATTTATCAATTATTAGTTACTCTTTTTACTTAGCCTTTCTTAAATTATCATTGTGTAATTAAAAAAATGATTTAACCATAACTATATGCGTTAGTTTGCATTCTTTAATTTAAGTCAATTATAAGGTATACAGATTTGGCAATACATGACAGTTTTCAAAAGGGGTTATATATATTGCTTTGTTTTGTCGTTGAACAACAATATCATCATCTTTAATACTAATATCGCATTAAATCAACCAATTGAATTTGATGGTAGATGCGCCAAAAAAAAACGGATGGTAGAATACATATGAAAGCCCATAGATATGAAGTGCAGCAAATTCATGATAAATATTGGGAGGTGAGGTCATAATTGAAAAAAACAGATAGTGATGATGACTCATCAGTCAGCTCCTACCAAGACTCTAAAGTGGTTAAAACGGGTATTTCCGAATTAAATAATTCCAATCCATATGACGAACAAGTAACTTTCATCAATTATACACATAGATACTGTGTATGTATTATTGATATAGTCGATTCTACAATGAATACCAAGGAGATAATAGGATCAGAGAAGATTAGAGGGTACTATTCCATATTCCTTAACACAATGGCCACAATAATCAAAGACCATAATGGAAAAGTAATTAAAAATTCGGGTGATAATCTCTTATACTATTTTCCCAAAACTGTTGATGCATCTAATGAATTAGCTTTTCAGGATGTTCTTGACTGCGGTTTAGCGCTGATTGCATCAAATTCAACCTTAACTGCAAACTTATCCAACTATGGCCTACCATCCATCGATTATAGAATCAGTGGAAATTATGGAAAAGTAGAACTGGCAACGTCAACAAATTCTAATAACGTAGATTTATTTGGCCCTACTGTTAATATTTGTTCAAAAATAAATCATTTGGCATTACCAAATGAAATGGTTATTTATAAGGATCTATATGATATTATATCAAAATCCTCTTATTTTAAAGACTACAGATTCAAAGAAATAAGAGAGGTTAATGATGATGATGAATATAGACAATATTCATTGTCGGTCTATTCTGTACACACCGTTAGTGATCCAATAGAACAACTAGAAATAAGTGATAAAAAAAGGCGAAAACATACAGAACAACAGAAAAATAGGCAAAATCAGGAGAACTCTTCTTTTAATATCTTATTGATAGACGATGATTTAGATATTCTTTTTACCTTCACAACTATTATTGAGGTCGAGGGTTATAACATTGCCACATATTCTGAACCATATAAAGCACTGAATCATTTTTCACAAATGTCTCCATATTATTACGATTTGGTGGTAATGGACATACGTATGCCCGGTTTAAACGGCATTCAGCTGTATTCAAAAATCAAAGTCATGAACCCAGAAATTAAGGTGCTTTTCTTATCCGCTCTGGATGCAGTGGACGAATTATTAAGCATATTTCCAGACATAAAACCCAGCGAAATAATTAGAAAACCAGTCGAACCCAAGGCACTGCTTTCAAAGATAAAAACAATACTAAGGTGATAATAAACACCAGGGTATCACATTGAAAACTTCATTTTTAAAACAATATAATCTGTCTATACTCGGAAAATATTGTTAACTTAATATACAACGTTTACATCAATTAACGGCATTTTTGTTTCGTTTTGAATATTAAAAATCCGCAAAGTTTTTGTAGTAACCAAACAATTTCAGTAATATTAGATGTGGGATTCTCTAGTGCGGTTTCAAATGATTTAACTAACAGGTTTGTTCATTTTAAGCAATGGTACTCACATTATTTTGGGTTTCTGGCAAATAAAACATTTCTAAAGTACACACTGCTGCCAACAATACCTCTGTCAATAATTGCAATTTTTTCGTTGGACCCGAGTATTTGGTTGGGCTCTGAGATTCACCATTTTTACATAGAGCTTTTTGGAACAATATTGGCTGGGGTACTATCTTTTTACTATATCTTGCATGCCCGCAAATTAAACGATAAATTCAGCCTGTTTGTGGGCATAGGATTTCTTGTTAGTGCTCTGATTGACTTACTCCATGTTGCTGTATCGTTTAGTTTGATTGAGAATGTTTCTTTTCTCAAACATTTCATTCCCCAAACGTGGTTTGCCGGAAGGATCTTTCTTAGTTCTATGCTTCTTATTGCCATTTCAAAATACTCCATTCTCTCTCCTTTCGAGGAGATAAAAGGCAATGATAAAGAATTGTTTAACAAAGAAATTGGAAATGATAAAGTACGCTCGCTAATACAACAAAAAGGAAAAGAAGAGAGAATTCAGAAAAATATTATTATCTATATAATCGCCCTTGGAGTATTTGCGGGCAGTATTGCAATATTTTCATTATTCATAATATTTCCAATAAGCGTTCTAGACGATTATTCCCTGCATAGACCTTATGAAATTCCGCCACTGATATTATTTTCCCTTACATTGTTTTTTTTCTATAAAAAACACCTGTATTTGAAAAAGGATATAATATACAAGGGAATACTTGCATATTTAATAGTTGACATTTTTTCTCAAATCATAATGTCATACTCATCAACATCATTTGATACAGCGCATAATATAGCGCATGTACTCAAGGATGTGGGATACTTTATCAATATTATTGCACTGGCATTATCAAGCGTACAGCATATTGTTAATTTAAGGGAAAGTAATGAACTGACTAAAAAGCAATATGAAAAGATAAAGGAATCAGAAAAAATGAAAAATGATTTTATCAACATAGCAGCTCATGAATTAAGAACACCAATACAGCCAATTTTAGGCCTCTCTAAAATCCTTTCTGACAGGACAGGACAAATTGAGAATTACAAAGAGCATATCGATATAATTTTCAAAAATGCAAAAAGACTGCATAAACTAGCAGATGACATTTTGGATGCATCTAAAATTGAAAGCCATTCCCTAAAGATAAACAAAGAACAGTTTGATTTGGTTGAAGTAGTTTCAACAGCAATAAAGGATCAAGTGAATCAATTAGGAAAAGATAATGAGAATATAGTATTTTCTTTCAATGTTAATGCGGGTAATTTAAAGGAAGAAAATCGCAATACAAAAGACGATTCAATTATGGTCAAAGCAGATAAAAATAGAATAAACCAGGTTTTGTCCAATTTGTTAGGAAATGCAATTAAATTTACTCAAGATGGCAGCATCTCTGTCATGATAAAGAAAAACAATAAGGAGATTATTGTTGGCGTAAGGGATGATGGACAAGGAATTAATAGAGAAATACTGCCAAAGTTATTTGATAAATTTATCACAGACTCTACCTCCGGAACAGGTTTAGGTTTGTATATTTGCAAAAATATTATTGAAGCGCATGATGGCAAAATATGGGCAGAAAACAATAGGACTGGAAAGGGAGCAACCATTACTTTTAGTCTACCACTAAATATGAAATAATTAAGGATATAAACAATAAATTCAAATATTGCGAAGGATTGTGAATTAAAAAAAAGATAAATAATGGTCTCTATAGATAATTTAAATGAATAATCTAAAAGGGGAATGTCCAACATTTACTTTTGAGATATTATTTAATATTAATGATGAAAAAAATAAACCTCAAAGCTAAGGAATATGAAAAATGAGATGGAAAAGAAAAAGATTTTCATGGTAGATGACGAACCTGATATTATTTTACTCTGTAGAATGGTTTTAGAAGAAGCGGGATTTGAAGTCCATGCATTTACTGATTCACTTTCAGCACTAAAAAGTTTTAAAGCCGCCTTTTATGATTTAATTATTCTCGATATCAAGATGCCAAACATGGATGGCTTTGAGTTGTGTAAAAAAATAAAGGAGTTAGATAGCAAAGTCAAAGTGTGCTTTTTAACAGCTAGCGAAATGTATTATGAAACATTCAGAAAGAAAGAATATTGTTTGGTGGATAAAACCCTCTTTCTCAGAAAACCAATTGAAAATGATGATTTAATAAAAAAAATAACAGAATTAATCAAGGCTTAAAAAGGTTTTTTTATGCCATTCAAATCCCTATGCACTTTTCCATCACCACCTTTGAAATTCAAAATGTCATACCATCAAGCATTTAAACCATGGAATAAATGGCCGAGTCCGATATTATAAGACTGTTGATAAGAATTAACTAACATGAAAAAACATTTTTGCAAATATCGTTACAAAAAAGTCTCCCATGCTTCCGGATATAGAAACTTAACTTCTATTGAAAAGGAAGATGGTTTGTATCCATAAAAGATAACACATAAAACAAAAAATAATTCTTTCATAATGCGTAAAGATATTTATTTGTAAAACAGTCATCTCCATCCAAATTGTTTTTCACAGGAAATAAAATCACCACCTAAACCGACACTTATTCCTTCTCCAAACAATAAAAAAAGCATTACTTTTTTTGTGTTTATCTTTATTGGCATTTTATATTTTAGATAATAATTCATCCATTTAATTACAAAGAATTTTTAAATGGAAATTATATCTTTTTTGAGGCATATTCACCCTAGTCATAAAATGATGGACCAGAACAAAAGAATGTTTTGCTCCGTCTTTATTGTTTAGATTTCCATTGCTTCTTGATTATATTTTGTCAAATACACAATAATTGTTTCATTATTTAAAGAAGACATTAATCCTGGTTAATATGTATAAACGGCCATTATCCTTTTTACCTCATTTGAATCTATGTTTAATCTGTTGTACAACATATTAAACATCACATCACTAATAAATTATATCATCATAGAACTACAGATAAAAAACATGGCCAAAACTATATTGTATTGTTAAGGAATTGATCAATTGTATTTTTGAATACAGGTAGAGGTCGAGCTCCTTCAATCGCAGCGACTTTTGTGGAATTGTGCTTTAATATTAAGAATGTAGGGGTCGAAGCTAATCCCAAGTCTTTTGCAAAAAGATCATTCTTTACAACAACTAGATTGTATTTATGAGAATCCACACAGGAGGAAAATTGCCCAATGTTATTTACCTTAACATTCTTGGCGAATTCAATTAAGGATTCATTCGAAAGCCATCCAGTATTTTCACCCTTTGAATTCTTAAAAACTTCATCATGAAAATCCCAGAATTTGTTTTGCTCTGCTGCGCAATAGGAAGCTTCAGCGGCAAGAGTTGACAATTTATCTTTGGGTAAATCATTAACTACAAAATCCTTGTACACAAATCTTGCGATACCTGAATTTACATAGTTAGCAATTAAATCATTTTTTGTTTCATTATTAAATTTGGCACAGAAAGGACATTGATAATCAGCAAATTCAACAATAGCGATTGAGGCATTATTATTACCTAACGCCGTAGCACCGGGTATAGACGGAGTGGTTAACTCGGATATTAATTTTTGAATTTGAGCCTTTTTGTCATCAGTGTTTTTATTATTGTTACCCATATTCGAAAAGCCACTTAAAGAACCACCTATAAGAAGAGCTCCAAATAATACTGCCATTATTATTATATTACGATATTTAGTTTTACTTTTGTGTGGCTTTCGAATTCTCTTTTTCAAGTTAACACTATAAGGAAAACATTACTGATATTTAAAATAAATTCATCAAAATTTTTGAAGGAAAATTTACAAATAGAACAATAAAAAACTAATCATCAATGCCATTTACCGAATTCTTTAACTTTTTTCTGATCATTTCAAAAGCTTTTTCTGCCCTATCTTTTTTTGGCAATTGAATGAAAAAAACATTAGAACTAGAATTGTTAGTTGAAGACAAGCCCAACATTCCAGCATTGGCAAGGTTATAAAAGAAATCGAGATTTTCATTGGCATATAATAGGTAGTTTCCTTCCAGGTGGCTATTAATAAAATTGAAACTGATTTCAACAAAAATGTGGTGTCCATCATCATATATATTTAAGTTTGTATCGATGGACATCTTGTTACCATAAGATTTTTTTAAAATCTGTTCAAAAAAGAGGTCTTCCACATATAAACAAGGTATTTTGGTATCGTGGTAATCTATGATGGCATATCCTAATTTGTGAAGGCTTTTTACAAAATCATCTAGAGTGTTTAGATTCCTTTTCAATTATTGATATAAATTCGCGATAATTTTATTTATTTATTGCCACAAAAAAATGAAGGTAAATTAAAAGTTAGAATAGTTGAATAGACTTTGCTAACAGAATTGCTTTTTGAGGATCTTCTAGTGTTATCTCTTTGTTAGCATATTTGTTGCTAAAATATAGCAAATCAGCTAATTTCCATCTATCTACCGTTACAAATATTGTGGCATTATTTTTAATGTTAGTGATATTAGTGGTAAGTATTATTAATTTATCAACAAAAGAAATTCTTTTAGTGACTTTTCACAATTTTATCAAAATTTTTACTTGTATCAGAATCAATAGCAATGGTTATGCCTATTTTTTTCCCAAGTTGATCGTTGTATACAGCATCTAAATAGTCTTCGGGAATATTATCATTAAACTTTTTAACTGTTCCAAATTCCTCGACATAATCTATCAAGTTTTTTACAGCATCTCTAATACCAACCTCTAAAATATTTTTGTCTATTGACATTTTTCTCATTTTAATAAAATCTGAAATTGGAATACTCATGATACTACCCCGTAATCTCAAACCCGGATATACACTTTTGATCGCCTCCTCGATTGATTGTTCATCGATATTAGGGGAATTTTTCTTTGAGGATATTTCTATAGAATGGTAAAGGATGTTTAAAACTGATCTAATATTGCGAAAATCTGGGAACTCATCATAAATTATTTTTATCTTTGCAGAGAGATCATTTTTATTTACATCGCCCAATTCGTGTGTGTTCTGTCTTATATACTCTAATGCAATATCATCTATCTCCTCAAAAGAATTTGATCCGGCCAAATCAATTTTATAATTTGCTTTTTCCAGACGGTCAAAGAGAGAGGGGCTGACACGTGATATGTCTGAATAGCAAGATGGAGTGGTTATCAACATTAATATCGAATAAGGTATATGAAAATTAATTAGACCCTTCACATAATCCAATGATTGACTATTGGCATCAAATTCATCTATTTGAAATATGGTTACTTTATTAAAGAATTTGTAATTGATCGAGGAAACATTAGTTAAGACTAGCACCAGATTATCAAATGTTTTTAAATCTGAATAGTTTAAAGTTCCTTTTTTTATAATTTCAAAAATAATAAGTATTTCTACCTTTGAGAAGTCATTTGACATAAGTTCAACCAAATGGTTGAAGGAGGGTTGAATTTTTCTATTTAATACATGATTTAATTTTTCATCAATTGAATTCCCGTTCAGTGTATCAAAAAAACCATATTTAATTGTCTTTTTTACTAGTTTAGGATATTCTGAATATTTATGTTTAAGGTACTCAACAAACTTTTTCATCATGTCGTTAAAATAATCATCTCCAAATCCTTTTATTATTGAAGAAAAAATGGTGTCTATTTCACGAGGATGAACTTGGGCTAAATCAACATAACAAATAATAGCCTTATTGACGATATCAGGAATAGTTTTCATATGTAAAGAAAGATGGGTTTTTCCTGAACCAACATCCTGAATAACAGTAACAATTTTAAATGAATCTTTTTCAGAGTTTTTATTATCATTTAGTTTTAAAATGAGATCGTTAACGCAGTTTTTTATACTATTTAGAGCATTTTGGTGTCTTTTTCCGCCCAGAATTCTAGCGACACTTAATGTTGGCGTTGGGTTGCCGGGAAAAGGATTTTGCACCAAATTATAAGGATACACTAGATACACCTCACAAATCCATGAACTATTCCCCTCAAAATAACTCCTTCAAAGCCACCAGACGATAATTCATATTTTTCAGGATGTAACTCTGTAATAGCACTAACATAATTATAGAATTCTTTATCCGATATATCACATATATCACAAATCTCGGCTTTAACAGAAGACAATTCAACCCATCCGATAGAAGAAGATTTCTCCATCAAAACACTATCGAAATTATTTGTGAAAAACTCCAAAGAAACAGTATTTTTTACATCCCTATTCTGTGAGTGAATTTTAATATTGTCAATTTTATCTTCAATGTTATTGAATGAATTTCTTATTTGAACAAGTTCACAATCAAGATTCTCAATATATTTGAAAATACTATCAGAATAATTGTTTATTTTATTTTGGATAGTAGTAATATACGTATAAAGATATTTGAATTTGAGGTCGGAATTCAACAGGTAGTCCAGAAAAAAATCTTTACCCCAACAATAAATAAAAGAGCCCTTTTTAGACATACAAACCTTGTCTTCCTGGAGTAAGTCATCTATTATGATATCGAAATCATCTATAGAATATTTTTTTTTTAAATCAGTTTTTTTTACTCCAACAGATCCAAAAGAATTAATAGCACCAAGAATTGTATCTTTATTGGACATATACATAAAAAAGAAAAAATAAATTAAAAAAAAAGATAGTTAATAAAATGTTATTATGATATTAAAAAAAATTAACAAAAAATAAAAATAGTCAGAAAATACAATATTAATGGGAATGAAGATACAAAAAAACTGATAACCTAATGATGAAAGTACTAGGGTATCTGACCTGACTTTTCCCCTTTTTAATCAAATATTAAAAATTATGGGCATATGGTTTATTAAGCATTTTAAAAGGATTAGTTTTAAATGACAGACATAAACCCTACTAACATTTTGTAAACTTTTAGAGAAATATTTGCTGTCCCTATAACTATATAACCATAACAAATCATAATAAAAAGAAAATCCAAGTATAGCTTGATTAGATGTGTATAAAGATGATCATAAATATGAGGAAAAAATTGGGAAAGATGAAGTAACCAAAAGAACCAATGATCTTTTAGAAAATTTTAAAGAAAATTATATCAAAAATGATAATAATGACTTTATCAATGACGCAATAACTAACATGGTGGTATGTTGTAGGGCATACGAAAAAATATTTGAAGGATTTATAATAATGTCTCAAATCAACAAATTGCCTCAAGAATTAATAGAGGGATTTGTCAAATGGTCCACAGGTCAGATAGAGGACCTTAAAGAAAAAATCCAAGAAATAGATAAAAAAAGAGATATGAGATAGGTGGGTATTCACTTAAGCTTTTAGATAAATATCGAATAAGTTAAATTCAGGATGAAGCTCTAAAATAATGAAAACCTGTGCCTGTTAGTAGTCATATCGAACTATCAAACATTAAAGACTATATAGAGGTTTCAAAACCAAGGATTGTAATAGTTCTTGTAATTACTGCCGTAACATCAATGCTTGCTGCCACCAGATTTGACAATACTAGCAGCGTAGCTTGGGATATTTCAGGGTGGAAACTATTATTTTTAATAATTTTCGGAGCCTTATCTTCAATGGGTGCAAGCGCAATCAACCAGTTTTACGATACAAATATAGACAAATTGATGATAAGAACCTCAAAAAGGCCAATTCCCTCCGGTAGGTTAAAAGCAAACAACGTTCTAATATTTGGATTATCTTTATCCATAATCTCGGTCATTGGTGCGTGGTTTACATTAAACCCCGTGGCAGCATTTATGATTGGATTAGGAATCTTCTTTTATGTTGTAGTGTATACAATGTTATTAAAAAGAAGAAGTGTGTGGAATATAGTCATAGGGGGTTTTGCAGGGAGTGCGGCATCTATGGCGGGGTGGGCGTCTACCACAAATAGCATTGACTTGCTCGGCTTCTTAGTAGGATGGATAGTTTTCATGTGGACACCCCCTCATTTTTGGTGTTTAGCCATTAAAATGAAAGAAGAATACACAAAAGCAAATGTTCCGATGCTACCGGTCATTTATGGAAATCAACTTGCTTCAAAATACATTTTTATAAACTCACTTATACTAATCCCATACTCATTATCACTATATTTTTTTGGTCTTGGGTTACTTTATGCTATAGTTGCAGCGGTATCCGGCTCATTAATGACAATATATCACTACAAACTTATGAAAAATCCAACACCACAGTTTGCTTGGAAAGCATATAAAGTTACTGCACCATATTTAGTTATAATTTTCATAGCAATAGCCTTAGATGCCTTATGGTATATCAAAATATGACAAATTAAAAGATAATATTTTATTCATCAAAGAATAGAATGCTACTTGTTACAAAGAAAAACCAAGGAAAATAACAATTCAAGTCGATTCTTTATTTGGATTTACAATTTCAATCCTTTTTGTATCCTTAGAAATCCATGTTACCTGGATTAATCCATATATTTCTAAATCTAACAAAATTTTATTTAAGTCATCTTCAATTGTAGCTATATTGTCCTTGGCTAAAGAATTAATCAAATCATGATCCGTAATATTTCCATGTTGCTTTATTTTCTCAAAAATGACAGTTCTCAAAGGGTAAGTCATAATTATCTCAATTACAAAAGTATTAATATAGTTTTTTAGGCCCTGTTAACTTAAGAAAATGTTATAGCTGAAAGTCAACTATAATCCATATTGGAACATCAAAGACAAAGGACCAAACCGAAAGATATCGCCTATTCCCTGTACCTTTACTTCCTTGGCCTCTCCTATAGAAGCACCGCAAAGGCGTTGAACAGGTTTGTGGAAAGGAGCCATGTGTCAGTCTGGAAATGGATCCAGAAATACAGGCCAAAGAGGCTATCAACCAGGAGAAAAAGGGTTAATGGATATATTGTTGATTAAACCCAGATTGAGGTTGGCTCCCGATACGCATGGCTTTGGGTTGCAATTGAGCCAAAACACAGGGAAATTCTTCGGACTGATGTGTCATTTGAGCGGGCAATGCTTGTGGCAGAGCGGTTTATTGCGTCTCTCTCATAAACATGCATGGAAAGCATCCGGTTTCTACTGATGGGGGCACCTGGTATCCGCAGGCATGCAGGTTCCTGAAACTGAAACACCATTTGCATTCCCCATTGGAGAAAAGCTTGATAGAAAGGACCATGATGTGCATCAAGGGCAGGACAGAAGGATTTGATAACTACTTCCCGTGCAGAAAAAAGAAATGCAAACTAAAGCATGTAAAACAATGGTTAAATCTGTTTGCCTACCACCACAATAGCGAAATAGTCCTAAGTTAACAGGGCCGTTTTTTAACACAACCCCCATTAAAACTAATTATCCATAAAAAATTTTATCGTTAAACTTTGGAACAGCGGATGTTAATTTTTTTTCTATTGACAAGTACCAATTATGGACTTCTTGGGTTATGGAGGGTTTCACAATTGTTAAAGCATATTCAAAATCAGAATTAAAGACCATTTTTGATTTATTTTGTATTGCGTTTATCGCAGCAAACCTACATAATGAAACTAAATCCGCCCCGCTATAACCTTTGGTTATTGCAGATATGTTATTGAAATCAATATCAGAAGATAGAGGCATTGTCAAAGTTACTTTTGACAATATATCGTTTCTTGATTTTTCATCCGGGGGACTGACAAAAATTACAAGGTCAAATCGCCCCGGTCTCAATAAAGATGTATCCAAAAGGTCCGGTCTACTAGTAACTCCAATTACAATAACACCAAAATTAGAGGAATCATCCATTTCTGACAAAATTTGAGATAATACTCGCTCATTTCCAGAAATGTCTTCATGGGTCCTTGATCTTCCAAGGGAATCCATTTCATCAAAAACTACAACACATGGAGACGACGAGCGTGCTTTTCTAAATATTTCCCTAATAGCTTTTTCTGATTCCCCCACCCATTTAGACAAAACTTCTGGCCCTCTAACAAAGATGATGTTAATAGAGCCTTCTGTTGCTAATGCTTTTGCTATCAATGTTTTTCCACATCCAGGTGGGCCAAATAACAATGCACCTTTTGCAGGCCTAATTCCCATTTTTAAGAATTTTTCTGGAGATGCAATTGGAGATAAAAAATTATCAATAAGCATATTCTTTTCTCTGGTTAATCCCCCAACGTCATCCCATTTTATATTTGAAGGCTCTACATAAAACTCTCTCAAAGCAGTAGGAACAATTTCTTTCATCGCATTGATAAAATCACTACTTTTGATTCTAATACTATTCAAAATTTCTGATGGAACTTTTTTATTGTTTGCCAAATCAACTTCAGTCAAATAACGCCTTATTGATTTCATGGCAGCTTCTCTGGCAAGAGCTTTAATATCAGCTCCCGTATAGCCATTTAACATTCTTGATATATCTTTTAAATCAACATCATTATCAATAGGCATTCCAAGAGTATGAATTTTTAAAATTTCAAATCTGCCAGTGAAATTATGGATTCCTATCTCAATCTCCCTATCAAATCTACCCGGTCTCCTTAGTGCAGGGTCTAAACTATCCGGTCGGTTTGTGGCACCAAGCACTACAACATTTCCCCTCTCAGACATACCATCCATTAGTGCAAGTAATTGTGCAACAACCCTTTTTTCCACGTCACCAAAAGTCTCTTCTCTTTTTGGTGCAATTGCATCAATTTCATCAATAAAAATAATGCTTGGAGAAGATTCCTTTGCCTTCTGGAAAATCTCCCGTAGTTTACTTTCTGTTTCTCCATAATATTTATTAACGATCTCTGGCCCATTAATGATATAAAAATTGGCATTTGATTCTGTTGCTAATGCTTTTGCTATCAATGTTTTTCCACATCCAGGTGGGCCAAACAATAAAATTCCTTTATGAGGCTCTATTCCAATCTTTGAAAACACTTCTGGATGCCTTAATGGCAATTCTACAATTTCCCTTAAACGTGTTATTTGATTTTTCAATCCACCGATTTGTTCATAGGAAACCTGAGGATTCTCTTTTCGAAATTTCGAAAATCCAGGTTTTATTACTATTTTTGTGTTTTTGTTTATCTTTACAACTTTTTTTGGCAAAGAATAATAAATTATAAACTCAAATGTTTTCCCTAGAAAATTTAATATAAATTGATCACCTTTTGTAACTGGATAACCCTCAAAACGCGTATTAAGGAATGAAATAAAGTCATCAGACAGACTTTGGGCGGTGTTACATAACAGAATAACCTTTTCAGCAAATTTCGGAATTGTTTTCTTTATCAGGACATAATCATTTAAACTAACCCCAGCGTTTTTTCTGGTTTGACCGTCTATATGAATATAATTATTTTTTTGAATTTTATCCTCTAAAGGCGATACGATCACAGCAGTAACTTTATTTCCCACAATTTCAACCACATCGCCATTTGAAACTCCAAGTTTTTTCATAATAGTGTTATCAAGTAATGCTTTTTTCTTTCCTACATCTTTAATTTTACATCCAGCTACCCTCAATTTGAGGGTTGTTGCCGCATTATGTTTAGGTTTACTGTTATTCCTTTTTTTCAACTAGATCGCAAGTGAATAAACTCAAATATCTATTTCATTTTAACAGATTGTCTGCTTATGGTAATAACTTGAATTTCACCTGCCCCGTCTATTCTTTTTATGGATTCTTCTAATTTTTCCATTTCGCCTTCAGCGTCATCTAGTAAAAAATCACCAAGCAATGCGTTTAATCCAAATGCAATGGGTTCTTTTGCGTGTGCTTTTAATTCCATCCCTTTGGGTATACTTCCTTTTAAATTGTTTATTAAAACTTCAATATCAGTTTCCGAGTCGGCTGGAAGTATTTTAATCCTAGCAACTAACCTTGCCATTTTATTTATGGCCCCTCAAATCCGCAACCAACACATTTGTACGGTCTAGCAAATTCTCTGCAGCTTTCACACCGCCAAATAAGCACATATCCACAATTAGGACAGTAAAATTTCACACAAGCATCATTTGGCATTATGGGTCTATTACAAGATGTACAAACAGGTAATTGTAATTGTTTAGACATCCAATTTAAAAAAATGTAAACCGCATTTATATCTTGCTCAGGTCATTGATAATTTTTCTATATTCATTTCCCATAAGAGTAAAAAGAGTGTTTAGTGTAATTTTGGTATTTAAGAACTTCTTTAAAGCTATAGCATGGAAATCAAAATCACTGGTTGATGTAATTTTCTCTATTGCGTCAGTAGAAATACTTGCAAATATCTTATCTAATGATTTGTTATCCAATCTTTCTAAAATTTTTCTAAATAAAAGTTGTCTATCAAATTCTTTTCCAAAGGCATTAATCCAATTGTTTTGATATTCTTTTAAAAAGGAACATTCATTATTATTGCTTAAAGAGTCCGATATTGACCTTCCTGCAAATATTCCACCCATGCCACAAGAATAGATACCCCCAGCTGTTGTTGGTTTAGTTTGTCCAGCAGCATCGCCAACTACGACATTTCTTTCTAAATTGAAAGGTTTGATGTATCCGCGTGTCCATAATGGGGCATAAATTTTTCGGATGATAGAACAAGGTTTGCCTTTTTTTTCTAAGAATTTTTCAAGGGATAAACTTGTATTTATATTTCTGCCAGCCACACCAACTTTTCCCTTTCCTTCCCCGCTGGGAATAACCCATGCAAAAAAACCAGGGTACAAGTCAGAATCAAATTCGATTTCAATTGTATCTTTTTGTATCCAAGGGGCATATACTTCGTACTGCCCCGAAGGCAGAATATCTCTGAATCCATTTTTAATAACATGATTAACACCTCTAGCCTCCACAAAAAACTTGCTTTTGAAAATTTTTCCGGTGCTTATTTTGACATTAAAAAAATTTTCGGCAAAATTGACAGACGTTATAGAACTTTTTGTATGTATCTCAGCACCAGTCGATTGGGCCTGAAAAGCAAGTTCTTTATCGAATGAACGCCTATCAATGACTATAACACGTTGGTTTACAGAATCCACTTCAAAGGAATTGTTTTTAGATTTAATTATTGCTCTCTTTATGCTATTTTCGATAGTTTTAATTCTCGGGATTATCCCTAAAGTCTCCAATCCTGTTTGGCTTACAACACCACCACAATGCTCAGGAGTTCCTATCTCATGGTCTTCTTCTAAAACCAATACTCTAAACCCATTAGACGATATTTCGCGGGCAGCCAATAGACCCGAAACACTGCCACCACCTACTATTACATCATAGAAATATTCAGACGCCAAAGTCAAAATTTACAACAAGATATAGTACAACAATTATTTAACTTATTCATTTGAATTGAATTCGTTCGTTATTTTTAAATTGCAATATCAATTAAAGAATCATCAATCGAATGGGCATGGCTGAAAATGAAGAGTTCTATTAAAAAGAACAGACACATGAAGACTTTTTCTATCACATGCCTAGATCATTTGTATTTCTGTCCATTATCACCCATACGTGGTTTGAACTCATTTCTAAAATGGTCTTTTATATGCATTATAACAAACAAATGGAAATTGGCTTCACTTCTTTTGCATTTTTATTAGAAGCCACCCCTTAATTTAATAATGATAGTACACACTGATGCTTTATCCTTTAATCTTGTTACAAATAATATTAGCTATTATTTATGGTTTTTTAAAAACTACACATGTAATATACTATACAGGTGAAATTTATCCTATTTTTGCAATGAAATAAGGAATTACGTCCAATCACCATGGCAATAAAAATTAGATAAAATCTTTATAAAAAGGTCATACATGAAATATACTGTAATATATTCAAAATAAGGGAAAATAATTTTTAAAAATTTAGTTATTTTTCAAAATATCAATACCCGGCATTTCATCTCCTGCTAAAAACCTCAAACTTGCCCCTCCACCAGTAGAAACATGCGTCACTTCTTTTTCTGAAACCCCAGCAACTTTCATTGCTTCCAACGTGTCACCTCCACCTACCAGTGTCTTTACTCCACGCCAAAATGCCAAAGCCATACTCATAGCAATGCTTTTTGTGCTATGAGAGAATAACTCTTTTTCAAAAAATCCCATAGGACCATTCCAAAAAATAGTGCCTAAACCATTATTATGTATTTCATATGTAAATTTTTGAACTGTTTCCTCACCTATATCGAATCCTTTCATATTTTTAGGAATGTGATTCTTTACAATTTGACACTCGGTAGAATCTTCAGAAAAAGCCACCTTATGATCTACAGGCAAAATAATCTTGTTGTCATAACTGTTTAATGCTTTGGAGGCCCAGGATAAATAATCATCATCCACCAAAGAATCACCTATTGACATTCCATTCGCCTTTAAAAAAGTATACGAGGCAGCCCCACCAATCAGAACCTTAGTTGCTTTTGGCAAAAGATGATTCAAAGCGCCAATCTTATCTTTGATTTTAACTCCCCCTATGACAAGTGTGAAGGGTTCTGGCGGTTTATCTCTTAATAAGGACAGGTACTCTATTTCTTTAGCAACATTAAATCCAACAATTTTAGTATTGAAATATTTTACTGTTCCGTAAGTGGAAGAGTGTTTACGATGAGATGTGCTAAAGGCATCATTTACATAAATATCTGCATAGGATGACAGTTTTTTGGAAAATTCATCATCGTTTTCTTCCTCTTCTGTATAAAATCTAAGATTTTCCAGAAGAATAACTTCACCATTTTTTAACTTGTTGATTTTATTGTTAGTTTCTTCACCCAAACAATCATTTGAAAAATAAACATTGATATCAAAAGGTGACAAAATATCGGACAATTTTTTGGATACGGGTAACAATGAAAACCTTTTGTCTTTTCCCTTTGGTCGGTCCAAATGAGAAGCCAGAATTACTTTCGCGCCCCTTTTTACAAGATATTCTATAGTTGACATAGAGGATCTGATTCGGTAATCTTCGCTTACAAAACCATCTATTACTTTCACATTAAAATCAACCCGAATGAAAACTTTTTTGTTAAAATAGAAGGAATCTTCAAAATCTGTTAATGATTTTAATAAAGTCATGAAATTATGAAGATGTATAAGGGTTATAAAATATTATAAAAAGTAAAATAGCGGTATTTTTTTACTCCATTTTCTTTAGAGGAGTTACTTTAGTTAACGTTGGACATCCAATCTTGCTTGATGCGACCCTGAAAGCTTTTTTTGCTAGGTCCAAATTGCCAGATGATACATAGGCTTCATAAATTGTATGACCTCTTTCTACTCTTGCTGCTAATCCAGTAGCTTTACCAAATGCACGTCTCATACCTTCTTGCAATCTGTCTGCACCAGCAGTCGCTATCATTTTATTTTCTCTCAGTATAACGTGAGGGAATACTCGCAACCGTGCAAAAAAACTCATATCACCCGCCTGAGACATTGTTTTATTTGCAGCCAATCTTGCTGCTTCAAGAGAGTTATGACGAATCTGAATTCTTTCGGTAATAACCAATTCTACGCGATAATCATAATCATTTCTAGGCTGGCCAGATGCAAACCTAGCTATTTTATTTTGGGGTTTTCCTCTAATATATTCACGCCTTACATAGGGCATACCACGGATTTCTCTATAATTAACACCTTTCATCAATAACACTCCTATCTTTAATAAATAAATGTGGTATGATGCTCTGATTTATTTGTTATGTCATTTGATGTCATTGAAGAGGAAAATAATAATTTAATTAATACTGACAACAATGTTGAATATATTGAGCGGTTGGACAGCAGTAATAGCAATAACAATAATGAATCAATATTACTTGCAGAGGCAATTATTCAGGAAAAAGAATTAAAAACAATTGTGAATGAAAACAAGGATAAAGATCAACTAAGGAATAAAGGATTTGGAGAAAATTTTAATCAAGAATATATCCTTAGTGGTTTAGAAACTCTTTATCTGTTAAGCAACAATAAGATAAAACTTGTAGGAAAAAGAGAATATGATTTTTCTTCATTACTTAAAATGCTATTAAAGAAGGATAAAAAGATATTAACGAAATATTTGATTTATCGAGATTTAAGGAGCAAAGGATATGTAGTGAAAGAAGGTTTTGGATTTGGAATAGATTTCAGAATCTATGAGAGAGGAGATTATGGAAAAAGACCGTCGAAATATGTTTCTATTGGAATTAATGAAGGGTTAAATATAAAATCCAAAGATTTTGTAGATATGATAGATCAGATTGAAAATATGGGCAAGGATACCGTAATCGCAGTAATAGAAAGAAGAGGCGAAGTCATTTATTACAAAACAACTAAAATGTCTTTTTTTGAAAATAAAAAAAAGGGCTAGATTTGAGCCCCATAGCCAAAAAATATATTTTATTATAAGGTCCCGTGGTAAAAACCAATGCCAGAAAGAAAAGAACAAAGAAAGAAAATAAAAGAAAACTTTTGTAATCATATATTCAATATTGATGAAAAAATAAGATTCGTCGGCATAGTAAATAAAGACAGTGAAGTAATTGATGGAGGTTTTAAAAAGGGCATTGAACCATTACTGAATGTAAACGAGGAACAAGATATGTACCTACAATCACTTTCCAACATGTCTTTTTTTCAATCGTTTTCTAAAAAGTTTGGCCCAGTTGATTATCTACTAACAAAACAAAAAAAAATAACAATGATGACGTTTCCATTTAAAAATAACATTTTATGTTTATCTGTTTCTTCAGTAGCTGATATAGACAAAGTCAGGGATGAAACACTAAAGTTTTTATCAAAATATAATAAGAAATAGCTTTTTTCAATCGACGAAAATTCACAATTGAGCAAATTTACAATTTTGATTAACTGTCAAGAAATTTCGTTTAATGTGCCTAATTACAAACGTCAACGTTCAAGGTTTTAAAAAAATTACTTTTTTTTATAATTTTTATTTATCCATGCCCTTCGGCATATAAAGCCAAAAATAGACATATATACTATTAAGCGATGTTAAACAAATGTTATTATGGCAAAGGCAATATGTGAAGAGTGTTTTTATACGGCAGATAAAACCGAATTTGAAGAACATAGTGACTACTGTACAGATTGTGTTTGTGAGCATGCAATGTGTCCAAAATGCAAAACAGGGTATCATTCACCCCTAATAACCGAATAAAATCACAGAAAAGGCATCACATAAAATATATTTCAAGTAATAAAAATAATATATGTTACAAAGCAATGAAGAGAAAGATAGTCCCCCTATTATGTTGAATCCTTTTCAACGAAAATGAAGATAAAAACCGGACTACCGAGTTTTGTAGCAATTGTTAATGATCTTTAAGAAATTTGGGAACAATTATCCTAAATCGGTGCAAATGACAATCAGAAATTATTCGAATGGATATGGGATAAAATACCAAGTTCATCCCTATGGACCGAATAAATGAATTGTGATAAAGTAATATTTTTGCATTCAAAAATGTTTACCCCACCTAGCCAAATGTTGAAAGAAATTCACGTATTCCAATAACTAATAATTACAATTTGCTCTATAAACTAAATGGCATCAAACAGACCGTTATCAACCTAAAAGAATAAAATTAACAATAGGGAATTAAGACGACAAATAATCGATATGAACATAATTTTATAGACAACTGACAACCCGAAAACGATGATAGAGCATAGCGATTGAGCACGTTTTAATTGCAGCATGCATATAATAAATTACAAATATAGAATTCAGCAACGGGTATTTTACAATAGGGGCTCTTCATCACAATATCACAATTAAAAAATACAAGATAGGCTGATCAAGAAATACTATTTGAAATTTATTATGACAATTATCATCATTTATAATAAAAAAATTAATGAACGTCTGACAGTAGATTATATGGCCCTCTTATGTATTGACAATTGTTGTTAAAGTAAAAAATTTATTTAAAGTATAGGTTTTTCACAATCTGCAATTATTTTCTATAAAAAATTAGCATAATATGATATTATATAGATTTTGTAATCCCCCTTAAGGTTTTTAATAATAAATATATTTTAATTATAGTTTTATTAAAATAATTATACATTGTATTATAAAATTTATATAGGGAAAAAAATAAAATAATAATAAGGGGGAATTAAATGTTTAACAAAGAGTCTTGTAGAAGTTGTGGTTCGTCATTAGAATCAATTAAAAGCTGCGTAGACTGCAAAGAGAATATGTTATGGCAATGTGATGTCTGTAACAAAATTGAGGAGTATATCCACGTGCATAATTAAAAAATAAATAAATAAATAAATTTAACCAATTTTAATACTCAAAATAAGGAAGAGAACATAACAGCTATTTTTTAGTCCCCGATAGACTCATGTTTTAAAATGTGCATCGTTATAACGAAATTTTAAATGCCACAGTAAAACAATACTCCAGAGCAGTCAAAGCAGATTATGCTTTGTTGCGTAACTCAAATTTTCGTGTTTTTTAGACGTGCTAGTTTTGTTTTTGTAAGAGGGAATAATCGATACTCGCATTATGCCGATATGTGCTCTATCATAAATTGACGAATTTAATAGCTATGCAACAAAGCAGTAGATTAGACTAACATGTTAAAAAACTAACAGAATATGTGAACAATAAAGTATTTATTTAATTACGAGGCAAGAGAATTGATTTAAAATAGGTAAACGCAAGGTTTTAAATGAGGCCCACTTAAAGGAATTGGTTATGCCCCACGAAGGGGAGTTATTTGGAAGAGTAATAAAGCTAGTTGGCGGAGACAACATAATAGTAAAAAGCAATGACGGAAAAGTCAGAACATGCAGAATAAGAGGAAAAATAAAAAGAAGGATGTGGATAAGAGATAACGATTTGGTCCTAATTGCTCCATGGGACTTTCAATCAGACAAAGCAGACATTATTTGGAGATACATTAGTGCTCATGCTGAAAAATTAGATACAGAAGGTCACCTTGAAGGCTTAAAGTAAAAAGGTTAAAAGAAGTTTTTCCTGAGACATTCATTTTGAATGAAAAATCAATGTACCCCGCCTCTGACCCACAACAAAATCATAGTTAGCCATACACTACGTGTATAACTCATTGCGCACTCTCTGACGGGGAGTGTTATAGATTAATTCTACTCCTATTTATCACTATTTATTTCAAAAAATGGTTATTTTATTCTAAAAGTAACACATAATGGAAGATGTCCTATTTATCAGGTACTAAAAACAACAGCAATAAACCCTTTAGAACATATTGACATGTTTATGCTTTTATTTTTTTATAGGCCGCCAATCATTAAGGAGAAGAGATACCCTTTGAAAAACCTGCTAGATGGCTTGCTAGCTTTCTTTATCAAAGGACATCCATTATTCAAAAAAATCTAAATCGGTACAGCAAAAGTACAAACCTCAAAATAAAATCAACAGAGAGAAAAAAAGTTTTAAGAGCATATCCTTGACAATAATCAGCAGTCATTTAACGGACTTTAAAGGAGAAATATTTATCCGCTACAAAAATTTCAATTTTTTCAAATTTAGCGTATTCATCAAAAGATCAAGGTTTATCTGAAAAACAGAAACCAAAGTCCTCAATTTAAAATTCTCAATTACCTGTGGATAAATTTCGCCGATATCACCAATATCATTTTCATCATGTATGATTTTTGCAGAGTGCCCTTCAAGATAATGCTTTAAGTTTATTTTAGGGGTTTTGACACTTTTATTGAAACAGTATTTCATTAGAGACTCTAAAACTGATTTAATTTCAGTATAGTCAGTATCATTATGGGCCATAACTACACCCAAAGACCAGTCCTCTTTAAGCCTGGAATCTTCGATTTGGAAGGTCTTGCCTATTTCAAAAAGCTTTTGAGGATACTTTTCATGGATATTTTTAGAGAGGGTCATCATCATAGATGGAATAATGGAATTTCTTAAAACCTCAGGGCCAAAGTTTTTTGAATTCCCTATCGAAACCAAGTCATTATTATTTTGACCTTGTATAAAGAAATCATCTAGAATCCTTCTAGAAATAATATTTGTATTAATTATTTCAGTAAATCCCAAACCTACTAAAACCTCCCTGATACTGTCAAAAATCAGTGAATTGATATTTTTGTTTCCTGACAGTGACAAAGAAGGAGAAGAGGCATTGAATCGATAGATTCCATATCCAATTGCAACCTCTTCAGCTATATCAATCGGATGAAAAATATCAACTCTATAGCGTGGAATATAGCATTCAACATTATTCCCAATAATTTTTCCGAAGCATCGACTTTTTTCAAGATATTTAATGAATTCTTCACCGGTTAAACCAAGACCAAGGACTTTGTTAACATAATCCATGGACGCAATCAATTTTAACGGGTTTAATTCTGGAGTCTTGGTTTGTATTCCAAAAGGGGAATTTATTTTGACTGAAAAAATACCAAACCCCATATCACATAATTCAAAAGATAAAATAGAAAGAATATCCTGAGCTGATTTGTTGCTTGTAGAGGTTACCTCAATCAACATATTTTTTGTATTAAAGGTTACTTTTGTCAAATTCCCGTTTATAATTGGGGGAAAGGATAAAACATTTTTTTGTGAATCTACCAATATTGGATACTTTGGGCCCTTATTGAGAATATACCCGTAATCCTTTCCCACTTCAAAATTGTTTAGCATGTGATCAATAGTAAATTCGTTATGTTCACCCAATGGTATAAATGAAAATTGTTTTGAGACAGCGGTATAACTCAACGGAAACAGGATAGAATCTAAATCATGCAATCCAATAGACGATTTTTTTCTTTTTCTACCTATCCCATTGTGTAAATCTTCTTGCATGGAAATTAGCTGTGAAATCTCATGCTCATTAAGTGGGTATTGCCTTTTAGCTACAAGGCCGCATATTATAGGTCGAATATCAACCACATTCTCACTAATGCCAATAACATAATCAGTATCTTCAACGCATTTGACTATTGGCAAACCAATCTCTTTTTCAAACAATCCCTTTAAAGCACGTAATATCCCGTTTTCAGAAGAATAATCAGGCCTATTAGGATTGAATTCAACTTTTATTATTCCGCTGTCTTCATCTATCCCTTCAATATCCAACCCAACATAAGGCAATTTTTCTATAATTTCCTTTAATTGAACATCTGGAAATGAGGCGGATAGAGAAGAAATCCTGATATTTACAACAGGCATTTTGGGACAGCCTTTAGCCAAGTCAAATTATTAGAATACAATTCACGTATGTCATTTAAATCGAATCTTAACATCGCTAATCTTTCAAAGCCACCCCCCCATGCCAGAACAGGGTTTTTCACACCTAATGGGATTGTAACCTCGGGCCTAAACATCCCCATGCCAAACAATTCTACCCATTTATCAAATTTATCATTATAAACCATTGACTGTAGAGAGGGTTCGGTGTAAGGAAAAAAGGTAGGCCAAAACTTTATTTTTTTAATTCCAAGTTTGTTATAAAATTCAGTTTGAATTCCCATTAATTGCCTTAAATTTGCATCTTCACTTGTAAAGATTCCTTCAACCTGATGGAATTCAACGAGATGTTTAAAGGACGCTTTTTCATTTCGAAAAACCCGCCCAATCAAAAAAACTTTGT
Organism: uncultured Nitrososphaeraceae archaeon; assembly: GCA_963779615.1. Classification (GTDB taxonomy): domain Archaea; phylum Thermoproteota; class Nitrososphaeria; order Nitrososphaerales; family Nitrososphaeraceae; genus Nitrosocosmicus. The sequence goes on from CAVZZA010000003.1 coordinate 347,829, forward strand.
CAAGTTCAGGTTTTTCTTTGGCCAAATATTGTATCGTTACTGGTGTCGTATGTGTTCTTAACACATACGATTTTGATTCTGAGACGTCCCACTTATAATGCCAATTTTGCTCATGTATGCTCGAGACATTTTTTACAATATTTTCATCTGGTAATGTGGATACAATGCTTTTTGAGGATTTTAAGTAAAATGTATCTTGCATGTCCCTAGCTGAATGGTCCTGAGGAATAAACAATGCATCAAAATTCCAAAAAGACGTCTGTGCCAAATCCCCGTCAATTTCACTAAATCCCATTCCTATCAATATTTCTTTGACTTCATCAATAAAGTCCACTAATGGGTTTTTTTTTCCATAACTTAATAACGGTAACGGTGCTTCAACATCAATTTGACCAAACTCTAAATTTCTCCACTTACCACTGATGAGATGCTCAGCTGTAAGTTTTCTCTCCGCATCTACACCAGACACCATTTTGTTAAAGATAGAAACACCCAAATCGGAAATAACATACTTTTTATTATGAATCTTTTTAGTGTCTAAAATATCCGGCCTCTTTTTTAAAAGTTCAAATGAAGCGATTTCGGATTTATCTAAACTAGAAAGCATTAAAGATTGTGACTTTGATAATTTTTTTATTAGTTTTTCTCCCTCGGATAAGTTCTCAGAGTCTGGCAACAGAACAACAGAGTTATTTTTTATATCAATCCATCCATTATGCTTACAAAATTTTAAAGATGCAAAAACTTCCTTATCGTTGTTATTGAATTCATCACTTTTAACAATATCCGCAATGGTTTTTTTGCCTTTTTTTACGCAATTTATTAACTTCCTTTCTGGAAGCACAAAATCATTGTTCATATTATGCGATTTTTTTAAAGAAATCTCAATGTCTGAACTATCTTTGATTACAATCAGGTTTTTAAATTTCAACCACTCAACCCCTCTTCTTATTTGATCAATAGACAATTTGCTTTCCTCAATTAACTGATTGTCAGTGGTCCACTTTTCACCAGAATGATGCAGCATCGACAGAATACTTTTTTCAATAGGATGTAAAGAAATATTTGTTGTTCCCATTATGAAATCGTTAGAAGAAGGATTGCTTTTATCACCATTAGCATCAATAGTCAAGTCAATTAGAAAAATTAGGTGATTATTTTTAAACGTTTAAACTTTAGATATGCCCAGTTTATGAATGTCAGGTGAAAATAATAATATTTCATTTGATAGCAGGGATCATAATATTCAAATGGATATAAAAAATCAAAATAATGTAGATAATAACTTTACTGTAACGCCTTGGGAGGTGGAGGGCAATGTTGACTATAACAAACTAATAAAAAAATTCGGCACGTTTGCAATTACGAATGAAATAATAGAGAAAATAAAGAAAATAACAGGAGAAGTCCATCCCCTATTAAAAAACAGATATTTTTTTTCGCATAGGGATCTGGACTGGATTTTAAACGAATATCAAAAAGGAAACAAGTTTTATCTTTATACAGGCAGGGGACCATCGGGTCTCATACATTTAGGCCATGTAATGCCATGGTTATTTACAAAGTATTTACAAGACAGATTTGACGTTAAGCTTATTTTTCAAATTACTGATGATGAAAAATTTCTTTTTAATGACAGTAAAGATTTGGAAACGATTAATAAATTCACTATTGAAAACATACTAGACATAATAGCAATAGGATTTGATCCAAATAAAACAAAAATAATAGTAGACACAAAACACATCAATTATCTGTATCCACTTTCTATCGAAATCGCAAAAAAGATTACCTTTTCAACAGCAAAAGCAGTTTTTGGGTTCTCTAGTTCCTCCAATATAGGGATGATAGGGTTCCCGCCAATCCAAAGCGCACCATGCTTTCTCCCTTCTTTAATCGAAAAAAAATTGACACCAGTATTAATCCCAGCAGCGATTGATCAAGATCCCTATTGGAGAATCACAAGGGACATTGCCGAAAAGATAGGCTACTACAAACCAGCTCAAATCCACAGTAAGTTCATTCCAGGTCTAACAAGTTCTGGCAAAATGTCATCTTCAAGGCCAGAAACGGCTTTATTTACCATAGACGAGCCTGAAAACCTGGAAAAAAAAGTGAAGAATACTTTTACGGGAGGGCAACCCACAGTAGCATTACAAAGAAAATTAGGAGGAAATGCGGACATATGTCCCGTATATTGGTATTTGAATTATCTTTTTGACTCCGAAGACGAATCCATCGAAAGATACAACAACTGTACAGGGGGAAACCTACTGTGCGGTGAATGCAAAGGAGATTTGATAAAAGAAGTTAAACCCTTTATGAATAACATCCAATTGAAAAGAGAGAAAGCCAAAGACAGGATTAAGGACTACATGATTGATGGTAAAGATATGGGCAATTAAAATGAATAATTTTTTTATATCTGGTATATCCATTAATAACAAACTAAAAGACATAAGAAGTACGGGATTATGGAAATAAAGTTTATTTGTGAAGATAGTTATGAGGCGGAAAAGCTATCAAGCATATTCACATCGCAAAAAGACAACTCATTATTTGTGATTGGGATAGTCAAAGTAATAGAAAATGAGGCAGTAGTAAAACTAAAGGACGGGTCCCATCACAGTATTTTATTCAAAGACCGAAATAATGCGTTAATGTTAAAAAAGATGTTTACAGAAATGTCATTAACCAAAAATAAAATTATTTCGATGCACTATAGAGGTAATGAGATATTCATGAATTTGGGGTAACATCATATATTTTTAGATAAAATCTTTATTGTATTCATCCGTTATAATCTGATACACTTTTTCAAAATACAGAGAAGTAGAAAAAGGCATCAAGGGTATATAATCCCTAACGGCTTGTAAAACTAATGGGACTGCTCTTTTTGAAATTCTTATATCAAATTTCATCCACAACAATCTATTTTGAGAAAAGTTGATCTTCTCTCCCAACTCTTTATTGCACATATCCTTTGCTTTGTCTTCTATTCTTTTATACCAATAAGCTAAAACTTCCGGATCTAGACCTTCGTTTAAACCACTAATGTTGTTACAATATTCGGCTAATAAACCATCTATCTTATTTCCTCTGTTCACATAGTTTTTTACCACAAAATAATTTATTAGACGGCATCAAAATTATTTGATAAAACATGCATTATTTTTTAATTATGAAACCATTTTCGTCGATATCATTTGATCTTATTCTGCTTGAGGAAATGGGAAAACCATCTTCAGCCAATACCATTTTTACTGGAATTACATCAACCGCAGGTAAACCCAATTTTAACCTGGTGTGATTTATTGTATTTCCCCTCTCCTCTGTTTCACTGCTGACTACTAAACAGTCTGTTTGATTTGAAATCATCAGAGGTCCAAAATTATCCTCCAATTTTGTAACTTTATAGTTATCAAACCCTATTTCCTTTTCAATAAATTTTTTTAAATTTTTAACACGAACAGGATAAGAATTTTTAATTCGTTTATTTAACATATTGCAGGCAAATTCATCGCTTGTTATCCCAATTACAACAAAACAACCAATTTCAAAGGATTTCCTAAATAGCTCCAAATGTCCTAGGTGGAGAATGTCAAAAGTACCCCCCAAGACGACTTGTTTGTATCTTTTCAAATTAGTGATTTCTAAACAACCACATCAAAATATAAAGATTCAATTTTTTTCAAGTCACTTTTAACTTATCGAATTATTGCTTTGTTGCATGATTCGAACTACAGTCAATCATGCCACATTCCTGGTAATTCATGTTAAATCATGACTAGATACTCTGGACAATAACCAAAACGCCAACAAAAAACGATTTGCAATAATCATGCAACAAAGCAGGAATTATCTCTTTATTGAGATGATCAATGAACAGGCCACTACTGCATGAAAAGTAATAATCAAAACAATCTGCAGTTACACCCTTTGATGCATTACCTAGATCTCTCAATCTTGCTTTTCTCATAAAAGAAATAAAACATGAAGACCGGTTGTTAATAACGTACAGAGCTGCGGATAATAGCATTTACCGTCACCACATGTTAAAACAAAATGTTTTAAATATTCGCCTATAACATTTGATAGTGATCAGGCTTCCCAGCAAACCAATATTTTCTCTAAATCTCGACCTATGCCAATTTCAAGAATTTCTTTATCTTTTGGTTGGGTAGCAACAACCATAATAACCAGATGTGTTCAGAGCCAGCCTTGATTTTACTATTGTAAATAATATGGTATTGTAGAGTTCCTATCGTAGATGCATCTTGCCTGCTTGTTTGTTTTTTTTCTGCTTTGTTGCATAGCTATGAAATTCGTCAATTTGTGATAGAGCACATATCGGCATAATGCGAGTATCGATTATTCCCCTTACAAAAACAAAACTAGCACGTCTAAAAAATACGAAAATTTGAGTTACGCAACAAAGCATTTTTTACCCATTTCCAAATAATAAAACCGGCTTATCTTAACATTTGTAAAAAAATAATTCTTTTGCAGCGTTCCCAATGGACAAACCAGCAAGAAAGCACAAACACAAACCATAACCAATGTGCCTTGAACTTTTGTTATGTATGGGAACCCATAAAGGAAACAGGACATATTCAAGAAATAGGCTTTTCCTAAAGTTGACAGCATTGTTTTTAGACTCAATTTATAAATATCCAATTTGAGAATGATGTTATAGTGTCATCAACAATTACCGAATACACTTGTGAGGATTGTGGCTCTTTACTATTTCATTCCAACCCTAATACGCTTCAAAGTATGAAGGAAATACATTCACAACTATGCCCAGTAAAAAGACAAAAAACATTAGCTAATGCCGAGGCAGAAAAACTAAAGAGGTTGGCAACATCCAGAGTTGTAACCCAAGTTCAATCCACCCAAACCGCCTCAAACGCAGGTCCTAGAGCAGCAGCAGAAGTAGCACCTGCCGCTGTTGCCTCAGCAGCATCTGCGCCAAGCGGTGGTGGTGGTGGAGGAGGAGGAGGAAGTGGGCCGGTAAAACCCGGTAACACTACTATATCATTGACGGGTACCGGCACAGATCATGCTGCGGCCGAAGGGCCGATTGACATGGGGTTCAAGTCGAATAGGCAGCCCGTTGGGAAATTCCAGGGAATTGAGGTGTGGGGCCCATACGACGCTCCCGGTCAATTGGGGATATGGGGAACCGACGTCTGTGTGGACTTTGACATATGCGTATCCGATGGTGCCTGCATTGATGCCTGTCCAGTAAATGTTTATGAGTGGCTTGACACCCCGGGCCACCCAGCATCCGAAAAAAAACCCTTTATGATTAGGGAAAAGGACTGCATATTTTGCCTGGCATGCGAGAACGTTTGCCCGCCACAAGCAATAAAGATATTTGTAAAGTAACAGACTCCAACAACCAAAAGGTAGACAAACATACAGGTGATAAACCTCTTTCTCCCTATTTCTTTTTATTCATTCTTTTCCTAAGCACATATTTTTAACTTTTTAATAAGGCTATTTTTTCTAATGTAAAATGGTTGACAATATATAAAGAAAAAATTTCAATGACTAAGCCCGTAAAAATAGGAATAGTGGGTGGAGGACAACTTGGAAAGATGTTGGCTTTGGAAGCAAAACGAATGTTTATGGTGGTTATTGTATTGGATCCTTCTGCAGATTGTCCAGCATCACATATTGCCGATAAGGTAATAGTTGGCAATTATTCAGATGAACAAAAGATTTATGATCTTTCAAAAGAGGTAGATTTGATTACTTATGAAATAGAACTTGCCAATTCCAAGGCTCTTAATAACCTAGTTCTAAGGGGGTTTCCCGTTCAATCCATCTCCTAAGACCTTAAACATAATTCAAAACAAGTATCGTCAAAAAAAATTTTTAAAAGAGAGTGGAATCAATGTTCCAAGATTTGAGTTAGTAGCCTCTGAAAACCATTTGAGGAAAATATGTTCAGAGTTTGGATTTCCGGTAATGCTAAAGGCTTGTGAAGACTCCTATGACGGCCGGGGCAATTATCTAATCAAAAATAAGGATCAGATAACACCAGCCTTCTCGTATTTTACAGGCAAGCAATGCATGGTCGAGGAGTTCGTTGATTTTAAAAAAGAGATTTCGATAATGATAGCAAGAAACTCTTCGGGCGAAATATCTTCCTTTCCAATTGGTGAAAACATTCACAGGGACAACATTCTGGATTTGACCGTTGTTCCCGCAAGAATTACCAATGAAGTTGAAGCAAAAGCAACTAACCTCGCCATTAAAACTATCGAGTCACTAAAGGGCTCGGGCATTTTTGGAATAGAAATGTTTGTAGATAATAATGATAACGTTCTTATTAATGAGATAGCTCCACGCCCACACAATTCAGGGCACTATACCATAGAGGCTTGCTCGATATCTCAATTTGAGCAACACATAAGAGCGGTATTAGACTATCCACTGCCAAAACCGTTCTTAATTTCAAATGCAGTCATGGTTAATTTGCTTGGCCCGGAAAAAACAAAAGGGGACATATGAGATACACGGGATAGACAAACTATTCTCCTTAGTGGGCGTTAAACTACACATATATGGTAAAACGGTAACAAAGCCTCACCGAAAGCTAGGTCACATAACCGCACTCATTCCCGAAAACAAAGACCCAATTGAGGTTGCAGAAAAGATTAAGCAGACTATCGAAATAAAGGAAGCGAATCAATAACCAAATAGCCAATAAAAAATACATTAAAACCTGCTAAAATACGAATATAAAAGTGTAGAGAAACAGTTGAACAAAACCCGAATCTCAAAAACCACAGACAAACCTAAAACCACAGACAAACCTAAAATCACAAACGGCAACCCAATCACAAGGACAATAAAAAACACGAATACAAGTTTACCAATTGTGAGTATTATTATGGGCAGTGATTCTGATCTTTACATCATGAAGGAAGCATCAGAGGCTCTGAGTGATTTTGGCATACCTCATGAAATAAAAATCGTATCAGCACATAGAACCCCCATGTTTATGGCGGATTTTTCCCAAAATGCAGAGGGAAGAGGAATCAAGGTAATTATTGCAGGTGCTGGAGGCGCTGCGCATTTACCTGGCATGGTTGCCTCATTAACCCCCTTGCCAGTAATAGGAGTCCCGATTAAATCCTCATCATCAATAGACGGGATAGATTCCCTATTATCTATTGTACAAATGCCCCCCGGAATACCTGTTGCAACCATGGCCATTAACGGTGCCAAAAATGCGGGTATTTTGGCCTGCTCAATCCTAGCAACACACTCTAGTGAATTGTCTCTGAAGGTAAGGCAATTCAAAAACCAAATGGTTGAAGAAACAAAGGTGAAAAACGAGAACCTTAACAGATTGGGTTTCAAAAACTACCTAAAAAAAAAATGAAGAATGAACAAAAGAAACATCAAGGTGAAAAAAATGAATAAAAATAAATAAACAATGATTTTATAGGTCAAACAAAGATTGGAAAAAGAGATAGCGATAATTGGTTGTGGTGTGATAGGAAGTGAATTGGCCCAGGCCATAGACAGCAGGACAATTCCCAATTGTTCATTAACTGCAATTTTTGACACAGATCCCAAAAAATCAAAAGCGGTGAATGAAAAGTTAAAAAATAAAGCCACTCTTTTCAGCGATTTCCAGGATTTTATAGAATCGCCCCAATTTAACAAAATCGATATGGTAATTGAAGCGGCATCAATTGATGCCGCTTCAATTTATGGAATTGACATTCTTAAAAAAGGAAAAGACATGATGATGATGAGTATAGGAGTGTTTTCAGATTATAATTTTTATAAAAACACTCTGCAGGTTCTCAAATCAAAGTCCAACAACATTTTTCTACCATCAGGTGCAATTGGCGGAATAGACGTCATAAGAAGTGTAAAAAGCCATATAGAATCAATCACACTAACAACAACAAAGAACAATAAATCGTTAAAGGGCGCACCATTTTTCAAAAACAACAATATAAACATAGATGAAATAAAAAGCAAACAGACTGTTTTTGACGGAAATGCCGATGATGCCATAAAGCAGTTTCCGTCCAATGTTAATGTTTCTGCTTTGATTAGTTTAGCGGGCATAGGTTTTAAGCAAACCAGCGTAAAGGTTGTAGTGGACCCAGAAGAGTCAAACAACATACATGAAATACATGCCAAGTGGAAATTTGGAGAATTCACAATAAGGATAAGCAACAAACCAAGTCAAGAAAATCCTAAAACCAGTTACCTGGCAACACTGTCTGCGGTCGAATGCTTACGCTCTATTTGCACGCATGACATAAAGATCGGGTCTTGATTTACCCCGACCTAACTATTTTAGAACTATCAAGGAGGTGTATCCGCGACTCTCCATGATTGCGTCGTTTTCAATTTCTTCAGTTTTTATTGTGATGGATATAACATCCACCCGATCAAACCTTTTAGGCTTTATCAGTATAAAATCATCCAGCATGTCCGAGGATTCGAAACTCGTATTGCTATAGTTAAATTCCACAGGATTGCTTGAGCTTGTCAGAAAAATTTGGTTCTTGTCATAGTTACAGAGCCTAATTTGCCGTCCCGCTCTTGGAAATGCCCTTATGCCAACTTTTATTGGCTTTTTATCGTGAATTATGTACCGGCTACCATTATTCACAAGGATATTGAACTGAAAAGGGTATCCTGCAGTGTTTTCTGCCATCTTATTGATTCCGTCATTCATTATTATGTCGATTTTTTTTATTGTATCCCCAAATTCAAAGATGAAATTATTTGTCATTTTTACGATTTCGTCAATTTTTGCCTTCCTAGCATTTTCTTCGCTTGTTTGAAGTTTATACCGATCTATCCAATCTTTGTAATCCTTACTAAGGTCGGTGATAAAATCCGTACATGTATTTTGATAGTCTGGGATACTAGTTGCTCTTTCAGAGTCGGTATCGGAGGCAAACATAATATAATGTTGTTCAACTGCAATTAACTCATTTATTAAACTTTAACACTCTTTAAGATACTGTATCAAAATGAACGAATTTTCCTCCCTAATCACAGATCTAACAAACAACATTAACAACAATATGGAATTTTTTAGGACAACCGTTATGAAAAAACCGACTTTGGTGTACTACAAGACTAAACGAACTTTCAAATTTTGTGGGTTCAAGGTATAACCTAAAACTGGAGATTCACTTTCCCAACTCAAACAAAATTTACAACATCAATGAATACGGAAAAGAGAACATCAGCATAATAATAGACAAATTTAGAAAGGTATTTCCCATTCCAAGGGAACTCATTAAACAAGAGGCCACTAATTTGTTTCAGAATGCAATAGTTACGGATGGCTACATGTATGAAGGCAAAGAGGGGATAAAAATAGTTTTTAATGACAGTGCCAAATCCCGCATTGAGGTATTGCCAGGCTCTTTTCACCTATGGGCAAAAATCGATGAAAATGTTGAAAAGTTTTGCAATTGGCTATTGCTTAAGGTTTATTCTGATCGCAGTTTAAACAAAAATAAATAATTCTTTTATCCATCTGTTGGTTTTTTCAGAATAAAAAAATGGGGTAGCTAACTGGCCACCACATCAAAGGTGGCGGACTCGACAAACATGTCCAACGATTCACCATTTGCAGTTTGGACGGTAACCTGAATGTGCTTTACCCCGGGAGTATCGAATGTGTAATCAACCTTCCCAATCCCATCAGGCGCGCGCTGATTGTCAAAGTTTTTCAAGACTTTATCGTCCTGATCAGTTATTTCGAATCCAAAGGTAACCCGTGGTACGATACTGTTTTTATCATCGGCAAAAACAACTCCAAAGTGGGTAACCTGCCCCGCTTTAATTTCAACTGGCTCCCACAACAATTGAAGGTTATAGGAGCCCCTTGGGGTTAGAATGGATAATGGGGGTTTTGGAATCTCTGTTTGGGTTTTAGGTATTGCTGGCTGGCCAGTCCCCATGGCTTTTAATTCATAAGCATACTGTGTTGGTGGAGTGCCCGTTGTGACGTCAGCATAGGTTTGGGCTTTTACAGGAAAAGGTAAGTTCCTATCTATGTAAATACTGTTGGTTATGCCCTTATAATACCCCACAGCAACTGTGTCAAAGGTCCCTGCAGGCGTTGTTACCTTAGCTGAGCCTGAAGGTTTGATCTCAGAACCACCTATCGCAGCAATTTTTCCCCACGATGCAGAGCTGAGTGATTGGCCGGGTTTTGGCACATAGGCAGCCAACCAGCCCAAGGATGTTGCATATGCACCTCGATATTTGGCCATTTCCGGTGGAACAGGCGATGATCCCAAAGCGGTCAAATCAAGATCGCTAAGATAAAATGTTCCATTATATACCTTGCCTTGATCAACCACATATGTGGGAACAACCCAGTATTTGCCTGTGGCATTGTATTCTTTAAAGTAAAGAGTAATGGAGAATGGCTGACCTTGGTTTGTGTCGGCGCTTTTTATTTCATATGTATAGTAGGTGTTGGGTTTAACGCCCTTTCCTAGATACCACGAATCAGATTGTGCGTATACAGTTCCCATAAATTGGTTGACCTGTAATGCAGTCGTTCCAAGTGTAAAAATTAGGAAAAAAGCGATTACTTTCTTTTCTGATTTCTTATTTAACATTTGAATTAGATAAAATATAGTGCTATACTCTTTAAAGGTTTATTATTGATTGCTTTGCTGCATGATTAGAAATACAGTCAATCATACCACTTTCCTGCAATCCATGTTAAATCATGACTAGTTACTCTGGACAATAACCAAAACGCCAACAAAAAATGATTTGCAATAATCATGCAGCAAAGAGTTCTTAACCCCATATCAAAACGCATGTAACTGCATTTAATAAAAAATAAATTAGTAGTTCAAATATCAAAAAGTAAAATATGTGTGATTGTTCTAAAGTTCATTTCTATGACGTAGACTTTAAACTGTACGGTATGAAGGTTGTCCCCTCCTGCAAAAATTGCGGAAGTCCTCTAAGTGATGAACAGGCAAAAAAATTTGAAAAGGAAATAATGAAACACTGGGGCTTCGAAGAAAAAAAATGATTAGCACACTTTAACAACATTTTTGCGTCAACTTTATAAATCTCCTAAAGAAGAAAAAAGCAGTGGTAAAGAATGACCAAAATGTTTAACGTAAATATAGATACAGAGGGATTAAATCAAAGCGAAGCCCAAGAATGGGCAAACGAACTGGCTAACGTGTACGCAGATATGGAAGTTTCTGATGTAAATGTGTCTGGCAACAAAATCAGTTTTAAAGCAGGCTACTCGGGAATGGATGACACACAGGCTGATGACATCAGAATGAAATTGGATGAGTATTTAACGATGAATGATCTCTTCAAGGTAAAGGACATATCAGTATCCTAACCCATTTTTTTAAATTCATTAATGATCATTAAATAAACGTTGTTATATAGGTTTATATAGAACAAACCGTACTTGTTTATGTTTTCAAGAATGACATGCAAAGGTATTTGTATCAGACATAAAGCTCAGAAGCCGGTTGGATCAGGCCGTTATGCAAGTGGTCAAAAACGTTGCCAAATATGCGAGATTTTCATAAAGTGGGACGGATTATGGTGTCCATGTTGTGGATATAGGCTACGAACTAAACCAAGAAACTTAAAATATAAAGCAAAACTTCGAGCAAGAAATAAAACTATTGAGCCAATAGAACAGGCAATAGTTATTCAATAATTATTTTTAGCAACACCTTTATTGATATTAAAAAGCATCTCCAATTCCTTCAATAACACAGTTTTCTCCTTGATTTGTACATCGAGTATGCGGTTTATTATCTTGCCATAGTTTTTTATGTAACTTTCATCAAAATTGTGCTTTTTTACAAAGCTCTGGACCAACAGGTTTCCGTCCACATACATTGACTTTTTGTTAAAAAAATCCACCTTGGTTTTAAATATCTCAACCTCATGGTTGTGACGTTCTGTGTGTTTCATTAAAAAAATTAAGGATTTTTCACTCCTTGTGATAGTAGAGACATTTGATCTGTCCAGTTCAAGATATTCTGACAGGGTGTCAACATGTTCCTTGATTTTCATGTTTTTTTCCTTCATGGCATTCATTTGGTATTTCAAATGGGTAGGTTTTGGAGATTCATTACAAAGTAATTGTACCAGCAGAACCAAAAGGCTAAAGGACATCATTTTTAGATAAATGGAGCACAAGTTTGGGTTGAACACGTTCCTCAACACCTGTTTGTTAACTTTTGTGCAGCATAGCGCAAACTGCATTGATCTCCTTTTTGCCAAAACACCGATATTTTTTTGGCCATAGCGTTTTTTTTTCTCAAAAAGGGCCTCCAAATTGCTTTTCAAGGTAGAATTTGTCAAACTCACATAATTCAGAAGACCGACATCCCTATTTTGGAAAAAGCTTTCTTTGTCTAAAAACAGTACCTCTAACTTTTTATTGTCAAGGTCATAAAAACCGCATTTTTTTTTGTCTTTTTTTGGGGTATTTTTTATTTCCCCATTTCCATTTAAAACTATAACATCATATTCGCAGCATTCGTATGAAATTCCGGGATCCGCCCTGCAGCCTACCAATACACATTCATTTCCAGGATAGTATGTTTTGAGAAAATCAATTATACCATCAATTTCACAACCCAAATGATTCAGAATACCTAACAGGATACAACAAAATCTATATATTACTTTTCCATGCTGTTTATCCCACCTTTCAAGACAACCAATTAAGCAAAGCATTGTTTTAACAACAATTCCTGCCTCCTCCCTCCTCCCCATATGGGTGAGTGTATTTAGCAAACTGTCCTTTGATTTTTTATTGACAGGCACATGTCAACTCATTGTTATATAGCATTTTAAAAAAGACGTCTTATTTGACGGCATGGCTTTAAACACGCATGAAAATGTTTCCAAAAGCCCTGATGGTTATTGCGGTTTTATTCGCCTTTTTTTTTGGATATACGCATACTTCTCTCAACATCGCATACTAATTACGTGTCTTCACGCACTACAAAGACTTTGAGGGTCTGGAGCCCTTGTTTTTCTCCCCTACGCCAAAAGAAAGAGGCTTTTCCTCTTACACGCTATAAAACTATCAACAACCAATCATGACAACAGTCATAATTTCAATTTCAAGCGTATTTATTGGCACAAATCCAAACTATTGTGGCATCGTTTGTTATCATTGGTTTATAAAGTTGATTTTAATTTTGACCACTCCATTTTATATTGTCAGTGAATACTAAAAACAAACACTACAGGCCAATAATTATTGTTATTATGATAATCATCGGCGATAATCATCCATGATTAACATGACAACATGCCAAAAAACATCAAAATCAATCCACATTCTTTGGCATTAATGGAAACATTGTAGAAATATTATATCATGTCGCAATGATTTGTGCATATTTCACAATGCGTAGTTTATATAATATATTGCAGAAGCATATGTGAAGAAACATGGCCCAAATGCCAGCATTAATTCCAAAAGAAGTAGAGATTCAGAGGCTAAAGAAAATATACATAATGGTCATAATGTTGGGTTCAATTGCTGCATCAGTCGAGGTGGACAACTTCGTTGATGGATCATTGCACCAAACAGCCATTAGAGACAGCGCATTCACACCAGCACACTGGTGGCTGTACAGCCACTTTATCGCACTCCCATTAGGGTGGGGATTTGTTGCGATGTATGACAGGAGAGTTCCGGCTTTGAGAGGACCAAACAACTCAATGAACACAGGCCTTAAGATAACCATTATCGGTTACCTAGCAACCATGTTCACAATAGGCATCAACGAGTTGTGGCACTTTTGGTTCGTAGAAGAAATATTCTCAGTACCAAACCATTGGATGTTTAACATGGGTGTAGTGGTAGCCTTTATGGGTGCCCTAGCCTATGTGGTCAGAGTATACGCTCGTTTGGTAGAACTGGGAGCCGAGACACCAGCAAGGAACCCCTATGTGGCAGAAATGTACAAATTAGCACTCGAGGGAAAACTCTACAGCAGATCAATCCCATAAATTTTTTTTTTTGATTTTTGTTTTGTTTTGTTTTTTGATGTAGCCCCAATGGCACAAGCATAAAATTAGCATTTAAAATTACAATAGGCTTCACACACACCACCAACCATCATGATAATTTTTTTTAAGGCCAGTTCCAATACATTCACATGTTTGATCTTTCTGTTCTAGAAAGTTTTACCAGTATCTCCCGAATCCCCCAAAACAATTGGGGAACAGTCAATTTAGTCCAACCCATCCATACCAAATTAAGGCATTGCTTTAGAGGGATTTTTTCACCTTCAACCACAATGCTTCTTCTTGCAAGTATTTTTTTTAAAAAGACACCCAGATGTGCATTAGGGCGTTTTTTGTCGCGGAAAAGTCATCGGTTTTAACTCATCAGATGATGTTTATCCCCTTATCCTTTATTTTTTCATAAAGCGATGCAAAATCAAACTACAGAACGATTTTTCAGGTCTGCAGCCTCATCTCTGTACCAAGACAGCAACTCATCTATTTTGCCAGAGCATATGCAATACAGTAACAAAAATCTATCAAGCAAGATAAAAACAATCACAAAGTTTAGTTTTAACCACACTGCAAGATTTTGCAACCGCATCTACAGCATAAGTTACTGAAAACGGCGGTCCATTGGTTTTATGGAGCACCGCCAAGGCACCTGCAAATGTAAACGAACCTGCACTAAAGGGTTTGTCGGTAACCGTAAGAAGCATCCGAAAACATGGTCATTGCAGATAATGCAATTGGTGTTCATCAAACCATCTGGCATTGGACGGTTCCCCCATGTTTTTCACCGGGTTTTACTTTTGGTTGAAACATGTGAAGCACCTCCAATTCAACCACACAACATTGAAAAAGCTTTTATAAAAAAGAAAATTAAGATATGGTATGTCATTTATTGATTTTTCAGAACTAATAAAATCACACAAGGGAGTAAGTACATCCGACGGACAGGATTGCGGTAACGTAATTGGAGAAAGGGACGACTCTGTATTGGTAGAAAGAAATGTAATGCACGAACATATTTACGTCATACCAAAGTCAAAGATTCAGGGATATGATGGCGCACGATTGATACTGAATGTTCCGGAGGCAGACTTGAAGTCTTTTGAAGAAAAAAGAGACGGTAGCAAAAACTCCAGCGACGATTCGGGAAAATCAGCAGGAATCACAGACACCATTTCCGGTACATTAGACAAAATTAAAGACACAACCATTGGAGTCAAAGACAAAGTTGTAGATACATCCAAAGAAGTTGCAGGGAAAACAAAAAACACACTAACTCCAGATTCTTCATCTGGTTAGAACAGGCATTTTGGAGAAGGTTATGTGAGTACTGACACATTGTGAAGAAAATACCCACTAACAGGATTCAGGGACAAAGAAGGGACTACTCCAGCAAAAATAAAAGCGCATGACCCTACAGCTGCAAAAAAGATCCAAACTATCAAAAAATAAACGAGTCTGGTAGAACGGGAACAGATGACTGGAAGGCAAAGGAGGAACTCCGCAAGCGTGGAATGACCAAAGTCGACTAACCCCCATTAGGTACCGCGGGTCAGCAAATGCTATAACAGCACCCTCATAGCTTAATTTAAACACATCCTCATCTTTTTTTACCCTTGATGCTGATTGAAAAATGACAGGCGCAAATAAAAAATTAAAATATGCCGATAGTTGATTATAGTCCGGGATTTTTTTAATTCCCCAAAAAAAACTAGGATTTACCAAACTTGTGTAATGATAAAATCCCCGTTAGTCTCCCAGTTAACCTCAAATAGACAATTTTATCAAATATTTCTTTTGTAAGTTCCTGCAATTTTTCATCGTCATTATAGTCAAATTCACTTTCATAGCTTTTACCAATCCATTCTTTGACTTTAATGTCAAGATCATCAGTGTTTGTGTCTTCAACGGTAGATATGACATTGCCCTCTAGGACTTGTCTAACAAATTCATTTACTGTCGAATATTGAAATTCAATAAGTGGATGCATTACAACAGTCTTTTTATTTGTAGATATATAACTATAGCTATAGTCAATGCAAAACCAACTAAAATCTTTTCCCTCGCCATAAGGTATTTGACGCACTGATGATCAAAAAATCGCACAAACCCCTCCCCCACACACATACAAAAACAATCAAGCGCAAGCACAACTCCTTTACCTTTTTTTCATTGCTAAAATAGATGAAAACAAATAAACAAACTAAACCGGATATTTTTTTTAAACCGCATCATCAACTGTACCGTAAACCATTTTTTTGCGGCTAATTTTTTTTTTAATGTCTGTTGGTTATATACTATGCTGACCAAACAAGAGTAGCATGACACAAAACAATGAAAAGAATTCTGGCGACAGTAGAGGATTAGCCTCTGCAGATGAGAAAACCAGAGAGCGAGTTGCAAAAAAAGGAGGAGATGCGCCCCATGAAAAAAGAGGACTGCAGGCTGCCGATGAAAAGACAAGGCAAAGAGTTGCAAGCGAAGGCGGCAAAGCATCACATAAAACCGATAAAGACCAGTAATAAAAAATACTTATTTTAAATGGATCATATCATTTTGACTTTTCATATTTAAAGTCAAAAATAATCAACAGCAACAAGTTTTCGTCTCAATTGGTTTGCTTAATTGTAATACGTTTTGTCAGTTGGTTTTAGTTTACAACCTCTTTTTTAAAAACCCGTGCGATAACTTTCCAATAAAATTGCGAGGATGAATTGCTATCTTTCGAATTTCTCCTACAAGCAAAAACAATACAAAAATAAAATATGATCCTTAATTTGTAGCTAATTAAATACTTTGTTGACTAATCAATAACATGAGCACGAGTTCACAATTAAACAATAATGAATATAATATAATAAGAGCACTAGGGGTTGAATCCGAGTTTATACGCGAAACTATCGACAAATACCAAAAAGACGCCCAAAATGACAATAAAAATAATCTGGTGGAATTATGGGGCAAGATCAAAAGTGACAGAGAACAGCACATCACACTGTTAAAGGAGGCGCTAAAAGAATATTATAAATAGTCTCCAACTTTATTTAGTTTTCTTTTTGGCCAGGCTGTAAAAATCATCTCAACCGCAATTGATAAAAAAATCCATTTTATGTAAAACATTCTAACACATTCGGAAACAAAAAAAATAAAGTTTGGTGTTTTTAGCAAAACATTCAACTTGTGTTTGCTTTTGGGTAAATCAAAGGGCAACAAACAAGTTTAACCGCCTAAAACTGACTACCTTAAATCCTCAGCATTATCCACCATTTCCATCCTTCCCGAAATCCCGGTGGTGATCATTTGAAATCCTGTCACCAAGAGTGCTATTCCTATCAGCAGTCCGGCAAAAGCAATACCAAATACAGGAAATATCAAAATCATAACTGCCAAGACGACTGATAAGGCCCCAACACCTACACTAAAGCCCCTTTTCCAGTTTTTGGCATACTTGTCGCTTATGCCATGAATAATTTTTGAGATACCGCTAAAAAGCAAAGCAACACCAAACAAAGTTATCAAAATTATGGAGGCTATCAATGGGTATCCTATAGAGATAATCGCGAGTATTATCACGGCAATGCCCAAAGCAATGCCCGCAAAACGAGACCTGTGAGGTGTCAAGACATGGCTGACTATCATCTCTATGCCTATAACAAACAAAAGGACACCAACTATCCAAACTAGTGACATAAACCCTAGTACTGGATTTAAAATAACAGCTACAGATAATATTACAATTACTATTCCCAGTCCAATTTGAATTGCACGTTGCCATTTGGGGTATTTTGACATGGACGTATCTATCCCATCCCCATCGGACGATACCTTGAGACTATATCAAACCTTTTTCTTAAATTTGATGCAATGCCCATTTTCTGATTGGATTGTTTAATGATTCCTCTACACAAAAATATCATAAACACAAACCTTTATTCAATTATATAAAATTTGAACGATTATTGGTGGTGCCAACTGGCCAGCCTGTTGATTTTTGAAATTTATTCACAATGGATGGATATTCTGTATGGATGGAAAGGAGAAAAGCAACGACCAGGCAATCTAGGGCACTTTAAGAAACTCGCTTTTAAAGAAAAGAAAAGAAAAGAAAAGAATTTTTTCTGCCAACCATTGTTCATTTTAGATTGTTTTTAAGTTTGTATTGCAAATAAATAAAACCAAATGCAGAAAAAAACATCTTTTATTATCCGATTCCATCGGTTTAGTAGGCATTGAACTACAAACCGACCCACCACAAGGTTCAAACTATCAAACAAGTATAATTTTCTGGCAATATTTAAAAAAGTTGTTGCCTAAAAACAGTAAATTGAATTTACAATACTACCCATGTTTTTTCCCTTTCTTTTCCTTGTAGTGTGAATTAAATTTCAACTGTAGCTTCCATCATTATTGTTTTTCAGGCAGATGTATCTTTACCCATCAATAAGCATTTTTAGGTGTAGTTTTAGGTTTTACCACACAAAATATCAAATAATAAAGCAGGTGATTTCTTTTGCTGAATGGGTAACATTATGCCTTTTTTATATTCAACAATTCAGCTTTCTCCAAGTCAATGAAGATGGTTCGATCACATAACTATGATTAACCGGGCACTGAAACCTTTAAGAAGTTATACTTGTAGAATACATGATAGAGGGGTCAGTTAGCCGTCTACCCCATACTCACTAGTCGAGTGAGAAGGTTTGTCTTTGAACCTTTCTGCCAGTTTCCAACCCAATTTAATGAAATACGGAGAAAGAAATGTAGAGATGATTGTTATTGTTCCTACAATAGGTAAAATAAAAGGACTCGCAACCCCAATGTCTATCCCACCCTTTGCCACAATCAGAGACATCTCCCCACCTCTTGACGAAGAAAGGCCAACCCCTGTTTGAAATGCAATATATTTGCTAAAGCCCTGGTATCTTGAGGCGAGAAACACGATTATGAATTTCGCCAGGGATGTGGCACCCACTAACACCAACGCAGGAATAATAAATATTGGCAGCAGTTTAATATCCATCAATGCACCAACCGATACGAAAAACAATGCAACAAACATATCCCTGATAGGGGTTGTAAGGATACTCGTGACTGAATGTGTTTTTGACTCTGCAATTAGCACTCCTGCAAAAAATGCCCCAACAGCAACAGATATACCCAATAAATTGGAAATATATGCAAACCCAAAAGCGAGACCCAAAACAGCAACAACCAAAACATCGCTCTGATTGGTCCTTGCTACGAAATCCACCAATCGAGGTATGATTCGGGAGCCAATTATCAAAACCCCGCCAATAAAGGCCAATGTAATACCTATTGGTATTACGATCTCTGTTAATGAAATACTGCCAGAAATGCTTACCTTTTGCAAAAGGGCAAATATTGACAATATAACAATATCCTCTATTATCAAAATACCCATTGTAAGATAGGAAGCCTCTTCCCTTACCACCTTCAGCTCCTCCAAAATTTTCATAATAATTACAGTACTTGACACTGAAAGTGCCACAGCCAAAAAGAGACTATCGTATAAAGAAAATCCCAAGGCCTGTCCTACAAAATACCCTGCAATCAGGGTTCCTGCCTGCTCAGCAACCGTTATTATGGTGGCCCTTTTGCCAATACTCTTTAGTTTTTGTATTGGAAATTCCATTCCCACAGTAAACAACAGCAAAATTATTCCAATCTCCGCAAAGAGGTTTAGAACATCAGTATTGCTTATGAGATTGAATGGTGGGGTGTGTGGCCCGATTATTATACCCGCTCCTATGTACCCAAGAATTAGTGGCTGTTTTAATTTATAAGAAATTATTGTCATAACTGATGCGACTATCATTATTACCGCGAAATCTTGCAAAATTTGAGCAATTTCTAGTGCCACAATAAAAATTCATATTGATATTATATAAATAATTGTAATTGTTTTATAGATTTTATCAAAATTACAAACAGGATAAAAAAGGCAAAATAGCGATCCTGTCTGTTTTCTATCAAAGCATTTCATCATTATTGTTTTATTGATGCATTACACCACCCCCATCTATGCCCTTAAAAAAAATATCTTCTTATCTTTGACCTTCCCAATACTCCTCATCGCGTGTTCTTCTAAAAGAAGCCCCCATTGATGCAGTGCCCCTTGGTATATGAGTGCCCTTTATCTCCTCAACATCATCATGGTTACTAATTTCTTCGAGCATTTGTAACGTTATCCTGTGTGCGGCCACCATATGGGTTCCGTTCTCCAGGAATGAAGCCGACACGCCAGTTTTTCTGGCTAGTTCATCTTTTATCCTCTCTACATTCTTATTTGTTTTTAAGAATACCTCCAATGTGTACATTGGTGATTGATCTTTTTTCATTAGGACAAGCAATTCGGTAATTAGTTTTTTATCAACTTTAGGTAGACATGCACTCATTGCATTTTCATATTCTTGAAACTTGTCTTTAAGATCTTCAATACAACTCATGAGTTTTATGGTTTAATCTTTTTATAAAAACATATCTTAAGCCATCATTTACCAGAGAATTTTGTGACCTTTACACCTTGCCGAATATCATGGATCAATTGAATAACGTATATACTATGAAGCATACAGTAGGAAAAAACGACGACATCCAGAATATTTACGCCAAACGCCCCCAAGGTTAATTACAAACTTTACTACCAATTGCCATCCATAGAAGAAAATAGTTACGACGACATTTTGGGTAAAAGATTAACTGGTGAACAATCTTCTCCACCTCCACATCCACCTCTTCACAAATTGAACCAATAACACAACTATTATATGATGATTCAGTCCACCTCTCCAGAGAATAAAAGCTCCGGTGGTGTAGTCCGGTTAAGCATTTCGCCCTCTCAAGGCGACGATCCCGGGTTCAAATCCCGGCCGGAGCATTTCCTTTTCTGTTCCAGACTATTCCAACAATTGCGACAACAACGGCAAAATTTTATCAAAAAGCTGTACAGAAGATGAAAAAATTGGATATCGAGACAAGAACTGCAACAGGGCTATGGGACATGGTGAAAAGGACTGGGTCAACTGGGTCACCTTACCAAATTCGGTAAGATTGGAAAGCGGAAACAGACCGAATGAGGTGTGGCCTGACTTTAAGAACTACCTATGTGCTGAAAGACAGAGCACAAGCAGCATAAGGGACAAGGTTAGTTATGCCAAACGGTATTGCCATGTCCTTGGCACAGGAAATGCATCCGAGTTGCAGCCGCTATCCGCTGACAAAAAGTCCCACGCAATGAAGGCATTGGCGTCACTGGCAAAGTTCACCGGCAGGTATGATGAATGGCTTGACATTGTAAAGAGATACCACCTAAGGTGGTCCAATGGCGGCAATTCTGTTAAAGCCTTTAAAAGCATTTTTGACAGCGAGGGTGAGGGCAAGAACTTTGACTCAATGGCAAGGTGGATCAGGGATGTCTCGGCGACCCTGCCTGCAGAATACAAAAATATCCTGGCGTTCAACACGCTAACCGGCCTTAGGCCAGATTAAGCCCAAAAGTCCATTCACTTGATAAAGACAAATGGGAAAGAATACATAGACATAGACAGGATGATACTAAAGCACTACCACTGAACAAAGCACAGGAAATGTTGACGGTATCCATTCTCTACGGCAGTGACGCTGTCAAAGCGGCGCCAAAATGACTTTTGTCCGATGGCAAGGACGTTGGCAACTGTTGAGGTGGCCCCTGACTTTAACAAGATGCACCCATACTTGCAAAGCCAGATGAATGGCCATACCCTGGGATGTTTATAATATCAAGGTCACAAGTTTGGCAGAAAAATGGAGGATATGGACTTGCCCACCACAAACAAATTGTTAAAGATGTTTTATTTTCCTTTTCCTTGAAGGCATTTTCAGGGGTTGTATTTTTTTGAATCCATTTCCAGATGGAGACATGGCCTTCGTGAGCAATTCTGTACGATGCCCTTGCGGTCTTGCTACAGGAAGGACCCGGAAGGCAAGGTACAGGGAATAAGCGACACCCTTTGGCTTGACTCGTTGGCTTGGGTATTCCAATATTGCTCACTACATAACTATATCTATGACATTTTCAAGTTAACAGGGGCTTTCAAATTGTCGATACCCACATGTAAAAGATTCAAATGCAACGTTTTTCTCCAAATAAGGGAAAAGTGTTCTTTACTTGCTTTCCACGCTAACACATTCGTCCAATTGGGCATTGGATTTGGGTGGGGTTGTCTTTATGGGCTTTATTGGCAGATAGTTCATCAGTGTTTGCTTTTTGGTTATCACTGCTATTGATATTGTTGCTGTTGTCTGTTTGTGCGTAAACCAATGCAATGTCTGATGTTGGCAGATTGCCGCTGCTTGCTGTCCCAACTGAAAAAAACACAATAATTGCTGCCGCTAATGCCGGCAACAGAAATAATTTCTTGTTCATTGTTTTTGGCTTAATGGAGTCAGATTTAAGTGATTCTTCTATATAATGCCTTTGGGCAGACAGAGTTCGAGGTTAACGGTCACCCACAGGCTATTTTGGGGCCGGCACTGGAGCCACGGCGGCATTGGCCGCCGTCTTTGGATGAAAGGTTAGAAAATTTTTTTACCTATAAGGTTATGGCCATAAAAAAATACGCTAGGCGGGCCTTCCATAGGCGTTGGTTACTGTGCATGTGGCCGCCTGTCCCGCGTTATTTATTGTGCCGTTGCACCCTTCCGAAAATGTCGTTGTGAGGGGGGCTATCACCGAGACGGTGTCACCAGCAGAGTTTGCCACATACAAAAACCCGTTGTCTTCATTAAAGGTGATGCCTCTTGGAGCGTTTCCCACGGGTATGGGTGAGCCCACAACAGTGTTTGTTGTGCCGTCTATCACGGAGACGGTGTCACTAATCAGGTTTGTCACGTATAAGAAACCGTTGTCTGGGTTGAAGGCGATGCCAATTGGAGTGTCTCCCACAGGTATTGGAGACCCAACAACCGTGTTTGTTGTGCCGTCTATCACGGAGACGGTGTCATCATCAGCGTTAGCCACATACAAAAACCCGTTGTCTGGGTTGAAGGCGATGCCAATTGGGTTGTTTCCCACAGGTATGGGAGACCCAACAACCGTGTTTGTTGTGCCGTCTATCACGGAGACGGTGTCAAAAATAGAGTTTGTCACGTACAGATTGCCGTTGATGGGGTTGAAGGCGATGCCTCTTGGATTGTTTCCCACAGGTATAGTATCTATAACAAATCCAGGCGGTGCGTTACTCTCCATTATATGGTATGTAACAGGGAATGGAGGGTTTATCGTCAGTGGTGTTCCGCTCTCTGAGCCATCAAAGGAGAGAGAGGACCCGTTGCCTGTGGTTGCGGTGATGTTAAATGTGTTGGCGGTGGGACATTCAACCATAGTAGAAGCAAAATTACAGACGACATGTTTGGCTACTGTCAAAGTACTTGTTGTTGGTGTTGGTGTTGGTGTTGGTGCTGTTCCGTTCCCCGCTGTTTGTGGTGTTGGTGTTGTTGATAACGCAGGTTGCTGCTGTTGTTGGATGTTTTTGCTCTGGTCGTTAAAGCCTGATGCTTCATTGTCTTTTCCTGTTATTTGCTCACCTTCATTTGCCTGCTCGCAACCGTCAGGCCTATAGCATAAGTCATCTTGATCCAAATGCTGATTTGAGCGCTCTGACTTAGAGTCTATGTCCTTGTGTATGCTGTCTTTGTAGTCTTTGGTGGTTTTATGATCGCCATTGTCACCAGCGACGGCGGCGGCATAAGACTACACCGGAGCCAGGTTTGGCCCACTGACCAGCAAAGATGTTAATGAAGATAATATCAACAGAATCTGCAAAATGCTCATATATGGTATATTGACCGTTTTGGGGCTTATTTGGGGTAGGCTATATAATACCTCAAGTTATTTTTGTGTTTATCGTCCTGCGAAAAACAGCATAACACTGAAACCGAACAAACTAGAAGAAACGTTTACGGTATCTTCGATTTCTATGATGCACTATTCAGCCGTCCTTGGCAAACATCAACCCCCTTGACAGCAGCTTTAAAACTGTCTTGCCTGCCGACTCCTTTCCAAAAGCATCGCGTCATAGTGATCTATCCTTCTCATGAGCTCGTCTACATCCCTTTCCAGCTGGAACTTTGTAGAGTTCAGCCTACCAATGTCAGCCGCAGTCTCAATGAGGGCTTGGTCCAGATTCCTGAGTTCCCCTGCCGCCCCTATAATACGGTGGATGTCCTTTTTGGTGGCTAGGCCCTCCCACTTAGCTGACTGTAAAGATACTCTAGTAGGCTGAACTCCTCATCACCCATCTCCCGATAGAGGGTCATCAACTTTTGCAGGTTCAAAAGGCGCAAATAGTCACCATACACCCCCAATACCTCGTCTGTTTCCATGTCCAGGGCGATTGCCGTATCGACCAAGCTCTTGCCCTCTTTGAACAGTCTGAAGGCTTTGGAGCACACTGATAAGCCTTTTTCACGGTATGGAGGTTCCCTCCTCACCAGCGTACCTTCTGAGTATGGTCCCAATGTCCTTAAGGGAGACATGCGCCACCTGTGCTATGTCCCTTGTGGTCTTGCCTTCCTTTGCCAGTTTTATTACAAGTGTCTCCTTTTCCTTTCGGGTTAAAATCACTCTAGACGCATGTACATATGGCCAAAGTATTAAAAAAGTCCTGATTCCCTGATTTTTTATGTCATTTTATGACGCTGTTGCAGGGTCAATCAACATATGACAAGCGCTATAATTCCCAAACAAGTGATGCTTTAAAAGCCACACAGGCACCTAGCAGCCAACAAAGTGAGTTGTTTTTAGACGCCCAGCTCCAACAAATTGCGGCCAGCAGGATCAAGCAGAACACAGAACATGCTAGAACAATCAAGGGTGTTCCATATCAAAGCTCGATTTGGACTTGTATTTAGGCAATAAGGGTAGTTCAACCTTATTATTAAATAGAACATATAGAACAATATATACATATATTATACATTCCCAAGAATATGGCTCTCTTTTTTGTCACCACATTTAAAATATAAGTGGACATAGGGTACAGATGTTCTAAATGTTCTATGTTCTATCTTAAACATTTAATACTTTTTTGTCCACTATGTTGACTATGTCATTCCTCTCCAAGTCAGAGATCCAATACCTTCAGGTCCAAAAGCAGGTTTCAGGGTCCTATGGGTGCAAGGCAAGGACTATTTTTCCTTGGGCCCATGAAATGGATACTACGCTGTTTCCCGATTTTGGCCTGACTAATAGGAAAATGCTCGGTGTGTCAAGGTGTGTTCCCTTGGGACAAACTCAAGGGTTACAAGACATGGTTTCCGAGGAACAGGCGCAACGGAAACGACCTCTATGAGCAATAAACCCGGGGGGCTTCCGCTAAGCAGAGCCCATGTCGAGCAGATATTTCCGAAATTAACCCCAGCACAGATTAATCGAATTGCAGCGCGTGGGGGGCACATGCGTGCGATGGAACCTGGGGACGTGCTCGTCGAGCAGGGGGACAGCGCCACACCGTTCTTTGTGGTGGTCTCGGGCGAGCTTGAGATTGTGCGTCCCTGCGGCGCCGTTGAGACACTCATCACCGTACATGGCCCAGGCCAATTCACAGGCGAGCTCAACATGCTCTCCGGCCGCCGGGCCCTCTTTCGAGCACGCGCCACGAAGGCGGGCAGCGTGATTGAACTTGACCGGCAACATATGATGGCTTTGATGCAGGGTGATGACGAGCTTGGCGAGATCCTGATGCGGGCTTTCATCCTCCGCAGGGTTGAGTTGGTGGCCGCTGGCGTTGGAGATGTTGTGCTCATCGGGTCAGCAAATTCTGCCGGCACGTTTCGAATAAAAGAGTTTCTGATGCGCAACGGCCACCCCTACCACTACATAGACCTTGAGCGCGATCCAGACGTGCAGAGCCTGCTGGACAATTTCCATGTTTTAGCAAGCGAGATACCCGTTGTGATCTGCCAGGGCAAGCTTGTGCTTAGAAACCCCAGCAACAGGCAAATCGCAGACTGTCTTGGCTTCAACGAACCCATCGACCAGACCCAGGTACGCGATCTCGTAATCATCGGCGCCGGCCCATCCGGGTTGGCTGCGGCAGTGTATGGCGCCTCCGAGGGGCTTGACGTTCTTGTGCTGGAGACGAGCTCGCCCGGGGGCCAGGCCGGCTCAAGCTCTAAAATCGAAAACTACCTTGGGTTTCCAACCGGCATCTCGGGTCAGGAGCTTGCAGCTCGCGCGTACAACCAGGCGCAAAAGTTCGGAGCGGAGATGCGCATCACCAGGGGCATGCGACTCACCTGCGACCGCAAGCCATACATAGTAGAAGTCGAGAATGGGGGCCGAATTCCGGCCCGAACCGTCATAATTGCAACCGGGGCCGAGTACCGGAGGCCTCCATGCAAGGACCTGCAGCGCTTTGAGGGGGCTGGTGTGTATTATGGCGCAACCTTTCTGGAAGCGCAGATGTGTGTAGGAGAAGAGGTGATTGTGGTTGGCGGCGGAAATTCGGCCGGCCAGGCTGCCGTTTTTTTGGCCCAGAAGGCAAAGCGTGTCCATATGCTTGTTAGGTCTGCCGGTTTGGTCGACAGCATGTCGCGATACCTTATCCGCCGCATAGAGGAGAATCCCACTATTGCATTGCGGACGCACACCGAGATCGGGGCGCTCGAAGGGGAAAGTCACCTGGAATCTGTTAGGTGGCAAAACAGCCAAACGGGGCGGACTGAGGATCACAGCATCAGGAACGTGTTCGTCATGGCCGGTGCTGCCCCGAACACCACTTGGCTTGGTGGCTGCGTCGCCCTCGACCCAAAGGGCTTCATCAAGACAGGCCCCGATCTGTCGCCAGAGAACCTTGGCACTGCAGGCTGGCCCCTTGCCCGTCAGCCATATCTGCTCGAAACCAGTTTGCCTGGGATTTTTGCTGTTGGGGACGTGCGTGGGGGCAGCATAAAGCGGGTTGCCTCCGCTGTGGGCGAGGGGTCAATCGCCATCTCGTTTGTCCATCAAGTGCTTCGTGAATGAAGCAGCAGGCAAGTCAAACGCGACGGGTTTGACTTTCTACCGTCCCCGGCCCAAAAAACCTTATTAGTGTAAGACGGGCTGCTTTAACCATGTCCCTCCTCTCAAAGTCTGAAACCCTCTACCTGCAGGGCCAGAAGCCGGTTTCAAAGTCCTATGAGTACAAGTTAAAGTCCGTCATCAGGAAAAAGATGGCCCACCTGTTGGACAAGAAGCTGCCGCTCTTGTCATCACTTTTCCCCAAACTCAACCTTACTGGATTTGGTAAGGGAGGAGGCCCTCTCAAGGCGACGATCCCGGGTTCAAATCCCGGCCGGAGCATTTCCTTTTCTGTTCCAGACTATTCCAACAATTGCGACAACAACGGCAAAATTTTATCAAAAAGCTGTACAGAAGATGAAATACTGTATGTCCAGGCAAACAGGGCAAAAGGGAAACCACATCCAAATCACGCAGGATTATGAATCCTAATTTTTTGGCAATTCAGCAATTTAATTTGTTTTTAGTTATTTCATCAACACTATTGTCAGCATTTGACAAAATGGGTCTCGTCAAAATACCAAATTTAAGACTAACAATCTGAAATCAAGGCAAACATGGCTTTATGATGCTATTATGAAATAATGGCTGCTGCACCATGTATTATTTGTTAACTAATGGTTTTTTTGGATAGACGAAATACCCATATTTGGATTGCCCGGCTATGGCGTTCCAAACAAAAAACAAAAACACTACATTATTACATAAAAAAATGAGCCCGACATTTTACTATAGAAATAAGTATAATAATCATACTATTTTTTTAAGTATAATAAACTCCTAAAACATTTGCAGTATATATTTACCCATTATTAATATGCAATAAAATCATTAGTAAGTTAAGTATGAAAAACATATCTTTTTTGTTGATGATGGTGGCAATAACATCACTATTAGTTGCAGGAATAACCTCGACTACAATGCAGGCGGATGCTTTTAAAAGTAAAAATTCGCAAAAGGGTACAAACTTCTGTTATAGATCTGATGGTTGCGACCAATCCAACATAGGACAACAGGCATCAGGCAAAAATAACAAATTAGTTGGATTTACCGATCAAAGCACAAATTAAGTTACAACCACTACAATCATATAAACCGATACAAACCTTATTTTTTTATGTTTAATGACCTAATTGTGTTTTGTCATATAGGACACAATAAAACAACCAAAAGACCATCATCTTTACTTCCCAACCTCGATTTTACCGAATTCGGTAAGGAAAGGAGCCCCTCAAGGCGACGATCCCAAGATTCAAGTTCCGCCTGGAGCATAGGTTTTAGTATCTCTTCTAAAAAAAGGTAACAATTCTTTAAAAACAAAAAAATGACAAATATATGAAAATAACGTATCGTCTATAAGTATCACAGAATCAGTCAAATCATAAAAAAACATCAACCAATGAGATCACCGAAATCAGCAATATTGGCAGAACAGCAGCAACCACTATAATAACCGGCCAATGATTTGGCGGCATCAAAAAGTACACGAAAATCAAATCAAAGTACAAATAGCATGAAGAAAAAAAAATTAGTTACGCCAAAAGATTTTACTATATCCTAGAAGTAAAGAATGCCCAAGGTTTATCAAAACAATCTCCTGATGGCAAATCTCATACTAAAATCATCAGCATTTTTGTCAACAATAAGTGAACTTGTGAAAATACAGGAATTTAATTACCATAAATCAAAAACAATTCTCAGCCAGACCGATAATATGGCAGAACATAAAAAAATATAATAAAAATAATAATTGTTGTTGGGGGAGTTGAGGGTTTCCTCCAGCAGTAATTTTTAATTTTTGTTTGCCCTCCGTGCAACAGTCTAAAAAACATAATTACAGCATCTTCCCATTGTAAAATAAAACAAGAGAAAAACATTATGAAGATGAGGATACACAGGCTCACCATATTTAGACCCACATTCCGGAGGCATTAAGAAAGTTACACTCGACATATATACTATTATAGTCCCAAATCATAAGTTTAAACTAAATAAATTTATGCTAGACATAATCAATTCTATAACCTCACTCATTTCATCATTTGGGTATTATGGCATATTCATTGCTGCATTTGTTGAAACCATTTTCCCACCAATACCTAGTGAGGTAATTTTTCCATTAGCTGGTTTTGTATCATTTAAATCCAACTTTAGTTACCTCCAAACATTTTTAATGGCCTTTTCAGGAGCTTTAGGAGCTACAATAGGCTCCATCATAATTTATTTTTTATCTTATAAAATTGGCAGGAAAGCAATAATAAAAATAGGAAAATATGCATTTGTAAGCGAGAAAAAGATAGAAAAGACTGAATATTGGTTTCAAAAGTATGGAGTATATGCTGTTTTCTTGGGCAGAATGGCACCGGGAATAAGAGAAATAATAAGCATTCCAGCCGGAATATCCAAAATGGACATTAAAAGATTTGTAGTATTTACGTTTTTTGGATCATTGATATGGAGCACTCTTTTGGTGTTTGCTGGGTTTTACTTTGGCAACACATGGGAATCTTTCTCTACCTCTTTACAAAAAGTTTTTTCAATCATTACCCTATTGTTAATTTTGGCCATCGCCATTAGTTTAATTTATTTTTTCTTTATAAAAAGAAAGAAAGTCAGTCAAACTTGACATTTTTTCCGCAACTTTATTCTTTATTTTTGGAATGACTTTGACTTTTTTTCGATATATGCATTATTGTCTTTTATAATTACACAAATAGAATTTAACCATTATTAAACAACACCAATATACAAAAACAAAATGAATTAAAGAAAAAGCCGGTATTCATAATGATAACTATTTTTGTTATTCTTCGCATAAGTAACATTCTATCCAGCAATCCCATAAAAAAAATGAGAATGCCTTTAAAAACCGATTTCAAATGATTTTGAGATTAAGCACTATGTTATGACATCAACTACAAAAGTCAAACCACTTAAGCAAAATAAAAAAACAGTGCAAAGAGGTAGGATTTATTTTACACCTGAAGCAATTGAATCAAAAAGGCATAAGAACACAATTCAAAAAATGAATTCTGAACACAGGCCAATCCAAAAAATGGAGGACAAAATCAGAAACAATCAATGATTATTGCTACGTTTGCAAACCTTGCTTTGGAGGACATCCAGTTGTTTGAGATGATCTACCATCAGTAACATTAGGCAAGAATTAGGTGCCAATCCAAATGAAAAATGTTCTTGCATCTTTTAGCGATATTGGCAATAACTTTTAATCATCTCGCTGACGCTCAAAGGTCCAAGACATATGACATAGATTGACATTGACAAGCTGCTTTGATAAATTAGCACGGATTGTCGAACTATATTAGAAATGCCGATTGAAATTTAGAATTTAGACTCATTTTCAAAGAGCACATAAAGTATTTGTTTGGGATTTTAATTTAAATTGTATAACACATCGATTATCAGAAAGCAAATAGAGATTGGGCCCATCCTTCGTAACCGCAATTATCTTGAAGGAATTAACAACTCTATCAACAAATAAATCAAAAACCATGTTACAAGTCAATATCTCAAAAAATGTTAGGTTCCTTCCGGTTTTCGGGTCTTTGAGGTTAAGTGACAAGTCATCATAATCAAATTCATAGTAAAAATCAGGATTTTTAAAGAAATAATTTATTTGAGGCACCAAACTTCATATCTATTTTCTTTATTAAAAATAGCGATAGAAACTACAATTCACTTGATAGACTGATTTTTTAGTGTAATTTATTAGATTCCGGTTTGTTTCTCATTTTCTCCTATAACAACATTCAAGTCAATTTTATGACTGTCATCCCAACATCAGTAAATAATAATTCATGGAGATTTTTAACAACATACAACCTGATAGAGAAAAGGTTATTCCGTCTTGCATTTGACATTTACAATGCAATTTATTGCGATAAACTTAAAGCATCCAGATCATTTTAAAAGTTTACTTTTATTTTGATACCGTTATTCAACATGCATTCATTTAACTTAAGCCATATCAATATTAGTTATCGAGATAAAACACATATTTTCATTCGACCAGTATTTCACATTAATTAACAACAGATGAACAATACAAAAAGAAAAAAAGGTGGCTTCGGAAATTGAGTCATGTTACCCCAATGATATGACATAAAAGAAAGATGACCGAACTTATTCGTAATATTCCTCTTTTATGTTAAAGAATAACATCAAAATTTTTACATATAAAATGGGGGATTTAGATTATGGGTGGATGTTACAAAGGTGACTCGATTTCCCTCACTCACTTTCTGCAAATTAGTAACTTTACTTTATTTAATTAACTCAAAAAAACATATGGCGTGGGTCAAGCGAATATCTATAACGAAATCCTCATCACAGCAACACCAGCACTATTGCTTGAATCGGCTCCACTACCACCATCATCAGTAGCAGCAGGCTTGAGAGAATTGGACTCCTCCTGACTACTGGCAGGCTTGAGAGAATTGGACTCCTCCTGACTACTGGCAGGCTTTAAAACACTTGCCTGACAGGATTGCTTATTGCCATATTTATCAGTGTCCTGAATCACTTTAATGCATCCTGTGTATGTGTCACCTATATCCAAAAGACCTTTACCAATCTTCAATGGAACAGATATAAGCCCATTGTTATCATCCTCAGGGTCAAGCAGTGGTACTGGATTAAAGGTTTTTGATATTTCCTGACCAGTCTTTGTTGTTATCCATACCTTGACCTTTATGGTTGAGTGGTCTATTCCGTCTATCTTCATCACAACGTCTGTGGAATTCTCTCCTGCCGCTGTCTTGTCCTCATTCAGATTGGTACTGCTTTGATCGTTAAACCCAACCACTTTGTTGTCACTGCCCGCTGCAGCTTGGTCCTCATTGACCTGCTTGCAGATGTCATCGGATACATCACACGAATTGCCCTGGCCGCCCTTTGCGATGTTTATGGGACCTTTTTCTTGCCCTGTATCTCCAATATCAAAAGAGGTAACTCCATTTGTAGAGGGTAAAGTCATTACGGAAAACACAGAGACTAAGGTTAATGATAACAGTGTAAATGTAGCATATGATTTTACTGTTTTATTGATTGTTTTCACTTTCACCTACCATCTTCATATTTAATATTTATAGGCACTGGATGTTTGTTATTTAGAAAGGCTATCAACATTTTCTACTGTTGCAGATGATGAAGTTGCCACATTAGATAAAATACCAAGGGTAGTAATATCAAGAAATAATTTGATTCGATTTTGAATATGAAATCACTCCTTTTCTTTTTTCATAATAGAAAATAAACATCAAAGTTATCTCCTGGGCAATAGCAATGTATGTTGAAGTCGCACATGTGAAGTTTGATGATATTATTTTAAAATCAAAGTAAAGGTGAATGTACGCATTTTAATACGCCACTCCGCACTTATTGTAAACATGAAATGCCTCATCTTCTTTATTTAACTCATATTCCTTTTTACCATACTAGGCCACCACCATAATTCCAAAAAATCATACAAAAAAGAAATATCTCCCCACTTATATGAAGAAATTTGGTTGATATATGGCAGGACCAAATTGTTATCAACAATGGATTTACCCAATGCAGTACAAGAAAATCGTTATAGGATATTATTTGTTGCCCTATAGGGATTTAGTAGATTACCAAATCTCCATTTGATGATGAACAATAGTTCAACTATAAACAAATCAGACAAAGGAAGATTTTATTGCCAATAAAGTTGATATTTGGAAAAAGGTAGACGCAGAAACAAAAAATGAATTTATCCATTCCAAATATTACTTAACAGGCATTTTAAAACAAAAGATAGTTATTTTATTTTTCAAGTTGTTGGTCACAATGGCAATGGCAGGTCACAATGGCAATGGCAGGTCACAATGGCAATGGCAGGTCACAATGGCAATGGCAGGTCACAATGGCAATGGCAGGTCACAATGGCAATGGCAGGTCACAATGGCAATGGCAGGTCACAATGGCAATGGCAGGTCACAATGGCAATGGCAGGTCACAATGGCAATGGCAGGTCACAATGGCAATGGCAGGTCACAATGGCAATGGCAGGTCACAATGGCAATGGCAGGTCACAATGGCAATGGCAGGTCACAATGGCAATGGCAGGTCACAATGGCAATGGCAGGTCACAATGGCAATGGCAGGTCACAATGGCAATGGCAGGTCACAATGGCAATGGCAGGTCACAATGGCAATGGCAGGTCACAATGGCAATGGCAGGTCAATCAGAGTATGTATATACACAATTAGCATATAAAGAAAAAGCAATACGGAACTTCTCCATCGCCAAAAGTTTTATACACTAGTAGAATGAACCTGTGTACTTTAATACACCAATTATTAATGAATTATCCATAAGTACATCTATGCAGGATTCAGTTATATAACAGCAGAAGAGAATAAGACTGGATATTCTCAAATCATCCACTTGAGGGATGTTATAACCACTATAACCACTATATATAGGCTTCCACTCGAGGCTGGCACATATTTTTGGATTTTTTTGTAGCACACCCACCATGGCAGCACACCCACCATGGCAGCACACCCACCATGGCAGCACACCCACCATGGCACCCCACCATGGCAGCACACCCACCATGGCAGCACACCCACCATGGCAGCACACCCACCATGGCAGCACACCCACCATGGCAGCACACCCACCATGGCAGCACACCCACCATGGCAGCACACCCACCATGGCAGCACACCCACCATGGCAGCACACCCACCATGGCAGCACACCCACCATGGCAGCACACCCACCATGGCAGCACACCCACCATGGCAGCACACCCACCATGGCAGCACACCCACCATGGCAGCACACCCACCATGGCAGCACACCCACCATGGCAGCACACCCACCATGGCAGCACACCCACCATGGCAGCACACCCACCATGGCAGCACACCCACCATGGCAGCACACCCACCATGGCAGCACACCCACCATGGCAGCACACCCACCGTTCCATCTAACTCGACAATTGAGATGCTGGACCTGATGAGGTACAATTTATTCATACAGTCAAATTTGATTTAACATCAAGGATCAGTTGGTTTTCTAAACCCTACACTATTGAAACATAGAATGACCACATAAACAAGTAGGTTACTACAACTACTGCTTCTTTTTTTGCATGATTATATAGTTTTTTTACTGACTACTTTTAAAAAAGAGGTTTGATGTTGCTAATGAGTATAATTTAATAAAAACTGAACCTAATCGCATCTAACAACCACCAAAAATTTAGTTATGCAACTAACCAAATATCTATCACATTATTTTAGTTCTCTACACATAACAACAAAGTGGTATAGGATAAGAATCTATTAACAGAAAAGCTAAACTATCATTGGCAGTCAGGTAAACAGAGTCATGTATAGCAACGAAACAAGGGACCTAAACGTGATTGAAAAAGTACAAACCCGTGTTTCTCACACCTTAGAGAACAATGGACTTTTTATTGATTTAAGCATTGAACACTGTAAAAAGTACCTTCAGAGGAAAATAAATTCAAAAACTCAGGTTGTGATAATGTATGTGGATATTAACGGTTCAACAAAAATGGCACGCGATTTACCATCGTCAAAACTATCACTAATCATACAAATTTTTTCTCAAGAAATTAGCCTATCTATGACAAGTTATGGAGGATACATTTTAAAATTTGTAGGCGATTCGGTTATTGGTCTTTTTCCTTCAGAGCATAACCCATCCAAAGCCCTGGAGAACTCTTTTGCCTGTGCAATACATATCTTAAACATCATTAAAAACGGAATTAACCCCATTTTCACAAAATACTCTCTACCCCAAATAAATGTCAAGATCGGTATAGACCACGGTGACGCAATAATTTTGGTATATGGAAAAAATATCGAATTTGCCCATATTGATTTAATAGGATTTAGCATCAGCATAGCTTCCAAAATCACATCTCTGGCATCCCCAAACGAAATCATAGTTGGGCAAAACGCATACAACCACATGAAAGACGATCAAAAGAAATTTTTTGTTGATCTGACTTCAGAAAAGGAATCAAAATGGGATAGCGTAATGAAATACAACAATGATATGAAATACAGAGTCTTCAAATATCAAAAAAGATAGCGTATCCCTTACGGTTGTTGCAGTCTGTTACTTTACAAAAATCTTTATTGCTTGTGGCGGGCAGACGTTCTCGCATGCCAGGCAAAATATGCAGTCCTTTTCCCTAATCATAAAGGGTTTTTTTTCGGATGCCGGGTGGCCCGGGGTGTCAAGCCACTCATAAACATTTACTGGACAGGCATCAATGCAGGCACCATCGGATACGCATATGTCAAAGTCCACACAGACGTCGGTTCCCCATATCCCCAATTGACCGGGAGCGTCGTATGGGCCCCACACCTCAATTCCCTGGAATTTCCCAACGGGCTGTCTCTTTGACTTGAACCCCATGTCAATTGGCCCTTCGGCCGCAGCATGATCTGTGCCGGTGCCCGTCAATGATATAGTAGTGTTACCGAGTTTTCCACTTCCGCTACCACCGCTTGGTGCGGCTGCTGAAACAGCGGCGGGTACTACTTCTGCCATGGGCTTGGGTACAGATGGAGATGGAGCATTTGTAACTGAGTTCTCCATTTTAGGAGCAAGGGATTTATCAATGCCGGAAGATGATAGCTCAGGCACAGGTGCTTGTTTACCGGCATCTTTCATTTTCTTTATAGCATTTGCAAGAGGAGTTAATTCGTCTAATTTTTTTATTGCGTCCTGTTGAGAAAGCTTTTGAATTTTTTGGTAATAAACAAGCAATTTTTGTTTTATTCTAGTGTTTTGGATTACAGTGTCAATAATAATTTTTGCAAAATGATCTACTTTAGATCTATAGTCTTTTACCCAATAAAAATCACCAAATTGCTCCAATGGTTTTATTTGATAAATTAAATCAATAACCTCTCCAGTGACTATTTCAACAGTAACATCCAAGTTAGCAGTCTGCTCTTTGTTTGAATAAATATCAAAACCTTTTTCATTCCATTTATGAGTAACAAATATTCTATCTGCAAAAGTATCCAAAGTAAAACCAGAACTTTTCAAATCATTCATAATACTATTAAACTCAGAGGGTCCTGTGATATCTACAGGAAGTCTAAAGATTCCAACTTTAGAGCCATGAGTAGGATATATACCTCTTTTTGCAACCTCAGAAAGCATTACCCAGACTTTATCTGAAAGCAAGAAAGACATTTATAATATTGTTTTGAGGTTGAGTATATTAAAATGTATTTATACATGATTTTTTAAGACGCTGTTAAATTGTAATTGAATATTAATTTGAATTGCCTGTAATATTTTGCATATTCTCCAATAATATATCTTCTGATTATATTGGCAATAAAGGCATTGGAGAAATCCTCATTGCCACGCTTTTGTTTTTTGAAGGAGCGGATGCAGTCACCAAACAATTTGCGAATTAATACATCGTGATGTGAAGAAAAAAACAAGAATATTCAGCAATTATTAAAACAGGCCAGTCTTTATGAGAACCCACTTTTTTCACTTGAAAAAGATGGATAACGGACAAAAAAAAAGACAAGTGATTTAATAAATTACAAATAACCACAGGTTAACCCCAAATGAGGTATAGAAAGATTAGCTCCGATGATTGCCATTTACAGATACGGCAACTACCCGAAAAACAACACAACGTTAATAAAAATGAAATACCTTTCACAGGTTAATGTTATTGAATTCCTATTCTGCATAACAACATTTTTTCCATAGTATTGTCAAAAACGGACTGTTTCAACACAACAATTTCAAACCACATAAAATAAACAACAATGAGGTGAAAAAGACATGGTAGCAAATATTGATTTTGCATGTTATAGACACGGACCAAACTGACTTACTATAATTTGATTTTTGGTTTTACTGCATCAATATATCCAATATCACCTTGTCCCTCCATATAGCACCTTTGTGTTTCGTAAAAACTAATCATCAGGACAAGTTATTTCTTGAATTTCACGATATCGCTTTTCCATAACTTGTGCGTTGTTTTCCACTTCTTGCATTGAAAATTTATTTTTTGGATAATACCATCTGATATTTACTTTATGACCTCTTCCATCCATATCATAAACCACACCTTTATCCGACAAGACATTTTTTTCCGAGTCATTTGTTTTTTCTTTAACTTCTAATCCACGTTTTGTTTTATCCTCTAATACCCAATTATTAGCATCTTCAAACATAAAATAGAATTTTCCTTTTTTGAGTAAAGACAAAGAGGGAGAAGGAGAAGGAGGAGAGGCAGATGTTTGAGAATTGGCAAAGTCCATTCAATAAACCACCTTATTTTTCTATTGGGTTTCCGATCATATTGCCCCACTCTGTCCAGGAGCCATCATAATTTTGTACAGATGGATATCCCAAAAGATATTTAAGTACAAACCACGAATGAGATGAACGCTCGCCAATCCTACAATAGCATATTATATCTTTATCAGGAGTGATACCGAGGTTTCCGTATAGCGATTCCAATTCTTCAACGGACTTGAAAGTACCGTCTTCTTTTATGGCCTGAATCCAAGGAATATTTTTTGCCCCGGGAATATGTCCACCTCTTTGCGCATGTTCCATAGGATATTCAGGTGGTGCAGTTATCTCTCCATTAAACTCCTTTTGAGAGCGAACGTCTACTAATCCGACTTCAACCTTTTGGAAGGAACGTTTAACATCATCTAAATAAGCCCTTATGCCCTCATCTGGAGCAGCTGCAACATATTTTGAAGGTGTTGGTTGTGGCTCTTCCTTAGTATATTGTCGGTTTTCAGATTCCCACTTTTTTCTACCACCATTCATTATTCTGATTTTTTTATGGCCAAAATATTTGAAAACCCAAAAAGCAAACGCTGCAAACCAATTATTAAAATCACCATACAACACCAGTTCTGTTTCAGGAAGTATGCCAATACGGGACATTAAGCTTTCGAATTGAGTTTTATTTATGATGTCACGGGTTGACAAGTCATTGATATCCTTTTTCCACCAAACCATATAAGACCCGGGAATATGACCTTCCTTATACGCATTTTCAACATCATAATCGACTTCAAGTATCTTTATAGACGGATTGTCAAGATTGTTATTTACCCATTCTGTATCAGCTAAAACATCCTGATTAGCATATTGCTTTGTCATCGGTATTTAATATTTCAAACTAGATAATATATTTACCACATTGACTGTTAGTGGATGCAAAGATTATTTAAAAACAATAAAATATGACAATATAACATGATTGATTTGATATTTTAATAGGGCCGGTAGTTTAGCCTGGTAGAATACCTGCCTTGCATGCGTATTTGCAGAGGACACGTGGGTGGTCGTGGGTTCGAATCCCACCCGGTCCATGTCATTTCTGTATGTTTTTTTAGTTCCATAACGCAATTACTGTTGCTAGAGATGCAGTCCTATTCCCAACACCAAAGCGACCATGACTTTCAGAACCCGTATTTTAGGTTTATGTATGCCATAAAATCCCCTGAAACCAAGAAAAGATATCCTGACAGGTTTAAGGCATTTCTGGATTATGTTGGGATAAATGACACTGGTATCGAGGAAAGGCTAATTAACTTTTATAATGGAGCAATACAAAATCCTCAATGGCTTCAGAGTTCTCTTATGAACTTTATAATATTTCAGAAAGAGCGGGTCATTAAAGGAGAAATAGAGGCTTCCACCATTTCCAACTATTACAAACCCATTAAACTTTTTTGTGACGTGAATGACATTCTTATCAACTGGAAATTTTTGTCAAGAGGCATTCCAAAAGGAAAGCATGCCTCTGATGACAGGGCGCCCACTCTTGAAGAAATTCAACAATTGTTAAAGTATCCCGATATTCGAATAAAGCCTATCGTTTTATTCATGGTTTCTTCAGGAATAAGAATAGCTGCATGGGATTTTCTTAAATGGAAACACATCATCCCAATCGAAAATGATAATGGGATTCTAATAGCAGCCAAAGTGATTGTTTATGCAGGCGACCCTGAGCAATACTATTCTTTTATTACCTCTGAATCATATAACGCATTAAAAAACTGGATGCAATGTCGCGCTTCTTGTGGTGAGAAAATATCTGGAGAGAGCTGGGTCATGCGTGATCTATGGAAGACTACAAACATGCCATTTGGTTCAAGATACGGATCAGCAACACAACCTCTTAAACTAAAAAATGAGGCGATTCGCACAATCCTATGCAGAGCACTTCTCCACCAGAATATAAGAGTCCAGTTAAAAGAGGGTAAAAAACGCCATGAGTTCAAAGCTGCCCATGGATTCCGAAAATACTTTAAAACCCAATGCGAGAATCTGATGAGGCCCGCCAACATAGAATTGCTGATGGGGCATAACATTGGAATATCAAAGTCCTACTACAAGCCCACAGAGAAAGAGATGCTAGAGGATTATCTCAAAGCAGCTGACTTGTTAACCATTAGCCAAGAGAACAAATTAAAAACACAGGTTAAAGAACTAACAAAGAAAAACAACGAGAAAGACTACATGATAAACGTGGCCATGATGGAGAAGGACAGAGAGGTGGAAAACCTCAAAAAACAGGACAAGATAAAGGAGGAGGCATTGATAAAGCTGTCGGATCAGGTGATGCTACTTATGAAGGACATGCAGGGAATCAAATCCAATCAAAACATATGAACATAAAGACA
Organism: uncultured Nitrososphaeraceae archaeon; assembly: GCA_963779615.1. Taxonomy (GTDB): domain Archaea; phylum Thermoproteota; class Nitrososphaeria; order Nitrososphaerales; family Nitrososphaeraceae; genus Nitrosocosmicus. The sequence goes on from CAVZZA010000003.1 coordinate 387,664, forward strand.
AATGATAGTTATATTATGACAAAATCGAATTTGTGATTCCTGCATCTTTGACATTGGATATTTTTTGTGTAGCTGTACAAAGCAGCATGAGATTTACCATAAAACAAATACATGACATATATGATTGTTGGCACGGTAAAATAGGTATATTCATTAACGCAGTTTTCACAAGTTCCCTCTATTACTACCATATTGAATTTATCTCTATTACGGTATCTTTTATCTTCATATTTTGCAAAGTCATGCACCTTTCTTTCGATTAGCGTATTAAGGTGTGTTCTTATGTGGTTAAAGAACAATTCGCCGTTATGCGCATCTAGACTCATCATCGAGTCTTTCCATAAATCCATTAATTTTTCGTTTTTTAATTCACTATCCTCAGGCCTTGATAATATCAACCTTGTAAAAAAATCAGCACTGCTATAGACATCTTTGCTATATAGAAAATAATCAATGTAATGTTTTACAAACTCGTTGAAGAGTTTTGATTCCTTGCAAGAATGAAAATATTTTTTACAAAATATGTCAAGAGAGAATGGATGGTCCTCAAAATACAGGATCCATTCATTGTATATCTCATCACATGTCTTGTCGTTACATTGTTCACTTTGTGCTTTTGAGATTAATGCAACATTACTACCCAATCTAGATAATTGATATTCTTCAATCATTAAATTTAATGTATTAGCTTTAACGGGTTTGAATACAACCAAGCCCAGAATTTTGAGACCATTCAGATAGCCATCGAATTGATTGTTGTATTTGTTAATGTATTTTTGCGGCTCCTTTGTTGAATCAAAATAAAATGTTTCTGGTTCTTTTGTTAGGCAGTTTATTATCATCTCTCTTTTCTTAAAAAACTTGTTTTTATTGCCATGTAAAAATTTCAGTATTGCTTGGTAGCGCTTTGATCTGTTAGTAAAATCGTTATCCCTATTTCGCTCAAAAATTGTTCCAAATGTATCTAACTGGGATTCAAAAACTCTAATTCTAATGTCCCTCTTTTTTTTAACCCCGCTAGCAATGGTTTCTTTGACAAATTTTGTTTTATTTATAAACTCAAAGTCCAACAATCCGGCAAGGCATTCAGGGTTACGGCATTTTACATCCATCAAATTGGTTTTCTCATTGGTTCCCGTTTTTGCGTATAGCAAAAAGTAGTCTTTCGTGCTTATTTTGCAAGGTGTATACCTGTTGCAACTCTTGCAATATCCCTCTAACACGGAAACATAAGGTTCTTGTCTTGCTTGGAATCGAAATTCTTCAAAGCCTTTCAAATCCCTGCTTTTTCTTTCATTTATCTCCTCCAGGCTTAATTTGAGATTGTAAAACAAAACTTCATACTTTAACGGATATGTGTTATCCATGTCAACAAACGATTCACAAAGTTTTTGCCATGAATTCTTGCCCCATATTGGATTTGGGTTGTTGATTCGGTATATGAATAGCTCTTTATCAGCCGTTGCGGTTTCCAATAAGTCAATGAGAGCTTCCATCAGTTCCTTAAAAACAGGAGTGTTATGACATTTTTTAAGAAAAACGGAAAAAAACTTTGCTTGAGAATATTCCATTCCTTCGTAAAAGTCAATGATTTGTTGATAAAGATTTTGTGAAAATATGATCCTGCGATCCTTGTAAGACAGTAATAAGCCTATTAGCCTACCTAATTTAGCAAATGTGTATTCTTTTGTATTCTCTTTATTATGCGATATAACGTCCCTAGAAATAATCAAACCTAAATGTTCCAGATTCTCCAAGGCGTCCTTGATGCGATCTTTTATGTTAAATGCTCTGACATCGTGTTTGGTTTTACCTCTGTCACCACTATACAAATCAATATAAACTTGACAATTGTGAATAACCCATTTTTCGCTAATTTCCATGACTTTAAAGTAATGATCCAAACCAATCGTTGTACAATACTTTAGGATTGATTGATAGATAAGAGCATCATCAGTGTATTTTTTTTGTATGTGTTTTGTGGACTGAAAGGAATTGTATGACTGATCATCAAACTCTGCTACTTCTTTTTTTTCTACCAATGAGTTAAACCCTATCTGATCATTTAGCATTTAATATTATGATTGATGGTGAAGGTGGTAAAACATAAAAATTTTTTCAATGCATTAAAGTCTGTTTTAGGATTTTTCAATAATCATACTCCCATTAAATCTACTATCCATGCTAGGATTAAGTAACATAATAAAAGCATTGGAAGGGGATGAGAGCATCCTCTTAATCCTTCCAAAAGACGCCTGTAGGGAATTAGACATAGCAAATCAGGACCTTCTAAAGTTTGAAATAAAGAACAGTGAGCTAATTATTAAAAAAATAGACTTTGGAAATAGAAGAATCCTACCAATGACAACTGGAGGCCCAGACTTGATTTGATCATTAAAAATTCCGCAGATATCTTTTATTATAAGCGGTATAGAACCTTGGTCCTCAATTTCCATTTCCACCATATCAAGACCATAGCAATAGGGAAAGGGCTATGAGTTCTACAAATTCTCTCGATAATGCATCCAATCCTAATGATGTTTGGAGTCCCGGATATTTGGCTGACAGCATCTTTGTCAGTCTGATGGAAAATGGATATGATGAGAATACAAAGTCCAATGAATATATCATTCAGTTTGTAGAGAAATTCAGATTCCTTAGAATTAGGTCTAATTCCACATTTTTTGAAATCAACACAAAAGATCTGGACAAAGACACAATATCACAAATCAATGATTATGCAAAAGACTGTAGAACAAGGGAAGAAAGATATCACAGGTTAAATGGAGTTATTGTAGAGGCAATTGCGCTAATAGCCAAACAGGCAGAGCCTTTGATTTTATCATCCATCGCAAATGAAGAACTAATATGGACTAAAACTTCTCTCTATCGGGTTAGAGAGACCCTCTCTCAGAAATGGAAGTTAGTAGGAGTTGATAAAAATAATGAGCGAACCAATTGATGATCTAATAGGTTACTTCCCTTCTTCTGATGACACTTCCCAAACAAAAGATAAAGATATTGCAATGTCCATTACAAATACATCTAAACCCAAAAAAGAAAAAGAAGATTGGGAACCAATAAGAACCCAACCAGAAATATTAATGGAAATTGCTGAAAAGAGCATAGATGTTTTATTCAAAGACCAACACAATGATGGCCTTGCCACTGTTTCCATAAATTCTCATTATGAAGTTGTTCCATTAACAAGCAGTAGATTCACAAGGCTTTTGGCAAAGACATACCATGACAATACCGGAAAATTTGCAAATAACGAATCCATAAAGAACGTTGTAAACACACTGCAAGCCAAGGCAGAATTTGGAGACACACAATACCCGCTATCACTAAGGGTGGCCAAACATGAAGGGGACATATATTATGACTTAACTAATGAAAGGCATCAAGCAGTTAAAATATCACAAAATGGAAGATGGGAAGTGATAGACAAGACACCTGTGCCACTATTTAGTAGATACAACCAAACACCACAAGCCCTGCCATTTGCGGATCCCTTGTCAGATGATGAACAGGACCCTCTTGAAGACTTTCTTTCAAAACTGACAAACATCAAAGACGGGGAAACAAGGTTGCTTGTCAAGGTGGCGTTGATTTCTTGGTTTATCCCGGATATCCCCCACATACTTTTGATAGTTCATGGAGGAAAGGGAAGCGCCAAATCCATGTTTTTGACTTTGATCAAATCCCTTGTGGATCCCGCCAAACCCTCTCTCTTGACCATACATGATGACAAATCAGAGTTTATTCAGCAACTTGCGCACAACTATTTGGCTGCCTATGACAACCTAAAATACAATCCAAGATGGCTTTCAGATGAAACTTGCAAAGCCATAACGGGAATAGGTCATACAAAAAGAGCACTATATACCAATGATGAAGACAAAATATACGAGTACAAGCGTTGTTTGATGTTCAATGGAATTAACATCGCGTTTTCTGAATCGGACATTCTAGATAGAAGCATCCCTATCGAACTATGTGAAATAAAGCCGGAGCACAGAAGGACCGAAAACGAAATACTTGAGGAGTATAACAAACTAAAACCGAAAATACTAAAACAAATTTTGGATACATTGGCAAAATCCATCACAATAAAAAAAGGTGTTAATGTAAAGAACTTGCCAAGGATGGCCGACTCTGCCATATGGGGTGAGGCAATTTCGAGGGCCATGGGCTACAAGGAAAACGGGTTTCTTGACGCATATCATAACAACATCAGGTTACAGAACGCCGAGGTAATTGACTCAAACCCTGTAGCGTTTGCGATAAAGAAGTTTGTTGAAAATGCAACAGCTTCTGATGATGGTGCCTTTAACTTCAACTCCAACAATCCAATCTTTAAGGGCACACCCGCTGAATTGCTTGATAGACTAAATGAAGTGGCACTAGAGAACAAGATAAGCACTTACTCAAGGGAGTGGCCAAAGGACAAAAAATGGCTTGTGAGGAGGATAAAAGAGATAAAGCAAAACCTGCAACAGGATCTTGGCATTGATATAATAATAGAGAGAGACTCAAAAAACACCTCCATAGTAAAGATAGAGAAAAATGTCTCCAGTGACTCCGGTGAGCACAAAATGTCTCCGGAAAACGAGAGTTTAACTCCGTATTTGGAAGAAATGTCTCCGGAAAAAGACAGGATGTCTCCAGACAATCATGACGATACAAGCACAGAATCTATCAAGTCCGGAGACAATGGAGACAATGGAGACATTTCCCATATATCCATAGAGGGAGATGATAAAACTAAAGACAATGTAAAAGAAACCGAAGGGTCAGACATAGACCAAATGATAGGGTTTAGAGAGCCATTTCATTACTGCAAGAAGCACCCCCACGTCCAAAACATACATCGGGAAGAGATAGAGCACCATATCCGATATTCCAAAGAACATGGTGGAAATTAGAAAACAAAGGTAGATGATGATGCTTATTTTTATCTTCCACTACTCATATGGAATATTTCATTCAAACTAACCGCTGAGCCTCCAGGGTGTGGACCACCGCCAATAACGTATATCTTGTCACCGATGGAAGCAGCTGCAAGTCCATGCCTTGCTGTTGGCATAGGTGTCTCCATAGTCCATTTGTTGTTTGATGTATTGTATTTTTCGTTATTGCTGAATGTGCCAGATGGTTGCTCGCCCCCAAACACATAGATGCTCCCGTTCACTGCCGCAGAGGCCAAGCCACCTCTTTTTGAGGGCATCGGCTCCAGCGTGGTCCATTTGTCTGTTGCTGGGTCATAGGCCTCATTGGCATTGACGTTATAGGACATCCCATTGCTTCTTCCGCCGATAACGAATAGTTTCCCGTCAACAACCGCAGAGGTGAGGTGTTCCCTTGCTGTCGACATGGGTGCTTTTTCTGCCCATTTGTCCGTAGCAGGATTGTATGCCAAAGTGCTTGCCAGTGTTTTTTCAGAATCCACTCCGCCAGCCACATACAAAGTCCCGTTGATAAAATTGGCTGTTAACGCGCCACGGGCAGACGGCAGGTTTGCCCCTTGGGTCCATTGGTTTGTATGTGAGTCATAGATGAACAGTTTGTTTGACAAAGCGTTTCTGTCAAGGTAACCTCCTCCTACCACATACAGTTTTCCGTTGTAAGACGCAGCAGCAGTGTGGTCCAATGGTTGTGGCAATGGGGCCACGATTGACCATTTATTTGTAATGGGATCTTAAACTTCCACAGCAAAAGTAGGACTGCGACCGTTTTCAAAGCCACCAATAACATATATCTTGTTATTCAAAACGGCACTTGTGACTTCAGATCTGGCCGTTGGCATGGGTGCTCCATTAGTCCAATATGTTTCGGCAGATACGTATGATATATGAGAAATCAGCAACACAGGCAGAACCAAAAATAAAAGCAGAACACTCATTCTTAACATCAACTATTTTTCACCAAGCAATTATAAAATAAAGTTACAGATTGATATAAAGATGGAGAATATCTCTCCGATGACTCCGGTATCTCCAGAGGAGCATAAATTGTAATCCAAAATCCGGACATATTTTATTTCTTAATCAATTTGTCTCCGGTTTTGCAAAGTTATGTCCGGAAATGAAAGAAAGAGTTAAGGATTATCTGTTGAAAATATCATATTGTGCTTATCGCTATTGCATTGTTAATTGAAAGTTGTTGCTACTAGTCGTCAAGCCAAGTTGAAGGTCAAGGGTGTCCACGAGGTGGGGACACAGAGGAGACAGCGTTGTTTTACAGACCTTGCAGTATTTCTACCAAACTGCCCTTACCTTCAAAGGATACTATATATGCACGATTATATTTCTGGGTTGGTCCAAACCATATCATGACAAACGAGATGCTTTCTGATTAGCAGGTGCGCTCCGAATTAAAAGAATACATTCATTTACAGAACTTTTTAGCATCCTCCGGCGAGAGATTATTACCTTTGCATATCCCCACAGGATAATTGATAATGTCTTGATTATCAGTAGAATTGCTTTGAATCTCAAAAGAATCGATCATTGTTTCTATAGGGGAAAGGTATTGATTGTATTTTCCTTTTTCGGCAAGATATATGATGACATAGGCTTTGCCATCCTTTATGGTCCAAACCTCTAATGCCTGTAGTCCTTTATTATTGCCATATGTCACATTGGTGCCAGGATAATTTGCAAGGGTAGTATTATCCGATTTGATGCTGGTAAGAGATTTGTTCTTTAAGTAACCAACTTGCATACTGCTATAATCTTCTAGAGTTAGATTTGCGACTGGTAATTTATGGACATATATTCCAAGGCCTACAGCATATTTGCCAGAAGAGTCTGCAGGTGGGCGAAATGCAACAACATTGTCAACCCCTAAATTTTTTTTAGTCCAATTAGAAGGATATTCTATCTTTATTCCATGATTGGAGTTTTCGTATAACATGAAATCATTTCGTGTTGTAGTTTGAGCTAATGCCTGATGGGAATAATATACAAGTATGGGAGAAATCGAATAAAATGCGAGTAAAAAAAATAAAATTATAAAAGGGTGCAAAAATACAACTTTTCCAATCCGTTTCTGCTTTGGCAATCCAGTTATAATTTGGTATAATGCATATTAATGCATTTTTGTTATTCTGGTATCAAAAAGAAATGCTTTGTACCTATTCCGTACAACCTTTTTTTTATTGCTATATGTCTGTCATTCCAGCCATTTTTCGACTTATATTTTCAATGACTGACCTGGCCTTCGAATATGAAATCAAATGAAATGCATTTTTTTACTTTTACGTGTGATGCTATATGGATACATTAAACCACTGCAGTTTAGGTTTTAACACCTATACTATCATAGACATCAGACCTAACGAGTATTTTAGAGATAGACCGACAAAATCCATCAGTGGCTGAATGTTTCTAGTATTAAATTCAGAAATATCTTTTGAGACGGTAAAATGGAGTTTAGAATTTGGAGGTATTATGAATCCCTTCAAAGGTTTTGTAAGCTCAGGTGTTTTTGGACTTTGTGTAAGCTCAGGTGTTTTTGGACTTTGTGTAAGCTCAGGTGTTTTTGGACTTTGTGTAAGCTCAGGTGTTTTTGGACTTTGTGTAAGCTCAGGTGTTTTTGGACTTTGTGTAAGCGGATGATTTGTGATACCTTTTGGAGGTGTAATTGGTTTTACTTCACGTTGAGCATCCGATTTGGTAATGATGTTGTTTGTTAGCAGCATCAGCACGGTTAAAATTAATAATGTTGTCGCTAAAGCCATAATCTCAGAATTGTATTTACTCACGCCCTATTGCATTCACAACTTCAAGATTGATAAGTATTGTCTTATTTTTAATAATAATTCGTTCTTACACGCGATATTTCGTATGTCTTACTTCTTATTCGGACTGTCAAAACATGGGCTCTGAAATAGCCGTTAACAACAGCTAAAAATGGTCGACTTGACTAATTTTGTGTCATGTGGTTCATGCAGTAATCTTTTGGCATCAACTCCTTTGGTTATTTTTAATATTTTCTAAATCTTGCTGAGCTATCTTTGCATCTGGAAGATTAAGATCTTGAAGTATACGATGCGCTTCTGATGTACAGTTAATGGCCTCATCATCCTTTTTTTGCTTGAGTAGAACTTTCCCCATATTCCACAAAGTAAAAGCTATACCAGACTGATTCCCTAGTTGCTTCTCTATGGATAGCCTCTCCTTGTATGCCTCTAACGCCTTGTCATAATCCCCCGTATAATAATAAACGCTGGCCATGCCATGCAATGTTTCAGATACACCTAATTGATTGCTAGCCTGCTTCGCTATTGACAAACTCTCTTTTAAGTGACTTAACGCCTCGTCATATTCCCCTCTGATTCGAAGAATGTTAGCAATATTATATAATGATGAATACAGGTATAATTGAATATTCGTAGTAGATCCACCTGGTTGATTGCTAGCCTGCTTCCATATTGACAAGTTCTCCTTGTATATTTTTAACGCCTCGTCATATTCTTCTCTATCCTCATATATCGTAGCTCTCATATGATTTACCGCTGCGATACTGTATTCATTCCCTGATTGCTGCTCAATCTGCATCTGATCGTCTAAAACTTTTAGCGCCTTGACATAATCTCGTTTCATATAGTGCATTTTAGCTATGCTGGACAGCACATTGGCTCTGCCTTGGTCATTTTTGACATCTGAATAATATTTTAAAAGTAGTTGGTAATTGTCACCAGCATCCTCGTATCTTCCCCATACGACGAAAACATAATTAGTTAAATCCAAAATGAGATTCATTTTTTTATCTTCAAAACCTTCTATGTGTTCTGAATCATCGATTGCCCTTTTGTAGCATCGTTCTGCAAGGTCAAGGTCTCCTATGCTAGAAGCATACCTCCCAATCTCGTTATTGCGACGGTATGATTCTTTAAGAGATTCAAGAGACCTTTTGGACATATGAAGATGATATGCAGCTGAAATAGCTATCTTGTAACCATCCTGTGTTTGTAAGTTGCCATTGTCATCATGATCAGAATTGTCATGATATTGTTCATCTTTTTCTTCTAATCCTGTTGTTCTTTCCATGTTATTTTTCTGTAATTCAATGAAGAACTTTGCAGCCAGATCATGGTATTGCCTATTTAATGAGTTGCCGAGGTCATCTTCAAAGCATCTTTTTATCAAATCATTTTTAAACCAGCTGTCAGTGTAGTTTTTGCTGTTATTTTTGACCAATGGATAAAAGATCCTGTTTTCAATGAGTTTTTCTATAAATGGATGCAGCTGAAATAGATCGCTTATTTCCAGATATGAGGCTAGTATCTCATCGTCACTGAAAGGTTGTTGCAGTATGGATAGGCGATACAGACTTTTTTCCATGTCGCTAGATAGTCCATCCTTTAGTTTGGTTATTTGATTACATAGTTCTTCTCTGTTTATGGTCTCATGGTCCTTACAGTCCGCAGATGTTCTTATCCACTCCTCCAAAAGTATAGGCAGACCTGCCGAGTTCTCCTTTATTCTTTTCAAATCGGGAATCATGGGGAGGGAGATACCTCTGACCACCTGTATCCATTTGCCTATGTCTACGTCAGGCAAGCCCTGCAACTCCATTATTTTGCCATGGATCTCTCTTTTTACTTTGTCTCTTAACTCTTCAAACAGGGCTTTAAGGGAAGAATCCAGTATTACTCTTTCATCGGTGCTAAAAGACACTATGATGTGAAATCTTTCTTCAATCATCAAAAACTTGGCAAAGTTTAAGAAAAAGTCAATCGAGGCCTTGCCTACATACTCAAACTGATCAAATATTAATACAAACTTTCAATCCTTAAATTCATCCAAAAGAGTTTTAAATATTTCTATAATTGATTCCCTGGCCTCGTCTTTGTGCTCTGCTACATAACTTTGAGCTAATAACAGGCCTGTCTTCTCCGCTCCTATGGATTTGACTATATTCTTTCCAACTTCAAATGTTTGCCCAAAACCTGCTTTCTTGGCTACATCTTCCAATACTGCGAGCCCTATCTTTTTTCCTTGCTCTTTAGCAGACTTTAGAAATCCATTCTTAACTCTGGTTAGGGCAGTGTCTATTCTTTCGCCAAGATTTTGAGATTCTTTTGCTGTTTTCGCCAGGGTCTCTAAAGCAATTTTGAAAGGATAGATTAGTGACTCGGACTCGGCTATCAGGGATTCCTTTCTGCTGTAGTAGCCTACAAATGTGTTGTTTATTAGATTGTGGTCATTGCCTTTATTTGTAAGCCTTCTATAAATCTCATCCAAAAGTGCAGACTTGCCTATGCCCGAATCTCCCGTTACAAGCCATGCACTGGTGCCTTGGTCATTCTGGATGCCATCAAGTAATTCAGAAATCTCATTATTCCTGCCAAAAAGTAAACTCTTTGCAGCCACATCATCATCGGCAGAGGCGACATTATTAGTCAATTAGGATCACCATATGTTTTCTGTAATTGTTGCCAATGGCATAAAGATTGCTGCAATACCCAAACTATTAATAGAAGTGGTAATAGTGATGTCAGGATAGTTCAATTAAACTCTAAAAAATTGTCTTAACGGCTTCTGTGGGTACGTAAATACTTGGATTACCATAAGAGGAATAGATAATCAGCATCATCCGGAAACATTCCTTATTTAAGAGGCATTTTCACATTAAAATAATTATTTGTAGTTTTTTTTCTCATTTTTAGTCTAAATATATATGTTGTTACTAAATTCATAACAAGGTAGGAAATTTGTCTCCAATATCTCCGGTATCTCCGGGTAAGCACAAATATGCACAAAAAACCCGGACATAACTTATCTCCTAAACAAGTTGTCTCCGGTTTTGCAAAGTTGTCTCCGGACAATAACCGATAAAACAAGCACAAGTTCACTATTTCCGGATACACCGGAGACATCGGAGACATTTTTGGTATACTCTGGGAGGACACTAAGAAACAGTAAAGATTGGGGTTCAACAATTGCAATTTTTATGAATCATCATCAGTGTAAGATATTCAAACCAAAGACACTAATCGATTGTAAAAAATAACCGCTTAATCAAAAAAGCTATGTGCCATTTCAACATATTTATAAACATAACCTTGGCATTTTCTTCAAAGAATTCTGAATATTCCAATGGAACAGACGAAGACATGTTTGGCAACAAGATAAGAATACTAAGAAGGTAAAATCATAAGACTTCTAATTAGAACAAAGAGTGAACGATGGATAAGCTGGCGCAGTTTTTACAATGAAAATCTTTATTAAGGATTATTCAACCTTTGAGAAGGTTTATTGATAAAACTGGTTGTTTACCATTTTATTGGCCTTCCTACAGTAGTAGAAGAATCATCCTTGTTTTGAGATGAATTATCATTGTTTTCTATATCTGTAGCTTTAGCACTCTTTTTGTCTATACCGGCGTTTTCTTCTGCTTTGTTGTCCTCTTGTTCACTTTTTTTTCTATAGAATACTCTGGTCTTCAATAGAGAATGGACGTTGTCTCTTATCTCCCTCAATTCGTTCATTTCAATGCGAGGTAACCTTTTGCTGATCGAAGGAATACTGGAAATCTTGTGGTCCGCACAATAGAACCTGGAGTCCTCATTGATGATGTGCTTACTGCAGACTGCCGCTCCACACATCTCGCATACGGCATATGTCTTTCTGGCTTCCTTTTCAGGATCCTTTGAGCACAAATCTATTTCATCCTTAAACAGAAAATTGGTGCTGGCAATGGACTCTCTTTTATATGTTAAACCTAGTGTTTCAATCACCAAAGACCATTTAGGCACATAAATTTCATCATATCCCAAAACATTGACAGAGCTGTAATCAACCTTTTTTGAGTCCACTATCTCCTCCACTATTCTTCTCTCGGCCGCTTCAATGGGATAAGCCGGGTTATGCACAACAATATTGTATTGAACATTTTTCTTGACTTTGTAGTTTTTCCTTGGTGTTGTATTCATGATTGAATGTATTATCAGGTTTTCCTCATGCCTTGTCATTTCCTCGCCTATCTCAGAGTCAACGTATTTTCTATTTCCTTTGGAAAACATGAAGGGCTTGATATCTTGACTAAGGTCTGTTTCATACAGTATTTTTCCATCTATGGCGTTTACTATGTATATCTCGTCTTCAACAAATAGCTCTTTTTTGCCCAGCCATTTCTTTTTCTCCTCCTTTGTGGAAATCTTTATTGTATAAAAAGGAAAGAAGATCAATTCTGATTCTGCTATGGTTGCCTGTTGCGGGTTCACCAGCTTGATTTTCTTTATCATGTCATACTGGATGAGAATTGGGAGAGAGTTTTTTACTGTGACCTCATCATCGGCGTCGGCATCATCTTTAATGATGTTCGGCTTGGTGCTTCTGTTTGCATACTGGTCATTGTTTAGCCTGCCTATGGTTGACAGATAATGGATTTTGCTCAGGTTTTCGCCATCCCACAATCGAATGTTGTAGTGGTTGGCATAGTTAGTTGCCTCGGGTGTAAATCTAGAGTTAGTTACAAAAACGCCTTCAGAAATGTGTGGAAGATCGTCAAGCTTGCTTTTGAAATCCCTTATTTCTTTGATGCTCACGGGAATATTGTAGTTCTTGCACTCAAATGCAACAATGTTTGTTCCATTGTATGCGAGAATGTCTATTTCATGATACGTTCCACTGGTTCCTATCATCTTTTTCCTTTTTTCCGTGTTTAGGTAACCAGTCCTCAATATGGTGTCCTCCAAAAAGTTTTCAAGGTTTATCCCCAGGTTGTATGTCCTTGATTGCTCCCCAAGACTCTTTAAACCGTCTTTTAAGTTGTTTTTGTTCGCCAGACTGCTGTTGCAGTTATAACATACCAAAGCGGTAGGCTGAATCACTTCACCACAGCTGGGACAAAAACTCATAATGGATATTGAGAATTGTTCTATTAAACAATTTCTTTTTCTTTGTGATTAAATAATATTTTCACAAGAACTAGCTTCGTGTTGCAATAACGTTTTACTTCATGGAACTTGACATATGCTAATATCCATAACAACACAAAATTTGTCTCCAATGTCTCAGGTATCTCCGGGTAAGCACAAATATGCACAAAAAACCCGGACATAACTTCTCTACTGATTAATTTGTCTCCGGGTTTCCAAAGTTATATCCGGATTAAAAAAAATAAATTTAAGCATAAATTTTAGTATTCCGGAGACAGCGGATATAGCGGAGACATATTCAAGAAACTGGAGGAAGAAGGAGAGGATAAAATCAAAGGCAGCTCAGGTGTATCTACAAATTCTAATATGGACCGTCTAATTGCATACAGGAGCCCTTTTATTATTGCAAACAACATCCTATAGTCCAAAATATTTACAAAGAAATAGGTTTCATGTCCTACATTCCACGATGCATAAATTCTCTGGATAGCGGAAGTGCCAATAGGAGTCCTATAGGGTGTAGAATTAGTATTTACATGACATGTTCACGGCCTCTTGTCGTGGACTTCTTCGGGCATGCCTCATTTTGGGTTACGGTGCTTATCTAGTTCCTTTATTATGTCATCCAGGTAGTGTTTGGCATCTTCTTCTGAAAGACTTGGTTGTACACCAACCTCCCCAACCACCTTGTCATGGTGTTCTTTAACCAGGTCTGCCACCTTATCTTCCAGTAGGGCATTCATTTGTGCCCTGCCTATACTGTCTAACAGTTTTAACTCCTTTACAGCTGCTCTTCGTATCGACTTTAGTAATTTTGCGTCCTCCGATATTGAAATTGCTGATGAGTATAATCCCACATAGAAAACAAAAGACGCCAACCCTAAAGACGCGCCCGTAGCCATTCCAAATGGCGGGTATGGGATAAACAGGATATTGGCAATAATGGGTAGAAACAGCATGGCCACACCATAACCAGATATATCAAGAAAATCAGCAACAATGCTTTGTCGAATTTGGCGTATACCTCTTGCTAGCGCCAAAAATGAGACACCAAACAGCATCCCTCCAGCTATAGTGGCCAAAACAGTTAGAACCCTGAATAAAACTCCATCCTGTTCATAAAAGGTAAAATTGGCATTTGGGATTCCAATCAAGGTATGGACCTGCCCTATCAGGACAAAAACTGGAGGAAGAAAGATAACCATCCAATAGGCCGTGGATTTTCCTAATCTGCGAGAGTACCTGTAGAGCAAAACTGCAGAAACAACCCACAAAAGCAGAAAACTGGTGATCAAAAGTATCACTGCTGCATTCAATAAATTGCCACTGATATCTGTCGTCAAATGAGACGAATTATCAATAGACAAGTCATCCTGGAATTGCACTGATGATGATTTTTTCATCACTGGGGCATTCAAAAACACACCAGCCACACCGGTGTCCAATGCGGTGCTGCCAATCAGCATAAATGCAATTGCCACGCCATACAAAAACACAATAGTGTTTTGTTTACTGGACCTGTACCATGAAAAGAATCTGCATGCCAGTAGCCCCAATGAAATGTAAAACGGTATGGAACTGACTACTGAAGAGATTATTAGCAATGGAGTAAAATATTGCGATGTTGACACCATTTGGATAACCGTAAAAAGAAATATCGCGATAATCAATAACTGTACTATAACTGTTAACTCGTATACTTTATTGAATGCCGAGTTAGTTGTTCTAAGGTGCTCACTTTGCTTTTTTAAAGGTCCCAAAAGAAGGATTAGCCCAACAACAAGTATAATGGCTGAAACAGATATGAAGAATGCTAGTCCCCAACTAGAATCCACCTCCCTACTGATAAAGTCATAAATGTTAGAGGTTATGGTATCGATTATTAACGCACCAATCAAAATCAGCATTATGATAAAGGTTGTTATGTTCATGTACGGTAATCTCCTCTATGGATAATAGTACAGATTCCCCCAAATATGAGATCGCATTTTCCATCACCGTTAGCATCGTCATCAAATCCTGTCTCATTCATAAGGAATACTCATCATAATTGAAGGGAACGTTTATCACATTCTTAACTGGGTATGCCCCAAGAGGATCATCGCGCTCTGATTTATAATAATGACTTTTTGAGACATCGTAACAATAAAAGAACATCCATGTTGTAAAGGCTTGGGGCGCCAGCATGTTGTCTTCAGGATTGTACAGATTGTAAAAATGCACCGATGGTAAGTTTGTCTTGGTGAATCATGCTTCCGTCTGCTGTACCAAACGACCAGCGGGTGGATGCATTAAAATGATAAGCCTGTGCAAGAACGCCATCTATCGAATAACTAACTGTCAGTAACATTAGCAGGGGGACAAATAATGCACAAATAATTGAGACGTATCCAGATTTTTTATGTTTATGGAAAAGCCATGTTTTGTACAAATCAATGTGGTTGTCACTATTGTTTGTATTTGGGTTCAATTCCACTTTTATACATTATTAATCCCTTATCTTAAACTTTTATTTTTGAAAGATATGATTGGGAAGTTACATTGGGTATATTACATGTTGAGCATTGAGAATTTTGTCTCCAATGTATCCGGTACCTCCGGCTGAGCACAAATAGTCACAGAAAATCCGGACATAACTTATCTCCTGTTTAACTTCTCTCCGGACTTATAGGTTATCTCCGGCTAACAACACAGATTTAAGCGTAAAATCTATAGTTCCGGAGACATCGGACACACCGGAGACATTTTTGGTATACTCGTGGGAAGATGACAGGATGAAAGTTGCGGATTAACAGAATGTTTTCAGGTGAGCGGGCAAGTAAGGCTACTGAGGATATAGTAGACTATTCATTCAAGATTAAAATTTAAATTTAATATAAAGACCTCTTGCGTAATTAGAGAGGGGCCAAAACTTTACAAATTTCTTGTGCTTTTTAATAATATTTATAATTTTAAGTCTGAATTCTAGTCAATAAGCAGGCATTGTTTTAGATATTTTTCTAGTAGTGCTAATTACGCAAGAGGTCTTAATTAGATCTCTTAAAACATGTCCATAAAGTTAGTTCCGATAAGTATGTTATTACTCTCGATAACAATAGTGTTAGTAGGGACTTTTTTATTTGAATATCCCTTATTCCATCCAGTCGCAGCTATATCACAATCGCCGCCATCATTATATCCACCATCACAACCACAATCATCAAAACAACAGACCTTACCTTCCAACACCTTCTCCCACACTCCTGTCACCCTCCCCATCAACATCACCAACACTACATCCAACACTATCAACGGCACCACATTATTCAATTTACAAAGCCATCTCCTTAACTCGGTATTCAACCGGGTCCAGAATTCCATAGTTCAGATAACTTCCAAAATGCCTGCCATTACACCATCAAACCCTTCTCCTCCTTCAACCAATCCTAATGAAGATCACAATGCAACCGCGTTGGGTTCGGGCTTTGTATATGATACCAAAGGACACATAATTACCAATTACCATGTAGTTAGCAATGCCAAAACAGTTGATGTCACATTTATAGATGGAAACAGGTATACTGCCTCCATAGTGGGCAATGACACACTTGGCGATTTGGCAGTTATAAAGATTGTGGAAAAGTTGAACAAACCCGTTGTTCCCCTCAGCATTGCCAATTCTTCTAGTCTTAAGGTAGGAGACCAAGTCATAGCAATAGGAAACCCCTATGGTTTAGACAACACTATGACAACAGGGATAGTAAGTCAGACAGGGCGCCTAATTCAGGAACCTTCTGAAATCTCAATCACCGATGCCATTCAAACTGATGCATCAATAAATCCGGGTAACTCTGGAGGTCCGCTGCTGAACATAAAGGGACAGGTTATTGGAATAAACACAGCAGGCGAATCTGAAAGGGTAGCATTTGCAGTATCTTCCAACACCGTCCTAAAAGAAGTACCCATTCTTATACAAAAGGGGAACTTTACTCACTCTTACATAGGAATAAATGGCACCACACTTACTTCTGACCTATCCTCACAATTTAAGAACATATCAAAAACTTTCAGAGGGGTGCATGTCAACACAATTGTAAAAGACGGACCAGCTGATAAGGCGGGATTGCGTGGTGCTATAACAGATTATTACGGCCAAAAGCATGGTGGAGACATAATTACAGCAGTCAATAACCAAAACATGGCAGAAGTAGACCAATTGGTTACGTATATCGATCAGCATACTAGGCCTGGAGATGCAATAACATTAACGGTATACAGAGATGGACACCTTACAGATTTGAAAGTAAATACCATGGCAAGACCTTTATCATCAATATCCCCTCAATAACCCACCTGCAATCAACAGAACAGAAACAACAAAGAATTGGGAGAATATCTGCAATATAGGTAGTAAGCAGTATGGGTCATCCACCGCATAAGGCAAAGGAATTGTGGCCTTGGGGACTGCAGAGTTTTTCTTTCTCCCTCTCATCTTTCAGAGCCCCTGTCTTTGGCTGCGGCTATGGCTCCAGTGCCTTGTCTGTCAGTCCATTCCCTTCAAACCGACCTTTCTATTGATATGTCTCTGATGACTACAGCGGTCGGTTTAGATGTTCAAAGGGAACACCTTGCATCGACAGTCATATTTTCATGTATCCGGTCCATTAATAGAATGAAAATTCCAATCAATGCCGTTCCATCTGTTAGCAATCTATGACCCATAAAACCGATTTTTGAGTATCTTTCGAGGTGACTTTTTTCTTTGAAGGCCAGTATAATGAAGATGAGATATATACCTGCTTTACTTTTTATGCCTTCAAGTCCCTTGTAAGGAGGTAATCGAGCCTTAATACGTTATCCAGAATATAGGCGTTGTTGCTTGCAAAACGTCATTACGAAGAGATTCAATCATTTGGGCATCTTTGAGCATTTGGATGGTCTGTATTAACGAGCTGGATTTTATGCTAGACATTTTCCACCAGTGATTGGGACTCGAGACAGGTTTATTCCCCGCTCCACGTTCAGTGGATGTTTTTTACACTGTTGCCAAGACGTTTTTGTACAACTTCAGGAATTCCCCATAGCATTGGAGAAGGTGGTGGTGGTGGTGGTTGTGATGGACCATGGGCGTTAGGATAATAAGGCATGTATTTTGCCATCGCTTCAAACATTCTCCAATTTGCCAGTTCAGGCGGCCACGTTGCAAATGCAATACGGTCACCACCCTTTTTGTAACTCGTAGCATTCCTTTATTGCTATTTCGGGGTAAGGAGCAAACATGTGTCCAAAGCTTGATAACACCACATCAAATGATTCATCCTCAAAAGGAAGATCTTCTACATTTTCTTCTTTCCATTCTATATCACCAGCTTCCGCCAAAGATGCTTCCGACTTTGCTTGGGTTAGCATCTGGTGAGTGATCTCTATGCCTGTTACCTTGGCGCCTTTTCTTCTAGTGGTTATTGTCATATTTCCAGTACCACATGCTACATCCAGAACACAATTATCAGGAGATGTTGCATAATTTTACCAAGTGCGCAGAAACAGGAAGAAGGAAGAGCAATTTCGTTGTGAGAGCCTAGACTCTATACTGTCTTTGACTTTGGTAGAGGCTCATCACCCATATTGTAAATCAGTTTTTTCTTTCTTTTAGTATTTGATAAACTGATGGCGCCAAAACCCATGAGCAAAGGATGGGTCAGTCTCATGATCATGAAATGTGGATATAGTTATTTTGGCAAATTCAATATTCTAATTCTATCATGATTTAATCTGTCAAGACAAACATTAAAGATTTAAGGAATGTAGATAAATGCAACAAAATTATTTGTAAACATTAGATCTCTTGCATAATTAGAAACAGCATGCTCTGTCAGTTTGGCAATGACTGATGATGTCAATCTAAAAAGACGACAATGTTCTGTAGTTTACCAACCCCGATACTATATCGGATATATTGTCATAATTTCTCAACCTGTTTCTGAATGTGTCGCCCATTATCCTGTACTTTTACATCCTGCAAATAGTATGCTCTATCACTATCCTTTTTCTAGAGTGATTATGGTTGCACTCCTTTTCCTCATGGGACAAATCTTTTTGGCCTCTCTTCTTTCTGTTTGGCAGGGACGATAGTTGCTCTGGAAAGTCTTTCCCAACCCCAAGGTATCCGAGGTCAAACACGCTGACAACCTGCTTTGGGGTTACCGGGTGATTCTTCTTGTAGATGTCATAGTCATGCCTTTTTCCTTTCTTATGGCCTGTTTTGTGAATAATGACACCCTGGCTGTTAACCGTGAGCTGTGTCTTTACGGTATGCATTTTCTTTCTTTCCTGAATAATACATTTTCCTTCTTTCTTTATTCTTTGGTCTTGGAATCTGCTGCTCTGTACAATCCACGAAAGCAATAAAACCCGGAAAGTACTTTTCAACTTCTTCTGGTGTACGCAGCCTTTTTGCTACTTTGTACATCTTTTGTGGAATTGGCACGCACTTTCTTATCAACGACTCAATTTTTTGAATATCTCTGCAAATGTTACTCTGATCCAAATCAAACAAAAAGCCAGCCAGAGTGTAGGTTATGTAAAGACGGTAATAGTATACCAAAAGCATCAGAAACCTGTTTTTAACATCCAGATTGAAATGTCTTCCTCCAGCATCTATGGATCGTTCTCTGTCTTTTCTTTTGGATAACCGCTTGATCTCATGCTTGCCGTATCTTTTTATTATCTCTTTTTTGTAAATATCATCAAACTCTTTTACTGTTGCCTCCAGTGAATGATTTGAAAAGAAATGGTTATCTGGATAACCTTTCATACGAAAGCAAATAAAGGACATGAAATTTATGAACTGATGGTCATAAAGCTGTTTAGTAGCAATTATGCGAGAGATCTATTATATAAAATCCGTATTCAGGATAGATCCATTACCAGTACGTGGATTTAATACCGTATCTGCAATTGTACTCTTATTATTTTTATTATATAAGATAATGTGGTATACTATAACTGTAAAACAGAAAAATCTAATCCGAAATCAATAAAGTATATGATTGGAACTTGGTGACATGAGATTCAGATAAAGACAAGGAATCTGGAATTATGACCAAGCCTCAGATATATAGACAGAGCCTTGATTGGTTGTATTCACCTTTATAACTTATCTCAACTGTTTGTAAATTCAGACCTTTCATCTAGAGATTGTAAGAGGGAAAAGCAAAAGTGTAGAGAGGAATTTATCAGATGATACATTGCAGATATAGCTGTAGAGTATGCTATTTCATCTGGTTCAGTTCTTTTTCTTACCTGACTTATAAATTATATTCCAGACATAAATCTATACCTTTTTTCCTTAACTTTAAAGAGCGGTTAAATATATCCGAGATAATTTGACAAGTTAAGTTTGTTTATATAATAGACATCTTTTATAAAGGTATTGGCTTATTTAAGATCCATTTCATTAAATCTGTTTCTAATTTGCGTTGGTTTAATGGTGGATGAAATTACAATTTTTCCATATACTCGATTACAATAGGTGGGATATAGTATAAAAGGAGTTCGCGATAATTTTACAAATTCACCTGACAATACCAATGGTCCAACGGCATATGTATTATTAAACTGTGACTCGGGTTCTGAAAACGATATAATAAAAAAAATCGAACTGATACCTGAAGTAGAAGAAGTCCATAGAATATTTGGAGCTTATGATGTTATCGTTAAGCTGCAATCGCTTGATATGGATAAACTCCGAGAGATTATAACTTGGAATATAGGAAAAATAGATAAAATACGCTCAATATCTACATTGATTGTAAATAAATAACAAGAAAAAGGGTAAACATATACTGATTGACATATATTCGCTATTCAGTTCTCAACAGATACTTTACTACATCTAGGTTAAATCGTCTTTATCGTCGTATCGTTGTTATTGTAGCATCCTAGGGGCTGTTAAATGTATACTTACGACGATACTACGGTTACTACGGTATTTTCCATACTTTAACAAAAAATTATGAAATTAAGATGCCCTATAAAATTTAGGAGGACTTTATAATATATAACATAACAAGATTTAGTTTTATTGTCTGTGCTGCAATTGATGGCCTATTATAACAGAAAAATGTATTAAAATTTAATTTAGTGTCATTTAAATGGTAACATAAAAAATATCTCACATAATCCAGTTTATGGATTAAGGCAACCTAGAATTGTTTATTATTTCTTCCATCTCTCCACCATTAAAAGTGTCTTTTGATTCTAGGTCAAAAATGTTGTTGTAGAGTTATGCATTCAATACATTGTCTTGGAGCCTGGATAGTAATAATTGTTGCAATCGGTGTAAATTGGTTAATCCAACAGGAACACTTACCGCCTGAATCCCAGCGTTATTGAATGTTTAATCTCCACCGGGATGCTGGGATGGCACACTTCAAACTTGAAAAGTTGGGAGTTAGGCATTTTTATGAAGAGTGTGATAATGGATATATGTATATCATCTGCAGGCATGGTGTTTTTGTTTCCAGAAAAGAAGGGGCGCTAGAATGAGGTTTCATGCAGAGAAAAAAGGCATCCGTGTATTAGGAATAGCTGAAATCTTCAGAAAAACTAGTGCTTGTTCCACGCTAGCGGGAATAGTAATGCGCCGTGACCTGATAATTGACGGCATGGTTTTTGGGAATGTCGCGATTGGAGGAAATGATTCTACGCAAAACATCCTGTCCATGTACAGGTCATTAAAGAGAAATGACATTAATTGCATAATGCTTGATGGCCTTGTTATCAGCATGTACAACATAATAGATGGTGAAGAACTTGGAGAAAACACCAATGTTCCAGTTATAGCGATATCATTCAAAGACTCGGAGGGACTGGAAGGTGCCATACAACACCACTTTTCCAATGACTCCAATCCTAAATTAGAACAATACCGTAAACTAGGGCAACGAGACAAAACTCTATTAAAGACGGGGCAAGACTCTGTTCGTACGGTACTGGGGAATAAGCCCAAAAGAAGCATCCACGATCATTGATTGCTTTACACTCCAAGGTTCCATTCCAGAGCCGATTAGAGTAGCAAAACTTGCTGCTCGTGCCAGCATGCGAAGCAAATGACTCGGACTTAGGGCATCCCACCATAATATTATCTGTATTTGGTCCAAATGATATTTCCATGATACTCTGGGAAGGGGGTGCGATCATATAATAGCCATTATCCACTAAAACTATTACGGAATTACATGTCTGTTTAGGTGGGATTAACTTCTTGATGGTATGCTGGACTGATTGAATTTGGATAATATGATTACCATAATCAATATCAACTACACATTCTGTACATATTCCTGTTGGCTATTCTAACGGATAAGCATAAAAAAATAAAACCATTACAACAGCATCCATAACAAAGTAGGAAAATTGTCTCCGATGTATCCGATGACTCCGGCTGAGCACAGCTATACGCAGAAAACCCGGACATAACCTCTTTTCTTAACCAATTTGTCTCCGGTTCTGCAAAGTTATATCCGGATAAAAGCAAAAATTTAGTGCTTAAAATCTAGATTTCGGAGACACCGGACACACCGGAGACATTTTTAGTTAATTGGTAAGAGATGCTGGGAAGTTTAGGGATAGGAATTTGCGAAAAAAGTATGGATAATATATGGACAGAAAATAAAATAATGAAAAAAAATTGTTGATTCGTACAATCACAGCCCTCTCATAAAATAAAGACCAAACTTAATACCTCATCAGTAATAAGACATAGTAGGATTGAGAATATAAAAAAAGAAACAGGCAACCTCGTTCGCTGCATTTTGTGATTTGGTTTTTGATAAGGGCTTTATGGTTGGCAAAACAACAGTTCCCATGACTCATTCGTCAAAAGAGTTTTCGGTTCTTTAAATCGTAATATTTGTTTTTCATTTTGTCGATTTCCTGATGATAATACTTTAAAGTCTCTTTTGAGTTGAATGTGTCGACATCGAGTCGGTCCTTTTCCAACTTGTAGTTTTTATTATCCCTTTTGATGTCAACTATTTCTTTGACATCCTTCAAGCTGAGGTGGCCTTCCCTTAAATAGTGAAGCAATTCCAAAAACTCAGGTTTGTTTCCATTTTCAGACAATACGGAAACAACATCGTGCCGATTTTGTAATGCCAGATAGTCAGAATGTATTTTCAGGGCCTGGTCCGGTGGCAGGTCAAGCCCAATTGCGACCTGGATGATGGACTTGCCCGTTAAAAACAGCCTAAAGGCCTGGGATGCAATTGACAGGGGATTTTTCTTTTTATCATCTTCATTAACCTCGCCAGTTAGTTTGTTTCTTATCTTCTTGATTTCGGTAAATGAGACATGGGCCTGCTTCGCAATCTCCATTGCCGTAAGTCCTTAGTTGAGCATATCAATGACCAACGCCTCCTAGTCCTTTTCACTTAAAATCATGACACCTCACATTGTTATCATGTTTATTTATAAAGAAATGATTTTGCTATTCCTGTTACTGTCTTCTTTCACATACTTTTGTTTGTGACACATATTGACATCTTATCTAGTAAGCATCAAAAGTTGCCAGAACAAGATGTAATTTCTATATTGTCTCAATGCTTGGAGGAGTGCAATAAGGTAAGTAAAATTAGATGCAAATATCGTTAAAGAATTATGGAGCTGTAAGATATGATAAGGGTTGTTGGCCTATCAGCATAGAAAATATGAAGAAAGAGAATTACGTGGCTATAGAATTGTTCAGAATTAACTCAATAATTAATAACAATTACATTCTAATTCTTATTTCTAATCATGATAAAAAAAGAATATTAGATCAATATTATGAATATTAAAAATTGTCTATCACATTATTTGTAGCGCATAGTCAAAGGGATGCTGAGTTACGCGGAATCCTTTCACAAGCATTGTCTATAAAGGGCATCAAACCCAAACTAATGGAATTTGAAGATCTTGGTAGAAGATATCGCGGTTTTGAAATCAGCAATAGCATCAAAGAAGACTCGGATGGACTCGTAGTCCTTCTCGGAACGAATGTATTAAATCCACAAATGAGAAATCCTCAGTTTACCCGAAACTGGGTAGCGTTTGAAACAGGCGTCTCGGTTGGTGCCAATAAAAGAGTATGGGTAATAGAAGAAAACAAGAATAAGATCAGTTTTCCAATTCCTTATGTTACAGATTATATAATAATCAAAAACGTAGAAGAGGATATAAAAATTATTGGAAACATATTTGAAAATGTTTATTCAAAGACATCTGAAGAAGTAAAGAGTGTTAAATATGTGACAGTAACATGTCCATTTGAGAACTGTAACGCAAATTTTAGATTCTGGACAGTTTTTAAAAATAATTAGTTGTCCTGTATGCAGACAGCAGATGGACCTAGGCTTATACGATTTGAATACACAAAATGTCAAATCAATAAAAGCGAATGTAAAGATACCTAAATTAGTAGTTGAATATGATGACAGAGAATATAATGCCAAAGTCCTTTATCGCGTCATTAGAAACACAAAGGAACGCTTTGAACATATAGGATCGCCACATAGAGACGATCCTATTGATTTACTTTTGAAGAATCAAAGAGAATTAATTTTTAGAATCGAAAAAAAACCTAGACAAATAATTCCTCTTCTAGTTGACTTTGATGGTGATATTGTATCTTATTGGTATATTCAAAAAACTAATGATAATAAATATATCCTGGACTTTAGACATAGGGTTCCAAATCACAATTTTCAAATTTATACCATCTTTGAGAATTACGAGATTGCATTCAACTTTTTTGTAACACTGGAAAATAAAGAAACCGGATATCCATCTTATAGTATTCAAAAAATAAGTTTTGTTCATGCATCAAAAGAAGATCATAATAACAAAGCTTCAAACGTCATGACTTATGAGAAAGATACTATATGGATAAGTGAAGGAGATGATTCATGGATAGAATTGGAATTAGAGAATGTGACTGAGATAAATTATCTTACAATAAAATGGACTAGCAATACGCTTCTTATTAATCGTTTTAGCATATCCTTATCTTTAGATGGAAGAACATTTGGTGATCAAATGTACTTTGTAAGTGAATTTGTTTCCAGGGAAGAGAATTTCTTTATAGAGAGCACAGAACCTAAATATGGAAAATTCGTCAGACTGTCATTTCAAAACAAGGAAAAAAATGGTCGTGTTAACATTTCTCATATCAAGATTTTTGGAATAGACTCATCGGTTGGTCATGTAGGTTTATCTAGCGTATAATTGCAAATAAATCAGTATATAACGATTATTATGGAAATAAGGTTGGTTTATAAAAGAAATAATGCCTAGATCTCTGCTACATTATTTTACCTCTGTTACATATGTTATTTTTTATGTTGTTTTTGGAGGATTACAGCTATTGGGAGATCTTCGAACTCTTGAGGCCCCCACGGGCCACAAGCTTTAGCTGGTCTGGGCATATCATTATCCACCTCAATATGGGAACTATGGCAACTGCCAACCTTTTTTTTACTGATTTTGGTAGGTTGGTTAAGGATTTTTCATGGTTGACCTTGCTGAATTTAGTAAGATTTGTGTCTCCAATGACTCCGGTAACTCCGGTGAGCACAAAATGTCTCCGGAAAACGAGAGTTTAACTCCGTATTTGGAAGAAATGTCTCCGGAAAAAGATAAGATGTCTCCAGGCAATCGGGATGATGCAAGCATTAAATCCAACAGTTCCGGAGACACCGGACACAGCGGAGTCATTCCCTATATATCTAAGGAGGAAGTTGACAAAACTAAAGACGATGTAAAAGAAACCGAAGGGTCAGAAACAGATAAAATGATAGGGTTTAGAGAGCCATTTCATTATTGCAGGCAGCACCCCCATGTCCAAAACATACATCGAGAGGAGATAGACCACCATATACGATATTCCAAAGAGCACGTTGGAGAGTAGAAAACAAATGATGATGATATTTATTTTTACAAGCAAATCCTAACTCATTTATTTTGGCGATACTTGTTCTCTTCATGTCATCTGTTGGTGTCCAAGATAAAAGAATTTAAGTAAATGCTCAAAGTCCTAGTCTAATACAATCATGAACGTAATGGATTTCGGAGCCAAGGGGGATGTGAAATTGGGCTTTAATGGATCAATTCCTAAAGAAGATCTTGATAAACTGTGTGTGCATGATGCTGCCTTTAATGCTAACGATATTGGCAAAATCATCAGCATTGCAAAACCGGGGGATAAAATACCGGTACTTAAAACAGAGATTAAAGGTCTTGTTAGTAGTGACGTGGTCATTCTAAAATCACCCTCGTCTGGACCGGCAATGGATTTAGATGTCATGTGGGGAACAAGCGACACATTGGCTGTACAAAGGGCGATTGACAAGGCAGGTAAAGGAGAAACCATCTTCTTTCCTCCTGGCATATATTGCGCTCACGATTTATACCTTAAACCCGGGATTTCACTCGTTTCCTTGGAGGGGTCTCTCATGTCTGTGGGCACATCCGATATTCCAGAAAACTGCGTTCCAAAGATCTTGCTGGAAGGAGCTATTATGACGCAATTTATTGGAGACAATTCTACCTTCTTTTTTAGTGATAGCAATCGGCCCAATAGAGGCAAGCTGACAGGAGTCAGATTCAAAGGACTGATATTTGATGGCAATATTGATCACAATAACAAATCATGTACGCTACTTTATCTAGGAAATGTTGACGGTCATTTAGGGGTTGACTTCTTTGACTGTGAGATAAAGAACTTTAGCTATGGCATACATGTACGGGGAGCTAATCATTCGTCATTTGAGTTCAACGGCTGTAAATTCAAGAAAAATGGCGGTACTTGTATAGCATTCGACAATACTAGCACAAATGACATAAGAATCACAGACTGCAAATTTATTGACTGTCTTGATGGCATTCAGATTTATCCCAATAGTAAGTTGCCTGAAGGTGAAGTAGAATTAGTTACCTGGAACACTTGCGATCAAGTCTTAGTTGAAAGATGCCATTTTTCTGGCAAGATGAGAAACCCAATTAAATGTGCAGGGGGTTCTTTTAAAAATCCAAAGCTTAAACGTAAACCAGATATTAGACTTGCAGCAACTCATGTAACTGTCAAGGGGTGTACAGTCGTTGGGCCTGCCAGGTGGTGGTGGGATTATGTCAGTAAAGGTTCAGCAGATCAAATTGCACTGTATGGTGTAGACCACTTTACGGTTACCGGAAATGTGTCGAATAAAGGAGGCGATGGGGGAATTGTGATCCAAGAAAGTCAGCACGGAACCATAGCGGGTAACACATGTTGTGAGAATTTTGGACCTGGAATATACATATTATCAGTAGATAGATCATCATCCTTCATCAATGTTAATGGCAATAATTGTATCAAAAATTGCCGTCGAGCTACGCTACCAGTTAGATGTGGAGACGAAGGTAAGAGAATAATTAACCACCCTGCAGGCATAATGCTGTCTGGCTGCAACGATGTTCTAATTACGAATAATCTTTGCTACGATATTGCACTGCCTCGTACAAAGGCAACTCAGCTTTATGGTCTTTCTATTAGCGACAGTACCAAAAATGTCGCAATTGGATCTAACATTATCGGTTCTAATCTTTTATTGGGTGTACCGGATTCTGGACGCGGAGGAGGAGGGGACGTCTTTGTCGACAGTCTTTCCACCTATGAAGTATTAAAGTCCTATAGCGAATATATCTCAAAAATTGAAGTCATCGGTGATTAAGTCCTAACCTTTTTTCACTAACATAGACATCTACGCCCCAATTGGCCAATCCCTGTTGATTACCATTATGCAAACCATTTACCATAATTGATTAAAAAATAAATTTGAATTTACTGTTGTTTTCTCCATAAATGGGATTGGTAAATATAATTAGTAAAAATAAAGAAACTGTTATAAAAGAACTTGTTTAATTTTAAAAAGTTAGAGATAACGCATTTTTTTAAAGTCACTTGATGTAGTTTGCTTTTTATACGCAATTAAATACACTAATTTCTTCAAAAGAAAATAACTTTAGTAGATATCATTTTCTATATTGCTAAAACAAACATACTTTACCACTATTTGTATTTTAACTGTGGACTAAAGACAACGTAATCTACAAACAAACCGGTCAGTATCAACGACATTTTTATTATATTTTACATTAAATGAACTGCAGGAAAAATTGATTTCATCAATACAGTGGCCATATGACAACATTCAAAACATACTTGGAAACTTGTCTCCAATGTCTCCATTATCTCCGGATAGGCACAAATATGCACTGAAAACCCGGACACAGCTTCTCTCTTTGCAATTTATATCCGGTTTTGAAAGGTTATCTCCGGATATTAACAAAGGTTTAAGCACAAGATTCATAGTTCCGGAGACACCGGACACACCGGAGACATTTTCGGTATACTCTTTAGGAGGATAGAACCCAACAAAGATTCAAATATAAATAAAGCAAGTTTAAAATCCATTATTAACCATAAAAGATATTCAGCATATTCTAAGGTTTTCGCAGGCATTATCATATTTAATTACAGGCTATATGTCATAGATATATGAGTAATGCTGAAGCAGAAAAAGAAGAGATGAATGATGAATCTCATGATTTAGAAGACAGTCAACAGGATGAAGAGGATGAAGAAAATGAGAATGACGCAGATTATCAGAAAGAATAAGGTTTTTTTGGATCACCATTAGTTACATCATTTGACAATCCCTGTCACTACTCTTTAGATAACACATAGATACGTACAATAATGACAAATAGGGTATAGATTGTCTTTTATCCCACCTGTCTGTGCCTATTAGAAAAAGTTGTTGGTTGTTCCTGCTTCAACAATGAATACAGTTGACCTTTTGAAATGTCCTTGATAGGATCGAGTATAGCACCTTATTCTTGCGGCGGCAGTAGGCTAGGGACTGCTGTTTTGGATGGTGCCGCAAATGCAGCCGTTCCGTAGTTGATGCAGTTCCACGTTAAAACGGGATGGCCTCATAACTTGTTATCTTCAAACACCGATAAACATGACATCAATCTGTGCTGTATCCCTTCGGCACGAACACCAATCGACTGATGCATTCCTCGTCTCTTCTTTTACAGATACAGTTACCAGTGGCCGTTCTTTGCAGATGCGTAAGGCAATGTATCCTATTGCTTATTCCTGCGTTTTGAATAGCTGCGTCATGCATCACTCGTCGAATATAAGCCTTCTAGCCCATCAAATCGTAGATGTCCTCGATCACATTGTCAATGTACACCGACATCCTTCACCTGGGGCCACTAGCATGAATGGGAAAAATCTCTTTAGAGTCACCCCGTAACCATTTCACACGCGTCTGGTAAGCGATATGCTTCTGTAGCTCGGCATACCCATGAATGCTTGGAGCCGTAGCCTGCAACCTCCAGTTCACTATCGCAAGCGCGTCTGCATCCGACCGATGTATCACCTTAACCTGTAAGCATTCCTCGTAAATTGGATTCATATTCACATTAAAGTCATCATAGCCAAAGTGAAACTCAAGGCTGTTGTAGAAATGGAGGATACAGAGGAGGCAGCGTTGTTTTATAGACACCTTGAAACATTTCAGCCAGGCTGCTATGAGTTCAAGGGATCTAGCGTATCAGCAGATAAGGCAAGTCGTCAGAGAAGACGATGGCGCCCCCATGCTATTAACAGAGGCAACTACAAAGGCCTGTGAAAGAGATCAAATTGTAAGGTTTTATCTGCTGGGAAAAGATAGCAGCAACAGCCATGACAATTTAAAGTTGAGTAAAAGTTGGCATCTTCAGGAGACATTAGGCCGCCTCCGAAAGGATGGCTGCATACAACTCACCAGTGAAAAACCAATAATGATTATAAGGAAGGTAGATGAGGATAAGGCCGAAGATAAAGAGCGAAGTGGCTTAGAAGAGCCCTGATCTAAGTGATGTATGTGATGAAGGTTGTGGTTCAGTAAAATCGGAATCTAGTTGTTTCCTGTCTACGCCATCCTTGTCTTCTACTGTTTATCTTTTACATCGATGGCCTCACATTCATCACACTCAAAGACACCAAATCATTAATGCAATGTCTATTCTTCAGACATCTGATAAATGTGATGTATAAGATGGAATAAAAAATTTTAGCTTCATGCTCTAGTCTTAAGATAGAAAATAATGACAGATTGGTTATGATTAAAACAATGTTCGCAACTCGCTAGATTAGCCAGGTACCATCCATCCCCAACTGAACGGTTTGCCATATAGTTGGTCAGCACAGATCCAAACTCATGGAGGTGGCCTGAAGGCAGGGCTTGAGAAATCAACGTGGTGATGTGGCCCATGGCGAACGTAAACGCCTATAAATTTGCTAAAAATAAGCAAGTAGAGGTACCTGATCTGACACCTTTAAGAGTTGTCGGTTCCATCGAGCGAAACTATCGCAAGGAGATGGAAAGGTCACATACGTTTCTAGGCATACATTTCTATCATATTGGCGGCACTATTATCAAAGTAGACATACGCAAGGAAGCGACTCTTAATATCAAGGTTGAACAGGAACAGAGCAAAAGCAGATCAATGTATATTGGGCGGTTTCGCCGACAAGGATAGATTATCAAATACCATTTAACCCAACGTTCCCTGACAGAAAGACGCATAACCATGTATGAACAGGCAGCATCAATTGGCCATTTCAATACCGCCATTAGTTTATTTGACGATAACGAAAAAAACTCCTCTCTGGTTCATACAATATACAATGATTAATTTTTCATGCAAGTGATCTTTTCGATGAGGAGTCTAATAGTATACATTAATCGT
Organism: uncultured Nitrososphaeraceae archaeon; assembly: GCA_963779615.1. Lineage (GTDB taxonomy): Archaea > Thermoproteota > Nitrososphaeria > Nitrososphaerales > Nitrososphaeraceae > Nitrosocosmicus. The sequence continues at coordinate 418,355 of CAVZZA010000003.1, forward strand.
TGATTGTAGTAGTATTCAGAATATTCTTTTATCTCTGACCAATCATATTTTATATAAATGACTATTCTTTATTTCAAAGCAAAGCAATTATAGGCAAAGAACTATTGAACAATGGCAAGAGGAATCATCATAACCTAATTATTTTGCCGACTGTCTAGTTTCCTTTTTACTTTCTCTTCCAGTATAATAACATCATCTATTCCAATTTTTTTTTCAATATTGGATCGTATATGAAGCGACCTTTTAAATCCTAGAACATCAAGCCCTTTTGGTATTTCTTCATGAGCTTGAAGTATATAATAAAGAGCATCTTCATACTCGCCTTCTTCATAATATGTTTGAGCAATATTGTTCAAAGTATTGCCAATCTCAGAGTTATGCTCTAACTTTTCTTTTATCTTCAAGCTTTGTTGATACAGCTTTAACGCTTGGTCATACTCTTCTTTGCCAAGGTATGCTGAACCCATATTGTTCAAAGTATTGCTAATTCCCATTTGGTCACCTAACTTTTCTTTTATCTTCAAGCTTTGATGGTACAGCTTTTAACGCTTGGTCATACTCTTCTTTGCCAAGGTATGCTGAACCCATATTGTCCAAAGCTCTGCCAATACCTTCCTGGTCACCTAACTTTTTCGCTATATCTATACTACGATTGTACAGCTTTAACGCTTGGTCATACTCTCCTTTGCTTGCGTATATCATACCTACATTGTTCAAAGTCAAGCCAATCCCATAGTTATTCCCTAACCTTTTTGATATCTTCAATCTCTGATTGTACATCTTTAACGCTTGGTCATACTCTCTTTTGCCAAGGTATGCTGAACCCATATTGTTCAAAGTATTGCTAATTCCCATTTGGTCACCTAACTTTTCTTTTATCTTCAAGCTTTGATCGGTACAGCTTTAACGCTTGGTCATACTCTCCTTTGTTATAATGTATGATAGATATATTGTCCAAAGCATTGCCAATCCCAGGATCATCCCCTAACCCTTTTGATAACTCTAAACTTTGTTGATACAGCTTTAACGCTTGGTCATGCTCTCCTTTGTTTTTATGTATAATACCTATATTGTTTAACATTGTTGAATACATTAACTGGTTATTGGAATCTTGGGAATATTCTAGTGCAGATTTAAAGATCGATAAAGCCTCATTGTATCTTCCCCATATGGAATAGACTTTGGTTGCCAAGTCATTCAAAAGCCACATTTCTTTTGCCTTTAAATTTTGAGTGTTATTTTCTGCAGATTTACTCTGACTTAGTTGTTGAATGTCTTTAACAGATCTTTTATAACACCTTTCTGCGAGATCAAGATCTCCTTTTCTCGCTGCGTAATCTCCAATATCCCTATTGCGATTATATGACTCTTGAGGAGACTTTCTTGACATATGTAGATGATATGCAGCTGAAATTGCAATTTTATAATTATCCTGTATTTGTAAATTGTCATTCTTATAAGTAGTAGTATTATTATATTCTTCTTCTTTTTCTGCTTCTCCTCTGTGATTCTTTTTTTCTAATGCAAGAAAGAACCTAGCTGCCTTATCATGATAGTAATTTCTTATATCCATGCGAAGATTATCTTCAAAACATCTTTTGATTAACTCATGCCTAAACCACCAGCTATCGGTGTCATCATTGTTGTCCTCTTTCTTCAGTGGAGAAAACACTCTATTTTCAACAAGTCTTTCACCAAGTGATTGTATCTCAAAAGGATCATCTATTTCAAGATACGAAGCAAGTTTACCATAATCATCGTTTCTGAAGGGTTGTTGTAGTATGGACAGGCGATACAGGTTTTTTTCCATGTTGGGAGGCAACCCGGACTTTAGTTTGGTCAACTGTTCACACAATCTTTTTCTGCTTATGCTCTCATAGTCATTAAGGTCCGCAGATGTCCTTATCCACTCCTCCAAAAGCATGGGCAGCCCTGCGGTGTTTTCCCTTATCCTCTGCAAATCAGGTGTCATGGGAAGTGATACACCCCTGACAATCTTTATCCACTTGCCAATTTCTTCCTCGGGCAGGCCATGCAAATCCATAATTTCGCCATGTAGTGCTCTTTTCACTTTATCTTGTAACTCTTTGAATTTAGCTTTAATTTCCGGTTCCTGTATTATTCTTTCATCTGTGCTAAAAGACACTATAATATGAAATCGTTCTTCAAACATCATAAACTTGGCAAAATTTAAGAAAAAGTCAATTGAGGCCTTGCCGACATGCTCAAACTGATCAAACATCACCACAAACCTTCGGTCCTTAAACTCGTCCAAAATGGCTTTGAAAATTTCCAAATATGATTCTCTTGCCTCGTCTTTGTGTTCTGTCACATAGCTTTGAGATAATTGTATTCCCGACTTTTCTTCCCCAATTGCCTTGATAATTTCCTTTCCAACCTCAAATGTTTGCCCAAGGCCTACTTTCTTGGCAGCATCTTCCAATATGGCAAGCCCTATCTTTTTTCCCTGCTCTTTGGCAGACTTAGAAAATCCTCTTTTAATCTTGGTCCAAGTGGTGTCCATCCTTTCACCACTGGTTTGTGTTTTCAGTACATCTCGCACCAAACTTCCTAAGGCAATGTTGAACGGATAAACCAATGATTCTGATTCAGCTATCAGAGATTCCTTTCTGCTGTAATAGCCTACAAAGGTGTTTTTTTTTAGATCGTCTACGTCGTTTGTAAGCCTTCTGTAAATCTCATCTAGAAGAGCCGACTTACCTATACCTGACTCTCCTGTTATAAGCCAAGTACTGCTTTTGACATTCTGAATGCCATCAAGCATTTGGGAAACTTCCTTATCCCTTCCAATAAGTATATTCTTTGAATCTACTTCGCCAGCATAGGCAGCAACAGTATTATGGACCACTGATAGTCACTATGGTTATCATAGATATTGGCAAGAAAATAAAGTTAACTACAATTACAAAAACAATATTTTTAACAAGGCTTAACCGATCGACAGGCCTAAATTGCATAAACAACCAAATACTTGTAATTCTACAGCCATGTGATGTATATGATGTATATGGGACCTTTTTAGATGCACCAAAGCCCAAGAGAAGTAGCAACTCGTCGTTGCCTTATATACATTTTGTCACTATGCCTATAGTAGCAAAATTGATAAAACAGTATTATATCCAACCTTACCTGGTTGGAAAGGACAAGCGTTCATTGGCCATGGTCTTGCCATCAGAAATGGTTAAGTCACTCGATATCGACCCCCTTACCATACTCTTTTTGCTAAAGGTTGAAGGGCACGATGAGTTGCAGTTAAGGATCATCAGACAGGAGCACCTGGAAAAGAAGGATACCGAAAATGCGATACCTGTCATCGAACAGGAGGTCGGCCACCAGTGAAAAACTTTGAGGATGAGCCTCGGGACACCAACAACGCTCCTAACGAAGACTTTGTCGATCCAACTGAAACTGGGGAGACTGTTGACAAGAAACTCGATGCAGAGGTCTCTGGGTTATTTGAGGATGCAAGGGGCGAACTTGAAAAGATAGATGCAAATGCAGAACGCCAGAAAAAGCAAATTGTCATCGATTTGGCAAAAGACCTGGAAGACAAAATCCGAACTGACTCTATATGCATGGAGATAATTGATGCATTGCGGGGACGAGTATCTCCGGGGTTCATACGCGAATGCCTTGATGAGAAGTACAAGCAGAAGCATCGAATAGCAAACGCAAGAAAGCAGAAGCGACAACAGCAACAGGAACCCGACCCCATTGACAATTCAGCGAAGGCAACCACGCTAAACCAGGAGGCCGAAAAGAAAAAGACCATTATCCTTGGCGCTGATGGGCATGCAATGCTTCAGGAGGAAGAAGACAACCCGGTTGATGAAGGTGCGGACGAGGAACAGTCCACCATAACCATTGGGTCTTCAATCACAAAGGATGGAGTGCAAACGAATCACCGTCAAGAGCAGCAGGAAGAACCAGAGCATTACAAATATTCTTATGATTACCTTAACATGAAGGGCCCTAGTGTGGAGGATGTAGAACTGGATGAAGAGGGTATGAAATCAACTCAATCCATCGGTCAGGACGAGGCTGTTGACATAACCACTCATGACAACAAACTAGATCCGCCTTCAGGTGATTACATGAGCTTTGAGTTCCCATTGGTGTTCAGGGACCTCCGAAATCATATGGCTACAATGTTTAAAAAAGAGGGTGACAGGGGAAAGGTTTGGTTTAGCGGAAAAATAAACAAAAGGACAGGAAAGGTTGTAGATGCAGGTTTCGGAAAAATAAGTTAGTTGGAATAGGGTTTGTCTGGAACAAAGGATCAATGCGTACAATGCCTGTGAAATACTTCGCTGATCCTTTGTGGAAGGCTGTAAGCCGCCTCGTTTGATGTGCATTTTTCACCATCAGGCCTTCAGCAACGCCATGTCGATCACAATGCGATACTTCACATCACTTTTCAGCATCCGCTAATTTGCTTTATTGATGTCCAGAATCTTGATCATCTCGATATCTGCTGTGATGCCATGCTCGCCGCAGAAATTGACAAGTTCCTGCGTTTCAGCAATACCCCCGATGAGCGAGCCAGAGAGGCTGCGACGCTTGAACAGAAGGCCAAAGGCCGAGACGGCATAGGGCTTGTCAGGTGCGCCGATGAGGTAAGGTTGCCGTCGGGGCGGAGCAGTTGTAGGTATGCGTTAATGTCGTGCTCGGCTGAGACCGCATCGAGGATAAAGTCGAACCTGCCTGAATGCTTGCTGATCTCATTGGCATTTCGCGAAATGATCGCGTCATCCGCGCCGAGGAGAGGCGGCAAAGACCACGACATGGACCCCAAGCGCATGGGCAAACTTTACCGCCATGTGGCCCAGGCCGCCAAGACCCACCACACCGACCTTTTTGGCTTTAGTGACACTACCCATGCCACATGGGCGAGTATGTCAATAACCAATCAGTTAGGGTTAAAGGAAGGCGACAAGCTACTATAGAAGATTGAAATCGAGGACAATAACTGATAATAAAAAAAGCCTTTGGAATAGTATAATATAAGTGTTTATAGCTTTGATAAGGTTAATAACTATGTGGAACTAATTTCCGAACCCATAAATCAACAGGAATGGCATAAGCAGGTTCTGACCCATTATAACAGACCAAATATAAAATATGTAAGAAGAACCGATACAATGTCAATAAAACAAATATTAGACTTATACAGGGAAGGATTAATTCCATGTGATACATGTGAGCAAAACATGCCGATTAAGCCCGCTATTGATTTAGCACAACATATTGCACATGCTATCAATCCCATGGTCTTGTGGAGTTGTGACAGGTGCATTCAGGAGGACTTTAGGAAGGTAAGAATTATAGCGGGTTTTCCCAAACCTTTTGAAACATCCTTAAATACGAAATAATCTCCTGTTTTTTTATGGAAGAACAGGAGCATGAAATAACATGTGTTCAACATAATGATGGAATTATTACCCATGTTGATGTTAAAGGGGGTGGTAGACAATCAGTTAATGTAGTCGCACGTTTAATTTCTGAAGGGCACTACTTTTTTACGGATAATAATGGAATTCAAACAGCGGTATATGCTAGCCTTTCTGAAAACGGAGAGCCGTTTCTAACAACGGACCCTGATAGATCAGATATGAATACTCTTGATCGTTTACAAGAGTGTCGCTAAAATAATTAAATAGAACCATTCCATCCGACGACTTTTTACAGCTGTTTTAAGAGATGTCATCAGACGTAGACTTGGCAGCCATAAAAATCCTTAAATAAACGTTATAGCAAACTTTGGGTTAACATGACAGATAACAATGAAATAGACCATTTAACTGCAAGAACAATAAATGCAAAATTGGTAATTATGGCGGCGACATTAATGATGACATTGACGGCAATTAATGCATATGGATATGTTTTTGCACAAGATTCATCGGACTCGGATGATTCGGATTCATCGGACTCCAGTGATTCAAATTCTCAGGATGATCAACCACGGGGCTCTGGTGATGATTGCCATTATATTCATGGCAATAGTGGTGTGTTGTCCCCTTGTCACCCAACTGCTGGCAATCCACCAATCTCAGTAAATTAGAGAATATACCTTCCCTCTTTTTTTAAAATTTTTAGCATTAATGTAAGTAAACTCATTCTTTTAATTTGTTAAATATGTAAATGGAGTTTTTCTTACCGAGCGGTTTCCATCAAATACACATCATGGTAAATATATTAACTTCTTTTGCAACTCCTCAACCTCTCTTTCCAGCTGGAACTTGACAGAGTTCAGCCTGCCAATGTCAGCCGCCGTTTCATATAGTTCGCAGTTTAGGCTATTGAGTTTGCCTGCCATCTGGACAATGTTGAAAATGTCCTGCTTGTTACAAAGACCTTCATTCTTTAGATCATGATAGAGATGCTCCAGAAGATAGATGTCATTTCCAATCTCATTATAGATGACAATCAATTTTTGCAGGTTCAGCAGTCGTAGATAGTCAGAATACATGCCTAACACCTCGTCTGTATCGATATTCAGCGCAATTGCGACATCGACTAGGTTCGTGCATTTTTTAAACAGTTTGAAGGATCGTGAGTTTATGGATAGGGCGTTATCTTGATACCCTATACCTTCGTCTTCCCCGGTATACCTTCTGATTATTGTACCGATATCCTTTAGCGAGACATGAGCAGCTTCAGCTATAAACCTAGTGGACTTGCCTTCTTCAGCGAGCTTGATCACAAGGTCCTCCTTTTGCTGTCGCTTTAGAATCACTTTAAGACATCTGTATATAGGGGAAAGAACTTAAAAAGCCCTGATTCCCCTGATTCCCCTGATTCTTTTGGTTAAAAAAGGACATGAGGAGACAGCGTTTTAAAACCGTCTCACCACAAATCTAGTTAATAACGATAAGAAATTATTTCCTAAAACTTTTGCCATACTAGAAGAGATGTAGAATCGATAAAAAAACACAGCATAATAGACGGTGGTTCGTGTCCGACAGGATACTTTGCGCTAATTAGAACAATTAGTTTATAGACCTCATCCATAAATATTTTTGAAATTATAGCAGGTGTTTTGGTTGTGACCTCCACACATGCTATGATAATAATGTGTTTAAAGACATAGAAGTAGCAAAAATCAAGGAGCCGACTATTGCTACTACCACAACATTACTAGTTTTCCAGCAAAACAAAGCTATAAACTTTTAGAAAAAAAGTTCCATGCCATTTTTGCCGCATATCCCACCCGGTCCATACCTATAACGGTTCTTTTAAGTGGGTTCTACGACTAGCAGGTGTTAAAAAAGGCGGTAAGACAAAACAACAAGCACTAGGCCTTTGGTCGCTGTATTTATTCCGCTAAAGTCGACGATAACCATGGAAAAGCTTGAAAAGGCCGTTATGACGACTCCGGTATTTAGAGAAAATGAAAAAAATGGGTTTTCTGTTTTTCTTCCCTATGTGTTCGTCATCCCTGTCCGGGGAATGCCATGATTATGGTGTTTGTAATACTACATGTTTGAGCTTCGCCTGCTGATATGGTACCATTGAATAAAACTCCATCAGTTAGTCCCTCAGGGTTAGAAGTAAAGTCTACAAAGCCACAACCCCCGCTAAAATCTACTCCAATGCCAGTAACAAACTGAGGTATAGATTCTCTAAAGGTATAAGTTCCCGGAGCCACTGTGACGGCGGTGCATCCCTCATTGTCCCCCTGGAAGGTGCTGGGGTTTGCAGGGGTAATGAAATTAAACGTAAAGTCGGAAGGCAGAAAAGTTAGTCCTGGTACCTGATTAACTACCGTTTTGCAAATGTTCAACGTTCCTGTAGTTGGTGTTGGCGGCTGGTTCGGTGTTGGTGTTGGGGGTCAGAGCCTGCTGCTGGATGTTCTTGCTTTGGTCGTTGAATCCCTTTGCCTCGTTGTCCTTGCCCACTATTTGCTGTCCCTGGTTTACTTGCTCACAGTCGTCGCTCCTGTAGCAGAAGTTGTCCTGGTCCTGGTGTTGGCTTGCGGTCTTTTTGTCTGATTCTGAGCTTGCTGTTATTGAGGATTTAAAGTCCTTGGTTTTTTTGTGGTCGTCATTGTCCCTGTCTGCATATGACTGCATTGGGATAACGCTTGTTCCCATAACCAGTGTTGTTGCGATTATGGCCATAAATAACAAATTTCTTGTGTTTTTCATAATTGGAACTCATAACCACATTATAGTATATCTAAAATAGGACTTGGAATTTCCTATGTTAATTTTAAGTTTATTAAACTGAAAAAATAAGCATAACATCAACACCAAATATGGGAAGAGGAATGTTTAGCATGGTTTAGTATAATAATTTAAGCAAAACCCTCAACAGTGACAAAATATTGACAAAAATAGTTTTTTTTTCAAAAGAAGCAACAATGCTGCTATAGAAGATACATCTGAATGAAATTGACTAACTGAATCCCATACATGAGTAGGAAAACATTTTTTCTTTTTCTCCACGAAAGGTGCAGGAAATCGCCCCATTATAACTCCTTATTTCAGCATCCAAGGCATTACTACATGTGTTGTTTTTTATGTGGTTTTGATGGAGGACAACATATTCTTTAATATGTACACAAAGCAATTATTTGCTGAATATTATCGTGATTATGGATGTTCCAATAAAGGTTGCGGTCCATTATATCCACAGATTTCACACCATTCCCCCTGACAACAAGGCAGAGGCCAAGGACTTGACAGGGTTCATTGACGCTCCAGATATAAATGCCAAAAAGAATATGTCCAACCCAACCATAGCACCAATAACTTTACCGCCAAAACCTCTCAGGCCCTTTGGATATACAACCACCTCAATGTCAGCAAACTTTAAACGCGTCGCATCAATTGATTGATAACATTCTGATAACAAAATGGTGACTGAACCTCTTGAGCGCTCCGTCTTGTCATACTTGCATCACGGGTTCATTGTTTTGGATGATGATACCGATGCAGCCAGTGCAGTCAAGCAAATGCATCGTGAAAAGGCCGAAATAATCATTGTCAAGCAACAGAGGGATGGCAAGTCTGTTGGCATTGTGACTGACAGCGACCTTTTGGACAAGGTCGTGGGAAGGGGAGACGATTCTGACCGGGTGCTGCTGAGGGACATAATGTCATCCCCGGTCATCACGATTTCGGCAAAAGCAAACGCAAGACAAGCGCTTGAGCTTATGAGGCTAAACGCGATAAAGCGGATTCCAGTCACAGACAACATCAGCATCTTGGGAATCGTATCACGGGAGGGGCTGGCCCACGCAATCCAAATATCAGTCTTGGAAAAAACATTCAGGCCCTACAGGGCCATAATAAGGGAGCACTACAAGCCAATTTGGGGCAACCTTGGATTTATCCTGCAGTTTGCGGGAGTGCTGATTATAGCACCCGGCCTGTTGGCCGCGGCATTGGGGGAGGCCGTCTCAGCCACCGGGATATTCCTTGGAATCACATTTATGTTTTTGACAGGTTTTGCGCTGAACGTCTATGGTGAGAAAACACCGCTAAACCTAAGGCAGGCATCGGTTCTCATGGTGTCAAGTTTTGTGCTGCTGAGCTTCTTTGGAAGTATTCCCTACATGTATGTCAACCCGTTCTACAAAGGCATTGACCCACTGTCCCTTTTTGTCAACAGCTTCTTTGAGAGCGCATCCGGTTTCACCACCACGGGCCTTTCCATGATTGGCCATCCCGAGAACTTGCCAAACAGCTTTGACTTTTACCGCTCCTTTACCCAATGGATAGGCGGCCTTAGTTTCGTGTATTTGATAATCACCTTCTTTTATCCGGAGAGAAAACTGGCCCACATGAGGGGCATGATTGGGGGCGGCATCCTGAGGCTGAAACAGTTGCTTTTGACAATAAGCGTCATCTTTTCGGTTTACACCCTGACTTTGAGCCTGCTGCTGTATCTGTCCGGAAGCACCAACACCATATACAACGTTTCGTTGGTGCTCAGCACCGTCACCGGCGGGGGCTTTCTTCCCACCTCCACATCGCTGGCTCCCGAAAACACCGTTCAGCTCCTCACCCTTATGGCAGGCATGACGATTTCAGCACTCCCCTTTGCGTTTCACTATGCCGTTTTCAGCAGGGAGCTAAAAACAACAAGGATGCGCCCCGAAATCTATGTTTACATTGGCATGATGTTTGCATCCATCCTTGTGTTTTATTTTTTCATTGCCACAACAGACACGACACCAAGGCTGATGACATCGGCATTCCATGTCGTAAGCGCCATGACAACCTCTGGATTTCAGTTTGCGGACATACCATTGCTTCCTGCGGAGGGAAAGGTAATGCTGATAACCCTAATGCTGATTGGGGGGACAGCGTTTTCCACAGCGGGCGGAATCAAGGTTGGGAGAATGCTCCAGATAGTCCAGAGGATGACAAGGAGAAAATTCACCGCAGACACCTCAACCAGGTCAATATCGTCCGCATCCTCCCGGTACAACAGCTCTTTCAACACCCACGAACCCAAGACAGAAAAACTCAAGGAGGAGAAAACGTTCAACGAGGCATTAATGGTGATAGCCCTGTTTGTTGCCGTTTCCTTTGTCACGGCTGTTGTGCTGTGGCATATGGAGCAAAAGGACTTTCTGGATTCTCTGTTTGAGTCTGTATCCGCCCTGACAACCACGGGTATCACGGCCGGGATAATTTCAATGGACATGGGCCTTGTCTCCAAGGCATTTCTTGTTGTCAACATGATAGCCGGCAGGTTTGAGATTATTGCGATAGTGTACCTCTTTCTTGAGATCTCAAGGAGGAAAAAAAAATGACCTTGCAAAAAGAATGTGTGTTGGCTTAAGCATTCAGTCTTGATTTAGGGCAAACCCGAAACTCATATTTGACATATGGGTTATATAGTGCCATGTCCAAAGCAGATGTTCACCAGAAGCTGGATAGGGCAAACGAGATAACACTCAGCGTTAAAGGCAGAAAATCGGGTGGAGACATTAGCAGGCCGGTGTGGTTTGTGCATGAGAGTGGCTTTATGTATTTGCTCCCAGTTCAGGGCTCTGACACCAACTGGTACAAGAACATGCTGGCCGACCCAACGTTGAAGGTTTCAGTGGATGGCGTTGAAACAGCTGCAATAGGCAAACCAATGACAGACCGCAATGGTGTTGACGAGGTCGTGAGAAAATTCAGGTCCAAATACGGTGAAGGGGACGTAAAAAAATACTATGCTAAACTTGATGTGGCCGTTGAATTTCCGCTATAACATGACTTGCCAGAGGAGGAGGAGGGTATAAGCCTAGCAGTTGCTTTACCATGCGAGTGGTCAACAATTAACTTTGCATATAGCGTATGTTTGGGAGGAAAATGTCTGTTTTTTTTAGTACGTTCAGCACCAATCTCCTTTGTCATTTCATAAAGTTCGCAACTTGGGAGGGTATGGGAGTTACTTGACAAAGACGAAGTTTCCCACATGGCATAATCAAGCATTGGGAACGATGTGGCTATGTTTTCATAGACCACACAAAAATTTAGACTGTTCATTTTTGTATCGCATGCCACCAGGCCCTTAATCATATGGGTTAAATAATTTTTCTCTTCAGCTAACCTTTGAAGTGACAGGAAGGCGGCATTCGGTCAAATGGGACTTGCGGTGAAACTTTAAACCAAAATGATAAACGTCAAGTCTAAGGTGTATCAATAATGCTCCAGAATGATGTGCAACCGTTATGAGAGTTGGTTAATTTTCTGTAAATTAGTGGAATTAAAAACCGTTTGATACCGGTCTTTATATAGGATGGTAACTCATACAGAGTAATGTCAAAGAAAATAGAAACAAATGAAAGTTACTCACATAACACCAATAACCAAAATAACAATTTTAACAACAATACCAATGACTTCAAAGAGTCAGTCAACAGGTCACTTGACGAGGCAAAGGACAACATCAAAAAATCCATAGACGAGTCAAAGAACCAGATTCCCCGAATCAACAACATCGTTAACAGCTACCAGGAGCAATCACTCCAAACCGCAAAAGAGGTTTCAGAGGAGTACATCGACTCACAAAAGGAAATCATCAGCTCACTCCAATCAGCATGGGCACCATACAGCGAAAGCTTTAATGGTATGGTTACCTGCTTTGCCGCCCCTGACGCAGCAACCAAGGCATACGCAAGATTTGTCAGCAATGTCGCAGACAACACAGTGTCAGCAATCAGACTCACAAACAACATGATATTCTCAAACCTGGACTCATGGAAAACAGTGATGCAACAGGCAAAGGACAACTCAAAGCACCTGTCAAACATGGGCGTAAACACGGCAAAAACATTTGAGCAAAACTCAAGACACCTGACAGCGGCAGCCAAAGACGCGGCAGCAGCAAACTCTAGCGTCAGTGTGTCCACACCTGCATCATCCACAGACTACAGCAGCACAACAACAACAACAAAAAAGCAATAACAAAACAATCAGAACCTCTAAAGGGTTCAGCCAATTTTTTATTCCATTTGCAGTAGTTTAACGGACTGGTGTAAAAGGAAACCCCACTTCTTTAATGAATTCCATAAACAAGTATGTTTTACCATTGCCTGAAGGACCAAAAGAAAACACCAAAGTCCTATGAGTACAAGTTAAAGTCCGTCATCAAGAAAAAACTATCCAAGCTAATGGACATGGAACTTCCACTGGCATCATCCCTATTCCCCAACCTTAATCTTTACCCTGCCAAAAACAGTCAAGCAACTCGCCTCCTCAATGTGATAGACGTCTGTTCAAATCCCGCACTTCACTCTCTTTCTGTTGTTCTCATTTTGTTTTTTGATGAAAAACAAACCAACCACCCTCGGAAAGAAAAAGTTGCTGAAAACCTGGTGCATAAGTCTCCCTTTTTAAACGAAAAGTTGGCATGGCAAATGTTTACGGCAGTTTCTTGCACCAAATCACAACTGCAATCTTATTTTGTGTTTATTGTCCTGCAAAAAGTAGAATTACACTTACACTAAACACGGTATAGGAAATGTTTTCGCATTCCCCTAAATCTGACAATACAATGTATAGCCACCCTTGACAAACAACAACCCTTGGCAGCATCTTTAAATGTCTTGCCTGCCGACTCCTTTCCAAAATCATCGCATCGTATTCGCCTATCTTTTTGTTAGTTCGTCCACATCCATTTTAAGGTTGGACCTGAAGAAGTTTAGCCTGCCGCTATCGCTGGCAGTCTCAAGGAGGGTTTGGTCCAGGTTCCAAAGTTCCACTGCTGCCCCTATAATCCTGTGAATGTCCTTTTTGGCGTAAGGCCTTCCCATTTTAACTGGTTGTAAAGGTAGTAGAGAAAATAAACGCCATTATTCCCCAACTCCTTGTACATGGTTGTCAGTCGGTCCAATGACAAAAGCCGCTGGTAGTCCTCATAGATGTAAAACACCTGATCTGCATCTATGCCCAGAGCCTTTTCATTTCATCAAAAACTCTAGAGAAACATATAGGTCTAGTTAATTTTTAGGGACAGCATGTAATCATTTCCAAGAAAACGACTTTATCAAATATTGCCTAGTCAAAATGTTCTACCAAGGGACAAAATCTGTTGTGTTTCTACAATAGTGATGTTATTTTCATCAAGTCAGCCAGCCCAGAATTAGATGTTAGAATATTTCTTGACGAACATTAATTGGTTGTTTTCAATTTTATTGGGTTTTTCAGAAATAATAAAATTTTTTATCTGAAATAGAGAAAATGCCGTAATAGTTTTGAGACAACCATACAAAAACCAATAGTGATCATAATGATTAAAATTGGATGCTTGAAAATAATGGCGATGTCATGATAAAAAGGGTTTTGCGATTAATCTATTTAAAGACATTAGGCATATTCGCAAATCTTGTATTGCTTTTAATAAGTAATTTGATGTTGCAAAACAATTTGATAGATTGCAATCCAAAATTGTATCTCATGATTGCAGACGTAATCAATTAGGAATTCAGAACAAACCACTTCTGTCCCCACTTGAATGTAATAATCTCAATAGATAAGACAATTTATTACTGAATGAAATTTACAGACGAAAATTCACTGATACCGACGTTTTGAATCATCTGCCCTGCTGTTTTAATGTGTTTTATGCCAGATTGACATGAAGAATTTAATGTTGTGAATATTTTACGTTTATTTATATTAGTTTAAATATATTCAAGATTTATTGAATTGTATGAAAATAACTACTAAAGATATCCTATTAATTGCAATATTAGCAACGCTGATTACCATTACACCTTCAATTATATCCAGTAACACTTACCTGGTACATGGCACAACCGAAACCCCTACAACCCCCCCCTCGACTGCCAGCTCGGGAACGACTGACACTTCAGGAATACCCCGTGTGACAGGAGAGTCGATCAAAAAACCATCTGATTTCATCCCTGAACCCATTGAGCGACCATCCTCATTCGTGGACCCTGAACATCTTGGAGATGCAATCCTACCCAACTATCCAGGTGATTCTGAAGAACCTGAAGAACTGGATGTAGCCATTACTTCGCCGCAAGACGGTGAAACTGTTGATGCTGGAACTTTGACTATTACTGGAACATCCACAGATACCTCAAATACTGATTGTCAGGTTTATGCAAACTGGAATGAGGAGCCCTATCAAACAGTGACTCCACAGAGTCAAGGTGATTATTCAACATGGACATTTTCATATACTAGCGCATACCATCTCATAACGCCGGGAGACACTAATGAATTAACTGTAGAGTTATCTTGTGGTAGTAGTGAAGATTTGGATGATTCGGATTCTACATCCGATAGTATAGATGTCATAGGACAGTAATGTTGGTGGGTAGTAGTTGCAGTAAGTAGCAACTAAAACAATGTTTTAATTATTTAACACATATGTGTAAACATGTTGTAATACTATACCATGTTTTAATATAAAAGCAAAAGTTTTTTCAGTTTTTGTATTTGTATATAATAATTTATAACAGGATTTAATCTCGTTGAAAATATTTTTTGTCATCTGATGAATATACAGTTTCACAGTTACCCTATCATCACAATGAATTTTATCTTCCTAAGGACATTCAGACATAGCAGCATTGTATTTCAAATCAACGCATATTTGATTGGATTAGCCAGACTTTCAATAGGAACTCTTGATTTTTTGTGATGGTTGTTTTAGTAATGGGTGATAATGAGTCCATATTGGAATAATCTTTAAATCAGGACATATCGATACAAATTCATGTCAAATAGTGACAATTCCACAATAGCCAACACAGAGGAAACATCACCTTCTAGTAGAGATGAGATAATCAAGGGACTGAATGAAGATCTGGCAAGAGAATATAAAGCGATTATTCAGTATGTTGTCTTTAGCTCAACATTGAAAGGTGCAGAATATGGAAACATTGCAGAACAGCTGCAAAAACATGCATCGGATGAACTGGCACATGCCCTAAAGGTGGCCAAACAGATAGATTATTTGGGAGGAGAGCCTACAATGAAGGGTAAAGAGGCTGAATATTCAGATGATTCAAAGACAATGCTTGAGATTGACCTTAGAGCTGAACAAGAAACGATCAAAAACTATAGAGAAAGAATCCATCAGGCTGAACGCTCAGGTGAATTTGCGCTATCGGAGATATTGAGAAGCATTATCGTACAAGAGCAAGATCACGAGATAGATTTAAAAGATGCCCTTGGATTACGGTGATTATATATTCAATTATATATCAACGTATTCATAAAACAAACATAATGTGGGCTCCCAATGGTGAGTATGATGTTTCTATTGACGATAGCACAATAGCGTTGTACAAATTTATTGTTTATGGTTTGTAGTTATATTTTCTCGGTTTGTCATTTAGAAATGCTGCAAAGGTATATGCATATTTTGCAAACAGTAAAGAGATTGCCATGTGAAAATTGTTTATATCGGGTAATTCAAATTATATTTTTTTTTAAATCATTTTAGATCCATTCATCTAGTAACCGTTTTAATCAGGCCAAGTTTCCCTGTTCCACAATTTCATTATTGCATGAACAGATAGTTTTCAATTTTTGTATAGAGTGATGATTACCTTTTTGAAAGTTGTCGCGCAATAGTTGTGATTGTGACGTTATGAATGAGATGTATCCCAAATATTAAAATTTAATCCATGTCAGAATCAAAATAACAATTGTAATCTATTTCAATATTGTTTTTATATTTGTATATTAAGATTTCGCATGAAATGTATTGATTAGGATAACAGGAACAAAATCCTCTTCCATTTTTTGTGCGTTTTACCTGCTCATTCAATCCTGCAAGTTCAAACATGACTTTAATCTGTAACAACATATTGTTTTTCATTCCAAAAGCGACATATTTGGAACAAACTGAATGTTACTTCCACACTAGAACCATTCATTATTTCCAAACTGTAAAAATCACATAATTGAGCAGAGGCATGAGAGAAATAATATTGGGTTAAATCATGGACGAATTTTTAGATTAATCCAAAGACTATCCAAATTTATGTCAAATCCAATTATCAGTCCTCTTCACTATATAAAAGCATTACATCTATTGATATGTTATACAATGTTTATTCAAATCCTTGATATAGGTAACAACATAGGTAATCTCTAGGCAAACACCAACACAACAAACAGGTAATAGACGGCAATGTTCACTGCCGTCACTATTGCTCCAATTTTAAGAAATTCAAAAAATGAGAAGGCCTTTAGGCCTTTGGATTCTGCCGCCTCTATGATTATTATGTTGCTTGCGGCTGCCAATATTGTAAGATTTCCGGCAATGGTGCTAGCGGCAGCAAGCATCATCCATTGGTTGACATGTCCACCCTCGCTGCCAATTGGGGCACCTGCAAATCCATTGCTTATCATTATGTGGCTATAAAAGACAACAAAAGGGACATTACTCAAGACCTGGCTTAGTGCTATGCTGATAACCGATATCACTGCATTACTTTGAAACATGTCGTGTTTATCTGGAGTGGGGAAATACGATACCATTTGGGAAATGATGCCGGAGGACCATAGCGCAGAGGTAAATACAAACATTGAAGCAAAAAATACGAGAACGCGATAGTTTACACTTGACAGTATCTCTTTGCGCTCTTTGCTAAGAGCATACAAAGTAGTGGCGCCCAGCATCGCAATAATGCTCAGGCTGAAATTAACGGAAAAGTGAAAAGCAAATTGCACTGTCTCAGATAAGACAAATCCAGAAATGGTTAAAAGCAAAACAGCAATTGAAGTTTTTGCCAAAAGTGGGTTTACAATTGCATCATCATCATCATCTTTTTCTGCTGCTGATGATTCTGCTTTGTGGTGACTGGGAAACGGAATCGGCTCATGCTTAGAAAAATAACTGTGCCGAATCTTTAGGTTATTTCTCTTTGGAGTGTGAGAATTCTGCCGCTTTTGCAGTTGCTGCTGCTGCTGTTCTTGCTTTCGATTTATTTGGTTTGGTAGTAACGCAGGTGACAATACCAAATCCCTTTTAAAATAGGTTTTTAGTATAAAAAAAGTTGCAAACAGGTTAACTACAGTTGGAATGCCAAGCACCTTGACAAATGTCAAAAATGGCAATGGAATGCCGCTTTGAAGTGCAATCAAAAGGTTTTGGGGGTTTCCTAAAGGGGTCATTGTGCTTCCTATGGTTATTCCAAAGGACAGAGCGATAAGGAATACCTGCGGCCTAATTCCAATTTGCCATGAGATATGCGCAATAATGGGGATTGCCATTACAGCTATAGTGTCATTTACCAAAAATGCTGAAAGCAATCCCATGCCAACAACAAAAACCATCAGTACCAAGTCCGGATGGCTGTTTGTCTTTGACAACATCTTTAACGCCACCATCTTAAGTACTCCCGACATGTCCAGCGCAGAAACAATGCTGAACATCCCAAAAAGAAATCCCATCACATCCAGGTTGATTGATTTAAATGCAGATTCTATGCTAATGACCTGAAAGCCAACCATAAGTGCGGCACCTGTCAGCATTGAGGCCCATATTGGAACTTTAAATTTGCCTCTTCCGAATATGATGAGAAAATATACTGCAGCAAAAATGACTATTGCAATATAGGGGTGTTGCACCATGGTTTGGTGACGGCCATCTTTAATTTTATTTCTTGTTTGAAAAAAATGAGAATCATCAAGTTTAGAAAAAAATTGGAATTGCAGGATAACCCCTATTCTAACAAATGGAAATGAGAATCAAATAGGATTTTTTATAATAGCATTAGAGACAAAATCCCTTGATTCTATTGTTAAAAAAGGATAAGGTGAGAAGCACTTTATATCTATCTCCTCATCAATCCTGTAAATAATGATAACAAAGGTTTTAGGAAAAAAATCCTCATACTAGAGAAAAATGTAAAATTGATTAAAAAATACCAGCACGATAGACAAAAGGTTAAAATGCCATTTTGGGACCCTACTAAATTTAACAATATGTTTATGGATCTATGCATATGATATTTTTTGTAAATTATAACATGCTTGATTTTGATATCTGCACTTGCGATCATAACAATGTGTTTAGAGATACAGAAGCAGTGAGAATGAGTATACTACCGGTAAAACTTTAATAATACACACATAAAACAAAACTAAAAGATTTTATTAAAAAGTTACATGTCATTTTTGCCGCATACCCCACCGTCCATGCTCATAATGGTTCTTTTATTTGGATTCTGCAAACATAAGGTGTGTAAAAAGGTGATGATAGAGCAAAATGAGAATAAGGAACCAGGTTTATGTTCGCGGTATTTATTTGAGATAAAGTCGCCGGTGACAGGGAAAAGTACAGGAAAAGGTAGATATGACGATTTTATTACTCCAAGAAAAAAGGGATAAAAATCGGTTTTTTTGTCACTTTTCCTTATTTGTTCGTCATCACTATCCTATGATTACCGTGGTTATGGTGTTTGTAACAGTGCATTTTTGAGTTCCGCCTGCTGCTATGGTGCCATTGACTAAAACTCCATCAGGGCCAGAAGTAAAACTTACAAAGTCACAACCACCGCTAAACAATACTGCAAAGCCAGTAACAAACTGAGGCACAAATTCTGCAAAGGTATAAGTTCCTGGAGCTACTGTGATGGCGGTACATCCCTCATTAGCACCTTGGAAGGTGTTGGGGTTTGCAGAAGTACTGAAAGTAAATGTAAAGTCTGAAGGCCGAAAAGTTGCTCCTGGTGCCTGATTATTAACCGTTTTACAAATGTTCAATGTTGCTGTTGTTGGTATTGGTCGTTGGGTTGGTCGTTGGGTTGGTCGTTGGGTTGGTCGTTGGGTTGGTCGTTGGGTTGGTCGTTGGGTTGGTCGTTGGGTTGGTCGTTGGGTTGGTCGTTGGGTTGGGGTTGCGGTTGCAGCCTGTTGAACATTGAGGCTCTGGTCATTGAAGCCTGAAGCCTATTGTCCTTGCCCACTACCCGTTGGCCTTCATTGGCCTGTTGGCAATTGTCGCCTCTGTAACAGAAGTTGTCCTGGTTCAGTCCTTGTTTTGCGCTCTTTTTGTCCGATTCGGTGCTTGCCTTTATAGAAGATCTAGATTCCCTGTTATTTTTGTCCTCCACAGCATAAGACTGCATTGGGATAACGCCTGTCCCGAGAATCAGTGTTGTTGTGATTATGGCTACTAACAAAATGTTCTTTGTGTTGTTCATGGATAAAATCCAGTTACAGTTTTAGTTCTATCTGGAGTAGGATTTTTGGCACCTGAAGTCTTATTTGTATTTGTTATCCTGAAAAGAGATGCATAATCCTAATACTATAAATATAGAGATGAATGTTAAGCATAACTTTACCTTATAGTAAGTGTATTTTTTATACATACTTTCAATATCAATAATGAATACTATAATGACTTGCATAGTTTTATACTTGTGAAAAAAAAGGATATTGTATTTTTATAAATTGAAAACTATATCCTTAACAGTCCCAATAGGGTTAGAATCTACTTTAAAGGACCGATATCGGTACCAAGTCCATCAGGCCCATTGTTCATAGGGTATCTAATAATCAGTTATGGATAAAACAGAAGGAGAATGATAAGATTGATTATAATCACATTTCTGGTTACACTATTCTATTTAGCCTTCCTGTCTGGGTATCATAAATGCATCCATACACTGGAATATGCTTTGGAATGAACGGATTTGTCTTTATCTTTTCAACCTGCGCCCTTACATTTTCTTCCAGGTTAGCAAATGTATAAAATTGCAATTCACCAGGGTCCTTGTGGTACTTTTGTTTGATGTTGTTACGGATATGTTCATCTGAAAATTTTTGCATTCCACAGTCAGTATGGTTTATGATGATAAATTCTTCAGTTCCTAAAAGCTCGTGTGATACAATGAGAGAGCGTATTGCGTCCTCTGTTGCTATACCCCCTGCATTTCTTATAATGTTTGCTTCCCCTATGTTTAATCCAAGCATATCCTCTATCAACAATCTGGCATCCATACATGCCAATACTGCAATTTTTTTTGAAGGCATTGGTTTTAAATGCGAATACCTATAATCCTTAACGTATTTTTCATTTGAGTTAAATACATCCTGTATTTGGCTCATGTTTTATGATTTATGGAATTGGTCTTTAATAATTTAATTTAATATTAAACTTATACATGACAATTACAAAACATCAAGTATTTGGAATTATTGTATCATAGCAAATCTATAAATAAAATGTGGCTAAATTATTAGATCTCTTGCATAATTAGAAACAATATACTTCATTCAGTATGGCTGTGGATGAAGTCTATCTAAAAAGATGATAATATTCTATAGTTTACCAATCCCGATACTATATCCGATATTCCGTCGTACTTTCTTAACTTGTTTCTAAATATGTCTGCAAGGATTTTATATTTTTTAATTCTGCAGATGGTGTGCTCTATTATGACCCCTCTCTCTAGCATGGTTTTGGTTGTACTCTTTTTCTCCTATAGATGTCTCTTTTTGGTCCCTCTTCTTTCTGTTTGGCAGAGAGGACTTCTGGTCAGGAAAGTCTTTCCCAACTCCCAGATATCCAAGGTCAAACACGTTAACAACATATTTGGGAGCAACAGGGCGATCCTTTTTATAAATATAATAATCATGTCTTCGTCCTCTCTTATGACCTGTTTTATGGATGATGAGGCCTTGGCTGTTAACCATAAGCTGTGTCTTTACGGTATGCCTTCCTTCTTTCCCGAGTAGTATATCTTTCGCCTTCTCCTATTTTCAGGCCTTGGTATCTGCTGTTCTGTACAGTCTATGAAAGACAGAAAGCCTGGAAAGTACTTTTCTACTTCGCTAGGTGTCTGCAGCCTTTTTGATAATCTGTTGTATACCTTTTGAGGTATTGGTACGCATTTTCTTATCAGCGGCTCCATCTTTTGGATATCCCTACAAATGTTACTCTGGTCTAGGTCAAAGAGAAAACCAGTTAAGGTGTAGGTTATGGAAAGACGGTAATACACCAAAAGCACCATAAGCCTGTTTTTTATGTTCAACTTGAAATGCCTGCCTGCCCCTATAGACCATTCTCTTTCCTTTCTTTTTGCTGATAAACGCTGCATCTCGTGCTTGTCATATCTTTTTGTTATCTCTTTTTGTAAATATTATCAAACTCTTTTACTGTGAGTCCGATGAAATACTTGAAAAAGCATTGGTTTTCTGGATAACCTGTCATATGAAAGCAAAGAATTAGGTCAACAGGCAACTGATAGAAGAATTCTTTTGTTACCTGACCAGTGCTGACACGCCAGAGCTCCCAAAATGGACTGCCCAGTGTCTTGACAAGACATCCGGAATAGCCTTGTGGTATTCCTTGGCCACTGAAAAACATGATGGTGCAGGGCGCTGCTCCCTCCCTTCAGCAATTTGTTGCTAACCGCATGGTACTTCCCTCATCCGTGTTTCATGTACACCATAACCATCACCATAACATCCCCACGCAAGTGCATGAAGGTATTTCCTGCTGCCTGCCTGGGTCTGGATGACCTCGGCATGCGGCACACGCCAAAGCATGGGCATCGATCTCCAAATCAAAAGCGGATGGACTTGACCCCTTCCCTTCCGTGAGCAGACATCCTTCACGTACCCCTGGGCGAGGTTGACCCGCTTTGGGGTTGCCCCATAACCATCGCTGGGGTCGAAAGGCAGGAGATGCCTCTATGCGGCACGGCATACCTTACAAAATAAGAACGAAGCCATTGCCAAAATATTTATATATAAGTATAGAGGGGAAAGTTGTGTATTTTTATAAACTTGTGTATTTTTATACACTGAACCCTGAGGAATTACCCATATATATCTATGGCGTGAACTTATATAACGAAATACAGAGTAGGATGTGCATTTGCCAAAGCCATTCGTTTGGGGATGGGGGGTGTTTTTCTGTTACCACTCACATAGGCCCCTTTTCGGGCTGATACGGCATTTTGGCCCTGGTGTTCGGATACCCATCCACCATGGCGGCAGCATACACCATACCGCCGCTGGTTTGGACCCATGATACAGTTGTGGTTGTTAGACTGGTCTTTCTGCAATGCGCCATGTCGACGGTGCGGTGGCGACGTGCTTGTCTTACTGCCGCAAAAACGTGGGCAAGGCAAGCCCCCCTGGAAAGACAGTCTGCCTGCCTTCAATCAATGTGACTGGCTCATGTGTTACTCCCTGGTGGTGAGCGTTATCGATAGCCATGGCCAAATGCCCTCGGTCCCAAGGTCAAGGTCATCTAGATCTGCGCCATGCCCCCATCGACGAACAGCTCAATGCCGGTGATGAAACTGCTGTCGTCTGACGCGAGGAATGTGGCGGCTTTCGCTATTTCGTCAGGGCTTCCCATCCACACCCAGCAGCGGCACAGCGTTCACGAGGTTTGCCTTTAACTACTAGCCTGGTCCCTCTTTGGACCATGCCGCTGGTCATCGGTGTGCCTTTCGGACCGGGGCTTGTGGCGTTGACGCGGATCCTGTGCTTTAGCACGACAGACTAGCCTGCCATCGGCAAGGGGCGATGGCGATGACAGAGAGGGGAAAGGGGCTGTGGAAGGGAATAAATGTGAGGGTTTTGGGACTTGAGCCACAAGGCCTAGGGGTGTTGCCTCAAGCGGCATGGCCCACTGGTTTATATATGTATAGATATAAGCGAACACGCGATAGATATAATGATGGGACCTTAATTACAGTTTGGTGTCCCTAAAGACACTGCAATTGCTTTTGCTTTCGGCAGGCCAAAATATGTGGGAAGGGCGGTATTGCGTGCCCCCTCCACCATAGCATATCGCCAAGACGCTAATAAGTAAACGGCGCACCGCTTTTGTGCCGTATCCTAAAGGGCAGATGGACCCAACTTTAACAGTCTATACCATCTATTGACTTTAACATCCTTTTAAAACCATTTAGTGGATTTTAGTGAAGGGCCAAGGGGCAGTAGAAATCTACAAGTCCCAAAATCCACCCTTGGCGATTGTAAAGGGTGTTCCAGTCCCGGTTCAGTGTGTCAATCATGGATCCTGGCCGCTGCACAGCATCGCACGGGTGACCATGCCTTCCAACACGGGCCAATGAAGGTTACAATAGCAAGGCCCACCACTTGTGCGGGTACAGCGTGCTTTGTGTTTGAAGCAATTCAGGGGCGACCGTCCAACTGCCATTAAAGGGGGGCGGGCCGGGCTATGTAGTGGCGATACTTGGGATTGGCGGACTTGGGCATCTGTCATTCAGTTCGCCAATAGGATGGGCTTTAATGCCATGGTCGTCAGAAGAGGGAATGACAAGAAGGCCATGGTAAAAAGGCTTTGTGGTTGCATTGCATTGACAGAAACGTGCAGAACGCAGTTGAGGAACCTGTCAGGTATGGAGAGTAGGATGGGGAGACGGATGTGGAGGCACAAAGGTGATACTTGCAACAGTGCCAGGTGAAAAGGCGATGATCTCTTTTTGGGTCGGGCTGTCAGCGAAGACTGGGTTATAAGTGCCTCTGACGAACTACTTCTAGTGCCCCCAACCCTACTTTTGTCAAAACGTCTGTCGATCACGGGCTGGCCTAGTGGCCCATCGCTAGACTCAGGACACGCTCGCCTTCAGCATGTTTTCTGGTGTGAGGTCCATGAATGAGGTCTTTTCTCTGTAGCGTGCAGCAGCATAAGCCAACGATCTAATGTTGAGTGGCAAGGCATGATTTGGGGCGGGCCTTACAGCAGGGCATTAACCATAATAATTCGAAAATGCCTTGAAGACTGTATTTGTGAGTTAAAATCGCCATTGACCAGGGAGAAGTACTAAAGAAAGATGGGGAGAATCATTTTTTGATTTTATGAAACAAACCGGCACTATCACAGGCTTTCAGGATCTTTTTTGGGTATTGCAAAACTTGCAGCACTAGTGAAAGGACGGCTCCGGCGCCCTTTAGAGAATCCCTGTAACCCTAAATGGTTGTCCCAAACTCGATCAGTTTTTTGGAAAGCACCATGTTTTCTTGGATGAAGGGAAGGGGTACCCGTGGGGCTGTGGAGTCGCGGTACAATAAAGCATCGGGTTCATGTTCAGGTTGCCCCCTCATCTCTTGTGTCGGCCGCATCGCCTTCCTCCCTCTCTATCCCCTTACGGACCCCAGCGTGAATCCCTTGATCATTTGCCTTTGAAATGCAATGACGAGGACAATCACTGGCAGGATCGCAACAGTGATTCCCGCAGCCAAATAACCCCATTCTATCCTATACAGGGAAATAAACTGATAAAGCGCTACCTGAAATAGTGTGGAGTCCGGAGAGTTTGCGAGCACAACTGGAAGGACAAATTCATTCCAGGAAAAGATAAATGAGAATATTGATGCGACCGCAAATCCAGGCATAGATAACGGTATAGTAATCCTTCTCAAAACCCCTATCTTTGAGCATCCATCGATTAACGCAGACTCCTCTAGTTCCTTTGGTATCGTCTCAAAATAGTTTTTTAGCAGCATGACGTTTAGTGGTATTATCAGTATTTGAAATGTAAGGATTAGAGAAATCAGGGAATTGAGCAGCCCCAGTTTTGCAAGAATGCTGTATAGGGGTATTATGTTAATGACAATAGGTATCATAAACAAACCCAGGATAAGGTAAAAGAAAACATTCTTCGCCTTGAATTGAAACCTGGCTAGAGCATACCCGGCAAGGGCGCTAATTGTAACGTTTAAAATCATGCTCCCAAAGCTGACTATTAGGCTGTTGTACAGGCTCTTTATTATGGCAGAATTCGTAAACACAAAAAAATAGTTTTCAAGCGTGACCTTTTCAGGAATCAACTTTGGAGGAAAACTCATTGCCTCATCATTTGGTTTTAGGGATGTGGTGAAAACCCAAATCAAGGGAAACAAGGTGAGGCCTATAAATACAGATATCGCGACATAAACAAATGATTTTTCAATCTTTTCAATTCCCTTGTTGGAGAGTCTGCCCATGTCTATGTCATCTCCGTTTTAATGCAAGGATATACACGATAGCAACCGTTATGTTGATGAATAACAGCATTATTCCTGCTGCTGAGCCTTTCGACAAGAGCCCAAATTCAAATGCCTGCCTGTACATGTATAGTGAGGCAGGGGTGCTTGCATACAGGGGATTGCCCCCGGTCATTATCAAAGGTATTTCAAAAAAATTTACAGACCAGATTGTTATCAGAATAATGTCTATTATTATGAACGACTTTAGCAGAGGAAGGGTCAGATAAACAAATGATTTGATTTTTGAGGCTCCATCCACCCTTGCAGATTCATAAATAGAGGGATTTATCGACAATAACCCTGCAGTGAGGAATAAAATGGTAAATGGCGTTCCGTACCAAACGTTTGCTATCATGATAGACCATACAACGATGTTTGGATCAGATAGCCATGCAACAGGGGAAAATCCGAGATAATTTAACATGTAGTTCATGATTCCGAAACTGTTGTCAAAAATAAACTTGAATGAAAAAGCAGCAATCAATCCTGAAGTTACCCAAGGAATCATAATGACGGCCATGAAAACTTGCTTTCCTTTAATGTTCTGATTCAGCAGGGAGGAAATGGCAAGGCCGATTAGAAACTGAAACGCCACTGATCCTCCAACAAATATCATGGATGTCTTAACCGATGTGTTAAAATTCGGATCACTCAGAACCTCAAAGAAGTTATCCAGCCATGCAAATTCCCATTCCTTGAGAATTGTGGTTATAGAGACTTCATGTAGGGAGATGTAAACATTCCAAAAGAACGGAAACAGCAGAAATACAAATAATATTGATAGTGCCGGTAAGAGGTAAACATATGGCTCATATTTTGCTATGGCGCGCATTTCAGGAAAAAATAAAATGGGTTTTTCGGGGTTTACCGCCAGCCAAGAACATCAGCAGTCCTTTTGGCCGCATCGTCCAAAGCCTGCTTGGGTTCCTTGATGTGGTAAAAGACCTCGTCTATTGCCTGTTTTATGTTCTCAGCTATTTGTGGATATTCGGGAATGTTTGGCCTGCTGTGTCCCTGCGGTATCATGGAGACCAGTTCAGAGTAGTAGGGTATGGTGCTGTTAAGTTGGGATGCATATCTTCCCTCACCTATTGGTTTTTGGGTTGGGAGGTAGCCTTCTTGTTGCAGCATTGGTGTCAAAATGTCCGGATTGACCATAAGTGTCAAAAGCTCCCATGCTAAATCCTTGTGTGGTGATGCTTGAGGGATACTCAACTCCCACCCTCCCATCATTGTAGTTGTGTTGACGTGGGAGGATGGAGTTGGAAACAGCGGAAGCATGCCTATTCTTTCATCCAATGTATTCCATTCGCTTCTAGGAAAAGTCCCCAACAACCATGATCCTTCCAACATGACTGCAAACTTTTTATCTGCAAATTCCTGCCCCCAAAAGTGGTTTGGCTGGGGTGCAATACCTGCATCTACCTGTTTTTTTAGGAACCCTAATGCCTCTACTCCCTGTGGGCTATTGAAAGTGGGATACCAGTATGACCCCTTTTCAGGATGGTTCGGTCTTTGTTCAAGTATTTGACCTCCAAGCATCCATAAATATGGGTACCACATGTCAGGCGAATGAGCCGCTCCAACTAAATGCACCCCTTGGATTCCGCGGTCCTTCAATACATTGTTTAGTTTTTTGGCAGACTCTATATAGCCGTTCCATGTAGTCAGGTTTTCGGGGTTAATTCCGGCTTCTTTTATTAGGTCTTTCCAATACCACAATGCCCGCACGTCAGTCCATGACCAAATGCCATATGTTTTGTTGTTGTACTTGCCTCCTTCCCAGTTGGTCGGATACCATTCATTGGCTCTGCCCCAGTCTTTTGCCCTGTCGGTCAAGTCCATGAGAAAGCCACCTTCTGCAAATTCTCCAAGCCATATTTGATCTACGGATATCAAATCTATTGGGGTTTTCCCCGCCAGGGAAGTCAATATCTGTGTTCTGGTTGTGTCATATGGCAGCACACGATGGTCGATCTGGATATCCAGTTCTGGATGGTTTTGCCTCAACTTGACTAAAGCCTTTTCAAACAGGATATCCCATCTTTCCTTGGGTTCGGCAACAATTGCAGTGAGTTTTACTTGTTGCTGGCCGAATACTGTTTCACAATTATTTTGCATGTAAACAGACACAAAGACAATTAAAGCTAATGCAGTCAGTGAAGATGCAAATAACTTCATTAGTCTTATAGCTATAGCACCTTTTTTAAGCATTACTCGTAGTAAAAATCCCCAACTGCCTCATTTCCAGAATAATAACCTGTTTTAAATGTTCATTAGGTTATGGGACAATGAACCGTTAGGCGCGACAATCAATCTACCCTCATTCCTTCTTGGTTGAAACAATGTATCTTTGAATACTCAATTCCCAGTTCTATTTTTTCA
The DNA here is from genome assembly GCA_963779615.1 of uncultured Nitrososphaeraceae archaeon. GTDB lineage: Archaea > Thermoproteota > Nitrososphaeria > Nitrososphaerales > Nitrososphaeraceae > Nitrosocosmicus. The sequence continues at coordinate 446,212 of CAVZZA010000003.1, forward strand.
CCAGGATGGAAGTTGTTTGATATGGTGTTTGTTGCAACAAGTAAATTATTTGATTCAACATTTACCTCGATTATAGTGTCATCACCCAGCATTTCAATAAAAGTTACAACTCCCTGGAATCTTATCTCTGCCGTCACATTTGCTCCTTTAGCGATAATTATGTCCCTTGGTCTTACTCCAAGAACAAATTCTGTTGGCATATTTTTCCCCAGTAATGACTTGTCGGCAAGTGGAATAGATACCGATCCCGAAAATAAATGCATTGACTTGTCACTGACTGACCCCTTGATTAAATTCATAGGCGGGTTGCCGATAAACTGGCCCACAAATGTATTCTTGGGATGGTTATAAACCTCATCGGGAGTTCCGATGTGCTGTATCATGCCGTTTTTCATTACGGCAATCCTATCAGCCATGCTCATGGCCTCAACTTGATCATGTGTTATGTAAAGGGTGGTTATTCTAATCTTCTTTTGGAGTTTCTTTATTTCTGTCCTCATGTGCGTTCGAAGCTTTGCATCCAAATTACTCAGTGGTTCATCCATGAGAAACAATTTGGGTTCCCTGACCAAAGCTCTACCTAGGGCCACCCTTTGCATCTGTCCACCGCTTAGTTCCTTTGGTTTTCTCCCCAAAAGTTCTCTTATGCCCAAAAGTTCTGCCATGTCAGTGACTTTTTCTTGAATGAGGGATTTGGATTTCCTTCTCATTTTTAGCGGGAATGCAATGTTGTCATAAACCGACATGTGCGGGTAAAGAGCATAGTTTTGAAAAACCATTGCCACATCTCTGTCCCGGGGAGACAGTTCATTTATTTTTTCATCCCCTAGAAATATTTGTCCACTCGAGGGTGATGCTAAGCCTGCTATGCACCTTAATGCGGTGGTCTTTCCGCACCCAGATGGACCCAAAAGCACCATGAATTCTCCAGATTGGATGTCGATGCTAAAACCATTCAGTACGTTCGCATCTCCGTACTTTTTGGTGAGTTTTTCTATCTTGAGATTGACCATGTCTAGCCTTGTCTGAGGTTTATTATAATTTGTACCACAATAAAGAATTACGTCAGAATGATTGATGAAAGCATTCTATAGCATAGAGCGGCATATAAAAAGTTCTCGACAAATGATCTTAAAACTTTCTGTGGGTGATGCTTCTACAGCCGGCAGGGGATTACAAAGAATATCAGAACTTGTATTGCAAATCGGTGACTTTTGTGTAACGTGCATCTCCAGCAGCGTTCATCTGGGATACAATTAGCCTATTCACACATATTTTGTATTTTTATCAAAATGGAATGCAAAAATACTAGAACCAAGAGATGGAATAGGCGGTCACTAAATTCCCAAATATACAAATATGTCCATCAATTCATAGGACATCATCAAAAGTAAGACACCCCAGGCAGCGATTGAGATTGATGAAGATTCTAGAGCATACGATCTAGCTAAGACGCAACCTAACACACAGGGTAAACATGAAATGTCCTAAGCAAAATCACCGATTGATATCCAACTAAAACAGTGACAGAGGTTTTAGGCAGCATTAAGAATTAGAAAAGACGATTCTTTCATACCCATGATTTCATATCCGGAATAGCTCAATTTTACAATTGGAATTAAAATACAAATTGCTAAGGGCCATTGTTACTTGAATTCGGGTAAATCCAAATTCCATTGTTCTATGCAATCTCATGTTTGGAACAAAAATGGAATTATAATAAATATTTCTTGTCTGTTGAAGCACGGGGAAGTGGGTCCGAGTAATAGAAATACATATAGCAAGAATTTATACATCCCCAGTTAAACGGACCTTTATTGGCATGTCATGTCAGTTCATAATAGCCTATGAACCAGATTTTGATCCATAGCGATAATCCTCTGGTTTGATTCACTTCCTGTAAACTTATAGTTTTATGCCATTTTTGCCGCAAACCACACCGGTCCACACTTATAACGGTGCTAAAATACGGTCCAGACGATAATAGAGCAATCGATAATGGATACAACAGGTATGATAGCAGAAATTATGTCTATACAACCACCCATTTCCATACAGTGTTTAATCGACAGTCACAGAATGCTCTTTGGTGGCAACATGTTGCAATCAAGGGTCTCATCCAGCCAATCAAATATCCTTTGGTTTGAGAGAGCAGGGGCTCCGCATTGACAGTGCTCTTCTGCACCTTCCCCCTCTGTAAAGAGGATGTATTTCTTTGAGGAGGATCCTGTTAACCCATCATGCACTTTCTTTGGCTGTCCGGGAAATGAATCATCCTTCTCGGCATCAAGGACCAGGGTTGGGCACTGAATGTTTTTTAAAATGTCTTTTGTTGTATAGTTTTTAGAGCCGATTATAAGGTCATAAGGTGAATTTGTCCCGGTTGTCCACATCCCATGCAACACGTTAAACCTTACATTTGGATCGGACTCCATGAGGTTTGTTATTGCTGCATTGACAACTTCTGAATTGCCTTCCTCTATCGCCGTTAGTAGCGGTTTGTGGAAACTAGACGCCATAGCCTCATATCCATCATAAACACCATTATAGAGAACACACGCGGATATGCGGTGCTCAAAAGCAGCAGCTCTGGCAGCCAGATAGCCTCCCATGCTTATTCCCATCAATGCAATACGGTCTGCATCAATGCCGTATTCTTCCTTTCTGTTCATAACAAAGTCTATGACGGGAGTCACAACTTTTTCCCAATCCTGTCTGAATGGAATCTTTTGCTTACGTATGACCCCACCTTGACCAGGCCCCTCAAATGTCAGGCAGTTATATCCTCTTTCTAGCGCTGGAGCAGCAGCAGACGAGTATAGTTCTTCCAAGGTGGAATCAAAACCCCCATGGGCTATCAAAGTTGGACGAGGGTATGAGGACGGAGGAATTGATGGTGGTGGCTTGTTATTGTTGTAATCATCATTGTTATTGCCATTATTGGCACTAATGATCGTAGTGTTATTGACTCCACTATCACCATAAACTTTCGGATGTTGATAAAAATGGCCAGGCAGGGTAGTTGTCCCTTCATATGGTATTTCTATTGGCTCCACAACAAATGGGAAAAGGCGGGCGGCCTTACTAAAGCATTCTTTGCTGTTTCCCCATGTGGCCTGAATCCTCGAATCCGCCGGATCCATAATCAAAAACTCTGAAACACGGTAGTAGTTTGAGGCTCTAAGGTATGCCTCTCGAGCACTTGTGGTATGACCTTCAGATAGACACCTGTCTGCGTAGCTGTGAACCCTTTTGGCTGTATTTAACCATTCTACATGCCAGCTTTCAAAATCACCCTCCTTGATGCGATAGGCGGTAGAGAGGCATTCACCGATATCGGCTCCCTTATAGTATGTTTCGCTTAGTGCCCTAAGCAGTTGCAAAGAAAAAGTGGGATCATTAAATACAATTTTCAACCTTGTGGTGTTTATGTTATAACGGCTAAATATAAAGACAATTACAAAATGCTGCTGCCATTTTTTCTAATGCATGGCTACTACTACCAATAATAAAGAGGAAGGCCATTCTGGTAATCGTAAAGTCAATGTTAGCAACTCGTTCCGTCTTTTCCCTAAGTACATAAACTATAGATCATGACCTCAATATCCAAGGAAAACTATGAGCTCATAACCTGGCCTTGCAAGGGAACTGCCAAGGCCGCCACGGATCAGATAATAGGCGTTTATACTGTGGAGTTTCAGGTTCACCCCAACTGAAGTGTGATGATTTACGTTGGATGCAGATACAGGCCTTTTAGGCTCCATCATGAACAGGATGTTTTGGATAGCCTTTCTTTTCTAGGTAGGGTAGAAGACAAGTTCAGGATTCATTTGTCTGATGTGAGGGATAATATTGTTCTGCCTGTAAGAAAGTGGATTCTAAAAGATTGTGACGTCAACAAGGATGTAGAGATTGAGGGGTTGCACAGATAAAATTGTCCGACATAGAAATCCCATTGTTTGGCAGTCCTAATGGCTTATGTAAAACCCATAGGGGATAAAGTATTTTATCGGGTTGAGCTGGGCCTTGCGCCTAACAAACAAGTACAAGAGGCATTAGAAGAACTGAGAACGGACATAAAAATAGATAGATATCTTTTCATTAAGTGAACTATTCTTATATAATCCATTTTTGATTTAGGTTTATGCACAGGTATTTCGATGGCTCTGAAACACCAAAACCAAAAGACAATGCATACCAGAGCATAATGCAACGATTAAGCAGCTTTATGGAATGTCTGCCAACAGAAGCAGACAGGCGTCTTTTGTTAAACATGATTTCAGAGTGCTACTGCAAATACAATGAGGCCATAAAGTCAAAGGAAAAGGATGACCCAAGCCTGGTTATGCCTTTGGTTATGGCCTTGCTTGTGGATCACCAAGCAATGGTTGATAAGGTGAAAAACCATAGGAGAAACAATGAAAATCCGCTCTGACGGGACGACCGACACATCTGGAGGTGAACAAGTGGCAATGGATTCAAATCTCCAAGTCACCCCAAGTACCCCAAGTACTCGGCCAAGACGGGAACGCGTTGGACTAGTCGTGGATGGGTCCAACGCGGCGGCTGCTGTCAAAACCGTTGTTTCAGCAGAAGCTGCCGGAGTGCGACAGGTATGGATGGGTCAGCCTCCCTTTTGGCCAGACGTAATGACGACATTTGCTGCGGCGGCGGCAAAAACATCCACAATATGCCTGGGAACATCAATCGTGCCAACCTATCCGCGTCACCCTCTCGTCCTTGCTCAGCAGGCTTTAGCTTTACACGATCTCGCACCTGGCCGGTTGCGCCTTGGAATAGGCCCCAGTCACCGATTTATCATAGAAGGAGCCTACGGCTTGCAACAGATAGCACCCTTAAACCATCTTCGCGAATATGTGCAAGTGCTGCGTGCGGCGCTCTGGGAGGGGAACGTGGATCATCGAGGGCATTACTATAATGTTGCGGCCACATTGCCCCGCACATCGCAGGTTCCAGTGCTTGTTTCGACACTGGGAGAGAAGGCATTCAAGTTAGCAGGGCAAATAGCTGATGGAGCCCTTTCCTGGGCATGCCCTGTTCCGTATTTGCTTCACACGGGAATTCCGGCATTGCGCACATCAGCAGATGCGTTTGGACGGGCATCTCCACCATTGGTTGCGCATGTGCCAGTAGCGCTTAGCGATGACCGGAGATTTGTACTGGCTGCGGGACACCAAATGCTTGACTTCTATGCCCATGTTCCTTTCTATGCCAACATGTTCACCAATGCGGGTTTGCCGATAACATCTGATCATCAGGCGGTGTCTGATGATCTTGTGGAGAGTTTGGTTGTCTCAGGAAGTGAGGCAACAGTATCTGCGCGATTTACCGAACTTTTGGCAGCAGGCCTGGATGAGCTAATGGTGTCCCTGGTGCCCACTGCAGGTGCAGGAGGTGGTGATGATGATGATGATGAACAGGCACGACTCGCGCATTTAATCGGTCGGCTATAAAGTTGCGAATAGTCATCACAGTTCAAAACCTTAACTGAAAGGCAGATCTAGCAGAAGGAGGGTGAAGCGCCTCCCTTCGTTATGCCAGGGTGAGGCCAAAAATACCACATGGATTTTCTTCCACAGGTATTGCAGATATAGCAAATCCAGTGGCTCCCAACCTCTTCTTATTCCGATTTGGATTGTCTGACTTAAGGCACATAATGGAAATCGAGCAAGGATTATTGTTTGTTCCTGTCTGTGTGTGCCTGTTAGGAAAAGGAGTGGATTGCTGCTAAAGCAGCAGGGACTAAAATGGTTGTTGATCTTTTGAAATGGTCTGTTGGGAATGAGCATAGCACCTTATTCTCACGGTGCATGATAAGGCGGCTGTTTTGGAGGCTGCCGCAAATGCAGTCGTTTGGTGGTTTTGACATATTCCACCATTAAAATGGAAGGCACCATAACCAGGCTACCTTCAACAGGAAGAATATGCATAGCATGGCAAATTAGAAATTAAAATTATTGCCAATAAACCCACCTATTATCTCCAAGTAAAGAAAAATTTTGGACTCGTCCCATCCCTCACATCAGGTTAACTTTTCTACCAGAAATTCTGCGGCTTTCTTTAATGCCCTTATTTGATTACTATATTTAGTAAAGCCATGCCCTTCGTCTTCAAAAACCATGTAATCCACATCCAACCCCTTGTCACTTAGCTTTTTGACTATTTGATCGGATTCGCTTTTTGCTACCCGGGGGTCATTGGCACCCTGTATCACCAACAAGCTAGTTGCCGGGTTAATGTCATCTACAAAAGTAATTGGGGATCTTTCGTTCAGGAAACGCTCTTCCTTTTCCGGATTGCCTACCAGCTCGAACGTAAAGTTCTTCCAATGCTCTGGAACAGTCTTAAGAAAGGTAACAAGATTGCTTGGGCCCACTATATCCACCGCAGCCCTCAGGCCATACTGGGGCAGCCTGGTTACACAGCTTAGCGTGGCAAACCCCCCAAAACTGCCGCCAAAAACGCCTATTCTTTTAGGATCAACCCAATCCTGGGACAGCAGCCATTTTATTGCGTGTTCAATGTCTTTTAGTTCATTGCCGCCCCAGTCATGGTATATCCTTTTCTCAAAGCTTTTTCCATAACCAGTACTTCCCCTAAAGTTTGGTGCAACAACCGCCAACCCGTTGTAGGCTAGATACTGATAAAGTCCAGAATAATCATAATAGGGCCTCTCCTGAGCAGTTGGACCACCATGGATTGACAAGACGGCGCCAAATCTAATGCCGTTTTTTTCAGCTATCTTTTGCAGGCTTGCAGTGGCATCCGCAGTGGCGAAAGGCTTGTAAAAATAGGCAGAAATCTCCAATGAATCAAAGCTTTTGTATTTCATCAGTTGGGGTTTAATCAGCATGTTCTCGGATAGGTTGCCAAGCAGAGACGTAGTAACTCTTGTGCAGGGGTATTCTCCGCTCTTGCCTATGTCTACCACATAAACATTGGTTGGAGATGTAGGGCAATCCATCATAAGGCCTATTCGCGTTCCGTCGGGGGACAGTTTTAACTTCTCAATAACCCCCTCCAAGGAAATGGCGGCGGTGTCTGTAACGAGGGTTAGAGCAACTTCCCTGACTTTTTGACCCTCCAAGTCCTTGACATACAACTTGCTATAACCGTCCACATTTTCCGTCCATGCAAGCAGCTTTCCATCCAAACCGATATCTATCAACTCCACATCGTGCTGGGGAGTCGCTATCCATTCCAGTTGTGATTTGTCAATATGGTAAAATGCAACACCCATAAACTCCCTGTTTAAATCAGATAAAATGTAAAAGCCATTTCCATTGGGAGACCATGGTCCAACAATAAACCGGCTTTTTTCTTCGCCTAAATCAATTTTTTCCATGCCTCTGCTTTCCAGATCCAGAATCCAGATCGAGTAATCTGTAAGAGTAACTAATTGGGAACAGTTTAGTTTTTTGTTGTTTGGAGACCAGTAGCCCGGGATGTACCAGCCTCCTCTATCGGTAATACAAAAGCTATCGTCGTTGTCGCTTTCCAGATTTCTCACATATACAAGCATATTAGAGGGGTCCTTTTCATTCGAGCCATATGCTATGTGTTTTCCATCATGACTAAAACACTCTGATCCCCACTCATACCTAATTTGCGGTTTAAAGGTTATTTGCTCGGGCCAACCATTAAAAACATCCTCTATTTTGTATATCTGGAAATTTTCATCTCCATTATGGTCTGCAAAAAATATCGCACTGTTATCCGCAGGGGAAGAAAAAACATGTCTTACCGAATTGTCCACAAAATTGGTTAAGGGATAAGAAGAACACTGCGACTCTTCCAATGCCAAAGCATAACTCTGTCTCCATAAGTTAAACTGTCCATTGGCGTCTGATACACATAACATCCAGGAGGGGCTCTTAAAGTCAAAATCGATGTACCTTCTGACCGATGCAAACCTTTCGAAAGGATACTGCTTTATCTGTTTGTGTTTCCTGTCCCTGTCGAAATGAATCATATTCTTATTCTAGATGAGGCCAGCAATACATATGTATTCTGCAGATGGCACTCAACTCACTGAACCCATGCCTGCTGCTTCCCCTTTCAGCTCTGGCGATAATGATGATTGTTTACCATAACCACCCTTCTAGCCAGAGTTGAGCATAGGCTAAAGAATCTTACCTACACAGGGGATGGAATTGTTTCTCCTCTGTCAACTGAACACTCGCAGGCTGTGACTCCAAAAGGGATGCGTGGACATGTACGGCATAACTCAAAAGGCCTGCATTTAATGCAAATGCCTCCCCGTGGAAAAAACCCTTTTAGCACAGGTAACTGACAGGGGATAAAGCATAGGCGTAGAAAAGTCTTACCGAGCCTATACTCACAGCAGTGGAGGACATAAGGGATGACATAGACTGACAAGTATGCCTTTGATGAGGAGATGATGGCAGCAGCAAACAATGGTGAAAATGATGATGCAACCTTTGATTTACCAAACAGCATTTAACAAAGTCATGGGTCATTCATAACCATGTTTTTGGCAAACCATTCTGACGAAAGTTTTGCAACTTCCTCAATTATGTTTTCATTATTGTCAAATAAATGGCCTGCCTCGGGTACAACCACCAAGTCTTTGGATTTTGAACTTGTTAGATGTTGTAGTGCTTGTCTATTCAATTCTATCATCTCTTCAGAATCCTTTGCCCCAACTATCAAGAGAGTTGCAGCTTTGACGTTTTTTAGAGCGTTAGAATCGGCCAAGTCAGGTCTTCCGCCTCTTGAGACAATAGAATATATCCTATGAGAAAGAGAATTCAGATTTGACGCATCATTAGCTACTGCTGATTCGATGGCTGCGGCTGCTCCAGTGCTTCTTCCAAAATAGCCTATTGGCAAACCATTAACTTCAGAAATGTTTTCTATTACCCATTTGGTTATGGTTGTTAACCTACTTGAGAGAAGATGAATGTTAAATTTGTTTAGTATGCCACACTCTTCCCTATTGTTGTCCATGATTTTTTGATTTTTCATATCTGAATTTACTTCATTTGTCGTAAGTAAATCTGTAAGCAAGGTTGCGAATCCATTGTTATTCAATATGCGGGCTACATACCTGTTTCTGATGCTTTTTCTGCTACTGCTGCTACCATGAGAAAATATTATAAGAGATTTCAAGCCTAGGGACGGATAGGGAACAGATAACTCTCCCTGCAAATATTCATAATCGTTATCAGCATTAGTATTGATAGTAGTGGTAGCGGCAGTAGTGACAGCATCAGAAAGCGGAGGGATATGGAATTTTATCTTTTTATACCCAGCATCATCGGTATCATAGGCGATGTCTTTGTTCATTCAGGTTATCACCACACTATATTGATGAATCTGCCTATAATAATGGGTACCTATTGCATCTTGGCTTGTTAAATCATTGCAGGATAATCAAGTCCAGCCAAAATTTGGGGTTATGAAGCACATCAGTTCAGAGGGTGAGTGCGTGTTGCATGAGTATTGTTAATCGTTTTTGTATAAAAAGCGACACTGCCTCTTAATCCAGGGTTTGTTTTTTGCTTGATGCCAGGACAGGTTGTTTTTGTTTTTGACATCTCATGGTTTCAATTGTTTTTGAAAGGATATCAAAAACAATATGACAAAAAGGGCATATGAATTAGCGAGTATTGTTCAAACTCAAATACTCGCCCAACCCAAATCCCATGCATCCACCACGTAATGCCACGTCGATGGGTTCAAGCCCCAGTAACCCAGCAATTTCCACCGCGGCTTTATAATTGCCTTGATTTACTTCATCACAAAACAAAGGAATTCGATCTTTCAAATTTGCTGGTGACGGATTGTAATTTTTTTTAGGCTGTTGGGTTTCTGCCGGAACGCCATTACCGTATCCACCACCACCATCTGTGTTATTACCTAAATCGGAGATCGTTTTTGGTCCAGGTATAAAAACGTCTTCAGGTGCGTTTTTGGGTCCATTTACTTTCTCAACACAATTGTTTTTAAAGCATGCTGTAAACTTATCTCCCATCGCTACCCCACCTTCACTGAATTGGAAATTTACAACGCCTTGCCCAATAGAAGTTTTGCATCCAAGGTTTTCCACGGCAGAGAATGCGCATACTTTCCCCGCACCATCTACATGGACATTTATTTTCAACCCTACTCCAGCCCCATGGATTGTTGGGCTCAAAAGCGGCGGAGTTATCACCATTGCAAGAAAAACGGATAAAACTGTAAAGAGACCTATTTTATTAGCAATACCACAATTCACCTTATTCATAATAAATTTATAGAAAACCAATAGTTGAGTCAATATAAAAAGATTAAAGCCCTCCCCCCCCTCCTTCTCTGACCCGTAAAATTTTTAATATTGTTTAGTAGGCAAAGGCATATCACCTTGGTTAGCAGTTGTGTAGTATATGGCCTAGTTGTGTTTTTAAACAAATTGGGGTTGTTTTCACAAACAAGATGGGTGTGTGGTAATCGTTTATTTGATACCATTTTTTAAAAAGCAAATGAAGTAAATTTCTACAAATACCTTACGTTAAACATTACCAATGTATTTGCAGAACTCTTAACACAACCCATCCTAAACACGATTTCCGAACTATGACCTTTCAAGATCCATCATGGTGACATAACCCGTAAAGAAACTGCATTATCTGCCTATTGATGCATCCCCTGCAATGAAAAAGATTTTGCTTGTCATTTTCTTTATGGAGACCTATAGACAATATGATACGCATGCCTAACTCTCCCTCCTTTTGAAAACATGGTGCTCTGGTGTCTTGTTTTGTCCGGCTTTGCAGGCCTTTTAGCAATAGGGCATTGTCCTTGCCATCTTGAACAAGGCATATGCAAATACATGCAAGTTATCCAGTATCCCTTATATTGCAGGATTCATCACTATGAAGTGAAAAACGCTACGACCACTCCATCCTATCCTCCTATCAAAGATAAAAGTTCAGAGATTCTCTATGGAGTTGAGAAAGCGGTTGGGAGAGGAGTCTATTTTATGAATAATGTTAAGGAAAGAATGGATATTTTCTTTGACAAGGCTGCCCCTTCAATAGTAGTAGACATAGCTGAATATCGGGAAGGGTATATAAATATTCGAAAAAGGGGTGGGAAAATAAGGGCCTTTACAGAAATTACAAATGAAAATGTCGCGCATTGCAAGGAACTTGCCAAACTGGTGGATGAACTTAGGCATCTAGATGATGTTAGGGGCGGCATTGCAGTAAGTGAGACAGAGTATATGGCCACGACCGTTTTACAGGAAAATACCCCCCTTACACAAGTCATCTATAGCAATGTAAAGGAGGTTGTTGAGCAAGGAAAGTATATTTACGAAACATTATGGAAAACAGGCATTCCAGCTGAGCAAAAGATAAAGGAAATTGAGGAAGGAACAGAGCCAATAAAAACAGAGGTGTTGGAAAGTGAGGAGGAAATATCAAAAAGGATAACAGAGTTGGCTAAATGGTCTGGCTGTCTGTCTGTTTGCTCCACAACTGGGGGAATGCAGTTAATTTACAACAATTTCTTTGATGTGTACAAAGACGCCGTGCAAAGGCACAGAAACGGAAAGCATAAAGGGGTCAGATGGATTACGGCAATAAACAACAACAAGGATATAGAGTTGGCAAAATCTTTTTTGGATGAAGGAATAAACGTACGCCATGTGAAAAGCATACCGCTCCCCAGTTTTGCCCTAAGCGACAAAATGCTTAACTCCACCATAGAAAAGATGGAGGGAGGAATAATGGTCACTAACCTGCTCAGTAGCAACGACACTCTATACCTTAACCACTATGGCGCGATTTTTAAGGAGCTGTGGAAAACTGGCATTGATGCAAAATCCCGAATCAGGGATATCGAAGAGGGACACTACATAAATGTAGAAATAATGCCAAATCCGAAAGAGTCGATTAAGTTTGTCGCCGAATTAAACAAATCCACCAAAGAAGAGATACTGATCTTGCTATCTTCTGCAATGGGGTTTATCAGAGTAGAAAGGATTGGAGGCTATAAGGTATTGGATGATTTGGGGCAAAAAGGGACAAAGGTAAAAATCCTGATTCCAGTAGATACAAAGCATGTTGATTCGATAAACAAAACAATATCTCAATATCCCCATATTGAATTCAAGATTTTACAATTTTCTCTAACCACAAAGATAGGCATCATGACGTTTGACAAACAGAAAACCCTAATTCTTGAAATTAGGAACGACAGTGTACTCGATTTACACGATGCGGTGGGTTTGGCAATATACATAGAGGGCGCATCGACGTCCATATCTTATGCCTCCATATTTGAAAGCCTCTGGAGGCAAACAGAGATGTACGAACAGCTCCAAATTCAAGACAAGTTGCAAATAGAGTTTATCAACACAGCAGCCCATGAGCTGCGGACGCCAATACAGCCAATACTTGGGATAACGGACATTCTTAAGGGCAGTGTAACAGACGACAGACACAAGGAGTTGCTTGATGTAATTGGCAGAAACGCAAAGAGGCTTAAAAAACTATCTGATGATATTCTGGAGGTGTCAAAAATTGAGGGCAACTCGATGGGCCTAGATAAAGAGCATTTCAGGATTGTTGAGACAATACTTGACAACATCAACAGCTACAAAAACAACACAGATGGCAAAAGCATAAAGTTTGAGTACGAGTTGGATGGTGATGGCGACGGTTTGACCGTTTATGGGGACAGGAATGGCATAAGCCAGGTTATCTCAAACCTAATCAGCAACTCCATCAAGTTCATCCCTCAAGATGGCACCATATCCATAAAGGCCGAAAGGAAAGTGACCAACAGTGACAATGGAGGTGTTGAAGAAATGGTTGTTGTCAGTGTAAAAGACACGGGCATTGGAATTGATGAAGAGGTTTTTCCAAGGCTGTTTACAAAGTTTATCACCAAATCCTTTCAGGGGATTGGCCTGGGTTTATTCATATCAAAGAGCATGGTGGAAGCGCATGGTGGAAGCATATGGGCAGAGCATAATAGAGACGGCAAGGGCGCGACAGTTAGATTTACCCTACCTATTCGAGGCTGAACCCAACATCAGCATTTTATCGTTAGCGAGGTTGCTCTAAATCAATAAAAACCAAGATGGATCTTTAATCACGCTATAGTTGCATATTGGATTAGGCAATGCTAAACCATCTTATCCATCTTAATGAACAATAAATCACCAGCAAAAAAAACAAATAAATCAAAAAATTGACATTTCGCTTTTTCGCAAAATCACACATGCAAGACAATTAACTCTAGTAATGAAAACGCCTATGCTTTTTTTTTGGGTTTTCTGATTCAGCACTTGCAATAACCAAATTACAACAATTAATCACCCAAAGATGATTTTCCTTTATTAAAAAAAAAGTACAATGCAGGCGGCTATTCTGCTACAGAACCAACCAAAAACTCAATCAATAAAAGTGGCCTCATGACACTGAGCTTAATTAGCTATCGCCCACTGGAACTATTCTAAATAGAGTACCCTTATCGTTGGGAAGATTGATTGAAAGAATGTATAGATATCCATCAGCGGGTCCAATTCGCATATCAGTAATTATTCCAAATCCCTTACCCCATGTTATGCCTTCATTTTCCAAAGTGTTATTGGCTACTCTATCTGCAAGGGACCCATTGAGTAGTAATTCGGTTCTGTCACCATCATTCAAATCAAAATGATATATGTGCCCATTATTCGCACCAGCTACAAATAAATCATTCTTGTATTGATTTCCCAACTTATCTGAAGAGAGAAACTTTATTGCTGTAGGGGCAACAGGGATGCCCCATGTGAACTTTGGCGGAACGTAAACGCCTTTTCCGCTATAGTTTAACAGCAGGCTATCCGGATGGGTGTTTTCCCTGCCCATAGAACCCCCCGTAACTTCCCATACCCCCTGTACCTTTGACCATCCGCTGTTGAATCCGGGTTTTACAAGGTTAATTTCATCACCAAATGAGGGTCCGTTTTCTGTGTCCCAAAGATTTCCGGTTACGGGATCAAAATCCAATCCAAAACTGTTGCGTATACCATACGCATAATATAGTTTCAATTTGGTGCCATTCCCCAAAGTCCCTTGCAAAGGCTGACCATCTTCTGTAACCCTAAGTATGCCTCCTCTCCCATCAGGTGGTGCCTTTTTTTGAGGCACATTTGAGGCCTGGGTACTCATCCAACCAAGTTCGCCAAGTACAACATACACATTGTTGTCAGGTCCAATTTTTATAATGCCCCCATTATGAGCGGGTCCTGGCTTTGATGGCAAATCCAAAAGGAGTTTCGGGTTAACTAGCTTATTTGACACCAAATCATATCTGTAAAGCCGGTTTCCAAGAGGATCATTTCCGGGTTTGCAATGAGTGGGTGTATCGCATCCATCCCCATTATCTGCGCTTTTTGATTCGGTATAGTACAAAAAAACATGCGTAATGTTATTATCACTTTGTGCAACAGCAATCCCCAATAAACCTCTCTCAAGTGCACTTGATACATTGACATCAAGTAAGGGCTCTGAGAACATTGCCCCATTTACAATCCTGTCAACAATGCCAGTATTTTTCTCCAGGACCAAAATGGTATCATTACCTAAAAATTCCATGTTAGAAGGTGTCTTGATGCCCTCAAAAACAGTTTCAACCTTTAAGGAGGGGTCAATAACAGATGGAATGGCAAAAACAGTTGATGGTGAAATAATTAACAACGACAAAAGCGTCAAAAACGCCACAGGTGGAAAATGCATTTTCAGTAATCTATAAAATGTTCCTGATAAATACCAATAGATTTGCAAAAAAACATTGCAGCGCAAATAATTTGTATACTTGGTGCATTAACCCCTACCAAATTCCTCCACGGTAATGGGAATAAAAATATCCATCAACAACCAAAAAATAAAATAATTGGCCATGTCAAGCCATATATCGCATACATGCATCATAATAATGGATAACAAAAATAGTTATGATAAAATCAAACACTTGGTTGAGGTAGACGACGATATTTTCGCTGTTTTTATTGTAGAATCCTCACAAATAAAGGACACACACATTGCAAAAAACGCAGATATTGATGCCTCTAAAATTGAATTTCTTTTTAAAGTGCTGGATATTGACACCGAAAATAAAAATAATGGAAAAAACAAGGAGATGGAAAAAGGGCATTTTAGCAAGTACAGTATTTTAGGTAATGTACAATGGACCATTTCCGAATATGACAAACTAAGAATATTAAAGATTTATGAAGACGATAAAACAATTGTAGTTTTGATGCAGAGCAATACAAAACTAGCCCATCATATAGACATTATACTGGGTTATTATTTTGATTCTGACGACGTACCAAAGAGTTTATTCTAACAATTAATAAGGTATGATAGGGTATGAGTGGGAAGAAAACACCTACCTGAAAAAGGCAGATCAACACATACTCTTGATTCATTTTGTTATATTATTATACTGATGGAAATCCACGTATGTTAAACTAGAAAATGGCTGCAGAATCTGAGTTTGTCCACATAATAATTTCTCTTTCCATTTTGCTATTTACTGCCAAATTGTTTGCTGAGCTTTTTCAGAGGCTAAAGATGCCTGTTGTCTTAGGCGAGCTTTTAGCTGGGATAGTTGCAGGCCCCTTTGCTTTGGGAGGATTGCCATTATTTAATGGCGGTCCGTTAGTCGTTTTGGATGAAACAGTCAGGCATATAGGGGAATTGGCAGCTATTGTGATTTTGTTTGTCGCGGGACTAGAAATCACTCCAAGGGAATTCCTCAAAGGGGGTATTGCGTCATTTACTGTAGGCGCATTAGGAGTAATTGTGCCGTTCTTTGTAGGTTTTATAGTTTTTTCACTTTATGGACTAAAAATTTTTGAAATACTCTTAATCTCTACAGCATTGACTGCAACAAGCATAGCGATATCCATTCAGGTACTGTCAGAATTGGGAAAGATGAAAACGAAAGAAGCCCGATTAATTTTAGGAGCTGCAATAGTAGACGACATTCTTGCCATCGCAGTATTGTCAGTTGTGATTACAATGGTCCAAACCGGCAACTCAACACCCGATATTATGGAGATCACCTTCCTCATCATAAAAATTTTGGGGCTATTTGCGGCCTTGCTAATTGGCTCGATTTTTTTGGTTCCTCGAATATTGCACCGAGAAAAACTATGGAAATCTCAAGGGAGCATAGAAGGAATTACAACTGCAATGTTTTTTGCTACAGCGGGTATTGCAGCATATGTTGGATTATCACCCCTGGTAGGGGCATTTGCAGCCGGGATGGCTGTTGCGAGTTCCAAACTCATCAAACAAATTGAAGAGTATGTTCACCGACTGCAATTTATCTTCGCTCCGTTGTTCTTTGCGATTATAGGGGCCCAGGTGGATTTAAGAGGAATTAACCTCAATGTACTGCTTCTTACAGGAATAATAATAACAATAGCCATAGTAACAAAACTACTAGGTTGCGGATTACCATCAATGGTATTTCTTAAAGACAGGGCACAATCAATGAAGGTAGCGATAGGAATGGTATCAAGAGGAGAAGTGGGATTGATTGTGGCTGGCATAGGTGTGACATCTGGGACGCTATCAGCAGATATTTATACATCCATAATCATCATGGTTGCACTTACAACCATTATAACTCCAATATGGCTAAAGAAAGCATATAGCCAAAGGAAAGATTTACCTTCTGCAACTCCAACCTGATATTCCATAAACCAATTTTTCAACATGACAATTAATAAATAGACATGTTAGGCCTTTATAACACTCATTAATCAAATTTTTAATCATAATTTAAAAAGGCGACAGCATCATTCGTTATGCCGAATATGTCTTTTTGCATCAGCAAAGTTTAAACATATTGGCTCTTCCAATAACTTTTAAATCTAACAATCATGGTGACTGAAACCCTTGAGCGCTCTGTATTATCCTACATGCACGGACAGTTTGTTATTTTAGATGAAGAAATTGACGCTGCAAACGCGGTTAAGCAAATGCATTCAAAAAAAGCCGAAACAATTATCGTCAAAGGAAAAAATGACGAAAAATACTCTGGGATTGTTACTGATAGTGATATTTTGGACAAGATAGTGATGAGGGGAGAGGATTCTGACCAAGTGCTGCTAAAAAATGTAATGTCCTCTCCAATCATAACTATTTCAGCAAAAGCAAATGTAAGGCAGGCCCTGGAGATAATGAGGCTTAATGCAATAAAGCGAGTTCCAGTTACAGACAATGTAAGCATTTTAGGCATCATAACCCAGGAAAGCTTGGCTACCGCCATCAGAACATCGGTTTTGGAGAGAACCTTTAGAGACTACAGGCTGGTAATTAGAGAGCGCTATAAGCCAATATGGGGTAACCTTGGTTTTATTCTACAGTTTTCCGGAATACTGTTTATAGCTCCAGCAGTTTTGGCTGCGTTGTTGGGAGAAACAATATCGGCTACCGGGATTTCTCTAGGCATCATATCCATGTTTGTAACCGGTTTTGTATTGAATTCTTATGGAGAAAAAACGCCCCTGAATCTAAGGCAAGCATCAATACTCCTGGTTTCGAGTTTTGTACTGTTAAGTTTCTATGGAAGCATACCCTACATGTACGTTAATCCATTCTATAAAGACATTGACATGCCATCTCTTTTTGTAAACAGTTTCTTTGAAAGCGCTTCCGGGTTTACTACAACGGGTCTTTCTTTAATATCCCATCCCGAAGACTTGTCAACAAGTTTTGATTTTTATCGCTCCTTTACACAGTGGATAGGCGGTTTGAGTTTCGTTTATTTAATAATCACCTTCTTTTACCCGGAACGAAAACTAGCCCACATGAAAGGAATGATTAGTGGAGGAATTCTAAAGTTAAAACAGCTGATAGTAACAATAAGTGTCATCTTTACAGTGTACACAGTAGCTTTGGTTGTCTTGCTGTACTTGTTTGGCGATAATAGCGTAATCCACAATATCGCTCTAATATTTAGCACCGTTACAGGCGGCGGGTTTATACCCACCTCTACATCAATACCCGCGGAAAACTCCACACAGTTGTTTATTCTGATGGCAGGCATGATTATTTCGGCTCTACCTTTTGCGTTTCATTATGCGCTGTTCAGCAAGGAACTTAAAACTAACAAGATGCGTCCGGAAATTCTTGTTTATTTTGCAATAATGCTTGTCTCCATCCCTATTTTTTACCTCATGATTGCTTCAACAGACATCCAATCGAAGTTCATGGTGTCGGTGTTTCATGTTGTAAGTGCCTCAACCACCTCTGGTTTTCAGTTTATCAACATACCCTCATTGCCAGAGGAGGGAAAGATAATGTTAATAATCCTGATGCTGATCGGTGGAACTGCCTTTTCTACAGCGGGAGGCATAAAAGTGGGCAGAATTCTTCAGATTGCTCAAAAACTAACCAACAAAAAATTATCTGCTGACACCTCTACCAGGTCCATCTCTTCAGCATCATCAAGGTATAACACATCCTTCAATGCGTACGAACCAAAAACAGAGAAACTAAAAGAAGAAAAAACTTTTAGAGAGGCAATGCTGGTAATAGTGCTGTTTGTTTCATTGTCTTTTGTTACAGCCACTGTGCTGAGTTATCTTAACCAAAAGAATTTCCTGGATTCGCTTTTTGAGTCTGTCGCCGCGGTGACAACAACTGGCCTTTCAACAGGAATTACCTCCTTAAACATGGACATAACATCAAAGATATTTCTTATTGTTAACATGATATCAGGCAGGTTTGAGATTATAGCGATAGTTTACCTTTTCCTTGAGATATCAAAAAGAAAACACACCCATTTCCCAATTGGGCATTAGACCGCAGGGTCAAATTGGGTCCAATTTCGTTAAAGGGCGTTATTTAATTTTTTACTAATTGTTCAGTAAAGAACCAAAATTTCACTGCACTTATGGTTTATTGAATTAAAGTTATACCCATTTCTTAAGGTAGATAGGTTCTAGAGGAACATAGAGTACTAACAGAGCTATTTCAAATATACCATTAAAAGATATTTATTGTTGTAAATATGAACAACATTAAGCATTTTTTGATAATAGCGGCTATAGCATCTTTGCTGGTGATGAGCGCAAGTTTGGCTTCTAATCAATCGTACGGAAACAGCAATGATCATCACAACAAAAAAGCAATCTCAAAATCAGAGAAAGCGGATCAAAATGCGGCTCAGGAGAGCGATTGTCAAAGATCCGAAGACTGCCCTCAGGCAAATCAGGATCAACCGACAAGGGGCAAAGGTAATGACTTGGCAGGGTTCAATGATGACAGCGATAACCTTCTCCAATCAGAGTCCCCATCAACTTTGTTCTCACCACCAATTCCCGTAACCCCAACAACAAACCCATCTGACAACCTGGAAGTCACTGTTATAATCCCAGACGAGGGTGTGTGCAGCGGAGGCTCCATCAAGGTTGGCGTTAGTGCCACAGGTCTGCCAGATTTTCTCTGTGTCAGTGTTGATGGAACACCAATAACGTCAGCGGATGTTCAACTGGGAGCATCCGGCCAACCATGTCCCACAGGGTCCTCCCCTTCCACTATCCTCATAGGACGTGAAACACTGGACCTGTGCGTTAAGGTAACTGTTTAGGCCAGTTCAATCAAATGCAAATAAAGGCAATTTATTTCGACGCCACAACACACTATCTTTTTAACGACTAACGAAGTTTTTTAAATCACACAAATGTTTAGGTGTTGCTTTAACATTCAAACATATGTGAGATGATGTTTAGCATTTTTTGATTTATAAATTAACCGGTTATTTAACACTTGTTAAGCAAAACCAATGCATATTTATCAAATGTAAACAAAAGAATACGGAAAGTTTATCTTTGTTATTGTAGTGAAATGTAAATGCAGGTCGCGAAAAAAACTTTTAATAGCTCCCTCCCAGACATA
This sequence comes from uncultured Nitrososphaeraceae archaeon, assembly GCA_963779615.1. GTDB lineage: Archaea > Thermoproteota > Nitrososphaeria > Nitrososphaerales > Nitrososphaeraceae > Nitrosocosmicus. The sequence goes on from CAVZZA010000003.1 coordinate 466,149, forward strand.
ACAAGTGAATTAGAAAAGTCAAACAAGTTGTCAGAGTTAAAAGATAGAGACACAATTTCCGGAGCCAAGGAGATAATGGCGATATTTCCCACAGTAAAATCTGTGCTTTCTACCTACAATTCAGCACTGATACAGCAGCTGATTTTTACAATGCGAGACAATTTCAATGACAGCGACAATAATCATGAAGGTGCAGTTAACAATAATCCAAAGGTTAGGATCATAATCCCTCAGGACAAAGAAATCGACGACATCATCCAAAGATTCAGGCAAAACAAAAATACGCACATACGCAGCATTTCAGAAATCAATGACATTTTTGTCGACAAGGCCATATTCATCATCATAGACAGAAAAATTTCCATAATCATTAAAATAACCGAGCAGGGCGGTGATGACAATAATGATGACGATACCAACAACAGTACTAGCAATAACAACAATAGCAAGAGTAATGGCTTTGCCCCAAGAAGGAAGGCGACTTTTACGTATAGCAGGTATGACAATGAGTCCGGCAACAGACCGGTTGTCTTTTCTCACATAGCAGCCTTTGAAATGCTATGGAAACTAACAGAAACCATGCAAAAGATAACAAACAGCGATAAGGTGAGGGAAGACTTTGTCAACATTTGTGCGCACGAATTAAGGAGCCCAATACAGCCAATACTTGGATTGTCAATACTTGTTAAAAATAAAATAACAGATTCAAACCAGCGTGAAATACTCGACGTCATAATCAGAAACGCAAAAAGACTAAAAAGGTTGGCAGATGACTTGCTTGAAGTTACAAAGATTGAAAGCAACCTAATAAAACTAGACAAGGAAAAATTCAATTTGAATGATTTTTTAAACGAAACGTTATTTGACTATGTAACTAAAGTCTCAAGGGAAGAACACAACGACAATAACACCCATTTAAACATAATCAAATCCATTCCTGATGACATCGTTTTTTCTGTAGATGCAGACAAGGATAGGCTAATTCAGGTTATCCACAATATTTTAAACAATGCAGTTCGAGCAAGTAGTGACGGAAATCACAATTATGACGCCGACAATGAGGCGATATATTTTTCCCTCCAGCAAAATAAGGAAAATGAAATCCAGCTCAGCATCAAGGACAGGGGGTCTGGCATTGACGATGAGATGCTATCAAATTTATTTACAAAATTTATGACAAAGTCAGGCAAAGGAATTGGGTTAGGGTTATACATAGCAAAAAATATCATAGAGGCACACAATGGCAAAATATGGGCCACAAACAACAATGACGGAAAAGGTGCCACTTTCCATATCACATTACCAATCATAATGCAATCCAAAAAGAACATCAAAGTTAAAAAAATTCTATTAGTAAACGACAAAAAAAGTTTTGCATTAACGCTAAAAACAGCATTTGAAGACTATGGCAAATATAAAGTGGACATATTTGACAGCCCTTCAGCAGTGTTGCAAAGATTTGTTTCAGGATATTACGATTTTGTGATTCTAGATGTCGAAATGCCGGAAATGGACGGATTTGATTTGAGCCAGCAGCTAAGGAAAAAGGACGACAAAGTCGAAGTGGTGATTATGACAACAGGGGGAACAAATTACGAGCCACTCAGGGAGCTGTATGGCATTTCAGAAAAAAACCATTTCATTAAAAAATCACTGGAGCCATACAAGATCCTAAGACAAATAAACAGTCTGGTTGAAGACAAATAGAATGGCTAACTGAAGCAGGAGTTATTTTATATTACAGCATCACAGAATAAATGTGTATTTTCCACAAAATGACATATAGCATAGCCTTTCATTCGTATAAAGGAGGGACCGGAAAGACAACAATAGCTTCAAATTTATCTGCGTTTTTGGCAAAAAAAGGCTATAAGGTATGTCTTTTAGATTTAGATATTTACGCCCCTAGTTTGCAAACGTATTTTGAGATAACGCCTAAAAAGTGGATAAATGATTACCTGTACAGTAATGCAAAATTTGAGGACGTGATTACAGACCTTTCACCATTAATAACCTCAGAAACAGAGGGGTCGTTGTCAAATGGAAAACTGTACGTTGGGCTATGTGCCTCCAACAAGGAGGATTTTATCAGACTTGAAGGGGGAAACAGTGATTTCAGAAAACAGTTATTTCACAAATTGATAATGTTCAGGGAAAAGCTGATTGAAAAGTACAATTTGGATTACATAATAATTGACACCAGCCCAGGTGTAAGATATTGGTCGTTGAATGCATTAGCTATTGCAGATGTATTCTTTCTGACATTAAAGATGGGAGACATAGATATTGAGGGCACTAAAAAAATGGTTAGCGAAATATACCACTCATTTACTGAATATGGTTCAAAATCTTTTCTCATCTGGAACAAGGTTGCAGGCTACTGTATGCCTCAACCATATAAAAAGGAGGAGGATGAGGAGGAGGGGAAGGTGAGAGATAACGAAAATTCAAAGCTAAAGGAGTTAAAGTTCACTAGCGGCAACACCAACGCAGACAGTTATTCTTTGTCATTGCTATCTGCAGAAAAAAAACAACGTCAAACTCAAGTGCGGGATCAGAAGAGAGAGCAGATAGATACCGAAGACAGGCTTTCTGACAAAGTCGGAATGAAGGTTATCTCCACAATTCCCTGTTATTGCGATATTCAATTCAGCAAAAAAGAATTCTTGACCGCCATTCAAATTCCCCATCCCTTTTCTGAAAAAATAGAATCGTTGGTCAACTCAATACAAAAAGAGTTGGTAGACAAAGAATATGAATAGAGCATCCTGAACTCACACAATAATAATAATGGCGGGAAAATAAAAAAGAAGAAAGAATGTACTTAGTTTGTGTTTTAGTGTGCTTCGTGATTGTGCTTATCCAATTCCTCAACTGAATCGAATGATGCTCCGCACTGACAATCAAATTTCTTACTGTCTTGAGACATTACACAATTAATACGAACATACTATTTATACATACTAAAACGATGCACATCATCATTTACATAAAAATTTTCAACCATGTCATCTTCTCATACAATAAATCAATAGCCATGTTGTTCAGAAAGCTAGCAGACAAGCAGAGTGTGTGATGGGCATAGCGTCTGTCCAGGTTGAATGTTTTTCCCATCATGCAACAAAATAAACACTAATCAAATGGATTACAATCAGAAATTTAGTTTTTTTAACTTTTACCTTTTGCAATATTGAAAACAATTGACATAACACGTTTGATTAACTTCATGTTGCAAGGTTTTAACCCTTCTTTTCACAGGTGCCAATCTCAAGCTAATGGCACCATCATAACAGTCTCAAGAAAAAATTGTTGAACATCAACGCAATACACAATTTTAAGTGGTTTTTATTCAAAATAATAATTGAAAAATGCAAATAGATATATGCACATGATAACCCGAGGTCCAGCATCAAGCATGATTATCTTCTTTATTTTGGCTATTCATTTCATGTTCTTTGATCTGAAAATAGCACCTAAACCAACCACTGGCCTTTTTTGCCACCTCTTCTAGTTTTCCATCCTCTTCAAATAAATGACTTGCACCTTGTATTACCATCATCCTCTTTTTTTCTACCTTTTCTAAATGCGTGTTTAGTATTTGTTGATTCCACTCAATGACTTGGGAATCCTTTTCTCCAACTATGAACAAGGTCGGGCATTTTATATTTTGAAGAGAGGAGCATTTGGAAGACAAATCAACCCTTCCACCCCTAGACACGATGGCGCTGATGTTATCAGGTTGTCTATCCGCTGCAATCAAGGCGGCTGCAGCCCCTGTGCTAGCCCCAAAATATCCCAATAGCATGTTTTTTGTATTTTCTTGTTTGATTATCCATTCAGTGGCAGAAATCAACCTGTGTGCCAAAAGTTCAACATTAAACCTATGTTCCCTTGTTACAGCATCAACTTTTTCTTCCTCCTCTGTGAGAAGGTTTAGCAGCAATGTGGACACACCATCGTTATTTAACACCTGGGACACGAATTGATTTCTCGGGCTATGTCTTCCGCTACCACCACCATGTGCAAATATAACAAGTCCTTTTGAATCTTTAGGTGTTTTTAGTTCCCCCTCAATACGGCAATGTTTAGAATCTTTGTTTAAGGGTATTGTAATCATCATGTCTTCATTTTTTTATGCCAATATTCATTTGTTCAGTAACTTAATGTAAAATGCGGTTTATAAGAATTTTTTTTTGAGCATTTCATTTGAAACACGCTCATCAACTTTTAACAAGTTGCTGGCCTCAGTTAAGTGTGATAGAAACTTTTTAACTTCTATAGCCATTTCTAAAGCGATTCAACAGATAACATGTAAAACAAATAACCTGCTTTGGCGCACCACTCGGTGGTCACCATTGCCTGCTACCCCAGCCAGCCCCTTTTGTATCCATTCAATAAAAAACCAAAGATTTATTTTTTGTGACCTTCATTACAGTTTATTATGAATATCAAACTTCTTCTACATGTATATAGTGGGTATGGACAATAATAGTCAATCAAAACTAAAATTAAGTGAAATATTCTGCTCTGTACAAGGTGAAGGTCCACATGCCGGAACTTCTTGTGTTTTCCTGCGCCTTGCGACCTGTAATCTCAAATGTTCCTGGTGTGATACAAAGTATACCTGGGATTGGGAAAACTATGATTTTGACAAAGAGGTTAGAGAAATAAGCATTGAGGACATATTGAAAAGAATTACGGACTATCCAAATATTTCCCATATTGTAATCACAGGAGGCGAACCGCTTTTACAACAAAATAGATTGATTCCTCTCCTGAAATCAATCAAGGATAAAAAAAAGGAAGGCGACATGTCCCATTGCCACTATATTGAGATAGAGACCAACGGAACCGTTATCCCTCTCAAAGAACTAATGCAACTAGTTGACCAATGGAACATCTCACCAAAGACCGCTAATTCGTTTAATGAAAAAAACGGCATAAATTTGGAAAATCTTTATAAAAAATCTTTATCCATTTTTAGGGATTTAGAAAACTCATTTTTTAAATTTGTTATAGATAAATTTGACGACTTTAAAGATATAGAACAGTATGTGCAAAACTACGGTCTTCCAAAAGAGCGATTAATCCTAATGCCACAGGCAACCACAAAGGAAAAACTTTTGGAGAAGAGTGTTTGGATCAATGAGTATGCAAGAAAAAACAACTTTACCTTTTCTACTCGCTTGCAGGTATTGCTATGGGATAACCTGAGGGGGAAATGAATGAACATCACATCAGGCACCAAACAATGAAAATAAAACCCCAAGCACAAAAAACCTCAATCAAGATTATTAATTATATTAAATACCTCTTGCCTACATAATAAACAAAGAAGAAAATTTAACGCAATAGCCTGGGGGAACTGAAATTTCGCATGGGTCATTAACATGAGCTAACAGGACATAATTCACGTCAGCGCCATGGATACTAGCGCATACCTTAGTTTTGGCCGGAACATATGGGGAGAAGGTAGACCCCAACCAAAAAACAGCAGGATAACATGAAACGTCATTCAGCATTTCAACAAGATAATGCGCATGTTCTCTTGTCGCCATTCCATAACCACAGTAAAAAAAATATAGAATGTCATTTCATTTTCTGTTTTTACGATTTTTAATGCAATCTGTGCAGCAAAGCGAATAAGATGGATCATGGTCTTTTCTGTGTTTCACTGTGCAATTTTTACATTGATCAAACGGACAATAGTCGCATTTCCTTAATTCATTGTCACATATCAACTGATTGCATATTCTGCAAAATCTGACGTGATCATTACAAATTGTGTTGTTGCACTGCTGGCATCTTTTTATGTCTTTGCCTCTGGTTACGCTTATGTTTTTTTCACAAACAATGCATATTTTTTTTGCAGATGGCATTCTCCTTTTGCCCTTTCCTCCGTTGCTTCATATTAATTATATATATCATACCAAATGCCTAAAACTCTACCTATAATGTTGAGTAATTGTTTAGGTCATTTGGTGTTGTAGCTGCACCCCCATCCAATGAACATGGCATAATCCATAACTGCTCAAAGGTAAAGGATTTATCGATAGTCACTCGAGGTATCGTTTAACGAGTTTATCATATGACTCCAATACAATTGCAAATTTGTAAAGATAAAAAACAGTCAAGCCACATCTATAATATCTATACTCACCCATACTTGATAAATGAATGGAATCATGTTTGACATGGATGGCGTATTGATTGATGCAATGCCCTACCACGCTGAAGCTTTTCAAATCGCATTTAAAGAGCACGTCAATTATGAGATTGACAAAAAAGAGGTTTTTTTGCTGGAGGGAATGCCAGGTCCTGAACTGGTTAAAGAAATTTTCAAAAGGAACAAAATTGATGGATATTGTGATGACAGCCTTGTAAAAAAAATCAGCGAGAGAAAAGGACAAATATTTAAAGATATTCAAAATGCTAAAGCACTTGAGGGAGCCAAAGAATTAATCGATTCGTTAAATTGCGATAATTGTGTAAAAGCAGTGGTTAGTGGGGCATCCTTACAAGAAGTCGAGTCACTCCTTGACAAGGAGTTCAAATTGGATGATTTTGATGTGATAATAACAGGCCAGGATTTAATGGATGGAAAACCCGACCCCGAGCCATTTCAAACAGCCCTTGAAAGGTTAAATCTAAAACCTTCAGAAGCAGTTATAGTTGAAAATTCTCCACTGGGCGTGGAATCCGCAATAAGGGCAGGAATACGGTTTATAGTAACGCTTAACAATACACCCCTTGGGCTTTCGGATTTTAGGGGCCTTTTACCCAAAGAGAAAAGCGAAATTAACAACATAGTGTTCAGAGATACAAAATCCGCCAGCAAATTTTTAAGAGATTGGTGCTGTGAAGGAAAAAAACCAGATGGCCCCTAGCAAAATTACTATCTTTTTATTTTGAATACCATTAGCAAGACATTCAAAATAAAAGGAAGGGATTGCTTTAGTTGATCCAAAGCTTGTGTTACCCATCATGACATTTCGCCTGGCAAAATTTGAATAGTATTTTATATGATAATATCAATCTTGTTTTTTTTTATGGTTTTCTTATAAGAATTTTTAATATATTGAAAAAGGTAACATAGATTGATTATGAGAAATATTACCACAATAATAGTAATTTCTTTGATTGCTACAATTTTAATTATAAATACTAATTATGTTTTTGCAAAAGAGCATGATCTACCCCAGGAAAATAAGAATACAGACACAAGCCCAGAAAAAGACTGCAAGGGCAGTGACAAATGCACCATTGAATCACAACAGGATGAGGACTGCAAGGGCAGTGACAAATGCACCATTGAATCACAACAGGAACTGTCACAGAAAAACAAGAACACAGACATGAATCCTGGCGGGGACTGCAAGGGCAGTGACAAATGCACCATTGAATCACAACAGCAACAAACAAATCAGGATATGAGTTGTGTCAAAAGTGCAAAATGCATAAACCAATCCACATCCCACATCGTAATTTGCAAGGAAAATTCAATGTGCCTGGTGCAATATGACGGTCCTTTCGAGTTATCAAATCCTTATTGAAGCGCGGAAAATCACAAACCATATTTTGGCTAGGTCTTTCGCGGAAACATATTCTCATAGGGCTCCAAAATGCTTTTACAGAATTTAATTCCCTCAGGTGTAGACTTGTACATTGTGACTACCCTCTTTCCCGTGGTCACCTCTTTCTTCATGATTAGTCTGTTTTTTTCTAAATCATCAATAATTGGTTTGTGTTTTTTCAAATTTAAACCACAGAAACTAAACAGCGCGGTCTGATTCATTTCATTATACTCCACTAGTTTTAGAATTACATCTTTTATAATGTAAATCCTATCCCTATAGATGCTTGCCGATGAGGGTGAAGAAGGAATGTTTTCAGACACAGAGGAAGAAGCCACCGCATCTGAATCAAGCATTTATAATATTTATACCAAACTTAACTATAATATTTTTAATTAATAAAGAGCATTATAAAAATACTGAAAGATATACCACCAGCACTAACTGTTCATATCCACAAAAGTTTAAAAATTCACAACAGTTTATATATTTGTTTATGATTGTTCAGCAATTGATTTGTGACGAATGTAAAATAGTATTATTAGAAAAAGATACAAAACACCTAAATGATGAAAAGTTTCCAATATCAGACGAAGAAGCTAAAGTTATAGATGAAAACCATAGAGGCCACCAATGCCATATAGAAGTAGTGGAAAAGTTACCATAACCAAACCATGCAACAAAACACTACCAAGGTCAATTAATTATTCCCTTTTTTGTCAAAGCCTTATTCACAAGCATAGAACAAGATATCCTACTTTTTTTAAGTCATGAATGGAACACGGAAAAGACATGCAAAAATAATAACCGTGTTAAAAAAATGAGCCGAAGCCTGCGGGTATCAAAGTCAAGAAGGTTTAATTGGCACAATCAATTAAGTTACTAAACTCTAATAACAATAAAATACTGCATTGATTATGCGGAATCCGCTGACCGAAAGATTCCTTTTCAGTCCAAGAAAAGACAGCATGATTTATGATGACAAAAAGACCATCTTGTGATTTTCAGAGCAAAAGTAATCGATTTTCCTTACACCTAAACTTGAGCCACCCTCCACATGAGGCCATGAGTCTTTGATGATTATTTCGATTCCACAGTACGCACATGCTATTTTTTCCTCTTTTCCTTCTTCTTTGCCCTCTTCCCTATTCATAAACACAATTAGATAAAACGATAATTAACTATTATTATCCGGAGCGATAAAAAAAGAATTTATGTAAGATCAGTAAAATAAACATATTGTCTTTTTTTGGAAATTCATCAGGAAACAACAGCAAGAGTAAAAATCGCGAAAAGTACAAGGAGCTTACACTCGCAATCAAACAAACAGTATTAGAAAGATCAAAAAACAGGTGTCAAAACTGTTCAAAAAAACTATCAGGGTCAAATCAGCCCCAGTTTCAACACATCAATAAATCAAAAAAAGACAACAGGCCAGAAAATTTGCGTGTTCTTTGTTTAGAATGCCATGGCGGCGCTAACGGAGAGCGGAAGGACAATAATATGGTGTTTTCATCACTAAAAAAAATATTTTCGAAAAAATAAAACAACAGGAAATATAAAAATTTTAATTTTTTTAGAGGTATAATGTAGCAGTCATATATATCGTCTAGATAAAAATGAACGGTAATTTTACTGCAGAGCGATTTTTCCATTCATGTATGGGTGTAAAGTGCAGAAATACTCATACTCTGAATCCCCTAAAGTAGATGTATCAAGAACATACTTTTTACTATTTAGTATTATTGATGAGTCAAAAGATTTCCCATCGTCTTTTTTGCTTGTAACGGTATGGGGAACATTGTCATTATTGGTCCACTCTATCGCGTCACCCTTTTTTACAGTAATAGTTGATGGATCATAGCTTGGATTCCCCTGACCAGAAGCACCAGGGGGTATTGAGGCAGGAAAAACTTTTGCGTTGATGACTTTAGGGATAGTATTTTTTGCGGAGTCGTCTGTTTTGTTTTCAGAGCCTCCAGCAATTGCAGAGCTGCTGCCGATTCCCGTCCAAGTGGTCGATATGATAACTCCAGAACCTATAACCATCAAGGCTATACACGCAATTGTTACTTTATCAAGGTGTGCATATTTTTTATATGATGCAATGATGATTATCAAGGAAAGTATGCCTATAATGGCTACAACGGCAATAAACGAAAGTATAGACGGAACCTTACTGCTAGCTTGAAAGGCACCAACTAGTCCAACACTTATAAGCAAAGTCAAAATAACCGCAGTGGCCGTTTTTGCTTTTTTTGATCTGGGAAACCCATCTTTGAATAACCCACCAGTTAACATAATCAATCCAAAGAACATGCATAAAATTGAAACAGCATGCATTCCATCCATAAAGGTTTTAGCTATACCAGATAATGCAATGGCAACTCCAAGAGCACCAACAGATGTCAAGCCAGCTCCAGGTATGAGCAAGTCCCAATCCGTCATGAATATACAAATAAAAAAGAAGATGAGCATAATTAATAGTTTCTTTATTGTTAATTGTCTTGCCTTTATAACGGCCAAGATTAAGATTACTCGGTGTCTACGGTGAGATAGGGAATGTTTGAAAATGAGGAAAGGGGAGAAGGGGAAGGACCATCCATAACCAAAATAAGAAAAAACCACTTGGTTTTCCTTAATGATTGGTCACACAAAAATAAACCACTGGAATCATGTGCCATCCTTGCTGGAAAAAGTAAGGACAATCAGTTTAATGTTTTAGAAATAATACCGATGGAGAACGATGATAAATCAGACACAAGGTTTTCAATGAATGAGGAAAAACTTTTTTTGGTTTATAAAAAGGTAGAATCAATCGGTTTATCGGTTGTTGGGATATATCACAACCACCCTTCAAAACCAACACCATCAAAAACAGATATTACATACATGAGGATCAATCCGGTCCCATGGGTAATCTATTCAACAACAACACACGAGACGAGATGCTACATCCATAATGAAAAGGAGGGAATAAAAGAAATCGAGTTAATGGTTACGGACTGATCCTAGCTGTATCCCTAGGATATAAGACAACCTCTCGGATATTTGCCATATGTGACAGAACCATAATCAGCCTGTCAAAACCCAAACCACATCCAGAATGGGGAGGCATGCCCCATTCAAAAGATCGCAAATGATCAGTAAAGCTATCAACAGACAACCCCTGGCTTTGCAGCCTATGTTTGAGCTTGCCGATATCATGCTGTCTTGTTCCCCCGGACACCAGCTCAAGATATCCAAATTGAAGATCAAAAGATTTTGACAGCAATGGGTTGTCTTCATGTTCATGGATATAGAAAGGTTTCAAGCCAAGTGGCCAATCAGTGATAAAGAAAAAACTGTCATACTTTTCCCCAAGCTTCCTTAGCGAAGAGTCTGGAAGGTCGTCTCCAAACTCTATTTTTTCATCCAACTTTACAAGTTCTTCCAGACAGTCTTCATAGCTTAAACGAGGGAAAGGGGAAAGGATAAAGTCTGAAATTGGCTTGTCTTTTAAAAAATGGAAATCCGATTGGTACTTGACTGAGTCGGTTAAAAATTTCAAAATTATCTTCACTAGATCTTCAATCATATCCATTATCTCAAAGCAGTCAAGGTAGGCAGCTTCAACGTCAACGCTTATAAATTCATTTAGGTGTCTTGCGGTGTGAGAATTTTCGGCTCTGAAATATGGAGCTATTTCAAATACTCGATCAAGCGAAAGTACAAGTTGTTCTTTGTATAACTGAGGGCTTTGGGCCAAATACCCTTTTCTTTTAAAATAATCAAATTCAAAAAGGTTTGAGCCACCCTCACTTGCACTCCCAATGATTTTTGGAGTATTTACCTCAATAAAGCTATTCAAGGTAAAAAAATCACGGATAATTTTCAAGACCTCAGATCTTAGCAAAAAAATTTGAGAGACTCTTGGATTGCGCAGGTCCAATGCCCGAGAATCAAGCCGGTTGTCCAAATTTGACTCTATCCTACCAGTAGGATCGATAGGCAAGGACAGACTGGCTTCAGAATAGACATAGATTTCCTTAACCGATACCTCAACTTCAAAATTTCTGGATTTAGTCGGCTTTACTGTCCCAACTATTAGGATGCTGCTTTGCCTGGGTATAGTTTTTGCCTTTTCTAAATTATCACCAAAAAGAACAGACTGAATAGCACCTGTAATGTCCCTCAATGTGAGAAACCCAAGTTTTCCTATATCACGGAAATCTTCAATCCAGCCAGCAATTCTAACCTCAGTTCCGACCTGTAAATTTTTTAAATCCTTTGAGAAATGAGTCCTTGTTAACATCTTGCGGGGTTTACTTAGAGCCATGATTATTTATTTATCCTCTGTTTTTTAGTCCATTTATCTTTTATTCATTGGTAAGGTTGGTACCCCTTATGCCTCTGTTTCAACAATTAACTCAATTTTCCGGATCGATAGGGATATTTTTTTTATGCTCTCAAGGGTTTTTTCCTTGATGTTTTTTATTTTTTTTACATCTAACAGAACTCTTGTCAACTTTTGGCCATCGGGAAGCCAAATAAAATTAATGTTATCAATCCCCACAGGATAAAACAAGTTCTCTAAAAACCGCCTATCGTTAGAATCGGACTCAACTATCCAAACATTTTTTTTGAAAGATTGTTGAATTAAATCAAACAGTTTCTTGTCAGAACGAATTGCCCTCACATCAGAGCTTTTAAAAATTAAAATTACTTCATTCTCTATTTCTTTTGAACCGAACAGCGTCATTTTGTCTATCTCAGAGTTGCTTTGAGCCAGTTTTGCAAGTATCATGGAACCATCTACGTCAGACGGCGTGATTTGTCCAGATTCAAGTCTATTTTCACACACATCACACAGTATACCGGTTTTAGCATCAAAAGTACAAATTGGGGTTTTCAATATCACACTCCACCTTAAATTTAACTGTGCTTAACACTTAAAAATATTGACCTGCTCATTTAATAAGAAAACTAATCGGTTGTCCATGAGGGCATGTTTAACCACAAATCAAAATCAAAATCAGAATTGCCTATTTTTTATTAGGCTGATAGGACATTGTGTTAAAAACATGCAAAAAAAGGAAAGGGAAATGTTCATGGGCATTTTGGTAAAAAGTTTAAACTATTTGGGAATTTGATATTTGTGCTGGTACTCAAATAAGGCTTATTTGTTTCTGGATGCCTGAAAGCAAAGATTTTCACTCTATGTCCCATTGCATTGGCAAAATAACTATTTTTATTATTCCAAATTTCATCGGCAATTGCTTCCACATCATACATAGCAGCATCTATCCCAACTTGCACTATCACACCTTTTTCATCTTTTTTAACACAGGTTACAAGAAATTCCGTCATAACGCTGTGTACCTATAGCCATATTAATTGTTAAACAATTTTTTTTTATTATGCCCTGCATTCAGTTTTATCAACACAATTTTGTTATAACTAAAATGCGAAAAAAGGTTTTAATTCCCCAAAGTTAAAAATAGTACAAATAAAAAAGGGATTCATCAAATGTTTCAACAGACATCTATAAGAAAACAGTAATGGAAAGGGAAATAAAACGAGTTACAGAGAGGAAAAATTCGAAAAGGTTGCCATAAAAAACCTAACTATTGACTATGTAACCAAATTGGGAATTATTACAGCCGTTGAAAACATATCATTTGAACTTTCCAGCGGACAATCGATTGGGATAGTGGGAGAGTCAGGCTCTGGAAAGAGCACATTTGGCCTTGCGTTAATAAGATCATTACCTAAGAACGGAATTGTTCGCTCAGGAAATGTGATAGTAGGGAATGAGGACATTTTAAATACAAATGAAAAAAAATTTGACGGAATGTACAGATGGAAGGAAATTTCCATGATATTTCAAGGCTCGATGAATAGTTTAGATCCAGTCTTTTCCATTGAAAAACAAATGAAGGAAATATTAAAAGTCCATGGCATTAAAGGAGGAAAGCACGCCGAATTAATAAAAAAATCATTAACTGACGTCGGTCTTGACCCTGGGATGGTTACAAAAAGGTTTCCACATGAACTAAGTGGCGGAATGAAGCAAAGAATTGTAATTGCTAATTCTTTATTGCTCAAGCCATCCATACTGATCGCAGATGAGCCCACAACAGCATTGGACGTGATAACACAATCGCAGATCATTTCTCTTTTAAAAAACATGAAAGATTCAAAAAAAATGAAAGTAATCCTGATAACGCATGATTTGTCTTTAATTCCAAATGTAGTTGAAAGGGTTATTATTATGTATGCAGGCCAGGCTGTAGAGATATCCGATACAAAAACAATATTCAATAACCCTTTACACCCTTACACCCAAGCACTAATAAAATCAATTCCAAGCATTAAATCGACAAAAAAAACCATTCAGTTCATTAGAGGAGATCAGCCTAATTTATTAAACATAAAACAAGGGTGCAGATTCAAGGACAGGTGTCCACAGGCACTTGATATTTGCGAAAATGACCCTCCCGATATAACCATAGAGGGAAACCAGGTAAAATGTTGGCTTTATGACGACAAAACTAAAAACAAATAAATATAAAATGATAAATTTTAACGAAACTGCACATATTAGATTTATATCTTAAATTGCATAAATAGAAAACAGTAATGCAAGCGCTGTTGGATGTTCATAAAATAAGACAAGATTTTCCTATTTTAAAAAGAATTTTAAAAAATGGAAAGAAGTTGGTATACCTAGACAATGCTGCAACCACCCAGAAACCCATACAAGTTATAAATGCAATTTGTAAATATTATTCAGAATACAATTCAAATATTCACAGGGCTGTTTACCAAATAGCTGAGGAGGCCACTGGAGAATATGAAAAAACAAGAGACAACATTCGCAAGTTCATAAATGCGAGATACCCTGAAGAGATTGTTTTTACACGGAACACCACAGAATCCATCAACCTGATTGCGCATTCTTGGGGTAAAAACAACATCAGGAAGGGAAATAAAGTAATTTTAACAGATTATGAACACCATAGCAACATAGTTCCATGGCAAATGTTGTGTAATGCAAAAGGAGCAAAAATAAATTACACAGATACCGATGATAACGGATATTTAAATTTAGAATCATTTTCAAATCATATAAAGGCTGGGGGGAAAACCAAACTCATCTCCCTTAGTCACATGTCAAATGTCCTGGGGACAATTTATCCCGTTAAAGAGATTATAAAAATAGCTCATGAAAAAAGCATTCCCGTTGTTTTAGATGGGGCTCAATCGGTTCCACACATGGAAACTGATGTTCAAGATACAGATTGTGATTTTTTGGCATTTTCAGCTCATAAAATGTTAGGCCCCACAGGAGTTGGAGTTCTCTATGTAAAAAAAGAGATACTAGAATCCATGCCTCCTTTTATTACAGGGGGAGACATGATAAAAGAGGTTCATAAAAACAATACTGTTTTTAATGATTTACCATACAGATTTGAAGCCGGTACGCCTAATGTTGCAGATGTGATAGGATTCAACGCCTCCCTAGAGTACCTAAATGGAATAGGGATGAAAAACATAAGAGAGCATGAAACAGATCTTATAAAATACCTTTACAACAATATCAAAGATATAAAAAATATCAAAATCTATGGGCCTGAAAATATCAAAGATAGAGGGGGATTAATATCATTTAATATTGATGGTGTTCATCCTCATGACTGTGCCACAATTTTAGATGATTTCGGGATAGCCATTAGGTCTGGGCATCATTGTGCACAAGTTTTGATGGAAAAATTAGACATTGTTGCATCCTCAAGGGCCAGTATATACATTTACAACACAAAGGAAGAAGTTGATATATTTGTAGATGCTTTAAATCATGTTAGGAGAATACTCAAGGTATGAGCGAGGACATTTATAGAGAAATGATATTAGATCATTACAGAAATCCAAGAAATAAGGGCAAGATAGAAGAACCTGATGTTCGAATACATGACAGCAACCCCTTATGCGGCGATGAGATTTCCATTGATCTAAAGGTTGAGGGAGATACTATCAAAGATATCAAGTTCGACGGAAGGGGTTGTGCAATAAGTCAAGCCAGTGCTTCGATGCTTACCGAGATGGTGTCAAACAAGCCTTTGACAACAATAAAGGACATTACAAAAAACGATATTCTTGAGAATATTGGTTTAACCAATTTGGGACCGGCAAGAATAAAATGCGCGTTATTATCTTTAAAGGTATTGAAGCTCGGGATGATTAAGTACTATACTGACAAGGATCCCCACTCTGCCGAAAAACTAAAAGAAGAATCCAAGGTTTTATAAAAAAATTAACAGTCAAAACCGATTTTCAATCAGGAAAAAAACATACTAACAAACTATGAGTCAAAAAAGCAATACAGATATTAAACATAATCCATTTTGGAATGTAAAATACGCACATATTTTAATATTTTTTTTATGTTTTTTGACAATTACACAGCTAGCCGTCACCGGCCTGATTAAAAACATTGATGTCCCTATCTCAAAGTATTTTGAAAACATAATAAGAAATGGACAAAGCGATTTAC
This sequence comes from uncultured Nitrososphaeraceae archaeon, assembly GCA_963779615.1. Lineage (GTDB taxonomy): Archaea > Thermoproteota > Nitrososphaeria > Nitrososphaerales > Nitrososphaeraceae > Nitrosocosmicus. The sequence continues at coordinate 482,259 of CAVZZA010000003.1, forward strand.
TAATTATCGTTATAACAACTGTTTCAGACACAATAAATCTGATAATTGTAGGATTTGTTTTAACAATAATTAAGAAAACAAGACGCTTTGGCATGATAATGCTAATTTCACTAGTTGCAAGTACTATACTAGTAACATATGTCAAACCCCTTATCGCAATAAACCAACCACCATATACTTTTAAACCCATTGTCAGCCTTCCGGAGAAATTTAGTTTAGAAAAAGACAGTTTTATGCCCTTTGCTCAAAACTATTCATACCCATCCAATCACTTGGTGTCTACAACCGCATTTAGTTTTATTATTGGGGGATTGGTTTACTATAGAGCACCTTATCTTGCCAAAGGTTTTGTGATATTTTTTCCCACCATAATAGGAATTACAAAACTATACCTTTTACAACAATATTTTTCAGATTTAATTGGTGGGTGCATTTTGGGACTGATAATATCATGCCTAATACTAAAATTATTAAAAATAGAGTCAAAAGTACAAAAGGAAGACATCAAATAATAATAAGAAAACATATTTGAAAAACAGAACTAACAGACGCTGAAGATAGAGAGTAAATGGCTCTGTTAACTTAAGGAAAATCCTATAGCTGAAGATACTCCATCTCTTTTTGTCATGCCTATTAAAAGAAACAGAACACCCCTCTTCAAAATACATTGGCTATGGATTGTATTTGTACTTTCTGGGTTTATCCTAAAGGGACACAACCAAAGCATTGTCCCGGTTTGCCAGGAGAAGTCATGTCCAATGAGGGAAACATGCTGATTGGAGAACAGTTTATCCTGTCATCGATAAACAAATGTGGAAAGCACCCTGTCTCCACAGGCGGAGGAGGAACGCGGTATCCTCAAGTATGCAGATTCCTGATTCCACACCATCAAGCCCATTCTTCACATGGAAAAAGTCTGATGGAAAGATCCATCCAGCATATCAAAGACAGAATTGAAAGTTTCGATGATTATTTTCTTTGCGGGTTGAAAAAATTTTAAACTAAAGCATGTACAGCAATGGTCGAATATGTCCATTGACCAGCATAAAGGACAATTGATGGCTCAAGTTAACAATTTCGAGGAAAGGCGAGAAAAGGTCAAACACACAAATTGAAACTGATTGAAAAAGGAATCAAACCAAAGTTTCATAAACCGATGGATCGATCAACAACCAACCAAAATGATCATCATCATGTATATATCGAAACTCACGAATATGAGGCTTTAATTTTAACTTCTTTATTCCGATTAAAAAATCATTTTGAATCTGGAATCCTAATTTTTTGGTGTTGTTGTTTACCGTTTGCGAGTCTTTTGAACGTGGTAACAGAATTCTAAAACTAAAATTATGATCTGAATAGGATTTCGAATAAACTTTTACCATATTTTCAACCAAAATGGGAATACCTTCAAAATCATAAATTTTTTCAGTGCCCTTTGCTTTAAATGATATAATATCTTTGACATTTACCAAGTAGATAAAAAATGATATTTGGCATCTATTAATATAGATTTATTGTTATTTCCTGACAACAAAAACCTAGATATTTTTTTCTTGGTTTAAACTTACATTCATATGAATGCGTCCTCATCCACCACAACATTTTTTAAATAAAGTTAAAATTCAAATAAAATTAAACTAAATAAAACAACTCGCAGAACTTTTCATAGCGTTTGCATTTGTAACCACAGACAAAAAGATTTTATTCTTTTTTAGTCGCCGCGCTTTTAGACTTGAATTTAGTTTTTAGTTTATTTAGGCTTGTTGATAATTCCTTTATTTTGGTTTCAATTTTTTTTATTTCGTTCATAGCTGAATTATCTTTTTTATCTTCGGGTTTTTCCGGTTTTTTTGAGCTCATGTTAGGTATTTATCAATAACTATTAAATACAATATGTTTCTTACTATAATAATATAGTATCATTTCAAATCTCTTTAAAAAAATTATCCTTTATTCAGACTAAAATAACAAACATAAACATTTTAATTAATTTTTTAAACTACTATACACCCCAACATTTTAGCATAAACAAAAAAAAACAAAACAAATATTTAAAATGACAATCATAATGCAAACAAAACTCCCCTTTGAAAACACCCTACAAGTTTATAAGCTGACATGAATTAATATTTACAAAATAAATATCATTTGTTTCTTTATTTTTATGGATTTTAACAACAATAAAAAGCAATCACAATAATGTAACCCATATTAATGAAAACTTAAATAGATAAAAATTTTTTAGGTTTGTAATGTCAAATTCCGGAAATGGCAATAATTTAACTTACGACGCATATAAAATGGCACTAAAACAACTAGAAGAAGTTGCAAAACTGATAAATCTTGATCAGGGCATTCACAAGATTCTTGCAAAACCAAAGCGGGTACTAACTGTGTCTCTGCCGGTAAAAATGGATAATGAAAAAATAGAAGTGTTTACAGGGTTTAGGTCCCAACACAATGACGCACGAGGTCCCTACAAGGGAGGGATAAGGTACCATCCCCAGGTTTCAATTGAGGAGGTGATGGCCCTCTCCATGTGGATGACGTGGAAATGCGCTATTGTAGATATTCCCCTTGGCGGAGGAAAAGGAGGCATAATTTGTAATCCAAAAGAAATGTCTGAAGGGGAACTTGAGCGGTTAACAAGAAGGTATGCATATGCGATTTCAGACATTATAGGCCCCTATAAAGACATTCCAGCCCCAGATGTCTACACAAGAGGTGAGGAAATGGCATGGATAATGGACACCTATTCCACTCTGAAAGGAAACTATTTGCAGCCCGAAATCATTACAGGTAAACCAGTCTCTATAGGAGGATCGCTAGGAAGAAATGAAGCAACTGGGAGAGGGGTAGGTTTTACGGTCAGAGAAGCATCTAAAAAACTAAACATCCAAATGAATGAAGCAACAGTAGTGGTCCAGGGATTTGGCAATGCAGGTCAATTTGCTGCCCAACTAGTAGAGGAACAGGGCGCCAAGATAATAGCAGTATCAGACACAAAAGGCGCCATACTAAATAAAAATGGTTTTTCTGCAAATGAATTAATCAAGTATAAAAATGAAAATAAAACAGTAAAAGGATTTCCAGGTTCGGCAGAAATAACCAATGAAGAATTGCTCACAACTGGATGCACTCTATTGATCCCAGCCGCACTAGAAAATCAAATTACAAAAGACAATGCTTCAAAAATAAACACCAAAATAATCGCAGAAGCTGCTAACGGACCCACAACTCCAGAAGCCGATGACATTCTCCACCAAAACAAAATTCTGGTAATTCCGGATGTCCTTGCAAATAGTGGAGGTGTAATAGTATCGTATTTTGAATGGTTACAGAATTTGCGAAGGGAGTATTGGACAGAGGGGTATGTAAATGAGAGACTAGATGGCATACTGACAAAAGCATTTGGCGAAGTTTACAATGCACATTTACAATATAACACCAACATGAGAACAGCCAGCAATGCATTGGCAGTTAAGAGAGTAGCGGAAGCTGTACAAATCAGAGGAATTTGGCCGTAAATAGAAAACTAACCCCCACATACCTTTCTTGTGAATGCATGATTATGATATTTGACAATAAGTGTAAAAAAAATTGGGAGTTAAAATGAAACCTTGTTTGTTTTAAAAAATTATTCTGTGGAGAACGAATGTCCACATGAGCAGCTTTTTGTTACATTTGGATTAGATATCTTAAATCCTGAACCCATTAAACTTTCGATATAATCAACATTAGCCCCTTTTAGGTACTTTTGACTATAATTATCTACTAAAATTTTAACACCGTTTTGTTCCAAAACGACATCATCTTCATCTGGATTTTCTTCAAAACCCATTCCATAAGAGAGTCCAGAGCATCCTCCCCCTGTAACATATACTCTCAAAAAGAGACTGTCTTTACCTTCCTGTTTCATAAATTCAATAACTTTTTCGGCAGCTTTTGATGTCACATCGACGACTTGAGATTGTTGAGCACTTTCCATGACATAATACAATAGGTAAACAAGTCTATTAAGTTTTTCCAAAGGGAGTTCAAATAAAAGAAAATAGATTATTTTTTAGACAAATGAGACCATCTTGCCAAGGAACCTGCTGCTGTTGCCCACGTGTTGACAGATTGATAAACAGGAACTTTATTTTCTTCTAATCTAGTAGCCATTTTTTGCGTAAATGGACCGCCCAATGCACCTACCAATATGGGCTTTCTCCTTTGTTTGTTAAAATCGGATAGAATTTCTACTATGGTTTCTTCCAAAGGGTCATCCTGGAATACAAACCACGGCATTATAATGTCAACATTAGGATCGTCCATAAAGGTCTGAATTGCGAATTTATAATCAGCAGCATTTGCGGATCCTGTGACATCACAAGGATTGCCAATGACATAGGTAGGCGGATAGTGAGACTTGAAAGTAGATATGCTTTGTTCACTTAGGTTTGCCACTTCGAGTCCAAGTTTTTCAAACTGATCTATAGCAGCAATTATGGGTCCAGCTCCATTTGTTACCATCGCTACCTTATTTCCGTTAGGAATAGGTTGCCATGAAAAAGATTTTAACGAGGCAGTTAGTTCATCGTAACTGTCTACGGATATAATTCCGCTTTGAGAAAAAGCTCCTTTAACAACGGTAAATGTTCCACCCAATGAACCAGTATGAGAGGCAGCTTGTTTTGCGCCTCTGATAGTTCTCCCATTTTTAAAGACAATAATGGGTTTTTTTCTTTCATTGATTACTTTTTTAGCAGTATTAACAAATTTTCTACCATCCCCAAGCCCTTCTACATAAAGACCAATAACTTTTGTTTGGGGGTCCTCCGACAAATACCATATCATATCCGCCTCATCAACATCGGATCGGTTACCATAAGATATCATTTTACTCATACCAAAAGGCGATGAATGCTCCATAAAGGCAATACCAATAGTGCCGCTCTGAGAAAGAAATGCCACATTTCCATTCTTGGGCCGCAGCATTCTTTCATGACCTTGGAATGCACAATCTAGCCTATTTTCGCCGTTAAACATACCAATACAATTAGGTCCGATGATACGTATATCCAACTTGGCAGACAAATCTTTGACTTGCTGCTCTATTTCTGCCCTTTCCCCACCTAATTCTTTGCCCCCACCTGAGATTATAACCACATTATGAATTCCCTTTTGTCCACATGTTTTCAATAAATTTGGAACAAACTTGAGATCCACTGTAACAACTACCACGTCAACTGGCTCGGATATTTCATCCAGGCTTTTATATGCTTTTATTCCCATTATTTCTGGGTACCCTTTGGCATTTACAGGAAAAACTTTTCCTTTATAGTCATGTTTAACCAATGCCTCCAACACAGAGTTACCAACTTTACCTACCTCTGGTGAAGCACCTATCAGTGCCACAGATTTAGCATTGAAGAATAAATCCATGTATTTTGAATTTGGCTGTGCAACAGATACAATATCATATTTTGGACGGTCGGTCAACAAGATTTTTGCATCGGCAACGTAATAACTATCAGGATATACAATAATAGGATTAAAGTCAATGCTTTCGTAAAAAGATGAAATATCAAACCCCAAATTTCCTATATTAACTAGGGCATCACACAACATATCCAAATTTATAGGTTGAGAACCCCTATAACCTTTCAGCAGTTTTTTACCTTGGAGTTCCTCTATCATTTCCAAGGCATCAATTTTTGTGATTGGGAGAACTCTAAAAGATACGTCTTTGAAAAGTTCTGTAAAAATGCCTCCAAGCCCCACCATAATAACTGGTCCAAATTGAGGATCATTTTGCAAACCCACGATAATTTCAACTCCTTTGGGGACCATTTTTTCCAGCAAAACACCTTTTACATCGTATTTTTTAGACAACCTTCCATACATATCATTAAATGCAGATTTAACATCATCCTCATTTTTAAGATCTATTTTAACACCCCCTACATCGGTTTTATGCAGAATTTGTGGAGATACAATTTTAGCAACAAGAGGATAACCAATTGAATTAGCTTCTTTTACAGCTGTTTCGACGTCTTTGACTAAAGCAAACTGGGGCACTTTGATATTATACGCAGTAAGAATATTTTTTGCAACCTCCTCTGTGATTACTTTTGTTTGGGTTTTAAAGGCATCTTCAAATATTGATTGTACATTTTTTTGATATGTCAATAAAATCTGTTTGTGCGATAGGATTTAAAAATTTTCCCTAGTTTTCTCCTATATAAGTATTGATTGAGCATTAATGATTTTTTGTATGTTTAAGGTAAATAGAAGTATACTCACCGTATAATCACACACATACTACACCCTTTAAAAATTGCTCATTTGTAGGCAACAACAACAATTGCCCCACCTAGGAATTTCTTCTTAAAATCAATTTTAGAAAAACTTTTTGATAACAAGTTGTATAATTCATTATTTTTTGGCCATCGCAAAAAGGTGCCGTAAAGCGTTCTGAATGGAATCCCTTGTTTTCCAGCAACCGAAAAAGCAAGTATTGCCAGGAAATATTTTAGATACATTGAAACTAAAATTCTTAATATGACATTATCTGGTTTTCCCAAATCCACGATTACCAATCTACCATCTTTCTTTAAAACCCGATGTAACTCGCCAATTGCAAGATCAAGATCTATAGCATCTCTCAGTGAATAACCACATAAAACAGCATCGAATGTATTACTTTTAAAAGGAATATTTTCAAAAATTCCACTGCATAAATAGAATCTAAATGGTTGTGTATGTATATTGACATCATCTTTGACCTTGTGCAACATTTCATAAATAGGATCATAAAAAAAAATGGTCACATCTCTAGAAACGTTGTCTAACACTGTTTTTGACATATTTCCAAATCCCGAGCCAGCGTCAAGAATAACATTACCTGAACGGACACTTTTTACAACACCTTCCTTTCTAAAAGCATCATCTTTTCCCAATGAAACAACACTGTTTACCTTGTCATATACAGGAATGATATTTCTCAATACATCAATGACTTCCTTCCAGTAAGAGCTTCCCAACCCATTAATCTTCAAGACGATTAATTTGTAAAGAAACCCGATATTGAGTTTTTGCGTTAAAGATATAAAAATATAAAAAATAACCAATTCATTAAACAATTGAAAGGAAAAAATGGAGAAGGAAGTGAAGAAAGACGCATCAATGACATGCATGATTATGGAGAATTAAAGGTAATGATCAAAGGGTTTTTTCTTTTAGATAACAATATAAAGAAATTGTATGGTTACCTTAAATCTAACCATAAAGATGTCAACGTTGTGATTGTAAATTCCAACATTGTTTTTGGATTGGAGCATATTTTTGGCATCTTACGGATTATACACACCGAAATGAAAATTGGAAAAGAAAGGGAAATAAAAAACTTTGAAATTGAATTCTTGTTAAGAATTTGTTATACTGATCAAATTTCAAACGCCTTTAATATCCTAAATGATAACGAAAACTACGGCTTTATTTGCATTTTATTTTCCAACTGCCTATCAAGCATCGAAAACACATATTTACACTTAAAAAACTATGGAATTGAAAACAGCAGTCTGATTCAAACCTCAGAGGCTAAAAAATCACACATTATCCAGGTTTTTTTCAAAAATGACCTAAAGGATTTTAATAGCCAACTTATAAAGGACGACCAAAAGTTTCAGCAATTTCTCATTGAAAGATCCGCAATATCCGTAAACAAATAACATGTTACAGTTAAAATATTAAAAGAAACGCCTAATTGCAATGATTATTCCAAAGAACGTTTCTCAATCATTGAGCTAAATAAAAAATCAGGTTTAATAACAGAGACTCCGGCATATCTTCCTATTATTTCTATCAAAAGTACCCATATTGGGGTAGTCAAATCAACTCTTTTAGATAAAAATGGAGCTATTTCACTAATAATATCAATTTTTTTTAAATTGGTATGCCTCTTTTCAATTTGGATTTTAAAAGACTCACCATTTGGTACTTTATTCATCAATTCAATAGAAATATCTTTCAGTTCCGAAAGACTAGCCAAAACAACTTTTTCGATAGGGATAAACCTTAACAGATACCTAATATCCCAGGGGGCATCCTTTAATTTTTCTCTCAAAAAGACAATAAAGTCAATGGGATCCTTTGAACATAGCCCTACAACAAGACCATCTATATTGGTTGTCCTAACAGTGGTGTACGAGTCTCCAAATTCATAAAACAGTTCTTTTAGTTCATCCATAAGATCATCTTCCTTGAATCTAAAGGTTGTTGCAACAAAATTAAATTCCAAAATCATCACTTTTCCTTCTTTTTATTAATAAAGTCCTTTTAAAACTGTAAAAATCCTTTCTTTTGAAATCACTCCTTCTCGCATTATTTTTGGATTGCCGACTTCAACAAGATCTGCGATGGTAGACACTCCATTTATAGAATTATTCAAAACCCCCCCGTCAACTACTGCATCATAGCCGTGTAGGTTGCTAAATTCAAGTTCTTGAGTATCAACAATAGGACAATGCGAAGATAAATTGGCGCTTGTGCCCACCAGGAATTTACACCTTGTCATGTGTATTAAATTAATAGTGCATGTGTTATTAGGAATCCTAATAGCAACAGTTTTATCAAAAGTGTATTTGGGAATCAAAGAATTTTTTTTTGTTTTTAATATCAATGTTAATTGACCTGGCCAAAACTGTTTAATCAGAGCAGCTGCTTCTTTTGTAATCTCGACAAATGCCGAAGCATCTTCTACACCCGTAGTCAAAATAGGCAAGTATTTATCCAAAGGTCGATTCTTAATTTTGTAGAGCCTCAAAACAGAATCATCATTAAAAGGATCACAGCCTATACCATACACAGTATCTGTAGGGAACACAATGATTGAACCATTATCTATAAGAGAGGCACATTTTTTTAGATCCATGTCATTGTTACAATTAAAATAAAAAACCACAAAAAGATATTCAAATCATTTCAATTTATTTGTTGTAAAATAGTATAATTAGAAGAGGATTCAAATCTACTGTAAGGCATCATTAATAATTAAAACCATTATTTCCCCCAATGAACAAAGTCAAGTCTGTTGACAATACCGATTAATACTGCCTTAACCACTACAACTAACAATAATTTCTGCTGTCTATTACTTTTTTAAAATATTTGCTTTTATTTCTAACAAAACAGTACATAGAATAACAAAACCGAACCGTCAAATCACCCAATTCCAAAAAAGTCCAAACGATAAGATGAAGGAATGCAGAATCAACAATAAGTATTTTTATTTGATCCATTCATAATAATTTCTATAAACAAAACAGATTTAAAATGGTTGAAGAAAATATTTGGAATAAAAAGAAATTAGGCTACAGTTATTATGATGATGGATCAAATGAGTTTGATAAAACAATTAATGGATATTATCGACTAATAGGTGGAGATGATAACAAATACGATAAGGAAACCAGCAGAAGATTGGCATCATTTGGAGATGAACTTTTAAGGAAAAGATCCTATGAAAAATTTACTACATTCAAGGCAGACCATGATGACATGATCATAGGGAACCATTTGCGGTTATTTTCGTTTTGTGAACATCATTTACTTCCGTTTTTTGGCGAGGTCGCCATTGGATACATACCAGATAACAAGATTTTCGGACTATCAAAGTTTCAGAGACTCATAGACAAAGTTTCCTCAAGGCCGCAGCTGCAGGAGAGACTGACATATCAAATTCTTGAGGAAATCAAAAACAGACTAGCCCCAAAAGGAATAGGAGTTGTAATAAAAGCTATACACACCTGTGTATTTGCCAGGGGGACCCAATCCAGTCCACAGCTGAATTTACTACATCTGCAGTAGATGGCATATTCAAGGAAAACATAAACACTAAAAATGAATTTTTCTCCATAATAAATGCAAATGGAAGATTACGCATATGATTTCTAACCGTCGCGTCTTCACCTGTTTTTTAAAAAGTTATTTTACAATACATGAAAACAGGTGTAGCATTATACAACGTTGGCAATCATATAATAAAATACGATATATTTTAATTAGATAGAGTAGCGAGAAATTTTAAGTTGATATCTGCAGCCAATACCAATGCCACCAGCAATAGCAGCAGCAGAAATACCCGGAGCAATGCTACAGAGTATTTAGATTGGAATGACTCTTTAAATATACTAGATAAGGCATATAAACTAGGGTTATTTGTTTTAATTATCGGGCCTAAAGGCACAGGAAAAACAGCCCTGGTAAGGAAATTTGCAAGTCAAATAAATAAAGAACTGGTTTCCATCAATTTTAGCCTTAGAACTAGAGAATCGCATCTGATAGGAACAAACACCATTGACAACGGCCAAATAAATTTTGTGAATGGAATTTTAGTTCGATCAATGACTGAGGGCAACATACTCTATTTAGATGAACTTAATGCAGCAGAGCCTGATGTATTGCTAAGATTAGATGAAGCGCTGGATGACAGAAGACAAATAGTCTTAAAGGAATCAGAGGGTCAAACCATCATAGCAAAAGAGGGACTGGTTTTCGATAGGCACCATAAACCCATTGTCGCATGTCGGAACAAAAGAATTACCCCCTCAGATAATCAGCAGATTTCCAATCAGAATAATGCTGGATTACCCTCCAGAGGAAACAGAGTTGGAAATAATAAAAAAACACGTGAACTATGACTTTTAACGATGAAGAATTAATAACAAGTGCAATAAAATTGGCTAATAATTTAAGGAAAGCAGCATCACTTGAAGAGATTTTTTACAGCCCCAGTATAAGGGAAACCATAGCATTTTCAAAACTTGTCACCAACAATACCAATCCAAAGGATGCTGCGGAAATAGTATTTGCAAATGTATACCACCAGTGGGGAGAAATAGAATACAGAAAAGCGATGGACATTATAACTTCAATTTTCATTTAATCGAGATGAGATAAATTGTCGATTTTCTGGGAACTCAAATGAAAAAGGAAAAGGAAAAGAGGACAATAATAATAAGATCAGCAATGAAACAAAGAATGGCATAAAAACCCCGGATACTGAAATTGACGATGCTAGCATAAGAAACGATGTATTGATTAGAAATTTCAACTTTTTTGGCAAGACGATGGTCAAATAATAATAGCGTAATCTGTTCTAATATCACAGGAGAATAAAACTTATACAAATATTAGAAAAAAAGAAAATAACATTGCCCCAATTGGAATATTTTCATGGCAATACATTTCAAAAATACAGACAATGGAGAACATTATTATGGCATGAATCAATGAGATTGAGGTATTCGTTTAAAATATACGATACTGACATAGCATTTGGACATATTTTCAACATATTAGAAACTAAAAGAGTGGAAATATTTGGGTCTATGACGAATGGAAAGGCATGATCAAAGAAATAATATATTATGAAGCATTGTCGGGCAACAACAAACCTCTTTTAAATTCTCTTCATGGAAAGCAAAAATCATTGAAGCTTTCTCCCAGTTTTTTTTGACGGGTTTCATTAAAGGTGAAATTTATGGTGGAGAAAGTGAGAGAATACTAAAAGCCTCAGAGGATGCAAAAAACTTTAATAAAAGAATACGTTTCGAAAAATATGAAAACAATAAAAAAATTTTAACCCCACAGAAGACCAAAAATGGCTTGAAAGTGAGACAAGGCAAATAATAAGAATACTTACAAATAGATTCGTTAATGTCTATGCCTCCAATTCCCATCATCATGCCTAAAAACAAGATTGGCCTTTCAATAAGTCATGAGGAGGAGAACTTGTCAAATCAAATTGAGAAGATATTAAAATTAAAAAACAAGGAACCAGGATTAGAAAAAACAAACAATGAAATAGAGCAAGGAAAAGACATAAAAGAAGAATTTAAGGCCATTGTGAAAGAAAGTAAAAAAAATGACAACAAAGGTTATGAGACTACAGAGAATCTTTCAATTGCAATACCAGAATATGATATGGAAATTGACGAAAATAAAATATATGATTTGATTTGATAAATAAAGCAAAAACAGCATTAAAAGAATGGAAAACAGGATGGAAAGAAAAATATGATTACCAAGGTGAAGAATTAGAGATTGAAAATCACATAGAAAGACAGCCAAAAGTTTTCATAAATGATAAAAAGATTTCAATAAATGTTCAAGATTTCAATACTATTAGATCTTTCGAGCAGTATAGAGGATAACGAAATAGAATACAAAAAGGCAGCAGTGGCTCTTTGTGAAGGACTAGATTATCTAGGTATAAAATTTTCAATCTATGCATTTAACACAGAATCACGCGCTATCAAATGTTGGGCCATTAAACCTCAAAATGTTAGATGGGGATCAATTTATGCGAAAAGACTAATGCAGATAAAACCTCTAGGTGGAACCCCATTAGCTGAGGTTTATAAAATATTACAACCAACCATCAATTCTTTTAAGCCAGATATTTTTGTAACCCTAACGGATGGAGAACCTTCCGACATGGATGCAGTTAGATTAGCAGTCTTATCATACAAAAGATATGGAATAAAAATGATAGCAATAGGTTTGGGATCGGATATAAATGATGCAATAGGTATCGGATATAATTTAAAATACCTAAACTATCAGAAAACTTTGACATTATCTAAAAAAAGGCTTCAGGATTTACCAAAAAAAGTACTTGGTTTGTTAACACTAAATTGAGCACACAAGAGAGGGGGAAAACAAACAAAAAATAAATAATTAAAACCGTAAATTTGGAAACCCTTTTTTCACTTTTTCCCAATCAGCCAAAAAACATCCAGGCCCTTATCAGTTAGCGAATGATGAATCATTTTTTGAAGTATTTCAGGTGGCAAAGTAACAACATCAGCACCCAATTTTGCAGACTCGATCACATGAATAGGATGACGGACACTGGCAACAAGCACCTGTGTGGATATATCGTAGCTCTGCAAATATCTGTACAATATCACTGATCAAGGTTAATCCATCATGACCAATATCATCCAACCTGCCAATAAACGGACTGACGTATGCTGCACCAGCTTTTGAAGCAAGTAATGCTTGATTTGCTGAGAAAATCAGGGTCACGTTTGTTTTGATGTTTTTTTTAGTTAGCGCATTGACAGCCTTTAAACCTTCACTAGTCATTGGAATTTTCACCACGACATTATCCCCATAATTAGCAAGTTTCAACGACTCCTCCATCATTTCATCAAATCCGGTTGCAACAACCTCCAGACTAACAGGGCCATCCACAAGTTTGACAATTTTCTTCATTGCGTCAACAGGATCACTATTTTCTTTGAACAGAAGAGTAGGATTTGTGGTAATGCCATCCACTATACCAAGTTCAAGGTATTTTTGTATTGATTCAAGATTAGCCGTATCCAAAAATATTTTCATTTTCTATCGCTTTTTTTTAGATTCAATCACATTCTTTACTATTTCTTTTGGAGACAAGCCAAATTTATCAAATAATTGGTCTATTTCATCATCTCTTGCAGATTCACCGAATATATCACTATACCTAATTTTTTCACAAAAGTTGGGCAACACTCAGAGGTAACTTCAGAAATAGAAGAGCCTAATCCGCCTATAACACTGTGCTCTTCCACCGAAACAATAGGACCAGTTTCTTTGACACATTTATAGATAAGATCCCTATCAATGGGTTTTATAGAATACATATCAACAACCCTACATGAAATACCATGTTCTTTTTTTAATATATCACTAGCATTTATGGAAGAGGACACCATTGTACCGCAAGATAACAAACTCAAATCGTTTCCATCAATTAGTATGTTCCCCTTTCCGATTTGAAATTCAGAACTAGGAGAGTAAATTTCCTGAGTTGATGGGCGTGCCAACCTAACGTAAAATGGACCATGTAATATCCGCTATTTGCCTTATCAGATTTTCAACCGTGATAGAATCAGAAGGAACTAAAACTTTTAAATTTGGAAGAGATCGCATTACAGAAATATCCTCTATTTGCTGATGGGTGGCACCGTCGGGTCCTACAGATAAACCGGCATGGGATACCACAATTTTCACGTTAAGGCTTGGGTAACAAATTGCATTCCTAATCTGATCCAAACATCGGCCCGGAACAAAAGCAGCATAGGTGCTTGCAAATGCAATTTTTCCCGCGATTGCTAAACCTGCAGCTATTGAAACCAGGTTAGCTTCTGCTATTCCCACATTAAAAAGCCTATTAGGGTATTTTTCCCCAAATGCTTTTGTTTTTAATGATTCAGTAGTGTCACCACCGACACAAACAACATTTGGATTTTCACCTCCCAACCTCACCAAGGTTTGTCCGTATGCCGACCTCATCTCAGAAATACGTATATCATTACTCAAAGAATATGACAATATTATTTACCCACGTTTGCTGTAATGGTTTTTAAATCGCCGTTTATAATTATTTTTGTTCCCATAATTCTTTAACCACGCTATACCGATTTAGAATACTTTTTCTGTTTTTTATCCAATCTTCTTTTATGCCAAATGAATCTGATTCTCACAATAACTCTTTTTCAAGAGTAGAATCCAATAAATATTTTGTATTTTTGATTGTTTCAATAATATTATCAGAACCAAAAATAGCATTCCCCATAACAAAAATCCTACAACCAGCCTCATAACAAGCGGATATAGTTGACAAATCAATACCCCCATCAGCTTCAAAGTATCCCCCATATCCATTTTCCCTAAGTCTCGGTATCATGCCTTTCATTTTATCCAGAGATGAGGGGATAAACTTTTGGCCCGCAAAACCAGGATTGACTGACATTATTATCATTACATCCAAACAATTGAGATAGCGGTATACCCATTCTGGCAATTCGGTATTTGGGTTAATTGCCAGACCAGGGCTTACACCACTAGAAATTATCTTTTTATGGATTTTTTCAAATTCCGATTCATCCTTACAGGCTTCAACATGAACAGTAATTATATCACAGCCTGCATCAATATATGAATCCAGAACAGCATACGGATTGTGCACCATAAGATGAGCATCAAACGGCAATTTAGTAATCCCACGTAGTTTTTTTATTGTATCGTGAAAAAATGTTGTATTGGGAACAAATTTTCCATCCATAACATCAAGGTGAATCATATCACAGCCGAATTTTTCAACTACTTCAATTTTTGATTCAAAACTCTCCTTACTCCCCCCTGCAATAATTGAAGGCGCAATCATATAATCGCCTTCCAACTCCTTTATTAATACCGGAAGATGTTTTTTGGAAGGCGCCCTGCCATGCCACTGGGGGTTATTTGCCATATGTTTGATTCCGTTTCCTTTTACAGTATTAGCTATTATCATTTTGGGTTTTCCCGAAGGCTTTGTTTTGAGCTCGTGTATTAGTTGTTCTATCCTATGACCATTTATTTCGACTACGTCCCAGTTAAAAGATAACCATTTATCTTTAACGGGATCGATAGGCATGATATCATCGGTAAATCCGTCTTGCTGGATTCTATTCCTATCCAATATAGCAATTATATTGTCAAGCTTAAACTTAGCAGCAGCCATTGCGGCTTCCCATATCTGGCCTTCATTAACTTCCCCATCACCTAGCAGACAATAAATCATATTATTTTTACCATCAAGACTGTTTGCAAGACCGATACCAACAGAGATTGACAAGCCTATTCCTTCAGATCCCCCAGAATACTCTATTCCAGGAACACTGTGATGTTTTTGCAATTCACTATATCTAACAGGATGTCCCTGTAATCGAGAATTTAATTTTCTTAATGTTTTTATTTCTTCTTTTGGAAAGGAACCAGATATAGATAACGTCGCATAGTAACCAGGAGCAGAATGAGCTTTAGAGTTTATAAAGTAATCACGGTTTTGAAAGAAAGGGTTTGCGATATCCACATGCATAATTTGAAAATAAAGAGATCCCATGATTTCCGCAGCAGAAAAAGAAGCGCCGGGATGGCCAGAACCAGCTTCAGTTATCCCTGTAAGGCCAAAATTCTTGCTTCTTTAATTTTATTTTTAATCGATAGAAATCTACTCATAGTTGTGCATCTTTTTACATTCACCCTTACCATATCATAATACCACAGTGACAATCAAACAACAAAAGAGAAAAAAAGAAGCCATTTTTATTGCAATTATGCATTATGGCATCTTTATCAATATCTGACAAGATTGAATCTAAATCATCACTGGTCAGCCCTACACCCATTCTTGCATCCCTTCTACTTTTAATAGATTTGTTTGAAAAACTGATTAGAGTAGGTACAGCAGTAATATTATACTCTATCCCACAAAGGATTGTCATCATCATTTAGTTTAACTCCCCCAACCAAAATGTGAGGACTTGCTTTTTTTTCAGCTCTCCTCAAAAACTGGTATAAACCGACTGCAATAAGGACACCAATCGGCATAGAACATGACAAGGGAATTTGAATTGTTTGTAAGCAGGTCCACCTCGTCCAAACCATAATCTTTCATACCACATCTATCATCAAAACAATAATTAAAAAATATTTATAATTTATTTCAAGAACAAAATTCTCAGACAGAAAAGAAGAGGATGATGATGACAAAGAAGAAACCAAAAGAACAGCAACACAATAATATATGCTGAAGAATTATCCGGGAGCCCTGAAATCAGGTAGCTGAGGGAGTTTGAAATCAGGTAGCTGAGGCAGTTTGAAATCAGGCAGTTGAGGCAGTTTGAAATCAGGAAACGGGGCATAAGGATTGTTGTTTGGACCAGAAGGTGACGAGGAAGAAAGGTCATCCTGCAAAGACAATGTAGGCCTGGGGCTAAGTATAGATGTCAATTTTAATATCTGTCCATTCCTATTAACAACCAAATTAATTGAATCTCCTACCTTTTTATTTATATCCAAATATGATATAACATCATCTATTCGTGTCACAGGCACATTGTCAACACCAATAAGAATATCTTTGTCGATAATTTGTTGACGCCCGTCCCTAGCAACCTGAATAGTCATGCCATTCAGTCCAGCTTTGTCTGCTGGTCCATTTTTTACCACATTATCAATTACTACACCTTTATAATTTCGAGTAAGTCCAAAACTTTCAGACAAGTCAGGAGTCAGTTTGAATCCGGAAATGCCAAGCCAAGGATGTTGATAAGATCCGCTTTTTATCAATGAAGGAACTATCCTAATCACATCATTGGAAGGAATTGCAAAACCAACTCCGGCATAAGCGCCCGTATTTGAGAAAATCGCAGTATTCATCCCCACAACATCCCCATTTAAATCAATCAAAGGGCCACCGGAATTTCCAGGATTTATTGCAGCGTCTGTTTGGATCACATTAGGAATGGAATATCCCGAGTCGGAATTAGGCAATAGCCTGCCAATCTGGCTTACAATTCCAAAAGTTAAGGTGTTGTCCAAACCATAAGGATTCCCAATAGCAAGCACAGGATCACCTACCTTTAAATTTAGTTGAATTGGAAAACACTACAGGTACCAGGTTTTCCTCAGATGGATCAACTAATTTGATTACTGCAATGTCTCCATATGGGTCTGCCCCAACTAATTGTGCAGAATACGTATTCCCATCGTTAAATGTAACTATAATATCAGTAGCAGAACTAACAACATGATAATTTGTTATAATGTAACCTGACTTATCATATACAAACCCAGAACCAAATTTTGCAGGTATAGGACTGTTAGTGCCGGTGTCAAAAAATGGATTGGACGAATCGGCAGACCTGTATTCTGTGGCAATTTGAACAACTGAATCCTTTGCCTTGTTAAATACACCATTTAGCACAGAATTGGCACCGTTACCAAACAACCCCAAACTCTTTTGTGTTGAATTTTGGCCATATACACACAAGGAGTTTACGGAAACACCTGATATCAGGAGCAAACTAAAAAAAAACGTCATGTTCTGTTTATTGTTAAAAAAAATAAGCATCATGTAACATAGCATCATTTTATATTTATGTTTTAACATGTTTTTAATAAACAGCATAACATATAAGAGGTTAAAAAAATTCACCAAACGAACAGAACTACAAAAGATAAAAGATAGTTACGTATAACCTGATCATAAAATAATGTCCATCACAAATGAAAATGATAATAATATAGTAACCATAAAAAACTTGGATTTGAAGAGCAATTCAGACATTATTTTAGATGACATTTCATTTGAAATTAATAAAGGAGACTTTTTGGGAATAATAGGGCCAAATGGAGCCGGAAAAACCACGCTTTTTAAATGCATGCTAGGACTGAATAAAGATTATTCAGGAACAATAAAGATTTTCAACAAAGAGATAAAGAAAGACTTTAAAAAAATATATAAAAAGATAGGATACATACCCCAATCCAACAACTTTGATCAGAGATTTCCCGCGACAGTAAAGGAAATAATACAATTCGGCACGATAGGGAAAAAGGTCGATAGGGAAAAAATTGATAATCTTTTAGAATTAACAGGCATTTCAGAATACCTCAATAGGAGAATAGGAGACCTATCAGGAGGTCAACAGCAAAGAGTCATGATAACCAAGGCATTAATCCATGAGCCCGAACTTTTAATACTAGATGAACCCGCTACAGCTATTGACGCAAATATATTAAAGTTATTCTACAAACTATTAATAAAATTAAACAAGGAAAAAAATATAACAATAATTTGGTCTTCGCACGATCTTGATGCAGTTAATCTTCTATCAAACAAGGTAGCATGCATTTACAAGAAACTATTATTTCACGGTCGATCTGAAGAATTTTTTAGCGACGAAAATAACTTAAAAAAATTTACAGAATCAGCAATGCATATCCACATTAAGAGTCATCACCACTAACCTTAACAGATATGGCATCAAAACAATTGAACTTGAAGAATGAAAGAATAAATAATAAAGTCGCTAAAACACTGAAGTAATTGTAAAGGATAAAGAAAAAACTTGAATGAGGAAAATGTCAATGAAAATAAAACAGGAAAAACAAGAAGCATTACATTTAGGTTGGAAAGCTCTATAATCGAGGAACTGCAAACAGAGGCAGAATACAGAGAAACATCATTAAATGTTCTGATAAATCAAATATTACGCAGATATTCAAATTGGGAAAGATATGAAAGCAAAATGGGTATGATACCAATTCCGAAAATAATGCTGTCTAGCATAATGGATGAGGTAATCAAGATTGGCAAAGATGGCGGAATTGAAGATGTTGCGAATTTTAGAAATAGACTAATAAAAGAACTTTCTCAAATAGCATTTGCGTTTTTGAAGGATTCTGTATTACTCATAAAAAAAAATTACAACCTATTAGTTGTTTTAGAAGTTTTGGAGCAATATATGAAGGTAGTTGGCATTAATTCGGACCACAGAATTGAGGATGACGGTAAACACGTTTACGTGATTCAGCACAAGCTGGGTGAAAATTGGTCATTATTCATTAAAGAATTTTTGATATTAATATTTGAAAACCTCGGCAAAGTTAAAGTAGACATTTCAAGCACAGAAAACACCACAGTCGCAAAAGTCTTTATTGACTTTTAATTTTAGACGCTCCACCACTATCAACAAAATTGACTTTCAAAATAAAAAATCAAGGACAAGCCAAAATCATAAACATAAAAAAGAGACTATTTTTTTAATTGTGACTTTTACCCCATAAAAAAAGGTTTTTTAATTTGGCTATCTTCAATGAATGACAACCAACCGTTTTTTTATGTATCAACGACAATGATATTATTTAGAGTATCTTCTTACGACACTTGCCAACGCATGAAGTTTGAATTTTGCAACCAAAAAAACTGTTTGGAATGTTTTCAGCAACATGCAATACTGTTATGATGCTATTGGTAACACGTTGAATTTTTTACATCAAGTACTAGTAAGGGAATAGATTGACAAAATAAGAAAATTCATTTTTATTGGAACACCATACAGTACATGTTAAAGACAAATCCGGAAGGACTTGAAAAAAAAGAATTGGTTGTATATTCGGGTAGATATCAAATATCACTAATGGTGTTGCATCAAAAAAAAGAAAAACAGATCAATATATTTGTCCTAGTGCAATGTTACCCTCATTAATTTGGTTCTGGAAACTAACATTGTTGCAAGAAACTATTGCATCTTTTCCAGAAACACACTGGACGTTTTGCACATTGCTTTGGGCCTGGTTTATCGCAGGGTCGGCTGAGTTGCCGCCGCCGTTGCCGCCGCCGCTACCATCGTCACCGTCACCGTCACCGTCACCGTTGCTGCTTCCCCTTCCGTTTCCGCCATCCTGGGCTAAAGCAACATTTCCCTTATTGGCAAGGTTTTGGCTATTGTAGTTAAAGCAAGAGTCATCTATGCCTCCCCCAGAAACACACTGGACGTTTTGCACATTGCTTTGGGCCTGGTTTATCGCAGGGTCGGCTGAGTTGCCGCCGCCGTTGCCGCCGCCGCTACCATCGTCACCGTCACCGTCACCGTCACCGTTGCTGCTTCCCCTTCCGTTTCCGCCATCCTGGGCTAAAGCAACATTTCCCTTATTGGCAAGGTTTTGGCTATTGTAGTTAAAGCAAGAGTCATCTATGCCTCCCCCAGAAACACACTGGACGTTTTGCACATTGCTTTGGGCCTGGTTTATCGCAGGGTCGGCTGAGTTGCCGCCGCCGTTGCCGCCGCCGCTACCATCGTCACCGTCACCGTCACCGTCACCGTTGCTGCTTCCCCTTCCGTTTCCGCCATCCTGGGCTAAAGCAACATTTCCCTTATTGGCAAGGTTTTGGCTATTGTAGTTAAAGCAAGAGTCATCTATGCCTCCCCCAGAAACACACTGGACGTTTTGCACATTGCTTTGGGCCTGGTTTATCGCAGGGTCGGCTGAGTTGCCGCCGCCGTTGCCGCCGCCGCTACCATCGTCACCGTCACCGTCACCGTCACCGTTGCTGCTTCCCCTTCCGTTTCCGCCATCCTGGGCTAAAGCAACATTTCCCTTATTGGCAAGGTTTTGGCTATTGTAGTTAAAGCAAGAGTCATCTATGCTTCCAAAGAAGCCTTTGATCCCACACTTTATATTTTGCACATTGCTTTGAACCTGGTTTATCGCAGGGTCGGCCGAGTTGCCGTCTTTTACACCAATTCCAAGTCCAACCTTTCCATAATCACCATTTTGAGAGGCCAAATTTTCTCCATTATTGGCAAGGTTTTGGCTATTGTGGTTAAAGCAAGAGTCATCTATGCTTCCAAAGAAGCCTTTGATCCCACACTTTATATTTTGCACATTGCTTTGAACCGGGTCTATTCCCAATTTGGCAGGGATACCACCATTGCTGGAATCTATGTTGTAACCTATTTTTTCACAATCAGTTGACTTTTTGTCACCTTCGGCAGAATTAAAATCCTTTATTGTGTCTACACCCTTTCCGCATTTAAAAGAATCAGCTCCAAGGTCACCAAAGAGAACATCATTGCCATTTTTACCATCTAACCTATCACCTTCAGATGTTCCTACAAGATTATTATTGTTATTATCACCCTTAACATTCAATGAATATGCATCCATATTCAAAGAACCTGCCATAACCGTTCCAGTTATTAAAATGGTACATATAAATAGCAGGTAAATATTTTTAAGCACAATTTTGAGTTAAATTTTTATGGTTAATAAACTTTAAGTAACATTGTTAATTTAAGTTACTTTTCAGAAAATCGATACTTAATAAATATCAAAACATCGATTATTTTCGCTTTTTAAAATCTATTCAAGGACGGTGATGATAGTTCTTTTAATAGGCATGTCAATCGAATATTTAAAAACACATAATCACCTTTTCTCCCGTTTATTCTTCTCCCCCCTTTGAAGGTAAATTTTCGCCAAGTTTCTTTGTGATGCGGTCTGTTAATTCAGATAGCAAATCACAGGTTATCGGGGTCAATAACATAATCAGGCTAACAATCTGCAAATTTTTTTGTTTTTTATTAAAAAAAGGAAGAAGATGTATTACAAATATTGATGGAACAAACCTCTTGACCGGGCAATTGTCTTAACAAAAAGGTTGTACTGCCCATTGATTTTTATTAAATTGCCATCCAAGTTATTTTCATTTTATCATGTTTTGCAGAAAAAAATAATAGCACTTCTATAATCCCGTTTTTTTGTAAATCATTATCATTTCATTTCACGAAATCAAAACAGTATTTATAACAGGCAGTGTGGAAAACAATATTAAATTCCAACCACAAACTAATGTTGAAATTTATTGTTTTGGCGGATATATTATGCCATAAAAAAGAATAACTACTTAAAAATTTCAACCTTGTTGATATTCACATTTTCTATTTTTGCCACCATTTTAAATATAGAGGGAAGTAATTGCCTGATAAAGATTAACTCATTGATAAATGAGCAAAAAACGAATAAAACAGGCGGGAGCTTTCAGCATCAACTTCAACAACAGCAAATGCAAAACCAAAGTGAAAGAGAGTCAAGAGAATCGTTTGAGCTCATCAGGTACTGTTTCCTCGTTACCAATCTATATGTTTATTCGCTATTTGGGATAATAATCGGCATAGTAATTATTGGGGTATGGTACATCAAATACAAAAAAATTTGGAGCAACAGATTTAAAAAAATAGACAAATGACTGTGAATTAGTTGTCACAGATTTTGCGTTATCCTATAACCCCGTCAAACAACCAACCATCCACATAAATTCCATAGATTTTTAAATAATCCAAATGTAAAATAACATCATAAAGATTGTCTGACAAGGATTTTGCATTAGAACTGGTTAAATCATCTTATTCAAATGCTCCGGCATATAAAGAGGGGTATTGTGGAGTGCCAGAAAATTATAAAAACATCACAACTTTAAAAGAACTCCTAGAAATCAACTACAAATACCGCCCAACTAAAATCCAACTAAGGGAAAACTTAATATCAAAAATAAAAAAGAATGAAAACCCGTTTGCAGGCATAATAGGTTTTGAAGAAACTGTAATCCCTGCAGTAAAGAGGGCGTTATTAGCTGGCCATGACATATTATTTATTGGCCATATAGGCCAGGGAAAAACAAAATTAGCTGAAATATTATCAGAAAATCTTCTCTCCCCAATCCCAATTGTAGAAGGAACGATAACAAATGACATCCCGACTGAAATTCCATATTCTCAACTTGTCAATTTGTTGCAAGACAAAGACATTCACAGGGTATTGCCTGAATTTTACGTTTCAAAAGATTGTGAGGAGATTATCAAAAATAACAAACTCGATACAAGGATTAAATGGATTGATGGAAAATCAAGATACAGATACATTTTGGCAACACCAGACATTTCAGTAAAAGATCTGGTTGGCCAAATAGATGTCGTGAAAGTAATAAAAAAGGGTATAGGGGTATTTGACATAGACTCATATTCACCAGGATATCTTTTGCAAGCAAGATATGGCATATTATGCTTAGATGAGCTACCCGTGCTTGATCCCAGAAAACAGGTAACACTGCTAAGTGTTTTACAAGAAGGCAGATTTACGACCGGCGCGTATCCGGTATTTTTTAAACCAGATGTCAAAATAATTGCAACTGCAAATCCGATAGACTACACCCATTCTGGAAAGATAATCGAGCCCCTTGCAGATCGTTTAAGAAGCCATATCGAAACACACTATCCAAGAACACTAGATGACGAAATGTTAATTTTAATACAGGAGATCGACATGCTATCGAGAAGGAATACATTTTTACCTGTTTTCATATTAAAAACAATTGTAAAAATTTTCCAGTCCTTGAGAACAAACCCTGAAATAAATAACGAGAGAGGGGTCAGCGTTAGGTCAACAATTCACTCTTTAGAAATAATAATAGGTGAAGTAGAAGTAACAAGGTCCATAATTAACAGTGCAATAACCATTCCTAGGTTTTCAGACATCTATTGCATATTCCAGTCATCCAAATTTGAGCTCGACGACATAGAGGACACAACTGAAAACAAACTAAAGTTTTTGAACAACACGATTGTTGAAATTATCAAGGAAATATCCAAAGAATATTTTGCCAAGTTTGTCAATGCAGAAGACCTTATAGCCATAAAAAACGAGTTTAAAGGTAAAACATTTACGGTATCGCAAAATCAATACCAAAACCATCAACATCAAAACACTGCTTTAGAATCAAATTCAACGGATCCAGTCATCAGCAACAATTTGCTTTATGTGGAGCAATTAAAACAATTTCCATTCACAAAAAAAATTGTAAAAAAAGCCATAGAAAAAATAAAGGAGGAACAAACAGAATACATCAAAAAAGCGCAAAAACACAACATTTTCACAAATCTTGAATATTTAGGACACAACAATGGAACTATTGACGAATTTGACAAACAGGAGGAGGCCATAGCCACAGTAATCGAATTATTTTTAGAGTACCTCAGACTCTCAAATCCTCCAACACTGGAGAGAAAAGAAAACAGGTTTGAATATGTGAAGTTTTAATTTGAATTCGACCAATAAAAAATTCATTTATTTCGCAAGACCGCTCCAAAACGATGACAACAATGAAAAGTGGAATGGCGAACAACAAGACTTGAGTGGGCGGGACATCAAAACCCACAAAAACAGCAATAGCGACCTGTTAAAATACTTTTTTCCAGACATCCTAAAGGCATTGGGCAACAGAGCAATAAAAGACAGCACACCCTCCCTTCAGGAACTAGAGCAGTATTTGCAAAACCATCTCCAGGAACTAATGGCAGAAGACAGGAACAGAAGGAGAGCAATCGAAAGAAAAGAGAGCAACAACAAAAACTACCCAAATCCACTAACAGAGGAAGACGCCAAAAAAAATACACAGCCGTCACCAAAGTACAAAAACAGACAGCCGATTTGAGCAATGGGATGGTGACGGCAGGAAAAACACCAGTAACGGTTCTGGCCTATCCTCTCAAGGCAATTTTAGGCTAAACTTTAATTTCAACAAGACGCCACTCGCAGGCGATAGCCTTCCGATAGTTGCACAACTTATAGAAAGAGGGTATTTGGTTGACTCAAACAAATGGTTAAAGAAAAAGGGGTTTTTAAGGGTTGGCCAAGAGATACTGTCTGAAATAATAAAGTCCCTAAAAGCAGACAAGTTAGGAATGCATGAGGCTCATTTCACTGGCAGTGGGAACATAATCCAAGAAAACTCCAAAAAATACGAGTTTGGAAACGAGATTTCAAACGTCAACATCAACTCAACCATCATGAACCTTGTAGAAAGGAAAGTCAAGAACAAACAGGACACAATAGGATTTCCATTAGATATCGAATACGAAGATTTAGAAATTTATGAAACACTAGAAGAAATACAAGTAGCAACAGTTTATTGCATTGACCTTAGCTCCACAATGAAATATTCCTCGATGTACAATGATTTGAGCAGATTGGAGGCCGCCAAAAGAGCATTATGGAGCCTGTATATACTCAATAAAAAATACTTTCCCCTAGACTCCATATACCTGGTGGGGTTTGGATCGGTTGCCTCAATAATAGACACTTTTGATATCCCTTTTTTAAAAACATTTGAAACAAATGCCGATTTTTTGCACTACACAAACTATCAGTCTGCCTATAGGCTTGCGAAAAAAATCCTAAAGAAAAATGGAGCCAAAAACAAAAGAATAGTAATGATTACCGATGGCCATCCCAGCGCGTGTTTCATAGACAACATAGACGAGAAGGACAAGATAATGAAACAAAGGCCATATTCTCACTTCTACCTTCCCAACCAGCAGGCAATAAACCAACAGTACACAAAAGTAAACAACATCAAACTGGAGATCAAAGACAAGCAAATTGTATATTTATGCTACAGGTACCGACAAATCGATCAATACATTGGCGAGCAGACAATAAAGGAGGCTAAAAAAACATTCAAAGAAGACATCAACATAGACACGATAATGGTCAGTGAAGACGACACACTGCTGGATTTTATAAATGAACTTGCCAAATCAGTAAACGGAAAATCAATCTACATAAATCCAAAAGACATAGACAAGGTTTTGATAAAAGATTATCTGTCCAACAAAAAGAAAACCATCAGAAAATGAAAAAAAATATTGAGGTTTTGATTTACGCTCAAATTCTAATCCTACCGTTATTTTATCACCATTAACCATTTTGCGGGGTTTGTCATTGGATTGTTTGTGTCCAAACAAGGTTTATCGGTTGCGGCTGCCGCGGCGGGAATTCATAGCACCGAAGGTGAAACTCGAATCTTTAACCCCTTTCCACTCACCACTGCTGCTGCTGCTGCTGCTGCTGCTGCTTCTTCTTCTTCTTCTTCTTCTTCTTCTTCTTCTGCGGCCGTCAAAGTTGCCATCAGCGAATGAATCAGCAGGGAATAAAGTGTGACAGAGCGACCGGATTTTGGTGGTGGGGTTTTATTTTAAAAGTAAATTAGTGGCTCAATCAATACACATTGAACAGTTGCATTCATCCTCTACCCGCTGCTCTTGTAGGGTTATCTTGTAGAACTGCCTGGAAGCTCAAGCAACCCCATAATGCCATTTAATGATTTTTCCAAAGACTCACGGACACTTCCGTTGTTAAAACTGGTGGCGTTGCCTGCTGCAGCGCCTGAGTTACTGACATTTCCTCCAGATCCAACACTGCTGCCATCACCACTACCACCAACAACAACACCACACACCTTGGACAGCAAAGGAAGATGGCAAACTTGTTCCATCGTTTGAGACGGCAATGAGGATTGAGGGGGCAATGATGGAGTCACCAAAGATTTGTTGATTTCACTCTTGGAGCTGTTCAGGATGTTGTTCACAGAGTTTGTGAGGGAGGTCTTTAGGCTGCTAAGGACGTTTGCCGGAACCTGATTTCCCGAGCTGTTCAGGATGTTGTTCACAGAGTTTGTGAGGGAGGTCTTTAGGCTGTTCAAGTCGCTTGACGGAACCTGATTTCCCGAGCTGTTCAGGATGTTGTTCACAGAGTTTGTGAGGGAGGTCTTTAGGCTGTTCAAGTCGCTTGACGGAACCTGATTTCCCGAGCTGTTCAGGATGTTGTTCACAGAGTTTGTGAGGGAGGTCTTTAGGCTGTTCAAGTCGCTTGACGGAACCTGATTTCCCGAGCTGTTCAGGATGTTGTTCACAGAGTTTGTGATGGAGGTCTCCAGCTTGTTCAAGATACCTGACGGTTTGTTTGAAAGATCATCCAACTTAAAATAAGACAGTATGCTGCCTAAAAACGATCCAGTTGATGCAGTAGAACTAGGATCAGGCTCAGAGCCAAACTGCTTTAGATTGGAAGTGATTGGAGCCAGTTCATTTATGTCAAAAGACTGAATAATTGCGCTAGAGACAGGAAGAGAATTGAAATAATTTGACAGTTCTGTCATGTAATTTATCGAATAGTGTTTATTGTTGAATATTGTCCCAATCTGCACATCAATTATTGCGGAATTATTATAATACGATTGGGTTACCAACTTATAGGCAGGATGCCCGGAAAGCAACGTGTTTGTAGATTTTTCAATGATAGCAATGTCCTTATTACCCCGTTGTATAGAATTGGCAAGGCTTTCGGCATATGTCTCGATGTTAAGATTTGACGCATGTGATGGTGTGGCATAGGGAGATGAAGAGGAATTATTAGATATAGGATTTAGCGCCTGAATAAAAACACCCATCCATAGAATTGGATGTTCAGGAGTCATGCTCGTGTTAGATGGTGGAAAAAAAACTATCTGCTGCAGTTTTTCATCTGAATTGCCATCATCTATTAAAAAGTTTGAAGGATACTTTAATGTTATGCCAAGGTCACTGTTTTCATACCTGTTAAACTGAACTGTTTCGTTGGTATCACCCCCTGCTGGTGCTGGTGCAGATACAGAGCCATCAGTTGATGGGGCAAATGTTTGGGCAAAGGAATTGTTATCAAAAATATCAAATCCAGAAAGCACACCAGACAAAAGTCCTGAGGAAACCAAAACAACAGCAACAATTAGCGAATATGCGAACAATCTATTTCTAGTCATGAAGTGTAATAAACATAAAAACATATATAATATTTTTCTAATCGGAATTTTTACAAACGAATACCTTTTTAAAATTGCATCCACTATCAAAAGCATCAAAGTCATGGCAAAAAAAAAGGATTCATTTATCACTGATATCACACAAGGCAATGAATTAGACGAGATTAGAAAAATTGCCGAAATGCTAAACCCCGATGAGAAGGTTCTGCTTGTCGCAAGGCAATCCAGGATTAAACCAGGAGGCTCAAAATTCTCGCCCAATACAATTTACGCCACAGACAGGAGAATAATACTAAGGGACCCAAGCATGCTTGGCCTAAAGCAGGAGATAATAGACATACCATACAACGTGATAACAAACGCACATCTAGAAAAGGGAGTGTTCTCATCCAAGATAATTTTTAACGCCCCAGGTTTGTTCAATCCCAGCATTAGTGACAGGATCCCCGGAATCAGGAGGTTGGCCATCAACGAACGTGGGGAAAACGGAATAATAGACGCAATTCCAAAAGAAAAGGGAGACAACTTGATCGAGATAATAAGGAACGGAATAACGCAGATTAGGGCAGGTCAGGGTTTAAGCACCGGTGTTGGAAACAACTATAATACAGCAGGAAAGGCGTCAACGCTAGAAGAGTTATCCAAACTCGCAGGTTTAAGAGAGAGGGGAGTCATATCGGAAGAAGAGTTTATTGAAATGAAGAACAAGCTATTGGAAAACAATAGCTAATTTTAACAGAATCAAAAAAAAGCGTAAAGATCCCGCTGAAAAGAATGTGACCAAGGTCTCAAAAGAAAAAGACAGTCCAGTGCGTTTTCTTTAGATGTTTAGATAAAAAAAGAAGAGAGCAAAACAAATAAACAAGATAACACGTCGGCAGTGGCTATGACGTCACAAGCGTAAACACATACTTTTAATTCATTTCATGGTTTTAAGCCCTTTAACCCACGTTTTTAGCCAAAACCGATACTGGTGCATAAAAAGATAAAGTCTTCCTGGTTTGCTTGAACAACCCTTTTACCCTTTTTGAACAAAAGACATGTATTTCCTTTGCAAGGTCACCGTCCCTTAAAACAGTTACGTTTTCTTTTCCAATTCGAGCCCAGTTATGACCTGCCCCACAATCATTGATGATGCATCACATATCTTTTAATGCAATTAGTTTCAATCCTGTGTTACTCCAAGCAACCGCCATCATCATTTATGCACACGCATAATAACGTTGTCACCATAAAAAAAGTGAGGGGTTTATTTCGCATGATTTTTTCTGAAGTTCAGGAATAACATGTTCGTCATCTCTATTGCCTATGATGACACAGCTGCAATGAGGCATAAAATGAATTTGATTGAGTCTTCGCATCTATTTAAAAATCACCCATTCTAAAAGATATCCAATGTCTAATTGTAATAAAAACGAAAAAGATGAAGAGACGCTTGGAAGAACCAGGGAAAAAGAGGAGTGGAAGGACGAGGATAAAGATACATGCACCAACGACGTTTCAGCCGCAAATAACAAAAATATTGACCCACATCAAGGTAAAAGGCAAGACGGCGACAGCGGCGACAAGCTGGATTTTCTTTTTAAAAAACAAAGCGAACTTTTCAAAAAAGACATAGTGGACTCTGAGAACAAAATGAGAAACCTCTATCATGTAAAAGAGCCTTTCGACGGGTACCGTGTTTTCATGTTGTCAACAGCCCTTGTGCATGAGGCAATTGAGCTGCAAAGGGAAACAAATTGGAAATGGTGGAAAAAGGAAAGCACAGTCAATCATGAAAAAATACAGGAGGAGATAATAGACATATGGCATTTTTTGATCCAACTATCCATAGAGTCGGGCCTGGATTCCAAAAAGGTAATGGAAAAATACATGGAAAAAAACGAGGAAAACGTAAAAAGGCAGCTAAATGGGTACTGATTTATAAAAAAGGATCATCCAAGCAACTCCACCTCATCGTAAAGTCCCTCGACGGCCAGAACAAACAAGTCATCCTCAAATATCAACAACCAATCGCTGACTCCCACGACAGGCAGTTTTCTCACCAATACCCTTGAATCCTTTAGCATAGTCTTTATGTATACATGCGAAGGCATATCCTTGCTATCGCTCTTCAGGCGACACAGGTCTTTTTGCAATTTCACACCCCTTTTCCCACCCTGTATGTTGAGCTTTCTTGTGATACCATCCCTATCCACTATTTCGGATGTAACATAGCTTTGACCGATATCAAAATCAAGGGAAAAGGAAATCTTTATTTTTGACAGGTTGCTGTTTGGGATTTCCTTAAACAGGATTCTGGATTCCTCATCGAAAAAAACCTTATCTTTCATAAATCCATATGATGTTGAGTTAATTTATTAAAACTTTTCATAGCACATCTACTTTTCAGATTCAAGCCCGACTAGAAGGTTATATTTAACCGCGTAAAAACAAGAACAAGAGCAAGAACAAAAATAACTGATTTGTCCTGGCGGTGATTTCTTTTCTACAAAATTAGGTTGTGATGACCATCAGGGTTATTACACCAAAAAGGCTTTCATCCAAACAACAAATTAACGAATTTTGTGTTTTTTAGTTGGTTAGCAGATGTTTTTGGGATATGCGCACATTGCAGTGTTTTTAGAGTCGATGAACAACACTGTCATCCATGGTCCGATAGGTTTCAATTTCTTGAGGATATTTTCACGGACATGCAAAAATCAAAAAGACCAATATCGCATAACATCTTACTCGATCAAAACAAACCCCCTTTCACTAATTAACAATATAACTTTGTCTTGATATTGCAACCTGTATGTCCCAAGGTATTGGAGGACCTATCAACAATTATGAAAAAATCATAATCGAGATTGGGTCAGGAGACGGCAGGCTATTAACCAATCTGGCAAATCTCTACGATAAAGGGAATACCCTTTTGATAGGCATAGAGATAGACCAGTCCCAATATACCAACTCGTGTGTCAGAATAAAGGGAAGAGAGAGAAAAAACACCATACAGTTTGTCAATGAACCATTTGAAAATGTATTGGCAGGTTTTCAAGACAACACAATAGACACCGTGATATCCGTTTTGCCGCACCCCAACTACATAGACAAGTCAAATCAGGACATGTGGATACCAATTTATAAGACCATTATAGGCAAAATGAAAGTCCACGGCGATTTCATACTGGTAACTGAAATAATTGACGAGCTGCTTCAGCCTGTCTCACCATCCAACTACAGGGTTTGGAAAAAATGGCTTGCTGAAACCTTTAGTTCAATTGGTTTTGACTTGCTTACAGTTATTGATGATGGAGCCCCCTCCTGCTTTTCCTCACACTATCTGGATAAGTTTATGGATGACCCAGAAAGGATAAGAATCATGACTCTCGTGTTGACAAAAAAACAAACATAGCAGTTCCACACCAACATCCTCACTCTACCTACCCAGTTAACCTTTCATTTTCTATCCAAAAGACAACAAATCAGCGATGTGCTTTTAATTTTAAATCCCGTTACTAAACTAGAATATTTAGTGTGTTTTTACCATAGAGTTTATCAATAGCAAACAAGGAAATAAAAAACAGTATAGATTCTAGGAACATAAAAAAAATTTTTATGTTTGCGTTAAACACCCTTTTATCCCGAATCAAACAATAATTTATTTGAAATTACTTTGCCGTTTTGTTAATTTTTGTTCCCTGTTCAATACTATCATTATAAGAACGGGAAAGACAAAACCCATCAGAAGCAACACCTGGATTGTAATCGCCACAAAGAAACCCATCATAATCAACCAAACATAACAAATTGTAATTATATAGTCATAGGTACTCTTTAGCATTTGTTATAATTTACCCTACACTCGATAGATAATAAAATTCTATAGTAATGTTGTTTGGTGAAAAAACACATGCACCATTGCCCATCTTTGTTGTTGTGGTGCAGCACATCCATTAGTTTTGCAGTTTTGAACCCACATACAACCATAGCGATGCAAAACCATCACCCTCAAGGGACCGAAAACCATTTTTATTTTGTTCATCAAGTAAAGATCCGGACCAAATTGCAAATCAAAAGCAAAACATCAATTATTTGCTTCACTCAAGTAACACAGGTAACAAACAAAATGGAAAAACCACAACAAAACAAAGATGAATCAACACCAAACACCATTGACAAAGCCATCATGAAAAAATGTAATTAAACCCATTTTCAAAATAAAAAGTTTATTTACAAAAAAGAGTACAACTACATGCATACACTGATGTCCTTTTCCCCACCCTCCAGCAAATTCCCCCAACCACTTCTCATTTACGATGACAAATGCTCATCATGTACGAAATTTGCTAAGGCTGCAGAAAAGCTATCCAGGGGATGGATACGCATTGCAGGTCACTATTTTTCACAAGAAGCAATAGACACAAAGAAAATGGTTTTTCCTCCCGACTATGATCCAACAAAAATGTTTTGGCTAATCAACAAGAAAGGCGCCTACGGGGCTCGATCAGGCCTCTTTCAGACCATAATGGAAATCATCAGAGGGAATTTCAAAGGCATGTCAAAAAGCAAACACGTGAAAGACTATGACGGCAAAGTAGCAACAACAGAATGCAACTACAGCGACAAGGAATCATGCATGTCTACAAGAACCACACTAAACCGCATGTGCAGCATGATGAGAAACAGTGACAAGTTTGATTTTTGATTTTTGGCGGACATGCCACACATCAAACCAACAACACTACCGTGACACAGTAGCAACTTGGTCTCCCACAGAACAAACAAAGTCCAACAACAACCAATTTCGGTAGCACGAGTTTTTTTACCAGATCCCTTCCCTGCTTTATCAATGAAAACAAAACAATGTTGTTCAAACAAGGGCTTTCGGCCATAAGCAACACAACCCATTTGTACCCCTTTCCCTGACATGGCCCACAGGTACCAATTACAAAAACATCAAAAAGCACAACAATTTCATGTTTTTGAGGACAATCACCACGATACTGTCATTATCTCCATTTAATAATTTGCAGATCAAAAAGAGCAACGCTAAACCTCATATAGAGACAACCTCATTTTTTTGCAAAAAAAAACAGGAAGATGGATATTAATAGATAGCCAATAAAGAATATACAACAAGTAAGACAAGTTGGAGGAATTTGACCTTATAGTTATTGGAGGAGGCTCGGGATTGGATATTGCCAATGCTGCAGCCCAACAGGGCCTCAAAGTGGCAATTATCGAGAAAGGCAGGCTGGGTGGCACATGCTTGAACAGAGGATGCATACCTTCCAAACTGCTCATACACAGTGCAGACATAGTTGAGACGATAAAAAACGCAGGTGTGTTCGGCATAAGCGTAAACGGGCTGTCCATAGACTTTCAGAAAATAATGAGCAGGGTCAATGAAATTACCGATGCGGAATCAGATGGAATAAAAGATGGATTGATGCAATCAGGCAACCCAAAGCTCTTTGCAAGAGAATGCAGGTTTATAGGCGAAAAAAAAATCGCACTGCTAGCAGAAGGCAAAAAAGACAATGGAGACATTATCACTGCCGAAAAAATTGTGGTTGCAGCTGGAGCAAAACCCAAAATACCCAAAATAAACGGCCTCGCGGAATCGGGGTTCATAACAAGCGACGAGGCGTTGCGCCTTCAAAAACAACCCCGCGCTCTAACGTTTATTGGTGGCGGATATATCGCTTGTGAGCTGGCGCATTTTTTTGGCAGCCTTGGGACCAAAATCAACATCATACAAAAAAACAGCCTTTTAATTCCCCATGAGGATAAGGAAATTGCCGAAAAACTCACAGGGATTTTCAGCAAAAAATTCAATGTTTATTTGGGATGCGACCCTCAATCAGTTCTCAAAGTCAAAAACAATTGTGATGGTAACGATGGCCCCAATGATGCGATCACTAACGGCAATGATGAAACATTCCGTGTCTTGGCAACAACTCCTGATGGGGACACCATCAAGATTGATTCGGACAGTCTGATTGTTTCCATAGGAAGGGAACCAAACACCCATTCACTTGATTTGGAAAAAACGGGGGTCACGGTCAACGAAGGGGGCTTCGTCAAGGTGGATGAATACCTTGAGACGGCAAAGAAAGGGGTTTTTGCGATAGGGGACGTGGTTGGCAAATACCAGTTCAAGCACAGCGCAAACCTTGAAGCTCAATACGCATACAACAACCTCATGGACAACAGCAAAAAAATGGCGGTGGACTATACCGCAATGCCACGCGCAATTTTCAGCTCACCCCAGGTTGCCGCCGTTGGTTTCACAGAACAGGAGCTAATAGAAAATGGGGTAGACTACCTGAAATCCTCATACCCATACATCAAAACAGGCATGGGACAGGCGATAGAGGACAAGGATGGGTTTGTCAAGTTTCTTGTGAACAAGAAGGACAGAAAAATCCTTGGGTGCCACATTCTTGGGACAGACGCATCCGTTTTGATTCACGAGGTTTTGGTCATCATGAGATCTGGGGACAATGTGATAGACAACATCCTCTACACAGTGCACATTCACCCATCCCTTTCAGAGGTAATAGCAAGGGGGGCCGGCACCATCTAGGAAAAAGTCAGTCTCCCAGGCAAACGGTCATTTTTTCATCCTTTTTGTGCACCTGTAAACTCAAGGCATCCTTTTGAAGTATTGCATTTGATGTCCAATAAGCTTTTATACCAACACGCAAAGATTCTGCTGTACAATTTGACAAAACCCAATCCGGAGCAAAATACTGAATGTTTCAAGCCTTCTGCCAGATCAGGCATTTTGATTGCAGGAAGGTTATTTACACCCCACCCATTTATCATTGCGTCAATCCTAATCCTATCCACAATAACAGTTTCAGCAACCACCAGCGTTACCGCAACAGCTCAACAAAACGTTCCCAGAATTACACATGGTATAGCAAGCGGCGATGTGACAAACCACAGTGCGGTGATATGGTCAAGGTCAGATGGAGACTCGATGATGAACGTCAAATATGACACAAACCCAAATTTCACCAATCCAACTTTATCCAATGGCTCCGTTTTGGTCAGTAAAACCACAGGTTACACAGGACAGGTAAAACTGGACAACCTAAAGCCAAATTCCCAATACTACTATCAGGTGTGGCTCTCAGACCCAAACAATAAGAGTGCCTTATCTGAAACATCCCCAACTGGCCTGTTTCACACAGCACCTGATACCCTTCACCAAAAAGAGGCCATCAGTTTTGTGGTGGGCGGAGACCTAGGCGGTCAAAACTATTGCAAAAGGGTTGACCTTGGATACCCGATTTTTTCAGTCATCAAGGCACTGTCCCCTGACTTTTTCATATTCAACGGGGACCAGGTTTATGCGGATGGCGACTGCAAAGCCAAAGGCCCAGATGATGCTACCGGGTGGCACAACATACCAGGAAACTTTTCAAGTGTATTAGACAAGAATGTGAACTGGAGTGACGCGAACAAGGTGCGCGAAACATATGAAAAGCACTGGGACTACAACAGGGCAGACAACCACCTGCAGGGCTTGTTGAGCAACACCTCCCTTTATTCGCAAGCAGATGACCACGAGGTCATCAACAACTACGGGGGGAACTGGTCTAACTGGAGCAACCAGACAAATGACAGGGAGGGATTCAAGAACCTGGCAAAGGCTGGAATAGAAACTTTTTTTGACTACTCCCCGATAGACAAAAAGAACAAGGCCTATCCAGAGCACATTTACCGCAACTTTAGCTGGGGAAAGGACATGGATCTCTTTATCTTGGATGCTCACACATACAGGGACAGAAACGATCTCCCGCAAATTTCAGGTATTATCAACAGCAATAACACCAACATCAAAAATCCATTAGGTGCAGATACCAACACCACCACTGCTACCGACAGTTCCCCAACCAACACTTTTAACAAAACACTGTTGGGCAAGGAGCAGCTTCAATGGCTGGAGCATGGGTTGCAAAGGTCCAACGCCACCTGGAAAATAGTCTCAAATGATGACCCCATTTTCATTCCAGAGTGCCGGACCTTTGACCAATTTTCCCCTCTGGGCTGCGACAACTGGGCAACTGACGGAAACACCACGTTGAACTTTGTGAACGAGAGAAACGGATTTCTCAAGTTTCTGGATGACAACAGGATTGACAACGTTGTGTTCATCACCACCGACGTTCATTTTCCGGCCAACATAGTGCTGAGTCAGGACTTTAACAGTGACGGTAACAACCTCACCTTGCATGAACTTGTAAGCGGACCAATCAGTGCATGGGGACCAGCTAGGGCAGATCCCCTGGACCCGACAGTTAATGCAAAATACCTCTACAACGAGGTCAAGATATTCAATTTTGGGTACTACAAGGTTCAGAAAAACACAGTGGACGGGAAGGCTCACTTTATCTCCGAGATACGCGGTGCAGATGGCTTAACAAGGCCCGGCTCCCAACTGGATTTGACACCCCAATAAATGGGGAAAAGAAGAATTTTCTCTTCATACAAATATTTAAAATTTCTGTTACTGTCATAGGAACCAGACTCGAATAAAATTGATTTATCTCCAACACATTCACTGCATTGGTTTAAAACATGATCAACTATATTTCATTTTCTTGCAGCTATCATGTACTTTTTCATCTGTAACCTCTAAATCAAGTATATCCATGGTTTTATATTTACTGCTGTAACACGGGTTTTAAGTAGTATTTTTTCTTATTTTATACATTCCATTCACCATACATCCACAGGCCTCTTTTCGTTACCTTAATTCCTACACTATCTACCACTATAACAATATCATCGTCATTATCAGCATCATTCAATCAACCGTTGCTGTTACATATTTTCAGAACGTCATATTTTCTGCCAATCTACAAATAACTTGGATTAACTGACAAGTTTTTACCTTTGACTTTTATGATACTTTCTTGGGTTTGTCTATGCGGTAGTTGAAGGTTAACCATGACCTAATCAATAAATAAAACAAAAGAATCAATATATAGGTAATATCTGTAGCCTTCCATATTTTCATGCATCTTTTAAATCTTGTCATGCCAACATACATCTAGAAAAGCAAATTAAAAATCACCCCGCCGCTCAGGCGAATCGTTACTGAAGGCCATTGCATCACAAATGGCGGATTAACCTTACCCCCTCTAAACAGATTGAGTTATACAACAAAACAAAATAAACAATCAGAAAATCAATAAACAGTTCAGAGCTAGAAGGCTGTCATCATTACTGCTTGCAAAATAGGGTAGGCACCACTAAATAAAAACTTTTTTGACCACCAACACAAAGAAAAATGAAAAAGGCAAGAATTTGCAGCAAATCGACACAAGGAAAAAAATATTTATCTATTATTTGTTTATTTTAGCATGCAGAATTAATATTTCAGTAATTTTAAATTTTATCATGTTACCAAAACTCAATGCACTTTGCCAACTATTTTTTAAAAACAAAAGTTATACAGAAATGGCATTTAGACGTTTATTTGTTACACATTCACAAGAAACTCCAAATCTGGAGGATCAATCAGTCTTAATTTAAAGAATAGGTGTTTTCAAAAAATTCATTATTTTGAACATAAATCCATTTCTAATCCACTTTTGGCATTAAATCCAAATTAAAAGTATATAAACAAAGGCATATCTAAATGGGTTATTCATGTTCAATTTTCTCAATTTTAATACCAAAAATATAGTTACTCTACACATCATCATTATTTTCTTGGCAGTTTTTAGTAACTCTTGCAGCATTTATGGCCAAAACAATCAAAACCAAACTGATAAAGATAAAATAAAAAATTTAACTGAATCCAACAAGATCCTACAATTAAGGTTAAATGAAAGTGACAGACAATCACCTAACCAAAGTATACCAATTAACACACAAATCATCAACAGTAATCCGAACAATAACACAGGCGCTCTTGGTCCACCTGTTGGGAATGTAACTGATCTATTTGGAGATGTCGGCCTATGGCTCCCAGTATATTTCTTAACAATAGTCGCCATAACTATGATGATACCGTTAGTAATCGACATGATCTTGGCATATAAACGGAATTCAAAAGGAGAAAAGGTAAACCTAAAGCGCCCGCCTATTGGGATGGAAGGATTGTATAGGACCTTGATGACCTTTGGGGTCGTACTATTAGCTGGTATAGTACTCTTATATCTTCTCCTATTGATTACCGTATACAATAACCAGGCACTCATCGACACGTTAAGAAATCTTTCGACCATATTAGGAACTGGACTGGCAACAATAATCGCATTCTATTTTGGAACAAGGGGATCTGAAAGTGCAGTTGAGAAAGCCGCAAAAAGACTGGCACCCCCAGGAACAATAGGGGATTTGTCCATTCCTTCGGTAATAAAGACAAAACCAGTTGATGATTTAAAAAATGTTCCTATTAAAACAGACATTTATGCCAAATTTAGCGAGCCAATGGATATCACCTCTATCAATAAAGGCACTTTCACTATTATTGATTCAAATAACAACGTTGTTGATGGAGAAGTCAGTTTTATTGAAAATAACACAAAGGCATTATTCAAGGTAACAAACAAAAGTCAAAGCCTAGACCCAGGTACTGACTATACAGCTACTATCGAGTCAGAAGTAACAGATGTAGAAGGCAATCCCATGTATGAAGACAAAATATGGAGCTTTACCACCAAGGGGGAAGAACCGCCGAGCCCCGATGACAAAAATCCAGCCATACCAAAGGAATCAAAAAAACCCTCAGAGGGTCAGGTGGATGTTGAATTAAACCCTGCGGAGATTTCCTTTACATTTGACAAGGACATGGATAAAGGCACCATTACATCCACAACTATTCAGTTTTTAGAAAAGGGTATTGTGTTAGCACAAACACCCGATATCAAGTTTGATGAAGCAGGCAAGAGAAAAGTTACCATAGATCCCAAAAAAAGCCTTTCTCCAAAGACACAATACACAATCAAGGTTGGCCCAGGTGTAAAAGACACAACCGGAAAGCCATTGGAAAGTGAACAAAGTTGGAGCTTTACCACCAAGGGGGAAGAACCGCCGAGCCCCGATGACAAAAATCCAGCCATACCAAAGGAATCAAAAAAACCCTCAGAGGGTCAGGTGGATGTTGAATTAAACCCTGCGGAGATTTCCTTTACATTTGACAAGGACATGGATAAAGGCACCATTACATCCACAACTATTCAGTTTTTAGAAAAGGGTATTGTGTTAGCACAAACACCCGATATCAAGTTTGATGAAGCAGGCAAGAGAAAAGTTACCATAGATCCCAAAAAAAGCCTTTCTCCAAAGACACAATACACAATCAAGGTTGGCCCAGGTGTAAAAGACACAACCGGAAAGCCATTGGAAAGTGAACAAAGTTGGAGCTTTACCACCAAGGGGGAAGAACCGCCGAGCCCCGATGACAAAAATCCAGCCATACCAAAGGAATCAAAAAAACCCTCAGAGGGTCAGGTGGATGTTGA
Organism: uncultured Nitrososphaeraceae archaeon; assembly: GCA_963779615.1. Taxonomy (GTDB): domain Archaea; phylum Thermoproteota; class Nitrososphaeria; order Nitrososphaerales; family Nitrososphaeraceae; genus Nitrosocosmicus. Next base: position 521,739 of record CAVZZA010000003.1, read on the forward strand.
ATTAAACCCTGCGGAGATTTCCTTTACATTTGACAAGGACATGGATAAAGGCACCATCAATATAGCAAATATCCAAGCCTTTGAAAACACCAAACTACTAACAGCATTAGAATATGACATCAACGTAGATTCAACGGACAAGAAGAAAATCATCTTAAGCCTGAAGAGGCAACTCAATCCAAAGACACAATACACAATCAAGGTTGGCCCAGGTGTAAAAGACACAACCGGAAAGCCATTGGAAAGTGAACAAAGTTGGAGCTTTACCACTAAATAAAGAGAGACACCACCAGTCCAATCCTTTTGATATCAATAAAAACACATTGCTTTGCTGCATGATTCTCAAAATTTTGCGATTCTATTATATATTTTGTCTAAATGGATATTGTTTTGTTGTATAGTGACGCTTTTAACGCCATTTCTTTCACCATGTTTTCAAACTTTACTGAATAAACATACTCTCCAAACATCCTCTTTATAGATGAGAATACCGTTTCTACAATCCATCTCTTTCCATAGCTTACGCTATCCTTCCATTTTTGCAATTCATTTTTCTGGTCTATGACTAACAGGTTTCTAAGGATATATTCAGTTTTTAGTCGAACTCTGGAATTCTTTCTTAGTTTGATACAAGGTATGACTCCATTGTCCGACAGACATCTAAAAACATCAATACTGTCATAGGCACCATCAGAAAATAGTTTGCCGACTGCGGCTGTTATTTTTCTATTTGGTTTTATGACATCAACAACCAATTCCAGTAACGTTTTGCCATTATGAACTTGCTCACCGGTTACCTTAATGGAGAGAATTTTCTTGCTCGTGATGTTGACTGATATGTGGATTTTCAAATATCCTTTTTTTACATGCCATTTATTACTTAACCATTGGCCTCTGTTCGTAACATTGATTCCTGTAATGTCTATTGCAATGACAAGGTAATTTTCTTTGAATTCCTTGCTATCGTTATCTTCTACTTTGATGTCTAACCTGTTTATTCTCCTGCTAATTGTACTGTAGTCCGGGATAGAGGGTACTTTTCCTTTACCATGTCCTTGTGCAATTCCTTCTTTGGTTTGCCGATAGGGAAGGTGAAAGTACGCTTTGGCATACCCAAGTAAAAGAAGAAATTTGTCGGGACAGTGAAATGGCTCTCCAACCTTGTCTTTGTTCATCTCTTTTAACTCCATATACCAATTGTCAATAACGTCAAACCCCAGCAGTATTTCACCACGTATGATCTGAGATTGGTTGTAGTTTGACCATTTCACTTGGTTTATTGAAAGATGTCAGCTAACTGTATTTGGAAAAAGGAATCATGCAACAAAGCAAAAAATACAACACTTTTTTTTAAATCAAACATATAAAAAACTTGACCATAAAAATATTATTTAACAAAGACGATAGTTAATAATGACAAGATTTAAGCTGAAAATTTAGACGGATCAATTATTAAAACATATATAAATTATTGTAAACGACATAGAAGATGCAATAGAAAGGTAAAACAAGGGCTGATGGTTCAGCTTGGCACGAACGTTCGATTCGCAATCGAAAAATCGCGGGTTCAAATCCCGCTCAGTCCATCGACATAATTTAGAAAGGTTTCGGCAGGTTTTAGGTTTGGAAAACCAAATTGTTAACAAAAAACTGGAAGTTTAGATCCAGTGTAATATGAAATAGTTAACAAATTTGTTAGCATAAAAAAACGGCCAATAAGGAAAAGCGAAAAATGTGTAAACATACCAAAATATTTGTTAACACGGCTGTTTTCGATATCAACTAGACAGGAGAATCATATTTTTACAATAACTTCCGATTCTTATCAACAAGCACTAGATTTTCTAAGAAATTTAAACAAAAAATTTCATATTAAAATTTATTTAAAAACATTGAAAATACTGAAATCAATATTCAATATTCAATAGATAGAATTCAATTATAGACTTTATATAAAGGTAATTTATTTATAAATAATTGCTATCCTTCATAATCATAGAGTTAATTACTTTATAATCTGAAAAGAATTAATCATTTTTTGCGCAATTGTCCAGTATTTATGATAATGATTTTCTGGGCCGCTATATCCAATCGAATATGCCTTGTCATTATATAATGTCCACATATTCATCACTTTTATAATAAAAGGAGGCATAGATTCTCCAGGTATTCCAGAAGTTTGTACATTTGAAATTATTTCATGAGCTTCATTACCATCTAAAGTAGTTGCATTGGACTGAATTATTGTAATTCCCGACCAACCCAAAGGCATTGTATTGTTATTAATGTTGATATTTTCTTTAGTATATTGATTTATGGTCGTATTTGGGGCCAACTTATCTATTATTATTGCCAAGTTAACGTCTTTGGATGGTGCGAAAAACATAACAACAGTTTTGTTGTTGCCGAAAAGATCAAGACCTTGATCTAGTTTTGTCCAATCACCAGGATATTTGATTTTTATCCCGTAGGTAGGATTTACATAGGTTAAGAAATCACTTAAGATAGAGCCATTTCCTTGATGTGGATTTGCAATCTGAGCGATTGCTTGTGGGATATCACAAAATAATAAAATAATGGATATTGAAGAAAAAGTTATCAGTATAAGTGAAACAGGAATATATAAAATTAAAAGTTTATCATGTTTTTTTATTAGTTCAAGTATTTTATACGTATTGCACATCATCACCTTACTACTTTCTGAAAGTTTTTATACATTGTGATGGCTATTTTTTTGCCATCAAAATATTATGTCTCAAAATGATAATGTTTGATGGAATAATCCCGTCATCACGATAGACATTAAATAAACTCTTACCTACCAAGGTTATTAGTAGATACCAATTTTGATTTTGTAAATTGAAATTAGGATTTTGAATCAGAAAAATCTTATTAACTGTATTAGGGCATCATATTCATTGTATTGGCAACAATACCAAATCTTATTTTTTCTCTTTTTTGCTTTTATAATAATAATCTCCTTCTACAAATTTTTTCCTCATTATGTACTTGGTGAATCACCATCATTTTCACGTCAGGTCATTAATAATTTGCAACATAATTGGGAAATTCAACCTGAGTTAAATGGGATGAACTGTACGGGAATTCAAGATCGAATCCCATATCCTCAGATGGAAGCCGTTAGTTATTTCAGTGATGGAAAAATTTTAAATGCTACAATCTGGCTATCAGGTCCACTTGATGAACATCCGCTTCCTGCATATCGTTCGCCAATATATGCAATGGCATTAACTATCATTTCACCTAATAAAATCGATTCAGGAGACCCTGATTATGCAGTTATGATTTCATGGAATAATACAAATCAAGAGTGGGACAAAAAGTTTGTTGAATATTCAAAGTCAAAGTCAAATCATTCAATAGTTACACCTATGTATAACATTTCTTCTGGTTTTTTTAGCAATGAGCCCATATTCTATGGGAATGGAGGAAAGGCTCATATCAATTTTTCACTGGATTTGAGTAAAGTAACATCTCCTAGCCAGTACATGGTGTTATTTGGCATACAAGATAATTTTCTTAATATTGGAAATGGAAATAATTTTAGTTCATGTATGGTGAGAGATTTTGGCAATAATATTGCATATATTCCTCCTCCAAAATTCAGCATATCAACAGCGCCTAGTCCTCTGATTTTAAGACCCGGAGACCAAAAAAACTTGGAACTGAGTGTAAATTCTAGCATCCTTGGAGCCCCTATAATCTCTTTCTCTACAAACCAAAGTAAATTAATCGGATTAAATTTTAGTCCTAGTGAAGAACATCTTACTCCAGAAGGCATAACTGTATCAAATTTAAACATACATGTTTTTGGAAATGCTACAGCAAAGCCATATACACTGCCTATATTTGCAACTATAACTTTTCCTAGTCTCAATATACAAAAGATTTTTACGCCCTTCACTCAGCCCAGCATTCGGTCTGATAATCAGAGTGAGCAAAATGCAAATATGATTCTAAGACCATCATATTTCACGGTAACAGTACAAGAACCATTAACGTGGCAAGAAAACTTTTCTAACATTTGGTCAGTTTGGGGCGGTTTTATCAATTTAGTCGGAGGAGGATTCGCTGCAGGTTTTGCAGCACTAGTGTTAAATAGGTTTAAAATAGATCGAAAAAAACAAACGAATGAATCTTCTTAATCAATCGAGTTTATAAATAATCATTCCACTCTCTACCCTTATCTTTGGAATTGCATCAGTTGCGATTGATAAAAAACGAAAGAAAAGGTAGAAATGAGTCACTCCGAGTCACTCTCTAAACATAATGATAATTATTACCATATATGGTCGTACTAGATGCAAAAAAACATTTCACGGATATAATTTTAATATCGAATATAAATATTATTTCTAGATTGTCATATTTGGGTTATATCAAAGACAAAGAAAATTAATTTTTACTGGTTTTGTTTTTTTAATATAGATTTTGTCTCATCTTCACATTTTACTTCTGTCCATTTATCGAAGAGTCCATAAGATTGAGAAATGTCTAGATACCTAAGCGTGGCTGCCATGGCACCAGGATTCATACCTTTTGCATGTAATAGGCTACCAGTATTGTTGGGTTCTTTTGAACTTATATCACTGCTCATGTTTATTAGAAGGAACTTTATATGTATAAGATTTCTTAAGCTTGGCATTTATATGCATAAACCAATCAGACTAATTTTAGATGACCGATTTCTGTTTTGATATTTATTATTAGATCCCAAGAATACCCCATCTTTTATACGGCTTGATAAATTCAACAAATACAGAATTGGCGGATTGAAAGATAAATCAAAAAATGGCAGACCTGCAGGGATTTTAGAAGAGTTAGTTTACCAGATAAAAAAGGAATTATTATCTGAATATTAAAAGTGTCACCTTGAGTAGTCCTTTAGATTGGAATATCTTTGATCACTACGATAGTTCACGGATATTTTGTAGTAATAATGATTGCAATAAAGTAACCGAATTGATTATAGTATCTGATTATACTATTGAAATCAATAAATCGTTAGAACACTAATTCATCAGTATTAACCAACAAAAAAAAATGGTGTAACAACTGGACAAATAAAACAGGTTCCTGATAGCAACAATAAATTTGTATTTAATGTGAAATATAATGATCTAGCCAGGACCGGATATTTTTATTAATTCTGGAAATGAAGATCTCCGATAAAGTTTTTTATACACATTAATTAGTTCATGATCATAGTCATTTAATCACAATGAACTCCAAAGATATACAGACATTAAACAATTCGGGTTTGGAACATTATAATCAGGGGGAAAAAAATCATGAGAAAGACGAAGTTAAAAAATCAATAGAATATTTTGATAAAATACTTAAACTAGAACCAAATAATGTGGTTGCATTAAAAAATAAAGGCAATGCACTTATTTACTTAGATTGGAATGATGAAGCTATCAAATGCTTTGATAAAGACTTTGGAAATTAATCATTCATCTGCCGATTTATTGAATAATAAAGGCAATGCTTTCTATAAGGCAAATAAATTTGAAGAGGCAAATTACTATTATGATAAAGCTCTAAAGATCAATGCTAAATTTAAAGAAGTATGGAATAATAAAGGCAATGCTTATGCCAAAATGGTAAAATTTGATACAAATGCAGAAGGTCAAAATTATAGATATGCTAAAGAATCTTACGAGAAGGCGATTGAAATAGATGATGAATATTATACTGCATATAATAATTTTGCATTATTAGATGTAATTGAATCCAAGATATTTGAAAATAAAGGAAAATTACAAGACGCTAAAGAGCACATTGAAAAATCATATAAAATAAAAAGTGACAATCCAGAAACTTTGGATAATTATGGTGTAGTTTATTATCACCTTAAAGATTACGATAAAGCTCTAGAGTTTTTCAATAGAGCTAAAGAAAAAGACAATAAATCTGCAATAATAATGTATCACATAGGAAGAACTAACGTCAAAAAAGAAAATTATATAGAAGCCCTGAGTTGTTTTGATAAATCTTTAGATATCGAGCCTAAATTTGCCGAAGCTTATAATGGGTTAGCTTTTGTCTATAATAAACTAAAAGACTTCAACAAGGCTATCAAATATGCAAGGAAGGCATTAGAAATAAAGCCTGAACTAGAAGTTGCAGATTATAACCTCGGAAAATTAGCTTCAAGCGATTTAATTAAAAAACACGGTGATTTTTGGGAATTTTGGACATCTTCGCCTTTTAAAAAACTAATAGTGTTAGTAATTTTATTATTAACTTTTGTTTTTGTATCTCTCTATGCAATTCATATTTTCGGTTTTTTCAATCTCAATGAAGTTACAACAACTAACACCACTACAGCAAATAAAATAGTAAATACTACAATACTTACCAATTCGGGAAGAGATGTACCTGAAACATATTTTATTATCATAGGTGTATTGCTATTTATTTTACTACTACCTGAAATAAGAAAGGCTAAGATGGGCCCGGTTGAATTTGAATTAGATGAATCTGACAAACATCATTTTGAAAATGAGCCTAGTCCGAGCGGTCAAGAAGATGGAGATGAAGAAATCTGATAATGCATACTATATCCAATTAATTTACTTTTTAATCCTTTGTCAATATTATATAATAAGATTAAAATCAGAAAATTTACCAAGTATCATTCGCATACAAAGGTTAATTTGCATTCCAAGTTGATTTAAAATACATATAATATATAAGCAAAGCAATTAAAAAATAATTAATCGTAAAATGGTATTATAACCCCTTTACCACAAGGATTTAAAACCCGCTCAGTCCATCGAACAACCTTCGGCAGAAATGCCCGTGAGTTTTTATGCTTATTTTTATGAAATAGTTGACCATCAAATCCATGAATTTTGGATGGAAAATGGCAAAAAAGTTGACTATATGGTTGACCATCATAGCAAGTAAATCCTCTTTGAATGTTTAAATTGGATTTGTCTTTATCAAAGAAAATGTTTTTACTCAAAGTAATTGCATCTACATTATCATTTTTTAAAATTTTCGAGGTTTTATCAGGTGCTGTTAACTCAGGCGTTTATCACCTTCATGTTATGCATTTTTGCAAACAGGTTGAACCAGTTTTTGATATGGCGGAAGTCGCACACCGCTTTTCTGCATGGAAAATAGTCGTCAAATCCTTCTGTCCTGTCCTTGATGTACTGTATTGTCCTTTCAATAACACTTTTCTAAAATGTGGAATGAATATGATGCTTCAGTTTCAGGAACAGAAAGGCCTGCGGATACCATGTGCCTCCGTCAGTTGAAACAGGATACTTTCCGTGAGCCTTGACCAGGCCAAAGATAAACCTTTCCGCAACAAGCATGTTTCTCTCTTTGGAGATTGACAGTGCGAGAATCTGCCTGTCTTTTGGCTCGATGGCAACCCAAAGCCACACCAATTCCGAACCTGTCTTAACAAGTGTTTCATCCACAACATATTCTGAAATCCTTTTCCTTGATCCCGTCTTCCTTCCAGGCCTATATTTCTGAATCCACTTCCAGATTGCAACATGGCTTCTCTTTACAATGTGCAGGTAAGACAACGCCTTGGCAACGTTTCTCAATGACAAACCAAGAAAGTAAAGATACAAACCGTGGCCAATGTGTTTTGAAGGTGTCCTATTTCTCTTATTGCGCATACAGGAAATGAGCATCCTCAAGCTATAGGATTTTCGTTAAGTTAACAGGGCCTTTTATCATTAGTATAAATTTTTATAATCGAATTAGATCTAAAATCAAAATGCTCGTCATGCTTTTCAATTGTAGGATCTTTTGTTGACTTCAAGGCATATAAATCTGAATTTCTAGATAAAGAAAAAGTCGATATGGGTCCATTATAACCAAATGAAGCAATTTTATTAAATCAGGATTTTTTTTGTTTTCTATTGTTAAGTAACATTGAATGTTTCGTTACATCATTAAAGATATTTGCTCCAACAATAAAATCCAAAAAATCAAGGTTACTTGTGATGTTATCGTCATCATTAATGTAGATTTGTTTTTCTTGCACAATTTTTTTTAACATACTGTGGGAATTGGTGTTTTGAAGGCTTTTAGGTTTTGTATAATAAATATAATCTCCATCACCTTCATTATTTTTAACATGATAATCTAGTTTATTATTATCACCATATTCAACACCTACTGATTTTAATAGAAAATTTTGTAACTCACTTTCTTTAGGTTTTAAAAAGAGTCGAAACTCTAATGTTAAGATTAAAGACGTTCAAATTTGTCTTGCTTTTTTTATGTAAGGTATTAGGTGTAATCTTTCGAAAAAATCAATAATTTGCTTATCGGAAGGTAACCCCACAGGATCTAAAAACATTTTAGAACATTATAACGTCCTACTAGATTTTTTTCAACATTTGTAAATAAAAATGGCAATGCATATTTTCTATTTTTAATTAACTTTAACAATGAAACAGATACAAATTAAAATCAATATTGAATTCTTTTTTGTAATCTTTATCCATGCTTAAATATTTATTTTTATCCTGAACTTTGTGGTTAATTTTAGGGCCATTTCCTGCTTTGGTGGTCAAGGGCTATCATTATAGTTTACAAGAGCCCGTAGATTATATTTATCAAATTCAACTGTAGTAGAAGGCAACAATGTTATATTAAATAGTGGCTTATGTAGGATTAACACAAATATTAAGCAATATTCATTACTGTAAACAATATTATTTATAATGATAAATAAAATAAATTTTAATCGATGCTAAACATTGTAGACAATTTCAAACTAATTTATGCTCCCCTTTTCTATCTAGCCCCTTCTTATGGATTTTGGAAATTTCATTACAACAACTTTGTCTTTCATTGTGAAATAGGTTCAATATTCCTTATCTAGACCAATTGGATTGAAATGAAATAAAGGCTACCTCTTCATAAATTTTTTCGATAGGGTAGCGAATACCTAATCCAGATTATGTAGATCCAAATTAAATTTATTTTGACATTTCGGACAGGTTATTTTTAAACTTTCATTAAAATTTATTTGCGGATACAGACCCCAACGTTAAAAAATGGCTAGAGGAACATAATATGGATATCAATAAAATGAGAGTTGACCTAGTCAATACATCTAAAGAGATCAAAGACCTTTATGATCCATCAAAAAAACCTTCAATAACCATATCAAATACCGTTGATAGAACGCTTTCAGAACTAGATAAAAAAACCAAGGTAACTACTTCCTGACTCATAGAAGGATATTTCAAGAAATAAAATAGTTGAGCATGGGTCATAATTCATTTTAATAATTTAGTCATTATTTTCGGAAGACAAATCAGCATCCTATCATGTACTTAATTGCTTTTGGAATGTCTTTCTGCATTTTGCAGTTATAATAAACAAGTATTTGATAGAGTAACACGGAAAGAAGAACAACTGCACATACCTTATCATATCCTCTCACAGGTAATGGGTCCATTCTAAAGACTGATTTGATGTGCTCAAACAGCGGTTCTATGGATTTGCCTCTCTTTGAGTATATGACCTATCCTAGAGCGGATTCATAGAAATCAACAATTAGATTTATCCTTTCTGATGGGGTATTTCTGTATCGATGGACTGGACATACAAGTTGAAATCCCAAATCCATGCTCAAGTCATACAGGTTTTGGTCGTCGTATCCGGGGTCTGCAGTCATGTAATACGTTTTCCTTATTGTTGTAGAATGTAAACTGGATGTTAGTTCTGGAAAGACCTGGTTGTCATATACATTTGCTGTTGTAGCATCAGCTGATAGGGGTAAAGCAATGGAACCAGTACCTACATACCATGTGCAACTTGTATCCAAATACCCAACCTTTGGTATGACTGAAACCCCATCTGGCGTCTGTGTCAATACCCGGACGTGGTACTATTCCTTTTTCCATTGAGGATTTATGCCAGACATGACCTTTTGCTTTGATAGGTGTGCTGTCTATTGCGAGGATATGTGGTCTGACCAAACCTTCTGAAACAAACAGACATCCCATTGTTGCAATCCTTTCTTTGATGTCGATAGAGATTGTCTTCAACCGCCTGTCAAAGGTGCGCCTGCTTGGCAACTGCGGTTCAGACAATCCACAGGCTTTCGTCACCTTTTTGTTGTAGGGCAGGTCGATGGAAAGATATTGATGCAGTGCCCTGTTTGAATCAAGCCGTAACCATATGCGTACTATAAAGCATCTCAAAATTGTGGTGGCAGAATATACACACGGTCTACCGCGGCGGCTGCGGCGACAATGATTTTTTGTCTGATTGTCACCGCATGACCAGTCAATCAATCCAATGATATGCAAAATGCTAATTAGAATGGATGATGAACAATTTGTTGCTAGTCTTTTAGGTAGTACCTTGTTTCACCAAAATACGATACTCCTCTAGGCTAGCTTTATTTGTTATGAATTCTGACCCGGGCTCAAATAGTTATCAAATCGCCAAGATATATTTTATTATTTGGTAAACAGTACATATAGAAGAAATAAATAAACTTGTCACTAAAAAGAAGAATTCTTCGACGAGGGGTACCATTCGGTCCACCGTTAGGTCAAGGAAATTGGGTACAGATATTAAAACTAAAGGATTTTTATTTATATCGTATCCAGGGTCAATTGAAGACCAATTTGAATTTTTAATAAGAAGATGGACTAATAGCATTGGATAAACCATCTTGCTCGGAAGATATTTGTGAGGCGGCATTCTGTGTGGTACATTATCCCAATTAAACCATTTAATGATAGCCAACTATCCAACATTTCAATAGATATTGATAATTAAAGTAATTAATGGGTATAAATTGTATATCATTAGCAATATTTATTAATATCGCTTTTTTAATTAAAGAAATGTCATTTAAAGTCATTCTAAAACATGCAAGTACAGAGGGTGATGAACACACATATTATGGAATCGTTTTCCTTAAATCTGGTCAAAATCAATCAAAGAGGCTTGAATTTTCAGAATCAGAAAACATATTGAAAGCTACATTTACTTTTGACGGTCACCCTGTAGAATCCGGAGAGAATTACTTGGCAGTTTTGATTCCAGTGAACGAAGGCGAGAGAATTGACAATCCAGAATTTAAAATACAGTTTAATTCTCCAGCACCTGAACCAGAAATAGTTAATTTTTGAAAAATTAAAATAAGTTCCACCATTCAAAACCAACCAACCTTTTTCTTTAATTAAACATCATATTATAGATTATTATTCATAAAACATGAGAATAAAATTCATTTATAGGGTACAAATAACATATTGTTTTATTAAGATAAACAACATTTTAAACTAATATGGAAATATTAATAATTTACTAATTGATAAATTTTAGGATAGTAGAACATTACACAAAATAGTAATCAACTGAAAAACATTCCTAGCTCAGTCCATCGAATAGTGACCGAAAGGCACTTCTCCATACGATGAAAAATAAAACCTTTTTGATCTATTCAATTTTTGGTGGATATTATAGTGAAGGTTATAGGTGTTAAAATAGACCTATTTTATTAAATCGCTAAAACTATTTTCCCAAATCACAGGATCCCATAGATATGTTTACACAATCATTTAATGATCTTTCTAAAAATTGGGCCAGTGCTTCAAAGAAATTTGAGTCCATGTACTCTTACTGCAAGAAAGGAAGTCATGTGAAAGGGATTGATGAAAAAGACGGAGGGGTTGGTGGACGAGAATCCAGAGCATTTTACAAAACGTTCCCAGAAGGGAACAAAAGTATCTTAAAAACCAAACATGGACACAATTCGTCTCACACCAGGTTGCCTAAACATCTAAAATCATATTTAGATCGCAAAAAGACAACGACATACTTGACAACTCTTTATGGGATGTTATTGCAAATTATTGACATATAGATTTAATACATCCCAATATATATTAAATTATGAATACTTTATTTGCATTTCATCCAATGAATGCTACATTACAAGTGCCATATTTGACTACAGTCAAGATTGGCGATAATCAAGTCAACGTCGCAGAACCCGCAGAGATTTATTTACGTCATGTTTCCGAAGACCGCAAGATTATCGCACAACTTGATTTGATCCACTCATTTAAACCACTGACTGAACCAAACTCTTACAGCTTGGCCATGTGGCAGACACCTATACGTAACCAAGGAGGTAGGGGGACATGCTATACTTTTGCTTGTATAGCCGCAATGGAGGCCATGTACAATCGTGCATTTGGACGGATACTCGACCTTTCCGAGCACTACGCATTTCAATTAGGGAAAATTGGTGAGTTATACCCAGATTACATGACCAACGCGCTTCCACATGAAAGTAACACGAGCTACTGGGGAGGCCAAGGAAACAGTACCTTTCTTAAATATGATTAGTCGATGCGCCGTGCCCATAGAATCAGAGTGTCCTTATCTAAGTCAGGGAGATTTGGAAAAAATTCGAACATCATTAGGGTTACCACCAATGGATGACTTTGAGACTATTACACAAGAAACCATTGATGAATTTGAGTTTGATGAAAAAAATGTGTCAGTTGCGGCACGCAGTCAGGCTGTATATCAAGGTACTGGTTACGCGATAATAGGCATTGAGATTGCAGATATCGAAAATGCGATTGCTTCAGATCACGAGGTTGTTTTGGACATCTCGACAAACTGGTTTACAGATTCTGGTGGCGTATGGCAGTATAGGGCTGATCCCTCTGCACAAGGTCACACAATCTTAATCGTAGGCTATAATCGAGATTCTAAGATCTTCACGTTCAAGAACAGTTGGGGATCTGGAGGCCTTGACTCTATGAGTTATGATTGCTTTTCAAAAATAGCTGCAGGTGCTTGTACACTTAATGGTGTTGTGAGTCCTCTTCGTGGTCCTCAGGTCTTGTCACGATGGCTTGGTAAATGGAATTCCGATCATGATGGCTGGCGCGGTAAACTCACGATTCGACGAGTCACGAACTTTCGGGACAGCGGTACTAGTGCTCCAACAAAGATAGGCAATTGGTATGCTCCAGATAATACACGTCGTGACATAAATGGTTCCTTCCATGAAAACGATTTGCAGTGTATTTATTGGATGGCTTCAAACTCTGACAAGGTGCGACCTGGTCAGATCATAGGACAACCCTTTACTGTCGAGAATTACTCCTGGGAAGCGACTAAATGTGCCGGTACGACGGTCTGGGGCGATTCTAGTTTTGGAGTAATCCTTGATAGATCCGGGATCCCCATCAGTTCTAATAACGGGGACTCCAAAGAGTGGATAGGAAGCTGGTCAATGAATCATGATGGCTGGCGCGGTATTCTTACAGTTAGTGATTTTATAAACATACGACTCCCACCAGGTCTCACCTTAACTATTGTACGAGCAAGTTACAAGGGAGCTGATGGTACTATATATTCAGTAGCGGGATTGCGTGACGCAAGCAATTCACATCATTTATCGATTACTATTGCATTTCCAGACAATAACCAAACTTTTGACCTTTATCTTTTCAGCCAAGAACTCGATAAAGCAGCAGGAAACACTGTCTGGTCAGACAAAACCTTTGGTGTTCAATTATACAAGATCGTCTAGATGTATCGTTACTCATGATGATATGAGATATTCCTATAGAAAGCAGGAGACAAATGGTACTCCCTAATACAGGCCCGTAATTTGAACATGCGGTGAAGAATATTCAAGCGCGTATTTCGGGTAGGGATTACTCTACCTGTTGGGTAAATATGCTTTTTATCTTTAATTGAACTGTCATTCTAACATCAAGTGCAAATCAATAAAAATGATATAATATCTATATTAAAAATCAAAAATCACCCTGCTTTGATATTCCGGATAATAAATAGAATGCAATAATATTAAAATTTAAAACCACCCTTTAGATATACATCAATAGAATATATAAGAAAGAAACAAATGATTTGTCTCCATGTTTTTCGTTAGGCTGCAATTCCTACGAAATTGAGTGGTATGATTTATTTAGAAGTTTTCAAATGTTTTGTTGAATCATAAAAGAGAAAAATCCAAATATAGATAGATATACCATAGATCTCTTGCGTAATTGCCACTAAACAGCTTTATGACCATCAGTTTCTCATTAACCTGTACTTTCTTTGCTCTCGTATCACAGTTTATCCAGAAAACCATTGCTTTTCAAGTCATTCCCCGATCTGACGGTAAAGGAGTTTGATGAAATTTATGATAAGGGGATTGCAAAAAGACACGGCAAGCATGAGATCGTGTTTATCCAAAAGAAAAGATATTATAGAAAGAAGGCTCGGTGCAGGCAGACATTTCAAACGGGATGTCAAAAACAGGTTTCTGACGCTTTTGGTCTGCTACTGCCGTCTTTACATGACCTACACGTTGGCTGGTTTTTTGTTTGACTTGTATCATAGTAACATCTGCAGGGATGTATAGAAGATTCAACCGCTGGTTCGAGTGTGTGCCAATTCCACAAAAGATGCACAAAATAACCAAAAGGCTGCGCACACCAGAAGAAGTTGAAAAGCATTTCCAAGGCTTTCTGCCTTTCACCTATTGGACAGAACAACAGATGCCACGGCCTGAAAACAGGAGAAGAAAAAAGATGTGTTATTCTGGAAAGAAGAAGAAAAGGATGTTGTAAAGACACAGCTTATGGTTAACAACCAAGGCATCATTATTCATAAAACAGGCCATAAGAAAGGAGGGATGCATTATTATAATATTTGCAGATATAAAACGAATCATCCTGTAACTCCCCAAAAAAATTGCAAATGTTAACGTGTTTAACCTTGGTTAAATCGGAGTTGAGAAAGAATTTCCTGAACAAAGATCATCTATACCAAACAAAAAATAAGAGAAACCAAAAAGATCTGTCTCAAGAAGAAAAAGAATACAATCAACACCATTCTAGGAAGAGGATAGTGATAGAGCAAGTCATTTGCAGAATGAAAAAGTACAGGATAATTATTGAGGATGTTTTCCGAAAAAGGCTCAAAAAGTATGATAGGGAATAAGATATAGTATCAGGACTGGTAACTATAGAATTATGAAGCGCCTTTATTAGATGGCAAATGCAAATGTCATCCGGAACGGTATTTTGGATTTCTAATTATGCAAGAGGTCTACGATAGGACATACTTTGACTATGCAGCTAACTAAATATTCCCATTTGTATTATTTATCATAATAACCAAGAATTTAATATGTATTGAACAATCAATAAATCATTCAAAAATAACTACTATTAGTTTTCATTTACTAACAATCATATTAACATACTCACTTATTCTCCCTTAAGAAAAAGGAAAAAATTTTTTTAAAGTTGAGAGATAGAAACATCTTTACAATGTTTAAAAACGAAAATTCCAGATTCAATTCTTTACGCGATTTTGTGCCAAAAATTGTTGGCGAATTTTTTAGATAGGGAACATATTCCCATTTCCACAAGTCATGATTATTATCACTTCCCGACATTGCGTGATTAGAGGTATTTATAAAAATAACGGGATTAAAATAATTAGATGATAAATATTTTATGTTTCTGTGAAGCGCAGGATGGGGATCGAAATGGGCAGAATCATATTCTATCTCAAAGTCTTTAGAAAAAATGTTCTCAAAAACAAAATGTTTGTTGTTTTTATTGGGTTGTTGATCATCCATACAAATTTTCAAAGTTTCTATATCAGCAACCCTGTGGTACATCAGTAATCTAAGTTTCTCATATGCAAAATTTAAGATCTTGTGTCGCCTTAACACTTCATTGTTAAAAATAATGGATACTTCCCAAATATTCGGCCCTGTATGTGCACAATGAATTTGTCGAACATAGTTTTTTAAAGAATCCAGTGCAGGCTGATATATTACAGGAATAACAGGTATTTTTTTTTGTGTAATTTTTTCGTTTATTTCATCTTTTGATACACCAAGATCGAATAATCCTTTTTCAAGTAATTCTGAAGAGTCAATACTCAATTTAATGTATCTATAAACTTCATAAATCCCACAGTTCTCAACGTCTTTCCCATCGTACCAATCCCAAATCCAAAATTTTCTATTACCATCACCATCAAGCTGAAAGCCAATTCTTTGTTTTTTCTTGTTTTTTTCTAATGGAATATCCAAGTTTTCTCTAACATTATAGTTATCATTAGAAAGAGCATAGTCTTCGATTTTAATCGGATCAACACGTTTTATATCAATTCCCAACATATATCTAATACCAACAGTCATGTTTCCCCTGTATTCACTATTTTTCATTGTTGTGCTACGCAATATTATTCTAAGTTCATCTTTTGTTATTTTTCCTGCTATATCCATTGTACAGTTATCCCAATCTAATCTTACAATTTTGCCTGTCCTTTTGACTTTTTTAATGCTATAATTTTTGAGATTATTGTTATGTATCTCTTTGATCTCGTAAAAATTAACGTCATGTGTGAACCAGAATTTAACGCTTTTGGCAGTAATTACCATAAATCATTTACAAAAACCAATTGTAAAAGGTTTGCTATTTTCACATGACAATAAACCCCATTTCTGCAGGTATTTGTCAAATGCAAATACTTGAAAATAAATTTGATATTTTTGCAAATTATTTAATGACCTGTAGAGTAAAAATCAGTTGGTTAAGAAACCCATTATAGAAAAATATTTCTTAACTTGGTAATAATGCAATTTATTCTGTCATTTGGCGAATCATACCTTTATCCTATATTTTAGACATTTATACCCCAAGTTTAACTATAGGCAAACATTAATGCGGAACATGATAATGATTCTGAACAATTTACATAAAAATAACCGCTCAGTGCACTTTAGGTGGAGCTCAATTCTTATTATGTCTAGTAATATCCGAGGCACTGTATCCAGGCTATAGCCTTTCAGAACAATTCGTAAGCGATTTAGGTGCAACATTCAATCCGGGTTGCGTGATTTATCAACCCTCTTCCATTGTTTTCAATACATCTGTCTTTTTATTGGTGGTTATTGAGTTTGATTAAATCATCTTTATCTTTCAAATCCATTATCGTCTTTTTGCAATCCTTTTATGATAGGAAGTACAGGTGCAATTGGGGTAGGGATATTCCCTGAGACAGCAGGATTGATTCACATCATATTTGCATTTATAGCGTTTCTTTTCATGGGACTTTCTGCAATTTCTTCCTATCATATAGCTCCTACCCTATGTCTTACTTCTCGTTGATCTTGGGGATAATGATCTTGATAACACTCTTTTTGTCGTCCATGGGATTAACTCTCGGTTTGGGAACTGACGGGATTGAAAGAGTCATTTTGTGTCCTAGTATTATTTGGATCATTGGCATAGGCGCATATATGCTTGGGAGGACATCATCAGCAGTTACACTATGATGTCAAGCGATGTATGACATTCGTAGTATTACGTAGTTATTGGTATAACAAATCATCTGTGATAAGAAAATCAATAAGGATTAAAGATTAACTTTTATTTCTATATTACCATATGCAAAAGAATCTAAAGAAATTTAGTAGTTATTATATTTTAAATATCATAACGTAGAAATATGTTAAAATTCTTTATATACTAAACTTTATTTCTAAAAATTTAATGAAAAGTAATACTCATTTAATTGTTATTACTGCCAGTCTTATTACTATATTTATATTAATCGAAGTCATTAGTTTTAGTCCTTTATCCACAGCAAACCTTGACTTTGAAAAAGAGATGTTTTTGTCAGTTTGGAACAAAACTGGATTTCATTCCGAATTTGATTCATATGTAGATTCTGAACCCTATGGATATGGTGCTTATGATGTACATCAGACAAATTTATTCAACAGAGGGGACACACTCTTGCTTTATGTGGAGCCAGCAGGCTTCAGCCACAAGCGTTTAGTTAGTGAAAAAAATGATACCTTATATTCAATGAACTTCACAGCTGATGTTTTAGTTTCCAACAATGGAGGGAAATTAATTGCAAGTAAAGAGAATATCCCCATAAGGGAAATAGTATCTCATCATAAAAATACAGAATTGTATTTAACACTAGCAATAAATCAAACTATACCTTTCCCAACAGGCGATTACACTTTTCAGTATTTCATAACAGATCAGAACTCGGGAAAGAATTTTAAAATAGTAAAAGATGTTCGGATCAGTATCTGAAAAACGTGGCATGTATAGATTGATTTTGCCACATATGCCAAACATAAGGAATTAAATCTGTTACTTGAAACATTTGATTATATAGTAACTCAAATTGCTAGTCAGACAATATATGTGGCTAATAAATATAATTACCATATATATTATTAAGGCTGATTATTTAATGCCGTTCTGAAGTTATATAGTAGTGATCTTAACTATAACTGGTCTTGCATAAAGTTTGCAATATAAAAAGATAATAATGATTTCAATAATTGCTTTATCTCTGATATGTACCCTAATATGTACATCTTTGATGGTATTCAATACTAATTTGAGATATGTTCATGGTTCAGAGTTTAATAACAATTTGCCGGAGGAACAAGGCAACGCGGCCGTCAACAATTTGCCGGAGGAACAAGGCAACGCGGCCGTCAACAATTTGCCGGAGGAACAAGGCAACGCGGCCGTCAACAATTTGCCGGAGGAACAAGGCAACGCGGCCGTCAACAATTTGCCGGAGGAACAAGGCAACGCGGCCGTCAACAATTTGCCGGAGGAACAAGGCAACGCGGCCGTCAACAATTTGCCGGAGGAACAAGGCAACGCGGCCGTCAACAATTTGCCGGAGGAACAAGGCAACGCGGCCGTCAACAATTTGCCGGAGGAACAAGGCAACGCGGCCGTCAACAATTTGCCGGAGGAACAAGGCAACGCGGCCGTCAACAATTTGCCGGAGGAACAAGGCAACGCGGCCGTCAACAATTTGCCGGAGGAACAAGGCAACGCGGCCGTCAACAATTTGCCGGAGGAACAAGGCAACGCGGCCGTCAACAATTTGCCGGAGGAACAAGGCAACGCGGCCGTCAACAATTTGCCGGAGGAACAAGGCAACGCGGCCGTCAACAATTTGCCGGAGGAACAAGGCAACGCAACTATACCTTATTCTACTCCTATGTATGGACCAACATTCTACTCCGGAGATTCAATGGACAGTATTGGTGAAAATGGCGCGGGTGGCGTGAATACAACATCTGGTTTTGGTGGAGGCACTGGCGCGGGTGGCGTGAATACAACATCTGGTTTTGGTGGAGGCACTGGCGCGGGTGGCGTGAATACAACATCTGGTTTTGGTGGAGGCACTGGCGCGGGTGGCGTGAATACAACATCTGGTTTTGGTGGAGGCACTGGCGCGGGTGGCGTGAATACAACATCTGGTTTTGGTGGAGGCACTGGCGCGGGTGGCGTGAATACAACATCTGGTTTTGGTGGAGGCACTGGCGCGGGTGGCGTGAATACAACATCTGGTTTTGGTGGAGGCACTGGCACTGGCGCGGGTGGAGGCACTGGCACTGGCACTGGCACTGGCGCGGGTGGAGGCACTGGCACTGGCACTCATGGCGCGGTGAGGCACTAGCACTGCGCGGTGAGCATGGCACTGGCGCGGGTGGAGGCACTGGCGCGGGTGGAGGCACTGGCACTGGCGCGGGTGGAGGCACTGGCGCGGGTGGAGGCACTGGCACTGGCGCGGGTGGAGGCACTGGCACTGGCGCGGGTGGAGGCACTGGCACTGGCGCGGGTGGAGGCACTGGCACTGGCGCGGGTGGAGGCACTGGCACTGGCGCGGGTGGAGGCACTGGCACTGGCGCGGGTGGAGGCACTGGCACTGGCGCGGGTGGAGGCACTGGCACTGGCGCGGGTGGAGGCACTGGCACTGGCACTGGCACTGGCACTGGCACTGGCTGGCACTGGCACTGGCGCGGGTGGAGGCACTGGCACTGGCGCGGGTGGAGGCACTGGCACTGGCGCGGGTGGAGGCACTGGCACTGGCACTGGCACTGGCACTGGCACTGGCACTGGCACTGGCGCGGGTGGAGGCACTGGCACTGGCGCGGGTGGAGGCACTGGCGCGGGTGGAGGCACTGGCACTGGCGCGGGTGGAGGAAATGGAAATCAGTGTTTATCTAGTCAACATAGGGATGTTGCTGATAGGTGTGCTCCTGACGCATCTGCGGAACACACAAAAACTATACAGGGTAACACAGTGCTACTTGGTAACATGAGTATCATCACAGTCAAAGGCAACATTGGAATATCTTCAGGAAATATCATATCTATTAAAACCCCAATTATATTGCCATAGTCTATAGAATTACTTTTTTTCTGATTTTGCGGCATATTGAGTAATTAATTTCTGTGATGATAATTTGTTAATGCGAAAGGACTACTGCGGATATATACCACTTCAATCGAATGATATTGCATCTATATGCAATATTTTGATTTTGTCAGCCTATTCTATATGGCAATTGCACTAAAACCCGACAATGTGTGATGCTAGGATAGCCTGTATAAAACCATCCTTTCTATTTTCCATATATTCTTCTAAAAAGAGCCAGCTGTTGATATAGCGGAAGGATTGGTTGTTCTGAGCCAATTCCTTGTGAACTAAAGCATTCCAATCAATACCAACATCATTGTTATTACTATGATCCTGACCTATTGGTTGTTCTTCAATGTTTTGGCAGCCATACTTCACCAGATCCGTCATATTGATGTTGTTAGGATTGTTATGTGCTAAAATCGGATCGTTAGTTATGATGTATTTTTGAATATTAAATACATGTTTTATTCTTAGGCATATTTTGTCATTATAATTGGCATCTTTTTGTGAAATCTGTGCATTAAGCTGGACAAATTCCGTTAAGACATCGGATAAGTTATTCCAATTCTGTTGGATTTGGGGGTTTGGAAAGTAGGACTGTATCTTTGAACCAATGGTTGCCTTTGACATTTCCCATTCTACAGAGGCAGATCCAAAATCCATCTGGTTCGAAAAACCTGGGATTTGAACTAATCTGGCGGTGATGATTATGTTGGATATGGCCTTACTGATCTCACCGGCGACATCCGTCTTTAGTTCAAGCTCTTTCTGATAGTCTTGCCATTGGCGGGTATAATAAGGGATTATGAGGCTGGAAATTATTGCCCCTATCACTAAAAGCATAAAAGGATGGGCAAGTGCCTTTGCAATTTGAGTTTTGGTCAAAAGGATGTTTATTTTACTTTTTAACTTCTACTTATCAGTTTATGATTTGCGTTTATTTTGCTAAATGTAAAATACATGAAATAGGAGATTAAAAGTTATTTCTATGACCTGCAAGTTATATTAAATGACTAACATGAGACATGTTTTATGTATTGACATATGAATCAGTATATTGTTTCACAAAACCCAAATTAAAACCGATTTTCAAAATCTATGTACTAGAATCTCTTGCATAATTAGAAACAGTATGCTTTATCAGTATGGCAATGACCGATGATGCCCATCTAAAAAGTTTACAATGTTCTGTAGTTTACGAGTTCGGCTTCCATATCTGATACCTTGTCATGCTATCTCATCTTGTTGTTGAAAATGTCGCCCATTATGCTGCATTTTTTCATTCTGCAAATGGCATGCTCTATCACTATCCTTTTTTTGGAGTGATCCTGGTTGTAAATCTTTTTACTCCTGAGCCAACCCCTTTTGGTTTCTCTTTTTTCTGTTTGGCACTGATGAATTTTGGTCAGGAAATTCTTTCTCAACCCCAAGATACCCACGGTCAAACACACGCTTACAGCTTGCTTTGGAGTGACAGGGTGATTCTTTTTAATGTCATATTCATGCCGATGTCCTTTCACGTATTTTGTTTTGTGGATGATGACACCCTGGTTGTTAACCATGAGATGTGTCTTTACGGCGTGCCTTTTCTTCTTGCCTGAATAGTGCATCTTCTTTCGCCTCTTGTTTTCAGGTCGTGGTATCTTTGTTCCGTGCAATAGGTGAAAGATAGAAAGCAAGGAAAATGCCTTTCAGCCTCTTCTGGTGTGCGCAGCCTTTTGGTTGTTTTGTGCATCTTTTGTGGAATTGGCACGCACTTTCTTACCAGCGGCTCAGCCTTCTGCATATCCCTGCAGATGTTGCTCTGGTCCAAGTCAAGCATAAAGCCGGCCAACGGGTAGGTTGTGTAAAGGTGGTAACATGCAAAAAGCACCAGAAATCTGTTTTAACAGCCAGTTTGAAATGCCTGCCTGATGCACCCATGGATCATTACCTGCTGTCTTTTCTTTTGGATAGCCGCCTGATCTCATGCCTGCCGTGTCTTTTGCCATCTCCTTATCATAAATGTCATCAAACTCCTTTACCGTCAGATCGGGGAATGATTTGAAAAGCAATGGTTGTTTGGTCAACATCTCATAAGAGAGTAAAGAAAGGATAGTGAATTAATGAGAAACTGATGGTCATAATGCTGTTTAGGAACAATTATGCAAGAGATTTAATATGTACATTTGTTTCCATGTTATTGCGCATCCTAATTAAAAATAAAATTCAACGATACACCTTTCTATTTCTTCTAGTAATACAATGCTCTTTCTCTTTTTCATAGACTGGAATGATACTGTAGTTGTATGTTAGAAGATTGAACCTGGTTACACATTTAACAAATTTAATAAAGGGCCATGTTCAGAAAGAAACTTCTAATATAATCTCACAAACAGCAATAACTGCATGTAGGAAGAATGTTTTTAACGAAATAGACATGGCATTATACATGCAAATATTTCAGCATATTTATTGTGTGTCTAATAATTGAGGCACCATAGAGTTAGAGAACAGTTAACTACACCCTTAAATAGGAAATTGATAGTAGTAGTGCAGTTTAATGCAATCAAATGCCAATAGTTACAAGTTCTATTTCACCAACAAAGTAAATCGATATCAGACTATAGAAATTTCCCCAGGCAAAAAAACACTAAAAAAAACACCCGAGACAGTAAAACTGGATTGGGACAACTGCACTTTGGATGTGGTTGGGCAGTTACCAGACGGCAAAACAAGAATCGTTTTTTGCAGCAAATAAAAAAAAATAAGCAAGTATATAGGTGATAAGCCTGTCGGCATAAGATACATGCTTGGGGTCGACATCACAAAAACATCTTTACCAAAAATAGAGCAATATGAACTGTCAGAAGATAACTCAAAGGTGAGAGACAATTTTGATGCCGGCAAAGAACAAATGAACAACAACCAAAGGGTGGTTTTTCAGCTTGACGATAAATATTGGGTTTGGGATTGGTATGATGGCAAGGAGGGTATTGAGAAAAGTGAAATATACAGAATTTACCAATTGGTGTCATCTCAAATTGAATCGTCAAAACCATTCACCGTGGGTTTGTTTAGCATAGACATGGAAAATGAAATAGAAGAAGCAAAGACCAAAACAAGCCCAATAATACAGATAATTACCAACCCGCAATGGACTCTGAAAAATCATGTTCGAGAGGTTCATTGCGCATGGATAAAGCCAAACATAATCGAGGTATCAATCATATTTAATAACGAACAGTTAAGAAAATTTAAGATTGCCAACAACCTTTATGAAAAATTTAGGCTTTTAAAATACGGCAGAACATTTGACATAGAAACGTTTAGAATTTGCAATGATGGTAGTAATCTTAAAGATACTGACAAGAACTACTTTATTTTTGAGAACATCTATTCGGATACATATGACATAGAATATGACACCATCCATCACGATCCCAAGATAGCACCACATAGGGAAATAAAATACATGTCTAAAAAAAATTTTTCAACCCCATTGTTTTTATAAATACGTCCAATCATGCGCTGTCTGAGAGTGACAACAATCATGATCAGTGGAAATGGGAATACATTCCGTTCACAAAAGACTCACCGTTAAAGTTTGGCACAAAATCCAGGTCAGAAATAGACAGTGCATTTACTTCTATTCTCTCAAAGATTTCAGCCTTTTTCATAAAGTGACCATCCAAACCTTGCCAAGGGCACATGAAAAAAATGGGCGGTCAGTTCATTTATGCATATGACCGTATCACCATTGGCTGCAACATGGTAGCGCACCTAGCATCCTTTAATGTGGATACTTGGTTTGTTTTTTTAATAATCAGGGTTGGCGACTTTCCACACAAAACGCATAAAGATATCTTTTATCTTCTACATCATATTTGCTCAATGAATCAGAAAGGTGTTACACCACACTCCTTTTACCTCCCCTTATTTTTAGTTAGCATTTGCATCCCTCAAGGCAAATATGGGGATACAAGGCAACAGGTAACAGCATCTCTCCCAACCCAAAAGCCAGGTAAAGCAACATTGTCACGGAAAAGGACAAACAATAATACTAACTTTTAGTAATCTGTTATTTTATAGAGTACATCAATTTTTCAAAACCCAATTTCTGTCAGAACAATAAATACAACAAAGAGAATTGAATAGTTAAATCAAATACCATATGCATTTATAAAAGCAGACAAGACACAACTGCGTTTTTTCAACCAAAAAAATATCCAAATGATACCGTATTGTAAACAGATAAGGAATTGAAGGTAAAAAAATTACTTTTTATAACCTAAAGGAGTTTAAGGGAAATAACATCCAATATCAACAAATATTTAATAACGACCCATCACCCAAAGCAGTTATGGCTAATACCAACACTACATACATTATTAATGGAAAAATAAAAGATTCGGAAGGAAACCCCGTGGGAAATGTAAAGGTCGAGGCAATGGATAGTGATCAGAACTGGTTTGAGGATCACAATGATGATTTGATTGATAGCAAATGGGTAAACAATGATGGAACTTTTCAAATTCCTTTTGAAAGAAAAAGGATTCAAGAAGGATGGCTGGAGGGCAACCCCGATATTTATTTAATGGTAAGAAACCCCTCGGGCCAGGTTATCCACAGGACTCAAACCAGAAGGGGGCTGGACATTTCCGACAGCAAGAGCCTACATTTTGAGATAATATTAAACTCCCTTGAAAGACAACAACAGCAATCAATACCGGATCCCTATTTATCAAACAACCAAAGGGTGATTGCGGCATTTGGAAGGCTTGCTGACGTCAGTGAGTTTCAGATAAGCGACATAGCAAGGGTACTAAGCCTATTGGGTCGCTCCATAAACGCATGGTCCCTTTACACAACAGAGTATATGTGGAATGCCACAGGATATGATGGCCCCCAGGTTCCAAAATATCCTTGGAGGGAACCAGGCCACAGTCATGAATTGGGATGGGAGAGTGGACAACGTCAAAATGCCCAATAACTGCATTTACGGTACCGATATCTTTGAGAAGCGCGCTGAAAAATACAAAGTGATTACACAGGACATTGTTATCAATACGGATGTTTGTGTAATAGGCTCAGGCGCCGCTGGAGCCGTTTTGGCCACCAAATTGGCAGAAGAAGGCAAATCCGTAGTTTTGCTTGAGAGAGGAGGATACCATGACGGAGAGTCAATGAATCAGAGAGAGGCAGATATGGTTCCACTGCTGTGGAAAAACGCTGGTGCCAACTTCACTTCTAGTTTAAGAATAGCAGTAGCCCAAGGTTGCTGTCTTGGCGGCTCAACTGTCATCAATGACGCTGTTTGCTTTAGGATTCCAGAACTTGTGATCAACCAATGGATTGAAAGCGGTGTATTGATTTCAAAAGACGAATGGGATGAGGCCAACAATGAAGTATCAAAAAGAATCAACGTCACAAAAGTCACCGAAGAGGAGCTAAACACAAATGCCAAAAAACTTAGGGACGCATGCAGAACATACAAAATAAACGGAGAGGAGATCAAGCACTGGGAAAACGAAAGAAACTGCGGCCAGTCTTTTTCCGATCCGAATCTTCATTCCTGCGTAAAATGCGGACTTTGCCACATGGGCTGCCATTACGATACAAAACAAAGCATGTTGGTTACGTACATTCATGATGCGCTCAGCAACGATAAACTAGACTACAACGTATACTGCAACTGTCAAGCAGAGAGAATCACCCATAATAACGGGATAGCAACCGGGGTAGACGCAATTTTTATAGATATCGATGGTAACGAAAAACAAAGACTACGCGTCAACTCAAAGGTCATAATCATTTCTTCTGGCGCCATTGCATCATCAAACCTGTTGCAAAAATCAGTAATTGGCGGAAACAATGTTGGAAAGGGGGTAGCACTCCACCCCGCACCTTTTGTCATGGGTCATTTCCATGAAAACATCTATGGCAATAGGGGGATACCCATGTCATATACATGTCACCAGTTTGGCGTAACGAACAATGTGCAAAAAGGGGGGTTTCTGATAGAAAGCATATTCTTACCAATTTTTCAAATGGCCATTGCGATCCCAACATTTGCCATGGACCATAAGAGAATGATGATGGAATTCAACAGATACACCATGGCAGGAATTATGACCAGAGATGAGCCTAACGGCAATGTACTTGTATCATATAACGGAAATCCAAAACTGGACTACACCTTGTCGCCCCAAACAGTCAACGACATGGCAAGGGGAATGGCCATTGTTTCCAAGATGTGGTTTGACATTGGCGCAACAAGCGTAATCACATCGCATATGGATGTTCCAGAAATAAAAACGAGGGCAGATATTCCAAAGTTAAAAGAGGCAGTAAGAAACAACCCTAATGGTTTAATGGTTGGCTCAGCCCACCCCCAAGGCGGAAACAAAATGGGCAGCAGCAAGGAAGAATGCGTGGTGGACTCAGATTGCAAAGTATTTGGATTTGATAACCTGTATGTTTGCGACGCCAGTGTTTTTCCAACCGCACTGGGCGTAAACCCCCAGCTTACGGTCATGGCCCTTGCAACCATTACAGCAAAAAAAATCATCAAAAATTGGAATAGATATCCAGCAGAAACAAGGCCTAACTTGGGCAAAACATGCAGAATTTCACAGCCAAGGTTCTGTAGATCCGAGCCAATCGGACAAATGTTTGCAATTGCCGATCATAAAACCAATCTATTCTCGAAACTAGGCAACTCAAATGATATAAAACCAATAGTGGGAAAGAATTGGAGGTTTGACCCTGAAAACCAGATCATCCACAATGATTTGTTTTGGAAGGGAATGTACGGAACAGACAACAATCTTTTGACAAACTTGTTGCGATATTTTGGGGGATTCTATAAAAAATTTAAAAAGGTCGATGAAACAAGGTATAGCGGAATTACCCATCCTTTTGATTCCCAAATAATTGACGCAAAAAGCATTGCCGTTGAAAAAGAAATACCAGGATATGGTAAAGTAATTCACCTCGAATATGAAGACTTTCCCTATTCCACCGCCTACGATTTGCTAAAGATGGTGGATGACAATACAATCCTCGGAAAGGCATTTATGGGACCCTTTGGAAGGGGACGGGAATTGTTTAACTTTAGTATGTCAAGGGCA
Organism: uncultured Nitrososphaeraceae archaeon; assembly: GCA_963779615.1. Classification (GTDB taxonomy): domain Archaea; phylum Thermoproteota; class Nitrososphaeria; order Nitrososphaerales; family Nitrososphaeraceae; genus Nitrosocosmicus. The sequence goes on from CAVZZA010000003.1 coordinate 549,131, forward strand.
TATGACATTGACTATATGACAGAAGAGGATCTTTTTACACTATTCAATAGCAAAGAGATGAGTTATGTTCCCAACGAAAGTGAAATGCGAGGTGTCTGGGAAGGGATGCTGGTCTCCGATTCAGCTGTCACGCCTCGTGCGCAAATCTTTTATTTTGATTATGAGGATGGCCAAATAGATATGAGGTATTCCTTTGCAAACATGCTGCGTGGTAGATCGGATATAAGCATTACCGACAGGCTGTTTAGATTCGATGACCAAACCCCACTCCATGACGAAATACGGATGATAACACCAAATTTGATAGTGGGAAGATGGGTTACGGAATGGTCCTCGGAGGATTCGCTAAAACCGTACCTTGATGATTTCAAACGGCTCCTTGCTATTCCAGCACCCAAAGAAAAAGAATCAGCATATGAAAAGTTAGCCCAAATACTGCCAGTTCGTGGAATTAGACTACCCAAAGAATTAGGACTCAGTTTTTTGGGTGTCGAGGTGGATGAGGAACACAATAAATCCAGATTAGGCCTGTCCTATATGCTAAAGAAAATAGGGTAATTTCTTTCGTTCACCTATTTTTATAATGTGACAAACCGGGCAATTAGGCAAATAGAATAAGTTATGGCCATAAAGCTGTTTGGGAGGAACTATGCATGATGTCTAGTGTGTTGATCAAGTTAAATCACTGATCGGTAAATACCATTGCTAAAATGAATGATGAACCAACATCATATAATTAGTGCACAACGACTCCATTGACAAATAACAGATGTTTGCCTGAAACGGTTAAAGCAGCCTATCACCAACAAGGTTCTTGTATGCCTTTGTTTTTATGATGTCAATTTCCTTTTCCAATATCGAACGCCTTTCTTTGGTGATGCTCAATATCAAACCAATTGATTTGGCCTTTTCTTTGGAGCGTGTTTTGGAGGAATCGATTATTTTCCACAGTTCTTTTACAGTTTCATCAAGAGTCAACTTTATCTTCCCATATTCATCCAATAGTTGATCATCGGGATCAATATCTCTTTTGTTTATTTTGCTTTGCCAGTGATTAACGTCCCTGGAAATAGTCAATTGGCTTATGTGGAGCATGTTTGATATCTCAAGTTAAGATTACCTTCTTGCGAATAGATCCCTTACTTTGTTTCGTCTCCAATCCATTTGCCTTTTTAATTTTTCATGGTTGTTCCAGTGAAATGGGGTTTGTCTTCTTTCAAATGTCCTGTTATTCATATCGTTTTTGAATTAATAAAAATATCCATTTTTGAAAGTTATTCAATGTTTATTCATATGGTTTTCACAGTTATGCTCGAATTATCTGTTTCTCCATGTATAAAAAATATATAAAAAATAATTTTAGAATATCCCGCTCAGTCCATCGACATCATTTTGAAAGGATTCGGTGAAATTTAGGTTTGGAAAACCGAATTGTTAACAAAAAACGATTTACAATAATCATGCAACAAGGCACTGCCAAAACCGATAATTAAATGTTTATTACCTTCATAACAAAGCATAACATAAACACAGGAGATTAAAATCGCGATTTACTTGGGGCTCATCCGACCATAAGCCAAACATATATTACCATATAAGGGATATATATTTTTTAAATTAACGATAGAACTATTAAAAATTCACAAGTAATAGACAATTTTATAATATCAGCCGATTTGATTTGTAATCATAACATTCACAATACATCAATTAATGTTCCTTTTAAAATAAGCACTGTTTTTAACTAATTCCATCAAAGATTTTGTTGCCATCTCAAGTGAAATACTCTTGGATTTTGAATAATAGTTGGCCATTTTTTTCAAACCTTTTTCTGCTCGATATATTTTAACTGCGTCTTCCATAGATTTAACCGGCCTATAAGAATTGAAACAGGAAGTAAGAATTTGGGTAAGAGTGTCTGCTTTAAAATTTTCATCGTGATGAGACAACAACTTCTCAAGTTCCTCAAAATGGGGGTTTAACTGGCCAAAGACTCTCTTGATTTTAAGCTCGTCAACACCAGATTCAAAATTGGCATATTTGGAAAGCCACACATCAAAGATGTCATCTTTTGCTGTTGGTGGATGTGTTCGAAAATGTTTGAATTTCTTTCTATAAAACACATGTTTTGTTTTTGGCTCGAGTGCAGAAACAGGTTTGATTTTTTTATTGTCGATAGTGGCTAAACCATCATGCATTCGCTCATTATGGCGCTCTGCATTATATTTTCTACCAAAACTTTGTTTGCATTCACTACAGGCATATGAATCTCCCTTCACAAATATAATTATCCAAATTTGATATAAATTAGTTACTCCGAGTAACTTATCGTTAACTGCAATTCAGTTATGGTATTCTTAAAAATAATGGTTAATCAAAAACTTAATATTGAAATGAAACATTTACTAAAATAGGTATTTTTTCTACCGTATATAATTTACCAGAGAAAGAGAAGAGAACCTATTTGTTCCATATACAATTAAAATTCATTATCATTTTGTAATTTTTCAAGAGCTTTATTTTTGTTATTCAATGCTAATTTGTAATTCGGATCAACGGCCAATGCCTTGTCAAAGTACAGTATGGCCTTGTCATACTCGCCAAGGCTGGAAAGAGCGACACCTTTTCCATTCAATGCTAATTTGTAATTCGGATCAACGGCCAATGCCTTGTCAAAGTACAGTATGGCCTTGTCATACTCGCCAAGGCTGGAAAGAGCGACACCTTTTCCATTCAATGCTAATTTGTAATTCGGATCAACGGCCAATGCCTTGTCAAAGTACAGTATGGCCTTGTCATACTCGCCAAAGTATCCAAGAGCAACACCTTTTCCATTCAATGCTAATTTGTAATTCGGATCAACGGCCAATGCCTTGTCATATGACTTTATGGCCTTGTCATACTCGCCAAGGTATCTAAGAGCGCTACCTTTGTAATTCAATGCTAATTTGTCATTCGGATCAACGGCCAATGCCTTGTCAAATACAGTATGGCCTTGTCATACTCGCCAAGGCTGGAAAGAGCGACACCTTTTCCATTCAATGCTAATTTGTAATTCGGATCAACTGCCAATGCCTTGTCAAAGTACAGTATGGCCTTGTCATACTCGCCAAGTCTGGAAAGAGCGACACCTTTGTTATACAATGCTAATTTGTAATTCGGATCAACGGCCAATGCCTTGTCAAAGTACAGTATGGCCTTGTCATACTCGCCAAAGTATCCAAGAGCAAAACCTTTTCCATTCAATGCTAATTTGTAATTCGGATCAACTGCCAATGCCTTGTCATATGACTGTATGGCCTCGGCATACTCGCCAAGTCTGTAAAGAGCATTACCTTTGTCATTCAATGCTAATTTGTAATTCGGATCAACGGCCAATGCCTTGTCAAAGTACTGTATGGCCTCGGCATACTTTCCCAAATTGTAAAGAGCAACACCTGTGACATAAGCAACACCTTTATCATTGAATATAATTTTGGAGGAGTCAATGTTGACGGGGGGTGGAGAGCTTGATTTTGGTGGGGGTAAGGGAATATGCGTTACAGTAACTGCAACAAAAGCATCATTTGAGGAGTTTTTGGCATCTGTAACATTAAGCTCAAATCTCAAAACGGCATCTTTGGATATGTCTTCGGGGGCGGTGAATGTGACGACAGCAGTGTTAGCACTATCCAATGTGACCGGTGTGCCGGAAATCTGTCTCCATGAGTATGTTATTGGGTCATTGTTGGGATCTGTGCTTTTGCTTCCGTCCAAAGTTACAATATCCCCAGCGTTCACGGTTTGGCCAGTTCCCGCATTGGCTATGGGCGGTTGGTTGGACTTGGCAAACACTACAATTCGATGATTACCGGTATCAGCCACATACACATTTCCCGATTCATCAACAGCAATACCCAGAGGGTTATTTAACTGTCCATTTCCACCACCTTTTGATCCGAATTGTGTAAGAAAATTGCCACTGCTGTCAAACTTTTGGACACGGTGACTACCAGTATCGGCTACATAGACGTTACCTATTGAATCAATGGCGATGCTTGCCTGTCCCCTAAACTGCTTTTCACCTGTGCCATGTGAACCCCATTTTGCAATGAATTTTATTGTATTACCATTGCCATCAAACTTTTGGATGCGGTGATTAAAGGCATCAAACACATAAACATTGTTTGATCCATCCACTGCAATGCTTGTTGGGTTGTCAAATTGTCCTTCGCGTAGTCCACTTGAACCAGTTTTTGCAATTAGCGAGCCATCAACAGAATGAATCTCAAATGTGTTGTTCAAGGTTTGTGTGAAATAAACGTGTCCGCCAGTGTCTATGGATATATCAGGCAGATAAGTTGACCCTGAAAGAACTCCTGAACCAACACTCCATGATGTAAGGAATGTTCCATCACTTGTGAATTTTTCTATTCGAGAGTTACCAGAATCAAATACATACACATTTCTCGAAGATGGATCTATTGCTATGCCAGAGGGACTGCTAAACTGTCCATCACCGGTACCTTGAGATCCCGATCCCCATGGAGGGGTAATGTTTTTGCCAGTAGAATCGAACACCTGAACTCTATGATTTTGCGAATCAACAACATAAATATCATTTGACGATGGATCAATGGCAATGTCAGTTGGTTTGTTAAACTGCCCGTCACCCGTACCTTGATTTCCCCATTTAGTAACAAAAGTATAATTCTCGGTGTTTGCCGCATATGCTATACCGGGTGCATCAGCATCATTGTCTTTAACTACACTATAATAAACAGAAATGAACATAAAAAGAAATGATAAGGCAAAAGCAGTCATCATAAAGTATGATTTTTTCCTTTCACCATCAATATTATAAAATAAATGATTGATTTCCATTACATTAAAAGCTCCGCATTATCCCTAACACTTGTACAACTGCTTGATATTTAATTATTGGGGAGATAATACAAATGCATCATAAATGATATGCTTTGTATGCGTTCCTATTTAAAGGAGTAACATGATATACCAAGTCCATGGCATTATCAAAGTCACAATAAGCAGTCAGCCTCCCTTGTCATTATTGTGAGTATCATCTCCTTTGGAGGACCTTCTACGAGCAATTACCGTAATAACAGTTGTCACGATTGTTCCAACTACACCAATTATCGCCACTAACACGGTCGGATCAATAAATGGTTTTTGTGAATTTGACGTGGAAGATTCTATGGAAGGAGGAGGCTTTACTTTTACGCTAAGTGACGAGGAGCCTATTTCTTTTCCATCCTTATTGAAAGCTGTTAATTTTATTATGTATTGTTTAGCTTCATCATATGGATGCGAAAAAGGAAAACTACAATTATCTTCTAGTCCATCACCCCATTCGCAATGAACTCTGTCTACACTGCTATTTTTTATACCGTCAATTTTTATTTCTAAATTTTCATTTTCTGTTATGTATGCTTTAAAATTTGTATCTTTCGATGTTGGCTGGGCAGTTGGCTGGGCAGTTGGCTGGGCAGTTGGCTGGGCAGTTGGCTGGGCAGTTGGCTGGGCAGTTGGCTGGGCAGTTGGCTGGGCAGTTGGCTGGGCAGTTGGCTGGGCAGTTGGCTGGGCAGTTGGCTGGGCAGTTGGCTGGGCAGTTGGCTGGGCAGTTGGCTGGGCAGTTGGCTGGGCAGTTGGCTGGGCAGTTGGCTGCGATTTTATTACAAGTCCATTTTCGAATGCAATGTTGCCCCAAGAGGACGGGTTTACAACAGACATTGAGAGGGGAAAACCGGATTTTTTGCCTGACGGATAATCCTGCTGTTGGATTGCAAAGCCATATGATTTAGGTTGAGTGGAAAAATGAATTCGAAAGTCCCCTTCCCACTTATTACTTTGGCTAAATATGTTGAATGTCATGTTTTTAAAATATTGCCCCAAACCAAGGGTATCGCCAATTGAGGATGTCATCAAGGCATACCCATTTTGCTCTTCGGTTCCTGTATAATATTGAGCTTTTTGATTTCTTAGTAACATAATGAATTGATCAGAGGGTTTGATGGCATTGTTGCCAGGATTATTGTTACTACTGGAGTCAAAAAGAAAAACTATAGAATCGGCATCGTCCTGACTGCTGTCAGGTATTGTAAACGTCCCGTATACAGAATTGTATTTTGTTTCATACTTTAGGTTCAGGGTAACATTTTGGTTTATTGAATTTGCCGCTGGAAAGGTTATATTTGCATTTGACTCTGGTGCATACTGATTTGGAATGGATCCCTGTTGTTGAATGTAATCCAGAGAACCTTGGGCAATTGAGAAAACATCAAAATTACTGTTTCCCTTGATATGGGAAGCATGGCAAAAATAACAAATAGATGAAACAAGTAATGTGAACAGCACCACAGTTAGCACAACAACAGGAATTCGACAAAGTCGTCTTGCCACGGGATTGAAAAAAATTGAACTAGTCATCATGTAACTTGAGCACATCTCCGCAAATTCACTACATTAACAATTCTTGGTATTGTATGTGCAATTGACAAACTCTTATTTTTGAGAGTTAGCCATATTGGTGCTAGATAAATCAGATATTGGGGATGTTTGGGCAAAAACTTGGATTTTATGGGTTCCCATATCTGCTACATAAACGTTCCCAGACGAATCAGCAGCAATACCATATGGGCTTGTGAACTTTCCCTGACCCACACCTTTTTCTCCCCACTTGGTAATGAATGCACCATTAGTATCAAACTTTTGAACTCGGTTATTGCCAGTGTCGGCCACATAGACATTACCTACAGAGTCAACGTTAATGCCCCCTTGCCTAATAAATTGACCATCACCATTACCTTGTTTTCCCCATTTTGCAATGAATTTTATTGACGGACTAGAATCCCCCTCAGTGGTAACCCCAAATTTTTGAACGCGGTGATTGTTGGTGTCAAACACATAGACATTGTTTGAGCCATCAACTGCAATGCTCGTTGGGGCACTGAACTGCCCATTGCCCAATCCATTTGAACCAAAGTCAGTAAGCAGAGAACCATCAATGGTATCTATTTCAAACTTGTTGGGGGTTGTTTGGGCATAATAGACATTCCCAGAAGCATCTATAGATATTCCAGATTGATAAACTGGTCCCGAAGTAACACCAGAAGCAGCCCATTTTGTAAGAAATGAGCCATCGCTTGTGAATTTTTCAATTCGCAAATTGCCTGAATCAAGCACATACACATTTCCTACTGGATCTATCGCTATGCCTGTTGGGCCACTAAATTGTCCATCGCCTGAGCCTTGTGCACCCCACTTTGAAATAAATTTACCATCTAAATCAAATACTTGTATCCTGTTGTTCCCGGAATCCACAATGTAAACATTATTGGATGATGGATCCATGGCAATGGCAGATGGTCTGTTAAACTGTCCATCACCTATACCTTGCGTCCCCCATTCTTTGACAAAGGAATAATTCTCTGAAGTAGTGGCATATGCAAATATCGAATAGGAATTCAAAATGGAAATTGAAATAATTGTAGCGATAAAGAATATAATTATTTTAGAAGTCTTTTCTGCTATACTCATTATAACTTACTCATGATTTAAGCATATAAATATTTTTTTGGTTTTGTTGTTATTTGAAAATTGTTTTCATTTTATTCCTTATACTATATAAAGCAATAATGAATATACATGGCTCTACATTCAATGTATAGTTCCTTGTTATGCAAATCCGCAAATAGGTTCAACCAATTATTTACATGTTTGAGTTTACAGTTTGGCTTTTACAAAATGACTGTTATCCAATTGCATTAAATACTAAAATCCGTTTGTCATTGACACAAAAGTCAAGTTTGGGATTGCAATCAAAACTACACTTGCCATGCAGAATAACACATTGTTGGTTTAGAAGTGGACATTAGAAAATTCATCTATGCACCTATTGAATAAAATATTCATAATATAGATAGTATATGTTTAATGACTATCCTTTTTTTAAGGATAACATGCCAAAGCACTATTCAGACATATCCACAATCATGTTTGTGTTCTCATTTAACAAACTATAAGAAATTAAAATATGAAAAGACCCGCTCAGTCCATCGACAATGATTCGGAAGGTTTTGGCGAATTTTATGCTCAAAAAATCAAGTTGTTAACAAAAAATCGGAAGTTTAGATCGGACATACTGTGAAATAGTTAACAAATTTGCTAACACAAAATAAACCTACGATAAGGAAAAGCGGCAGATTTGTAAACATTTCAAAATATTTGTTAACACGGCGGTTTCCAATGCCAACATTCCAGATAGAACATTTTATATATGAAAAGTGATAGAAATCCCATTCTACTGATGTAATTTTAACATCAACTAGGAATATTATTCCAATATTTATATTGAATTATATTATCATAGACATGGAAAATTAATCTTTGTTAGACTGTGTTTTTTTAATGTAGATTTTGTCATTTTCAATCACGATTGTTATTTTATCTCTCAATGGGTTTTGACTATCTTCATTGCGCATTTTTTTTGTCAGTTGCCGAAAATCTTGCCCAAAAAATTATTCACTATAGGGCTTAAATCCAAATTGCTCGCTGATTAATATTCTTATTTATTGGAATTCACTACCAATAATGTTATATGGCGAATATAATGAACTTTAGACCATATTATATGAGTACAAGAAAAAAATTGAGTCCCCCAGCCAATATTGCAGATTTCAATCCAGATTCACCTCTTTCAGAGAAATGGAGTGATAAGCTTTCAACACAATTCAGATCCGAAATTGAAACTATAACAAAAGAACAAAATGTTACATCCAGTCAAATAAATTTTTTTAATCCACTGGTACCACCAGAAGGCCAAATTGGTGTATCTCATATAACATGGGGCGGTTTTCCCAATGTCTTAACAGCAGGACATGGAAGACAAGAAGCATTACGAATAGCAGATAGATTAGAATCTTTTACCGAAGTCCAGGATTCTGACGGAAATAAACTAACATTTAATTTTAGACCCCAAGACGAATACCTTGAATGGGTTATAAAAAGGGATGAGCCAACAGGTAAAATAAAGGAAATTGTCTTCACATGTGAAGGACCAGAATATTGGGAAAACTTGTCTGTTGATTCTGAACTGCTCTTGAGTCTGTACCGAAAGTATGCAGGGCCAGAAGTAAAATTAGGTGATTTACAACATACACAAGATTTATACCCACTCAAAAGGGATGAGAGTTTAGAGCCGGTTATTAAAAAAGGGGACTATAACAGATGGAACAAATGGAATATATCTTCCGCAATACACCTTACTCATCCAAGTAACACTTTATTTGCCGAAATTAATTTGGCTGCACGCAGCACAATTTTAAGAAAAAGAGGAGAGACACCCATTACTGATGCCCATGATCTTATTTGTTGTTCGGGCTATGGAGCTCCGAACAGGGACAGCGACCCAACAATAGGATCTGGTGCAAATTTGGCAGTAAGAGATAGAAATTGGGTAAGCTTACACGATCCTGTTGGAATATATATAGATGGCATTGATCCATCGCAATTTACAAAACCCGATGGCTCGGCAATACTTGATTTTGCTAACAAGTATTGGAACATAATAAGGTCAAGTGACGACGGTAAAATGATTCTAAGAGCAAGTGTTAAGGTACCGGATAACGAGATGTTTGACGGTAAACCGTTATTGTTGGGAGACCTTTTGGTCAATGGAGAGGCTTTACAATATGGCGGGCAAGTGACAGATGCAATCACTGTTGGATTGTATGCTGACATAATACCAAATGGCCCAAAAGCGGTTGCTTTTGACTGTCCTAATAAATGCTGCACCAACCCAGACAACCCAGACATAGACGAAGTCGTTCCAATAAATGAAGACTGCAAAACAGAAACTCAAGCATTGTCTCTTGGTGAAGCGGGAAGAAGTAATCGCTTAACACTTATGGATAAAGGTTATTCGCGAGGAACTGGAGTAAAATACAATGACGCAGTCTGACTTTGATCTTTTAGAACCTGTACTGGATGTCACCGACATTCAAGGAAACATAATACCTGGTTTTAAGAAAGATCACCGCACTTTACTAGGATTTACCTTTAATAACTCCAATGAGGCAAAAAAGTGGGTTAAATTATTATCATCACATATTTCCACATTGTACAAAGTTCTCAATGTCAATAGAACATATAAATCTGAAAAAAAACGCTTGGGCGCTGAGCCAACCGACCTAACGGCCACATGGACAAATATTGCCTTTTCATATCCAGGGATAAGAAAATTAGTAAACGACATGGAAGAAATAGAACTGGATTATGCCTTTGATAACACGTTTAAAAACGGCTTACCGAAATCATCCATTGGATTAGGGGATTCAACCGATCCAAACGCGGAAGGCAACATTTCCAATTGGGTGATAGGGATACCCGATAGAGAAGGAGAATCAGATGGCATACCGGACGTTATTTTGATTATAGATAGTGATACTCCTGAAGCTATGGAATCAAAGGTACATTTTATTGAAGGTTTGTCTCCCAGCTATGAAACAAAATTGCATTACAAAGAGGTAGGGCATGATTTGTCATACTACGGTAACGAGCATCTAAGAGGACACGAACATTTTGGTTTTAAGGATGGTATTTCGCAGCCGGCTGTAAGAGGCAGATCTTCATCTAGCCCAACTGATTTTTTGACTGCAAGGTCTGCTGATGCAACAGATGATCCTAATTCTCCGGAATTCAGCTCTGATGGCAATCCACTTGTAGCAGCCGGTGAATTCGTTATAGGCTATCCAGTTCAAAATTTAAACTATCCAAGAAGGGTTAATCCAGTAAATCAACCTCACAAACTTTTAAGAAATGGCTCTTATTTGGTTTACCGAAGACTTAAGCAAGATGTGGTGGGTTTTGAGATTTTTGCCAATAGAGAAAGCCAAAGAATATCCACTTCATCTGGATTTCCCACCATTAGCCCTCTAAAGTTTAAAAGTCTCATTGTGGGTAGATGGCCTAGTGGCGCACCGGTCAGTAAATCCCCTGACCAAGACAGTCTTGAATTGGCCACAAGTAATCATAACAACACATTTGGTTATGCAGACGATCCTAATGGTTATAAAACACCCGTATTTAGCCACATAAGGAAGATAAATCCGAGAGATTTATCAACAGATGATGGTCCACCATCACAAACATTAAAAAGACGGATTCTTAGACGAGGGATACCATTTGGTCCCCCTTTAGAGATTGGAAAACCAGATACAGTTAATGGGGATAGAGGATTGTTATTTTTATCGTATCAGACATCCATTAGAGAACAATTTGAATTTATAGTGAGAAGATGGGCAAATAGCACAGTTAATCCGTCTAATGGTTCCAGCCCAGGGGTTCACCAGGGTGGATTAGATCTTGTCATTGGCCAAAAATCAGAGACAGGAACATCAGGTAATCGCGTTCGTAGTAACTATTTGCGTGGCAAAGTGAACGATGAAACTATAGAGGTAAAAACAACTACAGAAGGTTTAAGCATGCTAGATTGGGTCATACCGACTGGAGGTGGATATTTCTTTTCTCCCTCAATCAGATCACTAACAGACATTCTAGGTGCGACATAATCGATGTGTTATAACAGTTGTTTTGGATTTGCTTTATCATAACAAACGCTCAAACTACTTGCCATTTATAGGAATTTTAATCTTTTTTCAATTTACACAAAAATAACTCACAGCAATGAAAACCGAATCACAATAGAACTTCTATGCCACATGGAATTCAATCCCGCTCAGTCCATCGAACAGCATTCAGCAGATGTGCCCGCGTGTTTTTGTGCTCATTTTTGTAAAATAGGTGACCATCAAAGCAGATAATTTTGGATTGAAAATAGCAAAAAAGTTGACTATATGGTTGACCATCAAAACATGAAATTATAATTGTTGGTCAACTGTTAGTTGTTAATGGCCAACCATCAACTTATGATACTAACAATCCCCTTGCCTAAACAATTGGCTACCTTGCTGCAGATTTAAATAATTTCAGCTCAGAAATTTTTTATGCCACTGCACCTCCAAAAGAACCACAATTTCCTTTTCAGGGCCCGCACATATAAATTTGACCGAATTTTTGACCGCTTTGACTGTTATATTGAACAATATGACCACAGTTAAATGCTAGTTGTCATATACTAATAATATAATAATGTCAGGCCTAAAACAAACGACTGAGTCGCTAGTGATACAGGGCTTCCTAAACGGCAAGTCGATGGACCAAATAGTCTCAGAAACCAATGTCTCAAAAGGCAAGGTGCATTACTTGATAAATGACTGGAAAAATGAAATTGGGTTACCCTACATTGACGAGCTGAGGGAGTTTTCGGTCATAGTCAGGAAATCCGGGATATCGATTGGGCAATGCGCCCAGGGATTTAGGATGATAAGCATACTGAAAAACCTTGGCACACATGAAGGCGATGATAACGACGGTACAGACAACAAATATGAGGGCAACTACAACGAGTTCTCCTCCTTTATAGATGACATCTACAAAAACTGCAAAAGGGAAGGCGTTACGCCCTCAATCATACCAGTATGGGTTAAGGACCTGTTTGATTTTTACAATTCCACCATCAAAGATCAAAAAGAATCATTTTTTCCCATGAATGAAGGACCTGATGGTGGTTTTGACAACAATATGGACAATAACAAAGATAGCAATGCGCGACCGAAATCAATTGCAAAAAGATTTGACGAATCTATCTCCAGCCATCCGCATCAAGAGAACAGTCCAAGTTTCAGATCTCAACAAGAATACGATGATGTTGCTGGTGATGGTGGCGATCCCGATTCCTTCACACATACAAAGGAAAATTTAACAAATTCCAGCCTTAAACAAAACCCCCTCGCCCATACTCCAAATGATGAAATCGAGATACCATTCGTTTCCCAAATATCCCTCTACATTCACCAAAAGAAAAGAGAATATTCAAAAGTTGAAAACCATAGAAAAAAGGCTAAAGCGGAAGTGGAAGACCTCGATTTCCAAAAGACGCTGTTGAAAAAGGTGCTTGACGGGTTAGTCAAAGAAAAAAAGGGCATGGTGTCCTATTTCCAAACATTTTTAGAACTAAAAAAAGTGTTACTTGACAAATATGACATTGACATAGAAGAGGCGATAAAAGAGGTTGCCAGGATAATCCATGACTTTAAAGAGAACGGTTATGATGCTGCCAGGATAATAGAGGAATATGAAAGAATCAAAATCCCTCAAGTGGCTGATAAGCGAAAATGAAGAAAGGGTCAAAGAAATTCAGGAACAAAGAAATTACCTGCTCAGAGAGGTTTCATCCCTAGACTCGCAAGCAAGCATGCACAAGCAAACCATGAGTGTGTATTGGGAACTGGAGGCAATGGGATTTGGGCTTCCAGAGATAAAACAGATATGGAACACAATTTTGGAGATTGCCGGAACCAGAAAGGATTCAATATCACCACAAGAGGCAGTATCCCTATTCATAAGGGACATTGAAGAGAACTACCACGACAAATTTTTACTGGAAGACAAGGTCAAAGAAAAAAGAAATGAGCTTTCTCAGATAAAGCAAGAACTGAACAACAGCAGACTGGCACTGCAGTTAACGCCATTTGTAGGCACAACCTTGCATTATCTCTTTCAACACGGAATAAGCGAAGGTGACATCATAAGCATCAGCCAATTGGTGACAGAATCTGCAAACGGCAAGTTACAGTTTGATCCTCAAGACGAGGACAGCAAAACCGTAAATGTCAGTAACAGCAATAACAATAACAATGGCAGTAACAGATCAGAACACTGGAAATCATTTTTGGGGAATTTGAGAAAATTAGGGGACATAAACTCTTTGATAAAGGAACAACAGGGAACACTGGAACTAATAAGGAAAGAAATTGGTGATTTAGACAAGCAAAAACAGGATCTTTCTGCCCACTGCCAAAACGCAGTTTCTTTTATAGGTTTAATGGCCAAACAGATCCACCACTTTAACTGGTTAGTCGATCATTACTATAATACCACAACCAAAAAGATCAGGGCATCATCTCCCACATTATCCCCATTGCTCATAAATTTGGTATATCTTAATTTGGACAACCCGCATAAATCCGACAAGGAGGCAGACGGGGATAAATAGTCTTTTGTTATATGACACACATATGCACATTGTCAACTCTGCTGGCATGCACTACCTTCGGTTGTCTGGATTTTAGTTTGTTACCATCTTTGTTTCTCGATGCCTAATCGTGTCATTGTTTACAGGTAGCCTATCGAAAAACCTCGAGTGGACCGAGAATGGCTTGCGGGCTCTACGCTGTTTGGTAGGCATAGGAGAGAAAGGGAATTTTAACCATTGAATCCACTCTGGCAATCACTACAAAGAATATGAAAAAGTGTCCGAAGGTATTGGTGTGATAGGAACCACAATACCTTACCTCAAGAGTTTAAAATCCAATTAATGGCAAAACATCAAGTATGCAATTACAGGTTTTTTACGGTCTTGCCGGATCCACAACTGGTCCTGAATCTATCTCTGTTGAACTCTTGACACAGACGCCTGGACTCATTTGCTGCTAGAGGTTGCTGCTGCCACGCTTTCAGCGTCATGTGCATTGTTGTTCTCGCTGCTAGTGTTATCATTGACCTTCCATCCATACCTCTCGTATTCGCATAAAAACTCCCGACTCTTTCCATAGATCTTTGGACAATGAATGATTGCCCACATCTTCGCAAATTATGTCTCTGCATGTTGAGCTGGTAGGAATGTGCTGTTGCAAGTCTAATCAAACGTTGAGGATTCTCTGAACATATTCTTTGACCCCTTAAAATTTATGGAAATCCGCCCTTTTCATCTTTGAGCCACATTTTGGACAGGCAATTTCATTATGTCTTGTTTCACAACTAATACAAGAGTAACTGCTTGAATTACGAAACACTGTATTCATTCTTTTAATAACTTTTTTTCTGAGATGAAAGTTTAACAGAATGAAGGCTGCTATCGCTAGTGGTATAGACAGAGGAAAAGGGGTATAAAACAAAATAGCGAAGACAACACCAAGGGAAATGCCTATCCACAACAACGGTCCGAAAAGGTACTGCTCATTAGTATTCATAGGGTATGCTTTCTTAGAACCATAACAACTATTATTGCATTTTCATTCTTATTTTATTGTCTGACCTGTGGTATTTTATATTCATATATATGAAGGTGACGGACCACCACCTCGATGCTGAATCCCTTTGACATCCCTAAAGCGTAATCCATCCAAGCAATAGCTATGACAGAGATTGGCTCGTCATTCTTTTATCATATGCCTCGATTATCTTTTGTAAACCATGTTCTTCTTCCTTTGCTGCATCGATAAATTCATCCAAAATGCCATATTCTTTCACGGTACTGACCTTATCAAAGAAATCCTGGTTATGTGATCTCTCAAGTTCCAGAATATCAGAAGGACATGATTCGTTATATGCAGACTTGATTAGATTTTTTTGAATCAGTAATCTGTTATAGCGACTGGCCGCAAAATAGCGTCTAAAGAGATTTAACCTCTCCCCCTTGCCAAGTCTCTCAAGTTCTCCCTTATCAGGGAATTTAAAATCAATCACCTTATTGATCAACCATACGCAAATCGCACACAGATGTAAACACACTTATCACAAACCATGAATTGCAATGCAGAATCCGGCCCAATATCCAACGTTAAAGAAAACCTTTAAAGCTTGGACACATTCTATCATTAGCAGGAAACTGCTTTTATTACCGATATGGTAACCAAGCCCACCGAATCCGCTACCTATTTATAGTAAAGACATAAGCAATAACCATAATTTCTCAAGTATCAAAAGTTGAGGCACATCAATGAATTTTCAACATGTCAGTGAATGTCGTTCCTACAATAATTTGAGGTTAGCCAGAGGAATTTTCTTCGCACCATACTTTAAATCAGCCACGCGGAGGCAATTCCTGAAGGGTCCAAGAGTTGCCATCCGGATCATTAAAACGAACTAACCTGCCCCAAACTTGTTGGTCAACATCAGTAACATTCACTCCGCGCTTTTTAAGTTCATCATGAGCGGCCTGTGCATCCTTGACTACCATTTGTAAACCCTTAACGCTTCCAGGTTTCATGTTGTCGGCGATACCAATCCCGAAACAAATTGAACAGCCAGAACCTGGAGGTGTCATTTGAACAAAACGTATCTTCTCGTTCACGGCATGATCATGGTCTAAACTAAAACCTACTTTATCTCTATAAAAGTCAAGTGCACGATCCACATCTACTACTGGAATTGCAACCTATTCAAGTTTCATTTCCATCAATAATCCACCCAACACTATATGTAAACGAGACAACACTCAAAGAATACTAATTGGACAGATGAGTTCCATGAATGAATATCCATGATTATCTATCATAAACCCATGAATAAAAAGATGCGGTAGTATTGATTGCTGAGGTGCATCCATCTTCATCGCATTTTGGGATTGTTGTGGCGGCGGCGGCGGCGGCGGAAGCGATGTCGGTGGCGGAAGCGATGTCGGTGGCGGAAGCGATGTCGGTGGCAGCGACTAAGATATACATTAATTACTTCAAATCAACAACAATTTTTTGTAATATCCATAATTATAAAATTTAGATATGATAACATATGTCTTTAAATGTTTCAAGAAAGTACAATACGTAACGCCACAATAAGGTGGTTCATAATGAGATGGCCATAGTTTATGACGATAGAACCGATTGGGTTTCAGGCAAAAGCATAACAACAGACAGGGAAGCAGCACAATTATACAACGCCAACATCATGGATGCAGGCAAAGAGGGATGCAGATTCATCCCCAATGCCTTCAAAGCCAAAGATGTAGAGTCATCCACTGATGACGATAATGCCGATGAAGAGAAAATCCTAAAAATTTATGGCAAAATGCTGCCCTTAGTCGAGGAACTTGACAAACTACTGTTGGATGTAACCCCTGCAGAAAGAATAGACACGGTTGCCAAAATAATCATTTCATCCCTGATGTTCTCAAACCCAATCAAGGCCATAAAGCATGCAATTGACTTTCAACACTCAATTAAAGGCATGAAAAAAGCTTCATATTTTGTGGCAGCATCAAATAAAATATCACCCGTTCAAGCTCAACAAATGTTAAGAACAGCTATTTTGAATGCACCCTACTTTAAAAAAAAACTAAACTACAGTATCAACGACAACAGCAACAACTAAGTTAAAAAGAATAGACCAGCCCATTCAATGAAAAAATCGGCTCATTCGGAATCTTGCGTTCAAAACGCATAGTGAAAGAAACAAAAACCACTTCAAATACACAAAGAACTGATTTTATTAAGATAAAGTTTATATCGTTTTCTAATTTTAGAAACTCATCAAACTTGTAATTTAATATAAAATCCGCTATTTCAATAGCATTTTTAGGGTAAAGTTTTACAATTAGGGAACACATAGAATAAGGCATTTCATGAATATCAACAAATTGCCTTATTATTGATGCTGGGATTACTTTTTATGAAAATGCATATCAATAAACACATGTACCAACTATGGCAATAAATATAAAAAAATGATTGATTATACTGGTCACTCATTTCTCCAATTCATGGTCACAAACCCTATAGCGCCGTTATCATTAACCATCTGTTCGTTTATGCCGCTTCTATAACCCAGATATCCAAAATGATTGTCGCCTATGAATGCAATTGTGCATGACTCGTGACCTAAAAAGGTTATCCTTAAATCACATTTTCCATCCTTATCTGCATCAGCATCTGGTCTAATTTCACTGATAACATTGTGTTCTTCATAATTATCTGGTGTTCGTATAGAATCATCACCAACACAAGACGATGGATTGAAGATATTTTGTGGACCTCCCTTCACCCCACACCATCCAAGAGCATCGTCTCCTTCAGTTTCCCTATATGAAAATTGTAACATGTTGTCTTCCGGATTATACAGGTTGTAAAATCTTTCTACTTCGGATTTTATCGCTATTCCGTTGCATGGTAATGGAGGTTTATTAATACTACAATCATCTGAATTCATAGAAACTTGCTCATTATCAATGGCTGCTCCCAAAAGATGAGTAGACGTTATTTTTTTTGAGAGGGCATTATCCCTTTCATTATCATTATCATATATCCATTGGATGGCGGATAAGGTTACTCTTGAACCAAGAGAATGTGCAATTAGTCGTAATTTGTCATTTGGGCACATGTCTTTGAAATGCACAATAAATTTTCCCAGTATCGGACCGTTTCCATTACTATATTTTTTGCTATAGTCCATCCACCCTCAGATATAGATGCATCAACAAAAGAAAAAGCAGTATTAGAGTCCCAGCTAAACCCAATAAGAGGAATGTTATATCCACTATCCTGCAAAGATAAGGACACTCTATCAGTTTGTTCTTTTGCTTGTTTCTCATCAGCCCAAACACCATGGACATAAATTGCCAATTCTCCAGGACAACTGTTACTATTTAAAATGGATAGCGCAGAAGGTAAATTTGCCTGGTGAATCATGCTTCCGTTGGTTTTATCAAACGATCCACGAGTGGTTGCAATAAATGGATGTTGCTGTGCAAAGACTTTATCAATCGAAAAACTAACTACCAGTAATAATACTAGAGCGATGGATAACACAGAAACAATTGATAAGGATCTACATATTTTATACTTTTGTAAAGGCTTTATTCTATTTGAATAATTACGGCTATCGTTATTGTTCATATTTGATTTCTATTCCATTAATATACATTCATTGTAGATAATAAACCTTTAAAAAATGAAATTTTCATAGTAATGGTTAACAAGACACAAAATTACTGGCCTCTTTATATTAAATACAGTTAGATATAATTCCAAAACAATATGTGGATTCCATTCATGCTGATGTAATGCCTAAATTCCACCATTAGATACAATCTTTGATTATACTACTAAACAGTAACTTGGAACTACGAATTAATTTTTTCTATAAATAACAAAATCTGCATAAAACAGATCAATTGTGTATTAAATTAGTTATGTGACAGAGCAGTATTCTAAATTGAATAAAATTGGTTTTTTTTATACATGAGTTTTTGTTGTCCGGTATAGATCGTTAATGGCTTTATTATGGGTATGGAATATGTCTTGAGTGTTTTTGCAATAAATGGCATTTATTTCCAAGAAATAAAAAGTATAAATACATTCAAATAATCATAATTCACAATGATAAATATTTATCCGATTATAATACTAGTTAGTGGAATCTTATTAGGAACATTTAGTGCGATGAACAATTCACCAAACGTCTTTGCACAGGGTACTCAAGCACCTAATGCAACAGAAACAACCATCAATTTTGGTTCTGATACTCCAGTCACTGTTTACCTGACTCAAGCAGGAGGATTCTGGGGGGGATACGAAAATACGATGTTTGATTCTAACTCCATGCAAAAAGTGACAATCGAATCTTCGAATTCACCCCCATTGTTTGAGAAAGTAAGTGAAAAAGTATATAATCAACTTGTAAACTATATAGCAAATACCACAAATTTCGAGTTTTTCTCTCTAGAATCATCTCCCTATGAACCTTGCCCAGATTGCCAAAAAACCTTGTTAACTATATCTATGCCTACTCCCGGAGGAACAGTTAGTAACACTGTATATTACAATAATTACGATAGCAAGGAAGAAGTTCCAGTGCTTGTAAGGAATATTGTTGATCTTCTGAATTTAGAAAATTTTCCTCAAATTAACATTCCAAGTAACCAATAAACTGATTATATGACAAGATGATGCAAACTGAGTGATTGTATCTAGATTTGAAATATGATCACCATATAAAAATTCAATATAGACTACTCTTCATTTCTTTTGAAAATAATTATCATCATCGAAAAAGAGGAAATAAAAAGTGATGGTAATGCAACAAGAATAAAAAGTATCCTTTTTTTTAAATACTGATGGGTATTAATAATATTTCCTTTCATTTCTGATATATTATCGGTTTTATTTATTCGGTATTATTATATGATATAACTTTATCTAATAATGATTTAAGTTATTTTACCGACAAGATTAAATTTGATTTCTGTAACTATTAAGATTGACAATATGCAATTACTTAACATATTCCCCTTTTGTAAGATCCACAGATTTAATTTTATTACAGGTAATTTGTCTAAGGTGAACCAAAACAAACACCCAAGGTACACAAATTTGGATTACAGGTCCAGATGGGAAAAAGTTTCGTGTCAATAGGATCAGGGCAGTATTGCAGCATTTAGGAATACAACACAACCATGCAATCCATCCGCTTTACTTTCGGTAAATTATGAATTTCCCTTTGCTACTTTGAGTACTGTAGCCAGAACCAGTATTGTTACCGAAGTTAAATAGTTCCAATCTATCAGGGAAGGTGTGTCGCTGCCATCATGGTAATGAGGATTTTGCTCTTCATTTGCAGAACTATCGTAAGCTCCTATGACAACATGCCCTTCTGCTTCAAATGGTTCATAATCGCTGTCAAAAATTGAGTCCAAATGGATTTGCAGGTCAGTATAAGAATGCATGTCAGCCATGACTTTTCCAAACCATTTCCAGATTGACATATGGCTTCTTTCCACAAATCGGTTTAACGCCTTTGCAATGCTTCCATAAGGGAAACCAAGGAAGTAAAGATATAGTGATTAGGCAATATCCTTTGGTTTGGTTCTCTGCCTTCGGTAGATCAATATTGCTTATGGCATAATCACAACTATAGCTTTGCCTTTTTTATTGTGAATATAGTAATTAAAAATATTTGAAGAGAATTCGGGTTAAACTGTCCTTAATTTATTAAAATTGAATTTTTTGGATTTCAAAAACCATTTCATTTAGACAAATATAAAACAGGTAAATGCTTAAGTGAACAGAGCCCTAGAAAGGGATGTCAACCTTTATATATTAAAAATGATATGATATTCAGAAATTTTCAATAATATTTGTTAATAGAAAAGGAGAAGACATACATCCAATGTTCCAAGATACAAAATTAATATAATGTAAATCCCGGAATATATTACCAGTGTATTTTACAAAATAGCATTATTTTTTATTGTTGTTACGAATTAATAATATGAAGGCTATTCATTAGTTTTTTTATCGATATGACAATTAAACTTATTTTTACCCCCGTAAAATTAGAAATATTCAGATACTATAAATATTATGGGTAAGTCTTTGGTCCTGTTCAAAAAAGACAATACAGATTCTAATTATATAATTCGATATTATATCATTGTAATAATTCGCCATTAATAAAAACTAGTCATCTCCATAACATTCATCGCACTCGCAATCTAAACAGTTATTTGAAGATAAACCAATGTCGATAAAGCGCATCATAAATTCGGAACAACCTGTTACACTAAATGAACCCATATCAGTTTAATTAATTCACATTAGAACCCCTTTACTGCAAGGAACTTAATCCCCATGGCTGAGAACTACATATTCAGTTTCTCGAAACCTAGTCACTAAGGGACAACCTCATATTTTAAGAGCCTATCCCAAAACTATCTTTCTGTAGATAATGATACAACATGAGAACTGTACCAACCCAAGATAGTTCTCTGCTTTCCTCTCATATCTTGTGTACAGTTTTCTGAATAGGTTATACCATGAGTTTGTTCTCTCCACAACCCATCTTCTAGCAGGATGTTTTTTTCGATTTGACATCTTTTGTGTTTCTGTCTTGCCTTCCCCTCTTTTTCTCCTGTACGGTAAATGCGGTATATGTCCTCGGCTGATGATTTCCTGCTTCACCGTCTTGGAACTGTACGCTTTGTCAAGACACAGATGTTGTAGTTTTCTTTTTCTGGATAATTTACGTTTCGTTGATGATGATGATGATGATCGTTTGATAATTGTATTATCCATTACATCTGTTACTAGTTTTGTATCATGAGTGCTTGCGGAGGATATGACAACTGAGAGTGGGATTCCTTTTGTATCCGTTAAAATATGCCTTTTTGTGCCCAGTTTGCTTCTGTCAGTGGGATTGCTTCCGGTCATTGCCCCCCTAAAGGAGACTTTATGGATATGCTGTCAAGCGATTGCCATGTCCACTTGATACCTTGTTTGTTATCATATGATTGCAACAACCTAATCCATGCCTTTTTGAAAATGTCTAACCCAACCCACTCCTGAAATCGCCTATGACATGTTGAACCTGAACCATACTCTGCAGGCAGCATCTTCCACTGGCACCCTGTTCTTAGGATGTATAGAATACCGTCCATCACTTTTCTGTAGGGAGCAATTGGACGACCAATCGCATTATCGGGTTTTTCCTTTGGTAAAACTGAAACAATTTCATCCCATAATTCATCTGGAATATTGAGTATAGTACAATTATCCTTTTTATCCTTCTCTTTCTGGATACAGGTCACATTTTAGCAGTGATTATAACAAGCTATAATCCTATCGAATTTTGGGATAGGCTCTAAGCACAAGTAAGTCAAAATGTTTATCTCATTTGAAAGTCATCTTGCCATTCTTTAAGAATTGCTACTACTATACTTTACTCCCTTTCTGATTTTTATATCATACAGGGTATGGATACTTGATGAACAAACTGGGCGTAAACGAAATGGAGAGTCCATCTTAATGCAAAACATACAGAGAATCAGCCCATTTCTGTGGTTTGACAACCAGGCTGAGGATGCGGCCAATTTTTATGTCTCGATTTTCAAAAATTCCAAAGTCAACAAAATCACGTATTATAATGAAGCAGGACCTGGGCCGAAAGGCAGCGTAATGACGGTGTCTTTTGAACTTGACGGCCAGGGATTCGTGGCATTAAATGGCGGGACCCGATCTGAATTCACAGAATCAATATCTTTTATGGTAAACTGTAATACCCAGCAAGAGGTAGATGAGTACTGGGAAAAACTATCTACGGGAGGACAAGAGATACAATGTGGTTGGCTGAAGGATAAATATGGAGTGTCATGGCAAGTTACGCCAACTGTACTGATGGAGATGATTGGTGACCCTGATCCCAAAAAATCCGAACGTGTGATGGAGGCAATGTTTCAAATGAAGAAAATTGACATTGAAAAGATAGAGCAGGCCTATATCCAATAAGTATATGCATAACAATTTTGCAACATTCATTTCTCCACAAACATTGATTTCATTGAGGAGGCAATAGGCAAAACAAAATCATTAAAAAACAGGGTATTAATTTAATTTTAGTGTATGTCATCCACATAATCGCTAAGAAAAGATCATGCTTTAATTGAAAAAATGATAAACGCTTTAAAAACAATTTCATCATTGTTAAACAATGGAAAACAAATACCCGATTCCATTTTTAACCAGCCAATTGATTTTTCCATTAACTTTACAAACACCTGTCACCACGGAAAGGAAGAGGAGTTTCTGTTTCCAGCTTTGGAAAGCAAAGGCATGCTTATAGAAGATGGTCCTATAGCAAGGATGCTGTACGAGCATCAGATAACCAAAAATCTCGCAGAATCCATCATCAAGTCTACTAAAAATTATGTTGCTCATGGAGACTATAAAGATCTGGTAAAGGACATCGATAAATATGTTCAGCATGTATCTCTCCACCTATCAAAGGAAAACCAAAGGCTTTTTGCCATGGCCGACATAATACTCAAGGATCAGGAAAATCAAGTTAACAATAACTTGATTGAAGTAGAGCAGGAAAAACCGGATAGAATTGGAAGTTCGCGTGAGCATTATGAAAAATTAATAGACAACATCAATTTACATGAATAACAGATTTTTTGTATGTATCTATACCTATTAGCATAAATACATAAACATCAATTTTCTTCCATGTCATTAATTTTTAATAATAGTTGTATATAGTAAGGTTGATGAAGATTTGAGATTAAAATACATCCTATTTTAGAATAAACAGATTTAACCTGAATATGAGAAACTATCTGTTAAGAAATGCATTTTAGGAAACTTATGCTAATTTGTATAAATCATATAGGTATAAACTGACGTCAATTATTAGGAAAATGATTATTAATAATATCTGTAAAAAAGATCTACCTCTTATAATGTATTTTCTAAATGCTTTATTGCATGATTATTGTAAATTGTTTTTTGTTAGCTTTTTAGTTACTGTCCAAAGAGCAAACAGTCATAGTTTAATATTATTTGTTGACAAAGTAGCATAATTTTAGATGTATTTCGAATCATGCAACAAAGCAATTTCTAAAGACTTCTCTTGTCGAAAGTAGTAAGCATTGCGGCCTTATAGATGAATGACTCGATTTGTATATCTATTGTTATAAAAAAAATTAATGATTTTTCTTTGGCTGTTTCTATTTTTTTGCTCATGTCATTCATAGTTTTAATCGATACATTATCGTGTAATTCGAGCATCAATTTTATTTCGGGAATGGTCTGAGCATCACAATTCCTATGTAAGATTATTGTTTTTAACTTGGTCAATATTTTCAATTCATTAATTGAAAACTATGGTCAACACCATCAGCTCAAAGAAGGCTAATACAATTCCACACCAGACTACAATAGAATTAATATTTTGGATATAATTTATAAAGATAAAATAAATCTAACTAGAAAAAAACACTCGTTGGAGAAATATCAAAAAGTCAAGTTTTCCAGTTTCCTCTTGGTAAGAGAAGGTCCTTTATCGAACCATCTTTGAAGAACACCTTTGCATTTAGATTGAAAAAGCCCCAATTTGTGAAAGAGATTTCAAACTGATTATCTAGCAATGAAGAAGTAACGACATTTGGAGTAAATGTGGGATGTAAATAATAATCTACTTTATCAATTGTTGATAACACTGCATCTGTAGTATTTATCCAAATGCGAGTTGAAAACGGGTTTTGAGGATTATTTATTCTTATGCTAGACTGACCCAAATTTATCTCTGAAGCATTTTCTGCCAATGTTGATTCTTTTGGTTCTCCCAAACTATCTTCGAGGACAAGATTTGATTTGTTATGTTCTAAAATGTTACTCAAATAAGAATCTGAATGATAATCCGTAAAGTTTGGAGTAGTAATCGCGGTACTATTTCCATACGAAAGCATCGATTTGTTGTTCAGAGCAATATTTTCTATACTCGGCTTAAACGAGGTATTGTTATCATCAGAATTTGTCACATTAAACGATGGGGGAACGCTAGAAGGAGACATATCATTAACATCAAAATCCAAGTTTAATACCTCCTGGCGTCCACCAGGGACAAAGAATAATGTTTCAAATGCACTGTCCTTAGAGTTTAAATAAACCAAGAGTTTATGATTTCCCTGGCCGATTCCTTCTAATCTGAAAATACCTTTTGAATTAAGTGTCTGACCCGATGGACTTTTTTGACCATCAATCAAATAATCAATGTTGGGTATAACCGTTGAATTATTCTTAACAACACCCTTAACGGTAGCAGCAGTGATAGTCGTAAAATGGAATTCATCAGGCTCGGTATCCACATTTCCCAAAATTCCACTAGAACGAACATGAAAAGTATGTCCTGCTTCGCTATTGAGATTAGAATAAGATTTTGGGGATACGCATGGTTCATATTCATTCCCGTCAATACTGCATTCAAATTTAGGGTCATAATTCGGCTTTACATTAACCGATGCATCTTTTGGACTCAAATAGGAAGTAAAGTAAAATGTAATGGAATTTGATGCAATTGTATCACCTGAATTAACCTTTTTACTTACATTTTTGTTGAAGCTGTCAAAAGTCATTGCATTGGTAATATTGGTAACAGGATTGCCGGTAATGGAATTTTTGATTTGTTCACTTAATGGTGAAAAAACGGGAGAAAATACTGTTGCAAGCAATCCGCCAGTTAAGGTTATAGCAATTGTACCTAACGAGGCCAAAATTACATTCTTCCTATTTACCATATCTAAATGTCGCGATGACATATTAATAAGGATTTTGTCTCTTATTGCCAATTAATTTAAATTTCTATCAATAATATCTATCCAAAACAATCCACCAAGAAAAAGTGAATCACACTAATAGGATTAATACGTAGATCTCTTGCATAATTAGCCCAAAATAGCTTTATTGGCCTTTATCGCTTATCACTATGCCTTTCTTTTATTATCCTACGACAGGTTATCCACAAAACCATTACTTTTCAAGTCATTCACAGGCCTGACGGTAAAGGAGTTTGACGATATTTATGATAATGAGATATCAAAAAGATACCGCAGGCATGAGATCAAACGATTATCCAATAGAAAGGATAGGGAACGATCCATAGGCGCAGGCAGGCATTTCAAGTTGGATGTTAAAAACAGGTTTCTGATGCTTTTGGTGTATTACCGCCTTTACATAACCTACACGTTGGCTGGCTTTTTGTTTGGCTTGGACCAGAGCAGCATTTGCAGGGATATGCAGAAGATTGAGCCGCTGGTAAGAAAGTGCGTGCCACTTCCACAAAAGATGCACAAAACAACCAAAAGGCTGCGCACACCAGAAGAGGTTGAAAAGCACTTTCCTGGCTTTATTGCCTTCACCGATTGCACGGAACAGCCGATACCACGACCTGAAAACAGGAGGCGAGGAAAGACATACTATTCAGGCAAGAAGAAAAGGCATACCGTTAAGACACAGCTCATGGTCAACAACAAGGGTCTCATCATTCACAAAACAGGCCACAAGAAAGGAAAAAGGCATGACTATGACGTCTATAAAAAAATCACCCGGTAACCCCAAATCAGGTTGTCAGCGTGTTTGACCTTGGATGCCTTGGAGTTGAGAAAGACTATCCAGAACAAAAATCGTCTCTGCCAAACAAAAAGAAGCGAAACCACGAGTTCTCTCAAGGGGAAAAAGAGTACAACCAAAGCCATGCTAGAGAGAGGGAATAGTGATAGAGCACACCATTTGCAGGATGAAAAAGCACAGGATAATGAGTGATCTCTTCAGAAACAGATTGAGAAAATACAATAGGGTATCAGATATAGTATCGGGACTGGTAAACTACAAAATATTAGCATCATCTTTTTAGAAGAAATCAGTCATAGCCATGCTGATAGGGCATACTGTTTCTAATTATGCAAGAGATCTAGTATACACTGGATAAAGAAAGTAATTCTTACAATGATCTTTTCGATGCTTTAAGATTGTCATTGAAAGCGTATAATATCAATTAAGTTGTCTTGGTTTAATTGAGGAAAACTTTTCTGGGTCTAAATGGAAATGAGAGGTAGAGCCAACTCATGGCCATCGTCTACAAATACAATGTCATTTCTCACTAGCCTTGCAATCCAATATTTGAAAATATGTATGTAATTTTTTGATATTATTATGAGAGTTATTATAAATTCATAAATTTTAGTGATCATATATGAAATTCTCAGGATACTATTTATATACCACATAGTTTGTGTAATTTCGTGAGGTTTCATTTATAACGGTCATTCAGTTATACTGGCAATGACTCTTTTTCTCTTGTCGTTTGGTGTTATTGTTCTTGCAACAACTATCATTAATCAAGAACAGGATCGACAAGTAAATGCACAAAATCCACCAGCAGTACCGCACCCTCCTAGGCTAGTTATTCAAAGTGCTACAGATATGCATGGTTATAATATTCCATACAACAAATTATTATACCAACCAAGTGAGTGTTTTCCAAATACTCCCGAATGTACTTTTAAAATGTTGCATGGACGTATGAAATTCACGTTATTATTGCAGGGAAATAATAATCCAATTGATCATTTGGAGTGTCGTCTAGATGGAAAATATGCATTTCAAGCAAACGAAGCATACGGCCCTTGTGACTACAACGGAAACTTTAACAGAGAGGGCAGAATGTTTGCCAGTACTCTCTATATACCATTTACGACATGGTCGCATGTTTTAAATCCCGACGGAACACCATATCAGCACATCTTTACAATTATGGCAGTTGACGCGTATGGACAGCATTCAAATGTAGCAGACTGGAAGTGGAGAACAACCAACAGAGCGCTCGATTGATATATTCACTATAGCGATACGTCAACTATTTATTTAATTATTTATTTAAATAAGAAAGTTTTCTGCAATCAAAAGATCGCTTTGAATCCTACTTTTGGAAGTCCGGAAAAGTTTTCCGGACTTAATAGATCTTTACGTAGGAATATCATTCTGATAACTGACTAACTCAAATCCGTCTTCAATCAGTCTTTGAACTTCAGCGTCAGGGTGTTTATTCCTTCTCTGCTTAAGTCTTTGATACCGGTGCTTTGAGTCATTGCCAAAAATAATACCCTTTTTAAAATCATTTGGATTCTCTACTGGACTAACGCCGTTAATACCAGATATTTTACCTATCATTTTAGCATCCCTTGTTGGAATTATATCCCCGCATTTCCAGCACTGAAGCCAGTTTTCTGCGTCAGGTGGTGGAGGTATACCAATTAGCATAAGTTATCGAACATCCCTCAACAGATAGTTCCTCATATTAAGATTGAATCTTTTTGAAATCATTCTTCTCTTCTGCAGATGCGGTGTTTACATGAACCTTCCTTGGTACTTTCTGTTTAAAGCCCCACCTGTGAAGTATACGGTAAATGTAATTATGGCGATACCTTACTCCACTTTCCTGTATGATTATCTCTTCAACCTGCTTTGTGGTCCAGCCCTGGTTGCTTTCCTTTAGCATTGTTTTTATTTTATATTCTGTCTGTCCAGATATTTGCGAATGTCTACCGCCTTTTGGTCTGTCCATCAACCTTCCAGTCCTTTTTCTTTGTATCTTTTTAACCATTGGCTGGCCCAACCCTTATTACTTTTGTGAATTTCTCTGGTCGCATGGGTTGCAATCTTACCGTAATATACAACGTTGAGTACAAACAGCATATTCTTTCCTTTAACCTTATCCTTTTGAGCCATGTAAATCCTTTCAAACGCTGTCCTGGTAATAGTCAAATACCATGCAAAATGGGGATAGGATCATCACAGCTATAAACATTTGGAGAAAAATAGAATAATGGACACTTGTGGTTTATGTAATTATGTTAATTGGTATACCCTGTTTTTTTTGACACCTCAGATTTTCATGTGATATTTGATTCTAAAACAAAGTGATTGTTTGCTGGGAAATGCAATACAACCCCTCTGCCACAAGGAATTTAATCCCACTTAACCCATTAACTATACGACTGGAATAGTCCCTGTTGTTTTTAACCACAATTTAACAATTATATACCAATTTTCATACATTCCATTAGCTAATCCCTAAGAAGGTAATATCAATATTCAGACGAAATATTTATCGTAAATAGTTATTAGTTTATTCACAAGTTTTCCCACCTTCATACACATTATTTTTAAAGTTTAGCGTTTGGTGATCGGGACATTGGCATAGAATACGAAACAGGGATTCGACAACTTTGATATATGTGGTTTTTGGTTAAAAATGGAACATGCACACCATTTATCTATATTTTTTTCCACCACTCCACAATTCTTATCAACGAGCAAAGATTACCAAAATTAATGAAAATCATCCTGTTTGACTTAGGTGAAACTTTAGAATCCCATGGGCAACTAATAGACGGAGCTGAAAATGTTATTTCAACAATAAAAGGAATGCATGATTCTAACGGAGAATCAGTTGCAGTATCCTTGGTTTCTAATTTTGATGACTTTGACAATAGCCGCAAATTAGAAGATGTAAAACCGATGCAGCTTGAATATTACCGACATCTAAAACAACTTGATATTGCCAAATATTTTGAACCATTGTATGAGCACGTAACCCTGTCTATAGAGATAGGCGTTCGAAAACCAGATAAGAAAATATTTAGGTCTGCAATCGATTTGATAAAACCAGGTTTGCCTTTTTCCAATGTTCTTTTCGTTACCGAAGAATTTGATCACATAGATGCAGCACGACAAATAGGTATGAAAGTAATTCATTTCAAACCATCTGAGCAGACATCGGGAGATAAGATTAGAACATTAACAGAGCTTATTCCAAAAGTTGCAGGATTTTTAGGATAATCCTATATGCAAATCCATTAACTCCTGACGGCTCTGTTAACAGACGGATAGGGAAACCAATCCGCATCCTCGTAAAATAGTTACGCTTGGTCATCCCTACTATCTTTAGCTTGCTATTCAGTTATTATGCCTCTTACGTAATTGGATTGCTGATAAATACTTAATAATACTTAATGATATCGAATAACATTGAATTTTTGTGTGCTAACCCAATTGTAATGATGAAATAATAGTCATTATCATGAATTTTTTAAATCTTTCAGGGTACACAAAAGATCTGATCAGATATCTATCTTAGAATGTTAAATCTAAAAGGAAAGTTACATTCAGATAGATACACTATTTTGATTTGAGACTCATGGCCGTACCGATAAAAGAAAAATTGGTTGGATGACACCTTATATGAATAATTAGGTAGCGAATTCTTTAATTGCAAGAGATATCAAGTAAAATAAAGGAATATAATGACAAAAATGAAGATGCATCTCTTTTCCATGGTTTTCATTACAACTATTTTGTTTGCACCATCATTCACCACAGGGTATGCTCAAGCAAAACTACATCCTGTCTTGCTGATCCATGGGTATAATTCAACTGCAACCGTGTAGGAGGAAAACTGGGATAAACTTTTAACTAACGATGGAATACCCCATAAAGCCGTTACATTTTCTGTTAATGACAAATGTGGATCCGCTAAGGATCATGCTACTCAACTGAAACAAATAGTAGCAGAGTATAAGAAGGACACAAATGCAGATAAAATAAACATTGTTGCTCATTCCAAAGGAGGGTTAGACACCAGAGTTTACCTAACTAGCAATCTAACTAATGACGCTATAGCTAACTTCATAATGATTGGCACTCCAAACAAAGGATCACCTGTTGAAGACAAATATTATGAAGGTGATAAATGTACTCCCGCTGCATCTGATTTGAGAACAGGTTCAGATATAGCCAAATCAACAGAAATGGAAATACACAATCCACATACTGCATACTATACAATAGCTGGAAACTGGCAACATGATTTCATCCCCTTTACCACCATGGATAAAAACTGTTTGGAAGGGGACTTTAACTGGCTTTCCGCTCAATATGCCGGAAGGGATTTGATTAACGGTCCTGATGATGGTCTTGTTCCGGTTTGGAGTGCCGAAATAAAGAATGAATACAAACCTTTGGGAGAAACAGATAACTGCCACACTCAACTTTTGAATGATGAAAGTTATAAGCTGGCAGGACAAATTCTAAAACAATAGCATAAAACGTTCCTATTTACTCTAACATTACTGTCATTTTTATAAAAAAACTAATAATTAGTTTCAAGTTCAATAACCAGTAATTTTTCATCCTTTAGGTAAGCCTCTTCCTCAATGGATTCTAAGAATATGCTAATGGCATCCCTGCATATTTTCGGCTCCGTTAACTCGATGATTTCGAACTCATTGTTATGATAGTCTGTGAATGGACAACCAATTCCCTAAATTCCATGATTCGGATTTCTTCTTTTTTCTGCATTGAAAATAGTCATTAAGGCACTCTGCCCTGTCCTTTATTCGCTGCATTGTTATCTCAACGGTGCTTTTATCATATGAAGGGCGGATATGATGCTTTAGTTTTTGGACATGCATGCTTGGGGACACCAAGGTCTATCACCGTCTGCTGATACTGCGTGTTTTGCAGCGGTCATGACCAAACCTGCGACAAGCTATTCAGCAGCAAACATGTTTCTCCACTTGGATACAGTTAGTGCTGGAATCTCCTTGTTTTTTGGCCCAGTTGCAATCCATGACCAAACATGTTCCGGAATTGCCTTGATTGTCGTTTCACCCACAATAAATTCAGCCATCTTCTTTCTTTTTGGCAATGTCTTTTGGGGATGATGCTTTTTTAATCCAGTTCCAGGCTAAAACAGGGCCCCCTTAAAAACAAGAAAGCCCCTCAGACATTCTTCTTAATGACAGGCCTGAAAATTACAAATGCAATCCAAAACCAATAAACTGTAAAGGTGTTCTGTTTCTACGAATCATAAATGAGAAAGCATATTCAAGATAGCAACTCTTAAGTGAACAGGGCCAGAAAAGTACATTGATAGATTTAAATACAATAGTGTTATTTCTATTTTATGCAATTAAATGCCAAAGATAAGCAATTAAATGCACGAGAATACAAACCTATTCTAGATCCCAATAAATTTGCCGGAACGGATAGTGATAAAGATATTGTTACAGGCATAATTGAAAACCAAATCGATAAACAGAATAACATAGGATTTAGAAAAACTAATGAAAAAAAGGTGAAAAATGTTTGGTATATGGATACTGATGACCAGGAACTACATAAAAAAAACCACTTTACAGTCAGGGTAAAACAAAAAACTGCTGGAAATATGAATTATGATGTAACTTTTAAGGTAAGACACGCAGATAAAAAAATAGTAACAAGTGTTGATCTTTACACCATTAAACACCAACCCGCCTTCAAACTAGAGAAACAGAAATATGAAGAAGACATAATTTCACCATTTGACAGCATATTCTCGGTTTCTACCGAATTAGAATATAAGGAAAATCCCAATCTGAAAACCTGTGATGACATCATATCCATTTTTCCAAATCTAAAATTGGATGGTTTGAAGGGCAAACAACTTGTAGAAGTAAACTGGTTTAAGGCAGAAGAAACAACATACAAAATGGGAGAAATAGTAACCGATGATGCAAAGAAAGCAGAAGTTGAATTTAGTTTATGGTCCGTATTTCATTTACCAAAAGACAAGCCTAAATCACAGGGCATCAAATCACCTATCATAGGAGAGTTTGATATGGACGTAAGCGTAAAAGACTTGATCAAAACAGGTGAAAATGATTTTGATGTGTTTACCGATCCTGCGATATCAGAGATAAACGATTTCTACAATCAAATGCAGAATCAAGACATAATAGGCAAAAAAAATAAGACAAAGACAGAATATGTTTATAATTGGAAGAAATAAATTCAATTACCTTTGTTTTGCCCATTAACAAGCAGTTTGACACCCCAGAACAAAAAAATTTTGGATTTAAATCTTAACACAACTAAGCTGAAACGAAACTATTTGACAACCATCCCTTATCAAAAAAAAACTATAATGTGAAGAAACGGGTTTCATTTGGAAAAATAATCCATCAATAGTTTAAAGGCTATGATCTCGCATAATTAGAACAAAGTGATCAATATGATACCATGCATATGATTATATGAGGCAAAAGGAATATGGGCCCATATTGCCACACCATCCACCTATCCACCCATGGATTCTATTATGGATATCTTCAGGTTCATCACTGAAATCTCCGTAATCCTTTGGAGACAGCAGATAATCAATTTCTTGTTCGGCAGGAAGTTGTGGGGGGATCCTGGTTCGCCATGTGTATCAAATTATCTAGTCTGGCGGCAACCCGTCTGTGAAATAAAACCGTCTATGTTTACCCAATATAGTGATTCAACGTGAAAACTGTTCAAATGGTTTGGCAAGTTATTTGCAGATTCATCCAAAAATGATCGTGGCATCCTCTCATTTTGAGGTTTCAGATGTCCGATCCCGATAAGGAACAGTCACAATAGGATCATGTTGGCATCCTGCAAATATTTTTCAAACCAATAAAGACATGCCCTATGCCATGGTAAAAAATTCATCAATAATTATATTTTACCAATATGGGTAATAAAGCTTGCAGGTTCACAGATACAAGCATGATATCCATGATCTCGGTTAAAAAGTGCAATCAGCATGTCAAGAAAGAAAAAAATGCTTTGGCGACTGCCTGCTTTAGAATAATGAATGAAAACCAAAGCACTTGGCGAAGCAATACAAAGATGGCATGTGGCATATCAAAGCTCAAGACCAATCAACATCTTCAAGTGTTTCCACTGGCTTTCGTTTATCAAGCATTACCTTTTGACGAATGAGACGTTGGCCTACAGAATCCGCAGTCTTAAGGTTGTCAGGAAATATTATTCCGCATCTTGATTCGATTTCAGCAAGCGCAACCTGGTATATTTTAAATGGATCAAGATCAAACACCTCCAACTCATCCAAATTCTGTGTTAGCAAAAACCCTTTGGTTTTTAATACTTGGTTTTCGACAAAAACTATTACTTTCCAAAATTCACGAGGTATTTTTATTTGTCTAAACTCACGATCATCATTACGTAAAACCGGTCCTGCGAAAAGACTAACCTTTAGATTTTCCACATCGGTTTCTTCAAAAACTGCGTCTTCCAACCCTCCCCATAAGCCACCCTTTTGAGATTGATTGAAATTTTCCATTTGGGGAGTTATGTTGGTGAAAAAGAAAGAATCTTTGTTTGCTTTTTTTGCTTCTTCAAAATCTCCCCAAAGCAAATCAGCACGACGGGCAACATGGCCCCTGTCCAATCTGTTTCCCGAGTATAGTTCATCTCCCACCTGAAATTCAATTGGAATGTTAGAATCATAAATGAATCTAGATCCACTGCGGCTAACCCTTTTGATGTTCCCACCATCCACATTCCAGCCTACCCAAAAAGGGAATCTTTTAACCTTATTAAGAACAAGGGAGAAATGAGTATAGTCAATTATCCCCGATTGGTTTTGGGAGTACATTTGTTGCTTGTTTGAATCTGTTAGGTCTGGCATGGCAACTTGGTAAGAGAGGAAGTTTTGAGAGAACCCAGGTACTAGACTTGCGTTCTATACCGGCAGATTTGGACAATGAAATTTGCAATTTCTCAAATATAGATTTAGGATAGCAAGCTATTGCATATTCAGTAGGATTTGTAGAAGATTCCCCTGCAAAATGCAAACCTGCCATGATACTGTTGGGTTTTCCGTCACTGTTTTTGAACATCCACATCGATCCTGAATCACCACCCATACTCACTTCTCCGTTGTCAGGAAGGTTGTCTGAATCCACCCCAATTTCAAAACCCCCAATTTCTTGCTCGCCAATGGATCCACCGTAATCTATTTTAGCTATAGTATCTGTACGGGTAACAATACCATGTGTTATCCCAGTTGTTCGTCCACTTTTTACCACTTTGTCATCCAATTCTGGCTCACCCATTTTATCTACACCAACCTCAAGATCCATAATCTCTGAGACAAACCCACGTCCTTCAATGGTGGCAATGGCACAATCCCCCGCATGTCCCAAGTGAGATCTAACAAGTTTCCCTAGTTTGTTTATATCAACGCGGTTATCATCAAATGGCCCAGGTTGAACAATTTCATCTCCAATTGAGCCTTCTGGTCCATGAAGCACATGCCAATTACTGAGAATATAAGGTGTTCCAAGTTCTGTGTCATAGACAATGCACCCTATCGTACCTGCTGTTACCTTAACATTGGCAACACTAATTCCCGACTTTATTGGATCCATTCGCTTTTTACGTTCACTGGTCTGTATTTCTGCCACGATTTTATATTCTGCGGTAAATTTTCTTTGAATTACGTCTGTGGGTATCTTCTTACCATCAATGGTAAAGGATTCTGGTATGAGTGTTGTTTTTAAGATTTCTAATATCTCAGGCCTTGATTTTTGATCCACTGTGAACTGTATTGCGATTTCTCCTGTTTTTTTACCATCCTTAATCTTGAATCCAATACCAATTGATGAAACATTAGGATCTTTGAGATATTCAGCACCACGAGTCCTGACAAAATTTCTCAAAGAGGGCATTATCTCTTTTAAGTCATCCTTTTCGGTCTTCTTTGAAACGGAACCTGACTTTATTGTTTCGTTGACCATCCAAAGAATATAGTAGTCAAATATATAAGTATTTGATTTACTTTTTAATTAAGACCCAACATTAGGCAATACTGTTATTAAGGTTCGCAAGAAGGTAGTTGTAATCCATCATCAACACAAAACAGTTTTTTATATTTTTAAACCGTGATAATTTGTTCGGCATTGATGAATCATAACTATTTGATTTAACAAACATATACAGAGCACAAAAATGTTAAAATAACCTACCGGATATAAATAATAACAAAACAAAAGACCATAACATGCCAATCAACAATGTCATTTGTTATTCTGTTTCTTTCTCACTTTTAATATTGTTTTTAAATATACATATTGCATTGGCCTATAACACACACAATATCCCAAGCATTTCAACAGCATCAAGAACAAATAATATTAACACATCTACAGACAATATATTCATGCACATTGTCTTGGATATATTCAGTGGAAGGCCAAACCCTAATTTGATACTGACACCAGAACAAACCACGGAGTTTCTAAAAATAATATCATCATTAAAACCTATTGAAATAAACTACACCGATCAAGATGACGGGCTTGGATACAGGGGTTTTACGGCAGAGGAAAAATCAAACAATGCAGGGTTGTCAAAAGAATTTAAAATCTATAACGGAAAAGTCAAGGTTGTAGCGGGTAACGACACAGTGTCAATCTTTGAAGACAAGGACTACCTTCTAGAACGATGGTTATTAAAAATAGCAGCAGACAATGTTGAAAATGATTTTATAAAAATTATCGAACAAGAAATTAAAAACCGATCAAGTTAAACAGCAATAAAAATAATGATCGACATCAACGCAAAACATGTCTATCACCTATGAAGGGCAAGATTAAGATTTATTAAATTTTATATTGATTGTATTGATTTTATAATGAAAGGCAAAGATCAAATACAAAATAACGGTTTATAACAAATTGTAAAGTAGAAATTCATCTAATATACGCATCCTTAAGCCCATAGTAGTAGCCACAGAAGATGTCATAGGGACCCCGATTGCAATTGGAAGGATAAAGACCTTGATTTGGGGAAATAACTCTGCCGGAGTTGTCATAATTTCTTGCAGCCGTACCACCGGGCTTGTGTCCCCAGAAACCCGAAAAATAATGCCAATGATACCAATGATAATCTTGCCACGTGGTTGAAACAACCATTGCAACAGAATAGTACGGAGTGCTACCACCACAACCATTAACAACACCATCACATCGAGCAGCAGCTGATACACTGCCGCAACTTATGTCAAAGTTGCAGCCATGTGCCCTACCTGGCTGGGCAAAGGTATTAGTACGCATGTTCATCGCGTAATTATAGCAGTTATTATAACCCATGTAGCGCGAATCGTTCCAAAATGAAGGATTATAATACGCACTCCAGATGTTGCATGATGCAAGAGCCTCTGGAGAGGGTTGTCGGGACTCTTCTTGAAGCGTTTCTGAAATATCCTGTTGAGGGTGTCCCCCATCATCGATGGCTTGCTCCACGAGTTGTTTAATTTTGTTATTATCTTTAAAAGTTTTTAGATCATGATCAACGCCTTCCGATAAACTAGGCGATGTATTCATTGTATTCAATAACCATTTTTCCTTTTCTCGTATATCCTCCAAGCCAAGGGAAGGTTTGAAACTTTTGTTAAATTCGTCTAATTTTTTAGAACCGTATATACGGAAGGTATTTGGCAATTTTGGATGGTACTGTGTTTTTTCAGCACCCACTTCAGACGAACCAATTTTTTCAGATTCCTCGGATATCACAGATAGAACGAATCCCCTATATCCAAGATCCAGGCTTACTCCATGATCTTCAGGATTCATAATATCTATCCAACCTGGCATTTCGATGAATTCTTTGGCCTTATCCTCTGATAATTCCCAGGATGGATTTGAATTACCCGAATAGATATCCAATGTTGCTTCCAGCCTTACCATTAAGTTAACATATACATGATGTTTATTAATATTTTGGTGTTATTCTACAATATTCAATACTTCTGCCCATGAAACACACTTCTCAGAAATCCTGTCATATCCACATTTATACAAACAGCTTTTATTTTCTAGTCATGTTTATGGTAAAAACGGAATCTCAAAAGCCCAGATCTGTAACGACCTTTTAACGAAGACATAATGTTATTACGCATCCTTTGCTAACCAATGCGAGATTAATTTTTGATTGATACTAACAAACGGTACTTTACTTCTTTAATTCGCAGTTTTGAAGTGCTTTTTAATTTTATGACCAAATAAACTGGGTTCAGATACATATCAATAACCAATTGAATGCAAAATATTGGATTTATTTGTTATCAATGGCTTTGATTTTTTAGAAAATCGTCCATGTGCACAACGGCTTCAAGCCTTGAAAACAACAGTTTTTATGTTAGCACCATCATTTTAGCCGCAAGTTCAGTGCAACAGGATTGCAAAAGGAAAACCTAGGCTCGGAACAACAACCTTAAAGCAACAACAGTAACAACCTGTGCCACAAATGCTCCATCAAGCGCCGTTTTCTCGGAAGGCTTTTCCTTTTCGGGTTTGCGTCAAAGGATAATATGGACATAGCATATTTGGTTCGTCCAAACTTCACAGAAAAGAAAATAAAAATGATTTTTGAAATTCAACGATAATGGGGATACAAATAAGGATTGGTTACTTTCGGAAACATGAGAACAGGGGTTATTTGCACTAAAGGAGAACCCATCTAAATGTTGTACGCAAGCGTAATTCAATGTACCTTATTGGATAATGATATTACTTTTGGATAAATATGTTTTTGAGGCATGATTATAACAGATATGGCACATTCCCAATTAGAGCCTATCCCAAAATTCGATAGAATTATAGCTTATTGTCCATTTCATTAAACTGTGGCGTCTGTCCATAATCCGCACAAGCATACAATCACAAAGATTCCAGATGAATTATGGGATAAAATTGTTACCGTTTTGCCAAAGGAAAAACCTGAAAATGCTGTTGGTCGTCCAATTGTACCATTTAGAAAAGTAATGGATGGCATCATGTATGTCCTTAGAACCGGATGCCAGTGGAAAATGCTGCCCAGAGAATATGGTTCCGGTTCCACCTGCCATAGGCGGTTTCAGGAATGGGTCAGGCTAGATGTTTTCAAAAAGATGTGGATCAGGCTGCTAAAAACATATGACAGCAAAAAGGGAATCAAGTGGACCTGGCAATCCATCGACAGCATATCAATAAAGTCACCCTTAGGGGGGCGATGACCGGATGTAATCCCACCGACAGAGGCAAACTGGGCACAAAAAGGCACATTTTAACGGATAAAAATGGCATACCCTGTCTGTTGTCATATCATCAGCAAACACTCATGACATAAAACTAGTAACAGATGTAATGGATAGCATGCTTGTCAAGCGGTCATCACCATCAGCGAAATGCAAATCACCTAGAAAAAGAAAACTACAACACCTATGCCTTGACAAAGCGTACAATTCCAAGACAGTAAAACAGGCCATAATCAAACGCGGCTATGTTCCCCACATACCTTACAAGAGAAACAGGGGCCAGAAAATAGAGGCGGTATTCCAAAAGAAGCATCCTGCCGCTAAAAACAAGCGATGGGTTGTGGAGAGAACAAACTCATGGCACAGCAGGTTCAGGAAACTGTTCACAAGATATGAAAAGAAAGCAGAGAATTGTCTTGGTTTGGTGCAGCTGTCATGCAGTATCATTATCTACAGAAAGACAATTTTGGGATAGGCTCTTAACCAACTTGGAATATATTGGATAGCAATGATTGTATGCTATTGATGCATTGTATCTGTCAATCATATTTGAGCATAATCGGACCTTCTACAGTTTTTGGTTTTGTTTCCAGAAAATATCATCTATCCATTTTTTTTCCAAGTTATAATAATAATTGCGTTTTATCAAATAATTGTAAAAATCCGTTGCTAGTTTTTTGTTGTAATCTTTAAAACATTCACTTTTTGTGTTAAAATATTTTATTATTTTCTCAGCTGCAAACATACCATTGTTGATGGCATTTAAAATACCTTGTGAAGAAATTGGATCAAAAGTTACGGAGGCGTCACCCACTGCCAACCAATTTTGTCCTGTCACTGTCTCCAATATTGAACTATTTGATACCATTATATGGGGACCAGAAGTCACTTCATAATTGTATTTTTTTATGTTTAATTTAACATGTTTTGCTTTTTGCATAATCCTCATCCACCCTTTAGATGATGATGCTTGTCGTGCGACAGGAAGGTTGCTATTGGTAAAAAAGGAGACCACCCTAATATTTCTAGGGAGTAATGCGGAGTACCACCATCCATCAGAAACTGACTCTATCAAGGTCATTGAATCAGTGTCGCCGGGGGATCGCGGCAATAGAAAGGAGACGTATCCGCACAGATTGTCAAATACCAATCTTCTGACACCCAGGCGATGTGAAAGCCATCTTGTTCTACCCGTGGCATCCACCAGATATTTTGCATTCAAAAGATCTGTTTCTGTTTTTTTGTCTTTTCTCAATTTCAATTTCCAAATCTTTTCACAATTATTCTCAATAGTTTCAACCATCGATTCCGAATAAAAAGTTCCTTCCCGTATAGCGGCATTTATCAACATCAAATCAAACTTCACTCTATCTATATGCCAACCATATGTATCTGGATGAAAAATAAAATTGTGTTCTTTGGTTTCCGTATCTCCCCAAGATGATATATTCCCTGTTGACGTCAAATGTTCATCATTAAGGAAATCTCTCCATACACCCAAGTTAAGTAAACTGGCCTTTATATGAGGTGGAAGAGATTCCCCAAATAATTTTTTGTTATGACAGGGCAAACCCAGCAGAGCAACGGACAGGTTTGATTTGGACAGGTTTATGGCAACAGTTGAACCGGCAGGTCCATTACCAATTATGGCAACATCTACTGATCTCTTGCTCATTTCGTTATAAATGAGTATAAGAATAAAATATTTACCTTTTTTTAGGTTTCCCATTACTTATATATCATTATGGATGATAAGTGTTATTGAGTGGAAAAGATTCTAATGCATCCCCCATATCCCATTTAAGGGTCCATCCTGGCATAGGTATTGCCCGAGTTGGAAATAGTCCCACCGAGTATTTTATAGGGTCAGAAGTTCCTGGCCAAGCATCCCAACCTAAAGATGGTTTGTTTAAGGATAATGAAGGAAGGGTGAAACGTCAGGCTGTTCGTTTCCGGATTTACGCCTATGACTCCAGTGACAAGGTCATTAAAGAACTCACTTTAGATGACTGTTCCATTACTTGGCAGGTGCATTTAACAAATAGAAAGAGTTCAAGTAATAAATTCACAGGGTTTTATGTTCCCCCATCTTCCAAAAAACGAAATTCAGATATTGTTGGGGAAGAGGAAAGAGAGAAAAGCCTTGTCATCGATTCAGGCCCAATATCCATAAATGGAGTAAATCAAAGCGGAGATAATTTTAAATTCGACAAAGGAAAATGCTTTGGCGTTAAAGTATCACTAGGAGAGGTTCAAACCGACGAAAAAGGAAGGCTGATTGTTTTGGGAGGCTTTGGTAAATCAGATTGTAGAGATGGTAACAGGAACAGGTATCCATTGGATAATTTTGCAAATAATGACGGGTGGTTTGACGATACATCCGATGGACCGGTTACTGCATCTGTCACATTCGAAAACGGCAAGGTCATACCCGTCAAAGATAACGCATGGATAATAGTGGCACCCCCAAAGTTTGCCCCATATCATTACCCAATAGTCACACTGTATGACACAATGAAACAAGTTGCATTAGATGAAAATTGGATTTCACATCCAAACGAAGTCTCTTTCACGAAGGATATTTTTCCGATTTTATACCGCGTAACACAATACAGATGGGTAAACAAACGAGCACACATGGGACATGGTGAGAATAAAGGGGGGAGATTTCCTCCAAAACATCAAAACTCTTTCGGATAATAAAAGTCAAGACGGCGCCAATATGCGTAAACATATCTTTAGTAGGATTAGAAATCCGAACCTCATAGATCCCGATACACAGGATGAAGAAAAAATGGCTGAAGACCAGGCATCGCCAAGATTTATGCCTCCTTTATCAGGAGATGGTGGCGAACATGCCACTAAAAATTTTAAGAATTGGATGAAGGTACACCTGTTTCAGTATGAAATGCTAAAGAAATGGAGCGAAGGTGATTTTATTTCTGATTGGGATGAGAATTCAGAAATAGGCAAATTTGAAGAAAAAAACCTTGAAGAAATGCCAATTGAAGAGCAACCCTTCGCTTTAGACAGAGCATCATTAGAATTGTCTATTGGCGCACCTTTATATCCAGGAATTGAAGTTACACATTATTTTTACAAAAAAGAATTTTACAATGGCAAACCTTTTAGAATCAACTCCGGTCTTAAGCCTGGAAGCATTACTCAACAGATGGCAATCCCATGGCAATCCGATTTTTTTGCCTGCGCCGATTATTGGTGGCCTACTGCTCGTCCGGATGATGTATTTGAGTCAATTTTAAAATATCCAGAAAAAAGTGTAGAGTGGGCAAGAGACGTTAACAGTGATGACATAGTAGACAAATGGAATAAACTAGGTTTTGTTAAACCAATAGAAAAGGATAATACAACCTTTTTCTTGGAAAAGGAGAGAAACATATAAGATCACAAGCCAACATCCATCATAACATGGATATTCATTTTTTTATGTTACAAATGACGGTTATACTGCCAACGTATTTCAAATCACACATTATAGTTTATGACGATGGTTTAACAAAGTATAAAAGGTTTTAAAACGAAATTAATTAGTATCAAAAACAAGTATCAAAACCATAGTGGATACGCCAAAGAAGGGTAAAAAAATAATTTAGACCTTTTTGCGATGATAAAAGGAATAACAACAGACTGATGAATAGAACGACTTTCCAGCCCCTAATTGATTAATACTTCATATATTAATAGATGATACGCTTATTTGAAAAAAAGAGTAAATTGCAGCTGAATAACAAGTCTTTTAGATTTTGATAAATTTAATAAAAATTAATAGGTACTTGATTTCATTTTTTTATTGAAGGTTTTGTCGGTTTTTAAAACAACCATTGCCATATTTCTTTAATCAAACACCCATCCAATCACACACTGATTTTAAAAGAGAAAAAAATACTACACAATTTCCCCATTTTAAAACGGCTGTTTCAAATGCAAC
Organism: uncultured Nitrososphaeraceae archaeon; assembly: GCA_963779615.1. GTDB lineage: Archaea > Thermoproteota > Nitrososphaeria > Nitrososphaerales > Nitrososphaeraceae > Nitrosocosmicus. Next base: position 592,131 of record CAVZZA010000003.1, read on the forward strand.
AGGTGTAAAACAAATCAATTTTTTCATATCTACAGCAAAAGCAATACTTGGCTGAATCAATTTAGTGATATTATTATCAAGAATGACATATTTGACGGGATTTGTTGAGTTTTTTATAAATTTTTAAAATCCAATAAAGCCATTTGGCATAATCACTAATTTGCCAAAATTATTACTTTTTTATTTCTGTTCGCTTACGGACAGATAACCAAATTCTATTATTATGTGCAAAATATATCTTTAAATCAAAATATGCTCCCCTTTATAAAATTTTGAGCAATGTATAAGGGACTTTGTTCCTTTAGATATAACAATCTCCATTTCCTTTGGTACATTTGCCTCCAACATTCACCATTGTTGCATCCATTAACTTAGTTTTCTCCCAATAGTTAAAGTAATGATTAAATCACTCTCTACCTCTCATGCATTGATCGTTCTTTCTGTGATGTTCTTGTCACACAGGGAATTAATGAGAAAGCATTATCAAGATATCACAATCTTGTGGTAACATTTACCACCATATGTTGAGTATGGACGGCTGTTTTTTAGATATCCATCAAGCGTTTGAACAATTGTTCAACAGGTAGGGCGACATGGATATAGCACAAAAATGGTAAAACTTAGACCCTATTCGTAATGACTGATGTAGCAATTGGATTTTCTCCAATTAGCTGCTTTGACACTACATTCACATCAAAATTATATAATAGCACCCATAACAGAATAAAGTAAAAATAGTTGCCTCATAACCGCAGAATTTTAATTGTTGACGATGATAGAGACATCCTACTAACTTTTAGAGTTGGACTGGAAAGTTATGGCTATATTGTTGACACTTACGACAGCCCTCAGAAAACCTTAAAAGAATTTAAGGCACATGATTACGACCTGCTATTAATTGACATACGAATGCCCAATATGTCAGGATTTGAACTATACATGCAACTAAGACAGGTCGACAAAGAATTTAGGGTTTGTTTTATGACATCTTTTGAGTTGTATTATCAAACATTAAGAGAGTTTTACCCAAATTTGGATGTTCAGTGTTTTATCAAAAAGCCCATATCAAGTGAGGAGCTAAACGAACACATCATAACAGAGTTAGACAACAGAAAATGAAATACAAGATATTATTCTACAGATTCAGCCCCTATATCTTATCCTATAAAAAAAAGTTGTAGCAACGATACTCTGTTTACCCATCTTAATTTTTTCTAGGGCTCCTTTAATACCTGTGTAGGTAATAACAACATGGATTTAATTATTTGGGATTGATTGATGTTATTTGCATATAGAGGAAAAAAAGGTTAAATAGCATAGCAACCATTTAAAGCAATGCGAGGGGTATTTTCATCTTCAAATTTGCTAGTTGGAATCATTGAAGAGATCGATATCCATAAAGTTAAACAGTCACCAAAATTTTCATTTTTTAATCCGGATCGTTTTGATTCAAAGGAATTGAAGGATTCGATAAAAGAGAGCGGATTGCTCCACCCCATTATTGTAAGAACGGTGGATGATTTTTATGAGATTGTGGCAGGCAATAGACGCTTTAACGCATGTAAAAGTTTAGGATGGCGAAAGATTGTCTGCCATATTGTGGAACTAAGCGAAAAGGATGCATTTTCAATTTTTTTAGCAGAAAATATTCAAAGAAAAAGCCTTGATCCTATCGAGGAGGCTCGCGCATTCAGATTATACATAGACAGTTTTGGTTTTGGCGGCATTTCAGATTTAGCAAAGAAAATTGGAAAAAGTCCAAGCTACGTTTATAAAAAAATGAGCCTTTTAGGCTTGCCATTATACATACTGGAAGGAATACAAAATTCAATGGTTAAATCAACTGTTGCAGAGGAGTTATTGCCCATCCATGATCCTGAAAATAGAAAAAGAATTTCAAAAATAATTGTTGATGGGCACTTGACTGCAAAGGAAACGAGAGAATTGGTAAAAAATGTTAAAGATAAACCGTCATCAGCATATGATGATAATGGAAATAAGTATATGGATGTATTGTACAGAGATAGAATAATTGATATAGATACAAAAGCTCAACGCTCATTTGACAAATCAATAACCGCTCTAAAGATCGCAATGAATAAGATTGCTACAATTACAGAGGGAATAGAAGAAAATTGGATAGTTTATGAAATGCTAATGCAACACAAAAATACGCTGAATAATCAAATAGATTTGCTAATAAAACAAAAGAAAAAATTATAAGCGATAACCATACTTTTTGTTGGGGTTTTATATAAAGAATTAGGTCATATAAAAGGGAAGAAACTCGGCACAGCACAACGTTTAACTTTATCGATGATTACATCCACAATTTAAATTAAAATCAAATGTATGAAAAAGGTCTGTTAATTGGGTCATAACCTGATACAACATCCTTTACAACTTTTTCGACGTCGAAAAGAAACTGATTTTTTATAAAGGTAGTTGTTTACAGGCCAACAAATTGTTTGGTTTGAAAATGAATTGGTCTAATTCTAACAATTATTTTCAAAAAATAACTACTATCGAATCCCAAAGTTTCATCTTTGTCAGTTTTTTTGTGGCCAATCTTATTTCTGAGGGGACATTAGGACATAATGATCCTGAATACAGAATGGCAAATGCCTTTTTTTGGTTAAATATCTTTTAAGTTGGCAATCCAACCTCACTGAATGCGCCCCTTATTTTCTGTACGGATCCATTGGGTATTTTCCCATTTTCAACAAGTATACGAGATGAATTGTACAATAACTTTGACTGCATCATTAAAGTTTGCAGTTGCCCACAGATTCTGCAATGCATCGTACCATACCAATACTGCCTTGTCTGTACCAATCTCCTTCGCTGAAAGATAAAATGCCTTGTTTGGAATTCCGCTGTTTATGTGTACTCCGTGGTTATCACCTTCGCCGGTATAATATTTTCCCATATGATCTGGCTGCGGGTCTCTACCCATAAGTTCATTATCAAAGGCTGTTCCAGGATCGCTCATGGAGCGAAGTGACTCACCCCTTAGTGTAGGGCCCATAATTTCATCTCCAATTAACCAATCCGCAGTGTCAGCAGTCTGGCCTTCGACATATTGAGTGATTACGCTTCCAAAAACATCTGAAAAGTGTTCGTTTAAAGCCCCAGATTGACTGTCATATTCCAGGTTTGCTTCCCATTGAGTAACGCCATGAGCAAGCTCATGAGCTATTACATCAAGAGATTTTGCAAAACTTATGAAGATTTCGCCATCACCGTCACCAAATGTCATTTGATCACCGTCCCAATAGGCGTTTTGATATTTTTCACCGTAATGAACATTCAAAATCAGGTCCATATTCGCATTATCAATTGAATTGCGATTATGAACTGTTTTAAAATAATCTTTTACTTTACCTGAAAAGTCATACATTTTATCCGCTGCTTCATCACCAGTCGCGGGCCCTCCCTCATCTCTTACTAATTTTACTTTTTGTACCCATTGATTGCCACAATCATATACATGTCTAGCTGCGTTTCCCACTGCTTCAAGTGATACAAATTCTGCCATATCTGTAACTCTATTTCTTCTACTCTTTCTACTAAGGTTACTTTGTGTGAGATTTAATGAGATATCCTGCAAAGAAACTTTACCTTCTAAAATTACACCAGCTCTTGCCATGTTTCTAAGAACAAAAGGCGGTAAGAATGTACAGTGGCATTTACATGATGGGGAATGTGCTTTACCTGTTTTCAAAATTGGGTTTTGATTCATAACTTATGCATTATTATTGTATCTAATAAAGTTGTTCATATAAAATATTGTGATTTTTTATGTCACACAAATGGCAAACTTTATGTTAAAATTTTAATTACTAAAGTTAAGGATGTTCAGTATTGGAGGTAAAGTAATTTGGTTAATTTCAGGGTATCAGGAATGTGTTCACAAGTGTTTCTTTATATTCACTTATCTTATATGCATTATGAATAAAGTCATTTATCTTCATGTTTAAAAAAGAAAGAGCACCAGGACATAAATTATAATGTTTATCATTAATCTCAATCCATATGTCATCTGGCGCAGGACTGCAGTTTTCTACCGAATCACCAATTTCTTTGATATTATTCATTAGTAAAGATTTATCAACTGTATCGTTCACTATTTTGTACTCGATAAAAGGGACCTTACCAACTTTAATGGTGTTGTTATTTGACGAAAATTCCACTATGGCTTCCCCACCCCAAAACTTCTTAAAGTATTTGATAGTTATTTCATTACTAGGTTCCACTGCTTGAGCAGCTTTAAAAAATTCATCGAAAAATGGTAAAAAACCAAAGATAACAAACATAAAAGAAGAAATTCCAATTGAAACGGCTATTTTGTTCGATTTGTTTGTATTCAAGATTTTCAATGTCAGAATAAAAGTACAATGAATTCTTATTAATTCTTTTAGAAGGACGAAATAGCCATTTGTTTTGTTTTGAATTCTTGTAGCATCATATTGAAAACTTATGCGATTTTTTTGTTTGATTTCTTCAACACAAGATCAACAATAGTTCTGAGTTCTGGGGGCATTGTAACATCTGTTGTATTTACTGTATGAGTTTGATCATCATCTTGGATAGTTATTTTATAGGTAAAATAATCTGCGGCACCCTTTTTTGGCAAAGGAGATGATGTGGGATCAAAGGATTTTGAATTTTTAAGCAATGCCTTTATTTGATCAACCTGTGAAGATGCAAGTTCAGACTCATCTGCTGAAAATGTGTTATTCAATCCTGCAAAACCGCCACTACGCTCGATGTTTATTTTCATACTGTATTGACGTGGTTACTTTATAAAATCATTTATTATGAGATTTTAAAGGCGCCGACTCAACTTCGATTTTGAATCAATCACCAGTCATTATAGCATTTTTTCCTATTTCCAAGTTACCAACAGATCTAACGCATATCTAGCACTTTTATTATCAACGATACATCAACAAATAATGTCAATATCGTTCATCATAGCAGATGAGTATATGCTAGTGAAAGGAATCACAAATATGTTAAAGAATGCATTTTAGCGCATAGCAATACCTGCAAGGTCTAAATAACCACATAGGAAAGCATTAAGTATTTGCTATAGTGAGGGTATGAAAAGGGGTATGTACAGATTTATAGCCACCATAAAGGAACAGAAACCACTTTTCAGTAATCAAGGCAATCCGGTGAATGCATCAGGTTAAAAGATGATAAAGACAAAGAACAGGACTTGTGTTGAGATGTGTTGCCTATTTTGCATCAATACCTAAAGGTGATTGTTGTAATATGGTTTTCACACAGCCTTAGAAACCAATATTTTAAAGACATTGTTACTATGTTTTGGTGAGTTTTCCCAGATTTTAAAAAACAGCCCTGCTATTTTTTCATACCTTTTATTGATTTAGTCAATGAATATCCACCAAATAATGATTAAATTTGATAAATTTTAAGAATTAACAACCCTAAAAGTAACGGCATTGCCCATGATACGGAGCATTTGATGCTCTTCACTTCTTTTAGGTATGGAATCACTATTTAATGAAAAGTCAAAAATCCTGCCTTTAAAATCAACTTTGCATTCTTTGCTAGTTGGAAGTGCGTATGCGTTTGACAAATCAGTTTTAGCAGAAACAGAGCCTTTAGGATTAATATGCATATAATCATTTATCGTGGGCTGATCACGCTTCATCATTATACCCTCATAAGGAATTTCTTTACCGTCACATGTAACTTGAAAGATCTTTCCCTTTATACCTTCAAATGGTGTGTACCAAGTGAGAACCCAAACATGTTCGGTGGAGAGATTTTCCAATGTAAAATTAATGATAATGGGGTCCCCTTTGGCATATTCATCATGAGCACCTAGTTCGAATCTAATCTTTTTGTTAAATGCTGTTTCCTTGTTTGTTTCCATGATTGTTTTTAGGTCTTGATCATCTAAAAGTAATTCCCACATATTGAAATTCTTATTCTGTATAGGTATCGTTTCATCTTCCAATCCAATTAATTTTACTAGTCCTTGTTTAGATAATTTCACATATCCCGACGTTCCCTCCAAGGCATTAATTTTAAGATTAAGAAATACTGTTATTGCCATTGTAGTTGTAAAGAGACACACAATAAAAATGAAAAATCGATTAGAATGTACCATAGACACCATCTTATAAATTTACAATATAATCATACTGCTCTTTTCGTTTAGTCTTTCTCAAACTATTTTATTATGCATTTCATCAAACAAGTCATACCAATGCACAACATATTCTAATTTGGGGTTGTTGTAATTTTTTGCAGGAAAAGCAATCATCAAACATTTCAAATCTATCCTCCAGATACTGAATTGTTCCTCACTGATGCTTTTCCTATATGGTGAATGTGTATAATGCTTTATCTTCAAAAATCCAAAAGCTGGAGGATACTAGGTGGCACCACCGCTTGATAATGGATGTTTGTCACACCCCTACCAAATCTTCCAGAAACTGTTCAGCAAAAGCATATTTTTCAAAAGAAATACAAAGTCAAGATTTGCGTTATCGGCTGGTTCAACTACTAGCAGCCAAAATCCAGATATATTGATTGCCCCTTTAGGTAAGCAAATCTACAGTAAATTCTGCCATTTTCTTTCTATTTTTCAATCTATTCTTTGGCCTGTACTTCTTGTTATGAAGATACAGTGTTGAGGATACCTTACATATCTAGTGGTGGAGTGTTTTCAGCAAAATACTCATGGCTATCTGCATTAGATATAGCGTCTGACGGATTGTCTATTGCCAGCCGCCTACACCTAGGTTGGCCATAAACATTATCGTCTGTCCCAGCTACTACATTAAAATGGCTCGTTTCATGTACTATGGTTCCGGACCTGGAATCTGTTCCTGTCACAGAAGCACTCCAAAAAGCATCGCATAAGAAAATCTCATAAGGTTTTGCAGGATAAACGTATGCAAACACACCGGGTCTACAATCCTCCATTGAGCAATTGAATATTATTCTTTCATTCGTGAAAGCATTGAGTATCTTGTCAAAATTGCCTATTACTTTATTGAAGTTTTGCTCTGAATACTCTCCAAACCATTCTCTGTAGCGACGGGCACTAGGTCTATTAGATTCTGAGCTATTGGATAATTCACTTTGTGCTTGTTCAACAATGTTCTTTGCTTGACTCAAAGAGTCTTCTATTTGATTTTGCTGGCTTGTTGTACACGCTCTAAAGTTAGGGAGTTCTGAGGTAGTGGCCAATAGTGTACTCCATTGCAATGCTACACCGTTAGATGTTTTAGCTGCCCTATCTTCTAGAAGGTTAAACTGAACAGTGTTTGAACGAAGTCTTTGTTGGCGAAAATCATGTGTTTCTGAAAACCTAGTTGCCAATGTCTTAGGTTCTTCCGTTCCAATATCTAACACCCGTGAATCAAATTCAACAGCATAGTTACCAGCTTTAGAAATGTCATATACCTCAGCAAGATCGAAATCTGTTGAAATTGTTTCATTTGGATCTAAAGTGATGTAGTCATCCGGTGTAGGGGCTGCTCTTTTCAAGACTTTTCCTAGGTATACTGCTACTTCTTCGTTCCTTTTTACCCAAAATAAATCGTTGTTACCGATGCCGTCTATCGGCAATTGCCATTTTAGCACATTCAAGGTTTTATTTGAATTATTGGTTAGAGTAAATTTAACATCTATCCCATCTTGTCCTCTAATTTGACGATTATCTAATCCCAAGTTTATTGAAAGATTGGAAATTTCATTATCATTTGACATGTTGGGGTTGCCATTGTTGTAATATATAAAATTGATCTTCGTACAGGTACCTTGAAGAGACTGATAGTCACAGATTTTGTGAATATGCAAAATTGTTTTTGGAAACATTTTTTGCTGCATATGCCTTTGTATCAGCAATAGGATTCCTATCCTCAACCCTATTCAATACAAATTAAACAAATAACCAGTCTTTTTGTTTCAAAAAAATTGTATCATTTAACGGATGGATTAATAAAATACATCTCTGATCCATACCGAGGTTTCCCTTTAGGAATGACAGGATTCTTTAACTTTAATAGATTTTTCGACGTCGAAAACTAGGCTCAAGAATTATTTGTTTCAATGTCATGGATGTCTGCACGCTCATTACCAATAAACCACAAAAAAAGGTGATTTGTTGACTAAATATAAAATCGAGAATGCACCATAATCAATATAACAAAGACCATTTCACCACGCCATTTTAATATATAAGAACAATAAATTGCAGGATAACTGGAATTACTAATTATTTGACAAGGTAAAAAAAAGGGGAATTTTTTTTCAAAAAAATTGTATCGTGCCACCTAAAGAATTTTTATAGAATGCAGTATTATTGTTTCTTTGCTATTTTGTAGACTGTAGCTAGCGTCATTTTTGTAACAGATGTTAAATAATCCCAATCTATCAGAGATGGAGTATCCGTAATGTCGTGATAATGAGGATTTTTGTGTTCGTCTGCTGATCCATCATAAGCCCCTATAACAACGAATCCTTCTGCTTCAAAAGGTTCATAATCGCTATTCCAAATCGAATCCAAACTCACTTCTAGATCGGTATAAGTGGACATATCTGCCATAATTTTCCCAAATTCAATAGAAGCCTGATCGTTGTCTCTAACTTGATTATGGTCCGGGTTAGCATGGTTGTCCCTCTCAATTATTACAATCCCAGGGTTGAGTTGAGGATAACCTATCATGTCTAGGTTTATCAATCTGAATATACCAATATCATTTTCTTTGACAAATTTTGCGTAATTCTTGGAGCCCAATAGCCCTTGCTCTTCACCTGAGAATAAAGCAAACAATAAGGTGTATTCTACTTCCTTTTTATTTAATATGCGAGCTATTTCCAAGACAGCAGAAACTCCACTTGCATTATCATTAGCACCTGGAGAAAGAGATACAGAATCGCTAAGATTTTTTATTCTAGAATCATAATGGGCACAAATAAGAATGCATTTACTATTAATACCGTTCTTTTTACAAATAACATTTCTTAAATCATAATTGTCTCCCTCTATTTTTTCCGTATAATTATGAAAATCCACATCATCATATCCCAAATTTTTAAACTCATTTTTTAACCAATCTGATGCTTTGTTGATTTCTTTTGATTTACTATTCCTTGTATGAAAAGATGACAACTTCAATAGGGTAGATTTTAGAGCATCAGTTGAAATTTCTGCTACTATTTTACTAATCTCGTCATCTGTTTTTGTTAGCTTCTCTTTTACAATAGGAACTGGCTTTACATATATGGATTTTGTCTTATTTGGAGAGGGATAACACTTTGAATCTCTACACATTGTTGTTTGCCATCAAAAATTTTATTTAAGCATTATGTTCCAAATACCGCTATTTTAGTTTAGAATCTGAATGTGTTTGGTATACCAAGAGGTCATAGTTTTAGATGATAAATAAAAAGTCCAATCACGTCTTTATCATCATACCTCGATGTCCACCTTTAAACGAACTGATCAGAATCCATTATTAAATTGAGGAACATAATAACAAATCTGATGCTATATATAAAAATAAATAAAGATAATAAAAATCCAAATAAACAAAACGAGCTTTCTATCCAATGCCAAACTGCAATTTCTTTTGAATTAGCCTGACTGAATTTATTGCTAAAATCGTCTATGATATGCAGAACCAAATCCATTTGTTTGGCATTATTGTCCTTTGATATCCAATAATCAGTATAAACAACCTATTCTCGCCATATGCACCAAAATATTTATTAATTGCACCAACCATACATTTTTGATTTTTCTTTGAATAACAGCGAATTAAAGACCAATAGCGAATCACTTCATTCAATAGAGGAAATTCCCACCAATTATCCCCCTACATTGTTTTTTAACATCGATCATATGTGGCTTTCCGTTGAACCGGACTTTAATACAAAAACAATCTCTTGCGAACAACAACTAAAAATAACATCCCTACAAGATTTAGATAAAATCGAATTAGATTGTTCTTATAATGATAAACACAAAATAAAAATAGATTCTATCGATTACTCCGATGCATTAACCGGCGCAAATAATAAAAATTTATTGTTCCAACAATATAATGACAGATTATTGATTGAACTTGGATCAAAATTACCTGAAGGCAGTAAATTCTACATCATAATTAATTATTCTGCAAATGGGACAAAACCACCAGATGGTTTTGTTTTTATAGACTCGGGGAATCAACTAACCTTTCAAGCTTGGACTCAAGGAGAAACTACCGCTTCTAAAAAGTGGTTTCCCTGTTTGGACCATCCGCAGATTAAATTCCCAAGACAAATATCTATAACAGTCCCTGAAAATTTTATTGTTATTTCTAACGGAGAAAGAAACATAATAGATCAAGAAATTTCAGGCCAACATAAAAAAAAATTTGTGTGGGAAGAATCCCGTCCAATTACCACATATGTCACCTCCATAGTCATAGGAGATTTCGCAGAACTTCCGGCAGAAAATTATAAGAATAGGGTACCTCTCCTATACTATGTACCACATAAACGAGAGGAAGACGGAATCAGGCTTTTCAAGAATACCTCTAAAATGATGGAGTTTTTTGAAACATATTTGGGTGCAAAATATCCTTATGATAAATATTCGCAAGTAACAGTTGAAGAATTTCAATTTGGCGGAATGGAAAATTCAAGTTGTACAACTTTTACAACGCGTATTTTGCCTGATGAAAAAACCACCCAGGATTCCAATACCTATGATTATGTGGTTGTTCATGAACTTGCTCATCAATGGTTTGGTGACTTGGTGACCTGCAGGGACTGGCAGCATATCTGGATAAACGAATCTTTTGCCTCTTACTTTGAGGCAGTATATTACCAAAGTGTTCTTGGAAATGATGAGTTTTACTATTACATGCAAACAAAAGTCGACGACTATTTGAACGGGGACAAGGATACAGTACACAACATTCCCTTGGTAACCAAGCATTATAATTTACCAATTGACATGTTTGATTATTTCCGTACCTATCAAAAAGGAGCCTGTGTTGTTCATATGATCAGATCCCTGCTAGGTGAAGATGACTTTAAGAAATCATTAAAAGAATATTTTAGTTCGTTTAATCACAGAACAGCTGAGACCGATGACTTAAGAAAAATTTTTGAGCAAAACTCAGGGGTCTCTTTATCAAAATTTTTCGATCAATGGCTGTATCAATCAGGACACCCTGAATTAAATATTGAATTTTCAATTAATAACCAAACATTAAAAATAAATATTGAACAAGTTCAAAGCAATGAATTTGAATTCCCATTAGAGATTATTGTAATCTTAGCAATGGAGGACGGCAGTGAAAAAAGAATAGAGGACGTTCTCTTTCTATCAAATAAACAAATGGAGAAAGAATATGCTATACCCAATGGAGCCACTATTAAAAGACATGTTATTGATCCTTACTTGAAGATATTAAAAAAAATAAACATAGTTAATCCTAATCCAAACAAATCAATTTTATTAAACAGTTTAGAGAATGGTGAAACCATTATTGAGAAAATACAGGCTGCACGAGCTTTAAAAAACAATTCATCTAGCGAATCAATCACTCCTTTAAAAAAAATAATCTTACAACAAGACATCCCATGGAGCGTTAGGGTAGAGACAGTAAAAACGACCGAATCAATCAAATCTGATGAATCATATAAATCACTTGAAGAAATTCTTATCTCTATTAATAACAATAGTAACAATAACAACAACAAGGTAAAAGAGGCGGTGATTCAGGCATTAGGATCATTTTCTAAAAATGGTACTTTTGATTTGTTAAAACCAATTATAGAAAATGATACAGAAAGTGATTCAGTCCTATCTGCTGCAGCAATCGCCATCTCTAAATCCGGCAAAGAAGAAGTTTTGCCTGTTTTGGCGCATCTGTTAGAAAAGAAATCTGTACAAGTCCATCGTTGCAAAAGGAGCCATAGAAGGGTTAAAGATAACGGCAATTGAATCAGGAAGTAGTAAAAAAGTGGACTACATTGTATCCATGTTACATGAAAAATGCAAGGTTGAAGAGGACCCCTTAATAAGACAAAAGGCTATTTCTGTACTGGGATATATTGCTAAACTTTATAAGGATAAATCAAATACGATTGACCTTTTAAAGGGTTTGTTAAATGACGATTCCATTCATATAAGGAACACTGCCTATGCAGCAATAGGCAATATCTTTGAATATAGTAAAGACGATACAATAATTCGGGAAATAGAAAACAAAACTAAAGACGAGGATAATGAATTTGTCAGGCAAACAGCAAAGAGGTCTTTGAACATCATAAACAAAAGTTTATCACCAGGCAGCATAAGGTCGGATGACAGGTCGTTGTTAAAGGAGAAAAACTACAAAACAAGAATAGTCGAGGATATGGAAAGATCCATTGTTTTATATTAATACATACTATCGCAAAACTATTTTTTTACAAACAACAACACATTACGACAACTGTTAAAAACAAAATTTTTTTTTGGTTTAATTTCACATCCTTTTCAATATTCTTATTGGAACCATTGTTGAAATCGTATGAAATTAAAAATCAGAATCACAACAATATTTATCAGGTATTTTTCACAGTTATACCCATTTTTAATAATATGCATAACACCATCAAATACAAAACTGTTCTTTTAACAATGTAATTCTTATAGAGTAAAGTTTAACAATATTTTGTCTTCAAAGATATGCAGTGAAACATCTGAATATTAAATCAAGAATCAAAACTAGGATGAATCAAAAAGGCAAGAAATTTATCAAAATATTTTTTAGAGCAATTAGATGTAGGCCTTCATCCTAAATCCAAAATCTCCATCTATAGAGGAATCATTGATTTAATTCATATAATTGCTTAAGAACAGAAAAGAGGACTGGTAACATTACTTTATTAGAATCACCATTGAGTCACACAAGATAAATTTTTAGTAGTACAGGTCCATACATGCAATGGATTAAGCCCAACGGTCAGGTCAAACAGAGTTTAGGACTTACATAGTTATTAGTAAAGACAATAGTTGTTTACTTATCGGTTTATCAAATACTTATATATTTACACAAATATTTACATTATTCCACAAAATTCTTAATAATAACCAATAGCAATCAGAACATTATGGATATTCGGCAATTAACAGGTTATTACACATACAGAATTTTTATCAACAATCCAATACCTGTGAATGATTTTAACCAAATCAAGTTTGCAGAAGCAGAACTTTATTTACATGTAAGGTTGGACGGAATCACAAGTGGAGCTTTATCGTTCCCAGCCCAATCTGGGACTCCAGATAAGGCAATTATGGACATAGTAGAGGGAACTGCCAAAAACTTTGCAGATCAGTTTATTGCGGAGTTTACCGCAAAGGGGCGTCCAAATACAGAAATTTCCGGTTATTTATATTCTTATTACGGCACTCTTGCCCATTCATGGAAAGATGGAAAAGAGCAAGGATTCGCATTGACTGGAACCGTTTTGCGAATACAAGATCATGGCTCTGGCGACCAAATTGCCAAGGCAGGTGCGACAGCCAGTTTCGTTGCGGTTCAAAGGGAGTTTATTGAACCCAGGGACATACCAGAAGTAGCCATAATCCCAACTGCTCTTAAAATGGTATCTTCAAAAAGCCATAGACTGATTCATGCAGTTTGGCATACCCTGCGTGGCCGGTTACGGGTTCCCGATGGCTCAGGAAAAATTGTAACCACATGGTATATTTTAGATGATCAAAGCAAGAATAAAATACGGGAACTTGGGTGGTTTTTGGAGCGACCTCCATTTACCAAAGACGCATCGCTTATTCTCGACAACGGGGCTGGAGAAGATTTTCTTTTTATGCACAGGAAGATGATAACCATGATTCGCAAGGAGTATGAATCAAAAGGGATACCCTATATTCAAAGCTGGAAAGCAACATCTTTACCTTCACCCAGCACACCACAATTCGCATATTCAGAAAAAGACGATCCGGCAAACCCGGGAAAAAAGATTTTTCAACTCAATCCTTTGGAAACAGGAAACATGGTACCATTGCCGCCTTTTGATCCAGAAAATGAAGACAACAATGTTATTGATTTTATGAAAACATCAGAATTCTTTAGCAACGCAATGAGGCATATGGCCAGTATATTCACTAATCCCAGATACCTAGCTGCTCTTTCACTTGGAGCGTTAGGAAACTTGATTGAATTTACCATTCACGGTTGGATGCATAATCGATGGGCACACGACAAGGGAGCTTTTCTGCCAGATCCAAAAAACGGAGAACCAAAATTTCGAGACACTTTTGATTTTGACCCCATGTGGGATGACCCCAAATATGATTATTTAGGGGAGTTTTATTCGTCCCACGTGAATCCCTTGTTTTGGAGACTGCATGGGTGGGTGGATGACAGAATAGAAGACTGGTTCAATGCACATGAGTCAACGCTTCCAGGAGAAATTGAAAGACATGAGTATGATGGCGTTTCTTGGTTTAAACCAGGTAAATGGGTTCAAGTGGAAAAGCCATTTTATTGGCCAATTAACACGCATCATCATTCCCCGGAGCACCATGATGTTGATGATCATGAGGCGACAGGCAATATCTTGAAGGTTATGGATATAATCAAAGATGCATTGAATAAACAAGTGACTCAAAGAGGAATTGCTGAGGAGAGAGCAGCACCAGCAACCAAAGTTATCTCAAAACCAGGAGGCTCCATGAGCTTTACACTCACCTCAAATATAGAAAAATAGCGAGCAATCATCCAATCCATGTCTTTTGTTTTATAAAAGAATTTGGACCGCCGCATCTGGACAAAAAGTCAACCATTTGGTCCTATGGTTTGTCGATAAAAAAGACACCTGGTAGAAGACAAAAAGAGATTGCCAAAGCGTCAGTATATGACAATAGCGGATGGCAAAACAAGTCCTTAGAACTTATGCAGACTATATGCCTACAACGCCGTTTAAAGAGGGCATAAAGGAACTGATTGTGCTCATGGCAAAGCTTGATGATCCTCTTGCCATCATGTGTTCAGAGGCAGTGCCATGGCGTTGCCCTAGAAAGATAATAGCAGATTACCTTGTCATGGTGGGAGGGTATATCTGTCTGCAACATTATATGGAATGACTTTGGTTTTAGTCCTCACAAGTTAACTTCATTCACTGTTCACCGTGCTTATGGTATAATCACCTAACCCAAACTACAGGTTGTGCCCGAGAAGGCGTAAAACATCTTTAGTGCGTGACTCCACATCACAATTGGATTGCTGATGCCAAGTTGCAGTATGTTCCAGCGGCATTTCGCAATGCTTGCCTGAAGATCTAAACCTGTTGTGCGGCAAGTTTTGGCGTTATTTTCTGTGCCACACCATATTCCCTCTCCTGCTGCTGTTGGTTTTTGCAGTGGGGTGATGGTATCAATCGATGTGGTCAAAACACGCGTACTTTGGAATTTATCACATTGATTTAAAAAAAGAATACCTAACCGCACCAACCAATTGTTTACAGCAACTTTAAACCGCCAATGACACAATCAACCTCGTCTCTTCTTATCGGTCCGAAACCCACAACTATGGTCATGTTTTCACTCCACTGCGTTGCCTGATCGTCTTTTACAATTTTGACCGGAAAATGCAAGTTATGGGCCAAGCCCACCAACTTTGAGTGCAGTTCATCAAGCTCCTTTTCCGAGTTTACCTTTAGCACCATTTTTTGGGAGTTGTGGAACCTTTTCCACGTCGTGTAGGTAGCGTGTTTTCTTTGGATGCATTCCTCTATGATGTATTGTGTGGCGTGCCCAACGTGAACCGCTATCTTTCCTTTGCCCATTTTTATGTCATTTCGCACCAAAAAAACCATTACGACTTTATTGTCCGGATTCATTTCATTTCTTGCCCCCACACCTCAATTTCCCCATCTCCTAACCTTTTCCTTTACTCTCAATTTCCAAAGGCAAGCATATCATGTCTTGTTAATCTAATCAACAACAGGGTTTGCTCTGTCAAAGCTGTTGGCAAAAAGGGGGCTTAGATCCAAAAAGAGATCACCAAGGAGTCATGGCATCCAACCCAGAAGATCATCATTGTTGCTTAATGAAGAGCATGGCTGCAACCAGTTCACTTAACACATTCCTATTTTTTTAGCAACAGCCGTATCATTTTGTGACCATACCGCCCTAGTTTTAATTTACCTAAAGACATAAAACGTTCAAGTCCATGCACTAGGGCAGAAACAGGGACTTCAGGGCATTTATCGTTTCGGGGTTTCTGTCAGTCAGCGTGTATTTGATACCCACAGGCTTGTTGTTGTCACTGATGTCAATAAATACTGAGCCTCCAAGGGAAATGGTGCTTACTATTTTCTGGTCCGTCAGTTTGACATACAGGATGTTATCCTCAGGGTCGTATTCAACTATTGAATCCAAGTCCGTGCCCCCTCTTGTCTGTTCTTGTTACTGTTGCTGTTTTCATGGCGTTAATGCAATTATTAAACAGCATAAGCAGGTATTTAGGTTCTTTATCAACAACTTTTAGTCCATACGAAAGGGAGAACTAGTAGGCATTTGCAGCATCTTTTAAGTTTTTTTTAAAAAAATTGGGGGAACTGCCACCCCCTATAATGGTTTGCTCAAGCTGCGGCAGCAGTATGCGTTGTTTTTCTTTTTAGCACCAATGCAAATCCAAGGGACACTGCCGAAAGCAATCCAGCGGTAAGAAACACCATATCGTATGATTGTGCTGATGGATATGATCCCTGGGTTCCAACATTCTGATGATCAGCCATGTACACTCCTGCCAGTGCCGGACCTATCGCCATGCCTACAAACAGCAACAGTGCACCAACTCCCACCGATATGCCGGTAAACTCTTTTGGTGAGGATGACACTATCATGTTCCAGATTGTGGTCATTGTGAGCGACAGGCCCGTGGCGATTATGGCCAAGTTTACAGAGACTGTGGACTCCGTTGCATGGAACATCAACAACCCAAATGTTCCAAACAGGCTAATGACTCCACCAATGATCGCAGGTTTTATGCTGCCTATTTTGTTTATGATAAATGGGGTAATGCTTGCGAACACCAGGAAACTTATCATAAATGGCAGCTGGACATTTGCGGCATCCACTGAATTACCCCCAAATCCCAATGGAGTTGGACTCCTGACGAGCTGGACTATTGTTGGATAGATCATGAACATCGCAATTCCGGTGGCAATCAGCAGGATGTAGGATGGCAGTAGGATCTTGTCTCGCAACAGTCTCAAGTCAACGAACGGAGGCACAGCCTTTCTTTCTATCGCAACAAACACAGTTAACGAAATTGCGGATATTGTGAATGCTCCGGCAATTTGCGATATGTTTTCAGTGCTTGCGCCGATTTGAACAAGCGTAAGGGCAACGAGAAATGAGGTTATTGTGGCAGAAAGGGCAAGTATACCCTTGATGTCTATAGAAAACGGCTCCCTCTTCTTGCCTGACACACCTCCCCGAGCCTTGGAATCACTGGATCGGTTTGGTACTTTGTGCTCCTTCACGAACCTTGCAATCAATAATGTTACCAATATAGAGAAAGGCACTATGGCAAGGAAGGTTGCGTGCCAGCCAAAGGCTTGGATGATGCTGGCTCCAACCAACAGGCCGACCACTGAGCCAGCAGAATACGCCGAGCCAAATACCCCCACAGCTATGGAAAGTTTGGAGGGTGGAAATGTGTCCCTAAGAAGGCTAAACGCAGCCGGGACCGCCGCCAGGCCAACACCCTGAACAACCCTTGAAATGAGCAGGAAAGTTATGTTGTCTGCAAATCCGCCAGCAGTCAGCCCCGCTATGTATATCACAAGCAACGATAGTAACACTTTCTTTTTCCCAAACAGGTCAGAAAGCCTGCCGGCAATTGGGGTCATCACCGCAGCCACAATCAAGTAGGCACTGAATATCCATGCAGCCGTTCCGTAGGATATGCTAAATTCGCCTATAATCTCAGGTAGCGCGGGCAAGAGCATGGTTTCTGAGAAAAAAACTGTCAATAGGGTACCGCTGAGTATTGCCAGAGTGAGCCACGCATGGCGACTGACAACCGCTGTTTCGCTGATCACATTGTTTCCTTCACGCCGATTTTTGTTCATATTTACTTACCTTATCTCATTTAGTATAATAATGTTAGTATATAAGTTAGCAAGTGGCAATGTGGTAAGTGCGTAAATGAAAGTTAACTGTTCTCCATAAAGACATCGAGAAAGACAACAGCCACAGAAAGGTGTTCTGTTGACATCCTTGTTCGCAAAAACCCTTTGGAGTTTTTTATGAAGACACTGATTGCCGCAAAATTCTGTTGCGGGTGGTCAAATCCAGGTGTTGAAGGTTAATTGGATAATGACAGCATCGGTTAACAATAATAAAAACCAAAATGAAAAATAATCATCAATCCGGTTGCCAAAACATTCCCATACTACATGTATTTTTTAATGGATTTGGCAGTTATTCTGTCAATTTTGGCCGGATCGGGGTTGTCAAATACTTGGTCTCCGCAATACTTGACGGAAAACAACGCCATTTGCTCCAAAATCGGCTGTAACTCTTTGCCCTTTTGGGTAAGGTAATACTCTATCCTGACTGGAGTCTCGTTGTACACCTGACGCCTTATGATTCCGTCATTCTCCATTTCCTTCAGCCGTATTGACAGGGTTTTGGGGTTTATCTCCTCTATGGAATTCAAGAACTCGTTAAACCGCTTCTGCTTAACGTAAATCATATTGCGCAATATCAAAAGGGAAAACTTTTTGCCAATTATGTTAAAGGTGTTAAAAACTGGGCAGCATTTGCACAGCATCCCCTCTATCACATGTTGCTGCTGTTTGGAATTTTCCCTTTTTTCCTGATGCTGCTCATATGACTCGTGTTCCATCAACTTAACATCTCTCCATCTACTTACAGATTAATCACTTACCAATTTATATACTTACCTTATTATATTTAATAACACAAAGTGATTTAAAATGGTAGAAAACCAATGTGACTCAACCTGTGCGGCTCCCAATCGCATAGGGGAACCTGCAACCCACAATCAGAGTTGCTCAAACACATGCGGATGTGGATGCCAAAAAACAACATCTGGTGATTGCGATGGCTGCTCTTCTTGTTGTGAAGCAGATCCGATTGAAAAAGCAAAACAGCTATTGGAAAGCTCATTCTTTGCGGCGCTGAAGGAGGTTCACGTCGAAAAAATTAAGAAAATAATTGAAAGGGATTGGGGAGACACCATAGACAAGACAGCTGAACTGGCTGTCAAAACAATTGAAAAGCAATGGCAGGCATCTGTATCAGCATCAAATACAAAGAAAGAGTTCTATGATGAACTGGGGAGGATTATGGCATCTAAGGGTAACAATGGAAAGCAGGCATAGAATATTATTTCAACCCCTTTTTTTATGCCGTTCACCTTGTTTCTGAAGGTTGTTTTTGTGTTTTCATGCATTCTTCCGTCTGCAGTATTATTATTATGGGTGTTGTCAGCAGGGAGGAACTTGGGGCACGTACAATGTTGCCATCTTTCATCAAAAGATCACAGTTTAGCAACCCTATGTCATGGACTTTACCGGTGTTCCCAAAGACAGTGATCATGTCCCCTATCTTGAATGGCCTGGTTAACGCTATGTACATTCCCGCCACCATGTTTCCCAGCAGGTTCTGTGAAGCAAAACCAATGACCAAAGCGGACATGGCGCCAATTGATGCCGCCACGGCGGCATTTTGACTAAGGTAGGACACCACAACAACAGCAACCACAATGGCTCCTGTGATCCTGGTAATGCTCCTTATGGATTTGGCGGTCCGATCAGAGTGTTGCGTGGCTAATGCTATCCTGAAGGCTGTTTTGGCCGTTATTTCAGCAACCAAATAACCCACAACACATACCTGAATGATTTGAGAATAAACCAGATATTGGGCGGGAACCAGCCAAGCACTGATACCCAGGGTCATTGCAAGCACCATTCCCAAAAAAAATATTTTACTAACAACCGATCGTTTGGTGAGTTTTATGGTTTGGTTGTTTTCGACTTTGTCAGATTCAAGCATCTTGTTTCCTTCCAAGTTTATTGTTATTCATTTATACAGAGATAACTGTATACCCTAATTCCAGATACCGAAATGCATGTGCATACCACAGTGAAGATGACAATCTAGGCCCATTTTTGGACTGGTTTGGTTTGGTTTGATTTTAACCCAACCGGCAGAGATTTTGAAGCCAGTTTTTACTTTAGTTTGCATCCCTCCAACAACAAAAAAGCCCGCGAAAATGATTTTGCATTAGCATTTCACCCTGTTTTTAACATGTAAGGTTCTTTTGGCAGCCAGACTGGAAACAGTTGCCTCTGTTTTTGAGCTAGTGTGTTTCAGCCAAACTTTCAAAGCCGGAACAGGTGATGCACACGTTTAGGAAGCATCAAAGGAAATTTATACATGCTTTAATCACGGTCATGCTACTTATTTTCGCAAATATTTCCAACATAAAATATGCCAAGACCCGCTCAGTCCGTAGAACGGCATTTGGTAACAATACCCCCGCGCGTTTTTGTGCCTATTTTGATAAAATGGTTGACCATCAAACCCATAAAATTTGGATTGGAAATGGCATAAAAGTTGACTATATGGTTGACCATAAAAGCAACAGAATGAAAACAATACACACAGAAAGGCACCATATGGAAAAATCGCTTAAATATAACCCCATCAACCCAAAGACAGTGAACAGAAAATTATTTCTTTTACCAGCATTAGCAGCAGCAATTGTGTTTTTTTCATTTGGAGCAGCAGGCAGCGGCAGCGGCAGTCTGCCAAAATCAGACATAGCATCAGTTTACGCGCAAGCAGACAGCAGCAACAACAATAGCACCAATAAACAGGCAACGAACCTGGATCAACTGGCATCAAACTTAACCCAGGCAAGGGAGGCAATATCCGCAGGCAACTCCACTGAAGCGACTGCTCAACTGACAAGCGTCATAGGCGAACTTTCGGACACGATAGCAAGGATCACATCCGATCAGAACGGGCAATATCAGGACGAACATACTCACGTCTTTACCCATAAAGACCACACCCATACTGTCACTCACAAGCATCCACACAACAGCAATGACCACCATCAAGACTGGACCGACCGCCACCACATATTCAATCCAAGCCACTGCCCACCGGGAAGAATGTGTTAGCATGGAAAGTAACTAAGCAAAAAAAAAACAACTCTTCTTTTTATTTAATAGTCCTTTTTTAGGATACCATTATAATAACATGATCCTAAACCAATGTTCAACTGTTAACCAGAGAAACAGTTGATAATTATTTGCTGAGACGGTTTCGCATTAGATTTAGTTACCGTAAAAATATTTGATTAGTGGCCTCGAGTTTTCATAACTATTGTAAATAATACGATATGAAGTTTAACTATAACAAAGATTGAATGAAAAAGAAATAATCGCTAAATGTCTTCAATTTATAGCAATGTAAGTTATTGTATTGAGTTACCAATATCTTAATAAGGCGTGACGATAAGGATATCATGATAAAACTTATCGATAAAAACCATAATTACAAAGGGCAACTTTACAAGGTATCAAAAACAACCCCCTTAAGGAAAATCACACATGATGTTGTTTGCATTGCGCCAACAAATGCAGCTATAACAAGCAGGAATTTAACCACACCTTTGTCAAGGGTAATTAATTCACATACACAAAATATAACGCATTAGGGAGAGGAGAGCAGAGGAGGTATTACGATTTGAACATATCAAACACATCATCTATTAAAAACGATGACCAAACCCAAAGAGCACTAATTTTTCAGGGTGGTGGGGCCCTTGGAGCCTACGAGGCTGGCGTGTTTAGGGCTCTGTATGACAAGTTGTATGACAGATCCAAAAGAGAAGACAAACAGCTGTTTGACATAGTTGCAGGAACGTCTGCAGGAGCAATAAACGCCACCCTATTGGTAAACTATGTTAAGCAAAACGGAACTTGGGAAGGCTCGCCGAATGCACTATACCGATTTTGGAATGATGTCTCCACACCCACATGGCATCTAGAAAATCCATTCATACAATTTTGGCAAGATGCTGCTTCCTTTTTTAGAGAACAAGCCAATAACATGTGGAAACCATTTTTCAGGGAATTTGACAAGAATACTGACAACATAAGGGAAAAATGGCCCCTAAGGCCTGGCTATTATTTATGGCCGGACAAGTATGGCAATTTGGCTACTGGTGAATCCGCCAGAAGGTATTGGTCATGGTATCAATTTGCGTACCTGCCATGGGGAACCAAAAACGTGTTGGCCCCTGTAATGGTCCAGCCGGACCTCACATTCTACAATCCATTAAATTTTTTGCTTAAGTATGATAACACACCAATAACCCAAACAATAGGCAAACACTGGCGGGACGAAAATGGCAAAATAAACCCGATAAAGACAGAGGAAGGGCAACCAAGACTAATTTTAGTTGCTGTGGATGTGCAGGATGCCACTACTGTTGCATTTGACAGTTACCCCAAAGACAAAGACAAAAAGGTACGGATGTCAACCTATGGTGATGATGACAAAGCAGAACACAAGATATACTATAACGAAGGCATAACAATGGAGCATTTACTTACTACAATGTCCTCCCATGCAAGGCACAAGTTTCCAGAACTTGCGGTCACAACAATTGAAAAAACAACTGACAGTAAACAGGCAAAGGAAGAAGAACACAGTCGCCCCTTCATGGATGGGTTTTATCTTAGCAACACCCCAATGAGGGAGGTGTTGCAGGCACATAGGGACTATTGGATGGATGTTCAGGGGCTAGACGATGATGTTCCTCCTATTGAAATATTTATAGGCGATGTATACCCTACTACAGAAAAGGGAACTCCCGAAGATCCGGATTCTATCAACAACAGAGTGCAAAATGTGTTGTTTCACGACAAATCCAAATATGACGAAAAAGCTGCAGGCATGGTATCTGACTATATCCACATAATCAACGCTTTAATGAGGATGGCTAATGGTAAAGGTATTTCCGATACTGAAATTTATGACAAATTAAATAATGAGTTAAAGGATAAAATAATAAGTAAAAACCGCAAAGGGGAAACTCGGAAAATTGAAAACCTAGTCAAAGGAAGAACAACAATTAAGCGAGTGCAAAGGTTTGAGTTGGGTGATGGCCAGCAGATAAACAAAAGCAATGACATTAATGGTAAAGCATTTGAGTTTTCGTCAAAGACAATAAACAATTTAATGGACCAAGGCTACAATGACACCTATTCTAAATGCAAGGTTGACTAACCATGAGTGATAGGCATTCTGTTATTTTAAATAGGGGCTCAACAGACCCATTTCCACTGTGGCGTCACAAAGAACACTTTCATGTTAGGCCCACCCAATGCCATCCTTTAGGTAACACATTTGAGGGGTTACGGTTTTTTGTCCCATTTTCGAGGTTTTCATGCGGTTGATGCAAATTAGTTGATTTGTTCTTAGGATAAACAAATAAATCAAAAGCAGCAGGCGGGAAAAGCATGCTTTTTGCAATTTTGGAAATAAACTAGGAAACATACCTTCTGTAAATAGGACGCAAAAAAATAAAAAATCGGCAAGTTTGCAGACACACCACCAAACTATTTGTCGGTGTGTGTACGTTCAATGCCAACATTTCAAACAGAGCCTTTCATTGTATGAAAAGGAAGTAGAATTTCGTTTACTCAATTGTCACAACATTCTAATCAACATGGACTGGAAGCATACAAAACCAAGAACCAAAACTAAAAGATATAGTTTTGGTTGTTGCATGCTGTACTGGAATTGTAGCATGTTGATTTGTAATTCATAATAGGGTTAAACCAAACCAGCAAAGACAACTGAACAGCACTATTTTGTAATTTGATTTAACTATAACAGCCAAAGGTTTGCTCCACCTGCAGGCGAAATGGTCACTTTGTCAGCAGCAGGCTGGCGTGAACAAGCCAAACAAAAAAATTTTTCGTTAAACAGTTGGCAAGTCACCAATGGCCCATCTTTTCAGGATGTTATCCACATTACAGAAACAAAGATCATGTAGTAGCCACAAGCAAAATGGAAATCAATGCAGTGTGTTTCGAGTCCAGGCCGACAAAAGGGGGATGTAGAAAACCTAACCGATTGATTCCGATAATTCAGATTGATACCATCAGACACAGCATCAAAAGTTGTTGTCTTTATCTATTCGGACTAAATCCATAATTTGCCATGTCCATAAAACACAGATTTAACCAATCGTTATTTCGTTAACAGCATGAATCAATGCATTTTCTTGTTTCACCAAATCATTCAATGCTCAGCTGTCTTATTCTGTGCAGGATAGGAGACATTTTATCTTTATTGGTAATATTTAAACATATTACACAATAGCGCATGATCCATGAAAAAGACTGTCTTAACCTTAACCTTAATAGCATTCTTTTGAATATTTGCAATACCGGTGTACCAAATAGAACATGTATCCGGGCAGACAGAGGAACAGGCTATCCTTATGTGGTTCAGAATACAACAAATTCCATGCAGGATCCGTTGCCAGGACATGAATCGCATCAAGTTGTAGTTGCAGCTCCACCCAGGGATGAAGGAAGGATTTATTCAGGCATAGCTTCCTTTACGGCAAGTCAACCCATCGAGGTAGTTTTACTGCACGAGTACAAGCCAGTATTCAATTCAACTTTTACAGAGGAGCCATTGGATGCATCGTTTGATAATGGTAATTTTGCAGCATCCCCAATAAAACAATTTACAGACACCCCATTTAATGCAGGATCATTTGTTTTTTCTGGTAACGCCTTGGCTTTCCACAATTTGGAAGGCAAGCCATTTGTTGTAACATATACCATAAGCGGAGAAATTGCGCCATTAACTCAGTAACAGGTCATGACCTCAACTTTTTATCAACCATACAAGGGGACGCTATCCTTTGTCCGATATATTTATCATATCTTCACATCTTGTTTGATAATTGTTACTATAAATAATATTTTACAATGCTGGAGTTGGCTTTCACTTTTTTTCTTATTGCTAGAATATTACTGATAATAGCTTGCATAGCCATCAAACCTTCGGATTTGCAAATGATTATTTACTCGAAAACCAAAGTCATGGAAACATTTGTGTCATGTATGGAGAATCAACATAAATCCGCATGTTGTTTTCCGGCATGTCTAATGTAATCCTCCAGAAAGAAAATCATATTTAACAGGAAAAATTGACAGATATCTTTTAAGGATCAGGTTTGATATTGCATTTTCGGTGTTCATTAGTTATACCCCAAAAATGTCTTTGAAAAAACTTGCCAAATAAAACACGGAGTACCTTATATTTTAAAAAATGCCTTTCGCATGCCAATCTGCTTAAAAAAATGAAAGATAGGGACTCATGCTGCTTGGCAGAGGATTTTTCCCTATTTTGTCTGCTGCTTGCCCATAACCTGGGACCTAATGGAGGCCAGAGACTGGTCAATCTGATACACTGCCAACTTGTCTCTGCCAAGCAGGTCAAACTTTTGGAGAATTGTCTGAAACAGTGTTTCCTCCTCTATTTGCTCGGTTATAAACCACTGCAGGAATGAGTATGTGGACCGGTCCTTTTCCCTTTCAGTCAAGTCGGCCAGATCATAAATTTCCTTGGTTACAGTCTGCTCGCTCTTTAGGCCAAACTGGAAGGCGGATTCCAGGGATTCGAAATTGCCAGGGGGTTTTTCAATTGGGGGGATTACCGCCTCTGCTCCAGCGCCATTAAGGTAATGCAGGAACTTTAGCATATGCCCATTTTCCTCTGCAGCCTGTTCAAAGAAGAAGGAGGCGCTTCCGTCATATCCGGTTCTCTCACACCACGATCCGATTGCAATGTATGCATTCGCAGATGATGCCTCAAAAGAAATTTGATCGTTAATTGCTTTTGTCATTTCCGTTGAAATTCGCATTGTATCACTCATGTTTTTTTAGTATCTATATCTTTTGCTTTCTGGGGCAATTGACCACACATATCTGTCTGTGCATTTAACAAGCCCAAACTCTACAGAATGAAAAACCAAAAAAATTTATAAAAAAACAATGTCACCCTCCATTTTCAAAAGAAATTACCGGACAACACACACATTTATCCGATTTCAATATCACAAGGATGTTTTTAAAGCGGATAATCAACAAACGTACATAAAAAAACCTTTGCTGATGCTTTTCAACATCCACAGCAGTTTTCACGAACAAAGAAATAATATCACAATCACGTTATAATCTAATAGTTAAGAACATGTAAAAAATTTATCCGTATGTATTCACATCTTGCATGATTCAATCAAGTCACCCATTAAAACATTTTATTGTGAAATTACCCGCACTGTTCATTGGCAAAATCAGAAAAGGGTTGGTCAAGTTAAGTTTGGAAAGTCAATTGTTAACAAATAACAGAATTTAAAAAGAAAAATAGAATCAAACAGTTAGCAAATTTGAGCGCAAAGTAAACCCATGATAAGAACAGACGCTGTGCCTAAAGTGCGCTTTTTCTAAAGGTTTCTGTGAGCCTTTGTAATGCAGGAGATTTATCATATGGATCCAGGTGAAATATACAAAATGCAGAAAGTTTCAGTGTTCCTTTCGGCATATAGCAAAGCCTCCTCAAATTGCGCCTCTGTTTCTAAAACAAATCCTAGTTCGGGGGTCGCAACAAAATATTAGTCTCCACGGCTCATTATCAGCACCTTGTTCACTCCACGGCGAAATTCATACCTTGCCTTTTCAACCCTAAACGAAACCTTTTCTTGCATATGGCCGCTTATGCTTTCCATCAATCTGTCAAAATATTCCGGAAGATTGGAATCGGGCTTTTGAACAGGAAATATTCTCAATTCCTTGGATGTGACTCGCAGCAGCTCCAAAATCGAATCAAGGTGAAAAGAATAGTCAAGCATGTTGTGGTAATAAAAAAGAAAATTGGAACTTAACACCAAATCAAAGCTTTTGTCATCAAATGGCATTTTTGGAAGTTCTGCGTGTATGTATCCATCATTCTTTTTGTTCCCATTAACAAAATCCTGTTTTGATTCATAGTCTGAAATGAATCTTCTCAGTGAGGCGCTCCTGGCTCTACGAAGGTCTTCAACACTTGTGTAAAGGGCCCAATCATAAAAATCCGGAACCTGGGACAGCCTTTCAAGCATATATTCAAGGTCTTCTTTCCCGCGCTTTTCTAAAGCTTTTGGATTGTTGTTTCCATACAGTAAATCGCATCCAACAACTTTCCTGACTTGATGTCCGCCAGAAGCCTCTGCGACAAACGAGGAGGCACCAGAGGGGCAGTCCAATATTCTGAGATCTCTTAACTGTGATGGGTCCAGGTTGAACATCCACATGTATTCTGAAAGTGTTCTCCCTATAAAGACAACCCTATCCAGGTTAAGAACAGTGCGCTCATCCGAAATGCTTTTGTTGTTTGGTTGCCGATCTGTCATGCTCTATTGCTTTATATGCATGGATTTATGCAATAAATGACTTTTGATGTAATTTAGCAGAGTGAGCAAAAAAGGCTTTTGAACTAATTCATGTCATGCATTACAGGCATGTTGGCATAAAACATCATCAAAACCAATGAGTCAAAATGGTTGTTTTATTCATGGTTTATTCACGCCCACTCCCTTTTTGACCGTATTTTATGCACAAAACAATTGATTGTGAGAGTATCCGGCAGTCCATAAACGAGACAGATGGCAGTTCCCTGTTGTTTTTCAGCACTTTGGTCAAAACAGTTGACCCGAAAAATATC
This sequence comes from uncultured Nitrososphaeraceae archaeon, assembly GCA_963779615.1. GTDB lineage: Archaea > Thermoproteota > Nitrososphaeria > Nitrososphaerales > Nitrososphaeraceae > Nitrosocosmicus. The sequence goes on from CAVZZA010000003.1 coordinate 619,969, forward strand.
CATAAATAACATCACAATACTAATAATCTAGTTTTACTAACATAAAGTATGTACTACAATTTAATTTGTTTAAATCTCTACTATGAACACACCCTAATTAAAAATAACTCTCATCAAATGGAGGTGATATCAAACTAATGAATATTGCTGAAAGTGAAAATCCGTTTGTAATTGAGGCTAAAACATGCGGCTGCAAGGATAAAAGAAGTATAACATACGCATTTATAGAATCATCCCACAGTCTATGTATTGACAGAAGGGATATAATTTTAGCACAAATACAAGCATGCGAAAGACTATCAAAATACGTAAAGGATAAGACCGAATTGGCGGCTGTGGAAAAAGAGATAGCATCTTTAAAACTAACTCAGGATTTGATATCCTATTAGTGTCCTTTTGAGAAGAAGACAGGGCATTTTCCATCAAATAAAAACTCCCCGTCATTTCAACACAATTTAAAAAAAGTAATGCACAATGCCTTTTTTGAAATTCTTTTTCGTACCAATATTGATCAATAAAGCATGTTGTTGATTTGATGATGAATGTCCTCATAAATTTTATCATAACTTATCAAATGAAAGGTACACCATTGGATTAGTGGTAAACATACACAGTATTTTTTCCTTAAATAAATTAATGATTTCCCACCCTATCATCGTCTATTCATTGAACACGTTCAACACTTTTTTAATCATAATATAAAATATATTTAGTTTAGAGATTTTTAAAATAGATCTAAAGTTACCAAAGATATATACAACTAATTTCAAGTATTTTAGAACTAGTGTAAAAATGAAATCTCTAAACGATAAAAAAAATATTGCTAAAGATGATTCCCAGGTCGGACATCTGGGAAATAGCGATTATGCTATCAAGTGGTAATTCTAAAAGTATCGTGTATATTCTAACGTTAACAAGTAAGGCTTGTGACTTGAATTGAAAGACTAATAAAGGCGGATATTCTGAATCCAACCGTGTATGTGGTAGACCCGTCTACCAAATTGCTGATTTGACAAAGGGTGTGGAACTTCTTATTTTAAGATTGTAAAGAAATTGGCATATTGATCTTCGTATTTATATTTACAAAAGAAAGTGATTTGTATCTTCTCGGTCATATTTTCACATGACAATTTTTTTAGCATTTTTATATTCCAATGTAGCATACTGCTTTTAATTATTTTTATCTGTAGTTTCATGGTAATGCGCACAAGTACTAAAACTGCATTGGCTGTTATGTTTATAATCACATCATCGGTATCACTCTTGCAATCAGGTGTTTTTTCTTCTTTTTCTCAATATTCTTCAACACCCCCTATTACTGATGATGCTTACGCTTCTAAAAAAAAGACCACAAATACTGATACTTCACCATCATCCATCCCTGACAAGAAAGGGGTAATGATGTATGATTATGGGGGCAAGACGGGCAAAGTTTACAACCCATTAATCGTTTCACAGGGGGGGCAAAAGTATTACCAAAATTACATGAATGATAACACTGATGAAAAATCAAAAGAATATTTCATAAACACCGCCAACTGGCTTGTCAAGCATGCTAAAGAAAAAGAAACCAATGACGTTGATTATTCACTTTGGACATATAATTTCCCGTGGCCATTCTATGAAGGGCTAAATCCACCATACTCATCTGCATTGGCACAATCTGCAGGAATTGATATTTTGATTTTGGCACACAATTTGACTGGAGATGAAAAGTACATAGACGCAGCAGGCAAGGCATTTGGTTCTTTTTTAGTCGATTATGACAATGGAGGAGTAACAACAATGGAAGGGAACAAGGAGGATGACAGCGGGGAGAGCGGCAGCAGTAACAATGGTGACGATTCAATGTTTTTGCAGGAAATTGCAAAGCCCGGATATCCAAAAACATACATTCTCAATGGTCACATATTTTCACTTATTGACTTGTGGAATTACTATCAATACACACATGATGGCAACGCAGAAACAGTATTTAACAAAGGTCTGAATTATCTGAAGGACAACCTATGGAAATACGATAAAGACATATGGTCTTACTATGATCAGGTTGGGAATCTAGCGTCCAATGGCTATCAAAAAATACACACAGAACAATTGGCCAAGCTTTATGAGATAACAGGTGAACCAATACTAAAGAGTTACAGCGACAAGTTTGCCGGAAATTTAGCTGTTGCCGAAGACATAAGAGCAGGGGTATCTTTTGCCGTAATAGGGGAGTACGACGAATCCATTGCGTATTTTGACAAGGCTCTAGAGATAGATCCTGACAATACTGCTGCATTAAATAACAAAGGGTTGGCTCTTGCCAAACTAGGGGAGTACGACGAATCCATTGCGTATTTTGACAAGGCTCTAGAGATAGATCCTAGCGATGCCTACTCATTGAACAATAAAAAGTCAACCCTTGAGGAGTTAAAATAACACATTTTTACTTTATTGTGACATGCCACTTGCACCTAAAGCAAAGAAACAAAGCAAACATTATCCCTCTACAAGCATCCCATTTGATTACATTTGGTTTAGGAAATTATGAAAGTCCTCATCTGACATTTTGTTTTTGATACCCATTAATTGCTCGACATCTTTGCCTGCCAGGTACCTTATCTGTGGGTTTTTGTCCATAATGGCATCAACCACCACTTTTGCCACATATTCCGGCTTCGCTGCGTTTTCAATCAATTTAGCCATCCCACTCTCCATGCCTTTCATTATTTGAATGTATGGTGATTTGGGATCCCGGGATTTTTTTGCCAAAACTGCGGATTTGATAAAGTTTGTTTTGATTACCCCAGGTTCTATGATTATTGTTCTGATTCCAAAAGGCTCTAGTTCGTAAGACATGGATTCACTCAAACCCTCTACTGCAAATTTTGAGCTCACATACGCAGAACTTGCGGCAATGCCAAACCTGCCAAGACCTGAGCTTATGTTGACAATTGTTCCGGAGTTTTGTTTTCTCATTATTGGAAGCACAGATTGTGTGGTTCTGACCAACCCAAACACATTTGTTTCATACTGGGATTTTATCTCGTCGATGTTCAGGTCCTCTAGCGCTCCTGTCAACCCATATCCGGCATTGTTTACTAGTACATCTATTCTCTTGCTTTCATCAAATATTGTTTTGGTTGTATCCTTAACTGAACGGTCATCTGTGACATCAAGTTGTGCAATTTTTAAAGGGAGTCCCTCTTTGTCTGCAATATCCTTTAACTCTGAACCTTTTGTCAAGTTTCTCATTGTTGCGTATGTTGCAAACCCATTTCTCGCAAGCATAAGTGAAATCTCACGACCTATTCCACTTGAGCTCCCTGTCACGACGGCAACCTTGTTGTTATTTCCTTCTTCCACATCCTTTGTTAAAATTATAAAACAAAGTAAACATATAATTTGAACTGATTTGCTAGGTCCACAAATTAATCCGATATCATCACAATTTAAAAGAATGAGAGGCCCCTTGCCACAAGGGATTTGAATCCCGCCAAGTCCATCGGCAAAAAAAAATAGAAAAGGATTAGTCAAGTTAACTTTGGAAAGTCAAATGTAAAAAAAAATAGGATTTAAAAATGCTTTGTTGCATGACTATTGAAATCGTTTTTTGTTAGCGCTTTGGTTGTTGTCCAAAGGGTAACCAGTCATGATTTAATATGAATTACAATGAAAGTGGCATAGTTTTAGCTGTATTTTGAATCATGCAACAAAGCAGTTTAAAAAGAAAAATAGAATCAAACAGCTAACAAATTTGCCAACACAACATAAACTGCGAATAAGAAAAGCGGGAAATTTCCCAAATATCTGTGAAGAACATAAGGAGCTTTAACCATCAGGGTAACTGCAAATATGGATTTTGACGAGTTGTATGAAAGAGAAAGACGATAAGAGAGTATGATTTTGACACGCAGATTCCAAATGAGATAATCTTAAAGCTGATTAAAAATGCCCATACAGCCCCTAGTGCAGGTTACACAGGTTCAGGAATTTAAAATAGTTAAAGACGATTCAAAAAAAAGAAATTAAGAAAAGCGGCTGTAAACCAAAAATATGTAGAAAAAGATCCCGTGCTGATTGTAGTATGTTCCAACACCTCTCGCTCAGTAGGGCGGCATGGCAACCGTGGAAAGGAATTCTACAGCATAACAGATGGTGCTTTTGCCTCAATGCTCATTTTGCTTACTGTGGTAAATGAGGGAGTTGGCGCTTGCTTTGTGGGAGCATTTGAAGACAACAAAGTATCAGATATACTTGAATTACCAAAAGATGTCAAACCAATAGGGATTATTTGCATAGGCCATCCTGCAGATAGACCCGAAAAGTTTGAAAGAATTGATATCGATGTGCTAGCCCATTATGAAAAATATGGGTGCAATAATGGTGCTGCACAGTAGTAGTATTACTTAACATGTTAAAACAATATTTTCATTAAATGCTCTAACTGCCATTGCAAAATCACATCTCCATTTACTCAAATTCACCGTTCTTTGAAGTTATTTTGGCACCTCTAGTATTGGCGATTTATCTTTAATTAGGCAAATTTTATAAAATTTGTATTGTAACATATTCAGGCTAGAGATTCACCTGCTTATCGATCTTAAATTCTGAGCCTTCACCACACATTACCAAACAAACTTTACAATTTGCATCCAAACCATCCATGCCATTTATCCAAGTGTTATTTTGCCATAGCAGTTTGAACCGGACCCCGGGATGTTTTTTTCTTAATTTTTTCAAACCTGCCATCATTTTTTTTGTTTGGGTATATTTCTTCCCAAAAAATGCTCCTTGTGTTGTTTGTAGCGGCCACTCCAAATTCAATGATCCGTTACAGTAGAGAACCGAATTTGTAACACGGCCAGATACTATTGTGAAACAAGGCCATAAAAAATGCTGGTTCTTATGGATATGTCTGCTGCTGCTGCTACGGTGTTATCTCTTGCAAAAATATGTTGCTATCCAGGTTTGAGAAAACAGATAGATCTATCTTTGCTCCAGGTTTCATTATTTCCCTAAGGTCTTTTCCCGCTTCCTTTTCTTTCCACCATTTGTCCCCATGCTTGTTTCCAATGTAAATATCAAGTTCTGCCGCTCTCACTGCGGCAAGCAGATAGCTTGGAACATACATTATGGATTCAGGCAAAATATGGTGCAACAGCCAATATTCCCCCGGTATCTCAAACCCGGTGTATTCTTTTATTAGCCGTTCATAGAGTTCAGATGCCTCACCTGTTGACAGGTTTTCTTTCCAGTATTCCAGCTTCATCAATGAATTTGCCGCATAAAACGTGACAAAAAACAATTCCATAAAGCGGTTTCTTGACGCTAATTTGTCGAGTGTGTTCTGGTCTTTTATCGAATCAGATAGTGATGATGACATATATCCGGTGTTTTTTGTCAGCCTTTCCAGAAAGATAGAAAAGGTCTCTGCCACACCCATTGGAATCCTGTATTTGTCCCAATACTCATTTGTTGCACCTATGGAACTTGCATGCATGGCATGTCCGGTTTCATGGAAACACGCCTGAAGATCAAAATACGGGCTTTCTTTCTTGTATAGCACCCTTATGTCACCGGGTATTTTTACAAAAAAGCATATGGGTGATGGATATTTGCCTTTCCTATCTTCGGTATCAAAATAGACTTTGGATAAATCAAACTCCATACTTGTCAATATCTTTTTAACCTCGCCAAGTGGTTCTATTTTTAGGAAATTGCTGTCCATATCAGAATAGGATCTGTTTCTAAAATAGTAAAAATCATCATAATACTCCGGCTCCTTACCAAGAATCTCCTTCCCAACATCATCTATTGCATCTTTGAACGGTTTCTTTGCCCTCTGGCCCATCGATTTGACAAATTCAGCCAGCTTTTCATATGATATGTTTTCATTTTCCAGGTAGGCTGAAACTGGGTCCAGTTTATCATTTAGCCCTTTTCCGTCTTCCTTGTTACCATGTGCATTTTCATGGTAAACTTGTTTTATTGCTGAAAACCTGTTTTCTATAATTGGTGTTATGTGTTTGGTTTTTTCAACAAACTCATCAAATACCTCTTTTCTGTTTTTGGGTTCTTTTTCAAGGCTGTTGAACTGCCTCCAGGTGCTCCAGTTTACGGGTAAGTCTCTGAACACGTGTCTTGAGGAAGTAATCTTTGTGTTCCTTGCATTGTGTAATTCTAGCTCAAGTTTCTTTGTTTTAGAGTAGGCAATATCCTCTATTGCTCCAAGAAAAAGGGGTCTTGGATGAGAATAAAAATCGATAAGGATATCGGAGTTTCTTATTTTCATTTGTGCAAGCTGTTCTATCAGTTTTTCATTATGCTCAAGTCCTGCATATTGCTTGTACTCTTCGTCTGTTTGTGAAACATAGATAAGCTCATCTAATTCACACCAATGATTCAGGTTCATTATAACAGTATAACATATTGATCTGGGCATTTTATCTTATCAGTGTTGACTCAATCCCCCTGTCTCGGGGTTGAGAATCAGAGAGACATTTGGCAATACATGGTGGGAAGCTCTGTCGCCCTTCCATTCCTTGGTGCATCAATAACACATATTTTAGTAACTGTAAATATTATATACATTAAGCATCCACTAATGCAAATGAGATATCTTGACAATGTAACGGCTCCCCCTATAGCATACATAACCATCTTTGCCGTAGTTGCAATGTTTTTGTGGTTTTTGGCTGTAGCGGATAATCCTCAAAGCGTTACTATTGACAATGATATCAAAAACAAGGCAAAGTACCTTATCCAAAACGAGCCAAAATCACATCTACAGAAGTTGTCCAAATCACCACCACCACCACCAATACAAATAGCAGCAGCAGCAGCAGCAGCACCAACAGCAGAACAGCCAACCGAACCCTTGAGTATCAAAATCCAAAACGTAACAGCAGGTAATCCTACAAGCAATAACATATCTACCATTTCTATTGCTTTTGATATCAGAAATCACAACCAAAACACCATACTGTTAGAGGGGTTAAACTATAACCTGTATTATGGCAATCACCGCATAGTTGCAGGTAGTATTGGAAGCCAGCTAATTAGCGACATATTTCAGTCACAGTCAGAATATCCAATCATAGGAAAGGGTTTTCTGGTGTTAAAAGACAAACAAACATTCGAGGAAGGCAGCGAAGATGACAAAGAATATTTCAGCGATATCCTAAAGGGAAATGCCCATTATATGGTTAATGGAACAGTATACTACAAACAAATAAGCAATATCCAGGCCTATGGCGGAACACAACAATTTGAGGCCACTTTCCCATAAATTAAATGTGGCGAAACAAAAAGACCAGGATAAGCGGGCATTATAAAATACAAATATCTATTAAATTTAGCTTTTTTGAGTAAATATCTCTATTACAATACAAATAACATATAATTTACAATTTTAGTCTATCTTTATTGTAAAAATTGTAATGGCATCTTAAACACCGATCCAACCTTTCCCTTTGGCAAGCCACGCTCAATAACTAAAAGCATTATAGAATGATGCCGTATCTTTTGATAACCCAAATTTAATTTGTTTCCATCTTTGTGCTCCATGCTTAAGCATTTCATTAATTGTTTGATATGGACATTCCAATAAAAAATCTGCTGCAATAAAATATTAGGAGAAACCAAGGTTATTGCTTATTTCAAAAAAATAAAAAAAGAAACATCATAAAATATTGTTTAGAATATGCAAATTCTTTGAAAGCATATTGAGCCAATACTTTTATCGACGCATCCTTTACAAATGACAGCGGACAATATCATCTTGGTTGGTGTTATAATATTCTAAAGTTTATGGCATTCATACCACATTCGTCAAATTATTTGGTTTACTTCCGGCCTATGATAAGTTTATTTTAAAAATATTTATAATATAGGAATTTATATTATTTGTAGAAAGAGGGCAAAACCGCTAAATGTATTCCAATGATAAAATTAAGGTTATTGCATCTTTGCTATCTGTCTTTATATTGGTGGTCGGCATAATAGTCATTTCAAGTTCAAATGTAGCAAATGATATACTTAAAGGGAGAATAGAAAACCAGTTCTTGAGTGAATCCACTGGTAGGGGAGAGTCAATTCGCTCGTTACTTGAGATATACTCAAATCAAATCAATCATCTGGCTTTTCGCCTTTCTAATGATAGTGAGATAAGGGATATTCTATTGGCAAACGAACTAGAAAGGCGCCGTCTCTCTTATGACGAATACAAGGGTTTACCTATTTTAGAACAAAAGGTTAGCGAATATGGTGTAACATTTGACAATTCCACCTATATCAGAAATATCAAGATTATGGATAGGAATGGAGATGTGTTATTATCGTCGAATCCATCAGAGACAGGACAGAGGGTACCCTATCTTAACAATATAAAGACATACTCAAACACCACTAATTATGGGATTACCAATATTGAACTAAATAAGGTCAAGGATGAGAGTAGGCAATTAGTCATATTTACTATGCCCTTTTATAAGGGACAACAGCACGCCTTGGATAAAAAAGTGAATTCAAATAACGACTTTTTCATTTCTACAAACCTTGATACAAACTCCTTCAACAAGATATTGCTAAACAGGAAAGGTCTTGGAGAATCAGGGGAAGTATATCTAGTAAACAGCAGCAGAATGATGGTGTCTGAATCCAGGTTTTTTAACAATACAAATCCAATAACTGTAGATACCTTACCAGTTAGACAATGCCTTGAAAGTGTCAATGGTAATGATGCCGGCAATGTTTACAACGACTATCGCAACATTCCAATTATTGGCTTTTCCTTTTGTGCTAAAGACTTGGGATTTGTGTTACTTGCAGAAATCGACAAATCTGAGGTATTGCAACCGATAGACAATTTAAGAAATACTATGGTAATAATGTCTGTAATAAGCGGTTTTATCCTTATTGCCATATCGATAGTGGTTATCCATACGCTTTTATCCTGGAATAAAAAATTGGAATCAGCCAATAAACAACTACAAAGGCAGGATACAATGCAAAGAGAATTCATTAATGTTGCAGCTCATGAACTTAGAACGCCAATTCAACCAATACTTGCCTTGACAGAACACCTTAGAGAAAAAATTAAAAATAAAGATCAGGCTCAATTACTCGATGTAGTCATTAGAAATGCACAGAGGCTAAAAAAATTATCTAATGATATTTTAGAGATAACTAAAATTGAAAGCAACACACTAGACATATACAAAGAGTGGTTTATCCTCGATAGGTTGATATCAGAAACTGTCAAAGATTTTGAAAATAGCCTGAAGGATAAGGATATAGGATTTGAATGTCATAACCTAAGTAGTTCATGTAATTTATTTGCAGATCAAAGTAGAATAAGACAGGTCATCTCAAATTTAATCGGCAATTCTGTCAAGTTTATCGGTAAGGAGGGAACGGTATCAATAACTCTTGAAAAGAAAAAAAATAAAGACAGTATTGGAAATAAAAAAGAAGTGGTTGAAGTTAGTATAAAAGATAATGGCATCGGAATTGATAAAGAGATATTGCCGAATCTATTTACAAAATTTGCATCTAAATCCTTTCAGGGGACTGGGTTAGGATTGTATATTTCAAGGAAAATTGTAGAGGCACATGGCGGAAGGATAGAGGCAGAAAACAACAATAATGGAAAAGGTGCCACATTTTCCTTTACTTTGCCCTTAGAGAATACAGACTAGTCTAAAACCGTTCATAATTTGAATACAATAAATCGATAAATCAAAACCCATACACAGAGCAACACATAGTCATTCAATTTAATCAGTTATGGAGAAAAAAGGAATTAAATCGAATTATTCATTATTTGTTACAATAGTTTCTATAGACGCGTATAATATAACATGACAAAAAAGCGAGTGAGTTTTAGCAACATTAATCAAACAGGTTTAGTTAAAAAATGATTTAATAAACAGAAGCAACAAAATAAAAACAACCTTAACTTACTAAAGGTTTCTTTTTAGTTGGTCTATTTGTTTTTTTCCATTTTCTTCTACGCAGCACCAAGAGAATAACAGATATCGAATTAGCCAATCTTACTTTAATATCCAAGCAGGCAGAGACAAAATAACAATGTTATTTTAAGTTATATGATGCTGTTTTATAGATTGTTACCTTAATACAAACCCAAAAAAAATATTTCATGGTGTTGACAGCAACCAATCACTTATCCTGTTTTTCTCAAAATCAATTTTCTTTCGGTATGACTCCTCACTGGGGGGCTCAAGCCTTGTGATGGGCCCAACCTCATTATAAAAATCAGTGTCTATGTATCCAGCTTTGTTATCCCCTATCTCCATAAAGCAAAACCCCTTTCCATCAAACATTGGGTTGCTTGGTTGGCTTTTTTTGATATTGTCCAGTATTTGCTGGCAAACAACCCTTGCCTGGCCCTCGGCAAATATCCCCGCCTTTGGGATCGACACCCTCTGGTCAACCTTTATTTCCGTCACATCCCCTACCGCATAAACATTCTCATATTTGGTTTTAAGGGTAAATTTGTCAACACCAACCCAGTTCTGGCCACCCTCGGCAAAACCAGAACCTTTTATTACAGAGGGCATTATGTGAGGCGGAATGGCCATCAACAGGCTATAATCCACATTTTCTTTTTTTTCTTCCCCACCATCACACTCAAAACACAACTCTGTGGATGATACTGACTTTAGGTTATGCGATGGGTGAAAACGGATGCGGTTTTTGTCAAGCAGGCCAACAATGTCCTGGCTTACCTTTGGCCCTGCCACAGGCAATGCGATTGGTGATGGTGTGTACACATCAACATCAACATTTTCCCTTGTCTTGTTTTTTATCAAAATATCGTTAACAAGCAAAGACGCCTCATATGGCGCCGGTGGGCATTTGTATGGAAAGCCGGTTATGCAAATTGCTATTCTTCCCTGCCTTAATGCAAGGATTTCCTTTCGTAGTTTTGGAATTCGCTCCGCATCATATAGGTTGAACCCCTTATTCTCTGCAAATCCGGCAATTTTCTCTGGCGCATATTCAGCACCCAACGCCATTATCAGGTAATCATACTCATGTTTGCGGCCCTGTGCTCCTGTGGTGATGCTCTTTTCAATTGGGTTTATTGCCGTTACCTCATCCTGCAAGAAGGATATTCCTTTGTTTTTCAGGTTGCTTAACGCAGTTTTGGATTCTTCTAACTTCCTGCTTCCATACAAAATCCACAGGTTTACAAAGCCCATTATAAAGTGGTCTTTCCTATCGATAACTGTAATTTGGTGCTCCTCCGAAAGACTCTTTCGCAACAGGTTGGCAGAGGCCAGCCCCCCAAACCCCGCGCCAAGAATCACTATGCGCTTTCCCTCTGGCAATATCTTTTTTCAACATATATAATTGCGTTTGAGGTAAAATAACTTATCTTTCGGACTTCATCTGATATGGCGCATATCTGGACATTGCGGTCTTAATTTTTTCTCAAAAAAATATTGTTTATAGCACACTGTTAAAGCCTGCATATCCCTTAGGATAAAATGCCCTGACTTTGAAAACATAGCATGATGGTTATTATCCCTTTGGGAGGGTTTCTGGGGAGGTTGTTTTCTACGGGTTTAAACTTAATGGATAAAGGGCATCTGGTTTATCAATAAGCAATGCACATCATTCCTAAATACAATATTGTAGGCACATAAACCATATTTTTCATATAGGGGTTATAACAATTACATCAAGGTACGCTCTTGTTCAAATGCTTATGATTTATATCCCCATTCATGGAATCATGACATGAATAAAAATATGCAAATATCAAAGTTGTTGATACCAAAATTTGTTATCGAGAACAACTGCAATATTCAAAGCGTATTTGATTTACTGCAGCATTGTGATGAAAAAAAACATGATCAAACTGCGGTCATGGCAAATGACAATTATGTATCAGTGCAACAGTTAAACTATCACATAGGTTGCGATAATGATGGTGATGGCGATGACTCATACCCTTTATCCACTAATGATCTCCGCAATAACGACAAGAAAATTCTATCGATATTGAATGAGGAAATGTGGTCAGCCTATTCCTTCAAGGCTCTTGAGAGAAAACTCGATATCCACCAACAGAGCCTTGCAAGAGCATTAAAAAGACTTGTAGATCTGGATTTGATTGAAAAGACACCCGCAGGATACAAACTAATTAAAAAAAACATATTTTTATCAAATACAATACTGCAAAATCGCCAATTGACGGAAGAAGAGGCAGAAGAGGCCGGACCTGAGCTATTTGAAACAGGAAAAACAAGAAAAAGATTTAATCAATTAATTCAGGTGCGTATTCCCATCAGGAACAACACAGAATTAGTAGTAAATCAATTGGTTGGAAAATGGTTTGGCAGCTTAAGATGGTTTGGATTGATTAAAAAGGAAACTGGTGTAACACTTCAATGGGTAGCAATTAACAAATACAGCAGCAACAAGTTATTTCAAATCAATGTAAATATCGTATCAGAATATATCGTTATAGAGTCCAATGCCGTTTCCGATAAAGAAAAGATTGAGGCAATGTCATGTTCAAACAGAATAGTCGGCGAGATCACAAAAATTCTTCAAGGTAACCTACAACAAGAATGCGAAATACCAGACGAGTTTACGACACCAAAGAACCATGTGCCAACTTATACCAGCAAGGTTAAACGCAATTTCAAGGGAAATAACTAAACCTCATGGATATTTGATTACGAACGTGAATCAAACATAAAGATACCACTTTATTGCATCTGCAGAGTAAAGGTGTAATTGCCCTGTGGTTTTTGCGATGAAACCACAGGCTACAAAGCAGGCTAAAAAAATTATGGCATTTAATATTTTTGCACAGAGGAGCCAGTAACGATAAAAATAATGCTTATTGAATGCTCTTTGAAAATCCTCCCAATGTAACCATCCCTAACTCTACAACAGGTTTTTCACCGATTGCCTTTTCTATTGCGCTGTTGGCTAGTTCCAAGGCCTCTTTGGGGGTCATATTTTTTCCATATCCCTTTAGGATTACATCCATGGCAATATCCGATGAATAACCTATGGCAAATCCAGAACCCCTTAGATAGGTTCCACCAGGGTCGACCTGATACAGATGAATTCCGTTTTCGTCTACACCCGCGATTATTATTGAAGCAGCTTGCGGCCTAACCGCATATATGGTATAGTTATGCAGGTAGGAGCTGAGGTGTTTTGCTATAGATTTTATGTCTATGGGACTCTCATATGAAAGTCTGTGTTTCTGTGATTGTAACCTGATTTCTTCAATCAATTGCTCAATATCTGCTATATAGCCGGACCCTGTCGCTCCTATATGTTTGTCAATAGTGAATATCTTTTCATTGGGATCAACCAAAGGCAAGGTGGGTTTGATGTGACTTGAAATCAACGCAAATTCCGTGGTTTTTATTCCAATGGTCGTTGATCCCCTATTTACTGCCTCCAACGCGCTATCTACTAATACAAGTCTGCCTCCCTGCCCATAGTAATATGGGTACCTGTTGCCATTCCCAAAACTATTCTGGGACCCTATTGAATTGCCATCTTCTGACATGTTACCTGACAACCCCACTCACATCATATGACTTGGCTTATTGCCAACGCATTTGGAATAACCAAGACGTCAAATCCATTTCCAGAGCCGGGGTCTCGCTCCATTGCGGCTAAAACGGCTTTTTTTGCAACCTCTTTTGCATCCTCATTTGTCATTTTACCATCATACAGACTTTCAAGAACACCATATGCTATGGGGGCACCAGAACCAGATGCCGCATAGTCTTCATTAGTTATTGCGCCACTCATGTCAGCAACATTGACATGGGCGCCTTGGGAATCAACCCCCGCAACCAGCAGCTCCACATAATATGGCTGGTAGTTCTTAAGGCCAGAATACGCCAAATTTGCAATCAGCCTTGAAGACTCCCTTACACTCAAAGGAAACCCTCGTCGCAGTTCTATTAACTTTCTTTCGGCAGTTGCAACCTTAATCAGATGTTCAGCGTCGGAAAGTTGCCCAGCAATTGCAATTGCCAGTGTGTCGTCTATTTTGGATATTTTTTGCACTATTTTAGATCCAATAAAGAAACCCTTGCTTGCCCTTTTGTCCGATGCGAGCACAACTCCTTCCTTTGTTTTTATACCCACTATTGTTGTCATCTTTTATTTCACTATACTATAGGATTACTCAAATTAATTGACCAAGACTTTTGCAAACAGGTCACACTTTAATAACAATTGTTTTCAATCCAGAAGGCTAGAGCATCACATACAGCAATTTTTTGATGTTTGATATCCATCAGTAACACATTAATCAACAGAACAGGCTTTATGCCAACGCCCTTTTCATAACAAAGATAGAGAGAAGGTATCTTTTTTAAAGGTTATAGGAACCCTTTTTATTCTCAAGAGCTGTTTTTTAAACCATAAAGATCATTTAAAAGAAATCAAAATTGATAGACAAGCCATAATGTCATTTGTTGTGACAACATATTCATATCACCAAGGTTCAGGCTTGCCATCATAAAAAAATCCTCCGCTTGGGCCACCATCTGGCAGTGTGGCGGCCCACACAATACCTTTTGCACCCTCTTCCACCGGGCGTCCACCACGACCACCCATGTCGGTGGCAACCCATCCGGGGTCAACCGAATTAACCAAGATGCCGGTTCCGCTTAATTCCGATGCCAACTTTCTTGTCAATGCGTTAAGTGCCACTTTCGAAATGCCATAGGCAGGGGTTCCACCCTCCATATAATGCAGCGAACCCGCACCGCTCGATACATTCACAATGCGACCATACCCATTTTTTCTCATGAGTGGAACAAAGGCTTGGCAAAGGAGCCAAGGACCATACAGGTTGGTTGCTAGCGCTTTGCATACCACTTCCAGGTCTGCGTTGACAGCAGACTGAAACGTATCATATAAAATTGCAGCATTATTAACCAGCACATCAAGTCGTCCTAACTGTTGCTTTATTCTGCCAAATACATACTCTATGTCGTTTTTCGCAGAAACATCCAGTCGATAAAATACAACATCCAGTCCTTTGTCTGTCAATTGCGTGGTGGCAACCTCACCCTTTGCAGTATCTCTGGAAGTCAATACAACAGTCAAACCCGATTGCGAAAGTTGTTTGCAGGTCTCAAACCCAATGCCCCTGTTTGCCCCCGTTACCAATGCAACTTTTTTATCCATTGTTTGTTTATCCATAAACAATAAACCTAATGCCCATTTTATTTAATGTTGGAACCTGATGGTTTAGGGGGTTTGTTTTAATGACATAATTTCCAAGTGGAAGAGAGACAGGCAAACTCATGGTTTTCATAACAAAGGTTGTAATCATACAGCAAACTGCATTTTGATGATGGAATCCTTTCTTTTGATTTGGTACGTCATATCAGTAAAATCCAGTATCAGGTTGGCTGTTCACAAGGGACAAACAAGTAGATGAGAAATATTTTCCAGGGTAGGCTTACGAGTTTTATGCTCATTCATGCTTATTTTCTCATTTAGTTCAAGGCCAAAAAAATAAATGATTGCACAGACTTGCTCAGTTAGCGTCCGTCATCGAGAAGAAAAGAATCCCCTCTGGAATTTCAGACCGAGTTTGACATTCAATCAACGCTTCTGCTAACCAGAGCAAAAAAAACGGCGGTAGATTGGTGTCCCTTCATTCTTATCTGGTTATTTATATATTTTGTTTTACACATGTTGATATGGATTCAGGTATTGAATGGAACTCCACCGTGAAAAAAGAAGCAAGAGGAAATGACGATGATGATCTTGGTGAGATCCAAGGAATAACAGAAACAGATGTGATAACAAAAGTTGGCAGGGTAGACAGAGAGACTTTTTCCATTCCAAAGAGTCTTGCCGATAAATTTGATGGTCGCAAAGTAAGGTTTAGAATAACAAGAGAAGAAGCAGAAAGCCAATACAAAATAGAAGAATAAGGCTTAATTCAGAGACAGGGAAAGTTTGTTGATTTTATTATTTTTTTAACATCTGTTTTCTCGTTAATCATTTTCCCTTTTCTTTATTTATGCTATATAAATTAGGGATAATTCACACACACTCTTGCCAGACAAAGTAGAAGCAAAATCCGGGCTTTAGTCAAAAAAGGCAATCAAGTATAAATGCAGGCATTGCTATCATAATTTAAAACATTGGGGTTTGAACTAAATGAACATTCCAAGGTGAAGATGGATAGCATTTTTTGAGATTGATTTTAAATACATAGTATTAATGGCATAATCATCATTTATGGATATATCTAACATGGCAAAAACGATGGATAATGACAACAGCGCGTCATCTTTTTTTTCCACTTTTGTTGACACATGCGAATTAATACGATTGACGCCGAGCAAAAACAAAAAGGTCGATTTAATCTCACAGTACATCTCACGTTTACAGGAACATTCACTGTCCACCGCAGTCTTGTTTTTGTCTGGAAAAACCTTTCCAAGGGGATCGCCATATAACCTGAACATAGGGTTTAGAACGATATTGCAGTCTCTGCTGGAAATTTCCAGTATAAACGATGCTGACGTCAGGAGAATCCATTTAGAGCATGGTGACATGGGGGCCATAGCAGAATACGCGGTATCCAAAAAGCAAGTGGTAACCATTCTTGACCAACTGGAGGGCAAAGGAGGGAGAGAGCAATTAACATTAAGCGATATGTCTACCCAATTCAAAAAAATAGCGAGCCTTAAAGGACAGCATTCCAACAATGACAAGAAAAACATTTTGAAGGGACTGCTTATCCGGTGCTCTCCATTAGAATCAAAATATCTCGTCAAAATAATATCAAACGAAATGCGAATGGGATCGTACGAAGGTCTTGTTGAACTGGCCATTGCAAAAGCTTTTGACAGGGATGCCATGGATGTCAGGGAAGCAATGCTTGTCTCGGGGGATGTTGCAAATGTGGCTTTACTATCTAAGAGAAATTCATTGAACACAGCAACAATTGAGCCGTTTGTGCCAATGAGTTTTATGCTGGCAGATGTCATGTTTACTGCAGAAGAGATAATTGAATATTTTGAAAAACCACTCGTATGCGAGTACAAATATGATGGTATTAGGGTACAAATGCACAAATTCGGACACAACTGTAAGATTTATTCCAGAAATCTTGCGGACATATCATATGCTTTTCCCGAGTTGGTTGACAACGCATTGCAGACCAGAATAAAAATGGAAGAAAGGCATCAAACAAAGGAAATTAAAAACACCAGTGAAAATGATGAAGTCGATGTTGACTTTATTTTGGATGGAGAATTGATAGCATTCAAAAACAACAAGCCCCTGCACTTTCAAGAGTTACAAAAACGACTAAGAAGGAAAAGCATGACAAAAGGCACTCTAACTGAAATACCGATACGTTACGTGGTATACGATACAATGTTCTTTGAAAAAAAACAGATGATAAAGGAAACACTTGAAAACAGGAAAAAATCATTATCAAAACTTCTGTTTAAAGACTCAATCATGATCAATGCGCAGAGCGACACCATAACAACTGCAGGCGAAATGGTCTCTAAATTTAAAACGAGTAAGGAAAGTGGCCACGAGGGGCTGGTGATTAAGGATCCGGCCTCACAGTATCATCCTGGAAAAAGAGGAAGACACTGGATAAAACTAAAGGAAGAGCTGGACACGATTGACACCGTAATAGTGATGGCAGAATATGGCAATGGAAAGCGGGCTGGAACGCTTTCAGACTATACTCTTGCGGTAAGGGGTATTTCCACTGAACCTGGGATGGACATAACAGGAGCAGGAGACGAAGGCCCTCTTTTTAACAATTTAAAAATTATCGGCAAGGCATATTCGGGTCTTTCAGATAAAGAAATTAACTATGTGACGAACAAGTTGAGGTCGCTTATTATTCGTGACGAAGGTAACAGAATTATTGTAAAACCTGAAACAATTTTAGAGGTTTCTTTTGATACAATCCAAAAAAGTAACCGGCATGATGGAGGATATGCACTTCGTTTTCCAAGAATAAAAAACATTCGATATGACAAAGAACTCAAAGATATTGACACGTTAGAAAAAATAAAGGTTATTTACGAGAATCAGTTTCACATTAAAAACAAACACGGATAAAAAAGAATGTAGATTTAAAAAACACATAAGCAAAGGCAAATGAACCGCATACAGCGAAATCAAAAATATACGGTATCAAAAAAAATGGTTACCAACAATTTTAGGTTTCAGTGGGTTGACAAGTGGGACACCAATACGTGGATCGAGAAGTTAACTTTTTTTCAGACACAATTTTTGCGCCACATACCCAGCATTGTTTTCCGGACCTTCTAAAGACCCAATGAGTGGTGTCCCACAACGCTTTTTCGTTGTTCAATAGCGGCCGGGTTCTTCCTTTATCTCTATAGCCATAACCCAAAATTTTGGGAATGCCAAGAAGAAGGCTACTCAACTCGTTTTCGGAAAATGAAACCACTTTTTTGAAAGGATAAATTTTATGTAGAAACAATATTTCGGATTTATACTTATTCCCAATTCCACTTATTATCTGTTGATCCAGCAAGGCATTTGCGATTAACATGTTTGTGTTTTTAGATTTGGATTTGAAGCCGGCTTGAACCTTATCCGTATCATAACCATCACTCAATCCATCTGGTCCCAGTGATTTAATGGGCTCTTTACCTGCTGGATCGTCCAAAGAAAATTGTAATATAGGCCCGTTGAATTGGAGTAAGACCTTATCAGCAGTAATCAAGGTCAGCCTAACCCTAGCATCATTCCTCACATCCATTACGGCATTTTTTTTTAACTGCAATTCACCTGTTTTTCTATTCCTATTTTTTCCGTATGCGTAACGAGGTGGCGATTTAGCTGAACCGCCATCATACTCCCCTCTATCATATACTCTCCACTTGCCCCACATCATCATATGGTTTCTCAAATAAACGCCTGATGAAAATTTTACAACAATGTTCTTTCCAAAGGTTTTGACATACTCCATTGAGGATCCAATTATTTTGCTTTTTGTTTCTTCGTCAATATTCTTATGCAATATGTTTTGAATTGTTCTTTTACCAGATAACGCGTCATGCATATTATCCGCCATTATCCTAACCTCAGGGCCTTCAGACATTTCTTATTATGAATGAATATACACAAGATGCTTTTTAGTTAGCGCCATTTTTCATTGGAATAACATGCTGACACAAGACAACAAACGTCATTTGGAAACACTCCGGTCACCTTTCCCTAAAAGCTACCTCCATCATCATAATTTACATCATACGTAAAGCCCAACACTGAGAAAGTCACCTTCCAGAAAATCAGAAGACGGCAGACCTAAAACAACATGCTCAAGGTTCCGAACGACACAAACATCTCCAAATTTACATGCATCAGAGATGGCAATATTTTCTCCTATGTGTATATCGTGTACCAAGGGCCACATTCACCAAAATGCCATCATGGAGAGTCCGAAAAATCCACAGATGAAAACTTTATCATAGAATAAAAAGTATTGGCATATAACCGCAGCGTAAATTAGTTATTTAGGAGAAAAATAACACACAACTGTTATATTGTTATTGTTATTTTTATTTTTTGTTAATGATAAGAAAGGCATCTATAACACAATACCATATCTAAATTATGAACTTTGTAGGATACTGGGCCTCCCAGGAGCAATACTCAATGCATGACTTGATTAAATTTGTAGTCGAAGCAGAGAAGGGGGGGTTTACAGCAACAATGACAAGTGACCATTTTCACCCTTGGTGGCATGACAATGGGTATGGCAATTTCACATGGGTTTGGATAGCAGCAGCATCCGAAAGGACAAAAAATATGAGGTTTATAACTGGAGTCACTGCGCCGGTATACAGATACAACCCCTCAATAATTGCCCAAGCTTTTGCGTCACTTGACGTACTGTATCCGGGGCGAATTGCCCTTGGGCTGGGCACGGGGGAAGCAATGAATGAGGTTTCTGTGGGTTTTGATTGGCCATCTGCAGCGGTCAGGTTGAAAAGAACCACAGAGGCAATACAAATTATAAGGCAATTATGGGAACAAAAAGAAGAGAATAGGCAGCAGTCAGAGTATAATGCATATGGTTATGGTAATGAAAACAATAATGGAGGCTTTGTGAACTTTGAGGGGGATTACTTCAAAACAAAAAACGCTAGACTCTATACTCCCCCCTCTACAGATATTCCTCTGTACATGGCAGCATCCGGTCCAGCCGCAATACAAACTGCTGCAAAATATACCGATGGCCTGATTACAATTTCAAAGCCCGACAAGTCAAGGGACATGTTTGAGACATTTGATAAAGCAGCTCTTGAAGAAGGCAAAGAACCCAGTCTCCTTCAAAAAATAGGCAAGCCCAAAATATCTTATTCGGAAGACTACGATAAGGCGTTTAAATCGTCAGAATTTTGGAGGGCAGGCGAGATAGAAGACGTATTTAATACCGCTATTAATGACCCACGGGATTTGCAAAGAAAGGCAAAACAAGAGGTTTCGGACGACAAGGTAAAGAAGTCAACATTAATAGCAACATCTATTGATGATCTATTCAAACCAATTGAAGAATACTTCAAAGCTGGATTTACCCAGGTCTATTTGCACAGTACAAGCCCAAACGAATTGGAGTTTGTACAGAAATTTTGCAGCAAGGTATTGCCTTACTTTAGTGATAGCAAGTAGCAAAAGGATAAATATTTTTTTATAGGGCATCCGTCATAAAATTAACCACAGTTGTGCCAAATAGCAACGCGAAACCAAATGCTTGCCAAAACATATTATTGATCCCTGTAAACAAACCCAAAGTATATCGGCATTGTCAAAAAAAATACTAAAATCAGTAATATTCAAGATGCTTGCATAAAACAAAAAGATTAGATGCCATACACGCTATAAAATAAATTCGTTTGATGCCTTCTGGTCATCAAAAGTGGTTGAAGCGGTTTCCCAGCAGTAATCTCTTTTGGTTCACTCATTAATTCCATGTCAAAAGTATTTGTCCAAAATTTCGTTTAATTTGGTCTTCTGATTTTCGTAGATAATTTTATACTCATCGCTATCGGTACTTTCTTTTCCCAGCCCTTCAAACTCCTCCATAGAATTTTCAAATTCAGATAGCCCAACCATTGATTTTGCCAACCTATTTAGGAGAAAGAAAACGGTCGACATCATATAGTTCGCCTTGTCGCTTTCAAACTCGGTCATTTTAGAAGGCGGAAAAACCATATCAATGCATTCCCTTAATTCTTCCGCGCATCCTTCCATGCAGTGTGTGTCACCCTTGTTGCATTCTTGCACTTTCTTTGCATAACTGGCCAAACATTTGGAGATATTCAGTAGATGTTGAGTCAAATTAATAATCCACCAACAATGTTCTTTAATTTAATTTTAGTATAACTATTACCATATTGTTATTATGTGAAGCAATATAGCAATACATCAAATTGAAATTATTTTTCTGGATTCTCTTGCTGTAGCTGCAACTCTACCTTCCCTTTTGGGATAAATGTTAAGCCGCATATGCGACATTCAAAATCAGTGTTGGATACATTTATTATTTCATTGCAATATTGCATTGATAAGAGTATAGATTACTGCTGCGGTTATCGCACAACACACTTTTTTATTGATAAAACAATAAACCCAGCACAATAATTTTTAAGTTTATCTTTATAGGATTAACTTTAATATTGAGATCCCATTCTCATTGCTCAATGTTTCAAATATCGGTTGGTGACAGTAATGAGAACAATTTGTTTACAATACCAAGCAGATAGTTTAGTTTCAAACCACCATCTTTAAAATTAAATGATTTAAAAAACGAACCTATAGATGTTAAACTGATGTTTTAGTATTGCAACTGATGACCTTATTGTGCGTCATGCTAAAATGCATTTTTATTTTTTTTATAACGGGGATTATTGAAGTATTTTCAGGGATTTCTTCCCAGTTTCTCTACACATTGGGCATTTCATATTTTTATTATCTAAATATATGCTCTCTGTTGGTTCGTAAAATGATATTTTCCACAAGCAAGATTCACACTTTAAAATGTATTTTAGTATTTGATTTTGTGCGTTTTTGTTTGAATCCACAGCATAAACTCGCTCATTTATTTGCTCAAGTAGAAGACTCATTTACATTTTATATAATGTGTTACGAGTATATAACAAATTTTGTATGAACATACTCTAACATAAATGTGACAATTTCTCATATAAAATAATGAGTTCTCCTAATGCCACCAACATTAACCCTAAAGATTGTGTTTATGGTTGCAATACCAGGATATACTGGAATACCTCAACCAGTGAGTATTGGGAAGAATTCACAAAGAAGAAACACAATTGTCCTAACAGGTCAAGAAATAATAGCAAAAAATCTGTAGCGTCTGCGGCAGCAACGGCACCAACTATCAATAATGACAACTCTACACCAAAGCCAACAACACGGTACAATAACAATTACAAGAATAATTATAGCAGCAATTACAACCACAAGAAATCATGGGCCATGTTTAACAACAACAAACAGCCGATGGACAATTCTTTGGAAATACTGGAAGCCCCATCACCTGAGGCAATAAGAAAACAATATGAGGTATTGACTGATTTGATAAAAGAGTACAACGGCAAAATTCATGGCTCTCAGTCCCATATTCTCGCAAATGACTCTATACAGTTAATTGTCTATTATGAAGTTCCTGAAGGAACGAGAGATGAGGTAAAAGGAATGTTTGAGAGGTTTACCAAAGATGAGATAAAAATGCGTTGATCATCACCAACAATAGAGAAAGCCAATCAATTGGTAAGAAGAATATGTTAGTTAGAACTCAATGGTTACGGCCTCCTCTATAAAACTCCACACATTGTGCATTTCTGCTCAAGCTAGCTTTGGTTATCATGTCCAGAATCTTTTGGATAGCACCTTCAGGCTTTTGCATCTCATTCCCCTTACAACACAAGTTGTAACCTAAATTGATGGCATCGCTTATCATCTGCGTGTCAATCTCACCTTGGCATATTGTCATAATCCTTACGCCATAATCATCAACCCCTGCGGCCACACCCTCACTTAGACCCATAACCCCAAACTTGCTCAATATGCAAACATCTTGGGGAAACCCATTTTGCCTCCACCAGAACTAACATTGATTATAACCCCAGAGTTGCTTTTCACCATGTGCGGAATAACTGCTTTACAGAATAGAAAATCGCCTCCAAGGTTTATGTTGATTGTATTTGCCCATCCTTCCTAAGACATATCCACCAAATTTTTGTATTGCAGAATGCCCAATTTGTTAATCAACATGCCTATTTTTCCAAATCTTTCCATAGTCGCATCAACAACAGAATTAACATCCAAGTGTTGCATGCATTGCATTTCAACCCTATTACCTGAGTTGCGGGTTTAATTGTTGAAGCGTTCTCTGGTCCTGCTGCTGATTTAATTCCTTCAACTGTTTTATCGATGTCACCTACCTGTTTCACACGTAACAAAAAAAGAAGAATTAGAAATGAAATTGAAAGTTAAGATCTTTTAAAAGTGTGATGGAGCACATCACAATAAATGACGATCACTCCTTTATTAGGCCCTAATGGCAAAACTCCTATTTTAGTTAGAGATGATGACATTAATTTTTTTACAAATAGCAACATGCTTGAGTCAATTTACTCCGATGCGTGGAAAAATCAGTTTAAAGTAAGCCTGTCCGTAATTCCTTATCAAAAGGCAATCAACGATGTTTGCATACCCCCTAGTGTTAGAAATTCTCAAGGATACTACTCGGTTGAAAACAATAAGGAACTATGCTCATTTTTAAAAGACAAAATCAATCACAATCATGTTGAAATAATTCAGCATGGCGTGTCTCATGCCTTGATTGATGGCAGAGGAGAATTTAGTGTGAATATTGACGGTAACAGTGATGTAAACGCAATCATCAGTGACACACATACCCAATATCATAATGCTTATGATAATAATGATGATAACGATAATTATATTGGAAGATACAATAATGATAACAATAAGACAGACTTTAAATCCTATGTGAATATCGGAAGAAACATAATAAAAAAATCTTTTGGTGTTGCACCTGTTTTTTTCGCCCCACCGTTTGACGACTTTTCCACAAAGAATTTAAATTTACTTTTAGATCTTGATATGATCCCCATCTATGGACAATCAAACTATCACAGGTTTTTCAGGTCACCTTACATTCCCAATTATGTTAAAAGGTATTTGGCAAACAAAATAATAAAAAAATTTGCCAATGTAGGATTCATTGTTCCCTTCATCATACCTAATGTTAATTGTCACAATAACCAAAATAATCATGGAGTAATGCTGCATATTCCCAAAAGGCCAAAAATTAATCCTATTTCAAGCAATAAAGAAGAAGGATCACAAACGTTTGTAAAATGGGTATCCAATGCCATCTCTTATTGTACAACTCAAAGATCACCATTATGCATTCTCAATCACTATCACCATTATTTTTATGATTGGAATTATGACTCGGTTACCAGAAAAAACTTGTTTGGACAATGGCAGCAGATTCTGCAGATTCTCAATAAAATACCCTTTTCCTGGAAGGCATCTTTCCTGGATTTGTATCAAAGGATAAGAAGGATAAAAAAAGTCAACATCTCAAAAACAGGCCTGAAAATAACAATAGGGTCAAATGAATTGATTGAAGATATTTCTTTTAAGGTTGACAATGGGCGGAATTTAGAAAAAAAGGGAAATTTAGTGTTTGATGAGGAAGATAAAGCAATAGTTACCATCCATCAATTACAGCCTGACTCCAAAACTGTTTTCCATCTAAAATAAATAAACAAATTAATGAATAAACACGTTACTCAATTTATTCGTCTTTTTTTAGTATGAGGCTGATTTGAGTTCAATTCGCACACATTTTTTTTCAGTGTGTTTCAACTATCATAAACTAAAACAGAATCTGTCTTTATGAATATTAAATACATCTTCTATGCTTTGATTGTTGGTTAGATCTTAATTAAAATAGGTATCCATCAGATATTAATATCATTGTCATATTGGCTTTATTAGCCATATACATACTCTATTGCATTTGAATCATCAGTCTTTTATCTCCAGTCTTTTACCAAGTTCTCAACTTCAATGTCTTTACCCAAAAAGCTCTTGTCCTTAATTGCAACAAATTGATTCTTATGATTTTTATCAAGCCAATCCAAGTTATCCTTTAACCTTACCAACCTTACCAACCTTACCAGCCTTTCCACACCTGTTTCATTAACCATCTGTAAAGGAATGGTAAGTCTACATCTCGTCATCATTGCTAACATACTTTTCAACATTCTCTTTATAGTCATCAGCATACCATGTTCTTTTCATTAATGGGTTTTCAACAATACCTAGTTCTGATTCCATCTGCCTCCAGAGCTTTCTTGCCACCGGTGGTATAACTCCTTGTCGTTGCCAACCATAAACACCTCAAGCCTGCCATCGGCATTGACCACAACAACAGGATCACTGGCCTCTGGCCACTTGCCCCCAAGCGATTCCCACTTTCCGTTCCATGACCCGCCGGGTCGCTCTTGCCACCTGTGGTATAGCTCCTTGTCGTTGCCAACCATAAACACCTCAAGCCTGCCATCGGCATTCATTATAACTAGAAAGTCTTTGCCGTCGCCCCTGCGCCATTTGCCCCCAAGCGATTCCCACTTTCCGTTCCATGACCCGCCGGGTCGCTCTTGCCACCTGTGGTATAGCTCCTTGTCGTTGCCAACCATAAACACCTCAAGCCTGCCATCGGCATTGACCACAACAACAGGATCACTGGCCTCTGGCCACTTGCCCCCAAGCGATTCCCACTTTCCGTTCCATGACCCGCCGGGTCGCTCTTGCCACCTGTGATAGAGAGTGTCGTCATTGCCTACAATAAATATCTCTAGTCGCATATCATGGGTATGCATAACAACTAGATCTTTACCATCACCGTTTGGCCATTGGCCGCCAAAAGAATTCCAACCCAAGATTTACGTTATATCTTGTGAACAATATTTATTTTCATTGATTTAAATGGCAGTACATAATATTCTTTATTCTTTTTTTATCTGTCCTGCCAAATCATTGATTTTTCTCTATGTAAATGGAAAAATATACTTTTACTTTTACTTTTATAAGAATGCACATCATAGTTTGCATCAAAACACATCATAAAACTATCAAAAAGATCAATAGTTAAATCGAATTTGCAGTCATTAGTCTGTGAACAACAACAAATCGTTGCAAAAATGGGCAGTGATGTCATTTTTTGATCCGGATTATAAAAATCTCAGCACTCAAAGCACAGCAGAATAATAATCGTTTTCAAGATCCCCCCTCAACAATGAGGAAGATTAATCGATACACCAATAGAATACCTGCTATAAATAGCGAATCATAATCACGACTATTAATAGAATCTTGTAATCCTGATCTAGTTTTTTCCTCGTATTTTTTGGACAGCTGTTATTTAATCAATGATTGTTGTTCACGCCATGTCTGAGAAGAATAGGCTTTCGAGCCACCACATTATAGGAATCAAAGAAAGAACACACAGTTAAGAAATTAAAGGCAATAAAGAAGCTGTTTTTAGCGCAACTACACAAAAGCCCTAATGAAATTAAATTTGTTATCAAGGTTTAGGCCCATGGAAGGTCCTTTAATACCCGAGCAGTAGGCTGGAGACACTTTTAAATGATTATTTTAACCCAGTCTTTCTGTGATTTCAATAGGAAAAAAACTTTTTGAAGAAGTTGACATGTCAAAAAAAAGCGAAATAGTTAATGAAAACATGGAAAAGGGAATCATAGAAAGGGAAAGCAGTTGGACAGGGCAAATCAAAGGTCTTGATTTGTTTCCCAGTGGAAGAGTAGAAGGAAATGGAAATTCAATACTGTACAGTAACGGCGTTTCAATTTCAAACTGGCAAGGAACACTCACTACAGAAGAAGGAAAAGAAATATCATTTATCTGAAAGGACGCAAATAAACACGGCAAATACTTTGTATTGAGAACATATTTTACAGATACGCAGCCACATCCATGGATAAATGGATTGGTTTGCCTTTTGGATGGTTCTTTTGATCAGGAAAACAAAACCTTTCGGTGTACTGGATATGAATTAATGTGACACAATTTTACTCTCACAATACAAAGTACCAACATGCAGGTTTTCAAGTTTCAATGATGTTTTATAATACCCAAAAACAACAACAGAAAAGGCAATGATGAAAATGAGTCCCTAAATGATAAACGAGTTTAGAGAGAAAAGACTGAGAATAAACCTATGGAATTATAACAACACACATATATATGCAGCATCACTTTCTAGCCTAATTCCATTCTAGATTATACTATATCCACACCTTTCCTCCCTCAGACGCTTTTATACCACATACAATACATTATTGGCAATGACAAGTCCAAACTTAACAGAAAAGGAGAAATTCTTCTAGTCATGCCAACCATACAACATTTTGAAATGCCAGCAGATGATGTAGATAGAGCCCAAAAGTTCTACAAAGACGTTTTTGGATGGGAAATGCAAAGGTGGAGCAATCCCGAAAATCCTGGAAAGGACTATTGGTACTTTGAAACCAAAGACGATAAAGGAAACACCGGTATTGGTGGGGGAATGATGAAACGCCAGTCACCGGAACACACAGTTACAAATTACATAACAGTGTCATCTATTGACAAGTATGCTTCCAAATTAGAACAAGCAGGTGGCAAAGTGATTATCCCTAAAACAAAAATTCCAGACATGGGATTTTATGCAGTGTTTTTGGATAGTGAAAATAACATGTTTGGGCGATACGAATCAAATAGATAGGCAAGTACAACAGAATCACATTCTTTTGCCTTTTTTTGTGTTCTCTTTACCTATTATTTTATAGCCATTATGCAAGGAATCTACGGCAGATAACAACCATGAAGATTACAAACACAACAAAATCCACATACCCAAAAGAGCAAAACTAATCAGACAGCAAAGAAATAGAGAAAGGTAACCTTTAAGTCCAAACTGCAAAAATCCGTTACTTGGAAAACATTCCTAACTTCGGTTAGGCTTTAACAGCAACATAACAATATCAACTAGTTTTCACAATCACCTTTGCTTGCCTAACAAATACACCAATCTGCTATAATAAAATAAGTGAGGTTCTTTAATAAATGCCAAACAAATTATAAGGAATTTATAAAAAGTATTAGAGAGCCCTTTGCCATAAAATCACATAAAACCCATAAAAAAAACTAGGCAAATAGATATCACAACCACAATATAGCAAGATTACATGCAAGATATCATAACATGAATCGATAAAAATTACAGTATAATGCACTTTTCCTACATAATCACTCTGTGTCACACAGCATATATGGATTAATCATAGCCACTAAATCACATAGTAAAATAGCCCAGATCATTCACTCATTGCTGAAATAAATACTCTTTACCAAAAAAAAGTAAATGAAGCCATTTAACCAGGACAATCGATCTCTGAAACAATAATGGCCAACCGTTTTACTCAAGTCTCCAGTCATAATATATTATTGAATCTCAAAGGTGAGAGTACCCGAACAGAATCAGGTTTGGGGCCGACCAAAGTGCAGGCCTGTAGCATATCCCATAGTTATTCTCTTAAAAGATGGGAAGTTCAAGGCATTTGACAAGCAATGCTCCAAGTCAAGAAGTCATTGGGATACTCTTACGCAATTTTAATCCATCAGGTATTACACCTTTTGATTTCTTTATTTTCTTATTCCTTTGGGCGACTAATGATTACTGTCCCGTTCTTTTTCAAACTTTATCCTTCCATCAGGATAAAGTTTGCATGATAAGAAGTTCCTCCACAGCCCTTTTGTCACCGTGATGTCCCGGCCTCTAAGATGCATCGCCAACATATAAGTTGTTTTATATTTTGTTTATATCCACCATATATCAGGATGGAGAAGGACATACACAACACTATTGCATCCCACAATGATTCTGTAATATCTCAATTTACAAAACAGGCAATTCCGTTTGCGCAAATGTCACAGCACTCAAACCAATATGGGTTGGAGCTGATGCTAAAATTATGCAGCCCAAAACAAAATGACACGGTTTTGGATGTTGCCTGTGGCTCGGGGATTGTATCGTGTGAGTTTGCAAAAACAGTGTCCCATGTCACAGGAATTGACATAACCCCTGCAATGATTGAACAAGCAAGACTACTTCAAAAAGAAAAACAAATAGAGAACATCGAGTGGAAAATTGGAGATGTTTCAGATATACCATTTGGTGACAGCGTGTTTTCAATAGTAGCAACAAGATATAGTTTTCACCATATGATTGATCCAAAAAAAGTGTTGGAAGAAATGAAACGTGTATGTGCCCCAGGTGGAAAAATAATAGTTATTGATGTTACGCCTGATGAGGACAAGGCAGACGCGTACAATCATGTAGAGAAATTGCGCGATTCTTCCCACACAAAAGCATTAACATTTCCACAATTAGAAAACATGATGAAAGAAGTCGGCCTAGTCAATCTTGAATCCAAACATCATGATCTAGAAATGCAACTTGAAAAAATACTGCAATCGTCCTTTCCTGATTCTGAAGGTGTAGACAAGATAAAACAACTTTTTCAACAAGATTTAACAAAGAACAATTTGGGAATGAAGAGCCATTTAAAAGATGATGGGATATATTTTTATTTCCCCATATCCATGATTACCGGAAACAAGACATAACCTGAATTATATTGATTGTGATCTATTCTGGGATACAAATCAATCAATAGAAACGTTATATCGGGTTTACCATAACCTATAAGTATCAAATCCTGTTACCATCAGAAAATTAACTAATCCAACCAAATAGAACATTTTGCTATTTTTGCAATGTCTATAATGCTTTCAAACCCAAGTTCAAATTCCAATAGGTTAACAACAACATCGCACCTTAAAAAAATCACATAATGATTAAACAGTGTTTGGAGTAAATCCAGGTGGAAAAATTTCCCCCCCCCTTACTGACACCCACTTTAATCAAAACCAGCGGTTTGATCCGATCTGAACATAACCATAGGATATCCAAGTAATTTTTTCATCTTTGCCTACATGGCATTCATTAACACTATGCGGATTACTGTTTTTACAACCTTTTTTAATGCTCCACCCCGCCTAATCTGTGTAATCACATACAGGTTTATCGCCCCACCGATTAGTGGCCTCTTCATTCAGCCAGATTTCCATTTTCCCATTATCATTTTTATCACTATAGAAAATCCCTTTCACACCAATCCATCTTATCATCAAATTATTGGTCACATTGTTTCTCTTTACCATCATCAAAATATCCCTTTGTATAAATTGATTCTTTTTCAAATTTAACCCTGCCAACCAGGATATAGGTTGGCATGTAAAGTTGTTCCCTCATATGGATTCATCATCATGCTTGGGTCCAGGCCAGGACTACTATTCAAAATGCGGGCATCCATTAAGACTACTAATTTCCTTCATCATTTAACCTTGCGTAAAAAGGCATTTCCGCATCTTTCCATTCTTTTTTTGTAACCATATATTTTCTGCTTCGAAGTTTTCTTTGACCTCTTTCAGTTAGAGCCCTGGTTTGGTATTGCGTGTATGCTAAACCTTGTTTGCGAAAAGTCATCATCATCAGGTGTTGTGACTTTTAATTGTGAATATCCCTAATCGTTTGTTGATTGATTACCATTCCAGTTTGGAACACGACTTTTCCAGTCTTGCATTCCTAAAATTTTGGTTTTGCAAAATCAGGCCAAATATGGGTATCATAAATTTTTAATTCCAAAATCATCGGTTTCTTTTTCTAATTCTGGCATAGTGTTGACTATCACCATCATCATCATCCTTAACACACAAGTAAATAAAATATTGTCAATTAATAACAAAAACAATAATAATATCTTTTGCGTTAAAATGATATGCCCACAAACAACATCAAACCCTCCAAAACCATAACGAATAGGAACAGTGTTTATAATGTTTAATGTGTCTGATAACTTAAAGAGGCTAATGAACAGAAAAACCGGCTCGGTGTTCATTGAGGAGCCATCACGATCTAAAACTATCCCCGAGCAATCAAAAGAGTTTTTTTCAAAGATCTATGGGCTGAACTTGTTGAAAGAAAACATATACAGGGTACTCCTTGCAACGGAGCAGGTTAATGTATTGTTAATTGGACCTCCTGCCACTTCAAAGACTTTATTCATGGAGCAAATACAGGAAAAATGCAATGATGTCTGCTACTTTGACGCCTCAAATACTACCGGCGCCGGGTTTTTGGAATGCCTAAACCTACACCAAAGAGCAAAGGTATTGATAATCGATGAAGTTGACAAGCTTAGAAAAAATGATTTAAACTCATTGCTGGGACTGTTGAACAATGGCAGAATTAACAAAAACCTAAAAGAACTGACTTACAATTTTTCTATGCAATGTAAAATATTCGCAACATCAAACAGCAATACAAAGCTTACAAAACCCATGCGCTCACGCTTCCAGGAGTACCACTTGCCAGAGTATTCTGATGATGAGTACATAGAGGTAGTAAAGTTCTGCCTTGCCGAAAAGATAACGGATGTGACTGCAGAAATCATAGCAAAAATTCTGCTTGTGCATGAAAGAAAAGATGCAAGAGCAGCAATATCCATTAGCAATCTGCTTCAAAGGGGCGACACGATGGATGATATAGCCCGTGTGGTAGAAACATGGTTAAACCACAAGAGCCAGGACACAATAGACTATAATTAATTAAAAAAGGTAAAAGAGACTCAGAGCCTATACCAAAAATCGATAGAATTATAGCTTATTATCCTTTTCATCCACTTGTGACATCGGCCCATCATAAGAACAAGAATAAACACACCATCAGAGATTCCAGATGAATCATGGGATGAAATAAGTACCATTTTACCCAAGGAAAAACATGATAACGCGATTGGTCGTCCAATTGTTCCCTACAGAAAAGTGATGGACGGCATTGTTTATGTTCTTGGAACCGGAGGCCAGTGGAAAATGCTACCCAAAGAATACGGTTCTGGCTCCACATGCCACAGAAGATTCCAGGAATGGATCCATCAGATATTTTCAAAAAGATGTGGATTAGGTTGTTGGAATCATATGACCGCAAAAAAGGAATCAAGTGGACATGACAATCGATTCACAGCATATCGGCATGTCGCCCTTGGGGGGGGCAATGACCGGTAACAATCCCACTGACAGAGGCAAACTGGGCACAAAAAGGCACATTTTGACAGTCAAGAAATGTATCCCGCTCTCAGTTGTCATATAATCAGCCAACTCTCATGACATAAAGTTGGTAGATAATGTTATTGACAATACGGTTGTTAAGCGACCTTCTTCTTTTTCATCACAAAGCTATGATGAAAAGAGAAACAAACACCATCATTTATGCCTTGATAAAGCGTACATCTTCAAATCCGCAAAACAAGAAATTATCAAAAGAGGGCATATGCTTCAAATTATTTGCAAATGGAAAAGAGGAGAAAAAGCCAAGATGAAAACAGATGACACATGCCTCCGAAAACGATATCCTGCAAGAAGGTGTGTAGTAAAGAGAACCAATTCATGGCACAACAGGCTCAGGAAACTGTTCACAAGATATTTAAAGAATGCAGAGAACTACCTTGGCTTAGTGCATCTATCATGCAGTATCATAATCTACAGAAAGATAATTTTGGCACGGGCTCTAAGTTCAAAAAATATATTTATTAAAAAAATAGACTATATTCGTCTAATCAGAATTGGTTTCATTTTTTGGATTTTGTTTCTTCTTTATACTTTCTGATACGGTTTGATCTTCTATTTCTTCTTCGTTATATTCTTCAGATTTTCCTACAAGATTGGATTCTTCGTCCGCAAATTCATTCTCTCCCCTATTGTCGATAGATGACATAACAATTCTTGTTTTAAAAGGGTATTATACTTTTCATGGATTAAATCGATATAAAAAAAACAGATTTATTTTACACCAATGTCAGAGGACACTAAAACCTTAACATAATTTTTCTTAACTTTCCATGTTATCTCAAGTATACATCTAACTAAAAAAACTTTGGTGATGATTGTCCGACATCACCCTATAAACGATGCAAAGTTATTTTATCATCATAGTTACTGATATAGATATTAATATTAATTTGAAAAAATAAATCATGATTTTAGTTGGACCTTTGATTTTAAAAGCATTCCACCTGCCACCAAGAAAGCCAAACCACCTAGAATTAAAAACGCCAAATCAAATGCAAATGGATCTGCAACATCTATAACATGATGCATTTCCAATATATGATGATTAACTACTCCTTCAACAGTGTTAAAACCACCAAGACCAATAAAGATTAATCCCAGAAATAGCCATTTATTTGAAAGTATAGAATTTTTACCATTGGAACTGGAGGCATACCAAAGAATGACAATCCCAGAAATTGTTATTATCAAAGAGAATGCAAGAAACACTCCATCATATGCAATATTCATTTGCAATGACTCCATTGTGTTGGGGATGATTTTATGAGACGCGGTGTGATGCCATTGCAGTATCTCGTGGAATATAATGATGTCTATCAATCCCGCAAGGCCTATTCCAATTAGAATGGCAGAGACAGCAGATTTTCTCTTGCTTGCAATTTCTCCATATCTATAATTATTCTCTTTAGCATTATTGGCCATTGGTTAATGACACATAAGTAACATGCTATTTATAAGTAAAGTAAAAATGGCAAGTTTCAGCATCAATACACAAAATTGCAGTATGCATATACACGGAAGTTATCGAGTCAAATGACGACCTTACCAAATAATGATTAAATACATCTGAAACAAAATTTTAATGTGAAATTTCTTCTTTTTGCTATTTTATTGATCGCATCTCCAATTCTTATTAATATGAACATTAATCTTCAGCATTCTGATTCAAGGTGTTCAAATGGCACACACAAAAGCCCTAGCGGCGATTGTGAAAAAATAACACAAAGCAAAGAAAAACCCAAGTGTCCAAATGGTTATCACATAAGCCCTGACGGTGATTGCGAAGAGGCAAAGAGAGGTAATGATGGTCTTAAAGATACAACATATGACAAAACAAATAAAAAAAGCAATTACAATAACGGATACGATAAAAATTACAACCCCATTATCAAAGAAGGAAGTGGTGCAGGATCAATCAATACAAATGCACCCCCTCTGATAAATACTAAATATGGTAATGTCTCAGACGATTGTCTAGGAAAGGCAGATTGTTTTACAGGAGTGGTTACAAAGGTAGTGGATGGGGATACTGTTGATGTCAATGACGTCAGGGTAAGGTTGGCATTAGTAAACACTGCTGAGAGAGGAGAACCCAAATACACAGAAGCAACAGAATTTGTTAAGAGTGTTTGCGGCATTGGGGCCAAAGCTTTGGTTGATGAAGATGACGGGCAACCAAACGGAAGTTATAACCGAATGGTTGGTCTTGTTTATTGCGGGCAGGACAAAACATCATTAAATCAGCAATTACTTCAAAATGGCTATGCAAAAATACTCGAACAATATTGCAGCACTAGTGAATTTTCTAAACAAACATGGGCATTTACATATGGGTGTAGGTGACTAAGGTAAATGCAGAAATCCGGGCAGCAGCATGATAAAATAAGCAAATAGTAAAAGAGATACTAACATCACACAATCGAAAAACATGATAACTCAATGCAAGCAATTTAATACCCCATTCATTTTGAGGTATCACGTTACTGAATTTTCCAAATTCAAGAATAGATGCTTTGGATTTTTAAAAAAAAATTAAATATAAAAGAATAACATTTTGTCATACAACTGTATTATATTTACGATAATTCAAAATACGGGTATAGAAATAAAAAATAACACGTAATTGCGGAATTCTTATATATTTTGTCTGATATCTAAATCTATCGAACAATATACTTTTTGTATTTTGTTTAACCCCAACAATAATGATTGCATCACCCATGTTATCAGTTTATGGAGCTAGCAGGGATTCCCCTGACATAGAAAAAGCCACAGTCTCAACAGATCCCCATGAAATGGAAGCCATACTCAAAACACATGGTCATATATCAACAAACGGTGATGATGGTGCATTTGGATACGGTGTACTAACTAAAGAAGGATTAGATGCAGCAAATGTTAGCACAACACACAAAGGTGTGAAAGACAGCGAGGAACAAAAGAATAAAGACGATCCTGTTTGGCATAATCATTTTGTCACATTATCAGATGATTCTAGCAAATGTGGCAAGGATCTTCAAGTCGAAAAAATAACCTTTGAATCACCAGGTGACGTCAATGTTAACGGAAAGACTGCAGAACTAACAAACACCCCATCCAAATTCACAGGAAAGGATGCATTGAGTAGTGACAAATTGACATTGAAGCCAGGAACCGATGCCAGGGATGTTGTCTCATTCAAATTAGATCCGAAATTTAAAAATGACGGCGAATTAGAGGCAGTATGTGTTACCGATGTCCAACCAGCTGATAAAGTAGTAGTCCAATAAAAACTTCATTTTCGCTCTCTTTATTTTATCCTTAATATTTTATTTCCAGTAAAAAAACTATGTGGTTTGGTTAATGAAACACAATATAGGGATCATTATGTGTATTTTACAATTATTACATTATGATATCTTATAAAGAAACAAACAAGTTAAAATTTTTCACATTCGGCACATGTTTACCCAAAAATACCATCTTAGCGGCTGTTAAGGCAATACAATAACATTGTTTTGATTTATTAGACTAATGCTGCTAACATTCAACAAATAAAGAGATGGGCAGAAACTTTTGATTTACAAAAAAGCAGAGCACGGGATCGTGTATTCTTAAAGCGTTACCATAACCTTGACGAAGGTTAAATCGTATTTGTGAGGATTTCATAAAATAATGGAACATGGGTTTAGTCTTGAATGTCCTTGTTATTCAAAATTTGAATGAATTATCCTAAAGTCTATACCTTGCTCATACAATCCTTTGCTAATGATTTTTACAATCCCTTCTTTCACATTATCGTACCGGCTTTTATCTTTGATTATATCCTCTGGTATGTCTACCTCTAATTCCAATGTTAATTTAACTTTACTGGCATTTACCATAATGATTATCTATGAATATAAAGTATTTAAAACAACATCAAACTTCATTGTTGCAGAAAACAGTGAATGGGCATAGGCATATTTTTTATTTAATTTACATCAAGAATGAAACAGACATACAGGTACAGAAATTTTTATTTGTTAACAGTTTTATAAAATAATTATAAAAAAAATAAAATATTGAAATACCTCAATCATTTTCAACCATCATGTATTTTATTATTAGTTGTTACGGGGCTTCTTTGCGCTACAGTAAAAGCGGTTCTTTCCAAATAGCCGGAAGGTTTTGCACCCATCCGTTGTGCACTATTGGAAATTTCAAAGGATTCAACTTGATTGATAAAAGCATTAGATATGGAGCATTGACCCCTCTTGCCTTAAAAGATATTTAAATGATCAATGCATCATATGTAAATGGAAAGAATGTCCCCAGTTTATCATACTAATAATTAGAGAAGATTACCATAGAAATATCGCAAATATATAAAAAACAAAAAAAATGACTGTTTTCTTTACATTTAGGCGGATTGAAGACCAAAGTTATCCTCACCTTTTCGCATTATTTTTTACATGGTTTGCAAATATTGCCCCGATAAATTTATCCTGGTCCTATGGTCCGCCTGGTGTAAGCCCAGAGGTTATACCTATTGTGTTGATAATTGTGCATATTTGGGACTCTTCACTAGCTATTGTGCCTGTTGCGTTTTGGAAAGTATCCAGATCGGTAAATTTTGCAGTGACAATGTCCTTCAGCAGTTGTTGAAATTGTTCCAGTGGTTGCCTCACCAAGCTGATTTTCAAGGTTCGAGGTGTCGAAAGGAGTTTCAGATACCGAATAGGCCCCTGGATACAGTGTAACTTTAGTTCCATTGGTTGAGCCCTGGAAACTAATGGACGAGTTATCTCCGGCTACGGTTAATGTGAATTGACTTGGATATACACTACCCAAAACAAATTGGCAAACTGCATTGTTCGAGGGCAAACCTAAATCAGAATTACACCGAACAACTGTGTTTACTAAAAGTGTAGCCGAATCCCTTGGTGTTGTTGTTGGCGTAGTTGAAATTAATTCACCTGATTCATAAGTTGAATTTGATTCTTGTTTTTTTAAAAAGGTATTGTTTTCGTTTTGTGCATTGACAGAATTTATTTTAGCATCCTCAAAATTGGGAGGGCTAGAGGCCATCATTACCAATGTTGCCCCAATTGCAACAAAACACATCAATATTTTATACATTAATATACTAACCATAAAAAATAATGTTTTTATACTTTTAATAGTGGTTATGGTTTTGTTTTATGTTTACTTCACCAATAACAAATTGAAAGGATTGATAATAATGAAGATAACCCCACCATAAAGATAACCTCCATTCATTATGGAGATTTCATAAATTGATGGCAATAACTACTAAAATCTACAATAATTAAACACACCAACATTAAAGTAAGCAGACAGACACAAAGGAAAGTTTCAAGAGAAAAGAGAAGAAATACAAACATTTGAATTCACATGCAGTGAGATCCAATCAAGGCAGAAGACCACCTATATGTTTGTTTGAAAAATAAGGGATCCATTAAAGAAGGGTCATGTCATTCATAATTGCTCATTATTATCATCATTTCAATTTGGTTTTGAATTTATTGTTAGAGTGGATACAAGGCATAAAAATTATTATATCAATTCACTAGGTTTTTAAAATATATGGATGTTACACCAAACTCGCAAGGAATTATCAAGTTAGCATTCATAGTTTTAGTGTCTTTTTTTGTCATGAATATCCTAGCAGGCAATGTTATAGGACAGGCGGCAGCAGCAACAGCAACATCTCAAATGCAAGTACAACAACCGCCACAACAAACAACCATTCAAAACAAGGAAAACATTGCAAAACTATTGGCTGACATGACAAAGCAAAGGCTTGATGACGCGAAAACCATTCTTGAAATCACCAGTAAAGACCCTACAGTAAAAAATGTACCTTACGCAAATAACATAAGCAAAACATACATGGGTATTCCTGAAAACCTCGATACAGCAAAGAGAAATGTGGCTAAAGAGATTCTTCATGACAACAAGGATTTCGGAAGCATATATTTTACCATGCCAAATGGGGATGTTTACGTTGGCGAGCCTTACTCGGACCAAAAGCAGCTTCCAAGGCTTAACTTTGCGGATAGGGAATGGTATAAGGGAGTAACATCTGCAAGCAATGACAATAAAGCATATACAAGTTCTGTATTTATTTCCGCCTCCATTAATTTGCCCGCAACAGCTATTGCGGTACCGGTGTATGCTACTGGCGACAAAGATGACAAAAACCCCCCGAACACAAGCGACCGGTTATTAGGGTATTGGGTAGGGATAGTTGATTTAAACAGCGTGAGCGAAAGCATCAAGAATATTGATTTTGGCAACAATGAACAAATAATCATTGTTGATCACAATGGCAATGCGTTAGTTGATTCCAATTCCAGCAATTATGAAAAAAACAATACCAACATCAATTCTCCTTCTTCATCTTCATCTTCTTTGCTAGTCCCTAACTCAACGGGTAATGGCCATGATCAACAACAACAATTAGCATCATATTCCAATCTTGAAAGCGTTAAAAAAGCACTGAGTGGAAAAAATGGTACAAATGTCGAATCTATAAATGGCATAAAGTTACTTACAGCATACCAACCGATACAGGTAGGCAATCACAATTGGGGAGTCGTGCTAATCACCAAAATATAATACGACTTTTTTTGACCAATTTTATCAAACCCCCCAAAATCTTTGGTTTTATGTACGCAAGCTGCCATAGCAATACAAAAGTCTTAATGGCCTACATCTTCACCGCCTCCATTTTTATGTTTTCGATTACCCCGGACTACGAGTAACCGCCAGTTGCATTGCATTATGTATCAATGGCATCATGATACTTGTTGACGACATCATTTGAGAGACAGACAATATTGAAAGAACTATTTTGACATCGCAACGACTTTGTTAAAATATAACTCTTCAAATAAAGGCAAAAAGGCAGTCTGGAGCAAAATATTACAACAGCATATATCCAAATGAAAAATCATTGTAATGCTGCTGAACTCCATGCATATTTATTAATTCAATCTATAAAATGTTTATTAGGTAAATACACTTTGCCTAGGCTAACATTTATAATCTCGTTTAACTAAAATGATTTAGTTGTCAAAATCACGAATAATACTGATGTCCATTTTTGCATTATCTATTCTAAGTACAGTAATGGTTGTTCTTTTTTCAATTAATCAATCTAAATTCATTGCAGGAAAAGACTCGGATGCGGAACAAGGGGAAAAGAATGTAAAAATTGTTACTGGCGGACATGGAAGTGGACACAACTCCATCAAAACATCTGGAGATATCTTGAATTCAGTAAATGGGGATAATATGTCCAATAAAGACATAAACCCAATGAAATATTTAAGGGACTTTAATTATGGGCATGTTTCTAAAACAGAAAATGGAACAACCTTAAGAGAATTTACCATAATTGCACAGGATAAAAAACTGGAGATATCTCCGGGCGCATTTATGGACGCATGGACTTTCAATGGAACAATTCCCGGCCCAACTATTAGAGCAACAGAAGGGGACTTGATAAAAATCAATTTTATAAACAACGGTTCAAAACCCCACACAATGCATTTCCATGGAATACACAAGTCAGAAATGGATGGCGTTTTGGATAATGTGGCACCGGGCGGTAAGTTTGTATATGAATTTACTGCAGAGCCTTTTGGAGTATTTCTCTATCATTGCCACGTACAGCCTTTAGAAGAACACCTTAACCGAGGTCTTTATGGAGCATATATTGTTGATCCCAAGACACCTCGTCCACCTGCCGACGAAATGGTTATGGTTATGAATGGATATGACACAGATTTTGATACTGAAAATAATTTTTACACCGTAAATGGTCTTCCCTTTTATTACATGAACAATCCAATTGATATTGAAAAGAACAAACTAATACGAATATATCTCATTAACATGCTCGAGTTTGACCAAATAAATAATTTTCATTTGCATGCAAATCTTTTTAACTTTTATAGCACAGGAACCAGCTTAACCCCTAATGAATATACGGATATTGTAACAATGTCACAGGGTGATAGGGGCATAATGGAATTTACATACAAATATCCAGGTCCGTACATGTTTCACGCTCACAAGACAGAGTTTTCAGAAAAAGGTTGGGTAGGGAACTTTTTAGTAAAAGATGACTTGAGAGAACCAGATTTAACTACATTCAGCAAGGGTGAAAAAGCTGGCCTCATGATGGAACAGGAAAAAAACAATCGCAGTTCTGAAAACATTACAAATAAACCAAACAATCAAACAAATGGGGTGAATCTGAACCTATGAGCACAAAAAAAAACCCAAACCAGGAAAAGACAGTAAAAAAATCATCACCCCCCAGCAGGAAAAAAACAATCGTTATTGCAATAATTCCATTGTTGGCACTGTCTGGAATGATTGCATTTCTCTTTGGCCCGGGGCAGACACTCCTTAACACAGGAACTTCGCTTCCCAGTGTCACTATTGAAAGGATAGAATTTCATGAAGGTGAAATTATATCATTAATTAGAAACACAGGTCCAGAAACAATTGAAATTGCGCAAGCCGACGTAAATGATCGGATAACAGCAGCAGCAATAGAACCAGGCAAATCCCTGGCAAGATTTGCAGAGGCCAAAATCACAATACCTTTTCCTTGGGAGCCCGGTGTTCCCTATGAGGTTGGAATTACAACATCAGATGGAACAAGGTTTAGCAAGGGCATAGATGCAGCGGCTTTGGCCCCTACACCTGACATACAACAAGCATCATTTTTTGCCGTTATAGGAACCTATGTAGGGGTTATTCCGGTGTTAATAGGTCTTTTATGGTACCCATTTATAAAAAGGCTGAGCGCAAACAAGTACAATTTTTTCCTCAGTTTGACTGCGGGCTTGTTGGTGTTTTTGGGCATAGACGCCCTTGTAGAGGCAAACGAGATTGCCGGTGAAAACGTCGCCAAAGCGTTCAACGGCCAGGTCCTGATTGCAATGATCACCATTGTATCGTTCCTTGCGCTGCTATACATATCTGAAAAGCTTGTTGAACGCGCTTCGATTAGAAAACACTTTCGCCCTGCCAATCAATCAACAACAATAACAACAACAGCACCAAGCCCAACGTCAACGCTGTTACCCGCTGCCGTGCCTCAACCAGTGTCTGAAAAAGAAATGATGGCAAAACCTATGGCAATATCATTAATGATATCAATAGGCATAGGTTTGCATAACCTCGGGGAAGGTTTGGCGATAGGCGCTGCAGTCCTACTGGGGCAGGTTGCATTCAGCACTTTTCTAATAGTGGGATTTACCCTGCACAACACAACAGAAGGCTTGGCGATAGTAGCCCCAATGGCCAAGGCAGGCAAAGTCAAGATACGAAAACTATTGCTGATGGGGCTAATAGCGGGAGCCCCTGCGATAGCAGGAACGTGGATAGGCGGGTTCATGTATTCCCCCTTTGCGGCAATTATATTTTTGGCAGTAGGTGCAGGTGCAATATTTCAGGTGGTATTTTCCATTGCCTCCATGATGGCAAAAAATAACAGCAATAAAGGCAATAAAGGCAACATTGAGAACGGTATTGAGAACAATGAGAACAGTAGAAAACCACCTTTCCTAAGCACTTCTGTTATTGCCGGATTTATAATAGGAATGGTTATAATGTATGTTACATCATTGCTGATACCATCTTGATGGTGCGTGTGATGAATATATGCGTATGACAAATCAACTAGAGAGTATAAAAAATAAGTGGAGGGCGAATATCATTGTTTAGGGAATTAG
Source organism: uncultured Nitrososphaeraceae archaeon (assembly GCA_963779615.1). Taxonomy (GTDB): domain Archaea; phylum Thermoproteota; class Nitrososphaeria; order Nitrososphaerales; family Nitrososphaeraceae; genus Nitrosocosmicus. The sequence goes on from CAVZZA010000003.1 coordinate 662,052, forward strand.
ATGACAAATTAATAGTCAAAAGCAATAACAATCGTCTTGAATCCATTCGGGATGCCCATAATAATGAAAGAAGAGAAGGGAAAGAAGAGCACCGCATAGACACTACAGATGCAATGGAGGATTACCTTGAGGTAATCTATGAATTAATACAAAAAAAAGGATATGCAACAACCGTGGACATAGCAAACTATCTTCATGTAAGTTCACCTAGTGTTACCAAAATGGTCAAAAGACTGGACAAAATGGGTTACCTAGTTTATGAAAAATACCGAGGGCTTCAACTAACCTCAGATGGAATTTCCGTTGCCAAGAACATCCATAAAAGGCATGACCTTTTAGTAGAGTTTCTAAAAATGATTGGAATAGATGAAGACATTGCAAACAGGGATGCAGAAGGTATTGAGCACCATTTGCATTCTCAAACAATTGAGAAACTAGAGGAGTTTATAAGGAACGCAAAAAAAAGAAACGTCAGGAGCACTAGCTAATGGTGCTTTATTTTCGCCACTCTTATTGATTATACGACAACAACACATCGCAGAACAGAAACACATACTACCGTTACCATCCCCTCTTTTAACAAAATATCAATTTTTTAAAAACAGTGTAAGAAAATCCATCAAGCCTGCAATAAGATAAAATGCCATTTGACAGGACTTTGATGCACTAGTAAATTACCAAAGCATCAAGGTTTCCCTTTCTATGAATAATGGTTTACTCCTCAACCAACTATGGCAACCAATGCAATGCGCCTTAGGTAAAATACAGATAAGAAAATAAAACAATTAAACCCCCTCTGCCAGAATGTGTTACTCCCCCCCTCGGCCTCCGGCAATAGCGTCTTTTGAAAGACTGGCGATAATATGAGTCTCAGTTCCGTTCTGTTCAGCCAATGTCTTGACAAAAAACCATGTTTAAAAAGAACAAACATGGTAAAGTGCGGGGAATATGGAGACCCGCCTTATAATTCAGAATACAATCTTTTAAAATCACACTTATTGAACTTTTGCCTGGCTCTTCTTTTTTTGTACGTTATTCAATTCTTGACTATAGGAACAGGTGACATCATCTACACAGGTATCTGAAAATGATAAAACAAAACTGTACTTTTTACCCCAATTTTTTTCATAGTGATAAGGGTTGTTGAATGAAATTGGATAATCCAGAGTTGAATCCACATGTACCCATTTTCCACCGATTAGTGATTCATTCCAACAGTGATCAAGAAAATCATGGACAATTTTTGTTTCAATTGACAGTGAATTCAGTATTGCCCCAAATAACATAGACCATTCACTGCATCTGCCTATCCTATAATCTGCAATCTCCTCTATTACACCATATCTTGGAAATACCGTCATGGATTTGCAGGTAGGGCATGAATAATGTTCGATTGCCCTTAACATCCAAGAGGTTCCCTTGATGTATTTAAAACTCATGGGTTTTTTGCATGTTTCACAACTTATGCTTTTACCCATCCATTTCATATAATCATTTTTAAACCACTGCAAAAGTGGTTTTAGGTGAGGCATTTTACCCGTTTGGCTGTTGCTAGTCTGTAACTCTTTTATTATTTTTTCAGGGATACATTGCTTGACATAATTTAGAATTTCATCTTCTTTGTATTGCCTTGTCACCTGTTTATACAAAGTGAAAGCATCTTTTGTGAAAGGAAAAGAAAAAGAGGCGCTATTATCAAGTTTAGGCAAATAAAACAACGATGTACATGGTTAATGAAGTAACAGAGATAATAAATATCCAACAGAACAATCAAAATTATGAAATTCAGTAAAGAAATTCAGACAAATGCCAAAATGATGAAGGTGTAATAGATCTCTTGCATAATCAGAGACAGTAATCTTTATTAGCATGGCAATGACCGATGTTGCCCATCTAAAAAGATGATGACAATGTCCTGTAGTTTGCCATCCCTGCTAACACATCAGACACTTTGTCAAACTTTTTGAGACCGTTTCTGAAGACATTGCTCATTGTCCTGTACTTTTTCATCCTGCAAATGGTGTGCTCCATCACTATCCTTTTTCTGGAGTGGTTCTGGTTGTACCTTTTTCCTCTTGAGACAGGTCTTTTTGTTGTCTCTTTTTGTTTGGCAAGGACGATATTTGGTCAGGAAAGTCTTCCCAACCCCGATATCCAAGGTCAAACACGCTGACAACCTGCTTTGGAGTGGCGGGATGACTCTTTTTGCAGATGTCATAGTCATACCTTCTTCCTCTCTTATGGCTTGATTTGTGAATGATGAGGCCCTGGTTGGTGACCATAAGTTGTCTTTACGGTTTGCCTTTTCTTCTTTCAGAATAGTACATTTTCTTCTTTTTTTGTTCTTAGGCCTTGGTATCTGCTGTTCTGTGCAGATTTGTGAAAGACAGAAAGCCGGGAAAGTAATTTTCAACCTCTTCTGGTGTGCGCAGCCTTGTTGACAATCTGTGCATCTTTTGCGGAATTGGCACACACTTTCTTACCAGCGGATCAATCTTCTGCTATTCCCTGCAAATGTTGCTGTGGTCCAAGTCAAACAAAAAGCCAGCCAACGTGCAGGTTATATAAAAACGGAATTAGACCAAAAGCATCAAAAACCTGTTCTTTACATCCAGTATGAAACGTCGCCCAGCATCTATGGATCGTTTCCTACTCTCCTTTCTATTGGGTAAACGGCCCAGATCTCATGCCTGCCGTGTCTTTTTGATACCCCCTTATCATGAATGTCATCAAACTCCTTTGCTGTCAGGCAGGTGAATGACGAAAAGCAATTTTTTTGGATAGCCTGTCATACGAGAGCAAAGAAAGGACACGAGATTGATAGAAAGATGACCATAAATCTGTTTAGTGGCATTTATGCACGAGATCTAATTTTCAAGAAATCCATCAATATAATCGTATGAGTTTAGAATAATACTATTGAAAAAAATAAAGAAACTAATAATTTTTTTCTAAAATCAATCATGCGACATTATTTGACTTAATGTATCATTATAGCCTTGTTCCATTAGTGTATTTATCGTAACTGATGAAAAATCAGCAATTTTGCCCCATATGCTATCGGGATCATCGGATCGCTGTATCCTTGTAACTTTTGTAATCTTAAATCGGCCCTCAAGGAGGTCTTTGTACTGCCTTTGTCTTCCCGTCCTAGAATTACTTGATGCAGCCTCATTCAAGATTTCTTTAATTTCGTCTAAAGTAGCACCTTTTGCCTTGGCCAGTCCAATCAATTTTTGGGACAAATTCACATAGTCTGTAACGATTTTTGCAACCTTCTCATCATAAGAGGTCTTGTTGCTGTATTGTATTGTATCCTGCAAATCCTTGATTCCGTTTCTATCGAAAGGCGGTGATTGGGATTTGTCAGATGGCCACAAGTCTACAATATAAATTTCAAGGTCCGGAACATGAGCTTTTTTCGCATCTTTCCAATAGTCCCGGTGGCTTTGTATCAATTCCCGCAGTGGTGTGTTACTCAATATTGCCCCATCCCAGAAATAATTTATATGGGTCTCTTTTCCCTCCCCGGGCTCATTGTTGCCATTGTTGATTGTTGTTTTGTTTTTTATACGACCATTTGATTTTTGTACTTGTATTGTTGTATAATCATAGAACTCGGGCACTGACGCACTTGCCATTACATAATCAATCAGGACACCTGCATCGTATTCTATGATAAACTTCTGATCTCGTTTTTTTTCGTTGTAATTCTTATATTTTGATTCTCTCCTACCATCGGGTTTTTCATAGCTATCAAATGTCACTGTTGCAGCATCTAACACATCAACACTGATAACAAGCAACCTTGGCTGTTTTTTATCTGAACTGGTGGCTATTGGAAAATCTGCGTATTTTCCAATGCTTTCCTTTAATGGATCGTATTTTGACCTATACCATTTGTTAAAGAAATTATCATAAAACCTGTCATCATCTATTGCAGTTGGCTTTGTAAATACATTGGTAGCACCGGTCATAAAAAAAGACTGTACTGAATAGTATCTTCTTGCAGCCTCTTCTGTGGCAGCAGTCGGATTATCCTTATTCACATACCAAGAAGACCATAAAGACTCATAATCAGGACTTGAGGAAAGTTGATCTGTCCAGAATTCCTCGAGTTTTTCTATTGATTTTTTCCAATCCCCGCCGTTTTTCAACACCTGACTGGTAAGGACTGCACCATTTATTGCACCTATAGAAGTGCCGGCTATAATATCAAATAATGGTTTACCATTGTAACCATGTTCATTATCCTCTTCTGTCAGTTTTTCCCATAGCGCCTTGATGACTCCAACCTCGTATGCACCAAGTGCCCCTCCTCCCTGCAGGACAAGAGCTCTTTGTGTTTTTGGCACTTCTTTTGCAGCCATGCTATTTTACTCTTAGGCCATTATTTTTTATTGTTTATTTTTATACGTTATTGATTGATATTCTAATTCAATTGGTCATGCAAAGCCAAACCAATTGTCATTTTTATTATTATTATTATTATTATTATTATTATTATTATTATTAGTAACAATATTATTTATTTTTAATAGTTTCACTTTATAAAATAATTGGGTTCTATATTTTTGAATCCAATCCCTATCCGACATATAGCCACTTTTGATGGTTGAATGCAAATGATTTTATTTGAAAGTTATCCCTGCTAAAGCATCACCCCCTCCACTGCTAAATTAAAGACGTAAAGTATGCGCCATATCTTAGGTTGGATCCGTTTCTTCCTGGAATACCACAAATAAGAATCAATAAGGAAATCCACAGTTTTTTCCTTATCTTAGATCATCACATGCGACTTTAAAAAAAACTAAAATAAAATGAAATAAAAGAGCAATCAACCATACCCAAGCATTAAAATAGCAATATCATAACACATAAAAAAACCAAACCCACAATTATTCTTCCTGGCCTTGACTATCCCTATTGATTATCTAAAGTAAAGTTTAATTGAAAAACTATTGGTTCGTTATTACCAAGCTGAAGTATATAAAAGGTATACACAGTCACAGCAGTCACCGCTCCAGTAAAACTGTGTCATTTGAAAATTCTATTTTATAGTTTTTTAATACATCTATGCCTAAAACGCTGGGAATTTCCATCACTAACCTATATTCATCTTCATTCTCTATCAGGGGTTTGGCCACATAAATTGCTTCAAAATATTCGGCAAAACAGCATCGACTATCAAAATAAAATGTAAGAATGACATCTTCCAATTTTAGTAAATCCATAGAGCCAATTGAGGTATGGGTTTTTTCTATATCGAGATTATGGTTATTTATTAATCCAAAACTAGTTTCTTCTTTGATGGATAATAACTTTAGTTTTATCGCATCCCTTACACTCAATATAGTCAGTGTGGATCCCGTATCTACTACAAAATTGATTATCGTTTTATCTATATTCTTATTTTGGACAAGAGCTCCTATGTAATATAAACTGCTGTATTTTTCTTTGGATCCCTTAAAACGCAATTTATAATGTACAATTAGTATAATTTTCCAGATATTAATTTTATTAAAACAAATGGCGTATCTTTATTATTTCAAAAGTTCATCAACTAGTTTGTCAACTACTCGCTTGAGTCAATTTTGTTACAGCAAACATAAAAGTTTTTTTATATTGGTGGATTTGTTTCAACACATTATAAACAGTATCAAAGTCCATATTAACACATATGAAAAATTCATTTCGGAGATCGGAAAACGAAAATGAAACCCTATAATACCATAGTAGGCCAAAATATTATTATAATTATTTTGTTACTGCTTATTTATGATAATGGATGAAATTGTATGTCATTTATGGAGTAATAATGATAAATTATAACAAAAAGTCAGTAATAATCTCATTCACTCTTATCATCTCCTATACTTTATGTTGTTGCGCATCCACTACTTTAAAGGAAACAACAGCATTACCCAATACTACAGCACTAGAGAAGATAAAGGCAAATCCAACACAAAATAACGCCCATTATCAAAATTTATTGGCATTGTATAATGCAAGTCTTATAGATGGCAATAATGACAAGATAAGGCCAGACACAACAGTAATTATTAACGAAAGCAGGATTGTCGACATTATTGATGAAAACGACACAAACATTATTGCCAAATACCGTTTCCATAAAAACGATATAAACGCCACTTTAATAGATCTTTCAGGTAAATTCATAGTCCCAGGCTTATTTGACACTCATGCTCATGTAGCGGGAGTGCTTAAAAATTCCTTCAATCATACATCTTCTGAAGAAATGCTCAGGAAGCTTTTAGCCTACGGCGTTACAACAATTAGGAATCCTGGCGGGCCAACTGAGCAATCTGTGGATTTAAAAGAAAAAGCATCATCTGGAAAAATCGTTGGACCACAAGTATTTACCGCTGGAAGACTGTTGAACTCTCCATTTGTCCCAATACCTTTTGTAGAAAAGAAAGTCAATTCAATAAAAGATCTTGGAGAGGAGATAGACAATCAAGCAAAAGCAGGGGTCGACTTTGTCAAGATATATGTTGGCATTACACCGGACTTGGTAGAGGAGGCAATAAATAAAGCCCATTCTCACGGAATTAAAGTAATTGGACACCTCTACTTGACAAGTTGGACTGATGCGGCCAATATGGGAATTGATTACTTAACTCATGGTGTTCCCGTCAATCCTCATCTACTGTCAAATAGTAACAGGGAAATTTTTGAGAGAAATGGGGGTGGGGGCCCTTTCGATCATTTTCTTTGGCTAAAACTAGTAGATATTGACAGCATAGAAATAGATGAAATGATAGATGCGCTTGTAAAAAACAATGTCTATGTAGATCCCACCTTAAGCATATACGAGGCCATGGTAAGGGATAATCCCAAAGATCAAAATGTTTGGCCAAAGATACTACAATTGACAAAAAAAATGCATGATGCTGGCGTAAAGATTACGTCCGGAACAGATATACCAAACTTTGGTCTTGCCGCTGGAAAAAGCCTTCACCGTGAACTTGAATTGCTTGAAGACTCGGGCATTTCAGCATCGGAGGTAATCCGAATTGCCACAAGAAACGGTGCAGAGTCGCTTGGAATATTAAACAATACAGGCACAATTGAAAAAGGAAAGCAGGCAGACATGATAGTTCTACCATCAAACCCCCTAGAGGACATCAGCAATACCAAAAACATTGAGATGGTGATTAGCAATGGTAAAATTGTTGACAGAAATAAGGCATTATCAAATTAACACATATTTTTATTATATTATCACCTCATAAAGGAACAAAATAGAGAAAAACAATTGTGCATTATATGTCATAAGATCCTCTAAATAGTCACCTATAGTCACAAACAATACCTTAAGTTGAGATCACCAGGTTTTAATAGTTATAGCTATTCGCTTTAAATGGAGTTTTAACAGTCAATTTATAAATTGATGTCCTGCAAAAGAATATACAATCTATAAGAAACCTCTTTTGTTCCATTTTAATTAAGAGTTGAAAAAGTTTTTGCTCATCCACTACAAAATCTGAAAAATAAACAGGCCGTGGCGTTGGAAGGGATGACTGGCCAACAAAATAAGTTGTTTGCAATTATTTTTTGCAATCGCCATCTCCATTCCAGTCCCATAGGTAGGACTAACTGCTATAACAACTAAAACATCAGCCATGCTTACATGTTTTAAATCATGCTCTACAACATCTTTAGAAAGTTCCGGTTTATCCCTAAAGTCATTTATGTGGGAATTATCCATGTTTTTTTCCAAAAGGTGATTCATAGTGTCAAATCCGTTTCTCTTTTAGCACATGCATATAGTTTTTTTATTTTTTCAATTCCTCCATAGCCAATAGAACCGCAAATCATTATTTTCAATAAGAAAACTCCTTTTTGTATTTTGCAATATTTAAGAAATGTTTTTCTGCATCCATAAATCTATAATGAAATGCAGTTGACAAACACATGGCAAAATAGACACATCTTGCCAATAGTTTTTCTATTTATAAAACAATACCAAAACCAAAACCAAAAATATAATTCTATATTCAATATAAAATTTTTATTGAATAATATATCTATAATTATTTACGTTCATTCACAGTGCGCTCATCAATTATAAAGAAAACGTAGGTATTAGATTATAGGTGTAAACATCTGCCAAGTCAATCAGCACCAGCACCACCACAATTTATCTAAAGGGTTCGGCAAATGTTATGGTCAAACACTAATTTGTTATTAAATAAATCAATTTGATATGTTATTGGGTAACATCCAAGAAAAACTACTAATCCTCTGTAATGAAATCAAGAACTATGGTAAAGGCTTGCAAATTGAGACTTTTTTTATTTCTTTAACAAACAGATATTAATGGATGTCCTCCTCATCCTCTTCCCCTATTATTTCATTAACATATTTAGAACTGATATCACCATCATCGAACACTTGGCCTACTTTCAAATAATTTGAATCATTACCATTTAATTGCTGCGTCAGCTGCTGCTGTAATCTGGCCATAATATCCATACGGATGGGTGAAATAGTCGGCAACAGTTGGGTTACGGATAATGGAATATCATCGTTCTCAGAGTCCTCACTATAATATAGACTCAGGCTAAAGGATCTAGAGCCAATGTTTCCTAATTCAATTATTTTTGGTTCTGCTTTTACCTTATTATTTTCCTCATCTTTTATAATAGATATTATAGCGTCATATTTTGATTCGATGTTTGCTGCTAATTTTTGCTTTTCAGCTTCTGAAAAATTTGCGTTTAATTGTGATAGAGTATCAACAAATGATTGTTCTAATCTTATGAGCATAACTTTAGATATATGGTATTATGAAAAAATATAAATGCTTAAGAATAGGAATCTTATTTTCTACTCACAATTACATAAAGAAAAATAAAAATGTTGATCAATCCCCATATTTATTTTTCTTAATCATTACAAATTATTGATCCCACAATACAATATAATTTTAAAAAATAGCAAGTTCTAGCTAAAACAATTTTGCCGATAATAATTGGAGTTATAATCCAGGTACTAAAAGAATGTGTTTACATCTGTTCCCATTTACAATGATCTCCAAGATTTATTTCTTCTTTCTATTTATCAATTATCCACCTTTTTTCCTCTAGTCATTCTTTTAATTGTTTAAATGGTTCGATCGTTTTAAAATGCAGTTAATGAATTTCTTTAATCTGTAGGTTTATTTACTATTTTAATTCATCAATCTAATCATCATTTATCATGTCCCTATTTTTTATATTACAATTAATTTTTTATGTTAACTAATATCTCCATAACTTTAAGTTGCAATACTGAGAACACCCATGCGACTTTTTTTCATTTACTTATTTCATTCATTTTATGTTTATGAGGTATTTTACATGGGTCAATCGTTTGTCTACAGGTATTCCGTTGGAAAATTGAATAGCACTTTCCTTAAATACTATTTCATGTTCCACTCCTGCACCTAAAGGCTGGATAAAGAGGTAACAACCGGCCACCATTCCAGGATAAGTCCCTGCTTTATAATGATAATAGCTATCCTCAACGTAGGTTAAAGTGGTTTTAAAAGGATTTACGAAACACTTTTCGCGGTCGGATGGGTTTTTATGGGTATTAATCACTTCAACGCCATCAACACTTGCAGAAAAGCTTGCTTGGGGGAGCACCCATACAGCACAATCTAAAAGTGCCTTTTCAGTTTTGTAACCTTCAATTTCACTACAGCCACTTCCAACAATTTGAACCATCAAAGACTTGCCCTGATGGACAGTACACTTTCTAATTTCCGGTTCAGTTATATCGGCCCGATCTTTTCCATCTGGCAGAAACCAAACAGGACCGCCATCCTGGTTCCAAGAACACTTTTCAGGAGAATAACTATCCCTGGGGTGGGATAAGCTAGGATTATTCTTAATATCTTTGATACCCAAATGATAGTCCCACCAATCATTAGCCCATTTGGCGAATGTTTTGTTGTAGGGATTATCGGAAGGTGTAAAAATCAATTTATTATTTTGTCCAAACGCGGTAATTGAACTGCTATCACTCAATGTGTAAGAGACAAGAAAAAGTGTAACTACATTAAGAATAACAAAGTAATTCACCATATCATTTAACCGAAACCTCCAGCTTTTATATTATTATAAACATAAAAATGTATTGATAGGAAAGGTTATTTCTAAACCATATTTTGTAGTTATAGCTGGAATTATAATTGTATCTTTGTCCTTTGTTGACAATATTGTCGGTATTTCCTTCTTATCTTCTTACGACATACGTTCCTCATCGGCGGTTCTTGGATTTTTAACCCTTATTTTTCTCATCAATACCATAGGGCAAATTATTCTTGTTTCACACGTTATTAGAGAAGGTTTTTTAATACCTGCGTTAAAACTTAGAAAGAAATTTCGGATACTTTCGAATGCTGCAATAATTGTTTCACTTGGTATCAACTTTTTAGTTTTTTCGTCTCTACTAATATCCTCATTCCAGAGTAATAGTTACAATCTATCACAATTTGTTTTTTTGGTATTTTATAACCTTATAGCATCCGTAATAATAATGGGCATTCTTGCTTACAAGTTTCTAACCTGGCTGGTTGGAAATAAAAACTTGGTGGTGTTTTTGTACATGTTTGCTTGTTTGATTTTTTTATTGGTAATCATATCTCTGGTAAATTGGTTATCAATACAATTGGAAGGGAAACCCGAAATTGTTTCCCCAGAACCCAACCCATGGGATAACAGTAGTTCAAGGATAAACGTATATTTTGACATATATAGGATTAGCTCTCTAATAATGTTTGGTTTTTTCTGGATGGCAACAGCCATGTTGTTAAAAAGCTATATTTCAAACCATGCAAAGCAAATTAGCAGGAAAAAGTATTGGATTCTCACTGTTTCACCACTAATCTACTACATTATTTCCTCAGATTTTGTCCTTAATCAATTTAATTCGATTATTTTTCAATATCCTTTCATGAGTAATTTCATAATATATGCATTTGGTGCCGCAAAACAGGTGGGGGGCATATTCTTCGCTGTTATTTTTCTGCTCATATCAAAAGGATTGCCTAATGGCAACCTAAAAAACGCTCTTATATTATCTTCAATTGGAATCATGATGCTATTCAGTAGCATTCAGATATCCATTCTAAGCATTATACCATATCCCCTATTTGGATTAAACACACTCTTGATTATGCCGTTATCCTCATATCTTTTGTTGATTGGCCTATACTATTCAGCACAATCAGTTGCTTTTGACAAACAATTTTTAAAATTATTGAAACGAAACATTAAAGACAAATCATCCATGTTCCTTGAAAGCATAGGAAGTGCCCAATGGAAAAAGAACATGGAAAATGTTGTTGAAGGTGTAATGAAGTCCGACGAATTGACTGAAAATAAAAGTTATTCGGAACTTTCTGCTGAGGACATAAACAAGCAAATTCAAGAAATCATGAAAGAAATGAAAGAGTCCAAGGAACGCCAACAAAACAAAGAAAAAAAATAGAATCTGTTGGAAAGGGTAGTCACCCTTCTGATCCGATTTATTTTAGGGGTTACTTTATCATCATAAAGTAAGGGTCAACATCATAATAGTTTTTACCCGTAATCACATATGCGCCAATATCCCACCTATATCCTGGATCCCCTTCTACATGAGCTTTTGTGGTAAAAAAGTCCCCGAAATTGTAATCATATGTATTCTCCTCATTTTTCACGGGTAACGGAAATGTACTATTAATTATCTGCATCATGTCCCACTTATTGCTAGTGTTGTTAAATACCCCAAAGGCATGATTAAAGTATGTTTTATTAAAAAGATCGGGTTTATCCATGTCAATATAATAAGCACTCGCACCAAGATCTCCGTTGACAGCAGGGGAAGCAGCTCCAAATGTCCATGGCCTATTCTTCTCAGATATAAGATATTTCCTTTCGTATGGATCTTTTTTACCAAGGTGAAAAGTCGCAGAGTCTACATACGGTATCCATGTTGTTCCATTATCAAAAGATCCCAATGCATTCCACATAAAGTTAATTGAGTTCCCTAGCATCCACGCACTTCGTATACGGCTATCTGTGTTGGCTTTACACCACCAGGTTTCGAGATTTGGGTGACACATTTTAGGATCGTTAATGGCGGTCCACGGTGAAATCGGTTTACTAATATTGATAGGAGCCGACAGATCGTTGTACCAAAAATACAATTTCATCGAACTTTCGTTTAATAATTGAGCGCCAAAACTCATAGGGTTTGAAGCACCATTTACTGGAGTTATCTGCTTAACACCCCTATCTAACACTACTTCATAATTAAAGACTCTGGTTGGATTGTCTATTGAATTTGCTAAATCATCTAAAGAAAATCGTGTTATCAATCCATACTGTTTCCCTTCGTTTAAATCATAAACAGTAGTTGTCAAATAATAGAATTTATCGGTTACTGTAGTATCAGGATAGTCCAAATAAGATCTAGTAACATGGGCATTGTTTAACACAGAGGTAGAAATCAGGTCAAATACCACCCAGTTATGAGTATCTTTTGATACTGCCAATCTTTCAATATTAGAAGGGGCACCAGCAAATAATACTGGGACACTTTGGCGAACCCACAAATAAATTTTATGGTGGGAATCATATTCAATGTGTTGGTCAGCCTTGAATAAAGGTACAATCTCTTCGCTACCCATAGTTGCATTCGATGGAATTGACTGTATCCCCTTAAAATCAAAATTAGGATCGACAGGTTGCCAATCGTCTTTATCCATTATTCTACCAGTATAATGATTCCCGGCATAAAAGACAAGACTGCCGTTGCTTGCAAAGGTTGGCTCACCCACATTATCAAAGTCTTTATGAATATTCGAATCAGAATTAATCTTGTATTTCCATATTTTAGAATTATTTAATACTTTAAGGTTAACTGTTGAAGGTAAACTATTTTTTGTTAATACATTGTTTGGCAAACTAGAATTACTAGCCTCTAATTCCTCATTGCTAGAGTTACCCGTATTGGATGTGCTATTACTAGGATCAAAATCTAAAGGTTCAAAACATGTTCTGAGTTGTGAACCATCCTCACTTTGGGAATAGGAAAAATTGCACATAGGCGCTGCAATTACCGTATAATGCTCAATTGCTTCAACCAGCGTAACATTAATACTAACTAGAGTTAAAAAAACAAGCCCTATAAAAAAATAAATTGGCAATAGGATGAAGATATTTCTCATATTATTGGGACACTAGTCCGAAAAAATTCTATTGGAGTATATTATTTAGTGGCCTTCCATCTCTCCAGTGGCTTCAGCATTTACACTATTCGTATAAACCATAATTTTGTTCTTTGTACCATCATTATAATAGAAACCAAAAAGTCCTTCTATTCTTTGTGTATCAATTTCTCTAGAAACACCAGCAGGATCACAATTTACGAATGCATTATTTACAATTCGTCCAGTAAGCATTTTTATTTTATTAGTTACAGCCACTGTAGCGATAGTTATAGTTATCTCACTTCCGGTCGCATTTGAATAGAGCCACATATTATTTAATTGTCTATTGTCATAAAGACCAGCAGCAATTATTTGTGGCGCGTTATCAATAAGAGCATCACCAGCAGCAGGATCAATTGCAGTACCGTTTTTATCAAAACTAAGAAAATAAACACCTGGAGGTTTTGAACTATTTGGAACTTGGCGTCTCTCAAATGCAATAAAGGCTCTATCTTGAGCATCTCTTGCTGCAATTTTAAAAATATTATTTACAACCATGACATTTCATTTCTTTGGATTTTATTTAAGCTTTTTGTATTTTAAATAAAATTTTAATGAAGTAATACCAAAAATTGTTTTTTGTGTTTCATCTCCATATTTTTCCTATGCGTGATCCTGTAACCCACTTTAAATTTAAATTTCATTTTTTAATAACAGAAAACAATTTTTAATTATGAATTTGCTAATTAAAAATTATCAAAGAAAAAATGAAATAATATTTGGTTGGATAGATAAAATCTATTTGAAAACATCAAACCAATAATCATTTTTGATCCGTTGACATTAATATTCAGCCGACATTGATAAGACATCTCCAAAAACGAGTTATGCACATTTTCTTGATTCAACGGATTTTGAACAAAAGAAAAACTGAAATAGGGAAGCATGTGAAAAGTAAAGATATAGTGTTCATTATCAATCCAAGTCGGCCATTGGAACCTCATTTATCAACCATATCACACAAACAAACATAGAGAATAGCAAAATCGCTTGAGAGGGTCTAGCAAACCATCACACATAAAAAAATATGCAAAAAAATATAATCAATCTACAACAGCGATAGGAATGAAAGATCAGTCAATCAATTGATTAGACAAATTATGCAATAAATCAAAAAATAATGCTTTTTGTCAAAACTTATTTGTATCCATTAAAACATTGGGCCTAATTGATAATGCGATACGGTTCAAAAGCTATATCAATGGTAACTATAGCATTAAATTGGGTAATTGGAAGAAAGAATAAGTAAAGACGCCTGGATTTCTTTGGTAATACTAAGCTCAATTGCGCTCATAACTATGTATGGGGAGACAATGCTCATACCCGCAATCCCCGATCTTGTAAAAGATTTTGAAATTCCATACAATACATCCTCATGGATACTTACAGTGTATTTGATTACAGGTGCAGTGATGACGCCTATTGTGGGCAAATTATCCGACATCCATGGAAAGAAAAAAGTATTGTTGATAATTATGGTGATCTATTCAATTGGCACTTTGCTAGGTGGAATATCCACAAATATCATGACTATGGTAGTTTCAAGGATAATCCAAGGAATTGGTATCGCAATGTTTCCTGTAGCTTTTGGAATTATCCGGGAGAAGTTTCCTGAAAAAAAGCTTGCAATAGGACAGGGAATATTCACCTCGGTATTTGCAGCAGGTTCAGTGGTAGGTCTTGGACTAGGAGCAGCCATTGTTGAACATTTTGGTTGGCGTATGACTTTTCTGTCAATCATACCATTTGCAGTTATTTTGCTGTTTATAATAAAAAAATTTGTTCACATCATATCAGAAAGACTAGCATTAAAAACGGAAAACGGGGACATTGATGTTAAAGGAACAATAACATTAATTGTGATGCTATCCTCATTTCTGGTTGCACTAACGTTATTACCTGGACTGATAACGGGTAACGAGAATAATAATAATTATAGTTTGCTGCATACCATTGCGTTATTCGCTTTATCATCTGCCTTATTACCCACATTCATTTCAATCCAAAAAAAGTCCAAATCTCCTTTAATTAATTTACAATTGCTAAAAGATGCAGTTCTTCTTCCAACCAATATTTTGATAATGACAATCGGCATTTCCATATTAATAATATATCAATCCTTACCGATACTGATACAAAGTCCCCATCCACTTGGCTTTGGAGGTGGTCCGGTTGAAGCTGCAAGCGTACAGCTTCCATTTATGATACTAACGTTGATAGTGTCTGTATCCTCGGGGTTTCTCATATCAAAGATTGGAAACATAAAACCAACAATAATGGGATGTATAATAAGGTACTGTTGGATTTTTTTTGCTTTTCATCTACCATTCAAATGAATTTCTAATAGCTGTAGAATTGGCTGTTGTCGCCATTGGGCTATCCTTTGCCGAAATAGGTGCTTTTAACATTGTGCTGGTGTCAACACCACCGCATTTGAGTGGAACCTCACTGGGAATTACCATGCTATTGTTCCTTATAGGCATGTCAGTTGGCCCCGCCATATCTGGAATTTATTTGGAGAGTTTTAAGTCGTCAATCAAAGGTATTGATGGGCATTATCCATCTAATTTCTCATATGACATGATTTTTCTCACTGCTGTTATAATATCTATATTCTCAATAACTCTTACAATAATAGTAACAAAAAAAATGTCACCTGTGATTTCGCAGAAAAACCAATATTAATTATGTAGGCATAAATTTTTTTTTCCAAATGATAAAATAAAGTAATTTATTTAATAAAATTAAAAATGTTTTGTCACTGTATTCTACATTAAGCCATTTTTGGGAACAGAAAATTTCAAAAGAACAGAAGGAGCATCATCTTTGTATACCCCTTATTTCATCCTTTTTTTAGCAATATCTGCTGGGACGAATATTTATATGAATTCTTTTATGGACCAAAATATTCTCGTTCTGATCATTCCTTCTCAATAGCATGATCTTTAAAATAAGATCTTTTTTCGGTAATTATTTATCTAGATTTGGTACAGGCAGTCAAATATCACAATATTAAAAAATATTTTCAAAATTGAAGATTCATTAGCAAAAGGAAGTCTTTTAAAGGCAATGAATATCCCCGGTAATGCATTTTTGCTATTTATAGTCTTTGAATCTATTACTAATCTCTCCACATTTTTTATGTGACACAATTCACCTCAAATTTTCTGTATGCCATCACATATGCAAGCCGGTGCTTCCAACTGTAATACCCATACAACATTCATGCTCCCCTGATGCTTTTTTTCAGGTGGTCTTTATGCAACTATTCTATCCATTTTATGGTTTTGCAGTCAATATGCTGGGGAATTTACGTTTATAGATAAAATCCTCGATAATTATCTCATTGTGTTTTAACCTTTCATAACCTCCGTATTCTTAATTTGAAATTTTACTTTCTTAAAATAATCATTTTTTACTTGAATTCATACTATCTTTACATTATCCTGTCGGATTCAGTGTCAAAATCCAAATTTATTTATATATATGTACAAATACAATACATATTTTCCACAATGAAAAATGCTAATAGAATATCCTAACATTTTTTATGTATTCCCTTTTATTGTATCAAATGTAGCATAGCAATAGTCTTGATAACTATTATGTTTATTCTTCAATCAGTACTATTGGTGCCCAGTGGCATCTAGAACTATACTCAAATCTTTGTTATCAAAAAATGTAATCGTAAAACCCGGAGACAATTTATTTAAGAAAATGGCCATACCCGATTTTCTATTATATCTATTATTATTGAAATTACCGTAGAGACAATAAATAAATCATATCTCTAACAAGACACAGTCATAACTGAATCCAGTTTAAATTTATGCTGTTAATAAAGTTTTAAGTTAATCCTACCAATTTGTTTTTTTCTTTAGGATGTTTCTAACTAGACTAGGACTAGTAGCCCTCCAATTATTTCTATGCCATAATGGCACGTTCTTTATCTTTCTTTATTTATTTCCTTTAACACATCATCCGCATAATGTTTTGCCTCGTCTGCTGAGAGTGATGGTTTTATCCCAGTTTGTTCAGTTATAGCCTCTGTCAGACTTATGACCTTTCTCTCTAATTCCTGATGCATCTGAGTGTACCTAGGCTGTCAAGCAACTTTGTCTCATCCAATATAGTTCTCTTTATTTCACGGCGTAACTCAGAATCCTGTGCCACTGTTACGGCGGAGTTCAACAGTCCAACCAAGAGTAGGAATGCAGATAGTGGCACGAAAGAGATGCTAATAAGCCCAAATGGAGGAATTCCTGCAGCGGCCACTGTAGAGTTAGCCGCAATAAAATAAAATACTATGCCATATGCAGCTGCAAACATATACTCTCTTATACTGCGAGAAGTTTTTACAAGCCGTCCTACAGATCGAAAGCCAATACCATTTAGGGTTCCAAGGAAGGTTGTAAATACGATAATAAGGAACATCTCTATTGCAGGTGTTTCTGTTTTACTAATAGTTGAGCTCATTTGATACAACTCGTCATAAGCGGAAATATATATAACATAAAAAGTAATTATAGGCACGGTTATGAGAAACCAAAATAATGGTTTTCCTACCCTTTTAATATTGTAGCGTAGAAGAACTATACTTCCACACCACATCAAAATGATGTAGGCGAATTGGGAATATGTTTGGAAATTAATGATAAAACACTTGAATGGATTTTTATCACACTCAAAATTGAATTCAACAGCAGAATCCCCTGTAAACATCAGGGGCTTTTCTACTAATAACTGCTCAAACAAAATGGCAGAACCTATTGCATTAATGGTAAAGCATGTGGCAGCTAGTCCATAGATCAAGATTATGGGAGATTTCTTTATTTTAAACCACCTGAGCAATTTACATGCAAGAAAACCCATTAATACAGAAGTAAAACCATAAGCGATTATAACAACTGCCGATATCATATGAATATAATATTGTGAGTAAATATAGATCTGTAAAATGCTTACAACAACAAGGCCAGTTAAAAGATACAAAACCATCGTCATTGCTTTTTGTAATAGGATAATTTGTGAGTCTTTTACTTTATATTCAGATAATCGTGCTTTGGTTATGGATAAAATGATATACTGACCTAAAAAACATAATATAGCAATAACAGAAAATGATAATACTCCCAATGACGAGGAGGCGTGTAGTTTGAATGTATCGAGGGCACTGCTAATATAGTAGTCGACTAGAAGCGCAGCCAAGATAATTAATGAAATTACAAAAAATCTTCTGCTGTCATAGTGTAAAGAACATATATTACCAAGATAGCGATTGTGAAAGATCAAATTCACCATTACCTGAGTACGACTTGACTTATCATATGATTAAAAGATATTGGTTGAACACCGATTAATATATAATAACTGAGTCTATCCCAAAATTCTATGGAATTATAGCTTGTTTTGATCACTGCTAAAGTGTGCCTGTTTCCAAAAGGAGAGGGATAAAAAGGATGATTGCACTATACTCAATATTCCAGGAGAACTATAGGATGAAATATAAATCATTTTACCAAAGGAGAAACCGCCTAAACAATAGGCCGACCAATCATACCCTTCAGAAAAGTAATTGATGGTGTCCTATACATCCTAAGAACTGAATGTCAGTGGAAGTTGCTGCCTGCAGAGATGGCTCTGGTTTCACATGTCACAGAAGATTTCAGGAGTGGGTCGGGTTAGACTTTTCAAAAAGGTGTGGAGTAGAGAAGCAAACTGGGCACAAAAAGGCATATTTTAGCGGCTACAAAGGAATCCCACTCTCAGTTGTCATGTCTTCCGCAAGCACTCATGATATAAAAATGGTAACAGATGTAATGGATAATATAATTATCAAACGATCATCATCATTAACAAAACATAACTTATACAGAATAAGAAAACTACAACACCTATGACTTGATAAGGCGTACGATTCCAAGACAGCAAAACAGGAAATCATCAGCCAAGGATATGTGCCACATTTACCGTACAGGAGAAAAAGAGGGGAAGTCAAGACAGAAACACAAAAGATGTCAAATCGAAAAAAAACACCTTGCTAGAAGGTTGGTTGTGGAAAGAACCAACTCATGGCACAATCGATTTAGAAAACTGTACACAAGATATGAAAAGAAAGTAGGGAATTATCTTGGCTTGGTACAGTTCTCATGTTGTATCATCATCTACAGAAAGATGATTTTGGGATTAGGCTAAGTCATCATCCCAATCTTTATGATAGAATTCAATGATAGAATTCAATGAAGATTTACAAACGTGTCATTTTTATTTTATTATCTGATATGCATTATTAGTTAGAGGCATTAAGCAGAAAGATGCTCTTTTAGGTTATACTTAATGAATGACATAATTCGTAATTACAGAAGTAATGTCTTTGTATTTGCATTTCTACTACCATAAGTAAAGTATATGGATCTTTAATTATTGGAATTAGTTAATATCGCCATAGAAGAAAATCATTACACACATTTAAAATATCAATAGAAATCCAACCTGTGTTTTATAAAATCCTATGAATAGCAAATAGATATCAGTCGTAAATAGAATTTGTATGTTCTCTCCTGAAGGTCCAAAATTAATTTTCCATCCTAAAAATCCGTGCATCAGTGGACAAGTAATTTATAACAGGATCTACACTAACAAATTGCATATCCTGCTTTCTTTCCCAATAAGCAAATCTGTACTCATTGTTTTCCAAATCCAGATGATGTGTTTTTAAATCTACATACATATTCTCCCAATATTTTAAATATTAAATTTGAGATAAAGAAGGATTGATTGAACCAACAATTGTGAGCTTGGCTAATAATGCCCTACTATACCATTTGCGAATTTGAACGATAATTCACCGTTTGGTAAAATCTAGTTCATTCATTCTACTTATAACGGAAGCTTACCGAATCCTACTTCTTTTTGATCTAATCCTTTAACTACCATAAAGATTCCACAATTTTCCCAATTATTTTCGCAAACCAAATACCGCCTAATGAGAATTGGAATTCGATTCAGAAGACATTGTAGACTCTATTAAATCAACCAATGCTTTGGTTATTGGAAGGTTCGTTTGTCGTTCTATCCACACCCAGTCTCCCGTGGGGTTGACCTCCAAGAAATAGGGTTTTTCATTTACATCCAGTATAAAGTCAATGGCACCATATTTGAGACCGAGCAGTCTAATGAATCGGACACAGATTGAGTGAAATTCCTTTTGGAGATGGACAGGCCTCTTATGGAGCTGTGAAATGGGGTAACGATGTAAAACATCTCCACCTTTAGCCCCTGATTCAAATTTTATCTCACTTGCAAATACTTTATCATCCACTACTGTTACTCTCAATTCAGAGGTTTTATGTATTCTTTCTTGTAGTATACAAGGAGCGTGAACTAGATCATTAAATTTCAAGAGGTCGTTGTGATTTAGGACGTGTGTGTAAATGGAATACAACTCACCATTTGTTTCAATATCATGATGATGTAAGACTTTTACTACCATATTTTCATTACAAGTATGATAAAATCTGGATGCCTCATTTGGGTCATTTGTAATAAGCGTTGATGGAATGTTGAAACCCACGTTCTTTGCAGAAAGAAGTTGATTTACACGACTACTACTATGATACATGCTATCAAGGCTATTTATCCATGTACATTTCAGTAAACCATACAGGGTTTGCAATGCATCATGCCATTGCTGAAAGGCAAATGTGGAATTTAGTTGGCGGCCATCATAACTTTTCAAAGCGAAATCAAAATTGCGTAGCCATACAACTGAAATATCTGACACATTTATAACTGAGTCGCCTATTTTAATTTGAAATAGTGGTTCAGAAGCCTGCGATATGTTATAACAG
The DNA here is from genome assembly GCA_963779615.1 of uncultured Nitrososphaeraceae archaeon. GTDB lineage: Archaea > Thermoproteota > Nitrososphaeria > Nitrososphaerales > Nitrososphaeraceae > Nitrosocosmicus. The sequence goes on from CAVZZA010000003.1 coordinate 683,169, forward strand.
ATACTAAAAGAATGAGGTATATCTTCAATGTTTAAGCGCAGGTAATCAATACCTCGACGGAGAAGTTCGGTACCCACAATATCTGCTTCAAGGTCCATAATACTGCTTAAGATTAACACTTTCGAAGAAAAAAGACCACATTCAGGAAATATCTTTACCTTTGTGGTCAGGAAATCCCTAAAGTCAGTAGATAACGTTTCTTCGGGTTTTTTTTCAATTTTATCTACAAAGTGACAAAGAAATGGAATGCCTGGCAATAGTCAGTCATCAATTAATGGGACTTTTTTCCGGGAGGAGGACAACTACGTCCAGGAGGACCACCATCTGCACCAATACCATATTTTATGTTTAGATTCCCTGCTGCCGTTAGGATAGTTTCCTTTTCGTCTCTCAGAAATTGCTTTCCCGCGTCGTCAAGTCCCTGCGCATCACTCAAGAACTGATCTATGTCAGTTGCATTCAAATAGTTGTTTCGGTATTGATCGTCAATAAACAATTTTCCTATGATGTTTATGGATTCAAGATTACCCATGAATATCCGACAAGCACTCCATTATATAGCTTTTTGGCTTAATGCCTCATTTTTTCCTATTGTCTACACTTACTTCGTTATTTTATAACCTTATTGTCTAATTCTTCGTTAGTTCCGCTACACATATATCTTCAAATAACTTGCGCCTATACAGTAACTACCGAAAAAACGCCTTAAAGATCGCTCAATAGAGACAGGAATAACAGTATTGGAAAGATCACAAAGTAAAAAATAATGATGTTTCAACAAAATAGGCGTTAGCGGACTAATGGACAAAACGCTGTCTAAAGCGAAGTATTTTGCGGAGTTAAAGAAAGACAGGTTAAGAATGACTAGAGAGCACATAGCTTTTAAATAATAATAGATCTCTTGCTTAATTGCCACTAGACATCTTTATGACCATTAATTCATTGATTCCCATTGATTCCCTGTACTTTCTTTGCTCTCGTATGACAGGTTATCCAAAAAACCGATACTTTTCAAATAATTCACCGGTCTGACGGTAAAGGAGTTTGACGATATTTGTGATAAGGGGCTATTGAAAAGACACGGCAGGCATGAGATCAGGCGACCGTCCAATAGAAAAGACAGTAGGGAACGATCCATAGGTGCAGGCAGGCATTTCAAACTGGATGTAAAGAACAGGTTTATGATGCTTTTGGTCTACTGCCGTCTTTACAATATCCACACATTGGCTGGTTTTTTTTTGTTTGACTTGGACCAGAGTAACATTTGCATGGACATACAGAAGATTGAGCCGCCGGTAAGAAAGTGCGTGCCAATTCCACAAAAGATGCGCAAAATAACCAAAAGGCTGCGCACACCAGAGGAAGTTGAAGGCATTTTCCACGGATTCTGTCATTCATAGATTGCACAGAACAACAAATTTCAAGGCCTTAAAATAAGAGACGAAAGAAGATGTACTATTAGGGCAAGAAGAAAAGGCATACCGTAAAGACAGCTTATGGTTAACAACCAGGGCCTCATCATTCACAAAGCAAGCCACAAGAAAGGATAAAGGCATGACTATGACATATACAAAAAGAATCACTCAATAACCCCAAAGCAGGTTGTCAGCGTGTTTGAGCTTGGTTATCTTGGGGTTGAGAAAGACATTCCTGACCAAATATCATCCTTGCCAAACAAAAAGAGAAACCAAAAAGACCTGTCTCAAGAAGAGAAAGATTACAACCAGAACCACTCTAGAAAGAGAATGGCGATAGAGCACACCATTTGCAGAATGAAAAGGTACAGGATAATGAGCGATGTCTTCAGAAACAGGTTGAGAAATTATGCCAGGATAACTGAAATAGCATCAGGGCTGGTAAACTATAGAATATTAGCATCTCCTTTTTAGATGGGCATCATCATTCATTGCCATGCTGAACAGAGAATACTGTTTCTAAATATGCAAGACATCTAATATATGAACAGAGAGTATCAAAAGATGGTTGTTGATTGGCATTTCCTTATTTTTAATGCGTAGTTAATACCTTAATCTTTTTGCAATTGTTAAATGCATTATATTCAGTTTTATAACAGTAATAATTCAGGATGATGTCGCTTTTTTTAATCAAATAGCCAATAGAATAAAGGATTTTATATCCATGCAACAAACAATACAGAAAATATAGGTTGGATTACCTTTAAGTTACTGCATTTTTAAACATTTACCCGAAGTGCCTTTGTCTTTCTACTCAATGCTATAGATATTGCTATTGACACAATTGAAAGTATTACAGCAGTAAGAAATATCAAATTAAAAGAATAGGTTGAGGGCAATGATTCGGACACTCCTTTAATATTAATCACGGTTTGATTAGTTTGCATATACATTGCAGCAAGAGCCGGACCGATAGAGGCTCCTATTATCCTTAACATGCTACTCATCCCTATAGTCACCCCAGCAGACTCCCGTGGTGAAGATAGAATGATTATGTTCATTGCGCCAACGGCAGCTAGCGATAGCCCAGCGGACAATATGGCTAAACCGGTTGAGATAAATAATTCCGAGGAATGAAATAAGAACAACACGGCAAAGCCAAATGTGGTTAAAATAGAACCAAAGATAATCGGTTTTAGGGATCCCAATTTGGATATGATGAATCCAGACGTGGGTCCAAATATCAAAAGTACAATTGCAAACGGCAGTTGAACTCTACCGGTGTCTACAGAGTTTTCTCCAAATCCAATGGGTTGTGAAGTTTGTACTAGAATAGGTATGGTCTGAAAAACCATAAACATCGACATGCCCACAATCATTATAATCAGACTAGAAAACAATATTGTGGGCTGAAGGAAAATTTTAAAGTCAATCAATGGAAATTCGGCGCGTCTTTCAGTGTAAACAAACAGGATAAGCGAAACCGTCCCCATTGCTAAAAAGGGAAAAATAGTTTCAAAGGTATTGTAAAAGTTAGAAACACCATTGGATTTGATATTTAGGCTACCATCTGCTCCTGTTGCTGGTCCGGGCCCTGCTGCCGGGGGCTGCAATAATGTTATCGAAAGAAGAAACGAAGTGATGGTAATTGCCAACAGTATCGATCCTTTAACATCCATTTGGCTTTTCCTTATTTTTACTTCCCTCTCTGGTTTTTTACCATTATTGTGGCCTTTTGCCGTTTTGGCCTTTTCCGCATTTAATTTACTGTTTTCTATTTCGTAGCTGTAATCATCGTCGATATGGATATACTTTCGAATTATGTATAGGAGTATTATTGAAATAGGTATTATTGTAAAAAAGGTCATTCTCCAACCAAAATGCTGGATAATAAGGCCGCCAATGGATAATCCAATAACCGAGCCAGCTGCAAACATAGAGGTAATAGCACCCTGTGCAATCGATATTTTTTCGCGCGGGAATTGGTCTCTCACGATGCTAAAAGCAATTGGAAACATTGACATACCAAATCCCTGAATTGCCCTTGAGATTATAAGGGTAAATATATCATTTGCAAACCCCCCAAGAGAGACACCCGCTGTATATATTACCATTATTATCAACAATATCTTTTTCCTACCATAAGTATCAGATAACTTGCCGGCTATGGGAGTCATAACAGCTCCAGATATCAGGTATGAGGTCAAAATCCAAGAAGACAATCCATACGACACATCAAAATTGCTTATCAATGTTGGAATGGCCGGTATCAGCATTGTCTCTGCATACATTACCATAGTCGCAATACAACTCAGAATAACAAGAATTTTCCATGCATAAGGTGGAATTTTTAAGTGTTTTTTTGGTTGAGAATTATAACGACCGTCATCATTATCGCCATCTTTTGAAAATGCCCCTTGTATTTCATTTGTTTTTTCTTTTTTTGAATTTTTCATTAATTTTCCCTTATTTATTCATATTTTGTATTGAGTTTTTTATTCAAAGACCTGGCGAGGTTTTATTAAAGGTGGAAGCAACTTTTTCTTTTTCTTGTAGTTCGGGCATAACAGCATTATTTCTTTTTTGTTTATACTGCTCTGCAAGGTTTAAATTGAATTCGTTTTGGATGTTGTTCCACATTTTTTCCAATGTGTTTTTTGTTATTGAAATATTTTCTTCAGAAATGTCATTCAAAGATATTTTTTTTATCCTTAATCCACAGTCTATCATCAGATCCTGAACACCGCATAGTTTTTCTGTAAGAAAAATTCTATTGTTTCGCCTGTCAGTCGGATCTACTTTTCTGACAACAAACCCATCTTTTTCTAATTTATCGATAATAGGGATAAGAGTCGGGCCCTCAAGGCCAAGCTTATCGGCTATCTCTTTCTGAGTTAAGCCATTATCATCATTATTCACCAGTATTATAATGATCTTCCATTGACCGAAAGTAATTCCCACATTCTTCCGTAGTTCCTGGTCAAAGGCCTGAATCAACACCTTTGCGGTCCTGTTGATTATAAATCCAATACTATTTTCAAAATCAAATTTTTGCATTTGCGAGGCACTAATAATTAGTATACGAATTGATAGTATTTAAGTTAAATGTATTCACATTCGATCTGAAATATCAAGAGCACATAAAATTAAAACTAATTGTTCATCAAAGAAGATATCTCAAATTTATCAATTCTACTTTTTGTATAACGATCAAATGTATTTCGATACACATTTTTGTTCTATTCTTGGGCCTCGAATAATTCCCACCATTAAAAAATTCTTAATAAATAGGTAATCTATTTAATGCCAATGAAAAGTTAAGAATAATATCAAGTTAGGTGCAATAGAGTTTGAATGTAACAAAATTACGGTTGTTGGCAATAGGTGGAAGCATTTTTGCAGTAATTATTTTAATGTATTACTATTATGGGTTAACAACACCACAGCAAAATCATAATTTGAACAATGCCGGAATAGACAGATTTGAAATAAAAGACATTTACCCAACCAAAAATGGGGGAAGAGAATGGTTTATGGATATGGATAATCCAACAAATGACAAAACGTTCTCAATTACATCTCACATTCCAGTTACAAGGAATAATGATGACGGATCATGGTTCATTGATAAACCTGAAGTAAGGATGAATGTCAATACACCCAAAGGTGAACCCCTATGGAAAAACGTGGAGATCACAGGATACGTCAAACCAACATCAGTTATTAACAGTGGTGGTAATGGCGGTGGTGGTGAAGGTCAGGAAGACGAAGAAAGCACCGAAGGTGATGAAAAAAATATTTCGCCAGACATAAGTTGGCGTGCTAGGGGGGGATTGCACAGATCATCTGCTCCCTGCGAAGGCACTGCATTAAATGGCGTATTGAATATTAATGATGGGAAGGCATCATGGAAAAAGGAGATATGGCACATCGGTGGATACACAGATGCGAGAGGCACAACACAGGCAACAAATGATCCGCTTTTGGGAAAATGGGTAGGATGGAAAGTCATAATGTACAACACAGATAATGACAAGGCAGTAAAAATGGAATCCTACATTGATGACAACAATAAGAACGATTGGAAAAAAGTAACCGAATTAACAGATGATGGTGGATGGTTTGCAAATAGCTCCGATGATGTATTCCATAGTCCCCACTGCGGAAAACCAAAAGACTACATAATAACTAATGGAGGCTCAATAGTAACATTCAGGTCTGACAATATATCCTATTATTTTAAAAACCTCAGTGTTCGGGAGATCCAACCACCATCATAAAACACTTGGTTGGGTTTTTTCACTTGCAGAATATTGCAAAAGCACATAAATAAATATGCTACTGTTACTAGGTGCATAATGCCACTTGTGTTTGTGTTTGTGTTGCAGAACTCCCATGACTTTCTATTAATTTAAAAACACAGCCGCACAAATATTTTTACAGATAATGGAAACTTAGGGAATTATAATAGGATAAATACTTTGAATACCTATTGAAGATGTATATCTTCTATGTCCAATGTTAATCTGAAAATAGAGGTAGAGACAACAACACCAAATTTAGTTACAAAAGTATATGAAAAACTGCAAGACAACATCTCAAGATTTAGGAAAATCATAAATCGCCCTCTCACAATTTCGGAAAAAATTCTAATCGGACATCTTGATAAAAATACAGATTTTGGATCTGGTGGTGGTGGCGAGAACACCTTACTCCCAGCCAATGATTATGTTCTTTTAAATCCAGATAGGGTTGCACTACAAGATGTTACAGGCCAAATGACGATTCTTCAGTTTGTGCAAGCAGGTCTGAAGCGTACAGCTGTTCCGACAACTGTTCACTGCGATCACCTTATTCAGGCACGAACAGGAAGTGAGTCGGATACAAAGGCTGCGCTCTATGAAAACAACGAAGTGTATCAATTCTTAGAATCAGCATCAAGAAAATATGGAATAGGCTTCTGGAGGCCTGGCTCCGGTATTATACATCAGGTAGTTCTTGAAAACTATGCTTTTCCTGGAGGATTAATGATAGGTACAGATTCTCATACCCCAAATGCAGGAGGTCTTGGAATGCTCGCGATGGGAGTTGGGGGTCTTGATGCTGCAGAAGTAATGGCAGGATTGCCCTGGGAGCTATTGTACCCAAAACGTATTGGCGTATACTTGACAGGAAAGCTGAATGGCTGGGCCTCACCAAAAGACATTATACTCTATGTAACCTCAAAACTCACAGTTTCAGGAGGGACAAACTCAATAATAGAGTATTTTGGACCCGGCGCAAGAACCATCAGCTGCACCGGCAAGGCAACCATCACAAACATGGGTGCAGAAGTTGGCGCCACCTGCTCGGTATTTCCGTATGACAAGACAATGGAAACATATCTTAGGGCAACAGGGCGAAAACCAATAGCTGATCTTGCAAACAAACATGTGGATTTACTAACCCAGGATCCAGAGATAGAAAAAGAAGTTGGCGAGAATAAAGAGAATGGGTTAAAGTACTTTGATCAATTAATTGAAATCAATCTTTCTGAACTAGAGCCCTATATTGTGGGTCCTCATACACCTGACCTCGGAAGGCCAATTTCGAAGATGGCTGAGGATCTTAGGAAAAATAACTACATCGATACAATTTCGGTCAGCCTTATTGGAAGTTGCACAAATTCTTCCTATGAGGACATGTCACGCGCCGCAGATATTGCCAAACAAGCAAGAGAGAGAGGCATCAAAACTAAAACTCCGTTACAGGTTACACCGGGTTCTGAAATGATTCGTGCCACAATTGAAAGGGATGGACAAATGCAGCTGCTCAGAGACATTGGCGCCAATGTGCTGGCAAATGCATGTGGTCCTTGCATAGGGCAGTGGAACAGACCAGAGTTAAAGAAAGGAGAGCCCAATATCATCATTACATCATATAACAGAAATTTTCCCGGAAGAAATGACGGAAGAAGGGAAACGATGAATTTTATTGGAAGTCCAGAACTTGTTATAGCTCTGGCTCTGGCTGGTAGGCTTTCATTTAATCCACTCACAGACACGCTAGTTGCAAACGACGGTACAAAGTTCATGCTGAATCCCCCTGAAGCAGCACCTGAAATTCCTGAAAATGGATTCAAAGATGTCATGGATACATATGTAGCACCAGATGATAATCCAGATCAAGTCCACATAATAATTAAGGAAGATAGTTCCAGATTGCAGTTACTCCAGCCCTTCCCAAAATGGGATGGCAGTGATTTTGACAAATTACCAATATTAGCAAAAGTAATGGGAAAGTGTACAACAAATCATATCTCGCCAGCTGGACCTTGGTTAATGTATAGGGGACATTTAGACAAATTAAGTGACAACTTACTCCTTGGTGCTGTTAACGCCTTTCACGAAGGCAAAGTAGGCATTGGCAAGAACATTCTCGACTCTAAAATCGAATCATTTGCCCACATAGCAAGGGAGTACAAAAAAAGAGGTCTTAAATGGATTATAATAGGAGATAAGAATTATGGAGAGGGCAGCAGTAGGGAACACGCGGCCATGACACCCCGATACCTGGGTTGCGCAGCAGTTGTTGCCAGAAGTTTCGCAAGGATCCACGAAACCAACCTTAAAAAACAAGGAATACTAGCATTAACATTTGTAGATCCGCTAGATTATGACAAAGTTATGGAAGATGACAGGATTAGCATAACTGGCCTTGATGATCTTAAACCCAATAAACATGTTAATTGCATCTTACACCATAATGATGGAATAGAAGAAATATCACTGCAGCACTCCTACAACGAAGCCCAGATAAAGTGGTTCCAAGCAGGCTCTGCCCTCAACATCTTGCGTTCTACTGAAGAGGGTTAAGAACAAGAAAGCAATAAACTAACTAGATAAATAAAAAAACCGTTAAATCAGTTTCAAGATATATCAAAAGACATCAGGTCCACAATTTGCAATTGTCTGACCCCCCATTTCTTTCCTATAATAACTTGGGGTGTATTGAATATATAAAAAAATCGATCGGGTTTGATTCAACAGAATAAGACAACCATCCAACTCCCCTTTCTCCAATGGAAAAATAATAAAATATGTATACCATTCATAATCCTTTTTGGTAACATATTATAAGAATATCCTACAAACCATATAGAATTTTGATAGGGGTATAACTTTTGGTTCATCATCTAGATCTTTTGTGGTGTTGTTATGGTTTTTCCTATTTGTTCCCCATTGGCCATCATTACATGTCCTTTGACCATATCACCAAAAGGCAGTACCAAATTTATCAAAGGTTTAAGTTTTCCTTTTGAGGTCCAATATAATACCTCTTCAAGTTCAGCTTTTGTTCCCTGTGTTGAGCCCATAAGCGTTATTCCTTTAAAGAAAAGGTACCTCAAATCCAGCGAAGAATCGTATCCGGTTGTAGAGCCAGTAGAAACCAAGAATCCCCCCCATCTTCAATAATGATACCTCTTGCGGAAATACGTTTTTTCCAATATGCTCAAATACAACATCCACACCTTTTTTATTTGTCATATCCCTCACTTTTTTGTACCAATCCTGCTCCCTATGGTTTACAACGTAATCTGCACCCAGCTCTTTGCATTTGTCCATTTTCTGCTGATTTCCAGCCGTCGCAATCACGTTGCAATTGTAAAGTTTTGCAATCTGTATCCCGATCATGCCAACTCCACTTGTCCCACCCATTACCAACACTGTTTGCCCGGGTTTGATATTGGCTCTGCCCACAAGCATGTGCCACGAGGTCATCCCGACCATAGATATTGCTGCAGCATCGTCAAAGGACACATTATTTGCTATTTTTGCTACATTTACCTCAGGCAAATGGGTATACTGACAATATCCACCCCATAGGGGACCAGTCTGGAATCCCCACACTTGCCTTTTTTCGCAATCGTATTCCCTGCCAGAAGTACACATTTTACACGCTCTGCAACTCAGGTTTGCGTGAGAGACAACCCTATCGCCTATCTTTAGCGAGGTTACGTTTTCCCCTACCTCCTCTATAGTCCCAGCGATGTCTGTCCCAGATATATGCGGCATGGGAATTTTTATTGGCTCTCCCCAAATTGCCCACAGATCATCGTAATTGTAGGATGCTGATTCAATTTTTATCAATACTTCATTTGGGTTAATCTTTGGAACATCTATGTCCTCGATTTTTACAACCCTGTTTGGATCTCTATTGTGCGATCGGAATACTGCTGCTTTCATTGTCTTTCTCTCTTTTTTGATATATACCAAGTTAGCAAAATATTTTGCTCAAATGCCAGTAAAAATAAAAATAAGAATAAATATTATTGAGACAGAAATGGTATATACACTTAAAGTTTTTTTGTGATAACCTTTTAGAAAAATAATGGGTTATGCAAGATATGGAAAATATCCAATCATTGTAGGGATAATCCTGGTGGCGGCAGGGATAATATTTACAATGCAAAGCAACTCAGTTGTGGGGCCATCCACCTCATTTATGTATGACAATCCAGAATGGACCAACAATGGTTTTGTCATAATTCTAATAGGTGTATTTCTTATTCTAATTGGTTTAACAGCACTCCAACTAAAAAAACAGAGAAGGTTAACCTCAAATTGATTTTTTATACGAATTGAATCCTTTATTTCAATTCAGATATGAAGAGGTGACATTGTACCATTCTTCTTTAAGTTTTTTACTATGCAATTTCTAATCCCACAGATGTTAAAACAACAAATTAGGGCTACAGGTTTTGTTTTTTATTTGGGTGACCATTTAGAATGACCTAGTAGTCAGCCCTCTAACTCTGTGTTTATTCCCTCCACTAAATCTTCTATTTTTATTGGTTTTCTAAAAATAACAGGGTTTTCTTCCTTTAGTGTGGGTATTGCTGCGTTTAATTCATCCTTATTAATATCAAATGCCGTCATAAAACAGACTTTAATTTTATTATCCAATCTCCTTATCTCTCTGTATAAATCAAAACCATTTATTTTTGGCATCTTAATATCAATAAGTGCCAAAGCGTACAACCCCTGCTTGAAAGAGGATAAAGCCAGAGGAGAATCAGTAAAAGCATTAACTAAAAACCCATTGTCTTCCAACACTAAGCGAAAGGTCAAAGTGATATCAGGTTCATCGTCGACCAACAAGATCCTATTATTATAATTATAATTATTATTATTCATCATTGATCTGTGCCATCTTGCTTGTTGGTTGAATAGACTAGTTGTTGTTGTTCTTGTTTGTTGATCGGTAGGCTAAATGAAAATGTTGCCCCTTTACCATCTCTATTGTTTTCTGCCCATATCCTTCCACCATGTGATTCAATAATCCCTTTGCAAATATACAACCCCAATCCCGTGCCCGTTTCTGATTTGGTAAAGAATTTGGAAAATAATTTATCCTTTATAGCAGGGTCAATACCCGTCCCTCTATCCCTTATACTAATAATAACCTCACCAGTCTCAACGCTACCACTGCCTCTCTGATAGAGCGTATTGGAATTTAAGGTTGTAAAGACTGTTATAGTATCCTCAATGAGATCATTATCACCACCCCTATTACTATTGCCGATGCTACTGCTATTATTCTGTATAATTTTAATTGCATTAGTCAACAGATTTGAAATAACCTCGTAAATTCTAATTTTATCTGCTTCTACAACAATAGGATCCACTTTTGGATCAGCAAATGTTATCTCCGTGCCATGCCTTGTCTTTAAATCATTTACAATATCCCTCATCTTTTCATTAATGTTAAACTTCTCCTTGTTTAGCTTTAAGGTTTGGCTGTCGATTCTTGAAACATCCAATATGTTGTTTGTAAGGCTTTGAAGTCTTACAGCATTTCTTTCTATAGCATCAATCATTTCGTCTCTCCTTTCAGGATGACGCCGTATTAGAGTGGAATATGCTAAAATTGATTGAGTAGGTGTCTTAAATTCATGGCTTGCAATATCAATAAACTCTTTTTGCATTTTTTCATGTTCTTTTAGTTTTTCGTATAATTCAATCTGGTTCCAAAAATTCTCAAATATTGAAACATAAGACATTATCGTTGGTTCACTTGTAGAATAGGTTGACAATCCTATCGCTTCTGCAAAAGTTTCTTTGGAATCATCTACCTTTTCCAAAACTAATGACGCGTGTCTATCAACTACCAATATTGTTACTGTGGTTACATTATGCTCTGCTATTGATTCCAAAGGTCTTACTTGAAACAGAGAACTATGGATTTTGCCAGAAGTAGAAGGAAAATCGATACTTTTTTCTGTTGATGGCTTTATATTTAATTCATCCATTATTTTATTGATTGTTTCATTCTGAGGAGTTAAAATTCTGATATGAACGCCTCCACGTCCACCTTCTTTTTGCAGATTATCTTTTGTTGATGATGTGGTTGATGATGCTTTTCTTCTCTGAGTGTCTGTAGATAATTCCCTTAGCAGGTGTATTGCACCAATTCTATATTTGCGCATAAAGGCATTGACCGTGGGAAGGATTAGCAATATCTCTGATTTGGCGGATTTTATCAAATTGATAAATAACTCTTGGGAATACGATGTATGATCAATAATTTCTGTTATTCCAAAACTAACATCCCCTTCAATTTCTATTATTTTTCTTTCTGCAGAAGTAGAGGCATTCCAAAGGCTATCAAAGACATATTGCTGTTGCACTACAATTTCCTTAACAGTGCTATGAATAATCGTGTCTGCAGACCTTTCTTTTCTATGAAATGTGGCAGGGGCAGCATACTCTTGTTCGCTTAGGTAAAAATTTCCTTTGATACCGTTTAAGTGACGAAATTCATCAACTAACGGCATTATTTGTTTGCAATAGCTAAGGTTACCTTTTGTTATTTCAGTAAGATACCTTATTTTAACACCTCTTGTTTTTGCATCAAGCAAAGCATCTTTTAGTTTTTTAATTTCTATAGTTAAATATGGTCGTGTGTAATCCACACACGAATCAATTTTATAAGTGGCATTGGATATGAACTGTAATAGGGTATTCGCTACATTATCAATTCCATGAATTATGTCTGTTTTTGCTGATTCTTTGAATTCTCCCGTGATATACATATGTGATTAAAACATTTAATATTTTTGCTGTTTTATTTTTTTATCAATGGTTTTTAATGAAAATATTTTGTGGAGTGCGGATATTCATTATGTTATCAGGTAAACTATCATATCCATTAACATATCAAATATTATAAAAACGTGATTGGCATTTGGGTCAATACTGGCAACAACACTATTGATTTATCCATTCATGTTTTTTTATGCAAGCAGGTCTTTACTATTTTTTTGCTTGTTATTTTATTTTCGAAAATACCTTTTTCTTTTCAGGATAAATACTAAATTTTTTGCAATGAAAATTTTTCAATTCATCTCAAAATTTTTATCTTGAAAAAGAGAGTTATAACAACAAAATACAATATTGATTTAAAGATATGCTAAATCGTTTAATACTAAAAAATTGTACAATACCTGCATTTGTGGCTGATTCGCATTAAGGGCTTGCTAAAAACAGTGGATCATTTTATAGAACAGCAAAAAAAGAACAAGTAATTTGCATTTCCAACAACTAGTTTTTCGCTAAAGGAATGACCAGCCTTATCCGATTATAAAACACCCTCATCCAGGCCTCAATTTATCCATTAAAATAATTATCAGTATTGTTTTAGGTGCATCAATATTGACTTTCATGATAAATCACAATCCTTTTAATGAAATTTAGTTTTGGTGTGAAATTTGCAGTAGTCAGATTCAACCATGTCAAAGCTATTCGAATCAAACTCCATTTTACAGCCGCATGATAAAGTTAATAAATTACCATTCCATTTGTAGGTTCCTTCATCCATATTTTCCATTTTATGACACCGACCTCAATCAATTATTTAAGAAAACAATGCATTTTAAGCATTATTAAAAAATAGTTTATTCAGAGAATATAAACACATAAAATCTCATCCATGACAAATTTGCGTATAGTTGGCATATTCGGTAGTTATAAGAAAATCTTTTGGTGTGTCTCTAAGTATAAACATCAGCCATCGCAAAAGCACCTTTATACTCTTAAATAACTGTTTTTATAGACAATGTATTTTTTCATAACTTTTGTATTGATCTATTCCATCTTAAGTTAAAGAACCAACTTTGTTTCATGCATACGAAGATAATAAAAAGAAAATGACAAGAAATATACAATACTGTAAATTAGCTTTAATTTAATATATAAATAAGTTTGAATAAAAAATGAGATAGCGTATAAAAGTATAATCTCAAAGATCTTTTTGATATCCCAAATTAAAAAGGATAAGCAGGCATTAAACAATTATGGAGGAACAATAATATTGTAAACATTCTCTTGCCTAAAATCATTCAATGAAGTTGAAGTTGGCTCGGTGGAGCCCGAAAATTTTAAAATGTGAGTGCCGGGTGACAATGAGGTCACATACGAAAAATGTCCATCGCTGGCCGAATGGCTCTTCATTGGTACACCGGTGCCGAAAATGTTATTGCCGGGTAATGTAAAATTAAAGATATCTGTCGCTATTCTAATAACTGGCAAGGGATTACCATCTAATGAAGCTTTCAAGCCCTTTGCCATGTCCTGAAAAGTTTTTGCACATTTTTTTAACCCTTCATCAGATTTAATAGAAGGATATTCGATAGGCGAACATTCTGAATTTAAAATGGGGAAAAATAGTGGTTTATCTTTAGGTACTACGCATTCTCTATTCACCAAAGAACCATCAAATGAGCCAATAAGGAAAAAAACTGGACCATTTTGACCCTGTGAACAATTTACTCCTGTTTTATCTACACCGGGATTTTTATCCATGGGTAAATAGTATGCCCATTGCCACCACGACTTTGCCAATTCTTCAAGCGTATTTTGATCATTAAAGTCAATCCCAATATTCTTTGATGAAGTTTTTGTGGTAATGTTTTGGCCATAAACATAATCAAATTGAGAATACAACAAAGATAACCCAGAAAAGAGCATAAATACGACAATGATGATTTTCATGATATGTTTTATTTTATTTCATCTAATTAAGTTTAATCTATCTTTAATTACAAGAAAATACAATTACAAACAAATGTTAATTTACAGTACAAACAATAGAATTTTTTTTTAAAAACGCATGTAGGTTTTTTAATTTGGTAGAAATATTGATTGTATAGGACAAGAATAACTTGAAAATAGGCAAAATCTTTTGGTTCGGTCTTTTCTCCAATTTCAAGTTTTTTTTAACGTCCATGTTAATTTTATTGACAACATTGATCATAGACGTTACATTTATTAAAAACGCGGATTTTTTTTTGAGAGCAATTGATGATTCTGCTAAAAACATCTTTTTTATAATTCTAAACACTATTTACATTATTTCTCAATCATTAGTTATTTTATGTTTAATTTGTAAAGTTACGTATAAACCCCATGTTAAATTTTACAGACTATTAAAAAAAACAACTTTAGCAAATCAAGCAGTGCTGATCGGCATAATTGGCGTGACTTTATTTCAAGTTTATGTATTTTCCCATTATAATACAGCAATACTAACGACATCCATTGCTTCAAGCTACACTCTCTCAATCATTACGATGATAGTCATTACAGAAAAATTTTGGAGATGGTTTAGGTTCAATAAAAAAAACAGATCGTTATTAATGTACGCTATAGCAACTTTATCAATTTCAATAAACCTGATTATAACACTTTGTTTTGTCTTAAGCGTAGTCAATAGCTGGAACCCAATATCACCTTCTTTTAGGGGAACTACATCGATTTATATCATTAGCGGGTCCTTAAGCGATAATTTACACTATTATCAGTCTTTAACTTTAATAATCTCATTTAGTTTGACATGGTATGCCACATTAACCGTCTTTTTTAAACAAATAGTGAAGAGAAATAAATTATTCCTAATTGTTTTGCTTATACCATTATTATATTTTTTAAGTCAATATATCTCGGCCTTTTATAATTTATTTGCACCACTGATATTAGAAAGCCCATATGAAAATGGAAGCTTGCTTACCATTATCTTTACACTCAGTAAGCCAGCTGGCGGGATATTGTTTGGACTCGTATTTTGGATTATGTCAAAAAAAATACCAAAAAAATACCCAGCAAAAGAATATCTTATGCTTACCACATTTGGATTGATTATTTTATTTATTTCAAATCAAGCTGTCTTGTTGACATCGACCCCTTTTCCCCCATTTGGTTTAGCATCTGTTTCAGCAGTAGGATTCTCAACTTTCCTGATTTTTATAGGACTATATTTATCAGCAATTTCAATATCTAAAGATAAAAAATTAAGAAATACGATCAAAAGAATTGCATTACAATATGACGTCAATCTTCTTGAGAATATCGGATCTGCTCAGAGTCACAATGAAATCGAGGAAAAGGTTGTCAACATTTTGAATGATCAAAAAAACGACGAAAACAGAAATGAAGAAACAGCAACAATAGATTCAAAAGAAGTAAAACAATACATAAATGAAATTTTAGAGGAAGCAAAAGAAAAAAAATCGCAAAAATAACATACCCAAAATAATCGAATTTACAGAATCTGCAGGGATCATCCATGCGCCATGGCAAGGGCTTCGGGTTAGCCAATCAATATACCAAATCAGGAATACGGATATGTCAAATGTCCTGTATCCTGTTACAAATCCTTAACCGCTCTCAAATGCAACCATTACCTCACAAAAAAGCAACAATATTTTAACAGTCTGGTACATCATCCGTCGCTGAATATTTCATTAAAAATTTTAATATTGCTGTGTTGAACAATGGATATACCAGGTATCCTCATAGACCAAAATATATTCAGTGCCGTTGGCTATTCTTGCAACCCTTCTTCAGGCTTATATTCGTTTACCACTTCTGACAACGGTATTCTTTTTCCACCCACTATCTTTAGGTCCACATCAATCCTGTTGTCTTCCCCAATGTCAATGATGTTGTAAGTGTCTTCAAATACCCCCCTATATCTCCATGAGCATGCTGTCCCAGCATATGCAATTTTCATTGTTCCTAAATTCCACAACCATGGTCTATGCTTGTGGCCACATATAACTAAATCTACATTGTTTTCAAGGCAGGTTCTTAGGACATCACCGGCATCGGATATGCCTACAACATTTGTGTATCCAGTATCGGGTATAGCTATTAAGTGGTGATGCATTGCCACAATTTTCCTAATTTGTCCGCGATCAATATTTTGTTGGTCAATGCTATCATATTTCTTTAGCACCTTATTCAACCACAAGTTCTGTCCATTTCCCACCTCACCCTCATCCCTATCGGGTTGCGCAGTTCCAACAGTAGCTACCACCACAGTTTGACGTTTGCCATTGTTCTCATTAAACTCATAAACATTAGAACTGTCCCTATTGGCAATTGGAAAGAATTTTTTAAAGAGAAGGTAGCCAGTGTGGCGATAGTCATGATTGCCTGGAAATACAATAATATTGTTGCACTTGAGTTTCTGTATTTCATTTTTTGCTTGTTCGAATTGAAAAATAAGGCCATCATCAGTCAGGTCTCCCGATATTATAATCACATCGGGTTTAAGATCATTATTTACCTCGTCAACCAGTTTGTCAAAAGCATCCTGCTTGAATAGGCCCCCTATATGCAAATCGGATATTTGAACAAGTCTCATATTGTTATTCTCTAATATAACAAGGAAAATATACTTGTACGCATTGTTATAAGTCGATTCTACTTTACGCAATTTTCTATTTGTAGACTTTCAATTCACCATAACAAGATAGGAAGTTGTAGCCAGTTCTTAAAACCCCAGTTAGGCATTGCATAAATACCCCTATTGTAATTGAGTTGTTAATATGACCAACTTTTGAATTGTTTTTGGAATGCAAATCAGCAGAGGCGTGAAAATTGAACCTGTTTGCCAACAGAAGAGGCAATACAATTATCCAGATTGTTTGACGATTCCAGATATGAAAGAAATTGCCTAATCTTAAAAAATCATGAATAATGGTTCATCCTTTCTAAAGCGGTCAATAATTGTGTTTCAATGTATGTTTTTCATTACAGCCCCTTCGGTCTCAAAAAACAGTCATAATATCCAATCAATAACTCTACACCTCCGATCCAATTTTTACCAGCATCTTGCCAAAGTTCTCTCCTTTGAATAATCCAGTAAACGCTCGAGGCGCATTTTCCAATCCTTCAACTATTGTTTCTTTCCATTTAATCCTCCCTTCTCCAATCCATCTAGCCATTGAGGAATGGAATTCATCTAGCACATTATAATGATCCCTTACAATAAACCCCTCCAGTCTAAGTCTATTTGTGACAGCAAAAAACATATTTGATGGGCCTATAGGTGGAGATGTAGCATTGTATTGCGATATCATGCCACAAAGAACAATTCTCCCAAATGTCTTCATGTTTTCAATGGATGCCTCCAATTGTTTTCCACCAACATTATCAAAATAAAGATCAATTCCCTCCGGGCACCCCTTTTTTAGTTCTAGAGAAAGGTTGTTTTCGCCTGCATTTTTATAATTGAAGGCATAATCGGTCTTCACCTCATCAAGCAACCACTCCACTTTTTCCTCAGAACCAGCACTCCCGACAACATGACATCCTTTTATCTTTGCTATTTGACACGCTACTGAACCTACTGCACCGGATGCAGCTGAGATAAACACCGTGTCCCTGCCTTCATTTAATCTACCTATCTTCACAAGCCCAACATACGCAGTGAGGCCTGGCATGCCGAGCACACCCAAGAAAGACTGTATTGGAGCAATTGTTGAATCAATTTTCATAATGCCATTTCCTCCTAATCCTCCCCCTCCTTTAGAAATCCAATACTCTCGCCATCCAAAGTTCCCAAGAACATACTCCCCATTCTCAAATTGATCACTTTTGGACTCTGTAATCTGGCCAACACAGGCACCATCAAGAGGCCCGTGTAATCGGAATGAATCTATATAACTTTTAGTTTCAGCCGGACTCCTCATTCGCCCCCGCATATACGGGTCTACAGACATCCAAATGTTTCGGACCAAGAATTCACCATCTTTAGGTTCCGGAATTTCCACTTTTACAATCTCAAATATGTCCTCAGTGGGCATGCCTGTAGGGTATTGCTTTAGGCGTATTTCCTGACCGGTTTTTTGCACCATCTACACTAAATGAGTGGCAAATATTTTATTTAACGATTTTACAGAGGATTAAAATTTAATGGAGAATATCCGAATAGTTTAATGCTCGCTATTTTATATGAGAAAAGATTCTGCTGTCAATTATGGCGGTGTGCATCATGCCAAGATATGTTAGTACAATGACAAGATTTTGCCATTTTTTTATACGGCAACCAACCTACTGAAAAAACCCCAATTTGCGGTAAATTAAGACGGGGTTGTGATGCTGTGAACGCACTGTTGAAATCAAATTATCCTCTGATACTATCTTAACAACCAAATTTTATCACAGGCATGACAATGCTGACCTGCTGAAAAAAATTGTTTCAAGCACATCATAAATCAAAACCGGTATGCCTGACAACAGATCGTGTTCTTGGCATACAGCGGCCCTCTTACATAATTATAAAAAACCTATAGGCCAATCATGCTATAGCATCACTCCGCCCTTGACAAAATTTGACGGTTTTTTTGACCGAGTTGACTGAAAAGTTGACGGTTTTGACGGTTTTACAATATGTTAATAAGCAGAGGTCGTTGTAAGATCAATGTAGGTATTGGACACGTCAAACATTTCGAGCAAATCTCAGGTAATACAGTGTTATTTAAATGGCAAAACAAGGGAACAAAATGCTCATGAAAACAACGTATCAACAGGCACTGTATCAAACATAATAGAAAACTGGGCCAGAGAAATGGGAATACCAGATATAAATGGGATGAGGCAGTTTGCGGTTTTGGTCAAAAAATCTGGTGTTTCCATCAAACAATGTGCGCAAGGCTTTAGAATGGTCAAACTGATGAGCAACTATGGAATTCAGGTTGAGGACGACACTCAGGATGAATTTGGGTCCTTTGTAAATGGAGTTTATCAAAATTGCAAGGATTTGTCTATCTCACCATCTATTGTACCCTCATGGATTAAAGATCTGGTTAACTGCGATTCTTCTGACCCTAACTATTTTTCTTTAGGGAAAAGTGATGCAGAGGGATCACCAAACCATCTAACAATATCAGCATCCCCTCAAAAACGGACAAAAATAGACCCGGATTTAGGTTCGGACGCAAATGATGGGTGGAAATCAGACCCTGATGTGAAAATGGATTTATCAAACCCTAAACCAAAACAATCTGCCATTCAAATTGAAAAAAAAGCATTATTTGTTTCACAGGTTTCCGGCTTTATCGATCAAAAAGAAAAAAGAATGCAGCCAACTAAAAAACTACAGGGAAAAACTAACAAGTGATATAAAAGGTCTAGAGTTACAAAAAAATAAAGTAATTGATAGCATAAACAAAGCAAATGAGAAAGAAAAGTTTGCCATGTCATATCTTGGCTGGTTTAATAGACTGAAAAAAGAGCTATATGACAGGCATTCTATCAAAATGGAAGAAGATATTGAAAGCTTTGCTCAAGTGATAAACGATTTTAGAAACCATAGCTATGATGCCATCGAGATAATAAAAGAGTATTCAAGATTACTGTCAGCTAGGCTTGAAATTAAAACAATCCAAGCCGACCTTGAGTCACTTCAAAGGCAACATGCAGCATTAAATAACACTTTTTTACATTTGGACTCACAAGTAAAATCCCACCAACAAACAATGAGTAAATATTCTGAACTTGAGGCCATGAAATTTGGGCTCAAAGAACAAAAGCAATTGTGGCTCACAATTCGAGAGATAGCAGGCGAGAATAAAATTGCATTGGATGAAGCAGTATCTAAATTTCTAAAGGACATTGAAGAGCAATATGACGATAAACTCGGATTTGAAAATAAAATAAATGAGAAAAAGAATGAGCTTGCTTTATTGAACAAAGAGATAACAAATAATCGGCAAACATTGCAAATTAACCCATTTGTAGGTTCAAGCTTGTCTCGTCTTTTTCAAAAGGGAGTGAGTGAGCAGGACATTATAGGCATTAATATACTGGTTGAAGAATGCACAAACAATAGCACTGTTAACACCAATGGTAACCTGGATGCTGGGGGCAACAAAGAAAACTACAGGAATAGCGATAATACAAGCAACAGGTTAGAGCAATTGAAGTCATTAGCAGGTGACCTGAAAAAATCTGGAGGGATAAAAGCGGCATTAAAAGAACAGGCAGAGAATCTAGAGAAACTAGACCACGAAATTCAGGGTCTCAACAAGCAAAAACAGGATCTCATTGCTTATTGTAATGAAGCAATTTCCATCATAAATGATACCAATAACAAAATTTCTTATATCAATGGATTTGCAGATTATCTTAAAAATGATTTGGGCAATAAAACTAAGGCAATTTCTTGGGTTTCACCTTTGTTCATTATTTTATTAAATAATGGTTCAAAAGGAGGGGAAGGAGATTGAGAATGGAAGAAGGAAATGTAAACGAGCAGATTTTAAAAAGGACTTTGTGTCAAAATTGAAAGTATCAAGATCGTCAAAAATGACACGTTTTTGTTGCAACACCTTTTTGTTTTCCACATAATTCCTTTGGGCCATAAAAGAGTTATTCAAGGCTCTCTTTTTTCCCTCAACTTTATATCTATTTTCGGCGGGTGTGACGCCAATTCTTTTATCCATTCCCTAATCACATTGGCACTGCGCTCAGATTGTGACCTTACAAAACCGTCCAGATCGTGCTTGGCAACATCAACCAATGAGTCTACAGAAAGCAATAAACGCGAATCCAGTGTGGATGTCTTTGCATCCGTATCTGCAAGGGAGGTGCACGCATTTATTTTTACGCGCTGCCTTTCATCTTGCAATAAATTGACCAGGCAATCAAATACTTTTTGATTCATTTGTTTTGCAGCTGCATGATCATCCTTGTTTGACGTGTTTTTCTTATCATCAGTTTTCAAAAATTTGCCCAAGGCAGCGGTCGCAGACACCCTTATAAAGTACTCATTAACATTTGAAGTTTTTCCTACCAGGAAATTTGCAACATCCACTATTATTTTGGCATCATCATGTTTGCAAAACTCCTTTAGTCCGTCGATTGCGCCCTGTGCTACAGTATTTTGAAATGTGGTCGGACCAGTTACTATCTCCTTAAGTTTTTTTATTATCGTCTCTGTTTTCTGCATATCAGATGCAGGCATGTCTTTGCAGGATTTCCCTATCGCGGTAGCTGCAGCAGACTGTATAAAGTGGTTTTCATCTTGCAGATATTTTAGTAGCACAGGGATTGATTCGGATCGCCCAAATGCTCCAATGTTTCGTATTATGGATCGTATTGCCTGCGACGAAGATACACCAGGATGTTGCAAGCATTGAGTCAAGGCATTACAGGCATTATTTGTTTTTGTGTAATCACTTGCATCATTAAAAGAGCCTAGAATGTCCGCCACTTCAACCAGCACACCGTAAAAATCACCATTCATAATCATGTTCTTTAAAGCATCAAGTGTCTCTTCAGAATAACAATTTTTTAATAGAGATGCCGCCTGAATGCGTTCAACTATTGTAAATCCATTTTTAAGCTGGTTTAACAAAAGGTCTTTTAGTTGAAAATCATCTTTTTCTTCCATTATTTTGACAGATTTTATTTCTTTTATTAGGTTCAGGGTCGGGTCCAATGAAATATATTTTATCGTCTCTCCGGGAGGAATGTCGATTTTTTGTTCGAATGTCTTTGCGGAAACTTGATAATGTCGTGGCTCCTTATGATTACTTTCACCGAAGAACACTACCCTCACATCCAAAGAAAACACGAAGGGATAATCTTCCTCCTGCACCTGTTTGACTTTAATATTTATTTGTTTACCATTTGCATTGTCATTATTTAAGGAATACTCGATCTCTAAAACGGGGTGGCCTTTTCTGAACAGCCATTGATCAAAAAATTGCTGCAAGTCCTTACCAGATACTCTTTCACATATTTTTCTAAAATCATCTGTTTCTGCATTGCCATACTTGTGGCTTAAGAGATATTCTTTAAGGGAACCTTTAAAAGAAGTATCACCAACGTGATGCCTGAGCATGTGCAAGACGCATGAACCCTTTTGGTAAGAGTGGGCGTCAAATAGTTCGTCTGGGTGTTTGAACACTCTCGTTACTATAGGGCGCTTATACGACTTTGTTGCTTCTTCAAGGTATCTAGCCATATCCTGATGCACCATAAATAAAAATTTATTTTCTTTTCTGCTTTCCTCCCAATAGAGTGCTTCAGAGTAACTTGCAAAACCCTCATTTAACCAGATGTTAGACCAGTCTTTACACGTTACCAAATTACCAAACCATTGATGTGCCAGTTCATGCACAACAACTAAAACATCATTAACATAATCAGGCAACACCTTTTCATCATGCAATATGTTTTTTGTTAATGTGGTGCAGCTGGTATTTTCCATGCCCCCAAGTTCAAAATCCTCTACGGTTACCTGAGAATATTTTTCATATGGATACTTCACTCCAAAATAATCCTCAAAAAACTTCATTATAGACGGCGTTTCCCCAAATGTTAACATTGCATTATTTTCAGGCATGTCCAACGGCCAATAATAATGCAGGTGAACTCGGCCATTATCATAATTAAAATATTGTCTATGGAATTTCCCGATTACAACCGATGTTAAATAGGCGGGATTTGGATTAGGCTCATTCCATATCCATTTCACTTTCTTCACATCACTACCTCTACCCACAGTCTCTGTTTGCAAGACATCAGATACACCATTAGAAATTACAGTGTAGTCTTCTGAAGGCAGAGTGATGTGAATTTCCCTTGGATACTTTACCTGCGGATCGTCAATACATGGAAACCAATATCTGGATTCCAATGTCTCGCCCTGTGTCCATGATTGAATGGCAGGAGCATTACTCCCACCAGTTTTTGTTATAAAATGAAACCCACTCCTTGGCGGTTGAAGATTAGGAATGGTATTATTTTTTGAAAAATACCCTGCAGAATATTTTATATTTAAATCAAATACAGTTCCAGCATTTAGCACCCTATCAAATTGGATTTTTAACTTGTCCTCGTCATCCAATATTTTTAAATTCTCAATTTTAACAACAGTCGACGGGGTTACATCACATCTTTCAATTCTCATTTCCGCCATGTCTAATTCAATTTCCCTTAAATCAGTGAGGACTTTGATTGTAATTTTTGTTTCACAATTAATCAGGGTTTTTGAATCAAAATCAGGGTTTATCTTAAGTAGCATATGCAATATGTTGAATTTAAGAAATGGGGTGTGGTGCACGGAACTCCCCGGGAATTCAAATGTATTAGTGGCGGAAGCATTGGAAGAAGCATTATGAGAATCTTTCATTCAATCTTTCATAATTAAATAGTATTAAAGAGTATTGCAGTGTCTTAATGCATCACATGTGTCCAAAGGATGGGGTAATGGCATCTTAAATTGGCATAAACATACAAGATTTTTTAGTTTCTTTATCATTTTACAAGTAAAAAATAATCTACCTGTTGCCTTTTCTTTCTAAAATGCAGCAACACAAATCAAATAAAATCTATTTTTAGCCCATAACAAAATTTTATTGTTGAAAGTATAAACTCCGGGCATTCTTAAAATGGATATGAATGAACAATCCAATAATTATTTGCTTGAAGAAATGAATGCAATTCAGGTGAGAGATAAAATAACAGAAAAAAGTATTGCAATTTTGGTGCTTGGCGCCTGTGAAAATCATGGAAACCATATGCCTTTTGGTTCGGATTTTATCTTTCCCATGAAGCTTTTTGAAAAGGTAGTTGATGAAATATCAAGTGATGATACTCCAACGGCCCTCCAAAACAAAAGCAATTTCATTCTCCTTCCTGCCATCCCGTATGGAGTTAGTTCACATCACAACGACTTTCAAATGACTATGAGTTTAGAGCCTTCAACAATGATATCAATAATAGAGGATGTTTTTTCAAGTCTTGTAAAAAATGGCATAAAAAAAATACTTGTTGTTAATGGACATGATGGAAATATATCTCCCATCGAAATTGCATCAAGAAAGATTAAAAATGAAGCGCCAAGTGTTACAATAGCCTGCCTGGAGTCATGGTGGGCATTAGTTGGACAAAAAAACAAAGATCTTTTTGAGGTGTGGAATGGGCTTGGGCATGGAGGGGAAGCTGAAACATCTGCGATGCTATCTGTAAGGCCTGACCTTGTAAATACAGACTATTCTTCTGATCAGGTTATTCCTAATTTACCCGATGAGGATATCAGAATATACTGGAAATTTAATGAGTTAACAAACACGGGCATAACAGGTGCGCCTAAAAAAGCCTCTGTAGAAAAAGGTCAAGAGATTATAAAAATACTAACAAATGTTATTATTTCCTTTATAAACAACATGGAAAATAATGATTGGAAATATGGAATATCCCTATCCAAAACAGGTTAATAATTATTTAGCATGGTATTTTATTTTTAGAATTTGTTTTGGATTTGGGTAAAGGTAATAGGGATTCACCACTTGGCAATTTCACAGGCTCAATCCTAAGATTTTGTTTGATTGTTTTTTTCATCTGTATCGACTATCGTAATTTTTACTATTATTGAAAACAGTCATTTTAATATCTTTAAATGCTTTGTCGCATAAATAGTTGATCACAGGTATTTTTCTTGACGGTTAGGACAATTTTCCAAGTAGGCTATGCAGTGATGCCTTTAGAGCCATTTCTTTTACCATGTGTTGAAACCATGTTGCAGAAACATGTTCTCCAAACGTTCTCTTTATGGAAGAAAGTGCTGTCTCAGCAACCCACCGTTTCCCATTTCTCTTCTCTTCCCCCACTTGGGAAAATCTTTTTGTGATCTGACTTCCTTATTTCGGATAATGGCACTCTTTGCTGAATTGATTGAATTCTTTCATACCTTGTTTCCAGGCTGAATTTTGTTTTCCTCAAGGTATTTGAACATCTCATTGGAATCATATGCACCATCGGCCAAAACAGACTTGATTTTAGTAGCCGAACCATCATTGTTGCTTTTCAAAACGTGTTAAAGCAGTTCATCCATAACCTTTCCATCATGCACCCTCTCATCAGTAAACTCCATTGCAAGGATTTCCTTGGTCTTTATGTTCACAGCAACGCGGATTTAAGGTAGCCTTTCTTCTTGTTTTGTGTTTCCCACCTGTCACGCATCCACTGGCATCTGTTTGTTACCTTGATACCGGTACTGTCTACTGCTATGATGAGGTTGTCATCATCTAATTCACTGCTTCTGCTACCATCAATGTCAATATTTTTTTTGTTCTTTTAATAATCTGTGACTAGCTGGATGGCTTGGCAGGTTCTTTCCTGTTGCCTTTATGGTTCCCTCTGTTTGCCTGTATTGTAGATGAAGGTAAACTCTGATGTAACCAATACAAGAATGAGGGAATCAGGGTATCTTTACCTTCTGCCTTCCTTCTTTTCATTCCCCCCCTATCTCGGCATCCCACCATAAATCAAGAAAATCATAGGCAGGGAATCTTCCCTCTCCTTACCAGGTACCGATTATGGGAAGGCCATACTGTCACAAATGTTAGTCTAATTTAATCCCAGCAAAATAGATTGAGTTATGCAACAAAGCATTTCTTAGGTATTTTTAAATTTATTATCTTTACTATACAATGGTAATTTATAAATGCTATACATCCATATGTACATATCTGCCACTAACCCCATATTACTTCAACTCACTGTCAAAAAAGATGGTAATAAAACAAAATAGAAAAGAGTGCTATTATTGACACCACTAAAATTACAAATTCAAGGTTTAAAATGCCAGGTCATTTAAACGAAAAAGATGTAGTTACAACAAATACATCTATTGTGTATATGCGGCAGTCAACCTATGACAGGTAAGTAAATGCAGACTATCCAGGTTTAACAAAAAATGCCATTTAATGAGGAAGTTTTTAAAAAAAACTGCATTTCTTTTTTTTAGTAAATTTAGTGTGTTTGTTCTATCCAATTTCTCATTGTTATTACATTCTCCTACTTGAAAGCCCTTCAATCAAGAATGTCAATAACTTTTGATATACGATAGCGGGTTTTTCTATAAATGGTGAATGCCCTGCATCAGATATCACAGTCATCTCCGCATCTTTGAGAATTTGTTTAAACCTATTAATATGATCTAGAGGTATAAGATTATCTTTTTCTCCCCATATTATAAGACAAGGAAGGTCTTTTATCTTCTCCAATCTTTCCATACCGATAGAAGTTGTTGTACTATTTCTAAAAGCAGATTCAAATGCATGTTTTGCGCCGGGTTTTTCAATTACTGATATAAATATATCTATAACGACAGGAAGTAACCTGAACGGTTCGGCCATTAGGCCTTCAAATACCTTTTTTACTTTACCATGTCTTAATATAGGATCAGTTTCCATAGCTGCATCTAGATATTGTTCTAAAAGTGTTGTAGGACGATTAAGCATACCAGACGAGTCAATCAATACAAGTTTTTCAATTTGCTCCTTATTTTCTAGTGCATATTCTGCTGCTATATACCCCCCTAATGAATGACCTATAATAGTTATTTTATCTTGATTATTTATTCCAATTTGTCTAAGAAAACTTTTAACAAATTGGCTAAAATAACTGATCGTATAGTTCAATAAAGGTTTGTCGCTTCCACCAAAACCT
This sequence comes from uncultured Nitrososphaeraceae archaeon, assembly GCA_963779615.1. Classification (GTDB taxonomy): domain Archaea; phylum Thermoproteota; class Nitrososphaeria; order Nitrososphaerales; family Nitrososphaeraceae; genus Nitrosocosmicus. Next base: position 710,371 of record CAVZZA010000003.1, read on the forward strand.
ATCAGGTCAACGCATATTGTATGGAATTGTTCCGATAAAGCTTGTGGTATATCCCGCCATACGATAGAAGATGAACCAAGCCCGTGAATAAACAAAATGTGTCTTGGGTTACCCTTTCCATACTCATCATATCGTATGTTGAATCCGTCTTCTAACCTCGTGTACATTTATAAAATAATAATTGTGAGGACCATGATAATATAATTGATTAACAGTAGTAGAAGGCTAGTTCATTAAGGTTATTATCTGCAAGCAGAAGAAAAATTTGATGGTTTTTATCCAATAGTTGAGTTCAACCTTCAAGCAATCCCATCGATAATAAAAATATTTGAAGACGCCTGCAATTTGTGTAAATGCAATACTTCAATCTCAACCATTTATTGTAATTACACATTACAATCCTAATTAACTTTTTAGCTAGTATCGGCTGCTATTTTATCTCTTTTTCAGCACAGGTGTCACAGTATTTTTCTACTAGTATAGCACCATCACCCACAATGAATAATGCTTCTTTGGTGGCCTTATTCCCACAAGTTATACAGAATTTTGTCTTCCCATTGGCATCAGTAAATGGATTTAATACAGAAAATGTTTTTTCCATCCTACTGTTCCACTCCTGTATAGGTTTTCTGAATCATTGATTCAGGTAATACTGTTATCATGGCATTTGCAGCGTCAACTGTGAATCTCGCATTGTTACTCATCAACATCATTATTATGTAGTTGTTCTGCTTATAAAAACTTGCAGTTTTGATGAAGTTTCAATAATACCACTACAAGTTTGAAAGATAAATCCACATTTTAATTATAATTTTAAAATTGAAATAGAGATGTAATGAAGAAAATAATTTCCTCCCCTTTCAACCGAAAGTTATTGAAAATAAATGATGATAGAAAAGGTACTGACAGTTTTATAAGCCATTTTTGCTTTTATTATAACATTTGATAGCCCATTATGCTTTTTGATGGTTAACTCCATTAGACATTTCGGTCTTTAATGTAGCCATATATGTTCTCAAAAGATGATTTGCGGTCACCATAAACTACGAGATGAATATAATTTTACCAAAACAACTTATTAAACTCACAGTAAAAATAACTTTTTTTGAAATAACTTTCAAGAAACATAGTCAAAACAATACAAAAAATGTGGTGGTAGTAGACAGTAATTAAATCAGTAATGCGGGTATATACTACTGATTATGTTCCACCGAAAAGTTTGCCTACAGTTTCACCAATTGAACCTAAAGGTCCACCATCGCTTTGATTGGATTGTTGCCCGCTTTGTCCAGTTTGATTTTGTGAAGCCGTGTCATTACCTGCTGCTGATGATGATGATGTTGGTGTTGATTGATTTTGAGCAAACACTGTTGCCGAATTAGTATAGGCAAAGAAAAGTGCAAGAGATAACGCTATTGTAGCAATTACTGAAATTGTTTTATTCATCACTCTAATATGGATTGATAGTATATATAGAAGCATGGTAATTTTCTTCATCATACTTTTTTTTCAGCATTCTTTCTTAGGCGCATTAGGAAACAATTACTCAATAACAAATAAGAGATTTTACTTCATATCATGCAAGTTGTTTGCGACCTATATCAGAGTTTTTCCAATTTCAAACCATCATCAGTTGCCGTTATTTTAACAATAATAAATCAAATATTCTTTTAAAAAATCTACCTATCTTGGTGGATTTTTTTTCTCTTTTTATAATCCACTATAATCCTAAAAATATAATATGCAAGACCCATGTACTGTCTACTTCTTCCCATAGGATTGATTTTGCAGAATAGGTTTAATAGTTGTACAAGAACACAATCATCCCAATAGTTTTTCTTGTAATGAAAAAAGGTTGATGTGTGTTTTTTAACACACATTCTTTGAACTTTTTACTATAGATGGTAATTATTTTGTGCCTGAAGTAGAACTTCCCATAGCAGAAGGCAACGCATCATCTTGAAAATGATCCCTCGCTTCCTCTTCAGTTATTTTAAACCTTAGGGTATGACCATCATAATCTTTAACTAAACCCTTTGGAATGGAAAAATATGTTTTGTCAATTAATCCCTTTTCAATTGTTACATATGTGTCGCTTACGTGATGTACTTTACCTAAATCTTCACCATTCAAACCTCTTGCTTCCTTTTTTATAACGGCAGGCCAATCAATATCAGAACTCATATGTAATATATCCTTTGGACATAATAAATGAATTTTCGTGGTAAATCAACTGTCCACAAAGTTACAAGGTATTGTTTTTGTTTAATTTCACTAAATGCCTTAAAGAAAAATTCATTTATTGATTTGATGTTTTTATGATAATTAAAGGTCCATAGTTTAAAACTAATGGAATTATAAACATTGACATATATTACAGAACCGTTACTTTTTGTGGACATACCAACAGGTTTTCCAGTCTTTACAGGCAGGATATTCAAATAAACAAGCAGGTAAAATGAAATACTATTACATGGTCTTACTGGTGGAGCAAAGATATGCTACACAGTTGCGGGCCTAATGGTTCGTCTACCGTTTTGCACATTCTTTTTCTTTTTTTCAGTGTCTTGTTGTTTTACATCTAATAATAAAAGAAACTGGACCTGCCGTGATTTCCGTCAGAAATTGTTAATTTATAAGTTATATGTGCATAAAAGCACATGTCAAACAATATGCCAGTAAATGAAAAGGCAGAAAACAGGTCTCAATCTAATACAGATACAGTGGGCAATAACCAAAACATGGATGATTCCGAGAAAATGGTAAATCTGGTAGACTCATCCAAAGTTCAAGTAATGAGTGAAAACGGAAAATATTTGATTGATGTTGATATAGAAAATCTTGATGAAGGAAAATATTACCGCGTAGATTATCAGGGTGACGTTTATGGGATAGAAAAACTAGACGATGGCCAACTAGTATTTTATGAGGTAATGGATTAGGAATGTCAAATTCAGAGTCAAAGGCATCAGAAGAGCATTCTCATAAAACTTTGAAAAAGATATGCAAAATTGACCCAAAATTATTTGTTTCAAACACGGTAAAGGATACCGAAGTATGGAGTTGGAAAAGAAAAAAGTTTGAGAAATGGTTTATTTTTTATGATAGCAACACAGGTCATTTAAAAAATTCAAAGATTGATTGAATATGCTTAAGCCCATTTCTTTGAATTGCCCAACAATACTTATTTATGACATGTAATTGTATCTAGCAGTTACACTCAACAACTCAAAGTTAAGGAAAAAACAATACAACAATAAATAGGAAGGAGAAAGGAGCAGAGCAGATTCCTACCATTAGTACACATATTCACGATTTCAGTCAAGTCATAATGTTTTAAAAACGTTCCAATTTACATATATACTTTAAGGATGTTCATGATTATCTATTGGAAACATCAGTGTAGACTTAACCAATCTTACAACAGGAACGTATATTGATTGGGGATTACTACCAACACTATCTACAAAGATAAATTCACCTGTCATTTTATTTAACTCTACAAATTTCTTGATTGGTTTTTCTTCAATGACATGGTAATGAGCAACAACACCCCCAACAATTCCTGTATGAACAAACAGTATTTCCTTGTTTTGATATGTTATGTGATACAGTAATGGCGTTATGGTCATAAAAGACTGTGAAGTATAAAGTATGACATTTAGTAACTCCTTTAAATTTTCGTATTGTAAATAAGTGGTAAACCATTCGGCTTGTGACATATACAATAATGTAGAAGAAGCAACATTATTTTAGATTTGTGTTTGATAGCGAGCTATCTTGTTAAATCGGACACATGTATCAACCACCAAAGTTTTTTTTCAAATGTTTTAATAAGTTTAACTTGTATTTTGAGGAAATTATGTAACATTTTTGGAGTTTCTGTTTCGATAACCATATTTTTCTTATTGAAATATCACGATGCTTTCATCAAATTAAGCCTACATCCACCATTGATCACACATTACACCTAAAAACCCATTTTCAGTTTATCCATCATCAAAATTCGATATCCAATAAATCAACTTGCTATAGGATCTTATAGTTCTTTTTTTGCGAAATAATAATTTGTTTAAATCATCTCCAAAGGGTCATTGGGGTCTGGCAAGGGAAAAAATTTGTCTATAGCCTCAATGTCATCCTCCTTTAAACTCCAATCCCCAACGCTGCCACTATTTTCTCTAACCCTCTCCACAACTCTGGTTTTTGGAATAGAAAATATGTTGTGATGCCGGGTGAGAAAATTAAGGGCAACCTGCCGAGATGTTTTCCCGTGTCGCTGAGCTATCTCTAAAAGCATTCGTCCACCGGCGCTTTGTGGTGAGGGGAAATTTCCATGTCCAAATGGCGAATAACCTACTACCGCTATTCCCCGCTTGGTGCAGTAGGGCAGTACATGTTGCTCAATTCCACGATAACCTAAATTATATAATACTTGATTGCATGCAATTCGCTCATTTTGTAGTGCCTGTTCAGCCTCCTTTAGTCCTCTGACATCAAAGTTGCTGACTCCAATATGTCTCACTAAACCCTCGGCCACCAGTCTCTCCATCGCACGCATGGTCTCACTAATAGGATAGTTGCTGCTTGGCCAGTGAAGGATGTACAGGTCAAGCCATTCGGTCTTCAGTCGTTTTAAGCTACGCTCGCAGGATTTTATTGTATCCTCATAAGAGGCGTTTGAGGGCAAGACCTTGCTTACTAAAAACACCTGATCGCGTCTCCCCGATATGGCTTCACTCACCATTTCTTCAACTCTACCATTTCCATACATTTCGGCCGTATCGATGTGGGTGAGCCCGAGATCAAGCCCTAGTCTCAGGGCTTTGATCGCAAGGTGCTCCATATCACCATCGATTTTCCAGGTTCCCTGTCCAATTACCGGTACCTGGATTCCAGACCAGCCAAACTTGCGTTTTATCATAGTATGTTAAAAACAGATTTCGTTGATCTAGTACTAAACCATTTACTATTCTACAATATTTATTTCTGACAATTTACACTATCCCCTGCATATAAATGTCCGTTAAAAATTCATTTTAAATAATTTTGGCATTTAACATATCAAATTCAAATAATTTAAGCGAATACTATCCCCAAAATCCATGCAATATATGGATTCAACGGATTATTTTACTCCAAGCATTAATTTTATTGCACAAATAACTTTTTTATTTGGGTTATAGTGAGCACCGTTTGTTTCCATTGTTGTTTTTGTGAAGTTAGGAACAGGGGTAATTTTCATTACAAGGCATTCCAGGTAGCAACATTCAAACACAAATAACATAATTGCTACAGTAAGTCTAATCATTCAAAAAGAGATGAACATCAGTCTAACAACATGTCAGGAATATGAAATAGCATTTGAAGCAAAAAAAGGGATCAAAAATGGCATGTTTGATACAATGACACAAAAAGATACGCTTTTTTGTGATAAATGATCGCTATAAAAATATTTTAAAAAATTTAAAATCGGGTTGAAATATTGCTGGCAAAAGTACATCGGGGGTTCCTAATGGAGTATACATAAATTGATACCAAGAATAATATCTCCTGAATCCTTCACTGGTGACTATAGGCCCATGTCATATAGCCAAAAATAATAACTGCACATAAAATGCCACTTTTCGCTTATCCTAAGGAATTGAAAGGTTTCAAAAAATGTCCCTTTCATCTGGAATTCCAAACATGTTCCATTTATTTTGATTTTCTCCCCATATCTTTCACTCATTTTTTTTTGTTTATTTTTTGTTTGTTTTGGTTATAATCTTTTTTATACTGGGTTTGTTATTTGGACGGCATTGTGTCAACAATCTACTATAAAAAAATACAAGATCTAATCGGCAAACACAACTTTCATTTTTAAAGTTTGGAAAATTTGATGATGAGTTCCTGATCAGGATTATTTCTGAAATAGATATTTTTATGTGCACCCTCGTGAATTTTTTTTTTCATTCTTGCCTTTTAGCCCTCCTCACGCCCACTGCCTTCTCTCCATGCGTTCTCCTTTAATGGCAAACTAAAGGTAAATTTTGTTCCCCCTATCCCATCATCGTTATTTTCAGCCCAAATTCTGCCCCCGTGAATTTCAACAATACTCTTTGAAATAAACAGTCCTAGGCCGGTTCCCTTAAATGATTTTGTAGCAAACTTTGAGAATAACTTGGGAGATATTTCGCTGTTTATGCCACTACCGGTATCCTTCACCGTTACAATAACTTCTTTTTTATCATCACCATTCTTCTCGACTTTACATGTAACGGATATATCCCCATCTTTTGTAAACTTTATAGCGTTATCCACTAAATTAGAAATAACCTGTGTTGTTCGCTCCTTGTCGGCCACCACAACAATAGAATTGCCAGCAGCATCATCATCATCATTATGGATTAATTTGACATTGGAATCAGCGGTCTTATTAATTTGATTCCTATAATCATCAACCACATTAGATATTACTTCATTTAAGTCGAATTGCTCTTTATCCAGTCTTAACGACTGGCTTTCAATTGCCGTTACATCCAATATATTGTTTATAAGTCTTTGAAGTCGTTGGGCATTTCGGTATATACCCGTCACTAACTCCTCTTTAATTTCAGGGTGTTTTTTTAAAAGGCCGCTAAATCCCAAAATAGATTGAGCTGGTGTCCTCAATTCATGCGCTGCAACATTAATAAACTCCTTTTGCATTTTATCGTGAATCCGTAGGTGTTCATACAACTCAGTTTCCAGCCATAGACTTTCAAATATGGATACATAAGACAATACGCCCGCTGCACTGTTAGAAAAGGTTGATAGCCCTACTGCTTCAACAAAGGTGGGTTTGGAGTCATCTTTTAACTCCATCACCAAGGAAAGGCTTTTATCGACTATCAAGACGGTAGATTTTGTCGCCGACATCTGCTCTATATGTCGAACGTCAATATTATGAACAATATCAATAGGCAAAAGGGTTTTATTATCATCATCTTCCAGGTCAGATTGTGGACCGCCACCATTCTCTTTTATATTTCCAATTCCATTTTCAGTAAAGTTTTTTCTAGGCATTAGGATTCTAACCTTTACGTTGCGTTCTTTTGCGGCTTTTCTAAATGACTGTATTATTCCTAATTTTTTTTGGCGTACAAATGCATTTAGTGTAGGAAATATAATCATTATTTCTCTTTTAGCACTGTTTACAAGTTCCAGGTAAAGTTCCTTTGACCTATTAGAATTTTGGATGAGATCTACGGTATGAGGTTTCAGATCTTCTTCAATTTCTCTTATCCTCCGCTCTGCAGGAATAGATTTATCCCATAACGTTTCAAAAAGAAATCGATGTAGTTCCACAATTTCTTTTACATTACTATATACAACCTTAGGTAAAGGTTGTAATTCATGTAAAGTGGAAGTGGCCAAAAATTCTGATTCATTTACTGCATAGTTTCCCTTCAGTTTATCCAAATGCCGCAGTTCATCCGGACTAATAATCTTCAAGATTTCCTTACAATAGAGAATATTATCTTTAGTGATTTCAGTAATGAGTTTGTATTTTATACCCCTGTTAACACAATTAACAAACATATTCCGAATAGGTTCAAGTTGTAATAATACTGACGGGAACTTTGAATCAGCACAAACAAATATCATGCTTTTAGCATTTGTTGAAAATCGCAATTGCATTCTTGTTGCGTCTTCTATTCCATACAAGACTTCAGTCTTCTCAGACATATTGGGTAGGGTTGCCAGTAAAGATCATAGCATCACCTAATATAAAAAACGATAGAAAATAAGGATCTATAATTATCGCCTTTATAATTTATCACTCAAATTCAGGTGAAGAAAATACTGGATAAAACACGAGATTAATTATTAAACAAAATAATGACTTGTACATATTCTAAAATTATTTAAAAAAATTAGACGCCTTAATTTATATTTAAATTATCATCACATGCATATTAACGATATTTGAAAACCAGATTGATTCTGGATTAGCGAATAAACCATCGATAGGGATTGAAATAGACTGAACATATGCGATTAAATTATTCAAATGATTACCATAACCTTAGATAAATTATCAGAATATTCTTAAATGCACCATTATTTATAAATAAAAGATTTTAAATATTATAGCATACAGCTTAATTATCAGACATATTTAATCCTTTACCAGACACAACTTTCAAATCCTAATAAGGATATTATTATGCTTAAAAGAGGGAACAGGTCAAACTCTTGTCATTTAGTAAATATATAGAAAATGTAACACCAAATAAAAAGAAGAACAAGTCATTTGAATAGGAATTTGAAATTTATAATTTTATATTAACATAGTTCAAAGTATTTATAGAATGGAATATGATAACAGCATTAATTCTCTTATAGACTAGGCCTTATCTTCCAATTCCTTTATCCTATTTATAATGTAATTCATACTCGAATAACTTGGGACTCTATCCAGTAACTGTTTTAGCTTTTTAAGATAAACCAACTCCTCTCGATCATTTTTTATCAAATAATAAAGACTTATGAGGTTAAAATAATCAGTTGCCACCTGAAACAAATCGTTTAACTCCTCATCCATCTTTAAAGCCATTTTGGCATAGCTGAGGGCTTCGTCCAGTTCACCCTTATCCTGCAAAATCTGTCCAATGTTGTTATAACTAACTGCCATCCCAACCTTATCATTCAACTTTGTCTGGATTTCAAGGGCCTTTTTGGAATGGCTGAGGGCTTCGTCCAGTTCACCCTTATCCTGCAAGATCGTTCCAATGTTGTTATAATCTATAGCCATCCCAACCTTATCATTCAACTTTGCTTGGATTTCAAGGGCCTTTTTGGAATGGCTGAGGGCTTCGTCCAGTTCACCCTTATCCTTTAAAATCTGTCCAATATTGCTATAATCTCGGGCAATACTACCCTCATCTTTTTTTTCTTCACTTTCTTTCAGAGACATTCTAGCAGACTTTAGAGAGTTATCCAATTCAGATTTATTCCGAGTAATTCGTCCATTAATATTGTCATCACCAGTCATCCCAATCATATCATTTAACTCTATTATTTATCTGTTAATCTACTTTGGCATGTCGAACATGATGGAAAAATCAAATTTAACACTATTTTGCGATAGGTATTGTACCAGCAGAGATTTGCGAGCCGCATTCATCATAACAGATATGAATTTTGACAACACAACCAACACGTCATTGTACAAATAGAAAATGTTTTGAAAGTTTACAAATTAAGCGTAAAAATAGAAAAAATAAATAGATCTTTATAAAGAATGTTAGTGTAATATGAACATGAGTGAATCATCAGAACAAGGTAACAATAACAAAGATCAAAAAGCTTCAAACTGGTCAGAAGCAATTTCAAAAATCATAGACAAATTAGTAAGTAAGGACGTCTCGGTAATGTATACATTTGATAATCTTCAGATTGATGTCCCCCAAGCACGCGGTCCTGGCGGAAAGGAATTAGGAGGCGCCAAATGGGTAGTGGATGGCAAAATAACCATTACCTCAACCTCAGCCACAGGCGCAATCAACAAAGAGGAACTGACGCGTTCAAACAAGGGAAGTGAGTCATTAACCGATTCATCAAAGTACGTAACCGCCTAGGATAGTGTCCTTTTTTGAATATAAGAGGCAACATACGAATAGATTTTAATGAATCTCCTCTTTTATCCCTAGAATTCAAAGAAGATATAATAATAGATGTTAAAGATACGTCAATCTTTGATTTGATTGAGACTGACAGTAAATTAAGTTTTATGGATTTGATCCATGATGCAAGGGATGTTGCGAAACTTTTAAAGGATAATCATTTAACAGCTATTGTAAATATAAAAGGAAAAGAGACACTCATTCTCGGCGAGAAAGCCAAACCATCAATTTCACAAATAATAAGTAAAAGCAAAGACATACAGATAAAAAATGTCATAGAAGCAGCCAAAATTTCAAAAGAAGTTATGGATTAATTTATTCAATTATTTTTTTATTATAGCACATTATTGATTTGATATGCTTATCAACACATAGCATCTAATTTATTGCCGGTCAAGTAATTGATAACAAGCATTCTTGAATCAACATAGATTAAAGAACATAATATTTAACACTATTTCCAAAAAAATCCAAAATAACACCAAGTCGATACCATCATAAGGCCAACAAAAATTGTTATCAAACCTCATTACCTAAAATGCACCAATCACATCAAAATTATGAATACAGAACAAAAGGCCTAAAAAAATCAGAAAGTATAACTATTTTAATTTGTTGGAGACATGTACCAAATAATTTTATTTCCAGATGAAATACAGTCTACAGAAACGATTCTCTCCTCGCTGATTGTTAAAGTAGATTCACAAGAGCCGTTTATACCATCATCAACTATCTTTTCTATTTGTAATTTTAGTGGTGGAGACGGCGATAGACTAACCTCTTCTAAAAACTCTTCTTTTATTTTTGTCAGGTTGTTACCGACAATAGAGGAGACTATTTTGGTAGAGTTATCAATGTTTCCAATTATTCTTTGCCCGAATATCAAAATGTAAGTTTTTTTGTCAGTTGCATTCCCAGGAAAGTTTTTCAATTGCATAGATGAAGCATTACTTTGCGCGCTAGATTGCTGTAATTTATTATTTTGAGTTAAAACAGCAACAGACAAAAGTAAAGAAACGCCAATAGACAAAATTATGGTTGATGTTAACTGGACCATATCGAAGATACAATCCAAACACCAAAATAAAGTTTGACATCATAATTTCAAACCACCATCAAAAAACTATTGTAAATAACAAATAAGAACCCGAGGCGCTTTAATGAAAACACAACTAAAACCAAACTACAAAAACAGCATATGCTAAGACCTAGTAAATCCATTCCTTTTGTTATCAATACAAAAATTGCTTTGTTGCATAACTCAAATTTTCGTGTTTTTTAGGCGTGCTGGTTTTATTTCCTTAGGAAAGAATAATCGATATTCATATCATCCTGATATGTGCTCTATTGTAAATTGACGAATTTCATAGTTATGCGACAAAGCACAGAAAATTGAAGAGTCAAATAAAATACCGGATTGTACATATTCTCTAGAATAAGTGTGATTTCAAACATCAAACTAAATACCAGAATCACAAACATCAAAAAATCCTAGTTTGCCCAAATAAGGAATACCTTTATCAAATTTTACAGCATCTTTGATTAAAAAACCATACATACAACCGTTATTCAGAACTTTCTTCAAGGAATAGTGTTTACCTACATCTAATGCAAATTCGTAATTATTTAGATATTTTTTAATACCATATAAAGACGCCTTGCCTATAATGACCCCTTTGGTAACTGTATCGACATTTATTTTATAATAATTACAAGATTCAATATCTATAGTTTTTGAGGCATGTATCAAAAAATTCCCTCTATAACTAGTAGACCATTTTCTTGATTCAATTGTTTTTTTACCGACTGCAAGCAATTCAGCATATGGCTGTTTTAATGATAAACATTTCATAAATACTGTTATTTCACAATAAAATAGTATTAACGTTACAAACTACCAATAAAAATGATTTATTAAATACATATTTGCTTTAAAATTGCTAACATTACAATGTATATTTCACAATGATTATTTCATAGATATGAGTTATAATCATGCTTTAATAAAACTGGATAGAATATTACAAAAATTAAAAAACTGAATACCCCCAATCCATCGAAATGCATGACGTAAAAAAGTTGATGTCAGACACGCAATAAGAAATAAAAAAAGCGGCATCATTAGAAAATTATTATAGAATAATTATAAAAATAGTTCATATATAAATAATATATTATATATATACAATCGTCATGAGCATATTAACTCTAATAATCGGAATAATTGTTTCAACAATAATTATTTACATCGTTACCAAACTTCTCGGAGAAAAAGAAGGTATAAAAACAGCTTTTTTCGCTGCAGTAATTGGCTCGGTAGTATTTGGAGTAATCCACATGTTTACAAGTGGTTTACTAGCTGCAGCTATAGGCGGAATCGTATGGTTCTTTGCTTTGAAATGGCTCTACAACATGGGCTGGTTAAAAACAATCGTAGTTGCAGTAATACTCTGGATTGTCGCGTCAATAGTTGGAGTAATTTTGCCAACAGGAATGGGCCCATTTTAAAAAGACAATCACCAATTCTTTTTACCGATCAAAAATTTTTTTTTATTTTTTTATTCATTTGTGCCAACAACACTTTAATAAAAAGCCCATTAAAAGGCAAACACCATAATCAAAATCAAGTTCACCATTATGAACTATAGAGTTCTCTACACAATTAAGAAAAATCTTCAAAGTAAGAAAGTAATATCATATTGATATTTGACTGCGATTGTCAGAGTTTGTCGGAACGATTCCCAATTTTATTTAATTTAATAAATTAATGTGTATGTATATTTTAAGACCCAAAATAAATCAGATGTGGTCATTAAAAATCTCGAGTTTAGAGCCAATTTAGATACAAACAAGTGTAGAATAACATTAAATATTCACCGACTCTGGATGTCATGAATAACAAACAGCCAATAATTTCGTTCTCCACATTATCTAACAGAAAACCAGATTAAATGGTTTTTAAAAAAACAGGTAACAACATACCGCTCAGTACATAGAAAACGCCAACAATAAATAAACAAAATCGTAATTGTAGAGAAATCATGCTCAATACAATATTTGTCAAAAATACAGAATAAAATGCCTACTTTTATTAACTAATTTTTGAAAAAGGATTTTTAAATCCTGATGCCATAACATGTCGCAAAATAATAGGGAAATACTTTTCAAGGAAATTTATCAATTAAATAAAGGATACAATTTTAATAACATACCCTGCATTTTAAATCCGAGGACCTGGCAGATTCCAGCCATATTTTATCGCAAGTAATCTAATAGAAGTCGCAGAAACCACCCCTCCGATTGCAGCGATAGTAGGATCGACTACCATCAAAAGCAAATAGAAAATTGTTATGCCTATAAAACTTGCTGTGACATACAATTCCTTGACAAAAACGATTGGAATTTCATTTACAAACACGTCACGCAATATACCACCCCCTATCGCAGTTAATATTCCCGAAAAAGCCATAATCAAAAAATTATGACCAAATAATGTGTAGGCAAAAGTTGCACCTAAGACGGTAAAAACGCCAACCCCTATTGCATCAAATTTTAAGAAAAGATTCCAATGCTTCTTTAGTCTTGGATAGAGGAAAAAAATTATGATTGCAGTTGAAGTTGTTATCAAAAGATAAACAGGATTGACTATTGAAGTTGGCGGAAACCTTCCAAAGAGAACATCACGAATTATCCCCCCACCAAGGCCTGTAATAACCGAGAGGATTATGACCCCGACAATATCTGATTTTTGTTCTATTGCTTTAAATGAGCCCGTCACTGCAAATGCCATTGTGCCAAAAAAATCTAGCAAATGAATAACCAATGGATAAATAGATAAGGTGGAAGAAAAGTCGTACATTTGAAATAATTTAACACACCTAAATATAATCGGAATTATTTTAATGGAGTAGGTTCATCGACACTCAAAAAAATTTGCCGGGCAATTAAAAGTTTTTCAAAAGAAATCAACGCCATCAAAACAGATTACCAATTTACCCCCCTAAAAAGTATTTTGTGATTAGTGTTACCAATTGGTTTAATTTACTCGGATAAAACCCGCTTCTAAAGCCCTTGCAAAAACAAACAATTATGTAAATGTTTTTTAATTTTTAATTAAAACATGCAGAAAGATAATTCATTACCCTTCTTATGTTACTACAGAAAATCGCTTTATCCCATTCATTTAGATATATTCCACATAATAACACAATTAGCTCAAATGGAGGAAAATAAAAATATAATGGATTCATTTCACAAATAAAACATATTTTTCCAATCCAAATAGAAATGACAATCAAAAAGAATCTATAGAGAAAAATATGTTATAGAAATATAGTTCATTTTTGGGATATTGCAGGGCTGTTTATAATAACATTTGTTTTTATAATTTGAATTTCGCCAGTTCTTTGAGCTTGTTCAATGTCCTGCGAGGATTTTAACAGTCTTGCATTTGCAGTATCAATCCATTTTACAAGGTTGAGCTGAACCAATGGGCTATAGCCCTTATCTCCGGGCAATGCCGTTGCTACAGGCAGTTGAAATCCAAAACCTCCCTCCCCTTTTACTCCGTTAAGAAAGTCATATCCTTGTTGAATGTATGATTTCGGAATTGATGCTAAATCCGGTACATAGTTTATTTCATGTCCAAGACTTGCGGTCATAGAGGTAGCAGTTTGATTATCCGAAGTATCGGTTGCAATAAACAAACTTATCTCTCCATCCCCATATCCTTTTGAAAAATTAAAGGGAATTGTATCTCTTGTTGTTGCAAAGGCCATTGAATCAACATCGATAACAAGAAGAAAATACAAAATAGACGTGATAGAAATCATGGTTTTGTATTTATTTGACACCATAGAATAGCAATTCATGCCATAGTTCTTAAAAATTATCATTTTGCTCACATATTGAAAAACAAAGCATACAAATTATACGCATTAATTCAATAGAACAGTATTTTTAATTTTGAAAACTCAATAAAATCAATAGCCACAAAAAACATAATCAAACATATGGGCTACCAAAAACAAGGGATTTAAAGGAGGAGGTCCTGGTGTCGACATTATCTGTGCGTGCGATAACATAGCCAGAGCCTTGCTTTAGAGCATCCACGAATCCATCTTTATCTTTAATTCTATCATAAGTTTTTAATTTGGATAAATCTTTCAAAGTCCAATAAGGAATCAAAACCCCAGAACCATCATCAATAAAAGTTTCTATCATCCTTGTGTCATCACGTGTCAAATAGGTTTTAACCTTTAAATTTACATCCTCTTTATTAAGTAAATTATTAAAGAACAAGGGATGTCCCTTTTTATCCAAATTATGGAAAATAAAATCATCTCCTGCGAATTGTTTCATTTTGTCAAAATCATATTTTACATAGGTTTTATTTGCTCTATACTCCAAAAGATTAGGTTTACTGTCATTAGAAACATCAAACAATACGCCAAAACCTCTTTCTTCATCAGACGCATTGCTTCCATGACGCCCCGTATTGAATTGTAAAACCATATATGTCTCATTTTGGTATTTACCTTTTGGCTCTTTGAAAAATCCATTGACATTACCCGTCCATATAATTTCTTGATTTTTTGCAGAGTCCATATCAGGCATCCCATCGGGTTTTTCTCTCACTATTTTGATACGGGGAGAATTTATATCATGATTCTGGGTTTGGATATGTTCTTGAAAATCCATAGCCACTCCAATTTTGTTTTGGGGATTAATAGGATCCACCATCTCATATGAATAGCTTTGATTGAATTTTGTATCGGCTATTAAAAGACCGCTCTCATCAAAATTACTTGAATTTAGTTTATCCTCACCTTTGCCTTTATATTTATCAATGGCATTTGACTTACAAACTGTCTTGGATCCGCTTTCATTTGACAATTGACAGGAATCAATAGGCAAAATTTTTACAAATGGACATGTTTTACTATAATTAATATCGTTACTTTTCATCAATATTGTATTATTTTTTTTAGTATAGTTATTCGCCATCATCAAAGACGGATTCTCACTATCACGTAAAGGCAAGCAATTGGATATGTCAGTAGTATTTATTAAAACAAAAGGTTTTTTCTGCAGGGAATCACCAACAGCATTTTTAAATCCAAAATTTGAAACTACACTTAAAAATATAGAAACAACAAATAAAGTAATTAAACAATTTAAAAAGGATAACGATGTCAATTTCATGGGTATCTAATTATATCAAGTTAAATATTCATATATAAAATAATAATTTAATTATAATAAACAAGTTTTTAAAATTCGGCAAAAGACCTCCAGCACAGTTGAGGGCATATCAATTAGGATATTTTCTAATACTTATATATAAACTTTATCGGCATTGCGAATGAATTATGTATTGTAATTTTTATAAATTTTTTATGAAATAGACATGCCACAGATTCGTATAAGAAGTAGGCTCAATCTTAAATTTTATTTTATGATTGTAGACTCTTTTTGTGCATATAGGTCTCTTTTAGTTCAGATGGTCATACAAACCAAAACAAGACATTTGTGGTTTCAAATAAAAATGTTTTACAATGCCATTTATAGAATATTATTTTAATAATTTTTTACATCTCAAACCACCAAATCGCCATATGAAATTTAAATAGATATGTGATTTAACAAATCGCCTAAACAACATTTGCAGTTATCTAAAATATTTATTAACAATTACAATTTATGTACAAAATATAAAATTAGTCGATACTACCACCACTATTGGAAAGGGAAAGGTTCAGAGAAAACATCGTAAAAAAGAGGCCGATATACACAATAAACAAAAAGTGACAAACAATGAAGAAAAAATATAAAAATAATCGTCAATATATGTCTTGCATAATTAGAAGCAGTATTCTCTGTTCAGCATGGCAATGAATGATGATGTCCATCTAAAAAGGAGATGCTAATATTCTATAGTTTACCAGCCCTGATGCTATTTCAGTTATCCTGGCATAATTTCTCAACCTGTTTCTGAAGCCTTCGCTCATTATCCTGTAATTTTTCATTCTGCAAATGGTGTGCTCCATCACTATCCTTTTTTTAGAGTGATTCTTGTTGCACTCTTTTTCCTCATGAGACAGATCTTTTTGGCTTCTATTCTTTCTTTTTTTGGCAAGGACGATATTTGTTCCGGAGAGTCTTTCTCAACCCCAATGTATCCAAGGTCAAACACGCTGACAACATGCTTTGGAGCTGCAGGATGGTTCTTTTTATAGATGCCATGGTCATGTCTGTGTCCTTCCTCATGGTTTGTTTTATGGATAATAATGCCGCAGTTGTTAACCATGAGCTGTGTCTGTACGGTATGCCTTTTCTTCTTTCAAGAATAGTAATTCTTCTTTCGTCTCTTGTTTTCAGGTTATGGTATCTGCTGTTCCGTGCAATCGGTGAAAGATAGAAAGCCAGGAGAATGCCTTTCAACCTCTTCTGGTGTGCGCAGCCTTTTGGTTGTTTTGTGCTTCTTTTGTGGAATTTGCACGCACTTTCTTACCAGCGACTCAATCTTCTGCATATCCCTGCAAATGTTGCTCTGGTCCAAGTCAAGCAAAAAGCCGGCCTACGTGTAAGTGATGTAAAGGTGGTAACAAGCAAGAAGCACCAGAAACCTGTTTTAACAGCCAGTTTGAAATGCCTGCCTGATGCACCCATGGATCGTTCCCTACTGTCTTTTCTATTGGACAGCAGCCTGATCTCATGCCTGCCGTGTCTATTCACTAGCTCATTGTCATAAATGTCATCAAACTCCTTAACCGTTAGGCCAGTGAATGAATTGAAAAGCAGTGGTTTTTTGGACAACCTGTAATACGAGAGCAACGAAAGGACATGAGATTGATAGAATAATGACCATAAAGCTGTTTAGTGGAAAATATACAAGACATCCAATAAAACAAATAATGAAAATAACACATTCATTGATGGGAAAAAAACATATTTCGACAATCTTCAATATCATCTAAAAACAAATGAAAACAATGGGCAAGAACAAAATACAATAAATAAAATTAAAATGAAAAAGGTTATGAATATAGAGTTCAATATATCAAGTAAAGGATTAAAATTTACAAACAAATCACAAAGAAACCATTATTCAGTATATAAATAACAAATTTTGTTTCTTAGTTATGATTGGTTATACTCTTTTACGTTTTTTCAAATTTGTAAATATGCGAAATCTATTTCCCATGATTCTTAAATCACTTTTTTACAAGATGCAATAATAACGCTCCAATTAACATATCATTTTTATCGATTTTTGTTAATGTAAACCATGAGCAATATCATATTAACAAAAAATAAAAACTCATTTATAAACAGATAAATGCATAACGCTTTGGAGACAGGATTTCAATTTTTTATCAAAGAAATATAGATTATGGCTTGATTATACAATAGCCAGATATATTTAACCTTAATAATTATGTTCATTAATTCATCCATTTACTATCTGCATCCCTCGCTCTCTCCACATTTCATTGAATTTCCCATAAATAAGACAACATAAAAAGGGTTTACAATTAATATAATCAGAGAATATAAAAAAAAGGGATCACAGGTTGAATGATAATTTATTAGTTTTGGATTTTAAAGTTATTAAAGAATTCTGGGATGTTTACGATTTAAATGATGGTACAAAGTTAAAGAATAGAGTAATTTTAACAGGTGTTAAAAAACTAAATATCAGCAGCACCAATATTGACAACGACAATAAAAGTAACAAAAATAATGAATACGAGTTTGACTTTCAATCGATACAATCCTTTATTTTTTCTGAAAAATCCAAAGGTAATCCTCACACAAATTTTTATAAAAAGCAGGAGCTTGACACATCATACAAAATAGAGATACCACATAGTGCAATTTCAGAAAAATGGAATGAGTATTTAGTAAACGATGACGGAACAAAACTGAAACTAAAGAGCACTGTTACTGATGTTAAAAAATCAAATATTTTTTTACAAAATGGAGATCCCATTTATAATGTCAGAATTAAAATTTTATCAAAAGTAATTCGGCCCAAAATTTAGAATAATCAATCAAACACTATTGTTTTTAAGTTTTTTACACGGTATGAAATTAAGACCAATTGTTCCAAGATTAAAACATCAAGGGCATTAATGCAAAAATTGTATCAGCGCTGCAGTAATACAAAAAATACAGATGTTTTACCATTGTATCATAACCATATTTCCTAAAATAGCATGCTGTGGTTTTGCTATTAGACCTCAATAATTTATAATACCAATAACTAATTTTACAAAATCTGGAAAACATTTACGGCATAAACAAAGTAATTACAAAACTTGAGTCCACCACTAATAATAACATCGATTATTTTTTAGATTTTTTACAAACCAAAAGCATTAATGCAGGGGTTAACCTTAAAATCAAAACAAAAGTATATCCAAGAGCCATATTCTCTTGATGAGATTTATTACATCATTAAAGGAGAGGGCCGCATACAAATTGGAGAAAAGGTGCATCCATTTCAAAGTGGAATGTGTATACACATCTCATCCAACATACATCACAGGTTCTTTGATAATAATAGTCAGATAGTTGCGCTATATTTCTTTTTCAGACAGTTGGGCAATAGGACAAACTAATATCAGATATACAATTTATAGGCACAGGCAAAATTAAAAAACAGTTATAAAAAAATCCAAAATTTAAAAATATTTGTCATGGGTTATGATAAATAAATAGCATTATAGCCTCTTTGGCAGAACCACTGGTAATATTTGCCTGACTTTTTCCATACAGATTGGCATCGATTTGATTCCATGTAATAAAAACTCCGTTTTCAGCATTGCCCCCTGTAATAACCGGATTAAAAGCATCGGTATTATTTCCCGTAACGGGGAAAATATTGAAATTATTTTTATTGGTATCATTTTTGTTTTCGGCCAAATAGACGCTGCTTGTGTTTCCATTAATTTGTTGCCATACTACATACAAATTACCATTGAATGAAACAGCATCTAAATGCAGGATATAATCAATTTTTAAATTTGGGTATGTTAGGTTTATTTTATTTGTTTCCTTAAAAGTATCTTTATCATATTTTGATAATTGTAATTGTTTGGTAGTGGAGTTGTTTAATAGGGCAATGAGGTAAAGACTATTGCCATCTGCTACTAGCTTGTACTGCCTTGTTTTGATGTCTAGTGGAATAGGTGTTGGAGATTTTAATTTACCCGTAGAGTTATAATATTCTTTCACTTGTTTTTCGGATAGATAATTCACCGTTAGGTTTGTGTTAGGGGATGAAGAAGGAGAAGAAGAGTTATCTAAAATTTTATCATTTTGGGCATATGAAAAAGGTACGGCAATCATGCCGATAATCAAGAGCAAAACAATTGAAAAAACTTTAGTTTTTTTAATGTCCATATTCGAGATGTTGACATCATATAAAAATACTTTTCCAAAGTGTTAAACAATATTCATATATTTCCACTTTACCTCGTTTTTGGCTTTGTTGCATAACTCAATCTATTTAGCTGTAATTAAATTAAACTAACATTTGTGACTGACTGGCCTTCCCATAATCGGTCCTTGGTAAGAAGGGGAGAGATTCTCTTTGCTTATGATTCTCGGAACTTGTGGCTGGACATAGAGACTCATGAGATAAATGAAAAGAAGGAATCAGAAATTAAAGATATCCTGGTTTCCTTATTCTTGTTATTGGTTACATCAAAGTTTACTTTCACCCACCATACAGACAAACAGATGGAATCATAAAAACAACTACAAAGAACCTGCCAAACCATCCAGCTAGTCACAGATTAATAAAAGGATAAACAATCTTGACACCGTTAGTAGTAGAAGCAGTAGTAAATTGGATGATGATAGCGATGATCTCATCATGGCAGTATACAGGTACTGATATCAAGGTAACAAACAGAGGCCAGTGGATGTCGGGCAAATGGAATGTAAAAAATAAGAAGAAAGGCTATCGTAAAATCCACGTTGCCGTGAACACAAAGACCAAAGAAATCCTTGCTTTAGAGGTTACTGATGAGAAGATTCATGAAGGAAAGGTTACGGATAAACTGATTGAACATATTTTGAAAAACAACAAAGATGTCAAAATCAAATCTGTTTTATACGATGGAGCCTACGATAATAATAAGAACTTCAAATACATTGAGGAAAACAAAATCCAACCTGGAACCAAGGTAAGATTGAATTCAATTATTTCGACAAAAAATTTCAGTATATGAAATAAAGAAGTGAAATCACAAACAAAAGATTTTCCCAGATGGAAGAAGAAAAGGAAATATGGAAAAAGATGGATTGCTGAGACAGCATTTTCTTCCATAAAGAGAACGTATGAGGAATATATTTCTGCAACCCGGTTTCAACTCATGGTGAAAGATGATTCTCAAGGTATCCTTGTACAACCTCTTTAGTAGAGTGACGCAAACTAGAGAAGAATGATTTATGGATAACCATTATGCAACAAAGCGTATTTTTTCTTTATATTTCAATAAACAACGTTTTACTTAGATATTCTTCTAGACGCATTTTGAAAGTTTTGCATACATAGCCCCATATCATTTTTCCTGAGATGCGAATCAAAGTTAAGTTTAATCCCAGCAGTAAAATATAAAACCAATAGCAGGCAGCAATAATCAAGTTAAATTTAAACTTTTTTGGAGGAAACCACATCATTTTGGTAATTGCGCTTTCTGTGTAATATCAGATAATTTAATACCAAATGTTAATGACACTAAACCAAAACTATTTTTCTCGGGTTTTAATTCCTTGAAAGTATCATAAAAGCAAACCAAGCAACAGTCATGGGTTATCGGAACATAAACTAAAAAAGATCAAGATTTGAGGATATGTTCATCACCCATATTCACATTAATTTGTGAAGAATATTTACAACAAATTAGTGGTGAATATGCATATATTACATTAAAGTTAAAGGTGTTGCATAACAGCATTATTTTTTTGGGTCTTACTAATAATTAATTAAAACAAACATATTATTTCTTCAAATAATAACTTAGAAGGACACTAAATAAACAGCATACATTAAATTATACGGCTCCACTCATCAAGATTTTGTTTTGTAAGTGTCTCATCAATACCTGCAGTTAATTTTATCAGAAATAATGGCCAAATTCCAAACCATCACTCTTCAATTGACACTACATTATTATATACATTATTCGGTTAAAAGAACTAATTTAAACAATAAAAAGAAAAGAAATTTCCGCAGGTAAGCAAAGCCGATTATACCAATAACCAAAACTCTTAACAAACCCACTATTGCGTTATGATAAATTATAAATGACTATCAATACACAAAAAAATACCATAATATGAATAAATAGTAAAACAGCCTATCCATTAATAGACAGAATATGGAACACGCTTGGCAAAAAAGAGATACAGGCATTACTGTAAGAATTATTGTTTGTTTAGCCATACTCGCATTTTTATACATTGTTTTTATGACAGTCCTTGCTTATGTAGGTCTTGGTTTTTTTCCCATTATGATAATTTCTGCAGCATTTATTCTTGCACAGTGGTATTTTTCAGACAAAATTGTTCTTTGGAGCACCCGCTCAAAAGTTGTTAGCAGCAGCCAATACCCAACACTTCACTCGCTTGTAGAGAGAATAGTTTCACGAAATAACATGCCTAAACCAAAAATTGCTGTTTCAGTCAATAGAATTCCAAATGCTTTTGCAACAGGGAAGGGACCCAATAGTGCAGTAGTCGCAGTAACATCAGGTTTATTGGAAATACTTGACACCGATGAATTAGAAGGTGTTATAGCTCATGAATTGACACATGTAAAAAATCGTGATGTCATGGTTATTACACTTGCAAGTTTATTTTCAACCATTGCATGGCAGATAATGCAGTTTGGGTATTTTGGAAGTTTTTACAATATGGGTAACAGAGATTGTAATAATGGCAATGCATTTCTGATAGTAATACTTGCAGCTTTTGTTACATGGTTAGTTAGTTTTCTCATTATCAGAGCCATCTCACGATATAGAGAGTATTCAGCAGATAGAGGTTCAGCACAAATGACAGGAAAACCTGCAAAACTAGCTAGCGCCTTAATGAAAATAAGTGGGACCATGAAACAGGTCCCAAACAGAGATTTGAGGCAGGTTGAAGGATATAATGCATTCTTTATAATCCCGGCCATTTCAGGTAGCACTTTTACCAATCTATTTTCAACCCACCCTCCAGTAGAAAAAAGAATACAAAAACTATTAGATATGGAGGCATCCATGTATTGAAGTTTTTTAGAAAACTGTTAGACAAATTTGAAACAGGTGCTTTTGAAGAGTCCAATTCAAAAGATGATGATTCGGATGCAATATTTTCTATAACCTCGGCGAGCCTATCAATTGAAGAAAAACTGGGGTTGCAATTTTCAGGGACTGCGGCTTTATGCGTAAAGGTAATAAATGGGTCCATGTTTAAAAACGCAATCAAAGACTGCACCGATTTACTCAATGTTTCTAAGAATGAGTTTAAGTTTAATTTTAAAATCATCACAGACCATTATGATTATTTATGGGTCATCATTAATGGGGAAAAACTGATGATTCATTCAGACACGATAACAAATGTTGCGGCTGCACTGTCTGCTACTGGAGACATACTGGAAGAAAACGGGTTCTCCGAGCAGATACTATCTGCCATATTTCAGTTCAAACTTTCTGACAGCAGTTCAGATTTAGAAAAAGTCGAATCAGATACACAAGGAGATATTGAGAATAACCAAAATAAGGGATTTAATTTCACAGCAGAAGAAGAAAATAGTCAAAAAAGTAGATACAGATACAATAACAGCAGCAGCAACAATAATAAAATAAATATGTACCTTATATACAACTACAAGACAAATAACTTTTATCCGTATGTACCGCTTGACAATATTAGAAGGGATACATCTAGAGAGATGCAGATAATTTCCATATTAAAAAGTTTGGTTTCTGTTGAGAACGACTATTCTAAATGGTTCCCAATTAAAGATATGCCATTTTAAACCCGAAAACGGCAAGCAATCAACCAAAAAAAGTAAAAAAATTTTTTTTATGTGGGAGTTAACAGTTCTGCAAATACACTGGTAATGTTTAATGTAAAGTATTTGTAGAAATTTACTTCATTTTTTTTTAAAAATGGTATCAAATATACGATTACTTCGACCGTCTAGTGTGTGAAAACAACCACAATTTGTTTACAAATACAACTAGACCATATCCTACACAAGCGTTAACTCACTTGTTGCTTCTCCCACAATAATCAGGATTTCCTTTCTTTTTTTATAAATTGTTATTGAAACGTTACAATGCTAAAGTTAATCATTATTTTCACTTAACAATAATGAAAAAAAATTTTTATTTAAACAAAAGAGGAAAGTCCAAGTTAAAATTGTTGAGTAGAGTCACACAAAACATTTTTTAGTACACATCTTTGACAATTCCATCCCCTTTAAACAACCTTCTAGCTTCTTCCAATGTTATATCTTTTCCAGGTATCACCACATCAGACTGTACTATTTCTTTGGAGGCGATAGCGTCACCTTTTTCTTCTACAATCAAATTAAGGAGTTTAAGCTGTCTCTCAAACTCAGCTTTCACCGAATCATTATTTTCCCCATTTTCAAGTAACTTTACGATTTTGTTGTCAATTGTATTTATTTCATGCATAGTGTTAGAATCTACGGCGTATTGTCCAAAACCCAGTATTCTAACAATTTTTTTTTCTTTGTTTATCTTATTCCACATATCCTTTAACCAAGTTTTTTTCAATTTAACTTTTTTTATGCTATTGTGACAGTTAAGTTAATTTTTTTATCATGGTGTCAAACTTGATTTTAATTTGTCCAAATCGTATTCTACTTTATTTTTTATATCAGTTTTTTCCAGTTCCAGTTCTATTTGATCTTTGTTGTTTGAATAATCGACTAATGTTCCAGAGTCTATCATCTCATCAATAGCCATTGCTTTTGATTGCATTGATTGTGTCTTTTCTTCTGCGCGACTTATCGACATGCCTATATCGGACATCTCTTCGGATATTCCAGTGAGGTTTTCCTTTATTCTTACCTCTGCTTCTGCTGACGAATAGCGTGCTTTTATTATTTCTTTTCTGGATTTAAATTCTTCAACCTTGGCAGAAAGACGTCTTTCTGCATTTTCTAATTTATTTTGTTCGTTTTGTATTTCCATTATATGTTTTTCTAACTCTTTAATTTGAGCAAGGTTAGTATTTTTCCTTTCTAATGCGAGTCGAGCCAGGTCATCCCTACCGGCTTTAACAGCCGCTTTTGCCTGCTCATCTAGTTTGTTAATATTTTCCACGATTCTGGATTTCTGCATTTCCAGTCTTTTTTTTGAGGCAACTACCTCAACAATGTCTCGTCGTAGCCTTTGGATAAGTTCGGTCTGTTTTACTGCAGAATAATCCAATGCTTCACGAGGATCTTCATGGTTTTCTAAAACTTTATTTACTTTTTGCTTTATGAGATTAATAAGCCTATTAGAGAAACTCAAAGTGTATCTACTACATATTAATTGTACAAAGTTACTTTAATTCTTTTAAACAAAAGTTTAAAAAAATAGCTATGTTTAATGAAAATCATTTTAAAAAATAATGAAAGTTTGCCTTTTGGTGAGAGATAAAAAATAAAATAAAGCATCGTCTCACACATCTGTACAAAAGCCTTTTTGCAATAAAGTATTGTTTTCCATCGCGCTTTTTCAACGTCACCATCAAAAAATTTTTTTTCCATCTTTTTGTCGAATTGCCAATAGAGAATCATTTGTCCTATATTGTGATTAACTTATTTTTTATCATTAGAGGGATAGAATAAATGAAATGCTGCTTATGCTGATGAATTATGGAGGGAGAGTAAAACTGGCAGATATTGTAATAACAATGGGCCTTTGTTTTAATGAGTGCATCCTTTTTAAAGGCGTAGGGGAGGGTATTTCGTAGTAAAGAAACCATAAAAAACGAATCCAAAACAAAAGGAGGATACAATCCGTAGGAAGAAACCCATAGATTCAAGGAAGCATGAACTGCTCAATTTGGCTCCATAATAATGGTCACGGTTTGCTATCCAAATAGGAGGTAATGCTTTTTTTTGAGTAATCAACAATAACATTTTTGACCAATGTACAAATAAAAAAGATAGAACATTTTTTGGCAGTGGCGGCACTGGAGGCATGGCAGAAAGGGGCAAGAAATTTATGTATAACAATAAGCAGTGGTGTAGGATACTAAAAATGAAAGCTTATGATATAATGTCGATAGATATCGAGGCTGCTAGAGAAAATGCCACAGTTACAGAAATAGGTACACGATTGATTTTGCGTGCAATTAATGGGATGCCGATAATAGACGATGATGGAAAAGTCATAGGCATATTAACTATCATTGACATACTTCGCGCCATAAAAGATAATAAAAATATAGACACTCTCAAGGCAAGTGATATAATGACCAATAATCCCATAGTTATAGAACAGGGAACTGACATCTTGGAAATAATAGACATAATGGATAAAAAGGGAATTGAAATGGTTCCCGTGATAGAGGCAGAGAATGATAACAGAATTATTGGAATTGTATCAAGAAAAGACATAATTGAAGAAAAATTCAATGAAAGGTTCGTTACTATAGGCATGAAAAAAACTATCACAAAGACGTTGGGTGAATAAAGTCAAGTATTTTGATACGAACAAATCCTTAACACTTTCTTTGCCGATTAAGTTCATCACATACTTCAACTCTATTCATAAAACACAATTCAAACCCGCAATTATTTAGGATGGTGTAAACACCTTGAACATAAAGGAGGATGGATTAATAACCCCTTTATTTTTACTATTTCTAAAGAGAGATAAAATATTTCAAACATTACCCACCTATAAAATTCTGATTTAAGATTGCGTACTTGTTGACAACCAACAATCTTTTTCTTAAATAAACTTAAGGTTGGTTGAATACAAGATCTCCATCACTCTATTATATTTTTTACCCTAAAAAAGTGAGTAGAATAAAAAAAACAAACATCAAGGCATTTTTTACTATATGCTTATATATTCATAAGGTATATCTTCAATATCAAAAAATAGCATGTCATTAGAGCTGAGATGGTTTTTTCAGGGAAAAATTCCAGACGAAATTAAAAGATGGTTTAACAAAGGTTCTTTTGACAATGAAAAATCCATTTTAGAAAAGGAAGAAACATTTCAAGACATTTACCTTTTTAACCCCGAAGTTAACTACTCTAGTGTAAAATTCAGGAATGAAAATTTTGGCATTAAATGGAGGAAAAACACATACCCTATCGCCATCAGAATTAACAAAACGAATATTGCTGGAATAGCAGAAGAATGGAAGTTATGGGAACTCAAAGATGACAAAATTTCCGAGGAAATACAACTGTATATGGACAGAAATGATAAACACCCATGGATAAAAATAAATAAAAATAGGCAAAGATATCATTTCAAAATATCAGATACAACTAAAGAACATTTGGAACCAGAAACAGGCAGACCCAATGCGGATTTTTCCATGGAACTCACAAATGTGATATTAGAAAAAAATCAAGACATTTCATGGTGGACAATAGGAATAGATTTATTTGATAAAAGCAACAGCAACATCATCAACAACAACAGCAGTAATTACATGAATAATGACCATGGGAAAAAAATACTTGAGAAAATCTCCAGAATGCTTCTTGAAAATTATCCTCACAATAACCTGCTTGAAGTTAGATCCTATGGATATCCTCAATTATTTTCACTATATGCAGACTTGATTAAATCGTCAAGTCAAAACAACAACAATTCAATAACAACATCAAAATTTGATAGTCTTGCGGACTAAAGACATGGAAAGCACAGTTAGGAATATAACACTTTTAACGAACCCTATTTCTTTTACATATGAAACATAAAACCGAATATATCAACCTGAAAACCAATTCAAGGCGCGAATTTGTAAACATCACTCAACAGGTAAGAAGAACTGTTGATGAAAGCGGAGTCACAGAGGGCCTTTGTTTAGTAAATTCAATGCACATTTCATCCAGTATTTTCATAAATGATAATGAAACGGGTTTACATAAAGATTTTGACAAATGGTTAGAACAACTGGCGCCACACAGTCCAGCTAGTCAATACCGACACAATGATACTGGAGAAGACAATGCAGATGCACATCTTAAACGCCAAATTATGGGCAGGGATGTTGTCATTGCCATAACTAATGGAAAACTCGACTTTGGGCCATGGGAACAGGTGTTTTATGGAGAATTTGACGGACAAAGAAATAAAAAAGTATTGATAAAAGTAATTGGCTACTGAACAAACAATAAGAAAAAGAACTTCAAAAAACCGATTCTTTTTTCGTGTTGCAGTGCACAGAATTTGAAAAGTTTATAATACAAAGTAAATCTTGATTAAAAATGCATTTAAAAGACACCAGAAACAGAATAAATAAGAAGATTGACGCCAACTATAAAACCCGTCAAAAAATATTGTCAAGGATTAAAGATGTTTTAGCTATTGATTTTAACAAAATTTCAATATATAGAGATGAGATAATCATTAAATATCCTAACGTAAACACCACTGCCACAAAAAAGGAAAACGACAAAAAGGAGGACACATTGTTTAAAGTAGAAGTTCCAGATTCTCCGATAGGAAAAGCAAGGTATTATTATAAAGGGACAGAGATAGATTATCTTTCTATTGAAGAGGCCAACAATCTTGAGAAGGATTTAAAATACATTTTAGAAGAGATAGAAAAAAATACTAACGATATTATTCGTTAATAGAGCAATCGAACAAATACAAGTCAAAAGTCAAATATTTTGAAACTGATTAAATGAAAATAATTCACACTCAATGATGAGTCATTTTTTGTATTTTCATTTAATCATTCAAATTTTTATGACCACTTTCATCTTTCGCAGTCTTGAGTAATCACTACAAAAATTAATGGAGGACAACAACAACAGCATTGTTGAAAAAACTATTACTAAAATCCATAATCAATAGTTAAAAAAATTTGCAGAAGTTCAAGGGTGCCTAATGTATAAACACAAATAGGTATCCAAAAATTACCAGGATTATCCCAAAATAATTTAATTTAAATTTCCATAAAACCATACAACAACAAGTTATTAATTTTGATTGAGATAAAAAACCTTTTTAAAAAATATAAAAATCTAATTGCCATAAATGATATAAACATAGAAATTTACAATAATGAAATTTTTGGGCTTCTTGGTCCGAATGGAGCAGGCAAGACCACGTTAATCCACATTCTTGCAACCCTAATAAAACCCACATCGGGCACTGCAATTATTAATGGATATGACGTTTCAAAGGATTCTTCAAAAGTTAGGTCCAGTATAGGCATTGTATTTCAAGCACCAAGCAGTGACGATATGCTTACAGGATATGAAAATTTAAAAATTCATTCATTTTTATACAAAGTTTCTTCCAATATCCGAGAAAGAAGAATTGATGAGGTTTTGGAACTGGTAGGTTTAACAGACAGGAAAAATGATCAAGTGAAAAAATACTCAGGAGGTATGCGCAGGCGTCTTGAAATTGCCAGAGGACTGCTACACAAACCAAAGGTAATTTTTTTAGACGAACCGACACTTGGCCTTGATCCAAGCAGCAGAGAAATCATGTGGAAATACATTAAAAGACTGGTTAATGAGGAAAAAATTACAATAATACTGACTACTCATTATATGGAAGAAGCAGACCTGCTGTGTGACAGAATAGGATTTATAGACAAAGGGGAAATAATTGCGGTCAATTCACCATCAAAATTAAAAGAGGACACAGGAGGAGAAATAATCAACATTCAGTTAAAAAATTATCAAATTTCCGAAAAGGAGAAAATAGTAAACACAATAAAACATTTTGATTTTGTACATAAGATAGAGGCTTTTGAAAAAAAAGAAAAAATAACTGTTTATGTTGATAACGCAAGCCATAACTTACCGATTATTTTAAAAAATATAGACAAAGGGAATGAACATACCAATATTACAGCGGTAAATTATAGAAGCCCTACATTAAATGATGTTTTTTTAAAATTCACGGGAAGAGGAATCACAGATCAACATAATAAAGATAGTGCAGAAGGCGGGTTTATGGAAAGGTATGCTCAATATGGAAAGAAATAAAAATAGAGAAATTTGGGGTTTTAACCTTGATCTTGAACTGGGTAAACTGTATGCGATTTGGTTAAGAGAGTTCAAGGTCTTTTTAAGAGAAAAAAGCAGGCTTGTTGCATCTACATTTACCCCACTGTTATGGTTATTTGTTCTTGGAGGAGGATTAGGATCAGCGGTATCAACCACCGCTGTCCCATCCAATACGTCAAATATGGATTATCAAGAATTTATTTTCCCGGGGATAGTCATCATGTCAGTCATATTTTCTTCAGTTTTTTTTGGTGCATATATAATATGGGACAGAAAATTCGACTTTCTCAAAAGTGTTATGGTCGCCCCGGTTAGAAGAAGCACGATCTTTTTAGGTAAAACTTTTGGAGGAATGACCACGTCATTAATCCAGGCTTTCATATTGTTAGCAATAGGTGTACTAATTGGAATAAACTACACAGTGGAGTCAGTAATATCATTTGTTGTAATAGTTTTAATGCTATCATTTGCGTTAACCTCCCTTGGTTTAGCCATTGGTAGCTATATGGAAAGTTTGGAAGGATTTCAATTAATAGTAAGCTTTGTAGCGTTTCCAATTTATTTTCTTAGCGGAGCATTGTTTCCATTGGACAATATTCCATTATGGTTATCAATCCTAACCAGCATCAATCCCGCCACATATGCTGTTGAGGCATTAAGAAACTCCATGCTCGGAATCCCCGGAAAAAATTTATTTATTGTCAACATTGGGGTTCTCTTGATAACTAGTATAGCGTTAGGAGTAGTTGGGGTATTGTCTTTTAAAAGAATGAAAGCTGTATAAGTCTGATGACATAAATTTCAAAATACTTTGTTGCAGGTTTTGCTCATTTAATAGAAGCCCATAGATTAAAGATACTATAGATTCTTTCTGAGATTTAAAACATAATAGTCCTTTTCAAACCATATTTGTTATAGGGTATCCCAGTAGTTTTAACCTTACAATTAAGAAGAAACCGCACAATTAAGAAGAAGAAGGCATCTAAAAGACCATCATCTTGGCTTGTTAAATTAAATCAACTCTAGTTCAAAAAACCAGAAACTATACAAAAAAAGTGCGATCCTTAAAAGATACATGTATAAGAAATGGAAAATCAGAATATCATTTTGTATTTAAAAAGGTAAAACACCAATCAGAGTTGGGGGTGACTTCGACACATTTTGGTTATCATGATAGTGCTACAGAGGAACAAAAAGACAAAGAGATTCTTTTTTAAAAAAAAACACATCAGTGTAAAGAATAATCCCATCACAGAGAAATTTATTTATGGTATATCAAACGCACGGTAACACTTACATTTGGTTATTGACTCAAACTATATAACCTATTCATTAAAAAGTATATTATACATAGTTAAAATTTAAAATAATTTTAATGGAGAATATATATCTTTTATATATTCCAAACTAGATCAAGATGGTTTATCTTTATAAAAACATCTATAGACTATACACATTATCTTCTTGGTTTTTGACTTGAGAAGACTCTTCTATGGGACGTGGCGCAATATCCACAATATTCCAGAATACCAGCTTTGCCATGGCACATACATTCACATTTGTTTCCTGATGAAAATTTTTGTTTCATAATTTTATTTGATCTTTAGGTCTTATAACAATATGCCAAGATTTGACTTGTATATTCTGATGGCTACACAATACAAATTATGATCAGCAGAATCAAAAAAAACAGTATCAACTAATTAATAAAAGTAGTCATTTGAGTACAAAAACGTTATATTGATACTTTAATGATCTTGCACCTTTAAAACGGTGATAGCCATCAACATCTTATAATCAACTAAATAAAAAACATGATTCCAATCATTATCTTGATAAATTTTCAATTGCGTTTCATGAAAACCAAAGGGTATATGTGCATGCCAAGTTTATAAAATCACATGTTATTTTATTATTGATTCATACAATTTGTTTACACAGATAAATAAATCAGGCATCAAACAATTTTTTATGATAATAGGAGTTTTATATTCTTACACCTACAGACCCATTTAAACACATATTATGGTACAAAAACAATTCGACACTGATAGATATAGTTCAAATCAAAACATATTGTTTAGTGCAACCTTATATCAATTAGACACCTTTACCATCCAAACCCTAAATATAAAGAATTGCAGATCAGTAAACATGACCTTGAAAGGATCTTTGTTCTGAAATACTATAATCGTTTACAACATAAATAAATTGTTAACATATCATTTGACCTGTTTACCATGGAACGCCATATCAATGAATAATTTTTATAGCGTGTTGTGTTTAATATAATTAGATATTTTTTGATTCAAAATAGTTATCCTCTAAAAAAATGGCATATAGAAAACATGGAAAAGACAATAATAAAATATGTAAAAGGTCTCCCAGTGGATGCAACTAGATGGGAAATTAGAAAAAATAAAAAATATGGCAAGCTGTCCAACATAGTTAGAAATATAAACTATGATATAAAACATGGGGTTACCAATGAACAGGTATTAGAGGTTTTTTTAAGAATTCGCAATGAACCTTTGTTTTTAGATTTACAAAATAACATAGAGGCCATGAACAGACTCGGAGACCTAGAAAGACAATTGAAAAGCGAAGAACTTATTGGATAAAAACTCAATTTATTTGTTATTACCCATATATATTTCTTGAGCAATTATAAGCTTATTAAGCATAAATTTTTCAATCAGTGTTCACATACAAGTCCTATGAAGGCTATGATTTGTTGATAAACAACAACTCTTTTAAAATTTTTTTATGGGTTAATTGTATGCAAAGATCTTTTCTCTCACCAACAGCAAAAAAATTACCCATTTAACAATATGGAAAGATGAACATAAAAATACAGATAATAAAGGAATAAAATCATAACATCAAGATGACTGGGCTTATTACAGTAGTCCACAATTCATCTTTATGTCCTTCTGCAGATTGTGTAATATTTTGTGTTTTGTAAATTCTTCCTGAAAGTCTCCATTGTTCTTCTCTCTGATCCCAATTAAGTAATGAATCACTAGGCAAGCCCAAAGTAGTAGCAAGCATTTCCATGGCAATATCATCGGCATAATCACCAGCTTTTTGAGCGGTTTCACCGGTAGAATGATGTTCCGACAAATAACCATGACGTGTATCATCGGCAGGTCTTGCCAAACCAATAGATGTAGCAATTAGTCGGTTTGGCTCATTGGTTTCAGAACGATTCATAACTGCAAAAACAATTTGCCCAGGCATTAGGTATTTCCTTCCCTCTTGCCTTGACACTGTTTTGCACTGTGTGGGTTTAATGCTAGATACAGAGACTAGATTCAGATCAGCTATTTCTGCGTAACGTAATGCCAACTCAAAGCTTGTAAGTCAATCTGTATGTGTGCCTTTCCCTTTTGTTAAAAACATTATTTTCGGGATAAACAACATGGGCCCATCCTTACAGATCATATTTTCTACCATTTATAACAATAGGTACAACGAATGGATTTGATCATTGGCAAGACCTTCATCGCAGGTATATTCTCACCATCAACAAATAGTGTATAAAGAAAAAAGGTGTGACATTATCTGCAGTATTCATCCCGTGCGACGAGAAAGTTATGTTATCACACAATAAACGACTCGTCGTAATTTAATTGAGTCAGTTTCTAAATAAATGAATAAATAGCCATTATAATCGCTAACCGATTTATCTAGCTCTTCCTTTTTTAATGAATTTAATGTTTGTTAATCAAAACCTTATCAAAATACACATATTAATATTAAATATTATTTACAAACATATTCAATTTTATTAAATATTTTATATAATTTTTAAAAATACGTTAAAATATTATACAAATGAAAAATAAAGTTAAAATATTTGTTGACTTTTATAATTACTGACTATAATTGGTTATAGACGATAGAGTTCACTTGGTAGATAATCAAGATAATTTAAGCGGAGATATCTCTAATAAAAATACAGACAACATTAAAAAAAATAGCGCCATAAAAGACAGCATAAATATTAATAAAGACCATTTACACAATCTTGACCCCAACATTAGGAATTCTATTGAAGAATTTATAAAAAATCTAAATGGTCATCTAAGTGACATTCAAATAACAAAAGAGCAAAAAAAATCAATAGAAAAGCAAATTGAAGAAATAGCCAAAGAAATTCCTTCATACAAAAAAATTCAAAATGATTTCTCAGAAGACTCTGTAAAATCATCAAACGAAAGCAATAGTGATCCTGTTGCATGCTTTGACAGATCTGCCGAAGTAAAGCAACTAACAGACGATGAACATTATAACAAGGGCCTGTCGCTTTATTATCAGGGAAACTTCAGCGAGGCCATTGCGTGCTACGACAGGGCTATTGAGATAAACCCAGAGAACGCTGACGCATACAGCAACAAGGGCCTGTCGCTTTATTATCAGGGAAACTACAGCGAGGCCATTGCGTGCTACGACAGGGCTATTGAGATAGACCCACAGAACTCTGACGCGCATTACAACAAGGGTATAATTTTAGCCTACATTGGGGACAACAACGAGGCCATTGCGTGCTACGACAATGCTCTTGAGGTAAACCCACAGAACGCTGACGCGCATTACAACAAGGGTACAATTTTAGCCTCCCGTGGGGACAACAACGAGGCCATTGCGTGCTACGACAGGGCTATTGAGATAAACCCACATAATGCTCATGTGTTTAATAACAAGGGCCTGTCGCTTTATTATCAGGGAAACAACAGCGAGGCCATTGCGTGCTACGACAGGGCTATTGAGATAGACCCACAGTTTTCATGTGCACATAACAACAAGGGCCTGTCGCTTTACTACCTTGGGGACAACAACGAGGCCATTGCGTGCTACGACAGGGCTATTGAGATAAGCCCACATAATGCTCATGTGTATTACAACAAGGGACTATCACTAGCATCCATTGAAAAATTCACAGAGGCCATTGCGTGCTACGACAATGCTCTTGAGGTAAACCCACAGAACGCTGACGCGCATTACAACAAGGGACTATCACTAGCATCCATTGGGGACAACATCGAGGCCATTGCGTGCTACGACAGGGCTATTGAGATAGACCCACAGAACGCTCATGTCTATTACAACAAGGGTACAATTTTAGCCTCCCGTGGGGACAACATCGAGGCCATTGCGTGCTACGACAGGGCTATTGAGATAGACCCACAGAACGCTGACGCGCATTACAACAAGGGACTATCACTAGCATCCATTGGGGACAACATCGAGGCCATTGCGTGCTACGACAGGGCTATTGAGATAGACCCACAGAACGCTGACGCGCATTACAACAAGGGACTATCACTAGCATCCATTGGGGACAACATCGAGGCCATTGCGTGCTACGACAGGGCTATTGAGATAGACCCACAGA
The DNA here is from genome assembly GCA_963779615.1 of uncultured Nitrososphaeraceae archaeon. GTDB lineage: Archaea > Thermoproteota > Nitrososphaeria > Nitrososphaerales > Nitrososphaeraceae > Nitrosocosmicus. The sequence goes on from CAVZZA010000003.1 coordinate 745,667, forward strand.
ACGCTGACGCGCATTACAACAAGGGACTATCACTAGCATCCATTGAAAAATTCACAGAGGCCATTGCGTGCTACGATAAGGCTCTTGAAATAGAATCAGACAATGTCAGTGCCCTAAACAAAAAGGCATGGTACCTTGCCAACTATTTTCCGGAAAGACTGAACGAAGCTTCAGAAACGATCAAAAAAGCAATGGGTTTGGATCCTACCAACAGTAACGTAATTCATACATATGGATATACCTTGGATAAGCTCAAAACATATAAAGAAGCAGTTGTAGTTTATGAACACATCCTAAAACAAACACCATCGTTTCCAAATGTTTGGTATGATTGCGCCAGGTCAAAAATAAAATTAGATGATAAAAACATACAAAGCTGTATCAATGATCTACAAAAAGCAATCGAATTGAACCCCACCTATAAAGAAAAAGCTAGATATGAAATAGATTTTGAAAACATCAAAAACAACCCTGATTTTAAAAGAATAATAGAAGTATAACTTTAAATTTATTTTTTTATCAATCAGGATTATTTGATCCAAACGCACATCCAAATAAAGAAATAAATGAATAATTATACCATTTAAAAAATATTTTTTCATATTTTTAATTTTATTATTGTAATGCATAAAACTAAAAATATATTAAGGCAAAATTTTGCCATCGAGAAGACACACCTTCTTCATTATTTCATTTCTTCAGTAACTTTATCATCATATTTTATTTGCTCATTGACTATCACATCAGTAATCGTTCTTGTTTCAGTAATTGGTTTCTTTTTTATTACAACTTCTTCCTTAACATACGAGTGTTTGTTGATTACTGGCTCTTCTCGTTTTAGATTAATTATTATCTCTGTTTTGGATTGTACTGGATTTTCCACTGATGTAGAAGACGAGGACGACTCATTTATTGAAGGTATCCGCTCTATCGTTATTTCTTCATGGGTTAACTCTATATCAACTTTCTTTATTTCTTTTACTGGCTCCTTTACTATCTTTACTTTATTTTCGGTAAGTCTTTTTGAGACTTCGAGATTTTCGCCCATTACGGGAATCTTTGTTTCTAGCTCTTTTGACATATCAGAGGATTTGAATGAGGAATACCCATCAAATTTCAAACCTTCTGTTTCCCTATACCCATCAAGATCATTGTCTGTTATGTTCAGCCTTAGAACAGATCCATCGAAACTAGTCACGGACTTTTTTGGCAAATAGTATTTTTTTTTATTTATAATCCCTTTTTGTGTTATGATATATGTTGTTCCGACTTCTCTAACTTCGCCAAGGTCCTCTCCATTCAAGCCTATGGCTTCTTTTTTTACAACATTATCCCAATCTATACCATTTCCGTTATTTTTAGACATATATATGGTAATGAGGCTCTGTTCACTTAAGCATTTACCTGTTTTATATTTGTCTAAATGAAATGGTTTTTGAAATCCAAAAAATTCAATTTTAATAAATTAAGGACAGTTTAACCCGAATTCTCTTCAAATATTTTTAATTACTATATTCACAATAAAAAAGGCAATTAATTTTTCTTAAGTGAACAGAGCCATTAATTATTCATAATTCTATTTAACCGATGCACATTAAATACCCAACATTTTTATAAACAGATTTTAATGCTCGACATTCACCAAAGAATTATTTGGTTCTTTCTTTCTTCCCAATGTAGGTTTTTTAGATTATCTCCTCTTTATGAAAATTGGGTTGGTGTATGGTTAACTTTTCTGATGTTAATTCTACATCCACTTCTTTTGTTTCAGTAACTTCATATTTTTTTACAATAAACTCCCCCAGCTTTACCATCCTCTTATTAATGATTATTTCCTCACCCCATATTGTTATGACATTTTCAGTTTTTAAATTCCTTTTATCGTTAGTCAGGGGCATTGTTTTTCCGCCCCCGATGTTTTGTCTATCGTTTAATAAACTGTATTCTGGGTCATAATGTTTCATTTTTAAAGTATCTTTTGGGGCATCTTCTTTATTGTCAGAGTGAATTAAAACATGTTTAATTTTGTCTTTTATTTTTGTAAATATTTTGACAGCATCCCTCTCAATATGAGAATCAATCTTTTTTCCGTCCATGTAAATTTCTTCGTATTTTACAGGTATCTCGATTTTCTTTGTAGCTGTCGTCCACCTCTTCTCAATACTTACTTGCCCCTCTTTTGTTTGCTTTGTAAGTGTAAATTTTTCGCCTATTAATGGAATTCTTTGTACTATTTTACTACCATACAAAAAAGGATTGCTATTGTCAGCACTTTCCGAGGATTTGTCAGAATCTAAGTTATTTGTCATATACGTATTGATTGATGATCATTATTTATAATCATTATATTAGATATGCAATAAAAATAACTGCTTGTAGCAAAATTAAAAAACATTTATAATTATTTAGTTTGTGAACTATACTTCTTGAATTTGTTTTCCATTTTTCAGTTAAATTTTTCTGATGACAAAAATTGAATGTTTAATCGATTTGGACTTTATCACCAAGGGGTATTCAGCTCCTTCCCGTACTTCTTCTTTAACTGAAGAACCTACACTTATTTTTCCGGATGGGTCTTCCTTTATTTTAATCAATTACAATAATTGCACTAAAGTATTAATTAATGTTTAAGAATATTCTAGGTTAATAATTTATTTAATTAATGATCTAAATGAGATTATATACACAGACAACAAATCTTTTTTCAGCGCCATTCTAGATAACTGTTAATAAAGATTATCCAAAATGACCTTTAAATAATATCAGTTAGTCAAAATTTACCTTAACTGGCATTCTGATACGCCAAGGAGAACAATAGGATAAGGGTATTGCTAAAAATCAATTGTAATTTTTACTATACCGATAAAAAACAATACTAAAAGCATTGGTTTAGTTTTGTAATAATAATTTATTGAGTGCTTATCTGAATTAAATTAAAAGGTAAAACGTATGTGTTTCTAGGTTTTTTAAAACATATTGATAAAAACTAACGATAATAACAAACCAAGTAACAAGGCGGTAAAAACAATGAAAGGAATTTATTTTGTTGTAACAGTTTTGTTGGAAGAAAAATAAACATCTTCTTCTTTTTATGATATTTTATCAATAAATAAATAGCAACTGTATTATAAGTTCCTACTCTACATAAGAGGTATTGATTTTCTTGGATGTTACTCCCTCAGATACTTACCTTGTTTCGGTTACGGGATTCTTTTTTACTGTCACTCCCTCTTTAACATAGGGTGTTTTTGATACGTTCACTTCCTCTTTCTTTAATGGTACCCTCATATCCTCTTTTGATTTCAAAGGCTTTCCATCTTCTGTTTGTCCACTTGGAGGCCTTCTATCAATAGTTACCGCTTCATGAGTTACAGGAACCTCAACTGTTTTTGTTTCAGTAATTGGCTCTAGTTATTCTAGCTGGCTTTCCTGAGTGTTCTTGGATAGGACCTATCTTTTCTTCTGTCAAGGGTATTGTTTCCTCTCCTTTTTTTGCTTGTTGTTGTTGAGTTCCTTCATTTTTCAAGTCAGTGGTAGTAGAAGAGGAATATTGCCCTTGTGGAGGAGTTGGCGGTGAATCTCAGGTGTACACTTATTCGCCATTTACTCTCTGGATAGGTTAAATCTGAGAACAGAACCATAATAACTTGCTGGTTTTATCGTGTGGAATGTAGAATTTTTCTTTATTTATTATGCATCCTTGGACCAAAGCATAACCATCTTCTACATCTTGCACATCCCCTAAATCTTCATCATTACTACCTCTAGGTTCTTTTTTTATAGTGTAATTCCAGATGATATCAAAACTCACACATAATAAAGAAAAAACGGGTTAAATAGGCAGTTGATAGTGTCTATTAAAATAGCAATATATCTCCATTGAAGCCATAGCTTTGAAAATATATTCAGCATCATTTCAACGGATAACAATACCAAAGATGTTTTTTATCGAAGTTGATGACTTCAATAATTCTCAATCAATCTCATGAACAAAACCATGTTTTATAACATATAAAAATCCAAAGTTAAGAACAACAATAAAATAAGAATGAAACTTTCATAATATCAACAATACATCATTAGCAAAAAAGAAGTATGTACATCATTATAAGTATTTTTAATATTAGTACTATATGAATAGCAACATAGTAGATAAAGACGACGATAACACAATACAAAACACCATTAGCGATATATCACCTGACAAAAAAAATTCTTTTTCTTATGATGAAAAGGTAGCCAAAATAATTCCGTTGTTTGCGGACAACTTTACGGTTACAAAAAAAACTGAAGAATCAAATGTAACCCTATCAAAAAAATTTATAACAGCTACAAAGAAAATCGAGATACCTGTAAAATACGAAGAAATTTACATAAATGACAAAGAGTTTGACTCTTTTCATGAAAATGAAATAACAGGAATCCTTTCAAAAATAAAAGACAGGATAACTGATGCTTTTACGCATGAGAAAGACAAAAATAGAGAAATTGATGGAGGGACCCACCCTCACTCACATGATATAGAAATCATACACCATAAAAAGGACTCCCCTTTGGAATACCGAAATAACCCCAATGAAAAATTGGTACCACTTTTGGGGAATAAAAATAATTACAATTCCAATATAGAAGAAAACATCATACCAATATGGGGTGAGGAAATAATCATTAATAAGAGGATGGTAAAGCTGGGAGAAATTGTTATTAAAAAATATGAAATAAACGAAAAACAGAAGATAGACGTGGAAGTCAAAACAGAACAGCTAACTATCAAATACCCCGATCATAACAAGGAAAAAATAATATAGAGGTATGAAAAGAACAGGAGTTATATGGTGAATATATACCTTGTTATTTAACAATATTCATGTCATCAAGTAGCAACATAGACAATATTGATTGGAATAATGTAGTAAAGAAAGAAGCAATAGGAACTGACGGTTTGGACCTGGGTACAGTCCATGCAGTTGGGGATACATACATTGTAACACAAAAAGGCCTGTTGAACAAAAAAAGATACCACATACCAATTTCTTCTGCAGAAAGTTTTGATGGAGAGATAGTTAAACTAAGAGTTAGTGAAAGCGAGTTACAAGGGTATGAAGAAAGCGAGGGTCAAAAATTTGAAGGGTACTCCTCATTCAAATCCTCTGATATGTCAAAAGAGATAGAAACAAAGATTCCCGTAATGGGCGAAAATCTCGAAGTCAAGAAAAACATTACTGAAGATAAAATAGACATTATAAAGGAACCCACAAAGGAAACAAGGACAGTAGAAATTGAGCTCAAACGTGAGATGGTAACAATTGAGAGAAGGCCCGTTAATTCAGAATCATCTTCTTCATACAGTCCGTCGACGCAGTCTGCTTCTGAACAATACTCATCACCAATAGAGGGACCCGTAGAGTCCAGAACAGAAATATCCATTCCTTTAAAAAGAGAAGAACCGGTCATAACAAAAACACCGTATGTTAAGGAGGAAGTCATAGTAAAAAAGAAACCAATTACGGAAACAAAAACCATCACTGAAGAAATAACAACTGAAAATATAAAATATGATAATGAAGTAAATAAAAGCATAGGAGAAAGAGACAAAAGTACCAATCAGCAGGAGAATGAGATTTTATAAACAAATTTTATGACTTCAATATTGATTCATTTTCGTTGAAACTCAATAAATCTGCCCATTATTTTTTTTTACATCATTAAGCGAGTTTATCAATTTGATGAACAAATGCTTTAGTATTTTAGCAAATCATTTGGTAGTATTTCCATGCATATATTTAACAGTAGATTAAGGTTAATTCTTTATTCAAATTAATTACTTTCAACACTCACATATTTCATTAGCATTTATGGTTTTGGTGCATCTTGTGAATTTGGGTTAAACTGCAATCCTTTTTACAATACCATCATCATTCTTATTCTTTACCAAAAAAGAATATGCTTTAATAATATTAAATAATAAGTTATTTTACAGTACTTTCTTTTTTAAAAGAATTTATCTTAATGCATTATTTATTATTGATTAGTTTCAGATCTTTCGATTTTAAAACCGATCCTTACCTCTGCCTGGTATTCTATTTTTTGTTCGCTATCGAGCCTAAATGTTACTTTGCCCATTTCTCCCCATTGAATTTTTTTTACAGTCTTTGATGCTTCCTTGAATGCATTGTTAACAGCATCAGTGATATCAGTGCTTGAAGTTCCTACAATATCTATATATTTATAAACCATAGATATGCATAAGTATTGTTACTTAAAAATTTTTTATTACGAAGCAAATTTGAATTCAAATGCAGCCAAAAATAATATATGATATAAATATTTATTTTCTCATGGAAACTACTAAAATATCAAATTTTCAAAAAAGAAATGAAAATTCAATTAGGCTGTTAGCATCTATTAAAGCAAAAAAAAGGAATGGGAAGAGAACCTCTAGAAATTTTATCAAAATTGGTAGAACCCACGCTTGAAGAAGAGGGCAACATATCAGGTGTTCCTCATGTTTCAATAGAGAATCCTAACGTGATATTGTTTGATGAAATATGGATGGATAATACCTCATTGGATGAACACTTTGAAAAACAATATATGACTAATCTGCTTGCAGACATAGGGCATTTGATTGACGAACCAATCGTTTTGAAGAAATACAAGGAGGCATTTATTAATAAATAACTAACCAAACTTTACATGCAATTGAACCTGCAATTACTGATGATTGTGATAACAACTACATCCATCAACATCTTATCAGGCATTATTTTATCGATATTTTTTGAATATATTGAGTCTCAAATCAATATCATTCCATCGAAGGGTATTACTAGCCGCAAAGAACCTCAATGAAGAAAAATATTTAACAATTTAAAAAAATTCAATCAGTATGACAGCATAAGCAACCTATACAAGAATCAATAAAAAACTGGAATAAATGACTTCAGAAAAAATAGATTGCGAATAAGAACATGCTTATATCAATCTTCGCTAAACTCATATTAATAATAAAATGGTTGACCTAATTTACGGTAGAGGCATTGCAGACATATGCAGAGAGATGCCATTTTACATTAGTCTAATTAAAAAATACATCGGCATAAAAATATTCAATTCTAAACATTACATTTATGGTTCAGTAGACATAAACAACATCTGTAATTTACATTGTACTCATTGCTATTGGTGGCTAAATAGAAAAAATGAGGAGGAGGAGCTAACAACAAATCAATGGAGAAAAATCATTGGAGAAAAATTCAAAAAAGAAAAAATATTTGTCACTACACTAATTGGCGGTGAACCCCTACTTCGCCCCGACATCATAAAAATTTTTTGTGACGAAATGCCAAAAAGAGTTTGCGTTGTTACAAATGGCACTTTACCAATACCCAGATTTGATAATATTTATTTTTACTGGATATCACTTGATGGAACAGAATCCGTACATGACAATATACGAGGCAAAGGCTCATACAAAAAAACAAAAGATAATATTTTAAAGTATACCTCAGGTCCCAATCGCAATGGCAAACCTGCATGGAAGGATATTTGGATTACGATGACCCTCAATACCCTGAATTTTCACTCCGTAAAAGAACTTGTAGAAGAATGGAAAGACAAAGTGAATAAAATCGGATTTCAATTTCATACGCCTTTTGTAAAAAACGATCCTCTTTGGATCCCTTACGGCGAAGAGCGTAATAAAATAGTCAATGAATTAATTCAATTACAAAAAAAATACCCCAAATTTGTAATAAATAACGAAAAGCAGCTAACGCTAATGAAAGGAAACTGGGGGGGCAAAGGTACAACACCCATTGAATGCCCAACGTGGGCAATACTTTCTTTAGACCACAAAGGAAAAGAAAAGAGACCCTGCTGTATCGGTAGTTCGGACCCTAAGGGATTAAAACCCATATGTGAGGATTGCGGCCTTGGATGCTACTCGGTACTTGTTGCTCAAGGCATAAAAGAAAAGTATCTGTAAAAGTATGCGCATTTGTATAATAAAAATAATAAAGACGGTAAAAGACACCCTATTCAGTTGTCATTTATTTTTCATATCAAAAACACAGAGCAAAAAATACTAAAAGCCGGTAAAGCAATAGCAATCTATCTTCTCAAGCATAATACCATATTCCTATCCGCATAATTGTGAGTTTATATTTTAAATTACAACTGTCATATGAAAACACCTCACAACGCAGAAACAGATCAAATTTAATATCGATACTCACACATTAAAATCAAATGAATTTTTGTTTTGAAATGAAAAAAACAAAACAATAATTAATTTATATCTATATTGTATTGTTTAACTAAAACAAAATTAATGTTGTAATTTAATTCTAAGTAGTAGTAGCGGCAGCAGCAGTATCTTCGATTAACTTTTTTAATATATGTCGATGGCATCGAGGGTCAGATTCATCCTCATAACATAAAAGAACAACGTCATTGTTTTTTGAATAATCTTTGATCCATTTTATTTTAGATTTTGCATGTAAAGTAACCATTTCCTTGCAATATAAAGCGACAAACTCATCCCAGGTGATTTTTTTTTGTTCAAGTTTATCAAACAACAACCGGGATGGAGACACATCATCAAACCATGCATCTATTTTTGTTTGAAGTGAATAAGAGAGAAATGTTGTTACCGCAATTTTATAAAAATCATTTCTATAGTTTTTTAAGTTTGACAATGAATCGGTATAAACAGTCATGTTTAATACTCAACAGCATCATATTTTAAAATTAGTTTAACATCCAGCCATTTTATCTTTTTTAAACAAACCTATGACAATCATTAAACACCACAAAAAGCGTTAAAAACAACAACAAAATCAATGGTAATAAAGACACCAGGAATCTGCACTGAATTCCATAAAGTTAAGATGTTTCACTATTTAAATAGAAGACCATCAATTAATTACAGTTGTTAATAGATGCCAAATGAATACGCTTATCCTGAAGTTTTAGTTGATACACAGTGGACGGAAGAGCACATCAACGACCCAAAGGTCAGAATTGCAGAAGTAGATTATGATCCAAAGACCAATTACTTTCTAGGGCATGTTCCTGGGGCAGTCTTGTTTGATTGGAAACAGGACATTAATGATCCTGTAAGTAGAAATGTACTTTCAAAGCAAGCGTGTGAAAAACTACTTTCTGAAAAAGCAGGATTAAATGACGATTCAACTCTAGTTCTATATGGCGACTTTAATAACTGGTTTGCAGCTTTTGCGTTTTGGGTTTTCAAATACTACGGATACAAAGACATCAAAATAATGAATGGGGGAAGAAAGAAATGGCTCGAAGAAGACAGACAAATTGAAAAAGACAGCCCAACGTTTCCAGGCGGAAACTTTAAATCCAAAGACCCTGATGAAAAAATTAGGACCTACTTAAACTCTGTTTCAAATTCAATAAACAAACATGAATCTACAGTTTTGGTTGACGTAAGATCCCCACAAGAATTTTCAGGAGAGATAACCGCACCGCCAGAATATCCTACAGAACATGCCCAACGTGGAGGCCATATTCCTGGAGCGGTAAACATACCTTGGGCAAAAGCAGTAAACGAGGATGGAACCTTTAAATCGGTTGAAGAATTAAAAAAACTTTATCAAGAAAAAGGCGTTACATCAGAAAAGGAAATAATATCATATTGCAGAATAGGCGAGCGTTCATCTCACACATGGTTTGTGCTAAAGTATCTGCTGGGTTATCCAAATGTGAAAAATTATGATGGCTCCTGGACTGAATGGGGAAATATGATTGGAAATCCAATTGAAAAATAATTAACCCTTTTTTATTGAGTTTTTTGTTTGTTATTAATTATCCATATCTTATTTTCAACATTAACGTAATTTTTTAATCAAAATATGAAATAAATAGTTGGGGCCATTAGATTTTTTTATCTCGTTTTTCTCCATAATTATTTCGGTCAACTCTTGTTTTTTCTCCTCAATCCAACGGGGCACCTCCAGGTCAGCAGTGGGGTCATCTGAAACAAGGTGTACGATGTGACCAATTTTCATTTTAGTGTACATAAAATCATCCAGTTTCGCCAAAGTTGCCGAGCATTCGGTTCCCAACTCATACATTTCAAAATCCGGAAAATTCTTGAAGCATTTTACATTGAATTTTTTTATCAATGAAGAAATTTCACCTTTGCATTGGTCGATTGACTGTAATGCCTCAAAGTTTTTGGTGTCAAAGGGTTTTATTTTTGCTATCCATCCATATTCAAATGGGGAATCATTTACTAATTTTGGATTGGACAGCAAATCCTTGTTGATTTTCACAATTTTTCCGGATATTGGAGACCGGATAACCCCAAAATAACTCAAGCTTTCTATCGTACCCAAGCTTTTACCTTTGTTAATGATCTCACCTTCTGATTTAAGTCTGATTTTTTGAATTTTTCCGGCTATATAAGATAATACGGGCATTAAGCCAACATTCACAACCACAGATTCGCTGCTGAATTCTGTTTTTTTGTCACCAAAATTCATATCGGCCCAAGTGAAATTTTGGGTATCATATAAATACTCAGATGGGAATTTACAATTATCAATCTTTGTAGTTATCGAAGGCATTTTTACATTACTAACAATAAAAGAATTAATTTAAGGATATGGCCCTCTTTACGCATCAGCGTCGCCAAATTACATCATTTAACCGTGACAGATTTAGCAAGGTTCCTGGGATAGTCAGGATCGACTTGCATTTTAAGAGCTAAATAATATGCCATAATCTGTAGTGGAATCACCTCTATAATTGGATAAATATAATCTACACAATCAGGCAGTTCAATGTAAAAATCGTAAACATCATTATTCTTGTTTGAAATCCCAATAATAATAGCACCCCTTGATTTAATTTCATTTGCGCTTGAAATAACATCCTGATATGTCTGGTCAACAGGATTTAATACAATAACCAGGGATTTGGTATCTATTAGAGCCAAAGGACCATGTTTAAGTTCTCCTGCTGCTATACCCTCTGCGTGAATATATGCTAATTCTTTTATTTTTAGTGACCCCTCTAGAGCAATTGGGTAATGAATCGACCTACCCAAAATGTAGATATCCCTAATTTCACTATCAAGCCCAGCCACTAAAGATTTTATTCTGCTGTCCAGTTCCAAAGTTTTTTCTACATCCTTTAGCAGTTTTTTTTGGGCATCTCCCTGCAGGTTAAGTCGATTCTCTGCCAACATATTCACAATATTATAAACAACCATGAGCTGTGCAATAAAACTTTTAGTTGCAGCAACACCTATTTCAGGCCCACAATTCAAAACAAGGACAGAGTCACTTAGCCTTGCCAGGGATGATGTTGGAATGTTAATGATTGACACTATTTTAGCTCCCTGCTCCTTGGCTTTTTTTACTGAATTCATAACGTCCGCTGTTTCACCGCTTTGGGAAATGGCGATAACTACAGAATCAGCCTCTATGTTATCTGAAAAATAATGAAATTCACTTGACACTATAACCTCGGACCTGATTTTTGCGAATTTTGCCAATAGATGTTTTGCCAATAACCCAGAATGATAGCTTGTTCCGCTGCCAGTTATATACACATGTGAGGCATTTTTGATATAGCTGCAAAATTGGTGAAAATCATTATTTTTGTTGATGGATTTGAATAGTATGGAGGGCTGTTCGTAAATTTCTTTTATTGTATGGTGTGCAAATTTTCCCTTTTCAGCAGACCCCAGTTCCCAAGCAACCTGTGTGATGGGCCTGGTTACTTTTTTATTATTAACGTCAAATATGCGATATTTTCTGTCTTCTATAATAACAATATCGCCGTTATCTAAAAATACAGACTTGTCAGTATATTTTAAAAATCCAAGGACATCACTCGACAAGAAAAGGGCAGAAGGTGAGACCCCTATTATCAGCGGCTCATCGAATCTGGCTCCACAAACCAACCCGTTTTTGAAAATAGCCACAAAGGCAAAAGAGCCCTGCAAGGTTTTGCAAGTTTCTATAAGAGATTTTTCATAATCAAAATGAAACTCTTTGAGGTTTTTTTCTAAAAGATGTGGAATAACTTCACTATCCGTTTGACTTTTAAATACATGGCCTTCCCTGGCTAATTCTTCTTTTAATTCATGATAATTATCGATTATACCGTTATGAACAACAGCTATATCGGCTGAGCACGAAAAATGAGGATGTGCGTTTTTGTCACTTACACCGCCATGTGTAGCCCATCTGGTGTGCCCTATTCCCACTTGTCCTGGCAGTTTGTTTAGTTCCAAATTTTTATCAACCTCGGCTACCTTTCCTACGCCTTTGCTGATCAAAATTTTTCCATTATTTATGGTTGCAATTCCAACACTATCATAGCCTCTGTATTCCATTTTTTTTAGGCTCTCGACCAACAAGGGAGCCGCTTGAATTAATTGTCCATTGTAACCAATAATAGAACACACAATAAATTAGTTAATACAAATGATTTAAAACCTTTATTAAATAAAATACTATACCATTATACGGTTAATTATAACTTATTTGCATTTTTTAGGATAATCATGGATAAAACAGCACTTAGCTGTACATCAAAATTTATACCAGTAAAAAAAATATTATAACAGGTGGCGTGAAATGGCGTCTGAAAAAAAGTTAATTTATGAAAAAGAAGGCAAAATATTTGAAAAAAAAATTAGCATCCTGGAAAACGAAAGGAAGATTCAGATTCTATCTAATCCCGTAGCATGGAAAATCTTAAGGTCAATATCTGAAAAACCAAAATATGCAGCTCAAATAGCAAAGGATTTGAAAATTTATGAGCAAAGTGCCTACTACTATATCAAAAAACTAATCTCAATAGAGGCAGTTAAAGAATCCGGGACAGTGTTTGTTCAGGGTGGAACAGCAAAACTCTATCAGTGCTCAAGCCCATCTTTTGGAATAGAAATGCCATGGGGTGAAAAGCAGTTGATCAGTAAAAATACAGAAAAAGAAAAAAATAACAGCAACAATGAAACTACAAGAAATTTCCTAAAAGGGTTCATCAATAAAGAGAATTATTTTGATGGTTTGGTAATTGTGGGCTCCCCCAATCCCCACGGCATTTTTAAAACATCAGCTAGGGATGGGCATTATGCAATTCATCTGGCTTTTTATTTGGGTACACTGTGCAACATACCTCAAGGGTTTATTGTAAAACTTGATGAAGACGCAAAAGCAGAAAAAGAATTGGAAGATAATAATTTATTGGTTATAGGAGGCCCAGGGACAAACATAGTATCCTCGGAATTTAATAGATATTTGCCGATAAGATTCAATGAAGATAATTATTGGTCAGGTCTGGTGGACAAAACTGATAAGATATACCATTTGGACAATTTAGGAATCATCGCCAAGGTAAAAAACCCTTTCAATAAATCAAAAAACATCATCTTGATTGCAGGAGTCAGATCAATAGGCACCAAATCAGCCGTGATAGCATTTACTAATTTTGGTAAAAAAACATTTGTAGACTATACAGGAAATGAAAATGAGTGGGCTGTGATTGTTCAAGGATATGATATGGATAGTGATGGAAAAATTGATTATGTGGACATTGTAAAAGTCGAAACAGATATCAAATAATAACAAAAAGTTATTTCATAATCATGACCTAAGCGTTTGCGTTACTTGCTTCAACGACCGGATTTAGATGGACCAAAATTTCCAGCTCTTCCTCCTTCTTTACCAAATAACCTGGCAGATTCACCTTCCTATTGCCAATACTTACATGACCATGAACAACCATTTGTCTTGCCTGATAAGGAGACTTTAGGTTGGAACGTTTCATTACCATCGTTTGCAAACGCCTTTCCAAAATATCTTCGATTTTAAGATTAAGGATGTCATCCAATGTCGAACTTGTTGTTACAAGACCAAGCCTGGATAAAAAGTGGAGTAGATTAGTTTCTTTTTCATGTCTTGTTTCTGTTGGAAGTGCCAAAAGAGCTCTTGCCTGATTTCTAATCCTAGCAATTTCAGTTTGAGCCTTCCACAATTCCTTTTTATTTCTTAAACCATAAGATCCCACTACATACAATTCAGAACTGATTTGATCGCTTGTCCATATGCTTCTGGGTCGGATATATTTTTTTTTGGCTTTCCTTGGATCCCCCATTCATATCACCTCTATTATTTAGAGGGTGACCCTGAAGCCGCGGGGGCCCTCCCTGAAACTTTCTTTACCCCGACAGAGGTTGCGGTTCTACCAGTATTTCGAGTTCTTTGACCCCTAACCCTTAGCCCAAACATATGTCTGTAACCTCTCCAACTCATTATAGACTTTTCTCGGTCTATATCGTTAGATTTGGTGAAATCCAAATCAGATGTGATAAGATGGACATCAGTGCCAGTATCCATATCTTTTCTTCGGTTAAGATACCAATTTGGAACGCCTATTGAATTGATATTTTTAAGAGCATTTTCAACATCAGAAATATCTTTATCAGTGAGAAATCCAACCCGCAGGTAAGGATTAATATTCAAAGACTGCAAAATAACTTGGGCTAAATTGTAACCTACGCCCTTTACCTCACTTAAAGCTACTATTGATTTTTTACTGCCTTCAACATCTTTTCCGGCAATCCTCAATATGTGTTTAAAATCTTCTAGCGACAATTTACTATACTATCAGAAAATTATTTTCCTCAATAAAAACTATGCTTTAATCGACAATGATAGAATAGAATACCCAAATATATTGTATGGAATAATCTTATGTTATTAAAAATCGATTGGCACCCTTTTCCAATTCTTTTATGATTTTAATGTAAATATTAAAATATTTACATTAATAAAAACGATTCCAGTCAAAATAAATTATATATTCAAGAACTTGTATAATATATTAAGCAAAGATGAAAAAAGAGCAAGAGTTGATGAAACCGAAATTGTTAAAAAATAAAGAAGAACAAGAATGGGAAAATTATCAAAAAGAGTTAGAACTTGCAATAGAAAATCATTAAAACATTTGTTTAAAGAAGATGTTATCTATGCAAAAGTGCATTTGCAAGGTAAAAAAGGAGAGCATAAGCCATTGTGCATATTTTAAATAAAAAAAATATTAATAAGTCACTAGCGATATATATCATATAAAATGATTTCTGATTGGTTTTCTAGGGTCGGAAGTGCCATTCCCAGAGGTTTCTCACGTCATTACATTCTAGAACTTTTATCAGAACAGCCCATGACAGGCAAGGAAATAATTGACAAAGCCATAGTTCAAACCGGAGGAAAATGGAAACCATCTCCCGGTTTAATATATCCGCTATTGGGGAGATTACTGGAAGGGGGATTTATAGAAGAGCATGACAATGGAAGGTATAGAATTACAAATAAAGGAATATCAATAGCATCAGACATAAAAGCCGCCAACAATATAATACAAAAGCATCTTGATGTGGTGTTTCGGATTGGAAATATGGGAAGATTCATGACGATGGACCTGCTTGACAGGATATCTGCAATTGGTTCGACTCTCAGTTCCAATTTAGACAGAATGACTGAAGAAGAAAAAAACAAGTATAAGGAATTTTTGGTAAACGAGCTTAACAAATTGAGTAAACAAGACAAACTGCAGATACAAGACAAACTGCAGATACAAGACAAAACGATAGACGAAAATAACATACTATAGAAAGGTATGAACAATAGGGATATTTTAAAAAAAGGAGCAGATTACCTGTTAAAAGGCGGAACATTATTATCAGAATCTTGTCAAACTTGCAATGGCTTGTTAATCAAGTACAAAGGTGACATAATGTGCCTGAATTGTCAAAATCAGAATTTAAACAATCACGAGCTAAAAAAAGTAAACGAACATCGCCAACATCGCCAACATCGCCAACATCGCCAACATCGCCAACATCAGCGTTATCCGATAAAATCCGTCAAGAAAATAAAAAAGAATTGATCCAAATGTCCCCAGAAAAAGACAACCTAGGCAAAGTTCATGCAATAAAAGAAACTGAAAACTATGAAAACCTACTGGCACAGATCGAAAAAACAATCATCAAAAGAACAACTGATATCGATAAATCAATCCACAATGAAAACGATAGCAATAAACAGATATATAATTTGAAAATTCTTCTTCTTTACCTAAAAATACTAAAGAAAATAAGAAAGTAGAACAAACAAAAAGAAAATATGGAAAAATTAAGCAACATTAACTATACATTGTTGTTCCCTTGGTATTGACTGACTGCGAGTTTTGCTGTCCCATAACGGTTTTAATCATTTCTTCAAACTGTTTTTTTATAACCTTTCCTTTATTTTTCAAGTCTTCAACATTAATATTCAATTGATTGTCACGCAATTCGTTTATCGTTTCAATCAAGATTGACGCTGCTTCTGGATCAGGAATGCTTGCGGTAGCGTGTATTATTATGCCTTTGCAAGCAATCCCGTTTGACAGGCATGATGTTAACAATCCACCCGAGACACCAGAAATTATTGCAGTGTAACCACTTTCAGGCCGTTCATAGTGTTTTTTCTCTCCAACATCATGCAAAGGGTCAGACAACGATGATGACGATACTCCTTCTTTGTAATAGTTCATGTCATTGACCCTATATGCAGAGTCATTATCACCACCTTTCTTCTTCTGCTTTTCACCATTGACCAGGTCAGAGCTGAATGTGGAATCCACTGTTTTTCCATTATGTGACAATACCAAAGACTTTCTATCAGGAGGAGGGATACCCTCCATGGGAATGCCATCCAATACAATAATCTCACTGACCCCAAATTTTTTTGCCCACTGAATAACGACATTGAAAACAGAATAGATACCCAAACCAGATATAGGAATTTCGCAAATCAATACACAAAGGTTTCCACCGTCATCAGCATAAAGTCGGAATGGATGCCTCAATGTTCCACCAATAAAAATAACTCCAGGCATAATGTACTCAGATTCGACATAAGCAATTTGATGCAAATTCAATTTTTGAATTATATAATTTGCAGAGATTGAACCAACCAATCCGGGCCCAGGAAAACCTGCAATCAACAAAGGCTTTTTCAATTTTGCGGATTTTTGTTGAAATTTCTTTTGCTCTTTGGGTAAAGGAGTTACCCTTGTTTTTCCGTCTGAAATTCCGTTATCTTTTAACCTTATTCCTGTTTTTTTATTGCCCTTTTTTCGAGGAACTGCCATCTACACTAAACATATAAAACCATGTTAAAAAAATATTGCAATCATCACAACACATTAAAAAAAATTAGCGGAATACAATGGTCTCGAGTGTAAAAAAACACTAACTACCTTTTTTATAGTTCATTATTTATAATCACAGTATTGTTGGAGATAGCATTGGGAAATGATTAACTTAAACTATGCTTTACTGGGCAATATCAAAGACGACTCATTATTAGATAGAAGTGGTAAATCACAATTTGTTTTAATGGGATAATTATCTCATCGAACCCCAGAATTTTACAGATGGCGCAGTGAAACATCAAAAAGCATTATAAAAGAAAAAGTATTCTCATTTGTGGCAGTAGAAGGAGACTGGCCGGATTGCTTTCAGGTAAATAAATATGTAGAGGGATTGTCCGATAATGGTCAAAGTTCTTACAAAGCTCTCCATTCTTTTAATAGACACCCTATATGGATGCGGGCAAATAAAGAAATGGTTGACATGTTGAATGGCTTAAGCTATGCAATCACAGTGTTTATACAGATAAACAGAATAAGGTTTGATTCCATTGGACAGGCTGATTGATTTCGCAGGTCAATAAAGACGGAAAAGATAAACATCATAACTGAACGGCTTAAACAATCATGCAGAAATAAAAGAAATGCTGGCAAAGGAGTTTCATCCAAAATACTGCATTTGAATCAAAAAGAACGATAGTAGCTTATCAATTCTATAACCAACTACAAAACGAATGATAAAACAAAGCCAAATCGTAGTGTATTATTTACCCTTATTTTTCAATTTAATTTTTTATCAATCCGGGCAGTTAACACCCTATGCCCCTTCTCTGCGATTGGAACAGCAAAGAGAACACTTGCCAGTAGAACCGGTTGGGCAATAACCCACATAGAAATTACAACAATTTTTTTGTAATTTCCGTGTTCATTAGCCTTTTGATCTGTTGCATCCATCCCGTTTGAAATCGAGTGAATGTCTAAAGCATGTCATTAATTTCCTTTCATTAATGTCCTAACAACATCTCTGAACTCGCTATCACTAAGTGGGGGAACGTTTGCAATCTTGAGGTTTTGTTCAACGTGTTCTGGTTTCTTGTATCCTATAAGTGGGGCAGTAACAGAAGGACTTGAACGTATCACCTGAACCAATTTTGCCACCTGATCATTTAATCCCATATAGTCTGGAATTTTAGCTCCAAGTAATCGGCCTTGAAACAAGGGGATACTTGTAAACACTTTTATATTTAATCTCTCGGCAGCCTCCAATAAAGTTAGATTTTTTTCTGATCTGACGCTTTGGTTTTTTAGTAACAATGCCTCACTATAAGATAAGTTGTAAGGAAGTTGAATAAACCTAAATCCATGTTGTACTCCACCAACTTTTTCAGCGAGATTGTCAACTTCTTCCAATGACAGATACTCATTACTATTAGGCGGTACCCTAAAACAGGTCCATGTTGCCATTCCATAATAACAAATCTTTTTATTTGCTCTGTATTTTTCATAAACTTCAAACACTTTTGAAAGCATTTCCATAAATTGTTGACTGCTAACATCATTATGCCAACTCTCAAAGGCATTGTGTATGTACACCAAGTCGATAGTACTAAGATGCATATTCATAAGTGACTTGTCAATGCATCTTGCAATGTAGTTAGGGTTAAGAACATTATAGCCCGAACTTATGTCATTTAAATCAATAAGACCAGTTGAAACGAACATGTTTTGCATGTATTCCATAACGTCTACGCCAGGATAATCACCATCATTTGTAATGTACCCGTTCTTTGTACAGATAAACACTTCATCCCTTGATATAATGCCATCTTTTATCAGACGGGTTAATGCCCGGCCGATACTTTTCTCTGATTTCATGGCACGATAATTGATAGATGTGTCTATTACATTTACAGCCCCAGACTTGATTGACTCATAAATCGCATTTTCCATATCCTTGTCGTCCTCTGTGTTTGGTTGGCCAAGATAAGTGCCCATGCCAATGCTTGATAAATACATCCCATCAAAAAGACGAAAGTGACTAGGCGGCTTTCCTTTTTGGATTGCATACTCCACATATTTTTTAGTTCCGCTAGGAGTTGAATATCCATTTAGTGTTTCATACATATAAGACAACTATAAACCGCTTTATTGTGTATCTGAAATTAATATGTTTAATATGGTAAATCCACATTAACGTATGTATTAGCTGAAAGCCATAAACAACTATTCCTTTGATCCTACAAGGTATTCGGGGTTCAGATTGTCAAATTACGGTAGATTTTGACAATCCCAAACACATATCATTTTATACAATAGTGATGAAATCAAATAAGGATGATTAGCATCATATCGCCCCACACATTTTTTTATATCCGTCAAAGGTTCTTGTTCAAACACAAATATGATAATAACAAATGTAGTGTAACTGTGTCCTTTTAGTTTATTTTTATAATCTTTTTCTATTACCCGTTTAAATGTTTAATTGTATTGGATGAAGATAAAAAAATCCTGGAAAGGATGTATCCTTCAGATATACTTCCAAAAGTTTACCCAAAAGAGGTGATAGAGCCAACAACTGGTGATGTTGGCTATGACGAGGTTGACGAAATCCTAAACAGCAATATTTTCAGTGTGATGCTTAATAGGCGTTCCCAAAGGAGGTTTGAGGATAGGGAAATAGAAACATGGAAGGTTGAAATAATTTATGCCGCAGCGGATACAGCTCCCACCGCAGGGGGTTTTCAGGGATTTGAAATATTCAACATTACAAAAGAGGAAACCAAGGAGAAATTGGTAATGGCAGCAAACAATCAGCCATATGTTAATGCACCCTTGGTAATTGTTTTTTGCTCTAATCCCAATAGAATCAAAATGAAGTTTTCTAATCACATCTTGCAGAAATTCTCATTACAGGATGCGACCCTTGCCGCAGGTTACGCCCAGATGGCAGCCCATGCCTTGGGATTAAGCTCTATATGGATAGGCATGTTTGATGAAAAATCAGTCAAAGGCATAATTAACACAGATCTCCAACCTTCATCAATACTGTGCATTGGATACCCCAAAAAAATGTTGTTACCAAAACCAAAGAGAAAACTGACAGATTTGATTCACAATGTTTAACCCGAATGAAACCATAACTAATTAATGGATATCCAACAAAAGAAATAAAAATTTTTTTTTGATCTCAAACTCTAGATTACACCCATTCACCATACAAATGATAAGCCACTACAGATGTTATTAACATAAAAACATACATACCTGAACGGTTTTCAACATTCAAAATTGATATGCGATAACAAAAGAAAGACTAAACTGAAACTGAATCATAAAACACAAGTCAAGAAAATTCCCGTTTAGACACTAATTGATTAATTTAAACTAATGGATTAATTTACATCCTAATTATTGAAATCACAAGAAATAACATGTAACGTAATATTGTAACATTTTCTCAGTTACAAATTATGAATTTCCTTTTCGTGTTTATCTCTTTCTTCATTATCGTTAAACTGTCTTCTGCAGAATATACACTGGCCAGGCAAAGGAAATAGGAGCAATCCCCTGTCATTTCTCTCCTTCCAACCCTTATGCACATCTTTTAGTCTCAAGTTTTCATCTAATACCTCCTCTTTTTTATTTGTCATACAACAATGTATAATCAACTTTTAATATAATTTATCTACCCAAAGGCAGGAAAAGGATTTTAATGACATTTATATGGATTATGCATTGTTAGACCAGAAGAATAGAAAGTTAAGGTACAAATCTATTGAAAGATATTAAACAGCATGAAACCTAACAGAAAGCCAAAAGTTGTAGCTATGCCATTATAGAAATTTGCTTTCTTGTATGCCTCAGGTATTAGATCCTCCGTTAGAAAAGCCATCAGTACCCCAGCAGCAAAACCCAAAATAACTGATATTTGAGCATGGGTTAGAGGCTGAACCAGATAATAGCCTAACGGAGCAGCAATAGAAACTATTATGAAAACATACATCCAATACTGAAAAATCTTTTTTCTTTTTTCCCTATTGTTTTCAGTCCCCATCCCTTCGTCATACATCCTCTTTGCCCCTTCAATTGTGGAGCACATGTTGCCTAAAAATAAAGTAATGGCAGCCCCCCACAGATTAGAAAGATTCAATGCGATGATCACGCCTAAAAACAAAGACTCTGGAATGCTATCAAGAATGGTTCCGATTAGAATTGCAGATGATGAACTGGTGCTATCCGAGTCTTCAGTTGAACCATTCAAATCATTATTGGCATTTGCCTTGTTTTTTGCATATTCTTTATTGGCATAAATATTTTGTATCTTCTTTTTCAAATTAAACTTTTTCAAAAGTATACGATTAAAGAAACTAAACACAACCGCCCCAATAACAAAACCGATACCCATTGTTACAGCATTGCCTTCTTTGGTGGATTCGCTAACCAGAGAGAAAGAAATCACCGCAAGATATATGCCGCTACCGAAGGCTGCAATATTTGAGCGAAGCTCATCAGGGTATTTTACAGATAAAGCAAAAACCACCCCTAATGGAAACCCAATTGCTACAATCACCCCCATGCTATAGCTTAAAAGTGCACCAGCTGTAGAGAGATCGATTGAAACCATACATTTCCCTGTTTAAATCAATCTAAACTAAAATCCTATTTTTATGTGTATATTTAAATGTGGATTTGGGATACAGTGTATGTACAAAGGCATTTCATTGATCCTTCACCAACAAAAACACAAACGGAGAGCCAACAGACGAAATTTACAATTATTTTAGAATGAACTTTACTGTTCTTATTTGGACGATAAATAAAGTCAGTCTATCGGATTATAAGATATTTTTTAGAGAAAAACAAATAACATGCCAAAAACCGACGAGGACAGGTCAGCAAATGCCTTAATTGGTATTTCCATCACCCCGGGTTTTTTGGTTGGCCAGGAAATAATCGTAAAAATCAACATGAATGGCCATACAAAATGCCACATGTATTCCACATATAATCTTGAGTGGGTTAGTGCGTATTTGGTTGTGTCTTGATTTGAAAAGGTCTTTGCATGAGCTTCCACCATTAATTTACCGTACAACAGTAAGGCGAGAAGGAGATTGGTTTATCCAAGTTACCACTACCCAGTACATTTATTTTTTGACAGGCAGCTGAAGACCACCTATATCGATAATAAAAAAAGGGATAGCAGCGTTAGACATCTGTTTTTTTTTGAGGGGGCAGTTAAGCCACACAACAAAGCAATTGACGATAACATATCAGGACTTAATGCTATCTGGCATAAGTCCTCCATAGAAAATGGAACAGTACCAAGTTCAGGCATTGATACCTATGCTCGAGGGTTTGCAGTAATAAATGGACTTATATTCTAAAACATTTACATGATATTACAAAAAGTAACAATAATCCAATGATTACAAAAAATTTCATCCAAACATTATGTGGATATAATACATAAATACCATATACAGAAAAATGAAATTATTTTCTTTTTATCGAGTTTAATGGAATAAGTAACATTAAACATTGGCAAGACCTAACCCTATTGGTTTTAGCGTGTAGCGTATTAATGACATATAAAAACGCATGGATAAATAACCTTGATTAACAAAGTTAAAAAATACAAAAACCACACAAAGAAAAACTAGTTCATTACTATACTCTATCCGTTTTATTCAAATGTCATAGAGGTAGAGTTAGTTTATTCATTTTCATATACATGCTAAAACATATTTCCAATTGGTCATAGAGATGTTAAATTCTAACCCAAGAAGCAGATCCTCATCAAAACCACAAATATTATTGTTATACCTTAATAACCTATAATGAACATGTATAATAAATATGGGCCTTATTGATCGTTTTTCAACAATTTTTAAATCAAAAGCAAACACTCTTGCAGACAAATTAGAAAACCCAAATGAAACACTAGATTATTCTTTTGAGAAACAAAATGAATTGATAGTCAACTTGCGTCGCCAAATTGTTCAGGTGGTGGCAGCTAAAAAACAATTGGAAATGCAAAAGGCAAAACTTACATCCAGCATTACCACTTTGGACCAACAAGCTAAAAGTGCGCTCAATTCCAATAGAGAAGACCTGGCAAGATTGGCTTTGGAAAGAAAGAACAGCATCATGTCACAAGTACAGAATCTGGATAAACAAATAGCAGATATACAAAGTGAGCAAATAAAACTAGAGAACACAGAAAGGCGTCTTTCAGCAAAAATCGATGAATTCAAATCGAGAAAGGAGATCATAAAAGCACAGTATTCATCTGCCGAAGCTCAAGTAAGGATAAAGGAAAGTGTCACAGGCATTTCAGAGGAAATGAGTGATGTTGGAATGGCATTAGGTAGAGCTGAAGAAAAGACAGAGAGGATGAAGGCCAAAGCACAGGCATTAGATGAAATGACAGAATCTGGAATGTTGACGGATTTTACTTCTTCATCATCATCCTATTCTACCGGAGGTACGGATATTGATTCAGAGCTCAATAAAGTTTCCATGGATGCGACCGTTGATCAGGAATTGGCCAAGATGAAGGCTGATTTGAATAAAACTCAATGATATTGACATGTCTGAAAAAAAAGAATATTCCACAGATATGATTAATGACTCTTCGGGTGATAAATACAACATCATTGTAAGAGTCTCAGGTCAGGGTCAGTTCAAAGTCAACAGAGAAATTCTTGACAGGATCAATGATATTGACAACTCAATAGTAAGTCTCTTTGAAAATACTGATACGGATGTTGATGACAATAGCATTAAAGCAAATCAAAAAGAATTAAAAGAAAAGATAGGCGATATCATAAATCTCATTAAAACAAATGGCATGCCATTATATGATAAAGAAATTACACAATCCCTCATTATGATTCCAAATCCCGATATTTCTATTGATGAGGCCAAAAAGATTTTTAGAGGAGAAGGCATAATTGACGGTTTTTAATTGATATAAAAATCTGCTTGCCCAATTTTAAACTAAAACGGCATACCCCAAACGGGACACCATAAATTTACCTCTTTTTCAAAATGTAGCTGGTCTTTGATTTGTTCCAAGATTTAACTTATCTGAAAGCAGATACAGCGAATAAATATGAATAAACACGATGTATCCAAAGACATTCAGGAAGGCCAATCTAGAATAGATGAAGAGCCAATTAATGAAACAAAAACAGTTGAGGCTACTGTAACTCATGAAGAGATAACTATCGAGAGAGTGTCTCAAAGTGGACAAACAGAATACAGAGCCATCGGAATCAAAAGAGGATGTAAAGATACCATCAAAGAAAGAGGAAGGGAACGGAATTTTCTACAACATTGATTTTATATATTTTATTGTAATTCCAATCTTGTTGCAGTAGTATTGAAATCAATATTATTTGCATCTTTTTGAACGTTTAAGACATTTTCATAAATATCCATATGTTGTTTGGCAATAATGTCCCATTTTAGTTTTTTCCGAAATTCACTTACACTGACTTTTAATCTCTCATAGTCTCTATCAACCATTTTCAGACCCTCTTCAAAACTACGGGCATTCCTTTTGGCAACCACACCTAGATGGAATTTTGAGAATTCTTTAAAAAATCCATTATCAGAAGCTAAAAATGGCTTTCCATGTCCTAAACCATCAAACATAGTTCCTGAACCTCCTATTGCCTTATACGGCAAAAAGACTACATCCGATGCAAAAAACAAGATTGACAAATCTTCTTCTGAAAGGTATTCCCGTCCAAGATTGATTATATTTTTTTTATTGTTGTTTAAATTCAGACCAATTATTTGTTTGTTGTAATGATTTTTAGAATAATTTAGTACAAGTGTCCAGCCATCGGGTATGTTCATTTTCTCTATAATGTTCCACCCTTTAGTTGCAGTTATGAATCCCTGAACCAATATTATTCTTCCATTTTCTGGCAAAGACAGCAGCTTTCTTGCCTTTTTTTGTTCAATCTCAACAGAGTGAAAAGGTTCAGAGCCGTGATAGATAACATGAGTGCCCGGAATCAAATTTGCCATATAATTTGACAACACTATCCCTGCAGCGCTTTTGGAAAGTGCATAGGAATTTGTTCTTTTAAAAGACGAATAGTTAATCAAATGCTTCCAGTATTCATACAGGTATCGTAAGTGTAATGTATCTTGTCCATTTATAGTAATAGATTGCATCCACTGCTTAAATTTATAGGATGTATGAAACGTTGTTACTATGGGAACTTTGCAAATAGAATAAAATTCATCTATTCCTGTTTTGGTTCTAGAGGGCAGCAATGGATCAATTTTAAAATTATACAAGCCGTGATCATATTGTATATGAACAATATCAGGCTTTAGTTTTTCTACCAATTCATAGATTATTTCTGAATTGTTTTCTGCAAAAGGCGACAATCCCTTGAAATCAGCTTCTTTCCCATCGGCATTAGAAAGAACGTTGATTTTAATACCCTGATGTGACCGTAATGATTTCACTAGATTGTGAGTGTATCTGCCAATGCCCCCTTGCATGGGGGGGTATTCAGTGCAAACCATAAGAACACTAAAATCGCTTTTTCTTTCCGCCATAACCATTAATGGACAATAAAGTTTAAATAATAATACAATTTCATTTATGCTCTTATTTAAGAGACAGCAACTCCTTCATTATTTTGAAGAACTTTTCAGCATTTGGATACTCTTTTACGGCTAAAAGGCATTGTTATGGAGCTCATCATTCTAGCCTCGACTAAAAAAGCATTTAGATTAAAGACACGCTCTATCCACTGAGTTTTCAAAGAAATGAATTTTGGTCTGTATTCAGATTGATTGCATACTTTTTCATCCTATGGAGGAACCAATTAACCTTCCCCATTTGGGCAACAAATGTTTTATTTTCATTTTATCCTACATTAAACTTTTGATATTCATCATTTGTTTTCGGATATACAAATAGTGATGCACTTTATATAATATATCCAAAGTAATAAAAATGATATTGCGAGAGTCAACACCTAATAAATCCTTTCGTTAGTACACATATTTTATTCATAATCGATTAAGAGTCTATCCCAAAATTCGATAGAATTATAGCTTATTATCCATTTCATTAAACTGTGGCGTCTGTCCATAATCCGCACAAGCATACAATCACAAAGATTCCAGATGAACTATGGGATAAAATTGTTTCAGTTTTGCCAAAGGAAAAACCTGATAATGCTGTTGGTCGTCCAATTGTACCATTTAGAAAAGTAATGGATGGCATTCTATACATTCTAAGGACAGGATGCCAGTGGAAAATGCTGCCCAGAGAATATGGTTCCGGTTCCACCTGCCATAGGCGGTTTCAGGAATGGGTCAGGCTAGATGTTTTCAAAAAGATGTGGATCAGGCTGCTAAAAACATATGACAGCAAAAAGGGAATCAAGTGGACCTGGCAATCCATCGACAGCATATCAATAAAGTCATACTTAGGGGGGCGATGACTGGAAGTAATCCCACTGACAGAAGCAAACTTGGCACAAAAAGGCACATTTTAACGGATAAAAACGGAATTCCACTTTCAGTTGTCATATCATCAGCCAGTACTCATGACATAAAATTGGTAACAGATGTAATGGATAATATGAGTATCAAGCGATCATCACCATCAACGAAATGCAATTCATCTAGAAAAAGAAAACTACAACACCTATGCCTTGACAAAGCGTACAACTCCAAGACAGTACAACAGGCTATAATCAAACGAGGCTATGTTCCCCACATACCTTTCAAGAGAAACAGGGGCCAAAAAATAGGGGCGGTATGCCAAAAGAAGTATCCTACCTCTAAAAACAAGCGATGGGTTGTGGAAAGGACAAACTCATGGCACAACAGGTTCAGGAAACTGTTCACAAGGTATGAGAAGAAGGTTGGGAACTATCTTGGCTTGGTGCGACTGTCATGCAGTATCATTATCTACAGAAAGATAATTTTGGGATAAGCTCTAAATTGTTAGAAGTATTACGATAGTGGGTTTTGGATCCAATTCCAGATTGGGTAGTTTAATATGACACAACACTGTTATCTTATTTTCAATTAGAAATATGTAAAGTTATTTTCTCAATTGTCGTGTCCAATCTATGAGGTTCTGAAGCAATTGTCTCAAAAACTTTTTGGTATTCTCGTCAACTAACTTTCCACTCGAGTCAAATTTATCCTGTGCGAAGGTGACTATAACCTCAGGTGCGTTGATCGGGTGCATATTCAAAAAAACAAAAATCTGGCGAAGGTGATACTGAGCCCTAGCACCGCCCAACATACCAACAGAGGCACTCATTATCGCAACTGGCTTTTCATTAAATGGATTATCCCCATATGGTCTTGAGGCCCAATCAATTGCGTTTTTTAATACCCCTGGCACTGAATAGTTGTATTCGGGAGTTGCAATCAGAATAGCATCTGCGTCCCTTACTTTAGATTTAAATTCTTTTACCTTAGCGGGCATCATGTCTCTCTCAATATCCTGATTGAATGCAGGAATGTCGCCAATATCAAAAATCTCCAATTCTACATCCTCTGGCATGAGATCTGTTGTAGCACGCAAGAGAGATCTATTATAGGAACCGGCCCTCAAACTTCCGGCAAAACCAAGAATCTTTAACATGTCATCCATACATTTAAAATTGACAGCTTATTCTTTAGGATTTTTTATAAACAAATATGATTAAATATATGGGCTTTCGGCTCTGCGATACCTAAAGCCTAGAAGAATCTATGCCTAATTTCATTAAGAATTACCATAAGAATATTTTTTGATTGTATCTAGTTCATAAGACACATGCATTAATGCTTTTAAAAGAAATTGTTGGGCCTTGGCCTACCCTTGGGTTTTGCTATTCCATTTGTAGATGATGCAACCATACCAAATAAGGAAATGTAAAAAACCATTATTATATTTTATATCCACAAAATAAGTAAAAGTAGTAGTAGTAGTAGTGTCTTTTAGACGTAAATCAAAGAAAAACCTAGGTATTCTTTTGTGTCCATAGTTTATGATCAAAGGAATAAAACTTTTAATATGTATGTGTGAATTACCATCAATTTCAATTATTATCCTTTCTCCAATCTTCTACGATTACGTTAATAGCTCCATCGTCTTTAAGTAACCGACTAAATGGATAACGTTCCCTGAATCCAATATATCCGCAATGGTTATCTCCCCAGCCATGTACTCCCTTATCACAAAAGGATTGGTATATTCCACTAGCCCTGTTTAACGGAGGTATTTCGAACTTGACGTCACGTTCAGTATAATTTTCGGGAAACGGTTCACCTTTTCTGAGACCGCATAAGCCTAATGGATTTTGATTTTCTGTATTTATGTATGCCCCCTTAAGTGCATTATCCTCTGGATTGTATAGATTGTAGAACCTATTTACGGTATTTTCTATAGCATTTCCAAAAGGAGCGTTTTTTGATGTCGATTTATCGTCAATGGCTGCGCCTATTAGATGTACGGAGGCAATGTTGTACACTGTATCCTTCTTCCATATTTGGTCACTATTATTGACCAAGATTATCAAGGCGCTTTCAACTACTTTTGCCCCTAAAGAATGAGCAATGATTCTGATATTGACATGTGGATAGGTATTTTTAAAGTCGGATATGAATTTTGCAAGCTTTGACCCATTCTGATTTGCTATAGATTTAGCAACATTCCAGCCTGACAGATTTATTGCTGTGTTTGAATCCCAACTAAACCCTATTATTGGATGATGATATCTATTTGCATTTAATGATAACTTAGTTCTATCTATTTGTTCTTTAGCAGAGGCCTGTTTAGTCCATACTCCATGGATATATATTACCAAATCTTTGTTAGGTGGATAAGAATTTCTGTTAAATTCAGGCACATGATAACAGTCGTAGGCGTGCATCTTAGGTAAAGAACTTGGTTTCCCTGTTAAAAGGCTAAAATGGCCCCTAGTCGATACCATTGGTGTTGTTGATGATGATGATGGTAACGCTATAGAAGGATTTGCATATATGGATTGCATACTCCTTTTGTTTTCGTTTATATTTTTCAATTTGGTATTCCACATATTCAAAAGGTTGGAGGTGAAAGGACTCTTATGACGCCCTGCCATGGGGTTGTTAAGGGTAACCCAAATAACCATTTGTTTTAGTTTGCAATAGTAATTTAAATATCTTTATATCGCAATACAACAAAATATATTTTATATCCATACTTTCCAAATGGGAACATTTTGGTTGAAGAGACAATGATAGTGTTTTTATCGAACTTAATTGGAACATATTGATTTTGCCATCTTTAAATACTTTAAATCCATTTCATATCATGCATTATTAAGATAATGACAATCACCTGTTGAAATTGATGTTTTCAGTTACCATTTGACAAGTTTGACAGAAAAAACCCTATTTACCAAATTTATCCAATTGATTAATTAAAAAATTTTATAGCCCTCCATTCTTATCGCCTTTTTATATAAATGAGATTATTTCTACTGAATATGCCTTTTTCAACAATAAAAAAAACTTTGATGTATTCCATACAATAAATAATGCAAAAAATTAAACCACAAAAAGCGTACAATATTTTTACAGGTGTTATATTTCCTTTTGGAATACTAGTAAAAGAAAAATGGGCCGTATCAATTAGTTTTTATGTTTTCTTCATCCCTTTTCTGATCTCTATAATTATGTTATGCTTATTCAGACCGTTCTAAACTATATCATGGATATAAGTTATTATGCACAAAATATATCATGTTCAAAACAATAGGCAAACTACCACTTAAAAGAGAAGTCGGCCATTGCAACTATTTCTACAACAAATTAATTAGGAATCGGTATTTTTCACACGCATTCAACAAACATCTGACATTTTATCTAGTATTTGAGAATCGAGAGTAAAATGGTTTATTTTAATGACAACAACACAGAAACACTGTCTTTTACCGCATTATTTTTCATAATGATTCTCTCCTGCTATTATCTTAATTTACTCTCTTTTAGATCACGTTTATTAATACCAATAATTAAATCGAACCAAAAGAGACTTCGCATCAGGAATTTAAAACCCAAGAAAAAAGATGGCAATTATCATTCAATTATCAACAATGGTTACCAGAGGGTTAGAATCAACAAGAATAATAACAGTCTATTTTTATCAAATAATTGCTTTAATATTGATAAAGACAATAAAGAAAATAACGGATATTCTGCGCATAATTCACTAACTAATTTCCCATTTGTTAGCGTAATAGTTCCAGCAAGAAACGAAGAAAAATATATTGAAAGATGTTTATTATCTTTGTTATCCCAAGACTATCCTAATTTTGAGACAATTGCAGTGGATGATAACTCTTCAGACAATACATTAAAAATAATGAAAGATATCAAAAATAAAACAAAGAAGAAAAAAAATACAGGTTTGTTGCCAGACAAATTAAAAATCATTTCATTAAAAAGCAAACCTAATGGTTGGACCGGAAAGACTTGGGCTTCCGAACAAGGTTATTTGCAAAGCAAAGGAACGATTTTACTTTTTACCGATGCGGACACCAATTATATTTGTAGGGACGTAATACTGCAAACAGTTCTATTTATGCAGAAAGAAGGACTAGATGTACTAACTGGTGTATTTTCTCCAGAAGAACTGAGCAATTTTTGGGCAAAAATTACGATACCCTTATTGGATTTTGTTATTATTTTGTTTGGCATTGGTTCAGGTGATGTGAACAACCCTAAATCAAAAATTGCTCATCTTATGGGCAGCTTCTATCTCGTAAGGAGAAAAGTTTTGGCTGATATTGGTGCGTTTGGAATCGTTCGTGATGAAATACAGGAGGACAAAGCACTTGGAGTGATCATTAAAAAAAGAGGGTATAATTTGAGGCTGGTGATACTAAAGGAAATGATGTATACCCTCTGGGCCGACGACCTAGTAACACTTTGGGATGGGATAGGCAGAACTTTGGCTCCGCTTGTAATGAAAAACAGGTTCAAAGTCATCTCAAATTTGTCCATTATCTTTTTTGCGACCATATTGCCTTTTGTGCTTTTTCCTGTTACTGTATCGATTTTTGTCGAAAGGTTGTCTTTTTTTCCCATTTACCAGGTTCCTTTTAACATTTATCTTTATTTGTCGTTACTTAATTTAATACCATGTATCATGGTGTTTATTTCGTTTTCGTCAATATGTAGGGTATATAAGGTAAAACCATTTTATTCCCTGGGAAGCCTTTTTGCAGCAATCTTTGTGATAATCGCGTGTACTTATAACAATGCATCTCTAATGGTTCTTGGAAAAACAGGTCCAATAATATGGCAAGGCAGAGAATACATATACAATAAAGAACAAAGCGGATTTACAATATAACCTATTTTGTCATGTCGTATTGATTTTATAGATCCAGTGGAATGAATTTATAGCTACAACCTCATAGGTTAAATATTTAGTAAAACTTGTTTTCTTTGACTTAAAGTTGACTATTCCACTCTAAATTTTTTCTATTGGATCCATTTTAGCGATTTAACACTTTTTTTCCAAAACATAATACAATAAAGAAGTCTCAAATTCACATACTAAGTCTAAAAAAAGATAATACAGATAAAGCAATCCATTAAACAAATTGAATTTACGCAGTCAACAGTAACATCAAAATTGCACAATCAAACCCTGCAGTTTAGATCAGAATAAGCCCAATAGTTACAGAAACGCGAGAATTTGCTAATTAATTATTTCATGATGGCTGTCAATCCCTGTTTCTGTGGCCCCAAAAGGAAAATAAGACAAATTCCGGAAACAGAATTTTCCTCTGGTCAACAGAGTCCCATTCATTGTCATTACAAAAAGTGTCTATGTTCCACCATCATACACCTATTGAATACCACATCTATCCCGTTTTCTATTGCCTTTCTTTCTGCTTCTTCATTGTAAATCCCTGACTGCATCCAAATTACCTTTAGCCCTTTTTTTGTTATTGCGTCATTTACTACAGCAGGCACATCCTCTGACCTTCTAAAGATATCAACAACATCAACATTCTCGGGTATTCCAGAGACAGTCGGATATGACTTCCTTCCGAGAATTTCATTTACCGTTGGGTTTACTGGAATCACGTTATATCCATGGTCAATGAGGTATTTTGGTACAAAATGAGCAGGCTTTTCTTCATTTTTTGACATTCCTACTACAGCAATATTCCTGAACTTTAATATTCTTTGTATATCTAATGGGGAATGTGTGTCCTTCCTCATTGAATATCATATCGATTTGATGTTTATTTAATTTTTGATTTTACATCATTACACTTAAGTGGTAATTGAATTCCTATAACAAATATCGATACTGTTTTAGGCTTTTCCTAATAGAAAACTAACAAAAATCAAAAAGTCAATCCATCCTTAATTGAGTTATTTAAGGGGCAACAAAAGTTTCTTTGAGAATTTTACAAATGAATATAGTAAAACACGCCATGAGCATAGAAACAATATACCGAATAAAAACTAAAAATTTCAAATCATTTAAAGGGCAATTACGATAGGTCCTAAATAGCGTTATCATCACTAGATATATTAAAACACACTGAATCATTTGATGGGCAATAAATGACTTTGTTTTAATTATATTTTCAAGTAGTCCTGTTTACCTT
This sequence comes from uncultured Nitrososphaeraceae archaeon, assembly GCA_963779615.1. Classification (GTDB taxonomy): domain Archaea; phylum Thermoproteota; class Nitrososphaeria; order Nitrososphaerales; family Nitrososphaeraceae; genus Nitrosocosmicus. The sequence continues at coordinate 778,507 of CAVZZA010000003.1, forward strand.
TGGGAGTAAGTAGTATGTTTTCTTCATTGGAATCATCAATCAATACATAATTTTTGCTAACTAAATCTTGTTTAACGATATTTTTGAGAGTATCATTATTGTTATCATATGCTTTTAAATGGTTTTCTCCAGCACATGCTTTATTATATATGAGATTGAAACTAACAGATTTGTATTCATCGCCTTCTGTTTCATCAAACAGATAATTCATAAATCTCCTTCTTAATTCAATTATATCGTCCCCATAATCCATTATAGATACTGAATACGTTTTGCTATATTTAACTATAAGAAGACAGAAAAACAACTCCTTGCAAAAAATATCTATTTTTTAAAAGGCAGGCAATATATTTTAAACAAACTAATTGACCCAAACAGATATCACCCCAAGGTGATAACAAGTTAAGAGAGGATTTCATTAGAATATGTTAATTAGAAAAATGACCTGTTGAGTTAACCATTCTCCAGTTAACGTAAAATACACTATCTCTGCCATAATCATGTTAAACAATGACCAAAAGAAACGATGTTGCTGTTGCAAAATTGAATTTCTTTTCCAGAAAATAACAAAACCAGGACATTAATATAGATAAAATGGATTATTTCAATCAGCAATATCTACTTGTTATTTGCGATAAATTTATCATCAGGTGGTTTTTAAGGCCAGAGAAATATTTTAAAAGTGTCAACTATTAAATGTATTATTTTAATATGAATATTGGATATATCTAATGTCAGATTCTAATAATGTTATTAATATTAACAATGAAATTAATTGGACAAAGGTTGTAAAAAAAGAAGCGAGAGGAATTGACGATGCAGATTTTGGTGAAGTCCAAGAAATTGTTTTACACTACATATTTACTGAAAAAGGACTGGTCAACAAAGAAAAGTTTTACCTTCCAACGGATTTAGTTGCAGGATTTGATGGTGAAAAACTAAGATTTAACATATCAGAAGAGGAGGCCAAAGAAAAATTCCAGAGGGAGAGGTCCCCGTCTGCGGATGAATATGCAATATACAAGAGGAAAATAATTTCTACAGATATCGACACAGATAAACACCATAATAATGAAAATATTGCAGGATTAAATCCGGATATTTATCCATCTAAAGAAGTTAAGGATGCCAACCAAGTAAAGCAGGAAACACACAATAATACAGAAGGTTTACCATCACAAAATAAAAAATTTAATATAAAATCTAAAGTTGAAGACAGAGAAGCTGAAGAAAGGAGCAGTCGAGAGGCTGAAGACAAGGCAAAGCAGGAAGCCGAAAGAAGGGCACAATCAATACAAGACAAGGCAAAGCAGGAAGCCGAAAGAAGGGCACAATCAATACAAGACAAGGCAAAGCAGGAAGCCGAAAGAAGGGCACAATCCATAGCACAACAGGCCGAAGACAAGGCAAAGCAGGAAGCCGAAAGAAGGGCACAATCCATAGCACAACAGGCCGAAGACAAGGCAAAGCAGGAAGCCGATAGACGGTTTAGAGAAATAATTCAACAGGCCGAAGACAAGGCAAAGCAGGAAGCCGATAGACGGTTTAGAGAAATAATTCAACAGGCCGAAGACAAGGCAAAGCAGGAAGCCGAAAGAAGGGCACAATCCATAGCACAACAGGCCGAAGACAAGGCAAAGCAGGAAGCCGAAAGAAGGGCACAATCCATAGCACAACAGGCCGAAGACAAGGCAAAGCAGGAAGATGAGGTTAGAGAAAAGATAGAAGCGGATGAAAGATTCAACGCCATTAGCGAGGAAGTTGAACAAAAAGTTAGAAAAGAAGCAGCCGATACAGCTCAATTAATAGCACAACAGGCCGAAGACAAGGCAAAGCATGAAGCCGATAGACGGTTTAGAGAAATAATTCAACAGGCCGAAGACAAGGCAAAGCATGAAGCCGATAGACGGTTTAGAGAAATAATTCAACAGGCCGAAGACAAGGCAAAGCATGAAGATGAGGTTAAAAAAGAGTTAAGTCAAGAGAAAAGCAGATATTTTGAAACAAACGATATCAATGAAAATAATGCATTTTTTAATCCTTTTATGATAGGCATCAACACATGGCAGAATTATTCTCTCCTCTGTATGAACATAACAAAAGAGATGTTAAGCAATACGAGAAGAATGACTAAAGATTTTGAAAACACAATACGGAGAATCAGACAAAATACAGCGGTCTAAATAACACAATTCAAAAGGATAATAATCAAGAAGAATAACAAATCAATATTAATAAACTAAAAATCCATTGTTTATAATTGGGGAATACTAAAAATAATATACGAATTATCATCAAATTATAAGATAGCCCGATAATTTTTTTAATAGTAATAAGATAGATGGTATGCCATCTCAAGCATACATACAACGTATACTACTACTTTTGAACGAACAAATCCAATGGTCTGTTCAATTATTTTATATATATTTACTAATAGCAAGAGGTTTTGTACAAAATCCATCAATTGAAAAAGATCTAAAATAGTAATCAAAGTAAAATTTTTGAAATGCGACAATCCCATAAGGCCAAAACTTCAACCTGTACAACCATTTCATTTTCAAGAATCCCTTGAACATCGCCAGAATAATCATATCTGTTTCTTGCTTCTTTTTAACAATTTCATTCCAATCTATCTGAACTTATAATACCATATTCTAGAAAATTAAAATAATCAACAAAAGATGTAAAAATTTTAAAATGAGAAAAACACAACAATAGTAAAACGTACTATTGATGAAATTCTCTTTCTAATGCATCTTTTAGCATACGTGTATGCTTTTCTCTATCTTGCTTAATTGTTTTCCACATATCAACCAAGTCTTGTCGGTTATCATTTTCAGCATCTTGGATATACTTGTTGATAGTATTATATAGAAAATCAGCTTCCTTTCCTAATGTCCTAAGTATATCATATGACCTATTAGATAATCCAGTATCTGTTGTTTGAGACATTAACTTTGATAAACCACTTTATGTTATTATATTTTATTTTTTGCCAGATAATCTTCCTTTATGTTTTTACATGTTTTTTATATGATTTTAATTGTTTACAAATATCAAATGGCTCTGTTCACTTAAGCGTTTTCAATTCCCTGTTATGAAAATCCACAAACAGATTAAGCCAATTCATTACATGCTTTAGTTTGCATTTCTTTTTTCTGCATGGAAAGTAATCATCAAAACTCTCCGTTCTGTCCTTTATGTAATGCATTGTCCTTTCAATGATGCTTTTCTCATATGAGGAATGCAGATGATGGTTTATCTTTAAGAATCTACATGCTTGAGGGTACCATGTTCCGCCATCTGTAGAAATTGGATGTATATCATGATGCTTGATTAGACTGGAGATAAATCGTTCTGCAACAAACATGTTCCGTTCCTTTGATATGCTAATCCCAAGAATCTCTTTACTTTTAACTTCAATAGCTACCCATAACCAAATGTATTCTGGGCCGACTTTAAGGACTGTCTCGTCTATGACATACTCTAAAACCTTCTTTTTCTTTGATGAAATTTTTTGAGGGTTATACTTTTGTATCCAATTCCAGATAGAAACATGGTTTCGTTTTATAATGTATGATAGCCTTTCAGATGTCCTCCTTAAAGACAGTCCCGAAAAATAAAAGTACAAACCATGGTATATGTACTCTGAAGGTGTTCTGTTTCTGATATTCACAAAGGAGATAGGACATCTTCAAGCTATAGGCTTTCCTTAAATGAACAGAGCCTATCAAATAGTACTTGTCCCATAATATTTTAATGGCAAAATTCTTTACAACAATACATAAAAAAATAAAAACTTTTGCTGTTTCAATAATGACTATTGTTTTCAATTTTCAAAAATATAGTTAAAGAATAAAGAGGTAACTTTGGTTTAGTTATAAACAGCCTTAAAATATGAATTCATAAAACAGATTTGTTTTAATACACCATAAATAAATAATTTTATAATTTGTAAGTTACCGTTATGCAATGCCTCACATTATAATTGAAGGTAAGAAAATTGAATTTGAATCAATATACTGCAATTTTATTAAAACAGTTGAACGAAACAACAACTACATCATAAAACTCGAGGATTCTTTCCTAAATCAATCAAAAGATTTGATTTTGATAAAAACAACAGTTATTGAAAACAATGTAAATCAGAAATATTATATTCAATTGATGAAAAAAGAAAATCGAGTAACAGTAAGATTGGACCCAATAACAGATCCAACAAATAAAAACAATGGCGTTAAAATATCCATAGCAAAGGTTGCCAAAATGATTTTATCAGTTCATAAAGAATCTGATGAACTTTCAATAACCAAAACTAACCTCGAAGTGTTTATCTAATTAAATAAACACACAAATCAAACACACAATAAATTCAAAGGATATTACACAAAGATAATTTATGGCAAAATTACAGCTTCCAACAAAGTATTTCTTAGACAAGATATAATTCTCATTGGAATGTGTTATTTAACCTGTTTAGGCAACAGGTTAAAAAGATTTATGGAATGATACTGGCATTATCAGCTGGAGGAATTTTCTACATGCCGTACTATGAAATGATACCAAAGGCGCATAAAGAAAGAGAATTGTTAGCCTCATTTGGGGCGGTGTTGTGATTTATCACAGGATTTGTTGTGGTCTTGACCATAGAATCATAAGCGCATTCTTTCATAATTTTATAAAATTGCAGAACAAAGATTAATAAGTACCTGTTTTTCTATGGTCAAATTCTTTTCAACGGTTTGGAATTCAAACAGGTCAAGAAATGTCACTATGATGCAATACTTGTAAGGACGCCCTACTGCATTAAATCCACAAAAACTGTCTTACCCTTGTCATTCAGGCAGATGTATACCTTAAAGTCTAATCCCGAAATCCATTATTTTAGGATGTGAATAGTCTTATCCAAAAAAGATGACCAAGTAATTTAACAAACTCAAACTGAAGATGGTTTAATACAAAAACAAATCTCAAAAAGTAACGGATATACAAAGTGTCCTTGCATAACAGTAATTTAACTACAATTTAAATAACCTGTATAAATAAACATGTATAAAATTGGTTGAACCTGTTTTTAGACATTTTTAATTAGCAATTAGTAATTGTTGAATAAACAGAATCATAAGAAGAATACTTATTTAGTTTCAGTTGTTGAATGCTATTATGGTTTTAACTTTAAATTGTAAAGATGCCGGGGACCCGGTTTGTACGCATACAATGCAAGGAGAAACAGAAGAAGAACTTTTTGAAAACGCAAAGAAACATGGAATAGAAGCCCATGGATATACAGAAGAAAGTTTCAAAGAAATTGAAAACAACAAGGATCATTTCCGAAAATTAATAAAAAGCGTATAGTTTTACAAACTCATTTTTTTCCATTATTGAATAAAATATGTGATAATGACATTTAATGAAATAAGCTATTGTTATTAAAACAAGTAATGTTAACCAGCATTAACAGGGCTTTAGGTTGCCTTGCACCTAAAAATATGATGATATCTTGTTTTCCACTGTCATGTAACGAACCCTTTTTCCGCGGTTAATATAGATAATGAAGATCATTTTCATTCTTGGCTATGAAATACAATGATCCTTTTTTTATTTGAATCTTCACGATATAATTAACATTTGTTATTTATTGATTCATGAATTTGCTTTTGCAACTAATCAACTAGGCTGTCATTGCTCCAGTAATTCACCAATTTATATAACTACCTTTTTACTGCCAATGTAAATATGCAAGGACGAAATGTTGCACTTGTAACAGGTAGCTCAAGCGGCATAGGATTTGAAACAGTCCTCCTATTAGCCAGGAGTGGGTTTCATACGTATGCTTCTATGCGCAACCTTGAAAAGTCCAAGAAAATAACAGAAATAGCTAATAAGGAAAAATTGCCATTGCAGGTTGTTCAGATCGATGTAAACGATGAGGGATCTGTAGAAGAAGCAATTGACAAGATAGTAGCAGAAAACAAGGGAATCGAGGTGTTGGTAAACAACGCTGGATATGGGCTTTTTGGATCTCTCGAGGACTTATCAATAGAAGAGATAAAAGCACAATTTGAAACAAACTTTTTTGGGGCAATACGGCTCACGCAGAAAGTTCTTCCTGCCATGCGGATGCAGAACAGTGGTGGCACAATAGTAAATGTAAGTTCAGTTGGAGGGCGTGTGGGTGTTCCAGTTTTGTCTGCATATAATAGCACAAAGTTTGCATTAGAAGGTTTAAGTGAATCAATGTCATATGAGCTAGAGCAATTTGGAATTAGAGTGGTCATAATTGAACCTGGTTTTATCAGAACTAACATTATGAACTCAAGCATTTCAGCAAAAAAATCTTTAGAATCAAAATCGCCATATTTTTCACTGATGCAAAAGGTACAGAACTACTTTAAATCAATGATGGACAATGCATCATCATCTTCTCCACCCGAAGAAGTGGCAAAGACTATACTGCAAGCCATAACGTCTGAAAATCCACAATTGAGATACACTGTGGGTAATGACTCTGCCACTATAATACAAGCAAAAAGAACGATGTCAGATGCGGAGTTTGGAAATTTGATAAAGCAACAGTTTCTACCTCATTCATAATGTTAAATATTTTGACTAACCATCCAAATTTTTGGAATAAAGACATAATACAATGGCTCAACCCTTCTTTGGCTTTGACTAATGGGTGGAGTTTGACAGGCAAAGGGGTTCAATATTTTTTACATATGGATTTCACATATTTAACCCCAATAGGAAAGATTTGTATGATGATTGATATTGTTCATGTTAAAGCCTAAAAGAAATAATGCGATCTTTGATGAATGTATTTTTCATCTTCACTATTAAATACTGCACCACAAAAATCACAAATCAAGATTCCCAACTGCTCAATATCTCCAATTTTCAATATAGTGAGAGTATTTTCTTTCTCCATGTCTTGTACTACAACATATTCATCGATAGAATTTTTTTGTAATGAGGAGTTTAAAAGATCTTCAAACTCTTTCATAGATCCAGAAAATTCAAACACAGAAAATCTTGCAGTGCTATCTTGATTGTTGACATGATAGTTCTTCACATAAAAAGGATTTATTTCCACTGAATTTGTAACTATTGGTATCAAGTGATCAGGAAAAAAAGACATGTCCACTATGATATTCATGATTTTATCCTTTTCTATTACCTGATTGTATTATTATGTATTATTAATGTAATATTTCTGATTGATTTTGTAAATCCTTTATAATAATAATTTTTACAAATGGACTTTAACCTTATTTGGGTTTGAATTCACATACAAAATCAAAAAATATAATTATGAATCAGGCACCTTTATCTGATTCATCCCAAATAAGATTATTTGAATTGACCGTTATATCCGCTAATTCATCATATATCTGATTTAATAAACTCTGGGCAGTCGTGACATTGCCAATATTAACTTCTGATTGTGTACTATTTACAAGGTTTTTTATTTTTAATATAGAATCGTCAAGTTGAAAAGAAGCATCATCAGTCATGTTAGTATTGTTACCAATGCTAATATATGATACTTTTTGTGCATGTGTGTTTTCAATGGAATTGAAGTTTACAAAAAAAATCATAGTTGTCATTAATGCAAATAAAGAATAAAACAGAATTTTATTATCATTTTTGTCTACCATGCTATATTTTTTTCTTTATTTTAACTATAAAAGGATTATCATAGTCTTTTCATTCGCTAAGAATCGCAATATATCCATCGTCCTTTGTACGTCAATAACACCTGTGCACATATTCAGCTTTTTACTATTAATTAGTTGATAAGAAGAAGGAGAAGAAAAATGAAGAAAAATAGAGATAGCAACAAACTAAATATAAAATCATTAGAATGATAAATGCCCTCTACCATGAAGTTAATACCACTGCCCATTACTGGTGAATCAAAGTAAGAAATCTCGCTCATTTTTAGAATAAACAATCAGAAAAATTGACATACAATAAAACTGCGAAAGAGCAAGTAAAATAGAAAAATCACAGATCACCTAATGGATACCATCAAGTCTTAATGTGTTATGAATCAACAGATGAAAAGTACATGCTGATTCAATGGATCTGGATTTGGCTGAACACAATAGCTGCACTTTTACTCCCTTACATAATTATAAGCCATAATTAAAATGGTGTTAACCAAGTAAAGTAAAAAAAATTCCACATGGATATCACTCGAGTACACCTATCTGAATGTAAAAGGCGGTGCAAGGGCCATAGACTTTTATAAAAAAGCATGTGGAGCCAAAGAACTAGTGTATATGATGGCTCCAGACGGAAAAGCAGTGGCTCATGCAGAACTTTATAGGTGATTCCAAATTAACGCTAGCAGACGAAATTCCAGAGATGAAAAATCCTTCACCTACAACTTCAGGTGAAGTTCAGGCGGAATTTTTTGTGTGTGAAGATTGGGACAAAACCTTTAATCAGGCAGTTGCAGAAGGAGCAAAAATATTGTACTCGGTTGAGGAGCAATTTTGGGGAGACCGACATGAAGTATTGAAGATCCAATTGGACACAGATGGTCAATATCAATCCGTGTCAGACCTTAGTCCAGAAGAGATGGAAAAAGCAGAAGAAGAAGCAATGTCAAAATTTGTGAAAAGAAAACAAATTAACATCATAATTAAAAAAATATAAAAAACTGAATACAGTTCAAATTATCTTTTATTTGCATCCATGTATTTTGCACCAAATCCACTGATACTTTATCTTTAATTATACAATTCATTGAACCCCTTTACCCATCCGAATCAAATCCTCTTTCCCATTACACATGGACAGGTATACTCGTTTTTTCACCAGAACATCACTAATCGTATTGAAATCTCATATATCTTAATGTGGATTAATCAAAATAACTTGGTTTATAACAACAGGTTAACTGAAAGTAAAGAGAATAAGTTTTACAGGGAAACAAAAAAGTCAACAGAAATCGGAAAAAATCTATTGATCCTATCAAAAAACTATCCCTGTAGTTATTCTTTTTATAGAAACAAAGTCAATGATAAGCCAACTCGAAAGTTATTTAAATTTATTTACCTTAACTAAAACCATATTTGAACGAGAGTAAGATTCAAACTAATAAAGGCACCCACCATTCTGCAATCAATCAAAACAATCTACCTTTAACTGTGGGAATTTTGATCTTTGATGAAGTAGAAGTCTTGGACGTCACAGGACCTTTCGAAGTATTTTCAGCAACTCGTTTAAACGAAGAACGACGGTTTAGCGAACCGTCTCCTTTTAAACTCGCGTTAATATCAGAAACTTTGAAGACAATCATTGCTACTGGGGGCTTACGTTTGACACCAGATGTGACTTTTGACAGCAATGTAAAATTAGATTTATTGATAGTGCCTGGCGGTAGGGGCACACGTAGAGAGGTAGACAATACAAAACTCATCCAATGGATTTCAAAGCAAGCATCCGGGACTCCTTTGACTGCATCAGTTTGTACAGGTTCATCTCTCCTTGGAAAAGCAGGGTTGTTGGATGGACGAATTGCTACCACTCATTGGAAAGCTTTTGATTTTCTACGACTATCTGCACCTAAAGCTCACATACTGACAGATGTTCAATTTACCATGGTAGAACCAATATTTACTTCAGCAGGTGTTGCCTCCGGAATTGACTTATCTTTACGGATTGTAAGCTATTTCTTTGGAACTGAGATGGGCCAGGCTACTGCTCATTATATGCAATACCCATATCCAGCAAATGATTTACTAAGGGAGAATTAAAACGCAAAAGACGAGTTCTTATATACACAAAGATTGGATTTGAGCGGCTACATGCAAATCAAATGACATCATTAAGTGTAATTATCAAATACCTACCCACAATCCCCTAGCACACCTAATGGATTCAAACTCCACTTTAGCCCCTCAAAACAAAAACTAGGCTAAAACATCATTTAAAAACTTGGATATTTGGGTATTGTGCCACATAGTAATTTATATAAAATTGGATATACCGTACAATCACGGTTTATTTAAAACCTTTTAAGGAAACATTGAATTTGACAATGATAAAAAAAACAACAGACACATTTACCCATAATAAGAAATTTCTTTGTTTGTAGTGCTAGCATTGTGTCTTTACATATTCATTTCTGCTTGCAATACTGATTCATCACTCATTTCTTTTTTACTCTGATTGATATCACCAGGGGCAGTTTTCTTGTCGTGTAACATATCCATTTTATCCCCCCCATTGTTTTGGATATCCATATTCATGGTAGTTTCGTAAAGTGTAACAATTCCACAAATGCTTGAGAGACCTACAATGACGAGAGCAATTCCTACCGCTCTTGCAATCCATATCCCTTTAGACCACATCTTTTCACAAAAAATTATCAATGCGAACAGCCCCATCCACACTAGACTCATCCAACCTAAAGCTATCATAATTAGAAAATATGGCCAGCAACATCCAAGACAATAAAGTCCATGATACGCACCCATTTTAATTGCTCCAATTTTTCCCTCTTTCCATCTTTTCATAAAGAAACTTAGGGGAGACTCGCAGTAGCCTATGCATTTATTTTTCAAGGGTGAAAACTGATAGACACCAGAGATAATCAAAATGGAACCAAATATGATACCAAGATATTTACTTTCAAAACTTATAACACTATTCATAGGGACAGACCAGCTAAATAGCATGCCCAATCCTGCTAACGCCCAGATTACAAGGTATATTCCCACAAAGAGTATGACTTTAAAAGTAATTGAGATTTTTCTCTCTGTTACTATTGTGGATGAATCTATTTGTTTGTTCATATTTAGTTTATTATAAAGAAGAACCATCGGTACTATGGCTGGAAACATCATTGAAGCCATACCCACTGTCCAGCTTGCTGTAAATAATGAAATCGATATAGGATTGTAGGTCATCATCAGACTCATCATGTCCGGCTGAACTGCAGATAATAGCCATGATAATGTTGCAGTCGATAGGAGTGAAATAATGATAATTTTTTGTATGTTATCCATCAGTGGTCATCAATGAAAAATCCAGGAATGGTCCTTTAAATCCGATGCCCTAGTGTCATCAAATAGGATTCAGGGGCCAGTCCAGTCAAATGGGATATATTTGCTAGACTTGCCATTTCGACTCCATTTATACCCCATTGCATTCGCTTCATCTTTTACGGCAGTTCCCCATGTTGCAACTGTTCCCGGTCCTACCTCACTTCCAGGAGGATTAAGCGTTTGAACCCGCTTCCCAGGAGGGGTCATAGGCCCAGTCAAAGCTTCGCCTCTTGCAACTACTTTTCCGGGTATTTCGGCACTCCAAAAAGACAAGTCATCTGATACTTCAAATTTTATAGGTGTAAAATCGATACCACGAATCTCCCCTATTAGTTTGGCCAGTTCAGCCATAAAACCTCCAGCTTTCCCACTAAAAATCATTTGAAGAGCTTCTCTCTGTTTTCCATCAGCCCGTTCATCAAAAAAGAACCCAAGATTTATCTTTGTTGCGCCTGCCCATATATTACCCTCAAAACTTCCAAGGGCTAATGCATTCAGGCCATCAAGTGATGTTCCGCCATAATTCCCCTTTCGTATATGATATGCGAGCACACCTTCACAATCCCCAAATGTTGGCGGTTGAGCAAATTCACATGGACATGGTATGTTGCATTTACAAACGTCAAACCAATCTCCTGATGCCTTCCAGCCCGGGACATCGATTGTCATAATATAGTATTTCATAACCAATATTTTAACATGATGTGCTTTTTCATTCAAAAATGAAATAAAATAATCATCGGCGGATTCTTTAATTATAATAAATCCTTTTAATGAATCATTTTTCAACTATAGCGTTATATCATCTTTTAGTTTGCTGAACCGTTTACCATAAACACCATTTTTTTAAAATGTTATATGTTCATTAATTCAAGGCTGTAGAGTAACTGTACTGATATTATTCTTTATATATTTTCGTCAAGCACCCTAGTGTCAGAATTTAAATAGAAAAATCAATCACACAAGGATTTTGCATACATCGAGACTACAGGTCTAATACTTGTTAGTGAAGTTATTTTTACTGTTGAGTTCATTCAATCTGCAATTGGGTTCTTAGATGGAGTAAAAGAATCGAAGGAATATTTATTGATGAAGATGAAATACAATCAGGATTAAATAGACAAACCCACTGAACAAATGGTTAAAATGGAAAAAGAAAATGACTGCAAAACAGGGGAAAAAAATAATCATCCAATCAACCAGAGAGAACTTGAATCACAAAATGCAACAGTATTAAAATTCTTAAATATCCTGGGGGGATTTTCCTGCATTTTCGCTTATGTATAATATAACATCACCAAGCCCAATGTCTACACACTGCAACAAATACGAATTCTTTTGCAAATGCAAACAGTTAACACAATGTCTCGCAACCAAAGGAAGAGGTTTTGTGCCATTTTGTTACTTGCTATTGAGACTGACACTTTAGAACCATGATGATACGATCCGATATCCATAGCTATTCCTGTGGTTTGTTGGTCAAATGCAGGTAGGTGTTTTAGAGATTTGTTTCTGATCCAATCCTTATGGCCTACCAATGCTTTTTCTTTTAAGTAACGCTAGAAATATTTAGGTGCATTTTCTTTAACCCCCCAAAAATATTTTCGTTCCGGCTTATTCAATCCCCACTAATGCATTTTGACATAGGGGATTAGAGATTAATTTAACATACCTGAGTGATCTCCAAAAAGAACTCTTGTAGGTCATCTACTGGAGACGGTAAAATAAAGGATCGATGGCACTGCAGGTAAATAATATTTGTGATTAGTGGCGTTCGGATTAAAAAATGACGTTGCTCCACGGGTTCAATAGAAACTGGTGATTCTTATTATTAGATTGGTTATTCTGTGCATGCCATATGTGTCACATATCTAAACTATAAATCACTATCCTGCGATATTGTTAATTGAGAATAATCAAAACAGTCGTTTTATCACTGAAGGCATAGTTTCATTCCGGTTTCGCTGACTGTAGAACAATTTGCAACTTCCACACGCTTCAACTGCTTTCTGTATCCCTATATGCTTTCCTTATTTATACAGTCTAATACCTTACAGAATCACCACACTAATGCTGGGAGTCCGTGTAAGACTAAAACATGATTTTCCTCACTATCGAATTTTTATCAGACGGGCCTCATTGCTAAAGCAAGAGTGGGTCAGCAACTTGTTTATGAGTGTGATGGTTGCATTTTACCATAATCCCATGTAGAAAAAAACTTTGGACTAATTTCAATGACTACAACCTCCCCCTTCTTTGAGCGATCTGATATCATTTTTGCTATCGGGTGATCGAGCGTACCAAGGGTACTTCATGCTAATTACATCTCCTTGTGGAATGGTCCTGTAGGGATCTTCTACAATAGTCGCAACACCCTTACCTTTGACTCCCTTATAGGGAAGACTCTCGTCATCTATTGAAAAATAAATGGTGGGCTTATTCCGGAGGTTTTGAGTTTTCTTGGCTGATTTAGATGTGGTTAGCATGAGTTTTTCTCCATTTTTATCATAGTAAAACCAGACGGGTTGTATATTGGGTTCACCTTGTTCATCGATAGTGGCCAGCTGCAAATTCAATTTACTTTCAAGAAATCCCTCGACCTCTTCCCTAGTCATTCCTGAAACCTCTGGAGTGGCATTAACGATTTTCATACTACCTCAACAGCATGCAAACAGAAAAGAGTTTCTTGATGCCCCAGCATATGCTTAGTCAGTCACATAGATTTGGAAATGTATATTTATCGGTTGATAGACGAGTAAAATTATCACACCTATTTTTCAGATTTAAGTTAATTTTCAAATCATCAATTACGAACGAGACGGTTCTTTCTTCAGTTAACAATCCAATTCTCCAATTTTACCCTTTTATTTAGGCACATAAAATGAAATATTATTTTAATACACTAAGGATTGGATTAATACATTCAGTCAAATAAAAATTAAAGAGAGTTAATGATAAAATTCGTTAACAGCATATGGCCAAGGATTTCATTGACAACTTCTCATTTAAATCCAAAGAATACTCGTTTTCAAGGCCTGTTTATCCTAATGACTTGTTTGAATTTCTAGGTGAAATAACACCCAACAAGGACCTGGCTTGGGATTGCGCAACAGGAAACGGACAAGCAGCAATAGGATTATGCAAATACTTCAAAAAGGTAATAGCAAGTGATGCGAGTAAGGAACAAATCGACAACAAATTTGAAAGGGAAAATATTCTGTATAAAGTATTTCCAGCTGAGGCATCAAACCTTCCAGATAAATCTATTGATCTAGTAACCGTAGCTACTGCGGTCCATTGGTTTGATTTTAACAGATTTTATCACGAGGTCAATCGAGTTTCCAAAAATGAAGAAGGAGAGGGAAGAATTGCAGTGTGGTGCTATGGAATGCACAAAATTAGTCCCAAAATTGATAAAATCATGGAGAGGCTCGATGTGGATGGTGACATTTTGGGAGAATTTTGGGCAAATGAAATTAAATTTATCAAAGAAGAATATAGAACAATACCATTTCCGTTTAAGGAGATTGATACACCAAAGTTTAAGATGAACACGTATTGGAACATGTACCAACTGTTTAATTATATGCAAACATGGTCAGCAGTAAAAAAATGCGGTATAGGAAAAAATTTTGATCCATTGGATTTAGTTCGAGAAGACATTAAGAATCTCTGGGGGACAGAAGAATCAGAACAAAAGTTAGTGACATGGGAAATAAATCTTCGAGTTGGAGTAATACAATAATAATGAAACAGTTCAATTGAATAAGAATATCTTATATCGATTGATCCTATTGTTACTATTTTACGTTAGTATTAGTATTGATAACCTCATTGCCATCAATATTTTGTATTTGTTACTTCGCACATGTTATTTTGTAACCAACTGGCCAATCAACTAGGGTGTCATCCTCAAGTCCTTGCCAATTTATATAATTACACTTTTATGGTTGGTATGAATATGCAAGAACCAAAAGTTACACTTGTGACCGGTATCCCGGGCCGCACAGCCTTTGAAGCGGCCATCATCTTGGCCAGATGCTGATATGATATACATGATTCTAAGCGCAACCTGGAGAAATCAAAAAGTATAACAAAACGGCCAATAAGGAAAAATTGCCGTTGCAAATTGTACATCTAGATGTTAACGATAATGGATCTGTCAGAGACAACATTCAAATGAAGAATCTCTGAACAACAAGGATAAAGAAATACCAATGGGCGGATTATTGCGAAACAACGATAATGATCCCACATAGAATAATATCTCCAAGATGACAAATGTGAATACTTGGAGATTCCAATAGTGAAGATTGATTCTCAGATGCTGCTAGGAAAACTGTTAGGATCTGTCCATTTTTTGCCCTATATCAAACAACTTCACATTGCAGTGGAAAAAGATGACAAAGAAAATTCTACATGACGATTGTGTGATATCAAATGGCTCCACAAAATTAGCAATCTAGGATTGTGCATTGAGAGAAAGGATCTTGCGAAATAAGTGAAGGCACAAATGTCAGATGTGTTAAAAACTGATAAAGGTTTTGTCACATGCATAGGCTCTGTTCACTTAACGATAAGGCTATAGCTTAAAGCCGCCCCATCTCTTATATGGGTTGCAGAAACAGAACACATTCAGAGTACATTAGCTATGGCTTGTATCTATATTTTTCAGGGTTATCATAGAGAAGGGCATCAGAAAGACTGTCTTGTTTTGTCAAGCGAAACCATGTCTCAATATGGAACTGGATTCAGAAATACCATCCCCAAAGGATATCAACAAAAAGAAAAAAGATTTTTGGGTACGTTGTGGATGAGACACTAATCAAGGTTGGTTCAGAATACATTTGGCTCTGGGCTGCCATTGAGCCAAAAAACAGGCAAATTCTAGCACTAAACATATCCAGGGAGAGAAACATGCTTGTTGCTGAAAGGTTTATTGAGGGTTTGGTCAAGATTCATGAAAAGTGTCCGGTATCAACTGATAGTGGAACGTGGTATCTCCAAGCCTGCAAGTTCCTGAATCTAGATCATCACATCCATTCCCCTCTGGAGAAAAGCCTGATTGAACGAACAATGCAATACATCAAGTACAGAACAGAAAGTTTTGATGACTACTTTCCATGCAGGAGAAAGAATTGCAAGCTAAAGCACGTAAAGAATTGGTTGCGGTTTTTTGTAGATTACCATAACAATGAGTTAAAAACGCCTAAGTGAACAGAGATCATGCATCACAATGAACACATAAAGAATAGCATCACATCCGACTAATAGAGGATAAATAATAGAAGACCATTATAACAGGAGGATTGAAAGGAAAAGAAGGTCTTCGGATTATTCTTTCAGACAGGAGTTTGTCTTTATGCTAGACTATTTTGAAATGGAACGTGTAATTGAAGAACTTGCCAAAGCTTATCCTGCTCAATGTGCAACTACCTGGTTTAAGATAACAAAAAATCACAAACCTTCCGAGGAGGAATATCGAAACAAAGTAGTCGAGTACATGAGTCAATTTGAATATTTGTTAGCCACTTATCCGCAAGGCCCTGAAACAGATAAGCTCAAAGACATCGTCAAAAAATCACTAGCAAGAGAAATAGAAAAGGTGCTTAAAGGAGACAATAAAGACGTAGAAAGGCGATATAAACACTATGTGGCTAATTCCCCATCAGATGTTTCAAAGGATACTTTCAAGGAAGTTTATGAACAACAATATTTGCAGAGATCCTTTGCTGCTGTTTTAACAAAAGAAAAAAAGAGTAAAAAAAATAAAGACAATACGGCGGTGGAAAAAGAAGAAGAACGTTTGGAAATTCGATATGAAGACAACAGCGCTGCAGGCAAGCTTCGACGTAAAAAAAAGTTAATGAGGATATTAGATTAACATCGAAACACAGTCATGATATTTCAGAGCTCTGTATAATTCAGGCAATGAATGTCATTATTTCTCAATGCCATAATATTGAAGATTTTGATTTAATACCGAGCTTGAAGGATATCTATGAACAAAAATCATTAAAAGAAAAATGCACATTGTTAAGATATACCCGATTGTCAATAACCATGGCATAATTCTTAGTAAAGTTGGAAACAAGAGAGGACAGACATGCATGACCATTTTCCATGGAAAAAAAGAAAAACTGTAAACTCAAGCCTGTAAATAAGTGGTTAAACCTATTTGCGAATGTGCATAACAAGGAATTCATGCATTAAATGAACAGGGCCATAGTACTGCATCATTAAGGCTCTTTATCAAGGCCTTTTCTCCTTATTAAAATTTTTATAAATATGTTCATCGAACCCACACAAGATTTAATTTAAGTTTCGTTTTTTTGAATGAAAATAACCATCGAATTTACAATATTGTCATTTACGTTGTAAAGATATTTCAATAAGAATTTCCCACAAAATGTAATAATTGATGAGTTATATCAAAATACATCCAACAGACAATGGTCAACATCAGCTCATCACCTTCTGCTGTGTTTGAATGTTCATCTTATCTTTTAATGGCTTTTTTATACAGATACCATTGAGTTCAATGACGGAAGCCATAAAGGATTTGAAAAAAATTTTTAATACAGATAACATACAAAAATAAAAGCAAGGATGAATTGGCAGGCTAGTGGAAAAGTTAGCGTCCTCACCTTAACTAGAGGCAAATAGATGGTATCAATAACATTCTAACAGTTATATGAAAGAAAAACAGCATACAAAATAAACAATTACAAAAAAATGTATAAAGATAAAATTGAAAGGGATATTAATGATGCATGGTATTTCTTTATAGATATTGTAGGAGCATCCAATCCAAATCTATCCATATTTTATCAACTAGAAAAAATTAAAAAATTAAAAGACATAATTGGAAGTTTTCTAAATGCTATCAACAACCCAGAAATTTATAAATCATTTACTGGAGACGGAATGTTAATTGTATTTTTAGACTATAGACCCTCAATAGAGCTATCCATTGAGATTCACAACAAACTAAATGACCATAACAGCCACATTAAAAACGGAGAAAAAATTTTTGTTCGGATAGGAATAGGTTTTGGATCATTTTTATCTTTTCAGGATGGGGTTCACAAGGAACTTGCGCCTTGGGGACATGAATTAGTTTTAGCAAAAAGGATAATGGATTTGGCCAGACCAAATCAAATACTATTGACTGATTTTGCATTTCAAAAGATTAAAAATGATTTCTTATTTGACAAAAATGACTATTGCTGTCATTTATTTGACAAAGGAAAAATAGCCTTAAAAAACCACAAAGAATTGGAAAATGTATACTCACTTTATAAGGAAAATGAGTATGGAAATAATTTAGACATAGAAATTAATTTTGATCTAAAGCCCCTCATCCAATCTCACAAAATAGACAAAAACTTTATTGGTCCACTCCAAAACTTTTGCGAGGAAAGATTTGAATATATACTAATAAAATTCAGAGAGCTTGCAAATCCATCAAAAGGTTTAGAGATGAGCTTCATTTCAACAGGTTTACTTTACAAGGTTTTATTTGAAAATGGATCAGACTACATATCAGTCACATATTTGTCACCAAGTGAATACTGGGAAATCCAAAATAGCGAACCAGTGAACATACTGCGCTATCATGAGAAATCACTAAAACTAAAAAACCCTTCATATCAAACTAAAAAAAACTACAGATTCATCATAATAGAGAGAGAAAAACTGGACAGGGACATACAAATCAATCAAGACAGTTCCCTTCTTTTTATAAAATGGCATTCTGAAAATAATGTAAATCTATTCCATATCGAGCCAAATTACATTAATGACATTTTAAGCAAATATCCAAAAATAGTTCACAATGTGGGTATAGGGCTATGGTACAACAAATACGTATTGCAGTTCGGGCCCATAATGGAGTACACAAATAATAAGGATAGATATCATCCGTTGAAAAGAAGAAGATTTTGGTTGCACTCTGTTGAGAGCGACACATATTCACAAAGCACACATTTCTTTGATGAGTTGATTAAATCTGCGGTCAATGGCAACATTCTAAAAATCGATCATAATTTCTATAATAAAATTATAAACCGATAAAATATTCTATCGAATAAGTTGTTGGAAACCTTTTTGATTGATTCAAATTTATTAGCAAGAATGATTTTAATCTTTTTCAAACTCATGTGATAACTCTTCTGTGCCGTGCATATTAGGCGGATGTCATTGAAAGGTGAATTGATCGATTTATTATCGAATTTTAATGTTTGTTATATGTCACTTTATATGGTTTTTTGTGTTCAACGGGAAGAAAATAGATGAAAATTTAATATTATGTTCTATGTGATTCAGATCCAAATAAATTGCAAAATAATGATGAAGATTCTAGACAAGTTAAAAAAGATCGATATAGTGATCTACTAGAACGAGTTGGAAAATATAAGCAATATAGGGACAAAGATGGAGTTATTCAGTTCAAGAGGGATATACAACGATTCTTCAAAGAAATGTTACGCAAGTTGAATTTTTTATAGCATTTGAAGACCTGACTGAAGAAGAGCATAGATTGATGGCTATTGACGAAGGCAAAGAATCTTCATTTGCCAATAGTTGTGTCAATTCATTTTATTGTTTTCAAAAAATAAACTAAACTGTTATGCTTTGTCGCATAACTATGAAATTCGTCAATCTATACTAGAGCACATATCAGGATAATACGAATATCGATTATTCCTCTTACAAAAATGAAATCAGACGTGTAAAAAATACGAAAATTTGAGTTATGCAGCAAAGCAAACTGGTATATCGCACTTGGAAAAGACTCGCACAGTTAACATCTGCAAAAGATGAACTGTACAGAAAAGGCCTGTTATTGTATCACGCTAACACTCTGTCTTTAGAGTATTATTTATCAATGTTGAAGATCAAGCATGCTTTGCAGATGATTCCTAAACGGGCCAGCATTTTAGCAATTCTATTAGGGTTCAGCGCCATTGCATTTTCTATTTACTTTGTTAGGTATTACGACTCAATTACTGACAATATCATGCAAATTGAAACAGAAGACATTAGCTCAAATACTGAAATTGAATCTAACATGATTTCGAAAATATTGGTAAAAAGCGTCGAATCTGTTGTAGATAACCTTAGGCTAATCTCCAACGCGCCATCAGTCCAAAACGGAGATAGTAGTGGTACTGATTTGCTTGCCTTGGCTGAAAACAATACAAATAATTTAGCTGACTTTTATATTTGGCTTGACAGCGAAGGTCATATAATAGGTACAAGTAGTGGTACTGGCGGAACAAAGGAACATTTAGTAGAAGATCTGTCAAACGCCACATTCTTCTCTATCCCTGAAAAAACATTTGATGGCTATGTTAGCAATATCTCCTTCCTTGATAATATTCCACGGATGTTTATCTCTTTTCCCATAATGGGTAAAAATATAGGAGGAGGTGAAATCAATTTCAGTTTGGCAACTGCTGATAGTCCCGATGGAGCATCCAATACGCACATCCCTGAATCAGGCGCATTTAAGGGCATTATTGCTGCAGCAATAAGGGTGGATACATTAGGAGAATATTTGCAGGATCAAATTCCTCCAGAATACAAAGGCTTTGTGGGTGTAGTCAACGGCAGGGGAATCATATTGTCTTCTACAAATCTTAGCCATATTGGAAAAAGCATATTTGATACAGATTTAAATCCAATCATACCTTCACAAGCAAAAGATCAATTTAACATTTACTTAAACAATGCCCTGTTTGAAAAAAAACCAAGTGTGCAGAATATAACTTATGACAGTAGGCACATATCAATAGGCTATCAGCCCATGTTTTTTGATCGCCCTGTTGGAGACCAATTTGCAACACTATTTGTTGTTTCTTCTCAACAAGCAACTGATGAAATAAGTTCTTTAATGCAGCAGCACGCATCTTTTGGCATCTCGGTATATGGGATTATAATCGTTTTGTCAACAGGATTAGCATTCATTGTCTTGCTTTGGAATAAAAAGCTAAAGGATATGGTGAATAAAAACACAAAAGAACTTCAAAAAGCAAATCAAAATTTGCACTTGGCAAATGAACAGCTTAAGGTTCACGACAAAATGCAGAAAGACTTTATCAATATTGCAGCGCATGAATTGAGGACGCCTATTCAGGTTATCATGGGCAATGCTGAGTTGGCCACATCTGATCCATCATATAAGGAGTTTGACGATAAGAATGGGCAATTCATTAATGCAATAAGTAGAAACGCATCAAGGCTTCACAGGCTGACTGAATATATCCTAGACGTAGCAAAGATAGAGAGTAACCTATTAAAGATAAAGAAAGAGGAGATCAACATAAATGAAAAGGTAAAGGATGTTGTAGACTATTTTAAAAACAAACAAGAAGCACATTGCAATGACGGCAACACACATAAAAAGAGAAAAAATGTCGAATTTGTATTCATTAGGCCCAAAGTTAATCCAATATTAGTTGAAGCAGACGCATCAAGATTTGAGCAGGTAATTTCCAACCTAATGGACAATGCAATTAAATTTATCGACAGTACAGAAGGAAAAGTAACAGTAAGTATTGATTTTGATGCAGATTATGCAAATCAGCATAACAATGTCAAGGATAAAAAGAAGTCAGTAATAATAAGTGTCAAGGATAATGGTCGAGGAATCCATCCAGATATGTTTCATAATTTGTTTGACAAATTTACTTCAAAAGCAGAATTTGGAACTGGATTGGGATTGTTTATTTCCAAAAGCATTATTGAGTCCCATGGTGGAAAGATATGGGCGGATAATAACAAGGATGGAAGAGGCGCAACCTTATCATTTAGTCTACCATTGAAAGATTAAAGCACGGAATATATACACCGTCAAACAAAGATTGCGCCATCAATCTACATTGAATATGGTAAAATTATCCTTTTTATGCGTCTTCTTCCAAATGCAGGTCACACTTTAGCGGTGATCACAACTAGCTATAACTCTATTGAATTTTGGGATAGAATCTAGTTTAATCGGTAAAAGATATCTTATACAAGAACAATAAATATGTTTTATTTCAAATAATAAGAATTTGTGCTAGAATATATCCTGTTTATGACATCTAAATCCCCGCACCTCTGCCGTAGTACATGTGGTCCTCTCGATGTCCACCCTGTCCCCTGCCTATGTTTTTATAATCTGAGGCAAATTCGATGGATTTTATCCATTTCACCATTTTGAATCCAAGTTGGGTTTCAACTCGTAGCCGTAAAGGAGACCCATAAGGAACACTTAAGGGTTCGCCATTCATTTCATAGGCAAGAATGGTCTGGCGATGCTTTGCGAGATCTATGTGTATTGTTTCATAAAACTGTTCCCCCTCAGAATATTGATAAGAGTAAAACACAACATACCGCGCCCCGGGAAGAGGCTTGCATATGGAAATTATATAACTCAGTGGGACACCAGCCCATTCCCCTATGGCAGTCCATCCCTGAATGCATGAATGCTCCGTAATTTGAGACTCTTTTTTCATTGAGTGTAAATCCCCAAGTGAAAGTTCAAGAGGTTTTTCAACCAATCCATAGATTTTCAGTTTCCAACCAACAAAACCATTTTCCAGCATATCCCTGTATTCTTTTGTGTCAGGTGGATAGCCGTTTGCCCTAAAAAAAGGAGTGAGATCTGATTTTGAAAACTGTTGTTTTGACGATACAGCCCTTCTGAACAAAATACTCCTTATTGGCTCTATAACAGAACCAAGTTTATTCTGTACAAATCTAGGATACTTTAGTGAAACACCTGTAGCCCAAACTTGAATGGCCACAACAACTAGAACAAATAGCACAAATATTCCAATGGCCATGCCAAGGCTCGTTGCCTTTCCTAAAAATATATTGCCCATATTTTCCGGAAAATTTGTTATCATGACCATTGACACATGGATAACAATAAACAGAACAAACCCCACCATCCCAAGGAAATGAAGGCTGCGTGCAACTTGGCGTCCTCTAAAAATCTTGGGATACCATGGAAATTGAGCGCCTATGGCTGGAGACATTGCGGCACCTGTTGCAATCATGAATGGTCCAAGTACAAACACTACACCAAAGTATGCCAGCTGTTGCATAGGATCGTAAGGGTTACCTTCAACTGCAAAGTGAAAACTTGCGTACTCCAACACAGTGTGGAAAGCCTGAGGGAAAATTGACCAGGAGGTTGGAACAAGTCGCTGCCACTCGTCACTTGTAAAAAGCAGAATATAATATGCCGCACCATTAGCTATCCAGAAAATAATAGAAAAAAAGTGCCAATGGCGACCTAATCCAAGGTTTTTATGTCCAGGCAAAGCAATCCATGATGAAAATGATTCCTCCTCCTCAAGGGAAATCCACACTCTTTTCCTAAAATAAGGCACAAATTTTTTTTTCGTAAATCTTGCCCATTCTTTTCCAGGTATTGCGCCATCATGCCAGTAGAGTTTTGGAAGGGCGCTGAGTATCTCTACTCCACTGCGAATTAACAGAACAATGAAAATTAAATTGATGAAATGGGCAAATCGCAGCCAGAACGGAAAGTCATCAAAGACCATATAAAGAACCCACTGTTGTGTTATTGGTAAAGGTATAAAAGATATTTGAAATCCTATATGCTGGTTGAATCATGATCATTGTCGTCATCGTCATCATCTTTATGATTTGAAATGGCTCTTTCAGCATCTTTTTCGCCTTCTGCTATCAGTTTCTTTATCCTATATGTGGAGAAATCGGCATCCTCAAAAAGATAGTGCAAATCATCCTCCTTTTTGCCAATTCTTATTACATCCGTTATGGCTGCGCCATGTTTTTGGGTTAATGAGTGATATTCAGGGTCTAATTCTTTAAGTTTGTCTTTTGTTTTTTGGTCTACCTGTGCATCCTCTGAATAGATAATAGAATATATGTTCTTTAAGAGATTCAGATACTTTTCATTTACCTTTAGCATTTCCACATTCCTGTCGGTTTTATCCATGAATATGATATCCCTAGCCCTGTGCAACACACCTATCATACTGTTTGGAATCTCCTTTTGTTGACGAGGGAATACGTCAACTATGTAGAATTTTTTGTTTTTCATGGGGGATGCTCTCATAACTTCCATCATAGGGGTGTTTGTGAGTAAACTTCCATCCCAGAGATACCTGCCATCTTTTTTGGTCCACCTTATGCCATAAAAAGGGTATCCTGCGCATGCGATTATATCATCCACATTTATAGCCATATGAGCAGTATCGAAAATAACAGGCTCGCCTTTCTGTATGTCAGTTGAAGTTATAATCAGCCTGGAATTCCTACTATCAGTCTTATCCGTATCCATTTTTTGTAGCATCTCAAAGTCTATATAGTGTCTCAAAGTTTTTTTCAGCGGGGTTGTGTCATAAAGATAATTCCACAGATAAGGCAAAAAATAATCTGGTGAGCTTGGCATGAACCACTTTGGCAAAAATGCTTTTGGAATGCCATAAAATACAGAATAGGCTGAAAATAACATGGCCCTCATTTTATCTGAGGATATATTGGGCAACGATAAAACATGCTCTGCATATATTAAATTCTCAGACAAAGAAAGCCAAAAATCCTCCAGAATCGACGGCACATCTTTACCTGCATTTTGTGCAGCAGTTATTATCGAGGTATTTATGGCACCAATGGAAGAACCAGCTAAAACGTCGAATTCAATGCCCTTTTTATAAAGGCTTTTGTAAACACCGCACTCATAAGCACCCAATGAGCCACCTCCCTGAAGTACCAGGACAGTCTCTAATTTCACTTTATCATGTCTCCTCTTTATTGATATATCCAGAATTTCTTTTATTTATGACAGTTGACTCACATCGGGTTTAAAGAGCACATCCGAGGTCCAATCATCCATAACTTTTAACTTCTTTTTTGCGGTTGGAAGGTTAGCCAAATAATATGATCGCCAAATCCACCAAGCCAAAAATCCATGTAACTTGACTTTGCCAAATAGTATAGCAACGCCTGTCCTATTTCCGATATTTGCCATCATTCCTTTTGTTTTGTAATCAAACTTCGTTTTCTTGCCTTCGCTTTCTTTTCGGACAGAGGAAATAATGTTTTTTGCGGCCACGTCGCTCTGCCTTATTGCATGCTGCGCGGTTGGAGGATATGGTTTTCCAGTATGATGGTCTGTTACAGATGCGCAATCCCCCAGTGCATAAACAATGCCTTCATGATTTTTTACCTCCAGATATTCATTTGTTATGATTCTATGGCCTTTGTCATGTTCGCATTGGATATTTGCAATCAATTTGTTTTGAGTCACGCCAGCTGTCCAAATAAGAGAATAGCAAGGTATCAAAGTATCATCATGCAGTATCGCTTTATCGCTTGTTGCTCCTTTGACTTGTGTATTCATCATAAATTCAACTCCACTCACTTTTAGTCTTTCCAAAGCAAACTCGCCCAGTTTTACATCTATCTGCTCTAGTATTTTGTCAGTAGCACTAACAAGAATGACCCTTACATCAGACATGTAGATGTCTGGATAATGTTGTTTTATGGTATCTCGGACAAAACCGTTTATTGCTCCCACTGTTTCAATACCACTAAACCCCCCTCCAACAACCACAAAAGTTAACAGGCTTTTTCTCAAGTCAGGGTTATCCTGTTCAAAATTGGCTTGCTCTAGTATTTTTATTATGTGATTCCTCAAGGTAATTGCATCATTAATAGTCTTCATTGTAAACGCATTTTCTTCTACATCAGACATACCAAAGAAATTGTTCTCGCTCCCTAATGCAATGACAAGGTAATCGTATTTTACTATGTGTTCATGTAAGCCTTTTGGTTGATTTTGTTGATTAGAATTTCTTCCAATAATATGGTTCAGAACCACTTGCTTGTTATTCAGATCTACTGATTGTACATTTGCCTCAAGGAATTTGGCCTTTCTGCAAAATGATCTGACCGGTGTAACTATATGCCTTGTTTCAATCATTCCAGCCGCTACCTCAGGAAGCATGGGAGTAAATAGAAGAAAATTGTCTTTACTTATAAGGGTAATTTCAACACTATCGTCATCATGAAATTCTTTTTGAATCTTTTTTAAGACACCAATTCCTGCAAACCCTCCACCGAGTATCACTATATGCTTAGAATCGAGAATCCCAGCACTTCTTTCTTTATTGGCTACAGGCATTATTTTCAGTACTCCATTTTTCTATTCCACATGATGTTGGTGAACCAGATCATCATAAATCTAACTGTCTGGACGTTAACAAATTCCAGCATACCGTACCAATGTAACTCTACCAAATCCACTCATTTTAGTCCCTCCAAAAAGAACTCTAGGATCAGAGGCTACTACATTAATAACAGATACCCTCCAGGTTGAGCCGTTTTGGAGAATTTCCCTGCTTTATCAAGATCTTCAGTCCACATACTTGCTCCAAGACCGTATTGAGAATCATTGGTAATATTCAGAGCATCCATTTCACTATCCGCTAAAAAATTAGGCGCAACAAGGCCAAATATCTCTTCCTGCGCCACACGCATTTTTGGTGTAACATTCTAAAAAGCCGGGGCGGTCATAGAAACAACCTTTTCCGCCTACCTGCTCACCTACTGCGAGAATCTCTCCCCTTCCTTAACGGAGTCTTTAACCTGAACCTATTTTTTCCAACCCATCAAAATTCACAAGAGATCCCTTATCTGTATCCTGATATAGGATTACCCACTGAAGTTTCTCTAATTTTTGAGCAAAATTTTCAATAAATTCATTTGCTCTTTTCCTTACAACAATAAGGCGCTTTGACGCCATGCGGCTCTGTCCGCAATTAAAGCGGCCTTTGATAGCACCAGATGTCGCTTTCTCAATATCTGCATTTTACATACTATGAACGGATCGCTGCCTCCTAGCCCCAGAACTGTTTTTTTATCTTTGATGTTACCATTTGAGATACTTGCTTTAATTAGTTGAAATTACTGGTAACATACACGATATAAAATAAAATAATGGAATATTACCAAGATAATCTTTATAAAGGATAAAATGGGGAAGCATTGTAAGATATGAATGATAAACACAACAATGGTCCTTCACTGAAAAATAAATTTTTGGTAGAGATAGTTGGAACGTTTATCCTAGTTTATGCGATTGCTTCTGCCGCTACGGTTTATTCTGGCAGTGGTCAGTTAGGGGTAATCGGGATTGGTTTGGTTCATGCTCTTGTGCTAACAGCAATAATATACGCAATAGGTTACCGTTCGGGTGCCCAGGTTAACCCCGCAGTTACAATAGGCTTGCTGGTTGCAAGAAAAATCAAGGGTAAGGAAGCAGCGGTCTATATCATAGCCCAAATCATTGGTGCGGTAATTGGTGCAGCTGTTGTGTACACAATATTTGGCTCAGAAATGTCTGCGAGCGTAACGTTACCTTCTGAAGATAATGTTGTTAGGGCATTAATATTGGAAACCGTAATGACATTTACTTTGGTGTATGTTGTGTTGGCAACCACTACCTCAAAGAACTTTAGTATTGCTCCATTGGCAGGCGTGGCAATAGGGTTTACACTTGGTTTAAATGTTATGTTTGGCGGTGCGATTACCGGTGGTTCACTAAATCCAGCCCGTTCTTTTGGTCCTGCACTGATTATGGGAAACTTTAGCTATCACTGGATTTATTGGGTAGCACCAATCATCGGCGGGTTGATTGCAGCAGCAGTTTACAAGGCATTGCACAAAGATGCAGATCTTCCATTAAAAGAATAACTAAAACAATAAGGACACTCAGATCAAACAACAATCCAACTTATTTTTCCTCTAATGGGATTGATCATTACATGTATTTCTGCTTTAACACCATGTCAATTCCTCATATCACTTTACACATCTTTTGATTATAGCACTGGATAATTGGTTAAGGTGGTGAACTTTGGTGATAACCTGGATCATTATCCGGTTAAGAGACCGTGCTATAACGAGGCACATCGTTTCTTACCCATGTTAAAAATAAAAGCCTGCAACAGGAAGATAAAAAGTGAGGGTAATCATTAACGAACACACGAAATATTGTTTTTACAGTCCCTCCTACTTCAATGGAAATAACATTATGACGTTTCTGACAATAAATCCAAATAAATGCATCTGCTAGCAAGGTTCATAATCACTATGATGGAATTATCTGATTTACCTAACTATTGATATATCTCATGATGTTTTTTCTGCTACTCTCCTTGATACACTGTCAAGTCCTTTCAAAAGCCAGACAACCCACTTAATCCTCTGTTTCCAAATACTATGATGTCAACATCATTATTTTTTATAAATTTGACTATGGTCCCAACTATTGAACCAACTTTAACAATTGACTCGATATTGATTTGATCATTTGAGTATTCCTTCTTCTTTTCTTTAATGATTAAATTCATATCCGATTCCATTTTATCATAGTCTTCTTCAATAGAATGTGTAATGAGTATCTCTCCCTTGTCAAAAGTACGAATTTTAGCAATCTGTCTTGACGAGACAGGCACTTCGGGAATCACATGAATAATAAATATAACTGATTGATTAATTTAGGCAATTTCAGTTGCTCTCTTTAATGCTTTTTCTGACATTTTTGAAGCATCGTAAGGGACAAGAATCCTGCTGTATTGCATATCGTTAATACCCTAACCAATTATTAATTCGATGTGATGTGTGTCACTCCATTTTTTATATTTTAATCATAACAACAAAAACAGAAACACAACTTCTTTCATCATATTAGTAGAAGATATCAATTAAATTTTTTTGAAAATTAAGACACTGCTAAAAAAAATGAAAAAGACAAGTATTGGCAAATTGTCAAATGCCATATAATTATATAAAGAATCACAACATCTTTTTTCATGTGGTCTTATCCATTGAGCAAATACTACAGGATTTAGCGGTTATTATGATAATAGCGTCGGCAATGACGTTGGTTTTTCACAGATTAAAGCAACCTATTGTGATTGGATTCATAATTGCAGGAGTCATAATTGGACCTCATACACCGCCATTTAGTTTGATACACAACGACGAAGTTCTTAAACTATTTTCAGAGCTCGGTGTAATACTTTTGCTTTTCACTGTAGGAATGGAGTTTCCCATACAAAAACTAAAGAAAATAGGAAAAAAGGCCACCGTTATTGCTGTTAGTGAGGCTTTCGGAACGTTGATTGTGGGATTTTTGACTGCACAGGCCTTGGGACTTGCTTTTTATGATAGCCTCTTTTTGGCTTTGGCAATTTCAGTGACAAGTACCGTTATTGTAATGAGGGTACTGGGAGAGTTGCATATGATGAAAGATGACTCTGCCCAGTTGATTTTGGGAACCGCAATAATTGAGGACATTATTGTCATCTCACTGCTTGCCATTTTTCAATCTTCAGGAACAAGTGGCAATATTTCGATAAATGAAATCATGATTTCTGTAGGGACAACATTGGCATTTATTGTAGGAGTCTTGGTAATAGGTTCAAAAACCGTACCTCGGTTGATTGATGTTATTGCAGGAACCAATAATCACGATGTCTTGATTGTAGCTGCAGTGGGAGTGGCCTTTGCTCTTGCATTTGTCTCCTCTCATCTGGGAATATCTGTTGCTGCGGGTGCTTTTTTTGCAGGGGTTCTTGTTGCAGAATCAAAATCTCATTCAGTTACAAGTGTTTTGGCTACGCCCGTTAAAGACATCTTTGCCGCCATGTTCTTTGTGTCGGTTGGTGCATTAATGGACTTTAAGCTAATGCCTCTTTTTATAGTTCCAGCGCTTGTGTTAATTGCGGTTTCCATAAGTGCCAAATTTGTCACAGTATTTCTTTCATCAAGGGCTCAGCGCATAGACAATATAACCTCTGTGCGTACAGCTATCGGTTTATCATCATCTGGTGGGGAGTTGGCACTTGTTGTAGCAAAGGGCGGAAGCGATACCGGAGCAACCAGTTCCATAGTGTTACCTATGGTAGGAACTATGACTATTATTACCACATTTATTTCCCCTTATGTCATAAAATACGGATGGAAAGTTGCAAAAAGATTCAAAGACAAATCGAAGCAGCAATAACAACAGCAACAACCATCATTATTGCCTGATTCCGATACTAAAAGCAGCTGCGGTTAACCTTGCTTTAATACACCGCTGCGCATCTCTATTTTCATTTATCTAAATATAACCAAAGGATCCGGATTTAAACATCCATTGAACCATAACGGGTACAGTATTGTTTTAAGCATATTGCAAATCCCACATGTTCACAATCATCTGCCTCACAACTCTTGCACCAGGGAATACAATCTCTAAAAAAAACTGTTACATCTTTTAACAGATCCTTATCGTAAAAAATCATGTATTTATCTTTTAAAACATATTTGACATCGATTGGAGAATCTGCTGATTGGTTATTTTCTGTTGACGATAGCCATTTCATAAAGTCAATTGTTCCAACATCCAAAGAAGTGGATGAAATGGGTTTATTGAGCATAATTTTGGATTTTCTAGACAATATTTCCTTATCTTTCCTTTCCAGATACAATACCGACAAATACACTATTAAGGGTATCTGTTAAAAATACCTGTGAATGCATAATTATTATCATAATTATAATTATTTTGGTTGTTATCATTATTGCAATGGAGAATTTGCTGTAAATGCTAAACCTGTCAATTGACATTAATAGATTCGGTGAAGCACATTGCTCAAAGGAGCAGTCTCAATATGCGGTGTAGTTGGTTTGATTTTAACCTGTAAAAGGAAAAGTAAAATCCGTATGTGAGACAAACTAGCTGAAAGAAAAATTACCACTTCGTCCGCTCTTTTGCCATAACTGCATCCTTAAGTTTCTGGCAATTGCGTTTTGTGTTTAAACAGATTTTTGATTTTTACTTTCTTCTTTTTCGTCATCAATGTCGTATTCGGTATAAATTATTTTTGGCATTCTCGATAGTATGTAATTGAGTTTATTAGCGTTTGCCTTAAAATCAATAGAAGAATATGGTGTGAGATTGATGAGAGTCTTTCACATTGTAATATCATTTACTAAAAAGCCATAAAACGATCTTATAACAATAGAAAAATGAATGCCCTTTAATGGTTTTGTAAAAATGATCCCATGTGGTTAGTGGGCAAGGTGGCTAGTGCAGATATCGGTCCTTTCAATTGGATTCTGATTATAGTGAAACTGTTAAGGATATAAAGTTCTCGGGTGCAAAGACAAAATTAATCTATTCTTGACGACTTTGCTGGACTTCGCACAAATAAATGTTAATTGTTGGTGCCACTTCAATATTCTTAAAAGAGACTGGATGCCAATAACCAAATGCATTACCTAAAAAAAGAAAAAATGCTTATTGCTAGTATTTTCTCGCTCGTCATCATCATTGCTGCACCATTGGTCAACCTTGCGTATAGCCAACCAAGCCAATTGAGCCCAAACAGCAGTAATTACAACAACACAAATACAAATACACCAAAAATACAGGATTTCCCATCAAAAGAAGTTCGCGTGGGAGACATAGACATCGCATACAAGACCTTTGGCAAGGGCGACCCTATTTTACTGATAAACGGTTACTCCTTCACCATGGACAGCTGGGACCCAACTTTATTGGAAACTCTTGCTTCCAACCATACAGTAATCGTTTTTGATAACCGAGGAATAGGAAACACAACCTCCGGTAGTGAACAGCAGTTCTCAATATCGCTATTTGCAAATGATACCGCTGGCTTGCTAGAGGCATTAGACATCCAGAAAGCAGATGTGCTGGCATGGTCATTAGGCGGAAGAATTGCTCAGGAATTGACACTTAATTATCCTGATAGAGTTGGAAAACTTATTCTCTATGGAATAGGTTGTGGGGGCGAGGGATCTGCGCCACAAAGCCAGGAAGTTCGTAACGAGTTTGTTAATCGAACGGGAACTGCAGAAGACAGAATAGCAAGAGTAGTACCATTATTCTTCCCCCAAGAATGGCGCAATGAAAATCCGAATTACCTTGAAAACATTCCAAAAACTACAGAGACAGTTCTTAATGAAACACTTGACAAGCAGATAGAAGCTGCAGCCAGTGCACCATCTACTTGTGATAGGCTAAAAAACATAACTCAACCTACACTAGTCATAGTTGGAACTGACGATGCGGCTACTCCTGCAGCAAATAACCTAAGAATGGCAGAACTTATTCCCGGAGCTTGGTATGTCCAGATTAACGGAGGGGGACATGGATTGATGTACCAATATCCAGAACAGTTCAGCAATATAGTAAAAATCTTCCTGGAAAATACAAATACCCATTAATTGGTGTAATATTTTCAGACTCCTTTTTTTGTTCTTGCGTCTCAAATCCGGTCACAATAAATAAAGAGAACAAACATCATTTCTACAAAAATCCCATGGTTAACATTATTATCCTTACAACCAAACAATAAATAATCATAATAGTTTAGATTTTTCTTAAAGAAATAAAGAGTTAAGATAATATAAATAGAAACATTGTATTATGTATGAATCCTAAGGTAACAATACTATTAATTTGTGCAATTCTCTCAGTGCCGACATTTGGCCTTATTACAGAACATATAGTGGAACAGAAAATTTGTAGTTTGCTCAAGGACAAACACAACAGCAACAGGAACAAGCTGCCCCATCCATAGTACACAATAAAAGCAAACCAATGCAAAACCCGCTGCCAAGTAATGAAACAAATCAAACTTCAAATATGGAAATCAGACGAGATGGTGACGATCAAATAATGAAAGATTGAATATTTCAAACTCATGTGTTAGGTCATTCAAAATACCCCTTGACAAACAGTTAGAAAAGAAATGAAACAACTTTATTTATAGACTTAGTTGTATTGCAGGGTATCAAACATCTAATCATGAATAACTTGTATTGTCACCTTTAACGATATGATAATTATCTTTATGTTTTTTTTTGATTTATCAAATTAGTATCACGGAAAATTTTTCATAAGGTATGCGGAAATGGAATGGAAGTAACATATTAGTGCCTTTTCCTGTGATATTTTCCTTCAACTATACCTTTAAGCTTATATAATTACCTATATATCTAATTAATCATTATTAAATAAATGCCATTTAATCGGATTCTTGTACCTTTTGATGCCTCGGAATTGTCAATCAAGTCAATAGAACAAGCAATAGAATTATCCAGGGAAAATCAAACGCAGGTTTTTATTCTCCATGTAATTAGAGAAATACCTTTTTCAACACGTTTTTCGAGAATAGAACTAAGAAATCAGGAGGTTGTTATTTCGCCACATTCTAAAAAGGTGTATGATGAATTGAGAGATGATATGAATTTAACTCTTGAAGAACAGAAAAAGAAATATGGCAGATATAAAATATCTATTAGTACAGAAATTAGAATAGGTGAACCAGCAGAAATAATTGTAGAATTTACCAAACAGAATAACATTGATCTTATCATTATGGGGAGTATCGGATTAAAAGGAATTTCAGGAATGATAAAAAAATTGGGAAGTATTGCAAGGCAAGTAGCAGAAGAAGTTACCTGTCCAGTATTGATAATGAGATGATAATCATTAATTAGGTTATGACTACGTAAATGTAATTGAACTATTGTTTTAGAGATGCTTATCTGCATGATCAATCTGTTTTCTAATGATGTTTATCATCTATTCAAAAATTCAATAGATGTAAATCTTAATGTCATCATTATTCAGGCATGCCGCTATATACGTCAGTACATTAATGTCTTTGGACTCTTCGTTTACGTTCTCCTTTTTAATACCCATTTTGAACTGCATTTAATGCATTGTTGTATCATCTTTAGGTATTTTTATATGAAAATAAAATTCTCGCAAAGGATAATAATAGAAAAATATATAATTGTTGATGGCGATTCTCAAAAACTTTATATTGTCTGTTTTTTGATGGCTACGCTTTGTCTTTTGCTTATGGTTTTAGCAGCGTTATGGCTGTCCCGCCTGATCTTATCAAAGGAAACTATGACTTTGGACCCATTTTGTGGGTACAGGATGACAAGCAAGGCAATACAGCATGGCTTCTTTTTGGAACATGGAATCTAACCTAAATAACCAAACAAACAGCGAAACCATAACTCTTTGGGTGTATCTAATGCCACAATTGATATGGTTAAACCTGATGGAACAATGAAACACACCCATGCACTAACTAATTTTGTATTGTCTAATTCCTCAAACACAAATAGCAATACAACTGTATACAACGGAACATTCACTATAAGTTTGAAGGTCCCGGTTAATGAAGTCCCTACAAGCATAAAAGTGATGAATAAAGGCGTGTTGAGCCTCTAGTTGAACCCTGAAAGTGTAAAGGATCGCTTTGGAGGTAATTTGATATGCGATACAATATCCAATACATCTGATTAAGCCAATGGTTTTGGAAATAGATAACACAATTT
Source organism: uncultured Nitrososphaeraceae archaeon (assembly GCA_963779615.1). Lineage (GTDB taxonomy): Archaea > Thermoproteota > Nitrososphaeria > Nitrososphaerales > Nitrososphaeraceae > Nitrosocosmicus. The sequence goes on from CAVZZA010000003.1 coordinate 812,991, forward strand.
AATACTATTATTTAATATTTCAATTGAGCATTCTTTTAATTTTTTCCTTTTTGAACCAATAAAGTATTTAGATATTTAATTTAAGGATAAACGGGCTTTTCATCTAACGATTTTCTACTCCTTGTTGTGAAAATCTGCGAAAAGATGAGCCAGTTTATGACATTTTTTAGTTTGCATTTCTTTCTTCTGCACGGAAAATAGTCATCAAAGCATTCGGTCCTATCCTTCAAGTATTGCAGTCCTCTCAATGATGCCTTTTTCATAAGGGAATGCAGATGATGGTTTTATGTATTGTAGATGGTAACAGGATTATATCATGTGACTAAGAAAAGGATTTTGTTGTAAGTCATGTGTTTTTACAAAGCACCAATCTGCTTCATCAAGCCTGCCAAATCATAGAAAAGTTTCTCTTCTACAATTTCCTCATTCTTCAATGTACAACCGTGCAAAACTCTGTCTGAAACCTTTTATTTGTGGGTTGAATCATCCATCCATCAAAACCCTTCATTGGACCTTTGAATGTTCCTGTAAAATTGGTTATCGAAAATGTCCAGTCACCTTGGCCAACTAATACCTTCTATGGGTCATTATCATTACGGTTGTCTGGAAAAGCCTTGAAAAACTCAACAGAATTATCCTTATGATTCGATCGTCCCTTCGTTGGCTCAGGTCGACCTGGCCAGTATATCGCAAATTCCTCCGAGTGACGCTTGTTAAATGCGTCCCACTCCTGACTATTCCATGCATCATCTAGAGTTTTCATTAGCTTTAGATTTCCTTCTAGGTTTATTTGGATATGGTTATTGCAGAGTTGGCAACAGATAAGGTTTCACACATTGCTAATGGTTATTTTGACGATTGATGGAGATGGTGTATGTTAAAAGCATTTTTTTATATGTAAAGGAAAATAATGGATAAGGTTGTTACCGTATGCAGTTAATTAGTATTTGCTTAGTGAGTTAATTATTATTTCTGGAATTAAATACTATTTATTCGTAATACATATACTTGACTACCAGTAATTATAACAATTCTTTTACAATTAATCCTTCACTAAAAATTGATCACGTTCATCTTAGGGTTTCTGACCTAAAGGAATCTGCCAGGTTTTATCAGTCAATTTTAGGATTCAGGGTTTTAAAGGAAGACTCGGCTACAAAAACCGCCTTTCTTACTACTTCTCCTGTTGACAATCCTGAGGAAAAAGAAAAGGTATCGCCATTACTTGTTTTAACTCAGTTAGATAATGAGTATTCCTCATATCATAAAAGCATAAAAAAAGAATCTGGGCTATACCATTTTGCCCTGTTATTGCCCGAAAGAGAATATTTAGCAGCCTTTATTCGGCACATTAAAGAAAATCTTGATTCCTCATATTTTGAGGGCATGGCAGACCATGCTGTATCTGAGTCGATTTACTTTCATGATCCAGATCATATCGGGATTGAAGTCTATAGAGACAGGTCACCATCTGAATGGATCTGGAATAACAATAAAGTTCACATGGTTACCGAGCCTTTGGACGTGGCCGATTTGCTGACTAAACATACTGCCAAAACATGGGACGTAATGCCTCCAAGCACCACAATTGGACACGTCCATCTGCACGTGTCCAGTCTTACCAGGACACGAAGATTCTACAATGGTGTGCTTGGTCTTTATCATACCGCCTCGTGCCCTGGCGCTTATTTCTTTGCGGCTGATCGGTATCATCATCACGTGGCAACAAACACCTGGATTGGAACAAACATTTCGCCGGCCAATAATAACGAACAGCGGGCACCAGGTCTTGATCATTATGCAATAGCACTGCCTAATAACGATGAAGAAATAACAAGACTAAGGAATAATTTTGCTAATCTTGGAATAGGCATCGATGATAAAATGGCCGAAACTGATAAACAAAACCATAATACCACATTTTATGTTTATGACGCAGATGGAATAAAAATACAATTACTGTTCAGATGAATTTGTCTTTTAGAGTTTATTTGATAATTCAATTGATAAAATAACATGTGCATATGTGCAGCAGATTGGTGCATTTCAAGCGCTAGCCCATGTTCCTCTATAACCAGCATAGAGACTGTCTTAATTGTTTTTTAATGTATGTATTACAACTGTTTATGTTTTTCTTTTTCTTGTCTATTTGATAAACCAAAATCAATATGCCACCTTTAATTATCATGCATATCCCTTTCACACAGGTCTTGTTTAGCATTAGAAAACAAAATAATTTCAGAACACAAATAGTTAGAAAATGAATCATTTCTCCAAATCTCGTATATGAAACTTCATTATTACACATCTACTTTCCATTTATTATGACGGATTGTCATACTGCTAACATTAAGCTTAATGGAACCTCGCATCTGCTAGGCAACAGAAAGCGAGTTTGCTTTATTATGTAATGTTTCACCGTCCAAGTAAATGGGTTGGAATGGACGGAGATAACGTGCCTACGGTCTAGCCGAGCCGCCACCTACATACTTGAATGCTATAAGCGAACCAGGACTCCACAATTTGGTGGTAGGGGTGATTGGACCTTCCTTCATAGCTTGCACTGGACCCATCATGTCAGTAATCACGTATAGAGTGAGGCCGTCGGGACTAAAGGCGATGTCGCGGTAACGGTTCTCGGAGTGGAATAGTATTTCGGGGTTACCCAAAACTGCTGTTCCATTTTCTTCTAGTGCTATTTTGAAGATCTTGCCGGCCTTCAGAGTCGTCATTAGAAGGTTATTCTCCCATCCGGGAATAGCATTAGAGGTGTACAGTCGCAAGCTTGACGGTGCAACGGTTGGATAGCAGGTAGAGGCCATCTTTCCACATGTCTTGGCCTGATCTGTAAAGTTAAAGTTGCTATCTACAGTGTAGAATGTTTGGATTGGAGGTACGAAATTTGATGCATTAAATTCACTTTCATTTTTCACAGTCACACCAGCAGGTGCGGGTGCAACATCGTTAAATTTCAACTCTTCGCAATTCTTCGCAGCAGACCAGTTATAGTACTGATATGCTTTGTCGTCAATGTAGCCTGACACATACGGCCATCCATAGTTTCCGCCTGCTAGAAGATGATTAATTTCATCATCAGAATTATCCCCATGCTCTGAAACGTAAAGATCGCCGTTGGGACCCACCGCTATTCCCTGGGCGTTACGGTGACCATAGGTAAAGACGTGGCTTTGGACTCCGTTGATAACGGGGTTGTCTTCAGGGACGGATCCGTCTGGATTCATGCGGAGTACTTTACCCTCATATGTACTCCAGTTCTTGGCAGCGGCCTGCTGAGCAGTGGGCAGATGCTGTGCCATGTTGTTCAAACAGGCTAAAGCCATCTGGTTTTTGCCCTGATCACCTATTGTGTAGTATAGCTTGCCATCAGGACCAAATGTCATACGGCCAGAGTTATGATCACCGCTTCCCGAGAGGCCGCTGATAAGGTCTAGTGGCTGGCCAATAGTATTGGTAGTTGGGCCGTACGTGAATCTAGTGATTTTGGTTTTGAGGTCAAGTTCCTCACCACCGGAGCCTTCCTCATAGGTATAGGCAACGTAAATATAGTGCGTGTTATTAAAATTGGGGTCAAATGCCATTCCAAGGACACCGTCCTGACCTGCGGATTGATTAACGTTAGGGATAGGCATGCTGCTGAGCTTTGTTCCGTTATTAGGATCTATCCGTATAATGTCCTTTCCTACCCGCTCCGTAATCCAGAGTGTATCATCAGGACCATAAAGAATGTTTAAAGGAGCGCTAAGGTTTCTCGCTATCACGTTGACAGAGAAGCCCTTCTCTTTCAAAAGTTGTTCGCGAGCTTGTTGTTGAGCTGGGGTTAATGTTTCGTTGACAGTTACCGGGAATGGATCCTCTCCTTGACCCATTGCTGATTGAACAATATTAATAGTGGAAAAGCCACTAAACATTGCTGGAATTACTGATAATAGTATTATTCCAAATAATACTAACGTCATAACATTATGTTTTATTTTAAATTTTACACTTTTATGGCTTATCAAGGTAAAAAATCATATTAAAACAAAAATATAAAAGGATTACTTTCAGGTATTAGGCATTATGTTGTAATAATCGAGTCTTAAATCACAAGACACAAAACTAATAGGATTATACACCAATGAGACTGAAACCATTAGACGGTTAGTTGAAATAGGATAAATGGACAATCCGACAACAAACTCAAATTAGCAAGGCATCAATCCTAATGCATACTAAATTGTCTAAAAATTATCAACAGGTTTCTATATAAGTATTGAAAGTGAGAAAATAGGCATTATAAAATGAAAAATATTGGACTCAAACGTCTTCCAAATGCTTACAAGAAAGAGAATATAGGATTAATCTCTGGACCACTATTATTTATCATTATACTTTTCTTTCCCTTTCCTCATGATGCATCCTCAAACAATGCAAATACCGATTCGGGTAATTCACAATTTCCATTTTCTCCCCAAATTGCCTTGGGAACAATGGTATGGATGGTCATTTGGTGGGTTACCGAATGCGTACCATTAGGGTTTACAAGCCTTTTGGCGCCTTTTATTTTCATAGTTAGCGGAATTCTCACGGTTAATCAAGCATTGCCTAAATTCTCTGATCCCATAATATGGATATTCATATCAGGCTTTGTTCTTGCTGCAGCGTTTAAGAAATGCGGGTTGGACAAGAGAATCGCGTATAAGCTTGCCACATTCTATAAGGGAAACAATCCAAAGGTTGCCATATTCTTTATCGCATGCCTACCCGTGTTTTTACTTTCAATGACTGGATCCATAACAGCTTCCACAACCATAGTGTTTCCTTTTGTATTGGCGTTTATGAACATTTTAAGCACACCAGTTGAATCCTCTCAAACAAACAAAAGCAATACAGATACTACAAATAACAACAACAGCAATATTGCCGCCAGCCCTCACAAAAATGCCCCAAAAAAAGACAAAGTCAAAAAAAACACATATGCCGAGGCAAGTTTTCTTTCCTTGGGACAAGCTGCGACTGCGGGAGCAATGTTGCTTTTAATAAGTACGGCGCCCAACCTTATAGCCAAAGCTACTGTAGAAGACTTTGCACCGGGGAAAACAATCTCTTTTACAGATTGGTTTATAATAGGTTTCCCACATGCAGTTATGGGTTTGCTAATATCGTGGAATGTCATTTTCCTAATTTTAAGGCCAAAAATAGAATCTCTTTCTTCAGTTAGGTATCAGTTTAAGAATAGTTTGACTAAAATGGGTAAAATGACAACGGAAGAAAAAACAGTGTTGATGATACTGCTTGTGGCGCTGAGCCTATGGGTTGCGCCGTCACTAATAAGATCCCTTTATCCTCTTGATACCAATAACACCAACACAAATGAAAAGGCAGAGGAAAAGGGCATTTTGTTTATATTGTTGAGCAGTTTTGCAAATAATGTACCAGAATCGATTCCTGCTTTATTAATAATATTGGCAGCAGGATTAATCAGAATTAAAGGAAACAATAACAAAGAAGAAGGGACAAACAACAATTCTGCAGTAGCAAGTCATCCTATTTTAAACTGGAGTGAGATACTAAAGGCGATAGATTGGAACATCATATTTCTGTTTGGTGGCGGTTTGGTGCTGGGTCTTGGGATAGAGAACAGTGGCCTTGCGTCTTTGATGGGTGATCTGATATCAAAAAGTGTAGGAGACAATATGACAGAATTGAGCATATTTGCAATAAGTGCTATAATGGGTTTTGTGATGTCATATGCCTCATCCAACACTGCTTCTGCAGTGATAATGTGTCCTCTTGCTGCCTCTCTTGCAATAGGTGCGGGTTTTAACCCTATTCCACCTATTATTGCAGCTGGTTTAGCGGCATCAATATCAAGTGCCATTCCTTCCACAACTCCACCTATGGCAATAGTATATTCTTCAAAGGCAGTTAGCATTTTGAACATGTTTAAGACAGGAATTATATCCGATATACTAAGGCTTGTCATTTTGATTACCATTGGTCCAATATTGATAGGTTTGGTTTACTAAATGAAGGAAAAAGGCTATAGTTATGTATAGATTTATCCGTATTCAAAGGGCATTTATTTTAAACAATAGAGACCAATTACATAAACAAACTGTTTATTTATTCTATCAGCATCACAAAACATAAAACGAATAAGAATATTTTCTACCCGAGTGATATGTTTCGTCATTGGGCATTCCTAGTTTTAGGAAATGATTTTTCATTTTTTAGTTTCTTCTAGATTAGACATTGTAATTGCATGGTGATCAAGTCATGGCTTATCCAGAGTATTGGCAGTTAGAATATTAATACCAATCCAAGTATTTAAGGATACGTTGATAGTATCCTAAATAATAAATGACGTTGATATATGGCATAGTCTAACCCCTCAATAATACAAGAAACAAACAGGTATCCATTTTTTTATCCTATAAAATATTATTTTATTATTAATACCGGACCTTTACTATTGTGTAATACATTATGAGAGACTCCCCCTAATAATGCCGTTTTAACCTTTCCGTGACCTATGCCTCCAATAACAATTTCACATCAAAATTACTCTTTTCACCATAATCAATCATAATGGATGCAGTGTAGCCACCTTTTAAAAACACCACTTCAGGTTCCATATTGTATTTCTTCGATTGGTTTTTGCCAGATTCAAGAATATCTTTTGCTTCTTTCTCTAAAGATGCGATTACAGAATGACAATTTTTTTGGGATTGGACATAAACAAACGGCGGTATTTCTAATACATATAAAACAGTTAACCAAAAGATAAAACCAAACCACATCAGACTAAAGTGTTATAATCGCAATAGGAGCATCATAATTTCAACTATTCAGTTAATTCCATTAGCAAAAGAATATGCTTCCAAAGAAGAACGGTGGAGACAAATTCATAAAAGATATGGCATCAGAGAACGGCAGTTTTATTCGACTGAGAAAGATAATTTCGCTTTAGAAAGTAGTTTTATTGACGAACATCTTACAAACTCTTTTATTCTTATGTTCAATGCTTTTGAACATTCATTTAGAGGCATATCTAAGGAATTTGATGATAAAATATATCCTCTCAACCCAAACTTGGGGGTTTATTTCCTAATATCATTGTCTAAACTAAATTTGTTGAATGCAGAGATGAACACATTTATAGAGATTGTCCTAGTAATTAGAAATTCAATTCATAATAACGGAATTTTCGTCGCAACTAAAGGTAATCCAGCAAAATCTTTACCCTGGAAAAATAAGACATATAATTTTTACAATGGTACCATCATTAATGTCGATGATGTTTGGCCCTCTAAACCTAAAAAATTAAAAAACCTTTCCAATCTTTTTGGATATTTTTCTCTGGTTACTGGCGACTTTAGCGCAAATAAATATAGAGACCAGACGTTTTGTTCTTGTTTGTTGTTTTGTTCTACTATCACCTTTTTTATACATTTTATTTTAGAACCCTCTTAAAAGAACCCGTTATAGGAATGGGCCCAAGGGGGTTTGAGTAAGGTAGATAAGCGGGTTCAATCAACTTTTGTACATAACTAAAAGGATTTAAATTGTGCAGATAAAGAAGTTCAATAACAATGTTAGGACACTATAACAAACATAATTTCGTTAAAAGTCAGTAGTTATAGACAGGTCAAAGTAGAATGCGATTGAATGCTACTGTAAGACGGGATTCATGATTATACAGTCATTAGATTCTATCACATTTTTTATACGCAGTTTTGATAATAGCTTGGATACTGTCAGAAAAGAATTGAAGAAAGAATTCAAAAAAGATGGCCCTGACAAATATTTCATGCCAAACTCTGAACAAAAATATACTTGTGTCACAAACATCCGGTATTGCTAATCTAATACATCAAATGGTGAAAAAGTTTAATTTTAGATTGGCTATTATTAAGTTGCAGTATTATCTTTTTCGGCATCGGCCTGATTGCTGTCACTTTGGGTTTCACTTACATCATATGCAGTGCTTTCTTCATCTAATGTTTCGTCTTTGAGGATTTTCTTCACCGCTTTATCCTCTGCAAAAACATCTTCACTCATTGCTGTAAATGATGAAACAAAGTATTTATAAATATCATAATCCAAGGAGATAATAACAATATCTTGCTTTAATCAATCCGTTTCATATTTATATTATAATTATTATGAATTCTGCGATTTCTCATTGTAAAATCCATATTTTTACAGCAATCAAAAAAGATGAGGGAAAATAATGCATATCCTCGGTCCGTAAATAGTTGAGCATGTGACATAGTGAGCGTGACAAATGTTCCTGTCACGTGATAAAATTAAATAAACTCTGGGGAGGAGTATGGAAAATTAATTATAATTCTGTGGACTTTAATGAAAGAAATTAAAAGAAAATGCTCATGCATCAATATAAAAAGACAACATCGATATGATTATATCTATTTATTATTAATTCTAGAGTTATGAATAACTTTGTTCTTTTTCTCTCTAGTAATAATGTACCATTTTAGAAGGTTTTATATAATTGTCACCTAAGGGATGATGACTTTGGCTTCGAAAAGTAGGGATAAATGCCGATATCGGTTCTCAATAAGAGATTCTACTAAATTACGTGATATAACCAAATTTAAAGATTATGGATTCATTTGTTATTACTCATGTGTAGTCATTTAAACTATATTAGATACCATTTTTTAGAATTCATCTGAATAACATAATAAAAAAGGGTTGAATGAACAACAAATATTGGCCATGGCATGTTCCTTACCCTTGAACTGATGCTGTTACAATTGGCATGTTCCTTTCTGCATGCATTACTTGAGTTACATACTGCAATACGAATCGTAAATATGTAGGTTTGTTAAGTCAACTCTTTTACATTTTCTTGGCTCATGGTTAAGTTAGATAAATCCACTTGTATCAAATAAAAAAGTCAACAAATTACTGTTAAAACAAGAATAACAAGCAAAGAGCATAGCAATCATAGTAATGTGATTGTAATTCGTGGGGATACGGTTCAAGGATGAAGATAATCCCTGAACATAGTGATGTTTTCTCGGGATTAAGGATGAAGCGCTATGTTTGAATATTCATTTTGTTATTTTTTATTTTTATGGATTTCGTTCATGACGTATTGCATATAATCGACCATTTCAGTTTTATCCAATGACGTTTCAACTCCAGATGCTTCCGAAATTTTATCTTCAAGATTCTTTGCAATGGTCAATACTCGGGATTCTAATTCTTTATTTCTATAAGCAGTGCCAATACTACCAAGGAAATTGGCTTGCTCAGTTACAGATTTCCTAATTGATCTTAGAAGTACATTATCCCGCGAAACAATTTGGGCTGCCGAATATAGTCCTGAATAAATAAAGTAGCATGAGAATCCAATAAGAGAAATCGAAAGCAGGCCAAATGGCGGATATGCAGCCTGAGTAGCATTGGCAGATCCCGTAATATAGAAAAATAAAAATCCGAATGCAGCTAACATCAATTGAGTTCTGACTGCAGAGCCCATCTTAATGGTTTTTGCTATTGATAAGAAAGAGGTTCCAAATATGATTCCTGAAAGAAGTCCTGCAAAAGAGAATATGAGAATATTTAGGAAAGCATTTGCGTCACCAAAAGGATCTAAATACCCCAACGCAAAAAGAGGAAATTCTATATTGTAATAAATAAGAGATATAATCATTATAGACCAAAACTTGTGTCTTCCAATTCTGTGTAGATATCTATATAGCAATTTTACACTGCCTATCCAGGTTAAGATAAATGCAGTTACGGAAAAACCATTGTTAATTAAATTAATTTGACTTCCGATAAATTCACTACTAAATTCAGGAAAATAAGCAACATTACCTAAAGAGATAATCGGTTCTTGCTGTGCCAATGTATCCAATGCGTAAATCAAACCGAATAACCCATTCGCAACATAGGCTATCATAGCAAGTGTAAATATCAGGATAATGTTATTTTTATCAAAATTCTTATACCATAGGATGAATGCTCTTGTCAATAGTCCCAATATACCAATCCAAATTCCAAAACTAATAATGTAAATAATGTATAGAAAAGCGGTATAATATTCTTGAAATATCGCAATCTGTAGAACAACAGAAGTTAACATTATTACGATTATAATTTGTGATATGAATATTATAAAAAAAACTAATTTGAAATGAATGTATTTTACTTTTGTCAGTTTTTCGATATTTTTAACACGATAAATAATAAAAACAGATGATAAAATTAGAAATATTGTCAAACCTACATATAGAAGAATCCCAGGCAAAGAGGATACATATTCGGGAATAAAATCTGAGATAATACCGATCTGAGAATCTATAATAACAGAGATAATCATGAATATAAAGACAATCAGAATTCGGTTGTTTTTGGGTTTCACAGAAGATGATATACCATCCACATAATTTTTAATGTTCATACATATTATCGTTAAACGATGTTGTTGAATTTATAGAATTGTGAATATATTAAATAACCTCAACCCTAGGTATTAGACGGTGCGTCAAAAGTAAATATTTAGAGAATTTGTAACAAAAAAGGCTTTTCGTCCAGTATCGCATATGGAATAAATCTTAAGCGAATCCAAATAACATTATCTATTTTTAACTAGAAATTTTATTTCTGGTCTAATCCATCCGTGGGTGCTAATGCCGATATCGGTTCCCTATAACGGATCACAAAACAAAAGAGAAATGTTATTCTAAATATCTTTAGATACTTTGGTTGTTTAGTCAAATTAAGGCTTATGTATAATGTATGCCAATCAGGAAATTCTTTAAACAACACGAGTATCCGGAGCCTCCAAAGCATATTATAACTTTTAAGATAAAGTAAGCATTAGTTATGACGGCTCTGTTCACTTAACCATAAGGCTAAAGCTTGAAGGAGCTCTATCCCCTTTGTGGTTAGCAGAAACAGAACACCTTCATCATACATTGGCTATGGTCTTTATTTGTACTTCTCGGGGTTGTCCTTAAGGCGTGTTTCAGAAAGATTGTCTTGCTCTGTCAAGCGAAACCACGTTTCAGTCTGGAACTGGATTCAGAAATACAAACCTAAAAGGATGTATTCAAGAAGGAAAACGATATTCGACTTTATCATTGATGAGACATTAATCAAAGCAGGCTCGGAGTTAGTGTGGCTGTGGGTAGCCATTGAGCCAAAAAACAGGCAGATTCTCGCATTGTCAATCTCCAAGGAAAGAAACATGTTTGTTGCAGAGAGGTTTATCTCAGGATTTATCAAGATTTGCGGAAAGCATCCGGTTTCAACAGACGGTGGCACATGGTATCCACAAGATTGTGGGTTCTTGAAGATAACGCATCACATCCATTCCCCTTTGGAGAAAAGCCTGATTGAAAGGACGATGCAGTAAATCAAGGACAGGTCTGAATGCTTTGACGACTACTTTCCCTGCAGGTTGAAGAATTGCAACCTAAAGCATGTTCGGAACTGGCTGAACCTGTTTGTAGATTACCATAACAAGGAGATAAAAACGCTTAAGTGAACACAGCCGTTATGACATAGATTGATTCATTATTCTTTTATCATATGCCTCAATTATCTTTTGTAAACCATGTTCTTCTTCCTTTGCTGCATCGATAAATTCATCTAAAAAGCTGCATTCTTTCACAATTCTGACCTTATCAAAGAAATCCTGGTTATGTAATCTCTCAAGTTCTATGATCTCAGAAGTAGATGATTCGTTATATGCAGACTTAATTAGATTTTTTTGAATCAGTAATCGGTTATAGCGACTGGCTGCAAAATAGCGCCTAAAGAGATTCAACCTCTCCTTCTTACCGATCCTCTCAAGTTCTCCTTTATCAGGGAATTTAAAATCAATCATCTTGTTGGTCAACCGTAAGCAAATCTTGGTACTATCGCCTAATCAATATTTTCTTATTGAGTTTGGAATGGCAGATTTAAGTTGTAGTTTATTGTCAATTTCTCTTAGTATCCATTATTTGTGATATTTGATTGTAGTAAACACGTATAATTATGCCTTATCTACTTCCTCAATGGATTAAAATCAAAATATGCGCAGATATGACCGTGCGAGCAGGATACTTTGACACTGGTCTGAAGGTTAGTGCTATCACCGGCCTTCTTTAGCTGTGCACTAGACTCCCAAACTGCATAGCCGATGAATGTGCCACTGCCACCAACGCCTTTGCGGAGCTGACCTGAAATGAATCCAGGCTGGCTGTTGACTAAAGGCGTATGATGACTTTATTAAGGTGTAATAGCCGCTCTACCCACACATTAAAATTTACACATAATAACTAAAGATACACATACCTACCCATTTTCTCTTTTCCTTCCCTTTCTTCTCCTTCTTTTTGGATTCTTAGTATATCTGCACTATAATTAGTAGTTTCTACTTGTCTGAGCACCTGATACACATCTTTATTGTTAAAAAATTAAAAAACCTTTCCAATCTTTTTGGATATTTTTCTCTGGTTACTGGCGACTTTAGCGCAAACAGATACAGTGACCAGATATCAGGTTCACGATTATTCTCATTTTCAATCAACACTTTTTTCTTTACACCTTAATTTAGTAAAACCACTTAAAAGAACCGTTATAGGGGTGGGCCCAAGGGGTTTAGTAATAGATATATTACGAATCCAAATGCAAAAATAAGGCCACATTTCTTTTTATATGGATTAATAATTCAAAAAATCAAGTAAAACAGGGAGTTTTTATCCAATAACCTATTACTATAATGATGGATGAGTTAACACTCAAACAATTGAGGGGCTCTAATTTTTATTCCCCAGAAATTATTGATCTTGTTTTTGATTCCAATAAAATGGTGGAAATTATAACAGACTGGGTCAATATTGCCGAAAAAGGATTTGATACGCTATGGGATCCAATTATGTTTGATTTTTTATGTAAATACTGTAGAGAGGGTATGTACCTAGCTAAAAGACAGATCAAGGAAAAAGGTATCAAAATACGAATGATTACCGAAACAACAAAAGAAAATCTCGGTTTCATAGACTCCCTGAATTGTCCTAATATGAGACATTTAGATGGCATTAGGGGCAACTTTGGAATTTTTGATCAACGAGCTTACATGGTATACATTTTTCATAAAGAAAATGAAAAACCCGATCAAGCTCTTTGGAATAATTCAAAAGTTTTAGTGGACCAACAGCAAATTCTTTTTAACAAGCTATGGAAAATATCAATTCCATTTTCTACTAGAAAAACAGAATTAGAGAATGCCGAAAACCCTCCCCGGAAAAAAATTTTTACAGACTATAAAGATATTCAGCAGGAACTAGTTTCAATAGTAGAACAGTGCAGAAAGGAACTTTGGATATTTTCTTCTACCAAATTATTTAATCACGTTATAAACAAAAACAATTTCCTGAAATACTCTAACACACTTTTAAAAAAAGACATACGGGTCAAAATTCTATTTGATGGTATTGACCTAAACATACTGAAACAAATCCGTGAAATAAATAATACAACTAGCAGTAATCAAATCCAAATCGGCTATACAAACAAGTTGGGAAATTTTAATGAACTGGTAGTAATAAATGACCAAAAATCTGTATTGAAGATAAAATATGACAATACCTTAAATCTAGGTGCTTCAGTATCAAATGAAGAACACCAAATAGTCTTGCAAGGTATCCTATTTGAAAAATATTGGAATGAGATAGAAAGTCTATCATCATTAAATAACATGACTAAAGGAGATTAAACTCCTGATAAATCACCGGTAATGATGACCACTCTTTCTTGTTGATATCTTGCAAATGCAAGCAACATTCCTTCAAACTTGTCACCGTTCTTTTAAATTGTAATTATAATTTTCCAGTTAATTATAATTCCATTCATTTCACAAAATAGCTTGACAGGTTTAAGATAGTTCTTTATGGTCTCTGTCGATATTTCTTTTCTTTCATCTCTTTGGTTTTGTACAGTAAAGAATTTGATAAGTTCGCCTTCCAACCAACTAACTCCCCTTTCTATAATCAGTCCATAAAATGAATTGGACTTTTCTTCGATTGATAAATCTTTGATTTGTAAATAATCAAGAAAAACTTTTAATCTTTTAGGGTAATGCCTTTTTGATTCTGATGACCTCAAAGCATAGATAAATTTGATGAGGAGAAAGGCCTGCATTCTCACAGACTTGAGTAGTTGATGAAGACGATGGGGAAGAGAGCAAAGTCATTTAATTACAATAGATTTAGTGTGGGCCTTTAAAAACGAACAGATGTATTATGGGCCCAAGGGGGTTTGAACCCTATATGATTGGTGGTTAAATAGTTTCTCTTATCAACATTTCAAGAATTCACCATATTGTTTTATAAAGAATTGAAAAGAAGAGTTCACATTATATTCTCAAATATGTTTCCTAATACTATTTTCACTTTTTTTTGTTAATCTTATCAGGAACTACTGATTCCTTTGTCTGTTGGTTTAATTGTATTAAGACATCGGATATCGGAATATCAAACTCATATGCCATTTGAAGTATTTCATCTATTTTGGATACAAATTCTTTTTCGCCTATTTCAAGTTGAAAGCTATAAACATTGATCTCTTCAAGCAATGATTCTAATTTCTCTTCTGGTAATCCTATTCTATCCAATACTTTTTTTAGTCTAACGGATGAAGCAAAATGATTTACGTCAAGACCTTCTTTTTTTAACACTAAAGCAAGCCCCCTCATCAAGTCAATGTCAGGAATGTCTTTTCTGGCCTGTTGATGGATATCCGTTACAGTCCCCGCACCAATGCCGTTGTTTTCTGCTATTTTGTTACGGGTAAATCCCTGGAGCCACTCATTTAATACCTTTGTTTTTATTGACTGGGGAATTTTGGCAACCATTATTTATTTTAACAATTTATTAACTACCGAAGTATATAAAATATAAAAAAAATATGGGTTGAAACATTATGCTTTGATTGTGCTTGTAATGTGAAGTCATCATTTGACCACCATTTGACCACCATTTGACCACCATTTGACCACCATTTGACCACCATTTGACCACCATTTGACCACCATTTGACCACCATTTGACCACCATTTGACCACCATTTGACCATATTAAAGTATTTGACGCTATTGCAGAGTATAAAACCATCATGAACAAATGAACATATTGATCTTAACAACGGGTTAGTAATATAGACGCTTAAAGGCTAATTTACAAGGATATCATAAAGTTTTTGCCATAATGAATGGGTTCATAATCTAGTTAATGTAATTAATGCATAGTCACAAAAAATCTTCCACTTATAATGCTGCCATATGATCAGAATATAACAATAAACAAAGATGACCAATTTTACAATCGCCATAAAAATCACAATTATCATAAAGCCTTTTCCATGGTTAAAATAAAAACACCATAGTCCAATTCAATGGCAGAGGTACAGGGTATATTGTCATATTGCTTTGATGCGAACGTGTACTGACTCTCACCTGATATAAAACACAGAGAATTTTTCCAAAATGCAAATGTTGAACTAGAGTTTGACACCATACTCAAGCACCACATATTCTATAATTACAAAAAATTATGGGGCTAATGTTGTTTTGCTGTTCCACTGCACGGTCCATTTTTTTAAGTAGAGGATAACCAAAATCGCATAAACCAAAAGTTTGACGGGAATTGAAAATGGAAAGGGAACAAGAAATGAAACAGGAATGTTTATTACCCATATCAGTAGCAAAATCAACAAGAACCTTCTTAGTTTCTCTATCCTATATGCGGCCCACAAATTCAGAATGGGAATTACTGAAAACACCATCTGTTCTCTGACGCTTATGATCTTGCTTTTAGTTTCCATTTATTTTTTCATCATGCCCATTTCATTGATTTATAGAGCCCCTTTATTTTAAATGCTTGATGTTAATGCTCTTTGAAAGGTTAAAACAACAGAGTTTGTTTTATGCATCCAA
This sequence comes from uncultured Nitrososphaeraceae archaeon, assembly GCA_963779615.1. GTDB lineage: Archaea > Thermoproteota > Nitrososphaeria > Nitrososphaerales > Nitrososphaeraceae > Nitrosocosmicus. Next base: position 828,955 of record CAVZZA010000003.1, read on the forward strand.
ACAGCAATCATTTTTGTCAAATCATAATCAGTGTTACTATCCACAATAAATAATTGATCTTATTCAGCATCATCAAAAAGAGTATCCCTAGCGGCAAATCTACAAACATACACCCATCTTCTGTAAAAAAACCCAATCCAATGCGGGAAGGGGAAGCTGACACGTGCATGAAAATATTGGGTCAGCTGGCATCAAAACCAACCAAGGTTTTCAATCTTTGCACCATTACCAAGGCATGCCTAGCCATCGTAGAGGAAAGTGTTTGAACCCAGGCAAAGAGGTTTCTTTTTGGGAGAACAATCATCTTATGCATATAGGTAGGTTATGCCTGTGACACAACACAAAAAAACACCATTATCTGTGTTTGATGGTGACAACTTTCCCCCTTTTTAATTTTTTTCAAAAAACTATGAATATCAAGTACAATTTATGTACATCGGTTTTTAATATTCTCTCTATACATGGCCTTACCAATGGAACTACTGAATTTTATCAACAGCGCCTTCATAATTCCCGATAACTTTTTCAACAAGGTTTTAACCTCTAGCATCCAGTTATTGGCAGTTGTTGAGCCTTTTGGGATAATACCAATATTGATAAACCTAACAAAGGAGATGGAAAAGGAAACAAGCAAGGCACTGTCAAAAACCGCCGCCGTAACATCTGCGCTGTTATTGATGGTTTTCGGAATCGCGGGAACACAAATTTTATCGACCTTTGGAATCACAGTTAGCAGTTTCATGGTTGCCGGAGGAGCTTTATTGTTTATAGTATCTTTGGAGATAATGAGGCACGGTGAATTGAGAAACATAAAGAATGAACTAAACAACACAGGGGTTGTGCCCATTGCTTTTCCCCTGATAGCTGGACCTGGGGCCATTACCTCGGTAATGATTTCCCATCAGAATGACGGACCCATAGTGACAGTAATATCAATAATAATCGTAATCAGCATAACCTACCTTGTATTGCGTTTGATTAAGCCAATTTACAGGGTTTTGGGAAACAGAGGCTCTGAAGTGATTTCCAGGATTTTCGCGGTCATATTAGCGGCGATTGCAATCCAGTACATAGTAGAGGGCTTGAGAAATATTATCATACGATAGCAAGCAAGCAAGCAAACATGCAAACAATCACGAGTCCTGCGGCCATCCTTCTATATTTGGCAATGTTTTGCTTGTTTGGAATTTTTTTTCTTTTTTTTCAGATTTATCTTGAAAACCAACTTCCAGCCTTTACAGCATCACAAACAAAGGATTTCCATGCAAAATGATTTCTTCAGCAACTTAGTTAGATCGACAAAAAGTTTCATCATCATAAATAATTCCAATCCCATAGGAAACCATCTGCATTGCTTGCTTCTAGCTCAATGAGGAAAAAAACGGTCAATGGTGCCTAGGCATACACGTATTCGCAAACACAGCTATGCATGCACACGCGCGCGCACAAACCGTCAGCCTCATAAAAACAAACAAATTACTTTTCACTGGTAAAGGAAAATAGATACAAAACTCATCACAAATTCCTTCAATTTATTCGGGATTCAAAACCACCACCAAAATGAAAAATATCCGGCTCCAATATCAAATTAAAATACCAACCTGCGCCAAAGACCATGTGACACTAATTTCAGCCAGCAGGGACATTGACTCCACAGTAGATAAGGTATGGAATGTTATTTCGGATACAGACAGAGATCCCGAGTATTGGCATGGGACAAGATCTGTGAAAAACATCAAAAAGGAGGGTAACGTGATAGAGAGGGAAACGGTAATCGCATTTAAAGAATCAAAGTGTAGAGAAATAGTAACACTGTACGATAAAAATCAAATTACAACAGAGATAATTGATGGGCCTGTTATTGGGAAAAAAATTGTTACACTGGAAAAAATAGACGAAAACAAGTCAAGGATAAACGTAAAATGGGACATACATGTGAAGGGTTATGCCGGGTTATTTTCATTTTTTGTAAAAAAACACATTTTGAAAGGAACCAAAGAGGCACTTGCCAGAATAGCAAACAAGGCGGTAGAATAACAGAGCAATTAATTAAATCAAACATATCAAAACAATATACAAAAGGCAATCTCATAAACAGGGCAATTGTTTATGCACATGTAAAAAAATTTAGGATAAACGCAGCAAAGTTTTCCAGCACAAAATGATAAGGGTAGAGAAAAAATGCAGCAAAGACAACAATGCCCTTTAAAGTTTAGAAATAAAAACAAAACACATTCTCCTTCTTTATTGAAGGAACAAAAATAATTGGGTGAGCTATACTTTAAAGTATATGGCTTCCCATGTTTTTACTGCCGTTAGGGCCGTTGTTTTTTGAATTTATTTTCATTTTTTCTTTTGCTCTAACAAAGTGATTCAGGGTTATTTTGAATTTTTCTAAATCTTGTTTTTCCATTTTAGGACTGGTGCTGTTTTTGCTATCGTTGTTGTTTTGCTCCTTAATTTTTGCATGCGCAGCTAGAAAGTCTCTCAACGCTATGACGGAGGCCGAATTAACCAATCCTTCAATCTCTGCGCCAGTAAATCCAGCAGTTAATTCCAGCATCTTGTCAACCGACAATGACTTATTGTCGATGGGTTTCTTTTTAGTGTGGATTTGTATTATTTGTTTCCTGGAATCAGCATCGGGAACTGGAATCTCTATGACTTTATCAAAACGCCCGGGTCTTAACAGTGCGTCATCTATAATATCAACCCTATTTGTTGCGCCAATAACCACAACACCATTAAGAATTTCTAACCCATCCAACTCCGTTAGCATTTGGCTCATCATCCTTTCAGTCACACCACTACCCGGCCCTCCAATTTCAGATCCTCTTCTTTGAGCTATTGCATCCAATTCGTCAAAAAATACTATACATGGAGCAGCCTGTTTTGCTTTTCTGAAAACCTCCCGTATACCCTTTTCTGACTCGCCAACCCATTTGGACAGTAATTCAGGGCCTTTAATGCTAATGAAGTTAGCCTCCGAATTGGAGGCCACAGCCTTGGCAAGCAGGGTTTTACCTGTTCCGGGTGGACCATAAAGAAGGATCCCTTTTGAAGGCCTGATATCGGCAAGGTCATATAATTCGGGATAGTTTAATGGCCATTCAGTCATTTCTACCAATTCCTGCTTTACATCTTTTAACCCTCCGATATCATCCCATTGAGTATCAGGCCTCTGGATTTGAAACTCCCTGATTGCAGACGGAGATACGTCTTTTAGCGCGTTGTTAAAGTCGGAATTTGTTATAATTATCCTGTTTAACGTTTCAGGTGGAATTGGAGATTGTTCAATATTAATTTCAGGAAGAATTCGTCTTAAGGCCCTCATCGCGGCCTCTTTTGTCAGGACTTCCAAATCCGCGCCAACAAAACCATGGGTGATTTTTGATATCTTTGACAAATTTACGTCTTCATTCAAAGGCATTCCCCTGGTGTGGATATTGAGTATTTCCAGCCGGCCATCCTCATCAGGAATTCCCAGTTCTATCTCCCTGTCAAATCGACCGGGCCTTCTAAGTGCAGGGTCTATTGCATCCTGCCTGTTGGTGGCCCCAATTACTACAACTTTACCCCTGGATTGAATTCCATCCATAAGGGTTAACATCTGTGACACCACTCTTTTTTCAACCTCACCTGTCACTTCCTCTCTTTTTGGGGCAATAGAATCGATTTCATCAATGAATATTATGGACGGAGCATTTTCTTGGGCCTGCTTAAACGTATCTCTCAGTCTTTCTTCGCTCTCGCCATAGAATTTGCTCATAATTTCAGGACCGCTGATAGAGTAAAAGTTTGCGTTGGTTTCGTTGGCAACCGCTTTGGCCAGCAGTGTTTTACCGGTGCCTGGCGGGCCATAAAGTAGGACACCCTTAGGGGCCTCGATTCCGATTTTTTCGAACAATTCAGGATGGCGTATTGGCAATTCTATCATTTCCCTTACTTTTTGTATTGGATCCTTCATACCGCCAATATCTTCATAGTTTATCCGTGGAATTTTTGGCGAAGGCTCTGTTTATAGTCACCCAAGGTAAATTTGGTGCCACTACCAACAATTAGCGGGCCATTGCCAGGACTTTAGGTTGTTTACTACAAAGGTAATCTTTTTTCCCATCAAATTTATGGGAATGGTGTCCATTTTTGACACAACACGGCCCTCCAACAGACTTGGAAGGTAGTCGTCGAATCCAGAATATTCCAACTCTTCACTAGGCACCAGATTGACCTCTTTTGCTGCATGCGCAGTCCCAATTTTTTTGATGCGGACATGATCATCTATTCCCGATTCTAGAGCAGTTCGGGTGTACCCATCTATACGAACAATATTTCTGCTGTAGTCAGAGGACAGTCCAGACCACAGTCGTACATAACTGCATTTCTTTTTCCCTTTTAGTTCAATAATGTCACCAGTCACCAAGTTGAACTCGTCCATAACTTTGGGGTCAACAAGCGCTAATCCTTTTCCAACAAAGCGAATATCTGTTTCAGCAATTTTTAATAGTTTATCTTGTGAATTTTCCATTAATTTATCTCCCAGTTGTTTTGGAACATGTACATTACACATTGTAATAGTTATTACATAATATAAATTATCCTAACATAAAGTAAGATTTAATTTACAGGGCAAACAGTTATTACATAGAGTGTATAATAGAGATTTTTCTGTTCCCCAGGCAATAAAGGAAATCATAGTGTCAAACGACTTTTACCTGAAGGCAATCAAATCAGGCATTGTAAATTATACAGCTCTCGCCAATAAAATTCACAAGGATGTAGAATCCATAACACTTTCAAGTGTAAATATCGGAACAATCATTGTAGCCATAAAGAGATTTGCTGATGAGTTGATTAAAAATGACAGTTATCCTCAACAGGCAACAAGCAACAACAAGGATAATGAGAAGAGCACCGAACCAGACGAACAGAAAAATCAGGAACCCTCAATGTCACCAAATGATGTGAGAATGAGCCTTACTGGGAGCATTATTGACATTAATTTTAATAATGATACCATAATAAAAGACATTTCCGACATCATGCATGATTTTTCTAAAGACACATTTTTTGACTATAATTTGATACACACAGCAAAAAAAATGTGCATATTTACTGAGGATATACAAGAATCAAGAAAAGTAATCCTCAACTTGAGAGAAAAATACAATGGAAATATGACTGAAGGTCTTTCAAAAATAACGTTAACTCTACCAAGTGAAAACATTATCCTAACAAGACAGATACTGTATCATATTTTTGACATGATAAACAATTACAAGATTACGCTCAATAATGCGTTCTTTACCAACAGGGAAATTATTTTGATTTTAAGGGGAAGTGAGGCTGCAAAAGCATATGATTTGTTGAGAAGAAAATTGTTTACCGAGAAATGAATGTTAAACAAAAGGAAAAAAAGACGACTTTGATCATGGATTTTCAATGAAGCAACACTTTATAGCAGCAAGTGATATCAAACACAATACAAAAAATTAAAGATAAAAGATCATGGATTTGAAAATAAAGGCATAACTCATTTAAAAACAAATAAAACAGTTGTGAATATTAGGAGAAATGTGTCAAAACTATTAAAACTTAAAACAGGAACATGGGATTTATCAGAACTAATAAAAAATCCTAAAGACGATGAGTTTTCCAGTTTTTTGTCATCGATAGATGAAAAGGTAAAACAGTTTGAAAACAAAAGAATCGGATCTAAAGCCAGACATTCCATTAAAAAGTTTTTTGGAATTGGTAAAGGATACTGAAACCATTTCTGAAAAGTTAAGTATCATTTCAGGATACGCTCATTTAAAATACGCAGAAGACACCTCGTCAAATGAGGCCGCCGCCTTAATGACCAAAATGAACATTTTTGCGACAGAGATATCAAACAAACTTCTTTTCTTTGACTTGTGGTTTAAAAAAGAATTGGATGAAAAAAACGCAAATCGTTTGATAGAAGGAGTTCCAAAAGATTACCAACAATACCTCAAACACGAACGATCCTTATCCAAATTTACGCTAAAAGAACCGGAGGAAAAGATTATCAATATTCTTGAAACCACTGGAATTGATGCTTTAATCAAAATTTATGACAGAATGACTAATGGTTTTGAGTTTGAGTATATAGAGGTCAAGGGAAGGAGAAAAATACGAAAAATGTTCACTAACAAAGAAAAATTGCTTACGCTTGTGAGAAGTTCACGATCGACTGAAAGGATAGCCGCATACAAGTCATTGTGGTCGACATATAAAAAAAACAGTGGAGTTCTGGGAGAAATTTACATTAACAGAGCATTGAATTGGTACAACGAATACATTGTCCTTAAGAAAATTTCCATCACCCATTTCAGTAAGAAACCTTTACAACGACATAGATGATAAAACAATTGAAACATTGCTCAAGGTTTGCAGATCAAACGCGGTAATATTTCAGAAATACTTTAAGGAAAAAGCAAAGATGCTAAAACTAAAAAAATTGGAGCGCTACCACCTTTACGCCCCAATTAAATCCCAAAAACAGGAAAAGATAAATTATGACAAGGCCATGAAAACAGTTTTAGACGCATACGCAGGTTTTGACCCGAAATTTAGGCAGGTTGTTGAAAAACTAATAGAAAAAAAACACATTGATTCTGAACTTAGGAATAACAAGCAGGGAGGAGCATTTTGTTCAACAATTACTCCCGAAATAGATCCCTATGTATTGCTAAATTTTGACGGGACCCTAAGGGACATATCCACAATCGCTCATGAATTCGGCCATGCAATTCACAGTGTGCTAGCTTCAGACAAACCAATAACCGTACAACACCCACCTTTACCACTAGCTGAAACAGCGTCGGTTTTTGGTGAAATGCTGTTAAACGACAGCATGTCCAACAACGTATCCAAAAAAGAGAAAAAAATACTGCTAGCAGAACAAATTGACGATTTTTATGCCACCATCATGAGACAAACATATTTTACAATGTTTGAGGTTTCTGCTCATGACACCATATCTAAAAACAATGCAACCACAATAGACGAACTGTCGGACCTTTACTTGAGCAATCTAAAAGAACAATTTGGAGATTCTTTAAAGGTAACAGAAGACTTCAAGTACGAATGGCTATACATCCCCCATATCTATCACTCGCCTTTTTACTGCTACGCGTATTCATTTGGCAATTTACTTGTGATGTCTTTATATCAACAATACAAAAATGAAGGAAAAGACTTTATACCAAAATATATCAGGATTCTGGCAGCCGGGGGTACAAAAAAACCCGAAGAATTGTTGTTTGATGAAGGTATAGACATAACCAAGGAAAGCTTCTGGCAAAAAGGTTTCGATTTGGTTAACGAGAAAATTACAGAGTTAAAAACTATTAACTAGTTATTAACAAAAAAAAGACATCAGAAACCACTCCAATTTATTTCATTATCGAATGCATTCACTTGTGTGCTTCCCATAATTTATGCACAAAAATTCCCTGTCTTTTTTTGATTACGCTAGTCTGAAGGTTTTAGATTGTTTGTTTGAATGCCTTCTAGGTATAACTCATTGGCAAACATTAGGTATCATATCCAGTCAACAGGCAAAGGCACATCACATCATTTCAGGTTAAAATCACCCAGTTTAAATGCAAAATAGGATTGGTTTTGAAAATCATTTGACAAATTAACTGATACGCCACTGATTTGAAACAAAAAAATGCTTTTTTTTCCATGATGATTTGTTTCAGCTCAAGAAAACTTTTACTGTTTGCCAAAGGCGTTTGTGACACAATTGAATGGCATAGTTTTGTGGCAAAAGGAGAACTTTAATTACAATGTTACAAACATAATGGGTGTAGAAAACACAATCACAAAAGAGAATTAATTATTTTGGTACAAACTGTTATATATCATTTCTCCCAAAAGAAAGGCATTTACCATTTTTTGTTTTATGTTATACAGGAGTAGTTTATTTATGTTCATCGCTAGGTTTAAAACCAGCAGTGCTATTTTTTTCACTTTCCCTATCCCTTCCTACGGACCTAAAAAACATTGCGGAAAAAACCAGCAATACTGAAACTATAACAGATGAGACAATTTGCGGAAAGGAACTGCCAAAAATCAAACCCACTGTTAAAACAACAACAAACACAATACCGAATATCGGGAGCCATTTTCTGATTATGTCATTTTTATTTATTTTTATCATTTGTATGAATTACCAAATACACAAATGATATTAAAAGAATATAGCACTCAACAATCCAGCCAGCCGGCCAGTAACTATACCAATGGTAATCTGATACCAGTGAACTATAGAAAATGAAACCCTAACGAAACAAACAAAATAATCAACCCATCAATCAATCAATCAATTCAACTATACCTTTGGTCAACATTAACCTTCTCAACTCCTTTGCAAGATCAGTCACGGTAATAATTCCAACTACATTTCCGTCTGACATTACAGGTAAACGCCTGATTCTGTTATTGATCATCCTTTGCACAGCTACATCAACAGGGGTATCAGGTTCCGCAAAGGTTTGGATTTTAGACATCAATTCAGATATCCTCACTTCAGAAGACTTTTTATCTTCAGCACACACCCTTTTCACAAAATCTCTTTCGGTTATTATTCCCAAGGACTTGTTATCTTTATCTTGAACGATAAGGGAACTAATCCTATTTTCTTTCATAAGCAATGCAGCATCTAATGCGGATCTACTAGAATTAATCGTTACAACATGACGTGTCATTATCTGACTTACAATTTCTTGCATACAATTTTTTAAGATAAACAATAAAAAAAGATTTCTTAAAAAAACAAAAAGCATGATTTATCAAAAGATCGACATATAAAAATAAAAAAAGATTCAAAAGATAACTTCAATAACACACTCTCTGTTGCCCAATTCTTTCCACACAGATGGAATTTGGCCAGCCGATTGTTTTGTTGAACGGATTTGAATATGAATACAGGTTTCCTTTGTAAAAGGATGTATGGTGAACATACGCCCACACCGAGGTTAAAAACACGGTAAAAGATATTGTCAGGAAAGTTACGCCACATAACCTGTCCAGCAAGTAGGTGTATGACATGGAAATGAATTTGGATTATGGCGAAGATACACAACAACCACAGAGCGATCATGCGCAAAAGATTTAAAACGGCATAGGTAAGATAATAGCATAGAAATGGAAACAAAAAATATTTTTAACAAAATATTAAGTTGGATACGCCTTGTGAGAGCATCAAGAAAGCACAAAGTTACAGCTTAGGTCAATATGCTATTTAAGTAAAAATATTAAAAACATTTTTTATAATGTCCGATCTCACGGCTCTGTTCACTTAACCATAAGGCTAAAGCTTGAAGATGTCCTATCTCCCAATGGTTTGCAGAAACAGAACACCCTCAGTGCATTAGCTATGGTTTGTATCTTTGTTTTCCAGGGCCATCATTGAGAAGGGCATCAGAAAGACTGTCCTGTTTTGTCAGGCGAAACCATGTCCCAATATGGAACTGGATTCAGATACACCATCCTCAAAGGATATCAACAAAAAGAAAAAAGATTTTTGGGTACATAGTGGATGAGACACTAATCAAGGCTGGTTCTAAATGCATCTGGCTCTGGGCTGCCATTGATCCAAAAGACAGGCAGATTCTGGCACCAAGCATATCCAGGGAGAGAAACATGCCTATTGCTGAAAGGTTTATCGAGGGTTTGGTCAAGACGCATGGAAAGTGCCCGGTATCGACTGATGGTGGAACGCGGCATCCCCAAGCATGCAGGTTCCCGAATCTAAAGCACCATATCCATTCCCCTCTGGAGAAAAGCCTGATTGAACGACCCACGCAGTATATCAAGGACAGAACAGAAAGTTTCGATGACTACTTTCCCTGTAGGGGAAAGAATTGTAAACAAAGCATGTAAAGAATCGGCGGCGGTTTTTTGTAGATTACCATAACAATGAGTTAAAAATGCCTAAGTGAACAGAGCCGATCTCACTCATCAATAACTTATTAACTTTCTGCTAGTTATCTATTGCATTATTCTAAGTATTTTGTGAATTTAGCATCAATAAAAAATAAAAAATAAAAATTAGAGTTTAAAAAAAGAAAAAGTTTAGATTACCTGCCACGGTCTTGTCGCAAAAGTAACTCCAAGGCCTGCCGCTATTATTATGCTTTGATATATAATATTCATGTATGGAATTGGTTTCAATATTGGCTCCCCAGTTACTTGGACTGTTTGTCCCGGGCCTAAACCTGGACCAACAGAAGCGAGGTTAAGTTGTGTATGGACGTGGTAAATACCAGGTTCGAGAGCTTTGGCTTCAAGTCTATATGGAATTTTCTCTTGTGCAGCAACATTGATTATATTTCCCGGTGGATCTCGACTGACAAACTCCCATCTGTTACCTGCATTGGTAGACTCACTGAAAAGTGATATCCATCCCCTTAAATCTCTGTTAACCAAACTTTGGAGTTCTCCAGTTACTACAAGAGTGTCACCAGTATGAAGAGACTGTGCAGAAAATGCTTCATTATTGATTCTAACGAATCTACTTTGAAGTTGTGCTTGAACACCATGGCCTTCAGCATCCGGTATTAATGATAACATAACGCCTAAAACTGATGCAGTTCCAGCAATTATAGTTACAACTAAAAATACCATAGCGGGGTTGTTGCCGCTTTTCATATTCATGTGTGGTTTCAACAAAAAACATAGATAAAAAGTTTGCTATGATAAATTCTAAAATATTTTATAATTATTACAAAATAATCGATATAACATAAATAAATATTACAAACGATAAAAGTTATTTATAAAATAACCATTACAAAAACCATATGACTGATATAAACATACAAAGTATAAGTATCGATACAACTGTATATAATACTGGATAAAGATTGGGTAAAGATATCGATGTTAATCATAATAATGAAGAAGAGGGCACCTTGTGCAATTATTGTGGAAACATTATGGAAGCTTGTATGTGTGTTTGTCCTTATTGTGGAATAAGAGATAAATGCGAATGTTGCATTCTTGATGCAACTACAGGAGGATAGTTATCCTTTATTGTTAAATGGCAATGAACACATTTAAACATAATAATAACAAACATCAATATTAAGAATAAATAATGGAAAATTTTAGAGAATCCATTTCTTGGGTTATTGGCGGTCCTCAAGGAAGCGGGGTTGATTCTGCGGCACATATTTTTATTAAATCCATTGCAATGTCCGGATTACATGTATTTGGCAAAAGAGAATACTATTCAAACATCAAAGGAGAACACAGTTATTTCACAGTCAGGGTTTCAAGTAAACCAATAAGGTCACATGTGGATGAAATAGATCTCCTAGTTACATTTGACGGTGAAACTGTAGTAAGGCACTCACCATATTTGGTAAATAATGGGGTATTGATATACGATCCAGAAATTAAGGGGAAAAAAATTGAGGATATCCACACCTTAGATTATTCATCCAAGAAAAAAATAAAAAAGATATTGGAAGAAAACAACAAAACTCTGGATTTTGGTGGAATTTTAGAGAATCTAAAAGAAAGAAATGTGTTATTGATAGAGCTGCCTTTTTTTGAACTGATTAAAGACTTTTCAGAAAAGATTAATGATCACTCCCTAAGCAAACTTGCTAGAATTACTAATGTGATGTCCCTAGCGGCATCGCTTGCAATACTGGATTTCGATACAAAAAAGATGGAAAATGGGATTCGGTCAATATTTTCAAGTAAACCCAAGATAGCAGAAATTAATGTGGATGCAGGTAACTATGCATACAATTATGTGAAATCCAAATATGCAGACAATCTCAAAAAACATTCCATGAGTTTGGTTTATGACCAAACAAGCAATGACAACAGCAACTACATTATTGCGCAGGGAAGTCAATCATCACCCCTTGGAAAAATAGTAGCAGGCTGTAGGTTCCAAACATATTATCCAATAACCCCTGCAAGTGACGACAGCGAATATCTGGAATCCAACCTCATAATAAAACAAAATGACAACAATAACGGGTCAGATTGTTGTAATCCAAACCGAGGATGAAATTTCAGCAATTGCCATGGCCATAGGATCATCATTGACTGGAACCCGCAGTTGTACAGCCACATCTGGACCAGGGTTCTCACTAATGGCAGAAGCTTTAGGATGGGCAGGAATGAACGAAGTACCAGTAATAATCTCATTGTATCAGAGAGCGGGCCCATCCACAGGATTACCCACCCGGCAAGAACAAGGAGACCTGTTATTTGCGATAAACGCAGGTCACGGGGAGTTTCCAAGGATAGTGTATTCTTCTGGCGATATTGAAGAGAGTTTCTATGACACAGTTAAGGTATTTAATTACGCAGAAAAATTTCAATTGCCAGTCATCCACATGATGGACAAATTTATAGCAAACAGCATAATGACGTGTAAAATCTTCGATTACAAAAAGATAAAAATCGAAAGAGGGAAATTCATTGGCAAAAACTCTCTCCCTAATCCAGATTCAGGTGCGGATAATGGCATAAAACATTTTAAGCGCTTTAATCTCGAGGAGGGGCCAATTTCTAAAAGAGTTCCCCTAGGAACAGAAAATGGAATCTTTTGGAATACAGGAGACGAACACGATGAGCGAGGGTCATATTACAGAGGATCCAGAAATTAGAAAAAAAATGATGGAAAAGAGGATGTCAAAATTGCAATTAGTCAGTGATCAAATACCAGAGCAGGATCAAATAACAGTAGAGTTTGAAGACAAATTGAAAAAGGATATTGAAAGCACAATAATAATCTTAAGCTGGGGATCCACCAAAGGCGCAATTTTAGACACTTTGGAAAAGATATCTCCAGAATTTGAGAAAATAAGATTTATTTTTGTCCAAGTTAAATTATTGCACCCTTTTCCTTCAAGATTATTGGAAGACACCTTAAATAACATAACAGGCACAAAAACTGAAAACAGCACTACCAAATTATATTCAAATAGCAAGACAACCATAATAAGTATTGAGATGAACTATTTAGCACAGCTCGATATTTTGCTAAAGCAAAATACCACGGTAATCACCAACTATAACATTTTAAAATACAACGGAAGGCCCATGTCATTATCAGAATTATATGAGTCATTTACAAGGATAATAAGTAACAATACAGGAAAAAGAGTGATTTTGGAGAATGGAGTATAAGCTTTCCGAGTATAAAACAGAGGTACATAATGATTGGTGTGCCGGTTGTGGAGATTTTGGCATTTTAAACGCTATACAAATGTCTTTATCAGAGCTAAAAATACCTCCCCACAATGCAGCCCTTTTTTCAGGCATAGGTTGTTCTGGGAAAACGCCTCATTTTGTTCATACCTATGGGATACACACCCTTCACGGAAGGGTACTTCCATTTGCACAAGGGGCCAAGTTATCAAACCCTAACTTGAAAATCATCGCGGTGGGTGGAGACGGAGACGGCCTGGGCATAGGATCAGGGCACTTTATTAATTCAGGAAGGAGGAATGTAGACATCACGTATATAATTTACAACAATGGAGTTTATGGCCTAACCAAAGGACAAGCTGCGCCTACATTAAAGATAGGCATGAAGACAAAGTCATTACCTCAACCAAACATGAATGACAGCATCAACCCCATTGCCTTAGCCATCATTTCCGGGTTTACATTTATTGCCAGAGGATACTCCTACGATGTAAAGCACTTGAAAGAGGTTATAAAGAAAGGCATACTTCACAAGGGGCTCTCTTTTATTGACGTATTACAGCCATGCCCCACATATAATGACATCAACACAAAAGAGTGGTACCAAAGTTATGAGATGGATCCCTCAGATTCAACCAAAAGGATACCAAAGATTTACAAACTAGAAGATGAAAATTATAACGGCATAGTAAACAACGAAAATGAATCACCATACAAAATGTCCCTAGCTTTAGAAAAATCAAGGGAATGGGAAAAAAGAATTCCAATAGGAGTTTTTTATCAGAATGACAATATCGTCACCTATGGAGAGAGAATTGAAAGCAGAATAGAAAACTACATTTCTTATCCCCCCGCAGAACAAATAGTAAATGATAAAGATGGCAACACAATAGCAAATATCGACAATCTTTTAGACAAACTAAAAACTCAGTAAATCATAGTAAAAGAACAAATAACTTTATTGTTATTTGCAAGACATTTTTTGTCAGATATCCTAAATTCATTAACATGACAATGTTATGGACCACAATCACAAGAGATTTTGTCAATAAAAAACAAGATTGGCATAAAAACAACAGGGATTTACCCTCGTTGTTTAAGATTGACGGATGCATAGCCATCACTAAAACAACATGCAAAGAATGGATAAAGAATTAAAGAAAAAGTATCAGTGATTTTAAGCAATTATTAGATTTTAAAAAGAATCAGGACTCCCTATATACATATACATACAAAAAAAAGAAAAAATTTATTTTTAATATTTAAATTCATTAAAAATAATGGATTTTAATCCCATTTACTCCATGCAGCCATCCATCTGTAAGTCCATGTATTAAGTTTTGCGCCCAAGGCCGCAATAGGAACACAAAGCACCGCCCCGGCACCTGCTCCCAAAGCCACTGGACTGTTATAGAACTTTCCTACCTGAGGCTCGATTGGAGTCATGTATGGAGGTAGAGTAGGTCTTGGATATTTGAATGCCATTTCCAATGGATCCGAAACTAACAGTAAGTTAATCATATTAAACAATGGAATTGACATTCCAACCAGCACTCCTCCAATTAGTATTGCTGCATGTTTGTTCCTTCTTGTTGCCCAGTACGCCAAATCCAACAACATAGCCGACGGTATCCAAACCGGAACTGCGACAAAGTCATATGGGTATCCTAAGGCGAACCAGGCGCCCTTGGCAACCCATGTATAAATTGTCATGATAGTTGCGTAATACGTAGCTGTACCAGGAACACCTGTAAACAACATATAGTATATAGCTCCTACTACAAGCATTGTTGATTGAGATATAGAGAATACGACAAAAGATGTCCATGCCCAGTCAGTGTAGAAGATATAATCTCCTGCGTTGATTGTAAGCAAGGTACTGTTGACAGCAACAACAACAATGAACAAATAGTGAGTTGTACGTCTTAACCAGACCATTATAATGCAATTCTGATAGGTAATATATAAGATTTTGTATATTTTTTAAAAATACAAGTCGAATAAGGTAAAAACAACTAGAGAACAACGCACAATAATGATGGAAGTTAAAAAGGCCCCGTATGCCAAATACAACCCATAGTTTTTGACAATGTATTCTTTAGTAAATCAAGAAACAACATCAGCATCCCAAAATACTAATGGAAGTCAACTGTTTACATATATCCAGTTTTCCGATAGAAAAAAATTGAGGCCCCATATCGCCCGCATTATTAAATGATCTTGTTTTTGCATGGAAAAGAAACACTGTACAAAAGTTTAATCCTAGAAATCCAAAAATAGGATTCAGGCATTTTAAAAACATGAAACAACCCAAAGTAGTCGGTTTTCAAAAAACGATGGCACATAACACCGCAAGATTGTAAATCCCAGAAATTAAACCGCCTGATTCCCTTTTCTACATAAAAATGATAAGGCATTGTTGAAAGAATGGTGTAACACATCAAGTACTGATTAGAAAATGTTTACAATTCCCTCTTTAATGAAAAAACAAATGAACTATAGCATAAAGTAAGCTGGATAAATCATTTGTAGATCAGACTGATAAGAAAATAAACTTAACTTAGAAACAAGATTTCATTAAACAAGCATATAGAATAAAAAAAGAGGATATTACATCCTTACTGGTTTTTCACCAGCTACTTTCAATATCCAAATGATTCCTAATACCTCAATTACAGTCAATACAGACAGAGCGTATATGCCACTGGGTAATGGATATGCCCAAGGATATATAGTAACACCTACGTAAATTCCTCCTGCCGTAGCTACCCAGCACAAGATAAAGCCTAAAACGAAAATACCTCTCATGTTTTCAACTCTACGTCCGATCATACGTTCAATTTCATCTCTACTTGATCCTGAAGAACCTGATCCTGAAGAACCTGATCCTGAAGAACCTGATCCTGAAGAACCTCCACCGCTAGTTCCCGATGGTTTATTAGGACTATATCCTTTTGGTAAAGTCATATTAAGTGTAATTAATACAATACCTTTTTAAATTTTGCTATTCACTTTATCATTATGGATATATTATAAGTTTTGTTAAAAATTTTTAATTTTACACAAACATTACCTATTAATTCATGCATAAATAAAATAAATAATAATATTGAAATGCATTAGTTTATCAATGATCAAACAACAAGTTAGCAATAACCTAATTATAAACAAAAAGAAGTAGTAACACAGAATAGCCATTTTTACTGCAATGTTCCATGCAAACATTTCAAAATATGATGCACGTCCAAAAAAAGACATCCAACACGTATGCATAAGCACATAAAGAACAATGGGCAGCATTTGATACCTAAATGGCCATAAACCAAGAAAGGCAAAAGGTCCCTGAATTAGGGACATTCATTTTCTGCGCGCTTCTGGTTAGGCAAAACAGCCAAGTTAAAAAATTAACCCATGCCCAAATAACAATTAACCCTTTATATCCATAAATGATATAAAAATTATGGCTATTTCATTAATTTCATCGGAGAAGGAATCAAAAGGACAAAAAATAAAAATCAATGGACAGGGCAAGATTGTTAAAGGAAGCACATTAATTAAAAGAGGGTTTGCCCACATGCAGAAACATGGAGTAATAATGGATGTTACAAATGTAGAACAAGCTCAAATAGCTGAGGATGCTGGTGCGGTTGCAGTAATGGTTTTAGATAAACTGCCTTATGACGTAAGAAAAGCCGGCGGTGTTGCAAGAACTGCTAGCATCAAATCCATCATCGATATAATGAATGCAGTATCTATTCCCATAATGGCCAAATGCAGAATAGGCCATGTAACAGAAGCCAGAGTACTAGAGTCTTGCGGAGTTGACATGGTCGACGAGAGCGAGGTGTTAACTCCAGCCGATGATGAAAATCACATATGGAAATGGGACTTTACTACACCTTTTGTTAATGGAGCTAAAAATTTGGGAGAAGCCTTAAGAAGAATTGAGGAGGGAGCATCAATGATAAGAACCAAGGGGGAGCCAGGTACAGGCAATGTTGCCGAAGCAGTGAATCATATTAAAAAAATAAATAAAGAATTAAGAGAAGTAAGATCAGCATATCAAGATAACGATTATCAAGAATTGGTGAAACTATCAAGAGAGCACAAGGTCTCTATAGAGTTGGTTAAAGAGGTCGGGAGACTAGGCAGGATCCCCGTTGTAAATTTTGCAGCAGGAGGAATAACAACTCCCGCTGACGCAGCTTTTTTAATGAGCCTAGGATGTGACGGAGTTTTTGTAGGGTCAGGAATTTTTAAATCTGATGATCCGTCTCAAAGAGCAAGATCCATAGTCATAGCTACTACCCATCACAACAACATTGAAGAAGTAATGGAAGCACAAAAACTGGTAGACGAAAAGAAATCACTATTGGGCCTAGATACAAAAAATTTAGAACTAAAGATGCAAGAAAGAGGTCCCTCTTTTTGACTGACAACATAAAGATAGGTGTTTTAAGCATTCAAGGAGATATTGAAGAAAACGTCCAGGCATGTAAAGAGGCTTTGAATGAAACAGGAATTACAGGAGAAGTCATCGAAGTGAAAAACTATGAGGAAATACTGGATGTTGATGGTTTAATTATTCCCGGCGGAGAAAGCACAGTAATTAGTACAATGATGTCACTAAATCAATCCAATTGGGAAAAACTAAAGCAAAAAATTAGTGAAGGTTTACCAGTTTTAGGCACATGTGCAGGGATGATAATATTAGCAAAAAGAGTCCTTGATAAAACAATTGGCGAAACGCAACAAAAATTACTAAAAAGTTTAGATGTAACAATAGAAAGAAATGCATTTGGCAGACAGCATGAGTCATTTGAAACTGATTTAAACATACCAATCATTGGAGAAAGACCATTTAAAGCTGTATTCATCAGAGGGCCAATTGTTAAAGAAACTGGCAAGGATGTGCAAATTCTATCAAAATATAATGACAAAATTGTGGCAGTTCAGCAAAACAACATCATCGGAACATCTTTTCATCCAGAGTTGGCAGAAGACAATAGGTTTTATTCCCATTTTATTAGAACGATTTTGAAAAATAAGAAATCATAAGATATAGATTACTATAACCTCATGTATAAAGATTAAAAACAATTCATTAACAGATTGAAGACGGTAAAGATTATTTTTAACCCTATTTGCAATCTTCAGCCCATGGTCCACAAATCAGTCTAATCGAATTAGATGTTACTTAAAGACACTTGCAATTTTAATATCCATATGGGTTTAATTGCTCTGCAAGGTTAAGACAATTTTTCCCATACAGTATACAAGAGAAAGGTTAGGCAAATAATTAATTATTTTTCTTCCGTTCCAATTCAATAAAGCAAACATTTATGAATTTATTTGGAGAGGCCACCAACCCAAAAAATTAAAAATTTCTAATGGATCTTTCTTTGCTGAGCGATTGTATCCCCACATCATATTTAGATGGCATTGTTTTCTACCTCAATTGCATTAACTTACTATCATTCATCGTTTCGCCTCACAGTAACAAATCATAACTTTTTCTGACAATAATCCCTAATCCCTGACATAATTTGGTTTGAAATAGCATCATGAATTTATTTCATCCATATTAACAATATACTTAAATAATCACAATATCCATATCGGAGTTGCATCAAGAATACCATTGGGTTAGCCAATAAACTTGTTTATGGGTTTTTTGCTTTTGCGCATATTATCATAAAAGCAGAGCCTGCTAACTTGATATCTTTAACCCCATAAAAAATCTCAGCATGTGGCTCGCGGTATTTAATATGTGAATTATTTTACGATAAAAAATGGCGGCAGATATTGTCCGGGCAATGACATGCAAAATCTGACAGACCATACCATCAATTATAAATCATGTTCAATAGTGCGGGAGGTGGGATTTGAACCCACGAACCCCTGAGAGACGGGATCCCTTATGGAGATCTTAAGTCCCGCGTCTCCAAAATTATTTAATTAATTTGGCCAGGCTCTACAACCCCCGCTCTTTTTTAATTTTATTTCTGCTGGACTAATATATATAGTATAAAAGTTAAAGACAATCCAATAAAATATATCTATAGGTTTAGCAAAAATATGATAATGCGATCTTGAAACAACTCTAAAAATGGACAATAAAGATATTGAAGGTTAATGAACATTATGAAATGGATATACACTTACAACGAAAATTATTTTGATAGGTATAACATTAATATCAAATATACAGTCTTCGGATTTTCCATATAGATAGTCTAATTATAACAGCACAAGCAAAACAAAAGAATTAACTTTTTTTATAAAACAATAATTGATGAAAGCATTATTGATAAAGGAATCAAAGTATGAAATCATCATTATCAAATGCAACAAACCAAAATGGCAAAAAACAGAATGACGCCTTACACTTCATTTCTGTCATTTGTTCGGAAACTCTACCTATTACCAGTACATTAGAAATGCCCAAAAAAATCAAAATAGTCCAGAAAAAGCAACATATGAATAGTTTGTTTGAAAAATAAGTTTAAATCGATCAAAGGAAGCAAATTTAACAGAGCAGGCCAAATACACAATAAAGATTGCATCTTATGGATCCATAACAGATTTTCTGCCAGAAATTAATGCCCTATGAAATGAAATAAAATATGAACTAATCCATCACAACAACCTTTTTTATCGTGACAGATGCAGGATTTAGGGGGATTAATTCTCTATAAATCCACTAGATTAACTGGGGTATTCTGCATTTTCATAAAAATATGAGTTTTGGCCAATTCATTATTAAACTGTTTTACCATAATAGGTTCAGTTAAGCAATCACATATCAAGAAAGATATTATTTTAAGAACCTGTATGCATTGCATGTCCAATTTGATACATTCATATCAATCACACATTAAATGGGAACATCAGAATAATTCGCCTTAGCTGAGGAATTAAAGACATTTGAAAGATTTTGAGTTATTGTTTTATTTACAACATCTAAACTAACAAAAGGATTTGAAAGAAAAGAAGGCGAATTGGTGCCATTTGATGATATGGAGTTTTGTGATGTTCCTATAGATCTATGTATACCATTGTGGGTGATTGAATAGAATCATCACACTTATTGTAGAAATCGCAAAATCCTTTGAATTTATATATTGAGATATTATACCTGTTATTATATACATGTGTATCAAAGTGAGGACCAACAAATGCGGTTTGGCCATCAATTATACCATAGGAGTTAGTGGAACATTTAGTTATCTGAATGGCATTTTGCGTTGCTTCAGGTAAATTAGGGGTTTCAGAAAACGCTAATGGAATATTTACAATCGGCATTATAAGTGAGGTAATGACTATGGCATAATATTTATTCAGCATAATTGGAAAAAAATTTTCACTTCCTATCAAATATTAGCATGGAAAAATGTAAAAAAGATTTAGAAAAAAGTAAAATGTAAAATCATATTTTACCAATAACAAGCATATCACATGTACATTTAAA
Organism: uncultured Nitrososphaeraceae archaeon; assembly: GCA_963779615.1. Taxonomy (GTDB): domain Archaea; phylum Thermoproteota; class Nitrososphaeria; order Nitrososphaerales; family Nitrososphaeraceae; genus Nitrosocosmicus. The sequence goes on from CAVZZA010000003.1 coordinate 849,632, forward strand.
AAAAAATAAACAATGACTAACACAGTAGTATAAAATTACTCATGGTTTAGATCTACAACTACATTTACAGATTGGAATGAAGACTTTGAAAAATAGATCTCCTGCGTGGTAGGCACCATTAAAGATTCTAAAAAAATTGTTGTTTGCCAATTGCGATACGCAGTTTTAAAAAGTTGACAATATTTGGAAAAATGCTAATGTGTAGGTGTACAATTAGAAAAAAGAACCAAAAAACCAAAAAAATTTTTAATCATACGATCAAAAAAAAAGATAAAAGAAATCTATCCAGAGCCTATTTGATTAACAGGTAAACCTATAACTTTATCGCCTGAGGATGATTTAAGATATTCTTGCAACTTCAACAGATTTTCTGTTACGCCAGTCCCATTACCGTCTTCATTTGCTTGAACAGCGCCATTTGACCATTGTAAGATGCTCTCAAGTTTCAGATTTCCACCAGAACTTTGTGAAGATGTTTGATTATTTTGTGGTGGAGATGTTGCTTTGGTGGTGGAGATGTTTGATTATTTTGTGGTGGAGATGTTGTTTGGGTGGTGGAGATGTTTGATTATTTTGTGGTGGAGATGTTGATTATTTGGTGGTGGAGATGTTGTTTGTGGTGATGTGATTGTCGGTTGTTGCAGGTGCTGTCTGGTTGGTTGTTTGGTTGCCTAAAGGTTGAATTGTTTGACTCTCTTGACCATAAACACTAAAGCTTAAGGACCCGAAAACCAAACTTGCTGCTAAAACTATTGGAATAGCTAACAATAAAGATATTTTTTGCATGTTGTATTTATTAAATACCTTCTTTAATATATTTTTGTTTCCATAAATAATAATAATAAATACAGAATTATGTTATAGTAAAAAGTAATATATTCTTATATGAGCAGGATAGACGATAAACTAATTATTAGATATCAACAATAAGCACCTATTTTAGGTCCTGCAAAACTTAAGAAAGAATTCTTTTTTGAATATCAATTAACGAAATTAATAAAAATAAGGTTAATTATCTTGTTGGATTTAATCTCAATAAAAAAAAATTATCATACCATCTAGAAAAACCAACACACTAACTAGAAAACAGATGTAAATAAAATAAATTTACAGATTGCATCAATCGTTTCTGGATTAAGCAAGTCACAAGTTTACAAGGGTCAAAAGAGCTTTGAAAACACTACGGGCATAAAATGGATTCATTATTTGAGTTCATTTAATCAGAAATAGAAGAATTTAATCTTTAGGAACTAGAAATACAAATGTTCTGTTTGAAAAGGTAAGATGGTATTAGATATGGTTTAAAAAAAAAGAGGATTTTAGCCGGAGCTAGAATCAGATGAGTCAGAGCTAGAATCAGATGAGTCAGAGCCAGAGCCAGAGCTAGAATCAGAGCCAGAGCCAGAGCCAGAATCAGATGAGCCAGAGCCAGAGCTAGAATCAGATGAGTCAGAGCCAGAGCTAGAATCAGATGATGGGATACTACAATTTGCTTACCTGTTGCTTGGGACAAGTTTTGTTGCATTTGACTAAGGAGTGTTTCTGCCCCAGTAGCATTATCATCGTTCAAAGCAGATATAGCCTGACCTGTCATATTGAATAATTTTTCATTCAAGTTTCCGCCTGTTTGGTTTCCCATTGCACTAGTTTGGTTTCCCATTGCACTAGTTTGGTTTCCCATTGCACTAGTTTGGTTTGCTGCTGCACTAGTTTGGTTTGCTGCTGCACTAGTTTGGTTTGCTGCTGCACTAGTTTGGTTTGCTATTTGACCGAATGTGTTTACGTTTGCAAGACCTGTTGCTAACAATAATGTAGTAGCCAATAATATTGGTACAGATAAAATGAATAAATTTTTCATCATAATACCTATGTAAACAAGACTATTATATGTTTATAGGTCATTTTATACTAATCAAAACATAAATTATTCATGCATATCAATACAATGTTTAAAAATTCCTTAGAGGTTTGATTCGGTGTTTATAGAGGATTTACAAAGATCCTACTTATTTTGCAAGGTCACCATTCTCAATCGCTCAGCTTTACTCCATCATCCGTATTACGAGCCCTTCAAATGTTCTGTTTCAAAAAAAGCCTTGGGTGGGATTTGGACCCACGACCTTTGCCTTACCAAGGCAACGCTCTAGCCAGGCTGAGCTACCAAGGCATTTTATTATAAAAAAAATTAATAGCTAATTTAACCATTTCCATTAAACATATAAAATATAACAGGTGTAAACTAAAGTTATTCTTTTGCTGGATGGGCACAGTATTCCGGTTTAAAAGTCGATCAAGTTTCTCCAACTCAAAGTTTGGAAGGCAGTTTCTTTAAAAGGTTTAATCACGGCTCTTATGAAAAACCACGGCCACACCCTCGTTTACCGCCGCCCTTGAATATGGAAAATTGTGTGGTCCAATTGGAAAAAACACCTCACTTTTTTAACAATTTCAGTTGTTTCGGATGGAATTTTTACTAGCATGTGAAGAACATAGGGGTTTTCAGATTGACTCCAATACATGTAGATCCATATTTAATCTTTTTACCATGTTATTATATATGCTTTAAAATTGATCAATCAGATATTATGTGAATCAGTTCATTTATTGAGAACATTATTATTGATTTTAGTTAAAAACATCATTCATCTCCAAAATCTTTTTCAGAGATCTATGTCTATTGTAATCATCTAACAGTATTTTTGACAAATGTTTAGTTATATCAGTTACACTAATTACCCCCATGATTCTATTATCGGCTTCAAGCACAGGAAGCCTTTTTATCTTGTTTGAAAGCATCACCCTTGATGCGGTATCAACCGAATCATAAGCCATGATTGTTATTAATGGGGAAGACATAATATCTTCCACTAAAACATCACTCGCATTCAAGTTAGTCAAACACACCCTCTCCACCAAATCTCTTTCCGTAACAATTCCCAATGGTCGGTTTTCTTTATCTATAACAATAACAGAACTTATCCGTTTTTCAGTTATAATTGATGCAACGTCTTTTGCATTTCTATTTGAAAACGCTGTAATAGTAAATGGTTCTCTGGAAAGACATTATTTCGCTTACACTACTCATTAATATTTTAACTAACTGTAATTTGTACAACACATATAAAAATATATAAACAGAAAAAACTTAACTGATAAAACAAAATCAACTATAATCACAATTCATATACAATTATTTACAATTCCAATAGAAACATAACAACAAATAAAGAAATAAAGTTATTTCAAATCACAGTTTCCAATAAGCAGGCAAACATAATTTACAACACAGTAATTTGCAATTCAGCGTGTATGTCTGCTTTCACATATGAGCCGCCCTAGCCTAAGCATATTCGGTAAGATCCTATTCATCGTCACGATAATAAACAAAGAAATGCTATCAACTTTATTTAATATGTTAAATCCTTTTCACATATTTATGGTCGTAATGAAGGCACCATTATAAAGGGGATACAAGAAAATAGGAAAATAGGAAAACGGACAACAAACAGATGCAAAATGACGCGTTTTTCTTCTTTTAAAATACCAGATGAAATTAAGAAATAACACATTGTGATGATACGCATTACTTTGAACAACCCTGTGCAATACACAAAGCCGGCTAACAATTAAGATGTACATAAAAAATAAAATCGATAAGTTTTAACTGTAATTAATGTATTTTTCAGAGCTTGCTGAAATTTTTGAAAAGATGGAAAAAACAACCAGCAGATTAGAACTTACCAATCATCTTGTTCACATATTAAAAGAACTCCTCAGAAATAATTGATAAAATAGTTTATTTAATTCAAGGCAAATTAGGACCAGACTATCAATCTAAAGAGTTAGGAGTGGCAGAAAAAGTTGCAATAAAATCATTAGCATTAGCAAGCGGTTATTCTGTTAATGACATTCAGACGAAATACAATAAAATTGGAGACATAGGGGATGTTGCTTATGAAATATTAAAATATAAATTACAAAGACATTACTTATACGAAAAATTAACAATCGAAAGAGTATATGACACATTAATAAAAATATCAAATTAACAGGGTCTGGTTCAGTAGATCACAAGTTAAAGTACATAAACAGCTTGTTGAATAATTCTACCAACTTAGAAAGCAAATTCATTTTAAAACTAATACTTGGAAATTTAAGACTCGGAATAGCAGACTTCACAATTTTGACGCAATAGCCATATCATTTACAGGAGATAAAAAAAACAGAAAAGTGCTGGAAAGAGCATACAATGTCTCCAGTGATTTAGGAAAAATTGCAAGAATATTGTTTAATGGCTCATTGGATGAAGTTCAATCTATCCCAATTTCTTTATTTGTTCCAGTCCGTCCAATGCTTGCTGAAAGAGCATCTGATGCAGATGGAGGCATTAAAAAAAATGAGTGGAAAAATGTGCTATGCGGAATATAAAATAGATGGAGAGAGAATTCAAATCCACAAACACAACAATAGGATAGAGATGTATACAAGAAACCTAGAAAACGTCACAAACAATTTTTCAGATATAGTTGATGAATTTAAGAAAATAAATACCAAAGATTTATCGCAGAGGGAGAAATTGTTTCTATTGATTTAATGACAAGAAGATTTCTTCCCTTTCAAAGTTTAATGCATAGAAGAAGAAAATACAAAATAGAGGACGCAATCAAAGATTATCCTGTAATTCTAAACCTATTTGATATATTGTTTTACGATAACCAAGATAAAACAAATTTACCTTTTTCAAAGGAGAAAAATTTTGGAAGAAATTTTTTGGGTTTTAAAAATAACAAGATCAAGTTGATCAGTCAGACAAGAGTTACAGAAATAGAAGAAATAGACAGGTTTATGGCAGAAGCAATTGAAAACGGCTGCGAGGGATTGATGATTAAAAACCCTGAAAGTCATTACCGTGCCGGAGCAAGAGAATGGGCATGGATAAAATTGAAGAAAGAATATTCAAACAAACTTTTAGATACAATTGATTTGGCAATAGTAGGCGCCCTATATGGAAAAGGGAGAAGAGTTGGAAAATATGGAGCTTTGTTATTGGCGGCATATGAGCCCAGATGAAGACATTTTTTTTACAATATGCAAGGTAGGAACAGGATTTACTGACGAAATACTTGAAGAAATTACAAAGAAATTAAAACAGCATGTAATAAAAAACAGGCATCCGCGAGTAAATCCAGGTGCAATTAAAATGGATGCATGGTTTGAGCCAAAAACAGTTATAGAGATATATTCACCTGAAATAACCCTAAGCCCAATGTATACAACATCTATCAACAAAATAAAAAGAGGGTATGGATTAGCGCTACGATTCCCCAAATTTACAGGTAAAATAAGGGAAGACAAAAATGCAGAGGACTCAACAACAGTAAAGGAAATTGAAAACATATACAAAAAACAGTTAAAATCAATTTAGTAATTGCAGACATCAAAAAAAACATACTCTCAATAGTTTTATAATATTATGAAATGTTCTTTTTTTCAGAATATGGAAATTTACCGATTCAAATAGACGTTAGCCACTTTTTGACAGATCAAAACCTATCGATGTATTAATTGACCAGAACACAATTTTTTACAGGCTCGAATCATCACTATAAGATAAAAAGCGGAATAAGATGAAATGATAAACATGACCACAATGCTCACAAAATATTTTAAATTGTAATTAATAACAATAACAACATATTTAACAAGCCATTGTAAAGACATCTTTATTTCTAAAAACAGAAAAATACCAAAATAGGTGATTAATCAATAAATTTTTTTTGCATAATTGGAATAAAAACAGATTCAAGACTGCTTTGTTGCATGATTCAATCAGTTAAAACTATGCCACCCTATTAGCAATTCCCATTAAATTATGACTATTTACTCTGGATAATAACCAAAACGCTGACAAAAAACGATTTACAATCATGCAACAAAGCACTTTAAGACTGTTAGTCCACATTTACACTCCCTTCCATTGCCTTCACGTCGCAGATTAAATCTCTTGCATAATCAGCACCATTAATATTTTGAAAAAAATTGCTGTTTGCCAATTGCGATACGCAGTTTTAAAAAAATCTTTTGAATAACCGTTGAAAAAAAAATTGTTAATTTTGATATGCATGTAATTATAGAGATTTGTTGATTAAACCAAAACATTAACAAATAAAATCACTGCAGTTATGGGGATAAAAGAGAAAGAAAAGAACATCCCATCAATACTGCAATAGCAGAAGGTTCAACAATCAATATCACACCGCAAAATCATAAATCTTGAAAAATATGATATATCCGATTACAATAATTAAATAACCAAAACAATAATATAAATTATGCAAAAGTCAAGAAAAATAGCTGCAGAAATATTAGTATCCATTGCATTTATTTTATTAGCTGCCTATATAGCCGATGCCGCAATAGCAATGCTAAACAATTCAGAAGGGTTTTTGCCCCTTTCAGCAAAAGACAGAGGAATGATCTTTGGAGGAGGTTCGATACTTCTCTTTTTCCTATCATACGGTATCGGATTTAACATTAAATCCAGGATTTTAACTGCATTGTTGATTATTGGAGGCGCATTGATGGGCACATCAATAATATTTTCATCTTTTATAATACCCGGAGATTCATTTCCGACATCTAATTTAAATTCAACATCAAACAATTCAACTAATCAAGCAATATCACCACAATTCCTTGGAATCATAATAATAGGATATATAATAATGGGGTTAGGAATACTAAGAGTAATAAGAAAAAAATAAATTAAACATACATTAATTTTATATTTTTTCATCATCAAAACAACAAGTCTTGTAGGTGAGTTTTTTTTTTGTTTGTTTATAATGATGGGTAATCTTCAATGATAATAACGTCTGGCGGATTTTCCATTAGAATTCCGTCCATCATTCGCTATAAATTATTAGATACTGTTAAACTAAAACCATACTTTTCCAATTCATCCATTGTTTGTAATTTTCCATAACAAATCAAATTATGTAAAAATAAAACTAAAAGGTCCAAAAATAAATATTTTGACAAACATCGTGAAACTTTTAATTAGGCTAACAAAAAAGGAGTTTTCGCAGATGATTGTAGGTTACATTAAAGATTATTACGTTCTTTAATAAATTACAATTATTGGAAACTATCTTGGTCAAAGGTCCAGGACTTTTAAAGATTAGAGGAGAGTGTGAAATATTGGGAGTAAAGTTTACAAATACTTTTATTTTATACAATAATAACAAATATCTTCCAATTGAAAAAGGCAAGGATTCAATAATAACCTTAAAAAAAAATTCACGTTGCATCTTTCCAAAAAGAACCACAGAACAAGATCAGTCCAAAATTGGGACAAAAATGTGGGACAATATTATAAGGTCAATCGTAAAATCAAATAGAAAAAGAATAATAATCATTGGTCCTTCAGATGCAGGAAAATCCACATTAACCTTATTTATAGCAAACAAATTGATAAGCAAAGGTTTAAGGCCAGTCATAATAGATTCAGATATTGGTCAAGGAGAATTATCGCCTCCAACCTGCATTGGAGCAGCAATAATATCAAAGCAGACGATAGACCTTGCAGAAGTTAATCCTGATTACATTAATTTCATAGGGCACATACAACCAATAGGGTATGAATCAAGAATAATAAATTGCATAAAAAGATCATATGATAAATTAAACAAAAATAATAACATAACTCTAATTAACACAGATGGCTATATGGGCCAGAATGAAAACAACTACAAAATAGATCTAATAGAAAAGATAGGACCAGACTGTATTGTTTGCATGGGAGAAAATAGACATATTAATGACTTTTTTAAGACAATAAAAGAAAAATATTCGAATAACCCAAACATACAAATACTACAAGGACAGGCACCATACAAAGAAATTCAAAAATCTGTTTATGATAGAAGAGATAAAAGGTTACTAAAATACTCCAAACTCTTTAAAACATTCCTCAATAAGGTAATTATTTCTAAAAAAAAAATAAATGCCATATACTACAAAGACAAATTTTTTTTATTAAATATCATGTCTCATATTGATAAGGCCAATAAAGTGGAAACAAACAGCAAAAGAATTCAAGATTTGATAAGCAATAAAATTTTTATGCAAGATCGCTTTGTGGGTCTTTCATTAGAAGCAGATTATGAGAAAATTATAGGTTTTGGCACATTAAAAGATTTTAACCACGACTTTTTTTCAATTCAAGCATCTGTAAATAAATTTGACTATATTTTCATGAGCGATATAAAACTATATTACAATAACAGTCCGTTATATTACCATAAAATATAAACAATGCATATCATCAGCAATAAAATTAAATTTATTCAAACTCTAATAAAAATTATTGACAGGCACAGGTAATAGAAAAAGCGAGGTAATTGAAAATAATATTTGCATTGTTTGTAAAAGCAATCTAACAAAAGAGAATACAAGAGTAAAAGAAAACCAAAAATACGCAAAATATAGAAAAGTAGTATGTTCAAGTTGTTTTAAAGATTATTATCCAACCAACTAAATAACCATTCTAAGGTTATTCTAAGATGGATCACTTTAATTATTAAAAATATTGTGTAAAGAGATCTCCTCACTATTAGGTTCACATTTTAAAAGTATTTGAAAATAATCATTAGATCTCTTGCATAATTAGAAACAGTATACCGCATCAGCATGGCAATGACTGATGCCCATCTAAAAAGACGATAATATTCTGTAGTTTACCAGCCCCTGATGCTATATCGGATATCTTGTCATAATTTCTCAACCTGTTTCTGAAGATATCGCTCACTATCCTGTACTTTTTCATCCTGCAAATGGTGTGCTCCATCACCATCCTTTTTCTGGAGTGATTCTGGTTGCACTCTTTTTCCTCTTGAGACAACTCATTTTGGTTCCTCTTATTTTTGTTTGACAGGTATGACGTTTGGTCAGGAAAGTCTTTCTCAACTCCAAGATATCCGAGATCAAAAACATTAACGGCATCTTTTGGAGTTACCGGGTGATTCTTTTTATAGATGCTATAGTCGTGTCTGTGTCCTTTCTTGTCTTTTGTTTTATGGATAATAACACCGAAGTTGTTAACCATGAGATGTGTCTTTACGGTATGCCTTTTCTTCTTGCCTGAATAATACGCCTTCCTTCTCCTCCTGTTTTCAGGCCTTGGTATCTGCTGTTCTGTGCAATCAGTGAAGAAATAAAGCCAGGAAAGTACCTTTCAACCTCTCTTGTGTGCGCAGATTTTTGGTTGTTTTGTGCATATTTTAAGGAATTGGCGCACACCTCTTACCAGAGACAATCTTTTGGATGTCCCTACAGATGTTGCTTTGGTCCAAGTCAAACTAAAAGCCGGCCAACGTTAGGTTATGCAAAGACGGCAGTAGACCAAAAGCATCAGAAACCTGTTCTTCACATCCATCTTGAGGCGTCGCCCAGCACCCATGGATCGTTTCCTACTATCATTTCTTTGGGATAATCGCCTGATCTCATGCCTGCCGTATCTTTTTGATATCCCCTTACCGTAAATGTCATCAAACCCCTTTACTGTCAGGCCGGTGAATTACTTGAAAAGCAGTGGTTTTCTGGACAACCTGTTATACGAGAGCAAAGCAAGGACAGGGAATTAATGAATTTATGGTCATATAGCTGTTTAGTGGCAATTACGCAAGAAATCTCTGGCATAATCTGCGTAGTTTAATGATGACAATTTAGCAGATAAAAATAATAGGAATAATTGTCCAAAACAGATAGGTTATGGGGTAGCCTACTAGTACCAACACGAATAAAAGGTCCCATCTCACATCTTACCAAATCCACCACGTAGACGCAACAGCATGGCTGAGCTGCCTTAGGGTTGCTCCCTCCCGGACCTCACCCATTTCGGCAATACACAGTCAAGTCCACACCTTCATGTGGTTTGCTGTTCATAGCCATCCGATACGGCATGGTTTCATGCTGGCCAGATAAGCGGGTTCCTCCCACTCATGAATTTACCTAGTAGTTGCTGATCTCAACATGAAGCCGATTTCTGATTTGGGGCACGGCTAGCACCCCGATCCTACCTACCCCAAATATACCACTGATAAATGCAAATATAATTTTATTGGAAAAGTTATTCGGAAAAATCAAGATAAAAACAGTATGATTTTAGAGCAATAAAATTAAAAAACTTTGCAAAAAAAAAATATACAAAAGAGATGTGGATCACATCATGCCATCCATTCCACCTGGTGGCATACCACCCATTCCTCCTGGTGGCATACCTCCACCTCCGGCTGATTTACTTGATGCAATAACATCATCAATCCTCAAAATCATCGAAGCAACTTCTGTAGCCGATTTAATGATTTGCTCTTTTACCGACAATGGTTCAACAATATCTTGTTCAGCCATGTCAGCAATCCGTGAATTACGAGCATCTATACCAGACCATGTGGATCCCTTACTCTGCCTTGATCTCAATTCAGTCATTGTATCAATCGAATCCATGCCTGCATTTTCAGCCAATGTTAAAGGAATGACCTCCAATGACTCGGCAAATTTTTCTGCTGCAAGTTGTTCTCGGCCTGACAAAGTATTTGTCCATTCTTTCAGCTTATTTGAGACATAGGCCTCAGGGGATCCACCTCCGGCAACGATCAATGGTTTTTCCAATACATCTTTTGTTACCATTAGGGCGTCATGAACTGAACGATCAGCCTCATCAACTACCCTTTGAGAACCACCGCGGATAAGAATTGTAACAGCTTTTGGGTTTTTACAGCCCTCTATGAATACCCATTTGTCTGTTTCAACTTTTCGTTCTTCGACCAGATCGCTGACACCCAAATCTTTGGATGTCATATCATCAAGATTGTTAATCACACGGGCTCCTGTGGCTCTGGCCAGTTTTGTCATATCACTTTCTTTTACACGGCGGACGGTCAGAATTGAGGATTTTGCTAAATAATGTTGTGCAATGTCATCAATGCCTTTTTGGCAGATCACTACATTTGCACCCGCAGCAGTTATCTTATCCACCATTGATTTTAACATGGTGTTTTCTTCATCAAGGAATCTTTTCATTTGATCTGGTGAAGTTATATTCAATTTAGCATCAAACTCGGTTTTTTCAATTTCCAATGCAGAGGTGATTAATGCTATTTTTGCATTCTCAACACGTTTTGGCATTCCACCATGCACAACTTCTTTATCCAAAACCATACCTTTTATTAATTGAGTATCCTTAATAGAACCACCTGCTTTCTTTTCAACTTTAATGTCATCCAAATCAACTCTTGTAGAACCATTATGCGTTTCTGCCACTTGTTGTGCAGCAGTAACTACAATATTAGCTAAATCAACAGAATCTTTAGAAACCAATTTGGTTTGCATAGAAGTTCTAGCTATTTTCATCAATTGGCCTTTTTCACCAGCATTTACCTTCATTGCAATACTGTTCAAAATTTCAATTGCCTTAAAAGCACTCTTTCTATACCCATCTACAATAACAGTAGGATGAACATTTTTTGCAATTAACTCCTCTGCTCTTTCAATCAAAGAGCCTGCTAAAACCACTACAGATGTAGTCCCATCACCTACCTCGTTATCAGTTGCTTTACTTATTTCCACCATCATTTTTGCGGCAGGATGTTGAACATCTATCTCCTTTAGAATGGTTGCCCCATCATTAGTTATAGTTACATCGCCTAACGAATCGACAAGCATTTTATCCATTCCTCTGGGGCCTAAACTTGTTCTAACTATTTCTGCAACTGTTTTTGCAGCAGTAAAATTATTTTTTTGAGCTTCCTTACCTTTGGTCTCACTAGACCCTTCTTTCAATATTAAAACCGGCATACCGCCAGCTGAACCTTGTTGAATTGACACTTCCACTATTCACCTTAAAATTATAATAAAGTTGAGGTATTTGGTATATTAAACTTACTTATGAAAAAGGATTAAAAATGAATATGATGGTTGAGGTAAAATAAAGAAAATAAAAAATCGCTATTCAAATAATGCATCGTATTTTCCTGCTGATACATCTGCATATAATTCTTTAGCAACTTTATCTTCAACTTTTATACCCAAACTTAAACAAGAACCGATTATTTCTTTAGCAATAGACTTTACATCTGGGGCATACGAAACATCTAATTTCATTTTAGATATTTTAACAATACTCTGCATAGAGATATTTCCAACAAAATTGGTTCCAGCAGTGCCTGAGCCCTTGTTTATACCAGATTCTTTAAAAATAAGTGCAGCAGTTGGCGGAACACCAACTTCTACAGAAAATTTTTTGGTTTCGGGGTCAACTTCAACTTTGACAGGTACTTTCATTCCAGGAAAATCTTTGGTTTTTTCATTAATGGTATTAACAACCTGCAAAATATTAATACCAAGCGGCCCAAGAGCGGGTCCCAATGGTGGGCCTGCACTAGCTTCTCCTCCACTCACTAAAGCATTTACAACTTTTTTTTCGCTCATAAACTATAATCTAACGTACTAATATAAAATCCACTTATATTCTTATAAAATTTTTTTTAAATAATTAGCATCAACTGTTACAGGAATTTGATATGGTGAATCTAACAAAACTACAGTTGCCTCCTGCTTCTCATAATCCACCCTCATTATTTTAGCTTTCATAGATTTAAAAGGACCAGCTATGATTTCGACAGTATCATCTATCACTAACTCCGTTACTACAGGTTTCTTTATCAAATATCCTTCAAGATCTTTAAATGGCAACTCCCCTCTGATCTGACCTCTTATATGACGTATACCATGTAGGGCTTCATATGCAATATTGGAATCTAAAGCTTCAACTATAACATAACCTTTAAAACTTTCAAGAAATAAAATCGAATAAATCCCCTCAATCTTTTTAGAAGACAATCTGCTCTGAAGCATAGAAGCTATTAAACTTTCTTGACCTCCAGAAACCCGGACAACAAAAAACTTAGAATCCAAATCGTCATCATCGGTGTCGGTAATAACTTTAGTATTTTTTTCTATTCCCGACGATTCACCTTCAACATCATCTTTGCCTGATTTTTTTTTATTGTCTTGTTTGTTTTTTTTCCCCTTTTTGGATCCTTCTTGCGAAATAGAGATCGTTTTACGGTCAATCTTATTTTTGGAATTGTTTCCACGATTTATATCCACAATACCAATACCAGCATCGATGTCGTCAACATTCACACTTTTATCATCACCATCATCATCATCGGAATCAACATCCAATAGTTTTATGTCTACATCGTCATCATCAGTGAGCTTTTTTGGCATATTATTAAAATCATTAAACATAGATATTTGGAATTTATAAGTTTATAATGTCAAATCTAAAAAATAACGTTTTAATTTGTGATAAAGGATAAATTAAACAAATTTTGACATTAATTTTTATTGATAAATAACTTTACACTAGTAACATCCAGGAAGGACCCAGCAAGTATTACGATGAGAAATTACCTGATGGAGGATGAAAAATTTGAAATAACCAATTGCCATATTCAAAAAAATCAGAACAATAACAATTATTTAGATGGAGATTATACAGTATGTAATTCTTCAAAACATTCAAACACTAATTTAATTATTACTGACCAAAGTTTAATCAATTTTGATAATTTTAATTCCAAAATACCAAAAGATCATTTAATAATATTTTTATCCAAACATGAATCTAAAAGCAAAAAAGCCACCTTAACATCTCACAGCACCGGAAATTTTTCAGACATTGTTTTAATGGGTGGGAAACCAATGGAAATTGGAAACACCTTTCCTTCGTTTCAAAAATACTATATGAAGAAATTGTATGAAAATAGAAATGAACTTTTAAACTTTGATTTGACAATTGAAGCTACCCATCACGGACCAACTTCATTATTGAATCCAGTGTTATTCATAGAAATTGGCTCATCAGAAGATGAATGGAATGACAAATCTACTGCGTCAATAGTTTGTAAGAGCATTTTAGACACAATAAAGAACATCAATATAAATATAAACAATAATTACACAGATATAGGAATAGGAATAGGAGGAAACCACTATCCACAAAAATTTAATGATCTAATAGTGTATTCCAATGTGGCATTTGGACCAATCATTAGCAAATACAATCTTCCCTTTATTAATGAAAGGATTATGAGTCAAATTAAAGAAAAAAGCATAGAGAAAATAGATATGGCATATATTGATAAAAAAGGGATAGGTCAAGAAAAAGAAAAAATTCTAAATATTCTAAGTTCTCAGGAATTAGAGATCGTCTTTATTTAAAATTCTGATCGACCCCATAAATAAATTCACTAGTTTTCTGCACAAATAAAATCAATTCCATAAATTTAAAAGAATAACAAAAACCAACAAAAGTTAGTGGAAAAATGATCCATAACAAAACAATAGTTGTAACTTCCATTATCGGAAATGAAAACAACATATTGATCTTAAAAAGAAGTAAAAAGGTAAAAAGCTTCAAACATAAATGGGGAGGAGTTAGTGGTTATTTTGAAAAAAATGAAGATTTACTATCAAGAGCTCTGATTGAAATTTATGAAGAAACCAAAATAAACAAAGAAAATTTGACCCTAATGAAGATATTAAAACAAATGACGATAGAAATAGAAAAAGAAAGATCAATAATAATCCAGCCTTTCTATTTTTATTCAAAATCTAAAAATATTTCTATGAACTGGGAACATAGTGAACACAGGTGGATTACGAAAAATCAAATAAATAATTATGAAACCGTACCAAACTTAACACAATTACTACATGAATGTTTTTTAATAAAATAAAACATAAATAGCAATGCCACGATTATTTTTAAAAATAGATAATTTAAAAGTTTTAATTATAAAAAAATACAGACTATAAAAAATATAGCAGGAATAAAATCAATATGAACCAAGAGCTGCAAAACATTGAATAATGCCCTTGGAAATTAACACCTGGAATTTGTAAAAATATAAGAAAAATAGTCGATCTTGAACCATGAGCACAGATCACTAAACAAAAGCAAAACCCAACAAGAATCCCTCACATAATAATAAATACAAATTGAGATACAGGAGATTATAAACCCGGCAAATTTAAGAAATATTACATATGGAGAGAATTAAAGATTTAAAAAAATAATATATGCAATAAAAGAAGAAATAATGATTAATGTGTTCTAGTAACTTTAATTAATTCCCTTAAATGAGATAAGGATCGTACCTGTGCACCATTTACCTTTTTATAAAGACTCCAGAATTGCTCATTTGTAAGGTCTTTTCTTTCTTTCAATATCTTCAAATGACGTCTCATAGACCGTACTTTTATGACATAAACTTCTTTTTTACCCACTCTAGCAGTTTTTTTTCCCTTTTTTGAACCCTGACCTGTACCATGTTTCTTTTTTATTTGCAATTTTGCCCTTGTTCTTCCTCTTGAAGTTCCTTTGACCTTAGAGGTCCAAATAGATCCATTTTTTACTAAGGATCTAATATTTTCGCGGGTAATTGAATCAGCAACATCATCCAATTTATCCGGTTCAAATCTAACACGATTAACACCTACCCCAAGGATTCTGGAGACTAACTCCCTTTTCTTACGAATGTTGACAACCATAATTATCGCCACTATTGCTCTTTTTTATCGGAGTTTTTTATGTCTGATGAAGATCCTTTTGACTGGGCTTTTTTTCCATTAAGCAATTTAATTCCGAGAGACTCTGCCTTTGCAATAATATCTAATCGCTTTTTATTTCCCACGGTATGCGCAATACGAGCAGCATCCCTATTTTTATCCAGTGCAGATAAATCGTTAACATTGTAAACCAAATTATCTACAAAACCTGACGGATGTAACCCACGAGCAAGTTTTGGGCCACCATAACCTATCTTAACCAAAGCTGGATATCCTGAGAATTGTTTACGCATTTTATTATCTATACCGTCCGGTTTTCTCCAGGTGGCAGCTAACCTTTTATACCTCCAGCTTTCTTGCCGTTTAAATTTAGGACGTCTATCGGAAATCTTTTTACGTTGTTCAAGAAGCTCGTTGTTGATTACCATTATATACCGTTTTATTTTTCCATGAATAAATAAATATGTTTCCTACACCATATCATATATTAAACGAGACAATCATAAGAAAATATCTCGATAAGAAAATGTTCAAAACTAAAGTAAACAATTAAATAAAAAAGATAAAATTGAGAAAAAAAGGACAAGGAAAAGGATAAAAGGTTTTGATAATAATTATAATCAAATGAACAAATATGAATTACCACCTGTTCCATATAGCTATGACGCACTAGAACCCCACATTGATGCAAAAACTATGGAAATCCACCATACAAAGCACCACCAAACATACACTAACAATCTTAATGCAGCTATTGAAAAATGCTCACAAGAAATTCAAAATAAGGACATAACAGAGATTTTATCTAACCTTGATCAAGTCCCAAGCGAAGTTAGAGGAGCAATTAATTTTAATGGCGGAGGATTTGACAATCACAGAATATTTTGGAATAATTTATCTCCAAATGGAGGTGGAGAACCGAAGGGTTCAATTGCCGATGCAATAAATAAATCGTTTGAAAGCTTTGCAAATTTTAAGGAAAAATTTACATCCAGTACAATAGCGATTCAAGGCAGTGGTTGGGGATGGCTTGTATATAACACCTCAAGCAAAAAAGTAGAATACAAATCAATGCCAAATCAGACAAGTCCTAGAACAGAAGGATTAGTTCCTCTTTTAGGCTGTGATGTATGGGAACATGCATATTACCTGAAGTATCAGAACAAAAGGCCAGACTATGTTAATGCATGGTGGAATATCGTAAATTGGACTGACGTAAGCAACAGATTTGATGAAGTAAAAAGTTAATCAATTCATCTATTTTTTAAAACTTTTACAATCGAACATTCAATTAATCAATTAATTAAATCAATACGTCCAAATCCTTCCCTGATTGTTGTATTGATATTCATGGTATAGTTATAGATTTTTTCAGAATATTCGTTTAGTGTTACCATCATATCTTTATCGATTTCTTTACAAATATAAAAGCCAGGGCAGTCACCAGTAAGTTGAAAAGAAGCGTGAACAGAAATTCGGCTATGCTCATATTGAGTCCATGAAAAAAAAGGATACAACCAACACACCCCAGGTTTATCCGGATGAAGAGTACAAGCGCCATGATCATTTAGAAATCTACAAGATAGAGGCTTTCCATTATCACCCTCATTCTCATCACTTTTTCTTTTTAAATTGATCATGGTTAATGAAGAGATAAGTTTAGAATTATCTGAGTCATATGCGGAGGCATTATCCCAGGATGCTACGTATGTCTCTTTCTCTATAAATTCGGATCTATTGCTAAAACCCAAGTTTTTCGAAATTTTTGATATATCATCAACAGTTAAAGGTAAACGACCCTGACGATTACAACAATTATGACAATCAGGCCACAAACATCTCCATAAAAGAAAAAGAGAAAGATCAATTATATATGGAATGTGAAAAGTAACTTGATTTATCTTAATTGCATAATCTTGCAAATCAGTTCTTTTTCCCAAATGTAAATCCCTAACAATCGGGTCAATATCCCATTTTTCTGAAAGCATATCAAGCGATGAAGATATAAGATTAATTTCATCAAGAGCAATCGTAGGAATAGTCATCACATGTAGAATTATAAAACCCGTTGTTTAAATGTGACTATGATATCAATCAAAAAGGCAGAAAATCAAATAAAAGGAAGATGGGATTAGAAAATTATAGACCAAATGAAAGAAAAAAAGGAAAACATGCTTCCTCCACAGAAAACCGTCGATTAGTATGGGAGTATGTCATTTGGCCACTTGTACTTTATGTCAATAAAAACTATTTTACATTGAAAGAATATCACATACAAAGGGACACAATCTGCAAAGAGAAAAACATTTTGCCATCAAAGATTGCCGGCGGATTTGTCTCATTACTAGTCAAAGGAATTTTAATTCGTGAAAAGGATATCTATTCTATTCATTACAAGCTTATACCATATATGAGAAAAAAGGTCAATTTGGACTATGGTACTGTAATACGAGAGATAAACGCAAAAAAATAGATATATTGTTATCGCATAACCAGATATCATTAATTTTTCAATTGCTGTTAACTTAAAAAATTTCTTTATCACAATGATCAATGAATGAATCAGTCAGTAATTTGTTACAATGTATTTCTTCTTTCCACTAAAAGGAAAACAGTGAACAAAACTTTCAGATCCATCTTTGAGATACTGAATAGCAGCAGTCCTTAGATTTTACGATTCTCAAATGTAGAAAGGATGATACTCACGGATATTCATGAATTTACAAATTTGTAGGCAACGCATCTTCATCAATGGAGACTACCACTATCCGTTTTTATTGCATCTGCCCCAAACGGAATAAACATTCACAACAAGCATATTTCTTTCAATAGATATTCGATATGAAGGTTCTTTATCCTTGGTCTCAAAAGCAACACATCAAAGTCAACTTTAATTTGAGTTACACATATAATAAATTCACAAACATTCCTTCTTTTTGGAGAATTTTTATTTGATGTGTATCCTTGAACCCCTTATATATGAGAACAAGATCTAATCAACAAACCTATTCAATGCTTTTGCAGAATTAATTTTGCATGAAAGCCCAACAGAAGATAAGATAGAATAAATCTCTTGCATAATTGACCCTAAACAGATTTATGGTCATCTTTCTATCAATCTCATGTCCCTTCTTTGCTCTCGTATGACGGCTCATCCAAAAAAAATTGCTTTTCAAGTCATTCACCGGCCTCACAGTAGAAGAGTTTGATAATACCTGCAGCAAGATAGAAAGAAAATATGAAAAACACGAGGTCCAGCGCTTATCCAAAAGAAAGGATAGAGAAGGGGAGATAGGTGCAGGCAGGCGTTTCAAGCTAGACACAAAGAACAGGTTTCTGATGCTTTTGGTCTACTGCCGTCTTTGCATAACCCACACGTTGGCCGGATTTTTGTTTGACTTGGACCACAGCAACATCTGCATGGATATACAAAAGATTGAGTCGCTGGGAAGGGGTGTGCACCAACACCTCAAAAGATGTGCAGGTAACCAAAAGGCTGCGTACACCCCAAGAGGCTGAAAGGCATTTCCCGGGCTTTATAGCCTTCACAGACTGCACAGAACAGCAGATACCAAGGCCTGAAAACAGGAGGAGAAGGAAGACATACTATTCTGGCAAGAGGAAAATGCATACCGTAAAGACACAGATTATGGTTAACGACCAGGGCATAATCATTCACAAAGCAAGCCACAAGAAAGGAAGAAGGCATGGCTATGACATTCATGAGTCACTGTAACCCCCAAACAATTTGCCAGCGTGTTTGACCTTGGACACCTTGGAGGGGGAGAGGCTTTCCAGAGCAAATATCATCCCCGCCAAACAAAAAGAAACGAAACACAGGATTGCCTCAAGAGGAAAAAGACTACAACAAAAGCCATTCTAAAAGAAGGATAGCAATAGGGCATGCTATCTGCAAGATAAAGAATTGCAGGATTCTTGCAGACATATTTAGAAGCAGACTAATAAAATACAACAGGTATCAGACATCGTGTCAGGCCTAGTAAACTATAGAACAATGGATCATCGTATCTAGAAACCTACACTACACCACACTAGACGGACAGTTTGTTTCTAATAATGCTTTGTTGCATAACTCAAATTTTCGTGTTTTTTAGGCGTGTTATTTTTATTTCCATAAGGGGAATAATCCATATTCGCATTATCATGATAAGTGCTCTATTATAAATTGACGAATTTCACAGTTATGCAACAAAGCATCTAATTATGAAATAGATCTAATACAAAAACAATGTCTTTTGATTTTTTTCTTTGTTGTTAAAATTTCAACAAAATAGAAATGACTATAAATCTGACATTTCTAAGGTTGAACCATTTAAACAAAGATAAAATAAAATATTAGAAAGTATTATGTTAAATTGTAGCTCGGGAAGCCCGGTCGAACCAACAAAAGCTGAGATGTTGGTGCCGAATCTAGCGGTCAAACTCCATGTGGGGCCAAGGATTTCAGGCTCTGGATCTTATAACAAGAAAAGAAACCTGGAGACAGCAGTTCGAATCTGCTCCGGGCTACTTATGAAACAACATACCACATATCAATAAAGAAATCATATTTACATTATCAATTCAACAAAAAAGGTCATTTAATAATTCATAATGAGAGAAATTATGTATACGGACCTGCTTTAAATATTTCATCAGGTACCGGCTCAAACTTTTTGAAATTACTAATAAATAAATTTGATAACCTTTTCGCTGAAAAATCATATTGCTTTTTATCATGCCAAGTGTTTCTCGGATTTAAAATTACTGAAGGTACATCTGGACAGGAAGCAGGGTAATCAAGATTGAAAATGTCATGGTGATTATAAGACACTTTATCCAAATGCCCATTTATAGCAGATGAAACTATTGAACGCGTATACTTTAGATCTATGCGCCTTCCAATACCATATGGCCCTCCAGACCACCCAGTATTAATAAGGTAAACCCTTGAATTATGCTTAGTGATTTTATCACCCAATAATTTAGCATATTCTGTAGCCCTAAGAGGCATAAAAGGAGCACCGAAACATTGTGAGAAAGTCTCTTTTGGTTCGGTAATACCCCTTTCGGTTCCTGCCAATTTACTAGTATAGCCGGACATAAAATGATACATAGCTCCTTCTTTTGAGAGCCTTGAGACTGGTGGCAATACACCAAAGGCATCAGCTGTTAAAAAAATAATAACAGAAGGATGACCACAAATACTCGGTATAACTGCACCGGGAATAAATTCAAGAGGATAAACAACTCTGGTGTTCTCAGTTGGACTACCGTCAGAAAAATCAGGTTCCCGCGTCGATGGATTGATCACCACATTTTCCATCACAGAGCCAAATCTAATTGCATTCCAAATTTGTGGCTCTTTATCCTTATCAAGATTAATGCATTTAGCATAGCACCCGCCTTCAAAATTAAAAACACCGGTATCTGACCATCCATGCTCATCATCGCCAATCAATTTACGATTCTCATCTGCAGAAAGAGTCGTCTTCCCGGTTCCGGAAAGACCAAAAAATAATGCAGACTTACCATCATTACCCAAATTGGCAGAACAATGCATAGGAAATATCCCTTTGGGAGGCAAAATAAAATTCATGATTGAAAACATAGACTTTTTTATTTCACCGGCATAAGATGTTGAACCCATAAGAACCAATTTCTTTTTAAAACTCATAATAATGAAAGTCTCAGATTTTGTTCCATCTGATTCTGGCAACGCAGCAAAATTATTAATCGATAAAAGAGTAAACTCTGGAATAAAATTCACTCGTTCATCTTTAGAGGGTTTTATAAAAATCTGACTAGCAAATAAACTGTGCCAAGCTGTATCTGTTATGATTCTAATAGATAAACGATTCAATGGATCTGCTCCTACAAATCCATCAAAAACATAAAGTTTATCAGTAATATTATTGTCATTAATAAATTTTAGCATTTTATTCAATATCTTTTCAAAGTTTTCTTCTGATATCGGATGGTTAACCTTTCCCCAATCGACAGAATCTAAAGTAATATCATCTTTTACAATAAATTTATCATCAGGAGATCGGCCGGTAAATTTTCCAGTCTTTACAGACAGAGAACCAGTAACAGACAATTCGCCTTCGCGATTTAGAATAGCTGATTCAACTAATAGAGGAACTGATAAATTCTTACACCCCTCATTAATTGCCAATTCCATCTTCTAGATTTGCTTCACAATACCAATAGTTATAATCTTTGGGGTAGATTGTTATTAAAGATATAGACTGTAAATCAAAAAAAAATTTTTTGTTTGAAAAGTTTTTTATAATTATTACAACACATTTTAAAAAAAAATTAAAAAAATAACATCAAAATCCAAAGTATATAGATATCTTAAAAGAGGAATGTATCCAACAATAAATAAAGTTTATTTTACCAGGAAATCCGACAAATCAATATTAAAAAAATATTTTAAAATTTCAACATAGCTTTTAACAGGTGGAGGAATGTCATCTTCGCAAGTCAATTTAAGATCCTTAGCGTTAAACCATATTATTACACTTTGCAAAATATTAAGGAAACGAACATGACGACTTTCAACAATTCCAAAAGATTGAATATATTTTTCTGCTAAACGCCATGATGCCGTGAAATCGATGCAATTGCTTCCATATATACTTTTTAATTGATCTTTGATGTCCACTCCTATCGTAAAAGGCTTTTTACACAAAATAAGCGGAAAATCGACCTTATCAGGAATAAACAAATCCGGTGGAGACCATATAGATATTATTTTAGTCCCATCTTGGACCTCATATTTGAATTTATATGATAACTTTTCGTTAATTTTTTCATCAGTAAACCAGGAAAAAATAACGGTGGCTTCAGACAGAGATGATTTTGTCACATCATCTTGCATGATATCTACATTTTCATCAGACAAATCGATTTTTGATTTAATAAAATTGACTACATCCGGATTGCTTTCTATACCAATAGCTTTTCTAACACCATATTCTCTTTTTGCAATCAAAAGAGACGAATAATTATTACCTATACCCAAATGGTAAAAAACATCATCTTGGTTTAAACCTGAAAAAGAAAATATTTTTCTAAAAAAATTTTCAGGAATAACAATATCATCACCAGATATTACCGATGGTGGAAGAGTGGAAATAAAATCATCAACATCCAATAATTTTATTTTTTCAGACACCTATAAAAATTATTTTCAGTTTGGAATTTTTAATAGGGGATATACAACAAGATAAAAAAGTGATTAAAAATATGGATGAATTTAAACTTCCACATACACATTGTTATCTTCAACTACGATTTGATATGTTTCTTGATTTTTTAACTTCTGAGGAAACCAAATAAGATTTCCGTTTTCAACATTCCATTTAGCAGAATGCCAAGGACAGACCAATTCTTTATCATTAAGAACAATACCTTCATGCAACTCGGCGCCCGCATGATTACAAATATTATTTATACCGTAATAGTTCCCATTTACATTTACTACCAAGATTTCTTTCCCCCCAGCAGTAATATTTTTCAAAGATCCTAGAGGTAGATTTTCGACTGTATCCACTAAAAACTTTGTCATAAAATTTATGCAAAATAAAAGTATTTTAAAGTATTTAAAGAAATAAAGTTTATGACATTTAATCGGCTAATTCCTGATTAAGAAGTTTTATCAATAAAGCTTTTTGTACATGCAACCTATTTTCTGCCTGGGTCCAAACAACTGAATGATTTCCATCAATTATTTCAGATGTTACCTCTTTACCTCGCTTAGCTGGAAGGCAGTGCATAAAAATATAATCCTGTTTTGCGTGTTTAACAACCTCATCATTAATTTGATATTTCGGTAAAAATATAGCATCCCTTTTTTCTTTTTCATGTTCTTTTCCAATGGATATAAAAGTGTCTGTGGTAACAACATCTGCTTCTCTAACAGCCTCAAAAGGATCATTAGTTATCAGTACAGAGCTATCATTTTTTTTGCTTTCAATTCTTGCTGTATTAATTATCCAATCCAATGGTTCATAATCGGGAGGAGTTGATATGTTAATATTAATACCCAATTTTGAACATCCTAGTAACAAATCATTGCATATATTATTACCGTCTCCTATGAATGCCAATGTAATACCACTAAGTTTCTTTTTATATTCAAAAATTGTCAACAAATCAGCCAATATTTGACAAGGATGGAACAAGTCAGATAAACCGTTTATCACAGGAATGGTGGAATATTGAGACAATTTCTCGAGATCATTGTGTGAGTGCACCCTTGCCACAAGGCAATCTAGGTATAGAGAAAGTGTTCTTGCAGTATCTTCTATAGATTCACCTCGAGATAACTGCAAATCATTAAACGAAAGATTAATTGCATTTCCTCCTAATTGCAATATTGCAGTTTCAAAGCTAATTCTTGTCCTTGTTGAGGGTTTTTGAAAAATCATACCTAAAATTCTGCCCCTTAATTGTTTCTTTGAATCTTGGAAATTTACCTGGTTTTTTAGAATCCCAGCAAGATCAAGTATATCCAAAATTTGTTCAGAGGATAAATCACAAATGCTTAAAACATTTTTTTTCAATATGAAAAATGGAAAAAATCTTTAATTTAATGTTTTCAAAAACGAGAAAAGAGAAAAACCGTTATTTTTTTTTCTTAAACCATCCAAACAATCCTTTTTTCTCCCTGAGATCAGAATCGTTATCAATATTTGTTTTAATTTTTTCTTCTACTTCTAATTTTTTGTCGTCAGTGGTAGTATTATCGCTTTCCTGGGTAGCAGGCTCTACCGCTTTCATGTTTGCATCATGAATGGAGCCACCAAATTCTTCGATATCACTTTCCGATTTCAATTCCGGGATGATATTGGTTGATTCAATAATACTTTTTTGCTCATTTTTTTTATCTTTATCAGCAGTTACCGAATCCATACTATTTTTATCATCATTAAAACCATTAACTCCTGTAAGTCTTGAAACAGATTTTATTGTTTTTATTTCTGCATTATCAAAAGAATTAGAATTTTTTTCTATCTCAGGATCATTATGTAAAGGAATATCGCCAGAGATTGATAATGAATCGTTATTGAAAATTGCATCTATAAATTTTTCATTATTAAATAAAATTAAATCATCATATCCTTGTCCCATACCAAGATATACTATAGGTTTAGATGTAATATAAGAGATAGATATCGCAGCCCCTCCCTTCGCATCAGCATCTGATTTTGTCAGGATTGCGCCATCAAATTCAGTATACGAAAAAAATTCCCTAGCCTGGTTTATAGTATCGTTACCAGCAAGTGAATCTCCAATAAATAATTTTATATCAGGCTTTATAACTTTAACAATTTTTCCTATTTCATACATAAGATTTTTTGCCGTTTGCATTCTTCCAGCTGTATCAATCAAAACGGTATCGACATAGTGTTTTTTAGCATATTCTAATGCATCTCTAGACACAGCTGATGGATCAGCACCATACCTTTGAGAAATAATCTTTATAGAGAGATTTTCAGCATGTTTGGTGATTTGCTCTATTGCGCCAGCTCTATGAGTATCTGCTGCGGCAATAACTACAGAAAAACCATTTTTTTTTAGTAAATTTGCGACTTTAGCTACAGTAGTTGTTTTTCCAGTTCCATTAATCCCAAGAAAAACCATTACAAATGGACCATCTTTTTTCTGTTTTTTTTCTTGAATCATACCTAACAAATCAATTGATCCTGCCTTAGACAATATTTCCGAAAAATTATTCTTTAGAGTAGACGCAATAATTTTCTCTGCAGTTTCATTTTTTTGAATCTTCATTCCAACTAAGTTATTTTTTATTTGCATTGAAAGATCATCAATAACTTCTTGCGAAACATCACTTTCCAAAAGAGCAACTTGTAAATCAAAAAGACTTTCCTCTAAATCCTTTTCAGAAAGCTCCTTTTGACTGATACTTTTGGTAGCATTAGAAAAAGCGCGTTTTAATTTATCAAACATACAAAATCACCAACTATCAAAATATAAATATCATATTTAGTGGAAAAACATCAATAGAATGTATAAATCAGGTCAATGATAAAGGTGACCAGAATTCTCGGAAGGATTATAATCTTGGCCTTGTGTTTGACCTACATACGAATTAACAGTATTCTGGATTTCCATCATACGATAGGAAATTTGTTGTTTTTGAGATGATAACTGCTTTGCTGCAGTTTCAAACTCTTTAGATCGTTGTTCGATAAAATTAATAGCATCATCTTTTTTCTTCTCAACCACTGCACCAGCACCAACATTTACAAGAACTTTATCTATCGGGTAAACTTTACTTTTTACATATACTCCTATACCAAGTGGAACTAATGTAGAAGTATCTGAATCTACAGATAAATTTTTTATCGCTTCAAAGGAATTATGAGACTCTTCTAACAGTTTATGCAACAATGACTCTTTGGATACGATATCATTATAATAGGATTCGAGTAATTTGGATTCTTGTATCATCTCATTGATAGAATGCTCTGTCATACTACGATTATTTTCTGCACCAGCTGTTGCCATAATACAAATAATTTAATCACCATATTATAACCTTGACCTTAAAAAACAATGGCTGTGTTTCACATAATCATCATTCATTAACACAATAGTCAACAAATACATATTGAACCAATGTATCACAAGTTTTAATTTGCAAGTCTTTTTCTTTTGTAGAGAAAGTAGTGACATTAAAGCAGCTCAGTATTTGGTATTATTCTATTATAGATTGTATTATTGCTCTTTCAATAATACCTATCTCATATTATGAATTCAGGTCACTCTACACATCTATAAAACTACTAAATATTCTGAATATCATGCAATGTCTTTTTGGTAAGACAATGTTTCCCATATCAATTAATCAAATACATGAGAAATTTTCAATATCAACAAGCATTTTTCTTTTAAATGAAAAGTAAATATCGTAAATTTTTTATAAGTAGATTCAATTGCAAGCCTAAATCAAGGTAAATGTATTTTCAACTTTTAACTTTATATAATATTCGATTCGTTGTAGGTTCAGTATTTTTCGTATTTTTTTCTTCTGCAACATTTACGGCGTCATTTAAAGTTTGAATCACTTTTAAATGGTTGGGATTGGATTGGTTTTGACAAAACAAGATAATTGTTGCTAAGTCTTCTTAATGGAAGACCAATGAGGTACAACTTTAATGTGTATATAATATATTTGAGAGATATTATTTCAGTACTATCACAGATAATAAAATTTTCCAAAAAAAAATTGAATAACTATAACCGTGGAAAAACTAGTATATTATATGAAAGAAATATTTTTATCCTTATTCAGTTTTCTTTTTTGTATCGCTTTTTGATCTAAATAGCGCTTTCAATTTGTCTACATTTGTAGTTAGTGCTTTTATAGTTTCTTCAATTTTTTTTATATCATTCATTGCTGATTGTTCTTTTTTATCACTGTTTGATTTTTCAGATTTTTTTGTACTCATATATTTTGCTAATCGTTAATCTTTAAATACAATATGTTTCTTTTTTTTAGAAAAAAGTATCATTAAACCTTTATTCTATATTAATGAATCTATTTCCCTTTTTAAATTATAAGAATAGTTTTTTTAAAAATCCGATTAATTAAATTTGAAGATATGAAACATACTGTTATAATTTATTATAGATGTTATCATAGGATTTAAGCAATTTTACTCTGGTTTCTAAACCTCAATCTTCCAGCGATACAATTATTGAAACCACCTAAACCAACAAGAATATATTAATATTGTAAAAAATAAAAATCATTATTGGTACAAATTTTTCTTAACGGATATGGAAATATTGGAAGACGTATAGCTACGGCATTATCAAAAGATAAGTCGATCAAATTAGTTGGTATCGCAAAGTATTCACCTGATGAGGAAACTGAAAACGCAATAAATAAAGGGTATAGTGTTTTTGTTCCCAAAGAACTTGAAAAGCAATTCCAAAATAAAAACTACATGATCAGCGGTACAGTCGAGGAAGCAATAAAGCAAGCCGACATTGTCATTGACGCTGCAAAAGAAGGTAAAGGATTCCAAAATAAGAGGAAATATTACATACCATTAAAGAAAAAAGCTATTTTTCAAGGTGGAGAGGACAGGAATGGAAGATTGTCCGTGGCAAACATAATTCACAACTCCAGAGTCAATTATAATAATACACAAGACCAAGATTATGTAATTCAAGGAAGTTGTAATGTAACTGGCATGGGTAGAATAATTCAACCTCTTATTGAAAATTACGGTGATTCGATCGCAAGATATGATGTTAACCTGGTCAGAAGATCTGCAGATTTAGAAGACACAAAAGAGATTAAAGACTCTATCGAATGGGACAAACAACCCCATCACCAAGATGATGTAAAAGATTTCATTCCTTCAATAAATTTGTATGTTGATTCATTAAAAGTTCCTTCCAGAATGATGCACCTCCATCAAATGGCAATAAGATTTAAAGATAAACCCCCGTCAAAAGACAAAATTCTAGAAATTTTTAATAAAGAATATGGTGTTGCTGTCATCGACAAAGCAAACGGTACAGCAGACATAAGAAAGAAAGCCATAGAGTTAAACTTTGACCATGGTGATACTGGCATGGTTCACATTCATAAAGAAATTCTAAAAATTCAAGATGACATCGTAAAGATATCTTATTCTGACGATCAAACTGGAATGGTAATACCAGAAAATTATATGCTCCTCCAATCGATGGTTTTTAAGAAGTCAAAAACAGAAGCATTGAAGCAGACAGATAAAATATTCAACATTAAAAAGAAAAGGAAAGTGCTGGAAGAAGAATTTCAAACATAATTAAAATTTTTCAACAAATAGGAAAAATCGAGTAAAGAGATATTTACAGTCGATAAACAAAACAATGCTAATTTTTATAATTTATAATTTATAGAAAATAGTAACATAATGAATAACATAAAAATTAAATGGTATTTAATTTTATAAAACTAATTAAAACACAGTAAAAAAAAGTTAAATTAGGCTCAACTTTAGTTTTTTTTAAGGTCTTGTATTAATATGATTTTTCACGACAATAACAAATAAGACATTCTATGTGAACTTTAATCATGCAAAATAGCGGTGATTTCTTTGAACATTCAATAAACATATTTGACAAAAAAAATATTTCTCAAGTCAACCGAATTTAAAACCTAGCAGTAAAAGTTAATCTGAAAGGAAGGAGAACCGATGGTTACTACCACTGTTACTACTGATTGTATTCAACTATGGATATAAATTGGCATCATTTTGTTAGATAATTTTTTTTTGCTATTGAATTTATCAAAAAAAGAAGAAACGATGATGTGACATAATTTTCAATTATTTTTTATTCCGAATATACGGTCAAAATAATCAGAGGGTTCTGACAATAATCCTGTGGAAGTGTTCTCACCTTCTTTTATGTTAGCCAAATTTCTTGCCAATTTTTTCTTGTATTCTAACTGCATTTGTCTTGCAATTTGGATACGTTGAGCCTGCGGAGATCCAGCACCATGCATAGATTCAGTCAAGTAGCCTACCGCATTTCGCCCCATAGTCATATCTTCAATAAGCCTAGCTATTCGGACTTTATCTTCGGTGGCAACACCCTTTTTACCTTTCAAATATTTTTCCAAAAGGGGTCCGGTTACAGGGCTTCGAAAATCTTGTTCTGAAGGCATGGTAACCATTAGAGCTCCTGCAATATCTTGAGCGAGGCGTCCAATTTCATAAGGAAATCGAGTTACGTTATGTTTGCAAACATTCGCAAGCATTTCATCGTTAATGTAGTTGCCAGAGGGAGTTTTATAGGCTTGGTGAGAAGAGGCAATTCCAGCAGCAAAGATAGTTTCATTCAGATGAGTCATTTCTATCAGTTTATCTTTGATATGGGAAGCATTTGTAATTCCATTATATTCGGCAGCTGAGGCTGCAGCGCCAATCAATACGTCGCCAAGTCCTGTCTTACACACATAACTTCGCCTATGATAACAAGTAAACCTCTCAACCAAAGTGGCTGCAAAGTCCACCTCGCCATCCATAAAGATTAATTCGTTTGGAATAAACACATTGTCAAAAATAATCAATGCTTCCTGGCCTGAAAATTGAGCATTACCTGAATCAAGATCACCAGGTTCCATACTTCGAGTATCACAAGACTGTCGTCCATATATGTAAGTAATACCTTTTGCATCAACAGGGATTGCTCCAACTATAGCATAATCCCTATCTTCAGGCTTTAAGCGCATTGTGGGCATAACTATTAGCCAGTGAGAATTTATGCAACCTGTTTGGTGGGCTTTTGCCCCTTTAATGTAAACTCCTTTATCATCTCTTTTTACAATATGTACAAACATATCCGGGTCGTCTTGTTGAGACGGAGAAAGGCTACGATCGCCTTTAACATCAGTCATCGTTCCTCCAATGACCACATTCTCATACTGTATTTTTTTAATAAAATTAACTAGACGATCATGATAGGTTGCATTGTATTTTTTATCCATATCAAATGTTGTAGAATATAAAGCATTTATTGCATCCATTCCTACACAGCGTTGAAAACAAGTTCCGGTTTTTTGACCTAACCTTCTTTGCATTCGATTTTGATTTACCAGATCCTCAGCACTTTCAACAATATGTAAAAAACGGTTAACCTTTAACCCGGTTAAGGAAGACGTTGTAGAACCTAAATCAGGGTCGTCGACTGCCAAATCATACGTAGCAGCAAGGGCATTAATTGAAGGTCTGATCATAGGATGATCAACTGGCTCCTTCACCAATTCTCCAAAAAGATAAACTTGTAAATTTCTATTTCTCAAACTGTCTATATATTCAGACCCATTTTTAATAGGCATACTATAATTAGCAAAGGATGATATTTGAATATTCGCATAAAATTAGAAAAAATAATTATTAAAATGTGCTTTGTTGCATGATTATTGTAAATCGTTTTTTGTTAGTGTTTTAGCTATTATCCAAAGAGTAACCAGTCATGATTTAATATGGATTACCAGGAAGGTGGCATAGTTTTAACTGTATTTCGAATCTTACAGCAAAGCAATTAAAATGATAAATCAACAATAAAAAAAAATTTATCCATAGATTCAGAATCAAAACATAATTGAATCAAATCAACAATCTTAAAGAAAGCATCATCAGTGCTCTGGAATTAAGTGAAGAAGAGGTAGAAATTTTTTTAGCATTGATAAAGGAAGGGAAAACATCATCAGTGAATTTTAAGAACCATTTTTTTTCTTCAGCAGAAAAAATGATAGAAAATTGTAAAAAGCTCGAACAAAAAGGAATGATAATAGAGATAAAAGAAAATGAATTTCAGGTACTTCACCCAAGATTTGCAATAGTTAACAGATACAGAAGATTATGCGAGGAGAAAAACATCCAATTCAAGAAAAATTTAAAAATTGACAACATAGGAATAATGCTTGAAAATTATCAGAAAGCATAATAACCATTAGTGCAAGGGCTAAATAAGGGAAAAACCTTAAATAAATATCTAGTATGCAATCCTCATCTTCCAATAATCAAGACAAAATTGTTTACTTTGGTGTGATCAACATCAATGAATACGGTAAAAACATAGGAGCAGTTGATGTATGGAGAAGTGTAATTACAAAAAAAATATTGTGTGAAGAGAAAAGGCTAGGTATTCTGGACATATCTGAAAATATCGGAATGCCAATTATAGATGACAAAGAAATATGGGCGGTAGCAGTCAATAAGCATAGGAAAGGAAAAGATAGATGGAAATTAATAAAATTACCAGAAAAAGGTAAATTTGATTTTACAGATACTGATGATGAGACCAAGATATCGGTAAACGTTGGGAACTTAAGAATAATAGATCCAGATTGGTGGAGCTTTTTAGTTTCAAATAACATTAACAAAAGCGTAGAAATATCAGAAGAAAAAACACAGAAATGATATCCGATATTCCCGAAAAATACAATCAAATTAATTTCAAAATACATATCAAAAACGTAGCAGAAGGAGCGGTAGCTAGTAAGTTATCAGGATTTTTTTCAATTGACAACAATATATTTAATTTTAAAGCAGTAGCATTTGGAAGAATAGGAGGTCAAAACATTAACATAAAGATATCTGATACAAAATATAATCAAATTAAAAATATGGGCATGGATCCTGAAGTAATCTTAAGCATAATTCAAAAAAAGATAATTGAAGGAGATATAACTTTTGACGAAAAAGATTTGAAAAGAAGAACAGAAATGGAATAGATGATACTAATCACAGTAATGCCTCACTCAATGCAGAACCACAAGTACAATCATTTCTACTATCAGATATTAATGGCACTAATTTTGAGATTATTGTCCGGGTAATTTCTGCATTCTTATGCAATGTTTCAATAACCTCTTTAGTGGATACAGGTTGTTCTGCCCAAACGTCATAATCCGTTATTGTTGAAATAGACAAATAACAAATTTCGCTTTCCCTGGCTAAAACACATTCAGGGATCAAAGTCATTCCTATAATATCGGCATGATATACATCCTTAAATATTTTAGATTCTGACCGGGTGGAAAATCGTGGCCCTTCAACACAAACATAAGTTCCCTTATCATGAAATTTTATACCAAGATCATGGATGCATTTATTAGCGATTTTTCTTAAATATATACAAAAAGGATCTGCCATGGATATATGGCACACTTGTGAACCATCAAAGAATGAATAATTTCTATTCTTTGTAAAATCAATAAATTGATCAGGCAACATTATATCTCCAGGAGCATAATTATAGTTTAGGCTACCTACCGCAGAAGGTGCGATTATTCTCTTTACCCCCAGATCCTTTAAAGCCCATACATTAGCTCGATAATTGATCATATGAGGAGGAATTTTATGACCTTTACCATGCCTGGGAAGAAATGCAATTTTTTTCTCACCGGCCATACCCACAATTATAGAATCGGATATAGGACCATAAGGAGTATGAGGTTTAATGGTTTTTATTTCCTGAAACAGGTCATTATCGTATATACCAGTACCACCAATTATTGCGATCTCTACTGAATCCTTGTCTTTATTGTCACACATTTAATAAATCACCATCGAGTTAACAGAATACCCTTTTTCCCGCAACAAATTTCCTCCGCCAAGTGAAGATAATTCCACTATAAATGCAAATCCAACTACATTGCCACCAAGCGTTTCCACTAATTTTGCTGCAGCAAGGGCTGTTCCGCCAGTTGCCAATAGATCATCAGCAATCAATACATCTTCGTCTTGTTTAATAGATTCGGACTGTAGCTCCATTATTGCGTTACCATATTCTATATCATATGTTTGTTTTACTGTACTGCCGGGCAATTTTCCCGCTTTTCTTACCATAATTACACCTGTATTAAATTTCAGTCCTAATACTGTAGACAATATAAGCCCACGGGCTTCGATCCCAGCTACATAATTTATATGACTAGTTTTAAATCGTTCATAAAAATATTCGCCCATTAAGGCCAGCGATTGGTTGTCCTTAAACACTGGAGTAATGTCTCTAAATAAAACACCTTGTTTTGGGAAATCATGGTAATTTTTAATAAGACTTTGAATATGATTTTTATCCATATACATAAACTTTTTTTATTTATACCCGTAAAAAACATTTCTAGAATAATCAATGGATATAAATAGTATTTATGTAGACAATGCGGAAAATAAATAGAGAATTCCTATGAAATTATCCGATGCACGAAAAGATCAGTATAGAAAACTTGCAAAAGAAAATATGTACAGAAGTCGGGCGATATACAAATTATCTCAGTTGAACAAATCACACCATTTTCTAAAAGAAGGAATGAAAGTTATTGACATTGGAGCAGCTCCGGGGGGATGGCTACAGCTTGCTTCTAAAATAACCGGTTCAAAAGGCACTGTTATCGGAATAGATTTGAAAGAAATAGAACCGATCCCTAATGTAATCACAATTGTCGGAAGCATAGAAAACGAAAAAGATATAGACAAATTAATCAGCTTAATAAATGGCAAGGCAGACGTGGTATCTTCAGATTTAGCCCCAAATGTATCGGGTTTATGGGAGATGGATCACTTGAAACAAATAGATCTTACGAGAAAAGCATTGGAGTTTACAAAAATAGTATTGAAAGAAAATGGTTATGCGCTATACAAAGTTTTCCAAGGAGAAGACACTGCCGAATTTATAAATTATTTAAAAGAATTTTTTCTAAACGTAGTTATAACAAAACCTGACGCCAGCAGAAAACAAAGCAGTGAAATATACATATTATGCAAAAAACACAAAAAAAAATTACAAAAATAGAGTAAAAAAGATCTTCAATTCAAATCATAAAGAACTAAAGTAATTTTTCTGCCTCTTCAAGTTTGGAAACCTCACCATATTTATGAACAAGACTCCTTAGTTTTTTTTGCGGGCCACCATTATCTAAAGACTCCTTTACGACGGATATTCCTTCTTTAAACGAATTTACCAAGTTTCCAGTTAATAATATTGCGGCACTGTTTAACAATACAACATTTTCCTTGTACTTGTTTGATTTAATTCCATAAATTACACGCATTGTTTCCATTACTGACTGGGACTTATTTTTTACAGTAAGCTCATTCAATGTAGATTTTGGCAATCCAAGAATCAGAGGGCCCCAAAGTAAACTCTTTAAAAGAATATATGCCATTATCTTGAAGAGACACGTTGATAATGGTATTTTTACAACTAGTAGACAATTCATCCATTCCATCATGTGAATAAACAACCATAGCGTTTTTTAGCCCTAAAAGTGGTATCATTTTTGGTACAATATGTAATAAAATTGGATCGGAGACACCAATAACTTGACCATATAAGTTTGAACATGGATTGCATAGGGGGCCTATTTTATTGAAAATTGTACGCAAACCTAATTCTTTTCTCACATGTGAAGCATTTTTTAAACCAGGATGAAACTTGGGTGCAAAGATAAAACCAAAACCAAGTAATTCAATAGATTGAGCAACCAAATTAGGTTCGATGTCTAAATTGTAACCCAAATATTCAAAAAAATCTGCACTTCCACTTTGACTTGATGAAGATCTATTACCATGTTTAGCAATAACAACTCCATTACAAGAGCTTGCCACTAGAGCAGATGCAGTACTTATATTAAAAGTATTTAAAAAATCGCCCCCAGTTCCGCAATTGTCTATAATAGGAAGGTTGACAGATGGAGAAATTTTGATGGACTTAGATTTTATGGCTTTGACTGTTCCACTAATTTCATCTAAATTTTCACCATTTAACAATAAAGCCATCAAAAACGCTGAAATAAATATTTCAGAACATTCACCATTAAGAATATTAAGAACAACATCAAAAATTTCTGTTCTACTAAGATTTTTTTTTTCAGCTAATTTTTTTAATATGC
Organism: uncultured Nitrososphaeraceae archaeon; assembly: GCA_963779615.1. GTDB lineage: Archaea > Thermoproteota > Nitrososphaeria > Nitrososphaerales > Nitrososphaeraceae > Nitrosocosmicus. Next base: position 884,709 of record CAVZZA010000003.1, read on the forward strand.
ATTGGTTTTGAGTCCTATTTCCACCAAAGTAATCGAATTTTTGATTGGCGGTGTTCATTTTTTTATCACACTAATAAAATTCGATAAAATTTTTTTTCCTTCTCCGGTTAAAATGGATTCTGGATGAAATTGTATACCTTCTATAAAATATTTTTCGTGTTTTACCCCCATTATTTCTCTATCATCCAAAGATTGAGATGTTATCTTTAAACATCTAGGTAGAGACTCTTTATCCGCAACAAGAGAATGATATCGAGTAGCAATAAATGGATTAATTACATTTTCAAATAAACTAGAATTTGAATAATATTCAATCACACTAGTTTTGCCATGTTTGATTTTTACCGCCCTTTTGACTTTTCCACCATAAGCATGCACTATTCCCTGATGGCCCAGACAAATCCCCAAGATTGGAAATTTATGCCCCAACTGAGTTATAACATTATTGCAAATTCCAAAATCCTTTTTAAATTTAGGGTGACCTGGGCCTGGCGATATAACAATTGCATCGGGATCCATTTTTAAGATATCTTTTAAAGTAATTTTATTATTTCTTTCTACAAATGGAGTGGTATTAAGAACCCCCATCACTTGAGCAATATTATAAACAAATGAATCATAATTATCGATAATTAGTATTTTCATTTATTTTTAAGACCATACTCTATTAACATGAAGGTAACTATATCGTTATCTAAAGTATCAACTCAAAGATAACAAACTCTTATACTTTTTATACCTAGCCATAACATCATTGAAATCAATGTCCACTAGTTTATTTATTCCAAAGTCTTCTATTGCAAATGTGCCCATAATATTTCCAAACATGATTGACTCCTTAACCAAATCAAGATTGTCAAAAAAGTTTTTTTGATATTTTGAAATAAGAAAGCCAATAAAACCACCAGCAAATGAATCACCAGCACCGGTTGGGTCAACAACATCTTCTAAAGGGAATCCAGGAATTGGAAAAACATCATCATTGTAAAAGAGAAGAACTCCATGTTCTCCTTTTTTTATTATAACAAATTTTGGTCCCCATGAAAGGATTTGTTTTCCGCATTTAATTAAATTAGACGCATTACACAACAGCCTTGCTTCTTGATCATTTATTATCACACCGTTGGTTTGCTCCATCATAGATATTACCGAATTTTTTTTCTCTCGAATCCAAAATTCAATTGTATCACAAACAACCAACTCTGGCTGATTAAATTTTTTTAGTATTTTTATATTTTGATCCGGATCATTATTAGCAAGATAAACAAATTTTGAGTTTGCATACTCTAATGGGACAACAGGTTCATAGTTTTCTATGACATTTAGTTCCGTTTTATTAGTGGTTCTATGTGACAAATCATAATCAAAAGAAGAATCGTAAAAAAATGTTTTTTTCTCATTGTGTTTCATCAGCCCCCTTATGTCAATCCTATTTTCTAGAAGAATTTGATAATTTTGAGGAAAATCATGCCCCACTATACCGATTAATGACACAGGCACAAAAAAAGATCCGGACAAAGAGGCATAAGTAGCGGCTCCTCCCAATATACGCTCTTTTGTTTGAAATGGAGTTCTAGTGGTATCCAAAGCTATTGAGCCAAAAACTGTTAGCACATAAAAAAAAATAAAGGCATCAAATATAAAATATTGGAATAGAAGTATATCAAACAACTATATGGAGAGAAAATTCAAAATAGTAGTGGGAATTACAGGGAGTTCGGGGGTAATCTATGGAATAAAATTACTGTATTTTTTGAACAGATTTGAAGTTGAAACCCATGTAGTTTTAAGCAAATGGGCCGAAAAAAATATAGAAATTGAAACCGATGAGAATATAACGCAAATAAAAAAACTGGCAGCGTTTGAATATAAAGAAAATGATATGGCAGCCTCGATTTCTAGCGGCTCTTTTAAGACAAATGGGATGATAATAATCCCCTGTAGTATGAAAACACTGGCAAGCATAGCAAATGGATATGATGACAATTTAATATCAAGAGCGGCATCAGTTACCATCAAAGAGAATAGAAAGCTAGTAATTGTTCCCCGAGAAACGCCTTTATCGCAAATCCATCTTTCCAATATGCTAAAACTTGCAAAAATAGGAGTTATTGTTTTACCCGCCATGCCTGGCTTTTATCACAGACCAAAAACAGTAAATGATTTAGTATTACACATCGTAGGTAAAACTTTAGATCAGTTTGGGATAAATAACGATGTTTTTAAAAGATGGGAGAATAATTAAACTTAACTTATTTAAAATTATAATAATAATTTGAATAGAGTTAATATTCATGTAATTAGGCAACTAATTTATACTGTCATATGCTGCCGTATTGAAACCACCAACTATAAAAAAACAAGTTTTTCTCGTTGATCACTGTAGAAGAATAAATCGAAGGGTAGAAAAAACACAGAAACATATGGTCTTTTTAAAAGCAATTAGTAGAAGGTCTAATACGAATTGTACATAACATTATCAGGTTATCGAAATGAAATTAACATGATAAAATTGAATTAAAACATTATTTCAACCCAAACTAGCAGACAATCATCATTTACCATCATTCTTTTCCCAAAGATCCATTTTCTCTAGTTTTTTCTTTCTTCTATATTCTTCAAGCATATGATAAACAGATTTATGCGAGCTTCCTTTGCATAACATTGTAACAGCATTAACTGCCAGGTTAGTTTCTTCGTAATTTCCAATAAAACCTACAAAATGGCCATATACAGACAAGTAGGCACCTGTAAAATCTTCAACATTTCTCCTAGTTTTGCCACTCTGACCTATTATTCTAGACTTAATTCTTTCAAGAGAATTTATAGATTTGCCAGAATATTCCCTCAAATCAACAAACTGAAGAACATTTTCCTCATTTAACAAACTATATGCTCTTTGTGGAGAAAATCCCTTTGAAACAGCCGTGATTATTTCCGATGCTTTAAAAACTCCAACATCAATTGATGGATTATCGTTTTTAAATCCAATACTAACATCTCCTGATTCTCCATCAATATCAAGGTGTACATTACATTTGGACTCTATTTCCAATTTAACCAAGCCTTTTTTTCCAACTAATGCACCAATTCTATCTTTTGAAACCTTAATTACTTTGAAAATCCCGTTAAAAGTCACAATAAATAATAAATAAAACGGTCTAAAAAATATTTCAACACAAAGGTGAAATAATAAGAATCATACCAGTAACTGATTCAACCACCGTGAACAACAGATAGAATAGTTACAATATCTCCTGAGGAAATTTTTGCATTATATCCTCCTAATAGTGAAGATTCAATTCCGTTGATAGCGATCATGATATCATTTTTATTTATTGTATTATTGGAGTAAAAATTATTTTCCAAATAAGAAATAATCCCAGTGACACTTGATGATTCTTCATTTATTTTTAATTTTGAATGTCCCACTAATTTTTTAATACCACCAAGCAAATTGATTTCAATCATATTTACTCCTTAGATTTTTCTGGAGATTCTAAAACATCTTCAGAATAAGCCATAGAAGCATTCTGTTGAGCAAGATTCCTGTTAACTACAGAAGTAATAAAACCAGCTATTTTGTTTCTCAATTCTTTAGAACGAACCTGTGCATAATTTTTAATTGCTTCTTTGTTTTCATTAAAATCAATTGTAAACTTGTCAGGATAACGTTCCAATAATTCATTAGACATACGTTTAACTCTATCCACACTATTAGGAAAAAAACATAGCTATTTTATCTTTTATTCCAAAAAATAGCAAATAAAATAAAATTATTCACAACAATAAACATACTACTATTTGGCATTTAGAAAATCAATCGAATTTTTGAAAATAATCTCCTTCAATTCATCAAAGCTTTTTTTAAGAGCAATTGAGGCAAAATTATTTAAGCTTACTATAAATGCTGGCGAGGTAATAACATTCTCAAAACAATGCTTGTATGTTACGGGACCATCAGTTTCCAACAACAACAAAGAGAGGTCGGATTCTTTTAAAAGTATTTTTTTATCCTCCGAATAGAGCAAATAAGGGCCAAAAGAGACATAATAACCTAAATCATTAATCTTCCGTAAAAAATTTTTGCTTCCGTCGTACCAATGAAATACAACCTTTTTTAATTTATAAGATGTCAAGATGTCTAGTATGTCTTTTAATGATCTCCTTGAGTGAATTGAAACAGGTTTATTATATTTTTCTGCCAGATCTAACATGTGAGTAAAGACAGTTTTTTGTATTTCAAATGTGTTGAACCTATTGTTAATGGTATATGTTGGATCAAGGCCAACTTCGCCTATTCCATTAATAATTTCTTTATTTGTTAAAAAAAAGTCATTAAAAGGCTCCAATATTTCTAAATCAGCATGTTCTGGATGTATACCAGTCAATATTTTAAATAAGTTTGAATTTAAAAAATACTTTTTTTTAATATCAATGTTTTTAATAGAGGATTCCAAATCCACTGAAACCGAATAAACTTGAATTTTTAAATTACATATAGTACAAACCATTAGTTTTAGATATTCATCATACATTTTATCTGAAAGATGAATATGCGAGTCTACAAAATACAACGAATATTTTAAAATTTATGACTATAATAACTATTCTAGCATTGTTAAAATCAATAACACGATAGGCATTAAACATAATAGACAAGTTATTTAAATAAGAAAAATGAAATGTATTAGATGTCTTCTGAAAATGAAATAGCATTAGCGTCAACATACAGAATAATTAAAAAATTTGGCGCGGAAAGGGTTAGTGACGAAGCAGCAAATGAATTAAGAAAAATTTTAGAAAGAATAGGAGAAAATATAGCAAAACAAGCAGTCGATCTAGCATATCATGCACGTAGAAAAACAATAAGACCTGAAGACATTATACTTGCTGCAAAAAACTATCAAAGATAGGTAAAAATAAACACACATCAATTGCAAAAGAAATATAAGTTTTCATGTAAGTGAAGACTGTTGCTGGTGGGGTGGCAGAGCGGCCATGCGTTCGCCTGCAGAACAAAATAACAAAATTCAGATAGCGAATATATAAGGGTTCGAATCCCTTCCCCACCTCTATGGTATTCTTAGTTTACTCTCAATATGATAAGATTTTAAAGGTATGAAAATAATTTTTATCATGGATAATTTTAGTTATTTCTTCTTTTATCTGATTCAAATCCAAACTATAAAATTTCCCTAATCTTTCGGATAACTTTTCCAATGAACGCTTTAATATAGAAATAAAAATGTCTAATTCATTTTTTTGATAATGGACAAATGCAGCGTTTATCAATATTATGCCATTTAAAATTCGTTTTTCTGTTCCGGATGATTCTTTCCATATCCCTTCCAAAACTTCATGAGATTTCCAGAATCTTTCGGTGTTAAATAAGAAAACTGCATGGTCCACAACATTCTCTTTAGTTAAACAATGTTCTGATGCAGAGAGGTCATCACAATACAGTATCGAGCCAACAGAAGTTAACCTTGATGATATCGCATTTTGAAATAATTCTTGTTCGAAGCTGTGTACACTTAAATCTATTTCAACAAAATAGCTTGATATTCTAACCTCTCGCACTTCTATCATAGAAAATTCCTGCAAGAGAGCCCGAATATGCTTTATGACATATTTATAATCCTCTGGAATATATGATTTCTTTTTGTTATCCAAGTAAACTAAATACCTTTTATTCATATATACCACATTATATTGTATTGAGCAATTAATTAATTATTTTATACCCTTTAATTATTAAACTAATAATAATAAACTATTAGGAATAATTAAAATTTGGGTATTTTATAATCAACACTATATAAATCTTATAAAACAAAGTGGATTGTTTAATAGAATAATTTATGTTAGTTTTTATACTATAAAATCAACGTAAAAATAGTGGACCAAAAACTAAAATTTTATGGAGTAAAGATATTAAGTTTATTAATTCTCGCAAGTTTTTCGAACTATTCCCTTGATTCTGTTTATCCTCAAACATCTAATGATAAAAATAATAAAAATGGCATTAAAGAAAATAGTGGATATATAAACAATGTCACAGAATACGATAAAAATAAAAATTGTTCAAATGATGCAAGCAAAACCCCTAACTCTATAGAATATCTGACATATTTTAACTGCGGTCATGTTAGTATAGATGGGAAAAAACAGCAGACAACAAGGGAATTTACACTTATTGCCGAAGAAGGTAAAACAATTCCCATTTCAAATCAGGGTCACCAATTCAAGGCATGGACTTATAATGGAACTGTTCCCGGCCCAACCATGAGAATGACCGAAGGAGATTTGGTGAAAATCACAGTTATGAATTTGGGTAAAAACGCTCTACCCCATTCATTTCACATGCATTCAATTCATCCTGCCGAATCTGACGGAGTAGATGGACCTGGTGGAACCATAATGCCGGGTCAAAGCTTTACATACGCATTTACAGCAAAACCATACGGCGTATATCCATATCACTGTCACGTCAATCCCATTGCAGATCACATTAACAGAGGGCTGTATGGTATGTTCATAATAGACCCAAAAGATCCAAGGGAACAGATGCAAGAGTTTGCAATGCTAATGAACGGCTACGATATGAACTACGAGTTGGAGGGTCCAGTTACTATACCTGCAGTCGATAAAAAAGACCCTACAAAGTTTATAGCAGAAGAAGAAGAGGCAGAAAGAAGTAACGAAATTTACACAGTAAATGGCAAGGCATTTGAGTATATGGATTATCCCATTGATATAAAACAAGGAGAAAACTATAGAATATATCTAGTAAATATGCTTGAGTTTGATTTAATAAACTCATTTCATCTGCATGGAATGATGTTTAAATACATAGCATCAGGTACAGGAACAGAAGCAGAATACACAAATGACATAGTGACGTTATCTCAAGGAGACAGAGGAATTTTGGAATTTAAAGCAGAATTTCCAGGAAAATACATGTTTCATGCCCATCAAACAGAATTCACCGACCTAGGCTGGATGGGGTTTTTTAATGTGATTGCGTCAAAAAATGACAATAATCCCAACAAAATTTAAGCCATCTGTTTTTTTACTTATCTGAGGCATGTCATAATTCAAATTATCTCGATATAATCCACATCAGCTTAAAGCTAACCTCTGGAATATTATTTTGAGTACAACTGTCCCAAAGTAGATCTTGACAGATTGAATGAATCCATCCTTTTTTACATCCCGTATCTGACAGCCTTATGCCTTGGCAGCATACCGGGAAACGCGGTAGACCACGCATCTGTTCTCCAACCGCAATTAAGGTGTTTTGTTGTACGGACGGCTTCGACATGATCTTGACAACGCTTTGCACATGTTTTTAAATGCAGATTGTCAGCTTAACCGCAATTTAGCCTTTGCATGCGGTCTTGCAATAATACCTGGCAGACGTACATTTGACAGGCTGCCACAGAAGACCATTTCGGCAGATGCAAAAAAAGAGAACATCAACAATGGGGGATATCCATTTGCAGCAGCAGAAGGATTGGTGGTTGACCATTCTATAACAGCAACAACAGCACTCTCCTAAAAGCAAATGGTCGTCTATGGCACAAGTCATCCATTCATGAAAAAAGGAGTTGCACCTCGTTCGGCATTGACACGGATGCAAGGTGGGGACAAAATCACACCAAGGGATGGATTTTTGGATACAACCGCATCTGACACCTGCAATAGGTAACCTTATAGCACCATCGACAGCAGATGATGCAACCACTGCCAATGTGCCGGATAACCAGATGCACGTTTCTTTAACATCCTCTTCTTCTTTGGCATTCTCCTTATTACCATCTTTACGCCTATACGGCAGCTGATGCTGGTTATGGTGACAGGAAACTGTGCAAACACAGCAAAAGGATCTTGGGAATAGGTGTGGTCCGTCCTTTAGAAAGACACGAAAGTACTTTCAAAAAGAGGCTTGAGCTTGCATGTTTTTGCAAATCTGCAGTCGTATAGTCCATCTACAACCAGAGGGGAATACAAATAGAGCTGCTGATAGAGCATATCAAGTCAGTCTTGGGATAGACCCATTACCAGCACGAGGATTTCATGCCGTATCTGCAATTGTACTGGTGTCTGTTTTGCCCTATCATCCAATGGTATGTTATAAATGTAAAGTAGGCAAATCCAATCCAAAACCAATAAAATGCGTGCTTGGGACAGGCTGACATGGAGTTAAGGACAAAGACAAGTAATTTTGAATTATGACCATGCCTCAAATATCTAATAAACTGATTCTGAAGAAGGTCTTAATCCTCTTTTTTTCGATAAATAACCGCAGTTCAAGCACTTGTACGAACGTTTTCTTTTATAGGTATAAATTACATCAGGTTCATCAAAAAATTCATGTGATGTTTTTAGCATACAATTAGTGCAAAATCTTTTTTCCATTTAAAAGCATCACATAAAATAGTAAATCTAATCCAAATTTTAATTTATTATGACATATTCCTCATCTCTTCAATAGATTTTTAAGCAATAAAGGAATTTCTCTTGGGCTTTTTGCTACAGGAACATTTGCTTTAGAATAGTTGGTAATTTTTGATTCTGCAGAACCATAATTCCCATATACAATCGCACCGGCATGACCCATTCGTGTTTCCTTTGGCGCAGCTCGTCCAGCAATATAAGCAATAACAGGTTTGGAGAAATTAGTTTTTACGATATATTCAGACAATTGTTCTTCTGCATCGCCCCCAATCTCACCCACTACTACTATGGAATCAACATCATCACGATCTCGTATTAGTTCAAAAGAATCGATAAGATTGGTACCGTTTATTGGATCGCCACCAATGCCTAATCCTAAACGCTGGCCATATCCAGATCGAGAAAGGTGAAACGATACTTCATACATTAGAGTGCCGCTTCTTGAAAACACCACAGTATTTCCTTTAGTAAATGGGCCAGCAGGCATAATTCCCACTTTCATAACTTTAGGGACAATAACTCCGGGTGTATTGGGCCCAATCATTCTGGCACCTTGTTTTTTTGCATATTCACATATTTTTATAGAATCCAAAACGGGAACATGCTCTGGTATTGCAACTATTAACTTTATACCACTATCAATGGCTTCTTTTGCTGCTTTATAAAAAAATGGAGCAGGTACAAAAATGCCTGAAATAAAAGCACCTGTTGACTGAACCGCTTCTTTCATAGTGTTATATATTGGAATGCCCTCAAAATTAGAGCCGCCCTTTCCAGGGGTTACACCTGCAGTAACATTTGTCCCGTAACTTTTCATTAATTTTGTATGAGTTGAACCAAAGCTTCCGGTAATGCCTTGAATTATTACTGGTTTTTTTTCAAAATCTGGATCATTTGGCAAGCCAGTCAATATTTCAAATATGTCAAATTGCAAAGTCAAGCTTATCATTTTTAATTAGTATTTACGTTTGAAACTACTGCATTTATTGCTTCCTCTACAGTATCGAATAACTTTGCCCTACTACCCTGCAGCATTTGTTTTGCTTTTTCAGACTCCGCACCAGATATCCTAGCAAATACAGGGACGTTTATTATATCATTTTTGTAGGCATCCAATATTCCCTGAGCTACAAGATCAGTTCTAACAATTCCCCCAAAAAGATTAACAAGAATTGCTTTTATTTTTGGCAATTCACTGATTACTTCAAGAGCTTTGTAAATAGTTTCACTTGTTGCCTTTCCACCAAAATCAAGGAATGATCCCGCCTGACCATTAGCATCAGAAACCATATCCAATGTAGACATAACTAACCCTGCACCATTTCCAATAATAGCTATATTACCGCCCAACTCTACGAATGAAAACCCATTTTTAGAAGCCTGTTTCTCCAATTCACTCAAATACAGATAGATTTTTAATTCTTCATGCCTAAATAAAGAATTATCATCAATAATCACTTTAGCATCCAATGCAACCAATGAACCGTCTGACAAAATTGCCAGTGGATTAATTTCAGCAAGTTCTGCTTCTTTTTCAATAACAAACTTAAAAAGACGTAGTAATAAATCCACAAAACTACTTTTGGAACTATCAGGGATATTTAATTTATTTGCAACATCATTTGCTATATCCAAAGAAATTCCATCTATGAATAAATCCTGGATGACCTTATTCTCTGTCTGTTCGATATCTACTCCGCCTTCGGCTGATGCAATTATAGAAAAACACCGTTTACTCCTGTTTAAGAAAATCGATAAATAAAGTTCTTTAGAGATATCAACCATTTTTTCCAGCAAAATACCTCTAGGTAATTCACCTTTTACTTCTTTATTCAGGAGATCGTTAAATTTTGATTCAAATTCCGAAGGCCCCTTACATTTCTGTATTGCACCAGCTTTGCCCCTACCCCCAACTGTTAATTGGGATTTTAAAACAAATGGATAACCCAACTGTTGTGCACCGTTTTTGGCATCACCAATATTTGAGGCTAGAAAAGACAATGGAGTTTTTATTCCATATTGATTGAAAAGCTCCTTTCCCTGATATTCAAGTAATCGCATCTTTTTAAAGATTTAAAAATGCTATTTATAAATAATCCTTTTTATTATTCAACTATCCATTTTTTTTCTGATGAAATGAAATATTTTGTCAAATTTGAGGATGGAGGAAAAGGAGAAGAGGTTATATTTTTGATATCACCTAAATAAAATGAAAAGTTTTTTAGGCTATTCATTAATTTTACATATCCATTAACAAGAGGTCCAGATGGATTGCCATTTAACAGGGTTTGCATCAATTCATTATTTTGTTCGATAGAAACATCAATACTACTTTTAACTTGGGTTAAATTGGTTTGATTTCCAGACGAAAAATTATTTAACTGATTGCTCACTTCATTTTTTAATATCATATACTGGTTGTTAACAGAAATCAATGTGTCATTAGGGTTTGAAAAAGGCATAGCGACATTATTTGAAGTGTTATTTTTATTGTTGTCTTGGGGTAAAAACCAGACTATAAAGCTGGCTCCAACAATACCGATAACTATGAATAAAGTTACAATTAATCCCTTTTTATCCAATTTATTTTTTTTAATTTTATCGCTACTGAATTTTTTATCCGAGGGCAATAATCCTTTTAAAATAAAACATAATTATTACTTTTTGATTATATGATGATAATAATTAAGAGAAAATATAAATAAAAAAAAACATGAAAAATTAAAATATTGAAAATATAATGAATGAAATGAAACAAGAAAACAATTATGCTTTACGTAAAATTAGATATCAAGAAACTCAAATTGCTAACATCTGTGATTTGAATCTGGTAGGTAAAGAAATCAATCAGGAGGATTTTACAATCAACATATCAAAAGATTATTTTTATAGCGAGGAGATCACAAATGATGATGCGATAAAGATTCTTAATTCATCCTCAATAATAAATTTGGTAGGAAAAAACATTGTGGACCTTGCCCTTAGTCTCAATCTTGCTAAAAAAAATAGTGTAAAAACAATAGAAGGTGTACCTTTTCTAATGATATTTAAATTCAAAGGGGTATATTGATATTTTAAGGTTAGGTAAAAAATTATCTGTGTTGCTTATCCATTTTTATAATTGTTAACCAAGTTATGAATATTCTGCAATTCAAGAAGTGGGTCTGGAGAACTTGTTATTGCGCGCCCTATTATTAAATAATCAGCCCCGCATTCCAATGCTGACTTAATATCCCCCCCTTGTGTAATTAGTCCTGGAGAATAGATCGGAATTTTAGGGTTTTTCGAAGAAAACTCTTTCAATACGTCCAGTCTGTTACCCCCTATAACAATACCATCAACTTCAGAATCTTTTGAATTTTGATAAAAAACTCTGTATAGCGTTGTGGGCTCCTCTGGTTTATGATTTGAGGCATCAACTACATGGACCCCAAATCCTTCTCTAGCACTGCTGTGGCTCATGTAAACTAGAGAAATAACACCACAATTCAAAGAATGCGCAAAATCAACTGTTGTTTGAAGATTATTTTTTCCGATAAAAGGGTTAACAATAATCGAATCAAATCCCATTGAATGGAGATAGTCAATAGTCACATCATTTGTATTTGGAATATCATTTAGTTTAATATCGGCTATAACCTGCAATTTCTCCCTATGAGCAACATAATTTATTTTTTTTAATTCAGTAAAAGATAATGGCAATATTACATGAAAATTCAATTTAACTGCGCAAATATATTTACCTAATTTTCTAATTAAATCCAACACATATGTAAATAAGTTATTTGTACCGTATTTTGGATCTATAGCCAAAATCAAGTTGCTTTGCTTATCTTTGCACAGAATGCCTATCCGCTCAGAAAAAGGAATTGAAGGAGTCATATTACAATTTAACAAGTGGATAGAATTCATCTAATTTAATTATTTTCAAGTAAACAAATCATGTTAAAGGCACAATTACAGGAACAAGACTGTTAGTTTTGATGAACCCATGAGTAGAAATGTTAGCCATCATTCAGTTCCAACAGATATAAAAGATATGATGAGGTGATGAGGTGATGTATCGACAACATAAAGAATACCAGCAAACAACATGCTTTGCTTTCATCATCATAATCATAAAATATAGAAACTCTTGGAAAAATAAATAAAAATATTAAATCACTAACCAGAGTATTTGTGGGTATAAAAAATATCAAAGAGATTTATCGCTAAAAACACAGGAAAAAACCAAGCACTTGTTTTGCCTCAAATGTGGGACATTTTAGGAATAAACGGATCAAATGATTAAAGATGCTACTAATAACAATTTGAAGGGCGATATTAATGAAATAAACAACATTTAATATTGAAAAATAGTTCAAATGCTATATGACAGGTTACCCCGAAGATGATATTAAAAATGCAGCAGAGATAAGGGAATGGTTGACCAAATTAATTTCTGAAAAACAGGAAGAAATAGAAAGAATTAAAATAACATTATCGTTGATTGACTCGGTATTAAAGCAAGGGAGTTTTAAAACTGCAGCAAACCTTAATTTAAATAAAAAATCGTTATCTAATGAAAAATCATCGATTGTTGAAAACGGGATCAAGAAAGAAGACATTTCACGCATTCAAAAAAATCAGGAAGAAAAACCACAAGCACTTGAAACTAGACAGATAAAAAGAATGAAAGATAATACAGTAATTGCGCAGGTTGAAGTTTCGAAGGAAAGAATAGAAATAATTCCGATGGAATCGATTAACTTTAATTTAGAAACGCCACCTTTCAAATCTTTTTTTATAAACAGGATTCTAGAGGGAATGAAAAGCAAGGACACAGATAAAATGAAACAAGGGCAACTATCAGAAACAGACATAATTTCCTTTTATACACGGCCTAAAGAAAACAGCGAAAACATCATAAAAAAAATAGAAATTAATAATTATAGGGACAAAGAAAGAGTAAATGAAATATTCAATACTGTAGCGTGGGTATTTACAAGAATGCTGGAAAAAGGTGAAAAGTGATGGATAAAATAATCGTTTTAGATTTCGGATCACAGGTACAGTCATCTAATATCTAGAAGAATAAGAGAATCTAATGTTTATTGTGAATTATTACCATATAATACACCAATAAAAACAATTACGGAATTAAAACCAAAAGGGATAGTTTTGTCAGGCGGACCTGCAAGTGTTTACGAAAAAAATTCTCCAAGGCCGGATGAAAAAATATTTGAACTGGGTGTCCCAATTTTAGGAATATGCTATGGGCACCAAATCATAGTAGACCATTTTAAAGGAAGAATAAAAAGGGTAATAAACAGAGAATACGGTAATGCGGTGTTAAAAATAAAAGACAAGAAAAATTTATTTAAAAATATAGAAACAGACAACATACAGTGTTGGATGAGTCACAGCGATACAGCTGAAATAATTCCAGAGGGATTTGATATTTTAGGAGAGACCAGCAACTCATCTTCAGCAGCCATTGGTAACACGAAAAGTAAAATATTCGGATTGCAATTTCATCCAGAAGTTGCACACACTGAAAAGGGGATGGAAATACTCAATAATTTTTCCCATGTAATCAGCGAAGCAAAACAGGATTGGAATATGACTAATTTTATAGATAATAGCATCAAAGATATAAAATCAAAGGTCGGAGAAGAAAAAGTATTATGTGCAGTTAGTGGGGGTATCGATTCCACAACAACTGCAGTTTTGATTCATAAAGCAATTAAAGATAATTTAACATGTATTTTTGTCAATCATGGCCTTTTAAGAGAGGACGAAGAAAATATTGTAAAAAAACTTTTTAATGAAGAATTAGGCATACATGTAAAATACATAGAAGCTCAAGAAATATTCTTAGAAAAATTAAAAGGGATATCGGATCCGGAAGAGAAAAGAAAGATAATTGGAGAAGAATTTGCTAGAGTTTTTACAGAATTTGCAGAAAAGGAAGGCCCATTTCAATGGCTTGCACAAGGGACACTATATCCAGATGTTATTGAAAGTGGAATATCCACAGGTCCGGCTACGGTGATCAAGACACACCATAATGTGGGAGGACTGCCAAGTTGGTTAAACCTAAAAGTAATAGAACCTTTAAGGTATTTGTATAAAGATGAAGTTAGAAAAGCTGCAAAAATACTTCAAGTACCCAAGGTATTACTTACAAGGCACCCCTTTCCTGGCCCAGGACTTGCAGTGAGAATTTTAGGAGAAATAACTGATGAAAAGATAAAAATTACGAAAGCAGCTAGCAAAATTGTAGAAGATATATTAACAGAAGATAAAATCTACAGCAAGGTTTGGCAAGCTTTTGCAATAGTAGGTGACGATAAGGCCGTTGGAATTCTTGGAGATAAAAGGGTATATGGCCACATTGTGACAATAAGAATAGTCCAATCAATGGATTCAATGACAGCAGATTGGGTAAGAGTTCCATACAATACGTTGGAAAAAATTAGTTCAAAAATTACAAACGAGATAGAAAATGTAGCATGGGTAACGTATGCAATTTCAAGTAAACCGCCCTCTACAATCGAGCCTCAATAATTTACTATACAGTAATTTGTCGAATAACTACCAAAAACATTTTATTGTTTTTGTTGTATAACTTGAGGTTGTATATTCATTTGTTATTTTAGCAGGGCCATATCCATTCTCCTCAAAATCAGGATTATCTTGGCAAGTTCCTTTAACCATTCCTCTATTTTGATACCATGACTGTATATTAACACTTTTTATGCGATGAATAGATTGATCCACAAGTTTTGCGCTATTTTTTACTTGGTATGTCATACAATAAAAAAGCAAAATAAATCTGTGGCTTTTTCCTTAACTTTATACTATCCATACCAAAGGTATTTCTTTGTTTCTCCAACACGATTTGAACCCTACAAGAACTTCAAGTATAAAACCACAGATTACATGGATAAGGAAAAGTAATACCTGCATTTCTTAACCTGCTTTTTTTGTTAATGTTCTCAATTAATTTGACTTAAATTGAATTTGTACGGTGGTTTAGTCAATATATAACCAGTTGAATGATGGTTTTCTATCGTATATAATGCAGTCCTTTTGTTTATCAACAACTTTGAGTGACTCGAGTAACTCATGTGTCAAAGGGCTTATATCGTTTAAAGTTAAGGGAAAATCAATATTTAAACTTAATTTTTAGTTTTGGTTTGTATTGGTTGTATGCATGGAGTAGATATGTTTATGGACTGCTTGATCTGCCTTGTTGCACGATTCTAAAAACAGTTAAAACTATGCCAATTTATTAGCAAACCACATTATATTTTACTGTTTACTCTGTGGATATAGAACTAAAACGTTAAAAAAACGAGTTATTGAATCATGCAACAAAGCAGGCTTGATCTATTTTTGAATGATATTATATATAAAATAAATGAATAGGTAAAAAAGCAAAAGTGTTGACTTAAAAGTCTAAGCTATATAAACCATCCCTATATACTATTAGCTATGTGAATAAACCATCATATGTTTGTTCAAAATGCAAAAGAGCTTTTAGAAGAAGGTGGAATGCACAAAGACATACTGACACAGTCCATAAGGGATTGTCCGATATCAAATTCAAACATAAACAAGGAAATAGTGCAAATGCCATTAACAAACCTGGCCGCTACCATCCTCTTTTGCAGCTGCCTCCACACCCTGGAAATATAGGCAAATGCATCAACATAATTCAAAAGACTCTTCATTTGCACCATTTAACAATAGTGATTCACCTCTGAAAAAAACCAAACAAATCGGCTGTGACTATGGATGAAGGCGAAAAAGAAGACTTTCTCAATAACACTTTGGAAAAAATGGCAATCTCTATTGAGAGGCTGGAAAAACTGTTTTTGAGAAATTATGTATACCTCGTAAAAATATTGAAAATATGCTATCCCACATCATTATTGATGCATTGACAATGCCTGATCCGGTTAAATTTATTCAAGACAAATTTACTTATTACAATAGGCAATATTACAGTGCCAAATGATAAAGTATGTGGCCAAATCTTATGAGATGGATTATTTTGCTGCCACGGAATATTTGAAAAGTGTTATTGGCCAGGTATTTGTGTAAATGATTTATACAAAAATGTTTATTTTCCTTTGCTTGGAGCAGGTGCCTTTTTGCCACTATTTGATGGACTGATCGGGATTAAATTCCTTGTAGTAACAAGGGCTCTAATACTTTAAGAATGTATTAATTTGTGCTTTGTTGCATAACTATGAAATTCGTCAATTTATAACAGAGTACATATCAGCATAATACAAATATCGATTATTCCCTTACGGAAATAAAACTAACACACCTAAAAAATACGAAAATTTGAGTTATGCAACAAAGCAGTAAATTAAATTCATCTGTTAATAAATTGTAATATAAACAACAATTTCAAATTAAAGGTCATTTGAAGTCATATTGCACAGGAAACTTTGACGGTATATTCGACGAAATTGACTGAAAAGTTGACGAAAAATGACGGTTTTTAATTAGGTGGAGTTGTTATGTCTAAAACCATCTTCAAAAAAGGAGGTTACTTGCAATAGAATAAATGTGGTTGGACGAGCCATCTAAAAAGCAAAAAAAAAGTTTGCCAAGGGCTAACATTTTCCTAGCGCTTTTTCGAATATAATGACACATTGGGAAAGAAAGAACAGAAAGTCCCAAAATTGATGGTAATGGAGTTTGTAGTATTATGAGTATAAAATCAGGTTTTTAGATTTTCTCCCCTATCAGATAAAAACGCGTTACACTGTAGAGTAGGAATTAATTATATAGGTATACTCAGGCTACAGATCTGCAATATCCATAATATTGTTTCTCTATATACATATCAAAGTTCTTTTTTTGCTTAGCTTAATGAAGAGGATGATAGCATATGGAGGACAATGTTGTACAACAGTCGCATTTAAAAAAGCATATATCTCTATTAAGGAAAAAAACCCGTTTTAACCTATCAAATCAGAATTTCTTTATTTTATCTTAGAGGCATGTAATTCCTCACGCGGAGAAAAAAAGGAAAAACAGTTGGATTGGAAACCAACTTTGCGGAATAAAATAAAAAGAGAGTTAAAATAGACATACAACAGATAACACAAATAAGAAACCTCAAAAAGTTTGCAATAGCCTTTCTTGATTGGCTTACAAACATACAGAGTCATTGAATAAGTATTTCTTTCTACTACATAAATTCCAAAACTTTCAGTAACTGCAATAAGGAGAACCATGGCCATGACGCATATGCGATAATGAATGGGTATCGAGTCATAGTCACACAAACTGGAACTAAAAATAATTAAAGACAGTCCAATGGAAACAAGATAGGAAAAAAGGAATTAGTCAATAAATGATATGAATATTTAAAACTAAATTTTAGAATATTAAAAGGCTCATTTTTTTCTTTTATCGCTGTTTATTTTTGCTTTGTTTAGACGTTTCAATTTCACTATAATTAAAAATGTCAAACCCCAAACAATCAAAGACAACGAGATTTGACCAATCATCCAAAAACAACCTCCCAAAATGGCAAGGCCAAAGCCTGTAAAACCAAGAACTTTTTTTGTATTCATTTTAATTTATAATTAATTATCCCATTAATTACTGAATTGAATTTAAAAGACGAAACATTCAATAGTACAGAGTTAGATTTTTTTGCCAACACCTCAATTAAGTGTTTTGCGATAGATAATTTTTTCTTTTTTAATGTTAAATTGGTTATGATTTTTTTTGAAAAATGCCCTACAGGAGACGCAAAGTCCATTCCAACTAACCAAATCTCTGCAGCTTTGAACTCATCGGCTAAAAACACACACCTGTCACCATCAGTAAATCCCCCAAAATTATAAACGTTATGAAGAGGAAATACCTGAGTTGTTCCAAGGAAATACCTAAACTTTGGAACAAATTTTATAATTTTATTGATATTGTCCCCATGAGAATGTATTATCAGTGTTGACCCTAATTTATTGGAAGACAATAAAGAATCCATATTGCCATCAAGATCGGTCACAACAAAATCAGGAACAATACCCAACTCAAGGCATAATTCTGTTGATCCATCCGCCGATATTATGACAAAATTTGAATGATCCTTGATAAATTTTTGAATCGATGGCTCTTCTATGCTTGGTCCGGCACCAATTACTAATACTTTTTCGTTGGTCAATTTTTTAAAACAGTTTAATCCAGGCGATCTATCTGAAATCAGACCGGATAAAATTAAAGAACTTTGAATATCTTTTTTTATGTCAAGGTTTAGTTTGGGTAAAATTTCCAAATAATGCGGATACCAATCAGCAAATCTCATAGACAATAAACTAAAATAATTATTTTAATATAGATATTCATCATATTTATTCATATAATAAAAAACAACAAAAAAGTACTTAATCCACATAGATTATTTTTTGAAATCAAAACTCATTAATAAATCAAACAGGTACCAACAAATATGAGTGAAATAAAAACAGATAATTTTTCAGATCAAGAAATAAAAGAGATTTACAAATTAAAGAATATTGCCATAGTTGGAATGTCACCCAGTGAAGGCAAACCATCACACTATGTTCCAAAATATTTAATAGAAAAAGGATATAACGTAATTCCAGTCAATCCAAACTATTCAGAGATTCAGGAAAAAAAATCATATGGAAAAGTTTCAGAAATTCCGGACATGATAGAGATAGTAGACATTTTTAGAAGGTCAGAAGATGTATTACAAGTAATAAAGGAGTCAATAGATAAACAAGGAATAAAAGTGATATGGATGCAAAAGGGCATACACAACAAAGAAGCAGAAAAAATCGCCGCAGATAAAGGAATAAAAGTGATATACAATAGGTGCATGTTAGAAGAACACAAAAGGTTATTCACATAATCTTTTAGAAAAACTCTAAATTATTAATAAAATGCAACAAGTAATTTAATAAATAGAGATTACTTTATTTTGTTGTATAGTTAATGCCTAGATCAGGCCAATCGAATAATAAAAGAAATTTTACAAATAATAACAACCGTAATGCAATACGATCGTTTCAAGGTTACAACAAAATAATAATTATTTGTATAGACAGAGATGATGACATAGGAATCAAAGGTGGACTTGAGACACCAATAATAGGCAAAGAACTTTGCATTGAAGCAGGAACAAGTCTTGCAATAAAAGATCCAGAAGATTCTGATTGTAATGCAATCTTTGGGGCAATTAAATCCTATGAAGAATTTAGGACAAAAGGCCACGATGTGGAGGTCACTCTTGTGGCAGGCAGATTTAACAGAGGCATAGAGGGGGATGCAAAAATTGCACAAGAAATAGACACAGTATTGGATAAATATAATGCAGATGGAGCAGTAGTTGTCTCAGATGGAGAAGATGACGAAACAGTAATTCCCATAATTCAAGGAAAAATTCCAATAATTTCAATTCAAAGGGTAATAGTTAGACAAAGCAGAAGTGTAGAATACTCATATGCTATTTTGGCACGCTATATAAAAATATTATTTTACGATCCTCGGTATTCCAAGTTTTTCCTCGGTTTACCCGGTGCATTACTCGTAACCAGCGGGCTTTCGATAATTTTTGGATTTTCAAGAGAAGCATTTGCTTTGGGCTTGAGCATGTTGGGTTTGGCATTTATTGTAAGGGCATTTGACATAGACAAATCAATAGCTACGTTATCCAAACCAACGCCTTCAGGATTCATAAGGATATTCTCATATTTTGCAGGAACATTGATTATTTTAGCATCAATACTGAATGGAATATCGCACATTCCTCCGAATTTAATAGAATCACAAAAAGGAATAACTTCAATAATTACAAATAAATCAATACTAGAGAGTTTTGCATCAGGAACCATTACATTGTTATGGATAGGAATATCAACAATTTTTGCAGGAGTGTTATTAAGCAATTGGTTTAAGGGCAGTATAAAAATAATATATGATATTTTAAGATTGGTTGTTCTTGCTTTGCTTTATATACCAATGCTACAGTTCACATCACTCATCAGCGCAAGGGGGAATCCATTTAATCTGATTTCTTCTCTACTGATAGGGCTGGCAATTACTTTAATAGTTGCAACGTTTCTTTTTCAATACTTTAGAAATAGAAAAGGTGGAGAGGCGCTTAAAAACGACAATCAATAGAAATAAACATGTTTCCAAAAGTTTGGTATTATAATAATAAATCATGTCCATATTAGATAAATGCTTAAAAGTAATCTACAAACTCTCAAAACATAATATAATCTATAAAATTTATGAAAAACATCTTTTAAATCAGATAAATCAATACCCATCCCCACAACACATAGGTATAATTTTAGATGGCAACAGAAGGTGGTCAAAAATAAAAGAAGTGGAAAAAGAGAAAGGCCATAAAATAGGTGCAGACATAGCAGAAGATTTGCTTAACTGGATATATGATTTAGGGATAAAAATAACTACAGTTTATGTGCTTTCAGACGAAAATCTGGAAAGGGAGCCATACGAGATTAATAATATTTACTCGCTATTAGAAGAGAAACTAGATAAATTATACAAGGATACAAGGATACACAACAAACAAATAAGGATAAAGTCGATAGGGGATTTCAAGAAATTACCAGAAGGGCTTCAGAGAATATTAAAAAAACTAGAGATAA
This sequence comes from uncultured Nitrososphaeraceae archaeon, assembly GCA_963779615.1. Lineage (GTDB taxonomy): Archaea > Thermoproteota > Nitrososphaeria > Nitrososphaerales > Nitrososphaeraceae > Nitrosocosmicus. The sequence continues at coordinate 905,831 of CAVZZA010000003.1, forward strand.
TAACAGAAAATTACCAAAATATGTATTTAAATATAGCTATTGCGTATGGAGGACAAAAGGAATTATTGAATGCGATAAAGAAAATAGCAATATCGGTTAAGCAAAGCAAAATAGAAATTGACGAAATAGATGAAAAACTAATAGAATCAAATTTGTATACAGCACACCTTCCACAAGCAGAACCTGATTTAATATTAAGAACTTCAGGGGAAAAGAGATTGAGTGGTTTTTTATTATGGCAGAGTGCGTATAGCGAACTTATTTTTGTAGACATTTTTTGGCCTGAATTCAGAAAGATAGACCTAATGAGGGCGATAAGGACATACCAAAAAAGATCCAGAAGATATGGAAAATGAGTAAAAGAAAAAAGTTAATATCATGCCATTTTTTACACAATGGGAAGAATGCCTCAGCATGGAGATATAGAAAAAGAGACAAAAAAAATATACTGTGGTTATTGGATGACAATGGAGGAATGGGAAGACATACATGATTACAGTACGGGTGAAAAATTTGACGATTCAAACATTAGAATAGATTAAAAGCCAGAAGAAAAATAATTAGGAACATATTTTTATAAGTGTAAAAATCACTCATGGCAATGTATGACGAAGTTTCTGCTGGGGCGGTATTACATACTATAGATGAGAATTTTGAAACAAAATACCTGATTCTCAATTATAGCTATGGGCACTGGGATTTTCCAAAGGGAAATATTGAATTTGGGGAAACCGAAATCGAAACAATCAAAAGGGAAGTAAGGGAAGAAACAGGAATAGAAGACATAAAACTAATAGAAGGTTTCAGACAGCAGATCTCTTACAAATATAGAAAGAAATCAAAGTTGGTAAATAAATCAGTCACATATTACCTTGCAGAGACCACTTCCAATAAAGTGATATTATCATTTGAGCACATTAACTTTGCGTGGTTAAATTTCAATGATGCGTTAGAAAAACTATCTTTTGATAATAGCAAAAGGGTTTTGAAAAATGCAAAGGAATTTCTTTCCAATGCAAAGGTAAATGACATTAAAACTTCTTAAATTTTACAAAAATTTTGACAGCCATCATCAAAATCCATCAAAAAGGAATTTAACGCGCTTATAGAAACAAGTGGGATGCCATCAATAAACTGGATGGCATTCGGCAAAAATGTCAATACAATCGGAAGAGCATTTTTTATATTCATTTTTGTTTTCTCTAAAAAAAGCACGCTACGGCTTTTTTGTTTCTCGGCAATATGTTTAAGACCAGTTAGAGAATTCTTTTTCCAGTGTTTGCAATCAATTAACAAAGCTTTTTGAGATTTTATGCCTACTATATCTATTTCCCGCCTAGGGTTATTTAATCGAAAATTTTTATAAACAGAATAACCATGACACTTCATTATTTCGGATGAAAACAACTCAAAATCATGCCAATTTATTTTGCTACATATGCTAACCAAATCAACACCATTGTAAACAGCTATCAATGCAATAGTAAGTTTATTATGAATTGAAATGCCTATTTTATTGTCTTTGATTTTTATGTCATATTGGGAGAGAAAGAACAACAATTCATCAAAAACATCACTATTGACAATACCGAAATGTTCTAAACCAGATTCAAAGTTATCCAAGACATAAACTAACAGCGAGGGATTAAGACTCAAAGAATATTATAATTTATAACATCAAAAGAAAAAAAAAGAATTATTTTACTACTATTGTACCAGACATTTGTGGATGTAACTGGCAATAGTATGGGAATTCTCCGGCAGCAGCAAATGTATGTTCAAATGTATCGCCTTTGCTAAGCAGTTTGGTTAATCCAGAATCAAATTCTTTACCAGAGTCCGGGGATCCTGTAGTTCCGGATGTAATGGTGTGCTGAACAGAGTCATCGTTTGTCCATATAACCTTTTGGCCAACTTTTACTTCCTGAGGGGAAGGAGGACTGTATGCTTTATCTGTCAAAGTGGATGCTCCCGGAACAATGGTGATTGGGAAGTCGGCACCCTGAGCGAAAACATTAAAGTTTCCACTGGATGAAACAGCCACTACACTAAGAATTGCAAGTAGACTTGCTGCAATGTAAACTGGTTTATTTACCTTTTTCATTAAAGTTACATTATAATATAGAGTTAATAAATATTGTGAGATTATAAAGGTAAAAACTTGTATTAGATTTAGGTGGACTCTAAAATAACTTTCAATATTTATTAAAAAAATATAAATAATCCAACATTTAAAAATTTTCAATGTTTTATCACAATAGGTAGGTTTAAGTATCAAAACCACACCTGACAAAAAAATATAAAGGATAAAATAAAGGGAGCAATACAAGCACAAATTTTCCGGCGAATAAAAAAACATAATAAGGCATATCAATCATTTTTAATAAACGATGTCTAAGACTTGTTTAAAATGCAACAAAACCTTTGAGGAAAGCGAGGTAGAAGATCCAACATCGCAAAAATATCCATCCTGCCCTGATTGTTGGAAAGAATGGACTACCTATGCAGTAATGGTAATGAATGAAATGAGACTTGATATGTCGCTTCCAGAACACAGAAAAGCTTTAAAGAAATACGAAAAGGGATTTTTTGAAAAAACTCTTGGGGAGATAGAGAAAAAGCCAGAAAGCAAATGACAATAATTTAATAGAGGTTACAAACACCTCCAGTAATCAATCTTATCTATTTACTATTTATCCAACATTTGGGATTAATTTTACAAATTTCTTCGGGTCAGGGGTGTTTAATATTGTTTCCATGAAACAATACCACAGTTTATCCCTTTTATTTTCAGGCAGATCATTCAGTATTTTAACCAAAGATAAAATAAATTGACTATCAAAATCCCTCAACTCCGGGGGATTTAGATGCAACTCTAATAGATACGAGTAAAAAATAGAGTTTATTGAAGAGTTATCCATTTCGGACAGAGAAGTCAACCATGAATTAAAAAGATCCAACACTTTGGGTTTTTCTATCTTGCCATAGTTCTTTAAAATATTGGTGATTATTTCCTTTTTTTCGGATTGGTCAAAACCATTAAATTCATCCAATCTTTTTTTGATAATGGCATTTCTGAATCCAACAGGCAAGTTTGACAAGATAATCAGAATATTTTCAATGAATTTTGATGCTGATGAGTTTTGACCCATGTAGAAAAATATTGGTTCTGTAATTTTTTTCTTACGGAATATGATTTTACAGGAAAAAAATAATAACAATGATAATAATTTAAAATGGAACTATTAAGATTAAATATTATATAATTTTTATAAAAATGATATATGCCTTGTACGGTTACGATAGGTGGATTTTATGGCGACGAAGGAAAAGGGAAAGTTATAGCTTATTTGGCAATTAATGACAATTATAATTTGGCCGCAAGAGGGGGAGTAGGACCTAATGCAGGACATACCTTTGTCCAAAACAATAAAGAATATAAAGTTAGGATGTTACCTAGCGCAGTATTAAACAAAGATACGAAACTATTGATTGGGGCAGGCGTATTAGTGGAACCTAACACGCTTTTGAAAGAAATCAACACATTTGATGCGATTGACAGAACATTCATAGACTTCCAGTGTGGCATTATTGAACAGCATCATCAAGAGAGAGACAAGAAAGATGATCATCTAAAAGAAACCATTGGCACCACGGGTACTGGAACTGGCCCCGCCAATGCAGACAGAGCATTGAGAAAATTAAAACTTGCAAAAGACATTCCTGAAGTGGCTTTATTCTTGGAAGATATCAGTAATTCGATTAACTATTCAATAGACAATAAAGAAAATGTTCTCATAGAAGGGACACAGGGAACTTTTTTATCGCTGTATCATGGAATGTATCCGTTTGTAACTTCTAAGGATGTAACTGCTTCTGCAATATGTTCTGATGTAGGTGTGGGTCCAAAAAAAATAGATGACGTTTTAATTGTTTTTAAATCATATGTTACGAGAGTGGGAGAAGGTCCGTTAGCAAATGAAATAGGTACTAAAGAAGCTAAAGAAAAAAATTGGTTGGAATTTGGTAGTGTAACAGGGAGGGAAAGAAGAGCAGCACCCTTTGATTTCAATCTTGCAAAAAAATCCATTCGAATTAATAGTGCTACCCAGATTGCACTAACAAAATTAGACATCATTTTTCCTGAATGCAAAGGTATTAAAGATTATTCAAAACTTACAAAAGAAGCAACCAAATTCATAGAGAACATTGAATCTGAAGCAGGTATTCCGGTTACAATAATAGGCACAGGAGCTGAAATTAATGATACCATAGATCGAAGAAAAAAATAGACAGATAATTTACAAATGTGAAGAAAGAAAGCATGGGTTCAATCAGGTTTAAACTATGCAAAAACAATCCATCGAAGATAGAAAATACTCTTTAGAATCACTAAATAAACAGATGACAAATATATTAAAATCCACATAGTTTTGCCATTATTTTTTATTTGAAAATAAGTTTAAGGAAGCAGATTATGATCTTTATGCATATTCAGTTACACAACTCACCTATTTATCAAAAGGCAGCAATGACAGGTACAAAATTCAAACCCCACAACAATACACAATCTGATAAAAATTAGCTTTTAATTTAAACCAAAAAGAAAACGCTTATAATCCTAGCAAATACTAAGGATAAAGGTAATATTGTACTTCAAAGAAGGTCTCACCTTTGATGACGTTCTTCTTGTTCCAAAGAGATCGCCAATAATGTCAAGATCTCAAACGGATTTAAAAACTAAATTATCAACCAATATCAAAATCAATATTCCAATAATTAGTGCCAACATGGATACAGTTACAGAATCAGGCATGGCTAGTGCTTTGGCAAGAGAAGGAGGCATAGGAATAATTCACAGGTTTACGACAATACAGGATCAAGTTAAAGAAGTATTAAAGGTAAAAAGAAGTGAATCAGTTATAATAGAGCAGCCTTACACAATTGGTCCACACAACACGATAAAAGAAGCTCATGCCATCATGTCTGAAAAAGGCATTTCGGGCTTGTTAGTTGAAGATGACAATAAAAAACTTTGTGGGATAATCACACGTAGAGACATTGTATTTGAGAAAAATCTGAACATGAATGTTTCAAGTTTGATGACCAAAGATGTCATTTCTGCAAAAGTCGGAACAACAATAGAACAAGCGAAGGAAATACTTCATAAAAATAAAATGGAAAAATTACCTATTCTTGACGAAGAAGAAAAAATTATTGGCCTAATAACTGGGAAAGATATATTAAAAATGGAAAAATATCCCAATGCATCAAAGGATAAGAAAGGAAGGCTACTAGTTGGTGCTGCAGTAGGCGTGAAAGACGATTATCTTGAAAGAACCGAAGCGTTGCTAAACAATGGAGCAGATGTAATTGTGGTAGATATAGCCCATGGACATAGTGACAATGCAATAAATACGGTAAAGCTAATAAAAAAAGCATTTCCAACCTGCGAGCTAATAGCTGGAAACGTAGCGACTGAAAAAGGAACGGAGGATTTAATAAAAGCAGGGGTTGATGCGGTAAAGGTAGGGGTAGGTTCAGGTTCTATATGCATTACAAGAATAATAACAGGTTCAGGAGTTCCACAATTAACTGCAATAATAGATAGCGTAAAAATAGCAAAGAAATACGATATTCCAGTGATTTCGGACGGAGGAACAAGGACTTCAGGAGATGTAACCAAAGCTTTAGCAGCGGGGTCATCTTCTGTAATGATAGGAAGCATGTTTGGAGGCACAGACGAAAGTCCAGGCAAAACACTAGTCAAAAACGGAAAAAAATATAAGATGTATAGAGGAATGGCTTCGTTTTCGGCATCATTAGGTAGGAAATACAGAGAAAATGCAGAGATGAATATAGACAATGATGATTTGAATGATTACGTTCCAGAGGGAGTAGAGGCAATGGTTCCCTATAAAGGGAGTGTTATAGAAATAATACGGCAATTAGTTGGGGGTGTAAGATCAGGTTTAAGTTATTGCGGCGTAAAAACAATTAGCGAAATGTATGAAAATGCAGAGTTTATAAAAATTAGCGCGGCCGGATATAAAGAAAGCCAGCCTCACGATGTGGATGTGATTTAGAAGTACACTGGAGAAGGGTATATCAATACCTTATTTCAAAGTCACAAAAACAGTTGATACATTAATCAATAGCCCATTCCTGACAAGTAACAGCAACAGCCAAGTTTTACCCTAATCAGGTTTTTAAAAGCGCCTTTATTTTTAATATTTTATTAGATGTAAATAGGTACACCCGGTCAATAAAAAAAGTATATTTTTATTTGTAGAAACGTAAAAGGCAAGTTTTCACCTAATTGATGGCAGTAGATCTTGTATTATTTTAACAAATACAAGTGCACACAATTTAACTTATGATGATATCTCATTTACATATTTGCACTTCCAATATCAAAAATAACAACTATTTAGCAAAAACCCTAGAGGCGATATTAAATTATAAAAGATATTTACAAAGACAAATAATATAATAAATTTATAATTTAAGCTGTGATGTATTTATCGTTGAAATGGAGAATATTATCTAGTTACAGGAATAAGATTCTAAAGATAAATCACCCCAGAGCATTATAAAACACTACAAATCTAAGCACACTTCTTTAAACTTACATTGTTTAATTAACAATATAGAAATTAAATATTGGATCATTCCTTGATAAAAAAAACAAAAAATTAATTTTTGATATTGATTTTCGGTTTACGAAAATAAAATTAATTATCTTGTCGAGTTGTTTGTTTCACCTAGTGGAATATTAATGAATGGAACTGCACCGACATTGTTGCTGCCGCTGCCGCTGCCGCTGCCGCTGCCCCCTACGCTACCGGTTACTAATGGAAGTTTTCCATCCCACCTTTGTGCTTTTAGCCAATCAAGATAGGTGGTGCTATTTTTAAGCTGTTTATCAATTATGTTTATAGCTTCTGATTCTCCTTGTGCCTTTAATATATTGGCTTGTCTAGTACCTTCGGCTTGTGCAATGTTGCCTTTTTGATCACCTATAGCCTTTGCTTCAGTTTGCTGGGCTTCAATTTGTATCCTTCGAAGTTCATTTGAAGCTTGTAATGCGCGTTGTTCAGCTTCTACTTTAGACTCTACTGCCCTAACAAACTGTTCAGAAAACTTGAAATCGGTAATTGAAATGGTATCAACTACTATGTTATAGGGAGCCAACCGGGTCTTTATCTGTGTTTCAATTTCAGACTTTACAAGTTCCCGTTTTGTAATTAATTCTTCAGCATTAAATCGAGCGGTAACTTGCTTTACAGACTCCTGAATAGCAGGCACTATAACCCTATTAGAATAATCAAATCCAAGCTGTTTATACAATGCCGGAACAGCATCGGGGTCTACATGATAGTTCAATGCAACTTCTGTAACAACGTTTTGGAGATCTTTTGATGCAGAGGTAGTACTTTCAACTATTTTTTGAGTCCTGACTTCAAATTGTACAATAGAATCTCTAAACGGAAGAATAAAATGAAGACCTTCGCTTAATGAAACGCTGGTATCTATAGCACCAAATTTTAGCAATACACCACGAAAGCCACCATCAACAATTTTTACACTGGATGACAAAATAACAAAGATAATTACTACTGCGATTATTGCGGGAATTGCTATTCTCAGGGGACTGGAGAATCCCATTCCACCACCTCCACCAACATCTTCCAATGGTTCACCATCGGGAGTAATTCGTCTACTTCGTTTACGTCGGAAAAAATTAGCCACATATAACTAATAGAATTGAATTAATTTAAATATTTGTAAAATAATTTACTTATTTGCGATTACCAAAATGTTCTAAAAATTCCTTAGATAACTTTCCGGTGTCCATCAAACTAAACTCCTCTTTTAAATTATTTTCTTTTATCCATACAATGTTACCATCTAAATCAATTATGATAAGATTAGACCTTTCCAAATATCTCAAAATTGCATTTATCTTATCCAAAGTTAAGCGAGGCGATAAAATCTTTCTAAAATCTCTCAATTTAGGAAATTGCGGTACTTCCTTAATTTTATTTAAAAAATATTCTACATCAGATTCTGAAAAGTCATTTGAAGCAGACAAATCCCTTTTTTTATTGATTTTTTTTTTATGTATACAAATTTTTGTGAAATTTTTACTAATAAGTCTTTTCGTGATAATTGCTGGGGTAGCTTATTAGATGATGCCAATGTTCTTTATAAATAAAGAGAACATATAATTGAAAATTGAAAATTGAAAACATTATTGATGCTCAGCCTTTTGTTTTACTACTAACTATATCCTTATCAACAGGAATTCATAATTGGGGAAATGGATTAATTGTATCAGCTATAATAGCAATAGGAGAAACATTATCAAGTCCATTTCTTGTGATGGGGTTTGTTTTACACATTGTTTCCGAAGGGATCACAATTTAATCCCCATCAATTAAAACCAAAACATGAACAATAATATCAGTCTATTGGGTATTAAAAATAATTTCTAAACTCCTAGTTATTATTAGTTTATTTATTGCAAACCAGCGGTATTCAAATATCACATTAACGCATTACTACCTATAGAACTGACTCCAACATTCAGACGTTTTTGCAACAACTAGACACAATTAAAAACGGCGAAAACAAAGAAAGAAAATATGACTGAAACAAAATAAAAGTCCAATCATTTCAATCTGTTTGAAACAAGATTGGATTTAATGTGTATTGAGTTTATTAATATATCGCATAAAAAAATAAACAAGGGATTATCCTGTACGATAAGTTAAACATACGGTTAGTCAATAGAAGAGCCCGGCAGAATAAAGAATAATCAGCCTGATAAGGACTTGCTTTGTTCGTGGTATTCATAATGGAAAAAAGAAGAAAAAGGGAATCAAACGAGAACATGCAAAATGGAAGATTATCTTGAAGTGATTTGTGAAATTCCAACAAAAAGATGCGTTACCACTGCAGACATTTCCAAATACCATAATGTCAGTTCTCCAAGAGTGAGCAGAATTGTAAAAAAACTAAATGAAAAACAGGATTTAATTATGAAAAGTACAGCAATCCAAGACCAACATCTGAAGGCATTCAAATTGCAAAACCAGGTGCTGAAGGAATGATTATCATATTCATTCCCGAACTACCAAAAAACTTGAAGAATTTATAATGATAATTTAAAAGAGAATCAAAAATTGATTGAAGATTCACAGCAATAAGATATAAAAAAACATAGTCAAAATAGAACTACAGTTATTAGTGCCTAATGTTAAGCATCATGGGAAGGGCAATTTAAGGTACGAGTCATAATAAGAAATATCAACAATCTTATTATTAAAAGAAAGGCCAGCCCCACTTAATTTATTATCAAAATACTTGCCACAAAGATTCAGAAAATCACAACTTGTGTTCAAGGTTTGATTTGGTTTAGAAACCTTAGATTGGACATAAGTGAAATACTGATCTGGAAATGATTCTGAAAAAGTATATTTAAGCGACAACCCATCTGTTGATAAAATAATCATAAATGCAACAGAAGAAATGGCAATAGATTTAGATATCAAATTCATATAGGATTACAATGTTTTTGAGAGTAAATTATAATTGCATTTCCATCAATAGTGCTATTATTTTGATTCTAACAGATATACTAGAAAAAATAACACCTTAAAAAGAAAAGATCTTGTAATAACCATCAATAAAGTTCCAATTCAATAAAAAAATTGGTGATTGTAATAAGAATATGTAATTATTTGATATTAAAAGAAGTATTTTTATATGCAATAGTTATTTTATGAATTCGAGAGAATCTATGAATGATCTTACAAAGTTAAAGTTTTTAGAATGGGCATTTTTATCAGACTCATACTCAAGAATATAGACTTTTTTATCTTTAACTATTAAAACACATATAACCTTATTGATTTTATCGCCACTCGTAAATTCAAAAACTATCACCCTTGAAGGTAAATTATTCTTAAGAACTACTTCTCCTGATTCAGATTTTTTAAAATTAAAATTCTCAAGTTTCTTGTCCAGAATTTTTTGAAAGAACGTAATTGCAAAACCATCCAATATAGATTTTTGATTTTGTTTATAATTGGCAAAAATGTTTACGAGATCGTTAAAAAAGTTGTAATTCAGTTTATGCGAATAAATCGAAAAACGCTGAGCATCATCTGGGGAATGAAAAAAAACTAATTCTCTGTAATCCGGATCAAGTTCCAAGTGTGTGACTGGATTTAAAAATCCAACTAGCCAGTTTTTAGGATAGTTTACGGTGAATCCCTCTACAGAATTTACATAATTATAATAATTGATGTCCTTATTTGTACTATTAAATATAAAAGAAGGGTTGGATGCAATTGAAAGATTGCTAGAAGATGCAAAAGCCGAGATCCAGTTAGGCACAACAAAATAAAAAATAGATAAAACTATAAACAGCAAAATATAATTTTTTGGGGAAACACCATATACACAGATAGCATTTAAATACATTATTGACATTTTAATAAAACCCATCTCACTTATCACAAATAAGTTAACTAATGAAAATAAATATAATAAGATTTTTAGATTTATGCAGATTACGAACCGTAGCTTTTAATACGGAAAAAATAGAAATTTGGTTTTAATCCGTGGCTCACCTGTAACAAAACAGCACAAAGAAAAATTGGTACAAAGAAACAAAGGATAGAAACATCAAAAAATGACAAAGAAAAGGTATATTTTCAGTTGAAATTTTAATGTATCATAGATAAAAGGGAATTGATTTCAATTGCAGGTGTCTGACAAACAGAAAAGTAATGACAGGAAAGACATTGGAACCCTTATAGTGGTTGAGGGGATAGATGGGTCTGGAAAGTCAACTCAAATACACCTGCTGGATAGATGGTTGAGATCAAAAGGATACAACGTTTTTTTTACCGAGTGGAACTCTTCCGCATCTGTTAAGGAAATTACCTCCAAGGGCAAGAAAAAGGCCATGTTGACCCCAACAACCTTTTCTCTCCCTCACGCAACGGATTTTGCTGACAGGTATGAAAGGAATATTTACCCGCTGTTGAGGGCTGGGTACATCGTACTTGCGGACAGGTACGTCTATACCGCGTTGGCAAGGGACATTGTTAGGGGATGCGACAAGGAATGGGTGGAAAACATCTACAAGTACGCAATTAAACCTGACATAATTTTTTATTTTCAGGTGCCTGTAGAAACTGCAGTCAACAGAATCATAGCAAGCAGGCCAAAACTAAAATATTATGAGGCTGGAATGGATTTAAAGTTAAGCAAAGATGAACATGAAAGATACAGGATATTCCAAGGGAGAATCGTTGATGAATATGAATCAATGGTAAACCCGGAGAGGTTCACAGTAATTGACGGTACCATGGACATTGAAAAACAACAAAACATGGTAAGAAAACGCGTCCTAAGGTCCTTAGGCAACAAAAAAACACTCCTGGGTGACACACTTCAGGAAGGTAACGATATAAAAGTGGTGACAAGGGACGAGGTTAAAGCAGCCAATCAGCAAAAACAATAAAATAAAGTTTATAGATACGGGAATAAAGTATCTTCAGGACATAGAGATAAAGGGGTCTTTTGTAGTGATAGAGGGTCCCGATGCGTCAGGAAGAAGCACACAGATTGAAAAAATAACAACAAAACTTGAGGCTGATGGGCATGCAGTAATAAACGCAGGATTGCGGAGATCGGATCTTATCTCCAAAGGCATCCTTGAGGCAAAAAGAAATCACCTGGTTGGGAAAAGGGCAATGGCTCTTTATTACGCGGCAGATTTTGCAGACCAGCTGGAAAAAAAAATCATTCCGGCGCTAAAGGCAGGTTTCATTGTGATTTCTGACAGATACATATACACACTGATAGCAAGAAGCTCTGTCAGGGGAATAGACAAAAACTGGCTGCACAGCTTATTTAGTTTTGCCATCAAACCGGATTTGGTTTTCCACTTGGATGTAGATCCGCATAACTTGATACACAGGGTGTTTCAGAAAAACTACTCCCTGGACTATTATGAGTCGGGGGTTGATCTTGGGATTTCCAGCGACATTTTTGACTCATTCATAAAATACCAGTATGCACTGAAAAGGGAGTTTGAAAGGATGAGGGCAAGGTATAACCTGATTAACATAGACGGCAATGAAAGCATTGAGAAGGTGTACCAGCAAATCCAATCACAAATAGACGAATTTTTAATATCGGAAAACAAGGAATCGGTAATAAGGTGAAATTACAATGTTTATCCAAATTTAAATAGGAGGAAATGGATAGATTTAAAAATATACGATTTATAATGCAGTCGTCAAAGATATTGCCGGTAGTTAGGATAAATAAAAGATCAGTACATGGACCGCTATTGTTATTAATAATTGCTAGCATCATCTACATAACGTTTATAAATATTTTGCTCAATCCAGCATATGCCAAAGAGATTAAATTATATGACGAGATTGACAAATGCCAATCATCAAACACCAACAATGATGATACAAAGCCTTACACACAAAATTCAGGAAATTGTGACAGAATAATAATAAACAGTGAAAAATGCGATTCTTTTACTTCTATGATATTATCGTTTGGAAGTATAAAATGTTCTTAAGTATCATACAACACTGTTGTTGGTAGAGAAAACACGTGACCTCCATTCCAGAATGGAAAAGATGGATATTATATAATTTAATTGGTGAAGGAATCCACACCGTATTGTTTGAAGACCAAATTAAAAAACTATCAGGAAGACACTATGAAAACAATCTTACAGTTGCGTTAAATGTTTTAGTGGATATTGGAATATTATTAAAACTAGAAACCAACAAAAGGAAAAAATTCATTGTTAACTATGAAAGATTAAATGATGCTCAAAAAATATTGAACGATAATAGAAACTGGATACACGGCAAAGAAAATGAAAAAGATAATAAAAACATCAATCAATATTTTTCAGAACCAGAGGGATATAATTTCTGGTTTAACATAGAAGAACCTCCACGCAAGAAAAAAAGCATATACAATTTATATTATAAGAAAACAGACAATTTGGATTTTTCAGCCCAAATAATAACTCAAAAATATTCACGAATATTACACATGGGATCTTTAAGACAAAATAATTCAAATATTTCAAAATTATGGAGAGCCTGTCAAGAATTGTCTATAATATCAAAAAATGGAGAATTCATTTTGCAAGATTTGCAAGATAAAGAAAGAAAAGCCTGCGGAAATAACAGGCAGCGAGGTAAGATATCTTTAGCAATATTCAAAAAATTAGAATACATACAAGAAAATGGCAAAAAAGGAAATTCAACATCATTCAGACTGACAGGAAAACAACCCCCTTTCACAACTCTAGATGAGATAATTAATACATAGTAAAAACAAACTAATCTAAACGCAAACCTCTTATTAAATTATTTAACATCATTTGGTATGGAAATACTTGAAGATAAAATTTTAGCTAAAAGCATATTCCAAAAATACACAGTTAACCCAAAGAATTGGAATTTTGTAATTTCCACAACATCTATAAATGATGGGTTTTTTGATGCAACAGTAACAAATCCCGACGAAGCATGGCAGTTGAAAATCGATTCATTATACAAACCATTTCCGATAATTGCAGGAACAAAAGTAGATACGGAGTCAACAAAAATGAAGAAAATAATTAACAAAGATATTGTTCCCTTTGGATATAGAAAAATAGATCCGCCAGTGTTAATGAACCTATTTAAAAAAATATCACAAGAACAAGAAGTGATTGCAACAAAAGATACAAATCACATAAATAATGAATTAAATTCTCTTTTAGGATCGCTTGAACCAACAGTCCCGATAAAAGGTATTGATTATTTATATGGACCATTTCTATTCACGGATAAAAACATCATAGACAAGAATCCCTACCAGAAAGATATATCTGAAAAACTAGCATTAAATATGAAGAAAAAAATTAAACAAAGATATCCTAGCTATGGATAAAAAATTAAAAGGGCAAATAAAAATCATCAAGTTTAAAAGCAAAGTTTTAGAAAACAACCCCCTAAAGGATCCTTATGTAAGAGACCTATTAGTCTACCTTCCAGAGAAGTATTCCGGTCATTCAAGAGGCTACCCAACAATTTTTTTGCTACCTTCTTTTGGAAATAATAATTATTCCACCGTTAACAATAATCCATTTTCTTTGACAATTTATCAAGTATTAGAAAATTTAATTCGTGAGAATAAATGCGGTGAGATGATAATTGTGAGTATTGATTGTTTTAATAAGTTTGGAGGAAGTCAATACTTAAACTCAAAGGCAATTGGCAACTATAGAGACTATTTAATAAAAGAAATTGTGCCTTATATAAATTTAAAATATAATGTATCCAATAATGCGTTACTAGGAAAGTCATCAGGCGGATATGGAGCAGTTACAATTGGTATGCAATATCCAAAAATATTTAAATCAATAGCTGCACACTCGTTTGATTCAGCGTTTGAATATTGCTACTTACCGGACTTTCCGTTAGCATTTAAAATGCTTAAAAAAGAAGGTGGTCCAAAGAAATGGCTAACAAACTTTTGGAAGAAAGAGAACAAAAATGAAAAAAATGACTTTGTTACTTTAAATATACTTTCTATGGCAGCACATTACTCTCCAAAAGAATCTGATGGAGGCAGAGTTGGAATTAATCTTCCATTTGATTTAAAGACAGGAGAACTAAATGAACAGATATGGAATAAATGGAAAACTCAAGATCCTATAAATATGGTTAAAAAATTTAAAAATAATTTGAAAAATATTAATTTATTATTTTTTGATTGTGGAATGAATGACGAATTTAATTTATTTATCGGAGCAAAAGTTTTTAGTGAAAGGTGCAAAAGTTTCGGAATAAGTCATGAATATTTGCAGTACCGATGGAGGGCATTTTAATACGAGTTTTAGGTATGCCATATCTTTATCAAAAATATACAACTCCCTATCAAAATAGCATCTAATTATAAATAAATCGCCTGCACCAAATGCCAAACACATCAAATAAAAAAATTAAAAACTGCAAAGAAAACAACTCCACCTAATCAACAAAAGTCAACCAAGAGTTACTATTGTTATTTTTGCCTTTTACAATTTGCTCGTAATGACTTTGTATTTTTTTAGTGACTGGACCGATCTTTCCATCACCTATAACTCGATGATCAATTTTGCTTATAGGAACAATCTCAGAGGCCGTACCCGTTAAAAAGGCTTCCTCAAAAAAATACAACTCATCTCTTGAAATATTTTCTACCCTAAGTGGAATACTATTTTGCTTTGTTATTTCAATAACAGTATCACGAGTTATTCCCTCCAAAGCACCGGTAGAAATTGGTGGTGTATACAATACACCACCCTTCACAAAAAAAATATTTTCAGCAGTAGCCTCTACCACAAATCCATTTGAATTTATCATTATTGCTTCATCAAAACCCGATTTTAAGGCCTCCATTCTGGCTAAAGCAGAATTAGCATAATTTGAAACACCCTTTGCATGTGTTGGCATAGATCTAACATCGAGTTTCATCCATGAGGAAACCATAGCATTAATGCCCTGTTCTCTATCTTCTTTTTTGATATGTTCAGTCCAATTCCAAACAGCTATAGCAACAGAGACTTTATTAGGCAACGGGTTGACACCCAATTTGCCATAACCATAAAATGCGATTATCCTAATATAACACTCACTCAAATCATTGGCCCTAACAGTATCAATGGAAAATTGTTTTATATCATCCCGTGTATATCCAAAATGCATAAAATAAGCTTTGCCACTATCAAATAACCTTCTTATGTGATCATCCAATCTAAAAATTGCAGGTCCATTATCGGTATTATAGGATCTAATTCCCTCAAAAATACCAGTCCCATAATGTAGTCCATGAGTTAAAACATGTATTTTAGCTTCGTTATAATCCACTAACTGTCCATCAAACCATATCTTTTTACTTTCCAACATTAGTTTCCATTAAATAAATACAATTAGTTTATAATTGTACCTTTTGAATGTATCGATTTAATGACCTCTTCGACACTGTTATCTTCAACAACTATAAGAATTCGTGAGGTTTCTTCTTGAGCATCTATATTTAATATATTAATATCTTTTTGGCTCACTATACTACTTGTTTCTGATACAATCTTTGGAACTTTCCACATGGAATCACCTATAAGAGTAACAACTCCTCTGGAATACACCATTTCTACTTTTGAATAAAAAGAACGAAAAACTTTTTCATGTCGTTTGACATAATCTGCATCTAAAAACAAAAATCTGGTCATCTCATGGTTATCCTGTTTGAAAGGGGACAATTTTATAAAATCATGGTACTGTCTTTGTTTTTCCAGCAGCGCCACAAGATGCGAAGCTGCGATAGACTCCATTCTGACTATAACACAGTTTTTTTTCCCAGTGACTATTTTAATTTTTGACTCATGTTCTGACTCTTCAGCGGATATTTTTTTTTTAATTTTTGTAAAACGACTAGGATCAGAAATATTTGTTATTTTGATTGGTATGTTCAGATTATTATCATCTATATCTTTTATAGCCACAGGGTCCAATATCTTCATCCCAAACATTCCAGCTAGTTTAGCCTCATTGTAAGAAAGTGATTCCACATAATGTAGATTATCTGAAATTATTTTTGGATCTGCACTCAACACTGCATTATCTTTTTCAAAGTCAATAAGAACATCATAATTCGAAGAAAGCAAAATGCCTAAATCTGCAGCTGTCCTATCGGAACCACCCCTTTCATATGTTGTTTCCAAGCCATCGATTGTTTTTCCAATAAATCCACCGATACACACAACATCATTAAATTTTAATATATTAACCAAAGAAGCCAAATGTTTTTTAGAATCAGCTAAAAGGAAATTGGCTGCTTCAAAATTGTCATCGGTAACTATAGGCCAATCATTTATGTCAACATATTCTGAATCAATGCCATTATTTTTTAGGATATAGTTCATTAAACAGGATATAGCAATTTCACCACTGTAAGCAAGTATCCGTGACCTACTCACATCTACAAACCGCCTATTTTCGGCGACTTGCTTAAGTGAAACTATAACGATTTTATTGAATTTTTCTAAATCAGCTTCAAACTCTTTTCTACATCCATTTGACAGATATTTGTAAGATATTTTCAAGTAAACATTTTTTAATACATCGATATCCACAGGAGTGAATGAAGCATAATTTTTAGATATCCTAATAGCAACATCAGTCATTGATAGATTCTTTCCCTCATAATGAGTAAGTGGAGCAGAGAATACAGAGATAATCTTGGCGTTCTTTTTTAATTCTTTAATCCTGTCTACAATCACAGGGATTTTAACACCATCTACACCTAACGCAGACCCACCAAATTTTACTATTATCAAAGGTTCCAATATAAAAATTATAAAGTCATCCAGTTATTAATTATTCAAAATTTTATAGATAATTTTGGCAGCTTTTGATACACCATTGTCAACTTTTTCTACTTTATTATGCTCAACACCACAAAGTTTCTCCTCTATTAATCCATCCAGTTTAAAAATATCATCATATTTGAATCCTAATAATTTCGCTCTATATTCTTGTTCAAAATGATTTTTTATTGGAATAAATATACCAGGTGTACCATAAACCATACTTTCATCAATTGTCGATTTCCCACCAAGTGAAATGACCAAATCAGACGCATTAACGAATTCATGTCCGTTACCCATGATTCCCAAATATCTGCACTTTCCAGATTTTGGTAATTCGGTATACCGTGTGGACAAAATAACAAGCTCGTATTCAGAATTATTCTTTATCCGCGAGAAAGACTCGATTGTTTTTTTTAATAGATACAAACCGGCATTTGTTCCTCCAGTAGAAACTAAAATAGTTGTCCTATCGAATGATAGTTTTTTTCGCAACTCCTCCCTTGTACTATATATTTCTCTGACAATCGGACCCACATAGAAAAAATTATCTTTATCTTCCCCGAATTCGGGCAGGATTACACAATCAGAAGATTTAATAAGATTGCACATAGAATTGTTAAGAACCTTTTCAAATCGAGAAAATAAAAAAGATTTACCAAATTGAGTCTTCAGTATATCAGTAACAAAAACTCTTTTTATGCCAAGGTCTTTGGTAAACATTAATGAAGCAAAATCTTCGTCACTCACCATTAAATCTGGAAAAATATTTTGATGACCATCAAAATAAAAAAATTTCTTAAGGCTGTTTTTACAATTATTATAATAATAAAGATACTTTAAAAGCCAGAAAAAACCATGAGATAGTTTTCCATCAATTACCGAAAAATTAGGAGGATCATACAAATTTGAGGTATGCATCATACCATTGTAAATAGAATTATTCATTTTTGATACAAGGTCAAAGGCTGTTGAACCTGTAACAAAGGCAAAATCATTGTAACCATATAACTGCATGATTTTATCCATAATTGCGATATCCCTGGTAATGTGACCCAAACCTATAGGACTTGAGAAAAATAATATCATGAACTAGTGCCCCATAAAGACATAAAAGGCAGAAATTAATTATATTTTACTAATTATTTCTAATTCATAGAATCAACGTAATAAAATAAATATAATAAATGTATAACAAAATCATGGAATGTGCAGTTTATGATACATACGTTACAAAAAAAGACGGCAGAATAATGCATTTTGATGTTATTGTAGAGGCAAGTACTCCTCATGAAAAAGCAATTGAATATGGAATAGAATTTTTACAGAAGGCCGACCAAGGAGGTCAAAAAATGACTCAGGAAGAATGTCAATTTTGCCACATCCAAGAAGCTCCACCAATGGTTGAAAAAAGCATCACAGATAATGGATATTACATCCAAAAAATGGAAGGATGTCCATAAAACAATCAAAGGCAACTCCCAAGTCATAAAAGTTTATGTTTTTTTTATTAATTCCAGAACCTGCAAGCATCTATAATTCGCTAAATCAATGATTTTAAATGGTATTAAAAAATAACAACAGGCAAATCTAATCAAAAGAAACCCTAAATAAAATAAAAGTGATAGAGAATACTATAACCCAATGTCATTTAGTAAGTTCTAACAACGTTAATGTAGATTTTATTTCATCAAGACGCCTTAAGAGTATAATTTTTCGTTGCAAATCCTCCCTGTCATTTGCAGTAATTGTAACGATTATATCGTATACTCCATATACCCGATACACCTTATCTACATAGCTAAGATCTCTAATTTCCTGCATTACCTTTGCTTCCGATCCTAAACTACAATTAACCAAAACAAAGGCATTATATTCCATATATCTTGCTTATCACATAATAAAATAAAACCTTTCTCTTTCAAAACAAATAAATAAAATAGAATAAAAAATTATTTTCTTCTTGCTGTGATTGTGTGAGTATGGTCGACATACCACCTAATTCCATCTTTAAATTTGCCCCACCAATCCATAAAATCATCACTACTTTCTGCCTCAAAAAGTAAAAATCCATTATATTCCGTGCCCCAGGCATGATTATATTCACCTATAAGTTCTATGCCCTGAGGTAAACTTTTCTTAATGTCTTTCCATTGTTCATTTGCTTTTTTTGTTTCTTCAGGACTCATTGTTTTAAATCTATAAAAAACTAAAAAAGTAGCAGCCACAGTATCTATTAAGAACATTACATTTTAAATATTACTATTCATTTTCCTAAATATATGGTTATTTATTGGCATAATTAAATAATACTTGTAAATATAATGAGTTTTTACATATTTTGATAGAAAAAAGAAAAAAAAGAAAATCTACCAAATATCGTTTTAACACATAGTGATGTATAACAGTAATGTTCTTTGAATATATTTCAAACTCACTGTCTGATCTATTATTTGCGGACAACAAAGGTAGCACAATTTAGCCTTAGAGCCCATTTAACCATTAATTGATTCTCTCAAAAACTTTTGATGTTATAGGTCAGATATTTGAAACCAAAAAGATAAATCAAAAGAATCCGCTAAAGATGATTTTAACTCAAAAAAAAAGTTTTGGCATAGAACTAGAATATAAAAGAACTGAGCCCATCCCAAAAATTACCTTTCTGTAGATTATGATACTACATGACAGCTGAATCAAGCCATGATAGTTTCCTGTCTTCTTTTCGTATCTTGTAAACAGCTTCCTGAACCTGTTGTGCCATGAGTTTGCTCTCTCCACAACCCATCATCTTGCAGAGTGTCTTTTCCGTAGTTTTATGTCTTTTTTCATTTTCTTCTCTCCCCTCTTATTCTTTTGTGCGGCATATAAGGCAGATATCCTCGTTTGATGATTTCATGTTTTACCTATATGGAACTGTATGTCCTATCAAAGCACAGATGCTGTAGACAACTTCCCCCCTTTCTCCTTTTTTCTATTTATGCAGAACACAAAACAGGTTGCCCGATAACTATATTATCAATCATATCCGTTGCTGCCTTTGTGTCATTAGAGCTGGCTGATGCTATGACAGCTAAAAACGGATGCCTTTTTTGTCTGTCAAGATATGCCTTTTTGTGCCCAGATTGCCTTTGTCAGGGAGATTGCTTCCGGTCATCACCCCCCCAAGAGAGCCTTTATTGATATGCTGTCTAGGGATTGCCAGGGCCATTTGATTCTTTTATTGCCATCATATGCCTTGTCAACCCAATCCGCATCTTTTTGAAAACATCTAGTTCAACCCATTGCTGAAACCTTCTGTGACATGTGGAACCAGAGCCATATTCTCTGGACAGCATTTTCCACTGGCATCCAGTTCTTAGGATGTAGAATACACCATCAATTACTTTTTTAAATGGTACAATTGGAAGACCAAACAGTTTTAGGCGGTTTCTCTGGGCAAAACATTACTAATCTAATTCCATAGTTCATCAGCAATCTTTAGCAGTGCAATTATCCTTTCTTTTATGCTTCTTCTGGACACAGGTCACACTTTAGCAGTGACTACTACAAGCAATAATTCTATCGGTTTTTGGGATAGGCCATAAGGGAGTTGAATTTTTTTAAAAAAATAAGGAGTAAAAATCAAAGACACACATAGAATGTCAAAATCATTAACAGTATTTGTTCTGTTTAATGTAACTATCATTGACCAAATCAGGCAATTTTATTTGGCAATTTATGATAACATGAAAGATCCGTTACAATCGACAATAAAAGATAGATCAATACCATTATTAGATAATGCCAAGTTAGCCCATTTTGAATAATGATCATTGTACAAAGAAAAAACAAATATTGCAAAAAACTAATAATCAGCCCATCATTAATATTTTAATCAAGTTCGCTAAAAAAAATTACAAATTATGAATAATTGTGTTCCCATCATAAAGAATTCTTTTAATATGCAATAGTTTAAAATCGACTAAAAATATAGATTATAAATCAGACATACCAAATTTATGGTAACATGAATTGCATTTGAATTTTTCTTTCCCGGGGCTACTAGATATTACATCCAATTGGCCCTTTGTCCTACAATTTGGGCATTTTCCATAGATCGTTTTTTTCGTATTCCTATAATTTATTAAATATTATATAAGCTATACTATCAGAACAAACTTTTTTAGTTAAAACATTATTCTTTTTCTTTTAGAAACAAGAGTTACAATTTTCGGGCAAGGTTAATGCACATGTTCATCCAATTTTAAAATAAATGGTTTTTTGATTTTCATCGTATCACAACACCATATATTATTGATTGCCAGTTAAATTGGTTTGAAGGGAAGAAACTACATTTTTCAATTAAGTAAATGATTTAGATGAAACAACAGGTGACAAAACCAATAAAAGGAATAAATGCGTACGATAAATTAAAATGAAAGGTTGTAAAGTACTTGGACTAATATTAAAAAGTACTTAATAGTGCTCTAAGGAAGTTTTTGCAAAACAAGATACATTATGTAGGTGAAGTTCATAATAAAAATGGTTCAAACTCCAATTGTACATTCTTTGTTGGTTTTTAACTTACACTTTTGATCATGCCTCCAACTCCCATTATAAAATATTTGAAGATGATTTATTCCATCGGTTTCTTTTTCAATTCGTCTAGTGCCATTTTCAGGATTAGTGGATCTGTTTCGTTTATCAAAAGGCTCTATAAATTTTCTCATAACTATTTTGCTTCCATGTCTTATAAAAATTATTTGATCAAATTTGCATTTGAAACGGTTAAACCCTAACTCAACTATGCCTGTCAATTATTGATAAAATAATTCCATGGCTCTTTTTCATCATTCAACAAATCTTGGATATAACTCAATCTTTTTAAATCATAAGCGAAAGTAATTTATTAGTGTTACTTTTATTAATATTATTTAGGCCCTTATTCAAACACATAGTACTTCTTTCACATAACACATAAGTATTACTTTGTTAAGCGTTTATGATAATGAACCATAAATTTGAATTATAAATTTCCTATATTAGCAACCTGTTCGATGATTAATTTGGAAACACATAAACCATTCGAAATTCAGTAAATTAATTATTATTTTGATAGGATGTTCCCATTTTTTGAATAGACATGACCGACAACAAAATCCTTGTTCACATTACTAGATAGTAATGTGAGGGGATCCAAAAATGATAATATTATTTACAAGATGACACTGTTACGAAAACGAAAGAAAGAATTCTTTAGAATTAGCCATTAGTTATTTTTAGATGAATTAACTTCTCTCATCACCAACAATACACTCCATTAAAAACTATTATTATCAATAAAGCATCGTTTGATCAAAATAAATTGTAATATATGAAATGTTTTTAACACAAACCATCATCATATAACATTTCAATATTATTTTATGTTATAAATAGTTAATTTGTAATATTTATACACTATTTCAAATCGAGACCACATACTGCCATATCGAATCAAGAATCAGATTAACCATTTAAATGTGAACATAAAATTAGGTAAAAAGATAAACTAACATCCAAGTCACTTTTATGGTAGCGCTAATCTAACAATCTTTTTGTCTTTAATTACAATACTACATACATTGGTTTTTAACATGAACATATCTATATTATTTTGTAACGAGGCAGTTAATGTCAATGCTATCAACAATATATAATAATTGGCATATGCATCAATATATACTGAAAATCAATTTTGCAAAATTGGGATGACGACTTTAATGAAATAATGGAAAGAAAAATGAAACACTATAAAGAAAAAAACAATGTTGGAGCAAATAATAAAATCAATAATGAAATGGCTCATAACAAACCCATTACATTAACTGATTACAATTTTACAGAATCAGTTAAAAAACACCGAATGTTAATTGTAGATTTTTGGGCTTCTTGGTGTGGCCCTTGCAAGATAGTTTCTCCCGTAATCGACCAATTGTCAAGTGAACTTGCAGGCAAGGCAGTATTTGGAAAGATAAATGTGGATGATAACCCGAGTGTATCTAATGCCTTTGGAATTCAAAGCATACCTACAATAATAATATTTAAAAATGCTCAAGCAATAGACAGAGTTGTTGGTGCAATGACAAAATCACAATTGATATCAAAGATTTCCCCCCATATTGAAAAACCAGCAAATAACAGATTTAATAATTAGCAAAATTGATGCACACAACATATAAAAGCTAATCAAATATCCTTTTGTAACGTTTTAAAATATTTGATCAAAATTTTTAGAGAACGAATTAAATATGGCCGTATTGAAAATGATACTCCTTTATGGCCAAATGGAATAAAATTTTTTAGTAATTTTAACAAAAATGCGTATATGTAGTAAGCACGCATCAATCAAAAGTTCAAGATTTTAAAAGAAAACAACATAATGGTACTTAATATAGTTCCAATGCTTAGTATCTTTAAGCATTTTTCATATGTTTTAGCCCTATTAGCCTTTGTTTCATCCTTCTTGTAAATTTTATATGGACGAGAAAGCTTTATTTCAATATAGCTTAAAATAAATGGAATAAGCGAAGCCAAAATGGAAGTGTTTGTAACAGTGTTGGTTTGTATTATAAAACCTGCATGAAATGGTAACATACCCCAGGAAATGGAAAACCAAAAATCGTTGTGAAAAAAACCACCAAATAATTCAAAATTATAAGCAAACAGGAAAAAGCTTTCCAAAATACAGATAATTAAAAGCAAAGGAGTATAATAAAAGATATAATAAAATCCCAACACATAAGAAAAAAACAAACAAAGGATTATCAGTAGCCAACTTTGCTTTTTAGAAAATAAATTACCCCAGGGCTTTACTCTTCTAGAACCAACATTGTCAGCAATATGAGCAGCAATTCCTAACGACATAAAATAAATTATAGAGATAGCAGATAGTCTTTCAAAATCCGTAACTGGAGATAACAATCCTCCCAAAATAACAAATGAAATGCACATCCCCGTGTATGGCAAAAACAGCAAACCTATAAAAATTCTGAATTTTACGGGACCGAATTTTGGTACAAACCATTCATTTATTCTGGAATCGTTGTTCATGGTTTTTTTGCCCATACTATAGAGGATGTTTCGAATGTAAGGGTCTCAGAAACTATTTTTGTAAACCCTTTGTCTAGCAGAATTATTGGTAATGCATCTTTCCATTCTGTTTTCATTATCAAGGAATCCAATTCATTAAAAACCTTGCTCCAATTCTTTAATAACTTACCACTCAGTTTGAGCAGTTTAAAGTAAATTATCCACAATTTTTGAAAGATTATTTGATTTGGATAAATGAAATCATGTAAAATCAGCATTCCCCCTTTTCTGAGGACCCGAAAACATTCATTAACAAGATCTGTTAAATTTACATATTTAGGCAGGTATGAGCCAACAACACAATCAAAATAATTGTTTTGAAATGGTAAAAACTCTGCGATTCCATTAATACAAAAGGCTCCTAATTTCTTTGTTTTCAATATTTTGAGATATTCAAAAGTCAAGTCTATTCCAAAGACAGTAATCCCTTTTTCCTTGCTTAACAAAGAAGATAGAATTCCCGTACCGCAAGCTAAATCCAGGGTTAGTCCTTTTGTTGACATTTTACCCAATATTTTTTTCTTCCAATAATAATCTTGACCAAATGTTGTAAATTGAACCAGTCTATCATAAGCTGTGGCATTAAATCCAGTAAAGAACTCTTTTGCATACGAAT
This sequence comes from uncultured Nitrososphaeraceae archaeon, assembly GCA_963779615.1. Lineage (GTDB taxonomy): Archaea > Thermoproteota > Nitrososphaeria > Nitrososphaerales > Nitrososphaeraceae > Nitrosocosmicus. Next base: position 931,012 of record CAVZZA010000003.1, read on the forward strand.
ATCCAAAATCTTTATCCATGATTAATACAACTTATGCTAGTCAAAATTTTTAACCTTTGTCTATTCATTTCTGATTTGTTTTTTTACAAGATAACTATCAAATGTAAAAAATAGCTAAAAGCGTTCTATCATTTTATAGTTTATTCGCCTAATTTAATTAGGCCATATATGTTTTTTATAAAATTTAATTGCCAGGGTTTACCTATATTATTGAAATGGGACGTTGGGATGAAGGTAAAAAACCAGGAAAAAGTAAAAATTTACCAAAATTAATCAAAAAGATAATCTATATTGGATTCATCATTGTAGCGGTAGTAATATTAGCAGTGTTTATACCCAGAGCGGGATTGAATGTAGAATTATTGCACCGTGGTGGAGAAATAGAAACCATTAGCACCAAAATAAGCAATAATAATTTTTTCGCTCTACATAATGTTACAGTTCAATTTGATAATGGGAAAACCCAAAACATTGGAGACCTAGGACCTTTTGGATCAGCAATGATTTCACCTGAATCGGAAAATATCAACTTTAAAAAAATAATTGTGAAAGCTAATGATGGACAAATAGAATCGATTAAAAACAGATAGGATTTTTCGTACCTAAACATATTTATAAATAATAATATTTTAGGTACACCCTTTTCTAATTGACCTAATAACCTGAATTATAGAACATGAAAATAAAGTTTTAGATTTTTCATTATAACCAATTTTAACCATAGTTCAATTAGCCGGCGCTACATTCAATTGTATCTTTTATCCACTTCATCCAAAAAAAATTTAATACAAGTTTTATAGATTGAGTACATTTAATGATGACATGCATTAGATTAATACCTTTACGAATAACAACAACTTATAACAAGTTTTGTAAAACAGTATTAGTTTAAATTATAAAAATTAGATCTTTTCAAAAGAACATCCACATGAAAACATACTAATTGTTATTTATCCATGAATATGACCTATTTACACTCAATAACATTAATTCGTGTACCTTAATAGATCTTTTTGATGTCCAGGTTGAATCTTTTTGTTCCATGATATCGAGAAACTATATCTTTAAGCGACTGAAAGTCTGAATAGTAATCAGACAGCAAATTATACTTGCCCTGTCTCCAGCATTCCTCAACAGCATTGAATTCAGGAGAACCAACAGGAAATACTCTATCCTCATATTATCTTCGTTTCTTTGCAGGCATTCCTGAACTGCTTTAGATCTATCCTAGTACACGTCCTACAAGCAAGATCCTTTCTCTAACAATGGCATCCTGTTCATCCTTGTGTGCCTTGTCTAGTAGTGCGGATCTAACCGATTTCAACTAGTGAACCAAGTCATATGGAAAGGTTAGCTAAAAATTTATCTATGGATTTAGGTTATTGAGTATACTTGAGTGAGATTTAAATGAACAAGGAAAATTTCAAGAGTTAAAAAAGTCAGCTTTTGGACATATTACGAATATCCATAGTTATTATAGACTTGTCTTTTAAAGGTATGCTATTAAAATCAATAGATGATGGATCAATAGCAACCCCGTTACTAAAAATATTTATATCATGATTAGACGAAACAGCGGACAGATTGTTGATAAATGAGGAATTATCAAATGTTTTCCATACATTTAAGAACTGGCCAAGTGTGTATGTTTGTTTCAATGGCGACTCTATATGGATAATTCCAGATCCGTCATGTGTGTGTAACCAGAAAATGCAATTGTTTGGGATAATTCCTAATCCTCCAGGAATATTCTGGGTCTTGTTTTGTATTTTTACAACTAGCTTGGTATGATTATGGAAAACTAGGTGTTCTATCTTGTCGCATTGTATGCCGCCAATGGACTTTGTAATATTGTTTATACCATATTTTGAAATACTTTGATTTTGATTTTGATTTTGATTTTGTGCATAAACTGTATAATATTGTACAGGCCCTAAAACAACAACTAAATAAACTATAAAACTCAATATCATCATGTTTTGTGTTAATTCATTCATTGTGTAGAAATATTTTTAGCAATATATAAGTTAATTATACACACTATAGGCGAAAGGCATTGGATGAAGGTACAAAGCAAAACAGACATAAAGAGAAAGATCGAAAAAACCTCTATCAAACTACAGATCCAAAACAAAATAACAAACTCAAATACATTTTGAAAGTGTTTTATAATTTATTCACAACATATCATTGCATTTGTTTTAGATAGAATAAATAACAAGTTTTATTCCATATGTTCTATGAGCGATTTTGCATATTTTAGATTCTTGAGTCACAATTTGCTAACAGAAGAAGAGAGAAAAAACAAAGAGGAAATTATTGCAATTACTGAAGAAGTATTAGATGCCAAAGGCATCGAGTGTGACGCAACAATATCAAAGGTATCAGAAGACGATTTGAAAGAAATACTTGAAGGCGTAAGACAGATTCGCAAAAAGAAAATGAGAAAATATAAAACAGTAGATATGTCAATAGAAAAATAGATTGAGCAACAAATACCCATTTTGGCCATTTTATAGTGGCCTAGGCTTTGCATTATTTGGGATGTTATTGATCGTACTAAAAATAAATATGAGGGTATCTTTCGTTTTTTTTATAATCGCTCTATTTCTATTGATATTGTGGGTATACCTAATTATTAGAATTGATTACAAAAAGAATAAAAGGAAAAATCCTGTATGCACATGCTCTATTTGTGGTCATGAAAAATCAGATGCATGTATTCAAGAAAAATGCCCATGTTGCATAAGTATGAAAGATAATGTAGTAGTAGGGCACTCTAATAATTCTCTTCAATAATGCCAGTTCAGTCATCTAGCAACACGTTACAAAACACAAATACAAAGTTTTGTTTGTAACTTTAATGGGTAAATAATTATTTTATGTTCTTATCATTTCCTATGCAGGCTATGCCTTTATAGGATCTTATCAAATTATAATGTTTTTAAGGGACCATTTATCGCCAACAATTCATGTTTATATACATACGCACAGAATAACAATGGATGTTGCTAAAAAAAATCGCTGCAATCAAATATACCTAAATTACTAATTCCTTGAATTAGGATCAACGTGAACCATTGCAAATGAATTATCTAACTATTTGGGTTTTTAGTAACATTTCAATTCATCAACATTACAAAAAAAATATTTACATACCCTTTTATGAATACACATTGATTTCCTGAAAAAAATCAAATAATTAATTAATAATGATATTGTATAATAAAAACAATAAAATATTTTTTTACAATAAGTTTATTATCTTTGGAATGTATACTAATGGGAATCGTGACTTCTTTAAATCCCACTTGGTAAATGGGAACAACAAATACAAAAAGGTTGAAAATGTCGATAAAGTACAATATTAAAATAATTTGATCATCAATATCAGTTTAGAGATTAGATGCATTAATCTTTATAGCATAATTACAGCTCAAATGAAAATAGCCCAGTAACAATTTTTTTAGCGTTTACAAAAAGAATGAAATTTTAATTAGTCGATGTTTACTCAATTACCAACATTACCATGAACATCATCATAATTTAAAAATTTGTCAATAAAACGATTCTAAAAACATAAAGCACTGGTATTTAATAAAATACCCACGCCATTCGTTATTCAATATCAAGAAATTCCAAAACATCAGATATAAACATCTTTCCCTTGATAGTTCCACCTTATTTAATTGCATCAATGACTTCTTTTACTTTCGTATCAGGAACAATTGTTTCTACTCTTATTCTACGAGCAAACTCTGGAACAAACATCTCTTTAGTTCTATAGCCCTGTACAATTCTTTCTGATGGCTCTCTTTCTATTGATCCCATACCCATGACATCAAAATACGTAATACCATCAACATTAACTTCTTGTAAGATTTGTTTTAAAGCATTAAGTTATTTTTCGGAATATACAAAATCAGTGATTTCATACTAGTAAATGAGATCAGGTTTATTTAAATATTATAAACTTAATTAAAACAATACAAATAATTAATATTTGAAATTTATATAAATATTAGATACTTATTGTTATTAAGTAACAATTGGTCATAACTTTATTGTCAAATTTTTTATAGCAAATGGCTGTGGAGTTATTATCAACATTTTTTCTATCGAAATAATTAACACGTACATATTAAAATAAAATTTTTTTTCAAAAACACCAATACAAAAGAATTTGATCGCGTATAATGATATATACTTAATTGCTAATACAAAAATAAATAATACAAAATGTTTACAAAATATCAAAAGTACCGTTCAAGACAACACCGCATATCATAAAGAAAAACTATAGAACAAAATACATATGCTTATAGATTGTCCAAAACCTTTTGGATAATATAAAATACGTTATCAAATATTTTATAATTATAAAAAATGTTAAATTAAATCACTACAGTCTATCATCTATACAATATGACAACATTTACATCAATTGAGAAAAAATCGGTTAACTCTCCAGACGATCTCCGCACTTTTGACAAAGGCAAAGTTGAATTAACAACTTTTAATGATGGGGCAACCATAGGGCGCATAACGCTTGAACCAGGTTGGAGTTGGGATAAATGTGTAAAACCAATTGTTAACACCAACAGTTGTCAAGCACCCCATACTCAATATATGATATCAGGAAGAATAAAAGTTGTAATGGATGACGGAACAGAAGAAGAATTTGGTCCTGGCGACACCTCCTTAATCCCTCCAGGTCACAATGCGTGGGTTGTTGGAGATGAATCAGTAGTGGCAATTGATTTTACCGGATTGAGGAATTATGCCAAAAGACAGTGATCAGGGATTACAACAGAAATCAGGCGCATATGATACTTGACTGTATTCCATACAATTTACAATGTGCTTTGGTCACACAATACATGAAGTTTTTTATAATTATCCACATGAATGAAACCTGCATAACAATGGTTCAAATGGCGATTGTTTGAAATCATAATCAAATGTGTTGCAACACTATTGCCTTTTTAACAACTTTTTTAACTACAGAATGACGCGAGAATACTCAAAATGATTATTTATTAAAGACAAAAGTAAGTCTATAAACACCTAACATTTAAAACAATCATTGGAACAGAATCCACTCGCATCTCATGCTCAAGAGATAAAGCAAAACATACAGTTTGACCATAAAAGAAACGATCCTGTATTTCTTGTTGGAATTGAAATAGAGGGTTGTCTATTGAATGACAAAGGACGCCCCATAGATGCATCAGCACTTATTGAGAAATCACTCAATACCAAATATCCACTGGATTATGAATATGGCAAATGCCAATTTGAATTTAAAACTTATCCATTATCCTTTTACGAGTTATCAAAGATCAACGAAATAACCCAAGATTTTATAGAAGGTCTTGAAAATCTTGCCAGAAAAGCATATCCAAATCAAAATGTCATACCGGTCTTCTTAGGAGGAAATCCGTCCCCAATTCTCTCCGATGAGACGGCTATCACCAACAAACCGCGCTACAAAAAAATATCAGACTGGCAATCTACTTTTCCAGATGCTCAAATGGATGGTCAAACGTTTAAATCAAACTTAATTGGAACTGCCATACAAGGGTTTCATTTTCACCTACAGGGAAAAAACGCTGATTACACTGCCCACATGTTCAACCACATTTTAAATTTAATTCCTTCATCCATTCTTTTGGGTGCAAACAGTAGACTAATAGCAGGTAGAATATATTCAATATACGAACCTAGAGTGTTTTTATTCGATCAAGCTGAAGGACAAAATTCCGGGTTTCCAGCTATTTCCAAGTACATAGGAAGTCTAGAAGAATATGTAGATTACGTTGCATCACGTCAACCAGTATTAGCCTCAAATTACTATGAATTAGAAAAAGAAAGACATGATGATGTTCGGATTAGAATAACCGATGAATCGTATCGCGTTGAAACAAGAATTTTATCAGTACAGCCAACAGCTCAAGAATTAATATCCATGATTGAATTTTTTATAGGCTATCTACATCACACTATTTCTGAGCAAAGGCCACTAAGACCACTATCCGACATCAGGGAAGAGAGAATGTCAGTAATAAGGTCGGGGTTTAATGCGCAAGGAGTATTTGACTTTGCACAAAGCATCAGACTAGAATTAGATTTTGCGAAAAAAGGTCTTTATGATTTAAACATCAATCCAGAATTTTTGGACATTTTATATAGAAGGCTGGAAGGCAAAACCTCAGTTGGAGAATTAGTGGTGAATATGTGGGATAAAAAATTCAATGGCTCATTAGAAGAAACCACAGTTGAAGTAATCTCAGCAATATGGGAACATACAAAAAGAAACAAACCGCTCACATGATCAAATGGAAGTAATGCTTTCATCTATATCCAAATTTTTAAATAAACAATACAATTTACCAATTAGCAAAAGTATTCTAAACAATCTTACATTATTATAGTGAATTTATAATAAAAATTCACTCCACAATACCACAAACTTGGATAGAAAATTATCAATATTAATTATTTAATTTAGCTAACATATGCAATGGCATATAAACATGGAAGAATTTTTTTCCTGTTTAAGTAGTGAATCGACAATATATTCAGACAATTATACAATGCAAGGCAATAGAGAATGGATAAATTAACAGATGTCATTCAGATAATCGCAGTATTTAATTTTCAAATCCAAACCAAATGCTGGAATTCTATACCAAGAGGTTTCACAGCATACTGTTCGTTAATAGGTCAGGCCATTTATTTAAAGCCAAATAATCCATAACATTAATGATCTCTTTATTAGTCACAATTCGGAAAATAACTGATATTTTTGTCATAGATATTTACATCATTTGGTACATGGCAATCATGAATAAAGAATAACCCTTTAATTTAGGAAACATTGACAATAATAAAAAACGCAACAAATCAGAATAGATTTCAAAAAACTACACAAGTAAATAGAAGATGAAATTGAAACAACAAATAATCAAATAATTTATTACTCATGTGTCGTTTTGAATAATAGTAAAAACAGCCAAAAATAAATAGAAATTGACTAATAAGGCTAATTTGTTATTTAATAGCCGGCCCAGTTGTCAGGGCATTTAGCATATTGTTACCATAACAAGAAATAATATATATAAAGTCATTGTCATTAGAATAGCCAGAAATAAAAATAAAAGATAATATCGCATTAATTTGAATAAATTAAATTTAATGAATACAAATTTCAGGGTTGACCGTCGAGGTCTTATTCACCGTGGTTTTCAATCTCTTCATAAATCATCATTGCTGAATAAAATATTTCATTACCTTTAACTGCCATAGAATACTTTATATCAATTAATTCATTATTACCAAGGTCTCTAAGAAACTCATTTACATCTTCCATGACCGATATTTGATTACTTGCTGTATGAATACTAATTTGTCTCATAATAAAAAGTTAATCTCATTCTATTTGAACATTGCAAATAATTAAACAAGGATCAATTAACATGATTAAAACAGTATAGAATGCAATGGAAACTTTCTAAATGTACAAAACACCACCACCACTTTAGCAATCAGATAATTTTATGCAAAACAAATTAATCCTTTCGCTTTACAAATATCCGTTGTTTACTAATTTTAGACAGTTGTTGTATTTATCAACACTAGTTTAGAACATATCAAATGCCCTTCTCTAACAATTAACTTTTTTGCCAGCATATCTGAATACACCTAACCCAGAGTTAGGAAATACATGCAAGATGTCGAAATCAGAATTATGCTATATATAATGAGTGGGCCCTGTTTCCCAAGATACCACCCATGCACTATTGGTCAAAAAATGGATTAAGAAATTTATACCATGTTTCTACATTTCACTAATTTTAAGTTACAATGAACAACCATCTTTTAAGCGAAAATCATTATAAGCTGTCTACAGGCCATTACACAATTTATCCACCAAATAATAACTTGAAATTTAAATTAATTTTCCATTTGAATAAATTTTTTAGACGGATACAAAAACTTGGGAATTTTTTTATCAATTTACATTTCATATAGTTACCATTTTTTTTCTCAACAGAAGTCATATAAAAGAAATAATAGAAACTTACAAACAGGTCATAGTCATAAAGCATACTTCCACACTACAACTAATAAATCTTATGCATTCCAAACACCGTCACAATATTGAAATCAAAATCACCATAAGAACAAGATCATTAAACCAAAACAATCTCTCAACAATAAAACCTTCTCTTCATAACAAGAACATGAGATTTCATTAATTTATGAAATACGATATCTTATTATATAAACTACAGGCTATTGGTTATAATGAGTGGTATTGAAGATATTACAACAAAATACGATGATTTAATTCATACAATTAAAACACTTTTGCCAAAAGTGAATCCAAAACTGATAATTGAATTATTACCCCTATTGAAAGAAGAAGAGGCACCCATGTATAATCTCCAGGTCCATCTTAAAGAAAATTCAAATATTGATGAAATAAGAAATACGGTATGGAACGAATTGAAAGTAATACCTGCTTTTTATTCGGATGGGACCCATGCTGTAATTGAGCACCGGATAACACTCCAAATACTTGAAAACATTAGCAAATTGAACGCCGTTGATAATATAAGTGGCTCATACTCTGGTGGAGGAAGAGCATCTAGAGGGCCAACTTTAGAAAGGGATGCGGACGACAAATCATCAGGAACTGGCAAATACTAAAATTTATTTTTTGTTTTAGATCACATCTCTTGTTTTAGAAGACGCTTATCAGGACTTTTAAAGTGTAAGGCTTATTTATCAAAAAGAAACATCATTTGGAGATAAGAAATACCGTTCTCCACATGCATCACACTTTTCAATGAGTCATTTTATTCCACGCACAATCAACTAAATACATCTTATGGATTGTTTTTAATACGGTAAAAAAAGGTAATGACATTTAGCATTAAATTCCATAGAATGATTTTTAAGTTAAGTTAGCCCACGTATGGACGTATGAGATTAAAAAACGGTTGTATGATATTACAGATATAAATTTATCATGACAGCAAAATAGAAGTATTTTGTGCAATTCAAAATTATATTGTTTCAAAAGATATAAATTTTGAAATTTTAACTGCACCACTAAAGCCGATGCAACAAAAAATCAATAGGGGCTTTAATACTAGATCATATTAATAGGAACAAATTCTATTTTTTTGGTTAATGCATAGCCCATACTGAATATTAATCATGTGAACATTATAAAAAATTAGTTACCAAAAATGAAATATTTGTATACCAAACGTCAGTCAATATCTTGACAAAAAGTCTTTTGATATATCATGTTTAATTACATTAGTGTGAAAAAAATGAATATTTGTTCAGGCTCGTCAGAGTTAATAATTGGATATTCAAGATTAGTCAAACTGACAATCGGTATCCATTTCATGTACAACATCAACAGATGAAATGGGAATTTTTGTAGGATCTGGAAAGTCATATTTACAAACCAAACACATTATTCAAATAATTGAAAAGTCATTGAAAAGGATTGATTCAAACCTAACTGCTGCGGTAAGAACAAGAACACACGTAACTAATATCGAGGAATGGAAACTTTTAGGCAGAGCCCATGCTGAATCATCTATAGACATTCAGCCTGCAACAGCCATGGTGGAAGTAGAAAGGCTAGCTTGGCCAAAAATGCTTGTAGAAATGGAAGCAGATGCAATATTAAAATAACCAACCTCATTGCATTTGTTACTGCCCCATCCTCCATAAATTCAACATTGTGTTTGTACTAAGTTTGATATAAATTGAGGTTTTTGGTGCCCTGTTGCATAACTATCAATCACTAATTACATACAGATTGTTCAGACCATTCTTGTAAACAGGTTGTACAACGGTACCTTTATCATATCTCTTTTATCATGTTTTGAAATCGGGCTGATGTTACATGTTCACCAAACATCCGATTGAAGGTTGAAAATACAGTTTTGCCACCCATCTTTGCCCATACCTTCTTTTCTTTTTCCATTCGAGAAAGTCATTTGTTTGTTGCCCACTTGCTTTATTCCTTACCTTGTTATTTTTGGATGAAACAATGGATTTCTTTTTACCTTGATTATGGGTTTAATCCTTTTATCATTCAGGAATTTAAATTTTCATTGGAATCATAGGCACCGTCCGCCAATACAGATCTGACCTTTTCGTTATGGTTGCCATTCAAGATATGTTTAACCAGTTTCTTCATCACTTTTCCATCATGCGTCTTCTCATCCGTTACTTCTAACGCAAGGATTTCCTTGGTCTTGATGTCTACCGCAACATGGATTTTGAGATAACCTCTATTCTTTTCCCTTCCGACTCCCCACTTGTCATACATCCATTGTTCTCTGTTAGCTACCTTGATTCCTGTACTGTCAATCGCAATTATTGGATCTTCATCACCATCTATGATTTAATTGATACCACTTTTCAACTTGTTTGCTCTTCGGTTAATCTGTGAATAACTTGGATGATTTGGCAACCTCTTACCTGTACCTTAACTATTCCTTCCTTTTGTCCATATGACAGATGAAAACACAATCTCATGTTACCAATAACCAGAATGAATGATTCAGGATACCTGTATTTTTTACATGACTTTTTTCATTCATCTTCGCTATCTTGAGTCCCCAAATCAAGAAAATCATATGAAAAAAGTATCTCTCCAAGTCGAACTAAGGACCTGTCATAGGAAGGCCAATCAACCACAGATAACGGAATAACCTAAAATAAGCTAAATAGAGGGAGTTATGCAACAAATCAGTTTTTGGCACATTTGAAAACCTTTTACCTTCAACATCATCACTGTTTAGATAAAACATGAAAATCAAATACGATTAATAATATTTTTTATTTAAATCCTGAGTCAATGGAATTGGCTTTGTTACCTGCAGTGCATATCATTGCTTTTGGCAGTAATACAAGAACAAGAAAATTATCAAGTCATAATATCATGTATTTGAATGCCAAAGAAATTCGTTGGCATTGTAAAACAGAATACAAAAAACAAATCATTCCACCTTCCCGTATTCTCTTTCCTTTTTCCAAATACTTCTCTTTTTATTCAAAATTTCAAAGTTCTCATAAATATATGGCCTTTTTGTCCTCATTCCCTCAATTATTGGTTTTGCTTTGTGCCAGAATGGAGTAGGATTAAATATGTCAAAGTAAAGGTCAGGATCTATTAACCCATGAGTCATTAGAACCCCAGACAACTCAAAGAAACCACAAACAGCAATAAAATGGGATTTTTCAATTGAAGAATTTGAATATTTCTCTTGATATTCCTCGTAGCTATTCGCATCTAAATTATCCAAAAACCAAAGTCTAGAAGATCTGTGACTATCGTTAATTTTGTAAAGGTCTAAAATTATGTTCACTTTGCTATTATCAGTAGTAGACATACATCATAATTCTCTGTAATATGGAATAAATGTGTGTGTTTCTTTTTTGGCTCTTCATTTAAGGAAAACCCGTATCTTAAGGATATAATATTTCATTTATGGAGTTTTAAAAGAAATGGGATTACAAAATAACAGATATGTCGAATTCTGAGTTAGTATACTAACCCAGCAGCCATAGTAACATCGGAGGCATTTTTATATGATCTTTCTTCTAATTTATTTAATGCAGACAGTATTTCGTCTTTAGTTTGATCATTAGAAGACCCTTGCTTAATAAATTCAATTATCTTGCCTTTTTCTGCAGGAAAATCCATATCCTTTAACAGTTGGCCAATTTCAGCAACCTTTGAGTAACTTTCAACATTAACTTCTTTTCTTAGCCCTTCTATTGCATTTTGATCACTAATCACCTTTCCCGTATGTCCCTGAGAATCATCTTCTTTAGGAATTTGATCTGCATTACCTTCCTTACTAAATTTTTCCATAAAAATATACTGTCTATATTCTATTTAAAGATATGATAGAAAGATATTTAAAAAGAAGGTTTTTAAATTACCCTTTTTATGTAATTTGCACTATAAGAAGTACAACCATATTAAGAGGCATTTCAAAGGAAGGTTTTCATGCCATTTTAATAATTTTAATAATTTTAATAATACCATGATAACATGCACCACATACCATTTTGAGGCGTACCATCCATAGTGTATATCATATAGACATTAGCATGAGTAAAAACAAACTATTGTTATAATAATAATGAACATCTTAAATCCCATCAACTTCTATTTCCTTCGTGCTATTACCCAAACGAGGACAATTGTGGATAAAAGAACATGAAATCATACTTTTATATCAACAGTACCTAAATTATTAGCAATATGAAAAAAATTAGAGAAGATTTGGCAGAAAATATAATGTATCCATCAAGACTATCATTTGCTTGTGCATTTTATAGAATATAAAGTATTATTAACAGATTTTTAAAAGAAAATAAAAAACATTATTGAAGATAAAGTTTTAAGAATTAAGAAGGCCCTGCCTTTTAAAGATATTGTCACCTTTTTGTCCGCTCTAGTTCTCTCAAAGAAGAATAGAGATACGCCAAGGGATCAAAAAATCCTGATTTGTCCTCAAGTGCAAATTGAGTATTGCCATCCAAGCAAGGTAGCTCTCATTACCTAGCATTTAAATTCAAGACTATAAGCAGTAAGGGACTTCCCTTAGACAGTCATTTATACATCATGCATTGCATGATGCAATACACAAATGCAGTACAAAAAAAACCAGGTGGCTTTAATGTGTATACAATATTCCTTGTTCTTGAGATCTCATCTTTTAGATTCATCAACCATCTCTTTAACTCTGCCAATTATTCCGCTTTCCAACAGAACTTTAATTCCATGAGGATGAGATTCAGAGCTGGTCAGTATCTTTTTTACTACGCCTTCAGTTAACTTGCCTGTTTTTTGATCAACTTTTTGTATCACTTTTACAAGAGAACCACGTTTTATATTGTCCCGAAAATTGCCTTTCAACCTAATAACTTTGGAGACGCAAGATAATAAATTTAGGTTTCATGGAGGCAGATTTGGATACTTTCCATACATACTTCAGCAGCAGTTTTGCCTTTTGCCATATACTGATGCGTTTTTAATAAATAAATATTATTTTTAGAAAATTGAGCTATTTATAAATTAAGGAACTATCTTGCTAAATCTATAACATGTAATTAGATGTTTTAATAAAAGTAACACCTTCAAAAGTTAATAACACTATACAAGTAATTGGATGACACAAATTACAGGCAAGATATAAGAAGATGTTGAAGACTTTGGATTAAACTTAAGGATGAGAATAGTATCAAATAATACAGATTGATTGACATTGATAATCCCTCCTTTCCATCTACACCATATTGTTAAATCATTGGATCAAACACAAGTAGTAGTCAAGCAGCATAGAAAAATTTCAATAAATTAGTGGAAAAGGATCTAATTTCGGGCATAACCATTGAAACACACAAGTACAGTTCATCACACCCCAGAATGATAGCAACAGATGATAGTTGTTAAAAATAAAAATTTTCATAAAAGACTAAAAAAGACAAAATTTCTTTATAAGAATGTTATAAATTATTATTATATTAGTAAAATACTGAAAGATATAATATATTCTATTTCCATATCATAATTAGGTACTGTCGGGGAGAAGTTGAATTCATTGGCAATTACAACCAGCATTAGAAAAGCACCCATTGCAATTGGAATTTCCATTATTTTCCTTGTGATTATCGATTTACTTATGACTCGCCAGCTTTTGCCGTACAATGATACTTCTGAAACCCTGATGTTTATACTAACTATGTCCATTGGATATGGAATAGGTTCATTGATTCTCCTAGAATATGCTCACCGGGTAAGCAAAGAAATCAGAAGTAAATCTCATTTTATCAATATAATGCACTGGTCAGTCATTATAATTCAATCTTTATTATTCGGAATACTATTATTAATGCTTCTTCTTGGCAATACTGGCCATTTTTTTTCTCGTACAGTGTTTGCAGTCAGTTCAATATTTGCGACAATAATCATGTTGGCAATTTCCCTCAAATTCTTTTCATGGTATAAAGCAAGCAATTACAAAACTCCCGTAGTTTTATTTTATGCTATTGCGGCTTTAACACTTGCTTTTTCAATAGGAGAAGACGCCGGTACCAAATTATTAATGGTAAATGTAATACAAGAAAAATCACCAGATGGAGCACTAACTGGATCATCTTTTCTATATACCTCATCCGAAAAGTACGATGGCCAACTAATATTTAAGGAAGTGAAATCAGATATCACTACATTATATATCATACCAAACCCATATCTTGAATTATACAACTATCTAAATTCCATAGTACTTCCCTTAGGGTTTGTATTTAGATGGATAGCTTCCACGATGCTTTTACGCAACGTATATCAGAGAGTATCCAAACTCCCTATCTCAATATGGATTATACTTTTTCTTCCACTAATACTTTATTTAATCGGAAAAATGCCTGGTTTTTTTTCTGGCGAAAGCCTGACAGGAATAGATGAAGCGTATCGCTTTTACTTTAGAATTCTTTTTAGAGCTGGAACTATAGCAGGCAATATTCTTTTTGGTCTTGCTTTTTTTATAGTGGCCAAAAGTTTGACATCCTCAAAAGTAAAAGATTATCTTATTATTGCAGGAATTGGCAACACGATAGTCGGTATTTCCCTTTCCACCTCTGCAATTGAACCAACTTATGGAGTAGCCGCTCATTCATTAGTATTATTATCTTCATATTTGTTTACTTTGGGCCTTTACTCTTCAGCAATTTCAGCATCCCAAGATCTAAAATTACGTCAATCTATTAGGGAATCTGCAATCGATGAATCAAAACTATTAGTAGGAATTGGATCAGCACAGATGATACAAAAAATAGAAACGAAGGTAAGGTCAGTTGTGCAAAATGAAAAAGAGCAGTTAGTGGAACATACAGGAGTACAGCCTTCTTTTACAGAATACGATATGAAACAGTATTTAACTACAGTATTAAAGGAAATTAAAATAATACAAAATATTGACGACATCGTAAAAAAAGAAAGAAACATTTTATCAGACTCTTCAGAATTTCTATTGTGCTCAAAATCCAATGGATTAAGATTGGCCTATAACAATTACTTTGAAACGTATCAAAAAATAACGGCTAAACAAAAAAATAAAGAACATAAAGGCATAAGACTAGTTACATCCATTCTAGATAAGGATGATGTAGATCTGGTTTATAAGTTCCTTAACATAGGTGTGAACGTAAGGCACATCAAAAATATACCTCCAATTGGCTTTGCCATATCGGAAAAAGAAATGATTGCCACAATACAAAAAACTGAGAGTGGACAGGTAATTCAGAATCTTCTTACAACTAACGAACAAGCATACATAAAGCACTTTGTTTCCATCTTTGATGAATTATGGAAAAGTGGAATTGATGCCAAGTATAAAATAAATGATATTGAACAGGGTATTGATAATCAGGGAATTGACATAATTCAGAATCCTGAAGAAGTTAAAAAATTACTCTATGAACTCATGCAATCAGCAAGAGAAGAAATATTGGGGATATTTTCCACAGCCAATGCATTTCACCGTCAAGAATATGCAGGCTCTTTTCAATTATTGAAAGAACTGGTAGGATTACATGGCATAAAAGCAAGGATACTTGTACCTGCTGACAACTTAATTAAGCAAACAATAAACGAATTAGAGACAGGGCAGCTATCAAATAAAATTAACATCAGGTTGATAGAGCCCAGTATGCAAACCAAAGTCTCGATATTAGTAATAGACAAAAAATATTCCCTTGTCATAGAATTAAAAGATGACACAAAACAATCTACTGAAGAGGCGATTGGTCTAGCCACCTATTCTAACAGCAAATCCACTGTTCTGTCATATTCTTCCATATTTGAAAGCCTCTGGAAGCAAACAGAGCTGTATGAACAGCTCCAAATACACGACAAGATTCAAAAAGAGTTTATCAACACAGCAGCCCATGAGCTGCGGACGCCAATACAGCCAATACTCGGGATAACTGACATTCTCAAGGGAAGTGTAACAGACGACAGGCACAAGGAGTTGCTTGATGTCATTGGCAGAAACGCAAAGAGGCTGAAAAAACTATCCGAGAATATCCTGGAGGTGTCAAAAATTGAGAGCAACTCGATGGGCCTAGTTAAAGAGCATTTCAGGATTGTTGAGACAATACTTGACAACATCAACAGCTACAAAAACAACACAGATGGCAAAAGCATAAAGTTTGAGTACCGAGTTGGATGGTGATGGCGACGGTTTGACCGTTTATGGGGACAGCAATGGCATAAGCCAGGTTATCTCAAACCTAATCAGCAACTCCATCAAGTTTATCTCTTTCAAAAAACAAGAAGGGGGAGTTATCACCATACTCGCTAAACGGAAAAGAATTGGTGAACAGAATGAAGGTGTTAAAGAAATGGTTATTGTCAGTGTAAAAGACACGGGCATTGGAATTGATGAAGAAGTTTTTCCAAGGCTGTTTACAAAGTTTACTACAAAATCATTTCAGGGAATTGGCCTTGGACTCTATATCTCAAAAAACATAGTGGGAGCGCATGGTGGAAGCATATGGGCTGAAAACAATAAGGATGGGCGAGGAGCTACCTTCTCATTTAGCATGCCTTTAACAGCTAAAAATAAATAATTTTGTCCATCACTTTTAATCCACAATTGTTAAAGATTTAAAGAAAGATTTTGTAACGTATCACAACGTACTATTGTGATTGAAGACTGATAAACAATAACAAGACAAATAAATCATTTGTCTATTTATATAACTATCCTATCTGAAAATTTTTTTTTGGCCTTTCACTTTATCATATTTAATTTATAGGCAAGATATTTTTCTTTACTGCCAAAGTAGCAAAAAAAACAGTGCATATTTTAATTGCAAGCACCTCAAAAAAACTAAGATAATCAATGTAGTAACAAACACTGTTTTTCATTCTTTATTTTGGGGTTTCGTTGCCAGTATTCCTTCTATTATTAGGATCTATCTTGGCTTTGTTGTCAAGTTTGCCAAGATCAATAATTGCTACTATAATGGCTTTTGGTAGTGGAATGCTGATTGCTGCTTTAGCTTTTTCATGGACAGAAGAATCATTCAGCTGACTCAATCTTTTCCCCTGTCATAATAGCATCATTGCTGGAGGATTTTCATATACAATAGAAAATCATGATTTAAACAAAAAATCATCAAGCAAGTCTAGAAAAAAAGAAGGCAATGTGTATGAATGGCATAAAGTGGATATAGGTGTGAATTATTTAAAAAATTAGGGACGACATCAAATGTTTTGGTGTATATTGCCATACCATTTAGGTTTAAACAAAAAATTGAGTCAAGTATACCTAATTAAAATTTTTACTAAAACAAATTAAGAGGATATTGCATGTATAACCACTTATGTTTTTGGAAAAGGATCTATTTTTTGCTCTGGCGAAATTTCCTCTTTTGAATTATTGGACTGACCCTGTTTATGAGCATGATTGACATGATCTTCTAATTCGTCTTTATTACGAGCAACTAATCCACACATACCACATGTTTGTTGTCTTGATTCATCGGAGTTTATTCGACTTTGACCCATTATACTCACATCATTTAGATCATATTTATGAATTTATATTACAAATCGTTTTCACTGTCAGAACCATAGAACTCAAATGGCTAAACGTTTTTGATTGATTCAACAATTATTTCCTCTATGACATTTCTGCCAATAATTTTTCCCCCATCACAATCGTTTCAAATTGTATTTTGATATCCCCAAAATGAATTAAAAGTATCAACAGTATAAAGAACTACAAAAGAAAACTCATGAATGGGAGAACTAAGATGATTTATTTGATACTAGTAATAGTAATAACAACATTGATAAAAACAATAATGCCCCCCACCCGAACAAAATTAGATATTGTGCTATCCTATCCTACTATACATTTCAAAAATAACAGAATTACTCAAAGCAAAATTTGAGAAATTTTAATTAAAGCATATCAATTAAGTTATGCTTGTTGAAATGAATTTTTTATGCATTAAGGATTGATGGAATCTCACATGGCATAATGCTTTAAATCAAGTGATGTATACTACTTTTTTTATACAAAAGATTTCATCAAACTATTTAATCTAAATTCACAATCTTTCTATTTTTTACAGGCACATTATGTAATTCACCATTATTAAAGTTAGGAGATGTTTAAAAAACTGTTGATAACCTACGGGTCTTATTTCGTATATAGCGAAACCACTTTTAGGTATAATTACTACATGGTTTGTTACGGTGGAGTGGAATGCTCTTCTTCTTCACTTAGATAACTATCACTCAATGTCTCTTCAACATCATAATCGTTTTCACCATCATCCAAATTTTCTTCTCTATGGATTTTTTCTATTGCTTTGTCTTGGTTTTGGACATCGTCACTCAGAGCCGATATACATAAACAAAGTATATCATACTGTATTTGAGTTACGCATCTTTTTTAAATGCATTTGAATATTGAACTTGATTTTCCATCATGGTAATTTATACAAAATAATATTATAACCAAGCAATTAAAAAAACTAACACAGGATCAATATTTTAAATAATCATCATTTTTTTCAACAATTGAATTTCCGAACGAGAATATAAATATCCAAAGGTATCGCCTATCAATTAGAATTATATGAAAATATTCTATAATGTTGATTCAACATATGCTAACTAACAGGCATATCTTCAATAAAAGGTTTGGAATAAAATACATTGTTTTACAATATAATCGAATGCTTTTTTTGTTAGCCCTTGGAAACTATCAAAATAGGCAGTTACTTTATAGTATAACCTGAGTTTTCTAGAATACTCAACCACAGAAATGGTAAATGTACAAGTAACTCACCTAGCAATACATTTCTTTACTTTCAAATTAAAATAAATTAATAGCTATTTTGTGGTATTTTGAATACTATTTCAAATTTCAAGTATAGATTGCATTCATATATAAAAAGAGCCCTTAGGGGCTCTAGCCGTTTATACCGTTTAGATATTAACGGAGAACTTTGGAAATACTATGATTATAACATATTTAAGGTTTACGATTAATAGTTTTATCAACATTCCTTTATTCGGATAGTCAAATTCAAACGCGAACCCTCGCAACAAACTTTGAGTGAAATGTGCTAACATGTGTATATGAAAGTTGCTCTTCCGCCATCTAAGGTCTGCAGTAATTGACATACTTCTAGCATTATATGACATAGGTAAAAAAGATGAATAAAATTAAAATTGGAATAAAGTCAAAAGCCATTGTTAAAATCAAAAGACAAAGGATCGGAATTGGGTAATCACAGCTAAAATCAAAAAAGACGCAACTAATCACAATTTATTGTTCAAATCAAATGCTAGAACTACCTGTACCGAGGATATGAGAAGAAGAGAAAGAAATTGGTTTTCGTTATTATCAATATGAAGGTCGTGATAGGCACAAGTTATTTTTTTAACGCTATCTTATTTATAATGTCCTTCACTAAATAGGAGTTTTCTTGTATAGAAGCATTTCCTATTGGAAACAAATTATAGTTATGTTTTAACAAATCCATGCAACGATCTAAATCTTTGTCATAAACATATAAGACACTCCTAAAAAGGCCAATATTTTTGTGTCTATTTGGGTTTTCAGTTGATTCAACAAGATTACGGATATTTGATAAATAATACTCTTTAGTTTTATTTAATGATTTATCGATTCTTTCAAAGAAATCAATTAGAACAAAATTATTGTTATTTTGCCTCTCATTTTTAATTTCAATCTTTATTTTATCCTTATAAAACTCAAATGCTTTATGTATTACATCAGAATAACTTAGATAATTATTTTTTGCATCACCCGGATTCACAGATATCTAATTTTATTTAAATCATATCGATGTATATTTTTTTTCAACAACATGTGATACCAAAGGTCTTTTTCTTATTTTCAAGCAATAAAAAATTTTTTAAGACAAATATAGCCTAAAATAAAAAAAACTAATTCCGATTTTTTGGAAACTTGGTAGACAGATTAGGTTAAGTTTTTTAAATCTATAATGTTGAACATCGGGTATCTCCCACTCTTTATCAAATAGTTAATAAAATAACAGACTTCACAACCATACAACAAAGCATTGTCTATCTCTCATTCATAATGAGTAGTTTTCGTTATCCTTTTTCATGTAATTGTATTAAATCGAAATGCTTGATACACATATTAGAAAGATTTCGTATAGGTGAAGTAAATTATGACCAATAATGGCGATGAGGATGATTTATTAATAAAGCCATATGAATTAAAGAAAAAAATAGACAAAGGAGAAGACATATTTATTTTAGATGTAAGAGACCATGAAGAACACAAGTCATGGAAAATTTCTTATGATAAACACCAAGATTCGATAGTGATTCCCATAGATGACTTATCCTACCCTCAATCACTAGAGCAGATTCCAAAAGACAAAGAAATTGTTGCCTTTTGCGCTCGCGGAAATAGGTCTATGAGCGCAGCTAAAATGCTTTCAAAGCATGGGTATAAAGTAAAAAGTGTAGAGGGGGGACTAGCAGGCTGGAATACCGTATATGATGTAGCTCTAGTTACTGGTAATGATTCTCCAATCTATATTTGGCAGATAAGGCGGATATCTAAAGGATGTATAAGTTATTTGGTTGCTAGTTCTCACAGTAAGAACGCGATAGTTATAGATGCAACCTGTGAGGTAGACAATGCAATTAGCAATATTATAAGCGAAAACAGGCTAAAACTAACAAAAGTAGTAGACACTCACATACATGCAGACCACTTATCTGGTTCAACAAGATTAGCGAAGAAATATGGAGCCGTTATTTATCTAAGCTCTTTAGAGGACTACATCACGAAAAACAACATTCACGGATTAAACTTACAATTAATTAGTAATGGTGACACAATTAAAATCGATGAAGAGTTTATTCTAGAAGCAATTCACACTCCCGGGCACACAAATGGAAGTATTTCTATTAAGATTCAAAAGAGAACTGATAGCTTTGGTGAAGTGGACTACCACTCCATAAAAAAAAACCAGACT
This sequence comes from uncultured Nitrososphaeraceae archaeon, assembly GCA_963779615.1. Taxonomy (GTDB): domain Archaea; phylum Thermoproteota; class Nitrososphaeria; order Nitrososphaerales; family Nitrososphaeraceae; genus Nitrosocosmicus. Next base: position 952,129 of record CAVZZA010000003.1, read on the forward strand.
AACAACATGTACATATTTGTTGGCGATACCATATTTATAAACGGTATAGGAAGGCCAGATCTTCACAATAAAACAGAAGAATATGCACACCAGTTATTCAATACCTATCATCAAAAAATATTGAATCTCCCCACAAAGACCGTTGTTCTCCCTGCTCACCATAGTGATACATTTGAGCACGAAAAACCAATTTATGGAACAATCAAGTCAATAAACCAAAATATAGATTTGCTTTCTGTGTCCGAGGGCGAATTTGTTAAATTCGTTGCCGAAAACATTCCTCCTCACCCAATGAATTATGAGAAAATCACTTTAATAAACAAGCAAATGATCTCATGTGACGAAATAGAACAAAAAGATATCGAAAGCGGACCTAATGCCTGCGGAATAACGAAGCAGTAACTTTTATTTCATTCATCACAAACGGTAAAACAATAATCCCGTTTTTATTAATAAAAAAGTAATTAATATTTTTTTATTATATCCAATTGTTTAGATGATCATTATAGCAATCTTTATCTTGCCTAAACACATTATTTTTAGTTATTATCTCACAGCTAATCTTTATAAAAATAATTATATTAAAAAATGGATGCAAAACTTTATAGTAACGGTACAATAGTAACAATAAAAACCTTATACATTAACGTCAACATCAGCATCAATTTACTCCTCTGTTTTTTTTGCAAACATCGTAGGTTCATTTGCGCCACACCAAGGATTGTTTATAACGCCTCACCTAAAATTGCTTAAAGTATTTGCAAACCCCATTAAACTCCAGAAAGTCTACCAACATTTTGACTAACATTCAGTCATATTTCAAACGCTTTCGACTATTTTCCTCACTATTAGATTTGATGCAATTACCCCTTCTAATAGCAAGCACTTCAAGACCCATAACATAAAGCATTATTCGTTTTGAAATCAGGCAAAATACATAGTAACCTAACAATAAAAAAATAGAGTAAAACTAATTTAATTCTAATTCTTTAATTCTTTCTTCTATCCCTCTAGACTCTCTTTCCAAATCCTGTTTGTACTCTTTCAATATTTCAACTATTTCCTCCCTTGTAAGATAAGTGCTTCCTTTAGAGCTAGATCCACAATAACCATATGTCATGTATTTATCCTCCTCAATTTATCCCTAGTATTGGACATACGACATATTTCATTTATGGTCTATTTATACGTATCGGATATCCAATAGAATACACATAATGAAAATACGGTGATTATCGATAGGAGAATGGATGACAAAAAAAGGTATACTTATTATTTTTCCACGATCATCGAAAAAATCTATATGGGCAAGAACTACCCATTGAAATACCTAAAGAAAAACGGGAAAATGAGTTCATTAAATAATATGAATTAAGAGATTTTCAGAAAAATGATCTTCAGTGGAGAACAATTGGAAAACCACATAGCATATAGTTTGACAAGAATAGAGTGGATGCTCCAAAACCAATAAAAGAAATGTAATAGAATTTGACATATTATAGCATCATTAAAAAAGAATGCCAAAAAATGTGTGCAGCACGTTTTTCATTTCATCACATTTTTTAATCGGAATGAGTAATATCATGCATTGTAAACGTTGTTAATTGATGCTTTTTTGCAAAAAAAATTAAAAATATTGTTTTTATGGTACGACTTCTTGGCTCTTTTTATAGTTTTGCAACTCCCGTAGAAAATACTCATAATCCTTTTTTATTGTTTTCAGCATCGACCATTGGTCCGCGACAAGCCTTTTGCAAATAATAAAGAACATCGTCAATTTTTTTTATTAGGGTCACTAAATGCTGGTTTGTTATCTGGAGTTCTCTTAAAACATCATCTTTTGATGCAAAAGAGTTGGAAAGTTCGTCTGTGGTATTGGGCATTTTTTCCATGTGCTCCATCATCTTTTTTAACTGTTCTTCAATGTCATCCATAAAGGTAGAATTGAATTATAAAGTTTATAGATTAGAGTACAATTTTATTAAATAATTTATAATTGAATGGATCAAATCTTAATACGCGATCATTTTATTCTAACCATTTTTTATTTATCCAGCATCCATGTTACTTTTATCTTTTTATAAATGAAACTGACTCTTGCCATCTTATTACTCGTATTAGTAATTTACTCTGAAATGGTCACTTGTATTGTATAATGGTGCTATTTTGCATAAAATAATAAAAAAATTATTAAAACAATCCAAGATTGTGCCTAGCGGTTATTTTCTTTTTTTAAAGGAAATAAAAAATGACTGTTACCCATCATTAAATACAATCTCCTGTATGAGGGGTACAAGTTTACAAGTAATTTGTTTCAAATAAAAGGAACAATCTATTTATTTAGGAAATTACCGGAATTAAATGATCTTTTGATAGGCATAGCGAACACAGCAAGTGACCAGAGATCAAATTAGCAAATTTATAAAAAAATGATTGAAAATCAAGTGTACATATTAATGACAGGGAAAATTTCAACCAGAAATAAACATATCTTACTTTTGTTTTTATGAAATTGGCGAAAATTTAAAGTGTTAGGTCAAAAAGAAATAGTTAAAAGAAACATACAGTTCATCTTATCTCATTTTAATTACCAAGAATACAAGTTTCCAAGAGCTATAATGACCTTGAAAACAAAAGGTCAAGTTCATACAAACAATGAAGAAGAGATACTTAAGCACTTTTTAGAATCCGATTTTAAAGATTGCAGGATTAATGGATATCCTTTTTATGAAGAGAATGCCAATAGATTGTACCCAAGCTTTATCTTTATTGATTTGGATTTATCTTTATGTAGCGTATGCAAATATCCAGAAAGGAAACTTGATTATATTTTAAAACAAACTTTGAATAAAATAGAAAAAGAAATTAACGGCGTTCCCACTGTGCTTTGGACAGGAGGTGGTTACCATATCTATCAACCAATCACAGCAGATAATCCAAATGATAAAGAATGGACAGAAAGACGTCCCTTAGAACACATCACCGCATTTAATGAATTTTTGCCACATGTCAATAATGATTTAACAACTGAATTTATGAGGTTTGCAGCCAAACATTTCACAAATAACCAAAAAGACCCAAAACATAATCCATCCACAAAATCATGTCTCATCCGGGTACCGGAAACCATTAATTCAAAATATAATTTTAGAGTCGAAATAAGGCAAAAATGGGACGGAAAAGAAGCTAATGCCAACATAATCACATCATATTTTCAAGATAACCTGATGCGAACAAGGTCTGAGTATGTAAAAAAGACAAACGGTAAAGTGAACTATACACACATAGATAAAATAGGTTGGATTGAAAAATTATTAGAAACCCCATTGGCAGACAACAGGAAATATTGTTTATGGAAGATTCTAATACCATATCTTGCAAACATAAAGAAACTACCAAAATATGAAATAGTTCCCATATTAATAGAATGGTTGGACAAATGCGACCGAATAAAAAGTATTGATTTTAGATCTCAAAGCAAAATAGAAGACAATTTAAGAAATGTTAAAAATTACCTGCCCATCAGCCTAGATAATTTAAAAGACGACAATTTTGAATTATACAAAACACTAAAAAGATGAATAGCCACTCCCCAAACCTTAAAAGTCTTATCAATTTCATTATTAAAGTTAAATTTAGAATCCATCCCAAAACATTTTACTATAAATTACGATACACCTGGATATGTTTACTGAGCCAAGATAGGTCTCTTTTGCTTTCTGTCACACCTTGTGAACAAGTTCCTAAAATCTGTTATGCCATCATGAATCAGATCTCTATCTATAATATCCACCCTCTTGCAAATTGTCTTTTGGATTGATTCTATCTTCCCCTTTCTCCCATCATCTTTTTCCTCAATGTTTGATACCAGGTGCATATTTCCTCATTAAACGACCCTATGTCACAATACATTAGAATCCTATAGTATGTCTTCAACCGCTCTAAGACAATTTTTTGCAACTCCATTTCTAAGGGACTCTTTTTCAAAGCGACATCCTCCTCTTGATGGCCAATGATTTACAAGAATGGATATCTCCGCATTGTTATGAAGTACCGATAAATTTATCAGAAAGACATCTCTCGAATATCAAGTCATGTTGTTTCTTTTTGCAAAGTTAAATCTAAAAACGTCTTTGGAGTACATTAAACAGGTATCAATTTCCCTGATATCAGGACTATCTGGGTATTGAGCAACAGTATAAACATCTTGCTTTTCCATTTTCTCTATTAATGCATGAGCCAATTTTTCATTTTCAATTTCACAGTCCCAGCAGATCAGGACCTTGACCATTGTATGAGTAGATTATTTATGGACTTTAAAAAAACACTTTGTAAAAAACATCCATTTAAGTGCGGGAATGATCAAAAATTTTAAAGGAAAAACTCCCTTGTGAAGAGCATTTAAATTTGCTCTTTGATTTCAAATAATTGTATTCTTTATTATTATTGACGTTTAAAGACTCTTCTCCAAACTCTCTGCTTGTAAATAATGATGTAACTCATGGGCATTCTTTTCATGGCCTTCCAAAACATCCTTAAGTAAATCGTCTATTCCATGGTCTTTATTTTCTTTTGCAAAATCAATCCTTTCCCTAATAGATGTAATCAATTGTTGTTCTGCTTTTAAATCATTTTCCAACATAGTTCTAAGATTGTATTTGTCTTCTCCTTCGAATTGTACATAGGATAGTTCTTCAAATCGTGAAGGATTTGATACAGGTATTCCCCCTATCAAAGTTATACGTTCAGCTAATTCCTCAGCAAGTTCTTGAATCGTTTTTGCATATCCATCTAAAGCTGCAGATACGTGCTTCCAATCAGGTCCTTCCACTATCCAATGTTGCTTTTTTAATTGATAGAATAACATAAAATGACTTGCAAGATCTGTATTCAGCTGTTCTTTCATCTGTTTAGTATAATCTTCAGATAATACAATTGGATTTTTCTCCAGTTCATCAAATTTTTGCTTTGTTTCTTGAGATTTATCTTTATTTTGTGATTTCAAGTTCTCTCAATAAGATTTGAGGAACATAGTATATAACATAGAGAAGTAATTGCACTGTATTAGTTTTAGAAAAACACCTGCCTATAGTCAGTTGATTCGTCAGGATAAAGAAAATGAGATAAATCGCAAAATTATAAACATCGTGAAAGTGTTTAGATCACCTGGTGTCTCAACTCAGTCAGATATAAGAATAAATAGTTTAGAAAAAATCGATGGCAACTTTTACATAATTGAGGAGTATCAATATACTAATCTTTTTAATAGAATCATATTTGAGAAAGGAGTGTCCGAAATCATATTAAAAAAAACCAGGTCCAATGAATGGTAAAATTGACCCTAAAAATCCAGCAAATAAGATCTAATAAAGATAACTTTGTGACGTGTAATTCTGTATCATAGTCACCAGTCTTTTTTTCCATATTGACCGACTGCACATGTTTGCATTCGAATCACACCTGTTTCCATGACTATTAACGATGTATTTGCTGCAAACCCCAACATTTCATTTGTATTTTTCCCTTTATATTATCTATTTTTATTGATATATACAGGAATCAGGCACTTACTATGTAAAATTACTAGTTAATTTTTTATCAAGTTTATATAATATTAAACACAAATTATGTAAAATATGGTTATCAATTATAATTTACATGACAACTCATCAAGTGAATTATTGCGTCAAGTTTTTAAAGCCAGGTTGTTAGGGGAAACCAGGTAGAAAATGATACCATGAAGTATAACATTAAGCAAATATTATCAGAAGTAGCAATAAATTAAATCATTGAACATAAAAACAAAAAAACGATTAAAGGTTTTTCTTCTCTTAAAGACGAAGTCTGATGATCTTTCTTATTGCGTAGGTAGTGGGGAAGAATGGATTTCTCTTATTATGGAGTCTAATGCGGGCATTATTCTTTGTAGATACAATACGAGAAACATTATTTCTTCCAAATCTTTAGATAATCAACTTATATTTGTAAACCATCCTAGATTGGCTTTTATACGAATTGTTAAGTACACTGCAGAAATAAAAAAATGATTGGTATTTCATCTACTGCTGTAAATCATACAGATCCAGAATTGGTAAAAGTTGCCATACAGGAAATATTACATTGATAGGTGAAGATTGTTCAATAGGGAGAATATCATAATTAGTGATAAAGCAACCATACTACAATATACCAAGATTGGTAAGAACTGCTAAATTCAACCATCAATCACAATTGGTGCTGATGGCTTTGGATTTGAAAGGTACCTTGATAGTCTGGTATTGGAAAGATTTCCCCATTTTTGTGGTGTTATCATAGGAGATAGTGTTGAAATTTGTGCCAATAGATCTAATGCTCGGGGGTCTCTTTCAAACACAACAATAGGCAAGGGTACAAAAATTGATGCATTAGTAGATATAGCACATAGTGTTAAGATCGGTATTAACTGCGAGATTGCTGCTGGAAGTATTATAGGCGGTAGCACCATAATTGGCAATAATTGCTGGCTTGGCCTTAATTGTACCTTAAAGAATAAAGTTAAATTTGGAAATAACGCCATTGTTGCTTGTGGAGCAACCGTTATCAACAATGTGGTGGATGAGGACATTGTTGCAGGGTTCCTTCGGTATCAATAAAAAGTAAAACCACCTTAGAGAAAGCTCAATTGTTTCTTATGTCAGGGGCAAAAATCAATTCAAAGATAACACATAATTAGTGAAGTGAGCAATGTCGAATAAACTAAATATAGCTGTAATCAATTTAATTTATGTGATTATTTTTTAAATTTAAATGTATTTTGCAATCTTATTTGCAGTGTAATTACATTTTCACCTACCCACTTCAAAATACAAAGGTAATTTTTAACATATTTTAACACAGGCTAAATAGTTCAATCAATCAACACTGTTCATATGAAACATAATAATGATTACGGTAATGGATCAATAAAAACGAAGTGCAATTCAGAGTATGCGCATATCCTAGATGAAGGGACAATATGGTTTATTGATTACATTTTAGGTGTTGCATTTCCAACGCCAATTAATTTTGCAGGCAAAGAAAATGGGCTTTATGAATCTGGTTTACCATACAAAGAATTTCCAGACTATTTAGATTTCCAAAACTATTTAGAAGAAATAACTGGTGGTCAGGAGGTATCTTTGGAGTCATCAGTAGGTTTGGATACAACCAAGGAGACAAACAGCATAATAAGATGGATTACTAAATACGCAATATGAAAATAAAGTACAATGACGTGGTAACATGGTATTTGGTTTGATAAGCTATAGAGTAATGTATCATTCATAAAAATCAGACACAATACCCTATTGTACAGTATAGGCTGTTTCCATTTATGCAATAGATCTATGAGTTATACAACAGAGCATTTCCATTGTGTTTGTGTTTGTGTTCGGTTTCATTATCTACGGATTTAAAGATAAATAATAGGCAATTGCATAAATATCATAATTATAGTAACAATGATTCAGTAATAATATTGATTTCTTTAGATGCCCATGCCGTCAAAAGTAGGATAAAGTGCATTTACAATTAACAATGATAACCTAAAAAACCGAAAAAAAGTAATTGGCCTGTTCAATTGAGATTTTGTTTGAAAATACGAATTCAGATTACAAAACAACTTTAATTTAAGTAGAGCATTCAACAGGGCTCATCTTAAAATATATCTTTTTTATTGGTTGTATTTTATTGATTTAGGAAATAGATATACATTGGAATTAAAGAATTTGAATTGATTTGATTAAAATATCATACAAAACATTGCACCCCATAACAGTTTTACCTATTATTATCATCATATAATTTTTATTATTATTATTATTATTCAGCATTTTTTAATCTGAGAACGAAGCTGAATGATAAGGTGCTCCACATTTCGGACACATGGCATGTTCACTAAGACATTCTTTACAGTAATCGCTATGTTCTTCAAATTCGGTTTTATCTCCTGTATACACACATTCCTCGCATATTATATTTACCATAATTATAAAGCGGTCAGTATAACTTAATAGTCGATATATAAATTTTTATCCTAAATAAGAGGTTTTTTATTCTTTCTGAAGATTTTTCAACTTAGTTTTCACCTAAAGTATTTTAAATCCTCATAGTTCTTCTATTTGTTTACATAATGCATTTTAACAATAGAGTTTTATCCAATTCCACAACCCCCCTCGACTTGGATTTTGCAACGGTTAATGCATCTAAAGATATGTTCATGACATGAACCCATGGTTAACAGGAGTTCATTAAAAAAAACGGAGGAATAGCATATTAATCACTGTCATCATTAAGCTATGAGATAACAGGAATCTCAGAATCCCAATTATAGATATAGATATGATAGCTTTGCTTGTTCCTGTTTTTGATTTGTATTTGTTTTGTCCATATTTTCCAGATACTAAAAAAATTATTTGATCTGCCATCTATCTGCAATATTTTAGTATTCGGATAGTTTTGAATATTCAAAATAAAATTTAATTATTTCATCAAACTTATTCTGTAATGGATTAATAAATTAAAAGTGGGAATAAAACCACACATATCAATCGAATTTGTTTTAGGTGTAGCAATTTGGTTTTTCTTTTACCAATACAATTTAATAAATAGGAAAATAGGGATTCATCACTGTAACACCGAATACCTTACTTCCCATTATTTCTAAAATCATATGGTGACTTGATGCAGTTCCACCACTTGTCATGCTATTTATTATAAAAAAAGTGATCATAAAACCAACAATTATTGCAAGTAAAATAAAAAACCTGGATTTCCTGCTTGAAAACATACCACCACCGCCACCACCTTTTTTAATGGTTGGTTCTTTCTTGTCTTGAAACACCTTATTCTCCCTCTCGGCGTGCTTTGAGTTAAGTACAGGCATCGTTTTCAATATTTTCCCATTGGAAATAGATTTTTGTACTTCATACAAAATAGTATTTTTCCCTTCTTTGGCTTTTTCATTGAAGATTTTTAAGGCGTCCAAGTAATTGGTTTTTTCTTCGCTAGAGGTTCTTTGAAATTTATTATTCCAATCTACTACCCACACTTTTTCAATATCAGAATTATCATCTGGATAAAAATTTATATCATCATTGTCCTTGTCATTACCTTCAGACATTATCTTTTATCTAACCCCATATTAATATGGATATCAAACATTATATATCTCACAAAGAATTGACATGAGGGAAATTAATATAGTTTAGGAAAATATGAAGGATAACTTTTCAGGTACATTTTTCTAAACAATTAATTTCCTAAAAAGCCCTTATTTTTAATGGTAATCCCATTTTCATGAAATGAATGCATGATGGTTAAAATCGAATCTGCAAAGAAAATATGAACAAGGGGTTTTGCAACAAAACATAACAAACATCAATGCAAACTAAATTACCCCATTAAATATACACATCAAAAGATATTATACAAGGTGTTGATAAAAACAACAATACTAATTATTTTGATATTGTTACTATTAACTTACTTCTTTATCCATATAACTCTATAACCTTTTCACAAGTGGAAGGCAGTAATGTGATCAAAACAAATAATGGGAAACGCAGGCAAAACAATTTGAATATTACCATGAACCTTCAGCCAAAATTCCAGTAGTTGATCAGCATACCCATATTCCATTTGAAACAAAAAACTAAATAATTCTAAATTTTTAGAAAAATTAATTTGAGTTACCATAACCGATCACGATGGAAGGCCGTTTAAATCGGACAGTCAACCCGTTTCTAATGGAATACCTTCTGTTGGATACATTAATCAGAAACCTTTTCCAACAGTATCAAAACTTGATTAGCATTGTTTAAAATCAGATAAATATCTTTTTACTATCTTTTTTAGGTATTGCCGATATTAATAAGGATTTTAGCAGGCAAAATTTAATACAAAAGTGTAGTTTGATCGACAACAAAAAACAGGATTGCATGAATAATTTCAAAGTCAACAAATATGAAAATCCATCTTCAGATAACTTTTCACCTATTTAAATAATTAATAACATTATTCTATGAAATGTTACTAAATTGTTTATTATAATAAAGTAATATAAACTACTTATGAAAACATCATTGGAATTACTGATTATTTCATCCTTAATTTTGTTAACATTTGTTCTCTTGTATGATAAGGATACAGTTTTTGCAAAAAATCATGGGGATGACACTGAAGACAATGATGACAGCAAAGACAATGATGACAGCAAAGACAATGATGACAGCAAAGACAATGATGACAGCGAATTCATGGACAACAATGCCATCCAGATATGCTGTACTTGGGGTCAAGAGTTAGCAGACGGTGTCCTTACATACTCATTTGAGGACAAGGACAAAAAGGTAGAAGCATCAATTATAAAGGCAGCGAATTCATGGAATGAGGTGCTAAATGGCGTTCAGCTCAAGAAAACCAAAGGTGATGGTGAGGTTTTAATCTCTTTTAGAGACGATGGCAAAAAGGTTGCAGGAGAAACAATAAACTATTTTGATGGCGATGGATTTATCAGAAAATCGCACATAACAATATCAAAAGAAGCCTATAACAATGCATTTACCCCAGCACAATTAGAACAAATTGTCAAACATGAACTTGGACACGTATTGGGTATGGGTCACGCAAATTTTGTCGGAAACCTAATGTCAACTCGCGTTGAAACCGGAAGCGGAACTATAGCACCCTGTGAAATCGAGGCGGTAAACACCGCAAATGCCTGGAAAACAAGAGAGAGTGGATTGTCTATACACGCCCCAACAGAAAAGTTTGTCAATTGTTAGAAATGCAGGAGCAGAATATAATTGATAATCTTGTAAGGTTCCTGATGGAAAAGGTTGACGGCTTTTCCAATAATTTTTGCATAGTTAGTTTTATTTTGCCGCCTAAGGTTTTTTGATAAATGGCACTTAAATACTTGTTTCAAATTATTCATGTTTTTTATTGTTTTTTTTTTGATATAAAGTTAAAAATGGTTGCGATCTAATTCCTTTATTTTTATTATTTGTTTGCCTTCAGTTGCTTGCTTGCAGATCTCATCTCTTTATTAGCTGTCATCATCAACTAAGGGCTGACTAGCATTTTCTGATTGCATATCTTTTAGAATACCATGTTTAAGATCAGAAACAATCTTATGTTTTTGTTGGTCGCTACCTCCCGCGTGCGATTGCATAGGGATTATGCTTGTCCCTATTATTAATAACGATGTTATGGCTGCCACCAGTAATAAATTTTTTGTATTGTTCATATCTGAAATTAAGATACATTTATTGATATAATTGAGGTTTGTGATTGTTGATGCGTAAAGTTTTTTGGAAATTTATTAACCTGAAAAGAATAATGCGATATCTATATTAATAATGTAAAGATGAATATTTAGTATAAGATCATATTGTATTTTCTATAATCAATTAATACCTTTAATGGTAATAATAGATACTATGATAACTTGTACTTTTTTTTATGGTGATGGAAATATATCATCAATTTGTACGTATATTCACCACTAACTGCAAACCATGGGTCACCCATAGGATCGTGTAAACCTGCAAATACATCGGACATCTTTGCTGGCCACTTCCGTTAAAGCATGAGAATAAAGTCTTTGAATTTCTTTTGCAATCCCAATGGAGGCCCATTTCGTCTTGTGTTTTTAAGCAAGGTGTTTTCACTCAAATATTATTGCAAACCATTCTTTCCGGCCATCTTTCCCACTTTCATGGTGCCATTAAATAGTTTGACAAAATAATTCTCCTCTTTTTTACCGGGATCATAATCAAGGTCCATCGTTTTTTTTCGTACAACAATTGAAATACTAGGTAATTTGCTCTATAATCCAATCTCTAAATTTCCTTATAGCAAACTCTTCGGATTGCTTAATGAAATGAGTGTCTTTTAATTTCCATTCTGCCTCAGGAATAGAATCAAAAAACTCTTGCATGCACAGTATAAACCGAAAACGCAGATTTCTGTTATTCTCATCTATTCCATAACGAAACAAAATTTTTGAAATGGTTTCAAAAACCTTATCATAGTCTCGCTTAAAGGCAGGAATCTCAAATGTTTCATATAGAATAGTGGTTATTTTGCCCAGGTCTCGTTGAATGGTGGGAAAGCAATAATTGTCGTTATTCAATTTTATTTTTTTTCCATATTAATGATCTTTTGATACAATTGACGGATAAACTCTAGTAAGATCTCATGCGATTCCTGATCGTTTTTTCTCATAAAGTAACAAAGATCTTCTGCGGATGCATGATGGTCTCCTCCCATATTTTTTGCTGTCTCTAGTGGGATCATGGAAACAAGTAATTTCCGTAAAGCAATATCTGACCCATAGTTTATACTGTCTGAATGTGACTCAGAGAGGGTATTTTTAAAATTGGAGTATATGCATTTGTCCTTTGCTTTCCTATTTTCAATTGCAAATACAGTTCCCATCATTCTTTTCATGCATATATACTCCACATAGCAATAAAAGAATCATCTTAATCAGGATCTGCAAACAAGACTTTTGATATTAAATCTTGATGCATCTTGTTCGCTTATTCCCATTTCTTTAGATAAAGTAGATAACACGTGCGAGACTGCACACCCATTTTCTTTTACTTCCAGAGGGTTTTCCTGCGCATCAATGATATGCTTTAGAAATTATTTTTTGGGCAACTTCTTTGCTCTTCCCAAATGGCATTTTTAGTACATTGTTTAAAAAATAAGCCATTGCATTAATCCCAATTCAGATAAAGAATTCGTATTTTGGACCAGAAAGATTCTGGCCCAAATTAAACTTAAATAATCTCATTTTGCAAAAATCAAGAAATATGTATTTCAGTATTGATGCAATCACAATCAACCTTCTTTAATTGTAGGTTCAAGTTTATCAATTCGGATTTGACATGCAATCAGAAATTGGTGATGGTGGTGATGAGGTCGCTTTATTGGTAAACTATTTACCAAAGGTAATTGGTAAAGAGATAAGAATAGGCATTCAAGGCATTAAGCAATTGCATCTGTTGGTCATCCAACATACAGAAAAGGCAATGGATGGCTGTGGAATACTTGATTGTCCATTGGAAGAATATCCTGTGGTGAAAATTAAAATGCACTAGCCATATGTCATATTGATGCATATTCAAAAGGCCTAGTCTTGTATTTGGGTAGGACCATAGCGAAGGCAGGATTGCAGTAATTTTTAAGGACTAAAGCCAAAGTTATGGACAAAAGGAGAATAATGTTCTCTTTTATGAATAAGTATTAAGAAGATGTAAATGACTAGGACATGGTATTGGATCAGGCCCTTGAAGATAACGCATGTTTTATGCATTTAGTAATTCATCATCTTACAGATATCAAAACCAATGATTTTTGAAAAAAATACAAAATTACTTATTTAGAAAAATTATAGTGTGCCCACATTAACCATATGCTTAAGGATAACCATATGCTTAAGGATAACCATATGCTTAAGGATAACCAGCAAGAGAATAACCTTTAGATGAAATACTGCTGCAATAAACTTGGTATGGTATTTACATCAGTTATGAAACCTTTCCATATCAAAAGAGGAATATGCATACTTGAAGCAAAGATTATTGATCCTGATTTTAGTGAACGCCATGCCTTTAAAAGAAAAGATGGAAATATTGTAAAAAGAACAGATAAGGAGTTAAGATTGACAATAACTCATTGTCCTTATTGTGGAACTCCTTTGAGGTTCCTATTTCAAGATCACGTTGAAAGTAATGAAGTAAGTTGATTGCCGGGAAATTTGTATACGGGCACTTTTTATCATTAGTAGGATTTTAAGAATCCTGATGATGCACGGTTTTGAAGTCCATGCCATATCCTATTGAAGAACCTTTTTTTTGATATCCTATGGAGTAATTTGAAAAATGGATTCAATAGTTAACATGCTATTACCCTCATATGGCGACCAAATAGGTGAAGCACGGAAGACAAACCTTGGTTGTTGTTGGGTTTTTCCAATGACCCCATCTGCGATAATGGTATGATTAAGCACGTAGAACAATGCTATGCTGATAACAAATTAAAATTCAGGTAAGCAAAAGATACCCCATAACAGTAGAAACTTGGTCATTTTGGTCAATAAAACGGTCAATACGGTCAAATAATCAGCCATATTTAAGGCGCTTAGGGAGTAGGAGATAATTGTGATTCTATAGGCAATGGGCAAAAGCGGCAGCAAATGTCTGAGCTGAGATTATTTAAACCTGCAAGGCTCCAAAGGTTTTGCGAGTTGTGTAGTTGTGTGATGATAGTCCGAATGTAAAGCACTTTATTGTCATGTTGCTTTCTTGAATGCTTTTGGAAGTCACAACACACAACTTTACAAATTCACTAGGAGAGCCTCTAAAAAAGCGCTCGCGTGAACAGATTGTCAAACACATTATATGAGATCGGTCATGGACGAGGCCATTACGCTTCCATCTATAGCAGCGGGATTGGATAAAAATATGATTAAGGATAATGCAAAAATGGTTGGATGGATGGCGGGTCCAATAAAACCATTTGATATAGGCGTTAGTTCTGTGAAGGACGATTTAAAGAATGAAATACTCCTGAAATCAGGTATGATATTCCCTATAAAGATTTGATGGAAGACAATGTTGATTGGATAAAAAAATGCACCTGAAATCTCCCAGGAATGCAAGTTAGTCAACTGGAATTCAAGTTATTCCATCAAATTCTTCTTGGAATTCTAACTGAACACGTGTTATTTCTGCATGGCAATTGTAATTTTGATTGCAATCCTGAACTTGACTTTTGTGGCAACGAATGGGGGATTTTCGTATTTAGTGCAATTGGATACGATATTGGGTATAACCTGATACGAATAAAATGATGGTCTGCCAAGTTTATTCCCATGCAATTTTATGGAACCATTTTACACAATGCGATTCATCAATTGCAAACTCATGACCTATTAAGTTATTTTGCAATATGGGTATTCGAATACGGCCCATTGTTGACCTTTGATATGCGTAACGGTCATACTACTGACCCACTTTCATATCTTTATATTTTTCAAATTATGTTGTTCATCATGAATAAAGCAGGTTTGACGAACTCTGATGAAGGAAAACAACAGGGTGTGCAAAAAATAATCCCGTTTCTGTGGTTTGATAAACAGGCAGAAGAGGCAGCAAAGTTTTATGTCTCAATTTTTAAAAACGCAAGAATTGGAGAAGTAACCCTATATGGAAAAGAAGGATATGATGTTCACGGTATGAAAGAGGGAACTGTAATGACAGTGGATTTTGAGATCGAGGGGCAGAAGTTTGTGGCTCTCAATGGTGGTCCGGTATTCAAATTCAACGAAGCCATTTCATTCCAGGTGCTTTGTGAAACCCAGGAGGATGTGGACTACTACTGGGAGAAGCTTTCTGAGGGCGGTGACAGAAAGGCACAGCAGTGTGGTTGGCTAAAGGACAGATACGGCGTGTCATGGCAAATCGTACCCCAGGTGTTGGTTAAGATGATACAGGATAAAGACACCAAAAAATCACAAAAGGCCGTAAAGGCAATGCTCCAAATGCAAAAGATTGACATAAAGACATTGCTTCAAGCCTATGAGGAACATGACCATTAGAGAAATAGTTACAACTCTATTTACACATTAATTGCCTTATGTAATTCTGGTTGTTATCAGTGGGGATTGTTTCCTGTGGTGATGGGGTCCCGTTACAAAACCAGGCACTCATTAAGGGATTTTACTTCCCTATCAGTCCAATACATACAAGGATGCAGTCAAACCGCGATGTGGTTAGATCATAACAGCCTTAAATTTAAAATGCAAATAATCAATAAAAAAGGTTGAATGTATAACAAATATTGGCCATTTGCATGTTCCTTGTTCCCTAACTGATTGCTGTTGTAACAATCGGCTTGCTCATTTTTGCAGTCAATATTTGAGTTACTTGCTATAATGTGAATCTTAAATATCTGAGTTTGCTAGGTTGACTCTGCTACATTATCCTGTTCAATTATTCGGCATCTGCCGTTTTTTATCGAGATCAGGAGACCAAATTGTCGACTATCTTGTCATGTCGTTCTTAAAAACAACATTGAACCATTCCCGTCGTATAATTTATGGACTGAGCGGGGATTGGATCCTTTACACTCAGAAATGATATTGGATATGGGTAGTTACAATGAATCTTGCAATCAAATAATAAATGACAGATTCTGAATTCTCAATAACACATAGTTTGAAATAATTACATAACCATAAAAAATCCCACTATTAGTCATTTGAATAAATTCATGATTTAGCAGTTAAATCCATTTACTAAACTTCTATACAAAAAAACAATCATAATATTTCAACAATTGAGATAATCCATCCGGTAATGTTTTAGAACCGGAGAATGAATGCTTGTTACTTCCTGTCATATAGCTATTATTTTTTTTATGGAGATCCTTATAAATAACAAAAATATTTCACAAACAATGACAAAAAAACTACATTTGATAGTAATGTCTTGTTTGTTTCTGCTAACCGGAGTTTCTGCAATAACTATCATTTCCGTTCCCACCACAAACACATTTTCCCTAGTGCATGAAAACCAAAATAGCGATATGCCATTTACCAATAATGCAACCAAATCACAATTAAATGTTATTGCAAACTCTACATTTTTAAAGCAACTAGGGCTTTATACTCTTTCTCAACATTTGAGCAATACGGTATCGAACCTTATGGCTATTGCAGAGGCATCAATGAACGGATCTAATTCTTTTGGAAAATTGCCTCAGGTAAATGTTACAAGTGAAATGAAAATAAAGTATCATGGAATACCTAGTAACCAAGATCTAGAAAAGAGAATTGAAGCTAGAGATTTATTATCCAATAACAGGGCTTTGTTATATGTAGGTTTACTTCTACCAAATGGGGATCGCTATTTTGGTGAGCCATATTCCCCATATCAGACTAATAGCTCTATAGCCAATTTTGCATATAGGGATCACTTTATTGGTGCACTAGAAACTAAACAGCCATACCTAAGTAATGTAATAAATGCGGTATCCACAGGTAAACCGCTTGCAATACTCGCTAACCCAATTTATTCAGATGCAAAAAACCATAACTCACTGATAGGATTACAAGTGTTGGGATTGGACTTTACCTACTTCAATGACTTGATAAAATCAACAATGCCAACAGAGGAGGGTGATAAGAGGGCAGTAATAGTAGACAATAACGGAACAGAAATAGCTGACTCCTCATCTGACAACAATAATATGGAATCATTCAAGAAACTCCAAAGCTTTCAAAATGCGAGAAATGGTGAATCAGGGTTATTGACAGAGGAGGTAAATGGTAAAAACACGTCCATCTCTTATACCCCGATAAAGTTTGCTCAAACAAATTGGATAGTGTTGTTGTTGTCATCCAAGTAACCCATATTTATGACTATAATCAAACAAATCATTTTCACTATCAGCAAAATACCCGAAAAACAGAACTGCAAAATTCGGTCCCTTCAAAAAAAGACCTTTAGCGGTCCGGCTTTATACTGGCGTACATTAAACCCAATCATAGCGACAAAAAAATCACTTTGCTATGGCATCTCAAAAAGTTAAAGAAGCATGCAAAACTTATGGTATGGGTCTTTTTAGGGCATAAATGCCAGTAACCTACAGTTTAAATAATAAAAAAATAGATAGATAATAACAAAAATATACAGTCAAAGCATCCTATATAAAATAAATTTAGTTTTATTTTGATAATCCCGGCATTTCTCCTTGAACTAAACTATAGCATTATTTATTGAGAGGCAATTAGATTTATTCAATAGGGATTGACAGTATGAAATGAATCAGTCATCTCATTCACAATGGGCAAGTATGACCCACGGGTGCTCAAGGCATTATGAATTTAATTCATATAATATTTAAGGTGATGTGTTCTATCACTACTTGGAGAGTATTCTTTTATTGACATGCATATAACAAAAAAAATTGAAGTGTTACCGTTATTTTTTATTATTTGTGTTTTCTTCACACAATAAAGATATTTGTTTTCAAGATGGTAATGAGGTGGAATTCACGGTATTGGATGATGTGGGTTTAGCTGTAAGGACAATTATATCGCCGAATGTCTGTCCATTATCTTGGCTAATTCTCATTAGAGGTGTATCTGACCCGCCTGTTCCTTTGTCCCACCATGTAACATATACACCATCCCCTAACGCCTCTATTTCGGTGCGCTCTGATGAAAATCCTTTTGACTCACTTAGGTTGATATCTTTACCAAATGTTTTTCCACCATCGTTTGATGTCCTTATGAATACATCAGGCGTGTATGTTGTATCATTCAAATTACCTCCAGTTGCTACAACATATACTTTATCGCCCTGGGCTGCAACCTTGAGTTCATATGGCGATGTTTTATTCTTACCATACGACATGACTTCGGATGCGGGTGTTGCAATAGCAGAGTTGGAATCATCAGTTAATTTTACTTCAGGCCCAAAGGTTTTTCCATTATCATTAGATACTCGAATGTAAGCATCAGCAATTCCTGTTTTATTGTCTGCATAGGTAACATATACGTTGTTACCTGATGCGGATATATCTGCCTCAACGGAGGTTCCATTTGTAGAGTTACTCAGGTTGATCTTGTCACCAAAATTCTGTCCATTATCATTGGAGGCTTTGAACATCACCTCATAATTTCCAGTTTTATTTCCCCACCATGCAACATATACATTGTTACCCGATGTGGCGATGGGGGCTTTTCCATCACTCCTGTCAAGATGCGGCCAAGAAAATGCATACGATGATTGAACAGGCATTAGCGTTGTAGCAGAAGTTAGTATTGTCAGAAAGCATAGAGATAAAATTATTTCTACCTTGAGTTTAATTTTCATTGATAATTCTATAAATCGGTATTATAAAAACAAATATTGATAAAAATACAATTTAAAATTCAATTTTTTTATATAAATCAAGATACAAATTGGCTTTATATTTGGAATGTCAAATACGTCTTTATCATACTCTTCAATTAAAGCCTAATTTCAGTACATTATAAACCAGAGTTTGAAAACATTATAATAACTTTAAATTCCCTAATTGATGACTTTTTTATAGTTTTATGAGACACAATACATATTATCGAAAAGTTTGTAATAATTTTATAAATTAATAACAATAATAATAATAATTGTAATTTTTATACTGGCCGGGTCGTTTGAAGGCCATTTATGCCTCTAATCCATATTCAATCTATACAAACATTACAGGATTTGGATTTACTTAATCAAATGTGTTTTTGATCGGAAAAAAATTAAAGTTATTGGTAACTGAAATAGTATTGCATTTGACTGCATCTGGATGAAATAAAAAGTTGGAGTTATTGCATTCTACAACTGTCATCCCATCATGGTAAACTGTTCTAAGGAGTTGCGAGGTCGTTACTCCTTACAAATTCTGCTTCATATACAATAATCCATCTTCGTCAAGTATTGCAAGCGGTTTACTTATGTCCAGAATTGTTGGACGTGCCCTTTGATTGTCTACAAATAATTCCATAAATCCTTTTTGCGGTTCTTTTGACCATTTGACATGCAACTGCATTTCGTGCCAGTGCCCCTTTAGCATAGGTGCAATCCATTTGATCGTGCAATCTACAGCAGAGGAGAACAAATGTCAGGTTCATGATAATGAAAATGGCTTAATACACGGTGAGAAATTGGATTATTGTCACCGTAAATGCAACAGCAGGCGTACAACCCTCATGCGGAGGGCCTGCAATCTGGAGGAATAAACAACACCATCTTGATCATGTTGATGCCACCGGATCCAAACGTAAAATCTACCAGAACTATCGTAATTTGAGGAAAACAGAGTAACCAATGGACCATACATCATCACCGTCCTTGAAATGGTGGTCTGTATGATCTTGAAGGGCTTTTGTAAGAACTACTTCGGATCTTACCACTTTTATCCCTCTTGTATTTGGATCTGGCTTATCAACTATGGTTGTTCCATCGGGATTTGTTGCAAATATCTCTTTTTTAACTGTACGTTTAAAGATTTAGTGTGGCAGGGCGGTTTGTATCCAGTTTAATCAAGATTCACGGTGAGTAGCCTGTATCAACAGATGAAGGCACCTGGCATCCCCAAGTGCGCAGGTTCTGAAAGGCAGACCATCATCTTCGTTCTCTTTTTAAGAAAAGCATCATTGAGAGGGCTATTCAATACTCGAAGGATAGCAGCAGAACTGAAAGATTTGATGACTGTTTTGAATGTTTTCCATGCAAAAAGAAGAAATGCAGACTAGAGCATGTCACAAATTGGTTGCATTTTTTTTCTAGACTATCATAACAGGGAATTGAAAACGCTTAGGCGAACAGAGCCTATATTCCCAACTTTTAACACAGTAGATTCTGTTTTTGATACAACGGAAATTAATTTGTTAGTGATTTTGTTTTTATCATATTGCTATGAGCCTACTAAGATGGGCCGCCTATTGTAATCATTATGCATAAGTATGTGGTAACAAGTGGCGGAATATAGAACTTAGACACAATACGACCATCGATATGGATAAGGATGAAATTATAATTGTTATAGACAATAATAGAAATAGTATTAAATATTATCAAAAAAATAACATGTATTGGATAATAAAGATAAAGAATCCACAAACAACATGCCAAATCTTAAAGATAGTACATCATCTCCTGAAAAATCAGAGTATGGTTTAATGTTAAACAAATTGTGCAATATTGAAGATTGGGATAATGCAGAAATTAAAAAACTAATAAAAAAATTACAAACTACAACTGTAGAATCATATCTTTGTCAAAAAGACTGGTCAATAATTAAAGGTAATATTTTTCTTCCTCGAAAACTTGGAGTTATCCACCGAAAAGATTGGGAATGGTCTATGGGAATACTAGCTATGCAAAGACTAAATAAATTAAACAAAAACAATACTGCCTTAGGAATAGGAGTAGGACGGGAAGAAATTTTATTTCATTTAGCAAACAAATTGAAACATGTCTACGCTACTGATCTTTATGATGGAAAACAGTGGGAAAACTTTGCACCATCTGACTTCCCAGAAAATCCCAAAAAATACTCCCCAATTGCATACTCAGAAAATTCTTTGACCGTGTTACGAATGGATGGTACCCGTATAAATTTTCCCCCTCAAAGCTTTGACATTGCATTTTCGTTCTCATCGATAGAACATTTTAATGGTGAAAATCATACGGGTGCCCTTAAATGTTTAAGAGAAATGGAAAGGGTATTAAAAAAAGGGGGAATCGCCATAATAACAACTGAATTTATAATTAATGATAAAGATCATCATGAGTATTTTAATAGAGATACAATACATTCTCACCTAATAAATAAGCTAGATTCATTAAATCTAGTAGAGCCTCTCGATTTACGAATAACCTCAAAAACAATGGCTACAACTATGGACTATTCCGATTGTGTTTATTGGGATACTTCAAGTGATGATTATTTCAAGGCTATGAATCCTCTAATAGTCATTAAACTTGGAGAAATAGTCTATACGTCAGTAATGCTTGTTTTTCAAAAAAAATAACCCTTTCGAATGTTGTCCATCGGGAATACTTGAGGAATGCACATTCTGGCGTTTTTTGATTTTATTAAATATTGTTTTATCATATGCATGAGACTAAAACATTTGAAATTATTCAATTTAGAATGCGCAAACTTGTCGTCCTTTAAGATTTTTAATGCTAATTAATTAGGCTCTGAAGAAATATTTTATTTCGATTCAAAGATAGGTGAGTTAACGATGTAATAGGAGCTATCCAGAATTGCCTGTCATTTAAATTGAAAGGACAGAGTCAAAGAAATTTCCGTTAATATATCAAGACAAAACTTTCTATGCCCCAGATGATATTGCAAAGGGTATCAAGAGAAATGAGGATGAAAAGGATCCGCATCCAGAAAATTTTCATGTTTAAAATGGGTTATTACCCCATGGTTATACAGCAATTGTTTTGCAATTTTGATATTTTTAATTAAATTCAACAATTTCAATCCAGTTTGGGTCTTTACCTGACTCATACCTATTCAAGAGTTTTAATTCACCAGTTTCTTGATTGATTGCATGTACAGATACATGACCTGATTCCTGCCCTCCTGCAATCACAAAATTACCCCTAGGATCAACGTTAATACCACGTGGCGTCTTTTCAGTACCATAACTTTCAATGTATGTCAAATTCCCCGAGTGACGGTCAACAGCAAATGCAGCAATTGTACTAGTAGATCTTTCGCTTACGTATAGCCATTTGCCATCAGGCGTAATGTGAATATCTGCAACTCCAATAGCAGTAGATTTCCCATCCCCCATTCCTGGCGCGGCATCTCCAGCCGCAGGAGTTGATGGTTCAAGGCCTATGTCAGGAGGCATTGCCGAAATTCTCTGGATTTCAGTTAAAATCCCTGTCTTGTTATCCATCTTGTAAGAATAAACCATACCATCCATTTCATTCGATACATAAACAAACCTGTTATTTGGCGAGAAATCAAAATGCCTTGGTCCAGAACCATCTTTAGTGTAAACAACAGATGGAGCGTTTGGTGTAAGAACTCCATTGGATTGATTAAACAAAAATTGTTTTATCTGTGCATTTCCCAAATGAGGCACATACACAAATCGATTTGACGGATCAACTAGAATTGAATGGGGATTATGACCTGTGGAAATTACCTGAACAGGTTCCGATTGAACAAACCCCTCAAGGCCTATTGGATTCACAGCAATTTTGGCATTTGCGTCATTATTTGATACTGATAAAAGAAAGCGGCCCGTTTGATCCACTGAGATGTATACCATGTTATCGGGTAATGATTCTTTAGAGAGCTGAGTCAGGTTACCTGTCTCTGAATTAATCAAATAGGTAATCACTGAAAAAGGTTCTGAACGAACAGAGGCATAAAGGAATCGATGATCTGGGCTCAATGCCATATGCTTTACATTTGGTCCAGCAGGTACCTTTTCCACTATTTTCATATCACCGGTTTCAGGATTTAACTTCATGACTACAATCTGTCCATCTTCGCCATTAGAAACATACACAAATGTTCCTTCTGAATAGGATTTATCTATTCCCATAAATAAAATTGGAATCATTAGCACTGCCACAAAGATTGGAATCCTAAAATCAAATCTAGTTTTCTTTTCCGTCATCCATAAATCGCTATTGCATCTACAAGCAGTATAAATAAAATTCTTGCGTGAGCCAACAAAAATTCCAAATGGATGTATCAAAATCTGATTGATTTCATTTCACAGACGTGGGTGAAGGCTGGATTGGCGGCAGGGTTGACATAATCACCATCTCTGTAGATACGATCATTTTCTTTTTCTCCTTCTTCTTTGATATCCAATTTTCAATTCATGTCGTAGCCTGCATTTCAGACAATTCCTTAATATTGTTGGCTCTGAGCCTATAAATATAATCAAATTTGTAATGGACCGGATTGTTTGCAGTTTCTTTATGCCTGTAACCCATCAAGTAACAAAAATGGTGGAGATTCATCACAAAATGTTTTATGTTTTATTTTACCTCATACCATCATAAATAGAAGTTTTGTAGTATCGATCTATGCATAGTGTAACCTCAAAGATATCAAGAATATCGACCTTCATAATTCTATAGTGAACAGAGTTGAATATTTTTAATATACACAAAATTTAGTATTTTAAGATAAGATCATTCCAAATTGCTATCCTTTTCTTTATACATTTTTTTCCAATTACTTTTTCAATTAGATAAAATTGAAAATATAAAAGCGAGATAAATTAATAGCAGATAAATTTCCAAATATAAAAGATCTATTTCTAAACCTCTTCTTGTTTTGTCCCGCATCTTATGCAGAACTTGGATCTTAGGTTAAGTTTTGAGCCACACTCGATGCAAAATTTTGATTCTGTGGTGGCGGTTAGTTTATTTGGAGCAGTTATTTTTGGCTCCGTTATTGTACTGGACAGTTTAGGCAAAGTGGTCTGAGACAAATCCCTTCCACTTTCGGCACTCTCTTCTCCTTTAAGATAAAGCATTATCCTTGGAACCACCTCCTTTCCCTTGGGATCATATACCTGTTCACACAGCCATATAACAAATTCTTTTAGCGTTAAATCAGGTGTAGAAAAGCCAAGAGTATGAGCAGATATGTATTCCTCGACTGCAGATCTACCGTTGAATGCTTTCATTCCCGAGTATATTATATACCTAATCTGGTTGATAACCTTTAATTGAATCTAATGCCAGTATGAAAATGCAGGTTTTATTTTAAATTAGATTGTTTGAATTATTTGTTGATAATTGTAACGATAGGCCAACATCTCAATTTTAGAGTCGTCAAGTTTTTTTTTGGAACAAATGAACTTGCTCATTATTATAGTCCCAATTCGAAAATTTATTTCCCATGCAACTAATTTTTCTTTTGATCCCTTTCCCCTAGACTTTTTGATACATTGTTGATAGAAAGTACTTGAGAGATCAGTTGAATGAACAAGATTAACCTTGTATCTCATATTGGCCTATTCCTCCCCTGGGCCGTTGTGATAAAGCCAAATAGTAAAGATAAGAATTTAAGCGTAGGACATACTTATGATCATGGACAAAACATCCAATTCTGGGGATGACAATGGAGCCCGTCACAATGTTGAAGGTTTTGTATTAGGCAGACTATCATCCAAACATGACTCAGGAGGCGACCCTTTAGTCGGCATTGGAGATTTGATGGATTCCATAGACACTACAATGTCTCCCCTACTAGATCAAGCAATTGAGGACTTGGTCGCTCAAAGCCTGATCCAATCTCCGGATGGCGAAAACTACCAAATTACTCAGGATGGGATTAATGAACTAGAAAATAGGAAGAGAGAGGCAATACCACTTTAGTTACAAAAACTATTTTTATATAACCCAACTCAAAAGTTAAGACAAATTAGTAGAATATACAGATAGGAATTTTGGATATTGGAGATAAACAATAATTATTCTATTTTATTTTGGTGAACATTAATGGAAACTTGCACTGTTTGTTTTAAAAAATGCGAATTAATCAAGATTAAAAACAAGCATCTGATCCCACAAAGCAGACACTATCCAAAATTTGTATTGATTGGCTAAACATATGCTTTGATGAAAACATCCTATAATTCTTTACACGGATTTCTTTAATTTATCGCTTGGAAATTTGATCATATTCTCCTTTTCGCGATTAAGATCGTCATCTGTCAAGTTGATTGCAGAAATTATTGTTGAATTATTCTCATCACTAAAGCCTTCGGTAAAAATGATCACATGTAATGAAGACTCTAAAATGTCTAATATAGAATCATCAAATGGCGGTAATTTCAGCTCAAGATCTTTTCCTGGAATAACCGAACCCAAGTTATCGACATCAAGCAAAGTCACATTCACTTTGTTCTTTTGCTCATTTATGCTGTTTACCTTTGCAAACATTAAGCCATCAGCATATGTATGGGCAATCAAACTAATAAACAAGATTCAATCTGTCGACAGCTATACTCAATAACGATTATCAGATGGCAAACTTCGATGCCATAGAGGCCTATGGTTATTTCATAGATCTTGCTGGATAAAGTTACTCAATAAACGACCATCAGTACTTTGCTCTATTTTGTGATTCCATCTTCTAGTTCTCTTTTGGCCTTACCTTTTCAACCAAACAAAGTCAACTGCTATGATAATAGTGATCAATGGAATCAACTGTGGGCTGTATCTCACTTTCTTTTTTAACTACCTCCAGTATCTTGTTCCATATGTGCTTCTCAAACTCATATGCCACTATACCTCCAACCGTAGCCCCTGCAGCAAGACCGATAGGTCCCCCAACCAAGAGTCCCACAGCACCTGTCCAAATAAGACTTCCAAACCATGCACCAGATGCCACCTCAATGGCATAATCATCCGGGTTGCCTGTCACGGATACATGAATCTCGCGCAAAGACCCTGCCCACACCTTAGGGGATTTATTTACGGCCACAATACTGCGTAAAGGGATAGAATTCATGGTTCCTTTGTATTCTGAAACAATCTCGATGTCCTTTTGAATTTGTATTTCTTGCTTTATGCTATCATATAGTTTGTCCAGGTTTGTGCTAAGACCACGATAATGCTGTACTTTTGCCACAAAATTAAGTTTAAAAAGACACATTTAAAGCATTAGAAAGGGTTTCGCTTTTTCTTCCGAAATCAGATGCGCTTTACCTTGAATAATCACAAAAAACGAATTTGCTCCAATCCTCATCATATTCATCTATTAGTAATGCAGCATTTTGATTGGTATGAATGTTACCAACTTTTTTAGCTTTTAAACTGTTTGTTCTTTTCTTTTACTATCTAATGGTATATAATAATGGTGCCCATCAAATGCAAAAACCACAGGTACTATAGGGGGCATTTGCTTATCATAATCAATCAAAGTCTAGCTACTCTTGCCCTGTTTACCATTACTTGAATAAAAACACAATTGTTCATACAATTACCTTGTAATCTCACATTATTTACCGTATTATTATTTACTTATAGTGATTCACAATAATAGAAAGTAGGGCCATAAGTTGTCACATATAGAAATGATATCAATGAGTATTTTGAAGAATTTTGCATGTTATTTAGGGTATGTTTTTTAATCCTAAATGACAAAAATTGGTAAAAAACCTAAAAAGTTCCTTTTTATATGACTAATAAATTTCAAAACGATACTAACATAATAACAACGAAAGGGATTGGCGGACATACAAGAATAGAAGCATAAAAAAAAGTTAAATAATCATCCAGAAATGGAAATACCATGTTAAAATCAAAGGCAAGTGTATTTCTTGTCATATTTTTATCTGTTGTGTTTCCCACTAGCTCATTGCTGGCAACCAAAGGAAATGAAACTTTTGTAGATCGAAATATGGTCAATATGAATTTCAATATTTCTGGTTTGGTATACGATTTGAATTCGACACCTTTCAATACATCATATGCGGACTGGACTGCAAAATGGTGGCAATGGACATATTCCATTCCATGGAATAAGAATCCCTCATACGATGACACTGGAAAATATTGTGGCGAAAATCAGCATGGACCGGTTTGGTTCCTAACACTTGCTTTTGAACATCCAGTTGAACGCACTTGCCATATACCTCAAAATACGGCGTTGCTAATCACATTATTAAATTCCGAATGTTCGTATGTGGAGTACAAACATCTAGAGACCGAAGAAGAATTAACAGATTGTGCTAAAAAAATGCAGGATGTTGTGAGTGGAGCAGAAGCATCACTTAATGATATTACTATACCTAATGTAGCAAAACATCGTATTCAGACAAATTTATTTGACTTTACATTGCCCCAAGATAATATACTGAATTTAACTGCTCAAACAACACAAGCTGTAGCCGATGGAAACTGGCTTTTTCTAAAACCGCTCCCACCTGGCAAGTATGAGCTGAAGGTAAAAGGAGAAATAGACAGAGTCTCTTCAAATGAGTTGGGCGGTAACGAATATAACGGACCAATTGGATGGAATCAAACTACCACATACATCTTATGGGTTAATTAGCATATTATTACGGTCATTTTTACCCCGGTTGTGCTCCATATTTTTTTGATCTGGACTAAAGAGTGAATATCGACTGTTTTTATAAAATCCTGATTATAAGGTAAGCACGAACTAGTCAGCATTGAAAAAGTAGCAAAACTTGCTTTCTATCTTTTTTTTCCTACATCTGCTCTATTTTACTATTCATATTTTACGTTATTATATTAAACTGAGACACACTAACCACCATTTTCAGCGAATATGAAATATGATGATTGTCACCTAAATTGATATAATATTATAGATTGATATCCTATATTATATACCAGCCATACGAAAAGAATTGCAATATATAAGGTCGATATCGGTATTATCAAGATTTATTATTATGTTATTCTAATTTTTAAATTATTTTCTATAATTTTTTTTATTTAGTTTTTCTTTTTATTTCAAGTATTATATATAATCACATATGAGATCTCATCAAAAAGACTACATTTTAAATTTATATAACCAACACATTGTCTTCAAAGGTACCTCCAGACCCAGAAAATCATGGAAAACATCCAATCTTTTAGGATATTGCCTATTTGTTTCAGAGGCCTTTAACACAATTAAAAAATTGGCAACAGGATCAGCATAATTATCTTCTCTGGTGATATCATCATTTTCTTTTTCATCTTCTTCTTTGATATCCAATTTTCAATTCATGTCGTAGCCTGCATTTCAGACACTTTCTTACTATTGTTGGCTCTGAGCCTATAAATATAACCAAATTTTCAATGGGCCGGATCGTTTGCGGGCCATTTGTGCCTGTAACCTGCAGTTTAACTACAATAACAATCCGGCTCTGTTCATTTAAGCACTTTCTCGTTGCCATGGTGATCTACAAACAGGTGGATCCGGTTTTTTGCATGCTTTAGTTTACAGTTCCTTGTCCACCATGGAAAATAATAATCGTTAAACCCCTTTTGGCCCTACCTTTGATGCATCAGTCATTCTCTCTATCAGGCTTTTCTCAAATTGAGAATGAATGCGATGATCTACTTATCACTACAGGCTTGGGCAGGATGCCCGCTAGCCATGGTCACCGTCATCCGTTGTTAAAACCGAATACTTGCCATACTTATTTGTCAACAAGAAGGGATAAAACGTTCCGCCAAAACCATACTTCTTTCAAAGACAAACATTAATCTGAAGAATTCATACAGGCTCTATCTAAATAGAATCCATCTTCGCAGGACAGGCATTTTGGGAGCCAACCATAAGGAGTTTCCTTTTTTAGTAAAATATTTACAACATCAATAACCAGGCAATGACCCTAGCCTTACCGCTTTAAATATCACATTACCATTTATGTTTATTCCAAGCGTTAGCAGATCGCCAGGTTTTTTTGCCCCGACTTGTTTTGTGAGATCACTTGGTTTCCCTATTTCTTTTCCGTCTGCGGATATTATTACATCCCCTTTTCTTGTTAGATATCCATTGCTATCCACATCTAAAATAGCACCGTTTAATCCCACCCTCTCAGCTGGACTATTGGAAACAACAGATTGAATCAATATCCCTTTAGTGTGTTCAGGTAACCCCATTTCTTCTAATGTTGATGGCGACAAGTCAGTTACAGAAACACCCAGCCATGGAGTTGAAGATGCCAAATAGACTCCTGAATTGTTACCCTCATGATTTTCACTTTTGCTTTTTTGACTTGACAGTATATATGGCGACAATTCGTGTGCGTTGGGTTGGGTTTCATCCTTTAACTGCAGCTTTTCCATCAACGAAACAAATGACAGGAACTGTTTGTCGTTAATGTTAGACAAGTAATCGCGAATCACATGGCTGTTTGTGTTACGCCATATCACTATCTCATCAATCCCTTTAGTTTTGTTTGCTATTGACAATGTGGCGAGGATCAATCGATCTGATGGTGGATCATATCCTTGTTCAGCAAAAT
This sequence comes from uncultured Nitrososphaeraceae archaeon, assembly GCA_963779615.1. GTDB lineage: Archaea > Thermoproteota > Nitrososphaeria > Nitrososphaerales > Nitrososphaeraceae > Nitrosocosmicus. The sequence continues at coordinate 981,695 of CAVZZA010000003.1, forward strand.
TGGATGTTTTTGCAGTGTACAGTACAAACTTTAATGGCTTTTTATGGAACACTTTGGAAAACGTATCCAGATTATGCTGAAGATCAGCCACACTGTAATAGTTTGAGCTAGCCAAAACAATGCCATCAGAATAATCATAGAAATATTTTTTGACATCATTTGTACCCAGTCCCTCAAGGTAAACAACAGGAAAAAAATTCAAATCATTTCTTTTGTGTTGTAGCGCCCTATCTAGTTTTGACTTTATCATAAATTTGACGTTTTCTTGTATCTTTTGCTTTCCATCAAGACCGTCATCTTTTTTATCCTTGCCTTCACTGGGGCCAAACCAATTAAAGTCATCTATCACAAAACCATAAAGGGAAGGGTGACTTGACTTTAGCAAATTGAGATACTTTATCCACCCCTCCCAATCATAATCACCATTTTCTCCACCTTCGGAAGGGGGCAACAATATTGGAATCATCCTCAAAGTTGTATTGTCGGCGGCACCCAAAAGACTGGCAGTTTGAGATTGTTTTGATTTGGATTTGTAATCTTTGAGCACAAAATAATATTCTTTGTATCCCTGTTTTAACAGCAAATCCATCGCCATTATTTTGTCATTGCGGTTTGGGAGAGACTCCAAGGGAAATTGATTTGATGTCCATGCACCAAAACTTGCAATTTTTGGTTGACTTATGGTTGAATTTGTTCCTAGTTTGATATTATCGGCAAGTCCATAAGCTTTCACACAAAAACAGGGTATTGATAGCCATGACATGGAATAAACAAGCCCTGCTGCAAAAATAACCAAAAAAACAAGACAATAATCCAATTTCATTTTTAAAGAAATTATTCTTCCAATACACAGGAATCAGAAAATGACCAATTTATTTTTAACTGGCATTTTATCGCGTATACCTCTGAGAATTTGAGGTTTTCCGACTTTGGAGGTCCCGAAAACAAATTGATTTTTTCTAATTTCAACTCACCATTATCACTTGTTATAATGGGCTTAATTCTCAAACAACATCTTGATTCCATTAAGGAAATCATATTCTTAATGTCATAATAATAACTATAAGACATGACTTTTAGAACAGTGGTTTTAATAGCACGCCATAATCAAATGAATGATCTTCAAAAAAGAGATTATTGCTGTTGGGTGCGATCTTTTTAGTAATTACAACTTTAATTTATGAATGCTGCAATTGTTTTTTTCGGGTGGTTTGCAAGCCATTTATATGCCTTTAATCCAAAATTTGATTAATGAAAAGAATAATACGATTTTTTTAAGTGTAGTCCAGATTCATATTGTTAACGGACAACTTTGAGTTTTAATTAATCATCAACGAAAAAACAGTTAAATGTTAAAATAGTTCAAAAATGGGTCTAGTGGGATTGGTGATGATACGGGTTCTTAAAAAGGAATCTATTGTTTTATTAGGTGAATGGTAATTTTAAAGTTTATCAATTTTAATATGCTTTTTCTATGTCAATTTGTTAATTATTAAAAAGTCTTTAAAAGGTGCAAAGTCTTGCCATTAGGGGAGAGACTGCACCACCGGACAATGGGGGCAGAAACAGGGAGATAAACAGGGCAAGGTCGCCGTAGGAGCCTAAAGACCACGCTGACCTTGATTTAGGTGCTGGAGAGTCAGAGGAAGAACCGCTGTCGCTCAATGAGGATTAACAAAGTAGTACTGCTCATAACCTGTAGCATTTGCAGGCATGCTCAATTTATTGCATGGTTGCGAATGTTGCGTCTACCGCAACTGCAAGAGGGATCCTTGGTTTGCATACACCAATAAAGAATCTGGTAAAGTCTTGACCCGGGAGTGATCTGCTGTGCCGGATTCATCATTGCCTCATAGGGATAAAGACGTGTTTAAATGCGGCTGCCAAGGGCAATTATGATCGTAAAATAGCAAACAAAGTCATCCTGTTTGCCAAAAAAATAGGTTTGTATTGGCTGACAGGCGGTGGCTACTGTTTGCCGGCCTTCTATAACGTGTTCCCGGTTTGGCAAGTGGCAGGTCAGGGGTTCAGGAAAAACACTTGGATACTGTTGTTGCCAGAATCAGCTACATACACGTTGCTTGTTGCGGGATTAACGGTCACTTCTACGGGAAACATAAACTGGCCGTTGCCGGTACCAAAGGATCTCCATTTCGCTAAGAAGTTGCCAGTGATGTCAAACACCTAGATGCGGTTGTTGCTGGTATCTGCCACATACACGTTGCCTGTTGACAGTTCACGGTCCCTTGGTGATAGTTGGCAACTGCCATGTGGTGAAGCAGCTGCAGCTGCTGCACCCAAGGCTTTGACTGCAACGCTTATGCATAACCATCAGCTACAACTCCCGTTTTCACCCGGGAGATTGGTGTTTCACATTGTCGCCCCACTCTGGCTTTGCATTGCCCAAAATCGAGTTTCTAACAAGGCTGCTTGCCACAGGCTTGGGTATGTTGCAATAGGACGAAATGCAGTCCACAACCCTGTTTGAGCATGATATGCTCTTGCACAGGGACAGGCTTTCCCTAAAGGACTTGACTGGATCTTGAGACGCAAAGGCCTCCAACATCACCATTCCGCGTATGTTCCCCTTCGCGTCGGGGAAGTGGTCAGACAGCAGGGCATCCAGCTCATCCAATGGCAAACCAAGCTCCCCCATACGGCCATAGTAAACCTCATCCTCACCCTTGCCGTCAACGGCACCGCCTTCCCCCCCGATAGCAGGCTGGGGGCCAAGCATCACACCATCATTGCCTGGGCTCCCTTCCGCACCCTGAAGGCTGCCGCCATTAAGCAGGGGTCTCTTATCCAACCAAAACGGCACAGCAGCCTTGGCTGTAGTGTCCACAAGATTGTATGACCTGTCGTATAGCACCCCCTTGTTGCCGTGTATGGACTGAAGGTGTCGCAGGGCATTAGACCTTCTTCCCATCTTTGTATCACAGGCCGGGCAGTAGTATGGCGATTTTCTCAACTCTATCACCCATCCATATGCCAAACTGCTTAGATAACATCACCAAATAAACTATATAGACTATATATACATTCTAGGGCGCATGTGAAGCCACATGAGAGGTTAACCGAACATGCGCCATAGATTGGTGCAACGCGGCAGGGACACCAGGGTCGAGGGAAACAGAAGGTTTACAGGGTAGCAAATGAGTTACTCTGAGGCACTCTTCATGGCACAGGCGTTTCACTCCTTGACTGGCTGGCCGGAATAGCGGTCAATCCCTAGACTCAGGACACGCTCGCCTTCAGCATGATTTCTGGTGAGGTTCATGGATGAGGCATTTTCCCTGGAGCGTGCAGCAGCACAAGCCTACGCTCTAATGTTGAGTGGCAGGGCACGGTTTAGGGCTGTCCTTGCAGCAGGGCATTAACTACAACAACTCAAAACCCTTAAAGACTCTAGGACGTTGTCGCCCTTAAAGCAGCCTGAGAGTAGCTTTTGTTCAATGGCAGGGCTCCTAGCAACCGGTGAAGTGGCTGCCTGGCCTCCACCACAAGACTGTTCACATCAAGGCCAGATGAAAGTGCGGAACCAAAGAATGTATGTGACCCGAGTCTTGGTTACAAGTTTGACTGAAAAATAAGGGCTTATGGACTTGCCTGTGAGAGTATGGCAATGAGAAAATAGGCTAGGCAGGCCTTCCACAGGCGTTGGTTACTGTACATGTTGCGTTCTGGCCCGGATTGCCTATTGTGCAGTTGCACCCATCCGAAAATGTGGTTGTGAGTGGAGCTATCGCAGAGGCGGTGTTGCAACCAAAGTTTGGCACGTACAAAAACCCGTTGTCTTCGTTAAAGGCAATGCCACGTGGAGCGGTGACCACGGTATGGGGTACCCACAACGGTGTTTGTTACCGGGTTTATCACTAATACGGCATTGCTATCGATGTTCACCATAAACATAAAGCCGTTGCTGGGGCGGAAGGCAATGTCAATTGGATCTATTCCGACGGGTATGGAGTCCACAACGGTGATTATTCAAATAATTACAATAAATTGATGATAAACTGCAATTTGTATATAGACCGGGTTGTATATGGGTCAAATATGCCCTTAATCTAGACTGTAAGTAAAATAACAAAATAGAGAAATAAATCAAGAATAAATGCTTAACTTTTGAATTCTATTAATCATCTATCTCATCCAGAGTGGACTTCTAATAAATTATTCAATATCGATAGTATAGGATATAAATAATAATAATAAATTCAAAAATATAATTTGAGTTGACGTTGTTGAAAATAGGCTATCCTTGCATAAATTTAACTTTAAAAAACCCTTATTCTTCAACATTTAGATTAAAATCATTTTCCGAAAAAAGGTTTAATGAAACTGTAAAAAACAACCTTAACCATCTATCAAAGATATTAAAATTTAATTTAAACAATAATATTTTGTTTTTTAGATTAAGTTCAGGCATAATACCTTTTGCATCTCACCCAGTATGCAACATTAATTGGGATTACATATTTAAAACAGAATTAAACGAAATTGGCGAATTCATAAAGAAAAATAACATGCGAATATCAATGCATCCAGATCAATTTGTCATTCTCAATTCAAAAAATGAAAAAATAATTGAAAATAGTGTTAGAGAATTACAATATCATTCTAAAGTATTGGAGAGCATGAATTTAACACACAATGCAAAAATTCAAATTCATATTGGAGGAGTTTATGAAGATAAAATAACATCAAAGGAACGATTCATAAAAACCTTTATGAAATTGGAAGAGAACTTGAAAAAGAGAATCATAATTGAAAATGACGACAGATCATATGCTTTAAAAGATTGTTTGGATATTAGCTATGAGACAGGCATTCCAATTGTTTTTGACACTCTCCATCATGAGTGTCTAAACAACAACGAGACCGTACAAGAAGCACTAACATCCGCAACCAACACATGGAAATATGTTTTGGATGGCAATCCTATCATGGACTACAGTAGCCAAAGCATAGGTGAAAGAAAAGGGAAACATACAAAAACTATTGACAAAAATCATTTTATTTCCTATTATAAAGAATTAGTTAAATCTTCCAACAATAAACCCATGGCTGCAGCAGACATAATGTTGGAGATAAAAGACAAAGAAAACAGTGCATTGTTGGCTTTGGATTTGATAAAGAATAACAACAACAATCAATGCCAAGAAATTTAGAATATTCTATATTTATTTGATAACACTTGAGCAAGCAAGATACAATTTCTTTACACGTGTTTTTTAAAACTAACAAAAAAAACAAAATAACAAATAACATTACACAAAAATTATATTATTATATTACTATGCTGTCATGTTCCTACCAAAAGATAAAGATAAACAATAATGAAAACACAAAAGGGAGTTTTAGTTTAAAAGACAGGGATATCCACTACCCTATTTTCTTCATCATCAGTCATGCTCTTGTCAACATATAAGGAACGGCTCTGTTAACTTAACGGCTTAACTCATTATTATGATATTCAACAAATAGATTCATCCAATTTGGCACATGCTTTAGTTTGCATTTTATTGTTCTACAGGGAAAGTAGTCGTCGAAACACTCTGTTCTGTCCTTGATATACTGCATTGTCCTTTCAATCAGGCTTTTCTCAAATGAAGAATGTATGTGATGAGCTAGTTTTAGGAATCTACAAGCTTGAGGATACCATGTACCGCCATCTGTGGAAACTGTGTTTTCCATAGTCTCTGACAATGTTTGACAGAAAACGTTCTGTGACAAACATGTTTCTCTCCTTGGATATGGTTAGTGCGAGAATTTGATGGTTTTTTGACTCGATGGCAACCCAGAGCCATACTAACTCTGAACCTACTTTAATCAAAGTCTCATCAACAATGTATTCCGCAATCTTCTTTCTTTTTGACGACATTCTCTGAGGATGATATTTCTGAATCCACTTCCAGATCGAAACATGACTTCTCTTAACCTTATGTAAAAAGAACATTGCTTTGGCAACACCTCTAGTTGACAGACCCAGAAAATACAAATACAATGCGTGACCAATATCTGATGAAGGTGTTCTGTTTCTCGTATTGGACATACCAGAAATAGGGCATCTTTAAGCTATATCATTTTCTTAAGTTAACAGAGCCTTATTATCTATGATCATTTTTTGTTCCATTGAAAACAAACATTTGTCATGTCCCATATTTTTCCGATAAATGCTGTTCCATTACCATCAGCATCGTTGAATATTCTCATGAGAAATGCATAATCGCAATCAAAAATTCGCACCGCACAGTGAAACTTTAGAAAACGTTTTACCAGTATCATATATTTCATCCCACTACAAGATATTTTTTTATCGGTCGTCAAAGAGGCATTTCTTCTAAATAGATCTTTTTATTCTAAATGGTATAAACTGTATATGATCTGTATCAAGCTTGAGTGCAATCAATCTATCTGGAATGATTCATCCATTTGTTATTCCTAGCATTCCATCATATCTTTTGTTTGAACTTTGTATTTTAGCTGCAACAATCTGTGTTAGATCCTACTTCCCCCAATTGTAATACTCTTTATGGTATTATTTTTTATTCACTTCTTCTTTTTTGAACTTCAAATTACTATTAATACTGTTTACTATAACAACAACATCAATATTAACGATCAGAATTTTGTATCTATGGTTCTATTATTAATAGTGCCCGGCATTTCCCTTATTTAGATAAGATAAAACTTCAAATGGCCTTGTCAACCTAACGATAAACTATAGCTCGAAGCTACTCTTTTTCTCAAATGTTCAATACAAGAATAGAAGACCATTTGTAATTGTTTTTATAAAAGATAATGATATAGGGATTGATAAGGAGTCGATCTCAAGGCTTTTTACAAAATTTGCTTCAAGGTCATTCCAAGGAACAGGATTGGGTTTATATCTTTCAAAGAATATGATTAAGGCTCATGGTGGAATATCTGGTGTGGTAACAATAAGCATGGTCAAGGCGCCACGTTTAGTTTTAGTTATTTTTAGATTAAGAGTTCAGAATATCACTTATCCATTTGCCCTTGCAGAGTGTAAAATTATTTACACATTTCTTAAATATTGATGAATTAACTGGATAGCAGTTGCCCCTTCTCCCACTGCAGAAGCGATTCTTTTAATCGAATTATGACGAACATCTCCTGCTGCAAATATACCAGGAATATTCGTTTCTAATAAAAGAGGGTGATGGTCCATTATCATATTTTGTGGATGTTTATTTTTATACAAATCCGATCCGGTAAGAATAAAGCCATGATTATCTCGTAGCACTATTCCATTAAGCCATTCTGTATTGGGTAATGCACCAATATATATGAAGAGTCCTGCAGCAGGAACAATTTGTTGTTCCTTTGTTTTAGTATTCATAACAGTAATATATTCCAGTTTGCTTTCACCACTAATTTCAATAACTACTGTATTTAACCGTACTTTGATATTCCTGGTTTCATTTATTTGATGGATGAGATATTGCGACATTTTTTCGGCAAGTGTGTTCGAACGCACTAGTAACGTTACCTCTCTAGCATATTTTGAAAAATGAATTGCGGCCTGTCCTGCAGAATTGGCTCCTCCAACAATATATATGTCCTGTCCTTGATAATGTAAGGCCTCCACCATAGAAGATCCATAATATACACCAGCGCCTGTCAATTTTTCAATATTCCTAACATCATTTAGTTTACGATATGTAACTCCGCATGCAATTAGCATCACATGGCATCTTATTTCATTTCCATCCGCGAATGTAGCTAATCGGTATTGACCATCAACTTTTATCCCCATAACATTTTGAGAGTTTAAAATTTCTGCCCCAAATTTTACGGCTTGTACCACAGCACGTCGGGTTAAATTATAGCCAGTCAAGCCTGACGGAAACCCAAGATAGTTTTCTATATTAGAACTTGCAGCAGCTTGGCCTCCAACTGCCTGTCCTTCTATTAATATCGTATGCAGACCTTCAGACGCACCGTATACTGCTGCAGCCAATCCAGCCGGACCTCCTCCTATTATCAGCAAGTCATAAAATGCCATATTTGGATGTGTTTTAAGACCAATTTTTTCGGCTATTTGTGAATTGGTTGGCTCAATAATGTATGAACCATCAGAAAATAAAATGATAGGGAAATGCAGAGAATTGTGATCTATCGGATGTTTTGAATCGGTTAAATTGATAGAAGAAAGTAATCTACGAGCTTCATCGCTTTCTATATCAAACCATTGATAAGATATCCCATTTCTAGCCAGAAATTCTTTTATTTCGTGCGATCTCGGAGACCATACTATCCCTATAACTTTAATGCCTTCAAATGGTGGGTTATAGGAGGACATCCAATCCTCAAGAATATCATTTAAAGCTGGATAAAGATGTATTTCCGGAGGTTCGCAAGGCTTGGTTAGATAATAATCAATTTTTACTTCATTGACTGACTGCATTATTGAATCTGTATCCCGATAATCGGTGAGCAACACCCGTTTTGCATCAGGAAATACATCCATAGCTTTCTTCAAGAATTCAACACCAGTCATTTGAGGCATCCTCTGGTCGACTATAAATAATGCAACAACATCATTGCGTGCCTTTAACTGCGTTATTATTTCAAGGCCTTGGTGACCAGATTCTGCTAATAATATCTGAAAGAGATTACCATATTGATGATCTAAAAAACGTTCCATAGATTTTAACATTTGTGGATTATCAACCACTAGCAGGACTGCTGGTTTCGTATCAAATACCTCCAATAGAATGTACACGGAAGTATTAATAAGAATATTTATACAAAAATTTTCATGCAGGCAAAATGACATAGTCAAGGGTGATCAAGGAAAAATGTCTTACTACTATTTCTGACTTGAATCATATAGTTCGACGTCTCGGTCTAAAACGTAGAGCCTAATTTCCAGAAAATCATATAGTAATTTTTGAATCTTAATTACGCTGATGTTGATACAACAATGGAGTTCATAGACAATAACTCCATACTTTTTAGTAAGTTGTAATTAATAAATCATGTTTTTAACCTATCATTTACACAATTTGTCTAGAGATGGATGCAGAGCATTAAACCAGCCAAAAAATACCATTGTCAAATCCTATGGCACATATTCCTAAAATAATGTTTTTTACAAAAGGTAGAAGCACCTGATTTGGCGTCTAACTCAATCTATTCAGTTTAGATTTGACTATCCATATCCATGATTGACTGGCCTTCTTATAACCGCTCATTAGTTAGACGTAGCGAGATCCTCTTCTCTTATAATTTTCTTGATACTGGAGGTTATGAAATAGATAGGATGAATGAAGGTTACTCGGGCTTAGACGTAGCCTGTTTCACCGATCTATACTTTTATAAAATTGTAATCGTATTATATTCTATTAAGAATAATTATTGACCGATACTGGTTTTAAATCTGAAAATACAAAGATCCTACATGGTATTGAAAATACAATTTCATATGGTGTAAGACTTCTTCAGAATGCCAAAGAAAAGCTTGACCTCTGTGCAGATAAAAACGGGCCGTCTATTGTTATTGAATTGAATGTTTACAAAGATAATTATATTAAAGCAAGAACTAGAGGAGTGAAAATTAGATTTATTACAGAGATAACAAGAGATAATATTCATTATTGCAAAGAACTCAGACAATATGTTGATGAGTTAAGACATATTGATGGCCTAAAAGGAGCAATCGCTGTGAGTGAATCAGAATTTGTTGGAACATCCATACTCAGAGAAAAACAATATTTAACACAGTTACTATGTAGCCAAGAAAAAGAGATAGTCGAACAACAACAATACATTTTTGATACTTTCTGGAAAAATTCGATATCTGCAGATCTTAAAATAAGAGATATAGAGGAAGGGATAGAACCAGTAAAAACTGGAGTATTAGAAAATCCAGAAGATATTTTAAAAAAAACAATAGAAATTTGCAATCAGTCTTCATTTCTTTGTATTTGTACAAATATTGATGGTATGCGATTGGGCTATAATGATTTGATCGGATTTTATAGAGAAATCTTAAAGAGACCCAAAAATGGAAAGCAAGAGGGGATAAAGTGGATTACTTCAATAAATAATAAAGAGGATATAGGAATTGTCAAATTGTTAATTCAGGAAGGGATACAAGTAAGACATGTATTTGATATGCTTGTTGTTTCCTTTATACTAAGTAATAGACACCTCGCTTCCACAATAGAAAAACCGGGGATAACTAAAGACCTTTCCAGTGTTTTAATCAGTAACGATCCCTTATACCTTGATTATTATCATAAAATTTTTGATAAATTGTGGAACAATGGAATAGATTCCAAATCTAGGATAGAAGATTTAGTAAAGGGTAGTCAGGTTAACATGAAAATAATACCTAGTCCAGAGGAAGCACTTACATTAACTAACGAATTATTTAGTCATGCAAAAAATGAGTTACTGATAATACTTCATTCTATAAATGGAGTTATGCGTACAGAAAGAGCATGGGGATTTAGATTTTTAGACGAACTAGGATCAAAATCAGTAAAGGTAAAAGTTTTAACCGCATTGGATTACACTAATCGTCACACAATTGACAACTTGAAGTTAAATTATCCTCGTATTGAATTTAGAAGTTTAAAATTTTCTCTTCCAATATTTAATAGAGTGACAATAGTCGATAGAGCAAAAACTATGATATGGGAAATAAAAGACGATAACAAAGATAATTTTATTGAAGCGTTAGGTATGGCAATATATATTGAAAGTGAACAAACCGCCTTGTCTTATGTATCCATTTTTAATAATTTGTGGAAACAATCAGAAATTTACGAGAAATTACAAGAGGCATACGAACATCTTACTCTCCATGATAAGATGCAAAAAGAGTTTATAGAATTAGTTGCGCATGAATTACGCACTCCTATAACACCCATAATAGGTTTTACAGAACATGTAAGAGATCAATTAACTGATAACAACCAAATAGAATTGCTTGATGTCGTGATTAACAATTCAAAGAAATTACAAATTCTTACTGAAAAAATTTTAGATGTAACCCGAATTGAGGGCAAATTATTTAAACTTCAAAAGGAGAAATTTAGTCTCAATCAATTAATATTAGATATAGTCAAGGGCTTTGAAGACAATTTTAAAGACAATGATAAAAGCAATCAATTAGAATTTGAATATGATAATAGATTTAAAAAAGAAAATTATTGGATAACTGCGGATAAAACTAAAATAGGACAAGTAGTTTCTAACTTAATTGAAAATTCTATCAAATTCATATCAAATGAAGGTATGGACAAAGAGAGGAGAGGAATCATATCATTAACTATTGAAAAGAAAGAAATTGTTTCTGATATAAATAGTTATGATACTAAAGAGCCATTTGTTATTGTTTCTATAAAAGATAATGGTAAAGGTATAGACCCGGAGATACTTCCCAAACTATTTACTAAATTTGCTTCTAAATCCTACCAAGGGACAGGGTTGGGATTATATTTATCAAAGAACACTATTGAAGCACATGGTGGCAAAATTTGGGGTGATAATAATAAGGATAGCAGAGGTGCCATCTTTAGTCTTAGTTTACCCTTATCTAATTATATTGCAAAATAAAAATGTAATAAATTCTGCTGACGACTAGCTGTAAAACGGTAATCCTACCGTCAAGGCAAGGGGTAAGAAATCTAAATCAACATTTGCATACAGTAGAATTAAACACAATAAAGATGGTTATTGTGTTCAACTTTGGAGTCAATTATTTGCGATCCTTGAAGCCGAATAGTCTATACTTTTGCTATATATCTAGAGATAGAGGGTAAAAATACACTGAAAAGGTTTTGTCAAGATGAGAGTGGATATAGCAATAAAATTGAGGGAAATATCACCTTGTCAATCTTACTTCCGATTGTTACCAAAATAGTTAACTGGTCCGGTAGTTGAGTCATAGATATATTACGATCCAAAAATCATGTAGTTTAATATATTTTTGTTCGAATGGAATGGGATTTATTTACATGTCAGATAGTCATGGTTTCTTACTTCAACGAGCTGAAATCTTTTCTATCGAGATTCAATCTTGAAGGTTTATTTTTATATCTCTTTGCTCTGGAGTTCTTGCTGGAATAATTTTAGCTGGTGTCAATTATTTTGTTGCCGAACCATTTATAGAACAAGCCACAGGAATTGAATCAGAAAATAGTATCGTTGCTGGAGAAGTAGTCGATTATGAAGAATTGAACGCCTATAGAATTTGGTAAAAGAAAGGTACATTTGCAGCTGGATCTTTTCTTGGTTTAACTTATGGTGCCATTTTGGGAATAGTCTATATAGTGTCAAGAAAGTATATGCCTTCGTCCATATACAGAAAGAAGGCGATTGCTTTAGCAGCCATAACGTGCTTATCACCATACGTCGTTCCTCTCACTAAATATCCTACAAATCCTCCTGCGGTAGGAGACCACGAGACAATTGGTCTAAAAGATAGTTTGTATACTGGCTTATACTTTCAGGGCTATCTAGTTCTAAATTCTGTATGCTGAATTCTATTTAATATGAATGAACTATTATATTGCATTTCAGAACCAGTGATTTCTTATCATGATGTGTTGAAGATATCTACAGATTTTTTTAATGTCCGTTTAAGAAATTCTTGTACTTTACCTTCTTTACCAATTTTGAGTTCGCTGTAATATACAGTTCTAATTCAACCAATGGTATCACTCCTTTTACTATTGACAATATTTCTTAATTTTTCAGTAAAAATCTCGATATCCCATGAGTCATCGTACCGTATCCCATTAATATAAAAACAAGGAGTTCCATTAACACCGCTACGAACTCCACTTAGAAAGTCTTCCTTTACTCTAGGAAGGTAAATATGTTCAGACATATCTTGGTTAAATTTATTTAAGTCCAATCTTAACTCTAGCATATTTTTCTAAATGTATACCATCAAGTGCTTGTTGGTGTTCATACAAATAATCGTGCATTTCCCAAAACTTATTCTGACTTCCCGCACTCTCAGCTGCTTCTGCAGCATTCTGAGCATGAGGATGACTTTGAGTAATTGGAAAATGACGGAATGCAAATCGCAGGTCCTCATCAAAACTGTTCTGAATTTGTTTGATAATTGGATATGCTTGTCCACAATATGGACAGGAATTTAGATTGAGGATATTAAAACATTACAGTGTGTTTTTTAATTGCTACTTACCATAAGTTTATAGCTTTTTATTGATTCCAAATTGCTAACATCACTAAGACCGACAGCCATTTTAAATGGAGCATATTCTGATGGTTGAATTGTTGTGGGGTCAGTAAATGTATAGGACATTCCTGTGAAATAATTAGGTACGCTTGTAATGTTTAACACAGGATTTGAAGTTGAAATAATGCTTTTGATTTCGTTATTTGTATTTGTAGATTCACTTTGTGCTTTTATATATTGGGGCCCTGTTGCTATAAGAACCACTGCTAACAAAATCGCTCCAATGATCACAATACTTAATCCAAGTTTTGATTGATTCATGTTTACAGAGATTTATTTTACCATTTCTATATAAGGATACAAAATTAAAAATAAAAACAGGACAAGTTAATTCAACACGTATTATACGCACCATATCTATAAAAATACTAAAGAATATTTAAGAAATGGTATAAAAAAAGCATTAAGAAAAACCACCCTCTACTAATTCTACTTTTTTCCACATATTATTAACTTTCTTGACATCTAAGGGTTAATTTTTCCTTACCCTCTGGACATATTCAAAATATATTGACATGCCAAATTCAAGTTCTATCTGCAAGGAAAGTCGATGAGTTGCAAAAGAAGTTGATTATTAATATATTTTTAATATAATTGATAAGATATTGCATAAAGCGGCTCTGTTCACTTAAGGAAAAGTTATAGCTTGAGGATGCTTTGTCTCAATTATGATTATTAGAAACAGAACACCCTCAAATTATATTGGTCATGGATTGTATTTGTACTTTTCAGGCCTGTCATTTAGAAGAACATCTGAGCGGCTTTTATGTTTTGTTAAGCGAAACCATGTTTCAGTCTGGAATTGGATTCAGAAATACCATCCCCAAAAGATATCGTCTTAGGGAAAGAAGGTGGCTGAATTTATTGTGGATGAAACGACAATTAAGGCAGGTTCTGAATATGTCTGGCTTTGGGTTGCCATGGAGCCTAAAAATAAGCAAATTCTCACACTGTCCATATACCGGGAAAGAAACATATTTGTTGCCGAGCGCTTTTTACTAGCCATTGTCAAAGATTATGGAAAACGCCCCGTACCAACAGACTTTGCTGAATCCAGGCAGCGTTCACCATATACATTCTTAAAAGTAATAATTGGAGATGCATATTTGCCACCATCTGATGCGGCAACACATATCCCTTTGTTAGTAAAAAATTCATAAACGAATTCTACTGCAGAATCACTGTCACCTAGGACAGTTCTTCCGGCTTCACCCTTGACTTTTAAAAACGGGTTTCCATGAGAATTTATCCCGAAACTTGTTATCTTAAAGGACCAGTCAAGAAGTTGGAACTATTCGGTATATTGAACCTGCAAATGTAAGAACGTAGAGGTAGCCATCATCAGGTCCAACCTGTAAGTCCGTAATTCCGCCATCAAATCCACTGGCGAATATTAATGGTTGACTGTCCTGCGGTGTATTGGATATCTTGTTAGCTAGTGTTCCGTTAAGAGCTAGCCCTGTTCTAGCTTGGTCTAGCTTGAAGTGATAAAGATCGCCATTTTTGTAGTCCCCTACAAACATATCATTTTGGTATTGTTTGCCAAGTTTTACAGAATCAAGGAACTTTAGCGCTGTAGGAGCTACCGGCTTCAGCCATGTGAATTCAGGAGGTCTGTATTTGCCTTTTCCTGCAAAGTCTACCAAGTTGGATGATGGATTAGAAATGACTTGTCCAGCAGTCTCTTTTCCTATTGTCCCTTCCGGAGCCCATGTTCCCATTACCTGTGCCCATCCACTGTTAAATCCAGGTTCAACAAGATTGATCTCATCCCCATATTTAGGACCGTTTTCGGTATCCCATAGATTGTTGGTCACAGGATCAAAGCCAATCCCAAAACTGTTGCGTACCCCATATGCATAATACAGATTTAGAGGAGCCGTAGCTTGCCCAAGTGGAGGGTCTGGTACGGGCTGACCGTCCTGTGTAACCCTTAGTATACCTCCGGTGCTATCTGCAGGCGGTCCATTGACTACATTCTCAGTTTGGGTTCTGTGGGTTTTGAGATCACCAATAACAGCATATACGTTATTGTCAGGACCAACAACTACCTTGCCACCATTATGGTTAGTGCCGGGAAGTGCAGGGAGACTTAGCAGAAGCTTGGGATTGACTAACTGTTGGTTGTTGTTTACTAATTCATATCTATAAAGAACATTTGCAAGTGATTGTGCACCACCACCAGGTGCTGTATAGTACAGGAAGACGTATGTAGGACCATTATTGTGCTTTGCAATAGCAATACCAAGCATACCTCTTTCATTTGTTGGTGAAACAGGAACTTGAAGTAGGGGTTGCGAAAGCACTTTACCATCTGTAATTCTCTGTACTGTGCCAGTTTCTTTCTCTAATGCTAAAATGTCGTTTGGTCCCAAGAATGCCATGCTTGTAGAAGGTTGTAATCCCTGAGCTACTAACTCCACCTTTAGGTTAGGATCTTTTAATACTGCTGGTTGAGCTATGACCGAGTTAAATGGATGTGTTAATCCAATTGAGACCGTAACGGCCAATACTAAGGCCAATAGACCTTGAATTTGAGATTTAGTCATCTAAATTGACATCTTATCGCATGCAACGGATTTATATTTATCCATATGTCCTTGCATGTCATTCATTTACTAAATATCTGGCCACAGGGAAGAACTTGTTGGTATGTGTCTTGAAACAAGATCTGTTAACGTTTCTGTAATAGCTATACCATTTAGGGTAAGTTATTAAACATCTCTTAGTGAATAGTTTCTCATATCCAGATTGAACCGTTTTATTCTGAAATATCCAGATAGTTTATTCTCAAATTCCAGTCAACTTTGCTTATACATCATTTTAAGAATTAATAACATGAAGAAAAGATATATGTTTGTGCATTTGTGCTAATTGGTATAGTTAGTATAGTAGAGGGTGTTAACCAGTCCTAATTATGCAAGATCTAGTATTTTAAAAAATTATATTACCTAACTAAAAATATTATTCCTGTCAATATTTTTTCTATACCCAATTCGTCTCTAATGTTCATTGATGCACTAGCAGATGTAGATGGTTTATACCTCTTAGGAACACAAGAAACCACAAATGTCAACATTATAACATTAATTAAATTTTCAAAATCAACAATTTTGCTATCATCGTCTCATAGAAGAGACAATGATATACACCTCTCAAACTGTTTATTATTAATGTATTCTATACTGAAGCAATATCGAAATGGTTGAAATAACAAAGCAAGCACATTCAATAGATGGATTTACCCATCCTTATCCTGGTGGAAAGGTTGTTCCTTATTTATTTATAGAAGATGTAGATGCAGATGATTTAACCTTAATTGATCCTTCATTTCTTCCACAACTGCCAATACTAGAGGATTATATACATGATTTAGGCTACAACATGAAGGATATAAAACGTGTTATTTTGACTCACTTACATATTGATCATGCGCAAGCAGCTAATGAGATAAGAAATAGAACAGGTGCTAAAATTTATTCTCATTGGATCGAGGCAGGATATTTAGCCCATAATCCGCCATATCCTGGTCCTCCAACTGCTCAAGCAATACAAAATATACTCAAAGAGTCTGGACTTTCGCAAGAAGAGTTAACAAAGAAATTTGGAAGTATGGAATTAGAGCCTATAATCGTAGATAATCAAGTGTCTGATGGAGACATGATTGGTAGTCTTAAGGTCATTCATACGCCAGGACACACACCAGGCCACATATCACTTTATTATGGTGAAGATAGAACTATTTTTGGAGCAGACAGCATCTACAAGAATGTATTTGGTGCAGACCATATGTATATTGCTCCAGCTGTTGTATCAATAGATCCAGTAACTGCGGTGATCTCTGCACAAAGGCTTTCTAAGATAAAGTTTGATAAATTATTGATGTCTCATCAAGATTCACCTTTAGTTGAAAGGGCAAGAGAAACTGTAGAACAACTTGTCTCAAACACTATTGAGCAAATAAGACCTCAAAACAACGGATAAAAAAAGTGATAATATCAGGGCAACTAACTAAGATACATTCATGTTTACAGGGATGCCCTATGATATTTTAATTTCTTCATCATCATCACACCATCTTTCATACTAACTGTCATATTGTGTTCAGCATTACTCATTTGCTTCATCGTTGCAGGCATACAAACCATCATATTCATAGCTTTTTGAAATTCATTCCCCGTCATATTTTTGTCAATACCTACTTGTGCCGTCGCTAATCCATCTATCTCTTGGATTGTACTATACCGGCAATAGCATTGCCACTCGCTGTACTTACTGCCCCTTTGATTATACCACTAGGCGTAGTACACATGATTGGCATGGCCATAACTCCCATCTTAAATGGGATGAACGAATAATTGCTTGATGTAATCATCTTCATATCTATCGGGTCAATTGGATCAAATAAGGGAGGAACGAATTGCCCATTCACTGCTCTCCTGCTCCTCCGCCTTCTTGAGGTATTCTAGGCAGGACCACTATCCATATCTTTGTCTTGGTTGTTATATACTGCTGTGTACCCTTTAAGGTAAAGCCCTTAATAATCACCTCCATGTAGTTTAGCCTAACCAACTCTTTCTCTGTCCTTCTCAACTGCCTTAATGACTTTACTTTCTTTAGTATTATTAAATTATCACTAAATTCAAAATCGTTTCCATAATTAAAATTATTAGAATTTTTATCCGTAAATGCCAAGATTATATTCATAAACATGCTGTAATGGCATAAGGCTTTTTTTGTTACTTGAGCAGAGTCCACTTTTCTTATAATACAAATATCTAAATGAAACGAAAATATTATCAAGGAATTTAACTATTATTTAGAGCCTATCCCAAAATTGTCTTTCTACAGATTATGATACTGCAAAACATTTGCACCAAGCCAAGCCAATTCTCGACCTTTTAAGTGTGTTAAATTTTTGCAGGAACAGGTCAACATTGTGGCCTCAGCCACATGACATACATGCTGTTTCAATGTAATCTTTACTACATCGCATTTATCAAATGAACTGAATTGAGAGTAAAATGATAGAATAATTATATTTCATTTTTATTGATCATATAACATTAAATGTCGTTGACATAAGCAGGGTCGGACATGTATCAAATTTGTATGTAATCGAGTTTATAAGATTAACTTTTTTTATATAAATAAATAGGAAGATTTGATAATTATTTCATTAAAATAAACTTTACAAATTCAATAACAAAATAAACCTAGATATGGACTGGACTATTTAGTTCTGCCGGGGTTCATATTTCAATTTTTACGAAGAAAATCTTGTTGATTTTATTAGTGTGACTTATTAGTTTTATAATGAGATTGTGTAAAGTAAATAGCCTACATCGGGCCAGTGGGGATAAAGATTCAGATTTGAATGTAATCTTTTTTACTATTTTGCAACGACTTGAATTCTTATTATAATAATCATGATAATGACCTTAACGATTTAGTTAAGATAATTGAATCTTGCAATGTCATTGGTATGGGCCAGGTGGTTTGCACGATATTTTTGCCTTTGATATGAATATGACAAATTCTAAGGAAGAAATAAAAATGATCGATACATGTTCATTTCAAATATTATTTTTCCAACTAAAATATAATGGATTTTAAAATGATTATGAAGATGAAGTTTTATTGAATCTTGACTCTAAAGTATTTTATTATTACAACTTGAATAAAACTTTTTTTCTTTGAATATAGACTGCAGATAGTTGCAAAAGGCTACTGCTTTTTAACTATTAACATTCAATATATGACATGGCCTTTTATTTAGTAAAAGCCAAACCCAAAGACAATATTGCCGATATCCGTTATGACATAGACCATTGAATCATTCATACTTTAATCCCATTTGGAAAATCACTGCAATATGGTCTAGAAAATGCAAGATTAAATGATCATGGCGAGTATGCAGTATGGATTGAAGAAGATTATTGCTTGCCACCTTTAGCAATGGAAAAAGAAACGGTATTGGACAGATATTTTGATAATATCAGAGTGGAATTTGTTCCATCAAAAGAGGAAGGATGGAATAAAATTAAAGATAAACAGCTATTTTGGAGGGCAGAATGAGCCTGTAATTTCTGATGAGTAAAAGAGAGGGGTTTTAATGAATGCATAATTTAATTCGTCATAACGAACTCTGCTTTTCGCTATTTTGTGCTTAATCATATTTCCTATATTTGTTGCAACTAAGCAATAATTATTTTAAATGTATTAATTGTATTATTCTTATTCTTCATTGCCAAAACAATTTTACTTGGTTGAAAGTGTCTTAGCACACCATTTGAAACCTTCGGTATGGTCAGGGAAGCGGAGATTAGCAACAAATTCGACTATTTATCTGGCCCATGTGCATATTTTCAATAACAATGACATTTGACTAATAACTGGAGCAGGGCTGAACCAATGATTGTCGAAAAAGCCCAAGTTTATTGAATCAACAGTAATAAATCCAAATAAATATGATAATCGGAAGGACTGAATAAAGAATTACTAATCATTTTTATTGGATACATCTATAATAAAAAAATATAATGAATGATTTTGATAAATTCGAAAAATCAGTACAAAGATATGATGACTTCGTTAAGCGATTAGAACAAAAGAAAACCGTTGATCATAATTCATTCCGAAATAAGTTTAAAATACATGCCAATCAGGC
Source organism: uncultured Nitrososphaeraceae archaeon (assembly GCA_963779615.1). Taxonomy (GTDB): domain Archaea; phylum Thermoproteota; class Nitrososphaeria; order Nitrososphaerales; family Nitrososphaeraceae; genus Nitrosocosmicus. The sequence goes on from CAVZZA010000003.1 coordinate 1,001,614, forward strand.
CTTAAATGATCAGCTCGACTTAGCTGGCAAGGCTTTGGAAAATAATGACACAGGCAAAGCAGAACTACATACTGCCTATGCTTCATTTTATAAGAGGATGTTAGAAATATAATGACAAATCATGTTAGGGTTTATAGAAATAGGAACGACTGATAGTGCAAAATCCTTAAAAATAAACAGAGGGAATATTAAAGGAAATTAAAACAGATAGTATTCTCTATTTAATATTATTAAAAACCTGGTTCGAATCCGGTGGGGCTAATGCCGATATCGGTTCTTTAAAGTGGATTCTAATTCTGTTGGAACTGTCAAGGATATGAAGTTTTCAATTCATAAAAAATACATTATCCTTTTTTTGTCAGTGTATAAAAAATCATGCAAGTTATTGTAGTGTCTTTTGTTGCTATTAAGGACATGTATGAAAAACATTCCTAAATTACAAGATAAAGTTATGTTAAACATTCCTCGTTTCATTCACAGTGTTAATGTATCACTATTCTTTTTAGGTGGATTATATTAAAATTAACATAGGGAATCAAGAGACCCATTTTAAATATACTATAATCTTCACATGAATTCCAATTATGAATAACACAAGAAATTTGTTATTGGTAGCCATAATCGCAGCAACACTGGTCATGGGGACAAGCATTATCCCAATGCAGTCATATGCAGACAGAGACAAAGACTTTAAATCTTCAATAATTGCAAACTATGAATCAGGCAAAAAGAGCGCAAGCCAACACCAGGACCAGGACAACTTCTGCTACAGGGGCGACGATTGTGAGCAAGCCAACCAGGGACAACAGATAGTAGGAAAGGACAATGACGCAAAAGGGTTCAATGACCAAAGCGACAACCTCGCGCTATCCGCATTAGAAAACGAAACTGGTAATGGCAATGGAACAGGCAATGGCAATGGCGGAACAACACCCCAACAAAAATGTGAACTTTGTCTACTAAATGTGAATCTAGCAGAATTCTTCGGCAATCCCGGGATTATTGATTTAGGAATTGATACCAATGCAGAGCTTTGCGCAGCACTCGTAAGTGGCTCACTTCCAGCAAAGGCATTAGTTTTCTTATTGACGTTTCTAACAGATGCTACAGAACAATGTTTGGTAGCTGCAGGCATTAATCTGACAATACGAGCTATTCCATAATCTTAGAAAAGAATTACAGAATAACGAAAAAGACACCTAAAGTAGGTGTTAAATCCTTTTTTTATTTTTATTAAGGTTCTTCGCATGTATAGAAAAGAATTTTTATTTACCATGGATTCTAGAATTGACTAATCGTCAAATATTTCCTTTAGTCTTTTAATGCCTTCTAAATGTTCCTTGGAAATTCCATTATCTCCATAGTTCAGTTGGGTCTGCATTGTTTCAGTGATTTTGTCGTCAACCTGCTTAGATTTATTGGGTGACTCGCAGACATTGTCTTCCGGTCCACTATCTTCTTTTGCTTCTTCTTTGATAATATTACATCCAAAAGGATTATCTGATTTTTTATGCTTATCAAAAACTTTTCTTCCGATTGGATTCCTATCAGTGTCTCATCGTTCTTATTTGAGTATTGCTCTAGACATAGACTGATCGCGTATTTTATATTTATGAGGTGGATGATATCTATTTGCTATACTATCTTTACAACCAAATAGAATTGGAAGGTCTTGTCACCGAAAAGGACATTCACAGGATTATAGAGCAGGCAGGTGAACTTGGGAACCTTGACCAAACCCTTATTGAGACTGCCAGTGATATCAGCAGGCTAAACTTCTTCAAGTCAAACCTTGAAAATGATGTTGACGAACTGACAAGAAAGATAGACGAGTATGATGCCACACTTTTGGAAAGGAGTCAGCAAGCAAGGCAGTTCTAATGGTTGAGTCAAGGGTTGATGTTGTCAAGGATGGCTAATTATGGGATTGTCTGGAACTGAAGAGATGCCGTAAATACTCCCCCTGATTTGTTTAGTGTCAGCGTTATGCTGTTTTTTGTAGGATAATAAACACAAAATGAAATTGCAATGTCAAATGCCCTATTTCATATAAACTGAAAACTTGACAACCTTTTATATATGAACATTTTACAGTGTCTGCTGTTAATAGCCGCTTTAACGTCTTTGTTTGTTACGGTGCCTAACCTGGTTCCGGGGCAGTCTTATGCGGCAGTCGATACTAATGGCGGCAATGAACTCACCAAAGACTACAAGGACAGCATCCACAAGGAAGTAAACTCAGGGTCCGATAGCACAAACCAGCATTTAGGCCAAGACAACCTCTGCTACAAAGATGACGGTTGCCAACAGGCCAATAACGGGCAGCAGGTTGAGAGCAAGGACAGTGATGCAACCGGGTTCAACGACCAGAGCAAAAACACACAAGAACAGCAACAGCAACAGCAACAGCCTGCCAAATTATTGTCACCGACACCGACACCGACACCGACACCGACACCGACACCGACACCACAAACAGGCACCCTCCTGGTCACAAAGAACGTCACCTGCCCCGACGGGTTTGAATGCCCACCACCGTCCGACTTTACGATGCGTGTCACCGGAACCACGGGCAACGGGAACCCCAGTCCATCTTCGTTTGCTGGCTCCGAGGAGGGCACCACTGTCACACTCAATCTCGGCGACTACAATGTGTCGGAGGAATTTGAGGACAGCGCGTCATCGCCGCTGAAGGTTGTGAGGAACTTTAGCGCCGGTTGCAGCGGCACCATAGAAACGGCAGGCGAAGGCAGGGTGTGCAACGTGACAAATGAGTTTATGGTAAAGGAGTACCTGTTTTTGAACAAGTTTGGGAATGCCGGCTCCGGCGACGGCCAGTTTAATGCTCCAACAGGCATATCCGTAAACAATTCAACGAGCAACGTGTATGTGGCAGATTTCCACAACAACCGTATCGAGGTGTTTGACTCCAACGGCAACTTCATAACCAAGTTTGGGACTGGCGGCTCCGGCGACGGCCAATTTGCTGGTCCAGAAGGCGTTGCCGTAAACCCTACAACGGGCAACGTGTATGTGGCAGACCAGAATAACAACCGCATACAGGTGTTTGACAGCAGCGGCACGTTCATCACAAAGTTTGGGACTTTGGGCACCGGCGACGGCCAGTTTACCCGGCTGATCTGTTTACATTTCTATCCGACATAACACCCAACCATGATCTTGTTTGGGACTGTGCAACGGGAAACGGCCAGGCTGCAATTGGTTTGTGCAAACACTTTAAAAAAATAATAGCAAGTGACGCAAGCAAAAGCCAAATTGATAACAAATTTGAAAGGGAAAACATAACCTAAGTATTTCCGGCTGAAAAAACAAGCTTGCCTAACAATTGCTTTGGTTTGCTGTTAAAAGGGGATAGTTTTAAAAAAAATTCTTGATTCTGTTGCCCAATACATTCTCACCACCACCACTACCACCTTTCTGCACAGTAACATCCTGTTTCTAGCAGGAGGTGCTAGTTTCGACATGGCATTGTTTTGCTGTTTTAGAACTGTGTTCTCCTTCCCATTCGTAACTTTGGGTATTGTTATTTTTTCTGACAACCCAAAAATCATAGTTTCCGCCGTCACGGTCCCCTGCGCTGTTGAGTTTTATTTTGCCTGTTAGGCCATCAAATGACTCTGCGGTTTCAAAAACAATCTCCTTAAATGGCTTGGTTACGTTTCCAATGTTGTTATTGTTCAAGGTATCATTTTTATAGAGGCTCAGCGAGGCTACCCAATATGAGTCATAGGCTGTTGCCGGATATGATATCGAACCTGCCTCATGTAACTCCTTGTCCAGTGCTTTTTTTAGGTCCAGTGTTTTTCCTGACTCACTATCTATCGAGTACAGGGGATTAGTAAAATTGGTTTGCATCGCAAAAAGTGCCGAATCACCATTCTTTGTTACGTGGGGGTTTTGTGCTATTTTATCGGCGCCATACCATCTCACCTTTCCCAATGTCTCATAAAGGGGCGCTTGGATCAAAATGGGTGTTATCTCGTCATAGGACACCGCATATACCCCCACAGATTTGGGCCCATATTTTTTTACCGAGTCAGAGACAATGGCATCTAATTTTTTTATTTCCTGGTTCCACATCAGGAAATTGATTCGGTGCAAGCTGGTGGCAAAATTCCCTGTATGGGGTTTATAGTTGACACCCGGTTCTACCTTCCCTCCCAGTTTCTCAAATTCGGACTTGGTGGCCTCATAAAGCCCATTTCCATAGATATCTCCCCTCCAAAACGGAACAATGACCTTTATGCCGTCCTGAATCATCCTTTCGGCAATTATTTTTCCCTGGTGTGTGTCGTCTGGAACCAGTCGAAAAAGGTTGTCTCCCTCTATGGAAAGTGATGGCGAAGTGCTGGCATAGCTGATTAGTATGATGTTGTTTCTGTCAGCATACTCCTTTACTGCTGCTACCGCAGTACTTGTTGCCGGACCTATGATGATTTTTGCGCCATTCTCATGCAGTTTTTTTATCGCCGTCAAACTTCCTTCCGCACTTGTCTTTGAATCAGCCATAAGGAGATTAAAACGGAATGAGGAATTGGCGATGTCCTGAAAATGCTTGTTCACGTCATATTCAGCTTTTTCTAATGCCACCTTGATGGATTTGCCTATCGAGGAAAAGGAGCCGGTATAAGTAAAGATGGCGCCAACAACAAATTCCTTTGCTCCTTCACCATTGTTTGGAGATGATGGGGAAGATGGTGACGATGAGGATGAGGAGGGGTTTTGAATGCTGGATGCCTTTTTACTGATGAAATACTTGTCATCGCTGTTGGTGAAGGCATTTGTGGAGTACAGGCCAGCAACTATCAAAAGGGATGCCATGATAAAGGAATAAAGCAACATCCTTTTGGAGGCTCGATTTCTCATGATTGACACAATCCTGTAAACAAGGTCCTTTGACTGCCATTTGATGTGGTGCCGCAGGTAATACACAATGCCTCCCGCAATCAGCAGGTAATGCGCGGACAACAACAGCGCGGAGATCCATAACTGCTCAACAAAGGCAGTCAGGACAACAACCGCAAACCAGCTGTCTCCCACAACTACCGACAAAAGACCAACCAGTTCGCATACCCATGGGATAAAGTGGTGCCTTTCCTTCTTTATTTCAAGGAGGATCATCAAAGCCAGAACCGTCAAAACAGAATTTAGCGCGGGGTATGCTATTGTGACAACAAAGAGCATAAGGCCCCTGAAGCTTGACGTTTCGTTCAGGGATACAGTCAGGTACAGTATGTATGCCAAAAACAGGCCTGAGCCCAAAATCAACAGGGAAATGACTTTCTTGTCTGTGATGTGGTCCAGACTTCTGTATGTTACCACTAGCCTGTATATCAGAAACCCGTATGCGGACAGCAGGAATATATCCGCCAGGGAAGGGACGGGGGATACGACATCAAGCGCTATCTCATAATATCCCCAGACTATGTTCGCCAGAAACCACAAGACAAGGCCAAATGTCAGGAAAATTAGTGTTTTGTCCCTTTTGATGCTGACCCTGTCCTTAAGGAGAAGAATTACGGAAAGCCCTGCCGCAACAAGGGAGTTTATTATCAGCATCCAACTTGAATAGATGATTTTGCGGCTGGGTTCAGCGGAAACAATGATAAAATTTGCCGTGATGATCGCAATAATCACCGCCAAGAAAAAATACAGGGCCTTCAATAGTTCTCTTTTTCAATGACTATTAATATGTCTTGTAAATTTTTTTGTAAATGTTATCATATGGCATGACAGAGAATGTTGTTTGCAGGGCACCTTGAGCCATTCGGGATCTTTCTGAATTTTCTCTTTTAGTGTTTTTGCCTGCTGCTTTAGGTCTTCCCCATTGACATTTGCAAACTCCATGAACATCTGTAGCCTTTTGGGATACTGCCTCTTTGTTTCAGGCGCCCTCAGAGCGTAGAGAAATTGCTGCAGCGGGTCGTCATGCTCATATGCGTTACTGTTTTCCCGATACGGTGAAAAAACTCTTTCGCTGTTGTTCAATCCTGATGTTTTTGTTGTGTGGCGGGCCAAATTTGAGAACTATTAACAATATGGGCCGGGTCGGATTCGGACCAACGACCCCCGCCACGTCAAGGCGGTATCTTAACCAGGCTAGACCACCGGCCCCCTGCTATCTTCATATTTGTTCTCAAAGATCTTTATATAAAATTTGTGATTACTAGTTTATTTTTCCTCACGATACATGAAAGTGCAGTGGTCTCCATAGCAAGTAGACTATAAGGTCGTTTTCAGCCTCCCCAATTCACAAAAAACATCTTTTGCCGAGACGGTTTATGTCTAGATCATTTGGAAAATTGATTGGCTCACAATCACAAAATAGTTAGGCCCAAAAGCATGGAGACCCGTTTTATAAAGTACGGCAGGCATGTTCCAACACAGGGGCATTTGAAGATTACGGAAAATATTTGAAAGACAGTGTGATCAAGTTTTAACCATTGGATACCATTACCTTGAATAATAACATATGTATCTCCCCTCAGGTACCGCAAAAGACAATGCTGTAAAATTTTAACTTGTAATTATCTGGATCCCTAATCTGGTGCACCCTTTTAACATGTGCATGGGTTCGGCCTGGGGGTGAACAGATGTAGCAGCATTTCTGTATTTGTACATTGCTGCCATATCACAACGAATGCATTTTTAACCTGGTTTTTACAGAGTGAAAAAGATGGACATGTTACTAAAACATCAACACAATAGGTCCTAGGTCTTTGCTCAAGCACACACACATGTTTGACTAAATAATGGGATGGTTACTGCTAAAAGCCACTTATGATTGGCTTTTGAACCCTGCACCCACATGGTTTATTCATTTAGCGAATCCCTAGCACCGAACTCATTCTTTAGCCCATACACACTTGCGATTCTTTTTACATCCACATTGGTAATTTTGCATGACTTGTGGGCCAGTTTCAAACAATAAGGATACCCGTTTATGCAATGGTAACAAAGCATATCCATTATGTTTTTCACATCATTTTCAGACAATGAGGGATTATTGACAATTTCAATCTTTATCAAAGGAACAAAAGGTGCTAGCCTGGCATAGATTTCCACAACGTCCAAAACCCCCGAAAGATTGGAGTTGGTGTTGATGTTAGGCAAGCTAAACCCCGGATCAGAACCCAGCTTGTTAAAGTAATATATGTCAGCGGCTTTTGAGCCACATCCCTTGAATTGATTTTTGGTATTTGAATTTTTTGAGATAAACAAAATCAAAGAATCACCATTGTTTTTATCAAACAGATTTTGGATTTTATTTGAGTAACGGGAGCTTTTGTTATGCAGCACATTGGATATGACTGACCCATCAATGCACAAGATATCCGGCTTTTTTTCCATACCGACAACCGAACTTGACAAATCAATTTCCATAGCCATTGCTTCTGAACTAAGCGAATCTCCGCTTATTGTGTTAACCCCATAATTCCATCCGGTAGACAAAACATGGTTAAAGGAGGTGATCGCAACACAATCTATCACAAAAAGATCGATACCCTGATATGATTTCTTGTTCCAGCTGCTGTCAACACCGACTGAAAACGTTTCCGTTTTTTCTGGCGAATATTCAACCCATTGGCTAGAGGCAATTTTTAAAACATCAGGAAACGAATCATCATGTATCAAGGATAATTTTTTTTCTTTGTTTTTGATGGCGTCAAGGTAAAGATCCGACAGCAACAGCATTTAGACGACCCTTCAAACTTATTTATTTATCCATCTACTTGAACACCATCACCATCATATTCGGTGGGCCTGCAGCAAATAATTCCGCATTGTTTCAATCTTTTTTTGTTGAGTTGAATCTTATCCTTGCATGCAAAAAATGATGTTCGTTTTGTTGATGTGCTCTTTATTTTGTATATGTTACAGATCATGTCTGAAACACCATGGTTTTATCTATAAACCACATGTCCCAAAGAGACACTTCATCATTGTAGAGTTTTGGGACCGTTTTTTATCCGGTGTATCCAAGGCGCTGTTTAGGTGCACCGATACAACCTGCACCACAATCACAAAATATAACAAAACTACCAAAAGAATCTGATAGCTATACTCTTTCTTAAATCAGCCAGTTTATAGTCAGATTAGTTGGTTTTTTCGTGCATCCCTTAAGGAGAAAAAACACTGTTGTTGTATCTTGGCAGACAACAAACTGTTTATCATTTTTAACAAAAAAAGCGTGAAAAACAATAGTAAGTGTGAGAAAGAAGGCTATTTTAATGGAAAATTCAAACTAAACGGGGTGTCAGATGCCTGGGATTGTGTTCCCCGATGCAAAGAGGTTGAAACTGTTCCATTTACAACATATGATTTTGGCACAGTTTTGCCTGCGGACACACTGGAATTGGAAGGGGAATTGGTTGTGGAATTTTGGGTCAGGGTACCATTTGAATTAAGCAAAGAACTTCCGTCCTCAGACAGTGTCTGGCTATCTTTCAAGGTTATTGTTTGATTACCTATGATTGGATAAACGGAACCGAGGGAGTCGATAAACCCTTCAGGCTTTGTGCCTATATCACCAGACGCTAATCTCACATTATCAAAATAAACACCATAGGTCAGGGTTTCCAGAATCGCAGCACCCCTATTGGGGTTATATACATCAAATGAAAGCTGCAGTTTTGAAACATTTTTTACCGGTACAATGTCAACAGACTTTAGCCCCACTACCAGATTGTCATAATTGGTTGAGGCTTTTTTTTGTTGTGGTTGTTGGTTTTGGTTTGGACTGTTTTTATTGGTTTCCTGGCCTGAAACGGCAATGTTTGAATTGGATGAAGGTGAAGGCTGTTTAACAGTATTGACTTTAGCACCAGTTTCGCTGTTGTTTACAGGAGAAACAGAATTTTCTGAAGGAAAAAAGCCAGAGTTAATAAAATAAAATGCGATTCCAATAATTAATATCACGATTCCAGCAGCATAGACAACCTTAGTGTTCATAAATATCAATTATTGTGACACGAGCCTATAAAATGGTTTAGAATAATCATTTTAAGATACAAACGGTAATCACCCTTGGGGGTACATTGTGGAACTGAACAGTGAGAACAACAACTGGGATGCAGAGAACTACCACAGAGTTTCAACTGTCCAGGAATCATGGGCCACAGAGCTTTTGGAAAAAAGAAAAATTGGAGAGTATGAAGTGGTAATGGATGCCGGATGCGGAACTGGCAGGGTTACAGGAACAATAGCAAATGCCGTTAAAAAAGGCATGGTGTATGCGGTAGACATAGATGTCAACATGATAACAAAAGCTAAAGAAAACCTTAAGGATTTTTCAAACATCACATTCATTAAATCAGACATATCAGAAGTCAGGCTTCCTGAAAAAATAGATTTAGTATTCTCTAACGCAGCAATACACTGGGTTTTAGATCACAAAAAGCTGTTTTCCAATTTCTGGGAATTGCTAAAACCAAATGGGGAGTTGTTGATTCAATGTGGGGGTAAGGGAAATTTAGAATTGGTTCGTACCATATTGGAAAAACTCAGGAAAAGCAACACATTTAAACACTTTTTTGCAGATTGGAAAAGCCCATGGAATTTTGCATCCCCTGCAGACGTAAAAAAGACACTGAATGACACAGGATTTAACGATACTCAAGCACAGTTAAAAAAAAAGACAGCAAAGTTTGAAAACCATGAGGAATTTATGCTGTTCATGAAAACAGTTGTTATGAAACCCTATTTGGCGTATCTACCAGCAAACAACAACAACGAAACCTGGAATTCATTTATAGAGGAGTTTGTAAATGAGCTAACAAAAAACCAAAACACAGACAAGAAAGCGGATGTTGATTTAAAGTTACAGTATGTCAGATTGGATATAACTGGAAGGAAATGACGAAATCAATGATGAGAAAGAAAAACCACGGTTAACAATGGATCATCTTTTTTATCAACCCTCAACAGACAGAAAAAAAACTATTGGGAACCTAAAAAATCAAAGCATAGAGTCAGGCAATTTGTTATTCAGGTAATCTCTGACCGGGGAAATTATTTCGTTAAGGTACCGGGAGGTCGTCAGTTTGAGATCTTTGGGATGGATTTTGTTTTGCTCATAGTCTTTTTCAATTTCCATATAGGAGCGATAGGACACATTACCGCCATATTTTGATGGCCGCTCCACGATAAACTCATCATACTGATGAAAAATTATGTATTTAATTATTTCAAGAATCGGGTTATCCTTGGAAGTTCCCAACGGGCAATAAGATTTGTTTATTTTATGGCAAATATCTTGTTCGCTGTCATGGACCAAAATGCTGCTCGAGGGATTGCTCTTGCTCATTTTGCTAAAAACTTTCGAGTCATCAAAGTTCCCTTCGGTATTTGAAATATTAGTTAATGACACATCCATGACTCCTGCTGATGACGAGGGTGGTGGTGATGGTGGTGGTAGAGCCGATATCGGGGCAGCAGGCTCAGAGAGTCCAGGCAGGAGATGGTGGTGCACAGAAACAGGAGTTTTCCAATTGAGTTTTGGGAACACCTCCCTGACCAGCATGTGAATTTTCCTTTGATCGGTTCCCGCGTGCACAATGTCTAAATCAAGTGCTTTAATGTCCACAGATTGCATGGAGGGGTAAAGAAGTTGGGAAAAATCCAAGGCGTCTTTTTCGGTTCTTCCCATGATAGTCAAAGACCGCAGTGTTCTTGCAAGGGTAATCTGTTTTGAGAAAAGGACAAAATTTTTCCAATAGTCATCTGTTTCCGCATAAAGGCTGGTTCCAAAAATTACATTAACACCAGGGCAAAAAAAGGCAAAAGCCTTTTCATAGTATCTTGAAATTTCCGATATCAGGTCCCAGTCGTTATTTAATTTATTGTTAATATAAGTATGCCAATCGGCCAAAAAAACATGTGATTTGATGCCGGCTTTTATAAAGTCATTGATTTTAAAGCCGGTAAGGATCAAGCTTCCTAAATGCAACTTGCCGGAGATTTCCAATCCTATATAGTGTTTAGGCGAAGATTTGGTTTCAAACAAGGTTCTCAATTCATTCATGGTAACCACCTCTTCTGTAGGGGGTCTTTGAACCAGAGATATTTTTTCCTCAACATCCATGATAAAAAAACTAATTGTTAACTGTCATTATAAATCATTTAATTTAGCATTTCAACATCTTACTTTATTTTCATTTTGCTTTGCTTATTCTTTGGACCAGTGATTTTTTTTGAAAAATTCTTGATCTGCTCCTCTAAAGAAAAGGACTCAGGATGCCCTGTACCGAATCTAGAAAAATCATCCAAATTGCCAGAATATGCAATGGAAGACAGTTCATCATAATTTAATCCAATAAATTTTTTCCTCAACCGATATTTTTTATCCATAGACAAATAAAGATAATTTTCCAAAATTCCCTCTCTGAGACCAGAAGGACAGACAAGCAAATCATCAAAACCCAATTTTTCCATCAATATTTTAACCACACAACTGCCTGTAGTAATTATTTTAGATCGTTCAGGGTCAATCAATTTTATTTGTGACAATTCTTCTTGAGAAAGTCTTTTAAAAACATCATTTGAAATATCCACCATTTTTTTAGTCATTGTAACATGGTTATAAGAGAATGATCGGGAATTGTGAAAAATTCCGGATATAAATTTATAGATTGTCCTAACTGTTCCCCCTATTCCAACCAACTTTGTGTCTACTGGCTTATCAATACCAAAGTGGTCAGGAGTTGGAAGGTTTTTGTAAACATAATCTTCTAGCTGCCTATATCCTGTTTCTTCATCTAGTTTTTCGTTGAATTTTACAAACTTTTCAAATAGCCTCAATGCGCCAAGGTTAAGGCATATAATTTTTTTTATCTTGTAATCTTGAACATAAATTACCTCAATGCTCCCTCCACCCAAATCAAAAAATACTCCATCTGGAACATGCATGACAGATTGAGCACCAAGATATGAGAAAAAGCCTTCTTCAAATCCCGACAATACATTAAACGCAAATCCAGAATTTTTTTTGATGGTTTGAACCACGTCCTTTTGGTTATACGCATCCCTTACCGCACTAGTGGCAATTGGAACAACAGTGTTGATTTTCATTTGTTTTGATTCGTTTTTGATCTTGTTGAGAAACTTCACAGTTCTCTCAATGTTTTGATCCTGAATTACATTTTTGTTTTTAAACAGATTATTACCAATTTGAACATATCCTTGCTGTTGACCCTGTTTTTTATAATGACCGTTCTTGTAAATACCATAGTTAGAAACCTTGATAGAATTGTATCCGAGATCTATGATGGAAAGACCCTCTTTCTTTTTTTTTACGCTTTTTAGATCATTATTCAATCCCGGCTCCAAATCTATAATACACAAAAAAACATCGATTTATTTAATTATTTAACATAGATCATATAGAATCCACGCAATATTGCGAGTTGGTTGGTTGGTTGGTAAAGCAATAAAAAAAGGAGAGGAAAGGAAAAGAAATTAACGGTATTGTGAAAGAGTTACTTTTTCTCCCGGTTTCATTTCTCTTTGAGTTTTTATCTTTTTAACAGCATCTTCAAAATGCTTCATTGTAATATGGGCCTCTGATGCGTGCTTAGTGGCCTCCTCAGGACTGCTATATTTTTGAAGATACTCATGAAGTACCAAAGAAATAGCAGTATTAGCAACTGCAGACATGTCAGCACCACTGAAACCATCGGTAAGTTCGGCGATTCTTTGAAGGTTGACCTCAGAGGTAATTGGTTTTTCTTTTGCGTATATTTCTAAAATTTTCAATCGGGTATTGAGATCAGGTTTAGGAACAAAAACGATTTTATCAAATCTTCCGGGTCTCAACAGGGCAGTATCAATCATATCGAGCCTATTGGTAGCAGCAATGACAACCACACCTGTTAATTCCTGAATACCATCCATTTCTGTTAACAATTGTGAAACCATTCTTTCTGTTCCTGCATTGACACCTTCCATACCCCTAATCGGTGCGATGGAATCAACTTCATCAAAGAAAACTACACAAGGGGCTGCTTGTCTTGCACGTCTAAATATCTCCCTGACACCACGTTCAGATTCACCAATCCATTTGGAAAGTAGCTCCGGACCTTTCACACTGATAAAGTTAGCTTCTGATTCTGTTGCAACTGCTTTAGCAAGCATAGTTTTTCCGGTTCCAGAGGGCCCATGCATAAGGATTCCTTTAGGTATCGAATGTCCTAATTTTGTGTAAAGATCAGGATACCTTAATGGCCATTCTACGGCCTCTTGCAATTCTCTCTTAACCTCATCTAGGCCACCAATGTCACCCCACTCTACATCCGGAGATTCCAGATATACCTCCCTCATGGCAGAGGGCATTACTTCCTTTATAGCATTATCAAAATCGGACTTGGTAATAATTAATTTTTCAAGTGTTTCTGGAGGAATTTTTTCATCCTCCAGGTTAAGTTCTGGCAACAATCGACGCAGGCATTTCATGGCTGCCTCTTTACACAGATATTCAAGGTCTGCACCAACAAACCCATGAGTAACTGATGCAATTTTTTCCTGATTGACATCTGGATCTAACGGCATATTCCTTGTATGGATTTGAAGAATTTCCAGTCTGCCGCGCTTGTCAGGCACTTTAATTTCTATTTCCCTGTCAAACCTGCCAGGTCTCCTAAGAGCAGGATCAATGGCATTTTGTCTGTTGGTGGCGGCAATTACAATGACTTTACCCCTGGCCTCAAGGCCATCCATCAATGATAATAACTGGGATACCACCCTTCGCTCAACCTCTCCTGTCACTTCTTCTCTTTTTGGCGTTATTGAATCAATTTCATCGATAAATATGATTGAAGGGGCTTTTTCTTTGGTTTCCTTGAATATCTCACGAAGTCTTGCTTCCGACTCACCGTAGAACTTGCTCATAATCTCAGGACCAGAGATGCTTATAAAGTGTGCATTACTCTCATTGGCTACTGCCTTGGCAAGCAGTGTTTTACCTGTGCCTGGAGGACCGTATAATAACACACCCTTTGGCGCCTCTATGCCCAGTTTTTCAAATATCTCAGGATGGCGTAAAGGCAATTCAATCATTTCACGCACTTTTTGAATTTCGTCTTTTAACCCTCCAATGTCTTCATAGGTAACCTGAGGCACACCACGCAGTGTTTCACCGCGTTCGGCAATATGGAAAACTGTTTTTTGTGTGACTAGAACGGCATCAACACCAGGTCCCGGCGTAACCCCTATAACTTGAAAGGTAAGTCTACCGCCAAAATATGGCACCATAACATTATCGCCTTTAATCAATGGAACGCTTTCAAGAGCATCAGCTAGATACCTTTCATCTATTGGGGGAATAGCCTCCAATGGCGCAACAATGACTTTTTCTGCAGGAACAGCTTTGATCTTCCTAACCATTACAGTATCTCCAATAGCTATACCCGCGTTGTTTCTAACAAGCCCATCTACCCTGATTATGCCTTTTCCTTCATCTGATGGATAGAGTGGCAGGCATTTTGCAACAGTCTTACGCTTTCCTTTTATTTCCACTACATCTCCTGTAGATGCACTCAATGAATCCATAGAATCATAATCAATTCTAGCAACTCCACGGCCGACATCTCGGGTATAAGCTTCAAGCACCTTTAGAGAAAGGTTATTACTCTGAGACATGATTACTACAGAATCATTTGATAACTTACTACTTATACACTTTTGTAATACAATCGGAGATACTCCAAACCAGCATGACTACAGATAAGCAATAAAAAATGAAATAATTTTTTATCCAAATAACCGATCTAATGCTTTATTCAACATCAAAAAATATGCGTCACCATGGTACTACTATTACGACGACCACTGCACCTGCACCACTATTTCTAGCCAGATCGGACTAACCCAACTAATGGAATATCTTTAAACTCGTCAAATAGATTAGAGTTTTTATCAAAATTAATGAATAAAACGCTACTATCCATTATAGAGATAGAAACACTTGTTTTTTTATAGATTTTTGTTTGGTCAGGTTTTTTTAAGTCATTTGAATGCACAACTTGAGCCACATCCATATAGCCACTATAGGTTTTATCTGAATTTTGTTGCTGAACAGAATAAACATTGAAATTAGAAAGAGAATAAGAAGTTGTATTGGAATATTGGTTTTTTGTTTTATCTGATTGAGAGCCAGCAGATACAATGGTATTATTGGATATTCCTGGCGAAACAACACCACCATTAAAAGTTTTTGGAGAAGAGACATCGTTATAACCATAAATAATTGGTCGTAAAGTGAATGAAGATTTAAAATCTATAGAATGGTCATCTTTTGATATCAAGGACCAGTTTCCAAAGACACTGTTTGCGATAACACCATCCTTTTGATTATATTCAGAACTCACTATTGTTCCCCGCATGGTTAGATTATCACGGTTATCGGATAGGATGCCATTGCTCCTGCTGCTGCTCAAAGTAGATCCATCACTACAGGTATTTTTGGTGGTAGTTTCAGATTTTCCATTACTGCTTGATTGAGCCTGAATTGAGAAATTGCTTCCGCAGTTATCACTGATGGTTCCTGATTGAGATTGCATAGCAAAGTTATTAACAGAGCTATATGCATTTGCCAAGTAAAAATATGGGTCATAAACAGAGATAAACGTAATTAACAGTAAAGATGCAAATAACAGCACAAGTGGCTTTTTTTTGTTCTTAAATGGAATTGATAATGTTGTAGACCAAATTACATTAAAAAAACATGCTTTTCCAACAGCCATAACTAATCCAAAATATAACAAATAAAAATCCAATTTATGCATTACGAATTCAACAAAAAGTTTAGATAAAGTTGTCCATGGCCCTATATAAAAATTTTCAAAATAACGTATAAGTACCTAAATTGTTACAATTAATAAAACGATTTGTTCAATGAAAAAAACATCCCCGGAAATAGATAGGCTTGCTGGAATAGAATATTATTCAACAAGGTTTAATGGAATAGGTGGAAACATAAAAAATGATGACGATGATTTTAATGTCAAAGAAATACTAAATCCAAGTTTTTTAAAAGAATTGACTACTCAAAAAAGCGATATCAATGTTTTTCCAGTGTATGAAATAGAGAAAAAAGGAATGGACTCCAATCATGCCGTAATAACATTAAAAAAAAAACTGGGAATAAACCTAAAAATAGTTGGCATAAAGGATGCCAAAGCAACTACCTCACAGTATGCTAGTACAAATAACAGCAAAAGAATAATAAAAGATTGCAAAATCGACAAAATATCTTTAAAATTGGTAGGGTTTTCAAAAAAGCCTATTGAAAAATCAATGTTGATTGGAAATAAATTTAATATAAAAATTGCAAACCCAAGAGACAACACCCACAACAATCTGTCAAGTTTTTTGTCAGAAATTAACAGTGTGGGCAATTTTTACGGCTTGCAAAGGTTTGGAAGTGAAAGACTGGTAACACATCTGGCAGGGAAAGCAATTTTAAGTAGAAAATTCAACGAGGCGGTAAACATACTGTTAACACACACAACAAAGTTCGATTCAACATTTAGTATAGAGATAAGGGAAAAATTAAAGGATCTAAAAAATAACAAAAACATTGTTAAAACAATTCCAAAAGGGATGGATATTGAAAAAAAGATGGCAGAGGAGATTATAAAAGGAAAAGAACCCATTTCGGTATTAAGATCTATTCCAATAAACATTAGAAGGCTATTTGTGCAGGCATTTCAGGCATTTATGTTCAATAAAACCCTCAGTTACGCAATAGGAAATGACCTGCCCATAACAAACTGTGAAAAAGACGACATATGCTTTGAAGTCATTGACAAAATAGTTTTTGGAAAAATTCGAAAATTCGAGAATTCTGACCCAAATAACAAATACGATACAGTCCCCATAATTAGATTGCCAGGCTATTCATTTCAGCCTGGAAAAAAAAACAGGTTTGATAAAATCATTAAAGAGATGCTACATGATGAAGGCATCACTGCTAAGGATTTTTTCATAAAAGAAATGCAGGAGCTGAGTGAGGCAGGAGGATTTAGGCAAACTGTTCTGATTTCAAAAGATTTTAAATATGCCACATCGTCAAATTCGACATCTGTTGAATTTGCTGTGCCTAAAGGAACATACGCAACCACACTGCTAAGAGAAATTGTCAAGCCATCTGATCCAATAAGCGCAGGCTTTTAGTCACAACTTTGACGTGTTTTGCGATAAGAAAAAACATATAGATATAATTATTATCATCACCACTAATAATTACTGGTGAAATAAAATATCAACTGATAAAGAACTGTCATTGTTTAAGGTATTTTTTAGAGTGGGAATCATAGTTATAATCGCGGGGGTATTTTTTATAACTATAGATTTGCTGGTGCATTCATTCACAGAAGGCCTAAAATCACTAGGCGCAAGATTTATAATAGCTGGAACAATTTCAATCGCAATAGCTTATCTATACAAATATCATAAAATTATAGGGTTTTTAGTCAGCCAGGTAAAAAATAAAATCAAGAAACAAGACAGGTTTTCGCAATGGGACAAACCATAATTAAGCAGGTTACCTAAACAATGTCATTAAATTCCACAACACCTTGAGAAATTAACAGGCGGTAAAATAGAGCAATGAAGACATGAATTTATAATTGATTATACTATGATCAACAGAAAATAAGAAATCCAAGGTGCATTAATTGACAATAGAAGAAATAAGATACGATTTTACAGAACATGCAGAGCATTTTCGAAATTTTTTTTCCAAAATTTTAAAACTAATGATAATTTCAAAGTTAAATTGTCAAGAGTCAAATAAAACATCTGTGAGTTATTTCAATAGAATAGTCAGCAGCATAGACCACTGTAAAACTCACAGAGTGAAATATGGCAAATCAATGATTTTTACAAAATTTTTTCATTATGAGTTTACTTACCAAACAATTAAAGTAACAATAAAAGTAACAGGCAAACATATTATCGACATTCAACTTGAATCAATAATTTCGGATTTTGTAAAATTTTTTGATGAACTTAGCAGCGATACAAAAGCAATAAAATGGAGCAGTGCCATCACATGCGATAATGTACTTCAGGAAAGAACAATAACTGAAAGGGATGAAAATTCAAATAATGATTCGCTAATCATACAACAACAGTCTGAGGAAAAAATTCAGCATGAGATAAAAACGTTTTTCTGCCTACTGGAAGCATTCATAGAAACACTGCATGATTTAATATCAGCATCACCCAATGAAAATAATGACAGTCTAATTGGAAAAACGATCGAAATTAAAGACGTTTGTGTAATAAGGAAAAGCCTAATTATCGAAATTGTTATTGACGAAAAAATGATAATTATAAGCCTATCACCAAAAAAAAACAGGCATGTCTCAATAATTCTCGATAATGAAGATAAAACAGGAAATACAATAAAAGAGTTGATTCTTCAAAATAAAAAACTTTGATGCATCCTTATCAAATTAATCAAGAAAATCTTATATCACCGCCAGAATTTAAAAGAGCGGCCAAAAATAAAATACCTATTGACAAACCCACAGTTAAACGACCCAGTACAATTATTTTGTTTCTCAGTGCCTTAAAATACGAATCAGGGACCTGATTTTGCAAAATCTTGGTTTCTGTTTTTTTATTAAGTATTACAATATGGACAGTATAAACTAAAATGGTTATACAAACTAAAATGATTTTAGAAAACAAGATATATCCGTAAATTGACTCAAAAAGCAGAGAAGGCTGAGATAAAAGAAATCGCCCATTATAAACTCCCGTAATAACAAGAATCATTAAAGATGATCCGGCGATAAAATTGAAACGACGACCAACAGTAACCATAAATGAGATTCGTTTATTCATATCAGGCATAGTTTTTTTAAGTAGAGGAGCCAATACAACCCCTAAAAAAATTGAACCACCTACCCAAATTGAAGAAAAAATCAAATGAATCAAAAAAATAAAGGAATCATAAATCAACATCAGATAGTAATTTTTGATTGTTCCATAATATATTACTATAAAAAAAGTTTTTAATACCATCAATTTACAGATAAAATCGACAACAAAATGTTCTTAAGCAGACGCAGATTGGTTTTAATAGGCACCGTAGCAATAATTGGGGGTGTTATAATATTACTTCCATTGATATTAACAATAACACTACCTGACTTAAATAAAGTAAGTATAACAACTAACAAAATAGAATTCAAGGGATTGATAGAAAAAAACAACACAGTTTTGCTAAACTTATTTTTCAATATCAACAACCCTACAAGTCAAGCATTGACTACCTCTAAAATAGACTACAAATTATTTGCAAATGGACAGTCTCTTGGGGACCATACAATTCAATATCTAGACACTCCAGTCAATGGGCGACCTCAGTTATTAGCCAATAGAGATGCGACCATACAACAAGAAATAAAGGTGCCTATAACAGATGAAAAATTAGTTACAGATTTAAGAAACAACAATAAAACATTACAAAACATTGATTGGAAAGTTCAAGGATCGGCGATAATCGAATCCGGATTCAGTTCTGCTATCAAAAATTTCACCACATCATGGTAATTTATATCAAAAAACGACATGAAGCAATAATTTCAATGGTTTTTGAAAATTTAAAAGGTAAAATAAAAAAATTGGTTTTGACAGATGTCTTTTGTTATTCTGTTTGTGGAATCATCATAAATTTATTAAAGGATGTTGTAACCCATTCTTCAATAATTTGGCATTTTGCAGGACTGATTGAATTTGACTCGTCATCTATTGAACACAGATGCTGAAATGTACAACATATGCACGGAGCTCCTTCAATTGTAGTTAAATCAATAGGTTTTTGTTCAACATTGGCGACTGGAATAGTTTTTTTAACTATTAGCTTGTATGTCCATCTACCATTATATAGAGCTTTTTCACGCGTAATTAGAGATTGTTTTTCCAGGTTTCCCACAAGTCGTGAACCATCACGACTATCTAGAGAAAATAACTTACATAATTCTGTTTGAAAGACTCCTTCTTCGCCACTTGTTGTAATAGCATTGAATACCTTATCAATAAGATCACTTTTAGAACGAACGGATAATTTGGAGCTAGAAATTTCAGATGACAAAACATAGTACCTACAACGAAATAATATAAATGTCTTTAAATTTAGGATTGTACTTTTTAATGTATGTTACAAATAAACTGAATATTATAAGCATCTATTAACTTAAGGGCATCTAAATGCATTATTCAAGGTTGATGCTTGATACATCAAATAAAATCAATTTAAAATTCAACGATGCTCCAAATAATGCTGGTGTTAGAGTTAATGCGGAATTATCGATATATTTAACTGATATGACCAATTCATCCAGCTATATTTTAGTCTTTAATAGGGTAGTAATCGTCGCCTTATAAGATAAAACAAAAAAAGCAAGGCAATCAGTAAACTTTTATCCATTATTCAGATAAACTTTAGTTTTTTGGCAACATTATTACTAATCATTCCACAATTGATAAAAACACAAAACAATGAATCATTATGCAAGGTACAATTTTTCTACCCTAAATGCAATATCGATAAAAAGTGTTGTTTTTTCTATAAAAAGATGGATTGAGCAACATTCTTTCGGCATTAAAGGCCAAATGAATTGGCGTGTCGTATAACCAAATAAAAAAGGAAAAAGATTGAAAGACATTTGGAGAACATAATGATTAACTATACATGTTATATAACACAAGAAAAAGAAAATGTTGTATTTTTGTATGTCATATCACTGTTTGTGATATTCAGAATTAGCAGATAAACCCGAAGTAAGCATTCACAGACCTATATAAATAAAAAATATAAATCAATAATTGTACGCATTGATGGGAATACTTATTGACGGAATAATTGCAGGTTTAGTTTCTACATGTATTATGACAATATATGAAATACCATTTTGGAGAATATGGGGAATTAAAGGAATTCTTGAATGGCATGAGAACCAAATATTAACGTCAAAATTAATAAAGAAATTTTCAAAGACCAAATCTGACACGGGCATCTATGCAGGAATACTGCTATTGCATATTATTAATGGTACACTGGCTGGAATAACTTTTCCATTTATTTATTTATTTTTTATACCATTATTTTTCTCACACTCATTCCAATGGTCCACCACCCTTGGAATAATATTTGGGATTTTACTCTGGTTATTAACTCTGCTCCCAATTCACAAACCCATTACAGGATTACCTGTATGGAATCACCCTCTTGGAAAAGGACCGGCAATAATCAGTTTTTGTGGACATGTATTATATGGCTTTACTTTGGGAACTGTTACCAACACTCTGTTACTCTATAGATAAATACACTGATATCAATAGCACTGGAATGAAATTAATAAAACCATTAAAAAATAATATATATATTTCTTGCCATATGCATTACATCTTAACAAATCATTATCACATTAATTTTACATCATTAAAAGATAAAGCCCATTTATTTAGCAATATTGTCATAACAATAAATTGAAAGACAGAAGATATTTTGCATGATTAGACATAAAAATTTGCAATTAGAGATAGTTTTGCATAAAATTGATTCTTAACTTGAGATGTTCGGCATTATGTGTGTAGATTCCCATGTTTTTTAATTGATGCCAATTATGCTAGAGATTCGAGTCAAGTTTATCCGATCTGCTACAGAGAGTTAATTGATTTATTTTGTTTCTGTTTCGCTATCTATCTGTTTGATTATTTTTTTGTATGAATCAATGAAACCTTTTGCATAGATATTAGCATGTTTTTCTGAACCTCTATGAGTGCCACTAGTTGTCCTTATGTGATGATAAAATTCATGCAACACTATAAACGGATTATAAAAAATATCAGAATTTATGCAATAAATTTTACACTCTTTTTGAACATATACAGCATATACAGTATGTCTTTTCCCCTTTATAGTGCCAACAACAATTTTGGGCGGATTAACTTTATAAAACCTTCCTAAACTCTCTAAAGCCTGTTCTGTTTTTTTGTCAAAAATCATTTGTACTACCTTAGCCTTGGCTAGATCGTCAAGTTTGATAATAAAAACCATTGATATGACTAACTTGAATAATATGCAAAAGTCAGATATTTAAAATGAGTGCATGATACGCATTTTATGATATCTAGAAAAAACAGCCGAACTGAATATAGAGGCCGAATTTCCATTTTGGGTTTCCAATCAAAATATGTATCTTCTTTTTGAGTTGCATAAATAATTTCATTATTTTAATGACGTTTATTTTGATCTTGATAGAGTTTTAGTGGTCAAATGAAATGTTCACAAAATGGAACAATGAAAAATGATGGTTTGAGGAGAAGAATGTGCCTTAATTCATTTTGGATTCAGATGCAAAACTCCAAGACATCAAAAGATGATGCGTGGCAAGTTATAGATAAAACGCCAATATCCTATTTAAAAGACATAAATGGATTGTATCTCCACAAACGAATATTGAGTTGTTTGGAGTGCCAAACTGCAGTTTGACTCAACCCAGGCATCACTGTTCTATCCGCGTTGAAAGCATTTAATGTCACTTATTCTCAGACATCGGATAAAGACCAGGTTTTCTAGTCATTGCAGGCAAAGACTTTGAAACAGAAACGCTTGAAGGCAAAATCTATACTCAACGCAGGCGTTCTCAATTACGCTAATCTAATTTTGAGGAAGGGCCGCATGGAGCACAATCAGGTACATGTTAGAGCAGAATTTACAATAGAAGAAGGAAAAATAGAAGAATGCAAGAAGATGGTGCAAAAAATGAGCAGAGTTGTGGAAGATAGCGAGCCAGGTACAATAAACTACCGGTTTTATCTTAATAGATCAGAGAAAAGTGTGTCGTACACGAAACATACACAAATTCAGAGGCGGCACTGGCTCACATTAGAGGCGTTGCATCGCAAACAATACTCTCAAAGATTTTCAGTGTCACCAGAATGAGCAGGCTTGATGTATACGGGAACCCTAGCGAGGAATTACAAAAGGCGCTGACAAGTTTTGGTTCACATATTTATAACATATTTGCAGGGTTCAGTCGTTGACAGGTTGGCAGTACTTTTTTAGAATTGTCTATTTTACGTATCAGACTCCAGTATACACAATAGCAAAAGGCACAACCATTTGCAAACTTATTGCAGTTTTGTAAATCCCTTGATATCTAGTAAACCACGATGATGGACGCGTTTTATTTGCCCTTGTAATGAATTAACCTTTCCACAACAGGTTGGAATTTTTACTGACAAGCCTGTAAAACCCACTTATAACTATATTTACTTTGAATTCAGATTCCAGGAAGTTAAGTTTAAAGGTAAACCATCTCAGAGCAGCAAAATCAATAGCCGAATTTATGCTTTTAGGGGTGGATCAGCATAAGTTTGTGTATTCAACTTTTCCATAATATTCAAAGCAATGGAAGAATATGAATTCCCATTGTTAATGCGGTCACCGGGATTTGAATTCCCGCCCTGTTTTATAAAAAAACAGGGTCCCGGGTTACGGGCTTTCTCCACGCTTTCGCATATGGAAGGCCAGTGTCCTAACCAAACTGGACGATGACCGCGTTGTATTTGATATCATTTTATTCTGATATTAAACTTTTCCAATTTTTATAAACTTTAACACCATAAAAATATAATATCTATATCCATTGTTAACTGATTTTGTTTTTGTTTTTTGGAAAAATGTAATTCAATAAGGCATCAATAGCTTTATTGGTCATTTTACGCTTATAATATACGGTTCCTTTTTTTGGTGCTTCAACAGCCTTTTCTTTTTGAACAACATCATATGGTCTGTCATCTAATGCCCCTTCAAAAATAACCTTATGTTGTTTAAGTTTGGAGTCAACTATAGAATCAAAAATTTCCTTTTGCCAAACAGACCCTATAAAATAAATACAAGGGGGATTGACAAGCTTTGTTATTCGCGTAATAACATTATTGAGGGCAGATTCAATGCTTTTTGAGTTGGTATCATATTCCAAATATTGCTCCAAGATGCCACCTGCAATCAATTTTTCTTTTATTTCTTTAACATGGCTATCTTTTGATATTATCAAAATTGATGTATGAAACTTATCAGGTTTTGAATTCATTATAATACCAAAAGTTTCTATACACAGGTTTATTCTTCCGATAATGTAATTTGGAAGATAACCATCACGATTCAAATCTTCATTTTGATCATCAGCATCTGGTAATGGTTGTGTTGATTTATCTTTATTAAAGACGCAATAGAGTAACAAAATATTACCATAGGTAAAAGAAGCAGCATTAGTCAATTTATTATAATAAATACATAAAATTACAAATTTATAGCTAACTAAAAGTGATGGAGGGAGGAGGGGGAGAGAGGGAGTTATTTGACTAACTGATATTTTGATCTGTAGCCACGTGGATTTATCATCATATCATCATAATTAAAAGATGACGAATTGCCGATAATGATAGTGGTTATCATTCCCATCATATCAGGATAGTCTAACATTTTTTCCAGATCTGTAATAACTACAGATTGACTTTCTCTAAATGCACCCTTAACTATTGCTACAGGGGTTTGAGGTGTTCTGTACCTAAGGAATATATCTCGAGCGTCTTGTAGCTGATGAATTCTTTTTTTGCTAGATGGATTGTAAACCACAGTGACAAAATCGCCTGATGCTGCAGCTTCGACTCTTTTTACAATTATCTCCCAGGGAACAAGAAGATCACTCATGCTAACAACAGCAAAATCAGTCATAAGGGGAGAGCCTATTAATGCGCTACATGAATTAAGAGAAGAAACCCCCGGAATGCATTCAACATATAGCCCATTGTTTTTTTTCCAGCCCTTCTCTGCCAGTATTTCATAGATTAAGCCAATCATCCCATAAATTCCAGGGTCGCCTGATGAAACTAACGATACAATGTTTCCTTTCTCAGCAAAATCTATAGCTTGGTTGGCACGATCAACCTCCTGGGTCATTGGATATCTATACACTTCTTTACCATCAATCAGATCTCCTATCAAGGAAACATAGGTTTCATACCCTACAATGATTTTACTTTCTTCAATGACTTGTTTAGCACGAAAGGTCATGTGGTCATGATGACCTGGCCCTACACCAACAACATATAATTTTCCTGAACTCATGATAAAAATACCGCACCCATTTCTTTTATTTTTTTCTTTAGCATTATCAAAATCATTAGAGTGACAATACATTATGCCACAAAGTTAACTGAATGACAAAAACACAATATTCCTATTTACCTGATTTTTCTAACCCAAACTCCTTATGAAGAGATTTTACCGCTTTTTCACAATCTCATCTACAACTACAAACGCCAGGTTTAATTCTGATGAGCCCTGAGCAATCATTATTACGTTTATATTTTCTTTCGCTATAGAAGTAAAGATTTTTCCAGCGATACCTTTAATTCCACGCATTCCGGAACCAACTACGGTAACAATTGATACTTCGTCCAAAACGCTCAAATGTTTTATCACTTTGCCAAGTAGCTTTAACTCCAAGGCGGTAATAGCTTTACCCAAATCGTCTTTGTTTAGCACCATGGAAATGCTAGATTCTGATGGGCCCTGAGAAATCATCATTATATTGACTTTATTCTTAGCTAATGTATCAAAAATAATAGCAGCGGTTCCCGGAGAGCCCACCATACCCCCACCCCCTACATCCAATAGAGCCGTATTTCTTATAGCAATAATAGATTTGATAAATTTTTAGAAATTTTTACATCACGAGCGATAGTAGTTCCAGGGTGAGATAAATTAAATGCATTTCGAATTTTTAAAGGAATATTAGAATCCATTACCGGTTCCAAAGCCCTTGGATGGATATACTTTGCACCAAATAATACCATTTCAGCCGCCTCGGCAAAAGATATCTCATCAAGCACCTGGGCCTCATCCACTATAGATGGATCTGCGGTAAGCAATCCATCACATCACTCCACAAATATACTTCATTTGCATTGATGCAGGAAGCAATTATTGTAGCTGTGTAATCAGAACCACTCCTACCTAAAGTTGTAATGTGTCCGTGCTGGTCAGCACCAATAAACCCGGTTATAACCGGTATTATGTCTTGTTGAATTAATGGAAGGATTTTGGAATTTACTCTAAGTTTGGTGGTATCCATCAAAGGTCTGAGCTTCTCCAAAATTAGAGTCCGTAACTATTCCGATATCCTTACCTGTAAAATACTCAGATTTTAAATTTGAATCTCTTAGAGAATAACATACAATTGGAGCTGATAAACGCTCTCCAAATGACAACATATGATCCAAAGAACGTGCAGTTATTTCAGAAATCAAAACCAAGCCATTGAGTATATCGTGGAACTCATTTATAATGTCTGAAACAAGGCTTTTAGTTTCAAACTGCAATGCCTTGTTTGTTATTGTTCTTTCTATCAAATTCATATGAATGAATTTCATTTCATCTACAAAGATCATTATTGCGTTGCGATTGCCTTTCATTATCAAGCCAGTCAATGATAAAATTTTATCAGTAACTCCAGACAAAGCGGAAACTACACAAATTATATCATTTTTTACATCATTTACATTTTTAAAGGATTTAATATTTTTACAACATTATTTATTTTGGATGAATCATCTAAAACAGAACCACCAAATTTCATTATTATTTTCATATATATCCATTTTTAATTTAAAATAGGGTAAAATATAAATAACTATTTTATTATTAGCCTCAAAAATATTAATCTATTTTTTTACATTAGTCTATCTTTTTTGTCGACACATTTTTTTAATCCTGAACTCGGGGTGCAAGATAAAAATGAATTCGTCCTATATTCGTTATTCGAAATTCAAGTCGTATCGGCATCTTAGTAGAATACTCAATTGCTGCGGAAACCCCAACAGAACTTACTGATTTTACAATTTTTAACAAATAATCAAGACTGTATGTTGCCTTAGATTCCTCTTTGACCTCAATTTCTTCTAAACCTTCACTGTTGGGCTCCATAATGACGTCAGCTTCACCGGTATCACTTTTACCTAAAAACTCTATTTTATCAGGATAGGAGGAAATTTCTACATATTCTGAAACAACCTCTAT
The DNA here is from genome assembly GCA_963779615.1 of uncultured Nitrososphaeraceae archaeon. Taxonomy (GTDB): domain Archaea; phylum Thermoproteota; class Nitrososphaeria; order Nitrososphaerales; family Nitrososphaeraceae; genus Nitrosocosmicus. The sequence goes on from CAVZZA010000003.1 coordinate 1,028,735, forward strand.
ATCCGATAAAATTTTATCAAAAGAAGACAAAGATAAGACCAATTTGGAATTAAAAGACAATTTTGGTAATGGGGTGGAGCGCAGATGAGCTTTCAATTAACCTCATTTTGTATTCTCTTTTGTAACTCCCAATTGTTTTTATTTGTAACATATCCTCATCGCTAATAGAGACTTCAAGTTCATCTTTTTTATCCGTACGCTTGATTAATTTAGAAAATTCAGAAATTCTGACACCAAATTTTAATTCCGAATCACACTTGTAACTGTCAAATGCAGAATTAGGCCAAAAAATATCAATCAATGCAACATGCGATGGGTCCATACCTCTAAAGGAAATACCTTCAGTGGTGGCTTCAAATGTTGCTTCATCAACTAAAGTTGAAATAGCTGAAGTAATTATTTTCCATTGATCAGGAGATTTTGTTTTTGCTGCAAACATCAAGTTATATCATTTAGATTGATTTTGATTTCAGATTTTAATATTACTAAAAAAAATCATGATGTAATTTAGCTAATCATAGTTAAGAATAATTTCTCCAGGTATGATTACATTTAGTGCACCGATAGAATTGAGTGGTAGCTTCATCAGCCGATCTTGTTTGCAGCATCCACCAAAATGCCAAATTATTATAACATTTGGGGCATTCGATATTAGTGGTTGGTAAAGTTTCTATAGGTTTTTCCATATCCATTATTTTTAAAGTGTTTTCAGAGTAACCATAATTTGAAACAGTTTCAACAATATTATTCGAGTTAACAGAACCTGAAACCTCGTTATCAACATTATGTCCGCATTTTACACATATTAGTATTTTTTCCTCCGGTTTATTTCTCATTCGGGTATCGCACTTTGGGCAAAACTTCATTTGTTAATCACTACCACTATCACATAACACATCATCAACTAATTAATTTAATTTCCTAATGTTAATTTTAACATTCCCGATAAGTCGTTTGTATATCGTATAGCTGAATCAACAGATTCTAAAAGAGATTTTTGCGGATCACTTTTAGTTGTCAATATTTTTAGCATGTATTCCCTGATTAAAGGATGTTTTAGTATTACACCAGCAAATTTGACATCGATGTTTTTTTGTATTTCGTGTTGAATAATGTATAAAACCGAAATATCCAAATCAAGAATCCTAAATTCTAATTCTTTGTCCTTTGCATGTGTAACTTCAGCATGCATATATAAAAGACAACTACATATTGAGGATATAAATGATACCTTCTCAGTATCTAAATTGTCTAAATTGAACAAAGAAGGAAAGTTTTATCACGGACTTGATTTTAAAGAAATCACAGGACACACCCACAATTGGAGACTCGATAACCTTAAGTTTGAATTTCACCATTAATGGAAATGTAAGAGAGATATTTACCCAAAAAAATTGGGAAAAGGCATATAACAAGCACGATAACGTATTTCGATTAGTAATCAAATTAGACATTAAAAACAACGGACAGACTATTGATTCAAAAAAATTGCGTAGAAAAGCTATTCTATTTTGGACGCGAAATCCCAAAATTGATCATAGAATATGGATAACCATTGTAAAAGATGAAAGTCCACATTATCCTCTAGAGGAGGAGGAAGCAAGAAACTTATTGTTTGATTTTCAAAAAAATATAGAGATAGAAGCAAGCAAACTGAAAACAGGCAAAAATAAGATCTCTGTTACAATTAACCTGTCATGGGGAAAGCATGAATATATAGAAAAAAATCAAATAATAAAAGAATCAAATATTGAAGAAATAGAGATAGCGAAATAAGCGAAATAAATTTGAAATACTGGCTAACGGGGTAACTATAGTAATATTTATTACGACAAAATGCTGTAATTCAATTTAAATATAACATATAATAGCTTTTTCACATGACTAAATTTGATGGAATCAAAGGACAAGAACTATTAGATGTGGAAGAAGCACCCAATGAATTAACTTTAATCTTTAAAGACAACAGGTTTTTATTTATCAAGATGGAAAACGGAAAGATAGTTTGCGACTCTGTTCCAGAATAATTTCAAATAAGAATTAAACACCCGTGTCAATTTATTTCTATCAATATTTTTCCATTTTTTTCATAAGGGTCATAAGTTTTCAGGTCACCAGAATATCTCCAAGCCAATGTTTGTTCTTTCCACGTATCATCCCTTTTCCATGACTTCATGTTTTCTAATTTGCCCGTGAACACATCATATTCATAACCATGCATGTAACAAACTATATTGTTTCCATGTAGATTTCCCTTTGATAAAGATGCACCCTTATGCGGACAGACGTTATCAAATGCAAACAGCTTATCATTTATTTTACCAACAACAATTTCTAAGTTTTTTAAAGTGATTCTTCTTAAATGAATCATTGACCAAATCATCAGACAGAATACCCGTGTCCAAAATCACAACAGCATAATAAAAAAAATCTGGTTTATAAATTAACCATTAAATAAAAATACCTGTATTGGCAAACAAAACGGCTATAATATAGGTTTCGTCATTGATATTGATTCAGTCATTTGCTTATATAGTGCAAGAAAACGTCGTCCTTTGTCCGTAATTTTATAAATTTGCGCACGATCGTCGTATACAATCAACCCATGCTCCGTTATTTGAGACAGATATTCTTTCATTTGAAGAAATGAAAGATATACTTTGTACATAATCTTAGCTTGTATTGCACCACTATCCCCAACAGTTTCCAGAATCATAGCAATTATCTCTAGGCGACTTCGATTTTTCATATAATCCAGTTTTATATATATATTAAAAAATAAAAACAGAGCAACACTAAGAATAATAGATATGTTTTAGTGATTTTTATACTGTTATGACATTTGTAGTATCATATAGAAAATACTAATCATAAAAAAGAACGGGTTTAGCTCTAACATAAAGAGAGACTATATAATCTTAAATCACATTAAAATCAAAAGAGCAGAATCCATATCCACAGATACAATGATGATATGCAATCAACATTTAGGTCACAGGTTAAATATTGTTCCGGCAAACAAGTATATAAAAATATAACGAATATTTTCATCATACAAATATAGTGTTTAAAAGAATTGCGGACATAAAAACTGATGAAAACATTGGAGAAAATATAACATTAAGAGGGTGGATACACAGATTACGAAAACAAAAAGAAAAAACATTCATTATTTTAAGGGATGACCGCGGCGATATCATCCAAGTCATATGTCCTTCAAAGTTATGTGAAAATTTAACCATAGAGTCTTCCATTCAAATTACAGGAGCGTTAAGAAAAGATTCAAGAGCCCCCGAGGGCGAGTATGAAATAAAAGCAGATAAAATAGTGCCATTCAACATAGCAGACATAGACTATCCGATAGGGGAATACCAAAGTGAGGAGACACTTCTTGATCTATAGGCATTTGTCCCTGAGGACACGAAAAATGATAAATGTTGGAAAAATAAGAAACTCTTTATTAAAATATTCACGTGATTGGTTTTACAAAGAAAATTGGATGGAAATAAATCCGCCAATAATAGTCAAGAGCGCAGTAGAAGGTGGGTCCACCCTATTTGAAGTAAAGTATTTTGACGATATGGCATATCTGTCACAGAGCTCACAACTGTACCTTGAATCAATGATTTATTGTTTGGGTCCGGTCTGGAGTATTACCCCATCTTTTAGAGCGGAGAAATCAAGAACCGTCAGACATCTTGCAGAATTTACCCACCTAGAAGCAGAGGCTCCATGGATTACAATGGATGACCTTATCAACATTCAGGAGAAATTGGTTTTTGACTTGGTCAAGAACATTAGGGAAAATAACATTAAGGAAATAGATTTTTTGAATAAAAACTCCAAGGTAAAATTAGAAAGAATTTCATCACCATTTGAGAAAATAACTTATAACAAAGCAATAGATGTTTTAAGATCTAAAGAGTGTAAAATAAGGGAAGAAGATAAAAAAGATCGCATAATTGAGTGGGGCGATGATCTTAATATCGAATCAGAGAGGGAACTAACAAAAGACAAAGAAAACCCCATGTTTGTTACAAATTATCCATTAGAAACCAAGCCTTTTTACGTGAAGCAAAATCCGGAGGACCCTAAAGTTGGAATGGCAGTTGATTTACTGGCACCGGAAGGATATGGAGAAATATCAGGAGGAGGGATAAGGGAAGACAATTTGGAAAAAATAAAACTTAGAATACTTGAATCCAATCTCGAACCCAAAGACTACCAATGGTACTTGGACCTTAGGAAATATGGTTCAGTACCGCATGGGGGTTTTGGTCTTGGGATAGAGAGAATTCTCAGATGGATTTTGGGTTTTGAAGATATCAAAGATGTTGTACTCTTTCCAAGAACGATGTCGAGAATAACGCCATAGGTATTTTACTCAATATGAGCATTTTTTAGCCCGCCAAAAGGGGTTGTATGTGAAAAATGAATACACACACCATAGCAAGGATACAATATAGTTTATACACAACAAAATCAGCAATTACACTCATTAATGCAACTAACACGTGAAGAAGAAAAAGCGATTTCTGGAGAGAATGGGGAAGCCACTGCTATAGCTTATAGGGTTTTGGTTGCCATAGGAGAAGCTACAAATGCTCAAAACCTCATTCCAATCAAATGGGCGCACATTTCAGGTGTTAATTATAACACAATAGGAGATAGCGGATTAGATTTTTTAAAAAAGATAAGCAAAGATGGCAAAGTAAAAGTCAAAACTTCATTAAACCCAATGGGATTTGACAGAAAAAACATACCAGAATTGTCACAGGATTTTATAGATAAACAATTCGAAATAACGAAAATATATGAAAAGATAGGGGTTACCCCAACTTTTTCGTGCATTCCCTATGAGATATTACCCATACCAGAATCAGGAACCCAAGTAAGTTTCGCAGAGAGCAGCGCAGCAGTATTGGCAAATTCATATTTGAACATAAAAACCAACAAGGAGAGTGCATTAAGTGCTCTTGCTAGCGCAATTGTAGGAAAGGCACCGTTTTCGGATCTTAGAATGGAGGAATTGAGGGACCCCAGTTTTGAAATAGTAAATGAGTTAAAAATTGAAAATGAATTAGATTATGGATTGTTAGGATATTTTATTGGAAAAACAGTGAAAAAAAGCTGTACCGGCCTATGCAATGTTTCAGGAAATACAGATTTTTGGAACATTAAATCACTCTCGGCAGGTATAGGGACATCTGGGTCTTGTGGAATGTTCCAAATCAAAGAGCAATCAAAAAACACTGAAAAAATAAGATATGGGGACAAAGAAATGAAAAAAACAAAAGACGAGTTAAACACTTCTGAAGAGGGTCAAATGATTACATTTGGAAGCCCTCAGCTGGGCTTGGAAGAAATTTGTAAGATCACATCCCTAATTGAAGGAAAAAAATTTACAAAACCCTGTAAAATTTTTTGCCCAAGATCGGTATTTAACAAGATTGAAGAATGTGGCATTGCATCGACCTTACAAAAATCAGGTGTAGAGTTCATATGTGACGCCTGTACATGCCTGACTCCACTGATAAAAAAGGAGAATTGCGACAGCATAATAACAAATAGCGTAAAGGCGGCTTATTATATGAAGACATCAAACAAGGTATCAGTAGCGTTAAAGGATGTAAAAACGATTGTAAAAGACTACTCAAATTAAAATACAACGGTAAAGAAATTAATAAAATGGAGATAAAATGCAAGAGAATTGTAGGGGGCGTAACAAAAGGAAAATTACTTTTTTCCGAACAACCTCTAAATTTCCTTGCAATGCTAAATGTAAAAACAGGTCAAATAAATGACATAAATCATGATTTAAACAATCAAACTTTGAAAAGTAATATTCTTGTTTTTCCCAATGCTGTTGGAAGTAGTGTAGGAGCGTACACAATTTTTTCTTTAAAAAATAATAACACATCTCCAAACGGAATAATTTGTACAAACTCAGTGGACATTACAACCGCGTCAGGATGTGCAATATCAAACATTCCACTAGTGCATATAAATGAAAACGATTCAGTAGAATTAAAAAACTATTGCAAAGAAAAGAAAAAACATAGTGGTAGTAAAGAAGTAACACTGGATGCTGAAAAAGAGATTATTTTTTTATGATGACAAATCTATATAATCGATTACAGCATTAAAAACATCTCGGCATATGGCTTTCGATGGGCGAACTGACCATCATGATGGAATGAAGATAAAAGTCCATATGCCGGGATACATCTATTAAAAAACAACAAAAGCATATACAATAGAGAAATACGGCAAGAAATTCCTTTCATAAAAACAAATAAAAAAATATAGTTACAATGACACAAACATTTTTGTATAATTCTTTTTTAATTATACTATTGGTAAAAGTTTGCCCCGAATGCGGAGGAAGTTTAAGATTAGATTCAATAACAAAAAATTTTATCTGCAAAGGATGTGGTCTTTATGCACCTAGGGAAAAATTTGAAGAGTTACGTGAAAAACTAAACAAAGGTGACGAAAAAAATGAAAAAAAAGAAGAGTATCTGGACTGGTGGCAATCCTCCAAAAAAGATAAAAAAAATCAAGGTAGTTTTTAATTTTATTGGGACTCCAACAAAAAAATTGTTTTGCAAACAGAGCAAACTTCATTGGTGGAGGTACTACCACATTTTAAACAGGTCCTTTTTAAATATGGGGACAAGTTTTGATTTGAGTCCCTTATCATTTTAGAAAGCTTATTTACAGAAGCATAACAATTATACTTTATCCCGGGGTGAGTTTTTTCTAGATCATTGAAAAATTCACGAAAATTCGATCTAATACTCTCATTCATATAAGGACATTGTTCTGCCTGAAACTCGATTCCTGAAAGAAATGCATAAAATACGATCTCATTTTCATAAAGCTCCAAGAAAGGTTTTATTTTTTTTAATCCGCTATCATATTCTATAGGTGTCGGATACATCCATCCGATCCTATCTGCATCGCCAGAAATTAGATTTATCATAAAGGTTTGGATGTGATCATCAAGATTGTGTGCAGTTGCCATTAAATCAGCATTAACAGATTTTGCGGCAATATCAAGCGCTCTTCTTCTAAAAGCCCCACATATTGAACATGAACTGAATTTTTTTTTTGAAGATCTCTTAAGCATTGCCTCATCCATGCTCATTCCAAATAACTCTTTATAGCTAAAAATCTTAAATGGGATATTAATTTTCTCACAGTGATTTTTGACCATATCAAGAGACTCATCACGATAATTTTCTATGCCTTCATCTATAGTTATTGCTACAACATCATTGTCATTGCTCTTTTTTAAGATTTTTTTTAAAACAGACAAAAGTGTGAGGCTATCTTTCCCTCCAGACACCCCTACAGCTATACGTTGCCCATAGCCGATCATAGAGTATTTAGAAATTGTATGCAATGTCTTAGTTTCAATCGAATTCAAAAAGCAGGATTTACACAAGAGCTCTCCAGAATATGCCCTCTTAAATACACTAGCATTTTCATTACATTTACTGCAATTGATCAACAATATAATAAAAACAAATAGGCATGCCGTTTAAAAGTTTAATAAAAATAAAAACAAAAATAAATGTGAATCGTTTTAGGGATTGTTGGAAAATGATTTGGCAAATGAAATCCATGCATTAAAAGTATTTGTACTATAATCATTATAGGCGTCGATTGCTTTATTGTAAATTTTTAGGTTTTCTCGTGTGTTATCTATCGTGTCAAAATTATAATTATTGCTAGCGTTAAAAGCGTTAACAAAATTATCAATATTTTCGCTTGATTTTTTGAATAGTTGTTGATATGTTTCATTTGGCTGGGATTGTGACACATTGACAAATTCCCTTATGAAACGTTTTTGGTGAGAGATGGTTTTATTAATTGTATCCTTGGCCGCCTGAATAGCATCCAATTGAAAATCAGACATGGACTGTAAAAATCTTGGTTGAATTTTAACATATTCATCAATTGACTTAATCAAATTCTCCTTTATAGCATCAAGAGTTTTTGCCATTGTTTGCTCGGTTAAATTAATATAGGTATTTGAATTTTTTTGCACATTTTCAACATTACTCGAACTCTTTAGGTCATTGGAATGGCTCATAACATATTAACAATATAATCCTTTATAAACTTATACAGAAAAAACCTTTATTTTCCAGAAAAAGCCTTTATTTTCCAGAAAAAACCATAAATTGGCTACAACAAAAAAAAATTAAATTTTTGTTCCGCAGTTTGCGCAGAACTTTTGTGAGTCCCCAGCTTGGGTACCACAGTTGGTACAGAATTTACCGCCTCCTGTGCTAGAACCATCATAAGATGCTTGGATTGTTCTTTTCTTACCTTTTGTACCGGCAGCAAAGAATGCAGCTGCAACTCCCCCTATAATTACCCCTATTATAATCATCAGTATCAATGAATTATCAAGATTGGAGCCAAACATTGCAGTACCAGAACCATATGCACCCTGTTGTTGAGCATTTGAAATCTTTTCTTTTGCTAATTGAAGCTGTTCCTCAAGGGTTACTCCCCCTTGACCGGATGGAGCAGAATACTGTGCGAATGCAATATTGAGAGAGGGTACCACCACTAAAGCGCCTAGTACCAATGAAAAAGCGGCCATCATTGAATGAGCCTTGTTCATATTAAAATTTACTCAATTAGGAATTATATAACCTTTATGTTAATCAACAATGCGCTTCTGCAAAGTAATGTTATGAAACATAAGCCCAAGCCCTTCTATATACGCATACGAAGTAAGCATTAAAACAAACATAGAACAACCCAAAGTATATGAGGTTGTAACATCCATATTTTTTAACAGTTTTTCAATAGCAACACAAAATTTAGTGATAATTTCATAGTGATGATAAATCAAATTTGTTGATTTTGAACATTCGCATAGACACGCAAGAGAAAGCAAATAAAAAACCCCTATTGGATGCGCCATCTGCAAATAAAAACATGGCAATTCGTTGCATAACGAATGTAATAAATTATTGAAACTCGATCACTATTTTCGTTTTCGTTGGAGAAAACCAGAGATAAAAGAAAAAACTCGGTTCATTGAAGATAAGTTGGAGCACCCAGCGGGTGTTGCTTTACATGCAACATTTTTTTTTATGTACAAAAATAGAAACCAATTGCCCAATTAACCTGGTAAATCTTTTTTTGAAATTACATAACAAAGGGACGAATGTCAAGATACGGTCCCGTAAAAAAATAATAACATTTAAGACATGCAATTTTTTATAAGAAATAGAGAGAAATGGCGCGAACTCATGCTCACACACATGGAAAATCCCACACCATTAGACCCACCTCAAAAAATGCACCATCATGGACCATTGCAAATGAAGACATAATATCAAAAATAGTAGATTTTGGGAAGGAAGGACTAACCGCAAGTGAAATTGGCCTAAGACTTAGAGACGAATTTGCAGTTCCATTGGTAAAACCAATAATAGGAAAAACCATTACTCAAATTCTAGAGGAAAATAATATAAACAAGTCTATGCCTGAGGACCTAGAACGACTTGTTCGCAAGGCCTTGGGTTTACAAAAACATTTGTCCATTCATAACAGCGATAAAAGAAATGTAAGAGCATTGGAACTTATTGAATCAAAAGTCCACAGATTATCAAGATATTACAAGAAAAATGACAAAATACCCAAAGACTGGAAATACAAATCAGTAATTGCAAAACTAGAATAATAGTATGGGGGTTAAAGAACTAAAAAATAATTTATTCAGTAAAAGTCAAAAACTAATAAAAGAAATAGAGCAAAAGAAAGACATTTTCATTCTTGCAAATTCCACCATTGATGGAATATTAAGTGGATCCATTATTTTAAAGTCTATATTTAACAATATGGGAAATGCAACAATACGGTGCTCCTGTAAAAAAATCAAAGACACTCTATCTGAGATAATCGACGAAAAACATGAATTTTACATTTTTACAGATTTTGATTCAAATGCGATTGACAATGTTAACAAATCATTTAACGAAGGCAATTATCTCTTTATTAATATCGATAAGATCACCAAATCAGATAATCTAACCTACGAAAATATCATAAACCCATGGCTGTTCAATGTGAATGGAAAAGAAGAAATTAGTTCGGCCGGTTTAGCTTATTTTTTAATTAAAAACTTTGATAGAAATTTCAATAATTTATCACAACTACCAATAATTTCAGCAATTTCAAAGGATCAGGATATTGGGGAAAATCAGATCATTGATAAGCTTAAACAATGAAATTTTACAAGTATCCATAAATGAAAACATAATAGAACAAAAGAAAGGATTGACCATTTCTGAGATAGAGACAACCCCTATAACAGATGTTTTGGAAAACAACATGATCCATTACATAAAAGAAATAACATGGAACAAGGAATCAAGTTTAAAGATAATCAAAGATTCACATTTATCCCCTAGTAAAAAAGGGAACAGAAAACTGTTTAACGAACTAGACGAAAAAGAATCCATCCAGTTAGTTGAGTCAATCGAAGGATTCTTGCAGGAAAATTCAAAATCAAATAATAAAAAAACAATTAAAGATGTGCTATTTGGGTATAGATATATCCTGATTAACGAAGAAAATGAGGGCTTATTGAAAAACTCTAGGTCTTTTGTAAAGGTAATGGAGTCCTTGTTAAATGCACAGAAAACCGGACTTGCTTTAGCGCTATGCCTAGGCGACAGAGGGGAAATATTAAAAGATGTGCATGACATAATTACAGAATACAACAATCTGATAAGGAAAATAAGTTCCCAACTTTTTGGCGAAAAGTGGAGATTTTATGACAACAAAGAAACAATATTCATTAACGGCGAAGGAATCCTCGACGATCAAAATGTCAAGTCATTTATTTCATTTCTTGAAAACTCAGTTTCATTTGGCGACAGGCTAATATGCGTAAGGCTGCTGGATTCCGAAGAATTTTATAAATTCATAATAGCAAAAACAAAGTTTTGTAATTTTAATTTAATGAACATAGAGGAAAAAGTAACACAGGGAACGTTTGATAAAGGGGATGTTAAAATCATTGATAAAACCAAGATAGAAATTAAAATTTCAGCCAGTAATTTAGAAGACTTTTTATCAACTATAAAAAAAATAATCATAGATGGAAAAATTTCCCAATCTTAATATCGACGCCACCATTGAAATAGAGTGCAAAGACAATAAGGAATCAAAGGTAATTTATGATTCATTGGTGCCGGATAACATAAATTTTCCAAAAAACTTGGAACTTGAAATGAAAACAATCAATTCCTTAATTTTATTAAAATTAAAATTTTATTCAGATATTGGAAAAGAAAACAGCACAGGGGCCCTGTTAAACACAGTTGATGAAATATTGGAACACATAGGAATCATTAAAAATGTGATAAAAAATGATTGATCCAAAAGTATTAAGAGAAATTCCAAACTCCATTAAAGAATTGGTATTCAAAAGGAACATGGAGTTTCCTTTAGATGAACTTTTAAAGTTAGACAAAAAAAGAAGGCACCTTATAACAGAATTACAAGTTGCAAATCATAATAAAAATTTAATCGCCAAAGAGATTGCAGCAAAAAGAAAAAGCAATCAGGAGACAACCAATCAAATTCAGGAAATGAGTCAGATAGGTGAAAAAATAAAAGCATTAGAAAAAGAAAATAGAGAAAATGAAGAGAAGATACAAAAAACTTTTACACAATGTTCCTAACTTTTTTCACGATTCAGTCCCCATCGGAAAAGATGAAAACTCCAATAGAATAATCAAGATTTTCAACAAAAACGAATCATTGGAAAATTTGGATATTGGCTATCATGATAAAACAAGCATGCAGAAGACCCCCGATACAACCCACACAGCATCACAAATAAAAAACCATGTCCAAATATCAAATGAGTTAGATCTACTGGACTTAGAAAGAGCTGGAAAAATAGCTGGAGCTCGTTTCTTTTTTTTAAAAAATGATCTGGTGAGGCTGGGACTAGCTTTAACCAGTTTTGCGGTAGACCATTTGACTGAAAGAGAATTCTCAATAATACAACCCCCATACATGATAAAAAAAGAAGCGATGGAAGGTGCGGTAATTTTAAGTGATTTTGAAGAAACTATTTACAAAATTGAAAATGAAGACTTGTATATGATAGGAACATCCGAGCACCCCATTGCGTCCATGCACATGAACGAAATTTTAGATGGGAAAAAACTTCCATTGCGATATGCGGGCATTAGTCCATGTTTCAGAAAAGAGGCTGGAGCCCACGGTAAGGACATGAAAGGAATCTTCAGGGTTCACCAATTTGAAAAAGTAGAACAATTTGTTTTTGCTGAACCAGAAGAATCCTGGAACGAGCACGAGAGATTATTGAGCACAACAGAAAAATATTATGAAGCTTTGGGAATACCATTTAGAACGATAGTTTTATGTTCTGGTGACCTAGGAAAAGTTTCCGCAAAAACTTATGACATAGAGGCGTGGTTTCCAGCTCAAAATGCATATAGGGAAATTTGCTCTTGTTCTAACTGTACAGATTATCAATCCAGAAGCCTCAAGATAAGACACAGAAATAACCCAAATGAAGATACGACTCTTGTTCACACATTGAACAGCACGTTGGTGGCAATACAAAGAACAATGGTAGCAATAATTGAAAACTATCAGACTGAGAAAGGAACGGTAAAAATTCCACAAGTGTTGCAAAAATATATGAATAACCAAGAAGAGATTGGTCACAAAACGTAAATATATGTTTTTTTTACGTTGCTTCACAAGTTTTTCCAGGTTTAACCATCATCTTTTTTCTAAAAAGGAAACCAAAATGTATATATTTTAGTTATATGGCTCATAGTATAATGAGCTTGTTAAGCATATTTTCTCAAACAAGTAGTATGTTCCAAAACGTAGGCTTGCAAATTGGTCCACAATATGATCCACTATTTTACGATGTAATGATATACATATTTGGAACAATGTTATTTGCAGTATTTTTACTTGCGGTAATTTCATTCTGGCTAAGAAGAAAAGGTCTTGGTGGCAAATCTGCAAAAGAGAGATGGACCCAAGAGCTAGAAAAGTATTTCCAAAAAGAGCAGATAGGCTTAATACCTGACGAGACACACCACTGGTAATAATATAAAAAGGGATTACCCTTTTTTTTAATCATTTTTTAATTAAATAGCTCGTTATCAAAGGTTTGTATCAAATCAGGATTAACCATACAGGCCTTTCAACTGGAGAAATAGAAGCGATAAATAACCTTTTTTCCAAATACACCATTCTTGAACCTAAAACCGATCATGATTTTGAGTATGCAAGCATTTTAGAATTTGAATTCATTAAACATAACCAAATCGCGTTTTTTGATTTTATCTCAATCGATAAATGGGCTTTTTTGATAGAAATAATCAAAAACATCAAAAAAAGAAGGGGAAAAAAAGGGTTAAAATTCAAATTATCCATCACAGAGGTCAATAAGCACAATGGCAGCAATAGCTGTTATGATGAAGAACCAGTTGTTTTAAAAAAAATAGTTTTTTTATTGAACCACAGAAATGATTTGGATTTTATCAAGGGACTAGAAAGAATCGAAATAACGATAGAAAACTTTACTGAGACGGATAATTTTCAAAAAATACAAGAAAAAGAAGAACAACCAACAAATAACAGACCCATTGAAAAAAATAAAAGAAAGCATGAAGAAACGGAAAGAATTGAAGGCGGGGGATCAATAATTTTTACATATGACGAATATAAAAGAAAATGGATTAGATCCACTTTGCAATAAACCCATAGCACACGCAAAAATAAAAAATGCGTTAGATCTCAAATCAAACAGAATTACCTAATAAAAAATAAATGTGATGATGCGTTGTTATTGATTTTGTAAACCAATGGCATTCACCCAATACAAGCATTCACTAAAAATCATGTAAAAGTAAACAAACAAAAGGTCAAGCTTGCACCAAAATTTAGGCCAATCCAAACGGTATAGACAGTTTACAGACAGTTGAAACCACAGGAACTAACACATTTTAAGTTTGCAACCAACAGCAACATAATAATACACAAAACTAAAAAAACGGCAAAAAAAAACAAACACATGTTGCGTAAAAATAAGGATGAGGGCAAAAATATTGATTTATCGATCACAGAAAAAGAAACCAATGGAAAGAAAGAGATTGACGGGGAAATAATAATAAACTACCCTGGCAGGTTTGACAGCATAAGCATAAATTCACAAATAGAGGACTCGTCAGACGTTTTTACTTATATTGAAATTAATAACAAAAAAATAGATCATCCCTATGCAAGACTATCAATTTTCAAAAAGGAGATTCAAGACCACAAAACAATTAAGTTCAAGGCGTTTACAAATCACACACCCAAAAATAATGAATCAAACGTAAAGTTCAGGGCAACACTAATCCAAGAACACAAAGAAATAGCATCGGATATAAAGTTCATTAAAATTAAAAAATAAACAGGAAATTTCCTAACTGAAGTTTTTTTCGATGGTCACTTTACCAGTCATCCAGGGATGAGGCTCACAATGATAAAGATATTCCCCATCTTGAGTGAAGGTATACTCAAATGTGCCTTTTGCGGGAATTAGGCCTACAGAAGACAATGAGTCAAATTTTCCGTTTATTGGGTCCACGTAATTATTGTCTGTAGAAACGGTGTGAGGCGTCACATCATCGTTTGTCCACACAACTTTATTCGATACACCCAGCACGCCCCTTGCCACCTTGGGTTCAAAATTCTTTGTTTGTGATGGCTGGGAGGAGCCAGCATCTATTGAAACCTTAACTGCTTGAGCGGGATTTAGAATTTCTTTAGATACTTCAGGCTTTGCGCTTAAAGTAGGCAAGAACACAAATTGATAATACGATAAACTAACAACCACAACCACTATAAAGGAAACAATACTAATGCCACCAATTTGATAGTTTTTGACTTTTTGCAATCAAATTTTAAAAGCAATCAACATAATAAATATTTTTATTATTCAATGGATTGTGTTCACTTGACTATCCATCCACAGGTAATGTTCCATTTTATCAATTACCTCTGGTATCAACACCCACTTTCGTTGGGGCAGGCATACGATTGATTGCGCTTTAATATGCAAATGTTCATAAATTGAGGGTATTGGATTCCTACATATCAATTGTTTTACCTAGTAAAGATTATCGCACACAATGCGAAATCGCAAGTAAAAAAAAGAAAATACCAGTAAAAAAACAATTAAAGTTATACTTTTTATGGAGCAAAGATATGGCTCTACTACTCAAATACAATTTTATCGTCATAGCTACTATGTGGTCTTTTACAAATTGTGTTATAGAATTTACTGACAAATCATATTCAGGTTAATAATATCTAACACCTTTGTTTATGCAAGCCCACACATTGTGGCAAATATACTAGCAAAGCATAAATGAACATGCCCACAATAGTCTTCATTTTTTAAATAGAGACAAGCAAGTCATCACCGTAACCGATAGATTAGAAATTATGTCGGATCTAAAAAACTGATAGACTCAAGCAACATAGAATAATAAAAATATAACCTCAATTTAGTTTCATAGCAAAACAATAAAAAATTTTGATTGTTTTTTATAAATAATCAGGATGAGGAGGTGGAGGATGCTGTTGAGGATGTGGAGGATGCTGTTGAGGATGTGGAGGATGTGGAGGATGTGGAGGATGTGGAGGATGCTGTTTTAATCTCTGGAGCTTTTAGTGATTCAGCCTCTTTTGTTGTTTTATCAGATAGTGAAGAGATACCGGATCCTGCCAATGCTTCCTTCTTTAATGGTTCTTTCCTGAGCAATTTATTTCCAAAAGAGGGTAAGCCAGGACGGTATTTTCTGGAAGACACAACCTCTACATTTGATTTTGGAATATTTTTACTGTATCTGTAAAGATGGAACATCCCCGCAAAAACTAGCATTATTATACCGACCAAAAACAAAGAAAAGTTTTTCATCCCAGTTAACAATGCGTAGTAGGTTGCAATATTCAAATACACCTGGAATCCTATCAAACAAACAAATATGATATAAAGCCATTTTTCAGGTAATTGTATTGGGCTTTTCTCGGGGGATTTCTTTTGGTTTTTAGCATTCGTTTCAGCATTTTTGGCAATTTTTATCATCATGTAAGTGAATGCAAAAGACAATGGAACTATCAACGCCATGACGGTATAAAGAAAAATAGGATCTATCACCAATCGGTCTAGCAAAGACTTTGTCCTATCAGGATCTATGTAAAAACCCCAATAAGTTGTTACCATTATCTGAGCTATGCTCGTTATACCCAATGCAGACTATGATGGGTCTATCCTTCCAGGAGAATTTTTTATATTTGTCTATAAAGGGCATGATTAGCAGCGTTAGAATAAAGAGTCCAGGCCAGGCCACCCCAGTTGTAAATTTATCAAATCCACTTCTTAAAAACGCGTATAGTCCTGTAAGATACCACTCTGGAACTGTAATTCCGGGCGGAACGTTAGGGTCAAATTTGAGTCCCATGTCTACAGGGAACACACCACCAGTTAGCATTATAGCCCCAGATACAGCCATAACCATAGGAACATCAAATACTAGGAATCTAGGAAAATGCACTACCATTAACCCCAATAACACTATGGGTAAAAAGAACACATGAAAAGCATAGAATCTAAGTATAAAATCATGGAAACCTGCGCCAAAAAACGCTTGCATCATATCGGGCCCTAATATAGGAATCGAGTTCGTCAGCGATGCCGCAATCGAAATAGCTAATTCCGCCCGCTCGCTAAAAATGATATCATATCCAGTAAAGGCTTCAAGAATGGTTAAAACTCCTAAAATTACACCGGTTACCCAAAGCATTTCATTTCTAATCTTGTACCTGCCACTGAAAAATTGATAATACATATGCAAAATAGCCAGCATAACCATTGCATTAGAGGCATGATAGTGGATATTACGCATATGAAAACCATATGGAATGGTATCGTTTATTTTATCCACACTATCCCAGGCCCTATTAAGAATTGGTTCATACCACAGCATCAAAAGGGCACCCGTTATGCCCAGAATAATGAAAATTACAAAAGTCAACATACCAAGGAATCCAAGGGGACTTACAAACTTGGCATGGAAATGTAAACTTTAGATCCCATGAAAATGGTACGATCGAAACCGGCAGTAAATCCACTTAAATAGCCTTACTAGGCTGTTGTCTTGACTATGTAAGGTAGCGCCCATATCCTACCACTCCATTTCCTGACGGACTCCAATTAGGCGGCTTTATCCAAACATCACCCTTATCATCCACCTCCAGATCCAACATGGGTAAAACATTTGAAGGGGGTGCCTGCAATGCATGCTGGACCTGCAAATGCCAATCCATTCATTGGATCATACATGGAACCATGACATGGACATTCACCACGTTTTCTTCCATCTTCTGGCCAATATTTCCATAGACACCACAAATGCAAGCACACCATACTATACATGCGAAAAGCAGTACGAATCATTTTTATCCCCACCCAATTCTGCAGGAAGACTTATAAATTGCCAGGTTCTAAATGCCTCTTCATTTAAAACAGGATCATCAGTCTTAGGGATAAATAACTGCTTCAGAGTAATTGACCTTAAATGTTTTTACATTTGCTTGAGAACCATCAGGCAGCATAACTTTTGCCCTCTCACCACTAGCTTCTTTGGGATTGGGCAAAAACTTTCCCCAGTCAACAAACGGAGTAAAAGTCATGACAGTCCCTGCAGCAGCAAGCAATTTTAAGAAATCCCTACGTGAAATCTTTCCTCCACCAATATTAGGAGGTTGATGCTGAGCCATTATGATGACAAAATGCGACTAACATATCTTATAAATCTATTTGATATTATTTCATCTGTCCAAATCCGATAGAATCTATGAGAGTTGCTCTAACCTTATTCTGATAATGCCGTTAATGACAGAAATCGATGTAACGTTAAGGATGGAGTTTTCAGACTTTGGAATTTGGACCGAATAGGTTTTGTTTAGCACAGGCACTTTTACATACAAAACATTATTAGAATTATCAAATTTAACCTGAATATCAGATTTTGAAACAATACCTCGTTGTTGGATGATCACATCCAGAAAACCATTTCCAGGGAGAACTTCTGGGGAGACATCTTCCTCTGCCAGGTCATTTTTCACGGGTTTGAATTGGGTTGTTTTGTTTATTTTTGTTTCGTTAAAAGGTCTGCAAAAAAATGGGGCAAAAAACTTCCAAGAATACGCAGTGCCAACCCCTGCCAAAAATCCACCTATATGCGCAAGATATGCGACTCCTCCGGACTGGCCAATTAACGCAAAAATCAGTTGCAGTATGAACCAAAAGGGGATATACGCCAAAGCAGGTATTCTCACGGTAGTAATAAAAAAGGCCAAAATCATGGTATGTATTTTAGCGTGAGGGAAAAAAATCAAATATCCACCAAGAACACCAGATATTGCGCCGGAGGCACCTACTGCGGAATATTTCCATCACCAGTTGACACTGCATATATGCTATGAGCAAAAGAAGCGACAACACCCCAAAGTAAATACAGCATTAGATATTTGTAGTGGCCAAAACGGCCTTCCAAGTTATCACCGAAAACATAAAGGAAAAACATGTTTCCCAATAAATGAGCTATGCTGCCATGCAAAAACATAGAGGAAAAGAACGAACAAAGATTTTGGCCGGACAAAATGAGGTTTGGAACAGCACCATAGTTAGAAAACAAGATAAGGATTGTGCAAAATATTGGAGAAATTAGAAGTAATGATCATTTCATAAATGAAAATAAGAATATTTACAGCGATTAATCCATAATTAATAAATGGCCTTCCTATGGTGCTTGGGGCATCATCATTATATGGAAACATACAGTAACTCAATCTAATAAATAAAATAAAACAAAAAGAACAAATTATGTTCCAAAGGGATTAAAATTTGGCATATCACTATTTTTTTCACTATGAGCTTTTCTAGTATGACGTCTTAATCTTTCATCATCTTCAAAAACCATATCGCAGTATTTGCATTTTTTCTTACCGCCATCTTTTTCATTCTTTTTAGAAAATAATCGCACAATTAATTAGAAAATAAGGGCGTAAATTAAAGTTACTGTCAGTTGAAAATAAAAGAAAAAGTAAGCTGAAGTTACTCCATGACAATCATGGTTAGGGTAGATTTAACTCCATTTAATTTTCTTAGATTCCATGTAATGGTCTCTTTAACCTTATCCATAGTTTCACCCTCCACAAGAGCCACTATATCATACACACCATACACTTGATAAACATTTTTTATTAAATCTATTTTTTTTAATTCATTGATGATTGATTCCTCACTACCTAATTCCGCATTCATTAGCACAAAAGCTTCTGGCACATATCTATAAAACTAAAACAAATATAAAAAGATGATTTAGTTTAAAATCAAGAAAAAGACACTAGATTTCCGGGCTTAATTTGGATTCATCAAATTGTTTTGCGCGAATCCACTCATAACAAAAAAAATCCTCGCACCATTCGTGAAAGGATTCATCTTTACTATAAAACATGATGTTAAGATCAGGGACCCCTTTAAGTGTAGGAAAGGAAACGCAAGACTCATTCTCATTAAAGATAGTCACAATACTCACTTTATCAACCAGTCGGCGTTCCACCATTCCTTTGAATATCATATGTATTCCATCCTAGTTTTTTTAGGAGTTCATTTCTTCCTTTAGGAATCACAACATCATTGGGAAAAATGTAGGAAAACTTTACATTATTATTGATACGCTCTGCAATGGGTTCTATCAAATCTATTGGAACTTGGGACAGAATTTCCTTGATATAGATACGAGAGTTATTATAGACCATTTTCCACCGCTGGAGAACTGCCATCACGCCTACAACAACTTCACAATTGTTGAGAGAACCTATTCTTTGAACAAACTTTAACGGAAGACTACTCAGAGTATGCTCTTGAAAATATTCTTTATGGATAAAAGGAAAACGAAAGTTAGGAATCAAAGATACAATAATTTTTCCATACGATGTCAACAACAAATCGCCTTCCCCAGTTTTTTTTACCAGTCCAGAATCAATTAGTCTATTGACGTTTCTATGAGATTCTTGCATAGTTGTATTTAGATCACCTGCCAATTGGGATAGACGATAAGGTTTGGATGATAGTTTCATTAACATATACAGCCTTACATCTCCAGCAAGCTCAAAGAACACGGAATGAAAGTCATCACCAGCCTGGCCCAGCATGAGTTAAAAGTTATAGAAACTTAAATTTAAACTTGCTAAAGTCGGACAATTTCATTAATCGGCTTATTTATTTATTAGTGAAAAAACAACGATGTGGAAGAGAAACCAAAACGTTTTAATTGGTTTACAAGTTACAAAATTTGAAGTGCCCGGGTAGTATAGAAATGCATTCGTTTGCATTGTAAAGTCCGGTCCAGTATGGGGGACTGTCACTCCTTCGACCCGGGTTCGAATCCCGGCCCGGGCGCTTAAACAATTTTTTTATCCCTTTTTCAAGTGTTTTTGAAATTCCCTGACAAGGTTACAGCATTACAAAAGTAATGAAGGTTGTATTTAAAATGAAAAGATATGGTTGTTTACAAGTACATTTTAACTTTAACAGGTAGCCATAAACACAATATCAAGAGTAAGATAGAGAAAGATAAAATCAATTTTTAGATTAATCACTGTCAACAAAGTATTAGACGCATATTTTGATCTAATTCTTCATACAGCATGCCCGAAATGTTCGGGCTCACATCAAAACTAAATCATTACTAGGCAATTCAATTGCATAATACTAAATAAAATTGAATGATTTTTTCACACATCAACAGCAGATAAACAAAGAAAAAATTAGGAAACAATATTGTGCCATTATTTAAGAATCAGCCTATTTTGAGGTATTGTTTCCAAGGTTCAATATGCCGCCTACACCTTTATTCAATGCATCACCAATAGCCTCTGGAGCTTTCTTCAAGGTCCCTTCAAGGGTATTATTTGCAGCGTTTACTTTATTATTTGTATAATTTACAGTATTGGGCACCTCGTTACTAGGATATTTAGCAGCCTCGGATTGAACATCAGTCCCATTTCCACCAGAAACAGCAGTTAATGTATTATTAGCAGGCAAAGATCCATTGCTTGGGTATCTAGTATCGGGCACTGTTACACCTTTTTCGGCTTGTTGAGCCAGGTCTACAGCATTATTTACAGAATTGGGGCCGGTTTTTACTGGGATGTCTGGTGCTTGTCCAGATTGACCGACTTGACCCGTATCCATAGAACCACCTGCATTGCCTGGTGCTTGCCCATGAGCAAATTGTATTAAAGGTATTAAAAATACCGAAAGTAACAACACAGAAATTAATTTTATCATTATTACTTTAGTACATGCAATCATTTAAATCTCTTGCTGAAAAAATAATGCATTATTGAAACTGATGCAAGCATCGATTCATCATTACAATACAACCACTTTGTACATTGTTCATGTCATGAATCATGAATAAACTAATCACTAAAATCTGTCATTCCGTCATGAAACAAACCCAAAGTACGTGTCATGTTTATACAAGATGGTCATAACAAAAATGGCGTATTTGCAATAATGTCATGATGATGCAAAACTGTTACCAATAGATTTTCTCTCATTACATGTGATTACTAAATCAATTGCAAAGATAACAAAAACAATGTGTTATCACCCAATAGCAAATGGTTGATAAATGGAAAACTCAAAAATGCAAAAATAATTTTTTTATTATAACAAAAAATAATAGATGTTTTTTTTAGTTTTTAGTATTTTTTATCATGTGATTGTAATTCAATCCACTTCCTGATTGTTTAGCAGACCATTCTGTAAACTGCCTTAAACCGTGTTCAAAGGTTACCTGGGGATGAAAATTAATTATTTTTTTAGCCTTTATTATTGAAGATATACTTGCTTGTATATCGCCTAGCCTGCTTTTGAAAAATTCATGTTTTATTCTCCCGTTACCCATCAAACGCGACAATATATTAATTAGATCTATAACTGTGGTGCCCTGCCCCGTGCCTATATTAAAAACCTCTCCAGCGGCATTTTTTGATGACATGGAAAGCATATTTGCTTTTACAATATCAGCTACGTTAATAAAGTCCCTTATTTGCAGCCCGTCGCCAAAAATTACCGGATTTAGGTTTTTTAACACCCTGTTCACAAAAATTGTTATTACACCACTGTAGGGATTGTTACTTTGTCGGGATCCAAATACATTAAAATATCTCAAGGACACACATTCAAGCCCATAAGTTTTCCAATAAGAATGAAGGTAATTCTCGACAGCGAGTTTAGAAGAACCATAAGGCGAAGTTGGCCTGCAAATCATATCTTCATGCAGTATATTTGATTTAACATCACCATAAACTGCGGATGACGATGCAAAAATCAATTTTTTTACTTTTGATTTGACACAGTAGTCCAACACCTCCATCGAAGAGCTAACATTCGCTTTAAAGACAGATTTGGGATCCTGTACAGATTTGACAACGCTAGCGATTGCAGCTTGGTGAAAAACAACGTCAATATCTTTGACATCTTTTAAAATTTGGCTTATATCAGAAATATTGCCTACCATTGTATGCAATAACCTGTTATTCTTGTTTTTTGACAAGTTATTGATATTTCCGCTGCTTAAATCATCAATGACATAAGTTTCTATTCCCCTATCAAGTAATTCATCAACTAAATGGCTTCCTATAAAACCCGCTCCCCCCGTAACCAATGCGCGATTAATAGATTTCATTTATCGCATCCACCCTTGAAAATAGAATAAAAAAGATATCTTTAGGATATATTCCACTGTGTATTCACCATTTGAAACTCAAATATAATTGACAATAAACTAATGAATAGAGTAAAACTAATGATCAATATTATTGTATAGTACGTTTGTTCGCTTTTTAATTTCTTACCTTTTGAGGTACAAATTCCAACTATAAGCATCACCATATAGAATAACCCCCCAATTCCAGATATCGAAGATCCTGCAGACATGTCCTATTCACTAATGTCCCTTTTCATAAATCGTTAGCCTTTTTTTCAGCACAACTTCTGAAATAAACGCTTCATAAGTATAATAGATATTTACTATTTTAAGGAGGATAAAAGATGGCAAGCAAGCAATAACTTTTTTAAGATATTTTATTTTATATCCAATTATCATAGACGGTATCAAAAAAAGTAATATATCTATCACAAATGTAAATACCATCAATGAATAATTTTGCGAAAGTATAGATATCAAAGGCAACACAATCAGTAACAATAGTGATCCCAATACCGCATCTATTGTTCCCACCATAACTTGCTCCCTTAAACCAGGGATTTTCATTATCTTCTTTCTATGCAACATCACATTTTGAAACCAACCGTGGGACCAACGTTTAAGTTGTTTAGACATTAATTTGAAATTATCAGGCTCTAATGGAAAGCAGAAAGATTCAGGAAAACATTGCACAGACTTTCCACTTTCATAAAATGACCAGGTTAGGTCTATATCTTCCAACATCGTTCTTGCGCTCCAACCTCCAATTTTCTTTACATCATCGGTATTAAAAATAGAAAAGCAACCTGAAATGGTCAACGGTCTCCCATACCATTGCTGAATCCTTTTTGAGAAGGAGAATACAAACATATATTCGATAAATCTGGCGCGTTCCCAAACAGTCTCGATTTTTTGTGGAAGAACAAAATTGCAACAGGCTGAGGTTTCAGGATGCTGTTCCATAAACTGAAACATTTTTTCTACAGTATCCTCCTTTATAATAGTATCAGCATCAATAGATATTACATATTTGCTTTTTATGAAAGGAAGTGCAAATGACTGAGCTTTTGCTTTATTTCCAGTATTTTCTGGTGTTCTTATAACAGTAGCGCCATAAGACTTTGCAACGGCTCCAGTGTTGTCAGAAGAAAAATCATCAACCACGATAATCTCTTCAGTTAAACATGTTTGGTTTTTTAAACTATCAAGTGTTTTATGAATAGTCGCTTCTTCATTGTAAGCTGGTATCACTATAACAACAGGTAACACTTTAGTCTGTTCATATAAAACTGAATCTGCAGGCTGTTTGATATTCAACGATCGACTCTTATCCTGTCTATTCACACACTATTATAATAATAAAAATATATATAAAGGTATTATACCAAACACGTATTTTATAGTTCCTAACACTAGAAATCAGTCCAAGACATTACAAAAAGCTAAGAAGAAGCGCATAATAAAAACGATTTTCAATGGATAAACATATTATACTACAAAAGACGATTAAATACAATTGTTATCCATATTTGTCTGTTAATATAATTGAAATGATTGAAGTCTTGAGTAACTTTCTTTTTACCATCAACAGGTTTTTGCAATTTTTCAAAATCCAACCAATAAATTGGTTTAAGACAAAGGTAGGTTTGATTCTTTAGTTAATTAGTTTAATAGCGTTTACTAAATGATGACATATGATATCAGAGAGAAACATCCTTAAATGAATAAGAACAACATGACATATTTTAGTTATAGAGTTAATCTAATTTTGAGCCTCTATTGATTTTCCAATTGTATATAAGGTCTATACCTTTTTGTATATATTTATCATCTTAAAAATGGTATATGTCTTTCATTGTACATCGGGTTAATTAGACATTTTCAATAGCATATTCATATTGCCATTTTTTACCGCCCGGTATGCTAAATTCTAGTTTATTACATTAACACATGATATCAATCAAAACCTACAGGTTATCCAAATCTTTACTTTGAACACAATTTTGATAATTCAAATCATTTTGAGTTGACAATACACAGCATCATCAAAAATCGACAGATGCAAAGGATGTTTAATTGCGGGTTTTTAGATTTACAATGACATAAAAACAAATAAAAATAAATTAATTAAATTCATTAAAAAAGGCTGGATTTTTATTTGTCTCGTGTAAGGTATATCTCATTATTTATTTATTTGTTACCCCCAAATAGACCACTTAAAGTTTGACCTATCTGATCTAGAGGCCCCTTACTCTGATTTTGCCCTGATTGTTGTTGACCTTGGCCGGTTTGATTTTGCCCTGATTGTTGTTGACCTTGGCCGGTTTGATTTTGCCCTGATTGTTGTTGACCTTGGCCGGTTTGATTTTGCTGAGGTGTTGATTGATCTAGAGCTGGTCCAGCTTGACCTTGTGGATTATGACCAAGTTTTTGTTCATCTGTTTCTTGTCCTGCTTTGGATTTATCAGTGTCTTGCTCCAATTGCATACCAGAAGATAATGAACTGTTTGAAATAGAAGTGTTATTAGCAAGCAAATCCTTATTTCCTTTGGAACCTGTCAAATTCTGGAGTTCCTCAAATGTTCCTGCGCCTTGTTGTTGTGAGCCATTACCAGTATTGGTAGTGTTTTGTGCAAAGACAGATGGCAAAAAGCTTGAAGTATAAAGCAAACCAGAAATTCCTACAATGATAAATATCGCTATTGTATGTTTGGCAACGTTCATTTTAAATCTCATTGTATTAAGCAATATAATAAAGTTTTTATTTTTATTTTATGACATAGTATTTTAACAAAACTATATTAAATTTTAATATAAACTATAAAGAATAAATAAAAATTTTTAGCATATGCATATAATATTCCATGGGATAAAAATCATTCTGCCTTAATTTCTAATTGGACTTTTATTGAATGATCGGTAATTTGTATTTCGCAATCCTTCTCAAGCATGTTTGTGAATAACGATTTTAAAAACCCAAGCAAAAATTTTGAACCCTTAAGCCCTAATCTATGCCTAATTACGATTATTTTATTATTTGATTCTGTTATTTCATCATATGTCCCGATTCTTCCATATGTACACAATACTTTCTCAATATACTCAATAACTGATTCGACTGTTACATGTTTTTTCCAAAATAAAATGGTGTCATTGGGCAACTCTTTTCCCATTTCCAATCCTAGGTTATAAGCCTGATCCTCATCACCACATTCTAACATGCTCCTAAAGATTTCACGATTAATAACAATCATATCCAGTTTGGATTGGAATCTGGTAAACTCGGTATATTGTTTGAGAATAGAATTCATCATTGCATTAACAGATATCCCCATTCGATCGGATTCATTCTGTAAAATGTCGGAAAATACCTTATCTATACGAAAAGATCTCACAGATGATGACGAGGGAGACAAATGCTGTCAATACTATAGGGTATATCAATACCTTAAATTTGTAACTGTATGTAATCAATTGTAACCTGATTTAACAATTTGTAATTAATGTAAACATTGTCTTAAATATTGACTATTACCATTGTCTTAATTGTGAAAAGCAGTCAACAACGCCTCCATCTCATGCACAAAAGTACAGATCATAAGCACTCCATTATATATGACTATGAAAATGGTGAAAAAATTTGCAATGTCTGTGGCACAGTGGTTAAAGATAAAATAGTTGATGAGGAACTAGAAAATGGATTTCCTAAACGTAAGAGCGAATGCAACACCATTTTGCCATATTCACTCACACTATATGATCAAGGAATATCCACCACAATGGCTGATTCATATAGATTCAAATCAAATGAATGGTCAACCAATCAAAAAGACCATTATAAGATGGATTTTCTAAATAAGATTGTAAGTTACTCCAACGAGAAAAGAAATTTGAAGATAGCCATAGATATGCTAAATCGCTTAAAGGATAAGATCCACCTCACGTCCGCGTGTATTGAAGAAGCTTTTTCATACTATCGAAAGGCATTGGAGACAGGTTTGATAAAAGGCCGCTCAATCAAAGAGATGATCATAGCTTGTGTTTACATAACCTGTAAAAAAATTAGTCTCCCAAGAACTTTATCTGAAATTTCAAAAATAGTCAATGGAAATGAAATTTTTGCAGCCAGATGTTATCGCCTTCTTGCAAGGGAGTTTAAAATCGTGTATACCCAATCCGATCCAGTTATCTTTTTGCATAAGATAGCCAATGAATCAAAGGTAAGTGAAAAAACCACCAGAAAAGCTTTAGATATATTGCTATCCATAAGGAAAAATGAAATATTTGTTGGAAAAGACCCTCTATCAATCGCTGCGGCAATTTTGTATGCTGTATGCAGAAAAAATAAGGAAAAAGTATCTCAATCAAAGATAGCGTATTCTGCAAATATTAATATAATCACTTTGAGAAAGCGTTTGTTGGAGTTTAAAGGCATTTTTGGCGACACAGACCTTCTAAGTAACACCACAGTAGCCTCTAATGTAATATCAGCTTAAGGTAACACGCAAGGCAAATACCTTTTTGCTTTGGCAACTTGACAGTTATTGACACAGTCTGTTTTTTTATTTTGTTTTGACAAATAACCATAATATTTTATGGTTAGCGACTGTGCAAAGATTCACCATCAACAAGCACAACCCTAAAGACAGTAAAGTGCCATGAAAAAATTATGTGTAAACAATACAAGAAAAACGTAACGTTTTACTTGTTGTTTAACAGGGAATTAACAGTGCCTGAGACATCCACTTGCTGTATTTTATTAATTTCTTCATCAAACCACATTTCAACTTCTTTTGGGTTGTCATAAATTTTATCCTTGATTGAATTTAATTCGGCTATCCTCGTTTGGGAAAGATTCTGAAGCGGATAAAGGTGGTCATTGACTAATTTGGTTATAATGTGCTCGAACATCTTCATTCCCTCATATTAGCCCAAACAAAAATTTCAACAAAATTATTAATACAATGATCCCAATTACAATCCATATTATGTTCCATATCATGTTTTTTTATGATAAACAAACTTTATTAATATGATATTGAGTCTATGCTCGGATCATAAACCATAAAACAGTTCTTTAATTTATAAACACCGCAAATAATTGTGATATAGGACTGATCGAATTACAATAGTTATCAAAAAGAAACAAAAACAAAACAGGCAAAGTATAAGAGAAATCAACCATTAACAAGATCTTTAATTAATTTGTTCAATAAAAATAATTTTATTGGCTTAACTACCAATGCTATTTTTTTATCCTTAAACATATTTTCACTGTTAAAAACACTTTTAATAGAATCATAAGCAGTAATCATCAATATGGCTACTGTGGGGTGATTTTGTAAAATTTCTTTTGCAGCGTCAATACCGTTCTTCTCATCAGGTAATCGATAGTCCATAATTATCAGGTCAGGTTTAAACTCCAAATAGTCATCCATAATATGAGTTGCAGTAGTATTTGTAACCAATACAGTGTAACCTTTATTTTTCAAATAGTCCTTATACAGAATTAAAAGGTCGTGCTCGTCCTCAACAATCATGACCTTGATGTTGTTTTTATCACTCATATCACGATATAAGATTGGCAGAGCATCATTATTAGGCTTTACGCAACAAGCGATAACACAAATAGGATGATGTACCTCCAAATTCTTCCATTTCATTTTGTCCAGATACACCACATGCCACATATCGACATTTTTTGACATAGATAAGCAAGCCCGTTCCATTTTCTTGGCGATTATAATTTCTCAAACAGTGTTGAAATATTTTTATACTGAATATCGTTTCAGCACCTATAACCAAAACATCAAGAAAGTTTCAGGTGGAATTATCAAATATGACCTTTACCCTACTAAAACCCCTATTATCAAACTCACAAATCAACAAGATAAATAAAGCCCTACTAATCAGAATTTCATCTGAAAAAATACCAAGGCTCTGTACTAGGCTTCAAGGTGTATTTTATTGGATTTTTAATAGAGGCATTCTTCAACGTAATTTGTATTTTTTTATCATTACCAATCGTTTTTTATAAAACAAACGTCACCTTCAAATAGTCATGTTTATCACATTTTGAATTGGCATGCATTCTGAATGGATTTCTGGAAATTGCATGCTCATGTCCAACATTCTTGAATCTATTTTATTAGCATTCAGATAATCCCGGTATTGCGTCAAACGGGTTAAGGACATGAGCAGCAACATTCATAAAATTTGGGCATTGTTTAAGTATGAATGTATTTGCACAACAGAAATTTTTTTTAAAATTAAGCAATTTTTTTAATTCGATAATTTTTCTGTCAACAACTTGATTTCAGATTTTCATCCAATCTAACTGCAGAAGAGACACTTGAAAAGATGATAACTATTACAAATAAAATCATCAAAACATAAGGCAATGTTTTATCATCAATAATTTCCTTTATTAAAGTAAATATACCTTTTTGACAGATAAATGCATATGTAAAAAGATAATTTGATAACTTCTACAAATATGACCACAGTTCATAACAAATAGTATCACCAACACCATTTATTAAAACATTTAATATGTGAAGACATCAATTTAAAAGCGTTGTTGATCAAGTATCATTTAGTAAATTAAGACATATAATTAGAAGAAATCAATCAGGTAAAAATAACCTATATCTATCAAATATCTTTTAAGCGGCCATTGCATAAACGTATTTTGACCCTCACCATCATACCTAAAGAAGTGTATGGGCATGTAAATAATATGTGAGTCACTTATTAGAATAATTTTTCTAATCCACATGTTTAGATTTTTATTTTTTCCCATATCACAACACCCAAGAATAGAACACTGTTACTAGGAACAATTTTGCTGGCTGGGATAAATTGTTGATATTAAACCAGTATAAAAAGAAATACCCTATTGCGAAAAGTGTGCCAATAGGAGAACATGCAGGGGATGGAAAAAACTATCGCCAATATTATCAAAGTACATGATAACGATAAAACGTCCCAGTTCCACCGATTGTGTCAGTGACAATTGGTATCCACAATGCCACAAACTTTTGGAAATAGTGCCACACTCATAACCATTCGCAGCATGATAATAGCATGGCATAGAGAACTGCTATTCAGAACATCAGCAAGGCATAAAACTGATGATTTTACACCATTTCCCCGTGTAGGGAGGAAATGTAAACTAAAACATATACCCCTAATCGGTCGTATCTATTTGCAGATAATCACAATAAGGAATTAAAGACGCTTAGATAGAGTTAAAACAAAGATATCGATATATTTATTTATACTTTGTATCATAAAGCTAACTAATGATTTCAAAAATAGCATTATTTGGAATAGTTGTAGCAGCTTTGTTTTCAATAACTCTAGGCATTCAGTCAGTCGATGCTGCACCTGTTACATTTAATTTAACCAAGTCTAAAAATCCAGGTCCTGGTTTTGGTGACGAAAAAATAGGAACGGTGAGCATTGATACAAAGGATAATAAAACATACATTTCAGCAAATTTGTCCGATACTGCCCCTAAGCAAGACAAAGTGTTTGAAGCATGGCTGGTAGATGCAGGTGGATCAAATTATAAATTGAGTTTGGGACAAGTCACAGAGGGTAATTTACAGTTTACAGAAAAATTAGTTAACCCATATACCTACAAACAATTCATAATAACAGAAGAACCTGCAAACGATAAAGATCCCAATGCTGCTGATACATATGGAGGGGTTGAATTACCAATCCCATATGGACAGTAATCTTCTTTTTTTTTACAATCAACTTTAAGATGTATCTCTGCATTAACTGAAATAAATAATTATAAGCTCGGGCTTAAACACTATTTCAATAATATAGGCAACCCATTCCAATACAGTTAACGTCTTAGATGGCCCCGTTTACTTTAGGTTTTATTTTGTTATTTCATATCAAGCTCAGTTGATAACATCAGCATGAAAACAGTCATTTTTGAAAATTAGTTCTCCCCAATTAATACAAAATTATTGTGCATATTACTTGAAAGACTCCAATCAAATATCAAATAAACCAAATAAAGGACAGTCCCCAAAGTGAGAGTCTGAATTCGGCTCTGTCAACTTAACGTTTTTCTATATCACCCAGACAGCTATTAGTATGTATAACGAGAAAGTTTTAGGAGACTCTAGACTAATGAAGGATGAAGGGTTACAACACCAAGACAAGTTTGAGAAAAACGGAGCGTAAAAGATGGAGATTTCTTGACTTGTTTGACAACTAGGAAAGGTTATGTATATAAAAAAAATTAGAATTTGATTCTGATAAAGCATTTAAACAGATAGGGAAATTTAAAAGAGAGAAATTACTGTTAAGTTGACAGAGCCGAATTCAGATTGATTTGTTTAAATACAAAAGTTGATAACTTTAAATAATTTTGACGAAATATGATGATGCAATCGAGCTGCATAAAATGCTTAAAGGTAAAATAGAGGTTTGCAGCAGGATTTCTCCGAACAAGATTTTTGAGGACGAAGCAACAAACAAAGGCATTTTGGACCTCATATATACTCCGGGAGTAGCCTTTGTTGCCCAGGAAATATACCGCAACAAAGAACTTGTTTATGACTATACATCAAAGTGGAATAATGTTGCAATAATATGCGATGGAACAAGGGTTCTTGGGCTTGGAAACATAGGGCCTGAGGCGGCATTAACAGTTATGGAAGGAAAATCAATATTATTTAAGATACTAGGCAACATAAATGCATATCCTCTTTGCATATCCACACATAGCAAAGAAGAAATAATCAAGTTTGTTAAACTAATAGAGCCAAACTTTGGTGCTATAAACATTGAGGATATAGAATCCCCGAAGGTTTTAGAGATAGTGGAAATATTGCAAAAGGAAATGTCTATTCCAATTTTTCATGATGACCAACACGGAACAGCAGCAATAACACTTGCTGCACTTATAAATTCACTCAAGATTGTGAACAAAAAGATGGAAAACTCCAAAGTAATAATTGCGGGGGCAGGCTCTGCAGGATACGGAATATTCAAGGTGCTTTACAAAGCAGGATGTAGAGAAATCATCGTAATCGATAAAAAGGGCTCAATCCACAAGGATAGAGAAGATCTTCATAACCACCCTTCACACAATAATGAAAATAACGACAGTTCAAACGGTAAAAATAATTACACCAACTCCTTTAAGACAGAAATTGCAGCCAAGACAAACTTAAAAAAGATATCTGGAGACCTGGAAAAGGTTATCCAAGGTGCAGATGTTTTTATCGGGACAACAGGAAAAGGGAAGATATTAAACGACAAAATGATAAAATCCATGAATTGCGATCCCATTATCTTTGCTCTAAGCAATCCTGATCCTGAAATACTTCCTGAAAACGCGTTGGCTGCAGGAGCCAAGATTATTGCTACCGGTAGGTCGGATTTTCCAAATCAAATAAATAATGCGGTAGTATTTCCTTCCATCTTCAGAGCGCTTTTAGATTTAAGAGTAAAAAATATAGATGAGGACATACTCATAGCGGTCGCCCAATCAATTGCAAATCTAGTAGATTCAAAGCTTCTAAAAGAAGACTACATCATACCAAAAATTAATGATCCTCGGATACTACCAATAGTAACTAATTCCATAAAAGAATACATTTTGAATCGATAAAGAAATCATGTTGAAAAGACAGTGAAAAGACAGGTTAACCATGCGAAGAAGCATCAATTGCTTGTATGGGATTGTTTTAGATAACACAGGATTTTATAGAGATATCATGCAGTGTTGACACCTTGTTGAAACTTTTGGTCAATGGACTAAAAAGAACCAAAATCTATATTTTTATCCACACATTGGTTGATCATAAACATTACAGCAAAAAACAATTATTCTAATATGGAATACAAGATTTATAATTGCATGCGATTAGTACAACTTCATGATAGATGAATGGAACAAGGGAGAGAAAAACCAATAGGCAAATTAGATAATGCAAAAGAAACAAAAATTTTGGTGACAGGTGGAAGCGGTTTTATAGGAAGTGGACTGATAAAAAACCTAATAGATAAAAAAAATTCCGCAAAATATCCATATTTCATACGTTGTCTAACAAGGAATAAAAAATCTATAAGCAATTTAAAAATTAGTGAGAAGGACATACAGATTGTCGAAGGAGATCTATCTAATTATAATGACTGCTTGAATGCCTTAGATGGGATAGACATAGCATACTATCTTGTCCACTCCATGGAAGGGTCCACAAAAGATTGGAAAAAGTTCTCTCAGAAAGAACAAACCACCGCCGAAAATTTTTCTCGTGCATCCTCCCAGTGCAATGTTAAAAGGATCATATATCTTGGTGGGCTAACCCATGGGCAGGATAACGAAATATCCCAACACATGTTAAGCAGAAAACAGGTAGGAGAGACACTTGCAAAATCAAATGCAAAGGTAACCATTTTCCGTGCAGCAGTAATTCTTGGAAGTGGAGGAGGGTCCTTTGAAATGTTAAGGTATCTGGTTGAGAGGTTGCCAGTAATGGTTTGCCCAAAATGGGTTTTGACCAAATGTCAACCAATATTTATTGGGGATGTGCTGAATTACCTTTCAGGGTCAATTGAAATAGAGGAAACAGAGGGAAAAGCATTTGATATCGGGGGCCCTGACATTTTAACCTACTCTGACATGATGAAAATATATGCCAAAATAATTCATAAATCGATAAAGATTATAAGAATACCGGTTTTAACCACTAAACTATCATCCTATTGGGTAGATTTAGTAACACCGGTGGAAGCATCTCTGGCAAGGCCACTTGTGGAAAGCCTTAGGCATGAAGCTGTTGTAAAGGAACACTCCATCGTAAAGCTAATTCCTTTAAAATTAAAAACTTTTCAAGAATCATTGGAATATTGTTTAAAAGAAGAGAACAGATATAAAAGGATAAACAAAAATGAAATTAAAAAAGAGAGAACTTCAGTTTCGCTAAATTACAAAATTCTTTTGGTATCACTATCTTTGTTATTAATAATAGGCACCACCTATTATTTCCTCGACAGCAGGCAGGTGTTTCTAAAGCCATTTTGGTTAGCGGTGGCATCGCTTTGGTATTTATCCATCATATTTTCGATCTATTTCATAAGATTCGGTGCAAGGTTGGGGGCATTGGTAGCTGGGATAGTTGGTTGGGCAACACTAATATTCTGGATATCGGATAACTATTACATTATTTCAGGGTATTCCTTGATATTAAGCAACCCAAACTCCAATGAGACATGGAGAAACATAGTGGGCATAATAATTGCATCCTTTACCATACTTTCGTCTCACAATATTTTTAACAAGATAAAGGTGCGGCATTAAATAAAACGCCGAACACACTACAAAGATCACAAAGCAATGAAAAAAAGGAAACAGGTTTTTTTAAAATCTTACCTTTACACTTGCAGACATGGGAAATTTCTAAAAAACACTTTTTTAATTAAAACAATAGACAGGAAAATCAATTTTCACCATACATGTTAAAAAAGTAATTAGCACCAGTATACAATATTAGCACTATGTTAATATTTTAGCGAAACTGATGTTAAATACGGCATACATAAGATTGAAAAAGGTTAAAGGCACCGATTACCTTTATCTGGTTCAAAGCAAATGGGACCCACTTTTGAAAACATCTGGGCAAAAAACAATAAAATATCTTGGCAAGGCCTCCAATGTCACTGTTGAAAGTATTCCTCAAGAGTATAGGGATAACCCCAGAATTTTGTCAGCGATAAGGTCAAAAACTGGAAACCAGTCAAAAAAAACATCGGCAGTTGGAGGGTTGAAAAAACAGGTTTTCAACGCCCTAAAAAATGGTGATGCGGAAAAAGTATTGACGATAGCTCAACTGTACGAAAAAGAAACTAGCCTTGCGGAGTTCTACGATGACATCCTAAAACAGGTTTTATATGGGATTGGATACCTGTGGGAACACAATATATTAGACATAGCAACTGAGCATATATGCAGCAATATAACTAACGAAATAGTTCACAAGCTAAATACGTATCATAAAAAGGACAGGAAAAATTCAAGTATTTTACTATGCACCCCAGAAGGAGAAATTCACAATATTGCATGCAATATAATAGAGTCAATACTATTACAGAAAGGATACAAAGTACACAACATCTCACCATCGGCTCCTGCCGAATCGGTTATTATGCACATCAAAGATACAAATCCATCACTAATAATGATTTCTGTGACCCTTAAAGAAAACATTGGAACATCAAAACGGCTCATGAAAAGGATAAGTACAGAATTCAACATACCTGTTCTTTTAGGAGGATTGGCAATAACAGAAAACAGTGAAAAGGAAAGGAAAGATATCGAAATGATGAGTAACAATATTAAGGTTATAACTAACGGAACTCTAAAAACATTGGTACGTACAGTTGGATTGATGACAAAAAATAGCACATTAACCAAAAACATCAAATCAACTCAATAGACTGAACACCTGATACAGAATTCTCAACCATGATGCCATAATTTTAGATCAAACAACAATACATGCAAATCAGTTTATCATAAAAATAAAATCACAAACAGGCGACAAAGATTAAAAGTTATCCCCAAAGTTTTTCATGTTAGAGTTGACTCTTTCTTGTGCGTTTCCCTCACCTTCACCTTTACGTTTATGTTTATGGTCATTTTTATGGACCCGTGCGTCCATTTCTTTTCCGTGTTCCTCACGCACATGATGCAATCTATCTTTTTCATGGAGGAATTGTTTTCCGCATTTAGAACACTTTAAAATTGTAGAGTGATGAATTTTCCTTGAGTGTTCAATCAGTTCACTAAACGAACCGAATTTTTCGTTGTCTGCCTCGCACTTATATTTTTTTTTATGAAAGAAATCCACAAATTCATTGATGAAAAGAAGTTATTAAATTTTTTATTAAATTTGTTGATTTGTCTAAAGTATGTTGGTTTATTTAGATGATTATACAATTATTTCAATAAAAACACATAAAAAGGAAAATCGGCGCGGCTAAATCTCGGCTCGGATTTGCCACAAAGATAAGATTTGCAGCCAAATTATCTTTTGCTGAAATCATTTTATTAAACTATATATCCAACTGTACATTTCAGAATTTGAAACAGCTATAAACGACATTCTTGAATCCACAGAAAGATCACAATTCAAATCATTACCACTCATATCAAAAACAAGTCCACCGGCTTCCTTGGCAATCAGATAACAGGCAGCCATGTCAATAGCCCTAATTTTGTTTCTGATATCAATATATGCGTCTATTGAGCCTTGTGCAAAATAACATACCTCCAGAGCATTGGCACCTAGATGTCTTACATGGTTAACTGAAGATACCAGTTTTGAAATTGAAACAAAAAGACTTTCAGGCAAACCTGATATATTCAATCCTACGACCAATTCTTTTGCAGATTTTGTTGGTTGTTTTGTTAAATCTAACTTTTTTTCATTAATAAATGAGCCTTTATTTTTAGATGCGTGATAAAGGTCGCCCGATAAAAGATTAAAAACTACTGCATCGGTAACAGATTGAAGCTTTGTATCAGAAGAATAGGCCAGTGAGCAGCAATAAAAAGGAAGGCCACAATTTGCATTGGTGGTTCCATCTATCCCATCCATCACAATCAATCCAGCGTCATTGCCTTTTACTAAACCACATTCTTCCCCCATAACATCAGGAATAAAATTATTCCTCTTTAAGGTATCAAAGACAGACTTTTCTGCCACAAGGTCTATTCTAGTCGAAACATCACCTCCTGCGCCCATATTAAATTTTTGTTGTCCCTCAATGGTTCCTATTATATTTTTAGTGTTATCATAAACACTATTAGCACACTCTTTTAAAATACCTAAAACCGACACTTTTTGATCACATCAACGTTAATTGTATAAAGTAATAAAAACTATCAAGCAAATGTTAAAACATCCAAGTGCATTATCCATCCCAATTAAAAACATCATTTCATAATTGTGGCATATCAGGACATAAAGCAACCATTTGCTAAAAATATCAGTTAATGCAAATGAAGATAAAGAGCAAACTAGTTGCTTAATACAAATCACACACATATAATCATTTAAAAATGCTCACATCGCAAGCTTTGGGCATAATTTGCATTTCCACAGATCAAAGACATCATTATTCACAACTTTAGCCCTACAAGCAAAAAAGACAACAAAACATAATAGAATAGAACGCAACAACAAACACATGTTAGACGGTTCAGAACCCTCATCATCCATATCACAATCATCAATAAGCAATGATCTTTTAGGAGTAGTCATAGGAGTTACTAATTCAGGATACGTTATTTTTGAGGGAAAAGAGCCAGTGGGTCTCGGAGAATACATAGTTATAACAAATACCGACAAGAAAAAAATATTGGGCGTTGTAGAATCATGCCTTATTAAAAGTGATGCCTTAGACGATATTTCAAATTTTCAAGAAGCTTTGGAAAGTAAAACTGTTGCCGAAATAAATAAAAGAGACAAAAGTTTTAAAATTAGCGTTAAAATCTTAGGTTTACTGAATTTACTAAAACAGTCCAAGGTAATTTTACCCGAAATTCCGCCATTGCCAGGAACAGAGGTTTACAAGGCAAATAAAAATGATCTAGAGGAAATATTTAATCCTGAAGACGAATCATGGCTAAAAGTTGGAACCCTTTTACGAAACAGTAATGTCAATGCAAAAATAAACATCAACAAACTTACTACTCGGCACCTTGGAATTTTGGCGATGACAGGCATGGGGAAAAGTAATTTGGTCAGCATAATAGCTAAAGCAATATCAGAAATACCCGGGACAATGGTTATCTTTGACTATCATGACGAATATCACTTCTTAGATGGTGAAAACATTAATTTTGTTCAGGCCCAAATAAATCCAAGGCTCCTTACTGCAGAAAAGTTTGCAGAAGTGATTGAGGTCAGAGACAATGCAGATATTCAAAACACAATATTACTAAAAGCATTTGACAATGACGATTTGAAGAATAAAACGGAAGACAATTTTTGGGATTTTTTAGAAAGCAATATTCAGGAAATAGGCCATAAAGAAAAAAGATTCACAACTTCTGCAGATAGGGTATTAGACAAAATAAAAGAGGCAAGGAAAAGGTTTGACAGCATTTTAATCCCTAATTCATCGGATCCTGTTTCACAAATCAAGGAAGGAAAAGTAAACGTAATTAATTTGATAGAATTCACAGAAAAGCAAGCTAATGTTGCAATTGCTTTTTATTTAGAATCGATATTGTATCAAAGAAAGTTATCGAAAAGCAAGGGCAAGGGTTTAATAGCAAAGAAACACCGGAAAAAATCAGGTTTTATTTCACAGTCCAGTTATTGTAGTAATAGAAGAAGCCCATGTATTTATTCCAAAAAATGAGAATACGGACACAAAATACATTGCATCAAAAGTGGCAAGGGAGGGCAGGAAATTTGGCGTAGGCCTAATAATAGTTTCTCAAAGACCCAGGTCACTCGATCCCAATGTTTTAAGCCAAATGGGTTCTTTATCAATAATGAAAATAGTTCAGCAAGAAGATCAATCACAGATAGGATCGGCTAGTGAAGCCATAAATGGGAAAGTCATAGAGCAACTGCCTTCGCTGAATCCAGGAGAAGCTCTTTTTGTAGGCCAATGGGTAAATTTACCCTCATTTATAAAAATAGATGAAATTAAGGAGAGAACGATGGGAAAGGACCCCGAGCCTGTAAAAGAGTGGAAAAACAATCAAATAAGCAAGGAACTGTCGATAGAAGACTGCCAGTTTTATATTCGGGAAGAATACATAGATTAAACAATTGTTTTTACAAATATAAATGGAACATCAGATATTTTTTCATCTGATGAACATTGCTTTAATAACAAAAGGTGAAAAACAGATAAGATTAAAACTATTTGACGAAAACTTGAAAGAACTGGCCGAAGAACAATTTCAAGACACATACACTTTGAATTTTTTTTTGCAGATAATTCCAAAAAAATACAACACCAGCAAAACATTGATGATTCTCAATGATTTAGAAAGATTGAAAGATGTTAATGACGATAACGACAACAACAATGTTGAATTAATATTAGCTAAAGATGAAAATTCGTATTTTATAAATGAATCACAAAACAACTGCCAATGATTAACAGGCTGCATTAATCACTGGGATCATTGTCAATAGTGTAAGATTTCCTTTCATTGGACACCTTGCCAAAAGTGTAAGATTTTCTTGCGACAGATACCTTGCTACTTGAATGGCAGATTGGACATTCTGCCCAGTTTTTACCCCCAGAATATTGCCAACAATGACTGCATTTTTGATAGGTACACTGAATCCATAACGACTTCTTTGGGTATTTTACCCAATTTGGTTGTTTGGGCTTTCTGGTCCTTCTTGCTTCTCTAGGTAAACGAGATAGCCTCATAGTCATCTATCACACATTTTAAATGGTAATGCAAATATTAACCTTATCCAAAAGAAAGCAAAGAGGCAAAGAATATGTTGGCTAACATGGTGTAACAATAGATCCTTTGTCACTCATCGAAAATCTGTAAATTTGCTCTATTTCAGAGTTTTCAAATATCTCCTCATCATGGGTGATAATTATAATTTGAGACAAAGGTCCAACACCTTTGCTAAAAACATCTGAAATTATCTTGACAAAGGAACGTCGACGCTCTTCATCCAAATTAGAAGTGGGCTCATCCAGTACAATAAAATCGATTTTTGAGGATCCCATCAAATACGCAATTCCCATCCTTAATGCCAACGATACAGCCACTTTTTCGCCGCCGCTTAATGAGATTATATCTATTTCTCCACGCTTACCGTAACACAGAACCTTTATCTCCCTAGGTTTTTCTATCAAAGATATTTTAGATATACCAACATTAAAGGTATTGATATAATCAGAGGATTTGACAGATATTAAATTTAATGCCCAAGTCCTTAAGCTAGAACTTACTATGCCATCCCTGTTGAAAACATTTGATCTGATTTTCTCAAGATCAGAAATAAAACCAGAAGCTGAGTACAATTCAGACTTCAAGCTGTCAAATTCAACAATCTCAGTTTCCAGATCTGAGATAGTTTTTTCCAATATTGCTTTTTGTTTTTGTGTTTCGATGAATTTGGATGACAGTCTATTTTTTATGTCTTTCTTTTGTTTAAGAACGTTCGGGTCAACGTCAACAAGATCACTCTTCATTTTTGTTATAACATCAATCAAGTTTCCTGAATACTCATCAACTTTATAAGACAACCAGTTAGCAGTGCCTTTAAAATCATTAAAATCCAGCCTGGAAATAATTTGAAAATCTTTATTTAAAGACGTGAGCCTTTCTTCAAGAGCATCTACGTTTTGATTTACAGAAATGTCATAAGATGACAAGGTCTTTTCTGCAGATATTATATTTTTTTCTTTTTTTCTGAAATCGAGTTCCTCCATATTTAACTTCAGTATATCAGATGCGATCAATGCCTTTTCTTGTTGTTTTTTACCTAATTCCTGCCTGATGTGAGAAATATCAAACATATCATTTATTGTGGTTATTTTGGAGTTACACACAGGGCATTTACCATCCTTTATTTGGATTTTTTTTGCAAACTCGGTAAATCCATTTAACCTCCCAATTTCACCTTCTAACTTATTTGTCTTTTTAGTTAGTTCTTCTTTCTCCGATAGGACCATTTGTAGAGTAATAAAAACCTCATCTTTATTCTCCAGAACTGAAAGAGAGTTTTTTACTTCGAAAATCGTCTTTTTGATTTTCTCGATTTCAATCTTTAGGGAAAATGATTTTTCTTTTAAATATTTTAATAGCGTAGTCTCCAATGCCCTTATTTCTTGAAGTTTGGATATTTTAGGTTCCAAATCGTCTATTTCTTTTTCCACCACCAACATCTCATCAGTTATTTTAGATAAATCCGAATACACCGTATTAAGGGATATTTTTGATTTTTCAATTCTGTTTCGATTTTCTTCAGCTTTAGTTATCAGCATATTTATATGATGATCATCGTAACCTCCAGTCTTTTCCCTCAGTGAATTTCTAAACTCATCAATAATTGAATGCATATACGCAAATGACGTGTCCAAACGGTCCAGGCCCATCATATTGTTTAACAATTCCTTAAACTCCTTTGGTTGAGAGTCAATTATTTTATTAATTTCGCCTTGTTGTATTATACTAGCGATTTGTAACTTTTGATAGTTTATTCCCAATATTGTTTCGATTTCACCGACAACTGATTCTCCAAGTTGTTTTCGTTCCCCCGATATTACCGATCGGTAATCAGGTTTACTTTTTTCATTCCTACCAATTAGAACATTTTGTTTAAGTTGATCTAACTTAACAGACACAAGGTGTCCCGAGTTATTGATTTGCCGGTGAATTTTATAATTAACAGAACCAACAGAAAAGTCCATAACAACAAAGGAGCCCGACTCATCAGACGATATTTGATTAATACCCTTGGTAACTAAATTTTTATTGGATTTGCGGGTATGTTCATCGAACAGCGCAAATGTGATGGAATCTATGATGCTGGATTTTCCGGATCCATTATGGCCTACAAACACAGTTATGCCAGGGGTAAACTCAAGGCTGGTATTTTTATGAGATAAAAAATTATTTAAAATTAATTTCTTTATCAATCCAAAGAATCATCATCCTTTTCTTGATAATTTTTTTTGTTATTTTCATAATATTTCCAAAGGTAATCAACAATTTTCTTGTTCTTGCCTTTGTCGATGTTCATGTTATTGGTGAGTTGTTCCTCATCATTTATCATCTGCACAAGATCTAAAGACAAGTTTGTCAGGTTTTCAGACTTTAGCGTATTTAAAACCAATTTTGAAAGCTCCTTATCGATTTTAAAATCGTTTGCATAGTCATAAGAATTGCCAGATACTGACTCCTCATCAAACGTGTTCCAGGCATAATACAAAAAGTAGTCGTTTAGTTTAGATAGTTCACCAGATAACATTTTAGGATCAATTTTTGCCCCTTTCACTTTTAGATCGAGTATAGGTTTTTTTTGGCAGTTCATGGATAAATCTAAAAGATATTTTAGATGCCTATCCAATTCACCATAATCTAGTGAGTGGCTTATTTGAAGTCTTCTTTTTTCGATCTTGATCCATTGTGTGGTAACATTTTCAGGGCTGTTTGAAACATCAACCATAAGAAACCCTTTTTCCACATCTGAAATAGGCTCATTATGGCCAAGGTCAAGCGATCCGGGATAGGCAACCAAATGGTTTTCAATTTCAGGAAAGTTTTTTTGTATATGATCATGATAATGGCCCATTGCGTAATAATCAAACCCCAAGGGCAAATCGCTTGCAAAAATCTCACCTGCAAATTTATTAAAGTCAGATAATCCCTGATGGAGAACCAAAATTTTCTTTATCTTTTCCCTCTTATTTTGTCATTTTTTACCATTTTTTCTAATTTTTTAAATGGTTTAATTAATCCATTATCAATGTTGGATCGTCTTTCCTTATTAAATCCATATATCAACAGGTCTTTTATTTGAGCAGGCGAATCTGGCTTAAGTCTTTTAGCTAATCCCAAATTATGAAACAAAAATAGAAGGGGCACATCATTGGTTCTGCTTATATCATGCTCCCCAAGTATAAAATAAACAGGAATAGATTTTTCCTTTAGTTTTTTTAATTCACGCGCTAATCTTATAACAGAGGCGCCATTGGGTTTGGGATTATGGAAAATGTCCCCAGCAAGAATTATTGCTTCAACGTGTTCATGAATAGATTTATCTACTGATTCTTCAAATGCCGCGTAAAGATCTTCTTCACGCTCTTGTAGATTAAACTGGGCGTAACCTAAATGAATATCCGAAATATGGGAGATAAGCAATCAACATAATATGTAAAATCCATATTTTATATATTATTTATCAAATTAAATAAAGACTTGCCGTTTAATCAACCACCACCAGCATTCGCACCTATTGTACCCCAAATTGTTTCTTGATAGTTATCAATTAATTCATTTAAAAGGTCATTCATATCTAGATCTTGTTTTTTTAAATCCACATAATCAATCAACAAGGAATTTAATCTTTTGTAGGTGATGTCATCTACTTTTAAATATTGCATTAACAACATTTTTGTTAAAGATGTCTATATATAGATTTAAAACAGATTTGTTGAAATAATATTAATATGGATAAAATTTATCCATTCATGTGTATATAAATGAGCGATCAGGTTGAGATAACTTCAAATGACAAAAAAAGGAAATTTCTTTTCAATATACTAAAGTTTGATAACGGATATTTTATTTCGATTTCTGAAGAGAAATTGAGGATTGGCTCCATTTCGGTATCTTTAGCGACGACCAACCAAACGAATACGGCTAAAGTCATACAGGATAAAAATGATCAGTTATTCATAGACACCCTGTCAAGAAGAATCTCATTGATGATAAATGGAATTTGCATCGTGTCATTTTTCACAAAAAACAAGTTGCAGTTTGATGACAT
This sequence comes from uncultured Nitrososphaeraceae archaeon, assembly GCA_963779615.1. Lineage (GTDB taxonomy): Archaea > Thermoproteota > Nitrososphaeria > Nitrososphaerales > Nitrososphaeraceae > Nitrosocosmicus. The sequence goes on from CAVZZA010000003.1 coordinate 1,072,131, forward strand.
GAGAGACAATCAATGACAAAATATTAAAAACAATAGAGGACAAAAAAGATGAACAATGAGATCAATAACAACAACAAAGAAAAAACAAGTAGCGAAAGAAGCAGCATAACCATAGATGCGAATGAAAAAAATACAACAAATACGATCTCAGGGGCTTTATATCCATTTTAAAAGACAAAAAAGAATTATTGACTATAGACAAAAAGGTAAAAGGAAATTTCAACTTGCAGCAATTGTGGGCAAACTTGACAAGAAAGAAGCAATACTATTTACCAATGTAGAGGACTCAAAATTCAAAGTTGTATCGAATATACTGGGGACAAGGAAACGCTTTTTCTATGACTTAAAAACAAGCAGTGAAAACAGCAAAATTGATTTTTCCAATTTTGCGAACATAAATAAGGAAAGCTATCCGGTTAAAATATCATCTGATGCCCCATTTTATAAAAACAGTTCACAAAACTTGTTAGATCTTCCAATCATAACCCATTTTGAGAAAGACGCAGGACCCTTTGTTACATCATCCATAATCTATGTGAAAGATGAGGAAAGTCAAAGTCAAAATTCATCAACCCATCGCATGTTATTATTAAACAGCAAGGAAATGATAATAAGAATGGTGGAGGGAAGGCACCTCCATAAATGTTTTGTCCACTCTAAAGAACACAAAGAGGATTTGAAAATAAATGTGGTGATCGGAGTGCATCCTGCTGTGAATTTAGCCGCAGCCTACCAAGCGGCATACGGCATCGACGAAATATCAATAGCGAATTATTTGATGGACGGGAACCTGGAATTGGCAAAAAACCAGTTTTCAGGACTGGATGTACCAAAACACAGTGAAATAGTGCTGGAAGGAAAAATACTTCACGACAAATTCGCCGAAGAATGGATGGTAGAGATGCTTAGAACATACGACTTTAAAAGAAAACAACCAGTTTTTGAAATTAACAAAATATGGTATAGGGACGATCCAATATATTATGACATTTTACCTGGATATACCGAACATAGGTTACTCATGGGGCTGCCTATCGAATCAAAGATATTTGGATATGTCAAAAACACCGTCCCCACAACAAAGTCAGTCCACCTAACAGACGGTGGAAGTAACTGGCTTAATGCGGTAATTCAAATCAAAAAAAGACTGGAAGGGGAGCCCAAAAATGCGATTCTTACCGCATTTTCAGCCCACCCTTCCTTAAAGACTGCAATAGTTGTTGACGAAGACATCAATCCAGAAGACCCAGTGGAGGTAGAATACGCAATTTCCACAAGGGCCCAAGCCGACAAAGACATTTTAATAGTAACCAATGCAAAGGGATCCAGTTTAGACCCATCGAGTGATCAAAACAACCTGTTAACCACAAAATTAGGGATAGACGCCACCATTTCTTTATTAAAAGACAAGGAGAGGTTTGAAATAGCAAAAATCCCGGGGTTGGAAACAATAGACATAGATGAATTTATTAGGTAAACAACAATAAACAACATGCAAAACTAATTTTGTATTGAGCATGGATAGAAGGCACCAATGATTTTTTATTATTGATATGCAGCGTATGGCAGTTTTGGTAATACAAAATTTCACCGAAAATATCCGATAAGCTTCAATTTACTAAACACATCTGACCATAAATTGCGTCCATGCATAACAACAGACAGAATTAACAAGTTTTGATTTGGCCATGTGTATACAATGCAATGCTGACAAAACAGCAGATACAGACAGACACAATCCTGACTGTACAAAACACAAGTCGCAAAAAGTTTTTGAGGTACATGCAGCAGCCGATAGAATGCGAAATGACAAAAAGTGAAAGGTCCCCTTTTGGGCGGGTGATTTTGGTTTTCAGTGTTTGAAAGTTCAGCAATTGACCAAATGACCAGAACACGCAAAATCAAAACTCAAATAAGCGCTTTAAGTCAACCCCTGCTGGATGAAACACTCAGGTCTAAAGGGGTAGCGGCTTGAAAAAGTAGAACATAAAAGATGTTAGATAAATACTAGGATATCTACATCATAATATGGACCGCCTAATCGTTGAATCATACAATAATTCGACCATAAATACAATTTTAGACGACATTGGTAAAAAGTATGCAATAGACACCTCCAAAGAACAATTAAGCGAAGACATTGATGTACAAGAAGTTAAGTTCAAATACAGAACATATTCAGAATGTATAAGAATATTGTATAAAAGCGTAGGGTATATGAAAGCAGTCTAGGTCCTTACTTTCATTAATTTGATGTGTCCTGTAGTACAGTTCTGTGGTCCCCCCACATGAGCATGTAAAAGATCTTTCGCTTTCTCTTCAGATAGTTTTTCCGTGGAGATGTAACCACATTTGTCACAAATAACAATAAAACTCCATTTCACCAAATATCCTCATGCTAATTATTATCTCACGATATTTATCTATATGTAATAGCGTTATACCTTAAAATGATCTATACCAACAGAGAAAGGCAATTATCAGCATTAAACGGATTTGGAGTAAATAAATTCTATTTAAATTGTTTATTTATTTAAAGGGATCATGATAGTCAAACCATGAGAGAAGTTGGGAAAGGAAACTTTCCAAAAGACATTGACGTCAAAATTGCAGAGACGGGTAATGGGATATACAGAATATCAGGGTTTGACGACACATTTGGCATCACATTTAACCAATTTTTAATTGATGATGACCAACCAATGCTCATCCATACAGGCCCTATCGGGATGTACAAGAAAATAGAAGAAAAAGTAAAGGAAATAATTCCATTGAGCAAATTAAGCTATGTCGCATTCCTACACTTTGAAAGTGATGAATGGGGAGGGATGGCATTTCTTGATTCTGCGGATGCCAAATTGGTATGCAGTGATTTGAGCTCGAAATTAAATTTGACGGGATGGTACAACATCCCTGTTGACCACATTTCGTTTTGGGACAATGAAACTCTAAAAACAGGCAAGAGGAGGTTCAAATTCATCATGACCCCCCATGTTCACCATTGGGACAGCATGATGGTTTTTGAGGAGTCGACACAGTCACTTTTCCCATCAGACCTGTTTATTCAGCCAGGCAACAACAGAACAGTTACAGAAGAGGACCTATCAGACAGCATGCTTGCCCTCTATAGAGGCGCAGGAATATTTGCAAGCGAAGGCCCAGTACAGGCAAACAACCAAAAGGCTTGAAAGGTTGAATCCAAAAATGGTATTTCCCATGCACGGCTCTTGCATTGATGGCTCCATCTTTCCAAAATATGTGGATGCGATAATGGACAATAAATTTGCGTATTCGGGGATGGTGCTTGGGCAGGAATTGGAAACAGTCAGCTGATTACGGTTTAAACAGGAAAAACAGCAAAGGAGAGCGAGATAAACAGACCATAAAATATTTTGGAGTTGCAGCAAAGGTGAAAAAAGAGAGTGAAAATAAGGGGTCTAGAGGAAAAAATGCAAATCAACAACATGATTCGAGCAAACCAACGCCATTTGATGCATCAGATCAGTCAAAATTCTTGGTTTATCTCCAAGCATTTCTTTATAAAATCTCCTTCATTGTTCCCCCCACATTACGCGTAGGAGAAACAAATATGCCTTGGACAAAAACAAGAGTGAAAAGGAATAATACAAAAAAAACATGCAGAAAATAAATTATTTTCTATGCCGAGAAAAAAATTACACCCATAAAACAGATGATGGAACAAAACATTTTATTAAAACCTTTTGAACATCATAATGGCTCTGTTAACTTAAGAGATTATTTCGCTATTGTGGTGATAAGCAAACAGATTCAACCATTGTTTTACGTGCTTTAGTTTGCATTTCTTCCTTCTACACGGAAAATAATCGTCAAATCCTTCTGTCCTGTCCTTGATGTACTGCACAGTCCTCTCTATCAGGCTTTTCTCAAAAGGGGAATGCAGATGATGCTTTAGTTTCAGGAACCTGCATGCTTGTGGATACCAAGTTCCCCCATCTGTTGAAACCGGATGCTTTCCATACCTATTTGTCAGAGACGCAATAAACCGTTCGGCTACAAGTATTGCTCTTTCAACTGACACATCAATCCAAAGGATTTTCCTGTGTTTTGGTTCAATTGCAACCCAAGGCCATGTGTGTTGGGAGCCAACCTTAATCTGGGTTTCATCAACAACATACCCATGAACCTTTTTTTCTCTTGGTTGATAGTCTCTTTGGCCTGTATTTTTGAATCCATTTCCAGACTGACCCCGGGCTTCTTTCCACAAATCGGTTTAACGCCTTTGCAGTGCTTCTATAAGAGAGACCAAGGAAGTAAAGATATAGTGAATAGGCAATATCCTTTGATTTAGTTCTCTGCATTAGGCACATCAATATCGCTTATGGCATAACCGCAACTATAGCTTTTTCTTAAGCTAACAGAGCCACATAATAATTCATAATAATATGAAGGCTAATTCAAGTTTTTATTTATTATTTAAAGTCTAGTCATAAAGGTATGAGTTTAGTGAGAATAAAATGTAATTCATATTTTTCGTGCCAATAAATAGAATATACTATTTAAAAGTGAAAGTATGAATATCTTTATTACGATCGCATTATTCTACAACCACCGCATCTAAAAAAATTATCTGGAATCAGGATCAATACAAGATATTATATGTATACATGGTATCAAATCATTCAACCAAATATATTCAGGATAATTGTATAGAAGCCTGAAAGGATAAATTCGCGGTGTTGTTGTATAGTCCCATTTAAATCATATTCACACCTGTATCATTGTAAACACCACTTACCCTTTTTTAAATGAAACCCCCTCAATGTGTGTTATTCGGGTTCTTCCCTAATCCTGGAATAATGTACTTATAAGCAATACTTATAAGCAATACTTATATCACATATCGACAACAGTTTACTATTAAAGTTATATGAGCATCATACAGAAAAATGTAGAATATTCAACCAGATCTAACCCCATTAATATGAATTATGGTCAAATAAAGTGGTCATGGGCAAGTAGATTGTTACGCAGCGATCATGAATATGAAATTACTAAAGCAAAAGAATATAGTGACACGCCTGTTGTAGGGGATCTGGGATTATTCAGGGTTATTCGTGTTGGCTCTCACACCAGACTGATAAATATGGATAGTAGGAAAATGAGAATTTATGAAGGAGATTTGTTCGTGGGTATTTTTGGCAATAGATATGCAACAGATGCTTTTGAAGCAGAAGTAGAAGGGTTGAAAGATCTTTCATTGTTGACTACTGCAGGCATGGTAGGAAGGATAAAATCCAGTCATAACTCAACTGGTAGATCTACAGAGGTTTCATTTTTGGGTTTTCTGAAGGACAAGACATCAAACCAAAAAAAAATAAATCTCAAGCAAACAATATTTAAAAAAAGGTATCTTGATCATTCTTTATCAAGACCTAAAGGACTAGGAAATCTATTGGCTATAGTAGGATCAGGAATGAGTTCCGGAAAAACAACCTTTTGTAGAAAATTAGTAAAATCGCTTTCTCAAAAGGGATTATCGGTAGCCGCCTGTAAATTGACAGGGAGCATTTCCCCAAGGGATTTTGATGAAATGGTTTCGGCAAGTGCCATTTATGTAACAGATTTTAGCGACTATGGTTTTCCTTCCACATATAAATGCGAAGAGAAGGAATTACTTAAATTATTTGAAATCATGTTATATGATATAGAAAAGTTAAATCCAGATATCATAATAATGGAAATAGCAGATGGTGTTTTACAACAAGAAACCAATTTCTTGTTAAATGAACCCTTATTTCAAAAAAGGGTAGGCGGATTAGCGGTTGCAGCAGATAATGCGCCTTCTGCTCTATACACAGTAAACCATCTTGCGAGTTTAGGGTACAAAATACTTGCATTATCCGGAGCCATAACATCATCTCCTCTATACGTAAGAGAATTTGAAAAAATGTCTGCTATACCCGTGATATCCTCTGCGGCTAACACCATAAGAGTTGGTTCGTTATTTAACAATTTAATAAAGAAAAAAGAAAATATTCACCATAGTTTGGTAGAATGAGCGGCAGTAAAAAAAACGGAAGGAAAAACAAATCAATTATAAAATACGGGCTGACTTTCCTAAAGCGATACAGAACCAAACTTTCTTTTGCAATATTTTGGTCCATCCTTTTTGTTATAATTCCAATGCAAATACCAGTAATTACGGGCACGTTAGTTGATGGATTGGGTGCAAGCGGTGAAAATCCAATTTCATTCTACAGTATTGAAATTGGCAAGACTCCTTATGATGCTTTAAAGTTCGGCATTGTCAGCCTGTTGAGTGTTTCTTTGCTATATGGCATTACAGCTTATATGAGAATTTCCCGTGCATCAATTGTTAGCAGGAAGTTTGTTTTTGAGCTTCAAAGGGCAATAGTTCAAAAATTAGAATTCCTATCCTTGGATGTCCATAGAAAATATGGTTCTGGCGACCTTTTAAACCACATAATAGTGGATACCAACAATGTAAGGCCCTTTGTGGAAACAACAGTTATAAAAACAATAACCAACATTGCCAGAATATCATATCCTCTTGTTATACTTGTTCTTATTGATCCCTTTCTGGCAATGGTTGCATATTCAATATTGCCTGTTCAATATTTATCCATAAGAAAGATTCAGTCAAAAATAAGCCATGTGTTGGCACAGCAGAGAAATGATAAATCAAGGTTAACCACACTGTTAAAAGAAAATCTTGACAATATCGAAACCATCCAATCGTCCAGTGCTGAAAAAAACTTGATAGGAAAAATAACAAGCGATATTGGACAGATTGAGTCATCGCAAATAAAGGCTCAACGCCAATATGGAATTATGATGGGTTGTGCATACGGTTTAACAGCATTGGGTATGGCATTGATTTGGTGGTTCGGAGGACAAAAAGTTTTGCATAATGAAATCACTCTCGGTCAACTTGTAATATTCTCAGGGTTTCTTCTCTTCGCTTATGAGCCAGTCCGATACTTTACCAGGAACGTAAAAGATCACCACAGGAGCATTATCGCATTGAAACACATACGAGCGGTTTTAGAGATACCCTCTTCTATTAATGAGGAATATGACGCTCCAGGTTTAAGAGCATCAAACTGCAACATAGTTTTTCAGCATGTCTCTTTTTCCATTGGTAAAAAAAATAAAAGCATACTAAAGGATGTTTGTTTAGACATAAGCCCCAAAAGCATTACGGTGCTTGTTGGGAAAAGCGGATCTGGGAAAAGCTCTATTTTGAAATTGATTATGCGATTATATGATCCCTCTGAAGGGAAGGTATTGATTGACGGGCAAGACATTAAGCATGTTTTGGTATCTTCCCTAAGATCACAAATTGCCCTGGTGCCTCAGAGTCCTGTAGTGTTTTCTGGAACAATCAAAGAGAATATTCGCTTGGCAAACCCTGATGCCTCAGACAAGGAAATTGAAGAGGCATGCATTGCTTCGGATGCTTTATTGTTTATTAATAAATTTGAAAAGGGATTAAGTACAATCGTTGGTCAAGGGGGTGTACATTTGTCGGGTGGGGAAGTTCAAAAAATAGCTATTGCAAGAGCATTGCTGAAGAAACCAAAAATATTATTATTGGACGAGCCCACATCTGCAATAGATACTGAATCTGCAAAGCACATCATGAATACATTGAACAGCTTAAGAAAGTCCATGACAATCGTCGTTGTAGATCATAGCATAAATTCAGTTGTTCAAGCAGACAATGTGATTACCATAAATGACGGGGTTGTGGTCGATACCAAAAGTAGAACGATGGTAAAAGAACTTTACAATGGATCGTATCTTGCTTACTCTCAGGACAATTTTAGCTATACGCTTTTAAATCATAATCAAACTAATATATTCCCCAACGGAATAAGTGGTATGGCATCAGATGTGGATGTTCCGCAGGGTGGAAGCATTGAAGGAAATAGCATAGATTACAGGGTCATTGGTAGAACCACCAATAAACGGCGGATAGATGTTGTCTTTGTCGGTGATCAAAATAATCCGAAATTAAAGGTTTTCGTCTTTGCAGGGCAACATGGTGATGAAAAAGGTAGCAGGCAGTCGGCCCTGAGGCTAATCGATCATCTGATAAAAACCAAAGAGTTCCCCGATATCTGTGTCGGTGTTTTGTCTAATGCAAATCCTGATGGAGCCTTCAAAAACAAACGTCAAAACACTGCAGGAATTGATTTGAACAGAGACCACTTGTTATTAATGTCGGAAGAAAACCGCGCAATACATTCCTTTATTCAATCTTGGAAGCCAAATGTAATAATAGATGTCCACAACTATCCGCCTGTAAAGGAATACTTGAAGAAGAATAACTATGCATTTTACCAGGACGTGCTCATAGACGGGCCCACCAATCCCAGCATTATCAAAAAATTTGATAAAGATCAATTTGGTAGTTTATTGAATCATTTGCAATTGGATCTAGGCAAGTTTAACTATAGTTGTGACAGGTATGTGTTAATCGATCCAGAGGGCAGGGCAAGGCATAGTACAGACGATATTGTTGATGCAAGGAATTTTTTGTCGTTAAGGCATAACGCTTTAACCATCTTGGTTGAAGGAAAAGAACCCCTGCCTGGAAAAGATAAGGATCAGCAGTTAGAGCGCAGTATTTCTGCGCAATATCTTGCTCTCGTATCTATCCTAAAGTGGATCACCCAAAACAAATCCATCATACTTGAGAATCCCCAAACTGCAAATGAAAAAGCAGACAGGATTTCAATTAGATACAAGTTCAGCGAACCTGAAAAAAACTTTAAAATGAAATTTCTAAATACAGTTTCTAATGAAATTGAAGAATTTGCCATTCCTGCTTATGAATCATCTTTGGAAGACAGGAGAACTGTTAAAATGCCTTATGCGTATGCAATTCCAGGCAGCAAAGACAAATTGTTGGCCATTTTGCATGGTCACGGTTTTACCTCCACTAGGCTGGATAAATCAGAATTATTCAAAGTACAGAAATATCTCGTGCTAGCATGCGAGCCTTCAAAAGCCAGCACAAAAAGAAAACCAAGGCCGCCTACAAACGTCCGATTGATAACCCTTGAGGAAGAAAAAGATTTATCGGGTTATGTTATTTTTAACACCAGTCAGGAGGGAGGATATTCACTGCCGCTCTTATTAGAACCTCAATCAGAATATGGGCTCACACGGTATGAAGAGTTGGGTTTAGACGTTACCCCAACGAAAGATTTTGATGCTTTAAGAATAACAGACAAAAAGTTCAGAGACATCCATAATAATTGAAATGATTGTTAACCGCACTTTTTGGTTTGTTCAATGAGACTCTAAAGCACAATTATCATTATTTAGACTCAAGTTTAGACGGAATAACTTCCCCATAGAAACGAATGGTAATTTTAATAAGAATACGCAGGTGCAGCCAGTCTCCTTGACCTTGTGTTCAGTATGACCTCAAGCTAGTGAACTCAGGCCAGCCTGCAATCCATATCCTCCCACAATCAGAGTAATCACTCAAGTGACTTTGAAAATGTACCAATTAGCATAAACACAAAAACAATCTACAACCTTCATTTATCTAACGTGTTCTCAATGATGTTGACGACCAAATCCAAATTGGTTAGTTCCTACAAAAAGGAAACAGACTCAGAGGTTAAGGAAAGACTGCCATTAGTTATCAGGTAAGAGAAGACGGACGCATTCCTTTTCTTGTTGTTATGGTGATGAAAAGAAGCTACCCTTGGGCGGGGCTGGCTAAAAAGATATGATAAGGAAGGCATTGAGGGACTGAAGGATAGGACAAGAAGCGGCAGAACACCTGAGATATCACAAGAGACTTCCAGTCAAATAAAAAAAGAACTAGCTGGCTCCAAACAGGGCGGGACAACAAAACAGGTGGAAGAGCTGTTTGTGGAGAAAAGCGGCACAAAATACCATTATACCCACACATACCGCATACTTCGCAAATGGGGTTTCAAGCAGAAGGTGCCAGGAAAAGCGCATGTCACCACGGCATCCAAAGATGAGAAAGAGGCTCTCAAAAAAAGGCCACAGAGCATCGCCGCACCACAGGCCAAGGAAGGTTAGGAAGTATTTTGGCAGGCATAAAGGCAGCCTGATATCAGTATACCTTCCAACCGCATCACCAGGGTTTATGGTGATGTAGGGCGGTATGGAACATGGCCAAACGAGATTTGTTTATCCTAGAACACTAGTCATCATTTACCGATTTTAAAAACAAGATATCTCTTTTTCAGAACAAAAAGATTCGGTCTTGATGCGAGAAACTATCTTCTTAGGAATACACTTTAGGAAACTAAGGCTAATCGGTATGTCATCATCAAATTGACATATGGTGGGCGGGCAAGGCTATTGCCAACAACAACTAAGGCTAATAACGGAATACATGCATACAGTGCTTTACTAAAATCCTTTACCCCAATTTAAACACCATCAGAAAGGCTCGAATCCTCAGCAATCACATATACCCTGGGTAATAGGGTTTGACCGCTTATCCGAGCAGTTTACGACTGAAGGTATGGACTTTACAACAAAACCCAAACAAAATGATATGGCAATAATTAGCATACAGCAAGTATTTTCATAGACACGGGCTTTGGGCGCTTGCTTGGAAATGCTGGTATCGTTGCGGTAGTTTCAACAGGCATTGCTGCAGAATTCGGTTAGAATCCAGTGCCAGGGATGCGTTCAACAGAGGGTTCTATTCTGTAGTAGTTGTTTTGAGAGCACTGTACATGTTTTTCCAGTCCACCTCCTTTTTCTTTTCTGGCCGTTGTTTATTGCCAAGCCTTCCTGCGACTTGCCTTGGGCCCAAACCCATGTTCTCTGGCATTTCGGAGGATTCAGGGGTTTGCGGGTTGTCGGTGGCAGACAACCATCCACAGTTGACCCCCTGAATCACCTTGGCAGCAATGCCCTGTGCATGTCCCACAGTATCAGTGTGTATTCGGACAGAAATGGCGGTCCCCCGCCAAAGTTTCGGGGCTCGCCACCGCGTGCAAACTGACAAGATTCGTCTCTTACCTGAACTGGCGCAGAATCCAGCTTTACCGGCTTGCTTGCCTCCTTGAAGACAACAGTGCTCTTGCTGTCATAGTTGCAGTCACCAGTCCTTGTCAGCGGGAGGTTGATTTCATCTGCAACGGATTGCTTTTTGAGCACCAGCCTCTTGTCGCCTGTGTTGAGCCCAAACCAATCCTCAACTCCGGCACCAGTGGATGGGTTTATGAAATCTACACGCATCCACTGCCAGCCACTTGTTGGGGTGCCATCCCTGCGCTGAAGGTCCGGCAGGGTTATCAGTTTGCCTGCGTCTGCCAACTCGGGTATCGGGACATCCCTTAGCCTGAGCGTGGTCTGTTCACTGGTGTACACCATTGATATTTGTGTCAGGATGTTTTTGACCTCTAGGAGTGGGTACCTTGCCGGTGGTGGCTGCTCTCTGAACAGATCGTAATGATCTTTGTCCTGCACCATGACTGGCAGGTCAAACTCCCCATCCAGCCCCGCAATTCTGATTTTTCCTGGTTGCTCTTTTCTCTTGGATGAGTCATCTCCCACCCCATTAGGCCCGTATCCAAATGCAGACAGGAATTGAGGCGCCACGTCTGTGGTCGTTGCCCCAGTGTCAAAATTGTATTCCACTGGTTGGCTCCACGTTCCATCTGGCAGCTTCAATTGAATAGGCAATATAGTCCTGGTTTCTGAACTTGTGAGGTTATAAACAAGAGTACTCTTTGGTTGTGACAGTATCCGAACCTCAGTTATTGAGGCCCATAGATTTTCAGTATTTCCGTTAACAGTTATCCTCACATATTTGGCATGTAATGTAGAGTTTGGAATAAGATAACGCTCCAGATAGTTAGTCTTTCCGCCGCTTTTGGACGAAAACACATTCACAAAGTTAGAGCCATCGTTAGAAGCAGAGACAGTAAACGCACTTGTCCTAAGATCGCCCCTTTGCCAGGCAATGTCAATGGCGCATACCACTGTACTGGGTTCAAGTTCATACTGAATATAAGATCCAATACCATAGTCACCCCATCTGGTGTCAAAGTTTTTGTCAAGGGTATTTTGCGGAACCTTAGTGCCATCATAACCACTTGAGCGAACTCCAAGTATCTTTGACTCGCCACACCCGGCAGTGGGAACAGTTGAGGACGGCTTTGACAGTATTTGAACCTCAGTTATTGAGGCCCAGTTATTTTCCGTGTTCCCATTGACAGTTATCCTTATGTATTTGGCCTGAAGATCGGGGTACTCAACAACATAACGCTCATAAGAGTTTGTCTTTCCGCCGCTTTTGGACGAAAACACATTCACAAAGTTAGAGCCATCGTTAGAAGCAGAGACAGTAAACGCACTTGTCCTAAGATCGCCCCTTTGCCAGGCAATGTCAATGGCGCATACCACTGTACTGGGTTCAAGTTCATACTGAATATAAGATCCAATACCATAGTCACCCCATCTGGTGTCAAAGTTTTTGTCAAGGGTATTTTGCGGAACCTTAGTGCCATCATAACCACTTGAGCGAACTCCAAGTATCTTTGACTCGCCACACCCGGCAGTAGGATCCGAGGCTAAAGATGCAGAAGGAGATATTTGGGAAGATGATGATGGGGTTTTGTACTGCAAAGGATCAGCATCAGAAGGTAAAGGTGCAGAGCGGGTGGATTTGGGGGAGGATGATGGGGTTTTGTACTGCAAAGGATCAGAGTACCTAAAAATAGGGACATCAAGATACTTGTCAAATAATTCAGAAACAGATGATGCGGCATAAATCTTGGTAACAAGATCAGGCATGCCAGGCATAGCAAAGATTAACATTAAAACAACAGATGCGGATAACAAGCGGTTATATTTTATCATGGGTATCCACCCCCAATTATTTTTGTATTTATTTGTAAATATTTACCAATTCCGATTGGCAATAGTGCACTATTTATACTCAACTTAAAGAGGTAAGATAATTTGATATATATGGGACGCTTGATTATATTACAAAAAAAAGGTTACATGGCCTGTTCCCTAGATTTTAGGTTTAATAATTCTGGTTATTATGAAACTGTATAACTATTACTATAATTTAGAATATAAAACAAACATTGTAAAATTTTAATGCATAATCCATTATGCTTCAATGACCACATCCTCTCATCAAACTCTGGCTCATTTGCGGGCTGATTGTTTTTGTTTGTCCACACCATTCTATTCCTTGCTAATCAAATTTTGCAGTGTCCTTTTGGCCTTCAAGGATTGGATTTCTGACTTGGAAGGAAATGACACATTTGAGGTAGACAAGCAAAAAGTGTTGAAAGGTGTAAAATATGGTCTAATTATTAAGTGGTCTTGATGGAATTATTTTCTATCCGAATACACCAAAAAACAGTTATCAAACATATTTCACACATCCAAAACTAATCGCCTTCGAAATTGATTTACTTGTATTATTGATTTGCCATAAGGAGTAGAGGCAATAATCGGGTGGTTCCAACGTTTCTCAAGGCAATTGACAAACAGAGAATCAAGAGTGTTTTTGACTCTGTCTTTCCTTCTGGTCCCTCAACCAAATAAGACGGAATCATATTTTTTTGAATTGTGCAAAATTCTTATGGTTTCTAAACAAAGTAACAAATTTATTTTCTTCGAGTTCCAATGTATGGAACTATGTGTTGATTTTAATGTAACGTGTTTTTCTACCCTGTCCCTATTCAAATGTGAGTACACATTGATAGAATATATGAACATGTTCATTTTACTCAAATGAATTGATATGTACATATATTATCAACACTAATTCCATTACATAACCATGCTAAAGGTAACAGATTATTAGATTTACAAATCAACATGTCACACATAACACAACATATGAATATGTTCTTGTTAACAACGTGTTCTAATAAGATTTGCTACCTTCAACAATGACCAATCTAACTATAAATTTGGACGATTAGAATACGTAAATAGTTGTATTATATCAATGACACATGTATTATCCTGTGTCAAATTCCTTATTTCGAGAAATTAAAAAGACAAAGACCGGTTCTCGGGTCTTGACAGATAATATTTATTAGAAAATGAGAATCAAGTTTCTTGGTTTTATGTGTTTTCAAGCAGATTATAAAATTTATATATAAGGGATCATCATGATAATCGTTTTTCATCGCTTTTGTTGTTGTGGATGTTGATACTGCTAAAGATGCGGCCATCAATATCATATGCAAAGGTATTTTCTGATAATTAAACACACCATATCATTGATTTAAACACATTAAACATGAACCAAAAGAATAATATTATACCCATTATATCTAAAGAGGTTACCTAAAGAATACAATCATCGGACAGATTAATAAATAGGAGGTAGACAAAATGAAAGGGGTAGTAAAAAAAATTCCGGATAAGTTAAGTAATGATTTAGATCTCAACTATGATAAAAACATTGGAAATGAATTCAAAATCCTTTTTGTTGGTGATACAACTTTTGGAGAAAACTATGTTAATGATTATGGATCCCGAAAGGATATCGGATATAATCCCTTAGAAAGGTTTGACCGCGACTATTTTTTCCAAAAGGTAAAGCCCATTTTACTTGAATCCGATTTGGTTATTGCAAACCTTGAAACACCACTGATAGATGTGAATAATACCGTGAGACCCACTTTTCCAGTTTCCTCCACTAACCGTTACGGCAAAAAGAATGGTGTATATCAGCACTGGACAGATAAAACGAAAACTGTCAAATATTTGAAAAAATACAATATCCTCAATGTGTCATTGGCAAATAACCATGTGCTGGACTACGGAATTGACGGTTTACACCAAACTCTGGATAAGCTGGAAGAAAGCGGAATAAGATTCTTTGGTGCAGGTGTTAACAGAAGGCAAGCTGGCACACCATATACAAAAAACATCTTTATCGGGCACACAACGGTGAAACTTGCGGTTATCTCCGCCTTTGAATACCGCAAGGGATATGACGAGGACTTCTCTTTTTACGCAAGTGACATGAAAGGAGGAGTAAACAGGCTTTCACTTAATAGAATCCACCAAAAAATAAAAAAACTAAGAGAAGACAACAACAATGTCTTCGTTGTTGCATTTCCCCATTGGGGGGGACGCCGTAACTATGGCTGGAAGACAGACAAGCAGACAAGACTAGGGCACCAACTTGTAGACGCGGGGGCAGATCTTGTGATTGGTGGTGGTCCCCACAATATGCAACAAATCGAAGAATACAAAGGACGGCTGATTTTATACAGCATTGGAAATTTTCTGTATAATTCTTGGGGCAATTATGGTAACTTCAACGCCATTCCTTTCAGTTTGGCAGTAAGGTTGGTATTTCAAACAAACGATATAAAAAACCCGACCAATCAACCTGAACAAGATAATGCTGACAATGACATCCCCTTAGCAAAAGTAAAAAAAATACTCAAGGTATACCCCATTAAGACAGACAATAGTGAGACGAATTTCCAAGGAAGATTCTTGGAAGAACAGGAGTTTAAGATTGTCCATGATATACTGACAGACAAAAACTCTTTTCTAAAATCCTCAAAAAGACCTACGAAAGCAGGGATTGACAAAATAGGCCGATTTGTAGAAGTGCACTTGGATTAGGATCCATAAAAAACTATATCAGCAATGAAACAAACCATTTGTAAAAACCACCTTTTAAGTATAAGATACTCGCATCTTTTCCCGTAACGCCCAAAAAAAGTGATACAAATGTTCCAATAATTAATAAGTTTATGTTGATATCCCCATAGTTTCAGTTTCCTGAAACACAATTATGTATAAATTTAATAATAGTAAAATTTGGCTAATTAGAGGGTCATCTTTCAGATTATCTGTGCATCATTTCCTTTAACCTAATGGAATGCCAAAAGGTTAAAGGAAACATTTTAGGCCAACTAACATTGTTTTGGCACTGTCTTGGAATCCGTTTTAGTATTGCCTTTTGATGGACATTGCGTGTTGATACAAAATTGCCACTGATGCTTTGTTGGAAGAGAATACATGCATTTGATAATGGGCCACCTGCATTCAGTGCAAACCTTACCAGTGTTTTTTATTCTTCCTTTTTGTGGTAATGGCGAAGTGGCAGTACATTTGTCAGATGAGTACAGAGAGCATCCAGCAAATCTTTTTTTGGTTTTGTTTGATTTTTTGATGACCAGATCACCTCTGTTGCAAACAGGGCACGCTCCCAGCATAACCTGTTGCCTATTCTTGGCTGCTACAACAGATTTAGTTGCTTCCAATGCACTTGTCATTTGTGCGCCTATCTCCCTTTGGTTTTCCTTAAAAAAAAATATTGCCTCTTTTAATTTATTTTTGGCATGATCTACCACATACTCGCTTTTGATTTTGCCTGATTCAATTTTTTCCAACTGTTCGTCCATAGATCTAGTAAGGCCTGTAGACACTATGTTAGGTACGTATTTTCGCATCGCTCGTATTATTTCAAACCCAATATCTGTTGGCTTGATTCCGGTACTTAATGGGAGATCATTCATTTCTTTTTCCTTGGAAGGAACAACAGTATTGGTTATGTAATTTCTTTTATAGAGGGTGTTAATGATTTCGGACCTTGTGGCCTTGGTGCCAATTTTTTCTTTTTCCATCTTCTCTAGTAGACTAGACTGATTGAACCGTACCGGAGGCTGGGTAAACTTTTCTGTTAGGGTTATATCCACATTCTTCAACATGTCATCCTTGTGCAGTGTTGATAAAGCAATAGGCATTTCAACGTTAGACATATTGGCATACGGCTTGTAAAAATACCCCCATCCCTCATACAACACCCTCTTTCCCTCAGCTTTGAAAATGTGGATATCCTTCACCAAAATGGTAACAATTGTTTGTTGGGTTACACAAGGATCTCCAAACGTGGCAAAAAATCTTTTTGCTATCAAATCAAATAATTTGAAGTCTGCATCCTCAAGTCTACCTTTTGGTTTTTGACCCGTGGGATAAATTGCGGGATGTGCTGGATCGGTTTTACTGCCTTCATTTGGATAAATATGTTCTTTTGACAGCAACCTCATAGCCAAATCAGCATAAGCATCGTCATCTTCATTGCCATGGATGGCATAACGAGAACGAAAACCAATTTTTGAAAGACCTGAAACAATTTTCTTGTAATTGATAGAGACTGGAAGCTTTTGACTGGATGTTCTCGGATAGGAAATCAATGCAGAGAGATACAGTTTCTCGGCAACAGATAGGGTATAACCTGGAGAGAATTTGAATACTCTATAGGCTTCCTTCTGAAGATCGCCAAGGTTAAAAGGATATGGAGGCTTAAGCGTTATCTTTTGAACTTTAATTTCGGTAACCTTGCCATCTTGATTTTTGCAGGCATTGACTATTAAAGTTGCTTTAGACATGGAATCCAGTTTTTGCGGATAATAGTATGCATGAAACACATGTCCATCTTTTTCAAATTCACCTGTTATTGTCCAATATGGCACAGGAATATGGTTTCTTATCTCAATTTCTTTATCCACTACGAAAGCAAGCGTTGGACCCTGTACTCTACCAATTGTCAAGTTGTAGTACATTTTACCATCACTGCTATTCTTGAAAGACTGCGTAAGGGCTCTGGAAAGGTTAACTCCATAAATAAAATCAATCATATGACGAGATTTACCTGCATCGGCTAATCTTATAATTGGTTTTAACAAGTTATCAAATGAGTGTCTTATTTCATCGTCTGTGAGAGTTGAAAATTTTGCCCTCAATGACTCTTCATATTTGTTATTACATGCATATTCCAAAATATTGTAGCCGATTACTTCACCTTCCTGGTCATAATCACACGCGTGAATAAAGATTGAAGCTTTTTGGGACAGTATGGATATTGTTTTTATAATTTTTTTAATTTTTTCAGACATTATATCTAAATTATTTCCTCCACTGCTTTTTTTTTTAATCGGCACCCATTGGATGTCAAATACAGGATATAAACTACGGTTCGCGCCTACATCAATCAGTCCATACAAATGACCCAACGCATAACATATAACAAAGTGTTGACCCTTTTTATTGGTTGCAAAGAAAAAAGGCAATGACATCCTTGTTGTTTTGTTATCATCACGAATCTCAGAATCTGATATGCTTTTTAAACTAGATGTTCCAAGAGCATGTGCTATTCTTTGTGCAGCGGCAGGTTTTTCACAAATTACCAAGGCGAATGGCCGGGGTATACTAACAATGCCTGATGCGCTCAAGTCTACTATTTTATTCTCACCCAATTAACATAATTAAGTAATTTTGTTCTTAACAATTAGGGCAAGCCTATTACCACAATCTTTAGATTTTTATTAAAGGACATGGGCATGAAATATAATCAACCACAGATAAGACGGTAAATGCAGTTTCTATAAAATCAAACTAAATTCAATGCAAGTGATATTTTGGGATAAAACAATATGATCAACAAATCGACAAGGTGATCAGTGTTTGCAGAGAGATAAGCAATACCGACGCATTTGAAATTGACACCTCTACCATCACACTCCAACTATCAGTGTATTTGCAATTTTCAAAAAATTAAGGAGTCCATTTTTTTTAATAAAATAATTAATAAAATTTCTAAAAGAATCACTAGTGTAATTGCTTTGGGATGCTATTTTTGACGGTTTTGGCATTCGGCGATCTTAACTTTATCAAAGTTAAACCCTACCCCCATTCTTTTTTCTTATAATGGTTTGTTTAATGTGTCAAATTGTTAAATACCTTATATGAAAATGCAGATAATGCGTTGGATAAAAAAAACAATGACCATCAAATAAAACAGCTAATTGAATACATCAAAAAGGCATTACCTTTTGAAGATGCCGCAACAGAAAGTGGTAAATTATATTGCCATGCTGCTTGATTTACCATTATCAAGCTAATGATTAGCTTATCGAAAGTCATCCCACGATTTTCCAAGATAAGGCAAGTATCTCTTTATGCTCTTGCAGTTGTTTTAAGAACACTTTCCATGGTCTTTCAGTCCATCTCCTTTTCCGTTTCTGGCCGTTGTGTATTGCCAAGCCTTCCTGTGATTTGCCTTGGGCTCAAATCCATGTTCTTTGGCATTTCGGAGGATTCAAGGGTTTGCGGGTTTCGCGGGAAGATGGTCATCTACAGTTAATTCTCTGAATCACCTTGGCAGCAATGCCCTGTGCATGTCCCACAGTATCATTGTGTAATTGGACAGAAATTGCACTCCGCCACCAAAGTTTCGGGGGTCACCACCCCGTGCGAACCTACAAGTTTCTTCTTCCCTTACTTGAACTTTAGAGGAATCCAGCTTTACCGGCTTGCTTGCCTCCGTGAAAACAATAGTACTCTTGCTGTCATAGTTGCACCTACCTGTCTTTGTTAGCGGGAGTTTGATTTTATCTGCAACAGATTGCTTTTTGAGCACTATCTTGTCATCGCCGGTGTTGAGCCCAAACCAATCCTCAATTCCAGCACCAGTTGATGGGTTTATGAACTTGACACGCATCCACTGCCAACTATCTGTTGGAGTGCCATCCCTCGGCTGAAGGTCCGGCAGGGTTATCAGTTTGCTTGTGTCTGCCAACTCGGGTATCGGGACATCCCTTAGCCTGAGTGTGGTATGTTCACTGGTGTACACCATGGATATTTGTGTCAGGATGTTTTTGACATCCAGAAGTGGGTATCTTTCTGGTGGCGGGTTATCTCTGAACAACTTGTAATGTCTTTTGTCTTGCACCATAACTGGCAGGTCAATCTCTTTATCCAGTCCCACAATTTTGATTTTTCCTGGTTGCGCCTCTCTCTTGGATGAATCCTTTCCCACTCCATCAGGTCCGTATCCAAATGCAGACAGGAATTGAGGCGCCACGTCTGTAGGCCATAATGCGCCTGTGTCAAAATTGTATTTAACTGGCTGACTCCACGTGCCATCTGGCAGCATCATTTGAATTGGCAATATTGTTCTGTTTTCTGAACTTGTGAGATCGTAAACAAGAGTATTGTTAGCTGTGCCGGGTGCAGGGGTTACAGGCGGTATTATAGGTGGAGGTGTAGCAGAAGAAATGGTTAAGATAGATGATGATGCAAGCAAGAGCACCACAAACAGAAAAATTATGGAAATAGTACTTTTTTTAAATGGCTGATTAAATATCAAATTATGGATTCCCCAACAACGCAGACTCTACCACAATATAAGGACGAAGAAACACACATAGTTGTAAATTAAATCACTTGTATATTAGAGCTGAGGCACAGTTGCCCAATCAATGAATTTTGTAACATTGTTTAGCACCCCTCTAGCGCATTTACAGTCAACACGGGGTTCACACCACCAACAAAAAATGTCGGACTGTCCTAAAGATCATGCTATTGTTAGTCTTGATGTTTAAATCAGGAAAGCCGGACCAAAAAGGAGAGGAAACAGGTGATTTCATTTTAAATCACAAACATGCCATTGACAAAATGGGCAATACGAAATAGAATTTTTGTTTATTTGTTTTATATAATCTATAATAATTTAGATATAAGTTGTAATTATTTAATACTAATAGTTTATTTTGCATATGTATTAGAGGTATTATAAAAATTTTAATATACCAAATATTGGTTAAAACTCATGACATTAAGTCTAAACTGTAAGATGGAGGCGATTCTGTTTGTACTCATACAATGTATGGTGAAACAGAGCAAGAACTTTTAGAGAAACTCAAAAAGACATGGTATTGAAGACCACGGGTATACAGAAGAGACTTTTAACGAAAAAATTGGGAAGACATGGAGCACTAGAAAGTTAATAAAGTCTGCTTAATCTTTAATTTTTACATAAACTCATATTTTTTATTCTCGGTTATGAATGGCTCTGCTTAATGCATTATTATTGCCTCATCCCAAGTCAAAGTCAAACACACCCACTTTATAATCATCCCATACCGTCACTCTTCAGCATTTACACAAATATCTGAAGACAGTATTGGTCAATAGTAAATAATTGATTGAATCCACAATTAGAGTCAAATTTGCCATTGGGTCCAAAGGGATTTAAATCCTTGGGTAAATGGGTTGTAATGTTTTGCAAATCTTAAGCATTGCTATTAGTTCATTTGATGTTACCGAATTCTCAACCTAAATATGCTTTATCGGTAACAATAGAACACCAATAATCTATGGCTATGGGGAATGTGATGAATGTTTTTGATTTGATGGATTGTTCAATTATGTATTGTTGCATAAATCATCAGAATTTGTATTTCTAAATTGGTCATAGGTGGGGGCTAAATCTAGATGTTATATAACAATATATCCCTGTAGCTGTCGGATTGTACACATAACATACTTGCATGCTTTCATCTACTATATATGATCAAGCCATTCAGACCATGGTATTATTCCAAAATTAGGTTTTGGCTCCTCATTTAACATGGCCAAATATTCTATAAGGTGACTATCAGGGTCACGAAAGAAGACAGAAGCAGATGGCATTCAACATAATGCATTTGGCTCTTCTGTTTCTTGCCCAAAGAAGGAAAGAGGAGTATTCCATTTGACCTTAAACGTAATGTTGCATTCAGCAAATCATCCGGATATTATAGTCAACTTGAGTACAGGTTGCTGAAATGGATTTCTGCCTATTTGTGTTTCCTTCTGCTTTTCAGACTTTTCATATAATCAATAAAAAATGTCGCAAAGACTCCCGCTGCCCCACTGCCGAGAATCACTATTGGGGTTCCGTATGTGACCCAAAAGGCATTGAATGTCTCATTAACACTTAGTGGCGGTATTACCTGTATTGTTAAGTTTGCCGGCCCGGTTATGTAGCCAATTGTCGGGTATTTTTTGGATACCTTAAACTCGGGATCTGCAAACCCATTTACTGTGTCATTAAACATAGGCGATGTAGGTGATGTTGTTTGTATTAACAATGAAGCCCTAAAAGGTATTGTATATACGCCTAATGGTGATTGTGGAGAAACCTCTACCTTAAACAATGGGGGTTGAACCCTTTGCGTAGATACACTTAGGCCGCTAGAGCCGGCATCTGTGTCATTGTCGAAAGTTATGCTAGTGACAGTATTAGAAAATGGCGTCCCTATCTCGGCGGGAATTAGGAGCTTTTCTCCTTGCCTTATGACTATATCATTTGGGCGTGTCAACACGTCTATGGTTGGGGGAGGAACAGCAACCCAGCCTGTAAAATCCCTGACTTCGCTTGATTTGAAGGATTCTGCCGTATAAAATGACAAGCCGTAAAGGCTAGGAGAATTTATGGAATTTAGGTTTAATCGCAGTTTAACATATCCTGGCCCCACAACAGGTCCACCAAAAGACTCTGTGTGGTTTTTCTTGGACTCTACAAGCGCAGAAGTGCCTGTTGAGGACAATTGGTAAAGATATTCGCTCCATTTTCCATCAACTGCTTCAACGTAAAAGTTGTAATTGGCTCCGTTATATCCTGAGTTTTGGGGCATGGAAACAATGGCAATAAGCACACCATACCTAATCTTTTTGAGGGGTTGACTGTATACAGAAGCATTTTCCAAATTTGTTGCTAACCAAAATGTAACATTTAGAGTCTTTCCATCACTATGATAATGCACTGCCAGCAGGTTTGCATAGTCAGACCTTAAATGAGGACCGTCATTACCATAAGTTTGGACCCAATCATTTGCCTGACCACGGGATTCTTTATCCGAAATTACAACCTGGTCAAACGCAGGCGATGCAGCAAAAGCCTTGTGAAAAGGCGAATTGGGGATTGATAGCAACACTAGCAATAACAACATAAAAACAATATCCATCGAAACAGACGATAAGAATAAGTATTTTTGTGACTGCAAATCTGTGTAAAGTAACCCTTTGCATACTGAATCATATCTGACATAGATAAGGTTTTTGTCGATCCTGCAAAGTAATGGATATTCAAAGTCAAAACCAGCAAAATAAAACAAGCTTACCCCTGAAGCATTTTTTCAATTAATTACTGTTAATGCCCTGTTGTCAAATATTTAGAAACCTTTGAATATGTTTGTTGATCCATTATTCAGCTAATCATCATACAATCTCCATGGAATTACTTTACCCGGATTATTGTAATGTTCATTGCACAACCACCTAAAGAAGAATTTTATATGGTTGAAATAGTGGTTCCATACTGCTATCCATTTCTTTTCAGTGTCCATTTCTGAAGGTTTCATTTTGTTGTCTAGGAAACTTGTTACATCACCCCTTTTGATACCCCTAAGATATTTTCTGATTTCTGATTGAAGATTGAAAAAACCTTTCAAAATCAATAATAACTTTAAGGTTGTTTATGATGTGCCTTTCACTGGAGTTATTGTTCTTCATAAACTCATAGAACTGGCCAATCAATTCGGCATTTTCTATATTTGATAAAGTGCCTACTTGACTTGGTAATGTACTTGGTTTAATAGGAATTTTTCATCAGCTCTCCTGTTATCTTTGTATAACTATTGAAATATTTCAAACCGTTTCCTATATGGGCCAAAAAAGGATTTGAACCCCCTACACATAAATTGGTTCAATAGGGTAGTAACAAAAGAATGAGAATTTATCTGCGGATAATTGCAGGCCATTTTGCAATAGACATGAAACGGGTGTCTTAATCGCGAGGTTAAAAATTTGTGATCTTTCGCCACCATCATAAGAAAGTATAAGGGAGGAACATTAAAAACAAAGTCACATCATACTATATCGCACAAACACAAAATTCCCTAGTTTTCTTTTGATAGCCTTATTTAAAAAAAAAATTTACACATAATACAATACGCTATATCAATTTCTTATCCTTAGATTTACAATTAGGCTGTAAACATGATTGACGGTATATAAAACCTATCATAAAATATTATATTAATACATTTGACTCAAACTAGACAAACCAATCCTTCTTTTGGTATATTGATACACGGTGGAACAAAAACTGAAAAAGTTGGAAAAGCAGATGAAAAAGAGGAAATCAAAAAGTCACTCAAATCTTCCGTATCAAGCGGTTTTGACCTATTAAAAAAAGGCAAAAGTGCAGTTGATTCAGTGGAAGCATCTGTAGCAGTCATGGAGGATAGCGGAGCTTTTAATGCAGGAGTGGGTTCATGCCTTACCATCGACAAAAAGGTAGAGATGGATGCATCCATCATGGATGGGAGAGACCTTTCTGCAGGCAGTGTAGGAATGGTGCAAGGTGTACAAAATCCAATCAAACTAGCAAGGCAAGTTATGGAACGCACCGATCACGTAATGATAGTGTCTGATGGCGCATTGAGGCTCGCAGAACTCTTGGATATAAATATCAGGCAGCATGAACCCAGCCAAAAAATAATAGATAAATTCAACAATCTCAAAAAGTCTACTAATAATAAATGGGAAAGGAACAATGACCTAATAACCAATTCCTCGAATAATAATTCTCTTGATAAAGACCATGGCACAGTGGGAGCTGTTGCAATAGACAAAGATGGAAATGTAGCTTCAGGTGTATCTACCGGTGGAAGGTGGCTCAAGATGCGGGGCAGAATTGGAGACTCCGCAATCATTGGTGGAGGATTTTATGCAGACAATAGATTAGGGGCAGCATGTGCTACTGGAAAGGGTGAATTCATCATGAGAATCTGTTTGTGCAAATATGCTTGCGACCAGATGCAATTTAAAAATGCACTTTTTTCAAGCAAGAAATCAATTGCATCATTAACCAAGAGGTTTGGAAAAAACACAGGCGGAATAATCACGGTCGACACCAAAGGCCATTTTGGCATAGCATTCAATACAAACTATATGCCAGTAGCATTCATCAATAGCAAAAACGAAAAGATGAATATCTCTATTGAATAAAAACCAAAACTCATTTAAATAAATAGATAGATAGATAGATAGATGCCAATCCAGAAAGATAATTCACATTAACAGCTTTATATAATGCATATTTTAATTCGGGGATTATTACCCCATTATCAATGTCAATCATAATTATCGATCAGGCGCATTTGTATTTCCATTCATGTATTCATGTAACTATAAACCGGCATTGAGAAGTTATTGGTCGCTATAGACGATTATTGAGCGGTTTTTGTACATTTACACTTATAGTCATTGAAGACGTGGGTAGCATTCAAAATCAAAAAAATTAATGCCTTTCTTATTATATGTTCATTTGGTATGCATACAATCATCAAACAATATTAAGATGATAATCCCATTAGTTAGTATCAGTTTTTCATATTCCTTATTTTTACTATGATGCTAAATGAATATTTAAAATAACAGATTTAAATTTTATTTATAAACACAGACATAATGTAGTATATGGAATTAGGAACACATTTTGCCTCTACTAATGAAAATCAATCCGTTCTTAAGAATCCTAACTAGAAAAAAATTAAAAAGCAAATATGCTGATGCTCTTTTCGATTTCAAATATTGTCAAAATATAACTAAAGGTATTAAACGTTATAAAAAAAAAGATCCTTGCAACTGTAAGAATATATTTTACACTGTAGCATAGTTTTTTGTTGGGTCGGAAAATTGATTTTTTTGCAATTTTGTTTAAAGAAATGTTTTTTGAGATTCTGTTAAGTTAAATGCTCCCTTAAAATCATTCAGGGTTAGTTGAAAATACAGGTAGAATTAGTGTTGTTGAGAGTATTGCTATTGATGTGGGGTTAGATGATGAGGATGATGTTTATGATGCGGGCAGTATTATTGATGGCGTGTCAGATGATGTTGTTGGTGGTGTTGTGGATACGGTTAATGTTGGATTAGTTGCTGTGAATGCTGTTGATGCCAGTTTATCTGCTGTGGATGCTAGTTTATCTGCTGTGGATTCCAGGTCATCTGCTGTGGATGCTAGTTTAGGTACTGTTAGTGTTAGTTTAGCCGATGCCTCAGCTGTCATTGTGGAGTTGTTTGCTGCTGCTGATTCAGATGCTGCTAATGTCTGTTTAGCCGCTGTGGATGTCTGTTTAGCCGCTGTGGATGTCTGTTTAGCCGCTGTGGATGTCTGTTTAGCCGCTGTGGATGTCTGTTTAGCCGCTGTGGATATCAGGTCTTCTGCTGCTGCTTCAGCCGCTGTGGATGTCTGTTTAGCCGCTGTGGACTCCAGGTTAGCCGCTGTGGATGTCAGGTTAGCCGCTGTGGACTCCAGGTTAGCCGCTGCTGCTGATATTTTATCTGCTGTGGATGTTAGTTTAGGTACTGTTAGTGTTAGTTTAGCCCCTGCTGCTGCTGTGGATGTCAGTTTAGTTGCCGCTGCTGCTGTTGATGATAAGTTGGCTGCGGTTGATGCCAGTTTATCTGCTGTGGATGCTAGTTTAGGTACTGTTAGTGTTAGTTTAGCCGCTGTTAGTGTTAATTTATCTGCTGTTAGTGCTAAGTTGTTTGTTGCTGACGTTGAGTTTGCCGCTGTTACGGTATTCACTGCCGATGGCGTTGAGTTTGCCGCTGTTACGGTATTCACTGCCGATGGCGTTGAGTTTGCCGCTGTTACGGTATTCACTGCTGTTGATGCTGTTTTATCAATACTTGCTATTTTTTTGGATGGATTATTTTCCCCGCTGCTGTCGTCGCCTCCGTCACTGCTGCTGCTGCTGTCGCCTCCGTCACTGCTGCTGCTGCTGTCGTCGCCTCCGTCACTGCTGCTGCTGCTGTCGTCGCCTCCGTCACTGCTGCTGCTGCTGTCGTCGCCTCCGTCACTGCTGCTGCTGCTGCTGTCGCCTCCGTCACTGCTGCTGCTGTCGCCTTCTGATTGTGCAATTACTAAATTATTGACAGCACCAGCACTCATAATGCAAAAAATGGAAATGATTAAAACGCTTAAAACTATTTTTACTCTTAGCATGTTTTTATAGTACATTTTCAGTATACATAAACATAGTCATTCTATAGGTAAAAATGTAACATAAAAATACACTATAAATTAAACAAACAACAATAGTCCGAAATATTTTTGGCGTTTTCTTTATAGTTGCACCAAATGTTTTTGTTCAGTCGATTGAACATTACCACTTTAACATATGCCACAATAGAAACATATTTCGCATCCTGCTATGAAATCATTATTCTACCTCTCTCAATCCGGTATGTTTTAAAAGAACAGTAAAAAAAGAGTAATCATATAAATATATTTGATTTTGTTTAAATCAGATACGATTAACAATGATATATCGATACTAAACCGGTTGGTACAATAAAATTTCAATAAAAATTCTTTTTAAGACAATTTTATGTTATATCGTGATTCTCCAGAACATAATAGTCATCCATAAATTATTTTCACTACTTCCTATGATTATTCTAAACAGATTAAATAATGATATTTTCCGGATTACCTCTTTTATCATGTTTTGAAAGCGGTTATGATGTAGATACAACATATTCTCTGCCACCAACATTGTCTTGATTGCTATTGAAAAAGTAGTTCCCATAGTAACGGAAAAAATTGAGTTTTTCAACTAAGGAATATTAATTCACACGCGGATTACACCAAATGTACTATTTGCATTCATTCCTTATACGGCTAATTTCAAAATTGAGAATTCAAATTAAAGATAATATTCAGTTTGATGACATTGTGCAAAACTATTATAATTCTAAAATTCAATCATCTTTCGAGTTTTACAATATTATTGAAAATAACGGATTTGTCATGGATAAAGTTTTTAGTCAAGACTTGAAAGAAATCGT
Organism: uncultured Nitrososphaeraceae archaeon; assembly: GCA_963779615.1. GTDB lineage: Archaea > Thermoproteota > Nitrososphaeria > Nitrososphaerales > Nitrososphaeraceae > Nitrosocosmicus. The sequence continues at coordinate 1,099,830 of CAVZZA010000003.1, forward strand.
AATTTCATGGTTTATAATGCCAAATTCATCTTGAAAGTTTTTAAGCCTAACTATGTTCATTACATGAACTGGTCTTGAGTGATAACCATAGTAATGATAATGATAATGATAGTACATTCTCATTATCAAATCCATCGGATTCATCACCAGGTTTGAGCGAAAACACAACAACAACATATTCAAAACATCAACAACCGAAAGAAAAGACCGAGGTATGGCATGGCGAAGAAAAAGCCATGGACGTGCTAGCCCAAACTATGTACAATGTTAAAAAGAGGGCAGATGTTTGCGGCGACTCTTTGTCACCATCTTTTTCAATGGGTGTTGAACTGATTAAAAACGGATATATCGATTTTAAAAAAAGAGGAGTTACAATACGATTCATTACAGAAATTACTAAAGAAAATCTTGGCTATTGCAAAGAATTAATGCAGTATGTTGACCTTCGGCACATTCCCGAAGTTAAAGGAAATATGGCAGTTAGTGAGACAGAATATGTAGCTACCGCCAAACTTGAAGGAGAGTCAAAACCCGTTACGCAGACCATTTACAGCAACGCTAAAGCTGTAATTGAACAGCATAGATATTTCTTTGAGAATTTATGGGTAAATGCAATACCGGCTAGCCAAAAAATTAGAGGAATAGAGTATGGAACAGAGCCAACAAAAACAGAGGTGTTGGAAAGTGAGGAGGAAATATCAAAAAGGATAACAGAGTTTGTTAAAAGGTCTGGCTGGCTGTATGTTTGCTCTACAATCGGGGGAATGCAGTTAAGTTACAACAATTTCTTTGATGTGTACAAAGACGCCGTGCAAAGGCACAGAAATGGAAAGCATAAAGGGGTCAGATGGATTACGGCAATAAACAACAACAAGGATATAGAGTTGGCAAAAGCCTTTTTGGATGAAGGAATAAACGTACGCCATGTGAAAAGCATACCGCTCCCCAGTTTTGCCCTAAGCGACAAAATGCTGATCTCCACCATAGAAAAGATGGAGGGCGGAAGAATGGTCACTAACCTGCTCAGTAGCAACGACACTCTATACCTTAACCACTATGGCGCAATTTTTAAGGAGCTGTGGAAAACTGGCATTGATGCAAAATCCCGAATCAGGGATATCGAAGAGGGACACTACATAAATGTGGAGATAATGCCAAATCCAAAAGAGTCGATTAGGTTTGTCGCCGAATTAAACAAATCCGCCAAAGAAGAGATACTGATATTGTTATCTTCCGAGAACGGGTTTTTACGTACAGAAAAAAGTGGGGGTCTTAATTTATTGAATGAATTAGCTTCCAAGGGAACAAAAGTAAAAGTTCTAACCCCATCAGAGTTCAGCATCATGGGCAAAATAGATCAAATAAAATCAAAGTATCGCCATATTGAGTTTAGAAGTTTACAGTTTTCCTTGCAATTGGTAATGGGTATTACTATCATTGACAGAGAGAAAAGCATGATTTTTGAAATTAAAGACGATACCAAGGATAGCTTTCTGCAAACTCTGGGCATATCAATTTATATTGAAAGCAAATCTGCCGCGCGATCTTACATATCTATTTTTGAAAGCCTATGGAAACAAACAGAGATGTATCAAGAATTACAAGCACATGACAGGATACAAAAGGAATTTATCAACACAGCAGCCCATGAACTTAGAACCCCAATTCAGCCAATACTTGGGCTTACAGAATATGTGAAGAGCAAAACAAAAGACAAGGAGCACAAAGAATTACTTGACATAGTAATCAAAAATACAAAGAAATTAAAAAAACTGGCGGAAGATATTTTGGATGTCTCGAAAATTGAAAGCAATTCACTAAACCTAAACAAAGAAAGATTTACAATTGATGACCTAATATTGGACATTGTTAAAGAATTTGGAAGTAAATCAGCCAATGGCAAGAAAATAGAATTTGAATGCACAAACCCAAATGACATATCTACCACAATATATGGAGACAAAAACAGAATGGGCCAGGTAATATCCAATTTAATTAGTAATTCTATAAAATTTATTGCAAAGGAAGGATTGATAACTACAAGCATAGAAAAAAGAAGTGGCAATAGCGACAGTGAGAAGAACATAGTTGTTGTTAGAGTCAAAGACACAGGCATTGGAATAGATAACGAGATATTGCCAAAGCTATTTACAAAGTTTACCTCAAAATCCTTCCAGGGGACTGGGTTGGGATTGTATATTTCAAAAAGAATTGTCGAGGCCCATGACGGGAGAATATGGGCAGAAAACAATAAGGATGAAAAAGGCGCCACATTTTCTTTTAGCCTGCCTTCAAATGACTAAATCCAAGACCGATTTCAAAAATTGAAAACTAATGAAAGATTGTCACAAATTCCTCACACCTGCAATCAATAAAGTTCAGGGCTTGACTCACTGATTGACTAAATACAAAATAAAATTATTTGTATATTATTTTTAACCCAATAGACAAGGTGGGGGCGCCCCCTACAAAAAAGGACCTTGTTATGTAGGTGATGTTATCGTGTTAGAGGATTTTCCAAAAAATGCTTTTACATGTGGTCGGTAAAGATAATACAATATTATGATGTCGATAGCTATCCCAATTATTTGCCCTATCAATCCTGACATTATTGAGGCGCCATCGTTGGAGATTGACGCAACAATTACTGAATTGGTAATTCCGGAAACTATCTGAATGGCAATACTTATCACTGTCAGTATTATTGTAATTGTCCATGCCCAGCCTTTGCCTTTTAAGAGCCCATAGGACATGACTAGGTATCCTATACCCACTACAAGAAGGATTGCGCCTAACGATAGAAATACTATTCCAAAAAACGAACCCATTGATTCAGGTCCATTGGGGTTATTAGGGTTATCCGGGGTGGAAATTGAAAACAATGCACCTGCACCAATCAAAGATAATCCACTAAATAGCAACAATATTCCAGATATTATGGCAAGAATTGCGATAATCGTTACACCTGTCGGTCTATTCATTTTTTGTGTCAAGGTTTTAAAATAAACACGCAACTAAATAAAGTTAAATTTTTATAATTTTCTTTCTTGTTTTGTTAATCTGTAATTTACAAGGCAAGGAAAAAACCAGGCGATAACATAAGTACGCAGCAAATCACTATTACCACGGACTATCATTAGGAAATTTGTCAAAATGGATTTCTTTTTGATTTTCCAAAATCAATACACCCCTATTTCTGTTGTGTAATTCAATTTTTAAAATCATGCTATTTTTTCATTTACTATATACATCTGATGTTCGATATAATAATCATATAGATAAGTTTATTTTGAATACATGGCGTCCTTTTTGCTCAGCCTGCAAATCAAATTGCAGCATAATAACTATTCTTTTGTTATGGCTAAAACTTAATTACCTGTATAGTTCAACTAATAGCACAGTGTTGCACATTGTAACACAATTCATTAAACATGGAGACGAGAAAACATAAATGAAGAAACCTAATTGGGTATGCTCTGCATGCAGCATGTGGTCAAGCAGAAAATCCAGTGTAAAACGCCATATAAAAAATCAGCACAATGGTAATACTTCATTGGTTACATTTATGGACTACATAGTGGGGAGACAATCAGGGCGATATTTACGGCCGTCCCCACCGCCATCTTCATTTCAGCGCTCTAATTACCAGAATAAAGAGAAAGAGTCCCCTCTGGATACATTTACACATGAATATATGAAAGAAAAAGCAAGACTAGCTGCCAGAAAAGAGATGGGTCTTATTTAATTTTGGAATCTGTTCAACAAATAATCTAATTGCATTCAGTGACGCGGGAATTGGAATATGATAGGACTTTAAATGGAGGACAAGATATGTATCATCTGTGCTCCAATGGAACATTTTGGATCAAATATTTTATCCCTTTTTTATATGACCCAAGTTTTTCGAAATTATTGAAACAGTGGTCAATTTGATCATTGTTTCGGTCAAATCGGTCAAAAAATAGTCTTTTTTATGCACTACTATGAGCGTGATTTGAGCACGGTGGATATTATCATTTACCTTAGGAAATAAGAGTTGAAATAACTTTGGCGTATATCTTTAGTATTAAAAATTGAATTTGTTTCAATGTAATTTTTAAATATGATTTTTATTAAGGCCAATGCTGTTTCAACGGATACATACCCTATTCAATTTAACCCTATTCAATTTAACCTTCTGCTTATTGTACTGTAATCGGGGATTGACGGCAATTTTCCTTTGGCATGTCCTTTTGCAGTACCCTCTGTTTGAAGAAAGGGTAGATGAAAGTACGCTTTGACATGTCCCAGTAAAAGAAGAAATGCGTTGGGATGTTGAAACGGTTCGTCGGACTTATCTCCGTATACATCCTTTAGTTCTTGGCCCCAGTTGTCAATGACATCAAAACCGAGTAGGATCTCGCCACGCCTAACAAGCATTTGGTTGTATTCTGACCATTTCACACAGTTCGTAGGTGGGGGCCAGCTAAGTGTATTTGGAAATAAGGAATCATGCAACAAAGCACAACTAGACTACATCTTACACAACTCAACCAGGCAAGGCCATTTATTTAATAATTATTTTTTAGAATACGGTATTAGGTATTCTACTTTTGCTTTTTTCCTTTGACTTTATATTTTCTTTTTATCAAATGTTATTTCCAGTATTCCATTATTATACCTGGACCTAGCAGTTTCAATATCTGTTTCTGGGGGTAATCCTATAGTTTTGTGACATTTTCTTTGAGGGTTGTCAGCTGTCACCTCAACTGTTTCACCATAAGCGTTTATCTTGATGTCTTCTTTCTTTACACCCAGTATTTCCATTACAACTTTGACTTCTTTGTCGGTTGTATTCACATCGACTAGGGGCTCTCTTTCAGTAATTTTCTGCGAGTCTTCTCCAGATCCATTTTCTGCAAATCCTATTTTTTCTGCTACTGCATCAAGAGAATCAACATTTCCAAATTCTATAACACGAGGTTTACCATCAAATCCAATAGTCATTGAATATCCATAAACCAGTGGCCTGGCTTCTCTTACGCGTCTGCCATCAAATCCAATAGTCATTGAATATCCATAAACCAGTGGCCTGGCTTCTCTTACGAGAGGTCTACCTCCTTCAGGTATTTGGTGTTCTCTTACTAATTCTTTTGGTGCGTTTGATTGGACATGGTTTGATTGGCCAAATCTTCTCCCTATTTCTGCTTGTATAGCATCAAATTCACTAAGCCTGTTACTTCCTATTGATTTGCTTTTTACACTATTTCTACCACGGCCAAAAAATCTCTTAAACCCATCATAATTAATTATATCTTTAACATTCATTTGTATTATTTCCTTTAATACTATGTAATATACATTACATAATATATATTTTTCTAACATTTTGTTATTTTTATATATATAAAGTAAAAAATACATTTTGGATTTACATATTCTAATACTCTGATTTAGTTATGAACTTTAAAAAAATAATAACAAAAATCATCGTCAACCCAATAAAATCATTGCCCAAATTATTGTCAGTTGGCATAATATCTCTGTTTAGTGCTATACATCTACCTCGTTATCAAATAGAGGCATAATCTCCTATGCACAACAACAATCAGTAGATCCCTGGTCTGAGGCTTTAAAAACAGCTCGATCAAAATTGGAGACAGCAACACCACCTGGGGCGTTTGGAAATGGTGTTCCAGACCTGTGTAACATAACGACTCAAGAATTACTGATGGTCTTTGGAATTATATCCATTGGTAGCATATTGGTGTATACCACAATCAACTTGATAAATCGCAGAGAGAAGATAAAAAGTGACCATTGATCACTACTGTTTCTGCGGCCCTGTTAACTTAAGTATTTTATAATAATTTTATTTAACTATTCCCTAGGTTCATTTTACCCGTCAGGTAGAATTTGTTCTATTTTAAGCATAATTTGTGGCCAATTATCTCTAAAAAATATTTTACCATGATTTTTAATGGCTTAAAATAATGGAAAAATTTCCTTAAGTTAACAGAGCCGTTTCTGCTCATTAAAAGGATATTAATCACCTAAAACAAGAGACTAAGCCTTTCTTTTTTAACTTTCTTTAAGGAATTAATGCATTATTAATAAAACAAATAAAGGTATAGTAGAGATTCGACATTAAATGAATAAGAATTTCCACATTATCTAAAAGTATTACAAACATAAGACTCTGATTCCAGATTTGATGATTTCATATATTACCTATACCAAACATTATAACAACCAGAATGAACAAATATGGATTCAAGGTGAAAATATAATGAGTGACAACTTTTCTGAATATCTAATTGATACAATAAACAAAGGCTCATTATCTTTGATGTTATCAATCGGTCATAGAGCTAAATTATTTGATCTAATGTCTACTCTGCCCCCATCATCCATTAAAGAAATTGCAGAGAAATCCAAACTTAATGAAAGATATGTTAAGGAATGGCTTGGGGCAATGGTAACTGGAAAAATTATTGATTATGATTCTGAAAATAACACATTTACATTAGCAAAAGAAAAAGCACAATGCCTGACTCGAGAAGACAGCGTATATAATTTTGCTGCATCAATGCAATGGATTCCAGTATTAGCTCAAGTTGAAGATGAAATTTTAGAATGCTTCAGTAAAGGTGGTGGCGTTCCTTACTCCTCCTATCATCGATTCCATGAGGTCATGGCAGAAGAAAGCTATCAAACAGTAGTAACAGGCTTAATCGAACACATTTTGCCTTTAGCTCCAAATCTTATCAATAAATTAGAAAAAGGAATCAAAGTACTGGACATAGGATGTGGAATGGGCAAGGCTGTCAATATGATGGCCAAACATTTTCCTAATAGCACTTTTTATGGATATGATTTATCTGAGCAGGCAATTGAAGTGGCAAAAAAAGAAGCAACAAAAATAGGAAACCCAAACACAGTTTTTCAGGTACAAGACATTCTCAATCTAAATTTTATAGAAAAATTTGATTGTATTACCGCATTTGATGCAATACATGACCAACCAAAACCAGATGAAGTATTGAGGAATATATATAAATCGTTAAACAATGGAGGAATGTTTCTTATGCAAGATATTCTTGCATCTACATCTTTAAAAGACAATGTTGCACACCCTCTTGGTCCTTTCCTCTACACAATATCATGTTTACATTGTGTGTCTGTCTCACTATCTCAGAACGGGGCAGGCCTTGGTGCGATGTGGGGTAAAGAAAAAGCTATTGAAATGTTAAAGGAATCTGGATTTTCAAATGTGGAGGTTAAAACTTTACCTCATGATTTCCAAAATTATTACTATACATCCTACAGGGAAGAATAATAGGTTAGTGTGTTTGACCCGGGTTGTCTTGGGGTTGGAAAATACTTTCCAGAACAAACATAATCCATGCCAAACAGAAAGAAGAGGAGGCAAGATTCGTCTCAAGAGGAAAAAGACTACAATCAACACTATTCTATTTTTGAACGACCTTTGCCAAGTTCCCGTTCGGCAGACAATCATTTTATGAATGCCAAAAGCCATTTTGCAATCACAAAATCATCTCTTGGTTGTATTCTTTTTGCTTTTTTAATTGTGTAGCGTAATCTTTAGCCATATTAAGTACCAGTGGTTTCATCGTATCACAAAATAACTTACATAACAGGTCAAATGTCGCTTCTGTTATTTGCATATATGATTGATTGGAATTACTTACAAAATTGTACCAATTATCATTCAGCATTTTAAAAAATTCATAGAGAGGGTTCGGAGAATGGTAATTGTCTTTTGTTGGGATGTAGTAATCCATATGCAAAAATCTTATCAACTTCTATAAATAATGATTTATTTCCAAGACAAAATATCTATAAAAAATTTATAGGAAAATATCCAAATGCTATATGTGACTTTTATTAATGGTTGCATTGTCATAAACCATTTATTAAATTCTTGTTTTTATGACAGCAAATAAGGCAATGATTTTCATCAAATACTTAGTTGCTTTTTGTAAAATTTCATTGTAACCTGTATTGCATTCTATACCTTCCAAGACATACACAATTAATTATGGCAGAGGCATTTAAAGACCTGAAGTTAATCAACTATTTTGCCATCTTCTCAACTACAAACTTTCCTTTTAGGATTGGCCAATATTTCTATAATAGGTCTAGGAAGATAGCATTGGTTACCTCTTTGTTTATCATATGCTTGAGGTTTTGGCAGTATTGTTATTGGTTGAATTGTTGGTATAGACCCATTTTTTAGCATTTATCTCTGGGGCATCAATTAATCCATCCAGACTCTTGGTCCCTGCATTGTTATCCGGAGGAATGGTGGGGAATCTGTGGCTATATTGGGCCACCCATTTATTGGAATATCCATAATCGCTACAATATTAGGAAAAAATTTGGCAATGGATGATATTAATTTGTTGAAATATATGCCATTCTACATGAAAAGCAACATAAAAACAACACATGTAGCAGTTGTAAAAATACAATAACAGAGAAAGCAGTAGATTTTTGTTTCTTTCATAAACCAACAGGATAATAATATTTGTTGTTGATGGTATTATCAGCAAAAGAGAAATAGGCTTGGTCAACAATCCGGTCAACAAACAACTTGTTTTGAGTATAAAAGAGGTGTGAAGTGCGGAATTTGTACTCGCGTCCATCACTTTGATGGGACTTGATAAAAGTGGCACCTCTTCATCCAACAAGTGGGTCATCTTTTTCATGATGATGGAATTTAACTTTAACTTGTACTCATAGGACTTTAAAACCTGCTTCTATCCATGATGAAATCGGATTACAGGCTTTAAGAAGGGACATGGTTGAGATAGGGGACAAAAGTATTAAAGGTTAGTCTTTTGCCCTGTCAATTATATCCATATGCATATGCGTTTATTGTCCTTTAATGCTGTTCTATTTTAAAAAGGGAATGAAGGAACCGGGCTTTTTAAGTTGGTTACTCAAGTCCTGGTCGCTTCTTTTTGAGTTTTTCTTTTCTTTAGCCGTCTTTTGGCTTCAGCATACATGCCATGCCATTATTGAGATATTGGCTTTTATGATGGCTTACAAATGCACTGTACTTTTGCTACCTACCCACTTTTATAGCGTACAAAGGACAGTATCAACATGAATCAAACAAATGCAACAGAAAGTGGAATGGAAAGAGGAAATGGAAACAGAAACCTTGTTCTTTTGTTTATATACAGGGCCCCAAAAAAGAATCACCAAGCGATTGTTGATCTGAACAATCGTGTAATTGGCACGTTTAAGGAATATGGCGTTCAGGGATTCGAGATGTTCCAGCTAGGGAACACCCAAGACATGATGGGATTTACCAACATAGCCAAAACCATCTCAGCTAATGGGGATGAGGAGGAAGTGTGGTTGGAAATCCAATCATATAGGGACCACAAACACCTGGAAGAGGTTGGGGCAAAGATGATGAGTGACGAAAAGATGAAAGCGGAGGGTCAACAGTTTATGAACCTCATCACACCGGGCTCACGCTGCAGTTTTGGGGAATTCAACCGCCTCACTGAACTGGGCTTTATATAACTAGGGTATAGTCATCCCTTTTGCCTCTTCCTTTGTTATAAATCCCTGTATCCTTTTCCATGTCTGTCTCCTTTCACACGCCATTTCGGAAAAGTCCCTATCCAACAATTCAACCCATTTGTCAACCATTCCAGGCATGAAATTAGGCAGTAAAAGTTTATTCAACAAAGAATTTGTTTTGAATGCCAAAAAGATGCAAAATGCGGAATTTGAACCCTAAATGTTGGGATACAAAATGGGTATGTAAGCATAATTTTTAGACAAGTATCTCAAAAACAATTACCCTTAATCAAAACCTAAAATGAGCCCACCAATCAATCCAAAGCCTATTTGCTTTCTTTCCCGTAACCATTACCAAACGAGGTAACCACCACCCATTTCTGCAATTGCTGCAACCGCAAATAACGTAAATGCGGATATAAAAAGTAAAAGTTTATTGTCATCACTATTTGCAGGAACTAATTCCAATTTTATCATCTTCTTCTTTTCTTGGTTAGTAACATATTATGATGACCACGTTACTAGCAATCATTGTTCCCAAGATTGCATTTGCCCCCCTTTGTGGGCATCGTAATAGGCGTATACTCATTTGGAAAAATATCAATGGCCCACTTTAATCCCGATGTAACTTTGAGTTTCTTGATTACAGAACATAGTGAAAAGACAATTATTGCTGTACATATCTGCAGAGATAACAGGGGCGCTATTGGCAAGCCTGTTTGTAAAGTATGTCATATGAAATGAGGCTTTCCTTGGAGCCAAATCACCAAACTATGCCTATCCTCTGCCTTTGATATTTGGGGTAGAGGTATTGGCTTCCTCTTTACTGATGACTGTAATTTTGGTTGTTGTATATACAAAGGGCCTGAGAGGTTTTGGCGGTATTGTTATTGGTACCATGGTTGGCTTGGACATATTTTTTTGGTATTTATATCAGGAGCGTCAATGAACCCTGCCAGGTCCTTGGCCCCCGCCTTGTTATCAGGGGGAATGATACGAAACCTATGGCTGTATTGAACCGCCACATTTATTGGAACATCCATAATCGCGACAATATTACGAAAAAGTTCAGCAAATAATTGCTTTGTGCATACATTTCAAAAAACATTGTCATTTTCTATCAAAAACAACATAAAAAACAACATATGTAGCAGTTGAAGATGTGTGGCAGCAGAGATAGCAGTTGGCAAAATATTGTAACACAGATACCAAAACTCATTATATTACAAACCAACTGAATATCAACATCAGTTGCAAAAGTTAATGCAAGAAAAATTAAAATCTCAAACATAGAAACAGAAATGGACTTTGTGCGGAATTGGCGGTCTTGGCAGGACTTACAGGTATTGGACTTTTCAATATTTGAACAATATTGAGGTTGTTAGTAAGGCTATTGTAATACGCTATAATACTTTTGACAATATTTCAATACCAACAGAAAAAATCAAATTGGGTCGGTAATGGAAGCATTGTTACTTAGCTGTTATGGCCGATCATTAGAAATTACTAATAGGTAACCACACTAAGAATCTAAAACTAAGTGTCGACCAATCATTACCTATACCCCACAAACGAAATGAACAAAATAATGTAAAAAGTATATACGAAACTTATTCCTTTATACAATTCATGGCAAAAATGATCAGTTGTCCATGCGGTTGGACACTTATATCTCCCCAGGGAAACGAGGATATAAAAAAGCACATACAGATACATGCTAAGGATCATCATCCTGGCCTGACCGAGACAGAGGATGAGGTTGAAAAGATGATCAAAACAGTCTGATGTTAAATCAAAGATGAACCTTGTTTGCTATCACGACTTCAAAAGGTAGTTGTTTAAAGTCAATGTCTTACATGGATTTTGACTCGGTTGTGATTTTTTGCCCTATTAAGTCGTCCATCCAGTTTTGTCTTTTCGGTTCTACGACTTCCTTGAATATAAAAAGGGAGCAAGATCTCACACCGTCGAACTTCAATATGTTTACGTAGGCCTCTTCAGGCTCCGCAAGAGTAAATGCAAAAAGATTGGCAAGCAAGATCTTCTCTGCCAGGGTTCGCACTGACCAAAGATTATCTGCGTAAGTTTCCCTTAACTGCTTGACAATCTTGTACCGCTTTGTTGCGTCAACCGACAATTCCAATTCATAAAATATTAAGCCTTGTTGTTTTTGGCTATTTATTATTGCTCGGACTACTAACGTTTCTGAAACTAAGAGTTTTGTAATCCTGTATCTAACCATCCTGGGAGTAAGTGACAACGAGTCAGAAATCTCGTTGATACCTGACAATGCATCATATCGGAGTTTTTGAATAAGTTCCCAATCTAGACTATCCGGAATTGAGACGGGTTCTTTTATTGAGTAACTTCCAAGCTTCCACTTGAATAATTCAAATCTATTGGCTATTTCAGCAGCCACTTGATCTATCTCCTCAGAGGAATTTCCAGTGATACTAACAGATACCACATTCCCTAAGTAGTCAACCGCTTCGACAATAAATGGGAGTCCATGGACATATTTTATGACTCCGTGTTTGGTGGCAATATTTAAGGCCTCAAATCTATAGGTGTTCATGTTTTTGAATTGAAAAAGCCCCAGGCGGGGCATTGCCTGATAGTACTTGATAAATCCGTCGTTTTCCATTTTCTTTACCCGTAATCGAACCGTTTTCTCATCCATTCCGAGCTTCCTCCCAATCTCTGACGGGCTAACCCGCCTGTCTATAAACGAGTCGTAATCTAAACCCTTGAATGCTATTTCACAGAAGATCCTTACATCTTTCGCATCCATCTAATTGTCCTGAACTTCCCGGCTAAAAAATTTAAAATAAAGATCATCATCTGCGTTTGACTCAACCATAAAAAAGATGGATGTGACACGCGCGATCTAATTTATGTAAAATACGGGTATAGAACTCCCGCCATTTATTTATCATTCATGCGCCTGAACCTATATCATGATACGAGAAGTATTATCACCAACAACCATTGAAATGGAGAGGCACGAACAGGGAATAAGGCAATTAAGCATCAGGAGAGGTTCAATGAATTCTAAAGGAGGTTTGGATGCAAATGGTGGCAGATGAAGCAAAGTTGCAGAAATTTATTGAAAAGGCTGTAAACGAATGGGGAGCAACAGAAGGTGCTTTGATCACTTTTGTTGGCGACAGGCTGGGATTGTTTAAAGCTATGGCGGGAGCAGGTGAGATGACACCTCAAGAACTGGCAGAAAAGACAGGCACACACCCAAGAATGATTACAGAATGGCTATCAGGGCAAGCCGCTGGAGGTTACGTTATCTACAATAGCACTAAAAGAACATTCTCATTGCCTGAAGAGCATGCCTTGGCCCTGACTGACGAAAACAGCCCGGCATACGTAGCCGGATTTTACCAATCACTGGTAAGTCTTTTCAAAGACGTGGAAAAAATTATTGAGGCATTCAAGACTGGAAAAGGCCTTGGATGGGGGGATCATCACCACTACTTGTTTGAAGGAACTGAAAGATTCTTCAGGCCTAATTACCTAGCCAATCTAACTAATAGCTGGATTCCAGCGCTCGAAGATGTCGAGTTCAAGCTAAAAAATAACGGAGCTAAAGTAGCAGACGTTGGATGCGGGCATGGCGCATCAACAATCATGATGGCAAAAGCATATCCTAATTCAAACGTCATAGGATACGACTTCCATAAACCATCAATTGAGTGGGCTAAAAAACGGGCAGAAAAAGAGGGCTTGAAAAACCTAACATTTGAAGTGGCAAAGTCATCAGATTATCCTGGTGACGATTATGACTTGGTAACGTTCTTTGACTGCCTCCACGACATGGGTGATCCTGCAGGTGCTGCCAAACATGTGCTACAGACCTTAAAGAAAAAAAATGGCACCTGGATGGTAGTAGAACCATTTGCCAATGATCAATTAGAGGACAATTTAAATCCTATTGGCAGGGTATTTTATTCGGTATCCTCTCTTGTATGCGTTCCTGCTTCTTTAAACGAGAATGGACCGGCACTGGGAGCTCAAGCAGGTGAACAGAGGACAACAGAAATAATGAAATTGGCAGGGTTTTCGAAGTTTCGTCGGGCTACTCAAACGCCTTTCAACTTGGTCTTAGAGGCACGACCTTAGTCCACATAACTGTCAAGGATTATTTCATGGTTTGAACCAGATATAATTTAAATCCTATGAGACGTTAATGACGACATACAATTGCAAAACTTATCCACAGTCTCATCATTAATTTTTAGACAAGGTTTATGATCATGAAGAAGAACTACTCAATAGTAATGTAGCGAAAATAACAGAGGAACAAAAATATTTGGGATGAATTATTGCAGAGAGGCATCATCTAAGACGAATGTGCTATTGTATGCATCTGGCTTTGTATTATGTGCCAATAAACCACTTCCTCATATTGAGCCCGGTGTAACATTTTTTGTGTTTTTTGAGCAAATAACTTGCTGCCAACCCCCCAGACCTTTGCAGTATCAGGAGACCGCCTACCTGCAATATCCTTAAAAGAAATTATGGCTGCTGGTTGGTTTTGACAAATCAAATAGAAGAGTACCAGAATTCCTCGCACCATCACTAGAATCCTGAAAAAATGATAACCTGATGAGATTGATGTCCCTTGGCATTATGTGTAATAGATGATTGATTTTGTTGGTGCTGTTCTGCTAGGACGCTTTTATAATCCATTACTAGGAACCCTATGGCATATGTTAATGCGGTTGGTATAGCCACAAATAAGATAAATGCAAATGGTTTTGGCATAGTAAACGTGTTGTGAATCCATCTTTTTACAAATTGTAATACCAGTTAAAGGGTTTCTCTAAACATAATTAACTTAATAACTCGAACATGGATTTATGGTCAATATGAAAATATGAAAATTAATATGCATATTCAAAAACTGTGTTGACTCCAATCGCGTTCATAATACTTTTGTGACTTTACAACAATTTCGTCAGAGAATTATCCACATGAAGTTAGAAAGAAGTGCGAAGTGCGGGATTTGAACCCTTAATTATTGTCTTATCAATATGTTGGGTGTAGTTAATGATTGAACTAATATGTTCAATCAAAATACTTCTATCAAACAATGAACCTCTTAATATGCAATAAGTTATAGTTATAGTATTTCCGAAATATCACATATTCGGGCAGGCTCATATCTTATCATGGATAGAAGCTCAAATAATGCGCCTTATTTCAAAATAAGCAAAATAAAGAGGATGAACAGATTTTGCTTTCTACATCAATTTTGTACTAAGCACGTAGTACACCATAATTATTTAACCAACAATACTGTACTATTGTCGTCATTATCATCATGTTTCTCTAATAAACACAACCTTTGGAGTTTATTGAGAAAAAAGACTTCTTATATAATGATAAATGTACTCCTACATTTAATGACAAGTAATATACCAGACAAATTCAACTTTAGCCAATTCATATTAGGAATATACATCATAATTATTTTTATACCATTAACAACAGATAATTTATTTCAATTGCCCAGTGCACGAGCACAAAATGCTATAGTTGATGATCCTGATTTGGACAAAAAAGATGTTGCAAAGGCGTTGATTGACAAAGCGGAGGCATTAGAAAAGCTGGGTGACCACACCGGAGCTTTAGAATCGTATGATAATGCCTCGGCCATAAACCCCACCAGCACAAAGGCGTTGACTGACAAAGGGAAGCTTCTGGAAAAGATGGGTGACCACACCGGAGCTTTAGATTCCTACGGTCAAGCGTTGGTCATAAACCCCAATAGCACAAGGGCTTTGATAGAGAAAGGGGAGCTTCTGGAAAAGGTGGGTGACCACACCGGAGCTTTAGAATCGTATGATAAGGCCTTGGCCATAAACCCCACCAGCACAAGGGCTTTGATAGAGAAAGGGGAGCTTCTGGAAAAGATGGGTGACCACACCGGAGCTTTAGAATCCTACGGTCAAGCGCTGGCCAAAAACCCCACCAGCACAAGTGCGTTGACTGACAAAGGGGAGCTTCTGGAAAAGATGGGTGACCACACCGGAGCTTTAGAATCCTACGGTCAAGCGCTGGCCATAAACCCCACCAGCACAAGGGCTTTGATAGAGAAAGGGGAGCTTTTGGAAAAGATGGACAACAATACCGGAGCTTTAGAATCCTACGGTCAAGCGCTGGCCATAAACCCCACCAGCACAAAGGCGTTGACTGACAAAGGGCAGATTCTTGAAAAGGCGGGCAACAATACCGGAGCTTTAGAATCGTATGATAAGGCCTTGGCCATAAACCCCACCAGCACAAGGGCTTTGATAGAGAAAGGGGAGCTTTTGGAAAAGATGGGTGACCACACCGGAGCTTTAGAATCGTATGATAAGGCCTTGGCCATAAACCCCACCAGCACAAGGGCGTTGACTGACAAAGGGGAGCTTCTGGAAAAGGCGGGCAACAATACCGGAGCTTTAGAATCGTATGATAAGGCCTTGGCCATAAACCCCACCAGCACAAAGGCGTTGACTGACAAAGGGAGGATTCTGGAAAAGGCGGGCAACAATACCGGAGCTTTAGAATCGTATGATAATGCCTCGGCCATAAACCCCACCAGCACAAGGGCGTTGATAGAGAAAGGGGAGCTTCTGGAAAAGGTGGGCAACAATACCGGAGCTTTAGAATCGTATGATAATGCCTCGGCCATAAACCCCACCAGCACAAGGGCTTTGATAGAGAAAGGGGAGCTTCTGGAAAAGGTGGGCAACAATACCGGAGCTATACAAAATATTATAAAACCCATTCCAAACTCCCAATAAAGGCTTTGATTTACAAAGGTGAGGCAGTGGAGAATCTTGGTAACATACAAAGGTAATCAACCAAATACTGTAAGAGAGACAATAAAATCATTTAACTTGTAAGTCAACTGGACATTATTTTGGATATTTGTTTAGAATTCGCATTTCGTTATTGTCTGATGATATTTACCATTTTTGGTAAAATTATCATTATCATTTTATTCTAATAAACAGTATTCTGATTTTATCCATGCATGAGCAAATTCACCCAAAGTTTCAAATCCAGTATAATTTTTATTTATTATTTAATACATAGATCGTTTCCCTTTAATTCAACTGTAAAACTTCCATTTTAGTTGTTTTTGTGGATTTGTGTTTGCTCTTTCATAACACATTCTATATCATTCACCAAGCTTTAGCTGTTTCGTCAACAATTTACGAGCAGACCTAAACAATTTTATCTATTTGTCAATAATCCAGTCAACAAATCACCCATCTCAAATGCCAAAAGGTGCGAAGTGCGGGATTTGAACCTGCATCTTGCACTCACGGATTCATAATAACAATCCAATATATCACCTAAATATCAAATCATACAATACCTAATCAAATATGGAGCCTTTACAATTCAACAATTTTATTTTAAATCATCAGGTAGATTTTACCAATGCTTTGTTTCCGTGTCTATGAAGTTTGATTATTTATATTCATTTTTTATTGCATCGCATGTAATGGGTACTTAATATTGTATTTTTACCACCTATCTTCCGATCATACATGAGAGAATTCAAAAAGCGGGGTTATCTGTATGTCACCATCATGTTCTTCGCCATTGCATGGCTTGTGCATGGGATTACTGCATACAATCAATTTGCAGATGAGCAGAATGAGCATGGACAACCATTTGAAATGAATGCTTTTTGGAATGAATTCATAAGGCAGACAACAGAAAACTGGCAATCAGAATTCCTACAGTTGGCTTGGCAGATAGGTGGGCTTATGATATTGTTTGCAGTTGCCTCTCCCCAGGACCGCATAGGTGACCAAAGAAAGGAGAAAATGCTCGAGAAACTATTGGAGTTGAAAATGAGCAAGGAAGATTATGAAAACTTTATGGCAAAGTTGGGGGAAAAATACCCTGAGAAATAATATCCATCCAAAATTTATTATTCCCATTGGACCAACAGTATTTGATTTGCTGATTTATTGCGTATAAAATACCAATCCAATATCAATAAGAAAAGAAAGTAAAAACAGTAACAATATTAGATATATGACAACCGCATTAATTGCAATGGTTGCAAAATAATACAGAGTCAAACTTTTCAGATGAAAAGTCACGGACTGCATTTGGTGAGAGAACATTTGGCAATTGTATAACCATTACAATAGACGGGGTGGAGACATTTTGGCAGATTCATGAGGCTATACGTCAAGCAAAATCAAGCATATGCATAGCAAGCTATGATTTTGACCCACAACTGCGTCTCATTAGGGAAGGAATGCAACAACAGTCACCCCCAAACTTGATACATTCTCAATGTAAAACAGAGGAACAAAAACAAAGTTTTAACCGTGACAATGGGGCAAAAATAACAGATATTACTTTGGAAGGTCTTTTGGTCGAAAAGGCAATGCAGGGTTTGGACATTAAAATAGTTGTTTGGGAGCCAAGGTTTATCATCAGGGCAATGCCAGGAAGCAAAAAGCGGGGAATTGAAGGCAGGGCAAAAAAGGTAAAGACACTCCGGAAACTAGCAAGGCGTTATGGTGTTGAAAACCGCATTGAAATAAGGTTTGACAGCAACGCGCCTGCCCTTACATCCGGTTTTCATGAGAAGATCATCATAGTGGATAGCAAAATAGGCTTTTGTGGTGGATATGATCTATTGGGAAACAAATGGGATACGAGTTGCCATGGTTTTGAGAACCCCTCAAGAGACAATGGTTCCTCACCCTGGCATGACATTCACGCGATGGTCAAGGGACCTATATTATGGGATTTGATATTCCATTTCAATCAAAGGTGGGTTTTCGCCATGACAAAGAAAATTCAAGAAGCCAGGGATGTCAAAATTGGCTCATTAGCGTTTTTCAGCATGCCTTTTGTTGCCAATACTAACTATGACCCTGAAGGAGACACAGAGATTATCGCACTCAGAACTTGGAAGGGGTTAGACATGGATGGAAATGGACTCAAGGGTAGCAGCAGTACTGATGAGGGCATTCGTTCATGGTATGCACGAATGTTCAAAAAAGCAAAATACAGCATTTATGTTGAGGACCAATTTCCATTCCAAGACATTTCAATCACCAATACCCTTAAGAAACAGATGGAGCAAGAAAAGAACCTCAAAGCTATAATAGTGTTACCAATGAAGCCAAATCTGCCAAAGTCTGCACTGGCTCTAATCTCAAAGGAAAGCATCAATGATATAAACAACAATTTGTCATCCTTGCGAAAGGCAGGAGGAGGCAGGGTTAAAACATACTCTTTGATATCGCAGCATCCATCCATTGCAGAAAAAAGAACCCAAATCTATGTGCATTCAAAGATAATGATAGTGGATGACCGTTGGATAACGATAGGCTCTGCAAATATGGATAGAAAAGGGTTCAAGGACTCCACCGAACTGGACATTGGAGTGACGTCGCCTAAACTGGCGAAACAAACAAGGGTAAAACTATGGAATGAGCATATAAGCCATGAGAGCCCCTCTCTTTCCAGCTTCGATTTAAATGACTTTGAGTCAGGATTCAAAGCCTGGGAGACATTGGCAAACGATAACGGAAAGCGGGTGCTTGACAATGAGCCAATACAGGGACATGCGTATTATTACAATTTTGAAGAGATAAACCTTCCTTCCCCTTATCCAAACGCCAAATAGATAAGGAAAAAATTACTGATTTATAAAAATCCCCTTTTTGGAATTTTCATTCCAAAAACATTTATGGTTTCATCTTTGGAGGCTGCAAACCTTTCCACAATTGACCAATTTTCCTTTATAATTCCTGCCACTTCATGTGGGACATATCTTTGCCATGCCAATCCGTCTGTGATTGCAGTGGAATTGGAATCTAATACACTCGAATACAGCATTTCTTTAACATTGGATGATGATATTTGCATTCTTTTAGCTTTGAGGGGATGAAATCCATGAATTAATAGCATTATCCTTTCAGACAAATCACCAGTATAGGAAACAAACCTTTCTTCTGGCATTCCCTTTATTATTTGATCTTTGAACTTGCGTGAAAGTGGGGAAACTAGCTGTGGGAGGTACTTGACATATGGTGAATTAAAATAGTAATTCGGCAAAACCTTTACTGTTTTGTCATCATCAAATACCGACTCAACCATTTTTCTTCGAATGGCATAAGGGAACGGAAAGCTTCTAGTGTTTACCTCTTTGTTGTCGCTGAGGAAAACCACTGGAAAAACATACACCCTATACTTTTCCCTCAAGTTAGAGATTATATTTGCATGGGAGTTGGTTAAAGGATTGAAATGACCCAGAAAGACAACAGCGGAAGGCATCGACAATTGCCTGAATACGATAAAATCATTCACTAAATGAACTTTATCTTTTCCATTTTTTTGTTATGTGGGGGCTTTTCATTTACAGAAAAAAAAGGGGATGATTCCATGTCTCCTTTCATATGGTCTGCAACAACAAAAGACACTACAAGGAAAATTTATGGATAAAATCAAGTTTGACAAAAAAGAGGTTTAAGACGTATTCAACACAGGTTATTGAAAAAGGTAAATTATTTTTTATTAAGGCAATTTAGTATTGATATAATCAATCAGATATCTTGTACTGGCTTTTTGCCTCGTCTTTGGATATCCTAAACCATAGGTTATGGCCATCGTACCTTTCAACAAGATTCTTTGGAATGCAATAAGTCTCCTTATCTATCAAACCCACCTTTGTGATTACGTCATTGCCACGAACTTCCTGGACTTCACCAAGCTCATCATCGCCCAGACCCCTCGCTTCTTTTTTTACAACATCACTCCAATCAATATTATCAATAGATGACATTGCCTAAAGTGTAAGATGACAAGTATTTAAGATTTAAAAAGATTAAAATAAAAGTTAAAAAAGTTTAGGAAAAGGCGTCCTTGACCTTTTCTTTTGCCTTGTTCAGTGTTTCTGAACTTGGTTTACCCTCGGCATGGTCTTGTGTGGTCTCAGCTTTTGCCTCAGCATCTTGGTTGGTGTTTTTCATTTTCATTTTCTTTGCTGAATCATATATTGAATCGCTCATTGATACCCATTACCTAACAATTTTTATGATATGCCTACCATAACCATAGAATTTCAAATGTCATCCTAATAGCTAACAGAACCAAAAAAAGGTTTATTATTGAATTGGACCGGATGGGATGTGATTCAAGAATGAATGGAACCTAAACATGGCTACCAGTGTCCTGAGAAATGACGAATTTATTATTGTAGAGACACATCAAAAAAAGATGTACCTGCCAACACTGTTGAAAGGTCAGGTATTTGTGGTTTACGTGTTATTTTATGGTACTTTTTAGATTCGCTTCAACAATAAAAAACACTATCTTCCAAATACTACTCCGATAGATTTCAAACACTTTATCAGTTCAGCAATTTTTTCAATGCCAATTCCATCTTCCAGTAGGGAAGTGATGAATAAAATTTCATTAATACCACCTTCCACTCTTTCGCAAATATCTGCAAGTGGGAGATCAAAATCATCTTCAACAGCATCTATCTGTGTAGAATTAAGAACAGACCTAAAACATTCTTCACAGGTTCTTGGTGATGGTGATGGTGATGTAGTGGATGGTGATGTAGTGGATGGTGTGAATAGTGGAAAATTATTGCTTTGGTCGGTGAATCCAACTGCATCATTGTCTTTGCCTATTAGCTCTTGGCCTTCATTGGCTTGTGTGCAGGTCTCATTTCCCCTATAACACACATTATCCTGGTCCTGGTGTTGGCTTGCACTTTTCTTGTCTGTTTGAGAGCCTGCACTTGTTTTTGATTTTTTATCTTTATGTTTTTCATTTTCGTCATTACTACCGCTTTCTGCAAAAGATTGTATCGGAATTATGCTTGTTCCCATGATTAGTAATAATGTACATACTGCCATCATCCACATTTTATTTGTATTTTTCATAATTGAGGTTACGTGTTATTATTGATATAAGTGGAATAAGTCACTTCATACGTAAAGTACCTAATTAATTTTTTAACCTAGAAATATCAACGTAACATTAAAACATAATATGATAAAATTATTATTGAGTATATTTTTAACTAGTAATCTATTAAAGGAAATATTGCGTCAAGGTTTTAGAGCAAAGCTGTTAGTATTAATTATAAACTTATTTTAAAAGATAATTTTTCAAAACTATATATTATTATCCATCAAAAACAACACAAAAAACAACACATGTAGTAATGCCTTGGATGCTGTAACAAGGAGTTATGATGGGGGCGATTTCCCCCACCTTTAAAAACCCTAAACTGCGAACTTTGTGAAACGGCAGATGATGAGATTGACAGGCCAAACTTCTTCAAATCCAACCCTGCAAGGGATGTGGGTGAACGAACTCACAAGAAGGATATGTGAATAGGATGCCATGCTTTTGGAAAGGGCCAGCAAGCAAGACGGTTAAGGGTGCTGCCAAGTTGAGGTTTATCAAGGACGGCTGGATGGGACGTCCCAGAATTGAGGAGGCACAGTAAACATTTCCTGTGCTTTGTTCAGTGCCAGTGTTATGCTGTTTTTTGCAGGATGATAAACGCAAAAAGAGATATGGGTTTTATATGACCTACCCCAAATAAGCCGCAAAACGAACAATATATAATATATGAACATTTTACGGTGTCTGTTAATATTATCCGCTTTAGTGTCTTTGCTGGTCACAGTACCAAACCTGGCTCCATTGCAGTCTTATGCCGCTGCAGCTGACAATGGCGACTACAAAATCACCAAGGACTATAAGGACAGCATACACAAGGACGTAAATACAAAGTCAGACAGCACTAATCAGCACTCAAGCCAGGACAACCTCTGCTACAGTGATGACGGTTGCGAGCAGGCAAACGAAGGCGGACAGATAGAGGGCAAGGATAACGCCGCAGACGGTTTCAACGACCAGGGCAAAAATGCGCATCAACAGCCCGGTGTCTCCGGTGGCTTACCGACATCAACCCAGACAAACTCGCCACCATCACCACTACAAACCGGCACCCTGCTGGCCACAAAGAACGTCACCTGCCCCGATGGTTTCTCATGCCCACAACCATCCGACTTTACAATACGTGTCACGGGCGTCCCTGGCAACGGCAATCCAAGCCCCTCATCGTTTGCCGGCTCCGAGGAGGGCACCACTGTCACGCTCAATGTAGGAGAGTACAACGTCACCGAGGACTTTGAGGACAGCGCGTCATCGCCGCTGAAGGTTGTGAGGAACTTTAGCGCCGGTTGCAGCGGCAGCATCGAATCGGTAGGTCAAAGCAGAATATGCAACGTGACAAACGAGTTTGCGGTGAAGGAGTACCTGTTTCTTGATAAATGGGGCTCCCGCGGCTCCGGCAACGGCCAGTTTAATTCCCCAACAGACGTTGATATGAACCCCTCGACGGGCAACGTGTTTGTGGCAGACTGGATCAACAACAGAATCCAAGTGTTTGACTCTAGTGGCACCTTTATCACAAAGTTTGGGACTTTGGGCTCCGGCAACGGCCAGTTTAATCAACCAGTAGGCGTTGCCGTGAACCCTATAACAGGCAGCATCTATGTGGTAGATGCCGGCAACGACCGCATCCAGGTGTTCGACAGCACCGGCAACTTCATTATGAAATGGGGATCATTTGGCTCCGGCAACGGCCAGTTTAATAATGCGGTAGGCGTTGCCGTGAACCCCTCGACGGGCGGTGTATATGTGGCAGATCAATTAAACGACCGCATCCAGGTGTTCGACAGCACCGGCAACTTCATTATGAAATGGGGATCATTTGGCTCCGGTAACGGTCAGTTTTTTAATCCGATAGACGTTGCCGTGAACCCCTCGACGGGCGGTGTATATGTGGCGGATACCTTCAACGACCGCATCCAGGTGTTCGACAGCACCGGCAACTTCATCACAAGTTTCGGAACTTTGGGCTCCGGCAACGGCCAGTTTAGGTCTCCAGAAGGCGTTGCCGTGAACCCCTCGACGGGCAACGTGTTTGTGGCAGACACCTTCAACGACCGCATCCAGGTGTTCGACAGCATCGGCAACTTCATAACAAAGTTTGGAACCGCCGGCTCCGGCAACGGCCAGTTCAATACTGCAGCAAGGGTTGCCGTGAACCCGGCGACGGGCAACGTGTTTGTGGCAGACCAAACCAACAACAGAATCCAGGTGTTTTTCCTGGACCCTTGATTTGTCGCCATAAATGAATAGAATTCCCAAGTCTACCTTTAGCCTTAATCCTTTTGCCATAAATGGAAAGGCGACATGGGATGGAGTATTGGGAGGAGGAGATGACGCAAAAGGCCGGAGAATGCAAAAGGATAACAGATACAGGAAGGTGAGCTGAGGATGGCAGGGGGAAATCGAATAAAATAAGGATACCCGTGGATTACACCGGAGCAGACGTTGTGGTAGGCAACTGTGTCATTCCATCCGTAGGACAAGGCGAAAACTTTCATGAGATTACGGGATGCTGAAGCCCGGTGATATGGGAATGGGGGCAATTTTCCGGCTTGGTCGCATCCGGAGAGGTGGAGGATATCTCCATGGATACTGAAGGTTGATGCGTAGGCTGCATCGGCTGGGAGACGCCAACAAAGAAACTAATGAAAGAATCATTCTTTTGTTAACACTTTTGTCAACAAATCACCCATTTCAAATGCCAAAAGGTGCGAAGTGCGGGATTTGAACCCGCAATTCTCGCAATGAGGGGGCGAATTGCTTGGCTGTTTATGGCACGGTCAAGATTAAGGTTGGAGAACAGTGACGACATCAAGAAAAGTTCCTTGTCCGCTAGTTTGGCTAGTTTTTTTTGATGATGGATTTGAATAACTAGATAAGATATAATTAATAACATCATTTTTAGTCCTTTTGATTTTATCTTTTTACTTTCTTTTTGTGACACAAAGGTAAGAGATTAAGTTTTTATATCATCCATTAGTATATTAACATATCATTGAATGATGATATGTTAATTAGTATTCAAAAACTATCATTAAAGGCAAAACTGTTTAGGGGTTTGGCAGATAGCACCCGCCTTTCCATTTTGGAGGCATTAAGGGATGGTGAAAAGAACACTAGCGAAATTGTAAAGAAGACCTCGCATAACCAGTCAAATGTGTCCAATCATTTGGCGTGTCTTTTGGACTGCGGGTTGGTCAAGAACAGAAGAGAGGGCAAGAACATCTATTATAAGCTAAACAACGAAAAAGTGTTAAGGCTGCTTGAGGAAAGCGATGCGGTTTTATCTGAAATTGTGAGTGGCCTGTATCTTTGCGTGAACTATAACGATGAAACTGCAAAGGGAAAAAACCTAAATGAAAAAAATTAACCTTTCTCCAGACACCAACTTTGGCAACAATGAAGAAGAGAGCATAGGGAATAAGAAAGTGCCTAAGTGAAATAAAGGAAGAGGATGGCTGTGGATGTTGCAGTGGACCTGATTTATCGTTTTTAAAAACCCCATCATCTCAATCAACAAATTCAAAAGCAGAGAAATCAGTTTTGGAGGAGCAGGAAAATGAAAGGGAGAGAAGGGAGAAGAGAAAGGACAGAAAGGACAGAATTCTCATTCTGATTGGACTAGCGTTAACCATTCCCTTGGTCGCAATAGAAATGTTGGAGTTTTACAATGTCGCGGGGATTGATGTTGTAAACACGGATTACCTTCTACTGGCTTTAGCAACCCCAATTCAAGTATTGCTGGGAGGTCCGTTTTACATGCGCTTTTTTGGCTCCCTAAAGAGAAGACGTGGCTTTACGGTAGACACATTGGTTGTGTTGAGCACAACCGTTGCTTATGTCTACAGCATAGTTGCCATGTTTACAAACCAGGATATAAGGTTCTTTGAGGCCTCTGCCTCTGTGTTGACAATATTTACAATTGGTGAGTATGTTGAAAGTAAAGCTCTGGGAACAACCACAGAATCCATAAAAAAACTTTTTGCGTTAAAGCCCAAGACCGCTATAAGAATCAAGAGAAGCGATGGAAAGCATCATCAGCAGGAAGAAGTAGTCAATGTAAATGACTTGGTAACAGGAGATGTTTTCATGGTAAAACCTGGGGAGAACATTGCAACAGATGGTGTAATAGTTTATGGGAACTCATCAGTAGATGAATCCATGATTACAGGCGAATCCATTCCTGTTGATAAGGGAGATGGAGAAAAGGTAATTGGCGGAACCACGAACAAGAATGGTTATCTGCATGTCAAGGCTACAAGTGTAGGAAGCCAAACCGTGCTGGCAAACATAATTGAAATGGTGGTAAAGGCAAGGGCCAGCAAGTCATCAATCCAAAGGATTGCAGACAGGTGCGCAAAATACTTTATTCCTGTTGTTTTGGGTATTGCTGCCTTATCCTCTCTGTATTGGCTGCTTGTGGGGCAGTTTCCCATCCAATTTGCTGTGACTGTTTTTGCAACAGTCTTGGTTGTGTCTTGTCCCTGTGCCTTGGGAATTGCAACTCCCATGGTGGTGTCATTGGGTGTTGGCAACGCCGCAAAACATGGTGTGTTGATAAAGGGCGGAAAATACCTTGAGAAATTGGCCTCAGTTGACACAGTAGTCTTTGACAAAACAGGAACCTTGACCAAGGGAAAACCAGAAGTTACAGACATAATTCCGATTGACGGTTATGATGAAACCTATGTACTGCAAATGGCATCCTCATCAGAAAACAAATCTGAGCATCCCATAGCACAGGCAATAGTAAAAAAAGATCATGAGAAAGGGATACAGTTTCTTGAAGTCAGTGGATTTAACGCAATCACAGGACAAGGGGTTGTTGCAAGGTACAAAGAACAGAGAATATTTATCACAAACCCACAAAGCGCAAACAGCAATCACCCAAACAAAATCACCAAAGAAGTTCAGTCAAAGATATACGAATTGGAATCAGATGGCAAATCTGTGGTAACAGTCTTCATCGAGGACAAGATGATAGGGGGTATAGCGGTTGCGGATGTGCTAAGGGAGAATTCGGCAGAGACCGTTAAACAGCTTCAATCAATGGGCAAGGAGACAATTCTCTTGAGCGGTGACAACAAAAGAACGGCCAACGCCATTGCCAAAAAAGTCGGGATAAAAAATGTCCTGGCAGAGGTGTTGCCAGAGCAAAAGGCAGAGAAGATAAAGAGTTTGCAAAATGAAAAAATGAAAAAGAAGGTAGTGGCCATGATAGGCGATGGCATTAATGACGCACCTTCCCTGACCCAAGCCGATGTGGGAATCGCAATGAGGTCAGGGACCGATGTTGCAATGGATGCGGGACACGTGATTCTCATGAAAAATGACTTGTCCGACATAGTTTATGCATTTAATCTAGCCGAATATTCCATAAACAAGATAAAGCAAAACCTGACAATGTCTTTTGCCTATAATGCCGTAACGATTTCAATAGCCGCTGGCCTTTTCTATGGCATGACCAACTCACTCATCCTTACTCCCGCATTGGGGGCACTGGGTTGGGTCATAAGTGACACACTTGTTTTTGGAAACTCTTTGTTGTTGAGGAAGTTTAAAATTCCAAAGAAAACAAGAAAATAATCCCTAGAAACGATTTTTCCTTAAAAAAACAGTTTTTATTGTTATTTTTCTAGTGGACATCCAGGTTAATTTGCTCGCCATCCTTTAAGACATGGTTTGCAAAATCTGCCATAGGCTCCCCATTCGCTGATGCCTTTACTGTTTTACCGTTAAAGTCCACTCCCCAAATCCTGAGAAAGTCACCTAACGTGTAATTTTTGATAACCATTGACTCCACATGAATCAAACCATCGGAGGAGTGGGTGTGCAATGGCGCCATTTCCACTCTTTGTGTGTGTTGAGAATGCGGGGCGAAGCCAAATGGCAGAGGGCTTCTTTAGGAAATATGGCACAGGAGACTACGAGCCAATCAGTGCGGGCACACGCCATAAATCCCAAATCAACCCTGTTGCTGTGGAAGTTATGAAGGAAGTTGGCATAGACATTAGCGGTCAAAAACCAAAGGAGCTGACCGAGGACATGATGCGAAACGCAGCAAAAATAATCAGCATGGGTTGCATGGACAAGGACTTCTGCCCTACTTTATTTGTCCCCAAGGTTGTTGACTGGGGGATTGAGGACCCCAAGGATAAGACAATAGGAAAAGTTAGGGAGATAAGAGATGAGATAGAGAGCAGAATAAAAGAAGTAGTAAAGCAAATTGACAAAGATGGATAGAAGAACTAAAGCTTTCACAATATTTTGTTTGTTGCCATGGAAAATTAGCCTGTAAACCAACATAAGAAAAGAGAAGATACGTTGAGAAACACAGCAAACAACCTAGCCACAACAATAAGGGATAGTCTGTCCCCAAGCCAAAAGAGGTTTATTGCTGAAGTAATTGGAACTTTTATTGTCGTGGTTTTGGCTACTGGCTCTGTAGTCATAGACGCCAAACTAAATAGGGCGTGGGGCATTCCCTTTATAGCATTTGCCCCTTTTGTTGGTGTCGCAATAGGCGTATACCTATTTGGCAAAGTCTCCATGGCCCATTTCAACCCCGCCGTGACCTTGGGATTTCTGATTACAAGGCACATAACGAAAAGGCAGCTGTTGGTCCTTACACACCTGCAGAGATAATGGGGGCGCTATTGGCAAGCCTGTTTGTAAAGTATGCCATAGGGAACGAGGCTTTTCTTGGAGCCAACTCACCAAACTATGTATATCCTTTGCCTTTGGTATTTGGGGTGAAGACATTGGCTTCTGCCCTGCTGATGGCTGTGATATTGGTGGTGGTGGTTTTCACAAGGGGCATGAGAGGTTTTAGCGGCATAGTTATTGGCGGCATTGTCGGACTGGACATATTCTTTTTGGCCTTTTACATATGAAAATCATTTTTAGAATATCAGATAAAGTTATGCTAAACATTCCCATTTACATCTATAGTATTAAGATAATACGTATATTTTCAGGTTAACAAATTCAGACAAAATATCAGGTGACAAAAGACCTACTTCAGATATGACAAAAATGTAACTGTTTTTTATACATGAACAACGCAAAAAACATTTTGTTAATATCTATAATCACATCAACACTGGTTCTTGGAACAGGCGTAATCCCAATGCAGTCATATGCATTTGAGGAGCACAAAGAAAATAGTGACTTAAAGTCGTCAATAAAATCAGGCTCTGACGTGGACAAAAATGGCGCAAGCCAGCACTCGGGCCAGGGCAACTTTGCGTACAGGAGCGGTGACCCCAGCCAGGCAAACCAGGGGCAGCAGATAACAGGAAAGGACAACGAGGCGACGGGGTTCAACGACCAGAGTGCTTTAGAGTCAGTCGATAATCAAGGTCAGTCAGGACCCGCTAGACCTGAATGCCCAAGTGAATTTACTTTCAATGAGTCCACTAAAAAATGCGAAAAGCCCGCTTGTAATGACGGATTTGCATTCAATGTCGGCATCCAACAATGCGAAAGACCAATAACAACACAGGCAACATGCCCAGACGGCAGTGCCGCAACCAGCGCAACATGCCCTGGAACTACAACCAATGTCCCCGCAACATGCCCAGCCAATTACGCTGGCCCTAGCAGCATCGGCACTTGTACAGGACCTGTACAAAGGACAACGGGATTATGCCCAGCTCCTGTAGGCGCAACCAATGTTGTATGGGACCGTACATTAATGGGCAAGGACAGTGTGAAATAGTGGTCGTGGGGACGATTGCAAGCAATTACCTTGGCTGTTTTGGCCAAATTTCATTTACATGCATGGATGGAATTTTCACATGCCCAGAGGGTTTCGCTATAGAAAACCTCGTTACCGGAATATGCAGGGGAACGCCAACTACACAGGCAACATGCCCGGACGGAAGTGCCGCCACCAGTGCGACATGCCCAGTAACAGGACCCTCGACAATGGCAACCTGCCCGGCTGGTTTCACGGGACCCGACGCCACCGGACGTTGCACGGGAACTGAAACAGGACTTATACAGTGTGCCAATCCAACATCAACCGGCACCTGCCAGACTAACCCAAAATTCTGATAGGGCAGTTTTCGGAATTTAAATTTGCGACATGCACATGCGTTATTTGCCTACTTCCCTATGATAAGCCTCTGCATCCTTTTCCACGCCTGCCTTGTCTCATAAGACATCGCTGGGACGTCCTTCTCCTCGAGTTTGCCGTACCTTTTGTATGCTGGGCAAAACCCTCCTGCAGGCTGGCAAGGACCTCTTTCCGGTCTTTACCAACAACCACGCATTCAGTGTTGTTTAACTCAAAGTCGTGGTGGATTTCCTCGTCCACTATGTTGACGATTCCACGGTGTATGTCTATGCTGACAGGCATGAATTTTACTTCATCGATTGGGTCGGGCTGAAAAAGAAAATGGGGCATAAAGAAGCATTGTGGTAAATCCTTTTATTTGATAGTTTTCACACGGGGAAATCGCTCAATGCGCCTTTGCGTTTCATTTGCAGTATTGTCTACCATAAACAACACAAAAAACAACATATGTAGTAATAACACGTTGTAACAATGGGTTATAATGGGGGGCGACATTATCCAAAAGGCCGACAACAAAGATGTCCGGAACATCCACGAGTTGTTAAGATACATTGAAAACGAAAAGAAGGATGGGAACAACATGGTGGCCACTGTTCTTAGAAATGCAATAGAATAATCGATAAATGTGAAGATTGACTCAAACCTTGCATTCACGCCCCACTTAAAATAGGAAAATTGCCACATAGGGGCTTGTAATAAATTAACGTTGAATCATCCGGGTCGTTATATGCATGAAGTTAGTACACGCAATGTATTACTATCGCGACATTCATGCCATGAATGGTATAAAATCAAAATCAAAAAAAAAGACATGATGGACATGGAGAGAACAAAATTATCACTAATATTAAAAAACAAAATGTCTTTAAATCAAAAGAAGTTTTTAGCCGAAGTTATTGGAACGTTCATTGTGGTTGTGCTGGCCACAGGCTCCGTGGTTGTTGACGCGAAAATGGGCGGAAGCCTCGGCCTGCCTTTTATTGCGTTTGCCCCGTTTGCGGGAGTTGTAGTGGGTGTATATTTGTTTGGGAGGATATCAATGGCCCACTTTAACCCCGCCGTGACATTGGGGTTTCTCATCACAAAACACATTTCAAAAAATATGTTTTTTCTTTATGTCGTTGCAGAGGTGACTGGGGCACTGCTGGCCAGCCTTTTTGTGAGTTCGGTCATCGGGTCCAGTGCAAACCTGGGTGCCAACTCACCAAACTACTCTTACCCATTGCCCTTGGTGTTCGGTGTCGAGGTGCTGGCATCGGCCCTGCTGATGGCTGTCATATTGGTGGTTGTGCGCAAAAAAGGCTTGAGGGGTTTTGGCGGGATGGCAGTTGGGGCAATGGTGGTCCTTGACATACTCTTTTTGGGCTTTATCTCGGGTGCCTCCATGAATCCCGCGCGTTCCTTGGCCCCCGCCTTAATCTCTCATGTGATGGGAAGCCTGTGGCTGTATTGGTCTGCCACGTTTGTTGGAACATCAATAGTCGCAACAATATTTAGGAAAAAATTCAACAGATAGTTATGCTTTAGAACACCGTTAAAAAATTATGTTGTTCTCTATCAAAAACAACATAAAAAACAACACATGTAACAGTAAAAAATGCAGTAACAGGGATAGCGGTCAGGAAAAGGCTGTAACATGAATAGCAAAATCATTTGCTTATAAGCCATCTCAATAACAATGGGTGGCGTATGCTACCAAATGAAAAGGACAAAGAAAATCATGTTATTGACTTGCTGAAAAAGGGTTACAAAACAAGGGAGATTGTAAAGCTGGCCCACGTTTCGAACACCACCGTCAAGAAGATAAGGGCGAAACTAACCGCTGAGGCTAAAGAGGAGCAGGAGCAAGGCGACCAAAGGAAAAAACCGTTGTCCGTTTCGTCACAGGCATTCAACCTATTTGAAGAGGGCAAGTCCGTTGTCCAGGTCACCACTGGGCTTGATTTGACCACGGACCAGGCACTGAAAATACAATCCGACTACCTGGTATTGCGGAATATGGGACTGGCCTCGCGTATTCTGATGGAAAACCGAAAGGACTTGGGTGCATATTTGAAACTGTTTGATTTTCTGGACGGAAACAAAGTTAAGGTGAAGGACTTGAACCGTGCGGTTGATTTGACACAGAACATAGACAATATGAAGAAAGAGAAATCGCAACTGGAATACGACATAGACACGCTGATTGACTTAAAAAAGTATTACGAGACAGAACTGGACGAAACCAAAAGAAAATACTACAAAAATCATTAAAGCCAAAACAGCGGTAAAATATTTTTCACGAGAATGTCTTTCTGTTGTGGTGGTGGTGGTGGTGGTGTTCATTGTTGGTAGGATAAATGCTATATCCGACACCACCTTTAACAGAAATATTTTTTATGTAAACAAATCGTACTCTCTAAATGAGTCTGGTGATTCGACCCATAGAGCAGGTTGATGCATAGACTTGCGGAAAGATTGGATACGAGGCGCACAAAACAATTTCCTCCGCTCATGGCTATCCCTCCGAGCAGCCCTCTGAAGAATTTGCAACAGGGCTCATCAGAAGGCTACTTGACAATCCAAATTCATGGGGCGTTTTGGCAGAGAAACAAGGCAAGACATTAGGAAGCGTATTCCTTCACAAGTTTCCGCCTTCGCCTGTGGCAGTGATAGGACCACTCACGGTCCATCCTTCAGCAGAGGGCGGCGGTGTGGGAAGGATGTTGATTGGTGCTGCCCTTTCTCAGGCCTGTAAACAGAACCATGACCAGGTTAGGTTGGTGCAATCGCCAAGCCACATTCGCTCCTTCGTTCTGTATACAAAGTCTGGCTTTGTCCTTCGTGAGCCATTACTTTTGATGCAAGGACGGCCCCTAAAAAGCGGCATCAATACAAGCAGCAGCAGCAGCAGCAATAATGTGCGCCCAGTTCGTGATGACGGCGATATTTCCGTGTGCAACGAGCTTTGCAAAACAGTGCATGGTTTTTCAAGGGACATGGAGTTGAGTCAGGCAAAGGACCAAGGCGTTGCCACCCTGATTGTACGAGATGGCGCCATCACAGGCTATGCGGCAGGCTTGGGCATATTCGGCCACGCAGTTGCAAAGTCAAACAACGACTTGAAGGCACTGATTGCCAACGCACCTGCAGTTCTTGGCCCAGGTTTCTTTGCACCTGCCCGAAACCGCGAGGTAGTTAACTGGCTGCTTCAAAACGGCTTTCAGATGGGCTGGCCTGCAAACCTTATGACCTTTGGTCCATACAAAGAACCACCGATGCCTTTTCTTCCGTCTTTGGCATACTGAACATTCACGAATTATGGTTATGCAATTCGCAACCTTAGGCTGCATTGACGAAATCCCAAGTAAGTCTTGGCCATCGACGGATTTGGAGACTGACGAGTAATGAGCATAAAATGACTTTTTGAGGCTGCAGAACATGCACAAGTCCGCCACAATCCTAAAGGAGCACAAAGACCAGTTGGCCCCCTTCGTGAAATTGTTTGAGTTGCTAAAGAAAAACAACACCCAGGGTTAGGGACATCAGGTATGCGGTTGACAATGTAAATAAAATAAACTCCCTAATACAGCAAAAGGAATCCATGAAAAAAGAGGTCGAGCCATAAAAGGGGAGAGGGACTATTTGCTGGACAACCTAGGCGACATCAAAAGAGCATGCTGTAGAATATCCAACTTATTACTTCTTCTAAGAGGAGGTTTGAGCTATCTGTCTTTTATGAATTCTATAAATGATTTTTTTAATTGAAATGATTTACCCCTATTCCTTGAACTTTTGCCACAGTCTAACAACTTTTTCTCCAACTGGTTTTCGCTTTATGCTTAATGATAAGGAATTGTTTTTATAACTTATGCTTACCTCATGAACCCATCGAGTGTAAAAAGACTCGTCCATCCCTTCTGCTCTCCTTATAATTTTTGTTTTCTTGATAATGCCAAGCTGATCCAGCCCAGCCACTTTTCTGTAAGTGGATGACAATGGCATGTCCAAAGAGCTGGATATTTGCTGCATACTCAATTCTTTTCCATCCAGCAACTCCATTATTGCCAGGCTTGTTTCGTCGGAAAGAATAAGCAAAATATCCTTTGCGTATGAATTCGTCAACTTTTAAGGACAGCTAAAATTACTAACACAAAGCCAGAAACTTCAAAAATCTCTTCACTAATTCCCCGATTAGTGTTATCTACAAAGCTGATGTCTAAATAGCTTAGAAAATCCCCCAGTAGTGTATCCCCAATGGTTATAAGAATGAATCCAAATGCCAGATAAAGCATTGGGATATATTTGGTCTTTTTAAAAGCCTTGGCTGTAAGATAAACCAAAAGAGCTCCCAAAATAAGATGGATTGAAACTACTATAGGATAAATCTCCATCTTTGTATTAAGATGCTGGTTGGATTAAACATTTTCACTAAAACCATTGAAAAACCAAAATGATAACCCAACCCCCTTTAAGTCAAACAAAATATAAAAGATTACCAAATTAATGATTCCCATTTCCATTTCCTGAGAATAGGACTAAATTATTTATTGGCATAATTGAATAAATTAAATTAAATGGCATTACCGAAAACTAGCCTATCAAACACATTTTGCTTAATAATGGCGATTACCACATTCACAATTCTTTTGCAATCCATGACATCTGTAAATGATATTGCATTTGCACAAGTAAGCAACAACCAACAGCCAAACATCAACGCGCAGAGTCTTTTCAACACCCAAGCAATGACATTGGGAAACAATGTGAAGAACCTTGTGATACTCATACCCAATGAGGGACACCATGGCCCCAATGAAGCCAGTGAAGCCAGGTTCCTGGAACCGTCATTTGTCCCTGCAAATGCGGTGATAAACACTGGAACCACAGTGGCATGGTATAATGGTGATTTCGGTCACGAACGTACGGTAAACGTAAAAGACGCAACTGGCAGCTCAGTTGTATTTAGCACCGGGGCAATAATAGACAATCAGGCATCAAAAACATACACATTCAACACTCCCGGAACCTACAGTTATGAGGCAATTGGCGACGCGGGTTACATAATGAAGGGCACCATAACTGTCAAAAGCATACAATCCCCTGTAACCACACCCGCTGCTGCTGGTGGTGGAATAGACACAGTGGGGGTATTGATGGTTCCAACACAGGGCATAGACAAATACATGCAGGACATCAAAAATGCCGGTTTAACGGTCGACAGCGGGCATAGCTTCAAAGACCTAAGGGGAGGTCAGAGCGGAACAGGAGACGTGCAGACACTCTTGGTGTGGACCTCAGGCGGCAAGGATTTGAATACCGCGATTGCGCCCCTAAGCCAGCTATCGTTAACCTTACCATACAGTTAATAGCGTCTTTTTTTATTTTTTAAATATTGTTGCAAGGTCATCATGAGTATCCGTAATTAATATTATATCGCAATCAAAGAGCAATTGAGGCAAAGCAAATTTTATGTATGTATATGCTTTAGTATTTTTCCCAATACGTTCTCGTCCAACTGTCTGGTTATCCATCTTTTATAAACTCTATCACTGCATATCCTGGGTCGATTTTGTTTTCATTCAGAATTTCCAACAGTTTTAGTGGGTCCCTGTGACTGTAGACTTGCTGGTTCTTTACGGCAATGAACTTGTTTTTTGTGTTTTAGGCAAAGTTCGTCGCGTTTATCACTAAAGTACTGAAAATCCCTGCCATACTCTTTTGGGGTTTCCATTTTCTCATCTTTGACAGATTTTTTCTTATCTACACCCATGAAACAGCTAATTATTAAAAAATACTTTTTGATGCCAAAAGATGTTATTTGATACCAATATAAAACCACACAAAAGATGCAAAGCCAGTTGTTGTAATCAAACTCCAATCGCACCAGTACCGAAGATGGGGCAGCCTAGGGAAACCCGGACTTGGAGGCACAATTAGGGGCTTGGTAGCCCATGGCATACAGGGGTTTGTCTACGAAAGGGCAAGGGCCGACTTGGGGATTCCAAACAGCGTTGACGTGATGGCCATGATTGCGATTAGAAAAAGATGGCCAAAGGAGAACCTCTCAATGAATGTGCAGGAAAATACCCAAATGGCAGAAAACCATTGGGGGAAATAGTTAGGGGCCGCTTTACAGGAAAATAGAATAAGATGTTGCAAACCAATGGTTTTTTACAGCCTGTCTTATGACGAAGACTTGGACCCTTTTTTTATTCTATAAATCAACTTAATTATTTTACCATTTAATCAGTTTCTTTGTTGCATAGGTCATATGCATTAAAGAACTCAAATGGGCGCCCTAATGCTTCCTCGATTCCTTGCTCCAACGGTATGTCTTCCTTGATGCTGACGTTCTCCTCCAGCCTTAAGCACTTTCCGCATACTGGCATTATCTTCCCATAGATTTGGAAAACATGGCCAAGCGCCTTGACTTTAATTCCCTCCTGGCTATACCAGTGCCTAACATATGGGTATTTTTTCACCAAGTATGATTCCGGTATCGTAAGGTCCACATCATACTGTTTCAACAGCCATTCTCCGGTTGGTGGGATGATTGACGACAGCCCTTCAAATTCTTGACCCAGTATGAACGATATTTTTCCTACGGTCTCAAAGAACTCCCGGCAATCGTCAGTTCCATGCAGTTTAAAGGGCCTGTAGGAAGCATTCCAGAGCAGCAATCACCTTGCCATTTGGATAGACCTGTAGGGTGCAGCTGCGCTTACTTTCCAACCTAAATGACTTCACCTTGGCTTTGTTGCCCTCGCTTTTTACTATCCAGCCGTCTTCCCTGGTGAGAAAATCATAAGTTTCATCAAATTCGCCCCCAATAATCTTGACATGAATTATTAACTTATGGAATGTAGGTGGACGTTGTGTAATCTCATTTACCAGCAGCTGAATCACACTAACCTGCGGCACGTCTAGAGATTGCTGATGCTGTTGAATTGAATCAGTAGATTGTTTTTTTTATAAACCTCCCAATTTCTGTGGACAGAAAATATTCCTTGTATCTTCCCTGCTTGTATCCATCTAAATGAACTGAGTCTGTACTTATGACACTCAAATAGAACCTTTTTGGCATATCCTTCTGTATACCCTAGGTTAACTATGTCTTCCCGAGTAATGCCCCTGTTTTCTTTATGATGTATGTCATATGCCTTTATTGCTATTTTTCTAAGTTTGGCTGGTAGTTTTGTGTGTATGGCAGACTCCCATTCACTGATTGCGCCTTCTTCATCAGAGGCAAAGGCGCAATAGGAAGGAAGAGGAGGGGCAGTGATATTGGTGACCTCTCTGACCATTGGAGTTACCTTTTTAGCCCTTGTTGCACTGAATGTGAAAAGACTTATCATTTTTGATGAAATGTGGTGCCGTATCACAAGGATTAGACATCTTCGAAGGATAATTATTGGCTATTTGGTGTTCTTTGATTGGATTTTCAAGGTCATCGTATAATTTATTATCTGGTTTTATCTTTTGCTTCTCAATATTTTTTATTTTTTGCTTGGGAACCCAGTAGAATGAATGGTTAGAGTTACCTTTTTTAAATTTTAAATTAGATGTACTCTCAAAGTATTGAGTCATTTTGGGTCGTCCCCTTGGGACAATGTCTAAGCAAGTTATTGAGTTCTTTAAAGTAGATGGAATGACAAATTCGTTATCTTTATAAATAAATTTTACATTAGTAGTCATATTCTAATCTCCTATTCGATTTTCCAATCCCAATCCAGAAGGTGTCTTTGTTGCAGCCTTGTGATAATGGGAATTAGAATTTGGATATGACTCAATCTTCTTAACTGGTTGGTCGCCCGTTACTTTAGATTGAGTCACATTATTTTTTATATTGATAGAAGTTTTACAGATACTACAAGGGGCATAAAAAAGACTTTTTCCTTTGTATGTCCACTCATTACCACATCTTTTACAATTTAAAATAAAGGATTCTCTACCTTCCCTCATATTATTATCATTTATAGTAGTAAGTATATAAAATTTATTGATATTTACCTAATTATTTGTAATTATTATATTTACAATGCCAATATAAATCAATAATTACAAATAATTAAAATCATTGCATTTCGGCCATATCATAAACAGTCAAAAATTTCAAATTACAAAATCCCAATCAAAAATAACCTCATAAAATACTTGATAAAAATGCAAATATCCAATAAATTAATTATAAATATTTTTGCCAAGCAATAATGTATTGCTCTGCCATTTTGTCAATTTCATAGGTCATGTAATGCTTTGCGCTAATGGTCTTTGCTCTGCCTGCCAAGACCTCTGCCCCCTGCTCCTTTAGCCCCGACCTACAAAGCATGTTATAATGAAACTTTCTTAAATCCATAAAAGAGACTTTACTATCTGTATGAGTTTTAATTATCGAGTGGGCGATTTTACGTTGCTCATAGTCTGCATGTCCAAGTCCCCTAAAATCCCTCCAGCAATTGGTTGGCACAATTGAAAAATAGCTATGTTTTTGCCCCACGATTCTGTTTAAGACAATAACCGAGTGTCCATTCCTCTTATCCATAACATGCAAACTTTGGCAACCACAGCCTGACAAGTTGTCACAAATGGGAGCAACATGAGCATAAGATATCTCTTCTCCCCGTAACCCTGAGTATAATGCGAACTTGATTAAGATTCCAAGTTCCCCATCAATTTTTAATATTTTGACCATCATCCTTTTTATATAATTCTCGTCACTGAGCCAAACTCTATCATGTATCTTCATTTTTCTGTTTAGTTCATATCTTTCAATGATTTCCTGAATAAGCAACTTTAACTCTGGATTGTGAAACTTTCTATCGTAGTATTCTCCGAATCTTCTCATTGCATCACATATCCACGCCCTCTCGTGTCCAGACTCTCCTCGAATTATATCAGGGCTGGTAAAGAATATCTCCACATATCTTTCAAAATAACGCACCAAGTCTTTGGCGTGCTTTGGATATGCGTATCTTTTGGAGAGGTCCCTTAGCATATCCTCAGAGTTCACATTTCTGTAAAAGGTGGCATTAAACTCGCCAGTCAGCGGGTCCCTTATGCCTTTGTCTCTGATTCTTTTTATCAGCCTCTCAACCTGTTCGTTATTCTGATGTGCAGGATAGTCGCCCTTTATCCACGCATGAATAAATTCGCTGAAGGTTTCAAAACCGTTTAACTTTAGTTTACTGTTTAGAATGGCTATATCACTCTCCTTCAACCGGACCGTAACGCTTTTCCATTCAGACGGTTTTTTCTGGATTTGTATTTGCTGATTCATAATTTACTCTATAATCTACCAAGCTTTAGCTGTTTCGTCAACAATTTACGAGCCAATGTCAACAATTCGGCCTCATTTGTCAACCATTTCCTGCGTGTATTCTGTGTGGGTCAACAAACTGGTCAACAAATCACCCATTTCAAGTGCCCAAAAGGTGCGAAGTGCGGGATTTGAACCCGCGATCCCGAGCTTGGGAAGCTCGTACCTTAACCAGGCTGGGCCAACCTCGCTTGTGATAAAAATCACTATTCAATCAAATTAAAGTTTATCTTTCCATCATATGCCAAAAACAAATTTAAACAACATCAAGAAAAAAAACTACTGCTGCCTGTCATATATGCGGCCATTTCTAAATGCGATTTTACGCGCCGAGCTAATGTCGCGTAACCCTCGCCTGTTTATTTCTGTTCCTTGCCTGATAGAGGTACCATGTTCATCAACAATCTCAACTGTGACTTTATCTTTAAAACAGTTTTTCAAAATTTTTGCAATTTGGTATGACAAAGATAAACTGCCATCACCTATTCTGACAATTTTTTTTCGGGACTCAACGGCAGACAAAATTACAGATACTTTTTCAATGGCAGACTGCACGGATAACACTGTTACTTTGTGGAATTCAAAGTTATAGTATAGAATGGATATGCCGATTCTTTTCCCTGGATCAATACCAACAATCAACTGATCGGTGGTGGAACAGCCGTATGAACTCATGAAATTTTGCAGGATTTTTGCCTTGAAAGAAAGTGGTGATTGCTCCAAATCCGTATCAAGAAAAACATCGCTCCTCTTTACAATTTTCGATTCGTTTAAAGTAGTGATTATTATTTTTGCATCACACATGGCTGCTTCCTCTGGAGACAGGGACAGAAAATTCAACTCCAGAGATTTAAGGACACTTGTTATTTTGTAATACGAACGCCCCGAAAGGGTTGCGACAATAACAGGTTGACAACTTAATAGGTTCAACATATTTCTTGTTAAATCCTACCTAAAACAGCAATACAAGACTATTAAAGATTATGGAAAAATTAGATTGTTTTTAGTGGTTTTGCAGGAAACTGGCATACACACAACAACGCTGTTGTGTACATCTTCAGCGCTAAAACAAATTTTTTCTCAATTCATACGGGCAGTCTCTATGCCCCTCCTCACCCTTTCAGAAATACCGGTTTCATTTCACATCCGTTGATAGTCTTTTAAAAATGATACATTTAGCGATGATCATTACTTTTATTGTTAGACGGTCAAATTCAAAATAGCCTGGGCTATGTCACCCTTGGTGTCGGTTAGGGCAGAAACAGCTTTTTCTTTAGACACATTAGACTGTTGCATCACTAAAATAACATCCTCATCCTTAAATGAGGGTACAGAATCTATTGCTTTCCTCGATTTCGGTAGCAACAATTTGAAATATGGTGCTATCCTTTCCCTTCATTTCTACAACCTGAGGTTTTTTTAGAAATATCTCTTTAGTATCGGTTCTTATAATGACTTCTTCGACCGAGCTTAAATCCTTCATATCAAGACCCATCCGGTCAAGCATCCTCCTCATATCCCTATTGCCTGAGCGCATCATAGGAATCCCTATGCGCTTCTACTTTTTATTCCTTCTCTAATTTTCACCCCCACACCCCTTAAAAGAGACCTGTCATGGTTTTCTAGCCTTGTGTTGTAATATGAGAAAGGGAATAATGAGCGCCCCACAGCCAAAACATGATTATCCTTGGGGTGTATTATTGCCACATCTGAGCCATTTTTGACATTATTTCCACATTTATACACATGCTTGACAAATAAGGATCTCCCTTCTGAAACAAATGGGATAGCATCATCAACAGGAATTATGCAATTGGGTGTAAAGTTTTCATTTTTCAAAAAAAGGTCTGCTCCGTGAATTGTCAATGCAATACCACCATCTGTTCTGAAGGTCCCAATCAATTTCCCATTAGAACTAAAACTCTTTATCTTACCGGTTTTTTTTGAGTAGTCAATTCCCATATCCTTTGGCAAAACAGAACTTATTTCCCGGCCAAAAAGAAAATTAACATGTGCTGAGATTTTCTGAAATGGATCTATCAATAGTTTTTTTTTCAAAGATTGTTTCATGTGTATTGAATACAACTATAAGAATTATCAGCACAAAAACGGGTTCTGTTGAAACGACAAAACTGGGGGAAATAGAAAATACTAATAAATTACTATTTAAATAAAGAAGCATGGTTTCTTTTTGTGAAT
The DNA here is from genome assembly GCA_963779615.1 of uncultured Nitrososphaeraceae archaeon. GTDB lineage: Archaea > Thermoproteota > Nitrososphaeria > Nitrososphaerales > Nitrososphaeraceae > Nitrosocosmicus. The sequence goes on from CAVZZA010000003.1 coordinate 1,140,914, forward strand.
TATGTGGAAAGCAAGCAGAAAGTAGAAAAAAAATAATGGTAGAGAATACAGTTTTTAATGTTTGTCTTGCATGTTCAAAAAGAGGTAAACCGATGGAATCTGCTCCTAGTGGCAACCAGAGGGCCATTCATGGAAGAAACACAAGCATCACGGGAAAACCGGGATCACAATATTCATCATCATCATCATCATCATCATCATCATCATCATCATCATCAAAACCAAGTCCATATCCTAACAGAATGAGACCCATGCCAAGAAACAAGCCCCCGCCTCTTAAAAAAATAAACCTGACTGATGAAATGATTCTGGATCCAGAATTTCCCAAGGTCATCAGGGATGCCAGAAATAAAAAAGGGATAACACATGATCAGCTAGGGCAGAAAATTAACGAAAAAGTAACTTTGTTGAAGAAAGTTGAAACAGGGACAATAAAACCAGATGACACATTATCAAAAAAATTGGAGCGGTTCCTGGGGATAAAACTATACATCAACTCAAACGAGGGGGGCGAGGAGGCCATCGAATGAATAAAAAATGCCAAGAAAAAAATACGGTTTGTGTTTTTACCTGATGGCTAAGAAAACATGTTGGACAGAGGTTGCGGTACTTAGAATAGGCCACAGGCTTGTCAGAGATGACAGGACAACAACACATGCGATACTGGTGTCAAGGGCTTTTGGGAGTACCGCTATGTATATGACTGATGTGGATGAGGAAATAAAAAACACAATCAACAAGGTAAACAATTCATGGGGAGGGTTAAATGAATTTAATCTCAAGATAATCGATGACTGGAAGGACTTGGTTAAGGAATGGAAAAAAAACGAAGGCAAAGTCATCCACCTGACCATGTATGGGCTCCAAATTAACAAGGTAATTGAGGAGGTTAAATCGCTAGAGCAGAAAATTTTGGTGATAATCGGGGCTGAAAAGGTTCCAAAGGAAATTTATTTTTTGGCAGACTATAACATATCCATAGGAAATCAGCCCCACTCAGAAATAGCAGCGCTGGCTGTCTTTCTGGACAGGTTATTTGAGGGCAAACAATTTGACAAAAGGTTTTCTGACGGAAAGATGAAAATCATTCCTGCAGAAAAAGGAAAAAATGTGATTCGAATGGAAAGCAAAAAAGACGATTAATAATCACACTTGTGAGAACAACCTTAAAAGACATCCTCCGATAAAAATCAGGTCAAAAGTAGGCCAAGTTTGGATAAGCCTATAGCCTTTTTTATCTCCATGGCGATTCGCCGTCCCATACTCACAGAACTATCATACAACAGGTCAGAATATGGAGAGCCAGAAACATACAGGTTCGTGCCTGCAACAATCCGGGCGGAAAATTCAAACGCAGTAAAATTGGCATTGCTGTCATATACACCCTCTATGCAAAAGGGTCCAGGCATACCCGGAGGAACAAGTTTACTGGCAGCGCTGACAAACTTTTCGCCAATAGAATAAACCTCAGGCAACAACGATTCCCTCAGTACGATGGGAGAATTACCCACTACGGTATACGAAGGCACCAAATTGGATGATAGTTGATATTTTGCTGGAATTCTCCCTATCCCATCAATATCAGTTTCATAACGCCTGTCAACACCCAATAACTCCAATTCATTTTCAATAGGGGAATAAAAGAATTGCAAATAAACAGGAACGCCATTGGCATATCTTTGTATAAAAAGCTGCTCCTCTGAATCAATAACGTTGGACTCTACAAGTCTTTGAGATTGCTCCTCAAAACTTTTCCTATCAGTAACCAAAAAGTAACCCTTGCCACCGGCGGCTCCATGCAATTTAACAATGCACAATCCGTCAATATCATTTTTGGATAGCACCTGTTTGGGGGTTGACAATGAGGATTCATCCATTAATCGTTGTTTTAACAGCCTGTCAGCCTCCCACCGTAAAATCCACTTATTTCCAAAAATCGGTATTTTGATTTTTTCAAGACTGTCCACAGATATTGAAGACACTAGCGTCCCATGGGGTATCAAAATTGGATTATGCGCATCGATCAGGTTTTTTTGAAATTCAGGCTTTAGCATTTCCTGAAAATTGTTTAACACAACCAGTTTATCAATAAATTTAAACCTTTTGTAAAGGGAGACTCTTTTTTCTTCACAAATCAACAAAGTTTGAAATCCCTCATCTTTAGCCCCCTTTAGAACTTGCAGAGAGCAGTGCGACCCGAGTGTCATTATGCACCGAGGATTTGCAGGATTTGAATGGTTTTCGGTATCTTTAGTATCAACAGCGGCAGCGGCAGAAGGAGCAGCAGTCATATAACAGATATAGTATTGAAAAATCACCAGATTAAAGTTTTATTAAGGAATTTTGATAGCGGCGGTCACCACACAGCCACTACACTAAAAAAAGACTCAGGAACGGATGCGAATCAGCATAGAATCTGTCTTTCAAACCATCATCTGAACACAATAGGCAAGACGGATCATCACAATTTTAGATTACTGGAAACCAAAACAACAAGGTAACAAAAATAAAATAAAGGCATTTTTGAAAATAACAGATAACCCTATTAAAAAAATTGATTTATTATGTTGGTTAAATAAATACTTTATACCGTAGTTATCATGTTTGAGAAAGATCACATAATCATCAACAGTGAACTGATTTACAATGGTCCAGTAAGGCTAAGGCTAGACACTTTTAAAGCTAAAGGAAAAACTTTTAGAAAAGAGGTAGTGGAACATAATGCATCTGTAGGCATAATCCCGGTAATAAATAAAGATGAAATCGTGTTAATAAAACAATACAGGCATGCGGTAAACGAATACCTGATTGAGATACCTGCTGGCAAAATAGAGAACAAGGAGAAACCAATAGAAGCTGCAAAAAGGGAGTTGGAGGAGGAAACGGGATTTAGGGGGGATTTGACTCCCTTGACTCAATGCTATCTAGCGCCAAGTTATGACACAGAGCTTATGCATTTTTTCATCGCAAAAAACATCCACAGGACAGACAGTTCACAAATAATGGATGATGATGAAAACATTTCAAGCATGATTGTAAAGATAGATGACGCACTGCAGTATTGTTTTAATGGAGGCATAAGGGACTGTAAAACGATATCAGCAATACTACTCTATTACATGTCATTTTTTAAATTAAACAGGCAAACTGCTCAAAAGTAATTGTCATGTATGTAATTAACAATATCCTGTAACGCAGGGGGATCGTTGTAATAATTTTCAAGATATAAAAATGCAAACAGATTTGCAAAGCACAGTTTTTCCTCATTTGTAAAGTTTAGCAAATGACCAAACAAAAATGCAGAGTCCCACGAGTCCCCGGCGCCGCTTACAATATCAATCTTGGATGGTGAGATTGAATTCACAAACACGGTGTTTTCACCATCGGACCAAACAGAGCCCATAACGGTATGGACGCATACATCAATTTCAAAAAAATTAGCCAGAAACAGTGCGGATTTGCCAAGGTTGAGCGGTGTTGCCGGGTTTAAGCATACCGCTGTTAGAAACAAGGCATACCTTCGGTTTTTGGGAGAGCGCAAATTATTTGAATGCATTCGTTTTCGTTTACGCTTAGGAAATCAATTAATTTTGAGTTGTTTTTTAAATCCTTGACAAATTCTAGCCTCCTTTCGCTTATATCAGCAGGGTCTAAGAAATGCAATGAATTTTTAGAATTTTCAAAAACATATTTCAACAAATCGGTTCCCCGTAAATTTGACGCCCAGTTTGTCAAAACCACACCAGACGAGGAACTTAAAATCGACAGCATGTCACCATCACCATCACCATCAGCATGTTCAATCAATTCCGGTCCAAAGTTACGGTTATCGCCAACATCACTTAACATAACATTTGAAACAGAGAATGAGGAATTGGAGAATTCAAAAATAGTCGTTAATCCATGCTTTCCGTTTTTAATGTGCAGGTTTATTCGCGAGCCAAATTTTTTAAAAACGGTGTTCAGAACAGAGCAACCAACTTCATCCGCAACTGTAAAGAGATCAACTTTTGCGCCTAGCCTTGCAAGGCAATATGCGACATTAACAGCATTGCCCCCTTTTATGTCAACACTTTCAATGCCACGAATGCTACCACCCCCCACACCAATTTTTTTGTCTATGGCATCTGTCAAATTTTTCATGTTGGAAATGTGGATAACCCTATCAATAAAAAAATCTGGCAGAACGGTTATTTTAATACCTGCTCCGGATTTAGATTTCACAATCTCATTTAATTTGTAATAAATGCCTTTAAAAACGGGAGCAACATCAGATGGCGAGGAAAAAAGTTGATTGTCACTGCCTTCCCCATCTTTATTTGAATACTCTTTGTCAAGACAAACATGATAATTATCATTGTTGTTGTTTTTTGAATTGCGATCATTCCCAGAATAATATGTTTCCAAACTGTAAACTCATGAAACCCATTGTTAATATACATAATATTTTTTTATACACACACACTCGGGTTAATGCAATAGACCTAATGGATGTTAAAAAATGAATCAAAAAAACCAAAATCAAAAAAACACAAAACAAAAAAAATCAAAATAAATAGAAAATGGGCAATAAATGGTTAACGGTATTTGGGCAGGTTAATCCATATCCATGCCGCCCATGCCGCCCATGCCGCCCATGCCGCCCATGCCGCCCATGCCGCCCATGCCGCCCCCTGGTGGGCCTGGTGGCATTTTGGACTTGTTGGCAGCTATAACGTCATCTATTCTCAATAACATGCAGGCAGTCTCTGTGGCCGATTTAATGATTTGTTCTTTAATTATAGTTGGTTCGAGCACATTGCTTTCAAACATGTCAGAAACTGATGTGGCCCTTACATTGATGCCAGTCCAGGTGGAGCCTTTTCCCTGCTTGGATCTCAGCTCAGTCATAGTGTCGATGGGATCCATACCGGCATTTTCTGCCAATGTCAATGGAATAACCTCAAGGGCCTCGGCAAATTTTTCTGCAGCTAGTTGGGATCTACCCTCAAGACTGCTTGACCACTGCCTTAACTCATTGGCAATAAATAATTCGGGAGCACCCCCTCCAGCTACTATAGAAGGCTTTTCCAATACATCTTTCATAACCATCAAAGCATCATGCAAAGACCTATCAGCCTCATCAACCACCCTTTGTGAGCCTCCGCGAATTAAAATGGTCACAGCTTTTGGGTTTTTACAGCCTTCGATGAATACCCATTTGTCTGTTTCCACTTTTCGCTCCTCTACCAGAGCAGCAGTGCCAAGATCACTCTCGCTTAAATCATCCAAATTGTTGACCAGCCTTGCGTCGGTGGCCTTGGATAACTTGAACATGTCGCTCTCTTTTACCCGCCTTACGGCAAGAACCCCAGCCTTTGACAAATAGTGTTGAGCAATGTCATCCATGCCTTTTTGACACAATACAACATTTGCACCTATTGATTTGATTTTATCAACCATGGCTTTCAGCATCCGGTTTTCCTCTTCAAGAAACATTTGCATTTGTGATGGCTCGTTTATTCTTATCTCCGCACTCATCTCGGTTTTTTCAATTTCCAGTGGAGAATTAAGAAGTGCGATTTTTGCATTGTCAATTCTTTTTGGCATTCCCGCATGAACTACTTCTTTGTCTAAAACAATACCGCGGATTAGAGTAGTGTCCCGCATAGAACCGCCTGCTTTTTTCTCGACTTTAATGTTATCAAGGTCAACCTTTAAGCCCTCTTTATTTGAGGCATTTTCTGACACTTGCCTAGTGGCGTCAACAACTATTTCACTTAAAACAGGACTGTCATCAGAAACTAATTTAGAATCCATACTGGTCCTGGCAATTTTAAGCAGGACATCCCGATCTTTTACATCAACCTTAATGGATATCCTATCGAGAATGCTCAAAGACTGTTCTGCCGCTGCGGTATATCCGTCAACTATCGCAGATGGATGGACATCTTGGTTATAAGCTGCTCTGCTTTTTCCAAAAGCGCACCTGTAAAAATCACAGAAGATGAGGTGCCATCACCCACCTCGTTATCAACAGACTTTGCAACCTCCACCATCATTTTTCCTGCAGGATGTTGAACATCTATTTCCTTCAGGATAGTTGCACCATCATTAGTAATAGTAACATCACCCAACGAATCGACAAGCATCTTGTCCATGCCACGGGGCCCCAGACTTGATCTGATTATTTCAGCCACGAGTTTAGCTGCATTAAAATTATTTTTCTGTGCCTCTCTGCCTTTATTTTCTTTAGAACCTTCTCTTAATATTAAAACTGGCATACCACCAGCAGTTTGTTGAATTGAAGCCAACCATATCACCTATTAGAATACTATAATTTTTAGAAAGCCCCTTTTATAGTTTTCATAATTATTTGCAAAAATGTCGGTTACACGGTCACTGCTATTGAAAAAAATTTAACAGAGCAAACCAATAATTTTTTATGGATTTCAAAATTTACCCACACGCGAAAAAGGAAAGGAAAACAACAGTCAAACAAAACCAAACAACAAGTTTCCTCTGGGAGGGGGAAAATGTTTTTTCGACCCCATCCATGATTTCAGAAATGGAGGAAACCTGCAGACTGCTATTAAAAGAGCAATTCCTCAACAATAGCGTTGAGTTTGATTCTGTTGGAACTTTGGTGGACATAAAACACCTCGCTGCAACACCTGTAGGGGCAGAAATAACGCTATACGCGGAAATAATCAGTGTAGGCGATAGCAGAATATTATTTAAAGTATCAGCAAAGGACAAAGTGGAGATTGATCGGTGAGGGAAACCATGAGAGATTTATCATCAACATTCCAAGGTTCAAGGAAAGATTCAGCAAAAAAGTGGAAAAATTAAAAGAATAAAGCACTAGATTTTGCATAAATGTGCTTTAAATCAACAATCATCCCACCGGTCAGTGAAAAAACGAATCCACCATAAATGCAATAAATAACGCGGCAAGGTAAGGACTGCTGAATTTAAAAACAAGCCAGGAAGTCTTCTCACTGGGTTTTATTAATAACCACAAAGATAGGATCATCATAACGACACCGAAAACAGCGGCAGTCATCAAGTAGATAAGGCCAAATTGATTAAAGAAGAAAGGTATAACACTAAAAACCACCATCATCAATGTGGTTATAGCAATTATTCTCACGGACTTTATTTCGCTTGATACTACAGGCAGCATTGGAACTTTGGCCTTTTTATAGTCTTCTTTTACATGCAAAGCTAGACTCCAAATATGCGTAGGGATCCAGAAAAAGACCAGGCCGGCCATTACAAAGCCTATTTCTATGTTTTGAAAAGTCACTGCAACATAACCAATGAGGGCAGGCGCACCCCCCGAAAAACCACCCAAAATGATGTTGTATTGACTGGTTCTTTTAAGCCATTTGCTGTACACTATGATGTTATCAAACAGGCCAAAAGCCATTAGCAAAAATGCCCATATGTTTATAAACCATGAAAAAATTAGCGAAATTGCAGCTAACACAAGCCCAAATGCAAGTGCATTTTTGGGCGATATTCGTCCTGATGGAATGGGGCGATCTTTTGTCCTATCCATAATGGCGTCTATATCCCTATCATTATATCCGGTAAGGGTATCTGCAGCGGCAGAACCAGCAGCAACTCCACCCAATAGCAGAATCCATGTTGTCAAACTGATCGGAATGTCAAATAACCATGACGCAGATATAGCTGCCCCAAAAGCTGTGAAAACCAGCAGATACCAAATTTTTGGTTTCGTAAGTTCATAATAATTTTTAATTTGGTCACCAACTGTTTTCCTCTCTAAAACCAAATATACTACTAACCTACCACAATACGTTAATTAAAATAGTTATTTATATCTTGACAGAGCCCTTTTTTATTTTGAGATGGGATTTGAAATCAACTCCCTAGAAGTTTTTCTCATCTCAATAAATGTCTCAGTTTTTTGCACCCCTTCAATGCGTCCAACCTTTTCTGAAATGATTTGGTGCATCTCATCAAGCGAGCGAGCAGTCATTGTAACCAGTACATCAAACCTCCCGGTAACCTCGGCTACCTCCCTAACCTCGGGTATTTTAAAAAGCTCATTTAGGACATTATCCCGGAGTTTTGAATCCATAGTTATTCCGGTAAGGGCCTTTACATTAAACCCTAAAGCTTCGTCATTTATTATGATTGTAAACTTCTTGATGAGTCCTCTCTTAACTAGTCGTTTAATCCTGCTGTATACAACAGAAGAGTTAATGTTAATTTTTTTTGAAAGCCTGGGAACAGAGATACTTGCGTCTTTTGATAGTTCTCGCAATATCTTGAGATCAAGATCATCTATTCTGCCCATGAAATTTCAAATATACTAAATTTTCGTGGTTAATAAATGTATTATTTTCATTTTTTTTATTTATTTTTATAAAGTTTATTGAATTTTGAAAAAAAGATTACATAATGTTTTTTGTTTTCAACAGTTCGGCTAATAGTACAGCTCCTTTCGCAGAACCCATTTTTTCATTGTGGGTTAAAAGAACATATTTTATCCCATTTTCAAATACTGAATCCTTTCTTAATCTGCCCACAACAGTAGTCATGCCATCATTAACTTCCCTGTCAATACGGGGTTGGGGCCGAGTGGGATCATCATTAACCAAAATGTAATCTTTGGGAGCAGAGGGAAGAGCCTTTATTGAAACATTTTCTGAAAACTTTATCATTTGTTTTGCAACAGATTCAGGATCAGCTTTTGTGGATGTCTCAACAAAAACTACCTCTGTATGACCATCAGATACCGGTACCTCGTGCAGGTGCAGCTAACCTTGATCTCATCAGAAATAATCTCTCCCGGTTGATCACTATATCTTCCAAGAATCTTTTTGGTTTCTATCTGAACCTTTTCCTCTTCCTTTGGGATATACGGTATTACGTTATCCAAAATATCAAGAGCCGCGACACCCGGGGAGCGTCCAGCACCAGATAAAGCCTGCATGGAGGTCATTAGAACACTTTTTATGCCAAAATTAGCCATTATTGGCTTTAGAGTTATAGCCAACCCTGTGGTAGTGCAGTTTGGCAAAGGGGCAATAAATCCCTGCCATTTGCGTTCCTTTTTTTGTTTATTCAGCAATTCTATATGATCGTCATTTATTCCAGGAATAAGAATAGGGACATCATTTTCATATCTGAAGGCAGCAGCAGTACTAATAACGGGAACTTGGGTTGCTAACTTGGGTTCGATTATTTGAGCGGCATCAGACTCGACAGCAGTAAAAATTAGATCAAAATCCTTGGGGTTGATATCATCTAACTTGGATATAACAGTATCACGTATATACTCTGGAATCTGTTCACGGTTATGCCATTTTAAAATGCCTGAGTGGGGATCGCGTATAGCATCGATATATCTTTTTCCAGTGGATCTGTCGGAAGAAACAACATGAGTTAAATTAAACCAAGGATGTTTGTTAAGCGCAACAACAAATTCTTGGCCAACAGCTCCGGTAGAGCCAATTAGTGCAACCTTTAACACACTATAAGCAAATTTAAAACATTTAATAATCCTTTTCAAATCAATGCCAATACAAAACTAAAATAATTGCGAAATAAATAAAAAGTCAAGTCAAAGCAACAAATGGTGAAAAAAAACGAATTGAATTTTTTTAACTGTCATCATGGGGGAATCCATTCGGTAAAAAATCACAATCTAGTTAAAATCGACTTTAGTTCCAATATCAACCCTTTAGGCATCTCAAAAATGGTAATAAAATCCCTTATGGAAAACATAAACTTATCACATATTTATCCGGACCCAGGCTGTATAGAATTAAAAAAGGACATTTTAAAGCATTTACACAGCAACATTGTTGAAATCGATCAAATAGTTACCGGCAATGGCGCAACCGAATTGATTCACTACTTTGCATCCACATTTGTGAAAAAAAAAGTTATCATACCATCTCCGACCTTTTGTGAATACGAGCTTGCATCTAGAAGAAATAGTGCTAAAGTCATTCATTCTCAAGTCAAGGAGGATTTTCAAATAGATCCAGAATTCATAGTAAAAAATGGCAACAATCCAAACAGCGGGATAACCACAATTTTTTTATGCAATCCCAATAACCCCACAGGAAAAGATTCAAAAAAACAGGTAGTTGAAATTTTAGAAAAAATTAACGATAAAATTACAATACTAATAGACGAATCATATGTCGAATTCCTAAATGACATGGATCATAAAAGGCATAATTTTTTTATCAATTTAATCAAAGAATATAACAATGTGGTAATCCTTCGATCGCTTACCAAAACTTGTGGCTTGGCAGGACTTAGAATAGGATATGCGGCATCAAGCAAAAAATTAATCGAGAAAATAAACAACAAAGTAATTGCATGGAATGTAAATGGATTAGCTCAAATTGCGGCAAGAGAAGCATTGAAAGACAAAAATTACTTAAAATCTGCAAAAAGAATAATTGAAATTGAAAGGAGAAGAAGCTTCAACAGGCTGAAAAAAAATAACAAGTTACGACCTATCAGCACTGACGTAAATTTTTATTTGATTGAAATCCTAAACAATAAAAACTCAACCGAAATAACAGACGAGATATTAAATAAAAACAATTTGCTGGTAAGGGACTGCAAAACTTTTACAGGAATGAACGACAAATTTATCAGAGTTGCAATAAAAACACCCAAAGAGAACAACAAGTTATTCAAAGCTCTGGAAAAGGCCTCATGAATTCAAAAATTCTAATGATCCAGGGAACATCATCTGGCGCAGGTAAAAGTCTGATGGTGACAGCGCTTTGCAGGATTCTATCAGACAAAGGCTACAAAGTTGCACCGTTTAAGTCACAGAACATGTCATCATTTATCTTTCATGTCAACAACACAAATAAAATAATAGCTCAAGCACAAGCAGTGCAAGCATTAGGGGCCAGAACAGTGCCAGATGTCAGAATGAATCCCATATTGTTAAAACCCATAGGCAACTATGAAAGTGAAGTATATGTATATGGAGAGTTTCTCTCAAAAATGAATGCTCAGGAATACTATACAAATTTTGTTCTAAAAAAGGGATTCAAGTTGGTTTTAGAAGCATTCAAAAGCTTAAGGAAAGAAAATGACATAATCATATTAGAAGGTGCTGGATCACCAGCTGAAATCAACATTCAAAAATATGACATAGCAAATATGCTTTTAGCTAAAAAAGTGAATACACCCGTACTTTTGGTTGCGGACATTGAAAGAGGTGGGTGCTTTGCAAGCATATTGGGAACAATTTTACTATTGAAACCAAAATACAGGAACTTAATAAAAGGACTCATAATTAACAAGTTTCTTGGGGACAAACACATTTTATTGCCCGCAGTAAAAAGAATCGAATCGGATACAAAGAAACCGGTACTTGGCATCATCCCTAAAATAGATCACATCATTCCGTCTGAAGATTCCCTAGATGGCGGGGGTGGCCACACAAAAAATAACAGCAAAAACAATCAAAATAAAAATAAAAATAATATAGGCTACATTGAAGGTTCAGAAATAATCGACAAAGAGATAAATAAAGTTTCTAAAACAATAGGATCTGCATTAAACGTAGGGTATATCTTAAGCAAACTTTTAAAATGAATTTGAATAGCAATGGAGTTAATACTACAAGAGATTATTTTGATAATATGTTTTTCAATTTCCATGGATTATTTGCTTGGGGAACCACCAAAAAGCATTCATCCTGTTGTGTGGATTGGCAAAATCATCAGTTTTTTTACATGCCAGATAAAAAAAAGAAACAACAAAGAGAACAACATACTCTCTGAAAAAACTTGGGGGTCCATTCTAGCAGTATCTTTGATAACAACAATAGGAACAACAACTTACCTAATAACATTGCAAGCATTTTACATGTTAGGAACAATAGCATTTGTTTTACTATCAACATTTATCCTAAAATCAATGTTTTCGATAAAATCCATGGATAAACACATTATTGATATTCTAGTCGATATTGAAAAAAACGATATTGAAAAAGCCCGCAATGATCTAGCAAAAATTGTGAGCAGGGACACAAAAACATTATCCAAAGAAAAAATATTGTCTGCCTGCATAGAATGCACATCTGAAAGTTTCGTGGACGGAATTTTGTCCCCATTGTTTTACTATGGAATATTGAACATACCAGGGGCAACGATATTCAGGGTTGTGAATACCCTTGATTCAATGATAGGATATAAAGATAAATATCATAAAGATATCGGATGGATGTCTGCCAAAATGGATACAATAATGAATTTAATACCCGCGAGAATATCAATAGTTTTTTTAGTCACGTCATCACTGATTCTCAATCTAGATTGGAAAAACGCTATTTCAACATGTAAAAAATATGGAAGAAGCACAGAAAGCTTGAATGCAGGAATACCCATGTCGGTCATTGCAGGGGCATTAAGGATTCAACTGGAAAAGGTAAATCATTACAGGCTAGGAGACATGCTAGAACCGATAACCATAGCAAAATGCAGAATAACATTGAAAATAACAAAGATTGCTACTTTCATGTTTATAATTAGTTTTTTATTTCCAATTACTGTTTTTTTAAACAGTATTAACTGGTGGTCAATATTTTTTGGTTTTTAAGCCACTAATTGGATTGATTTCATTTTTAACAATAATACCAGTAGCCAACAAACTCCCCAATGATGATTATGGTTTAGAGAACATATCCAGACATATGTATCTTTTTCCGCTAATAGGATTAATCATTGGAATAACAAACATCCCAATAGCAATTATTTCATTTTATTTTTTAAATCATTTGATATCAGGGCTTTTAATAACAATTTTTCTTATAATCATCACAGGTGTACATCACACAGATGCACTTGCTGATTTTGCAGATGGAATAATGGTAAAAGGAAACATTGAAAAAAAATACAAAGTAATTCACGATCCAATGATAGGCTCTGCAGGGGTTGTGGCAATTTCATCATATCTTTTAGGAATGACTGTAGCAATTTCATCATTTACGGGGGCAGAAAGATTGGTTGTCTCGCTTGTAATATCAGAGATTACCGCAAAATACACAATGGTATTACAGGCTTTTCTTTCCGAATCAGCTTGGGAAGGCCACAGCTCCCTTTTTACAAAAAACATGAAATCCAAAAAGAAAATCATCACCGCTACAGTTGTGGCAGTGGTCTTGATGATAGTAATAGGACAGAGCATTCACTTATTATTACAGGTTTTTATCACAGGCATAATTTGTTGTATTGTGATAATATACATCGCTAAAAAAAGTTTTGGAGGGGTTACAGGGGATGTAATGGGTGCAACAAATGAAATAGTCAGGTTGTGTTGTTTGATATCAACAACACCAACATAACGCATGACAATGCAAATCATCACTACCATAAATAACCACGTCTGTGATAATGCATTGTAATTTTATCTGATTCAATCGTAAGAATATGAGGGGTCGGCTTCTACCGTCTTACCCACTGTATCGGCTTTTTTATGCCATCACGAACATTGAATCTATTTATAGGATTATTATATGCGTGTGTATATCATAATTGAACAATAAAAAAAGTATAACGACAGTGCCTCTTTCAATTATTATACTTGTGCTCGTGAAAATTATTTTACCAGGCGCAACCATAATCTGACAAAAATGCAATTGTTGTTCATAGTGCAAAGCACTAAAAATAAGATAAAACTGTCATATCCCATTCTGATTTTATCATAACAGTGATGATTGGGATCTTGATTGAGGGTTAATCCGAGTTTCAATCATTGGTATAGATTGTAACGGTTTAGGCATAATCTAATGTTTTATATTTTTGAAGAAATATTGTCAGACATACAATGTGTGTGAATATTATTGGCTAGTTCTAGTAATTTTGCAATAGAAAAAGGCAAAAGCGAAAATGCAATCAATTGGATAAGGGAATTCAACATAAAAAACAACAACAAATCATTCAAGATATCTGTTTCAAAATATCCCTTAAGTACTTTAAACTTTGGATCTTTTGATCTTGTTGAATGGCAGGGAGATTGGTCCATAGCCAGAAATGTGTTCAAAAGGGTTAGCGCAAAATTAAATATCAAGGCCATTGAATCAGGCTATCACAAAAAAGGCAACATTCTAGAGGCCTTTCTAGGAATGAGTAAAGAATATGGGAAAGTGTATAGCGGCGGCAAATTTATTGGCACTGTAACATTTGCCAAAAGATCTGGAAGGTGGATTGCGGAAAAAGAAAAACGGATATAAAATTCACGGTGAGCAAACCATGACTTGAGTGTCCTTATGCAGGTTTTAACCAGACACCTGGATTCCCTCATCAGTGATTATAATGTCTTTATTGTTTGAATCAATGCGGTCATGCATAATCCATTTACCAGATGGCAACACTATGTAATTTTGTGTGACTACCAGTTTTTGGTTTTCTTCAACATAGAACGTCCCACTCACTAGTAAAGTCCTTTTATCCAGTATTCTAGATTCAAACACTATTTCTCCGCTTTCTTCGGTTATTACAACATGGTCAGGGACATCTCTTTTTTTTATCAGGTCGGCATCACAAAACGTGCATCTATTTTCATTCACTTCAACTATGGCCTTATTGCGGTTATTGGTAATCTTTGCTGAAATTAATGGCACATCATCATCACCACCATTTTTTTTATCCAAGGCAAATAACAGTTTATCATAAAACTTGATTTTTTTAGGGCTGTTTGAAATAAAATTATTTCCTATCAAGAGTGTATACTCCATATTTTAATTTATTCTTGCCTTTTGTATCTATTTTATCCTTCTTTTTCTTTTTCTTTTTCTTTCTATCTCAAACTATAACTTTAAAAACGCTTTTGAATGTGAGAAAAACATGACATTGGGCTATAAAACAGTTGGTATTGTTGGGCTTGGCAAGATGGGAGGCAGCATTACTGAACGATTACTAAATCGCGGTACAAAAATCAACATGTATAACAGAGATAAAACAAAGTTGAAGGTTTTTGAAAACATGGGAGCAAAGTCTTTTGACAATGTATGCGCACTAGCTGATGAAAGTGATTTTGTTATGACATGTGTTACTAATTTTGAGTCTCTAAAGGATGTATTGTTTAACAAGCAAGGAATAGCAGAAAGCACTAATGGTGAGTTGATTGTCGCAGACTGTACAACTATCACCCCAAGCCAATCATGCTATTGCTCAAAACGGCTAAAGGAAAAAAACGGCACAAAATTATTAAGTGCGCCAGTAATGGGAGGTCCATCTGATGCAAAAAATGGAGAATTGATTTCAATCATATCAGGGGACAAAAAATCATATGAAAAAACGCGCAGTGTGTTTAACAAAATATCCAAACATGTATTTTACGTGGGAGAGGATAACGGCATCTCCAATTCAATAAAACTGGCATTAAACCTCAACCTAGCCGTAATTTCCTTAGCATTTTCTGAAGGAATTGTTTTGGCAACTCACTCAGGCATAGACCCAGAAGCTTATCTAAAGATTTTCAACCTTACAAAACTCAAAACAGGAATTAGCGAAAACAAGGGTCAAAAAATGATAAAAAACGATTTCTCGCCATCGTTTTTTTTAAAAAATATGCTCAAAGATTTAGATTTGGTCATGGAAACCTCTCAATCGCTGCAGATATCCTTGCCTGTTACCAGCCTAACACAACAATTATTCAGGGCGGCCAATAATTGCAATGATAAAAAAAACAAAGACTACTCAGCCATATTTCAATTTCTTGATGAATTGAACGGACCTGCTCGATTGCATAAAATCAAAACATATAACACATAAAATTATTTTTTGTTTTTACAAGACATAGTCAATATCCCGAATTAAAAACAATAGCATCAATTCTTATTGTATAATCATTATTGCTATCTTGCAGGGCATAAAAGGGCACAACAAGGATCAGGGATAGATAAATCCCTGTAAGGTATCAAACTACATGGATTGCATATAAAGTATTACTTAAAAAGAGAACTATAAACATGGATTAGAGTAATTTGATTTTACCGTCATAAAAATTTTTGGGCGCACATTATGGCTAAACAACAAAAGCAACAACAAAACCACCAGGCAACTTTTTGCACTGCAACTGGTGAGGGAATTCAGTAACCCTATCAATTATTTTGACCCTTGTCGGGCCTTAAATTAAAAGTATATTTTTATACTTTTAGAATGTTTAGCATTATAATGGTTCAAGCTGTTGTTTCTTTCAAAAGCGGCGGGGTTGCTTTTATACTGGCATTTTTCTTTGGTTTAGTTTTTTTTAATGGTGTAGGCCACATGTTCATTGGAAAAGTAAGAAGGGGTGTTGGAATCATGATTCTTGGATGGTTTATCAATTCTCTAGCTTTTGTTTTTCTGCTTAATTCTCTTGTTAGTCTGCCTTTTATGCAATATTATAATTCGTACAATAGCAATAACCAGTATAACTTTAACAATGATCCTTTTTTCCCCCAAAGCAACGATTATAACAATGATCCTTCTCAGTCTTTCTCACACTTTGCCCTTTTCGGTTTGGTTTATTTTCTTTATTTGCTGATTCAAGCAGCTGATGCCAATCGTTTGGCCAAAAAATTTAATCAGCATCTTGACAAAACTGGAGAGTTGTTATGGTATTAGTTTAATAATTCATATACATTTTTTTCCTTTGTACAACTGTTTTATGGGCGGAGCTAATGTATTTTATAACACATTGAGCGACATTTGATAAAACAATTCTAAAATTGAATTAATTGGAAGAATTATTATTATAAATGTAGATGAAATATTCAACGTAGTGCATAAAAGGAAAAAATAAAAAATTATAATATGTCTTTTGACGAATGCATCATTACAAAAAAAACCAAAGTGCCACTGTATGCTCTAAGTGCGTTTTCGATATTAATTGTTGTTAGCTTGACTCTGGCTTCAGGCATAAATATCGACAAATCTTTCGCAGACAAAGTTTCTTTGTTACCATTAAACTCAACAAGTTCTCAACTAAATAAGGATATGGCTCAATTTTATTCCTGTATAGAGGAATCTGTGGAAAATAGTGAAATTGATGGAGAGCCACATTATTTTAAGGAGGAGCCAACAAAAACCGAGGTAGCTTTATGCTATAACGATGCGGTTGCAGACAAAAAATAACACAGTACATATTCACGCAATCCATGTTTTTTATTTATAATCCCTCCAGATTCTTAATCCAGACTGTATTTTGAAATTAGGAAACTATATATCTTTTGGTCGCTAAATTAAACAATACCTTTATGCGAAAAGATGTCGATACTGAAGATCCTTTTATAAAAATTGCATCTTTGATAGGCGGAGACGAGTATAATCAGGTTTCAAAGGCACTGCTGAAAGCTGAAGATTCTACTGATGAGGAAATAGCAATTGCAACAGGCCTCCGGATAAACATTATCCGCAAGGTTTTATATGATTTATTTGGCAAAGCATTGATAACAGGTATACGGGTAAAGGACGAGAAAAAAGGCTGGTTTGTATACAGATGGCGGGCTAAAAGAGACAACGTGGACAACTTTATTGATAATCAAAAAAAGAAAATATTAGAAAGATTAGAAAGTCGGTTGGAGTACGAAGAATCATCAGAATTTTATCATTGCGGAAACCAAAAATGTGACAGAATCAAATTTGATTATGCGATAGAATTATTTTTCAAATGCCCTGCATGTAATGAGCCGTTAAACATGGTCGACAACAGCCAACTAAAAGATGCGCTAAGGTTTAAAATCGAACAGCTTGGTGCAGATTCCTCAAAATAACTATATATTCATTTAGCTGTTTTTTTGGCATTGTTGTAATAAACTACTACTTCCCCATTGTTTTTTTTAAGTACTTTCGACAAATCTAGTTTTACACATTTTCTTATGTCATCAAAGCCTTTTCCCTCTATCAGGGTTATTGCGTCTCTCCCCCCAATTATCAGTGGAGAAATAGTAACTATCAGCTTATCAAAGAGATTATTTTTAATGATTGACCAGTTTATCTCCCCCCCACCTTCAACCAGTATTTTTTTAACCCCAAATTCTGTTTCTAACTGCCTTAACGCCCTATCCAAATCCACTTTTTTTCCGCGCTCCCCTGAAACAATTATTTTCAAGCTTTGCCCTCTCAATAGAGCCAATTTATTTTTAGGAGCGCCTTTTGTTACTACCAAAATTGTTTCGACATCTTTTGCAGTCTTTACAATTTGTGATTCAATTGGAATTCTTGCAGTGCTATCTATAATTATGCGTGTTGGATTTTTTTTTATTTTTGCACGCCTTATAAATCGAATATTCAAAAGAGGATCGTCTTTCAATACTGTGGATATTCCCACCAAAATTCCATCCACATCGCTTCTTAGCCTGTGGACCCTTTTAAGGTCGGACAGAGAAGAGATTCTCGAGTCCCCTCCCCTTGTGGACAATTTTCCATCTACACTGATTGCAGCGTTTATTATAACAATCAATATAAACCAGCAGCACTAATTTATCCGGCATTTCTCATGAACGAACTTTCCATCGATCATTATTGCTTTTATTGCCCTTTCTGAGCACCTATGAATTATTGACATGTATGGATCATGCATTGGGTAAATGTCAATATCATATTCATCAATGAAAATTAAGTCTGCCCGGTATCCTTTATCTATGCACCCTATATTGCGGCAGAATATTTTCCCACCGTTAACCGTGGCCATTTTGAGTACCATTTTTGCGTCCAGAAACGAAATATTTTTCTCATATGCCCTTTGGCTCTTTATAAGAAAATCCATCTCTCTGAAGACATCCGGGGAATTTAACATAATGTTGTCGGTCCCTATAGCTATGATGAATCCTCGTCTCAACATCTCCCTTAGCGGAACAAAACCAGTGCCCAATACACCATTTGATCTAGGGCATATTACAATGCCTTTATTGGCAGAATGAAGCAGATCAAGATCATGCGTCGTTGGATTTGTTACATGGATGTATACATCCGGTTCCAATGTAAATATAGTTCTTTCCACCTCTGTCTTTCCGGTGTTTTTCAATGACTGTTCAACTGTCTGTGTAGATTCTGCGGCGTGTATTGCAAGTATTGGTTTTTCTTTTTTACTTTGCGTATCTTGTTTGTTTTTTTCATGGATTATCTTTTTATAAATTGCTAATATTTCATCATCACATTCATTGGCGCCGCTTATTCCAAAGCCACTGCATGAGTTTAATATCTCTCTACCTCTTTTAAAAACTTCGTTTTCAGCCAGTTCGCCAGTTTTTTTTACTCTGGTATTTGCAGGTGTGCTACTATTGTTATTATCATCATTATCCATCATTACCGTATTTTTATTGATGATATTCTTATGAAAAGTGTTAAAGTCCATTCTTCCTAAAATAATACTTTTTATGGGAATGTCTTTTATCGCCGCTATTAGCAAATTCACCCCATACAAGTCGCCTTCCCTAAAATCAACAAACGTTGTGATCCCTTTGTTTAGCATAGATATCGCAGCATTTTTCATGAATTGTTTTAATTGATGAGGTTCGGTTTTTTCCAATATTGTTTTTTTTATGCTGTGATTCGGGTTAACTCTCGCATCCAGGTCTGCATTTGACAGTATATCCTTTCCTATGGCATCGCCTATGTGGGTATGCGAGTTTACCAAACCAGGGATAACCACATATCCTCCGGCATCAAGAGTGCTTGTTCTTTTACCGCTTACAAGTTGTGAATAATATTTACTATCTGTTATATCTGAATTTTGCCCTGCTTTTTCTATAATGCCATAATTGTCTATAACTATAATGCCGTTTTTTATTATTTGTAATTCGTTACCATACAAAATAGTAGCGTTTTTTATGATTTTGGTCAAGATAATTCATAAACATTGATTATTGTGCCGTTTTTTCCTAAATTCTCTTATTATGCCAAGCGATTTGGTCGCCAATTCAGCTGCTTTTCTCCCTGTTTCTCCATTACCAATTCCACAGTTTAGTTTTATTTTTGTTAGTTTGGCTAGCGAATCAACAATTTCTTTAACTCTTTCTACTGCCATATTCTTTTTTGCAAGCACCATAAAGTTATCTCCGCCTAGAAAAAACGACAAGCTTTCTTCTTTCATGAAGATGTCTGAAATCTTTGAGTATAGTTTTACAATCAAATTTGTTGTTTCATAGGATGACAAATTTTTGGTTATTGCTGTTGAATCATTAATGTCGATATGAAGAATTTTGATATCGCTATTGCGTGCTTCCGTTTGCAAACTAATTTTTTTTTTACCTGTGTTGACATGTCCTCTTTGTTTGCGTAAATAGCAGGTGCAACTAAATACTCTTTTTTGTTTTTCATTAAATGCGCCTTTTTATTAGACTTTAATGGTGTTTCATCAATTCCTATAGTCATTGACAATTTTACTTTATCATATTTTTTTGAAAGGTCGTCATAAATTCTTCCGTGTTCGCCCACATTAATCTGATTTGTAATGGCAATAAATTCATCAAGCCTATTTGAAAAAACCAACCCGTTTTTACGGGAAAATGATTCTTGTAAATCGGCATATATCTTTGACTGCAATATTTGCAGACTGTGTTCCCTGTCACTCCCTAGGCTTAATGTCCATGGACCATAACCTTCTAATTTAATTACTGTTGTTTGACAAGTCATTTTAATCAATTATTTTTGTTTCTTTATTTTTTAGTCTATTTTTTTTAAGATCTTTTAATTTGTTAACCATAGAAATAGCGGTATTAATGGAATGATGAGACACAGGTATTATTCTTGCTTCAGCTTGCTCCATACTCATTTCTGGTCCAGTGATACCCAGTGCTACAGGTTTGCCATATTTTAACGAAAGATCACCCAAAAGTCTGGCTGTATTATTTGCTATTACTTTATCATGACCTGTCTCCCCTTTTACTACTGCGCCCAATGTTACCATGGCATCAATATTTTTTTTCTTTAACATCTCTTCCACTATTAGCGGCATGTCAAATACCCCAGGAACAAAGCAGACATACATAACCTTTATTGACAGGTCTTGAGCATATTTTTTTGCTTCATTTAGCATCGACAATGTTATTTCGTTGTTAAAGTCGGCTACCACTATCCCTATTTTTATTTTAATCATATGTTGACATTTTTTGCATAAGCCATCAGATCTTTTGAGTCAAGTATAACAATGTTGTTGTCTTTGGCATATTTACAGGCATCTGTGTAAGATAATGCTTTATAGTTATTAGGATCTAGCATTTCACATATTGCGGTTACATTTGCAATATTTGCAATTTTTGTAAGGAAAACAGACATCTCTGTATGGCCCATTCTTTCATTAAGAAGTCCTTTTGAGGCTATTAAAATAGGCACATGACCGGGTGTTACTAAAGTTATTTTGAAATTCTTCAATCATCATTATTTTATTGCCATCTTCTTCTGATTGCAATTCTTTACAAATCGCGGCTAGTGATGAAATTGTTAACGCTCGGTCATAATCTGTTATTCCAGTGTATGTGTTGACATGATTCATTGTAATTGAAAAAGAGGGTTTATCCCCATAAGGCGAGGTATCTTTGGTTATTGATGAAATAGATTGATTGGACTTCCCAAAAATTTTTAAAACATCGTACATGTAGGGCAATCCCAGTTTTAAAGAAAGTTCTTTTGAAATCGCGGTGCAAATCAACCCTCCTGCGTCTTTCCTCATAATCTGAAATGTGCCTGGGCAAAATATTTTCGGCAGAAACAACCATATCAATTTCGTTTTCTCTATCTCGCATCATCATGAATTAGAACAAAATTCCCATTTCTTAACGCTGTAACTGCCTCAGATATTTTTGTCAACTGTATTTTTTTCTCATTTATTGTTAATATAGTTTACTATTTTTTTTGTTATTACCAATATTTTGGTAGATTTTTGAAACATACCTTGCAAGTATATCAACCTCCACATTTACGAAATCGCCTTCCTTTTTAATACCTAATGTGGTGTTTTCTAGTGTATGGGGTATTAAAGCGATTTCCATTTTGTTTTTTGTTGTCTTTACCACGGTCAGACTTATTCCATCTATTGTAATTGATCCCTTTTGGGCAATAAGGTGTAATATGCTTTGGTCTGCAATTTCGATTATGATTCTGCTCCCTTTGCTGTTTTTTTCAATGCCCGCTATTTTTCCAATACAATCAACATGCCCAAGAATAAAATGCCCCTCCAGCCTGTCCCCCACTTTTAAACTTCGCTCTATGTTCACTTTGTCTCCTTTTTTTATATAAGAAAAACAGGTTTTTTCAATGGTTTCATCAATGATTTGAAAAGTAGCAAGGCTTCCATTTAGTTGCGCAATCGTTAAACAAACTCCATTTATTGCAATGCTATCGCCGATTTTTAGGTTTTTTAATTTTTCCATATTTATTGTTATTTCCGTGTGATGTCCATTTTTATTGTCGGTTCGGGTTTTGTTGTTTTTGTTCGCGTCAGGGGTTTTTTTTACCTCTTCTATTTTTACTAGATCCTCTATAATTCCAGTAAACATTGTGTGTTATTTGACAAATATGCAACATAATATAATATAATGCTGAATGCTTTACAACAGATTACAAAAATAGGGTTTTTCACTGATTGGCAGATTCCAGGATTCTTTTTGCTTGTTTGTAATGCACTGCATCTATCATTTTTCCCTCCAAATTTATTGCACCGGTCTTGTTGTTGCTGCTGCTGTTTTTTCAATGACAGACTCATCTAGAGATGAAACTACCTTTTTTGCCCATTGTATATCTTGTGCTGAAGGGTAAAAAACTTTATGTACATAGTCAATTTGAGTAGGGTGAATTACGCACTTTCCGGTGTACCCCAATTTTCTTCCCAATACCAAATCCTTTTTCAAGCCATCAACATCACCAATATTTTGCCAAATAGAGTCAATCGAATCTACCCCTGCCGCCCTCGCATCAACAGGGACTTTTGCCCTGCCATACATGTAACCTGTCAAGATGTCCTCCTCATTGCTATCAATTTTCATGTCATATAAAAAGTCAAAGATTCCAAACACAAGGGATGAAATTCGTTGATCAGATTTTGCTATTGAATAGGCATTTACCACCCCCAATGAAGATTCAATTGACGGAATTAGTTTTACAGAGTTGTCTGGAATATTATTTTCTTTCTCCAGGATTTTTATTGTATCGGATAGCCTGGCAACCTGGTGTTCAGTTTCTACTTTGGGTATTACCACAGCATCAATTCCCTGTGTTGTAATTTTTTTTAAATCTTCCGCAGCTAATCCCGATTCCGGGGCATTGATTCTTACAGAAACTAGACTCTTCTTTTTTGACTCTTCTTCCGTTTTATTGATTTCTTGCAATGTGTTGTTCACCAGCATCCTTGCAGTTTCCTTTTCAGCTATTGGGACAGAATCCTCTAAATCAAAACAAATTATATCGGAGTCTATCGTCTTGGATTTCTCTAAAAACCTGTGAGTTATTTCCAGGTATGAAAATTAAACTTCTCGAGCGGCCCACGTTTAAAGTCCAGAGTACAAAAAAAATTAAAGTTTTTGGGGAGTTGTCATGATTTTGCCTATTTGTTCAGCGCCTGCCATCATAACATGGCCCTCAACCATGTTTGAAAACGGCAAAGTTGTGCTCATCAATGGCTTTAACTTCCCCTTACTGGTCCAATAGATTACCTGTTCCAAATCCGCTTTTGTTCCCTGTGTAGAACCCAGAAGGTTAGTTCCCTTAAAGAACAGAAATCTCAAATCAATTGTAGAGTCATATCCGGTGGTGGCTCCTGTGGCAACCAATGTCCCGCCCATCTTCAATAATGATACTTCCTGTGGAAACACATTTTTTCCAATGTGCTCAAACACTACATCAACTCCACCATCTTTTTTTGTCATGTCCCTCACTTTTTTATACCAATCGGGTTCTCTATGGTTTACTACGCCATCCGCACCGAGTTCCAAGCATTTATCCATTTTCTGCTGGTTTCCAGCCGTCGCAATCACGTTGCAATTATACAGTTTAGCTATTTGGATACCCACCATTCCAACTCCGCTAGTTCCACCCATAATGAGAACCGACTGGCCCGGTTTAATCTTGGCTCTGCCAACAAGCATATGCCATGCAGTCATCCCCACCATAGACATTGCGGAAGCATCATCAAATGACACATTTTCTGGGAGGAGAGCAACGTTAACTTCTGGCAAATGGGTGTATTGGGCAAATCCGCCCCATAGAGGCCCAGTTTGAAATCCCCATATCATCCTATATTTACAATCATATTCCCTGCCAGAAGTACACAATTCGCATATTCTACAACTCATGTTTGAGTGGGACACCACCCTGTCCCCAACTTTAAACTTGGTAACATCCTCACCAACTTCAACAACATTTCCCGCAACATCGCTACCGGAAATATGTGGAAGGGGTGTTTTTACAGGATCCCCCCATATTGCCCACAAATCATTATAGTTGTATGCAGACGACTCCACCTTTATTAAAACCTCATTGGGTTTTATTTTCGGTACATCTATGTCTTCAATTTTTACTACCTTAGTAGGGTCTTTGTTATACTCTCTAAATACAGCTGCCTTCATGAAAAAAAGTAAATTTAAAACCTTAATATAGTTAACTCCAAGGGAGACCACCAATAAAAAAATTAAACCAACAAACGGCTCTTGTGCATTCCCTACAATCTATTTATTTTAAAGTCCCTTTTTGGTTGTTGTATACTCAATAGAATCTGTTTTAGTTCATGGTCGGTCAGGGCTCTATTCAGTCTTCCACTTGTAGCCGCATTTATCAAATAGTTTTCCACAGCTGATGCAAGATCAGGTTTTACCATTTTTACGTTAGCAAGTCTCTGCCTTGCCTCTGAATCCAATAGCATCGCCAATGCCTTTTGCTTTACTGCCTCAGCTTCAGCCTGTTGTTGTTTTCTTCGCTCTTCGTCAGATGGCTGTTGTGTGTGAGGACTGGACATTTTTAAACCCCCTTATGCATATCTTTCCAAATTCACGTTATCTTTGCAAACTTCTTTGAATATTTCTGTGGCCATCCTATCCACCCTTTTCATGCCGTCATTTGAAATCATCCTCCCATTGCTTTTTTTATCAATGTATCCGGCGGATTCCAGCTGCTGAAGTGCCTTTCTTATTATTGCACCGCCTGCATCCTTATGATGGTCCAAATTGTAACTAATTCTTTTCCTACCGCCATAATAGCTTTTCAAGTCGGAAATTCCGATAGGGCCGTGCAAATAGACTTTTCTTACTAGGGATGCACACCGTGTGTACCACCAATCCCTATTCTGAGGCATTTTCTCCGCATGGGTTCCTGTTTTGACAAAATATGACCATTCTGGCGGATTTATTTTCTTGTCTTTTTTAAGATGATCGGATAATTTTGATATCAAATCTTCTGCGGGTACGTCAAAAATTTTAGCCATTTGATTATTACAAATCTAATCCATTGAATTTCCCTTATAAATCCTTATACTTTAAGTTTTTATCAAAACTCGTTATAAGATAGTGTCAAGTTTCCGCTTTTGCTTTTATTACTTTTCTATATGTATGGCCGCATATTTCACAGGTTATTCTCAAGGCCTTCACCCTTGATCTGCCTATTCGTATCCTAGAGTTTTTTCCCGGAACAATAAACTTTTTGCAATTTTTGCAAAAAAGGATTTTGTATTCGAATGGTATCTTTAACCTATATTTTGTAATAATTTTTTTAGCCGTGTTGATGTGATCATCCAGAAAAAAATCCTGGGTGTATAAAGCAGTGTGAATTAAATTGCTAACGCTCTGCAAAGCTAATTGTTTTTTACTATTTTTCTTCATTTAAAAAGTTATGATTTTATTGCCATTAGAACCTATAATAACTTTAAATAATAAACAAAGTGTATTTTTACTTAAATCATTTGCTAAATTTGGTCATTGCAGATACAGCATTAGAGACAATGCCGACTAAAATGTTTCAGCACCCATCCTTGAAAAAAATTCGAGACAGCGGAAAGAAACCTGCCGAAATATTGCTCGATAGGACATTTCATCATTTTGCCATTTTGTCAAGCAATTTGAAGGATGATTATAAAAGAGGAAGGCCCGACATATTGCACATCAGTCTATTAAACGCCCTAGCTACACCATTGTTTAAAAACAATCATCTCAAAGTTTTTGTTCATACCATGAACAACCAGGTGATTAACATAGGGGGTAATCTTAGGCTTCCAAAGTCATACTCCCGCTTTGAGGGATTGATGCTGGATCTGATTAAACACAAAAAAGTAGTTTCAAAGGACGGATGCCTGCTTTTGGAATTAAAGGATAACCAAAGTTTTTCGGATCTGATTCAAAAACACATTAGACCTGATGTTGTTGTTGGCCTTTCAACCAACGGGGTTTTAAAAAACTTTGAGTATGTTTGTAATGAGTTATTCCGGTTTGAAAACCCTTGTATTGTTATTGGAGGCTTTCCCAAAGGGCATTTCTCGACAGAGATAGAATCGCATTTTGGAGAAAAAATATTCGATTTCCGATCTAAAACTAGAGGCACATATTGTAATATCACGATTGTTGTATGAGTTTGAAAAAATAAACTATTCTTAATTCAAAAATTGAAAATGTGGTTTAACTGTTACCTAGCTTTTCTTGCTGCAGAGGCTAGCGCATAAATCAAACCTATGGTTAAACCTGTTGCTAAAGGAATCCACACCCCAAATGCTTCTGGATTTATTACAATTTGTAGAAATTGCATCATAATTAAAGGTAAATGGACAGGGGTGTATATAAGTTTTGTAATTCAAAAATTCAATTTTTTTTTAACAATCAGTAGGATAAATATAGGGTAGGTTACACCCCTTCTGGTACAACATTAAATTTTTTTCCTCATTACGTATGTGTTTTGCGCACGAAAATGCAACATGGAAAATGATGAACAATTATTTTACTTTAAATTACCCATAGGTGGAGAGTCATATATGAAAATGCAGAAGGAATTTCGAAAGTTTTGTCCCAAATGTAAAACTCATACTATTCAATCTGTGTCCATTTATAAAAAGGGTAAAGACAGGAAAGGCGCACAGGGTGCATTACGTCACGCTGAGGATAAAAAAGGCTATGGTGGTCAAAAGTTTCCGGAACTGAAGAGAACTGCAAAAACTACCAAAAAAATAACGCTAAAATACAGTTGTAAAATATGTCAGCGTAAAACAATGAAAGAAGGCAGAAGAATGAGAAAGTTGGAAATACAAGCATAATTATAATCAATAAAAAAGTGTATTTACATAATGAAAAAACACAATATAATGATACCAAAGCCCCGTAGCAACTTTGTTAAAGTAGAATGTGACAACTGTCAAAATACAATGATTTTATACACGTACAGGTACAAAAACCATAAAATGCCACTCATGTGATGCCGACTTGGTTGTAAACACTGGAGGCCAAGCCAAAATATCGGGTAAAATTGTAGAGACAATGGATTAACTAATCTCACATCCTATTGAATGTATTTGTTGATATGATTTTTTTTGCTAGTTGAGTTCTCTAGAAATTTTTCTGCGATTTTCAAATCCTCAAACGTATTTGCATTGCAGGCTAATTCACTATAATTCATAATTCTGTACTCTTCTGCTATCAGGTTGATTTTTTCATGTCTGCCGATATCAATTTTAGAAATATCTATCACAGATATGCCAGAATAGCAACAGTTTTTCTTATCAAGGACAAATTCGTATGATGGCGTCATGCCGTGACTCTTGATGAACTCCTTTTCTAAAATTATCGTGAGGCAGGGTTTTTCTTGATTTGTGTCTATTATCTGCTTTATTATCACGGGTGAAATTAAAGGGATATCTATCGGAAGAAACAGTATTTTTTTTATATCTTTATTTTTTACGCATTTTGCGCATTTAAAAAACTTTATTACTTTCAGGTAATCTTCAGAATACCCTTTACCTGATGTCTCCAATACGGTTATTTTGTCCAAAAAAGTTGACGTTATGAATTCTTTGGTTTTTTGTGTATTGTTACTAACTGCGGCAAATATCTGTTCAAATTTGTTTGTTTGTGTTAAGGCATCGATTAAATATTCAATTAACGGTTTATCCCTTATTTTTACAAGGGGTTTTTCTATTTTGTGGCCCATGGCGGATTTTATACGTGTTCCTTTACCACCACACATCAAAACGCAATACACCATATCACCATGCATTAATTTGTGGCAACACCGTATTACTGCATCTATTTAAAAAAATTGCCCTTCTTATATTTTTTGGTTGACAATAGGTTCTGCCGATTTTCTGCGGCCCAATTCGGTTGTTGGTTGTTGATTTTCAGTTTGCAGGTGGTCGATAAAAAAAATTGAGACAGGATGTTAAAGCTACCGGCCCACAATTCAAGTTGTGACTTTAAGGTATCCATGCATTCGGTTATTGAATCACATCAAAAAGCATTATGAACTTTTTTCCTGATGTCTTGATTATGGATCCGCATGGGTTTAACCATCACGCCTTTAAGGCTAAAATGAATTACATAGATATTCAGAATTGTTCTTTGTCCTGTTTATGTCGATGTACAAGTCATTTGACGGAATATGCAGATAAAATGGCAGGCAAACCATGTTTGAGAAGGCATTCATAAATTCTATTAGAATATATCAAGTTAAACCTAGTTGTCAAAACAACAACAATGACGGGCACAGAAGCGGGAGACAATCAAAGGTATAAAAAAACTCTAAGGTACCTCATTGTCTTTCTGTTTTCTAGCGCGGTATTTACGAGCCTAATCATAATGTTGTCGGATGAGGCGGAAAGGCACTCTATTACCATAACTACACTAAACATTGCAGCAGCAGTTGCAACTGGTTTAGGCATGATATCCATTTACAGATACAGATTAAATGGAAGTCATGGCAAGTCATATTTATTTTTAACACTTGGCATTACACTGTGGTTTTGCGCAGACTTAAATTTACTATATTTGTATTTTGTTGATGGTGTAACAGAACAAAAACAAATTTCCATATCAGACATATTTTGGCTAGGTGGGTATGCGTTTCTTTCACTACATTTAATATCTGTGATAAGAACGATACTCATAAAAAACATATCAAAAACAATTACAATCATTGTAATTTTTGTGATTAGTTTCATGATTGTCAATTTGGTTCAATCCGCATCATACAATTTGCTCATAAACAATGCTGAAAGAGACAGGGTCTACAGTGAATTTGGAATGGCTAATTTAATAATTACCATCATGTACCCCATTTTGGACTTGAGCCTAATAGTTCCATCAATAATAATACTTGTGAATTTATACCATGAGTACCAACACTCAATACCGTGGGTTCTTTCGTCATTATCGCTGCTAACCAATGCAATAGCAGACAATGGATATGTTGGTGATTTTATCAGAGGCGCACCAAGTTTCTGGACATGGGACTTGTTTTACATCAATGACTTCATAATCATGGCTGCGGCATTATACTGGTTTAACAGGTTCCATATTTCAGATTATTTAAAGGGAAATAAAGTAAAGAATGAATAAAGCAGAATTTCAGCCATTTTGGCATCAATGGCAAAGGCGAATTAGTTTAGTCATTTTGAAGCTGATTAAATAGCCTATTTGCCTCGTTCATCGTCGTCTTCTCGTTCATCGTCGTCTTCTCGTTCATCGTCGTCTTCTCGTTCATCGTCGTCTTGTTCCAAATCCTCCAATTCATGAGTTTCATCCCTGATTTCTTCTCTTTCTGGCTCCTCGATTTCTTCTCTTTCTGGCTCCTCGATTTCTTCTCTTTCTGGCTCCCTGTCGCCCATAATTGTCGATTATTGACGATATTATTTAAGTATAAACACCCACGTGAAACAATTGAATTGACAATAACACAATTAACTGAATTTAATAATTTGATCAGCCTGAATGACATGTTAAAAGTATGATGTGTTATAGAATATCGTAACAATGTGACTTGGTGTGTTGCTACCATCACCATGGGAAGGATTAGCGTCACACCTAGTCCATCATAACTGGTTTAGATTATTGGACACCACATCCCAAAAAAATTCCAATCAGGTTACTAAAAAAACATACTATTGGCTACAGCATTTTTGAAAGATCTGACAGATTCAGGAAATGCATTATGTTTTGGTTTGTTGTGAAACATATATACGCATATCTGATTGGTTTGTTGTTTAGGACCCCCACATATGGCCTTTCGGGATGCTGTTGACAATTTAGATCAACCAATCAATCACATAAATAATTGAATCAAAAACTAAATTCACCATTACTCAAAATCTAGCTATGCTCATTTGCGCCATCGGAAATCTTTAGAGTAATAGGTTGTTGTATGAATGCACTTGACTCGGCCAAAACCATAATCAATATTCAGAATTTCAACTATTACCCAAACTAGCAGCATCACATTCCATGTGTTTTGGGTAACAATACCACCACTTTTGGAGAAAAACAAATTGTGCTTTAAAAAACTATTTCAAAAAACAAAAAAAACAATGCACAGTTGCCACCGGGCATCCATATAAGCGGATAAGAACCAAATAGTGTTTTTTTCAATTGCAACGCATTTTTGTCAAATTATGAAATGTGCGTTCCGTTAATTTTGAGCCAATCTTTTTTTTCAGAATAATCAAACATATGATCCTCTACCAATTTCCAAAATTTTGGAGAATGGTTTTTTTCCACAAGATGGCCCATTTCATGCAAAACCACATATTCAATCACACCAATGGGAGCTTTTACCAAATTAACATTTAAATTAACTGTTCCTTTAAAGGTAGCGCTACCCCACCTGCTTTTTAGGTTTTTTATCAGTATCTTTTTGGGCCTAACATTTAACAAAACAGAATATTTTTCCACAAATAGATTAAAAATTGCAAGAGCTACGCTGAATAACCATTTCTCATATATTGTTTTAACACTGCTTTTTTTTACATGGACAGTAAACGCGTCATTTGAAAACTCTAAAAAGTCGCTTTTTTCACCCTTAGCGACTTTTAGGATGCAATTTCTTCCCATATAAGGCAAAGTGGTGTTGTTTTTTGTACTCGGGAAGCATAATTTCGGGGTTTTTTCCATCATTTTCCTTTATTTTTTTGAGTATCCACTCTGCCTTATTTTTTACCATTGATTCTATGTCTTTTCTTGATTTTGAAAATGGAGTTCTTATCAAAACCTCATCGAACTTAACTATAATTTCACTTGTTTTTCTCCTCCTAGTTTGTATAATCTTAAATCCTATCTCGTTGTTCTTGTAAACAATTTTATGTTTCTGCGTAATGGACAAAGTTTCGGCCTTTTTTCCTTTTTCTTTTTTTAAAGTTGTTTTCAGGTCAAATCCTCACTTGATTTCCCGGGATTAGTATAGAGGCACAGTACAAATACACCCTTGTAAACAATAGCTTCATAATTATAAAAAATTTATAAACACAGTTTTAATCAGGGCACAGCCAAAACTAATAATCGGAATACGGCAAAACAACACAATAAATCATAAAAAAAACCCACGTGCTTTATTTATACCATTATCACCAATTAATACAAAGGACATGTCGCCTACGCCCTCTTTTTCACCACCATATAACAACAATGACAAAATTGAAAACGTTTTGGTATTGCAAGGTGGAGGATCGCTTGGTGCTTTTGGTTGTGGAGTAATCAAAGGACTTGCAAAAAACAACATAAAGCTGGATATTATCGCAGGCACCTCAATAGGCGGCATAAACGCTGCAATAATCGCAGGAAGCAAGGACGAAAAACACCCAGAACACCTGCTGGAGCAATTCTGGCTTGAACTATCAGACAGTTTTATAGATATGGAAAAGTCACCATTTGGCTTTCATTCTCAATTTGTTGAACAGACACTATCTCCACATCCGTTTAACCCCTACTCTTCACCATTATCACCATCAGGATACAAGGAAAATCACTTAACAGCAACAGATAAAAAACATCGTCAAAAAATCAGGAACATCCAGTCTTTTTATAGCTCAGCTATGTTCGGAAATGACAAGTTCTTTAAACCCCGATGGACATATAAAAATGCGTTATCTGACCCCGACTATTTTCACCCGACAAAGTGGACCTACATGTATGATCATTCACCTTTGGTCAAAACTCTGGAAAAGTATATTGACTATGACAAACTGCAGCCAGGTGGAAATCCAAATACACGCTTAATCTTAACAGCAGTAAACATTTTAACTGCAGAACCACTGACATTTGACAGCTCCAAACAGCAGATCACCCCAAAACACATTCTTGCGACATCTTCATACCCCCTCTATAATTTTCAATGGGTTGAGGTTGAAGAAGGTGTGTATGCGTGGGATGGGAGTTTATTAAGCAACACCCCATTGCGAGAGGTCTTGGAAGCATCCCCAATAAAAAACAAAAGGATATTTCTGGTAGAAAACTATCCAAAAAACATTGATACCCTTCCGCAGAGCATCCCTGAGGTGTATCACAGAGCCAGAGACATAATATTTTCAGACAAGACAGAACACAATATAAAAATGTCCAAGGTGATTACAAAATATTTACGCTATATAGACGATTTATACCAAATAATAGAAAAGTTCGCTGATACGTCAAAGATTGAAAGGAAGCAATTAAAAAAAATTCAGTCAATGTATAAAAAATACAAACAAGAGCACGGAGCTGAAATCAAAGACATATTCTATGTCACTCGTGACGAGACTAACCCCCACATATTTGAGAATGCAGATTTTTACCCAGAATCAATCAAAAGCTCGATTGAGGAGGGCGAAACGAAGACAAACATGGTCATAAGAAAAAGAAAGATTCCCAACAACAGGGCAAACAATAATACAAAGATGCACAAATGAAACACTGCGGAGTTCAACAGTAAAAAAACAAACCTGGAGTGTCCAAAACATTTGTTTATGAACAACAACACAACAGGCCACGTCTTTCACCACGGTCATCACGCTAGCAGGACACAGATACAATTTCACTCCATTTCCGCATCCAAAACAATAAAAAAAAGCACTTTTATCCATACAATGCTTTACAGCATATTGGCCTTACAAAACGGTGATAATAATTCATCCTTTGACGCAAACAATTTTGATAGCACAATACAAATATTTGAGCAAAGCATTCAAGAATCAAAGGACCGACACTGGCCAATATCATGTTATTGTTGGTTGGTTTCATGGAGATGAACTCCTGTTACCGCATGCAAATTATACTCACGGGGTTTGCTTGTTTAATTATTTAGTAACTAAATAGCGCATGTTTCCTTTTTCCAGCCAATTTTTTTTTCAAATGCCTATCCATAAACATGATCTCAAATTATAAATATTTTTTATGTGTAATCAAATAATGTCTTTTGATATGGCAATTTTTTATCATTTGTTTTGGATAGATTAGAGACTTTTATGCCCAGTTTACGTACAGAGGTAAACTTGCCCTCGCCAAATACACTATTCTCCACACCATCAAGTTGAAACTTTTCTAACAGCGGCTCCAACACACCAACAATACTCTCCTTATTACCATGATAGGTAGAAAGCGTTGTTTCCCTTGTTTCTACTGTAAAATCTGACCTCATTAGTTTAATGCCAACAGTTTTAAACCCATATCCCCTTCTTTGGGTTCTTTCGTAAATATCGTCAACCAATTCATTCAAAAGGAACTCCAATATCACCTTCTTGTCTTTAGTTGGTTTCTGCAGTGTTTCCTCAACACTCAGAGACAAGTTATCCTCCCTTGGCAACACGGGTTCGTTGTCCTCACCATTAGCTACGTGCCACATCCACAATCCATTCTTTTTACCAAACCTATCAGTCAGTCTCTGCACATCACACTTTGCCAACTGTCCAATAGTGTTGATTCCCATTTCCTTCAAAACTTGATTAGTTTTTATCCCAATGCCCGCAATTCTATCCACCTCCAAGGGATCTAAAAACCGTAGCAAATCATCAGAACAAACAACGGTCAGCCCATCTGGTTTCTTGAAATCA
This sequence comes from uncultured Nitrososphaeraceae archaeon, assembly GCA_963779615.1. Lineage (GTDB taxonomy): Archaea > Thermoproteota > Nitrososphaeria > Nitrososphaerales > Nitrososphaeraceae > Nitrosocosmicus. The sequence goes on from CAVZZA010000003.1 coordinate 1,174,868, forward strand.
GACGCAATTTTTGCAGCGGACTTTGAAGGGGCAACACCTATCGAGCACAAAAGACCATCGCATTGCGCTTTTATTGAATTTTTTATTTGAAGAGCATACCCCTCAACTGCAGAAGGCATGTGTGTTATTTCGCCTCCGATTGCTTTTTTCTTTTCTTTCATCTGTGTCCTGACACGATTGTGAATTTTGTATCACAGGCTGTTGTTGTTGCAAGAATTTGTTTGTACAATCAATATATGCCTCATCGATGCTTGCCTTTTCCAAGACATCGGCATATTCTTCCAATAACGCCATTACTTTGTCAGATATTTGGCCATAATACTGCTTGTCTACAGGCTTTAAAATAAGATCAGGGCACAGTTCTTTAGCCTTCAGTAAAGATATGGCAGATCTGACACCGTGTTTTCTAGCTTCGTATGAGCAAGACGCTACCGCACCCCTTGTTATACTGCCATCTTTTTCAGGCGTCATTATCACAGCATGGGGTTTACCTTTGAGGGACGGGTCCCTAATTTCTTCGCATGTGGGAAAAAATGCGTTCATGTCAATGTGCATTATCATTCTTCCTGTCCAAGGAAATGATGGTGGCGGGATTTGAGAATCAATGCATTTTTTTTCCGGCAAATCCAATAACTTTAGAATATGGTTCAGTCTGGAGGGAGTATCCACAACTATAACTGCAAACTCCAGTGATTTTTTTTCACCGGTGCTTGTTGAAAAAAGTTCTTTCTCTTTTTGTTTTACCAGTTTAATCCAATCATCTTCATTGTTACTTTTTTTAGATGCACTATCGGCAATATTAAGAAAAATAAAATCAGAGGTAACTGCAGGATAATAGGACTTTGATCCCGCATCAGACCAGACGAAAGAAGATTTGAACTTTCTTAGAATGTTATAGGTCAAATCTTGATGCCACAAGGATTGGCCAAATTCAAAAACTACATGGTATCCATGATATGTGCATTCGTTTGACATATTTTCAATCCATTCTCTTCCCCCCTCCATTAAAGACATTGTCCTTGGTGGAGACACCACAACACACAGAGTCTTGTCTTTAAGGGGCCTGAAAAGTTCTAAAAACTCACCAGTGCTTTGCATGTTGCCCGCATACCTTTTCTCTACGGCATATTGAGGCACCTTTAAAGTAAAACGAAAGTCATCAGAAGTCTCCTCCGACCATTTATGTATAGCTGCCGAACTTGGCAGAAATTGACTATTACCCATATCCAAGTGAACAAAATTAAGAATTTTGGAATAGTAAGAAAGGAAAAACCTTGAATCCAAATCAACAGGATAAAAGCCTTTAGCCCAATGTTGGTTTCTCCATCCAGAGCAGCCAATATAATATTTCAAGTCTTGCCTATATCCCTCACTATCTTTTACCTAATCAGGGTTTCCCCTAGGCATATCACATTATTCCACACATTATTCCACAGCAGCAAAATACCTCAAATCCATAAGATGGGACTTTAGCCAAGCACTTTGACATGCATTAATCATATACCAACATGCAATTTACTTTTAGAGTATAAATACGGTAGAATGATAATAATAACCGTATTATCGCTAATCACAAATCAGAACAAACGCCATGTTAAACCGGAAAGGCAACGAATAATCGTCATTAGATGCAGCTGATAAATTTTTAACGACACCTATCAAATTGCCATTTATACCGCAATCATATTACCATGTTAAAAATAAAAAAAGGCACAATAGGCGACTGGATTTGTTCCGAAGTGGGTATTCCAATAACAGACATGGCGATTGATGTAATAATATCATTGTGCGCTCTTATCGATATCCAGAAAACGTTACAACATTAAAACATTGATTAAAGGAATGGGTAAGCCAATCAAAATAGTGTTTTGATTGGCTTACTATGATGCCGACTACTATTTTACTACTGCTGCTAAGGCTACTGTCCTACGACATTAATGGTATCATATGTGGAGACTGATGTGTCAGAACTGTCGCTGCTGTCGCTGCTGTCGCTGCTGTCGCTGCTGTCGCTGCTGTCGCTGCTGTCAACGCCGCCATTGCATGATATCTTCACAGTTATGTCATTATCTCCCAAAGCCATGAGATGGTACGCACTGGTATACGTAAATGTCCATGTTGAATAATCACCTTGACTGCGTGGCGTTACTACGGAATAAGGATGAATGTCATTCCAGTCTGCGGATACCTGACAATCAGTATTTGGGGTGTCTGTTGATGTTCCAGAAATAGTCAATTGTCCAACAGGAACAATCGCGCCATCGGCCGGCGAAGTAATGGCTACATCCAATTCTGCAGGTTGTTCTCCGCTTCCTGATTCGCCAATGGTTTGGGATTCAGGAACGGTGTCGGATTCTGTGGGCGCACCGGTATTAGGCAAGACTGAATCGCCACTGTGTGCAGGGTCGGTGAATGAAGAATCCCGCTCAATCTCGGGGGCTGGAGGTGGGGCGGGTTTTTTAATAGAGTTACCCGTTACATGGGGTATGCCGGCTGTGTTAGTTTGTGAAAAAGCATTACTAGAAATAATTGAAGGTATAATGGCAACCAATGTTGTCAACATTGCAATTACTAGAATATTTTTGGTTGTTATTGTCATATAATACAATATGAATTTTGAGTATATATAAACTAGTAGAGAGCCATACGGATATAGAGATATTAACAGTTATGAACCCTCCATTACATTTTACATATATCGGAAGACAATACCCATTAAAACAACATACAAATTAACTTAAAATATGACCATATCAACGAATTTGCAGACGAAAATTCACCACATGGCACCATTAAATCTTAAGTTCAATTGATACATCCAGATGGGGTTGGTTTAGTTTGTTCTGAATGCTTGTTGAAAAATGGTTGCAATTATGGTATGTACCATATTGGTCATAACCCATAGAATTGATCTGCAATAATTGAACTACGATAGCCATCTGTTATGAGGAGACTATCATATTTTTATATTATATTAAACAAGATTATTTTAACATGAATGAAAATGCAGATGAACAAAAAAAGGATATTGACGATGTTGAGAATTCAGAGGAACTAAAAAAAGAGATGCTAAAACCCATTGTCAAGTCAAAATCTGAAACAGACAAGGAGCTGCAAGATTTGGAAGTGGAAACAACGGCCGGTGGGAGTGGCGGTGGCGGTGGCTAAACACTATTTTTTTACATCATCATCAAGATCTCCAAACCTCCAAACAGATTTTCAACAATGATGCATCCTTTTATGGATGACTTTAGGTATATGAATATAACAACCGAAGGCTATCTCGAATCATTTTTGGGTTGTTCTATAAATACCAGCATTTAATAAATATTATTATTAATTTTTCACATCCAAACGTTAAAAATATCTTGCCAATATGTCATTTAGGTCATTTCCCATAGTTTCGTTAGATCTCTTTTCAGCAGCAGCAGCAGCACTACTACCGTCATCATCCAGGCGTTGATTTTCTTTTTTTACAAAGTTATCAATGACTTTATCCATTTCAGATAAACCAGTTATTGCTTTTGTCAATCTATTTGATAAAAAGAATATTGTAGATAACATATAGTTGATTTTATCACTTTCAAATTCCAGCTTGGTTGAAGGGGGAAATGCAGCGTCCAGGCATCCCCTTAACTCCTTTCCTGCTTCTTCAAAACAATTGGTATCACCATTGCAATCTTGTAACTTTTTTGTCCAATTGGTTAGACATTTTGATACATTCGATGAATATTCGGTCAATATAAAATTAATTAGAGATGATAATATAAATTGATTTTTGCGGCCTTCTTTTGGTTTTGTTATTGTCATAGATTGAATTTATGGGCATAAATCTACAATATCAAATTTATGGATGTTTCGATGTTTCTTATTGTAACTCATGTTCATATTTCTAAAACGAGCGATTGTGGTGCTAAATGATAACGGATTTTTGAAGGTTTCCCATAACGTTGCATTAGATCAAAACATAATTTATTGCATTAGAGTCCATATTTTGATCGTCGTCTGTTTATCAGGCATTCCTAATCTTTCACATTATTTGAATATTGATTGAGGGTTGGTACCTTGTAATGATAATGTGTCTGATGGATTATCTACATGAATACCAACAATCCATCTACATTATAATTACCAAGGCATGTGCAATTGAAAAAGATACAGCACTATAGTGTTTGACATTGTTGAAATTCAGACTGTAAAGAAGATAAAAGAATTTATTTTTTACCCAATTTTAAATCATCTTTGTAATTAATCTTTGGAAACAATTCTCTTTTTAGGATATCTCTTTCGATTGAGACTCTTCCAGGGCCAGATATAAGCAAGCTTACTCCAATAGCCAAAAGCAAGAGCTCGAGTTCGTATCCACCAACAAAACCCTTTGTTATCTTTGCTGATAGTATGGCACCACTCATTTCGATTATAAATAAAACAGAGGCTATTCGAGTTGCTATTCCCAATATCAATGCAGAACCACCTATCACTTCTAAAAGTGCTATAGGCAAGGCTAGTTCTGGTGGAAGCCCCAGAGAGCCAAAAAACCCTTGGGTTTTATCCATGCCTTCAAATTTTGGAAGGCCATGCATTATGAAAGCAATTCCTGCCATTATCCTTATGGGCAAGGGTGCGTATGAGGCGATTGTGGTAATACTCAACAGAAGGGTATTACATAACACCATTTTTAACTGTTTGACTTTTTATAAAATTTATAGTATAATCAAATAAATTAATAAATATCTCATATAATATTATAAAAAAATAAAAAAACTAGCTATTGTGCATAAAGACAGTCCATATTTTTATAGTATGTTTATTAGTAAAAGTTATGAGTAAAAATTCCAGTTTTACATCAACACAAAAAATACCCCAGGAGGCTACCAACCTAAACAAGTTAACAAAGGTTTATTCAGGCTATGTAGAGATTGAATCATTTAAAAACTCTGACACCCATAAAGGATATTTCTGCTATAATTGCATTTACTTTATGGAACCAAATCATTGCGCGATAGTTACAGATGAAGGTCAGGATATTTATGGCAATGTGTCCAATGCAATCGAACCATATGCAGTATGCTCCCTATGGACTCCAAATGAAAAGGAGATTAAATAGGAGATAGAACAAAAATGTCGGATAAAAATATAATTGAAAAAGCCGCAGACGTTGTAGGAAACGTTACAAAATTCCAAAAACAAACTAAACTGAAGGCAGGCTACCTTGAACGTGAAGAGTTCAAAGACTCTGATCTTCATGCTGGTTTCTTTTGTTATAATTGCATATATTGGGTTGATTCCATGGGAGGAAAATGCATGATTGTCGACAACAATGGTCCGGATGTATTTGGCAATGTTTCAGAAGTAATTGCAGACTCACGGTTGTTGCAACGGGTATGAACCCAATCACGACAAACTGGACAACAAAAGTAAATCTTAGTTACAAATACAATAAAACATAAAAACCATCCTCTTTAATTTTTCTTTTTTTGCAGTAGTTTTATTATTTTGAAAATCTATTTCCCTCACGGTTTTTTCCTGATATGTGATTGTCTTTTGGCAATTGTGTCTACTGGTTTTTATGCTTTCATGTCTCAATTCTGATCTTTTAGGGTTAATCTTCAGGTTTCAAGTTGACAAAATTATTTTTATACCATCATATATTAAAAATGGTATGAGATCTTTATTTTGGATTTTACCAATATTCCTGATTCCATCAGCGTTAGCATATCCTACAGCAACAGCTCAAAACATGACAAACACAACCGGAAATGGCACCGAGTCAGGCGGGATGTCCTCAGAGTCGGTAGAGAGTGCACAATCCAACACAACGGGCGGAACTGCAACAAACACAACCGGAAATGGCACCGAGTCAGGCGGGATGTCCTCAGAGTCGGTAGAGAGTGCACAATCCAACACAACGGGCGGAACTGCAACAAACACAACCGGAAATGGCACCGAGTCAGGCGGGATGTCCTCAGAGTCGGTAGAGAGTGCACAATGATCTACCTTTTTTATTAATTTTATTGTAAAACCAAAATGGATTTTTATAGTTTAAGGAAGTAGGACAATAATTGCCAGTGAGAAAAATTTAAAATGATTTTGGGTTTCCCCATGTATGATTGCATTTGGTACAACGGAAGAATTGTGTATCAGGTTCGTCAGCCGAGTCTGTTTGCACTATCCACCAAAAGCTTATCTGCCAATCATTTACTTGCCTTGAGATTTTCATCGATGATTTATTGCGCAAGAAATTAATTTCACAAACCAAATATGTTATCTAAAAGATAAATGAATAATTTATACCCTATAGATTATCTGTCCCAAAAGGATCTCAAGTTAGCCTCGATTATAAAGTCTATTGGCGATTATGCGATAAAAATGCATAGTGATCCTTTTGAATCTTTAATACAATCAATAATTTATCAACAGCTATCAGGAAAGGCTGCAAATGCAATTTACAAAAGGTTTTTGGAGCACTATAGAGGTATAATACCTACACCACAACAAATTATTTTGACTCCTGATGAAATTTTAAGAGCTAAAATAGGATTATCATTTAAGAAGATAGAATACATAAAGGACTTATCTTCAAGAATTTCCGATGGAAGATTGAACCTGCCCCTGTTGTCTGGAATGACAGATGATGAAATCATATCAGAACTAATTAAAGTAAAGGGTATTGGGAGATGGACCGCAGAAATGTTTCTGATTTTTTGTTTAGGAAGAGAAGATGTGATACCCATTGGAGACTTGGGTATAAGGAAAGCAATACAAATATTATATAATTTGCCTCAACTTCCTACACCTTCATCCATGTTGATCATATCCCTATCTTGGAAACCCTACAGGAGCATAGCCACTTGGTATTTATGGAAGTCACTTGACAATTTTGGCCCTATGGGCTAATGAAAAGAATATAAGCCAAAAAAAACAATCAGCCATTCATACCTTTTTGACATCTTTTAGTGGGTTGCCAGTTTCAGGTACAGAGAATACAGTAACCAAGGCAAATTCCATTTAGTAATTTATCATAGCATTTTTTTCTACATCATTGTTCTCAAATAATCGTAAAAAACGGTTATTGTAGAAGACCCGATGGATGTGATTCAAAATGATGGAATCCACCATTACAGCAATAACAAAGCATAGCCTTCTCTAAAACCAATAACAAATGTTTACAGACTTAATTTTTCAAACAATAATTTGTTTTCTAACCTAACATTCACCTTCTGCCTCACCAACTGTGTCTTCATTAAAATTCCCATCTGGTAGAACAAACTTGGCGCTCTTTTTGTACATCAAATCTATGTGATTTGCCAATTGGCACATTCTTCCAATAAAGATCGTTTATTTTAAAGACGAAACCTCAAATGCCAACTGTATTGGATTAAGCTTCACAGATAGGTTTACTTTACTTGTTTGTCAAAACGAATAAATTTTTTGTTTTTAGCAACACAGCACATGATGATATCTATTTTTATGTCCTTTAATTGGTTACATTTTGATTAACCGTAAGCATTCGTTGTATTGACACACTCATACCCAAATTAATGCCATTGCGTTAGCTATAAATCACACAAGTCTTTAAAACTTTTCCAATTGGAATTATCAGTGTCGTTCCATTTTTCAAAAAAAACAACATCCTGTAAATCTAGCCTTTTTAACCATTGATATTTTTCCAAATCAGGCGCCTCATTGAATTTATCCACATATCCTAAACAAAGGTATGCAATTGGCTTTATGTGATTTGGCAAACCTAAAACACTAGTTAAATCAGAATTATCCAATATACTTACCCAACCAACACCTATGTCTTCAACTCGTGCAGCCAACCAAAGATTTTGAATGGCACAGCAAACACTGTAAATTCCCGCCTCCTCGATTGTCATCCTCCCAATCACAAAAGGCCCAAATCTATCGTGATCATATGTTACGCAAATATTAAGGTCAGACTCTAATATGCCCTCTAACTTTAAATTACAATATTTTTCTTGCCTTTCTTTGTCTTCTTTTAAAAAATCGATTGACTTCAGCCTCTCCTTTAAAAATGAATCCTTAACCTTTAACCGAGTTTCTTTGTCCTTTATCAATATAAAATTCCATGGTTGGGAGAATCCAACTGATGGGGCGTGATGAGCAGCCTTTAGGATATTGTAAACTATTTTATCATCGATGCTTTTATTCAAAAACCGTTTTCGAACGTCCCGCCTTGAGTAAATAACACTGTAAAAAATCTCTTTTTCCAGCTCATTGAATTTCTTATCATGAACGTAATCGGCCACATAATCTTAAAAAGTAATCATCAATTTCAATTTTGTTTTTAAATTAGTTTACTTTTACTTTTACTTGTAATTTTATAATAACATAGAGTAACCCATTTTCAGGTAAAGGTTTGAGATTAACATATCTAGTGCAATTCAAATCCATGCATGGTTTGAATATAAAAAAGAGAATCACAATAATCACTTTCAAGATGGTTTTGAAAATATGCATGGATTAAAAATCATTGCGTTGAAATTGAGTTGGTATGAAGATCAGTACCGCTTTGTGTATTCTACGAATGTATCAGGAGCTTTATATCGTTATTATGCTAACTTTATTTTGCTAAGAAAAAACCCAAAACTGTGTCTTTGCTAAACAGCGGCAAGAAACATGTAGGGTAACTGCTAATGTACTCTGGTTTATTTACCGAAAAAAGATGGAAGAAGAAATTTTTCTATCTTTTTTCCGGTTATTCTTTTCAATGGCAACAATTATCGATTTGTAGTAGTAACATTTACGTTAATTCCCATACAGTGAAACTTGGTTTGTTCTGATATTTTGCAAAGCCAATGCATGAAATATATGTACTTAACACATACCAATTTACCATCATTTGTGGGTTTGCATTGGGCACTATTGCCGACGATCCACTAATTTGTAAGATGATTGAAAGAGGAGAAAGACCAGAAAAATTGATAAAAGTAGCCGATAGTATTTCAGATTTATGGTCGAAATAGGACCAATTTCTTCCTCTTAATAACCCAAAATCATCCACATCTCATGAAAAAAATAAGTTATTGTCTGTAGTGATACTCTCTGGAGATAACTAAGCAATAGTATTACATACAAAAGACATAACCTTGGTGTGACAATATGCATACCAAATCATCCGAATAACAAACAACAAGTTAAAAATATAAGGATATTTGTTATGATATATTTATGAAAATAAGTAATCTTATTGAGAAAAATTATTTCATTATGATGAATTGACTACTACACCAAAAAAATGAAATCATAGATCTTCCATCAGGGAAATATAATTGTCAACACTTCTGTCTAACAGGGTAATGTCAGTTTTCTCAATTAGTTTTTCTACTTCTAATGGGTTTTTGAGGGAGTATTCTGAAACTTCAATTCCTCTTTTTCTGATTATTACCTCCGAGTCCAATAGCCTTTTTAAGTTCCAGGATGTGGTTGATGGGGCTCTATTGATATGAGAGACTAGCTCATTAAATGTGCAGGATTTTCTTTCAATTAGTTTTAGAATTATTTCTTTTGTTGTTCTTATCTTTAAATACCCTAAAATTATTGTTTCTTCTGAGGGAGTAGATGCAGGATAATAGCGAGTAATGTTGCTGTTTTCTGTTCGTATAACTTTGATAGTCGAACGTTTTTCCAAAGTGGCAAGATGGTGCGATAATGTTCCATTATTTAAATTGGTTATTCGCAATAATTCCCTATATCTTATTCCAGGCGAAAGATTAATAATTTTCAATAAAAAACTCTTTTTATTTTCTTTTTCTAATTTGCCCAAATCCAATATTTCTTTGTGACTCATTTTCTCTCAACCCTAATTACTCCAGCAGCAAACAAAGATACCATAAGGAGCAACAATATATGTGGTAGCTCGACCTCAATATAAGGTATATGATAATCTCCAAGAATATCGCTTGCTTGTAGCAAATATAGAAATTCTACAATCAACAGTATGCTAAAGCTTAATGAAGTTAGCAAAACTCTTTTGCTTTTTGTCTTTTTAAATGAAAGGATGGAGATAACGGTTAGAAACAAGGCAATGTCAAAACTTATGAGGTGAATAGCAATATGATAGATCATTCCAGGATGGAACAAATGGGGAACTAGCACGGGATAAACAATAATAGAAGTGAAGGAAATTGACAGTACTAAGAAAAGGTTGGTTTTGTTATTTAAAAAATCTTGAATGTGTCCTAAAATAGCCACCATTATTCTTACTGTTCTTTATCATCCCTTTTTAGCAATGACTATAATAATTGAAAAAGTTACATAAAAGGCAATTGGTACAATAACAAAATAAAGAATCAGAATGCGTACACAAACAGATTAGCTAAATTAATAAAAATCAAAATAATTAGAGTGCAATAACTGCATATTTGCAAAGGCATTGTTGACAAAAATTTAAATTTTAATATCATATGATCTAACAATAAAAAAAATATGATGATAGTGATTGCATATGTTTTCTACATATTGCTACTGCTTTGTTGTCGCAATCCCATTATTTGTTTAAAGTCGAGTTTTCAGATGTGTTTGACACACCTAACCTAGATTGTATGTCCACATTTGGTAAATATGGTTCAGGAAATCCCAATCGTGGTTCAGGGCAACCAAATCCTCCTACCAAAGCTTTTCTTACAACATCCTGTGAGATTTGGACTGTGGAATTGTCAGATTTTGTTGCCTCTCCACCAGCCGGATTGCAAGCAAATGTTTGATCAAAGCTTGTTCCGTTAATATCACCAAAAATCCTGTAACTGTATGTAGTTGCAATGGTTGGATAGAATGTTTTAGATTCGTATGATCCAAGTTCTCCAAAGGCAGGCTCCAAATCAGAGGTCATGTTTTTATCCCCGGCGGATATTTCCACTTTCAAGGAGTTTTCCAGCCCCGTTATTGGCTGCGTTCCATTGGCTTGGGAATTGGTCGGGTCGGTGGCGTTTGGCCAAATACCCCTAAAATCAACACCCGTTTTATCATCAACAGATGCCGGTTCATTTAGCGAGCCTATCACAAACAAGTAGTCTTTACCATTTATTGTATACAATGCCTTTTGATGTGCAAGAGCAATCTGGCTATTAAGAGATAATAGCAGTATTGCAGCTGCAGCAATTGTGCCAAACATTAATAGATTCTGTCTTCTACGATTATTTTTAATTCGCATAAATTGTGTATTACCTTCATTATTGAAATAAATAATTTTTTTTATAATTTTTTTGGTGTATTCGTAGAATAAAACAAGAGGCTATTTATTAAGATAATTTTCAAATAATTTTATAAACATGGCAAATCAGAAAAATTAAAAAAATCCATTATTGCGGATAACGCTTTATCCTGTTAATAATCCAGAGGTCCCATTTCACCAAATATCTTGATTGTTTGGTATAACATTCTACAAAAAGTTTTACCCATTGGTAACTGCATTAGTTAGAATTTCTTTTTCTATTTGGAAAATAGTGTGTGATTATTTACCCCAATCCTTCACAGATTTACATGAGTCCAAAGAGATGGATTACCCACAATAAGTCGATTTGAAACTAAATATAACAATCATCATAATTACCCTTGTTGAGATCCCATTCCTCTGTTCCTTTCAAATATCTCCATCGTGCTTTCGGCTGTGGTTTACTTTTTTAATGGATAGACATTTCCATAGATAACCAGGCAGATATAACATAGTTGTAATTTAAAATTATTTTAAAAAATATTTCTTAAACTATTCAAATAATTAATCATGGTTGAACTAAAAACAATAGATCAAAATAATGAATCCAAAATTACATTGTTCGATGTTTAAACAACATTGGTTAAATATTTAAGCAAACAATATACATAACAATGTCATATAAAACACATCTAAGATTTGCAACTTCTTTTTTCCTTATATCCGCGTTTATTACTGCACCTCTTATTCAAACATCTTTTGCTCATCAAATATCATTATACACAATAAAAGACAAAAACCATTTATTTGAAGTGGAATGGGCTAACGAACCGGTAGCTGTAGATGATAAAACAAATGTTCAATTTACAGCTCTCTTTCCAAACGCTACGGACCCGACCAACCCTGAAGCTGATGGAACGCAGCCAATAACGGGGCTGGAAAACTCCTTGAAAGTGGAAATATCCGCCGGGGATAAAAACATGACCTCTGATTTGGAGCCTGCCTTTGGAGAACTTGGATCATACGAATCTAAAACATTCTATCCGACCATTGCAACTACATACAGTTTTAGGATTTTTGGTGATATTAACGGAACAAGCTTTGATCAAACATTTGCTTGCAATCCAATTCTTGGTGAAAATTCACCACCTGACAATTCCACAGTCCAAATCTCACAGGATGTTGTAAGAAAAGCTTTGATTGGCGGTTTGGAGTGTCCTGAAGATAGGACAGGCTTTCCTGAACCATATGTACCCCAAAATGATTTAGCTCAAGCATTAAACAATGCAACAACACCTAAACAATAAAATCAATTTTTTTTAAATCGAATAGTTTTATAATGAATGATTTTGTTCATGTATATAACTTTCAATTTATTTTATCCTTTAAGAAATTTCAATTCATCTTGTTATCTAGTGAAAGATATTGATTTTTGTTGAGCATGTATGGTTATGTATTGTTAATTCGGGATTTGTACAATAATGATTATTAATATTATCATATAACAATGGAGTGTGAGAATTTTTAAACCTCTTTTTTTTCTAATTTTTTATACTATAGGGATAAGTATATTTATTTTGCCTGTGTATGGACATGCTAATCCCACTGTCTTAAATCCAAAACCAAACCAAACATTTGACATTAACGGTCAAGCAGTGCCTGATAAAATATCGATTACTTTTTCAGAAAGGCCCGAAATAAAAGCCAGCAATATCAAGGTAACTGACTCAAAAAATACAAGAGTGGATAACAACGATTTAAAGACTTTGAGCAGTGATGACAGAACACTTTCAGTTTCTTTGGGTAAATCAAAAATAATACCCGGAATATATACGGTAAACTGGATAGTCTTGTCAAAGGATGATGGACACATTACAAAAGGGATCCTATGTTTTCTCAATAACTGAAAATAACAAACAAAGTGATAATCAAGCAACAAACAACAAATGCACTGCCAAAATATTCGAAAAATCTTACAACTGAAAACATAATTTATGAAGTTCGGTATTTCTCCCGTTTCAAGCGGGACAAAACACGTTTAATTTAACAGCTTTATACAACAATGGCACTTCTGTTAAAAATATCAATAATGTGTATTTAGAGTTTAACAATCCAACTAAAAATATTGGTCCAATTGTTGATGTAATGAACAAAACGTCACCAGGAAACTATTCATCCACTGGTAACTTTTTAAGCCAAACTGGAGATTGGGAGATTAAGATAATTGTGCAGAGAACAGGAGAATACGACATTAACCAAAAACTCGATATAAACATAAAATAATTCTCCATTTTATTCATTATTTTAATAATTCGAAAGAACACAATATAAACAATAGACCATGATAAATACCAATTAAGCTTTTAGGTGTTATTTTATTAATAACTTCAATAATCAATGGCATACTTCAAATCCCAAATACGGCATTTGCTCAACAGGAATTTAACAATTCAGGAACAACTGAATCAGTGACTTCCAATTATGACGCAATAATTAAATCCATTTTAATTATATCGCAGGTGTCAATTTTGGGAATAACATTCAATCATGTCATTTTTCAAAAAATTATGAGAAGGAAAAATAATCAGATGGTGATGGAGGAAAGGATTATAACATAACGCAATAATCAATTATTGAAAAGATTTACTGTCATTTTAGCACTTTGCTGCATAACCATAATAATTGCTTCTACAGGCATAATGTTAATTCAATCCTATGAGCTTTCACAAAATCTGTCCCAAGATCTGTTTTCTGCGTTCTCCATATTGTATACAACATCAGTGGGTCAGGTTTGGACGATAAGAATCATTACCTCTTTAATGATAACAGCATTGGTTTTTTCCCATTATATTGATTAAAAGGAACGCAATAAAGAAAAAGATTAAGGGCAATTCAACCCAACAGCATGGAGACAAAATTTCCAATACTATTGCCATATTACTTCTCATTAGGGATTATTGTCGTTTCTTCGATAAATCTATTTTCCAACAGCATGTTAAGTCATAGCAATAGTTTGTCACCTTTAGCGGTATCAGTTGATTGGATTCATTTTATGTCAGTATCCATTTGGATTGGAGGTTTATTCTACCTGTCATCCATTTTTTTAAAAAGCATAAAATTATCCTATAAATGAATCTGCCAAAAGTATAGATGATGATGAAAGCGACATTAAAAATAGTATATTAAACACTCATCAAATTTCTTTTATCGTTAATGTGTTTTTCATTTATTGCCATTTCATCACTTTGCATAATCGGAACAACCGGATTGTATATGAGCTTGATCCATTTACAAAGATTAGATGCAATATTTACTACTTTATATGGTCAAATACTAATCATAAAACTCAGTTTAGCTTTCACAGTGATTTTTCTGGGCAGGCACAATCAGCTTAAAATACAAAAGTATGCCGCAATCACATCAAAAGTCATAATAGGAAGCAGCATCAATAATGACGATCAAAAAGCCTTTTCAGGTCACAACAAAAAAATAGTCTGTTTTCTTTAATTCAATGACATAGATCCCTAAAAATAGAATCACTAATGGGAATTTCCGTTCTTATTGTAGCATCTTTTCTTTCAGTAACCTCCCCACCTTCCCTGGAAACATCAAATCCAGATTCTAATCTCAACAACAATACTAATTTAACAAATAATGCAAAAAAGGAATAAATGTAGACTTTACTATAATGGTAATAATTTTGTCAATCATTATAATAATTTTTGGCATTGATTAACTTTAGAAAAAACAGGCAACAAATAAAGGAAATATTTCCACCCTTTTCCAGGTGACTATTTTTTAGCAAACAGGCCCATTATAATCACAATGAGGCAAGATTGCTGAATTTGATTATAATTGGATTAATTAATAATGTTGTTAAAGTTTTTTTCACATCGTTTTTCCTTCCATGTTTAAAGAAGTTAATTTAACATGATTGCAAAATAAATAAAAAAATTAAAATTATTTGTCTCAGCAAGAAAGTTATAATCATTGGATTTTGTACAAATATTCAGGAAAAAAAAGAAGACTAAAGGACAGGAATGACAGCTAATTTTACATTACTGCCATCTATCCATGAGATCGCCATTATCCTATCTGAACCCGTGGTATATGGATAATGCTTTGTTATATCACCTGATACAAAGTTACCATTTTTAATCAAATGTCCATTCTTATCCACAACAGCTAAATGTATTGTACCATCTCCAACAAAGCTGAAATCTTCTTCATAGGTAGAGCTTTTCTTCAATCCTTCAGAGTTTACAAAAACAATCCATGAATTACCATATTTATCTGTTTTAAGGTATTGGGTTGTAGGCGGAATCCATTGTTCTGAAAGCAGGTGAATGGGCAGAGGTTTGTTAAATGTTAATCCTTTGTCACCAGAAGTCGTATAATAGAATCCAGGGCCATTTGGAGCAAACTCACTTCCCGTAAACCAAGCAATATGAAGGGTTCCATCCTTATCAAAATCCATGCCAGGTCCGGAATCAGGGCATCCATTCATGAACCATTTATCGTTTCCCACACGAGAAGGAGTGGAGAAATTTTCAGCTTTTCCATTATCAGTGGAATGGTAAACTGTAATGTCCCTAATTACGGTTTGATTCTGACCATCTTCCAGCAAAAACGGAGTTTTGGTGCTATTATCATTCAAATCAAGAGATTTGTTTTGAAAAGCAGATCTGGAGGTAACGTATAGCTCATCATCAGGACCAAATTTTATGACCGTAGCACAACATTGGCATGCTGAATGATCAGCAATGGAACTGTTAGAGAAAGTCTTGCCTCCATCTTGGGAGCTTACAACTCTAACTACAGTGGGATGTACCAGACACATCTTTTTCCAGGTCATAATCAAGATTAAGGTAGGATATGTAAACTTTGTCATCGGGTGTTACTGCTATGTAGGGATATGATTGTTCCCCCTTTGGGTCATTTGGTGCAGGGTTTATTGCAGGTTGGAATGTAGATCCCCCATCTAGTGATCGAGCATATTGCAAGGTTACCTGGCCATATGGGTACTTTACCGGATCGCTGTGGTCGGCTTTGTACCATACTACATGTATGTCATTTTTAGGCCCTATCCCCAAGGCAGGGGCACTCCATTGTTCATCTATGGCAATAGAATCTTTGACATCGTTAACTCTGACAGGATTAGAATACGTTTTACCAAAATCAATGGATTTTTGTAGATACAAATTCCCACCACTGCTTTCGTTTTTGAAGTAGATAACATAAATTGCATTTGTTTTAGGATCAATACCTACTGCAGGCGTAGTTGCGTTTTTAAAAGTGTTGAATATTGTATTGTTCAAGCTTTTATCAATGATTGACTTCATACTAGTATTATTATTACTGGTAATGTCATTTGATAACGAAACAGTAGAGTTTGAAGCAAAAGATAGGTGTTGTTGCTGCTGATTGAATTTGACTCATACTGCCGATAAAAAAAAACACGATAGCAAGAATTCCTAAAATTTTGTATTTACCAGTAAACATTGTTTATGGTAATAGTTATTTTAGCATTTATAGCATTTCTTGTACAATTATAGAATCCAACCATTTGACAGATTAAAAATTAAATCGGAATCAGCGGCTGTGTATTGTTAGGTATATAGCTTGTTATTAGAGCAAGCTGACCCGTCAAAAGTATGACTCCGATAACTATCAATATGGCTCCGCTTATTCTGTTGATCCATGGCATCCACTTTCTGATTCGCTGGAAAAAAGAGATGAATCTTTCTATTACCAATGCAGAGACAAAAAAAGGTATTGCCAAACCCAGTGCATAGAATGATAAAAGCTGAATACCGGTCCAAATAGAAGTGCTTGTCGCTGCAATTGTCAATATTCCTGCAAGAATTGGACCAATACAAGGAGTCCAACCAGCTCCAAAACTCATTCCAACTACAAAGGAACCTACCTGGCTTGTCGGTTTATTTTTCATTTTAAAACCTAATTGCCTTTCTAAAATTGGTATTGTAAACAAGCCAGTTAGGTGGATTCCAAAGGTTATTAAAAGTGCCCCCCCTATTCTGGCTATCCATATGCTATAGTCGTAAAACACACTCCCAATTGTTGTAGTGGAGATTCCAAGAAGAATAAACACCACGGAAAATCCTAATATAAACATTGTTGTTCTTAACAAAAGCTTGCTCCTGATTTTTTTTCTATTTTCTCGCTCCTGCTGAATTTGTCTTTTCTCCCCTACCGGGTTGTTTCGGTTAAAAGAGGAAAAATCTCCCAAACTTGTTCCAGTTACAAAAGCTAGAAAACTTGGAATTAGAGGCAATACACACGGTGATAAAAAACTCAACAAACCCCCAATAAAGGCAAGAGGGAATCCAATATTGTATGTCAAAGATGCTTGAGGTGACGAATTGATAGTTGTTGTTTCTGTTGGCTTACCATCCGCAACAGAAGAAGAATTGCCATTTTGTAGATTGGGCTATCGAATTTATATGAGCACTGATTGCAGGAGATTGCGCTGGTAATAAAATTCTCAATATTGACAGTATTCCCTTCTATAGGACCTCTCCACCTATAAACAACCTGGCCATCTTTGTCTATTAAAAAGGATTCGGGAACTCCTATGGTTTTAAACGCCCTGGCAAAATTGTTGTTTGGGTCAAATAAAATTGGATATGTCATATTTAGTTTATTTGTAAAGGAAGTTATCATGGATTCTGATCCTCTCCTGTCTATGGAAACACCTACTACGTCTACACCATATTTGTTGAGGTCCTGATATATTTTCTCCAATATTGGAATTTCTTCTCTACATGGTTGGCACCATGTGGCCCATAAATTCAACAATGTCAGATTATTCTTTTTGTAAATTGATTCAAGGGAAACAATTTTTTTTGTTTCTAAATCAATGCTTGAATATTTTGGAGCTAAAGGAAAACCATCAGTTTTTTGAGAAAAGGCATCATTTTGATAGCAGATGGTCAATACTATTACCAATAAAGACATTATACAAACGCTTTTGAAGATATTTACCATAAAAATATTATAATTTTATTTGGCTTTAGTAAATATTAACTTTATAGTTCATTCAACGAATTTACAATTTCAAGACTAGCATGGTGCATAAATATGCCATATTGATAGATTTGTTTCGGATTAAATAGCCAAAAAGATGTTGGGTATTATCCATTTGTAAAAAGGGAATGGCGGTAGTTGTTGTTTATATAACCAAAGCCACATTTTGATGAATTGCATCTGAAAGAGGTACCACCATTAACTGTGGATATGACTTCAGGTGATATGGAAAACGATATTTCCACAATCATTTCCCTGGCCACCTTATCACGGCTGACAAACGTCTTTGACGTATTCCTTTGGGTTATTGTTTGGCTAATCCCGATAGCAACTTTTACCTTTTGGATATATTATAGTCTCTTCACTTTTGGGCAAGGTATTCAAAAGGTATTTACATTTTTATAAATCATAAACCATATAATGGTTTGAGAAACCGACATCAACTCTTTTACATTCTTAATTTTATGCATATCGCTCATTTTACAAGGGTTATCTTTTTTAAACCATTCGGCCAGTGCCGTAATATTTGATACAGAGGAACTTTCTGTAAAAATGGATATTTTATTCCTTATGTTTTGTTTAACCTTGTTTTACCTCTTGTGACAGCCATCATCTCCAATGCTAATGTTGTTACATAGAATATGCACTATCACCTTATCCTTCCCATTATTCATTTACATATTTCCTATATCTGGATTGTAAAAAATAGATAAAATTTTGACATAAGTGTAACCATACACCAACCCATCTATGCATTGAATAGGTCGTTATCTCATTGCTTTGTAGTAGTGAAAGAGTCTTTCGTGAATCCATGCATTAGCGAATTAACATTCCCGTGAATTGGCTGCCCATTAAAGTGTTGTTCTACTTGTTCATTATTTACATTAAGATTGATTGTATTGTATTTGTTAATATCCAAACTCGAAGTTACATTGCCCCATTTAATTTTACCATGTTCCATAACATCTATTAATCCAGTTATTTTTGTTGAGCCACTTGAAGGTAATTGTAAATTAGTTTCGTTTGACCTAAAATTTACAAAACTCATATCATGACGGTTTGTACCATCAAAATGAACCATCGTAATTTTTGTATTAAAGTCTGTAATGTTCCCACCAATTACTTCCAAATTCCAATGTCCCCCTAGCGTGTAACTTGTTTGATTATTTGCTGGAAATGTGATGTTGTTTTCTGGGGATGTTGATTGATTGCATGCCTTTTATTACTAACGAATTTATCATACCGCTGGCAGAGAATGTATTAATACCACCTATATTATTGGTATTTTCTGATTCAAGACCAGATGCCGGCAAGGATTGTGCATTTACCTCAAAAGCAGTAGATGGATAATGGCAGAAGTAATAACAAGAAGGTCCCTAATGTTAGGGATATTTTACCTGAAAATTTCATATATACAATGTGATAATATTGCCATATAACTTTTGTAGTACAAACATAGTTACACTACAGTACCATAATCCAATAAAAAAGAATTGTAATTGTTCACAAACTCATATCATTGAAAGAGAATTCAACCAATTACAAAACTCATTTAGTATATTATTTGACTACGTATTTGCCGAAAATATCATACTGAGTAATTAAGTCTAATGTGTCCTAACTGTATCATCCATTAAAATTAATAATTCAAGAAAAAAATTTATGAGATAATCCCAGATTAAAAATCACAAAGATAACAGAGCTGAAAAAAATTGTATATCATATCATAATTAAAACATACACAAAACAACATCAAGAGCAAATTCTAAGTCCCTACATAGAAAGCATAACATTTCCAAAGATAGACATTACAACACAGTAATTTTTTTATCAATTTTTATACATATCTGTAAATACTGCATTTCCAAAACTACCTCTTTACCTTATTCAGCCCAATCTTCAAATTAATTAATGTCCCAAAAGTCAGAATACACGATTAAAATGATCACTAAGAAGAAAAAAATTATTGTTTTTTAAGCTATCTGTCTTTTTTAGTCGGTTTTTAAAAGAGTACTCAATTATTTTAATCACTTAAAATACCCTATTTAGGATTGAAAGCACATAAATAATAATTACTTGATAGGAATAAATCAATAGTACCCTTTCTGTAATTAGGTTGTTAAATAATCATTGAGGGAGAAAGATGGCGCCCTTTTTAATAGAGTACATTAGCAAGATGCATCATCTATAATCATCCTTCAATGACAGTATTTTCGTCAGAATATGACCATTTGCAGGCTGGTTGTTCTTTATGCCTCACTACCCTATTGCTGGGCAAGCACTTTTGCATTGTATTGCAAGCCGCAAATACTTTTACAATATTTTAAATAAAAAGGTTTTTGGTTCATTCTTAGAATGAACCAATTGAAGTTATTTTAGTTTGACATTATTTATTATTAATGATTGATTAAGATTAAAATAATGACTCATATATTGTGCAATTGGATTTAATTTGGCAGACAATTCAAATTACTGATCCATAAAATTGGTAATGCATAAAGGTTTTTTGACCATGGCATTTATGAAAGTGGTAGGACTTATGAGGATCAGTTGAATCAGGGTACAAAAACTATAAAGAGTTAGGCAGATGACGTAGTTAGTGGTTATGTAAATGGTAATGATGGGTTTATCAACTTCTATTGTTTAAATAGTTTTTATGATGCCTTGCCCGACATGTTTGTTTGTGAATTTTATACTGTCAATGTTTTAATTGTGTTTTTATTTTAGGAATGTACCAATCGCTTTTTAAGTTACTTTTCCGATGAAATGTTATTGCTTAAAAAGGACAGCAATATCAGCTATTATGAGTACTTTCAGGTTTTCCTCAGCAATAAAACTAATCTCTTTTTGGTGTTATCCTTAGTATTCATATCCATTATTGCTTATCCGTTAATTTTACCTCACATGAATCATCCATCAATGATTTACCATATTGGAGTTCACATAGTCAGTTTTGATGTGGCATTATTTTTAACTTTTATTTCAGTTTTATCGTTTAAAAAGACCAAAAGCAAAAAGGTTTTACTTACATCGTTAAGTTTTGGCATACTATTAGTTGTAGAATTTTTATATCTGTTGCAATCAAGTGACGTTCTAGGAGAATATCATTTACCATATATTGGAATAGAAGTACCGCACATTCTGTTATTGTTTATGCTCGTTTTCTTTGCTGCCGGAGTAATAAAGGTCGAAAAAAGATCATAATAGCCAAGGAAGAAGCAGAAAGAGAATTACCATTATCTAATTCTAATACAAGGAGAAAAAACATAAAGAGCAGAATATTGGAAACAACGATTTTTCAAATACAATAAGAGACCCCATTGGAAACTAAACTTAATAATGGAACTTGTTTACGTACTTTTTAGAAACATTAGAAATAATCATCAATTAAAGCAAGGAAACAAAGCACCAACTGCCCAAACTGTTTTTAATAGTGTCCGGTAAATCCAAATATAGTATTATTTAAAAAACAACACAATAAACGTGGTTCTGTTCTCCTAAGAAAAAAAATACATTCTTTTGTTGGATATACCGGTTTTTTACAAGCAAAATATAGTGTTTGTATCTACGGTTCAAAAAATATTAATTTAACAAACTTCTGTTTTCAATCCGGATAAACGGTATACCATCTCCGGGTGTTCAAAAAGATAATCCGCCATAACAATGATGGGGGCATTTTGTGATGGGTACACCAATTTTTTCTGGTAACTAAAAAGCTATGTTTATACAGAGTATTTTTCAACAAAATCACCCGTTTTCTGGCGCTGTTAACTTAAGCATTTACCACTTCCTTGTTATGCATATTTACAAATAGTTTCAACCAATTCTTTACATTATAGAGATTACATCTTTTCTTTCCACATGGAAAGTAATCGTCAAATCCTTCGATTCTATCCTTAATATATTGCACAGTTCTCTCTATGAGACCCTTCTCATATGGGAAATGAATGTGGTGCTCCAGTTTTAGGGATTTACATGCTTGCGGATACCATGTAGATCTGTTGATACTGATTGTTTGCCATATTCTTCAACTATGTCAAGCATAAAACGTTCTGCTACGAAAATATTTCTCGCCTTGGATATTTTTGTGCGAAGAATTGCTTGGGTTTTAGGCTCAATAGCAATCCACAGCCAAAAGAATTCAGAACATATCTTGATTTGTGTTTCATCAATGATAAACTGTGATACCATCTTTCTATTTGACGACATCTTTTGAGGCTTGCACTTTTGAATCCAGTTCCAGACTAGAACGTGGCTTCTCTTAACAATATGCAAAAATGATAATGCTTTGGCAACATTTCTAAATGATAAACCAAGAAAGTACAAATACAAACCATGACCAATATGCTCTGAAGGTGTTCTGTTTCTTTTACTACACACATGAGAGATAAAGCATCTTCAAGTTATATCATTTTCTTAAGTTAAAGAACCTCAAAGCACTATCTTTTTTTATAAGGATTGCCAAGAGAAGCAATAATACCGCGAAAAAGAATGGATAAAGAAGGCGAGATTCACAACATACGTAATCTGCATACGTCTTTTGATTATCATCATCTCTTTATCCTTGCCAATATCCAGTGTTTTAGCAAAAGACTTTCATTTATTTGCCATATTTTATATCGGGATTGTCCTTCAACTTTGAACAAAATAGTTAAAAACAGGGAAAAGAATTCTCTGTTAATGAAACAATTAACCATAACATTATTTCTGATTTTTATCCTACCTTTTTCTTACTTAATAGACTCCCACTCATCACATGCTCAAAAGTTAACAGCAACGTCAGTAATGACCTTGGCCAGCGTTAGTAGTAATAGCACGGGCGTAAGTACTCACACAATAGAAAATAAGACGGTTAACTACTATGGCAACACCACAGGATATCTAGCATATCCATCCCTAAATCAAAGTAATCAGGTAGAAAAACTTCCAGCAGTGGTGATGATTCACGAGAACAAAGGATTGAATGATTTTATCAAAGACTCAGCAAATATTCTTGCTAAAAGCGGGTATGTTGTTCTGGCCGTTGATCTATTTAACGGGGAAATATCAACCGACCAGGATCGCTCAAGGGAATTAACATCCACGATAAGAGAAAACCCCAACATTGCCATAGAAAACATGAAATCTGCTGTAAGTTATCTTGGCTCTCTTGATAACGTTAACGCCTCTAGAATCGCATCTTTAGGATGGTGTTTTGGTGGCGGCCAGTCACTACAACTTGCACTCAATAGCAATGACCACCCTCTTTCTGCTACAATAATTTACTATGGAGTTCCATTAACAAATGACACTAAGGCGCTTTCCAACATAAAATGGCCAGTATTAGGGATATTTGGCGATAAAGACATGGCAATACCTGTTGATACGGTAAAACAATTTCAACAAGCGTTAACTGAGCTTGGCATACAAAATGAAATTTATATTTACCCTGGTGTTGGGCATGCATTTGCAAATCCATCTAATCCTAACCATGCTCCAAATGAGACCGCCGACTCATGGAAAAAGACACTAAATTTCCTAAACAAATATGTTTAACACAACTATAAAATGGAATTAAAAATACGGATTGAAGCACAGTCAACAAAAACATCCCTGTGGCAGGCCAAGACCTCATCTTTTTTATAGGCATATGCAGTAAACCAACAACCAAATTAGTTACTTTATTTTTTCACAATTAATTTAGAAAAATATATGAAACATGCGAGGTTTTCTACATAATAGAATATCAGGACATTACACAAATGCCTTATATCCCTTTTAGATAATTCTTAAAGTTAAGCCATCCGTTCCCCTCTATTTGCCCTATGCTGACGGAACTGCATGTGTATTTAATATGGCACTAATCCAAAAATTGCCTCTATCATTTACCGGTTAAAAACCCTTTCTCTTCTCAGTTTTCATTTGGGCTTTTTAATCCTTCACCATGCAGTTTACAAATAGATTGGGCAAATTAACTACATGATTTAGTTTAATTTCCTTCTTCTATATCGCAATAATCATCAAAGCATCTTCTGGCATTTCTTTGGTATACTGCTTCTAAATAGTTCCCTAAATGATACTCTTCTCATGTCTTTACCCAAAAAAATAAACCTTTAATACATAAAATTTGTTATGGCTTTCGGTTCAAAGAACGTGGCAAAAGATGATTTTTTGTCTCACCCAAATGACAACACTTATTTCAAGATTCATTCTGTTAAAACCGAACACTATTTTAAAGATATAGTCATTTCCAATAACCATCCAATCAGAGAAACCGTATTTCGTAAAAGTGAAGGCTTGCCGATAAAATTGCCTATAGAAAGTTTTTTTGTTCTAGCAATCGAATGCAAACATAAAGTATTTCATGAGTTTAAAATTCCAATTGAGTCCACAATTCAATGGAGAATTGCAAATGGCGTAAAAGATGGAGTTTTCAAACATGGTTATGGGGTGGATACAAAATATTCGGATAATGACGAGTAATGATTGTGTTATTTATTGCTTTCCTAAAGATGGGATTGAAAAAAATTCCAAAGTCAAAGAAGTACCAATTTTAATTAAAATCAAGCCTAATAAAAAAAACAACGAATATAAAAATTCCACCATAAGAAATTCAGTTGACATCAACAACATCGGCGTCTGTGATTACGAGCATGAGTCTCTTTTGAGTTTGTCTCTAAAACAAAAAGAGGGCCTTCTAAACAAAATGCTTTATGAGATTTCGTCTACAGTAAAAGAGATGACGCAAGAAAGAAGAATAGAGAATCTTTTAAATCCAACAGATGGGGCTGATGAAAACAATTGCGAATCAAATTTTATATACAGATACCAAGTTAAGGATAATAAGAAAATTTATTCTATTTTTAGAAGTGTTCCTAGTTGCAAATACTGCAACGTAAGTTTGTCATTAAATGAAGAATATGAATCACATCCAATTACACATGAACCAAAAATAGATATCAAAACGAATCGGTTTTTTACTTCAGAACACATAAAAGTTTCCAACAACCATCATCACATGAAAAATATCGGTAAAATTAAAGGATGCTCCATCCTATTTGATATAAAAAGTAATTACAATGGTATTTACAGGTTCAGAATCATTAATTCACCCACCATAAAGACTTTCCAAACTTTTTGGGCATCTACCGCAGGTTCGTTTCCATGTGGAAATAGTGATAACTGTGTAATCTACTACTCTCCCCTAGAGAAGGAATTGTCTAAATCGCCTGTTACCTTATCTTTATTTGAAAAAAAGATCTTTGTTGACTCCACCTATGACGAGGAGCCACCTCATCTCACAGACCAAAAGAGGATTTGGCTCTTAAGAAGAATTACTATGGGTGGATGAATGCGACACCAATATCTTGTCAACTATGCTTTGATATGATTTGATTGGAAATATGTTTATCATAGGTCCCACAATCTTTTGGGCATTGGATAATAACATCAGTAATTTTCTATTAAAAGAAGAAGATTAAGAATCGTTGTTGTTCATACATGTATAGCTGTTACTATACAGTAAAAATGTGTGGAAAACATATGGGTCTATTGTATCCACATAGAACTCAACAACTAATAAAATAACATTTTTCGAATATCGGATATCCTAATTTATCCTATCTGCATCTCATGCAATTGAAAGGCGAGTGAAGGATAATGAAGTAAAAATAGCAAAGCAATATTTTTTTTCTGCAACAGTTTATTTGCCACGCTATAAAAAACAAAATAAAAAAGGATATACATACTATGGATAATTCATTCCATATGGATACTAGAGACCCATATCATTATTCGCTGTACGAACCAACATACTAAATGGACAGATAACACAATAACATTAACCATCACCCATACAAGGCTGAAATAAGAAAGAGGCTTTAGGAAAAGTATTCATTTTTCGCACATTAATCAATATTACCACCCACAATATAACAGAATGTTAAAATAAACATATGGGTATAATAATACCATATGGGTTTAAACAGTCCTGTTGATCCTCCTAACCCTAAATGGTATTTAGAAAAATTATCATTATTTAGTTTAAGCCTAGATGAGGTTGACGAAGGCATTATAAAGCTGCTATACCACTTTATTTTAGCAGACCATCTGTCTGTATACCAATTATTCAAGGCAGAGAAATTGGGGAATGGGAAACTCCACTACAAAAGCACTCACAAGGCATTTCAGAGGCTTGTGGGCCTAAATCTTGTAGAAAGAATAGAATTAGATGACGATATACAACTTTCAGAAAAAGAATTGACAAGAAGCCCAAATTATTACAAATTATCTGAGGAAGGGCTGTTCACCCTATACGTAAAAAACAAAACATACTTTCCACATCCTACCATAATCAAAGCAAATGGAGGAAAACTAAAGTTAAAATTAGTTGATCTATCAAAGAATTTTTTATTAAGATACAGAAAATATGAGTTATATAGGCATTGTTTGTATCCATGGATAGAACATAACACAATTGCCAGTTGTAGTCCCAAATTTGCTAAAACGATAAATGGATTATTGAGTGATATGTGTATACACATGGAGAAAATTCTAAGATATTTTCAAATAAACATATTTTCTCTCAAATATTATAAAGAGATGAATGTTTTAGAAGAAGGAATAGGTGCATGGGAAAAAGACGACAAAATACCTTTTTTGACTCGCCTTGAAAAAATCGATAATTTTGGAAAAAAAGTAAAAGAGAATAAAGTTGGTGGAAAAAAGATGTCTTTGCCACCACCAACACTCACTCTTAAACAAAGAGAAATTACAGGACAGATATCAGAAGCGATACTTGAGGAAGCAAAATCGTTTAGTCTCAAACCGCTGTACTATCGGGCCATATTCGCTCTAGTAATCGGAAATATAGAAGACGAGGACAAAAAAATATTAGAAAATGATACAAAATTTAAGAGGATATTGGATGAGGTGAATATGCAATTTAAGAACAATTATGGCGCACTAAAACAATAATGACACAACACTCATATCAGCAGTTATTATTTTTGTGATCGTATTGTAACATTGTGTTGAAACTAACACCTATGCTACACAACTCTCCATAACTAATCATCCCTGATTACAAGGAGAGACAGATTCAAGCAACAATTCATATCTTTTGTGCAAAAACCTGGCTTTGCATAGTTAAACATCACCTTTTTTAAGGATCTATAAACAGAATTACCCAATGAGGCACATGGCTTGATGTGCATTTCTTCCATACACACATAGAAGGTTATCATCACATGCTTTGGGATTAGTCCTTGACATGCTGCTTTACAATTTCAGTGAGTCATTTTCTCAAAGGTGGAGGAAATATTCAAAACAAAAGTAGGTTATTCTGTGGAGAAAAAGGAAATATGGACACAGATGGATATAATAGACGAGATTGCAATTTCAATCATCAAAAGAATACTTGATAAAGAAATGCATTGGCAACCAATTCAAAACATGGTGAAAGAAAGAGATGGTTATGATTTACCTTGCCAGAAACTGCTTGATATAATGGTGTAATACGACAAAAATAATTCATGAATAACTAGGTACGCAACAAAGTAGACCTTTTCCTCTAATCACATATTTTAGGAAATACATTTGTGGTCACACTATCTGGATATAAAATGATGTTGTTTTAAAATTTAAAATATTTAGCCACATTACAAAAATAGAAGTGAACAAAAAGGCTAAAGTAATTATAGTTTTACTTTTTATCGTTGTGATTATCCCTGCTGTTATTTATTTTACATCCCCACTAAACAGGATAGTTTGCGCTCACACATTTTCTAATGACAGTTCAGCTTCATTATTAGGCATTATAGAAGAATATAGGGGGGAACTAAATTTAATAAAAAGCAATGTTGACTCCAACTTTACCTTATCCAAACTTCATGTGCATAATGTTTTAGATCAGGGTTACGTATCCCGTATTGCAAACCAGATTTACCCTTCAGAATCCCGCGATAATGGGGATTTGACAAAATCTTTTCAAGACCTGAATGTGCTGTTTTTTGGCATTACCGGGGCGGATAAAAATTCTGCTTCTGTTGATAAAATCAAGGCAGAAACAGATAACATTGATTCTATATTGGATAATTGCAAAAAGTTATTTATTGACGCTCATTTAAACAGCAACAATACTTTTAATGCGCTGACAATAAAAAATCTTCTTGACTCGTCATTGAGGTTTTATGAGTATGGAATAAACAAGGATTCAAACGGAAACGTTGTATCTGTAAAAAATTATGTTTATTATCAAACTGCCCTTGAAATCGCAAACAGATCCAGTCACCTATTAAACCAAATGGACATAAACCAGTTTCAAAATGATGGTACAAAGGCGAATCTTTTTAAAGACTTGCAGAAAAATGTAAATGTTTATGAAAACTACATAAAAAATACCGAAAATTATAACAAAATCATGGTTTTGTTGCATATGAACATCCACCCGAGCCTCATAAAGTTATTCAATTTAAAATAACTTTTAATGAGTTCTATATTAATCATTTTGATTATTCAATGTGATGTGTTCCTGTTTTGTTTAAAGAAAATCAATGCCTTATCATGAAATTATTATTTGTTTTTGACAATTCCTAAATAATGGTATCATTTGCAATTGTAAACAAATATGGATTAATGAGTTTTTCCCATGATCATCAATTTCTTTTCATGGGATTCAATTTTGTTTTTATGGATAGTGAGATTTTTTACT
>CAVZZA010000004.1:0-346398 GCA_963779615.1 uncultured Nitrososphaeraceae archaeon
TTGAATGTTATTATCAATATCTTGAAATGTCGACAATAGCATTAAATATCTATAATGGATTATTTAGTTTACCGTATTCATCTGACGGTTTTTTACAGCCTGTTTCTATTACGGAGACTTGACAGACCTACTACTTATATGATGTTTGTTTCCTTTAATAGGTGCTTTAATGAACTTTCCAATGCCTAATTCTATGACAGCATTGTTCTCTTCCTCCCTAGCCCACATAGTTTTTGTTGCGGTCTTAGCCTTGACTTTTGTGTCAGTAACAAACAAATATCTAGATTTGACCGAATACGGTCAAAGCCAATTTGCAAAAGCATTATCTTTAAAATATCCTGATGTTAGCCTGGCTCCCCCACAGGACCAGCAATACTTGATCCTTGCCTAAAAGGCAGAAGTAGTTTTCGGAGGTTAAAATATCCAACCAGCATGGCCTTTTTAGGCCCCAATGACATATTGGTCACCGAGAAAGATGCAGGCCTAGTGCAAAGAATCCTAGATGGTATCGAAGTGCAACAACCTCAACCTATGTTAAAGTGGCCACATACGCTCATAGAGGCATGTTGGGCATCGCTGTCGCCCCTCCCTCTCTCACCACAGATAATTTGCTAAACCACAAAACCGCTACTGACCATTATGACATTATCGCTTATGTTTTCCTATACTACACCCAGGCCAAGACACATACCAGTGATGATGTTACAGAAGGAAAACAACCGACTGGTAATCTCCTATACAGGTATGAATTGATAAATGGCAAGTTAGTGAATCCGAAAATGTTGTTGGACCTTCCAGCAATACCTGGAGCTATTGGCAACGGTGGGAAGGTGATTATCGGTCCTGACAATAATGTCTATCTTACCATAGGGAGTGTTGGTGTCAATGGGCATATCACTAAAGCACAAAATATCCAAAATGGGAGTGAGCCCGACGGAACTAGCGGAATACTCCGATTTAATCAAGATGGCCAGCCAATACCCCCAGGCATCCTGGGGAACAAGTTTCCGTTGAACATCTACTTTTCCTATGGGATGTGGAACAGTTTTGGCCTTGCTTTTGATCCATTAACGGAAATATTGTGGGATACACAAATTGGTTTATCCTTTGGTGAAGAAATCAATCTGGTTAAACCCGGATATAACAGCGGCTATAACAAGGTTGATGGCATTTGGTTGCGCGGCTATAACACAGGTCAAACTGAAAAGCAAGTTGCACCGCTACATCCAAATAGTTTAGCCGATTTTGGTGGAAAAGGAAAATACAACACTCCACAATTCACTTGGTTTCAGCAAGTGGTTCCGACTGGAATCACATTTCTTAATTCAAACACGATGGGAAGAAATTACCAAAACGATATGTTTGTTTCCGATGCAAAAAACGGAAATATCTACCACTTTAAACTAAACACACAAAGAACAGGAGTGCTGCTTCCCCCCGGCCCACTTGCAGATGGGATTGCAAACAGATCTGATTCTCTTAGCCAGATAATATTCGGAAAAGGCTTTGGTGCGATTACAGATCTTAAAGCAAGTCCTTATGATGGCCAGCTGTATGTGCTAACTTTCGACGAAACACGGGGAACAATATTTAGAATAGTTCCTATTAACAACCAAACATCTGGGTGCCAACATGTCTGATTTGTTTTTGTACTGGTTTTTTTTCCTTTCAGAAAGCAGTGGAAGGCTCTATACTTTATGTTATTCAGCAATTAAGACAAAATTGAGGATGCTGTCCTTGTAGTCTTTGGTTATTTTATAGTCGCCACTGTCGCCAGCAGCGGTAGTGGCATAAAACTGCACTGAAATTAGGTTTGGCCCTGTAACCAGTAAGGATGCTAATGCGGATAAATCAACAGACACCGTAAAATGTTCATATATGGGATATTGGTCTTTTTGGGGCTTGTTTAGGGTAGGACATTTGACACTGCAATCTCCTTTTGTGTTTATCGTCCTGCAAAGAGTAGCATTCACTTACACCAAACAAAATAGGGGAAAAGAAGGCAATGAACCATGGTATTTCCCTCATCGTGTTTCATTACACCGTCACCATAACATCCCAATAACACTCCCACGCACGCGCGGAAGATGATATTTCCTGCTGCCTACTTGGGTTCTGGATGACCGCGGCTCGCGGCACTCGCCAAGCACAAGCCTCGGTCGCCAAAGAAAAT
The DNA here is from genome assembly GCA_963779615.1 of uncultured Nitrososphaeraceae archaeon. GTDB lineage: Archaea > Thermoproteota > Nitrososphaeria > Nitrososphaerales > Nitrososphaeraceae > Nitrosocosmicus. The sequence continues at coordinate 2,174 of CAVZZA010000004.1, forward strand.
GTGGATGGACCTAATCCCCTTACAAGCGAGCAGACACCCTGCACTTGCACACCCGGATGAGGATGACCCGCTTTAAGGTTGCCCCGTAACCATTGCGGGCCTCAAAAGCAGAAGATTCCCCTATTCGGCAATACATACCTTACAAAAATGAGAACCCAACCATTGCCAATGTGTTTATATATAAGTATATGGTGAGTTGTGTACTTTTATACACCAATGCCCGAGTAATCACCCATTATATATCTATGGCGAAACTCCATATATAACGGAATACAGGGAACAGGGCAGGCTTTTGACAAAACCATTCGTTTGGGAATGGTGTTTCCTGTTGCCACTCACATACCCCCTTTTCGGGCTGATACGGCATTTTGGGCCTGGTATTCGAATACCCACCCAGCATGACAGCAGCACACCATACAGCCGCTGGTTTGGACCTGTGATATAGTTATGGCTGTAAGACTGGTCTTTCCGCAATGCACAACATCAATGGAGCGGTGGCCGCGTGCTTGTCTTTCTGTTGCAAAAACGGGCAAGGCAAGCCCCATTGGAAAGAACGCCTGCCTGCCTTCGATCCAGTTGACTGGCTCATGTGTCACTCCCTGGTAAGTGAGTATTATCCGTAGCCCTGGTCAATGCATGCAGTCCCAAGGTCCTCAGATTTGCGCCACGCCCCATCGACGAACGGCTCAGTGCCGGTGGTGATTAGATTGCTGTCGTCTGAGGCGAAAAATGAGGCGGCTTTCGCGATTCCGTTAGGGCTCCATCCACCCCAGCGGCCACATAGCGTTCACGAGTTTTGCCTTTGATTGCTCGCCTAGTTCCTCTTCCGTGTTGACTATCGGACGGGGCTTCTGGTGTTGACGCGGTTCCTGCACTTAAGCATGACAGGCGGCTTGCCCTCTGCAAGAGGCAGATGGCGATCACGGAGAGGGAAAAGGCGGTTGCGGAGGGGGATGACGGAGAGGGTTTTGGGACGAGTCACAAGGCCTTGGGACGCTGCCTCAGGCGTCAATGGCGCCGGATTTATTTACTTATATATAAGTGAATGCGCGCTAGATATACTTATGGGCAATTCATTATAGTTTGGTGTCCTCAAAGACACTGCAATTGCTTTTGCTTTCGGCAGGTCAAAGGCTGTGGCGGGTGTTGCATGCCTCCTTCATCATAGCATATCACCAAAGTGCTAATAAGTAAACGGCCCACCGCTTTTGTTTGTGCCTCATCCAGAAAGCCATATGAACTCCTTCAACAGTCCCTACCATCTTTTAGCTTTTACATCCTTTTAAAACCATTTAATGGATTTAAAGAGGGGTCGAGGGGTAACATGAACCCATGAACCGCCTAAAATCCACCATTGGCGATTGTAAAAAGTTTTCCAGTAACGCTTCATGATAGACCAGGGCCTAGGCCGCTGCACAACATCACACGGGTGACCATACCACTCCATTTTGATCCAAAGACGGTTACAAAAACAGGGCCCAACATCCTTTCCAGGGGCAACATGCTTTGTGTTTGACGCAATTCAGGGGCGACCGTCCAACTGCTATTAAAGGGAGAGGGGGACGGAGGCGGGCCAAGCCATGTAGTGGCGATACTAGGGATTGGTGGACTGGGGAGTGAGGACTTGGGCGTGATTCCCTGATTCAGTTGTTCAAACAGGAAAGCATTAAATGATAATAGACACAAATGCATACACCTGATTAACAAATGGGCAAAGAAGGATCTAACTAACATTATATGTTTAAATCTATTTGATTATATCCGCTAGCACCCTTGGGAAACGGATCTTCTAACTTGGAGGTTTGGACCTGCCCTGTTTTGTCTGTTGCTCTTACTACAATGTCGAATGCGCCTTTACTCTCAGAAGTAAACTGGCTGGTCCATAGCACCCAGGTATATTGTGACAATGGATCTTTAACTACCGCTGTTTTCCACGTTTTTCCGCCATCTGTACTGACTTCAACCTTGGATATTCCTCGGTCCCCAGAAAAAGCAATTCCAGCGATTGGAATACTTTTTCCAACTGTAAAGGAATTATCTGTGACTGTGTGAGGAAATCGGTCCGTAATGGGCTGGCTTCCTGGAACCACGATTGATGAATAGATGTTTTTAATACTGTCATTTGTCCAGCCCTTTCTCTGCCAGAATCCTTCATATGTTTTATCTACCAATTCTATCTCTGTTATCCATTTCGGATTCATCATTCCATAGAAACCAGGCACTATTGCTCGAATAGGATATCCATGTTCATTGGTTAGCGGTGACCTATTCATATCATATGCTAAAATAGTTCCATCCATCATGCCATTCTCAAAGGGTATTCCGACGTCATAGCCGTCTGAGCATCTAAAAACAACATACTTGACATTTGGTTTTATCCCTGCTTTGGATATCAGATCTCTGAGACGTATGCCTTTCCACAAGGCAGTGCTGGTCAAATTTCCGCCAATTTTATTGCTCACACAAACCAAAGTAGAGAATTGCTCAACTGGATCCATACTTTTAATTTCTTTATAGTTAATCACTAGAGGATTGTCCACCTGCCCTTTTATTGAGAGGTTCCAATCTTGAGCATTAACAACAGGGACAATTGCATTAATATCTATTCTATAAAAAAGATAAGCTGGAGTAATCTCGGCATCCAGTAATGGGGTCAGCCGTGGATCTTCAAAACCAACAGGTCTTGTTTTTGACTGCAATATTTGTTGTGTAGCGTTATTTTGAGCTTGTTGTGACAGTTCCGATCCTGATTGTTGTTCCGCGCTGTGAAGGATTCTATTGAAACCAAAATAAATTAACGGAAGGGCAATAGCAGATATTATCAAGGCCCGGATCATGTTCCTCTTATTGTAGTCTATAGATTGATTTTCATTATCTTTAGAGATTGCCCTCTCTTCTCCTTCATTTGGAACAGGTTTGATTGAATTTGATTTCTCATTTCCTTTTCTTAACAATAATGAAATTATTAATCCAAAACCAATATTGGGCAGTACGAATTTTGCTATCGAGCTATAAGGGATCAAAACAGGTTGTCCTGGAACTGTACTTAACGTAACAAAGATAACAACGATAAAAATTAGTATTGCATAAGAAATTAAGCTTGATAGGCCGGTTCTAATGATGTATCTATTCACTTTTAATCTATCAAATAATGCGCCTGAAATTATGCCTATTATTCCATAGAGTAGGATGCTAACCACCGTTGCACCAATAAATGTGGAATATTTTGCTAATGGTCCAAGAGTAAGTACAGCTTGAGATTCAATTTCCCCAGAAGTAATCGATATCAAGCCTTGAGACGCCAGTTCAGGAATAAACAATCCATTTATGGTTAATTTTAAGAAAATCGATAATGCAAAAGCAACAAGTCCAGCTGCAAGTCCATAAACAAAAAACGATAAATAACGATTGCCTTTTATCTTTAGAACCACTCTATCTTATAAAAAAATAAATGATTTAAGGTTTTTTCCATATTTGACTAAACATTGATACAAAGATGTGCAATGCAATCGCATCAGGCTCTGATCATGTCCTGTTGATTTGATTTTTTTATTTTGCTATCCTTCTTGTTGGCCTAATACATATTTTCAATGATCGCTCATAGTAATTTCTGCTCAATTTAATCTAACGAAATTAAGTAAAAATTATTCAAGACCACGAATCTATCTAGTAATGATTAACAAAAATCTATTTTAAATGCCAAGCAAACCCTTTTACTACCAAAAATTTATTAATGTTGCATTTTACCAGGATCGTTAGGTCTACTCAAAGAGAACATATCTCATATGGTTGAGAGCGAGGTTCTGACCGAACCTGGTATACTAAAGGATTACACTGAACAAGGGAAGCAAAAAAGGTTAGTTTGCTGCTAAAAGCATCATAGGATAAAAAAAATCAATCATACATATTAAAGAATAAATTACAACTGCGTAGGAAAAAATAAACTATTGTACGCAAGTATGCAATAACAAATAAACCATTTTACCACATGGATTTGAGTCCCTCTCTCCTCTTGGATAATTGCTTTAATACCTAGAATTTACTTGTAGATGAAAATTAGACGGAGATATTTTAAATATGAACCCGTGAATTCAAGTAGCGTGTTCAAACCCCAATCCCTGACTAACCATTACTCACTATATAGCCAATTTTGTAACCGATTATCTTAATTTCAATGTGATGATCCATTTTCAAAATATAAAAGTCAGTTTACCTGATTACAGTCCATAATCAAAAACTTGTCTCCTTGAGTGTTGCCATGGAGTTCGAATCCATTCCCCGGTTGTCTTTGAATCAAAACACTAATTTTTTTAGCACGTTAAAATTTGTGATAATTGATGATGTTTTAATGGTTATTTTCTTTATAATGAAGCAGCGTTACAAAGTGAATATGCGAAGGATAACAATAGTTAACCAAAACATTAACGCATAGATTAAGATACACACAGAAACAAAAGATATATTCACATAAAAAGAAAAATAAAATTTTTAATACATGGATAAATCGTAAATACATATATGGAATTTTTAGATGACAGTGAATGGAGTGGGGAAGATGAGGATAGTGATTTTGAAGAGGATTTGTTAAAAGATAAGGGGGAAGAAGAAGATTTATAGATTATGAGAGCAGCAATGAAAAAAAGATTCAGGTAATTATTTTAAAAACTGGACAAGCAAATATAGAAAAACTGCAGACTTATTTTATCAAATATGTCTTATACAATAATGATTGCAATAGATTTTTTCGAAATAAGCCAAAGTCTTCAATTCTGTACATAATATAGCCATAATTGTTATTTTAGTTATTGTTGAAAAAGTAAACTATTGTAAGATGTAATATACATAGGTTTTATAGTCAACAAATACACCAACATTGCAATTTTCATCCAATGTTATTTAAATTAGGTTATCAATACCTTAGAATATTTGGAAACTGAATTTGTGGCATTAAAATGTTCTTTAATGAAATTAACCCTATTCAAAGGATTGGGTATGCATTAATTCATTTCTTCACGAAAAAATGCAATTAAGACAAATTTAGTCATTTTTAAAAGTGACTCGTTATTATAATCGGCTAGTCTACTTTGCTGAATATTTATTTGATTTGTATTTGCTATTCTGGATAGTTTTTCCTTTGGTTTGTAGAGACAAATAAACTCTATTTATATTTTTTTAGCATCATTATTTTTGCTGTTATTTATAGTGGTGGTATCCCAAACATGCAAGTTCCGACTTAAAGATTCCTCAAATTCGGTTTTCTCTTCATTGTTTAAATATATTTTATATGATAAAGCCAAGTTTCTATTACCATTGTCTGTTAGACTGGAATCTATTTTTCCTTCTATATACGCAAATTCTTTTTCACAATTAATATCAAGATTTTTTTTATCACCAAAAAAATTATTTTTAATAAATTCTATAGCATCGTGCCAAGTGAAAGCCTTTATTACGCCTATTGCTTCTCCATCAGAATAACGATTTTTGGTTTCATTATTGTATTTATAAACATCAAAATAATCAATTGATTTTTTACAGTTATTGCAATAAACGTTCTTGTCTTTTTTAGTGCAATCTTCGCATTGGTGTATTATTGCCATTTTTGATAATATGTTGATCTTTTATTAATAAATAGTGATACAACCATTTCTAAATAATTTTTCTAATAGATTTTATATTGCATTTGCACTTCTTCTTGCTGTCAAATTTTATTAACTCCTCGATATGGATTACAATAAAATTAAAATGTACTGTTAAAAATATAATAACAAATTCAGAACATTGCAATCAATTTTTTATATCTTGTTTTAGATGCGTCCTAAAGGAAATATGATTTAGGTTTTCCTTCCATATCACTAAATTAACCTTATTTCTTTAATTTGAATTAATGATAACAAATTTAGCCATGTTTTATTTATTATGTATTGTTTTGATGAATTAAAAAATCTGTCGGAATTTCAATGCCATAAAAGTGATATTATTCGTTAACCTGGAAAATTGGGAAAATCTATTGTTTTTAATTATTCATTTAGGATTACTAAAAGTCGTATTTGCTTGATGTGAGTCTAAAATTAAACATTATGGGATTAGCTTGCTTATTGATGGAAGAGATGTGTGTTTGTGTTTTTTGTCGTAATAATACGTTTTATCATGTTGTGCGATAGTTTTAATATATTAAAATCAAGGTGAATTAACAAAAAATACCACCAGATTGTATGTTGACAACCAGTAGGTTTTCCTAAAATTTTAGCTGATTGTGTTGATAAAGCCTATGGTATGGTGGTAATAATTAGATATGAATTTAATGATAATATTATTGCAACAAATATCATAGACATAACCGTTGTTGTTTTTCTATTAACAAACTCGCCCATTACTGCCTTGTTTCGTGAAATTAAAACTAGCGGTATGACCGGCAATGGGATTAACAAACTTAGGATTACTTGACTGTATACTAATATGTGTAGAGGATCAAAACCTAACAATAAAGCAACTGTTGTGGGTATTACATTTACAAATCTGGTTATTATTCTTCTTATCCAAACATTAATTTTCATCCCCAGTAATCCTTCCATAATTGATTGACCCGCTAATGTGCCTATAATGGATGAAGAAATTCCGGATGAAAGCAGTGTGACTAAAAATACTATTCCAGCTCCACTACCAAATAGGGGAACCAGTGTTTTATACGCCTCGGATATGGAAGAAATTGGCGAATCGTGAGAGTAAAAAGCAGCAGCAGCCATTATCATTATTGCGGCATTAACCATTCCTGCAACAGTTAAAATAAAGATGTTCTCAAAAAGATGTAACTTTCTTATCTGCCTTTTTTCTTCTATTGTGATTTTCTCATTGCTTACTTTATTTTTTGTAAGCCATGAGTGAACAAAAATGGCGTGAGGCATAACTGTCGCCCCCATAATTCCAACTGTTATTAAAATAGCGTTACTGTTTTGTAACGAAGGAATAATTGAATGGTATAAGATGGCATAAGGATCTGGTTTCACAATAAATAATTCATATAAATACCCAAAACTAATTATTGAAACTAGAAGCATAAATAGTTGTTCTAGAAAACGGAATTTTCTTGCAGTAACGGTAAGAATTATAATAACATCTAAAGCTCCAAATATCGCTGCTTGAATCATAGGTATGTTAAATAATAAATTTAATGCTATTACAGTGCCGAGATACTCTGCCAAGTCAGTAGCAGCCGTTGCGATTTCAGCAGAAAGCCAATAGGGTAAAATATATATCCTCTTTTTCAACTTGGTTCTAATAATTTCTGATAACGATTGTCCCGTGGCAATTCCTATTTTTCCTGATAGGTATTGGAGAAGCATGGCCATTCCACTTGAAAGCCAAATTACCCACAGTAGATTGTAATTGAAAGTAGCCCCTCCTTGAATATCGGTGCCATAATTACCAGGATCCATATACGCAACGCTTACCATTACTGCGGGTCCGGTATAGAGGAGAAACTTACGAAAATATGCCTTTTTAGTTTGGAAATGCCTAGACTTCAAAAATTATTAATCCCGTTTAATTTGCGACCTAATTTATATATTAATCAGCAAGGGTTAATAGTTTTAGTACTAGATGCACCAAAACTAAATCTACCTAAAGATAAATGATTACCAAATATAAAAAGTATTTATTAACCCTGCCACCTACCATAATGTTTACTATTGCATAAAAACAATACCTCTTAATAATAATTCTACTGTATGATGCATAATTGTAGAGGTAATGGCAAGTTTGGAATTTTAATATTGTTAATTTCTATAAGGTATTAATTTTTCTGTATTTTTAATATTTTAAGATTGAATTTTCTAATCAAGTGATCAATAACAACATTGTATCTTTTTTTTGACAACTAGTTGATAAATAAACACCTTTCAAGTAATGCAATAGGAAGCAACAGATACATCTACTTATTCGTTTACGGTGATCATTTTCTATCTCCATATTTTAGGGGTTAGATAACCATTTTATCCTTGAGGTAAAATTCGAATTTATGTGCCTGATTAAAATGTGCTACAATTCAGCCCCTTTGTAAGACAATGCGAGTATGGGTGTGCTGCCATGGTGGGTGTGCTGCTGTGGGTGTGCTGATGGTGGGTGTGCTGCCATGGTGGGTGTGCTGCCATGGTGGGTGTGCTGCCATGGTGGGTGTGCTGCCATGGTGGGTGTGCTGCCATGGTGGGTGTGCTGCCATGGTGGGTGTGCTGCCATGGTTGGGGTGTGCTTACACAAAAAAATCCAAAAATATGTGCCAGCCTCGAGTGGAAGCCTGTATATAGTGGTTATAACATCCCTCAAATGGATGATTTGAGAATATCCCGTCTTATTCTCTTATGCTGTTATATAACTGAATCCCGCATAGATGAACTTATGGGTAATTCATTAATAATTGGTGTATTAAAGTACACAGGTTCATTCTACTAGCGTACATCACTTTTGGCAATGGAGAAGTTCCGTACTGCTTTTTCTTTATATGCTAATTGTTTATATGCATATAGATCAAGTTGTCAGTGCCATTGTGAGCAGCCATTGCCATTGTGAGCAGCCATTGCCATTGTGAGCAGCCATTGCCATTGTGAGCAGCCATTGACGTTATAAAAAGTCTTTAAACAAAAAAATCAAAATGGAATGAAATATGTGTACCTATTTTAAATGTCCGTTTTTAAAATAGAGGGTTAATATACTAAACTAATAAAATTGTTTATATATTATTGTTCACAATTTTATTGACTTGTGTTGTAGAGGACTCTGTAAGGTTTTTCACTATTGGCGAATTTTTAATTTTCTCAAACCCGTTAAAAACGCTGTATAAGAAATTTGACCAGCCCATCCCTATTATCGCGAGGATAATTATAGCGATTAAAACCAATATAATAAGTGTACTCACTAATTATCACCATAAATATAGTAAAACTGTTATAAAAACTAATTGTGTATGCAGTCTTACTTAAAAGTGGTATATTCCTTAATTTTTATCACTATCAAATGCTTTCTATAGATATTATTGGCTTAAAGTATTTATTAATTAGATTGTTAGTGAAACCGATATTTTTTATTTGGTTAGCATCTTTTATAGAACTTGTTTACTTGTAATAATTTTTCGTCAAACTGTGGTTATTGACCAAATTGTTGAATATTTGCCGGATTCAAGTTTGATTGACATGGTTATTTGCTAAAGCCAAGAAAACTATTACCATACAATAACCAATTTTAGTTTTTGAGAATCGTTTCACACACCAAACAATCTTGTATATTTAAAAAAAAGAGTATCAAGAAAGGCTCAACCCGACAAATAAATTGTAAGATCATCTAATGAAAAAAATACTATTTTAAATTTAATTATCTAATTTAGTAATTTAACACCGTTTTACAAGAAATGGCCATCATATTATTTTATAACGTCATTGATTGACATACATCAATGAATTTATTTTTTATTAAGGCAAGCCCATTATTGTAAAAACCTTTTAAATTATTTTTGACTATTATGTTTGATGTCTCTAATTACACCAAAAATTGCCAAACTTTTAAATGAAAAAAATTTTGCGTCTTTTGCAACTACAATGCCTGATGGCTCCCCACAGGTTTCCCCTGTGTGGGTAGATTATGACGGTGGTTTAATTTTAATCAATACCGCTAAAGGGCGGGTCAAAGAAAAGAATATTAAAAATAATAGCAAAGTCGCGCTCTCTGTTTTTGACATGAATAACCCATATGAGATGGCAACAATTAGGGGGACAATCACGCAGCAAACTACCGAAGGAGCTGATAATCATATCGACAAAATGGCCAAGAAATACCTTAATCTTGAAAAATACCCATTACGAAATTCCACTGAAACAAGGCTGATATTAAAAATAAACCCGGAAAAGGTATTTTATGTGTCCATTCCAATAAATGATTTTTTGCAAGAATGAGATGATTTATTCCTAACACAGTTAAATGTAAATTCCTGCTGTAATAATTGATGAAACTAAACATCCTATTATTCCAGAGATTCCGCCTTCCATGATAATATTAGGAAGAATTCCTTAGACCCAATTTTTGTTCTGGCAGATCATTCATTAAATTTGGATTTCCCTGGACTTGAAGTAGTGTTGTTCGAATTAATTGTTAAATCAACGCTTTTTGATGTAATATTTACTATGGAAATCGCAATGGGATTGCTATTCTTATCATCGGTCTAAACCTTCAATTTTTTTTGGTAACTCCTGTCCTATTGCGATGATCGAATCTGACTTTTGTATATTCTCTATTAGTCCTTCAGTTAAATTCCATTCCAAGAAATTTATTTGATTCTTTAAAAATAAACTACGTAGAGACATGCTAGCAGTATTGGTATTGTTGTATATTCTAGATTTTATTGTTGAAATATGTCTTGATTTTCAAAAACCTTGTCTATATTATTTGCTAACTGTTTACTTTCAATTATGATGTTTTTGGAATTTATTGAAAGGCGAATCGGTGGGCAACTGTGTCGCATTTACTAATTTTATATTCTGCAAAACATTCTATACCTGCTGGAATTGTGGTACTGTTGGTATTGTCAGAAGTAACGAGATTCAAAGAAAAGGTTTACTGTGATTGTAAACAATTTACAAGAAAATAAAATAAAGCGATGGATATTGAGTTTTTTAAATGTAAATGCATCTTTTACCTAAATTTAGGTTTCTTTAAGTTATTTTATGACAATATTGATTTTAATTATGTTTTTAATTTGAAAACAATAACTATAAAAGTTATTTTATTTACTGAAAACCTATTTTTTAATTGGTTCCTACTTGTTGAATTGATCCAATATATTCGTTTGATCTGCTTTTTGTGATTGCTATCAACAATAAATTTGCATGGAATTTTGAATCATATCCTCAAAGGGATCATTACAATCAAAAGAAAAAAAGGTTGACAGCAAAAAAAAAACACTCAAAACAATGAATCCGTATAAAAAACGTCGATCGAGGGGTACAATAATGAACAAACATGATGAAAAACAAAACAATAGCAAAACACATCCACCATCAACAAATTAGATAAAAAACTGTTTTTAGAATTACTGATACAACATACATACTAAAAATAATGATGCTGTTTATTCTTCTAACATCTTTAAATGCTAAATCTGAAAAGCCTTTTTGAATCACAGATCTTTAAAGGAAATCCCAAAAAATTCGCTTTATCCTTTTGGTTGAATGGAGACATCTCTTAAATAAAAGAAGGGGGAAGGGAAGGCATGTAACAAATTCTTTATCAAACTTCGCATAAACTCAGTTATTAGTTGAATATTGCAATAATATTCTTAATGTTTAAGAATTTCAGTTATTGCTATCTTTTTAATATCCAAAAAATATTTAACAAATGACAAGGTTTATGTTTTAAAAATTATGCGGTAATGCATAATATTATTATTAGTTAACCCTCAAGTTTATTCTATAGCATAAATAATAAACAAATTCAGACAAAGTCTAAAATTATAAAGATAATAATGTAATAAGGATGGCTTACACCAATAATGATAATACATTAACCAAGGTATCTTTAGCGGAGTTCATAAAAAATCAAAGGCCCTATAAGGAAGTCAGATATTTTGTAGGCGAGAATATATATATTTCAATAAATAAAAAATGCATTTTGTTAAAGAATATGGATTTTTTAACTAACATGAGAATTATTTCTGAGGCAATAATCTCTGTTGATTATAACATTAATAGGCTGACCATTTTTCCTCCCGAAACAGATGAATCCATTGAATTTAATTTTAATGGGTATGTTAGGTGGTAGTTAAAGACTACAAATGTAAAGAATAGCTAGTCCACTATTTTTTTAATATCGACAATCCCAAAAAAAGGGTATATTCCTATATTCCCTATTGGCAACTATTTTGAACATTAAGTGTTTCCTCACAATTCAACGAACTAACTTGGGTGATTCTGTTTTGGTGCATTATTGTTTTACGCTTCTTTTTACTGACAAGACTTTATTCCTAATCCCTGTCATTGGTAAAACTTGCAGAATAACCTAAGACTTAGAATTTAAAAATGACGATTATGGAAAGCGATTGAAAAAAAGGGGTATAACCCACTGAAATGGCCCAGTAATTCTCTTCTATCCGTTAGGGATTATCGGGATTAGGCTGGGGTTCTGGGTGTTCAGGAGTTGGTTGAGGTTGAGGATTTGGATTAGGGTCAGGGTTGGGATTGCTCATATAGTTGTATCAGTACAGTCTTAAGTCTCATAATTATTGAACTTTTAGATTGACCTGCTTGTAGATTACGGAAATAAAATATGCATCTGGGTATACCCTGTTTAATTTCATTGTTTCTTAGCAATCACAAATGCTTGATGTTTTAAGTTTGACTGTTCGCTGTTTAAAATATTGCTAAACGTTACCTAAATTATTACGCAAGTAACGGTATGATTTATCCAATTGTTGTTGCATGAATTGTCATTAACCTGGATAAATCTAGATTTCGGGTAAATGCGGAATTTAAAAGATTCCAACTTACAAAAGACCTAAAATAATAAGGGGATCGACATCATAAAATAAACCACTGTTATTTAGAATTCTTTTTTAATGCAATGCAAAATGTGATTATATCCAGTCAGACTATTATTTAGATTAGTTTATGAAAATTAAACCCTATCACGTTTGAACTAGCATTTTTTTTATATGTTTACCACCATTTGAAAAGAGTGCTTGTCCCGAAATTGTTATCACTGTTTAGTATATTGTTGATTTGTAGACAAAATGGTTTACGTGCAAAAATTAATCATTCGATGTACTTTTTAATTTTACTTTTGGGATTTCTCGAATTATTACGTAACTTGTAGCTGCAACAAGGACAAGATATGCCGTTCCATCTAATAAAAATCTCACAAATTTGACATCTTTTTTCATTATCTTCGTAACGACAAGTATTGTAGACTTTTTTAGATTTATATCTGATACAAATTCCTCTGCAGGTCAATATATAACAACTCCATTTTTCGCTTTTATTTTATTTTTTTTATCTTTAATATAATACTTTTCATCTACTTTTAATGCCTTGATTTAGGATACTCAGATTATCCATTTTTTTCTTTTCTACAATTTACAATAACTATACATACACCCCTGAGTTATGGACATATTTTCGCTTTATCAAAAGGTAAATTTAATTAAAGGATCTAGTAAATAGACCATAGAAAAATTGAAAATAGGGAATTACGAAATCCCTGATATACGGTTATCTGAAGCTATTCAGGATGTTAAAAAAATATTTGATAAGGTGAAGAATACCAAAGATCTTACTCATTACTCAGATATTGCAGTAATGCTCGACTATAAGAGTAAAATAGGTGGGGCATTTTACAGGCGATTAAATAGTTTGACGCTTTTTGGTTTGTTGGAAGGGCGTGCCAAATACCGAATAACAGAATTAGGCGAAAATATCTCCTACCCTATTAATGATGTCCAAAAAAATGAATTATCTTCAAAGGCTTTTCTAAATGTACCTTTATGGAATAAATTATACAGTAAACATGGAAAACACTTGCCTGATAATGTGTGGTTTGACATAAAAAATATTACCGGTATTTCTGCACCAGAGTCTCAGTCGGTAGAAAAGGAGGTAAGAAAATGGTATTTGGATGACGTTGTTTATGTGGTAGAAAAGTTGAGTGGGAAGAATGAAGAGCAAGATGGACCTGATATAGATGATGATGCAAATTCCGTTAAAGAGGTTGCAAATAACGTCAGTAGGGATGATCCAAAAATGCCTTATCAGGATGGTACACCTATTAATGAAACTGTATTAGAAAAGATACCTTTTGGTAAAGACATTATAATTTATTTGCCTAGAGGAAATATTTTGAAAGCTTGGGATAAAGCTCAAAGATATATGAAACTTTATCTAGAAGATCATGAGGAAAATTACAAGACAGATGACTCTTTAGAAAGGCCTATGTATGAAAATGAAGAAGTATTTAAGGATACATCATAGATTTATGGGCTCCATTAACTTGAGACAACTTTACCGCATGCAATGCCAATGAAAGAATACTCAAACGAATTGACATCCGGTTTTACAAAAATTCAGGCCAGAAGTGGACCCAAAAATTAGGCCATGGTCCGCTATAACAAAAGGTTGGCTTTTAAAATGCATTGCAAGAGCCTTTTGTTAACAGCGCCAATTTATGCAACAATATTTGTTTGATCCTACATTCATCTTTGATGATTTGCTTGCAGAAACTCTATATTCAAACAACCTTAAATGAACAAAGGTTTTTGGGCTTGGTGAAATGTAGTTGAATTTTGAAGGTATTGCAAAGTTTTTCTCTACAATTGCCGTTTTTAGGATGGCAACATAGAAAATAAGGAAAACCCTAACACAAATTGTTATAATTTAGTATAATGAATAACATCTAGGAATGGACCAAAGGTTAAACAACAATGAATGAGTTGCAGGTTAAACAACAATTGATTATCAAATTAGAAAATAATGATTATTTTACTGAGTGGGGTAGTAAGGTTGCAATAGTTTTTAATAAGAGAAATAAAAAATACCGGATAGAAGAAACCGATGGAACGTATTCTTTAGATTATGATTCTGATTACGAGACTGTTAAAGTTGAAATCAATACCCGTGGTATGCATGAAAAATTAGAAAGACTGGGTCTTCCTGATAGAGAACAAATAGAAAGCTTCTTTAAAAATATTGCCGCTTTTTAGGAAAGGACACGCATTTTAATACCACTTTACAGTTTTATTGAATCTATAAAAAAGTAGCATCAAAACGGTAAATGATTCATAATTATTGTTAATAATGTTATTTTATTTAAAAGATGGCAAATTCAATTTCGTAGACAGGTAAACTTTTTCGCCATATCATTTTGGAAAATATGCAAATAATTTATCTTCATTGCCTCTCAATAAGTATGATTAGCCAAACTTTTTAGCCTTCTTTGATATTTAAATTTAGTGTAAAACTTTTTAGTGCGATATATGGCATTTTAATAAACATCTTTAATGATTTCTAACTTTGACATAAAACATATTGCTCTATTGGATATGGATTTGCTGGACAAGATAAAAACATTTTATCATATAATCGTGTATTATTCAATTAGTAATTTTCGAGATTTATTTCATTAGATAAGGAATGAAAAATAAACCTAGGGGGTTACTTTGATAGGTATTATTTACATATTATTTACCGTGCATAGGCGTGGTTAGCCTCTTTTTGAGTGTTATTCAGTTATAGGAATGTCTTGAAAGATATGCATATTAAAAAGGACTTAAAGTCTCAGTTTGACATTATTGCAGGTAGGGGATGTCTGACGTGGTTTTCTAATAGTTAGTAATCAAAACAACTATAAACTATTACTTTATAATCATGACAGGACTTTTACTATGATGCAGGACATTGTTTGATACGCTACCTAATAATGTGGTTTTAAACTTTCCGTGACCTCTACTTCCAATAACTATGGTATCAAAGTCATTCTTTTTAATATAATCAATTATGATGGATGCAACATTATCACCTTCTAATAATGTTGTTTCATATTCTACATCAAACTCTTTTGCTTGATTTTTTGCCGTATCAAGAATATCTTTTGCCTCTTTTTCTAACGAAGCCATTACAGAGTCAACAAGTTTTTGTGATTGGACATAAACAAATGGCGGAATTTCTAGTACGTATAAAATAGTCAGTTTTGATTTTAATTTTGAACTTAAGAATAAGGCATGCTTCAAAGCTCTCATGGAGTTTTCAGATCCATCTATTGGAACAAGAACCTTCGAGTACAATGATAAATGACCTAATAATCAATGATATAACTCTATTGAGATGTGATAATAATGTCTGTGACCGTTTAAAAAATATGTCTGTTGCATAGCCAAAAACAATCAACATTAGTTGGTAGGGAATGCGCTTGACCTTTAGAGTCAATGAATCATTATTTTGTGGTTATCATTCATGAATGTATATCTTATTTCAAGTTATAATTGCCCCTTTGTTTCAAGGTGCATTGCTCATCTTCACCTACTTTTTTATTTTGAAAAAGGCATGCTTTGAAAAACTCGGAGAAATATTATTATATATGCAGTTGTAACTACAATATTGTAATCAACACTTTATTTTAAAAGATGTGGATTAAATTTGTCTAATGAACAGCAAATACCACTATTTAATTGCTTTGCATTGCACTGCAGGTAAATGTATACTATGAGCTTATGAGACTGTTACGCGTTATATTATCATAGGAGATAATGGAAACAATGATTAATAATGATGTTGACAATAATAAGAATAAACCAATTAAAAACAGTAACTATTTTACATGGCTGTTGGTATACATGAGTATCGCGTTAGCTATCTCTTTTATAATACCATTTCCTATATCACTCGGTGTAGTAATTCTTATATTAGTATTGCTTAATGTATTCAGAACAGACCTTGCCTTAAAAAGACAGGGTATGGGTGGGATAAAAGGATTGTACAAGTCGATATCATCCCGTGCTGACCGACGTAGTGATCAAGGTTCAAAAGGCTTTGGATATACCCCAATCAAATTCTATTGTATGGACTGTGGGTATGAGCACAGGAACGAGGCATGCCCTGAATGTGGGTCAAAAACAGTAAAGGTTGGATAACTTGAAGACCATTTTGTTTGCCCATGTGATTTCATGTTTAAAATTAGTTATGATGGGCTAACATGAATTTTGGATGGAGAGAAAGTTCAGTTAAAGTTTCTCAACAATATGTCGAAGTTGATATGGTGATAAAGATACCGATTTAGGAAAATTATTCAAGCTAAATCTACTCAATATGTCCTGACGATAATGAAGCAAAAAATAAAGACCCCATTGACTATAATATATATAAGTTATTCGGGAATTTTATACATGCGTATTGATCATATAGCGATTGCAGTAAATAATGCTGAAGATGCACTGGAAAACTATAAAAAAATTCTAAATATAGACAAAATAGAAATTGAGGAGGTTCCAAACGAGAAGGTAAAAGTTGTAATATTGAATTTACAGGATACACGTATCGAGCTTTTAGAGGCATTGAATGATGATAGCCCTATAAGTAAATATCTTAAAGAGCGTGGTGAGGGTATTCATCATATCGCTATAACTGCTGATGAAATAGAAGGTGATGTAAATCGTGCAATGGAAAATGGTATGAAATTTCTGGGTGGTTTAAGGACTGGATCATATGGCAGAAAAATTACTTTTATCCATCCTAAATCCCTAAACGGGGTTTTGGTGGAATTTTGCCAGGCTCCACCAGGATGAATTATATAAATTACTTTTATTTTAAATCGGTCTTAGGTAAATTAATTAATCAACTAACATAACCTAACAAATGATACTATGAAACTTATTGCTGTTTTGGTCTTGGGTGTTATTTTGGATTATTATGTTGCATTGACCGATTTTGGTTTTCCTACCGACGCAAATCACGACGATGGTGTGCCCTATTCAAATTTATCTAACACTGTCAAGCAGAATGGATCGGATAACAATGCTAATCCTGATGAAAACAGTTCGTCTTTTTCATCAAATAACAATGAATTAAAAGGGTTGTTGTTGGTAAAAGTAACAGTAAATAATGAAGGTATTGGAAATAAAAAACCTTCTGATTTCACAATTAACATTCATGCAAATGATCCTTCCATTGCCTCTTTTCCCGGTAATTCATCAGGAACAGAATTGAAGGTAGGTATGGGGATGTATAGCGTTTCTGAATCCCCCATTCCCGGATACATTTCTTCATTTTCCGCTGATTGTTTTGGCGGTATAATGTCTGCTGAAACTGAGAAATGTGTCATTACCAATACCCATGATAAGTCCCTACTTCCTTCAAGGTAGTTAAAAGAAGGTGTTGAGTTATGCTTTCTACAATCCATGTTACCCTTCTTTATTTTGCGGGAGCTAAAGATGCTACAGGAGTGAGAATGGAATCGGTAGAATTGCTTAAAAATACCTCGATAAAAGAACTTTTATCCCAGTTATCAGTCACCTATCCAAAAATTAGCGATATGCTCAACATAATCCAAGTTTCTGTAAACTACAGGGTGGTAGAT
The DNA here is from genome assembly GCA_963779615.1 of uncultured Nitrososphaeraceae archaeon. Taxonomy (GTDB): domain Archaea; phylum Thermoproteota; class Nitrososphaeria; order Nitrososphaerales; family Nitrososphaeraceae; genus Nitrosocosmicus. The sequence continues at coordinate 20,270 of CAVZZA010000004.1, forward strand.
AAGGGTACAATTTTAAATGAGGGTGATGAAGTGGCAATACTGCCACCCATTTCAGGTGGCTGAATGTATTATATGCACCGACAACAATAAAAAACATGGTGAATGAATCCGATGTCACCCGCTATTCTGAAACTATGGAAAAAGAATATTACCCAAATAGTGCCACGAATTCGGCTATACCTAGAATAACACCCGGGGAGATTGATATTCCATCTGTTTTAAAATCAATTGATGATGGAGGAGTTGGTGCAAAAGTACTTTTTATAGGCTCAGTTCGGAACTTTAGCGATAACGGGGATGTTGTAGGCATGACATATGAGTCTTATATGGGAATGGCAGAGCAAAAAATCAAAAATATTGAAATTGATGCAAAAAAGACATGGGGTATAAAAAAAATCCGTATAATTCATAGAATTGGCGAATTAACAATAGGCGATAATAGCGTTGCAATTGCAATTTCAACTCCACATAGTAAAGATGCCTTTGCAGCATGTCAGTTTATCCTAGATAAAATTAAGCATGAGGTGCCCATATGGAAAAAAGAAAAAATACTAAATGGCGAAACAAAATGGGTTGAGGGAAAACCCATGGAAGAATAATTCTATTTATGCACATGCACATATCTGGATATTCTTTAACAAAATACGACCCTATTCCTCTAAAAAACAAAAACAGAATTAAAAAAAAATAAATTTTTTTATATTTTATTCATCTAAATTTTTATAAAAACTTCACTGAAACCGGAAGAATTGTCCCGTTAGATGGATTTGCCGATTCACCAAATTGCAGATTGAAAAATCATCATTATATGAATAGTGCCTCAAATACTGTTTGTATGTTTATTGAAATTTGAAAAAACTATTGTTTATCTATTCTGTATTCTTATGTTTATTTTTATTATTTGCTTAATGCTAATTCAATAAACATATTATTATGTATATCCGAAATGTTTACTTTTAGTATCAATGATATCTAATACCGATTCCTACTGTTCTGTAAGTTATGCTTTTACAAAATTATCTAAATATCTAAAACCTGTTTTAGATACAGCGCTTGTTCCAGTTTTTGATTCTAAAGGCTATGTTTTGAAAGAAGATGTTGTATCAGATGATGACATACCGGCATACTCTAGTTCGCATATGGATGGATTTGCTTTGAAATCAGAGGAAACAATTTCTGCTTCAGAATCTGAACCTCTTTGCTTTAAAATATCAGGTGGTGAATCTGTTCTAGGAATAACCTCACAGTATGTTTTAAAAACCGGAGAAGTATTTAGAATTCAAACAGGTGGATACCTGCCATGTCAATCAGATGCAGTTGTCCCGATTGAGCGCGTAAGGATTGTGGATGATGAATCAGTGGTTATTTCTTCACCAGTTAAAAAAGGGAGCTATGTTTACTTGGCTGGGGCAGACATCAAGAAAAAAGAAAAGGTACTTTTTAAAGGGAGATTACTGCGCGCGCAGGATATGGCTGTTTTAGCCACTTTGAAGTTTAGCAAGGTACCCGTATACAGAAAACCCGTAGTTGGAATCATTCCAACCGGAACGGAACTAACAGATGACTTAGAACATGACAATAACAGGAATAAAGGTCAAAAGATTCTTAATACAAACGGCCCCATGATCGCATGCCTAACAGATGAAATAGGGGGAGTCCCCCTGAGTTATAAAGCAACGCCTGACAATCCTGATATCCTAAAAAAGAACATTAAGATCGCCATTAAGGATTCTGACATAGTTATAACGATAGGAGGAACATCGATGGGAACGCAAGATATAGTGGAAACAACAATTAATTCACTTGGTAAACCTGGCGTATTAGTTCATGGCGTTAAACTTGATCGTGGAAGGGTTTCAGGTTTGGCGGTGATTGATAAAAAACCAATAATATTGCTGCCCGGACCTATCCAGGGAGCATTTAATGCATTTATTGTATTTGTTAGGCCATTAGTTAGGGTTTTCTCCGGCCTGCCTGAAAACAGCGATATGGCGATTTTAGCTACAATTACTGAAAATTGGTCTGCTCGAAAAAAATTCCATGACTTTACGAAAATCGTATATGTTAAAGTATTGGAGAAGAGGGGAGAATTTCTGGCAACTCCCTTGACCGGTGAAACACCGAGTGTATCTTTGTTGGTAAAAAGCAATGGATATGTTGTGATGGATGAGGAGGTCACGAATATTGATGCGGGTGAAAAAGTAAAAGTTAATTTACTCCCTGGCTTTTCTTACACCAAAGATGGATGGTTTTGAAAATGAAATTTATAAATGATTAACAGTAACGATATTTAATAATTTTATTATGTGTTTTTGTATGCGTACATATTGAATTAGTACAAGATGAATTGTATTATCAAAAAAATTGGGTCATATTTTAATTTATAAGGTGTTGAATTATCTAAAAAAAATAATATGTTGCATTAAATGGATTTGTCTTGTCTATTGGTCATGTCCATGCCCTGCCATCATTTTATATGCATGCATAATACCTGGGAATAGAGCATTTAGTGACTGAGAAACTGCAGTTTCGCTTCCTGGGAGATTTATTATTATGGTATTTCCCCTAATTCCTGCAACTCCCCTTGATAGCATTGATAATGGTGTTCGCTGTTGCCCGTAATTTCTGAGGTTTTCTACAATCCCATCTATCCCCTTTTCTAGAATATTTAAGGTTGCTTCGGGAGTGGTATCACGGGGACCTACGCCAGTTCCTCCAGTTGTTAAAATCATGTCGGCATGTAGTTCGTCACAAAACCTCTTCAATTCATGTTCTATTGTTTTTATTTCGTCTGGTATCATCTTGTATTCAATTATGTCAAAGCCATTTTTTTTCAGTGTATTGATTATTGTTTTGCCTGATGTGTCTTGTTCCTTTTTCCTAGAATCGCTAACTACAATTACAGCAGCGTTGAGTTTTCTGTCATGGTAATCAAAAAAATCCTTAATTCCACCTTTTTTTTCTAAAATTTTTATGGATTCTATTGTAATGGAGTCATCTATCGGCTTTAGCATGTCATAAATAGTTAATGCGGCAATACTTGCTCCGGTAAGCGATTCCATTTCAACTCCAGTTTTCCAAACACTTTTCACATTTACAACTATTTTAATAACGTTACCTTCAACCTTGAAATCGACTTTGATGCTGTCTATAGGAATAGGATGGCAATATGGTATCAATTCTGGTGTTCTTTTTACCCCCATTGTTCCGGCTACTTTTGCTGCTTCAAAGATATTTCCTTTCGGAGAGTTGCCATCTTTTACGTTGTCTGCTAGGTCTGGATTTATAGATACTAATGCCTGTGCAGTTGCAGTCCTTAATGACCATGGCTTCTGGCCAACATCTATCATGCCCATTTAATAAGATAGATAAACCAATCTATTTATAGAAAATGAATTAAGCAATAAAATGCGATTAATTTTTATGGACATATAAAAAAAATTGTATATACGGGTACGCAACAATTATCATAAGGACTTTTAAGAGTAAATATGAAAGAGGTATATTCTACAATAAACGAATATGGAAATGGAACAATTTTTTCTATTTAAAATAAAAGGCTCATTGGGATCATTATTTATTATATTTTTTTACAAATTGTTTATGATAACTTTTTCGGGTTTTGCTTTTGCTGGGGATCGTGGGATATTTAAGATGGAGGTCAGCACCGATGGGGGCAAGCCCTGGAAATCCGCTATTGTCAAAAGAACCTTTATCTAAATACACATGGGATTTATGGACCGGTGGATTTACCCCTAAAGTGAATGGAGAGTATAAAGTTGTCGTTAGAGCTACCGACAAAACAGGCAAGTTACAGACATCTGATGTTGCTACTCCGTTCCCAAATGGTGCGGCAGGCTATAATGCGGTAGAGGTAAAAACATAATCGATAATTCCGAATGGTTGGTCATACAATAATGGTAGTTTATTGGCAGATACACGTAATTTTTAATTACGATAATATGGGGTAACAATTAATGGCAGCTGGAGACAAAACGGTTATCTGCTATTATTTCCCTTCTGGGTTCAACAGAAGTTAATCACTTTTACAGGCCGTATTCCTCAGCGTCGCTTAATACTTGATGATTAACCGTTACCCCCCAATGGTATGCATAACATTTAGTGTAGGCTTTAAAGCATTTGACCTTATTTTGCTTATTATCCCTTCGGGTTTCTTCCTTAGGCAGTCTTGGATATACAGGTCTATCTCCTTGTCGGTTTTTCCACTTTCAAGTAAATCCTTCAGGTCATAACCTTTCTTCTCGAATAAGCATGTGTGAAACTTGCCTTCAGATGTTATCCTTATTCTATCGCAGTATTGGCAAAATGGCTCTGTCATGGTGGGAATAAATCCAACAATGCCATTGCCGTCATCAAAAGAATAAAGCCTTGCGGGGTCCGAGTTGTCATTATTTAATGGGACCAATTTTTTAATGTTGGTATTTATGATATCCATCATTTCCTTTTTACTAAAAACAAGATTTGGAGCCCAGATGCCAGTTCCATCCAAAGGCATAAATTCGATATATTTCACCACATGCCCTGTCTCTCTTGAAAATTGTGCAAAACGCACTATTTCATCATCATTCCAATCCCTTATTACTACTGTGTTTATTTTTACCTGCATGCCTATAGAATGGGCTGCATTTATTGAATCCAACACTTTGTCAAGGCCATCGATTCCGGTCATGGCCTTGAATCGCTTTCTATTGAATGTGTCCAGACTAATATTTACACTCTGTAATCCCGACTCTTTGAGTCGTTTTATTTTGTCTTTAAGCAAAAGTCCGTTTGTTGTCATGCTAATTGATTTTATTCCATCGATATTTGATAGAGATTTCACAAGATCCTCTAATTTAGGACGAATTGTCGGTTCGCCCCCTGTGATTTTTATTTTATCAATACCGTGGCTAGCAAATATGGTGGCAATGTGAACAATTTGATCAAAACTCAATAGATTGCCTTGTTCAAACCAGGTAGTATTGTTATAGGGCATGCAATACATGCAACGCATATTGCATCTGTCTGTAACGGAAATCCTCAACTTTTTTGCAATTCTGCCAAAACTGTCTTCCATATTTTGGTTGAATATGGAGCTTTTATCCACATAATAATAAATGTAAAGATGTTTATTTAGTTGTGTATTATATTAAAATTGATTGCCAAATTTTAATGTCAATTTAGGTTATTTAACAACTACTTGGTAACCTGTATGGGGAAGGCTGTCAGATGGTAACCAGAGTATTTGATGAAGGAAAGCCATTATCAAAATTATTACATGAACTTAGGGAGAGAATCATCAGAATATCCATTTCTGTGATAGTAACCATCTCTGTTTGTATGACCATGAGTATAACCATCTATAACTTGGGTAATTATAAAATACCAATACTCTATCCGGATCCACTCCACAACATTTCAATCCAAATAATTATGTTCATGAGGGATACTTTATTGCCAAAAAGCGTTACCATTATCCAGGTTGCACCAGGCCAGGCCCTCTCTGCACAAATCTTTGTGGCAATAATCACAGGATTAATTATCTCCATGCCAATAATGTTTAGGGAAATAATTGCTTTTGTAGCCCCCGCACTTCATTCCCACGAGAGAAAAATTATCAATAATATTGTGTTTCCGGCAATATTCCTTTTTGTTGCTGGTTGCTTTTTCTCTTATTATTTGGTGGTGCCTTACACAATCGAGTTTTTATATAGATATGGCCAGGCCATGGATGTTTCCTCTTTTTTTGAAATAACTCAATTTATTTCATTCTCAATGCTGCTTTTGATTATTTTCGGTTTTTCTTATCAACTTCCACTGTTAATTTGGGTTCTTACTAAAACTAAAGTTGTAAAGCCTCGTTTTTGGAGAAACAACATCCGTTATGTTGTCATTATATTGGTTCTCTTTGGGGCGTTTGTAACCCCTGATGGGAGTGGCGTAACAATGTGGTTTGTTATAGGGCCAATGCTTCTTCTTTACGTTATTGGAACATTGGCAGCAGAACTGAAGTTGGGGAATAATCTTTCTGAAAACGCTGAAATCCCATGATGTTTGTAATTAGTCCTATTGATGTGCCCCTCAAAACACAACCTTAAAAAGCTGAAAAAAAATCAGCTTGTTTTCACGTGCTTGCTATATATTATTCCATAAATCTTTAATTTCAAATAATCGGAAAATATCTGATCCTGGATATCATAATACACTTTATTTTCGGGGTTTTTTTCCTCTTTTAAATATTTGACTATCTTCATGTGCAATTCATTGATGAAGTTGTAAATTTCGTTATTGTCAGCTTTGTAACTTTTGGAATAGTCAAAATCAATATTGTCTTCCATAATATCCTTAACAAAGGCGTCTACAGCTTTTTCTTTCATCAATCCATACTTAAATTTAGTTGCTTCACTCATAATTTGTTATTTATAATTTAATCTGTTAATAAATTTTGTCAATACCTTATACCATAATTCAGGTTAGGAGACTCCTTAAAGTTGTACCAACACCTATCAACTCAAAATACAATTATTTTTTTATATTGTTTTAGTTAATGTATATCCTTTTTGTTGGTAATTTGAAATCAGCAAAGGGCTGGCAGTCTGGCATGGCCATACTTCGATACCTGGTGGTATTGGAAAGGATACAGATTCTGGAATAAAAAATGGAAAATACTTCAAGTTTGGATTCCCTGACAGCACCATGGTGAGGTGAATGTATGGCCAAAAAACTGGCAGGTTTCACATGCATATATGCTGAAAAAATAACCCCGCAAGAATGCCTGAAATATTAACAAAACTGGCAGGACCCCACCCTAATTTGAATCAGTCCCCAAATTGGATTCTAATTGGAAAACATTCGATTCATCAAGTATTAAATCTCATCATGGTGGTTAATCTTTTTACTATCATGTTATCTAGTGAGGAAAATGTTTCTTAACCGGTATTGAAAACAGAAGTGATTATATTCCATAAAATGGAAAACCATCCTTGTTTCCTTCATTAAGGAAACCTAGGAAACTGCAAGTTCTTAATACGCTAAGCATATCAAGTGTATATTCATTTCTTTCAGAAATCATGCAGTTAAAACAACGGCTTTTGTCAATTTTCACGTTAAATGAAGGGGGGCCAAAAACAATAAAATGGTATTAATCATTTATATCTGTTAAGGTATCAATAAACTAGTGGATAGCAATAACAATATGGTAAACCTTAAAATAAATGATAATGACATGAATAACAATAAAAATATTTATTGACCTAAACTACTTGGAGCAATCAACTCAGCATGGCTGTTCTACAATGGCCAGTTTAGGAAGGATGGTAATACCATTTCATCTTCCACCTATTGCTGTTATGATGAATGCTAATGGTTTGCAAGCAAAAACTGCTGATACTCTACATGGTATATTAGTAGACACAACAGTGAAAGAGCAGGATCTTGGATGAAAAATTCGACAACCAAACAATAGAAGCAGTCATCCTTCTGACATGATTGAAAGATCAAAATATTTTGATTAGATTGGAAAATCATCCAATAATGCATTAGTCAAGGAGGCTAAAAACGCAGAAGTTCAGCCTATTTTCGAATCAAGAAAACATACTACCAAAGCAAAAGAGCGCAATATCATGAAAGAGAGGTATAAGAAAACATTATCTATGGTAAATACATAATGGCGCCCAAAACCTGAAATGAACTTTGGCAAAAGTGTAAAAATGCAGCGGATAACTAATACCATATATAGATATCACTCATTATTTTTAATGGCGAAATTTAATATAGCAAAATCAAGGAAACACATGCTTTCTGAAGTCTTTGTTTTATCATCAATAGTTGTTTAAGGTATTGATAAGAAGTTAATTTTAACCTTGCAGGGTTCTGGAAGTCAAAGTTAAGGCAATAGGGAAATAAAATAACACTGTTAAAAAAGGAAAAGCACCTTAAAATTATGGAGGAGATTCCTTTCCTTATCAATTTTGTAAAAGTGGATATAGAATGAATTTGATTTATAGGATATTGACCGATTTAATTTTCCAAGTAAAATATATTAAAAGACATGGATTTTTATTACTAATGTCACAATTTCAATTCCATCATGTTTTTTCAGGCACACCAGCAAGGCTTAAACAAATTTGGTTAAAGAACCAATCAAAATACATTAAAATTAAAAGTTCTCAACCATTGTCATATAGTAAAAACTGTCAAACCGGCCGTATGCAAAAAAGCAGAACAGGAAATATCGGCTCGCTCAACTCCACCTTAAAATCAACGGAACAACTCTGTTAATCTAGAAACTGCATAATATTGTGAACTATCTCATACAAACCCCGGAAACTTGGTTTAAATTTGAATACCTCCGAAAGTAAAGTCAAGAAGAATAAAAAAAGGCAGTATGTGTGCATTAGATGCGGGTGTGAAATGACCGAAATGACACCATGCCATCTAAAATGTTTTAGGTGTGGAGCAGAACATGATTGTTCTGACAAAGGCAGTTTTTGGTAGGATTGTTTTTTAAGTCCATTAGTATTTATCACCAATCTTAATCGCCCTACCACAATATGGATTCCATACCATGTTTATTGACGAAATAACTCTATCCACTACCATAACAACTACCATGGTTTATGATTGTTGCAGGTGCTAGCCAAAAAGAGTCAAATTGTTACGCAGATACAATTATTTAGTAACTTTACAGCTTTAGTTAGGATGGATAAATTGTTCAATTTTTTTATCCTGATGACCCTTTGAAACTCTAATCTCTAATAATGAGCATTAAGCAAACTCCACCAACCTTTTTTCATGTTTCTTTAAGGTTTAGGACTTGAGCCTGCTTTGAGACGGTTTTTTAGAATTTCTTGTTAAATCCTTCAATTAGGATAATGATTATACAAATACAATTAATAAAAAGAATAGTTAATCTTATTTTAGATGGAAGTTCAGGAGAATATTTACAAAATTAAAGGTTTGAATGACAACGGTGTTTCTGTGACCCTAACTTTGATAGAAGATATCGAATTGGAACCCGTTTCTCAACAACAGCTTATGCTAGAAGCGATAAATAGAGCCATTCCAGATAAGGAGATGAAAGATCAACTGCAACCAATTATGGAAGCAATGTTGAAAGCACAGCCACAGACCGTTATTCAATCTTATCCTCAAACACAGATAACAATAACGATGCCTAAAAGAAAATACGAAAATTATGGAAAACCACAAGTAGGGGAATTTCTCATTGTAAACATTTTAACCAAAAATTAGTTATGACATTAAATGAATACAAATATTATATATTTGTTGAGCGCTCACATTTTTAATTTACATGTTAATTGCCAATAAATTTTTCACTTTCTATGCCGCTTGATATGGAATACTAGTGATTTTGTTGGAATGGAAAGAATATTAAGATGATTTTGTTACATTCGGTATTAATTTGTACGATATTAGAAAAAAGTAATATTTTAAAATTCAGTATATGTTTTACTCGGCATCCCATTTATTGTAATAATACGGAGTGAAATACTTCTCAAGTTTAACCATTCCTATATGCATTTCAAAAAATAAAATATTAATATTTGTATTGGGATACATAATATATATGAATAGCGAAGAACGATCAATGCCAGTTTGTTTTACACCTGAGCAAATTAATGCTTTGGAAGTGTATGCAAAGAAAAAAGGAATGTTGAATTATAATCAGGCAATTGAGGAAATCATTGAATCCCTTTGAGTTCATCTCCTCTATATTTTTTATGGGGATCTAGTTCTCCTTTGATCATTCACCATACATTCATTATATTTTTTGATGGAACTATAAGAGAAATTATAACCATTTTTTAATACCGTGGACATGAAGTTTTAAGCTCTAAAAAGAAATAAACAAAAAGGAATTGAAAAGGCTGGAAATTTATTGTGATTAAAAACTTATTTGGTAATAAGACTTAATTTTATTGATATGGATTTCTTTAATTTTTTAAAAAAGCACAGATGTCAAAATTGTGGAAGACGGTTCAACAAAGTTGAAAACTATATGCACCATCAATTATTGTATCACTCTAACACAAGCTCCTTTGATTGCTCAAATTGTGGAATTAAATTTACCGATATGGATAAGTTAAAAGATCATATAAGAAAAGATCATTCATATAAAAAAAATAGGTGATATCCTGTTCTAGTACATGATAATAATTGTTGTATAGTTCTATAATGTTTGTTTTAGTCAATAACCTTAATTTTCTTCACCCCTACTTTATCAACCATGTAAAAATCATTAGACACTTGGATGATGTCCCCCAAAGACACTCTATAATGGCTTCTTTTTTTCTTCAATGGCGTGCCGAATGGTTGTTCTTCCTCCATGAATTTTATCCATATTCTTCCTGCATTAAGAATATTTTTAAACTCATTTTCCCATACTAAATCATAAATAGTATTTAACGCTTGGCTACTGATTTTATTGCCCTTTAGTATAATTTCGGGATCAGGTTCTTTACAGAAGTAAACCCTAACTTTCATAGATCTTTACCGAATTGCAATAATGATGATTTATGGGAATCAACCATTTATTTATAATGACAGTTTACCTCCAAAAGGATATTGTGTATGCTTTACTTTATTTTAAATTGTAACTGCCATAACCACCCTATTTCCGAAGCAGCTTAAACGCATGTTCCCCAGAACCATTCCTAAAATAATATGTAATCCACAAAAACGCGAGGGGTTCTAGGAGGCGGGATCCATCGATACCACCTATATCGATGGTTTCCCACCCAAATTTGCCAAGAATATTATCTGTTACAAACTTTTTTGAAGGGTTGTCATTTCCACAAATGAACATTGTGGGGGGCCCTCCATTGGGAAAGTCCGGATGTATAAAGTGAGAGTTGCCAACTGTGTTAAATGCCTTTACAACCTTGGCTTTAGGAATAAGGCGCTGAATAGTTTCCCCAGCAGAATCAGAATGCCCTAGGGCTAGCTTTGGAGGCATTCCCTTTGAAAAGTCCAACGGATTAGTGACATCAATTACAATTTTTCCATAAAAGTTTTTGGGGTCAGCCATATTTATGGCATTGTAAGTACCATCCCATGAAGTTGCTATAACGATGGTCTCCCCGAACAGGGCAGCTTCTACAAAAGAGCCTGCAAAAGCTTTTCCTCCATCTTCCTCATGATTACTAATCCATTGGATAACATCATTTTTTTTTGGATTGCGGGTTCCAATTGTGACTGTGTGGCCAAGTTCGATTAACCCGTCTCCCAGTCTACGGCCCACATCGCCAGAACCAAGAATTCCTATTTTCATTAATACTTTAGAAGGAAATTAACGTTCCTTATAAGGTTAAATCACCTTCGAGCTTTTACTTAAAACGTTACTTGATTAATTAAATAAATCATCAGGTAATGGAGATTTAGGTAGGGTATTCTCAAACTTGCGTCTTGGGATGAGCTTGTATGAATATACTGATCATTTTGGAAGCAACAATCAAGCGAATAAACTACAATCGCCAAATGACAATTAATGCATTATCTGGCTGAACTATTTGAAGCATTGTATGATCAATGATCTAAATAAATGATATTGTTCCATTAAATTTTGCAATGAGGATGTTGATACTGCATTAAAAATAATTTATGTGAACGACTTGGAAAAAACAATATATTTGTACTTTAGCATTTTAGCTCACTAGCATAAACCCCGAGACATGATTTAAAAACAGGATGATAATGGATTGAATTAACCGTCCCTGCTTATGTCTGATTCTGGTTGCATGAATATAAAAAGTGCTGCAAGCATTTACTTTACCTATAAACTAAAAAGAATATAAATTATTACGTTCTATACAAAATAAACATGTGGGGAATTACGATTTACCTTATGCGTTTGGCAGATCATTTACAAATACGAAAAGATAAACGAACATGCAGAATTTGTAATTACGTGGCCAAAAATGAAAACGCTATCAATGAACATATGCAAAAAGAACACCGAGTTTGATGCCCTTAATTTGTCGGGGGTCAAGGGAATAGCCAAGTTAATTAAATTTTGATCCATTTCTACACTAATGCATAACTAATCATTTTGAATTGGTTGGTGTCTCATATTGGTATCTAATAGGTTGGGTGGCTGGTTTTTTTTATTTCAGCAATTCCAGTTGGACCACTATTCCTTTTTAGCATATTTGAAGCTTTTATCATTGTCACATGCATGTTGTGATCCAAAAACATATCATTTTCCCATCACCTTATTGTTTATTTTATAGTATCTTTTACCACTCCTGAAATACTTTACAGTCATTATTTTCACAGTACTGTCATTGCCTCGCTAATTTCGCATATTTGGATATCCTTAAGTCTACTGGCCGTCATTTGTAACATTGATAATAAACCACCTGGCTATTGCGGCTTTGCAAAGATCTTCCAACTTAGTTTGCCAGATGTGTCAATTTGTTTATTTTTTTGTTGACCTGTGGAAGGCAAGAGGATGATTTGGAACATCATTTCAATAGGTTTTGATAATCCCTACTTCCCCTTTTTGCCTATGCTGTAGTTGGAATTTATTGTGAATGACCAATTACTAAATGGATGGACCTGAATACCCGTACTATAAATCATCTTCTTAATTTTCAATCCCTTTAGCAAAATCCATATGCCATAATTCTTTGTATCATAGGTAGGGAGAATTTTACTCCACCAAAAAAAGATTAGGTACAGAATGCCTCCATATGTAAAAAGATGCTTGGTATAATAAAACCTGAATGAATATTCATGCGACAAATCACCTCTGTTCAATTTGGCACCTTTAACAAATTACGAATTTCTCTTCATCAATGCTTTATCTTCAATCCCTTGATTATGGGTTAAAAATGTAATTCAGGTCTCTATTTGCCTACCTTTAATGATGAAAATAAAGCGGGATAACAGGATGACCCCTGCCTGTCTTCAAAATAATGAAATGTATTGTATTTGTGTTTTTGAAGTAAATTTCTTTTGTATTTATTAAATTGCCTGTAATTTAGAGTTTCTTGATGAAGGAATAAGCAACTCTTCTATCTCGCTATTCATTTTCAAGAAAGTCATACCTTTCTCAGTTGTTTTATATATTGGAGATCCCTCTAAATATTCTATTAGATCATTTTCTATTAGAACTGAAAGATATTCTCTTAATTGGTTATAGCTTAAAAAAGCCTTGTACATGATTTTTGTCTTAGTTGTCCCACCGTTAGCTGCCTCAAGTATCATTGCTACTATTTCGGTTCTGCTTCTGTATTTCATTATAAGGTATTAATGCATTTCGAAGTATTTAAGTATCGTTATCGAATCATGCTGTACCATAAAATGTAAAATGCCCGTCAAGCCTTAATCCATAGCATGAACTAAAGGTTGTATTACATATTTAAAGGGAAGAAGGCAAATGGTTATCGTTGATTTTCCATTTTGATGTATTGAGATGCAAAGATCACAATCAGTTTATCCAGAATTCCATTATATCTAATTTTCAACTATTAATGTAATTTAGAACATTGCCAGCGTTACAAATTATCAAGCAAGTGTATTTTCAAACTATCTATTTTTATAAATTATGTATCAATAATTTAGGTCGTACTTAATAATTTTGTGCCATCTTGGTACAAACCATTTCAAACAAGTGTAAAGAAAGTAATTAAAGCCTAAAGCCATAACAGAAGCCTGCCATAGCCAAGTAATGTACTGTTCATTGCTTAGCCCAACCAAGAATAACAACCAAGGTGTAAGGCAAACAACCGTCACTAAATGAATGAAAGCTGTCTGACCAAGATAGTCAAAGATTTTCTTTTTAATATCATCCATAGTTATATTTCTGTATAATATTCATTTAATATCTTATTTTAAAATTATTATGTTGTGTTTTACAAATTAATGGATTTTTAGTTAACTTTCATCTCGTGTTTGTTACAGGTATGATATAGGATTTGTTAAAACGTGACAATGGTTTTGCCTGGCTACCTTAAGCCGCCTGCCAATTCTTTTGTATCTTGGAAATCTTATGATTGAAATGCACATTCGCAACAGAATTTGCCTCACCTTAATCCTCAATCCTTTTTTTTGGTCGGTGGCTTAATAATTAATGTAGTCAGTAAGGGTTGGAAAGTGGTTAGAGTTCAACTCAAAATATATTTACAGAAACACCCTATAGAAACATGTAATTAAAAACTCTAACTGATACTTTTAATAGCTTTAGGAAACCATATTTTCAAGGGATAAAAATTCATCATTTGTAAAGTGAAAAATTTAAATAATTAAGTATTATAAGAAAATTATGAAATACATTACTGTATTACTACTATCGGTATTTTTAATACCCCTAACACAAACTGCTTATTCACAATCTATCATCGATCAGATCGGTGGAGCACTAGGCAATGCAACATCCGGTGCAGGCCAGGCATTAAGCAATGCAACATCCGGTGCAGGCCGAGAGCATCAAGCAATGCAACATCCGGTGCAGGCGAAGCATCAAGCAATGCAACATCCGGTGCAGGCGAAGCATCAAGCAATGCAACATCCGGTGCCTCCAGTGCTATGAATAACACCGCAGAGAGCGGCGGCCAGGCAGCAAACAATGCAAGTGGTGCAGCACAGGGTGGATTAAATGAAGTAACAAAAACTATTGGTGATGTGATAGGAAAAATAATACCAAATAAATAACCATACAGCAAATAATCATTTTATTGAGTATAATTAAGTAATGCATACGCATTACTTTAATTTGAAATTATTCATCCATATCCAGATATTTAATTAATACTTGCTAATTTAGCAATTATCTGAAATAACGGTAGTATGCTGCTTCTTTTTATAATGTACTTGTCCTGAATTAATGCAATTTATCCTATTCCGAAAGGGTATGGATGTGCAAAATTTTCTTTCACTTATTCTCAAATCTGGGCGCATTTTTTTTACTTGACATTTGCCTGATAACCCAACTCAGTTTCAGCGTCTAATTGTCTCCATCTATTTATCACTGTTTAAGTCAAGTTATGTATCGATCCCTTCTTTGATACTCCATATTAATTTTATAGGGGCATGGCATAACATATGCCTTTAAAATGAGATTATGATGAATTATTTTTAAATTTAGAATGCAAAGACTATAAAAATTACATTAAACTATACATATACATTAATATAATACAATATGATAAACTCTTCATTAAATTACGGCTATCATTCACCAAAATATTTGGATATAGTAGGTTGACCATCGATAAGAGCAGACAGCATGCTGAATCAATGGCAAATCCCCTTGCCCAGCCTTCTCCCTGGTGGAGTGAATTGTATCAAAGAATCAAATTGTTTCCTTGGTGGATTAGGTATAATGTAGGTTTGACAGAGGAATCTGACCTTAAGGATAAGATAATTGACCTTGCATCCGAGATGAATTTGGACAAGAGTTGGACAAAAAAGATAGTGAGGCACGCTATTTCAGAATTCTCAAAGAAGGGCCTTGGGCTTGATTATTATGGATACCACAACATAGACCATGAACTTGAAGCAACATATTTTGCGTTGCTTTCAGCCTACGGCCACATCAGGCAAAACAGTGAAGTTAACGGCCTTTTCAATAACGAAGGTGTAAAATATCTTTTTCTTTCAGCCCTTTTTCATGATTATGATCCAGCAAAACAGTTCGATAAACCAAACGAAGAATCTGTGGAATGGTTTCTAAGAAGCGATCCGGAAATAAGGAAATTTATTGATTTGGTGGGACTTGACATTAATGTTATAATTGCTGTCATATACAGAACTGCCTATCCTTTTAAAGGTCCAATAGCTGAAAATGCGACAAAACGAATACATGAGCTACTGTCACTTAAAAGTCGGGTCACAGGTGATAACACCAACGAGGTTAGTGATGATTCAAAAAGAATAGAACATTATCAGCGACTTGGTTGGTTTTTATCTGTATGCGAACGTATGGCTGGATACGCCCTGGGAGACTTTGAGCACGCAAACAAACTAGCTAGAAGTAACGCACATGCATTAGGATGGCATCCATCTGTGATAAATGAGGAGTCTGTAAAATATTTTGATGCTCTAAAACAGGAGGGCGAGATGTTGCAATTTGTACTGAAGGGAATACCAGACAATCTGAGAAAGAATTATTTTGACAACATCGAAGCTTTTGAAAGTCTGTATGAAGAAGAGAAGGAAATAAGGACTTTGACGGCAAGAAAAGAAATTGGCTTTGAATGCAGGGTAGAAAAAATTGGAAATGGCAATGATGAAGACAGAATATCCGGTCTTGACCCTGAAGTAAGAGGTTGCGTTCTTAATATTTATAACAAGCTGCCAATCCCACTAAAGCGAGGGGAACGACATTTTTTCAAGTCTCTTTCCAGTCAGGATACAATTCTAATCACCCTTCGAATAAAAAAAGAGACAAAGCCAAATCAGGAAATTAATGGAAACAATAAGGAACATGAGTCAAAAAGCACTGTTAACCCAGCAGTAAAAGAAGGGGAAGGAAATGGGGAAGAAAACTGCGGTAATGCTCATAAAAATGAGGCCATTGTTGGCTACGTGAAGGGAGGACCTTTGGAAAAATATGGACTCAGAAGGGGAACACTTGATGAAAATTTTGGTAAAAAAAATACTGCTTACATGGAGTGGATATGTATAAAGCCAGGATACTGGGGGTCCGCTGGTGGCCACCTTCTTCGAATGAACTTTCTGATGGAAGCAAAGGAGAGGGGTTATAGCTTTCTAACAGGATATGTGCATCGTAATGTAATATCCACAAGAAAAAGCAAAGGGGAGATAATACAAATAGTGCAGAAATACGATCCAGATAAACTAGATTACTATAGGATTGATTTGAGTAAAATATCAATCACCGATACCCTAGAAGAAGATTCGGAGTTTGCAACTGCAGTTTACCCCTAAATTCGATATTTCATATCGATTGACAAAAGATTTTTTCATAAATAATTATTGGTGTCAATAACTATTGTAGTAATATGCAGTATTCTGTATTTCTATGATACTAGCATCCTAAACTTTCCTGAACCGGGAATTTATTTGGATTTGATTCTAGTTTAATTTTTTTTATATAAAGTAGAATCTATAACAAGGCTTGAAGTAATTGGTTAGTTATAGTAACGAGATGGAGGTGGCGATTTGGACGGCTAAACCATATTGTTGTCAAAACATTGGTATGATCTGAAATAAACCAAACGCGATTGCTGGATGAAAAGCCACTTGAATTGCTTGTCTATTCCTTCCAATATATCCTATTGATTGATCCACACATTTCGCACTTTACACTACTTGGTATGGTGTTTCTATCTGGATATTTGGATGTTTTTCTATGAGTGTCGTTGGGTGGAAAGGCATTGTACGACTCACCGCACTTTTGGCAGGCAAAATGTCCCATTGTTTTAAGTGATTTGATTTAATATGTAAATGTTTATCTGCTCTTTTTAATTTTGTGTTATTTTAAGGATTGGTGGCCTATTAAGGAAAATCTGTCTTCTGTTGTTTGTGCATTGTTATGCAAAACAACTGATATTATTCTAGTGGGCCCTCCCTTCAATTTATGGGTATTCTGGAGTGGATTGTGATTGGCTGTTACATTGCTCATTTGGTTCACTTTTTTTGCATAAGCATTTTAATGGGGGGAAATGGGGGAAAACAAATAATTATGCCGCTTTAACCTTAGTCTCACTCGTTTTCAATACTCAGGGTCTCTAAACCTTAGTAGGCCAAATTCCAATTATTCTTCTAATGACTCTACACCGGAGAATTTATGCTGTGGAATAATCAAAAAACCCGGTACATTGGCATAAGTGGCAGTGGTGATCGTTGTTTTGTCCTGCAATGAATTTGTGTAACAACTTTAAATGGCCGCATTTTCTGCAGACATGGTAATTGCTAGAATTCATAACTTCAGTTCTTCTTGTTTCTTTATTGTCTTGCTAATTAATAAACCGTTTCTTTTAGCTATTTTGCAGGTTTAACATTAAGCATGGGCAAATCATACACAGTTTTACCATCATTACATAACACAAGGAAAAATCCCTGGAAACATTAATTATTACTATCCCTAAATGATGTGATAGGGTATTTCTGAAGGTATCATTTACATGTTATACAATTCTTTAAAAACATCTGGTTCACCGGTATTGAGGTTTGCATTGGATTATCAGTTTGCATTAGTTTGTTTTTACAATGGTGTTTGCATATCATTGTAAATTATGCTTTAACCAAAGTTGTTGTATTTAATCGATCTTTTGAATCTTTAAAAGTTTTTCACAACTAGGACAACTTAGGCCTAAAAACTTGAACAGTAAATCGCCGTCTTCAAACTCTTCCGTTTTCAGTAGACCAAGATCAATAACTTCACTACAATAAGGACATTTTGCCATATTTATTATGAAATTGAGGTTCATCGTATTTAAAACTAATGCTGTTTGTTGGTGATTCAGGTCATTCTTACCTTTTTTCCGATAGCCATACACGGAATTATCATGCTTAATGATACTAATCCCATATAAAGTCCGCTAGAGCCTGCAATAAAACTTGCGTCAAGGGGTATCAGCAAAACAAGCATGCTTTTGACCAAAAACTGTATATCCACATGCCCATAGTTTTTCTTGCTTGCTTTTTTAAAAAAAATCATAGTACTTGAAGCCAGAAACAAAGCAGAAAAAGTTAAAAATAAAAACTTGTTAGGCAAAAATAAGGCGCCTAAAAAGGTCAATATAACAAACAAAAACAAATAATTTCTATAAATTTTCTTTAACTCTAGTGACTTGTTAAATTGTTTGTTTTCTACTTCAGTTTCTCTTTTACTCAATAGCGTTAATGTGAATACATGGATAAAAATTGCAGCGGTTAATATTAACAAGTTGATGAATGCATTGTAAACAAGACTAGTATCGGTACCATAATTTGGGATTTTTAAAAATTCAAAATTAGGGGATGCCCCATAAACAATATTTAGTGAACGGATGCCCCCCATAAAAAAAGGTCTCAGGAAGCCATTTTTGAATTTGAAATTGTACAACAGTATCATGACAACAAGAGAGATGGCTATCATTGTAGAGGTAAAGGTCAACAATAACGTCAAAAGTATGCCCGCCCCAAAAAAAAGGATTGACAGGGAAATTGCTATGGATTCCTTTATTTTTCCTGATGAAAGAGGCCTGTTTGGCCTTTCTATTTTATCTTTGTTTATGTCAAAAAGATCATTGGTAACCATTCCCCCAACATAGAGAAAAATGGATGAAAATACAAGGAACGTTATGCTGTGATAACTTACTATGTCAATGTCAAATAGAGAAGCAACAAAGTAGCCTGCAAGGATATCTGAGGGAACGGTAAATATATTGGAGATGCGGAATAATTGAAGATAATGCTTTAACAATTTATGTTAGTAACCTTAACACGATCATGTTAAAATTTCATTCAAATATTCAAGTGACTTTATAGCAGCCTCTGAGGGTTTGTCCTTGTATGGATACAGTTCAACCGTTACAAATCCGTCAAACCCTATATCGCTGATTGAACCTAGAATTTTTTTAAAGTCTATGGAGCCCAATCCTGGAATGAGGTGGTCGTGTATTCTATTGCTTATGTCTGCCAAATGAAAATGGTGGATATAGTCTGCCAATTTAAATATCAATTGGGATGGGTCTTCATCGACACAAACAAAATGGCCGATATCAAAATTTATACCCATATAATTTGAATCAAAATTGCTTATAAATTGTAAAAACTCATTGGAATTCTCTAGCAGCAGACCAGGTTCTGGTTCAACAAGAATTTTTACTTTTTCTTCTTCCGCGATGGGTAGAACTTCATTAATGCCATCTATAAACATCTTCAAGTACCCTTCCCTATTGAGGGATCTGTCAATTGGACCTCCAGGTTCGACTGAAATATTTTTGGCACCTAATTGATTGGCCAATTTCAAACAATTAATTGTGTGTTCTATTCGTATTTTTCTATAACTAGAGTTATCCTCAATCCACGAAGGATGGTATGTATCGCCTACCCCAAAGAGTGTGAAGGCATTGAGGTTTGAAATTTCAATATTGTTCCTCGCTAGGTCATCCTTTATTTCATTTATCCTATAGCTATTCAAAGGCAATGGATACGCGTGGGGAACATCACACAAAATTTCTATTCCTTTGTAGCCAGTTTTGGATATCTCAACAATTGATTCTGTAAGCGAATAATTTGTGTATGCATTAGAGCTAAAGGCAAATTTCATAAAAAATTTTTGTTTTTTTTATTTAAATAGTTATGCAATTTTTTTATTTGATAGGATCATGTCACAGGTAAAAACTATGGTGCCCATGTAAATTTTTCAGATTGTTTGTAAAAGTCGTACGCATTGAAAAAGGTCACCCTGTCTATATCTTCTCTTTTGCAATTATTTTTCCTCATTTCCCTTGCGGTTAGGGGAACGCTGAGTGGATTGGATATTCCCCAATCAGCAGCGCTATTGACCATTATCTTATCACTTCCATGCTTATTCACGATGTCAATAACCCTCTCAGGCGATAATTTTGTATGGGGGTA
The DNA here is from genome assembly GCA_963779615.1 of uncultured Nitrososphaeraceae archaeon. GTDB lineage: Archaea > Thermoproteota > Nitrososphaeria > Nitrososphaerales > Nitrososphaeraceae > Nitrosocosmicus. The sequence continues at coordinate 40,826 of CAVZZA010000004.1, forward strand.
TACCGATAGACCGGCCCAAGCCCCTAACTCCAGGGTTTTCTGTATCGTTTCTTCGGTATTGTGGTCAATTAAAATTTTTCTAAAATCATAGTTATTTTCATTGAAAATTCTTTCCATCCTATCCATTGCGCCAGGTTTGTTAAGGTGAGGTAAATGAATCATTGTCAAAAGGTTGTTCTTTCTGCACATCTCTAACTGTTTCACAAAAATCTCCTCTTCCAAATCATTAATCAAATTATAACCTATTTCACCTACAGCAACCACTCTCTCTCTATTCAAAAATCCCTTCTCCAGCGCATCAAATGCCTCCAATGCTAGAGGCCTCATCATCGATTCTTTGGGATTGACTGATACGCACACAAAATGGTCTATTCCAAAGCCCTCTGCCCTTGTGGTTTCATACGAGATAATGTGTTCCCAATAATCAATAAAGGTTCCCACGCTTGTCCTGGGAGCTCCCAGCCAAAAAGAAGGCTGAACTATAACTTCAATTCCCGATACAGACATTTTTTCATAATCATCGGTAGTTCTTGAATACATGTGGATATGAGGATCGAAAAATCTAGTCATTACATGATAAAAATAAATAATATATTTAATGTTTGATGTAAACGGCTCTTGGCTTTAGGAAAGTATGCAGCCTGAGTATGTCCTATTTCCTTTGAACTCTGGAAAGGAAAAACCCATCTACAGAGAATTTTGGTTAAGGCTTTAAATTTATTTTCTTTGCTGGTCTGTCCCTGTAAAAACCACAAAAGCGTATTTTTTTGCAAATAGTTGGAAAAAAGGTAATGATTCCGTTTGGACGCGGGCATAACAATAGCACAGTTCAAAAACCGGAAAAAAAACTAGTATGTAACATTGAAGCGGCCATAGGCAAAATACCCTACTTTCCTTCCACCGAAGAAATGCGTCCCATTAGGAAAAAAATAGACAATATTAATATAATGTGTTATAACTAAATTGTTAGCTATGATTTTGATTATCCATATATATTTGAGGACAACGCATACACAACTAACAATATAGTTATAAAAATGTCTAAATTTATGAATGCAGCAATATTTTATGGGCCGAATAACATTCAAATTAAAGATATACACTTTAAAAAAAGAACCAGCGATGATTATCTTCTAAAAGTGTTGTCATGTTCTGTTTGCAGTTATGATGTAAGAACGTTTAGAAATGGCCATTTTAAAGTTACACCCCCAATAATATTAGGCCATGAAATTTGTGCTGAAATAGTTGATGAGTACCAGGGAAAAAATGTAAGTATTAGACCCAAAACCAGAGTATCCATATATCCCATTATACCTTGTTTTGAGTGTTGGTATTGCAATAATAAGAAATACAATATGTGCTTGAATCTGAAAGAAATAGGCTCTACTATCAATGGGGGTTTTGCAGAATATCTTTTAATTCCTAAACCGGTTTTTGAGATAGGGGGTATCGTGCCTGTATTGGATAATGTTACTAATGAAGAGGCTTCTTTAATCGAGCCTTTAGCCTGCTGTCTGAACAGCATCAATCAAATAAAAAACCTTGAATTTGACTCAGTAATAATTCTGGGGGATGGTCCAATTGGTCTAATGCAGTTAATGTTGATAAAGAGATTTTTTAAGGTAAATGTAACCTTAATTGGCAAAATACCACATAGAGTTGAATCAGCAAAAAAATTGGGAGCGGATTTGGCAATAATTGTTGATGATGCTGACGGTTTCACTTTAGATGGCTATAAAAAAATAATAAGGAGCGTTAACAGTGAATTTTCACCAAATGTGATTTTTGTATCTAACAACAGTCCATTGTCTCTGAATTTAGCCGTAAATTTAGTCAACAAAAACGGGAAAATAGTCCTATTTTCCGGAATAAAAAATAATGCTGGTGGAAATAACAACGCCATTAGCATAGATCCTAATTTTATCCATTATAATCAAGTATCTATTTTTGGTAGCTTTAGTTCCACACCTAATAACATGATTGAAGCCATGAACCTTGTCAATTCAAAGGAGATAGATTTAAAGAGTTTGATAACCCAAACATTTCCCCTTGCTAGTGTAAAAGATGCCTTTCTCACATCCGAGTCATACAAAGGGTTTAAATCAATAATCAATGAATTTGATTTATAATTTAGATCCTAAACTGCTAAAAATACAAAAAATATCACGCATGGCATTTGTTTTATAGCTTACTAGCGGGATTCACAAATCAGTGTTTTTTCATGCCTGATACCAATTCTAAACCCTTGTTTTACTTTCTTAACCTGTTTCTGAGCTTATCGCCCATTGTCATGCTTTTTTAATTTCGCAAATGATGGCAATCTGTGTGCTGTTTTGTTTTTGTTGATGCCGTAGCTCATTTTTGGCCTGCTTTTTGTTGTTTCTTTATCGCAAATGTTATTGAATCTATTGCTGTTGGGCCATTGGGTGATTTGAAAACGATTGGTTATTTGGGAAACCTGTATATGAAAGCAAAAGCAAAAGCAAAAAAAAGGAACATGATTTTGGTGGGCTAACGGTCGTAAAAAATCTTGGTCTACTTACGCAATTCTGCTTATCCTAGAGATCCTTTAGACTATTTTTAAAAATAAAGTTATATTCTCTACACAAAATAACAAGCAAGTGGAAAGAATCAAGAAGAAAAAAACCCCTCTTGGTATTATCATTATCACAGTGCTGACAGTTATCAGTGGATTAATCTTATTTGCAATGTCATTTGCTTCTTTAATTATATTAGCTCCCTTAGATCCATTACGGCTAATGGGTTCAATGTTCTTGCTCGTCCTTGGTACTGCATCAATTGTTGTCTCCTTTGGACTGTATAAGGGAAAGGGTTGGTCATGGACCTTGCTTTTAATATTGTCGGGATTTGGAGCAGCAGGTTACCTTCTTAATATAGTAAATGGACAGACTTTTTCAGTTGTGGGACTTGTTATTAATGCAATAATTATATATTATCTATACAAACCTCAAATAAGGAAGTTTTTCGGGAAATAGTATTCCATTGTGTCAAATGGTTTTAATAAAGTTATTTTAAGGCAATTTTGTTGATGCTCAATGCTTCGCCTAATCAGCATAAGGATAACTCTGTGATTTCAACCACTATTGAGGGCCTAATGATGATATGCCTGTTGTACTGCTATACTGCATAAAAATAACCTTTTTTACCAAACTGGACTAGATAAACCAACCTTGCTCTATTTAATAGATCTCTTAACTTTGCCAACATAAAATCTATAGAATCTGGTGAATGCAAACAATCCCATGGAGTTTGACCTATAAAAAACCAAAATTGTGATCCACTGAGGCAAACAGCCGATTAACCAATCCCATAAATGGGAAGTTGTCTGCTTGTTCAGAATTGGTAAAGGAAATGGTGATAACCAGTGTTTTTTTTATCGTCCTTGAGCATTATGATGAGGCCGACAGTGTTTGCCATAACAAATCAGACAGGATAAACCAAAGGCACTGTGCTATTTAACACAGCAATGTTGGTTGGCTTGCGTGAAAGCCGAGCGTATTATCACAGAACTGTTGGCAGGCAGACGAGTCAGCGAAATTAGTATTAACCACTTAAAAAATATAATCTTAAATAATCATTGGAATAAAGCCTTGTATGGAACAGAATAAAAAAGCATTATGTTCTTTTTCTTTTGCCTTGTTTTTATTTGCAATTTTTGTTGTTTCTGTACAACCTGTTCAAGGCCAGAACATCATGCTTCCGGACGAAAAGCCTTCTTTATCTGTTGTAGGGGAAGCTGAAAAGGAAATCCCTGCAGACGAGGCAAAAATATCAATTGCAATTGAAAATGCCGCTAGTGATGCAAATACCGCGCGCAAAACTAATGCAGAAAAAATGGATAAAATAATTTCGGGCTTAAAGACAAGTGGGCTTACAAACGAAAACATGTCAACCACAAACTTTGAAATAAAGCCAAACTATGATATTGCAAACGATAACTACAACAAAATTATCTCCTATACAGCGACAAACAAAATGCTGTTAACAACTTCTGCCCATGCAAACATTTCCTTTTATGTAGACCTTGCAGTAAAAAATGGAGCTAACCGTGTAGAGCAAATCGAATTCACATCGTCTAAAAAAGTTTTAAATGAAAATATTAATGAATTGTTAAAAGAAGCATTCATCAACGGAAAGCAGAAAGCAGAAGCATTGTCGACCACGGCTGGATTTATAGTAAATGGAGTCAAAAGGATTGAAATTGCCCCGGATAACGGGCTTGTACCTCCAACATTCAAAATTGAACAAAATAGTTTAGATGCGCAAAAACCTTCAACTCCGATAATACCCCAAAATAACAAAATGACCATCACTTTACCCATAACATTCTTTATTGAAAACCAGGTTAGTTGACATGTGTTGGATTGACGCAAGGAAAAATACCAAAATTAAACCAGTTTTATAAGAAAGCAATCCTAGGATGCTAACAAAGACTTTAATTATGCACATACGGAAAAAGATTAAACCCGCAATCAGGCAGGGAAGAATTCTACAATCGTTTCACCTATATCTGTACAAATCGTTTTGGGCGGGAAGCACAAACAGGTGAACCTAATTGTTGTGTCTATGAAACAGATACTTAATAAAATAACGATTAATCATGGGCATTTATTTTTCAGCTACCTTTTCTATTATTTCAATAAAGCATTTTGTAGCTTTGTTTAATAAATCTATATTTGCAAATTCGTTAGGCGAATGTATCTTATTGGGTAAAACTGTACTTCCTATGCAGATCGAATCTACAGATAGGAGCTTCTTAAAGCTGTACATTGGACCCGTTCCAGGGGATGAAATATTTAAAACTACATCACTGTAAATTTTCTTTGCTGCCTCTATGACTAAATCAACATATTCGCTATCAAGTGCGGTTCTACATGCAGGCTCGCCACTTAAATATGATATTTGCAGTTCATCTTCAGAATAACCCTTTGCCCTGAGATGCGATACCAATTTTTTGAATTGAGTTTTTGGGTTCATATACGAGACCAACCTAAAATCTATCTTTGCGGATGCGTTTGAAGGAATGATTGTCTTTATGCCACTGTTTATGTATCCGGAGTATAGGCCTGATATATTACAGGTGGGATCCAGTGCCAGGGACTTTTTTATCGCAAAACCTGAAGCCTCATTGACAAATTTACTCACTCCGTATTCTTTTTTGAATTCCTCTTCATCAAAGAATTCCTTTGTTAATTGATAGAGTTCTTTGTCTGATAATTGTTTAATTTCGTCATACCATCCGTCAATCAGAATTTTGCCATGTTCATCATATATTGATGATAGTGCATGAATCAGCTTCCAAGCAGGGTTTTCGATGACCACGGCAAGGCTAGAATGCACATCCCTAGAGGGTCCTTTGACCTTTAATTCAACATTCAGGATACCTTTTTGACCAAGGGATATAATGGACCTTCCTTTATTGTCAATATATCCACTTTCCCAGATTATCAAATCACATTTAAATCTGTCACCATATTTTAACAAATATTTGTTTAGATTGGGACTACCAATTTCTTCCTCACCCTCTATTAAAAATTTGACGTTGCAGGGAACGTCCCCAGTTTGCTTTAGAATGAATTCTACAGCTTTTAGCCTTGTTATTAATTCACCTTTATCGTCAGACGATCCTCTGCCATAAATCATATTGCCATCAATTTTGCCACTAAATGGATTCTCGCTCCATTTTTCAACTGGATCAATAGGTTGGACATCATAGTGGTTGTAGAATAGAATTGTTTTGCCATAGGGATTCGATTTTGACTTTACCTCTCCAAAAACCAGTGGGGGGATGTTTAAAACGCCCTCAGTGTTATTGCCATAATCAAACTGATCCAAATACAATCTTTCTGTATCGATTCCTGCCTTGTTCATCATGTTTGATAAAAGCTCTGCACATTCTTCTAGCCCATAGTTTATTGCAGAAATGCTGGCTTGTCTGATTAGATCCTGCAGATCTGAAATGAGGTCACCCATATTTTCGTCAACTAAAGACGGGGAGACCAGAACTTTTTCAGCCATAATTTTCCATTGCCCCTGAATTCTTATCCAACATAAAAAAATTTAATCCCACATTTAATACTATACTACTGTTTTCTCTCAACTTATCTATTAAGATTTTTTTAAAAAAGTCACATATTTTTCTTTAGTAAACAAATAAGGTAAAAATCATTTGTAATATACAAAGTGCAAATTCTACTATAATAATGGGGAATTGTCCTTTGTTTTGTTCCAAACGTGTTGAATAATCTCTGAAACAGTTTGGTTGACGTTGCCGTTGTATTTTGATTCCCATAATCTAGAAACATATAACCCAGGTGATGTTTTGTTATTCAACCTTGATTCCAAGATACCTATAAACTCAGATCCAAGTCCTAGATCATATAACCCCTTTTTTGCAACATGTAATTGAGATCTGATTGTTTCTGAGATATCGAAATGTGTTTTTGCATTGTATCCTGAATGAATTACGGCCATCCGCTCTTCGCGAATGGACGAAAGTGGTCTTAACGCCTTGCCTTCAAGGATTGATCTGTAAAGAAATCCAATAAAGAATTCTATCATTGCCACCATTTCCTTGGGTGTTGGCTGAACAGCCATTATTCTTGTTTCAACTCTGTAAAATTCAGAATTTAGTCTGATTCTCAGATCGTCATGTCTGTCTTTTTCCAACTGCAAGTAGTCATTTGATGTTGTTCCTGATCTTGACATAATGTAATCAATATAGTCTTCTAATTTGTCTAAATAACGTGGTATTGCGGGAAACCCCGAATTTTGTTGTTCAGAATGGTCATATAAATAAATCCTTGGTGCATATAATGAATATAGCTTTCCTGCAAATAATCTGCTGTTGGAGCCCAATAGAAGGGCTGAAGGAATTAAATTGAGCAAATAATTAAACATATTTGAAGTATAGACCGGGTTTTTTCCTTGAAGGTGCAGATGAAATCCCTGTATGGCTGTTGCTATGTCACGGGCTTTGAAGACTTGCCCTTCAAGCTCTATGTCTGGTGTTTTGATTTGCGAATTATAGAGATTTTGATAACGCTCCTTTCTTGTGACAAATTTTCTTTTGAATATCTCTGGTGATGGGTTGCCCCCTAAAAAAACAGGGATAACATGCCTATTTTTGTAAACCTTGTTTATGGATGAGGAGAGAAAATCTAAAAATTCTTCAAAGAATGAATTTATAGTTGAAAGATTGTGCATCGATATAGGGTCTGTTATTACTTCAAACTGACATTTCCCATATTCTGAATCAACCTTATATTTAGAACATAACTCTTTGATTAAAGGATGAGCATTTACAGGCAAAGCTTTATCGTCTAATAAACAGGCTTCAACCTCCACCCCTACCCTATAAACTTCATCAATTCGATGATGATCATCCTGAACTCTTTTTTTTAGTCCAATCGATTGGCTAGTTAGCATGTTATCCATCATCGATAATTCCTACAGTAGATTCATACTATAAATTTGTTTATAAAGATATATTTATCAAAAAACCTGCTAAGATGTTTAGTTAAAACAATCTGAAGATATCTTCTATATAGTTCTATATGCTATAACATACCTTTCAATAATAACATTGATTGTCATCGGGCAGTCAATAATCATCGTTTATAAACAGCCTTTTTGTTTTCCTGTAGTCTATTGTTACCTGTTTATGGCATCTATAACATAATGTTCTCAGGTTGTCTTTATTGTGGAAAAACTCAATTATTGTTTTTATCTTATTTTCAAGTGTGTCAAAGCGATAACCAAAGTTGTAATAGTTTGACTTGGGGATTAGGTGATCACACTCCAGCCAGTTTTGTATCTTCTTATTGTAACGTTTTCTTTTATGTAATCTTATCCCACAAATTTGGCAGGTGTAATTATCTCGCTTTAATACGCTGTTTCTAATCCTGCTCCAATAAAAATTTGAATTATACCATTTGGAAAATTCTTTACTGCATTTTTTTGAACAGTATTTCCTGAAAGGTTTAGTTACTTTTAAATTACAATTATTGTTCCTACAAATAGATTCTTTTTTCTCATTGTATTTATCAAATTCACTTATATACACTATAAACTTTTCAGTCTTGTCTTTTGGAGTAGTCATAACCTATCCAAAATATTCAAAAACAACTAAATAAAAAATTATTTTTTTGCCTCAACCCTGTGTATCATCTTGACGAATCCTCACTATAAAAACTTAATTACTTGTGTGCCTACTATGCAAACCCAAACGGTAATTAAGGAGTCACCCATTTTCCTGATGATTAAGCGAAGTCATTTTTTATCAAAATAGTTTGGGATAATTTAGTTTATGTCAAGCGGTTCCATTGGAAAATCGAATAACTCGGGAACTTGATAGGTTTGCTGTTTTTCAATTTAAATAATTGAATTCTTTGCTTGGCATATTTTAAGTGTTTACTATTCATGCTCTGCCGAAAGAAATAAGGTTATTTTTTTAATAGTATTTGTTGTGTATGATCTTTTCATTAAAAACCGCTGAAATTCTTTGGTCATAAATGCTTAAGGTGTTTACACTATGTTGTATAGGCTATGCTGCTGCTTTTCAGTTACTGATTGTTAATGTTGGTAGAAGGTGCATCCTATTCGTTGCTATACTATTAATTCCATTAAGGTCCAAAAAAGGGGTTTAGGTGTTTTGTTTCTGTATGCTTTATTGTCCCTGTATTTAGTAAATGTAAAAACTAGGAGCCTTTGTGGTCATGACACAAATTGCTATTTCCCATGCTAGTTTACATTGATGTTAATTATCTACTTGGACTTTAAGGATCATAAGCAGCAAAATAATAAACACTTAAAATATGCCAAGCAAAGAATTCAATTATTTAAATTGAAAAACAGCAAACCTATCAAGTTCCCGAGTTATTCGATTTTTGTCGTGTTATTTATTCTGTTAGGGTTAATTTTTTCGGTGATGTTGATAGGGGTTTTTATCACATCTAGCCATCAGGGATTATCCTGTTTAACATGGCCTTTGTGTCCAAACGGGTTTGACTTTCCACCACCAAAGTATTTTTATGAGCATCTCCATAGATCCTTGATTTTAGTATTAGCCATAATCCTGTTTTCTTTCACCTTTTTTTCTCTAAAGAAAATCCGGAACAAAAAATTTCTAGCTAAACTAGCAATAGCATCAATAATCTTAACTACCCAAATCGCACTGGGATGGCTTGTAATAAATTCAAAGTTACATCCCATTGTTGTCGCAACTCATCTCTCTACCGCCGTGGCATTATTTGGGATTGTTCTTATTGCCTTACTATCTGTGTATAACGAACTAAGGGGTGAAAAGGTAAAAATTTAAAATCAAATCTTTGTTAGTTTGAACATATTCGACATGTTAATTTCCATGCCATATCTGTTTTCTTGCCTTTTCATATGGATATAGATTTTTAATAGATCTACAAAGTTTTTGAATATGCTAAAATTATTGGATATTTTCATCTTTATAAAATTGTACACAATTGTGTAAATTTTGAATTTTTTTAGGACTTCGTTGTAATACTCGGGTAAATTGTCCATATTTTTGACAAAAATATCCGCACAAATTGTGGATGGTATTATACCCTCTCCCAGGAGAGGATAAACCGTTCCAATGGATTCACCAACACCAACAGTCTTTTTTCCGTCAGTAAATGGTATGCACTTTGAGGGGGGAGTTATTCTAACGGGTCTTCCCACCTTTTTAATTACATTACACTTGTATCTTTTTAAAAATGACTCAAGAAACTCATTTGTGTGTTTTCGCCTAAAATCCCCTGAACCGATATGGGCATAACCGTTACCTAGGGGGAAATACCAAAAATAACCAGATAGTGAGGGAAATGCTTTAAGATAAAAATCATCAAAAGGAACGCTATCGTCATATTTTACTTTATATTGTATGCATGGAATCCATAATTCATCCTTTAGTTTTGGTAGGTAATGTCTATGGAACCCAGTAGAATCAATAATCAAATCAAAATCATTTTCTAGGATGTTTTTTTCCGGAACCTTGTTAAATACAACATCAGTCCCTTTAATCATATCTTGAATAAGCCTCAATTTATCATAACTTACCATACCTTTTAAATTAATCTGAATGTTGCTATCGCTATCAATACCCTTTCCAATATCAACAGTCATTTTTTTCCCATCATGTAAAACGTAATTTTCAAAATTAAGGCCACACCTGTTTGCATAATCTTTCATTTTATTGTCAACTGTTGCCCAGGCGCATACCGCATCATGGTTTTTTTCTTCCATACGCTCAAATCCCATTACATGAACATCATGAAGATTACTGAGCTGATTCATCAAGTATGCTCCTGCTACGCCTATTCCTACAACGGCAATCTTCATAATTATAATCATCTACAACAGTAGGACAAATAAATGATTTCATTGATAATTTGCACTGTTAACTTAGGATATTATTTCTTTGTTGTGATGATCAATGAACAGATCAAACCTTTTCTTTATGTGCTTTAATTTACACCCGAGTTTCTTACACGAAAAGTAATCGTCAAAACTTTCGTTTCTCTCCTTCACATACTGCATCGCCTTTCAAAGAGGATTTTTTCGTATGGGGGATGAATGTGATGCTCCAATTTCAGGAATTTACAGGCTTGCGGATACCAACTACCACCATCTGTTGAAAAAGGTTTATGGCCATGTTTTTCCACGAAATTCGAACTGGACCGCTCTGCAGCAATCATATTCCGTTCCTTTGATATACTTGTTGCAATCATCTCTTTATCTTTGGCTCGACAGCAATCCGCAACCAGATGTACTCAGAGCCAGCCCCGATGGCAGTTTCATAAATTATATATTCTGAAATGTTCTTTTTCTTCCTTGACGCTGTCTTTGGCCTGCATTTTTGTATACATTTCCAGACGGAAGCAATGGCTTATGCTCACCATATGCAAAAAAGACTATGCTTTTGCAGTGTTTCTAGATGATAAGCCTAAAAGTACAAGTATAAACCATAACCAATAAACTGTGATGGTGTTCTTTTTTTGGAGTTCAGAAAGGGAATAGGGCATCTTCGAGCCATGGGTTTTTCCTTGAGTTAACAGGGCCCATAATTTAAGAATATGCATATAAACGTACTCGGATTTAGTGTGTAAATGAAGAGAAAGAAAAACAGTAAAGTTCCTGGTCCTATACGAATAGGCATTGCCCTTCTTATTTTCGGTGCGATAGTTGTGGGTCTTGGTACTGTTTTAAATAAAGATGCCTTGTCCTTATATGGGTTTATAGTTGTTGTGTGTGGTTTTTTTCTATATTTCGCATCTTCAATATACCTAAAAAAACAAGAAAAAAGCAAAATCAAGTAACTATTGTATATAAATTGCAGGTTTAAATGGTCTTGAATGCTTTGATTTTTTGTGAGGATCTAGAATTCCATCCTGGTCTTCTTTGCATATTAATATATTGTCAGATGAAACATCATACTCGGTTGATAAGAGTGAAATAGCGTCAAGTAACGGTTTAGCCTCATCAAATTTGCCCATGTTGTGTCTTCTTTCTCTGTCTTTGGGAGTCAAAGAAAGAATGTCGTCAATTGTTTTTTTTATAAAGTCGGTATTGTTTTTTATGACGCCTCTTAAGTTATCATCATTATGTGAGTCAGCCAATAGCGCTTTCATTACTTCCCCAAAGTTTTTATTTTTATTTTGAGAATTTAAAAATAGCTTTAAAACCTTATAATATAAATAAATTTTATCCCCCGACGGTAAATATACATATATTTTGTTAATCTTGGTGTTTTTTGTTATCTTTACTATTTTGTTTATATCATTTATTATATTTGAAATAAATTGTTCATTTTCGTCATAAACGTTATCGTTTCGTAAATTGCTTTCGGGATATGGCCATGGACTGTTAAAAATTGAATCATTGTTACCAAATGTATGCCATAACTCTTCTGAAAGAAAAGGACAAAAAGGAGACAAAATTTTGATTCTATTTATCAGGTATTTGTAAATTACAAGAATGTCTTTATTTTTTTTGTACAGTTTTCCGATTTTTGCAAATTTTCTTTTTTTATACCAATCAAAGTCTTTGTCCATCAAATATAGAGCAGCATTGAGAGCCTCTCTAATCTTTAATCTCTCAAAAGAATTTGTAATTTCAAATGTGTTAAGTTTTATCCTACTTAACAACCATTCGTCCTCCATATCCAAGGTCTCAATTTTAGTAACTTTATTTAGGAAGTCGGTATCCAAAAAGCTATTAATTAAGTCTTTGTTGTCATTATAGAATAAATTGCAAAAATGATATATTTCGTTTAATTTGGAATGTATTCCCTTAAGTGTTGAAAACGAAAAGTCAACATCCTGCAACAATTCGCCCAAAACCAGCATCGCGACCCTTATTGAATCTGCGCCATATAGCTTGATTGCTTTTCTCAACGGTATTATATTTCCCATAGACTTGGACATTTTTTTCCCATCCATCAAAACAGAGCCGTTTACGACAATTTGTTTAGGCCAATGTTTTTGAGGAAGCATGATGGAATGATTGAAAATAAAAAAGGAAAGGTGATTTGGAATAAGGTCTCTGCCCGAATGCCTGGAGTCCAACGGGTAGAAATACTCAAACTCTCTTTTTATCTCAAACGATAGGTTTAAAAAGTTCTTTAAATGGTCCATATCGAATGTTCCGTTCTCATTTTTTTGAAAATCCTCATTTGGGACTAAACTGCCATCTTCGTTTATTTTTTTAAAGTTTTTATCTCTTTTACTATATAAAACATAATCGAAGAATGAGTCATCTATCAGGGTATCATATTTTTCCAAGTCTTTAGTGTTTACATATTTTGAAATAGTGTAGTAGATCATGTAAATTACTGAGTCAGACAAGCTTTCAATAATCCAATTCTTATCCCAGGGCAGCGGTGTTCCGAGTCCAGACTGCCTTGCGCACGCTCTCTCCCTTAACCAATTGAATACGTTCTCAAATTCCACTACGATTTCATCTGGTATCACCTCCATTTGCTTTAAGCATTTAAACGCTAATGCTTTCCACCTACTGTTGCCATAATTTATGAACCATTGATTATTGAGAACCTTTACATAACAAAGAGTACCGCATCTGCAATATACGGGTTTATTTGTTAACTCATAAAAAATTATTGAATTATTTGAGCTTAATAGTGTTCGTTTGACACTTTCTCTGGCTTTTGCAACAGCCATTCCTGTGTATGGTGTTTTATCATTCATAATTCCCTCATAAAATTCAAAACCGTATAAATCAGAGGTTGCCTTTTCCAAATTAGGATCAGATTGATCTTTGATAGAATATTTATTCAAGAAAAATAGTGATGGTGCAAAATCAAGGGTTCTACCATTAAAACCTGGTTCCTTTGCTTGAGACTTTAGTCTATCAAAATCAAAATTAATTGTTTTTATAGGCTTTATGTTTTCAACAACTGTTTCTTTAAGCATAGGATCGCCTGATTTCTTAATGTCAAGCAACGCTTGCATGTCAAATGGTGCATGGGCTGGCACTGACATGACTATTCCACTTCCATCGTCCATACTAACAAAAGTTGCTGGCAGAACAGGTATGAGGGAATTGGTTATAGGGTTCTCAACCTCTCGATCGACTAGTCCCGAACCATTAATTTCACAAATAATTTCTGTTTCATAGTTTTGAAATTCCAATTTTTTTGCGGCAGTTTTACTTACAATCCACGTCTCATCATGATTTACTACAACCTTGAGATAGGGCTCCTGACTATTAACCCATAAATTAGTGGCACCAAAAATAGTCTCTGGTCGCAAAGTTGCCACAGGCAAAAATGTCTTTTCATCTGATAATTTAAACTTTATTAATGTGTATTCTGAAAATGATGGCTCAATGTCTCCTAAAGTGTCATGTTGGCTTACAGGATTCCTGTCATTAGGACACCAACCGACAGGGTGAGACCCCTGTTCTATTACACCCAGATTTTGCAGTGTCTTGAACTGCCATGAGATAAACTTTTTGTATAAAGGATCAATTGTAGTAAATTCTCTTCTCCAATCAATAGAATAACCCATTTCAATCATTCCGGATTTGATTTCATTATGAAAATATTTCGCTATATTCATTGGATCAGCAAAGGAGTCAATTGTGTTCTGGTCAATCGAATATATTTTTTTAAAATTATCAATTATTTCCTTGTCTTTAGATTGTACCCTTTTTGACATTCCCAGTATTGGGGTGCCCGTATAATGGAATCCCATCGGAAAAAGAACATTGTACCCTTTCAATTTGTAGTATCGAGCATGGACATCTGCCAAAGTGTAGGTTCTTCCATGTCCAATGTGTTGAGGGGAATTTGGGTATGGATAAGCCACAGTAATGAAAAACTTTTCCTTGGAATAATCAAGATCAGAATTATTTATTTTATTTTTAGCCCAATAGCCTATCCATTTTTCTTCAATTAGATTCCAAGTAACTTCACTATTTTTTTTAAAATTATCATTATGTTCAGAATCAGGAGATAATTTTGTGAGCATTAACTTTAAACAATTGATTATGGGCTATTATTTAGTTTATCCATCATTTTTTAAATTATGCATAGACATTCAAATAACATTTTTTCAGAAAGGATTGTCCGGTGAGACTCGCATCAATAACTATATTTTATTTGTATGCTTTTATCTTTGTCTAAAATACCATTTATTTTTGCTAGTTCAAAGAGTTTGGAAATCGACCTTTTTCCCTCTAATTTCATTTCAATTGTAAAATCATTGACATACATTTGAATGAACTTTGTGAGTATGCTTTTAGGGGCATTTCTGCCATATTTTGAAGAAAAATCTACAGCCTCATCTAAATGGTTTAAACTATATTTTATTGAACGCTTTAATAAATTGTCAAATTCAATTATCTGCATGGAACTTAAATGCTGAGAGCTGGCAACATTTATTCCCAGTGGAACCGGCAAACCCCCAGTTTTATCATTCCACCAATTTCCCAAATCAAATGTTTTGGTTAGATGCAAATCTGAATATGCAATTTGTGATTCATGAATAACCAAACCAAAATCAATTTCCCCGCGAATTACAGCATTTGGAATTTCAGAAAAAAGCATCTCCTTACAGTCTAGTTTACCTAAAGCTATAGACATCAAAAGATATGCAGATGTCATTAATCCAGGTATGCCAATTACTCCTTCCTGTATTTGCCCAATAGAATTTTTTTTTGATACTATTATTGGACCGTAGCCTATTCCAAAACTTCCTCCGGTGTTTAAAATAACATAGTCTGAAGTATAGGCATAGGCATGTGCAGATATGGCAGTTATTTCTAATTCGTGATTTAAGGTCCTTTTATTTAATTTTTCTATGTCCTCAATCACATGCTCGATTAGGAAATCCCCAGTTGAAATTAATCCTGTTTCTAAGGCGTAAAACATGAAAGCATCATCCGAATCTGGTGTATGACCCACCTTTATTTTTAAAACCATAACGTGAACAATTTTTTAGTATTACTATGTTAATTATAAAAGTTAAAAATTCTTTCGAAAATCTGCTTAACATTACATCAAACGTTATATATAGAGTTGCAAAATCGGATATATCTGTCATAAACAATACAGCAAGGAACGTTTAATAACCCAAAAAAGTTTTTTTTGAATTGTACCATGCCGAAGTTTAAATCGACTCAAGATATCGTTAGAATTATAGGAAATAGAGACCAAGTAAGAAATTTTGGTGTAATTGCTCATGTAGACCATGGGAAAACTACTATGAGTGATAGTCTTTTAGCAGCATCTGGAATTATCTCTCCAAGTGTTGCAGGACAAGCCCTAGCCCTTGATTCTATGAAACTTGAACAAAACAGACAGATGACAATTAGAGGGGCAAATGTCACTTTATTTTATGAAAATGAAGATGGTAAAGAATATGTTATAAATATGATTGATACTCCCGGACACATTGATTTTACTGGGAGGGTAACAAGAGCTCTAAGGGCAATAGACGGCGTGGTTGTTGTTTCTGATTCAGTGGAGGGAATCATGACTCAGACAGAAACCGTAACTCGTCAGGCTTTAGAGGAAAGGGTCAGGCCTGTTCTATACATTAACAAAATTGACCGATTGGTAAAAGAGTTGAGACTAGATCCTGCAGCAATGCAGAAATGGTTGGCGAACATCATTGCTGAATTCAACAGACTTGTGGATTTGTACGCAGAACCTGAAATCAAAGACAAATGGAAGGTTAGTATTCAAGGGAATACCGTCGCTTTTGGTTCAGCAAAGGATAGGTGGGGATTTAACTTCAATGTGGCGCAGAAAAAGGGAATAAGCTTCAAAGATGTCTATGACGCCTATACATCGACTGACTCTGGTGCCATAAAGAAACTAGCTGAAAGGGCACCTTTGCACGATGCGGTACTGGGAATGGTTGTGCAACATCATCCGCCTCCCCACGTTGCCCAAAAATACAGAATACCAAAGATATGGCCAGGTGACCTTGATTCTGACATTGGAAAATCTTTGTTAAATTGTGATGAAAAGGGTCCTGCCTTAATGATGGTAACCACAATAAATGTTGATCCGCAAGCGGGTAGGGTAGCTACCGGTAGACTATTCTCTGGTACTATCAAAGACGGTGATGAGGTATATTTGATAGATTCCAAAAGAACTGGAAAAGTACAGTCTGTCAATATTTACATGGGTAACACTCGGGAAGTGGTAAATGTTATACCTTGTGGAAACATTCCTGCTTTATTGGGGCTAGACTATGCAGTAGCTGGAGAAACAATTTCCACGGTTAAAAACGTCAATCCTTTTGAATCCATTAAGTATGTTTCTGAACCTGTCGTTACAATTGCTGTTGAGCCTAAACACCCCAAAGATCTCCCTAAACTTGTCGAAGCATTGCGAAGGATAACCGTGGAAGATCCCAACCTGATCATCAAGATAAATGAAGAATCAGGAGAAACATTGATGGCTGGGATGGGAGTGTTACATCTTGAAATCGCCACCTCGTTGCTCCTAGAGGCGGGCTTAGATATCAAAACCACACAACCATTAATCAACTATAGAGAAACAATAAAAGGTAGAACAGGGCCACTGATGAGCAAATCGCCAAATAAACACAATAAAATTTTCATGAGGGCAGAACCCTTAAGCGAAGAGGTCATTGAAATGATAAAGACAGGAAAGTTGCATGAGGACATGGATAAAAAGGAATTATCAAGGTTATTGAGAGAAAAGGGCTGGAGCACCGATGAGGCAAGAAGTGTAGTGACTGTGGACCGCAGTGGCAATATGTTGTCGGATGAAACTAAAGGTGTTCAATTTATCCAAGAGTCTATGGATTCAATAAAGTCCGGATTTGATGATGTCATCCATTCTGGTCCTATAGCGCAAGAATCTGTGAGAGGATTGAGATTTGTATTACATCACTTTGTGCCCCATGAGGACCCTGCGCATAGAGGTCTTGCACAATTGTTGCCCGCCACAAGAAGAGCAATGCTCGGTACTATGTTAATGGCCGACCCTGTTCTGTTGGAACCCATATTGGGAATAGAGGTAAAATGCCCCCAGGAACAAATTGGAACAGTAGCAGGAATTCTGTCAAGCAAGAGGGGTAAATTGTTAAATGTTGACCAAAAAGGAATAATTGCAATTATTTTAGGTGAGGTTCCAGCCTCGGAAACATTTGATCTGTCCGAATTGATGAGGGGTGGAACCGCCGGAAAGGCTATGTGGAGCACGTATTTTAAAACATGGCAGCCAATACCACAATCAGTTATCAAAACTACGGTTGCAGACATTAGGAAAAGAAAGGGATTAAATCCAGAAGCACCATCTGCTGACGAATTCATAGATAAGGAATAGTTTTTCCCTTTTTATTTTTTAACGCTGCACGATTCTACATATCTTTTCTTCAATACTTTAGCCATAATTACAATAGAAAGGGTCAATAGTGGTATACTGATAATAACAAATATTATTTGGTATACGCTTAAATAAGAAAAAGTGATTATGGAGCTGAATCCTGCCAAAGAATAAAAGAAACTTCCTGCGCATGTAGGACAGCCAACAAATAAACCTGAAGACATTCCCAAAAAACTAAAAAAACTCCTTTTAGATAGTTTCAGCGATTTGATTTGCTTTAGTAAAAAAATATTAAAAGTTACGTTCATTCCGACTAGAACGGAAATTACAATACCCAGAAGAAAATTAATAGGAATTATCAGAAATGAGAAATTACTATTGACGGAAAGTATTATCATTGGGACATAACCTAGAGAATTGCAGCAAATTATCAAATTATATTTAGGGTAGTGGTGAACTACTGAATTCACTCCATCATTCTTATCGTTAGCATTGTGTTGGTGATTATGTAAAGTGGAGCTTGTATTATGTGGTTGTTGACTTTGTGTATTGAAAACAGAAAAAACTGTGCCATCATTGTTAAAAAAAATGAAGATGTTGGAAAGAAACCCGAAAAAAAGAAAATAAATTGTAGTTGTGACAATAAAAAGTGTTTTATAATTTTTTTTTTTAAAAGATGATTGAACGTAATAAATCAGTTTTGAAGGGTTTGATTCTTGGTATTTTTTTGAAAAAAAGGCCTTTTTTATCCCAATTATAATAAAAGAGACACAAACAAAAAAAGCCGACAAAACCATTACAGCAAATACATAAAGGGAGTGATTAATGAAAACCTCATTTTCTGGTGATGTGTTCCTGGAATAAACATACAGGATCAATAGTGAGGATAATCCACTTAATACTGAAAGTAAAATTCCTTTTCGGTAATTCAACGCACCTTTTTTATCTTTATCAGTCATCATCAAAATAATTGAACTATAAAATAAGAGTTTTTAATAAATTTTTTTTTAATATGTGTCAATATTTGTAGTGATAATCAGAAGAAAAATGAGCATATGCTTTGATTTTGCATATTTCAATCAACAATGTTAAAAAATGTGTCTCTTTGTACAGGATTTCTACCTATTTCTTTTACTAAAAATTTTAGTTCTGCTGAGGAAGTTTGATTGGATTTTCCAGCCGCCTTAAAAATCTCTTCAGAAAATGCAGTTCCAACCAAATCATTTCCACCATAACAAAGTGCAACCTGAGCTAATTTCTTTCCCAAAGCCACCCAATAAACGGATATGTTTTTTAAACTTTTATAGAATAGTAGCCTTGACAATGCAATTATCCTTAGGTCATATGTAGATGGGCTCTCTGCTGTCAAAGTGTGTTGTTTTTCTAACTCCGTGTTTTCCAAACTAAATTTTAAGGGAATAAAAGTGGTAAAGCCATTGGTTTTTTTATTCAGCTCCCTTAGTTTTATTATGTGGTCTACTATGTCTTCAGGTTTTTCTATATGCCCAAACAGCATTGTGCAATTACCTCTCAAGCCAATTGTGTGGGCTTGATAAGCGGTATCAAGCCATTCATCTCCAGAGCATTTGCCAAGAACTATTTTATCCCT
Organism: uncultured Nitrososphaeraceae archaeon; assembly: GCA_963779615.1. Classification (GTDB taxonomy): domain Archaea; phylum Thermoproteota; class Nitrososphaeria; order Nitrososphaerales; family Nitrososphaeraceae; genus Nitrosocosmicus. The sequence continues at coordinate 60,295 of CAVZZA010000004.1, forward strand.
GGTATGTTTGTTAAAAATTTCTGCACCCCCACCTGGAAGCGCATCAAGACCGGCAAGTTTTAATCTTTCAAGGACTTCTTTTACCGAATTTTTTGTAACTTTGGAAATAAAGAATATTTCAGCAGGCGTCAAGGCTTTGATGATGGTTTTAGGAAACCTTTGCTTTATTGATTTGAACATGTTTTCATAGTAATCAAGGCCAAGTTTTGCATTAAAACCACCAACAATGTGTAGTTCGGTAGCACCTAAATCGTTAACTGCTATTTCAGCTCTTTTAACAATTTGCTCAGGAGACAGGGTATATGCGTCATCATCTTTTTCTTTTCTGTAAAATGCGCATAATTGGCAACTGGCTGCACAGATATTCGTATAGTTTAAGTAATATGATGAAACAAAACTTACGTTATTTCCAGTCAAGTCTTTTCTTAACTTGTCTGCGGCGGCTCCCAATAGAAATAAATTTTCTTCATTTATCAATTCTAATCCATCACTAAAATCCAGTTCTTCACCAGCAAGAACTTTTTCAAGAGATGCGGTAGGTTTGATAGTAGTTTTAGACAATTTATTATTATTATTGTTTAAAAAATATAAGTGCTTTTAAATCCGATCTGGATCTATGGTTGTTGGGCCAAAAATACTAGATCAAAAAAAGATTAAATTATAGCAAGGTTAAGTGTAATTGTTTCTTGCAAAACATCCAACTTGTAGATAGCTATTTAAAAAATTCTGATCTCGATAATACAATAAATAATGTATTTAAAAATAATGACATAAAAATAAATGATTTAATTGAACTTTTAGAAACAAAAGACATACAGCATCTGGGGTTAGTAGGTAACTATCTTAGAAATAGTCTATATGGAAACACGGTTACCTTCATTAATAATTTAATTCTTAACTATACCAATGTATGTATCACATACTGCAAATTTTGTGCCTTTTATAGGCCACCAAATCATGAAGAGTCATATACAGTGTCTTTGGAAGAAATATTAAATAGAATCGTTTTTGCAAAATCAAATTATAACATAAAACAAGTGTTATTTCAGGGGGGACATAACCCAAAGCTAAATATTGAGTACTTTGAAGATGTTTTCAAAGCAATAAAAGAAAAGTGTCCTGATGTGGCCATTCATGGGTTATCAGCATCAGAAATAGATATGATTTCAAAGGTAAACAGATCAAGTTACAATGGAAGTTTTGCAGAGATTAAAAAAAGCAGGATTAGACAGTCTTCCAGGTGCCGGAGCAGAAATCCTGGATGATGAGGTTAAAAAAGTTATCAGTCCATTAAAAATATCCAGTGATACTTGGTTAAGAATAATGGAAGAGGCTCATAGCTTGAATATTAAGTCTTCTGCTACAATGATGTATGGAACCGTTGAAACCATTGAACACAGAGCGCGTCATCTAATAAAAATACTAAATTTGCAAAGAAAAACAAGGGGCTTTATGGCCTTTATCCCTTGGAGCTTTGAACCCAATAGAACAGAGATACAGGATAAAGGATTAGTTTCACATGCTCTAGGTGGTTTTGAATTATTGAAAATGATATCTGTATCAAGGATAATTTTTAATGGGTTGATAGACCATTTGCAATCCTCATGGCTTACCAATGGTGTTGGAATGGCGCAACTAGCAATATTTCACGGCTCGGATGATTTTGGTGGAACATTGATTGGGGAAGAGGTGGTTAGTGCTACAGGTGCTCGTTCGACGGAATTATTGTCTGGAAATATCATAAATTCGATTAAAGCAATGAACTTTATTCCGGCTGAAAGAAACAATAATTATGAAATAGTAAAATACTACTAGTGTTTATGAATGTGATGCTTTTAGCAGATTTGTTGACAACTGCCTAAAAACAGAGTTATTGAACAACACTATAAATAGATTTATAAACGTATTTGCCTAAAACTCATAACTGTGCCAGTAGGTATAGACGACCTGGCTATCTATATTCCGAAGCTTTATATCGATTACAAAGACTTTGCTGAAGCAAGAGGCATCGATCCCCAAAAACTAGAATACGGAATTGGAATAAAAAAGATGGCCTTGGTAGATGCTAATCAGGATCCAGCATGCATGGCTGCAAATGCATGTATAAGAGTGATGAAAAAAAATGATTTAAGTCCACAAGACATTGGCAGGATTTATGTAGCAACAGAGTCATCTTTAGACGAATCAAAAGCTATGAACTCGTTTGTAATTGGAATGCTAGAACAAGTCTATGGCGAAGATTCATTAGAGCATGCAGGTGGGATAGAGTGCAAGTTTGCATGTGTTAGTGGCTCTTACGCCCTTTATGACAATGCAAATTGGATAAGAGCGGGTGAAAATGGAGATAAATCTGCAATAGTTATTGTTAGTGATATTGCAAAATATGACATTGGTTCTGCAGGTGAATATACTCAGGGGGCTGGTGCTGTAGCTTTACTGATAAAAGATAATCCAAGATTGTTAGCATTTGATGACAAAGTGACATCAACAATAATAAAAAATGAATATGATTTCTATAGGCCGTTTGGAAAAGAAACACCACTTGTCAATGGAATGTACCTCTAACCTACTATACCTCATTCAGGTAAGAAAAGCGCTTGAAGCATATAAAGAAAAGGCATTAAAATCAGGATTTATAAACCTAAAAAAAGATGAGTCCATTATAGACTATATCGATTACATAAACGTACACTTACCATATAAAAAAATGGGTGAAAAAGCATTAGCTTACTTATTAAGGCATGAATGGAGAAATTTGTCAAAATGGAAAGATATGATCTCCCAAATAAAACAAAATGAGCCTGTGCCTAAAGACCCGAGGGGAACTATCGAATCAATATTGGCCGATACAGAATTTATGAAAGCAGATGAGAAGTTTAGAAAAGCCTTCATAAAAACAAATGATTTCAAGGAAACCTATGATAAAAAAATGTCATCCTCCTTAGAGGCATCAACCATAATAGGGAATCTTTACACAGCTTCGATGTATATGGGTTTTAGGAGTTTGGTAGAATTTGAATACATTAAAGGGATGGATCTTTATGGCAAACGAGTAGGGTTCGGATCATATGGGAGCGGATGCAGCGCAATGGTCTTCTCTGGAGTATTTCAGGAAAATTATAAAGAAATAGCAAGCAGGATGGATTTGGATAAAGAAATAGGTCCGAGAACAAAAATATCAATAAGCGATTATGAAAAACTGCATAACAATACCAAAAAATATAGTGAAGCATTTTCTAACGCAGAAAATGAATTCATTCTGGTAAGAATAGGTGGAAATACGGCAGACAGGGCTGGGTTCAGAGAATATAGCTTTGCATCATAACCGTATTGTAGAAATCGAATCCTTCAATTTTAACTAATACGGATAATACTTTATTTTTATCTTGTCTCTTTCATTCCACAATTTTAAATTTTATTTTTTGCGTCTTGAATAATTCTATTAGTAAATTTGATTGGTCTCTATTTTCAAACTCTAAACTTAGATAAACACCTGCGGTTCCAGCGGGTATGTTTGCACTGAGCCTATCATGCACTACTTCTACTATATTCACATGCGCTTTTGAAATTTCATCCACAATTTTTTTAAGGGCCCCTGGTTTGTCTGGAAGTTCAATAAAAATTTTTAATAGCCTTCCTGTTTGTATCAATCCCTTTGCAACCACCTGCCCTAAAAGATACATATCGACATTACCGCCAGATATAATGGAAACTATGTTTTTATCTCTTGATTTTCCATTCTCACCGGAAATAAGATATGCCAGGGAGGCAGCGCCGGCTGGTTCGGACACAATTTTGGCTCTTTCCATCAACAAAAACATTGTTTTAACAATTGACAGATCATCTACTAAAACAATATCATCCACATATTCTTTTACCAACTCAAAAGTAAGCTTTCCAGGGGTTTTAACCGAAATTCCATCTGCAATTGTATGCCCATTTTGAATTTTAGTTATTTTGTTTTCTTGTATGGACTTCCTCATGGTGGGAAAGGCGGCAGACTCTACACCAATTATCTTCACGTCGGGTTTGAGGGACTTGAAAACCATGGCAATTCCTGATATTAAGCCACCTCCACCAACGGGAACGTAAATTTCGTCTATATGTTTCAAGTCTTCCAATATCTCTAAACCAATTGTCCCTTGCCCTGCGATAACGTTCGGATCCTCAAAAGCGGGTATAATTGTTTTTTTTTCTTTTTCTGCTATTTCTTTTATGGAGGCTGATGATTCGTCGTAATCGTTTCCACATAATAGCACTTTTGCGCCATACGATTTGGTAGCGGATATTTTAGCGGGGGAGGCGGTTTTGGGCATCACAATGGTGCAGGGAATATTGTTCATCGAAGAAGCATAAGCCACTCCCTGCGCATGATTTCCTGCAGAGGCAGCGATCACCCCGTTTTTTTTTAAATCAGGGGGCAAATTGTTTATCTTTGTAATTGCCCCTCTTACCTTGAAGGAGCCGGTTTTTTGAAGACATTCAAGTTTTAGATAAATGTTGTTCCCAGAAATAGTGGAAAACGTATTGGATTTTACCATCTCAGTTTTTCTAATATGTGACTGTGATAATATTTTTTGAGCTTCTTTTATGCTGTTTAAATCTATTTTGGAAATTTTTTTTCCCAAAATAAAAAAGATTTAAGGTTTATTTAAATATAGTTGTTCAATAGAATACTGATGCATTTTTTAAATCAAAATTTCAAGAATAGTGGAATCGGAATATCATACCTGTACTCATAGGAAAACAAAGGAAGGGTGAATAAAGGATAACCTGCCCACAAACCTGTTTATGAGGAATTGGACTTGGAAAATCAATAGATTAGGTTTAAAGAAAGATTGTTTTGTTCTAGTTGGCATTTTCTTTAAGAACTATTTTTAAAAAGATTGACAAGTTTTGTAAATATTTGCCCGATTTTCAATATGTCCGGATTGTTAATCTTTTCAAAATTAATAACAGATGTTTTTTCCCGAGTTTTCTTGTTTTTTATCAACTCAAAATCCATATTGAATGCTATCCCTTCTTCGCCAATCATCAGTTTATTAGAGTCAATTGATGCCTGGTTTATTTGATAAAGTTCGATTGTAAAGTTTTCCAAGTCTTTTTTTAAGGTTTCTATCAATTTAGAATTCTGTTCTAACTCGGGAAAGTTACTCTCTATTTTGGATGCTTTTTCAGACAGGTCTTTAGAAAGGTCCTGTTTGGTAAAAAGCTCCTCAAACAATTCAGTATTTCCTATGTCTTTATACCCCAGTTTTTCTAATTCTTGTTTTATTATTTGATCACCTTTTATTGAAACCTCATTTTTGATATTGATATTTTTTTCTTCTAGTTCCCTAATTTTTTTATTTAGAGTGATGATGTCTTTATCGAGTTTGTAGTATAAAAGAGAGCGAAATTGAATGCCCATATATACATAGAAGTAGTAATTTTCTATTTCTGTGCTCAGCTGAAAAAAGATTCTGTGCAAATCGTCCGTTTTTGTTGATTGTACGGGGACAACCTTCCAGGTTTTTAATAATGCAGCTTCCTTTTCTTTATTAAAAAAATAGTTTAATACTCTATTTGGATCAAATGTGTTTGTTTCTATTACAGAAAAATCAGCCAACATTACCTTTATCTTTGAGGTTTCAAGATTTTTTTTTATGGATTTTTCAAAGCTATCTTTAAGATCTTGGTTTACGTTATTTATAAAACTGATGAATTCAATATTTTTTCCTTCATCCTTAATGGGCAATCTCATTAAAATTTATAATTGATTGATCAGATATATTATTTAAGTAATCCATTGTTGTGCATTGGCCCTTTTACCTATATTTTGCCTCTCTGACGCAATACTCAATGAATAGGCCTTTTCTTAAAACTGAGGCATGTAAACTCCAACAATAGATTAAAATATAATATTATAAACTAATATGCAATGCCTACGGCATATATTTTGATAAACAGTATTTTAGGAAAAGAAGAGGAGATAATAAAACAGATTTCGCAACTTAAACAAGTGAAAGAGGTTCGTGGTACTTATGGAGTTCATGATATCTTCGTCAAAATTCAAACCGAATCTGTAGATGAGATGAATAATACGATTACTTCAAACATCCGAAAAATAAATGGCATAACGTCGACTGTAACACTTGTTTCCATACCAGAACAAGGCGGAAGAGATTAGGTCGGGTTACCTCCTATTATTTTTTCAATACATTGAAAATCAAAAAAGTTGTTATACCTACGCCTATCCAACCTATAGAACCCACTATGAGAAATATAAAATAAATGGGGATTAAGAGAGCTGCTGCGGCTACTGCTGCCCCTATGCACCAAATTATAAGTAATGTTTGAACATTAATTTCTGAAATTTTCATTTTTTCATTCAGCCTCTGATATCTTCATCAAAACCTTTTAGAACATTCAGGATCGTTCCACAATTATCGCACATCTGGTACTCCACAAAATCGAAATCATTATATTTTCTATAAGAAAATACATTTTTGTGAAGGCAGAAAAACTTTTTTATGTTTTTTATCATATTATACATTCCTATCTTAATATGTTAGTGCCGCCGGTGAGATTTGAGCTCACGACAGCTCGGTCTTCAGCTTCACCCTATTTATATAGTCGAGTGCTCTTCCAGGCTGAGCTACGACGGCACAGAATATTTTGTTCAATTTTATAATATATATATTATTGCTTTGCTTCTATTTATACAAATACAAATTTTAGTTTAGATTTGTATAATTAATTGTATAGGAAAATTTAATCTAAATCCTAATTAATGAATTAGAGTATTTTAAAGAATTAGCTATGATAAATAAAGATGAATTAACCAGTTCAGCTAATGAATCATCATCTATATTGGAAAGTCCCGAGGAAAAAAAAAGAAGATTTCTCATAGAGTTTGAAAATCCTTTTAAATGTGATAAATGCAATGAACGGTTTAAGAAGAAAAAATATTTGAGGGAACACAAGTCTGAGGTGCATGCATATTAAATTTTTTGCCTGATGAGATAAACACAAAACATCTTGTGGTTTATCCCTACTGTGTAAACTTAATAATAAAACATTTTAGAATAATATTTGAACATGAAGATTTACACCAAGACGGGCGACTATGGTGAAACTAGTCTTTTTAATGGTACACGTGTTAAAAAAAATGATTTGCGAATAATAACATATGGAACTGTTGATGAGGTTAATAGCAATATTGGGTTGTTGCTATATTACTTGCACCAGGATGAAGAATTAAGAGATCTTACAGGTCCTGTTGTCAAGGATTCAAAATCAACTGTTTATTTTGGGTAGTGATTTGGCCAATCCCGATACAACAGTAAAGGGCTACCCAAGAATTAATGAGGATGATATACTTTACATTGAAAACTCCATAGATAAATTTGAAAATAGCCTTGATCCATTGAAATCCTTTATTCTACCGGGTGGGTCAATCGAATCTTCATACTGTCACATAATTAGGACAATAATTAGGAGAGCCGAAGTGAACCTTGCTAGTTTATTTCTGAACAATGAGGTAAATAAACACTGTTTAATTTTTTTAAACAGGCTGTCAGATCTTTTTTTTATTCTTTCAAGAGTCATTAATAAGCTCAAAGGCATCGATGATATTCCATGGAAACCTCATTAAGACTTGTTTTAGCTTTTGCAAAGAATTAAATTGATTTTAACTTTTGATCAATGAGTGTAATGACCCAAACCACTAACGTATTGCTTATTTTAATGGTTACTGTTGTTTTCTCTATTGTTGCATCTTTTTTAACAGTTTTTCTTGACAGGGTATTGGATATACGATCTATTATAACAAGTATTCCAAGATTTATTTTCTACAATCACTTGATGTTTGACATTTAATAAAAAGCACAACCGATGATAAGTATGTATGAACAAAAAAAAGTTTAGCATACAAGAAATTTCACCATTTTTGAATCATTTTTACAAACTTAAAGAGGTAGAAAGATCGGGTTGGAAAACAAAACTACACATAAACAACCCCGAATCAGTTGCAGAACACACTCTGACTATGATCGTTTTGGTCATGATTATTGCAGAGTACAACAAATACCCATCTGCAAAAATCATAAAAATGATTAAAATGACATTAATCCATGACTTGGGAGAATCTATTATCGGTGATTATGTGCCAAACGCAATCAAAATTGAAAAGAAAAAGCAATTGGAAGATAATGCAATTAACAATATAATTTCAAAAATTCCATGGGTTGTGTTAAGAAGTAATTATATAAAATTATGGCTAGAATTTAGTGAAAACAAAACCGGCACCTCCAGGTTAATTCACCTGATCGATAAACTAGAAATGGCAATCCAAGCCAATTATTACCTGGAGAGTAACAAAAATATAAAAAAAAATGATGTAAAACCATTTTTTGCATCGGCATTAAGATATGTAGTTGATAATTCCAAATCCAAAAAAAATAAGTCATTCTCAAATAATGATAAAAAACAAAATCTTGATGAAATAGAACAAATATTGCTTTATTTAAACAACTAGACATATGCAATATTTTGTGGCCCTAAAAATTGGGGAAAAAAGGGTAAAAGATGCCCAAGAATTTTTATCAAAATTCATCGATAGCAGCCAAAATCAAGCAATGCCTGCACTTGCTCTCAAAGACAACAAAACTAACATTTGGGAACCTGTTGGAGAGGAAAACTATTATGCTGTCGTAAGAGGGGAGCAAGGGTATCTTATTGCAATTTGTGATAAAAACGGGATAGCCAAGTCTATAGCAAATTGGTTTTCAGAGGAAAAAAAAATGGAAATAGAGAATAATTTAAAATCAAAGGCAGGGCTGGAGCAATATCTAGGGAAAGTTTCGTTACCTGTTTAACACCTTTTAATAAGGTGGAGAAGAAATTTAAAAAGCATTTGCATAAATGATCAAAATTGGAAAAACTTGAACAAGAGGTGGAAGTTAAAGGGCATTTAGTAGATTCATCTATCCTTACTCGCATATTTGACAAGATTATGGATTTAAAGGGAGACTTTACAGTTACGGAGTTTTCCATCGGAAAGAGGAAACAAGATTACAGCTACGCCCGGCTACTTGTTAAAGGAAAAAATAAAGAGCACCTGGAAAATATGTTGGAATTTATTTTTCGAGAAGGGGCAACTACAATTTCACTAGATGAGGTGAAATGTACCGCATCACCAAATGACATGGTGTTGCCTGATGATTTCTATAGCACCACCAACAACACAACACAAATTTTTTTTCATGGTGAATGGATAAATGTTGAAAACATGATGATGGACAAATGTATTGTATTAGATCCTTATAACAAATTTGCTCAATGCAAAATCAATAGGGATGTAAAAAAAGGGGAATTGGTGGTTACCGGGGAAAGAGGAGTTAAAATTACTCCACAAGAACGACCTAGAGAAGGGGTTGACATGTTCCAGTTTATGAGCAGTACAAGTTCAAGTGAGCGCCCATCACAGCAAATAGCAAAAAAAGTTGCAAATGATCTCTACAAGACTAAACAGGAAGGGGGAAAAATTGTTGTTGTTTCAGGACCGGTGATTGTTCATTCGGGTTCCTCAGACATTTTAGCAAAATTGATTAGATGTGGTTACGTGAATGGAATCCTAGCCGGAAACGCATTGGCTGTGCATGATATTGAGAATTCGTTGTTGGGTACATCGTTAGGAATGCATGTTGAAGATGGCACCTTGGCGGTTCGGGGACATCGCAATCACATGATGATAGTAAATGAGGTTTTCAAAGCCGGTTCAATAAAATCCATGGTGGAAAAAAAAATTCTAAAAAGTGGGATCATGTATGAGTGTGTAGCTAACAATGTTCCTTTTGTTTTGTGTGGTTCAATACGGGACGATGGCCCAATACCCGATGTTATCACCGATATTGTTGAAGCCCAAAGGCAATATAAGGAATTGTTAAAAGACGCAAAATTGGTTTTGATGTTGTCATCTATGCTTCATTCAATAGCGGTTGGTAATATGATACCTGCTTCCGTAAAGGTAATAGCAGTTGACATAAACCAGCCTGTTGTAACAAAACTGCTTGATAGGGGAACCACCCAAGCTATTGGCATCGTAACAGATATCGGCTCTTTCTTACCATTAATAATGAAGCATCTGGATTCTTTAATTGATTCTAAATAAAAATTAAATTAATTAATTTAATTAATTTAAAAAAATATTGTTTGTATTGAATTAAATTGCTGGTTTTTTATTTTTTTTTATTAAGGATTCCCTGATCAGTTTTAATGTTAGTTGCGGATCAGCCCTTCCGTTTGTTTTTTTCATTATCTTCCCTAAAATGAAATTATAAACATTTGGATTTGTATTGGATTGCTCAATTAAATGTTTTTCGTCACCCAAAACATTATCAATATGCATGTTTATGACACTTGGATCTAAAATTTTCTCTATTTTTGTCTTTTCAATTAACTTAAAGGGGCTTTCTCCAGTCTTGATACTTTTATAAAAGATGTCCTTGGCGGTGTTTCTATTTATGGAATTTTCTTCGACCAATTTTGCGATATCTGCAATTTGTTGAGGGGTAACCTGGGTACTCAAAAGCCTGTTTTTATCACCCCGTATGCTATTGAGCCTGTCTTTGTCTTTTTCACCACCAGCTACTTCACTTTTCCCTTCACCTTCATTGGTTTTAGAAAGAAGTTCATTTATAATCCAGTTTGATATTTCCTTTGGGGAATTGTATATCTCTAGAGACTCCTCAAAAAAGTCACAAATTTTTTTGTTATTTATTAAAATATTAGAGATGTGGTCTGAAAGTTTATAAATTTCGCGGTATCTCTTTAACCTTTCAATTGGCAGTTCAGGCATTTTTTCTTTGATTTTTTCCTTAAAGTCGGTGCCTAAAATAATTCTTGGAATGTCGGGCTCTGGAAAATATTTGTACTCGTCTTCTTCTTCCTTTGTCCTTGCTGGAATAGTTATCTTTCTTTTTTCATCCCAGTGACGGGTTTCTGATTTTACGTTTATCTCATGTAGCGACAGAGTTTTTTGTCGTGTTATTTCATAAAATATTGACCTTTCTACATCTTTGAAGGAGCTAATATTTTTTATTTCTACCTTTTTTCCTCCTTTAACAGACACATTTACGTCGCATCTTACGGCACCCTCCAAATCTGGATCAGATACGCCCAAATATTCAAAAACATTGGTTATTTTGTTAAGAAATGACCTTACACCAGTAGCATTGCCAAAATCAGGCTCAGTAACAATTTCGACTAATGCTACCCCTGCCCTATTATAATCTATCAGGCAATAGTTATTTTGCTTTGAATTGTTATCTTCGTAAATAATTTTTCCTGGATCTTCTTCTAGTTGTATTCTTTTGATGCGTGCTATTTTGTCTGGATGATTCTCTTTTACTTGGATTTCTTCATTATTATCAAAATACGACAAAAATCCATCATATCCGATGCTGCTTAGCTCGTATGAATTATATTGGGTTAACTGAAAGTTCTTTGGCAAGTCCGGATAAAAATAGTTTTTCCTATAAAATGTAATTTTTTGAGGAATATTACAGTTTAAAGATAAACACACCATTGATGCATACTCAACTGCTTTTTTATTTAACATCGGTAAGGACCCCGGAAGGCCCAAACAAACTGAACAGGTGTTTTCGTTTGGACTAAAATTCCTGTAATTAGAAAAGCACCCGCAAAACAGCTTTGTCTTCAATCTTGTTAGTTGGCAATGAATCTCTAGCCCGATCTTTACACTGTCATCCGCCGCCGTGGATGAGTGATCATTGGCGGCAACATCATTATCTAAATGTTGAGATTTTGCTTTGATTTGGTTCATATCTTTGGTGTCCACTCGGTGAACTTGTCGTTTATTTCAAAAAAAGTCGCAATATCTATCAACGCTTGTTCGTTGAATTCATTGGACAATAGTTGCAAACCAATAGGCAACCCTTCTTTACTAAAGCCTGCGGGTATAGATATAGCAGGCAATCCAGCCAAATTAGCCAGGATGGTGTAAATGTCTAAATTGTACAGATCTAGGGGTTTGGAGCCTTTTTCCCCTATTTTAAATGGTAGTATAGGCATTGTCGGTAATATCAAAACATCAAAAAACTTGAATAGTTTATTAAACTCGTTTTTTAACATGTTTCTTATTTTTTGGGCTTTCAAATAATATTTGCCATAATACCCTGCAGACAAAACAAAAGAGCCAATCAATATCCTTCTTTTTACTTCATCTCCAAAATTTGACCTTGCCTTGGAAAAATAACTGTTCCATTCATATCCTTCTGGGTTAAACCTAAAACCATACCTTATATTGTCAAATCTGGATAAATTACTGCTGGCCTCTGCCATTGCAATAACATAATAGGCAGCCAATGCAAAATCTGAGTGGTCTATTTTGGCTTCTTGAGTATCAAAGCCGTATTCTTGCAACGTCGCAATTTTTTTGTACGTTGTTTCAACAACCTGTTTTTCCGAACTATCAATCAAATCATTTATTACACCGATTTTATGGTTTGCAGATAAAATGTTATCCATATCATTTATTTTAAATTCCAGTTGTTTATCTACGGTAGTATCGTCATGGGAGTCTTTACCGGTGATGGTATTTAAGATCATAACAGCGTCTCTAATTGTTCTGGAAATAGGGCCTATCTGCTCAAGTGAATTTGAATAGGATATCAAGCCGTACCTGCTCACTGTACCATAGGTGGGTTTCATACCCACAACGGAACAAAAACTAGAGGGGCACCGGATAGAGCCACCAGTATCCGAGCCTAATGATATGGGTACCTGAAGGGAGGATACCGCTGCTGCACTTCCACCCGATGAACCCCCTGCCACATATTCTGTGTTCCAAGGGTTATGGACTGCCCCATAGTGGGAAAACTCGGAAGTGGTACCCATCCCAAACTCATCCATGTTCAATTTTCCAATTATTATGGCATCCTGTTTTTCCAGTAGGTCAATTACTGTTGCATTGTAGGGGGGGTTATATTCTTGCAGAATCTTTGATGCGCATGTGGCTTTTACGCCTAAAACAGAAATGTTGTCCTTGATTCCAATAGGTATTCCTATCAATTTCCCGGTTTTTTCATCATTTTTAATTTTACTGTCGAGTTCTTTTGCTTTTACCCGGGACGATTCATAATTTTTTGTTATAAAAGAGTTGATTTTCAAGTCTACCTTGTCAATTCTTTCAAACAATGTATCAATGTAGTCCACTGCAGATATTTCTTGATTTTTAATTTTTTGAGAAACCTGATAACCTGACAGTTTGTGAAAATCAGACATGTTGCTAAATCCTCGGACCTATTGCATATCCATTTTTTTTATTCAGAAAATTAAACGGCAAATTGTTACCTGTATCCGTCACTTTTTCGTTCAATTTTGGTACATCGTCTCTTAAATCGTCAATGCTTTTTTCCATTTTTATGTAGTTATCAGGGATTTCATGATTATCGTCCGTCACTGTGTCAAATTCATCCAATTTATTAAAAAAAGTTATAACTTCCTTAATCTTGTCAGCGGTTTTTTGAAACTCTGATTCTCCAATTTCTAGCCTGGAGAGACTGCACAATTTTTTTACTTCATAATAATCAGACATTTTTTGGTATAATTAAAATTGTTCTTTACCTTTGGTATATAATTTTTTGTACTCGCTGTAAAAAGGCAATATAGATGAAAAATGACATGATGAAAACAATTCATGTCTACATGTCGACTTCAAAAGAAAAATCAAGGTCGTCTATACATGATTTATTCCTTTAAATTGGTATTGATTACGGTGTCAGTCTGTCAATGTCCCTTGGATAGAATGTGGCATCCCGTATGTTTTCAATTTTTAGCAATGCCATGATAAGCCTTTCGAGACCCAGTCCAAAACCGGCATGCGGTGGGACACCATAATCAAATACGCGCAAATGGTAGTCAAAGGCAGCAAAATTTAATCCCTTTTTTTTCATATTCTCCAATAAAGTATTTTTGTTGTTAATACGGGTGCTTCCGGAAGATAACTCCAAGGCGCCATACATCAGATCAAAAGATTCGCTTATACTCCTGTGACTTTCTTTCTCTTCTGAATCTGAAGAATCATACTCTGAAGGGGTTGCATCAGGATTGAGTTTGGATTTTACGTAAAACGGTTTGGTAGATGAGGGCCAGTCCACAATATAATAAAAATCATCTACAATCACATCCCTTAAAATCTTTGGTGAAATGTCGTCTCCCCATCTGATGTATTTGTGATTTTTTTGCAATTTATCCACCAAATCCGTATACGCGTATCTTGGAAAAGGAGGGTTAACGTGTGGCAACTCTATTTCCAAGTTTTTTAATTCATTTGCATTTTCCTCTTGTATTCTTAAAATGATGTGTGCGATAAGGCCATCGAGTAATTCCATCACATCATTGTAATCGACAAATGCTTTTTCAATATCTACAGAAATTGCCTCAGAAAGGTGTCTGTTTGTTCTGGAAGGTTCCGCTCTAAATATTGGCGCGATTTCAAAAACATTTTCAAATGCCATTGTTAATTGTTCTTTATACAACTGAGGGCTTTGAGCTAAAAACGCCTCTCTGTCGTAATAGAAGATTGGAAAAAGGGCCGCCCCACCCTCTGTGGCAGTTGCAATCATTTTTGGCGTATTTACCTCAATAAAATAATTCTTGGTTAGAAATTCTCTTATGGAGTTTAAGGCTGTAAATCTTATTTTGAAAACATTTTGCAGGTAATTTCTTCTTAAATCAAGTGCCCTCAACTCCAATCTTGTATCAATTCCTATGGTTGAAACTGCTTGAGTCAAAAATGGGGCAGCTTTAGTAGAAACGGACAATACTTTGATTTCAAGTGGAATCACCTCAACGTTGTTTGAAGAATGTTTCTGTTCAACAACTTTTCCTTTTACCCCAACTGAAGAGTGCTCTTTCAAATTTTTTAAAACTTCAAAAATTCCTCTTTCTGAATCTTTTTTTTTCACGACAATCTGGATGTCTCCAAATTTATCTCTTAACTGGATAAATAAAACATTGCCATGATCACGTTTGGATGATATCCATCCCATTATTATGACCAATTGATTTATCTGAGAACTATTTACCTGAAAAGAATAGTGTGTTCTTCGCCAATTGTCAATGTCTTGTTCAATAACTGTTTTTTCTTCCAACCTAATACAATGAAATCAAAATTTCATTAAAATATAACCTTTTTTGAAAGGCGATTTTTTATTTGTTTCTGTTTATTGCTCCCCAACTATTCACCAAACTCCTTTCGCGCAAGCCATATAAACCAATTTTTTATAACAATCTCTACAAATATTCAAATATGTTGCATTGGAATTATTAGTTATGGGAAATGAAAACGTACTTCATGTAAATTCCAATAACTGGGAGTCGGAAGTTCTTAAATCAGAAAAACCTGTATTCGTAGACTTTTGGGCAGAATGGTGTGGTCCATGCAGAATGGTAGGTCCAGTAGTAGAGCAAATAGCACAATCTCATTCGGATAAAATAAAGGTTGTCAAACTCAATGTGGATGAAAG
Organism: uncultured Nitrososphaeraceae archaeon; assembly: GCA_963779615.1. Lineage (GTDB taxonomy): Archaea > Thermoproteota > Nitrososphaeria > Nitrososphaerales > Nitrososphaeraceae > Nitrosocosmicus. Next base: position 75,828 of record CAVZZA010000004.1, read on the forward strand.
TCAAGACATCGCCATGAAATATGGCATTCAGTCAATTCCGTCATTAATGGTTTTCAATAAGGGTAAAGAGGTAAACAGAACCGTTGGCGCAGCACCTAAAGAAACATATTTAAGATTCATAAACGATTCCATATCCAAATAACATTATTTGAAGTATTGGGTAATTATTGGATTAAAAGCATTAATTACCTTAATTATCAGATAATTTCAATTGAATAAAACGGAGATTCTTAACATTTTTTCTTCAGATTATGAAAAGTTTTATAAAGTATCGCTTTTTGATAGGTTAGGATTTATAAGGCAATCATGCAGTATTTGTGGAAAATTTTACTGGTCTCTTTCTCAACGGTTGTGCTGTCCAGATCATGAAAATTATTCGTTTATCGGGAATCCGCCAACCTCACAAAGATTAAGTTATGTTCAATCATGGGAAGAAACCAAAAAATATTTTGAAAAAAATGGACATACTACGGTAAACCGATATCCTGTTGTATGCAGATGGAGAGAGGACCTCTATTACACAATCGCTTCGATAGTTGACTTTCAGCGAATTATGGAAAACAAGGTTGTCTTTGAACTGCCCCACAATCCTCTGGTAGTACCTCAAATGTGCCTCAGGTTTAACGACATTGAGAATGTGGGAGTTAGCGGTCGTCATTATACCTCATTTTGCATGATAGGCCAAACATGCAATGCCGATAAAGAAGGGGGATATTGGAAAGACCGGTGCATTGATTTGGACTTTGGACTGCTCGTGGACGTTCTAGGCATTTCCCCAAACGAAATAACTTTTGTAGAAGACGTTTGGTTGGGAGCTGGTGCATTTGGCTGTTCCTTGGAATACTTTGTGAGGGGTTTGGAGTTGGGAAATGCAGTTTTTACAGAATTTGAGGGTAACGAAAAAAATTACCATACAATGAAAAACAAAATTATTGATATGGGTGCGGGTTTAGAAAGGTTTTCATGGATAACAAATGGAACACCCACAAGTTACGATTGTACATTTGAGCCTGTATTGAAAAATATTTACAATGCCCTAGGTTTAGAACATTTTTCATCCAAAGATGAAAATAATTTCGAAACAACTCTTCTCGCAAATTATTTTGGTAGGGTGTCATCAAAACTCAACTCTAATGCCGACACAAAAATCATAAAGAAACAAATTGCTCAAGAATTAAAAGTGGATTTTGAAAAATTGCAAAAGACCGTTGTCCCATATGAATCCCTATACACTATAGTTGACCATGCAAGGACATTAATTTTTGCCATAAGCGATGGTTCATTGCCATCAAACGTGGGAGGCGGATACAATCTCAGAGTGTTGCTTAGACGTTCTTTATCATTGCTAAAAAAGTTAGGGTTCAGCTTAAAAATTTCAGACATTGTGGAAATGCATATAGATCAATTACAAAAATTGTATCCGGAACTGAATGACTTTAAAAATGACATTTTTACCATTTTGGATATAGAGTCCAAAAGGTTCTATGACACAGAAAATAGGATTAGCACCATTTCTGATAAGATAAAGAAGGAAAACATTAAACCGAACATGGATAATTTGATAAGGCTTTATGAATCAGATGGCATCACGCCTGATTATCTTGTCGATGCGGGATTGATAGATTCGGTACCCCAAAATTTTTATACAAAACTCTCAGAATTGCACTCTTCAATTAATTTAACTAAAAAAGACAAAAGTGAAATAAACATAGGCGAAGACCTGGATTTAGACTCTATAGCAAAAACTGAATTACTTTATTATGAGTATCCCGCCAAAAACATTTTTGAAGCCAAAGTGATAAAACGGATTGATGAGGACATCATAATCTTGGATAAAACCTGTTTTTATCCAAGAGGGGGAGGTCAAGAACCTGATTTTGGATATGTTGGGGCACACAGGATAGACAACGTTATCAAAGTTAAAGACATTGTTTTTCATCATACATCCGAAAAGAATAACTTGAGGGAAGGCGAAGCGGTTAACTGTATTGTAGAAAAAGAGCGTAGAGATTCGATTACAAAAAACCACACATCCACGCATATTATAAACCACTCATCCAGAAATATTTTAGGCTCTTGGGTTTGGCAAAATTCAGCATTTAAAGAGGAGAATTACGCACGCCTAGATATAACCCATCACTCGGCATTAAACAAACATGAAATTCAGGAAATAGAGATAAAGGCAAATGAAGTGATTAGAAAAAACCTGCCGGTTTATATTAATACCTTTGACAGGGGGGTAGCAGAACAAAACTATGGTTTTAGAATTTATCAGGGAGGGGTGGTTCCATCCAATAATGTTAGAATAGTAAACATAGGGGGTTTAGACATAGAGGCATGCGGGGGCACACACGTTTTCAACACCGGAGAAATTGGATTGGTAAAAATCCTAAAAACTGAAAGAATTCAAGATGGTGTAGTTAGACTTGAGTTTGTTTCGGGACAAAATGCATTAAAATACATTCAGAAGCAGGAAGATCAAATACAGTTTATTGTAAACAGTCTTGGCACAAGTAAAGAAAAAGTCATAGATTCGTTTTCAAAAAATATGGATGACCTTGATAAATCCAAGAAAAAAATAAAAAGCATCATAAAAAGCATTTCAAGGGTATATTCTCAACATATTCTTAGTAACTCCGCAACAATTGAATCTGAAACCAATAGAGGCAAATTTGTTAAACTGTACTATGTGATAGAGGATGAACTCGATGAAGAGTTTCATTTGATTGTAGGGAAGAATGCAGTAGATGCGGATCCTGATCTGATTTATGTCTCTATAGTAGACAATAAAAATTCTGCCAGAGTGATAGTTTACTGCGGCAAAAACTCTTCAAGCATCATAAATGCAGGGGACCTTGCCAAATCCGCATCACTAATTTTAAATGGTTCTGGAGGCGGTTCAAGGAATTTCGGTCAGGGGGGCGGAAAGTCAATAGAAGAGTTGAAAGAGATAAAACCATTAATGGAGAACATTATAGCAGCAAAATTGGTTAGCCGATAGGTTGCCAAGTTTACCTATAGTCAATTGGTGTCATAACAGCAATAAATGAACTTTTCAAATCCGTCGCTAAATTTTGTTTGCTGTGTTTATGTTTTAAAAAATATGTGTGTAGCAAAAAAGTAATGATCACAAAATGCATGTGGGGATAAATAAAAAATGAAAAGAGAAAATATTTGAAATCATATCGAGATTAAAGAATTGGATAGTGTACAATAACTCGATATCTGTTGGTATTATGTCACTATCCTAATAACATCTTTGGGATTTGGTATGGACTTTTTGATTTCCATTGCTATACGCCTTCCTACACCAAAAGTTTCACCGTGTTTGTATTTTGTATAAGGTGTGGTAGTGGCGAGTATGGGATTTCCAGGAACCCTTAAAGAGACATCATAAACAACCATGTTTAAATCAGGTGTAATTACGCTTTGCAATGAAAAGGGCCCAATAACTCCGGGTGGATATTCTTTTTTTGTGCTGCCTACAAATTGTTCCCCCATTTTAAACACGTTATCTAAAAGCGACTCACGAATGCTTGCAGGTGTATGGCCCACCTCTATATTCTGGAGTTCAATATCAATTTCAAGCTGATTTTTAGCTGGAATCGATGTTGTATAGTCATGAATGTTTGTTTGTAGTCTCCTCTCAATGCCTAAAAACTCGGTTTCATCCTCCAGGGGTGAATAAAAAAAATTAAAGTTGAAATATGTTCCTATCATGTATTGCTCTATTACGGAATTGCTTTTCAAGGACTCTGCGTCGATTATTCCTTTATCCATTTTAGCCTGGGATTTTTTTTTATAATCCTCAAAAGATGTAACAATAAAAAATGCCCGTTCCAATTTTCGCTTGGCCTCTTGAACTTTGACAATTGCAGGCCCGTCAATTTCATCGGGATTAGTGTAAATTTTAGGATGGGGGATCTTTGCCTTTTCCAATAAATAGTATTGATTTCTCTCCAGGTTTCTTTCTTCGGCTTTTAACAACCACCGGTTGCCAAAAATAGGCAGGCAGAAATTATTCTCTATGTTGTCATATCCGATATATACCGAAAATGATCTGTGGGGAACCATGATGGTGTTTAGGCTTAAAAGTTTTTCCTGATTTTCCTTAAAAAGGATGTCTGAAAACTTGTCTACAATTATCAACTCATCTGAGAGGCGTCTGTATCTTAAATACGGCAGCTCTCTTCCCTTTTGGCAAATGCAAACTGTTTTAAGGCTTTCCTCCTTTGCCCCATCCATTATTTCTAACGCAGAATGGCTACCTATCACGCCCACCGATATGTTATTTAGGTCATAATCACTCTCTATGTGATTATTAATTGTGGTTTCAACATTTCCCTTACATTGTGAATTAAAGCTGTTAGGCATTTCACACACTGTTGTTATTCATTATTTTGTTTTTTTAGTTCAGAATCAATAGCATTTTTCAAATCTTGATCATCTTTATTGGAGTAATCCACACCCAAGGTTTCAGCAATGGATTCCAACTTTTCTCTGTCCACATTTTTTTTGGTGGATGAATCCTTATCACTCTCAATAGTTTTTTTTGCTTCTATTCTTGCCTTTTGAAACTCAGACGATGCCTTTCCCAAAGACCTGGCTAACTCTGGGATTTTTTTTGCCCCAAAGAAAAGTATAACAATTATCAGAATAATAATAATCCACTCTGCACCATTTATAAAAGCCATAAAAAGTATCTTACAATCCCCATTTATAAACACTAATACTTGAGGATATGGATAATTTCCTCAAAGTGAGATGGCAATAATATTTTTTTTTATAAGGGACTGTGGGTTGAATTGATCCTAAAGAAACAGCATGTTTCAAGGCGATTATCTGCAATAATGCCAAACACCCACACATCATCCTGTTCTTGTTGCTGTAAAAAGTTTTGAATGAAGGGAAAGGAAACGAAAGGAAAGGAAAAAATAATATGAGAAAAATGGGGTGTGAAAGGTGAAGAGAAACATCAAGCTAAAATTATATTATTCGGCAAAAAGAGTTGTTTTATAATGAGATATAATGAAGCCGCCTTTATCGGGCAAAAGAATTCAAAAGATGCCCAAATAAGGCTGTTTAACTATACGGGTTTTGCAATGTTGACCTATACAATAAAGCAGTCCCCTGATGGAAAGGGATTCCTTCCGGTTGGAGAGAGGACATATGCAGGCAAGGCGGTTTTTGGTGATAAAATTATTTTGTACTTGACTGATGAAGATGGTTTTGCAAAAGCTCAATCAAAACCCATGAACATTGAAGAAGGGGAAAAGATATTCATTAAGATGTTGCAAGAGGGAATTGAAAATTATGATGGTCAGGTTAAAACTATATGATTATCTCTGTTCCCATTTTTGCATTTTCCATCACGACCTTCTGAATGTTTTCCACAGATGACTTGAAAACAACTGTTGGTAAACACGAGCGCTCTATTACTTTTAAGCCGATTAAATCCATCAAATCATAGGTCCCCGCCATGGAGTTTTCCATTTTTAGGAGATTGATGCATTCTTTAACATCAATAGATTCAAACAATTTTGCATCTGGATTGTGTCGAGGATCGGAATCAAAAATTCCCTCCACGTCAGTCGCGTTGAAAAATTTTATTGCCTTTATCTTTTCAGCTATCAAAGCAGAAGTGGCGTTTGTGCTTTGTCCAGGGTACAGTCCACCCGTAACTATAACCTTGTCTGTGAGGATTGCGGTGGAAATTTCATCCAAATTGCGAGGGGTTAATGGAAAGCATAAATCGCCAAGGCCTGCTATAAACAACTTTGCATTGAGGCGAGAAACCTGTATGCCCATCAGGTCCAATCCCGATTCGTCAAAACCCAATTTTCGGGACAAATCGATATAAAACCTTGCTATTTTTCCACCACCCGTTATAATCACTGGTTGGTAAACCTCATTAATTTTTTTAATTAGGAGGGCGTAATCATGTAATATTTTATAATCTGTCGCAAAATTAAAGATACTTCCACTAAGTTTTATAACAATCCGTGGCTTGGTCATTTTATTTGCTTTTCTTTTTCCTTTTAACAATATAAATTTCGTTATGCAAAGGATCAATTAAGAAAGCCATTGAAGATATTTTCAAAAAACTTTCTTTTCTCCTTGGTTGTGTAAATCCTTATCATGTCCAGATACCCGGTAATGGCGTTGATTAAGGGAATTTGATCAAAAGATTTTTCATATTCTGATTTTTTATCCATTATCATTATTGATGTAACCTCCTCTTTTTTTGGAGCTAATGGAATGGAGGGGGCCCGAGACACATCCAAAAATATTGGGTATCCCAATTGCTGATACTCATCAACTATCTTCTTTATGTTGTCTATTTGGTGATCAAAATGTGAGTGAACATCAAAAAGGTTATTCTCCTCATTTTCCATTCTTACCTTATTACTTCTTTGGCTAGTGAGTAAAAAAAACTCATAGATGCATTTTAAGAGGTTTCGGTTTTGATAATCTTTTGCAAGTGTTATGGATATTTTCATGTTCTTGTTTTTTTCTTTATCGTTATCGTTTAATGCGGTAGATGTCAGTTTTTCTAAAACCATTTCGTCGTGTAAACCAAAAAAATCTTCCAAAGAGCGAAAATCGGTAAAATGCAATACCTCATCCTGAATTTTCATCGAGTGCAATAGCATTACCTCACCTGAGCGCACTGTTTTATGAAAGTACACTGCTTTAAACATTTGATACCTTGATATCAGCATTGACTCATACGAATATAATGCCGATTTGCTTATTCCCAAAACATCATTGGATGAAACCTCTAAAGAATTTATAATCCTGTGATAGTCTATTTTTCCATATTCGGTACCAGAAAAATAGCTATCCCTTGGGAGGTAATCCATTAAATCTACGGACAATCCTCCTGAAATAATCTCATTCAGAAAATTTATTTTGTGCTTGCCAAAGCTTAGGGAAGCTATTTCCTGAGAGTTGTAACCATTTTTTGTGATGATGTCAGAAACAATTGTTTTGGTAATAATGTCATGCCCTAGGCTCTCATGGGAAAACTTGTCATTGGTTTTTAAAACCTCCTCAAAAAGATGGGAAAAGGGGCCATGACCTATATCATGCAAGAGTGCTGCAATGCGAAGTTTTTGTATGTAGTCCTGATCCGTAAAGTAATCCTTGCTATATAGTGTTTGACCAGCCAACCCCGCCAAAAACATGGAGCCAAGAGAGTGTTCAAAGCGTGAATGCAGCGCACCAGGGTAAACCAGGTGGGCACCGGCCAGTTGCCGTATTCTCCTTAACCTCTGAAAAACGAAGGTATCAATTAATTCTTTTTCAACGAGTGTAAATTTTATATTTTTATGAATGGGATCTGTAATTTCACCAATGAATCTCAAATTCATAAGATTTGATTACGGATATGTCTATATATATGATAATTATTGATAATAATGAAAAAAAACAATGCATATTGCTTTTGTTTCATATTGATTTTATCTCTCTATCTCAATAACATTTGTAATTGAATCCAACAGGGAGTTTACATCAGAATCTGAGTCTATTACAGTCCAATTAAACCTTTTTGCCAGATCAAGATAATTTTCTCTTGCTTTTTCCAGAAAATCCCTGCTTTTTTCAAACTCATCGAGAACAAACCCGTTGTCAAAGCCCCTTTTGTACGAAATAACGGGCTCAATATCCAATACAATAACAATATCTTCCTTTGGTAAACCGTAATCAAGGTTGACCAACCAATCAAAATCCATGCCGTTGGCCAATCCATAAGCCAGGTTTGATTGGTAATACCTGTTTATGATGACAATGTTATCCTTTTCTCTTAAACCCTCTATCTCGGTTTTTTTTTCCCACCTGTTTGCAGATAACAACATGTGTTTCACTTCGTTGTTGTATTTGACCCTGCCTTCCAGAAACAACTTGATTTCCCTTCCTATTCTTGTTGAATAGTCGGGGAAACTCAATAGACTGACATTTCCCGGATAAATCTTGTCATAAAAGTTAAAGAGCATCCTTGACTGGGTTGTTTTTCCGGATTTATCCAGACCCTCAATAACAATGAGTTTTCCTTTCGGTTTCCTTTCTTTCAACAAGCCACACTCCACTACAATATTTATAATTTTATGCATGGAAAAAAGTTTTAGTTTATAAATACTTCATAATTTAAAGAGTTTGTTGAAAATACGGGGTATTGGTTTAAACTTAATTTTGGCAAGCATTTACCTAATTGTTTTTTTTGCATTCACTGCTGGGCTAATTAATTCACTCATAGAGGGGCAAAGTTATAGTATAAGTGGATTCATTCCGTCTAGGGCTGTTCAAAATAACTATGAGACTGTAATTGGTGTTTTCACATTGATTTTTGGTTTTGTGGGGGCGTTGGTAATGCTCAAGGCATATAACGCTTCAAGGAGAAACGAGAAGTATGGTCTTTTGTCCATAGGGATTGTCATATTTTCAATATCTGTAGTCGCAATGTACAGAATAATCGAGGCAAAATCCTGATCGTTCATTCTGTGATTACGTGTTGACAAAGTTGTAGTGATGCCATGTTGAGTAGGGATGAAACGTCCCTACACTTTTTTCAGAAGATCCATCATTTTTGATGATTGTAAACCCGGTCTTTAAATGCTCTTCAATGAATTCCAAAAACAATATGGAACTGGATATCCTTACAAAATGATTTGCCTGCTCTTCATCTTCCTTGTTTGACAACAGCTCATGGATCATTTTCTTTGATATTTCAGTCGGTTGGTATACCGTAACCACTATTGGGGTGTTAGAACTTTCAATTTTTTTTAAGAGAAGAAACAAAATATTGAGACTCTGGTGCCCTGCCGACTTGTGTTTTGATGCCTTTTTTCCTTCTCCTTCTTCATTGGATTTTGAGTTTTTTTTTATCTTTGAGAGGTTTAGCATATTCAAAGAATCCATCAATCCATTCAATGAATCAATTATTACAATTGAATTGCAGGATATTGTACTCAGTATTTCTTTGAATGCTTTGGCAATGTTTTCCACCCGGGGCAGGATAATCGTAAAGTCGGGAAAATCACTGCTGTCGAACTTTAGTGTTTTGGTATGAAGGTATGACGAAAACACCGTATCAAAGTCTACAAAAGAGATTTGTTTTTCTTTGGAACCCAAAAGCAGAGAAGATAAAAAATTAATCTTTCCATTTATGTTGTTAAAGTAAGCCAAATTTATGCCCTTTGAAATGAGTGCAGGAAAATAATACGGGGAAGGGGGAGATGTGGAGAGTGGGGAGGAGGTACTTGAAAAATTATTGAATTAAAGACACCTTAAATATTCAATAGTTAATCCAATATTTATTGCTAAATAGGGAAACGGCTACGGCAACAACGGCAACAAAGGCTACGGAGTTTGATGACACTGAATTGAATGCTAGCATCAAAGGGGATTTTTTGATAACCAAAAAAAAAATCTATTTAAACAATGGGTCCATTGGTCCGGTTCCAGTTTCCACCATTAAATCTATTACTGATTTTTACCTGAGATATTCAGAGCAGGGCCCTGATTCAAAGGAATTCAATGACTATCTGGACGATTTAAAAGGAGAGACTAGGAAAAGAGTGGCTGACTTGATAAACTGTGGCGATGATGAGGTAATCTTTACTCAAAGCACCACAGAGGGAATCAACTTTGTCACCAATGGATTGGCCTGGAATAAAGGCAACAGGATATTATTGAGAAACCAAAAAAATGAACACTTTTCAAACTATTTACCTTGGATTAAGGTAGCCAGGGACAAGAACTTGAAAATAGACAAGTTCCCCCATACCAATGATAAGGATGGCTTAATTTTAGAGGATTTAAAAGAATCGTTGGAATCTAACGCCCACAGGATTGTGGCCACAAGCCATGTCATGTACAACGATGGTTCCATCACCCCTGTAGAAGAAATTGGAAGAATCATCAAAAACAAAAACAGAAAAACATTATTTTTAATAGACGGGGCACAGAGTGTGGGCGCTGTGGATGTGGATGTAAAAAAAATAAATTGCGACTTTTTAGCCTTTCCGGCCTTCAAATGGATTTGTGGACCTTTGGGAATTGGGGTGTTATATGTAAACAAAGAGGTTATGGATGAAATTGAACCAGTGTTTGTAGGGGCGGGATCTGCAAAGGTTGAATTGCATAAAGAAAACAAAACAGCACCGTCCTCCAAAACAAAGGAAGATCTAAAATATTACAATTACCCTGAAAAATACCACCCCACATTTAGAAATTTTCCGGGTTTGGCCGGGCTTGAATCCTCGATAAGGTATTTGCTTCGAATAGGGATGCACAACATTATCCAAAAAAACAAAAAGGTTTCAAATATTTTTAGGGAGGAAATAGCCAAAGTAAAGGATATCGTCATCCATGAATCCCCTGAGGAAAATCTGCGTTCATCCATGGTTTGTTTTTCTTTTAGGAGGAACAATAACAGCACAGTCAAGGCGTTGGTTGAAAGACTGCAGGAAAAGGGGATAATATTGGCTGAGAGGGAGATTGGTTTAAAAAAGATTGCGAGAGCTTCCCCTCACTTTTATAACACACAAGAGGAAATAATCAAAACAGTAAATGAAATGAAGTCTATTCTAAACAAAATGTGACATTTGGGTCCATGTTATCTGGGTGATCATTGCTTTTCCCCCTGTCCCTCTATTACAATCATTGTAAGCGTTGAACGGACTTTATCTATTTTTCTTATGTTCCATGTAATAATTTCCCTTAGTTTATCCATATCATCGGATGAGATTCTCACAATTATATCATAGACCCCAAAAACACCGTTCACTTCTACTACTTCAGGAACTTGCTTGATTTTTTTTATTATTTCGCTTTCAGAACCTAAATCACAGTTTAATAATACATAGGCAGTTGGCATGAGGAATTTAGTTTAATTAAATTATTAAACTTTTAGAAGCCTTTTTATATATTTTTTTGTTCTTTTCCAAAATTTTATAAATTACAGATAAAATAAGAATTATCTTGGAAAAGATCAGGGCCGGTATGCTTTTTAAAAATGGTGTGGTATGCAAATAATTAATAAACCCTTGTAAAAAAATAATTTTAAAGCGGGGGTCGCCTAGCCTGGTAGGGCGTGGGATTGCTAATCCCATGTTCGAAAGAACTCGTGGGTTCGAATCCCACTCCCCGCGCTTATCTTGGGAACTATGCAATAATGTTAAAAATAATAAAAGCCAAGTTTCTCTTAGAAAAAAAGGGTTGTCTCACAAGCAAGAATATAACGCAGAACAAGACGAAACAGAGCATGATACAATATTTAGAAAGACAGATTCCGTAACAAAAACCTGCACCAAAGCCTACTTTAACAAAATTCTAAAAAACCTTGCACAAGAAAGTCCTGAAAATGCAACATAATTTGCGATTATAGTTTACTCTAGTTGTCATTTACTTTACTTTTGTATTTTGGCTTATAAAGAATCTGTCTGTTTCCTGATCTATAAAAGCAAATATTACAAATGTAGTGAAGTCCTTACCAATATCATCTTTATCTGGTACTTTAAACTCAGAATCATATACCTGTTCAAATTCGATTCTATCATCTTCATCAAACTCCCCTCTTACGATATCTTATGCTTACATCCTTATCTATAAGGTAAATTTCTCTTACTCCTGGATCATCGTCACACTCCAAAACATCACATCTAAAGTCTAAGTTTATGACATCTCCCCTTTCAGGCGTATCTTGCTATCTGATTCTTCTGAATGTGCTGTTTACTTAAACCCTTCAATATCTCCCTCGTCTTTCACAATCGACTTCAATTCTGTAATCTTTATGGTTTTGTACAATTACCTTGTTAGGGGCATCAAATTCATCTTTCTCATCATCACTACATTTGTCATTATCGTGGTTTTCATTATTGCCAACACCATCTGCATATGACTTCACAAAATCAAAATCTATTGATACTGTTGGATAACCGAGATTATCAGTATAGCTATGATGTCGATACTTTTATTTTCAAGTCGTATTGGCTTTTCATAATATTCAATTATATTTTTCATAATATTTAAAATTATTTAAAATTATCGTAAGATAGTCACAAGATGTGGGTAAATTATGCATATAAAAGATAATATTTATATATTTTTTCACTATTATATCAATATGTTTAGCATTGTTTTAGCATTGTTAGGATTGTCGGTATTGATGACACTGTTAAGCCCAACTATTGCCTTTTCTTCAGAAGATGGCAATGGTGATCATGGAAAAGGATCAGATGTAGATATTCATGTCAACGTAGATTTTTCTAGTGGTGAGGATAAAAACTGTCTTAACAACTATGTTACTGTTTTCACAATTGAAAATTCAAAAGTACGGTTCACAGATTTTTGTGACACAGAGGAAGAGAACGGTGACTTATCATTTGATTTTCAGCTTGGATCAATAGAGAAAGGACAGGTAATCAATGCATGCGCATTTGATGGCAATATACTAGAAGAAGATGGCAATAATTTCGGAGGGGTTTGTGATTCCAAAAAGTACCGTGGACAAGAAGAGGTTAAATTTGAATTAGAGTGGAAATAACGATCCATAAATAATTTTTTCTATACGGGCGGCCAATTTAATCAATTGCTTATCTATCTTATCAATTGGCATAACAATAGGTTAAAGATTTAAAAATCGAAAATACAGCATTTTATTTATGACCAACATTAGAATGATTTATTCTATTATATAATTTTCATTGAACTATACAATTTAGAGCACTTTCGATCTTTGAACTATGTTATACTCAGCTATTGTATGGGTGTTTTTTTGATATTGCTGATTTTTTCTTTGCAAAGTTGACTCTAACTTTATCTACTACAAGTATTACCTTACAACAGAAAATAAATTGGATAAAATTGGAAGTTCGCGTGAGCATTATGAAAAATTAATAGACAACATGAGTTTACATGAATAATAAATTTTTTGTACATATCCACTCTGTTGTTTTTTTGACACCTCAAATTTTTATGTGATATTTGATTCTAATACAAAGTGATTGTTTGTTAAAAAATGCAATACAACCACTCTAGCTCAATGATTTCAATCCTTCTCAGTCCCTTGAAAGCACCGCGAGAAAAAATCCATATAAGTTTTAATCATGTTTCAAGAAAATAGTTAACCAGTTATTTTTTTAATATAAATTAACAAAACAAAATCAGGTGACAGTTTTGTTGACCATCTAACAGATCTCTCGATGTTAGTTCTTTATGATAGTCAACTATCGAATCCCATAGTTGACTAGGTAACTTGTATGATCAACAATATATTAATTATCTAGTGTTGGTTTATAACATAAAATTATATCGATGAACAAAGGTGAAGACTTAGAGGAAAAGAAATTGTTAGGTTCAGGTGGCTATGCTTTTGCCAAACTAACAGAGGAAGAGGAAGTCAAAGCCAGTCTCGGGATTAATAAAATATTTTTAGGAAGTGTAGGTAGATTAAATGAAGATAGGTTTTCAAAGTATTATTGCAATAGATGTGGAAAAGAATATTCAGATTGCCCAATAATAAGTTATGAAAACCCAAATGAAGAGGTAATAGGAGAAGGTATCATTATTATTGAAACAGGAGAATACAAATGCAGAATATGCAACAATATAATAGCAATCTATCGTCAATTCAGTAAATAGCAAATAACATGATGCATTAAATCTACAAATCAACATCTGGACACATTTTCTTTCTCCTGTCGCTTAAGTAAATGAACTTATTAAATTATTTCCTATGGTTTATACTTTTACTTTTTATTTCTTATTTGGAAGTGCTGCCAAAGCACTATTCTGCAATATTTGTTAAATTATTGTCCTTGATATGCTATCAGATTCAATTAATTGGATGGTGTTGCGAATTAACCTAAAATAAATTCGTCATAGATGTAGGGGATGTCACATTTGCCTGTACTGTTATTTTCCATGCTCTTTTTTTGATGCATTTACTATAGAATACAAGTGTTGTTAATTTGAAGAGGCAGAAATAACAGTACAGGAAACCCTGATATCCATGATAACCCTGGCATAAAAAATAGGTTTAATTTTCTTTCAATGATAAATAGCATTTATCAATTAGTAAAAAATATGCTCCATCAGAATCTATGAGTTATATGCTTCATTAGGTCTGGTAGATTTTTATCATATCTTGTTGTCAAACAATCAATTTTGCAGTTCAATACCAGTAGCCGATTGGAGTTGCCTAGCCCATTTGGGAGTGGTATTTGAAACAGTTTGACTTTAACAAGGATTTGTCCATAAGAATTAAGGGACAAAAACCCTGCTTTGGACTAAGCCTCAAAGGGATTGCGCAAAGTAAAATATCTTGGGACCGTATTTATTCTAGTGTTAGGTTTCCAACAGGCTGAATATTTGTAACACACACTACCTCAACATTGTTTTCCGAGTCAAACTTGGGCTCTAGTTTAAATGTTACTACTTTATCTATATTTTTCCCCATTTCAAATGCTATAGGTACTATTGCTTAAGCTGCTGGTTGAATTAAAGTTCGTAGGAATTCCAGATAATTCCATGCTTTGATTGGATATGGAAACATTGCCTGGAGATTGGAGTGTCAAGTCCTTGACCTGAGGATTATTACCGCATTTACTACCATTGCTGTTATCAGATACCAACTTCACAAAGTGATTATGCCAAACGGGGTCACTTGCATCCTTTTGTTGCAGGCTATCATAAACACCCATATGAGTCGTAGCTGCAATTACTGACTCAAATCCCTTATCTGAAATAATTGCAACACCCAATGCACCACTCGAACCATTCTGATTTATTTCTTTTTCAGATTGCATACTCGAGCTTATTGCCCTATCCATTTTTTTTATTTTAGCGTCAGATAGAGTAAAATTTTCTGATGATGCAAATGCAGATATCATCTCTGTATTTTGAAAAGAGATGCACATGATGAGAGTCAATGCAACTCCTGTTGAGTGCATTAATATGCTTTGATACATTTGAAAACTCTAGGTAAGAATGGATTTATTAACCATGTTTCAATTCTCTAAAGACATTCTCATTAAAGAGAATTGTGGATTTAGTGACCTGTCTCCAATTATAATACAATACTTTTGTTGTCTAATGATAAATCCAAAACTTTAAACTTTCTTTTAATTATGAAAAATGGTTTTGATTATTATCAATAAATAAGGTAAAAAAATAAAATGTTTATCGTTACTCAATGACAGATATTAGTATCAAAGAGACAATAAAGGAGTGATGGTAAGAATGCCAATGTCATTCCCAATAACGGTTACTCCTTTATTACCGTAGATATGAGTCCCAGTTTACTAACGTTCCAGTGTTTATGACTTGTCCAGGATTTGGCTTGAGTTAGGCTGCGCTTATTTTCTTGTGTCTATTTGGTTATTTGATAGACATAGTTAGGTAAGCCTAACAATAATATAAAGTTAGCCACAAGTCTCCATTGTTATAATACTGATATAAACCAGAAAAATCATACGAATAAAATCAATTCTATAAAGATTTTGTTTATTTGTATGGTTCTGTTCACCCGAGGAAATACTTTTTCTCTGGGTATGTGACAGTGTTATTAAACGAAAAAAATATTGTACTTATTCAAAGGTTAGTTTGAGGGGCATTTGTGTTCCATTTAAAGCATCAGATGGTGATGGGGTGGGAGAATATGTCTATAACAGATTGTCTCCTTTACATATATCAATACCTCTAGAGAATACTATAATCCCTATTGGGAAGAGTGACACATTTTTATATTTTTTGCTCTATAAATTAATTTTGAAATAAATTATATAGTGAGTATGGCATGTGATCAACAAACAAATGGTTTAACCGATATTCTAAATTCATCAAATAAATAAACTATTTTCAAAAAAACGTATTTCTATCAATAGAATCAAAAATGAGAATAGATAGATTATAAATACTGCATATAGTAAATAATAATAAAGATATTCAGACTCATTTGAGTAAATTGGTTACTCAAACAATAAGTAATAGAGGTTACATCCGTAGTAATGACAAAAACCTTTATTACTTTTTTAGCTCTTGTACCTTACTGTTCTTTTTGAACAATTGACTATAACTCAATTTCTTATTAATGTTTATTCAAATAAGAACTAATTTCCTGTTTAATCGTTGAAGGAGGATTCATTTAATCTGTCATGCTAATCTTTGGGACAGTTATAATCAAAATCATTTCCCAAGGGTTGGCTTTAAGCTGTTGTGAATTATACCCAGATATAATTTGAATTATGACCATGCCTCAACTAATTAAATTGAAATCTAGAAAGGCTTGATTGGTGGACTAACCCTATTTCTATATGGAACAATCCCAACGATACACCCACCTAATTTTGGCAGATTATAACCAGCCTATGAACGAATATTCGTAGTAAGGGCAATAATCGGGGGCTTGGTAATTGATAAAAAAACCGACAAATATAAAATCATCGGTGGAATTACTGTTCTCATAGGCGTTTCAATAATAATTTACTTTTTCATATCCTAACTATCGTTCTTTTTTGTGTGATTAATTTTAGTAACTTTGTAATTTTTTAAAAGGTTATTATGGCAATAGCCAGCAATTAGTATGGGTTTCTGACTAATATTATGCAAACAATTTTTGAAGTCATGACATTGACATTAGTAAACGCATTAGGCAAAGTCATAAGAAAACCGCATTATTTTTATCAGGATAGTTGTAATACCGGATACAAGTGCCTATATTGAAATGAGTATAGCGCAACCCAATACTAATAGGAATTCCGAAAAAGTGAATTATATGACATTACATATTCATTTAAATTTAAGAATTATGATGAACAAGGTTATGTTAACTTAGTCAGGATGAAAACTAAAGACATAGAAAATATTTATTATTCAAGGTGCCTTTATATCTTCTTATGTCTAAAACTACTACAAGTATAGGATGTACTCATTGTGGCCAAATGATTACAATAGGTTCGCCTGACCATACCCACACAGTAGCTACTCGTACAATGAGATGGGGTTTTGATATGTTTGACTATATTCCTATGAACGTAAAATGTACCAAATGTAATCAGAATAACTTTGTTTTATGGTATAGGTCGTCGTCAAATCCTTGGTTTAGATTTAACTAGTTTTCTGGTAAAACATCCATCACATTTTTCATCTGTTTAGTGAAATCATAAAGTACCTTTTGGCTTTTTTCTGTAATACTTGCAGATGCTTTTAACCTCTTACCATTTAACTCTGAATGACTTTTGACATCGCTCTGTTTCAAGGTTCTTAGATGACTTGCCAGGTTACCAGCAGATATTTCTAAAATACAATACAGTTCGGCAAATCGTAATTCTTCATTCCTAAGATGATTGTAACAAATCATACATGAAGTGATTTTTTCAGAATTTGAGTGGATTTTAATCATAAAACAGTAAAAGCGTCAGCAAATGGCGAAGCCAACATCGAATTTACAAACCATGTGTCAAAAGATGGTGAACAAATTAACTGGATATTCACTAGCAAAAGAATAATAATAAAAACTGTTTTCAAGGAAAAATCATTACTAGGGAATATTCCTGCAATAATATTTTACAGTAAAGCAAAAGGGTTCAATGACCAAAGTTCTTACTTCCCACTAAATCATCCTCAAATGGAACAGGAGCAAGAGCAGGAAACGGAACAAAACAATACCTCGTCTGTTTCCATGTCCAGGGCGATTGCAACATCCCTAAAATCTTGCCCACTTTGAACAGTTTGAAGGCTCAAGAGTTTATGGATATGCCTTTACCAGACTATTCTGAGTTCTCTTCTTCTCCCAGATAGTTTCTGATTATTATCTCGATGTCTTTAGGTGAGAAGTGTGCCCATCTTGGCTGCTATGTCCAATGTATTCTTTCCCTCTTCGGAGTTTGATTACAAGGTCCGCTTTTTGTTGTGGCTTTAAATTCTTTAGACACCCATACACATAGCCAATAAATCTAAAAGGTTTTGATTCCTTGATTTTTAATGCCAATTTTATGACGCAGTTGATGGACCTAATAACCTCCAATGCCAGTGTGGAGTGATTTGTGTAAGTATGCAAGCCTCATTCAAGTAAACCCTTTCATATATAGAACTAGGGTGGTATCTCTGCCTTGCCAGCAGCCAAACTACCAGCAACAAAGATACCTTGGCGATAAAAGAGGTTGCTGAAGGCACTAAACAAGTACTCCTATGTTAGATTTCATTCACTTTTGAATCGCATCCCTAAGGACCCGTCATCCATCGGGTTCAAATAATTTTTCATTTCCAATTACCATAGATGGGAAGGAAGGAGACATTTTTTACCTGGAGTTAACAACGAGCATCACAAACAGATAGAGGAGAAGTCAAAGAAACAAGTTGACCGAGAGCGACACCGGAATTCTCATTGTCTGACCAGTGTTGACACGACAGAAGGCTACAAAATGGGCTGCCCAGGGTCTTGACAGAATATCCGGAATAGCCTTGTGGTCTTTTTTAGCCACTGAAAAACATGATGGAGCAGGGAGCTGCTGCTGCTGCTGCCTCCTTTCAGCAATTTGTTGCCAACAGCATGGTACTTTCCTCATCCTGTTTTATGTACACTATCACCATGCCTCCTCTCAATATGTACGCGCATGATGGTATTTCCTGCTGCCTACTCTTGGATTATGAATGACCGCTGTGTGAGGCACCCGCCAAGTATGAGCATCGATCGTCAAAGCAAACGTGGATTGTCTAGATCTCACTCTTCCACGCGAACAAACACCTCCACTTGAATTCCAGGGTGAGGGGCCTTCGCTTTGGGGTTGCGACGTAACCGTTGTGGGCGTCAAAGGCAGAAAATGCCTCTGTGAGGCAGGGTATGCCTTTCAAAATAAAGGAAAACCCAACCATTGCCAAAATGTTTATATATATAAGTATGGGAGGAAGTTGTGTATTTTTATACACCAATGCCCGAGTAATTACCTATTATATATCTATGACTAGAACATATATAACGGAATACAGGGAATAGGGCAGGCTTTTGACAAAATCATTCGTTTAGGGATGGGGCGTTTTCTATTGCTACTCACATAGCCCCCTTCCCGGGGCTGACACAGCATTTTTGGACCTGGCATTCGAAATCCACTCGCCTTGGAGGCAGCAGCAGACCATGCCGCAACTGGTTTGGAGCTGTGATACAGTTATGGTTGTAAAACTGATCTTTCTGCAATGCACAACATCGACGATGCGGTGGCCGAGAATTTGCATTACTGCTGCAAAAACTTAGGCAAGGCAAGCCCCACTTGCAAAGATAGCCTGCCTTCAATCCCGGTGACTACCGTATGTGGGTCACTTTCATCGGTAGTGAGTATTATCCATAGCCCCGGCCAAGTGTCTGTCCGAAGATCCTTCTATTTACGTCATACTCTACCGACGAACATCTCAATGCTGGTGATGAGACTGCTGTCTTCTAAGGCGAGGAGTGTGGAGGCTTTGGGGACTTCATCAGGGATCCCCATCCACCCCAGCGGCGGCGCAGTGATAACGTTGTTTGCCTTTAACTGCTATCTTGGTTCCCCTTTGGATCCATACCGCCGGTCGTCGGTGTGTCTATCGAACCGGGGCTTAAGGCGTTGACGCGGATCCTGCGCTTGAACACTTCAAACGGGCCAACCGTCGGCACGGGGCGAGATAATGAAAGAATAGTGAAAGGTGGTTGTGGAAGGGAATGACAGCGTGGATTTTGGGACCTGCAATCTACAAGGCCTTGTGGTCTTGCCTCAAGCGGCATGCTCAGTGGTTTATATATATATAAGTGAATGCATGCTAGATATACTTATGGGTAATTCATAATAAATTGGTGTCCTTAAAGACACTGCAATTGATTTTGATTTCGGCAGGTCAAAAGATGTGGGGCGGTGTCGCGTGCCCTCCTCCACCATAGCCTCTCACTAATGTGCTAATAAGTAAATGGCCCACCGCTTTTGTGCCGCATCCAAAAAGGAAGATGTCTCCACTACCAGTCTTTACCATCTGTTGGTTTTGAAATCCTTTTAAAACCATTTAATGGATCTTCTTCAAGGCATTTAAGCTGTTAAAAGTCTCATAATAGTCTATCCTCTGAAAAGCCCTAGGCAACTGCTGAAGTGACCGCCTGTCATCACCGCGACACTTTATATTTGCAAAGACACATGAAAGTGCTGAACCAAAGGTTGTTTATAAGATAAGGTTTAGTCACGCGTTTGACTAAAAAATAGGTGCTTATGGGTTTGCCTACAGAGGGTGTGACTATAAAAAATACCATAGGCATGCCCTCCATATGCGTTGGATACTGTGCATGTGGGTGTTTGGCCTATGTCATCTATTATGGCGTTGAATCCTTCCAAAAATGTTGTTGTGAGGGACGCTATAACGGAGACGGTGTCTCTATTAAGATTTGTCACTTACATGAAGCCGTTGTAGGGGTTGAAGTCAACGCAAGGTGGAAATGATCCCATTACTAGTATGGTGGTCGCAACCTAGTTTGTTGCTCCGTCTATCACCGAGACGTTGTTGCTATTTTGGTTTGTCACGTACATGAACTCGTTGTACGGGTTGAAGTCAACGCTAGGTGGAAATAATCCCACCGGTATGGTGGTCACAACAAATACTGGTCGTGCATCACTCTGTTAACTGGTAGGTGACAGGAAACGGCGGGTTTATCCTCGAAAGTGTCCCAATCTGAGCCATTGAAGGATATACACCCGTTGCTTGTGGTTGCCGTAATGTTGAATTCATCTGCCGTTGGACACTTAAGACCAGAAATTCGTGGAACCAAAATTAATTACATCTTATTTCAACTAATCGAGATATTTCAATTTTAGTTAGTGATATTTGATTCCTTAAAATTTCAAAATCATAAATCTTGATCATTTGTTTGCTCGGCAATATTTATTTATGATGGCGGGTATCAGATTTGGAATTATATTTCATATTTGATTAGATTTAACAAAACTTATTGTGAAATATACATTATTTCAAACTAAAAACCAAAAAATGGATAAATTTGACTCTGCCTGATGACTACTTTATCTGCAAACATGGTACATGATTAAAAGGTTTCATAACTGTTGAAACCCAAAAAATTATCAAATATACGAAATTGAAAAAAAATCTAAATTCGACTTGATTTTAAATTTTTTCAATTCCCAATAAATCTGATAAGCAACATCCCGATCAAGGTATGCGTGACTATGGAAAGGAGATGTAGAGTTACATGCTATGTCTTTGCTTCCGGTTTGTGCTTGGTAATGGCTAGTATTGGTGTCATTACTGTGCCATTAACTAGGACTGTTGGTGACGCTAAATGTTTTTGCTCTGGTTATTGGTTCTATTAAAAACTATCGTGAAATACGCCCAATAAGTTCAAACTATTGCCTTAAGCTAACGCAATTTGAGCCTATAGGTGAGTTTCTTGTAAAAATAAAAAAAGGTTTATTGTTCTTATTTGCATAGTTCAGGCTGTTCTACGCAAATAAGGTGTTGAGTTCCAAATATTGGTGTGGTGCCAAAATGATTCTTTGTGGCTTTCGGGTCAAGAGAAATGGCTATTGCACTGTCATCATATGCGATAATTTTAGTGGGAACATCTGTCACTGGTTTATCTTTCATCGTCACAGTGGAAGTTCCGTTATATGTTGTGGAATTGTTAGCACTGTCTGTGTTTGGATTTCCTGCAATCTTAAAGTCATATATCGAGTGAGTGTGCTTGGCAGTGCCATCCAATTTGACCATGTAGAACGTAGAGTTAAAGACCGGAGATGATGAATTTACGTTGGAAAATTTGTAAACTCCGCCTAATATCCATGCGGGATCTGATGAGGTCCCGTTGTTCGTGTTGCTGGTGATAGATCCCTTTATGGTGTTTTTGTCCGGGTTTGTTGGATTCTGAGCCAATGCTGATTGCATAAAGCTCATGGTAACCAATGATACTGAAATTGCTACTATGAAAACAGATGCAAGTGTGTTAGAACTTATTCTCATTAACACAAGTAAATAAACAAACTATTTAAGACTCTGCCCATCATGGCCATTTTCACTTGACAGTGTCCATTCCATTCTTATGATGTCCTAAAATGATGGTTACAAAAATGAGAAGGAATTTAATTGATAGCCAAGTCTTGGGCCGAGCATTTTCTGTTTCCAGGGTTTCCTCTTTTTTTGCCATGAAATAATAACTCCCTAGGTGTATTTGTTATGGGAGAGCAAACGAACTTTATCCGGGAAAAAGATTATTTGATTGGATATAATACGTCTTCATCTGAATCCACTCCATCTGTAATTTAAACATCGCCTTGAGAATTAAGAGCAGTTCCGACAGGGTTTTGCGAATGCACATGCGCTGGATCAATATTTTCAATGGTTCATACCCTTATTTTTTAGCGTTACCTTTAATTGGATATAAAGTGCTGAACTATATACATCACCTCAAGATTATATTGTCGGTTGATTGAATTTACCCTGCAATTATCAATTGGTAATACGGTTAAATAAAATGGATGGCAGGTTATTTCGATGAAAAAAATTAACACAGAACCAGTAGCATATTCATTAGGCATTCACATTGTTTTTGTGATTTTGATCATTTCCTTTGCATCAACTAGTTTTGCACAAACATCTAACTCACCAAATCAGGAATCAATACCAAGTCCAATATTCATTACCCATAGGGCAGACAATAATGTTTTGGCATTGCCCAGTGAAAAAATATGGCCCGCCGGCCTCGACATGACATATACAGATGCAACTGATGATGGAGAAGTTGTTGTTGCTACAAGCTCCGGCGAAAACCAAGTTTTTGTATTTAATGGCACCAATGGCAGCACAATCAACAAAATAAAAGTAGGTGGTTATCCCACAGGGATTAAAATATCCCCTGATAAAAAATACGTGCTTGTTGCTAATCAGATACCAGGTACAGTAAGCGTCATAGACCTGGAAAATATGCAAGATGTTGATGAAATAAAGGTAGGCGTGGTTCCGCATAACATGGTATTCTCACCCAATGGAACAAAAGCTTATGTGACCATTCAAGGAGAGGATAAAGTCGTGGTTTTGGATGTAAAGGATTCCTTCAAGAAGGTAGCCGAAATTAAGGATGCCAAGGGCCCGCACAATTTGGATATAACTAGTGATGGTAAATTACTTTTTGTAGCTAATGCAGCTTCAAGCGATGTTGCAGTTGTGAATACTACAACTCTTCAAGTCATAAAGAAAATCCCCGTAAGCCTTGGTCATCATGGCATAGATGTATCCCCCGATAACAAGAGAGCATATGCTTCAGGGATAGGCGATGACAAGATAAGTGTGATTGATGTAGGAAACCTAGACCTGATAAAGCAGGTATCGGTAGGCAAAGGGCCTCATGGCATACGTACAAGCTCTGATGGAAAGAATCTTTATGTTGCTGCAAGCGCTACCAATGAGCTAGTTGTGCTCAATACTGATACATTAGATATAACGGAAAAAATTCCTGTAGGAAAGGTTCCCTTCTGGATAGCTGTTCCAGGGAATACTTGATTAATCCCTCTCATTTGAAGATATATTTAACAAATTATCTGCCGCTGATCTTGTGGCGGCATCTTCTATCATGTGAGAAGTACAGGTTAAACTAGTTCTATAAAATATAATTTAAAAGATTTAGATGAGAGTGGGAGGGTTTTATTCTTTGAGTCATTGTATTTTTGGTCTTTGGTGTCTAGTGTACCATGCTTTACGAAAGTAAAGCAGCACGGATTGTACTGAATTCCTATTGTTGTGAGGCATATCTTTCGCATCAGTTGGATGCACTCCCACTAGTTTCTAGGTGGTGAGATCAGGGTCTGCTTTTAGCATGAGGAAACAGATTAAGGATACACATAAACTATCGCATTTATTTCAACAATTTAGGTGAAAGTGAACAGATACCTCTTAATGGAACATTATTATTGCTCGGTTTGCAACATGAATTAACCATTTTTATAATGCCTGCCTGTTGGTTTACAATACATTTAAAAATAACAAATTAGGATATAATTAAAATGCCAAAGTTTCTTGATGTTCACAGTTTAAAAGGCCTTGATGAGGAGTCCCTAAGAAAGGCACAAAATTCTCCTAAAGATGAGTTTGGTGTTACGCCTGATAACATAATGTATAACATGGAAGAAGACAAGTTTTTTTGTCTGCTTGATGCCCCAAGTAAAGAGGCAATTATCAAACATCATGAGAAGTATGGTTTCAAGTGTGATTGGATTACAGAAGTTAAGACAACTGCATGAGATATGCACTAAGGACACGACCATCTGACTGTATTTATAAAAAAAGAGGCAATTTACTCCATCTTCGTTCTTTACTCGTCTACAAAGAGGATACAAAAGTGAAATGCCGTTATTTGGCCATGATGTTTAGAGGTCAAATCATTTATTCGTTCTAGACTTGAGTGATCAATTCCATGATGTAGAAAATATTGTAATCTATTGTGGACATTAACCAACCAAAAATATGTCAGGTTAAGGCGTGTCTTCAAAATCCGATTTCAAGATAGGTTACAAATTTTGATAATGCAGTTCCAATAAACATGAAGAATTATCTCCGATGACTCGGTTAACTCCCGATGAGCACAACAATGCAAGGAAAAACCGGGATAATTCATTTATCAGTCAGTTTGCCTCAATCTTAAAAACTGTAGCCTAATAAGAACACAAATTTGAGCGAGCTTTGCGTTTCGATGGTAACTTACAAAGCTGGGACTTTTTGGCATTCGCTGGAAGGACATTTAGAATATTATAAATGCGAGGATTTGAAGAATGCAATCTTTAAAACCATCATCAATGTTAAAAGATATTTAAAATAGGAACATAGATTGTATTGTAAAAATATTGGATGAATGTTTTGAAAACGGCTTTATCAACTCCACCTAAAAGCCGACATAAAAAAACCAATTTTGATGATAAATAATGTGGAGAAACTTGACTTTTAAGGCGATGCAGCTTAAAAGGGATATTTTGTGATTTTATCCCCTAATTGCCAATGCCCATGGATGTTGAAAGCTATATTCTTTTGGCCAAGGTATGTCCAACATATCCCATGAAATTCCTGAATCTTTAGAGCAATAAATTCCTCGATTATTCAAGCAATAAAATTCATCTCTTATTCTTGGGTTGGATTCAAGCATTGAGATTACGGTTCCCCTTGATCCGGGTAAACCGGTAGTAGCCAAAGTCCGTTCATTATCATCATCATATAAACGCCTATACAGAAAAGATTCTGGATCCTCAATAGAGTATGATTTCCAAGCATTGCTGGCAGCCGATACAACTAAATTTTGAGGATCATCTGAATTTACTGCAACGCTGAATAAATAGGTGTTACGTCCTAGTCCCTCACCGTATCTTTTCCAAGAATTACCGTAGTCTTGACTTTCAAAATAACCATCGCCTGCAGCATAATAGAGTCTTTTTGGTGCTTTTTTGTGAGTTATGAGCGCATGTGTATCATATGGACTGTTCTCTACTTTGTCTATCCATGTTTGGCCGCCATCGAAACTCTTAATCAGCGCTCCAGCCTCAATTGCAACAAAAACATACTCTTTTTTATTTACATCAGGTTCTATCCAGCGAACATGATGGGTCCATGGTCTCGGAGGAAATGACCACGAAGAGGATGAGGGTAGTTTGTAAAACCCATTAATTTTTTCCCAGGTTTGACCACCATCATTTGACGAAAAAATTACACTAGGCTCCATGCCAACAAACAGCCTGTTAAATCCCTCTTTTCCTTTTTCAACAGGACTAACAGCAACAGACGTGATATTGGAACCAGAAACGTTTAACGAGGTCCTTTCCCATGTTTGACAATTGTCATCGGTTTTCCAAAGTCCGGCATCAAAAGTCCCACAGTATGCCCTCACAGGATTTTGAGGATCGTACGCCAGGCTATTGGGATTGTGCTGTTTCATGTGCTCATGAACCTTCCATCCATCTTTTGTCGAGTCCAACACTAAAAGTGAATTTTGCACTGAAGCAAGAATAGTGGTCACCTTCTATGATCACATTTTACCTACTGATCACATTATTTAAAATGGTAGTGGACTTGTAAAGGAAGGCTTTTTTGCTTCTCAATAATGCTGTCTACAACGACTTGGTCTTTTGACTATTCGATCGTTTGTTTTATTTGCTGTGGAGTGATATCATGATATTACTTGAGAATATATTGTAACTAAAAAGATCTCTTATTGTAGATGTCTTGAAAAACAAAATTCTGTATGATAATAAAGCAATGAAACATTTTTTATTGGACTGTGACGAGAAATCAGATTGGGTTGAAAAACGGATAAATCAGTATATGATAGGGTTGTTGAGTCGCCGGTTGCAAAATGTATCATCATTGTCCATGGTATTATGCTATTCAAGCCCACACGATTGTAATTAGCATTACATTAATAATCAAGTTTCATAAGACTAGTGACCGTATGATAAGATTTATTGTATTAACGCTTTAGACATCATTACACGATTGCTGTCTACTTGCCAAAAAGGAATCATAACCCGGTATATGTTTTTAAAAATAAATTAAAAAATCACTATTTTCTTGTAGTAATTGTTAATGGATTTTACCACCCTGAATTGTATTTAGATTGACCTCCGCCATAATCACCATGCATACCCTTCATCCCTTTGCCTTGATCATAATCACCATGCATATCCATCATTTTCATGCCCTCATGTCCTCCTGAATGCATCATCATCATCCAGTCCATCATTGACAATTCTTTTGATTGCAAGACTTGACCATTGCCTGGGTCTACTAGCACCTTATTGAATTTCATATCAGGGGATCCCAAAATTATGGAATACACCAGCACTCCGCCCTTCTCGTCACCATTTGCGGACATGGCATATGAGTTGTTTCCTACGTGCTGCTCAGCAGTAGTTATTGCCTGTGTTAAAGTTGTGTTGACTTTTGATTCAATAGCCTGGTACATTGTATTCATAATATTGATGGTTCCATTAATTTTCTCGTGTGTCTTATTCTCCACACCCATCATTGGGTTATCGTATCTATCTTTCATCATCACGTTGTTGCCAGCCATATCTGTTGTATTTGCACTTGGGGTCGCATCTGTTTGTGCAAAAACATTGCTTGAAGTTGAAATGGGTAGAAACCCTATTGTTGC
Source organism: uncultured Nitrososphaeraceae archaeon (assembly GCA_963779615.1). Taxonomy (GTDB): domain Archaea; phylum Thermoproteota; class Nitrososphaeria; order Nitrososphaerales; family Nitrososphaeraceae; genus Nitrosocosmicus. The sequence continues at coordinate 102,985 of CAVZZA010000004.1, forward strand.
AGTTATCAATGCTGCCAAAATCACAAAACTCATTGGAAATTTAGTAGTCATTGTCATTTAATGAAAAGCAACAGATAAAAGTTTATACTATATTATTTATGTGGAAAATTACACTCTAAGATAATATCAAAGGGATTTGCATCAGACTTGGCATCTAGTCACCATGTTTTGTATATCATCACTCATGCATTCCATATGCTGTTATTCTTGGGTGTCTTGCCTGATATTCGCAATTTTTCCTTTTTTTAACATTGATTGTAATATGAGCGCATATTGTACAAACCCAACCTACCAAATTAATTATTCAAATCTTATCCATGGTGGTTTTGCTCAATTGGTTATAACAAGTATGTCATAACAGCATATGTATTTGAAGAAGAAGAAGATCAAGGATAAATCAAAATTATGTGAAATAATGGCTTAGTCTATTTATTGACCAACAAAATAAACATACGGTGTTAGGTTAAAAGCCTATCGCTTAGAGCACTTCTTTTCAAATAGTTTAGCATTTAATATATAAAGAGAGAATATACAAAAATATGTCTGGCTTAAATGAGCATACCGAAGAACATTGTCAACAAATATCCCAATTAAAGTAAAAATTGGCCATAGTTACAATACATGATGCTTGCCCTGCTTTCTCTACAAAAACATTCCAATTAGCAGATGAACTTGAGGACATGGAAATAAAATTCAATATATCTTTAATCCCCTTTTACAAGGAAATAGGGATTTGCCAAGGTTTCCTGAATTTGTAGAAAAAATTAAATCATACAGACAGTGTGAAATAGCTTTACATGGCCTCTACCATGAGAGAAAAAACGGTGAGTCTGATAACTTTCATTCAGTTACAAAGGCAGCTGCAGAAGGGGAAATATGTGCTGGCCTTGAAATATTTCAAGAAGTAAAAATAAAAACTAATGTGTTTATACCGCCAGCATGGAAGCTAAATGATGAATCAATCGATATACTGGAAAAAGTAGGATTTGAATTTTCGGAAATGGAAGAAAGACTCCTATTGAACTCAAATTAAATCATTCAAAAAGATAAAAGTTCTCAAAGTATTTAATTGGGATTCGACAGGATATCCTGAAAAAACACCGTAAACATTAAACGAGACGGAAAAAGATTTCAAGACTTAATTAAACAATCTCCTCCTAACATTAGGGTTGCCTTGCATCCACGAGATCCAACTGGAGCATTAGATGAACAAAAAGATATGATAAATTAACAAAAAGGGGAAAACTTTCTTATGCCCTTATATTCTGAGATAATACCAAAATTGCAGGAATTATAGCCAATAAAAATAATCTCTGTAACTAAACAATGCCTATACAAATAAGTGACACATTACATTAAAGGCTGCTCCATCTGAAAAATTAACAATATTTGTTATAATTTCGTTATGAAATTGAGAAACAAGTTCAAGGCTATTCCCTACGGATTAAGCCCTGAATTCCTTAGGAGAATGAGGTTTTCAGTAGGTGTTATAAAGGCTCTTTGGGATGGAGGATTAAAGACAGGTCAGAAACTAAAAGGTATCAAAACGAGATAGTCTGCCTAATATCTCATACTGTGAGAGAATGCAATTACTCAAGGCCTAAAATCATGATGCTGCCTAAAGAATGCCTTGTTGCATGATTATTGCAAATCGCTTTTTGTTGGCCTTTTGGTTATTATCGGAGTATCGAGTCATAATATAATGGAAATTGCTAATATAGTGGCATAGTTTTAACCGTTTTCGAATCATGCAACAAGGGACTAAAAAAACAAAAGGAAAACTCTATAGCCTTTGGATTTGCATTGAAGGTGATTTGCATTGAGTGAGGATTTTATCAAGGTTGCCGATACAAAGGACATCCAACCTTCACAAATGAAAGAAGTCCAAGTTGATGGTGAAAATATCTGCGTAGTTAACGTCAATGGAAAATACTACGCTATTGGTAGTATTTGCACTCACGAAGGTGGACCTCTAGCCGATGGAACTCTTGAGGGATATGAGGTTGAATGCCCCTGGCATAACTCAAAATTTGATGTAAGGACAGGAGAAGTGACAAGCCCTCCTGCAAATGAACCAGAACCGTCCTATGAAGTAAAGGTAGATGGCAATAGCATACTGATAAAGAGACAAGGTAAAAGCAAATCATCTCCTCTAACTGAGCTAACATTGCTAGAAAAAAATAAAGTCGAGGGAACCGACGTAATGTCATTTAGGTTTGGTAATCAGAATAACCAGGAAAAAGACAGAACACCACTACTGGATTATACCGCAGGTCAGTTTGCCTTTTTCGATATAGGTGGTGTATATGCTGACACCAAAGGCCCAATCAGGCATTTTACCATTTCATCTTCCCCAACTGAGAATTTTATAATGCTTAGCACCAGAATCAGAGACTCGCCATACAAAAAGAGACTCTCAACATTAGAGGAGGGTTCTAAAGTCAAGGTGAGGGGCCCTGAGGGGCAATTTGTTTTGCATCAGGATTATTCAAAGCCCGCTGTGTTTATTTCTGGAGGAATAGGCGTAACTCCATTTAGAAGTATGATAAAGTATGCTACGGATAAGCGGCTGCCATCGCGTATATTCATGTTTGATTCGAACAGGAACAAGGGAAACATTCTTTTCAAAAAGGAGTTTGATGATTGGGAAAATACAAATAAAAATCTAAAAATTATCTATACCATTAGTGAAGATCCACACGGACAATCATTACCTGCTGCAAATGGTTGGAAAGGAGAATACGGAAGAATAGACAAAGCGATGATTTTAAAGTACATGGATAGTAACGCAATAAACAATTCAATGTTCTATGTCTGTGGTCCTCCTGGCATGCTAAAAGATATGCAGTCTTTGCTCCAAGAGGATATGGGGATTCCAAAAGAAAGAATCAAGGTTGAAGAGTTTACAGGTTACTGAGGATTAAAGGTCAACTGTTTCCTTTTGGAAATTACTTTTCACTCCCAAGTCTAGGCCAAATATGCTTTAAATGGCTACGAGCTTACAATCCGTTCGATTTAATGGTATGTCCTAGTGATGCAAGTGATATTTGATTTTTAACCAAGATTAATCCTGCTGTAAAAGGTGTTAATTGATTAGTTAATAACCTGTTTTCACATTTTTTGCAATAAAAGTAAAACTGTTTTAAATAAGGACTCCTAACAGTCATCACTATTTAGTAAAGATGTTAATTTCTCGATGTTTTGATTAGTCCCCAAAGAAAGATCATCCTGATATAAAAAAAATAAATAATGTGATCAAGTCAATTTATATTACTATTTTTTATATCCCGATTAACCAAATTAACTATAACGCAAAAAGGTTAATACTATTTTAACTTCTGTATAAACTAGATCATCATTTAATACTGATAGTGATAAACGTGATGAAACCCAACTATCAAAAGCAGTAAAATCAATTAGACAACTAAAAAATATCGAGAAGGAAATGGTAAAACTAAGGTTCAAGGAAGCTGAATTAAAGGTTTAGGTTCTAATATGACATATATCCAAGAGTATCTTCTATATATAACACATTGATATTCAGTTGAAACTCTGGATGAAAAGAAAGAATTAATTTATCATTACCATTTTTGGCATAGGAAATGCAATTAATATGTTTGTCAATCAGGGTTTCCATCACACATGAAAATATTTTCTAATTGACTCCTATGTTTCAGTAATTCATTTCACATATATTTTCAACAAAAAAACTTTCCAGAAAACCACTCTTTGCATATAACATGTAAAATCCTGTTTATTTGATTATAATTCTTTGGCAAAAATTATTTGATAGTTATAAAATCCCAAAATAAGAATGAAAGCCATCTCACAATGAATCCATAAATTGGACAAAATCAGAATTATGGACGTGTTTTGTATTATCCCAAACCTTTTTGAATTTTGGGATATCAATAAGTGTTTCTGCTAGTGCTTTCCATCTGGGCCAAAGCTTTGTATCCATCATTTTAGTATTATATTGGTGAAAAAGAAACTCAATTAAATCAAGGTATGCAACTACAGTGTAATATTCATCAGGGTTATCTACTAGAGCCAGCCGTTCTGCAAATAACGGGCTTTCTTTTGCCATCTTTGTAAATGTTTCATTGTTTTCAAGTTTCATTCTTGATTCGATTATTCTGGCATATATCTGCTGTTCACTTTGTATACGCATGCTTTTCTTTATTGATGAGGATTGCAACAGTGATAAACCCAATAAAGATGCAAGTATCCCAACAGTAATTATTGTTGAAATTTCTGAGAAATTCATATCATCTTTCAATTACAAGGTACTATGCTTTAGAACTTATTACATTAATTTAAAAAAAAATATGGTCCGTTTTCTTAAAAAATTAACTTGATGCTCTTGATTGAAATATGCAAAAGATTTTCTTAACGGGGTGTAAAATTTAGGTAAAAGGTCCAAGCAACTTGTTTGACTAATAGTTTTGTGCTCAATACGTTAAATTTCCTAAATCAAAAGACAAGTGCCGTTCCGATCTTTCTTCCTGCCAAAGCTTACTCATGGACATTCTATATGTCCATCTTGTGCCAATATTTTCCATAAAACCCTTGACCAATAAATAAAACAAAAAGGCCAATAAAAGGAATTAGGCCATTAAATCCAATCAATTGAGTTTATGCACCCGCTTGCTGCGGCATTTCTGTCTTCCCCCTTTTTCTCTAAATAAGCAAATGCTAAATAAAATCCAGAACAAATGACAAGCCAATTCGTTTGGAACCAGTAAAAAAATGGCAACCCAAAAATGCTTGGTATTTCTTTGTCATAAAGAGGAACTAGGAGATTAACTGTAGATGGAATTAATATCGAGGCGACCAAAAAAATATCTCTAGATTTGATATTCATGAATTTTGGGCATTATTGTCAACATACAAATATTTTGGATGTTCTTTCAAAATGACTTTCTGTGTTACATAATCATTAAAAGGATTGTTTTCGCAATTTATTTATCTGTTTTGGTAACATTGAAGGTACCGTTTTAATCTGTATTTGCTGTTATTATGACCGAGAATCAAGATCAGGTTTATATTTTTGTTAGGCTAACCGAACTGTGTCTACATTCATTCTAAAAATGATTTGTAGAATATCATCCCTTAAGGGACTTGCAATAAGGGTCTAACCCACCTTTTATTGCAAGCCCTTTCACATCTTTTTTAGTGATTCCTGTTTTTCAATATATAATTTCATTCATATAAATAACAATCAAATCATAAGCATAACAAGATCAACCTTTATGATAATTGTGATTGCCCAATAGTAGACACCAAATAAATAACTGGCTCTGTTAACTTAATCATTTTTAATTCCTTGATTTTCCATAAATATTTAAATTGAATGATTATGCGTTGCTCTGCGTATGGTTATTGGGTTATGGATTATGGTTTACATAATAATGAGTAGTATCAAACTAATCGGAATTCTCCAGAGGCAGACTATGAAGGTAAAGTAAATCTTATTGTAACTTAAATTCCAAAATAGCATTTTAATATTTTTGGCAGTGTTTAATCACCGACTGGAATGTATCAGGACAATAATCTGTCCTAAATGTGATAAACTCATATTAACCACACGATGATATACCCATTAACACAAAATTGCTTAAATATCACCCAAATATCTAAATCATAATGATAAAATCAAATTCTGTTGTAAAACTGTCAGCAATAGCTGCGTTGATTTTTGGAATGGCAGTAGGACCCTTGATGTCTGTAAATACTACAGCTAATGCACAGCCTGCTAACTGCCGTGAGAATTGGGGTGTCTATTATTGTGATGGTTATGTTTTAGGTAAATATGACTGTGATCAGAAATATTCCTATCGTGACAAAGCTACCGCTTACAAAGAAGCATGGAAGGATAATACATACAAAGAACAATGGTGGAAGGGATACAGCGAGGGTTGGACTAAATCTGGTTGTGGTGAGCGGACAAAGTAGCGGACAAAGTAGCGGACAAAGTAGCGGACAAAGTAGCGGACAAAGTTACGGCGGCTATTAACCAAATTATATTAATAGAAACTAATTATTTTGCTGTCATCAAATAATTTTTTTGAAAACTGCTTAGAAATTAGAAAATAATTTGTTTTGTTTCATATCTGAATATTATATCTACTAAGGGAACGATTAGTATTATGATAGAAACGATTGCTGTCCCAATGTTATTGAAAAAAACTTATGGTAATGCTGGAGCCGAACGTTATGATGGAGGAGACTAAATAATTTAATTTTTTTAAAGGGCATATTTTATAATACTTTTAGATGAGTGAATTATGTATTTAATTTTTCATTACGTTGGTGAATTAAACTTGCCTAACTGAACCAGGCAAATCTTTAAAACACAACTTTGAAACAGGATCAAATTAAAAGGCCAGTTTAGTTGTTTTATTTTGTTTATGCACCCAAGAAAATGATGAATCAACATTTCATTATTTAAGAAAGATATTTTCTATTTCATTTGTATAAATTAACAATGCAATGAAATTCCATCTAGTTTGATATTCACTTTCATGTTGAAGATGTCAATACCAAAACGGAATCTTCACATGTTTTTGTTTTGTCTGTTTGACCCTATTCCTGGTTAGTGTCGATGGCATCATTTGCTGGAAGATTTAATGTAGGTCCAAAGGTATTTCCGTTATCTTTGCTTATCCTCATGACTGGTTCATTTGATGTTTGATTCTTTTCCCACCATGTAACAAAGACGTTGTCTCCTGAAGCCACTATTTCAGGATTGATTGAATCAAACATGGTGGAATTACTCAAATTTACCTTCTGTGAGAATAGATTTCCATTATCGTTACTAATTCTTATCATTACTTCCCAATTTCCAGTTTTGTTGCTCAACCATACAACGTATACGTTGTCATCCGATACGACCATGGGTGCAAGTAAAAGGGGAGTTATCTCAAGATCCCCCACATCAAGCTCTCCCGATGCTGATTGTAGGGAGGCCAGGGATGATATTAATACCACTGATAACAGTATTGCTACTAATGAGATTGCCAATTGCATTGCACCTCGGATAGAGGTAAATTTATTCATTTGAAAGGGTGAGGGAAAGAGTAATAAAGATATTTTGTTGCTCACATTCAAGGTTATGTGCTACTTTTCAATAGGGGCGCCGCTTTTCTTGCGATTCTTCAGGTAGTCAAAAATGTATGTTGATAATCCACCTACAAAACCGGCCCCCATTAGTGATATTAGAGCACCGTATGCACTCCAGAAATCCTTAATCTGTTCTGCCGTTGTAGGAGGTTTCATTACCGACAACGACAGGTTTGCCTGCTGGGTGATAAACCCTTGAGTTGGCACTGACAGATTAAAATTTGGGATATCAATGAATTTGGAAGGAAAGAGTGATCCTATTGATACATTCACCATTATAGGGATTGAGTACTGACCAACTTGTGCATCATTTGGCACTTGTATCGTAAACTGTGTGGGCGCTACTCCAAATGAAGTAGAGGAGGAGCCGTTTGATGGCCTATCGGGGTTAACAATTACTTTTATATCCGAATAATTCTGTGAGGGAATAAAACTCACATCTTGAGGTTGAAGGCCAGAGCTTGATTTCAACTGAACACCTATATCCATCCGTTCCCCTTGCCTTAGCACTAGAGGGCTTGGCAATGTTGAAAATGTATATGTTGATGGTGGAATGTCTATCCAGCTTGTAAGGTCTACAACACTTTTGGCATTATTGTTGTATACCAATAAACTGTAGAACAACACTCTATACTTGGATGGAGATGTCATGGACTCTAAATCTAGTGGCAGGATAACATACTTTTGATTTACCATGCTGTGATTTCTTTCCAGTTCTATAACCCTAAAGTGATCTGGGGAGGAGTACTCAAAAGTGTAGCTGCTCCACTTTTGGGTTTTGTTGCTCCATTGGATTTCCTTTTGATAGTCAACTCCGAATTTTCCTGTTGTTGGATTGTTGTCTACATCAATCAATACTCCATACACCATATTACTCGCTCCTTCCGCCTTCGGAATTTTTGATACAACATCACCCAACCACAGCGTTGCGGTGAGATTTTTTCCATCACTAAAATAAGTGACTTTTTGGATGTCAGAAGAGTTATCCAATCTGTCCTTGTAGTCTGCTTTTGTTTGTGTATTTGCTGTTCCATTTACCTGAAGTCCATCTCTGATACCCACATTAAGTTCTTGGCGCGGGAATGATGCCAATTGGGCGCTAACATCATAACAAAAGGGAACGTTTATTTTGATCACAACCGCTAAAACAAATAGAGAAACTAAGCTACCGTATGATATCGAGGATTTTGGCAAAGGCTTATCTTAATACCATATGAATATCATATGCTAGATAACTCTTCTTTTTTCTGATACTTTCTCTTCTGTGAATAACCCGATTCCTTATCTCTATGTGAAACAAATGATGTCTTATTCCTTCCTGCACTGTATAGTCAAAATGGGAAATTCATATTTATTGATGATTTTTTTTGGTCAATACTTTTTTTATCGTTAAAAATAGGGCAGAAATTTTTATATGAGAATCCAAAATATACATATGATTTATTCGAATCTCCCTACCTCCTCCCGCTTATCAGGCAGATTATTGCAACAATGTTAAAGATATCAAATGACCATGAAACAGATAATAAAATTTTGCGATAGCACTCATGCTTACCTATCCAATTTTCATTAAAAGGGGCAGATAAACATTATAAATCATATGAATAGTATAAAAAATTGTTGAGTACCTCCTACTTTATCATGTACTATTTAAAACTTTGTTAATCCGTTTTATTAATTCCTCGTTTTCTATAGGTTTTTGTATGAACAAATCCTTGTCTAATTTGTTAAACTCTTCTTTTCTATACTCTTCATAATATAACTCGCTTGCAGTTAAGAAGCATATCTTTATCTTGCCGTCTATTTTTTTTATCTCGTTGTATAGGGAAAAACCATCAAGTTTTGGCATTTTAATGTCAAACAATGCCAGATCGTAATGATTTGGCTTAAAAGCAGACAATGCCAAAAGAGGGTCATTAAACGTATCAACCTGAAATCCCTCATACTCCAAAAGCATATCGCAGGCTACAGTGAGGTCAGGCTCATCATCTACAACTAAAATTTTTTTCTTTTTATTTTCCATCTTGGGTTACCTCAGAATAGTTATTGTTGTTTTCTATTTTGCTCAATGGTAGGCTTAGCGTAAGTGTGACTCCTTTGCAATCAGTGTTGTTTTCAGCGTATATTCTACCACCGTGTGCTTCAATAATGCTTTTAGATATATACAGCCCAAGACCTGATCCCGTTATGGATTTGGTAGTAAACTTGGTAAATAGAATTGGGAGTATTTCCTCGGGTATGCTGATTCCTGTATCCTTTATACTTATTATAACTTGATCCCTGCTATGATCCTCATCCTGCATTTCCTTCTCTTTCTCCTCATTTCTTTCTATTTTTACTTTTAGATGAATTGAACCCTCCACTTCAATAAACTTGATAGAGTTATCCAATAGGTTAGAGATGACCTGAACCATTCTTTCTTTGTCTGCATAAACAAACAGGTCCTTTCCTTTAGGAAAATCAAGATATATCTCTATTTTTTTGGTTAAAGCCGTTTTTTTTACCTGCTCCCTGTATTCATCTATTGTGGAAGAAAGTAAATTGGTTACATTCAGAGTTTCTTTTTTCAATACCAATCGTTGATTCTCAATTTTGGTAACATCCAATATGTCGCCTATCAGTCTTTTTAGTCTTCTGGCATTTCTTTGAATTGACTCAATCACTATTTTCTTTTCCGGATGAATTGTCAATAAATCTGCAAATGCCAAAATGGCCTGTGTAGGTGTTCTTAGTTCATGAGCTGCAATATTTATAAAGTCGCTTTTAAGTTTGTCCAGAAGACGTAGTTTTTCATTAGCTTCCGTTAGGTGTTTTTCCTTTTCTCTTAAATCTTCAATTGCCTTTTCAAGATCCTCTGTTTTTTGATATACTAATTCCTGTAGATTTGTATTTGTATAGTTTATTTTTTGCCTCATTTTGTCAAATTGAAACGCTAAATCTTTTATCTCATCCTTGTTGTTTTTTTTACCTTTATTTTCATCCAAGTCCAGATTGTCATTTTCATTTAAGATGATATCGAGATTGCCGTTTGCTATTTCCTTGGATGCGTCTCTTAACCTTATTATTGGCCTGGAAATTGATTTTCCTATAGCCAAAGATGCGATAATAACCAATAAGCTAATAATTGTTCCTGTAATTATAATCAAATACCTTAGGTTGTCTAGTGGAGCAAAAGCCTCTTTCTTGTCTACCTTTACTACTAATCCCCAATCTGGGGATTCCAGATACCTTGTTGCAGCTAAAACTGGCTCTCCTCTGTAGTCTAAAGTGTCTGTGATTATGTTTTCCTTCTTTAGGATTGTTGATTGAATTATTGGTGTATGGACTTCATTCTTGCTTACTTTGTAATTTAGAGGAGCATCTGGGACAAACCTCAATGGGCTTATCAATATTGCATCTCCATTTTTATCTTTTTTTGCCACATAAAAATCTCCAGTTTGTCCTAAACCTTCATAATTTTGGTGGGTAGAAAAAAAATTATTGGCTGCATCCGATTCTATTGATGCCACTCCTATTGTCCTGCCGTTAAGTATCAACGGCCCTGCAAGGTACTCCATTATCGTGGTTGGGTTTTCCTTATCCTTAAAAATGATTGTGACTTCATTATGTTTTAGTCCCTTTAGAAAATACTCTTCCTTTGATTTGTTACTGCCTATTTCTGCTTTGTCTGTAGATGCAACTACTTTTCCATTTGTATCTAATATGGAGATGTCTTTGAAACTTTTTATTTCTGATTTTGCAGCCTCCACTAGATTGTTTATGAAGTGCTGTGATTGATTTGAATTTTTTTTGTTATATTGGTCCAATTCTATTTTTAACTGAACCCTATTTGTAAACATAACTAATCTTTCAACGTTTTGGTCTAACATGTTTTGAACTCTGTTCTTTTGGATTGAGGCAATCGTACTAAGATTATTTAGGGTTTCATTTTTGATGAATTGTTCAGTTTGTAAATATATTAATACCGCAAATATACATAATGGAAGAATTGAAATAGTTAAAAATACAACAATTAGTTTTGTTGTAATTAACATAATTTCAATATAAATTAGAAGTAATTAACTTTTGACACACTCATTAACAAATCGCATAAAAATATTCTATTCTAATCTGCAGATTCTGAAATGTTATGTGTTTTTTGACAAGTTTATTTTTGTGGCTGTTGCTAAATATTGAAAGAACAGGATAGGGTAGATACATTTAATGGCCATAATTACTAAAATTAAATAGGTGGCAATAAAAATTGATATTAGCTAAATTTTTCAAATAAAATAGCGCAAGTCCTGTTTTTTTAATTTGTTAGAAAAAAAAGAAGACATTCTTAGGGTGCATATACTGCATGACAAACAATGGCTTTGAATTCTCATTAGGCTCAATGTTGTTAGTAGCTGCCTAACTTTGAGTGATCAGCATATTAAAAAATCTTAATAGAGTCTTCTGTGTTATTGATGTATGAAACCTGTAGACAATGATTCATGTGAGCATATCCAAAGTGCCAATCAAGATATTGACGCAAAAACACCTGATGGTTGTGAGGAGTGCTTGCAGATGGGCTCTCCTTGGGTACATCTACGTCTCTGTTTAAACTGTGGACATGTGGGTTGTTGCGATTCTTCTCCAAATAAGCATGCCACAAAACATTTCCATCAAACTAAACATCCCGTGATCAAGTCATACCAGCCTGGTGAAAATTGGGAATGGTGTTTTATTGATGAAGTATTGGTAGAATAATACAGAATAGCAACTACCCCGCATAGGCCAGTAAAATAATTAAAAAATAAATGACTTTTTATCGCACATTAATCATTGAATTCAAAATAAAAAATTTGATCAACTGGTAAAATACCTATATACTTAGAGCAGGCCCCAAAATTATCTTTCTGTGGATGATGATACAACATGGAAACTGTACCAAACCAAGATAGTTCTCTGCCATCTTTTCACATCCTGTGTACAGGCATGCATCTCATCAGGCTGCAATGTGTCAAACACTTTGGCAGGTGTATGCCTGAAAGACTATTTTACGAAAACACAAAGACAAGGGATTGATGGAAAATACCTACATATAATCAAAACCTGCAACAACAACAAAGTCCTCATTCACTATCTCGCCACCGCCTTCTTTCAAGCTGTACCCACAACCGTCTTTTAGTGACTCTTTAGATAGATCTGGCACTTTAATCCCAAAAGCTTTAAAAGACAGAAAAAAATGGGATAAATTAACAGCATATCTGTTTGCTGTATGGATAATTTAACCTATTGATTCACAAGCCAACAAACAACCATGTTTTAAGTTAGTGGTGATCACAATTATGAATCAAATAAAAACTACTAATTTGTTACTTATGCGGATATACATTACCACTATGTTACAAACAAAAATTTGCATATGGAAATATCTCTATTGGTTAACATTTATCATTCCCACCATGGATGGATGATATATATACAGTAGTATTCAAAGTTACCCGCACTATTGAAGGTGTGGCTAAATGATTGCCCTGGCTCGATATTCCCAGAATCAAATTCTACATTTTGAACTGAAGTGTCTTTGTTAGATCCTGAAGTTACCGTATGTTCTTCACGATGTTCATTTGTCCATGTTATCGTATCTCCAATTTTGACATTTAATGGATTTGGACTGAATGACTTGGTTGGCTTTCTTTATTCCTATTATTTTTCCTTTGACGTCATATTTTCCTGCAAAGGCATTTGATCCACCCCTATCATAAAATTAATTGTTTGACTTTGGAGTAGACTTAGAGGTTAAACCAGAATTACTCTCTGCAAATACTAGTTGTGACTTGTTTGCTGTTGTTGTTGTTGTAGGTGAAATCGGTGTGGTAAAAATTGTCATAATTATCAAAGACGAGATGAGCATTATTTTTCCATTTGATTTCATGTCGATGAGTATTTCTATATCTCATTATCATTACCTTATAGAATATCAGTATTTTTAATAAATCAAACCTATCAAAATCATACAATATTAAATAAGAAATATACTCTAGGCCCTATTAGTATTTGAGTATTTAACAACACCGAAAAACTTCACAATAAAATCCTGGGAATGCATGGATAGGGAACTTGGAACGAAAATAGAATCCGTTACCCTGCTTACCCTGGCAATAGTAGATTCCTTTAGTGCATGGCGACATTGAAACCTAATTTTTATATCATAATCGCAGCACGCAATTTAACATATCAGTATATGAACGCATTGAAAATTGTGAAACCATAATACGAATATGGTTACCCAAGGTGTAATTCTTTGAATGTATTGTTTCGCAAATTTGTTTATGCTGCTGCATTTATATCCATGAATAATTAAAACAGAATGTTATTCTAGATATAAACAAACTAAATAATAAAAAGTTGGCGGCATCTATTCCTAATTATTATCCTTTTTTTAGGATCATCTCATGTTAACCTTTGAAAAAAGGAAAATCTAATTTCACATAACGTTGACGATTATTTGGTTTATGTTTAAAATCATTATAAAAAATTGTCATCGAGCAATACCTTATTTCTCGAATAATCCACATTAACGGATATGATGACAGGAGTTTTCTTTGACATCTTAGCTTTTTCCAAGATTTCTGGGAATTCATTTGTTGATTTGACTGCATAGCCTATAGCGCCAAAGCTGTCTGCTAACTTTACAAAATCTGGATTGTTGAATTCAGTGAAGGCTTTTTTGCCAAATTCGTCAACTTGTTTCAAGGATATCATGCCATATTCCTTATCGCACCAAACAACAATAATTATAGGTGTTTGTAATCTTACCGCAGTCTCTATGTCTTGTACATTCATTAAAAACCCCCCATCACCACACATTGCAACAACTTTTTGATTGGGTGTCACAATTTGAGCTGAAATTGCAGCTGGAAGCGCAAAACCCATTGAGCAAAAGCCGTTGGGGATTATGCATGTATTTGGAACATATGTCTCATAGAGTTTTGCTATCCATAGTTTGTGTACTCCTACATCAGAAATCACTATATCATTTTCTCCAAAAGCATTCCTCACATCAAATACTAATTTCTCTGGCTTTATCGGATATGAAAAGTCATTTTTATATTTTTCTGTGTTTCTCAGGAAAATGTCTTTTTTTATCTTGTCATAAAGGTCAGATGTTACATGATTATTGATATATGATTTACCCTCATTGCCAGTATCGTCATCAAGGGATATTGATCCTTTTTTTCCTTTTTCCAGTTCTTCTGTTATGGATTCTATTGTGTAATCGATGTCTGCAGCTATTTCTACAGTTGGGGGATAATATGTGTCAACTTCTGCAGAAGTAAAGTCAATGTGAATAATCTTTTTATTTAAATCACCATTCCAATTTTTAGGGCTGTATTCCACAAGGTCATACCCAACCGCAATGATTAGGTCAGCTTTTTTCATTGCCAACAAAACATGATCTGCTTCCTTGATTCCTATTGTCTGTAAATGCCTTTCTGATTTATCCGAAATTACCCCTTTTGCCATAAAAGTGTTTATAGAATAGATCCCTGTTTTTTCCACAAATTTTCTTAAACAATGTGATGCATTTCCTCTTATGCACCCATTTCCTACAAGCAACAAGGGCGTTTTTGCATCCAGTATCAATTCGATGGCTTTTTCTATCATGTCCCTATTGGGCCTAGATCTCGATACTTCTTGTTTGCCTATTGGTTTTATGTTGGAATTTATTTTTGCTATATTTTGCGGCAGTTCTAGATGCACCGATCCGCCTTTTTCTTCTATCGCAATTTTAAACGCCCTTCTGATAATTTCAGGGATATTGTCGGCATTGAGTATTGACCATCTCCACTTTGTTATGGGTTTAAACATGGTCACTGCATCCATATTCTGATGAGATTCTTTATGTAGCGAGTGGGTATTGGTTTGACCTGTTATTGCCAACAGTGGAGATCTATCCATATTTGCATTTGCCACCCCCGTGGTCAAATTGGTGGCTCCAGGCCCTAGAGTGGACAGGCATACTCCAACTTTTTGTGTTAGTCTTCCGTACATATCTGCCATAAAAGCAGCTGCCTGCTCGTGCCTTACCAAAACAAATCGAATACTCTTTGAACCTGACAGTGATATCATAAGATCTGCATTCTCTTCACCGGGTAAACCAAAAATGTATTCCACGCCTTCAGCTTCCAAGCATTTTATAAATAGGTCAGCTGCCTTCATTTCATCATTAGCCTTGATGTTATCTGGGCGGTTTTGAGAAATAGACATTTAAGTTTACTTGATTGCTGGATTAACATATTGATTTCCCTAGGTGTGAGGACTACTATTAACCCTACTGCAATGTAGAGACATTGACCAAAAAAATAAGGAAAAGGTAGTGAATTGCAAAACCTTCATTTACTACTAAAAGGGGATGGTTAAAGAAATAGGTTCCCCTTAATTCTTGATTTGTCTTAAGCTGCATTAATTCCAGTAACTATACTTTTTTTTGCGTCCCCTGAAAAGAAATTGTTCTCTTACCTGCTGCAGTTGATTAGTCTTTGGCTAAAATCCATTAAAAAAAAGAGTTCCTATCCGTCACAATGATATTGCGGTTGTCTTGATAAGCGAGCATATAGGTCAGAAACTATCATTATAAACTTTCCTAAAACTGACTATTTTTAGCTTATTTGAGATATTGACAAGTATGGATAACTCTGGATAAAGTTGTTGAATAGGTGTTTTATATGTCTCTGATTAAGCATTTAAAGGTTAATCCTGTAAATGATAAACTAAGGTATTGTAAATCCAAATTTGAAGATATTCCTGAATTAACTTTATAAAAAGAGGGGTAAAATGAACTGCTGTATATAATTAGGTTCTTCACGGAAGAAAAGCGAAACTTTTCTGCACATGCGTCAAGAGTAGGAATAACAGTTTTCCTAAAGTTGAGAATTGGTAAAAAAAGAGGAAGTTCCAAATATTCTTGAATTTCTTACGCCAATGGGGTAATCGATATATTTTAAATTAATGTAGATATAATTATAATTATAAAGTACACCTGTAAAACTAAAAAGGAACAAGGCTAAATTATGATACAGAAGTATGACTTACAGGGGCTTCTACGAAAAAGAGCCTTAACAATAGTAATAGCTATATCTATTTTCTATATATTTCTGGCAGTGCTTTCAGATGTTAATCTATTAGTTCAATATTTTCATAAAGTAAATATCAATTTTTTATTTTTAATACTTTTGTCATTTACAGCATCGATTTTTTTTAGAAGCCTTCGACAAGGCGTAATTCTAAAAAACCTACACATCGCTCCAAGCTTCAAAGACAATTTTGTATTGTATCTTTCTGGGCTTTCAATGAGTATCACTCCATTGAGTGTTGGACAAATGATTAAGTCTCATTACCTGCTGAAGTATTACCATCAGCCAATATCAAAGACTTTGCCAATAGTTATAATTGAGCGGTATCATGACGTTCTTGCCATTTTGTCTTTTTCGATGTTATTTGTTATGGTTGAGAATATTCCAATGCTAAAAATCCCAATTTTTTCAATTGTTGTCGTATTTGCAGCATTAACCTTGGTAACAAGATCGTCAAGGTTAATCAGGTCATTTGAAAGGTTGATAAATAAAATTAGCCTTTTGAAAAAATTCCAAAACAAACCATCTGATTTCAGTACAACACTGTTTTCAATATATCAGGGGAAGGTTTTTTTTTCTTGTTGGATTATAAGCATGATAGCATGGTTTTTTGAGGCGGTTGGTATTTTTTTATGTTTTGAGGCTCTAAATTTAAAGTTCAGTTTTGGTTTTACCGCCGCATTTGGTTTTTCTTCGATTATTTTTGGGGCAATCTCCCTGCTCCCGGCAGGTATAGGGGTGACAGAAGTTAGCTTCGTACACCTTTTGTCATATTATGGAATCGAGTTTTCTACATCCACCGCATTAATCTTGTTGATTCGATTATCTAGTCTGTGGTATAGTACCTTTATAGGTATTGTAGCAACGAGATTAATAGCAAGAAAATGAAGCAAATAAACAATAACTTTAATCAAAACAGCCAAATACAACAAACTCTCGATTACAATAAACTTGATGGTGTTTGTAATACGTTTAAATAAAACAAAATAAAATAATCGCATAATCTGTCTTTTAGTGTTTGATGGATGTTGTGTGTGATGACGATATTATGACCTTGTGTTTGGAATGGGAGAGTTCGTGAATCTTGAAATAAAAAGCTTTAATTGTTATATGATAACGGGTTTTGAGAGAAAACAAAAAGGAAGGTGATGATAGGGTTAAAAAATGAAACAATAATACCGTGACTTCTTTGTCGAATTTGGGCAAAATTGTGTAATGATCGGATTAATGATAATTGTCATTGCAAAGGTAGGTAAAATGAAAAAGTGGATCCTTTCTCATCCTTATTGTTTTCAGCCCATATGTTGCCTCCGTGTGATTCAACTATGTTTTTGCAAATAAACAATCCTAATCCGGTGCCTTGAAAGGATTTTGTGGCAAATTTTTTAAATAGCCTGGAGGATATCTCTTCATCAATACCGATACCAGTATCTTTTATTTTGACGACAACCACATCTTTGTCATCAATTCTTCCCTTTTTAATTTCTACTGATATCGTTCCATCCTTTTTGATAAACTTTACGGAGTTATCTATAATGTTAGAAATTACTTGGGATATTCTGGTTTTATCTGCATTTATCATAATCGGACCTTCATTACTGTTACTAACATTGTATTCAAACATTATTTTCTTTTTGCTGGCAAGGTTGTTTTGAAATTCTGTGATAACATTAAGCATTAATTGATTAAAATCGAATTTTTCTTTCTTTAGGGTTAACGAATTGCTTTCAATTTTCGAGACATCCAAAAGGTCTTCTGCCAAGTTTTTCAATTTCTTTGTATTTTTGATTATTATGTCAAGTAATTCCTTTTGTTCTTTATCATTTGTTTTGTTTTTGACAACTTCTGTTAGGCCCATTATAGGCTGTATTGGAGTTCTCAACTCATGGGCTGCTATGTTTATGAATTCTTTTTGCATATTGTCATGAACCTTAAGTTGCTCGTTAGCCGTTTCGAGTTTCATATTGGTTAATGAGATGTGCTTGTTCGATTCTTCCAATTCTTTAGTTCTTGTTTTCACCTCCTTGTCCAAAATACTGTTCCACCTGATTAAAAAAATGGTTAGCATCATGATTGCGGCGGTAATTCCAGCAACAAGTGAAAACATCTCTAATCTTTCTATCGATATAACATCATTGATTTTTGAATAAATAACAGATGTTGGGGTTATTACAAAGAGATAATACGCTGAATTTCCATCCAACTGTATAGGGTAGCCGGTGTTAAAACGTTCCTGGTTTTTAAATACATATGTTGCTAAGGATGGGTTCCCTGTCACTATTATTGTTTTTAATAGATTGTTGAGTACTTTGTTTTCTCCGGTAATTTTCTGCGATTCATTACCAAAAAAAGGTAACCCTACTAATGAGGGTAGGGGATGAACGACCTGCACAGCCTTACTGTCAAGGACTGAAAGATATGATGATTTTAGATCATATATGTTTCCAAAGTGTTTAAAGAATTCAATAGCTGGTATGATAACACCAACAGATCCAATAAATCCTTCTTTAGTGTTATTTGCCAGAATTGGGTAAACTAATGCTATCTTAAGTTTGCCATTACTACCGACAAAACTGTCGGAAAATACGGGAGAAAGGGTATCTTTTGTTTTTTTTATCCATTCTCTGTTTGAAAAATCTTGACCCCTATGGTCTTGCTGTCCTTTTGATATAGAACTCATTTTGGATATTCCGTTCTTATCAATTAGAAACAGCCTGTCAACAGAGGTAATGTTATTTATTTGATTATAATGGTGTCTTAATATATTATAGGTATTGTTTGATGGGTTGCCTCCTTCTTGTAAATATTTAGAATAAGACAATGACTGCAGCTTTGCCATTATTAGGTTTAAATCAGACTTTATATTTTCAGCAATAGCTTTGGTAGTTCTTATTTGATTATCTTGTTGAAGTTCAAATATGCTGTCTCTTATCTGTTTTTCCGTTTCTTGTTGAAAGTGAAAGAATAATCCGAATGAAACAGTGATAATGGTGAGAGCGGAAATAATGGCAGTTTTTTTTACGGTCAACTTTTGGTTGCCATTTTTTTCTTTTTTGAATATTTTTTTTAGCCTATGAACCAAATTTTATCACAACCATAAACAATCAACCAATACTATTCGATAAGATTATCCAAATAAAAATATTCAGTAAAAATTTTTTTATTAAAGAATTTAATTCCATTATTTTTGTGTTCTGTTTATTATGGTTAGATTCTCGGTTTTGGTGTTGGCAATGGCTTTTACGCATATGACAGCACAATCAATTCTTATCAATCCACAAAATTGTATTCACCCAACAAGTCACACGTGTCACTGAATACTTGATTTACATATAAATACCTTAACTACTCCATATGCGCATCATAATACAGAGAAAAAATCAAGGTCAGATTATTTATATATATATTATCGATAGGATTCATCCTATTTTTCAGTTCTACATATAATTTAAGTGATTTATACTTTGTTTACTTTTTTTCTATAGTATGTTTGAAAGTGATGGCGAAAATAATGATAAAGGAAGGGTCGTCGTTGTTACAGGTTCAGGTAAAGGCATAGGAAAGGCTATTGCCAAAGAATTTGCCAAAAATGGTTATTCAGTTATCTTGAATGCAAGAGACCAAGGTGAGCTAAACCAAACAACAAAGGAAATTTCAATAGAAATGGGTGGAGACGAAAGTAGGATTGCTTCTATACGAGGTGATATTTCACAAGAGCAAGTCTGTAAATCGTTGATAGATGAGGCG
This sequence comes from uncultured Nitrososphaeraceae archaeon, assembly GCA_963779615.1. GTDB lineage: Archaea > Thermoproteota > Nitrososphaeria > Nitrososphaerales > Nitrososphaeraceae > Nitrosocosmicus. The sequence goes on from CAVZZA010000004.1 coordinate 122,958, forward strand.
ATAAACAGATTTGGCAGAGTTGATGTGTTGGTCAACAATGCTGGAATAGGTGGTTCATCCAAGAAAATAAGCGACCTAACTGAAAACGATTGGAATGAGGTTATTGATGTAAATCTGAAGGGTGCATTTCTTTGCACAAGAGAAGCGTTAAAGCACATGTTAAAAAATAGTGTGGGGAATGATAACAGTAATACTAATTTCTCAATTATAAATATTTCATCAGTGCATGAGTCTATACCTTCACCAGAATCTGCTCCCTATGCCGCATCAAAAGGGGGAATGGCGATGTTGACTAAAACTGTAGCCTTGGAGGTTGCTGACAAGGGGATACGTGTCAACGGGATTGCACCGGGTGCTATAGCCACTGAAATGAATAAAGATATACTTGAGAGCGAGGAAAAGAAAAATCAAGAAGAGCAGAATATACCAATGCATAGGATCGGAAAGCCTGAAGAAATAGGAAAGGTTGCATTGTTTTTGGCTTCTTCAAATGCAAGCTACATAACTGGAACAACCATATATGCGGATGGGGGATTAACTTTGACTTCATGACCTTATTTTCACACAAAAATAACAGGTGCATTAAAATATCCTGGTCCTGGACCAATTGCCGCTAATCAATTTCAAAATTTGAAGCATCTATCTTGGGATCGGGATACTTAAGTTTCATATTTTCCATAGTTTGGACAATTATTTGGGCAATTGCCCAATTTCTAAAGGATTTTACATTGGCAGGGATTACATACCATGGCGCCCATTCAGTACTACACAGTCTCAATACCTCCTCGTATGCTTTCGCATAATTGTCCCAATATTTGTGGTTAACAAAATCACTTTCGGATAATTTCCAGCGTTTGGATGGATTTTCTAATCTCTCTTGCAACCTTTTTTTCTGCTCGTTTTTGCTAATGTGCAAAAAAAACTTTAGAATTGTTATGCTGTTTTCTGACAAATATCTTTCAAAATCATTGATTTGCCTGAACCTTAAACTTGTGTCTTCCTTGGAGTCTTTATAATTAACAAGAACGTTTATCACATCCTCATAATGCGAGCGGTTAAAAATAGCTATTTGACCCTTCTGGGGAACCGCAATATGAACACGCCAAAGATAATCATGTGCAGTCTCTTCCGTGTTAGGAAATTTAAATGGCCTTACATAGCAACTTTGGGGGTTTAATGCACCCATAACCCTGCGAATGGTTCCATCCTTACCTGATGCATCAACCCCTTGGAGTATTATCAAAATAGATTTGCTACTGTCTGCAAAAAGCTTGTACTGCAGTTCGGACATTTTGGATGAAAGTTTGGCCAATTCACACTCCATGTCTTTTTTACTTTTGTCACCAGTGTAGTCAGGGTCCCAATCCTTTAGTTTTAGCATTCGTGTTGATTCTTGGCCGGGCTTTATCAGTAGATTCTTATCCAAATCCATGATATTTAACAATCCACATCAGGAATTAAATCAATATCATTATTGACATGGACATTTAAATGACTGCAGAGAAAACATAATTTTGAACCTCAAATAAATTTAGAATTTGTTTTTCGAGGGTTTTTCTTCAGATGGTTGCAAAATAAGCTTTTCATTACCTTGCTTTCTCAAAAAAATTTAAGTTAGTCTGATTTCCAGTGGGAACAACAAAACATTTTATTTTGCCACTTTTAGAGTTGTAGGAGTAGTGAAATTTATTTCTCCTTTGTTTTAATTCTATCCTTAATTAAAAATACCATGCCTTCAACATCATTGGGGTTCATGTATAGCTCCCCTCTTGACGATTCTTTGATTCCCACTATGGGTTCTCCACACTCCGGGCAGATTTGATAATATACAAATAAACTGGTGTTTCTTTTATTTTTTCCAATAAGGGAGTTGTTCATATTTGGATTTAATGGTATTTGACATGTTGGACATTTCATGTTATTTTACATCGCTTTATCAATTTATAAGTGCTTTAAGACAACAATAACAAATTTTTTAACAGTTTTGAATCTAGACAAAAAAGATACCCATCTGTAAAATAATAACGGTTTAGATTGTTTCTTGAAAAATTTGGGAATGGTGCCGAAAAATTAGTTGTTATTTATAACATATATTTTTACAGTACTGATATCATGGAAGTGATAGAAACAGACCGGGATAGAGAAGACAATGACAACATTTTGGATGATAAGCGAAATAAAGATAATATTGCAGAAGCAGATGGCGATATTTTTGATGTTGCAATAATAGGTGGAGGCTTTGCGGGCTTATCTGCCGCATTACTACTAGGGAGGTACCTTAGACCAACCATTATTTTCGATGTCAAGAAACATAAAAAGGGCCAAATGCATGGTTATTTAGGATTTGAAAAATCCCAGAGAGAAGAGGTAATTCAAAAATCATGGAAGGATGTTCTTCAATACAGTTCCGTAAAAAAAATAGATGGTGAAGTAGAAATAGTGGAAAGGGATTTTCAAAGCAAACTATTTTCGATAACAACTAAAAAGACAACGAACGATGGTCAGCATCAAGGCAATCCACAAAAAAGAAAGGCAAAATCAAGATATTTAATCATTGCAACGGGGATACATCATCAAAAGCCAAGTATAAGGAATTTTGAAGAGTATTATGGTAATGGAATATGGCACTGTCCGCATTGTGACGGATTTGAGGCCACTAATAAAAAACTTGTAATCATTGCATCAAATAATATCATCGATGAATCTTTGGATTATGCCAAGTTATTTCTAGGATGGACAAAAGACATTACATTGTTCTTACAGCGACTAGAACCTAAAGAAAACGATGATGAGGAAAGAGATGTTAAAAGAATCTCTCACATATATGATAAACAAAGAAACGAGGCAAAGACACTGGAGTTTAATGTCATTGAAAACGACTATGTAGTAGAAGTTATTGGTGATTCAAAGACAAACAGTATAAAAGGGGTAATTACAAAAAGGAATGAATTTTATGAAGCTGACGTTTTATTCTATCATTTTGACAAGGTTGTTCGTAACGAAATAGCAATTCAATTGGGATGCGAACTTGATACAGGGTATATAAAGGTGAATGAAAAACAACAAACTTCAATTCCAAATGCTTATGCAGCTGGTGACATAGATACAGACAGACATTATGCAGTATTGGCTGCTGCAAGCGGTTCGTTGGCTGCAATAACTATTTATGAAGAATTATTAAAAGATGCAATCAAGTCAAAAAAGCAATAAGCCAAATTTAATACCTAAATCTACTAAGGCAGCGGCAAAAACATATAATTATAACCATGATTCCAATATTGTTTAGCTTTAGTATGTTATGATGTCTATAGGTTGTTTTATTTAGAGACCTATATTATTCCAATGAAAAAAACATGTAGATAATGGTCCGTAATTTCTTTATGGCCTTGCTGCTGAACCCATACACATGGGGCACAGAAGTTAAGCAATAGCCCAAGATTGCATTCACAGATTTGTTATAACAACTACTTTAAATAACCCTTTTTTATAGAACTATAATTGGAATTCAAATTTAAGGTCCCGCCAAAGAAGTGCATAAAAGAAACTGAGAATTGTTGATATAGAATAGTCGGTTAGTCAATAAAAATTAGCTTATTTGCTTATATATTTTATATTTGATTGTTTAAACGGATTGACCAAAAAAAAGGATGCACCTTTTAATCCCAGTCGTGCTAACAATATTAAGGAAAAATACCGGCCAGAGAGGAATAAAACAGTTATAAGTATACCTTTAACACAACCAGTAGTCAAAGAAAAAAAAGAAGGCACAGTAAAACAATGGTTGGCAGATAGGCTGAAAGATAAACTTCAAAAATCATCCATATTGTCAATCCAGACCCACAAGCCAATCATATTGTATAGAATAGGTATTGAGGAAACCGAAAATGCAGTAGAAGAAGAAATCTGCTATTTAACAGGGTTACATGTTGTTCAAATTATATATGCCTATGGAGGATTTGTTCCCTCTACTTTTCAAAAAATAGAGGTATTCACTTTGGAAAAATTTACAAAATGGATATTGCAGGAAAGAAAAAAAGATCTGCTTTTACAATGCGTAGATAGTCTTGAACAAAATTAATAATTTGTATAAACTAAGTATTGGGGATTTGTGCAAATTCGAATCCTGTAATAACCATTATATTCTCACCTAAAAATTTTTGTTTTGGTGTTCAAATAATCTATTACAATGTGACAGAAAATTGAATTACATGCAAAACTGTACTGAAGTATAATCATCAGTGAAATGTTTTGGCATTCATATAATGTTATTGTCAATTTATGACATTGGTGTTAGTTTACATTCATCATTGAAATGATGGTTTATTGTTTCTCTTATTATTTAATGTTTTTTATATTAATATATAATAATCTTATAGTCTAAATTAATATAGCTGAAATACTGTAAAATATTTGGATATGAAGATTCTAGTGGCTGAAGATGATCCTGATATTGCATTGACTTATGAAAAGGCATTGGAAAGAAAAAACTACAGGACTACAATCACATCGAATGGCGAAGATTGTCTTAAAATATATAATGATGAAATGCACAAGAGAACTTTAAACCCTGTTTCTAATCATACCTATTATTCTTCTTTATCGAATGACCCGCCTTTTGATATCGTACTTTTAGATTACCTTATGCCGCAGATTAACGGGTTAGATGTGGCAAAAGAAATACTCTCCATCAATCCTCATCAGAGAATAATATTTGCCTCTGCCTATGTTAAAGAGACCCTGGAAGAATCAGTAAAATGTTTAAATAAAATTGTAGAATTGATTCAAAAGCCATTTACCATTGATAAGTTAATAAGTACAATGGAAGATAAAGAGATATTCGCTGAACTTCAGGAACTTAATGTGGATATAGACATGGTAAAGGCTGTCAACCCAACACATGAACAAATAATGGATTTATTAGAAAAAGTTAGACCACACAATAAATAGGAACCTTTTGAATTATATTTACTTTCTAAATTAATTACATTAAGGGGCGAAAGCCGTTTATTACTAATTATTCAATCATTGTAAAAGGTTTTTTGTAATCTGAATTCTTTGCAAAAAACCAATATAAAATTTCACCAAAGCATTGTTTTTTGACCAAATTGATTACGCAACTACAATTCTAACAATATCATCAACATATGAATGGATTGCCTTTGATTTGGAATGTTAAGCGGAACATATAACAAAAATACCTTACCAGTGTAACCGCGACCAATATCAAATATGTTGGCGCCTGTTTTTAGAAATGGCATGCAAAAATCTCTTGCGTAACGGTATCCATTCATAACATGGCCAAACTTTTTCAATTAATTATTTTTTTGTAAATCATTCAAAACTTGGTTTAGTGTTGATAAGTAATCTTTCAAAGTTTTTTAACAGGTCTATTCATGCGACAAGTTCCCAAAAGGAGAGTCATGGGTAAAACCATAAAAAAAGGAAACTTGGTAACATTCCTGTTAAGAAGAATTTTGTATTGGTGTAACCTGTAGCTTTAATAAACTGATTGGACTAAACATTAATGAAAAAGATATATGGACAGACAAGAAAATGCTAAAAGAAAAGATGATAAAGATGACGCTGATAACAGTAATGCTGAACCCAAGGTTTTGGAGCAAGGGGATATATACTTCTTTTACAGGCCTAAAAAAAATTCCCAAGAAGTAAAAGACATAGATGACATAAGGCGCTTTTTTATGGTTACTGCCCCTGAAAACAATTATAGTAATATCAAAGGTGAAGGTGATAAAAATAAAAATCAATTTTATAGGTTATTTGTTATAGGCAAAAAGTCACTTCCAGAGATTAGAAAGAGCGAGGCTAGATCGTCTGAACGCTACTGGGCTAGAGTAGGGGGCATTTTCGAAGATAGGGATGAACTGACAAAAGAGCTTTTTTCTGAAGAATTTAGAAAAGGCGATGCTGCAAGGCCTGCGGGGGTGGGCAAGTATTTAATAGTAGAGCATCAAAAGCATGCTGAGATTGCGTATATTCTTGGAACACCAGATGAACCTGGAGAAGCCCAAAAGGAATTGGGTATAGAAAAGGAAGCAAGATATATAATTTCAGTCATAAACCCTAGCAGTCCAACGCCATCTGGTTATCCCAGTGCAGAAGAGTCGCCAAAATATCCTGCTAAGGTATTAAAGAAATTTAATGATAATGAGAATTTTGTATCTTTATCTAACGATACTGAACTAATAAACTATTTAAATGCCCAAATTGTCCTTATAGGGGCCGGGGAAGGAAAAGATACAATAAACAAAGACTTGGGAATAAACATCGAAGAAAAAAAAGACAAAATTGTCGACATATTAAAAAAACTTAACATTAAAAAGGGACAGGTTCCAACGAAACCCCTGACCGAGGGAAAATTAGAATAAATCATCTATTTTCCTGCAATAGGCTAATTCTTCCCCTTCTTTCTAGTCTATAAAATTTTTTGTACTTAACGGTGAAAATTATTATTCTTCTAATATGTTGTATCCATTAAAGTCAACAAACTGTGTGATGGACCGTCGGTATTGGTTCAAAATTACTTGATTATCGGTGTTATCCAAGATTTTGTTTTTTTGTATTTGATATTTTTGTTGTTAAAATCCTATAATTACTTTTCAAGAAACACCCTTTTTTATTCCTCACTCTTGAGTTTGCAAAATTATGGATCTCGACTAAAAAACGATGGAAATATGGACACCTTCAACACCCAAAAAAGAAGATAAGGTAATAGAATATGAGAAAGCCACATGATTACCAAATTGTCATCATATTTTAACAATAATGAAAATTGCTAAAAATTTTTACTTATGGTTTCAAATAGGTCAGTGCAATTCATAATATTTTTACCGTTAAACAAGTTATTATTATTCGTATTCAGTTTTTTACTTGAAATGTACGCAGACAAACCTTCTCCTGTCTCTAAATTAAATGGCCTGCCATGAGACCCTTTAATTAAACTGGTATCAAAAGGTATGCTTTTTTTTGGGAGATCTATAAAAAGCTCCAAAGGATCATAACCTGGCTTTCTATGAATATCAACAGTTTTTGTAAAACTGGGAGCTTTTTCATCTTCTTTCCACCAATAGTAACTAAACCATTTATCCCTGCTTGAAATTGCAATAAGATCCCCACTTCGAGAATTGTCAATTTTTAAGGCTCTTTTTTCTTTATCATCGCAAATTCCTTCGATACCTTGTACATCTTTTAATACCTCTTTAACATAATTTTTGTCTTCTGGCTTGTTCACAAATATGTGTGCTACTTGGTGGTCGACCACAGCAAAAGCCTTGCTATATTCAAAGTCAATGTATTCTTTATTTTTAATTGTTCTTGTAGCGAGTAATCTATTTTCTCTTAGAATCCTATTTATGGGTATCCCTTCATTAACATCATTAAATCCATATTCTGAAAAAAGGATAAACTCGGCATCATCAATCAATCCTAGTTTTTCAATCTTTTTTAAAATGGAATTAACGATTTCGTCTATTTTTTTTAGATCTTCATTAACCTGATTACTGCTTGGTCCATATTTTTGAGAAGTATAATCCAATTGAGGTAAATAAGCAAATAGCAGGTTTGGTGTAATTTTTTCCAACGTATATTCAACAGATTTTGATATCCATTCGGTAGACTTAAAAGATGAAAAAGGACCCCAGTAACTATAAAGATCAAACTCACCAATATTTTGGGCCACTTCTTCATAATAATTGGGAGGTCTTGAATAGCACCACATATCCATGGAGCCATTTTCCAAATGAATCGGACGCGGTGTAATTATAACATCAGAATTTGCAAACATGGTGTTTTGCCAAAACAAAACTGCAGTTTTTATATCACTGTTTTTTTTCTTTAATGTATCCCATATTCTTTCAGTTTGTACTAATTTGGCTGACTGTTCCCAAAACAAAACTTGGCAGTTTTCCCGATCGTATAACCCATTAGAAATTATTCCATGCTTAGCAGGATACTCTCCCGACAATACGCTTGCTTGAATGGTTGATGTGACGGAAGGAAATACGGGTTTTAAATAACCATATTCGCCATTATTTGCAATATTTGAAATAGTTGGAATCAAACCTGAAGAAACGTGAGAAACATCTAACCCAACGATATCCAAGACAACCAAATATTTTGATTTGCTATCTGTTTTATTATTCAAATGACTGTTAATATTATTTGTATATTGCTTATTAAGTGATAGATACAATTGTTAAACGCTGCGAGTTTATGCAATATCCTTTCCTTGCTGTAATAACCTACAAATATTCAAAGGCGTTTCTAAACATGTCAGAGCTTTTGGTTTTTTCCTTTTTAAATGCAAACTAGTCTTCAAAACCTTGTATCCTGTTCTTGATGTATTTCTGAGCTATTCCACAAATACTTTCCCCTACCGAAAATTGAGGACAGTGACTTTTAATAATTAAAAAAGCATATGATAGCAGAAGGTATGTTACCTTATAATACAGTATACATGCTCTTTGCACTTAACGATAAGGCTACATCTTGGATATACCTATTTCCATTGTGTTTAGTAGAAACAGGACACCTTCAGTGCATATTGGCTACGGATTGTGTTTTTATTTTTCAGGTCTGTCTTTAAGAAGAACCTCTCAAATACTGTCCTCGTACTTTATCAAACGAAACCATGTTTCCATCCGGAACTGGATACAAAAGCACAAACCAAAGAAAATCCTGTCAAAGAAAAAGAAGGTGGAGGACTTTTGTCGTTGACGAGAAATTCCATAAAATTGATTCAGAGTTGGTATGGCTTTGGGTAGCAATTGAACCCAAGAACAAAGAAATCCTTCAAGTGAGTATATCCATGGAAAGGAATATGTTTGTGGCCTAGCACTTTCTGTTAGGCATTTTAGAGGAACATGGGAAACACCCTGTTTCGACTGATGGTGGAGTGGAGCATGGTACCCACAAGCATGCAGATTCCTGAGGGTGAGGCACCATGTCCATTCCCCTCATGAGAAGAGATGCATTGAACTTAAAATGCATTATATAAAGGACAGAACGGAATGATTTGATGATTATTTTCCTTTCAAAAAGAAGAAATGCAAACTAAAGCACGAAATCAATTGGCTAAACCTTTTCTTAGATTTTCATAACTGGGAAATGAATCTTGAATGAGCAGAGCCAATATGCAAAAATACATCCGATAACATAAAATTCGAACACTATAAATTCCTACAACAGAGATTAAAAAGATATGTCATATGTATCTGATGATCGAAACTATACTGACCCTTCTCAATCAGGGGTTGATGCAACAACTAAACGGGTAGGGGATACAACAGGCGAACCACCCACAAATGAGGCACCCAACAGAGAAACTGCATCAAAAATGGCAAATCTACTGGAAGGTTTACAATTTCCCGCAACCAAAGAAGACATAAAAAACCATATAAACAGAAAGTCTCCATCTATGGGAAATAGAATCAATGATGTTTTTGAATCTGTACAGAACAACCTTGAAGATGGGGTTGCATATGAAAGCGTCTATGCTATTGAACTAGCGGCTAGATTGGTGGAGAAAAGGGAATGGGAATGAATGTGTATCTAAATAATAGAAACACCAATATAATTTATTTATTACCACCAGTTATCGATTAACTAGGCAATACTATTGTAATGCATAATTTATGGTGGTGCTTAAATCACAATAATAAGATAAAGACGTTTTACCTGCAATAAAAATATGCTATGAGTTTAAATGCGGAAAAAACATACAAAGTATTTACAAATAAACTTGTTATGAGTATTGACTTTGAACGTTTTATCTTTTCTATTCCAGACCGCGTGTAACCTTAAATTCCAAGTACGTTGAGTTTATATCACCTTGGAAAAATTGTCCGCTTTGGGAATCAATAAACTAGACATGTTTGGCGAACATGAATCTAATTTATCAAATTTAAATTGCCACTAGATACAATATTCAAAGCTCACTCAAAACAACTTGTGACCTATATCTTTCGCAAACAAAAATATAAAAACTATAGAAAACAGTTTAAAATTTCAACATGATTGTAAATAGAAAAAAATATAGATATAGTTATAATACTATCCCATTATGTCTTCTGCGGTACATTCTTTTATTATCGATAAGAATTCTGGAACTATCAAAAAAAAAGATAGAATAAAAAAATATGTTTATTCTCACTTATTTGTTATAAAATATTTGTGGAGTAATGGAATTGAATTAATGATAGAATATAAAGAAAGTTCTTTACCTCAAAACATGGACAGAGTAAGAGTTGCTTTTAATATACAAAAGAATCAATTTGTAATGTGGTGATGTGAATTATATGATTAGACGAATGCTGGACATTCTTGTATGTCCTTTTGATAAAGAATCTAAATTGGAGTTATTTGAGATTGAATCGAGGGTTCCCCAAAAAGATGAGGAGAACCTCAAAAAGGTTTTGGCACAAAAATTCACAGATGATGTTCAACAAAACAAAAGTAAACAGAAAAACAATGATATGGAATCTGGTTCTATTCGTAATGAATATGAAGAGAGGGAAAAAAATAAAATTGATGCCTATTCAGATGATCCTTTTACAGACGCTGAATATGACATTGTAATTGAGGAAGGAATATTGTTTTGCAATCGTTGTTTTAGATTTTTTCCCATAGTTGAAGAAATTCCAATTATTTTACCAGATGAGATCCGAGATAAAAATAAGGATCTTGAATTATTAAAGAAATGGAGTAACTCTTTACCTGAAAAAGTCGTCAAAGAGGCCCTGCCTTGGCATCTTTAAATCTGTTTGTACTCGTATGGTGAATGTCGTTTTCCTGCGAATTCCGTTTGATTATTATTCGCTGTATTGATCGCCTATAAGATTAAATCTCGTAATTCTTTTTAGTCTAATTGCAAATCTTCTTTTTTTTAAATGATATCCGAATCGTGTTAAATCTAGACCCCATTCTAATGGTTTTGTGGTTTCTTTTTTTATTGGATTGCTGTTTTTATCGATATGAACTGTTATAAAATGAAAGGTACAACCCAATTGAAACCATAAATAAAAATTTTTAGCAATTTTCATTATTGTTAAAATATGATGACAATTTGGTAATCATGTGGCTTTCTCATATTCTATTACCTTATCTTCTTTTTTAGATGTTGAACGTATCTGTATTACCTTGGAAAAATTGTCCGCTTTGGGATTCAATAAACTAGAGATGTTTGGCGAACCTGATGATGTAGATTTGAAATACATTAGTGATATTATGCTATCTTTTAATTTTAAAATTATAGGTGTTACTGGAATGTGGGGTAAAATAAGCCCCTTAGGATGGAAACGGAGAATTTTAAGCAATGATTTCTCTTTTAGAAAATATTCTGAAAATTATTTAATTAAGTGTATTGAAATGTGTGACTACCTTGGAGGAAATGAAATAAATGTTTGTTTATTTTCAGATCCTGTAAATTCATTTGATACGACTCATCGGTTTATTCCAAAAGACGCCAAAAGAAGTATTCTTTCAAAAAGTTTTCAGATGTTGAAGTATTTATCAAAAAGGTCACATGAGCACAGAATTAAGTTATTATTGGAGCCTTTGAATCGTTATTCTACACCCTTTTGTTCAAATCTTGAGGATTCATTATTTGTATTGGAAAATTGCGAAAATTTAGGGTTGATGTTAGATACGTTTCACATGAACATTGAAGAGGATTCTTTCAAAGACACCATCATAAAATCAAAAGACTTTTTACAACATTTGCATTTTGCTGATAATAATAGAAAAATGCCTGGATTTGGCCATATAGATTTTGATGGTATTGTTTCATCTTTGAAAAAGATATCATATTCTAATACAATTAGTTACGAACCCACTTTTTCAGATGCCAATTACGAAGAGGATTTAATTTTTGGGAAAAATTTTATAGAAACTTTAGAGTCAAAATATAAATAAAGTTTTATCAATTTATTTTACATTTTGTATAAAGTTTGATATTATTTATAATAGTTATATAAGTTAATAATCATTTTTATATCATAAATAAATTTTATTAAAAAATATTTATTAATATAGGAGGTTAATTTATTTTGGTTGTTGCGAATGAGTGAAGCTTACTTATTATTGAATGTAAATTTTAAAAAACAAAACGATGTAATCGAAAAAATAAATCAAATATCAACCACAGTAAAATCTGTAAAAACAGTCTATGGTATCCATGATATTTTAGTTATTCTGGAATCTGAAGATTTGCAAGAAGTAAAAAACGATATCGATAACAATTTCTATACTATAGAGGGAATTGAAAACATTACAACATTAATTTCGGTGTCTTAATTTGGCCGTTGAAGAATACGAGGTAGTGGTAATAGGAGCTGGCCCGGCTGGACTTTCAGCAGGTATATTTGTAGCAAGACAAAGAACAAAGTGTCTTGTTATTTCAAAAGATCTTGGAGGACAACTGAACCTTATCCCCAAATTGGAAAACTATCCCGGTACTATAATGTCAAGTGGACCCCTTCTGGCCAGAACATTGGAGAATCAATATCTGGCCTTTAATGGGGAGATGATCTATGATACTGTTGAAAATATTAGTGAATTTGAAAAAGAAAGTGAAGTCGAAAAAGAAATATCATTAACTGCTCACGGAGGTTCGTCAGTAGGGCACTTAGGAGAAGAGGAAAAAGAAAATAAAAAAGGTATGGGTTTCTTAAAAGTAAAAACTTTACGTTCAGAATACCTTGCCAAAGCTGTTATTATTGCTCCGGGAAAGGTTCCAAACAATCTTGGAGTAGAAAATGAGATTAGATTTCAAAACAAAGGTGTACATTATTGTACAAAATGCGATGCTCCTTTTTATCAGGGTAGAACTACTGCGACTGTTGGAGTTGGAGGATATCTTGTGGAATCGGGAATATTGTTATCTCGTATGGCGTCCAAAGTTTATCTTGTTTACAGGGGAGGTCAGCTTGGTGGCGATAAAGACCTGATAGAGTCTCTAAAGAAAAAAAACAATGTTGAGCTGATGCCAAATACATCTATAAAATCTATTTCCGGAAATAATGTTTTACAACAAATAACTTTGAAAGACAGCTCGGGAGACGAACAAACAATTAACGTGGATGGGTTATTTGTTGAAATGGGTTCGAAAATTAATTTAGATCATGCAAAACATCTCGTTAAAATTAATTCAAAAGGGGAAATTGAAGTATCTGAAGGGGGTAAAACTACCCATCCAGCAATATTTGCTGCAGGTGATGCCACAAATATTCCCTACAAGCAAATTGTTGCTGCTTGTGGGGATGGAGCCGCTGCCGGTATTTCGGCATTCAATTACATTGAAAAATTAAAGGGCAAACCAGGAATCCGTTCTGATTGGAAGAAAACCATCGGAGATACTATTTTTCATTATTGATAACAAAGTTTAGTGTTTTTAAAATTATCATCATTTGAGTATATTGATGCATGATGATGCTAATTGTTCAATTAACTTTATAGCATTTTTTCACTGTGGAGTATTTGTTTGCCAAAATCAAACAAATTGGGATCTATATTATCCAAACGAGTCCATATCGACATGATTTATTTGCTATTGAAGAAAAACTATATTAATGAATTTAGAGTGGTAAAGGCTTAAGTTAACAAATACCTGCATACTGTTATTTGTTTTTTCAATAATGTTGATAAACACTAATTGAAATAATTCTGCTCTTTTTCTTTATAAACCTCTCTGTTTTGTCTGTAAAACTCATTTAGTGATTGTTTATTTTTATCATATTCATGCAATATAATAAAAATTGTTAATTTCAAAAATTCATCCATGGTTTCTGAATCAATTGTATTCGATTCATATAATTCTTTAACAATTTTATCTAGCTTATTTATATCATTATTATCCAAATAAAATTCAATTTTATTTTTTTCTGTATGATCCATATATTTTATTATGTTGTTATTTGCATCTATATCTTTTTGTTATTTCTTATAACAAATAATGTTTGGGAACTACAATATTGAGGAACTCTGCAATCATCAAGAAAGTATACGATATTAACAATTGCTTTCTTTTGTTTTTTTATTATCCATACAAGATGTTTTGATCTTTGGTGGCTTATATAAGACAATAATTTAATGAATAACAATTTTTATCCATTGCCTTCATTATGGCCTAATATGGTAAAAAGTTCACACTCCCTTTAATTATAATATAAGTATCCAAACATCAGTGAACATGATTCTACACATCCATTTTAAATGGTTATTTGTAGCCGTCAGAGTGAACAGTTATTTTCAGAGTACCTAGATCTGTTTTAATGAGTGGCAGGTGAGGGGGCCCCGATTTGCAAAGATGACCTCCTAAGCACCAAATGGATTAATGTTTTGCCATTTTGGAAACGCTGATAATGGTAAAAAATTTTAATGACGTACGTTAATCCCTAAATAGGTGTCTATTAAGGGTAATGATCCCAAATTTGATATTTATTATTCATTTTTTGGGGTTTACAAGCAAGCCCCATGATTCAGTAATTAATTATATTGAATGGTTTGGCAATAATGGCACCCAGCCGGGATGGTTGGTATAATTTTAATGGTAAAAATGTAATATTGTTGATTGGGTATTCAATTACTGTAAAAGGTGACGTATAGGTTCAGGATAATAACGCGATGTCCCTTAGGGTGTTATAGCCAATCTGAGCCAGGATGAATACTGACCCTAAAGATTGGGAATTGCCTTGAAAAACAAATTCAGTATTATTTGACGATTATACTAGTATATCGGAGAAATATCAAAAACTAGGCATGGGTAATTAGGTTATGATATGGATATAAAAATGGAAAAAGTCGTCGATGATGATGATGATGATGAGGGTATGGTTCTAGTAAAATTCATCTCATTTTTACTAGGTAGTATAAATTTAATCTTCAATTAGAATTATCAATTAAATTAAATTTAATATTTGTTATTAACTCATTCTTCAAATGTATTATAAATTATGAAATATATCTTTTGATGTATATGAGCAATGCAAATAGTTCTTTAAACAAGAATATGGGTATCTTACTGATTGCTATACTTTCAATAGCAGTTATTGCCGAATTTAGTCAATTTACAAATGTCAATGCGTTGAAAAATTATTTTAATTGTACATACAAAAAAGGTAAATAATAATGATAATTTTGCTATCCAAGACGCTTTCAAATGTTATGACAATATATTCAAAGGTGCTCAGCAATATGTAAATGAAACTTACCAAAACCCGGATGTAAATAATCTGAATACAATAAAAGAAGTTGTATATACCAACCCCAACACATCTGTTGATTCACCTACCACTGCTACTACAACTACTAATGATAATGTAACAAACTCCAAGGTAAAAACAACAACTGGTGGCGATAAATTAATCTTGCCCATCAAGCTAAATGATGACCTAAGAACTACACACGTCTCTAAAACCGTTCATAATGAAAAACCAGATGTCCCCGACAACACCGACATGGCCTCAGAAACTACACACGTCTCTAAAACCGTTCATAATGAAAAACCAGATGTCCCCGATAACACCGACATGGCCTCAGAAAAGTCGCCCGAGTCTACGCCTGATTTCAATTTAAATTCGGACTTACCATCAAACCCTCAATCATTTGATTTGCCCTTCGCCGCAGTGATACCCAAATAATTTTTTTTGGGTTTAGATTTAAGAGCAAATGAAACGGATATTTCCACCGGGATAACAGTATGCTACTGAAAAGGCCATTCCTGCGTTCATGCATTTTTACATTACCGGTAATTTTCAAAATAAGGAAAAGTAGTTCTCTGGTTTTAAATCAACTGCATCGCCATTTATTTGCGATGACCTTTCTTCTGGTTCTATTTTCTGTTATCGTTGTTTTGTAAGACCTATTATTGGATATATTATTGATGGTCTTGTTTGTTATTTTTATCTCATTACTTTATTGCGATAATTAAGATTTAGTGATATTGATAACGCATTATGTCGCAATTATGTCCAATTGGATACTCTTTTTCTATATTCTGAGAACAGCATAATACAGACGGATTTGCAAATTCTCTTGTGTGGCCATTATTTCTATTTTTTCTCTGTTTATATACAAAGTAAGGCATAGGTTAATGTACCAAAAAAAATGAATAAAGAAATTACGCTATAAAGATGGATATATTGAGTATGGTTCAATTTTTTTTTATATACTTCTAATTTAATAATCTAATAATAAGTGATATGAAAATTAATTTTAAATCAATCTATGATTACATTTTGAGCCTTGACAGCAATGTTAGATTCGTAGGCTTTATTGATGACATGGGAAAACTCGTTTATGGTGGGATGCGACCAGGGATGATTTCATTAGAAACAGAAACTGAATCAATTAAAATTTATATGGAGTTTGCACTTATTAACAAAATTCATGCTGATTTTGATGCCATGTTAGGTAAGGTCATCTATTCTTTAACTGTCAGGGAAAAAATCAAAATATTGACCTTTCCTTTTGAAACCTACATTATTAGGATATCCACTGAAAGACAAACAGACCACGAAAAAATACTAAACCTGGTTTTAGATTATCTAAAAAAAGTACAAATAAATTAATTATATTTTTTTTTCAATCTTGTTTATAACGTTCTTAATTCCAAGGTCCACTATATAATTACCCAATCGAGGACCTCGCTCGGCATTAATCAATATTTTGTAAAACAAGCGAAAAAAATCTTTTGGTTCAATCTCGTTTTCTTTGGCATTTGTAAAGATTATTGTTTGGATTTTTTGATTTAATGCGTCAGTATCCTGGTTTGTAGTGGATTTTTCTATATCGTTTGAAATTTTATTTAATTGCAGCAACACGTCACAGATTGCCTTTTTATGTTTGCTTTCTATCTTTATTTTCATGCTATCTTCATCATACTCCAGGTTATCATCATCTTCAAAATCCTGAGCCCATTTCATTGCTAGTCTTATTTTAGCAATTATTTCCGGACTTTCATCTTTAATTAAACCATATTTTTTTAACCTTTCACATATTTTTTTGATGGAATCAGCCTCTTTGTTAATAAAAAGCTCTGATTGTTGAATCAATATTTTGTATGGAATGTGAACTTGGGAAGTGCCAGGTGGATTTAACTTATTGACATATTCATAAATCCCTTTTATTTTTATAGATTTACTTTTATTCTTTTCTTTAACTTTCTCAAAGTATATGTCTTCGTAAAAATCATATTCATCCATAAGATTTGGGATGTCTTCAACACTTACATGCCTGGTCCCAGATATTCTCTTATAAAGTAGTAATAAAATGGATTGGGGCGTTCCATATTTCAGCCACGTCTGGGGAGTCAATACATTTCCTGCAGATTTACTTATTTTTTTTCCACCTTTATCGAGAAACATTTCATATTTTATATGGAAAGGATGATGAAACCCCAAAATTTCACTCGCAACCCAATCATTAATCCTTACCGAATCCATTATGTCCTTACCAAAGGCCTCAAACCTTATGTCAAAAGCACTCCACCTCGCTGCAAATTCGACCTTCCAGGCTAATTTTCCTTCACCATTTTCTATTTTTGCCTCACCCTTGTATCCGCAACCGTTAATCAGTTTTTTATTTATTGTATTTCCGATGCATGAATAACCAATAGTTCTTTTATCTGGGAAATATTCCGTTGCATTTGCTACATACAGTCTACCACATTGTTGGCAGACGGGAAAATAAGGGAGGAACTTTGTATACTTTTGCTGACCTGTCAAATCCGCTATTTTGTCACCTATAATTTTACTATTAGTAAGAATATTGTGAGTTTGATTGGATAAGATCCCACTTTTGTATGCTTCTGATCCACTTTTAAATTTGTAATTCACACCAACTTTGTCAAGACCCTCTAATAACAGACCGCTCATATGTGCACCGTAAGAATCATGGCAATCCCCGAAAGGGTCTGGTATTGCAGAAACTGGTTTGCATAAGTATTTGTTTAGCCATTCGGGCAATCCGTTTGGAACTTTTCTCAGTCCATCTAAATCGTCAGAAAATGCTATTAATTCTGATTTATAACCCATATTTTGTAATGCGAGAGAAATTCCGTAGGCTCTTACCGCATCACCCATACTTCCTATGTGGGGAATCCCAGAAGCACCTAACCCGCTTTCTACTTTTATCATTTTGGTGGATCTACCAAGTTTTTTCTCCCTTTCAACAATGGTAAAAGCTACCTTGTCTATCCATGTTCCTTTACCGATTATGAGTTCTTCCAAAGAGTCGTCCATAATTCTATAACAATTTTGTTACGTATGGTCCATTAATAGTATATCCAAATTTTCTATAGTACTCCCTGGTTCCTATTGCACTTATTACTGATAATTTTCTCAAGCTATATTCCTGTTTGCAAATATTTTCTGCCTCTTCAAGTAGTTTGTGGCCCAAACCCTTATGTTGATAATCATGTCCTTTTCTTTTTCTTATATTGTTATTGCTGTTGTTGTTTTTTTCTAATCTTCTGTCCTCTGTCGTTTTTTCTCCAATTCGCACAAGGGGACCATATACATGCAATTCTCTGACGACACCCGATAAAATTTTTCCTCCCGCTAAATCGCCATTCTCCACCACTCCTGTCAATTCATCTCTTTGAGGATTTGGCATAAGCCTTAATCTTAAAAAACCAAATATGATGTTATTGTCTTTAGTTTCAAAAGATAGGAAGATCTCCTTTCCACCTGAAGAAAAATAATCTGATCTGCAAAGCTTTAAATCATCTTTGGAAAACTCTGTTTGAACCCTCTTTAATCCTATTTCACGACACCTTATGCATTTGCACTTTATTCCCTGCTTTTCTAATTCAAATAGAACTAGTTGTCTCAAATTCCCTATTTTTGGGCCTGAAATAACATCACTTGATTCTATCTCGCGCTGGATTCTCATGATTCTGACCCAAGGTGGAATTGTTTTTTTGATCTCTACTAAAATTTTTACCAAATCATCAGTTGAATAGCTGTTATATCTTTTTTCCTGATAGAGTTTGTGTAACCCAGTATTTTTTATCACAAGTGTTGGGTAAATTTTTAACATATCCGGCTTTAATCTTTCATCTTCGAATAATTTCTTAAAATCATCAATATCCTGTTTAATTGTGGACTTGGGTAAGCCGGGCATCATATGAGCTACAATTTTGTATCCACAATTTTTTGCCAGATAAAAAGCCTCATAAACATCATTTAGTTCATGGCCACGATTGACTGCTTTGTAAACCTCATTACTTAATGATTGAACTCCAATTTCAATTCTTGTGGTTCCTAATTCAAGCATGGTATCGATATGTTCTTTTTTACAATAATCTGGCTTTGTTTCAATTGTGAGCCCAACACATCTTAAATTTGATTTCTCGTTATTTTTTTTTGCTTCTTCTAAATTCTCGCTTAACTTAAATTCCAAAATAAGTTCATTTCGAGCAGATTCCACACTATAAGCTTTCTTACTAAATAAATGCATATCAAACAAGCTAAATGCATCATAACATTTTTTAACAAAATCTTTTTGATAACTTACCGGATAAAAAGGGAAGGTTCCTCCGACAATAACAAGTTCTGCTTTGTCAACGTTATGGCCCCTTTCAATTAGTTGTATAGCTTTTGACCAAACTTGCCTGAAAGGATCGTAGTTAACATGTTGTGCTATTTTGGTAACAGGTTCTGTACCGATATAACTTAATGGGGTGTTGTCCTCAATCCCACCGGGGCAATAAATGCATTTTCCATGCGGACAATCAAATGGCATCGGCATCACAGTTATGACTGCAATGCCTGATGATGTTTTAGTTGGTTTCAGTCTTAATAGTTTTTTGTAATGGTTATCATCTGGTAAAAGTTTTATGATATCAACATTTTTTGGAATTTTCGATAACTTATACTTTGAGGACTTGTTTTTTATAATGTGAAATATTTCTTTTTCTGGATTATAGCCATTGGTATTTAAAAATAATATTTCACTAGCGATTTCTTCACATGCTTTTTGATACGAGATATCATTGCTTGCCCGCTTGTTTTTGATATCTTCAACAAATGAATTTAATAGAATATCGAATGCATTTGTAGTATTTTTATCTTTAAACAAATATTAGGTAAATTAAAACTTTTGTGAATTAAAATGTTATTACATTTTATCTTTTTACAAAGTTTAAGACACTATTTAGGACAATCTTAGACGGGCGAGGATTTCAATCACAGAGAAAAAAAGGACAATTGAAGCATCCTTATTCTAAATTTATGATGGTTTAAAAGAATAAAGGGAATAAAGTGAACCATGTGTGGAAAAACAAGGGTACACGAATGTGGATTTTATAACCAAACCCTAGTATGAAAAATTTTTGAAAATTTTATATTTCAGTAAAAAAGATATATTTTTCTACTAGTCTATCAATATTTAAAAAGCCTCTATACAGAGGGTAAGGTTTAGGGCGTTTTTCCTTTTTTTTTGCCGTTTGCGGTGTCAAATAAGAAGAGAGATAACTGAAACAAGATATACGAAATACATTCTTTATTTTATTACCACAAAGTAGAACATTAGGGAATACGCCTAAATCCATTTTTTTTGATTGTTACGATAAGCCATACAGGCATAAGAGATTGAATTCAAAACAAAATTTCAAGTTAAGGCCAACAAAAAAAAGTAAAAATTTACTTGTGCATCAATACCAAAAATATAATGTCTCATTTATAGAATATCCAATAACATTCAAAAAGCACATCTGGTATTGCATTGCTATTTCCTTAAAGATGCCTGATTTTTAAGTTCTGTTTAGGTGTTTGAAGTAAATAATAGTAAATTTTTTAATTGGATTCGCATATCAACACATTTTCTATAACTTAATTTCAGGTTTATTGTTTATATCTGTTGTAGAGATATTTGGACAGTAAAGAAATTAAATCTTTAACAAATTATTATCTTTATCCTTATTTTTGATAAAACAATTTCCACTACCGTTTGATTTTATTTTTCCGATTATCTGACATTTTAATTTATCCTCCTTTATGCTATTCATAATGTTCTCTGCCTCATCTTTTGAGGCAATAACACAAAATCCAATTCCCATGTTAAATGTATTATACATTTCTGCGATGTCTATATTCCCATCAACCATTATCTGCTTGAATATCCCTTTTATTTCGGGAAGATTATCTAAAAAATAATCAACTTTAGAATTTAATCTCTTTAATTTTGTAAATGCCCCTCCTGTAATATGTGATAGTCCATGAATTACTGTGGTGTCAAATTCATCAATTAATTTTAAAATTGTTTTCGAGTATATTGTCGTAGGTTTAAGGAGCTCTTTTCCAAGGCTATTATTCAGAAACTCAGGCTTGTCGTTAATAGAGTTTTTCTCTAAAAGTATTTTTCTTGCCAAAGTGTATCCGTTAGAGTGTAATCCTGAGCTATTAATCCCTATGATAAAATCGCCTGATTTTATTTTGTTGCCAAGAATTAATCTCCTTTTATCATTTGTAACACCAAAAATCATCCCAGCCAAATCAAAATTGTGATCCTTTCCTTTGCCTGTTATTATGTCAGGTAATATGGCAGTTTCACCTCCAACAATTGCAATGTTTGACAGTTTTGCGCCCTTGATAAGACCTTTTGTTATTTCTTTTAAAAGAAGGTCATTTGTTTTTTGCAAAGCAATGTATGATAAATAACCTATGGGTTTTGATCCCACACAAACTATGTCGTTTACATTCATAGCTATACAATCAATACCTATTGTATCGAACTTTTTCATTAATTGTGCTATTATTATTTTTGATCCAACTCCATCAGTATGGAGGGACATGATTTTGTTGTCAATTTCGATTAAGCCCGCATAATGACCAAAACCAGAAATTACCTTTCCGAAATTAAGAAACTGTTGGGTTTTTTCTATGTCTTTCCCAATTTGGTTTTGAATCATTTTAATTCTTTTTATATCGATACCAACTTCCTTATATTTTGTAATTTTATTTTTTGATGGCATTTTACTATTAATTTAAAAAAAAGGATTCACCTATAACAATAAAAACTTTATCATCCAATACCATTACTAAGTAAAATGGATAGAGTTAATTTTTTATTGATTTGCTCTGGGTTTCCTATTTACTAAACTGGTATATTCGCATCCCATTGGGCCGCAATATCTGCCAACGTAAACGGCCTTTGGCCTATAAAGTGCAGGTTTTGGAGCTGCTTCTGCAAATTTTTCTTCCATCACATGCGAGTTCCACCCTGCTATTCTGGAAATAGCAAAAATTGGGGTGTTCAAATCGACAGGAATTGCTAGACTGTAATAAATCGATGCACTGTATAAATCGACATTTGGATAAATCATTATTTTCCTTTTCTCCAGCATGATTTGTTTTGTTACGAGTTCGACTTTTTCTGTGATCTCATACCATTTGGTATCTTTTTCTTTTGATATAGCCCTTGATAGTGTGGCAAGGACTTCGGAACGTGGATCTGTGGTCCTATAGACAGCATGCCCCATCCCCATAACTCTGCCGCCACCTTCCAGTCTTTTTCTAACCCAATTCTCAACATTTTCTATGTCCCCTATTTCAAGCAACATTTTCATAACCTGTATGTTGGCCCCTCCATGAAGTTCGCCCGATAATGCACCAAGGGCTCCACCAACACATGCATATAGACTGGCCCTGGTAGATGCTATCTCTCTTGCTGCAAAAGTTGAAGCATTAAAGCTATGTTCAGCATGAAGAATCAGACTAATATCGAATATCTTTGAAACTTCATGCTTAGGGTTTTCACCTTTCAACATAAAAAGAAAATTATGAGCATGAGTATTATCATTTAATGGCTCAATTACTTCCTTACCTTTCCTTACCCTGTCCCATGCAGCAACAATTGTGGGAATTTTCGCAATTAGGGATATAGCTCTAGCCAAATTATTTTCTTTTCCTTCATCCATTCTGTTACAATCATAATCTGCAAGTTCCAACACTGAAGATTGTAGTATATCCATAGGATGCGCACTAACAGGTTTATTTTTCATATTTTTGATTAAAGATTCAGGAATTTTTCTTAACTTTATTAATTTGTTGTTAAATTCATTCAGTTCTTCTAAACTTGGCAATTCACCAAATAGTAATAGAAAGGCAGTTTCTTCATAAGTTGAATGATTGGCTAAATCAAGAATATCATAACCTCTGTAAATAAGTTTCCCATTTTCACCATCAATGGAACATATCTTTGTGTCTGCTACCTCGATATTCCTTAAACCGATATTCCGAGTATCCATCCATTAAATCTAATTTTAGTATTGTATGAGGATATTAAAGCGATTCTATTGGTAGAAGTTATTACAACATTGTTCTATTCCCATTTGCTTTTTGAAAATTTTATAACAAATTTAATATTATCTTTACTTCACCTAAACTTCATATTAAATGGACGATTTTACTTTAATCGATAAATCTATCAATTTTTTTATCGAAAATCAGGTGCGAACAGGAAATGTTAAAGGAGTAGTGATCGGGCTTTCTGGAGGCATAGATTCCTCAGTTGTTGCTTATTCAGCTTCTAGGGCATTAGGAAAAGAGAATGTATTGGGATTGATATTGCCCGATAAAGATATTACACCGCAGCAGGATATAGATGATGCATTAGAAATTTGTTCTATTTTGGATCTAGAATACAAAATAATACACATTAACAGCATTAAGGACCAAATTCTAAATAATGTTGAAAAAACAGACAATAATTTGGTTAAAGGGAATCTGTTATCAAGGGTTAGAATGTGTATACTTTACTATTATGCAAATTTATTAAACAGGTTTGTCCTTGGAACCGCAAATAAAACCGAGCTAACCATAGGTTATTTTACAAAATATGGTGATGGGGCATCTGATTTATTTCCTATCGGTGGTTTGTACAAGACACAAGTTAAGGGTTTTGCCAAGTTCCTTAATATTCCAAATCCAATAATAAACAAAAAAAGCAGTGCTAGACTATGGAAGGATCAACAAACCGAGGATGAAATTGGTCTGTCGTTCGATGATCTGGATGCTGTGTTAGCATATATTGATAAAAGGAAGGATAATGCAGCCAGTATTTTTTCATTAAAAGACTCATTTCCACTGATACCGCCAGACAAAATCAAGCATATATTGAGTTTAATAAAAAAAAGCGAACACAAATTTTCCTTTCCTCCAATTTGTAATTTAAACTAATTTTGTTAAAAGAGTTGTTTTTTTTTGGCAGGCCATTATGTACCCACTGATAAAACATACCATTTTTAAATAGGTTATAATTTTCTTCTTATTATGGTCCTTGGAAAAGATGTTCGGCTAAACAGAATCTTAAACAAAGGAAAAATGCTGTGTGTTCCAATGGATCATGGAATAAGCACAGGCCCATTAGATGGTATTAAAAATATAAGTAAATTTATTTATGATACTGAGGGCTCTGGTTTAACTTGTTTTCTAGTGAATAAAGGTATTATAAAGATCCTGCCAAGACCTCTAAAGATTGGGTTAATAGCACATATGTCCGCGAGTACTTCGCATGGCCCTGATCCAAACAAAAAAGTTATTTTAGGTTCTGTTAATGAGGCAATCAGGTTAGGTGCCGACGCTGTTTCACTACATATCAATATTGGTTCTCAGGATGAGGCATCGATGTTATATGCCTTAGGACAAATTGCCGATGAGTGTAATGAGTGGGGTATCCCATTAATTGCTATGATGTATCCCCGGGGAGAAAACATTAAGAATCCAAATGATCCATCAATAATTTCTCATGCTTCAAGAATAGGAGCTGAAGCAGGAGCGGATATAGTTAAGACCGTATATACTGGGGACATAGATACCTTTAGAGACGTAGTAAAAAGCTGTCCCGTCCCAGTAGTTATTGCAGGAGGCCCCAAATCAAAAACAAGCGGTGATATTTTAGAAATGTGTTTTGGTGCAATACAGGCTGGTGCTATAGGCGTCACTTTTGGTAGAAACATATTCCAGCATTCTAACCCAAAGAAAATAATAAATGCTCTTCATGAGATTATTATTGGTAATAAAAAATATGACGAGGTGCTAGAAAATTTTGAAAGAAAACAAAAGGAATAAAAAAATTATTTTAAAACCAACATTTAAAAGGTCAAAAGAATCAACAATGGATTTTATCAATAGGGTAAGAGACAAGATTGACTTACTATATGTAGGCCCATCCGAAAATTTTGATAATAGTCAAGAGCTTGACTTAAAATTAATAAGCCAATCTGAAAATGCAGATTATGTAATATTGAATAACATTGAAGAAGAAGGAAAATTTTCTTCAAAAAAATATTCTGATGCACATGTAAAAGAAAATGAACTTAAAGATAACCAATATTTTAAAAAACATTTTGGAGTTTTTAAAAAAGTAGGCAACAACAAAGATATCGAAGAGATAAAAACCATATCTGAAAAAGGAGCCGATTTTGTGATAATAGATGTAGATGACTGGAAAATAATACCTTTGGAGAACGTCATTGCTATACTTCAGAAAACAAATACCGAAATTTTCGCAATAGCAAAGTCTGTGCAAGAAGTTGAAACCTTGTTTACTGTTTTAGAATTAGGTGTAGATGGTGTAATTATTGAGACCGACAATGAGGAAGATATACTAAAGATAAGAAGTATAATAAGAGAAATTGTTTTTAATATAGAGCCTGCAAAGATACTTGAAATCAAAGATATTGGTACAGGTGAAAGAGTTTGTATAGACACCGTTTCCATGCTATCTGAAGGGGAAGGTATGCTGATAGGAAACAAATCAAATTTTTTGTTTCTTGTACATAATGAGTCTATTGGTTCTTCTTTTACTTCTCCTAGACCCTTTAGGGTAAATGCCGGGGCAGTTCATTGTTATACAGTTATACCTGATGGTTCGACAAAGTATTTATCGGAGCTAGAGTCTGGAAGTCAAATATTAATTGTAAATTCAAAAGGATTGTCAAGAATCGTTTCCGTAGGTCGGGCAAAAATAGAAACAAGACCTCTAAGGTTATTCAAAGCAATTTGCAAAAATGAGATAGGTACTATTATTGTTCAAAACGCAGAGACCATTAGATTTATGGATAAAAATAAAGGAATATTGCCTGTTACCCATGTAAAAACAGGAGATGAGGTATTAGTTTTCACCAAGGGAGCTTCTGGCAGGCATTTTGGAATGGAGGTTTCAGACGAGTATATTCTCGAAAAATAAATTTTCCGGTCCCACATTGTTAAAATAATTTATCAATATGTTTACATTTTTAGAGTATTGTGATTATTGACCTGATTTAAAAGCTCAATAAATGCTGATAAGGCCCGAATCAATATACGATAAAATTATTAAAGGAAATTGTGAAAGAGTTTTAAAAAATTTTCCTTCTAACAGCATTCAATTAACAATTACATCTCCACCATATGGAAATGCAATTGATTACGATTTGCATGCATCAAAGAAAAATTCGGAATATTATAGGGGCATAACTAAAGTTAGTTTAAATGATTATTTGGATAACTTAGTTTCTATTTTTAATGAACAGGTTTATCGTGTCACAAAAGAGGGCGGCTATTGTTGCATTGTTATTGCGAATGAAGTTGTAAATGGAACACTTATTCCTTTACCTCATTTGCTCTTATCCAGATTGGTCTCACCTGAGGGTAGGTGGAGCTTACACGAAGAGATAATTTGGCATAAAGTTACTGGAGGTACGAATAGATACGGTTCTTTTATTATCAACCCTTACCCCAAATATTATAGGGCAAACATAATGCATGAATTTATCCTTGTACTCCGAAAAGGCGATGTAAAGTCAGGAAGAACTCAGAAAAGAGACATTCTACCTGCAACCCATGAAGAATGGACTAAAGAGATTGCAAATTCAGTTTGGCACATGGCACCAGTCCCCCCAGGATACATAAATCATCCTTGTCCCTTTCCTGAGGAAATTCCTTACAGGCTAATGAAAATATATTCATATGACGGTGATATCATTTTAGACCCGTTTAACGGAAGTGGTCAAACAACCAAAGTTGCATATAACCTTGATAGGCATTTTTTGGGAATTGATGTAAAACAGGAATACATTGATCTTGCTCAAAGTAGGTTAGTGAATGAACCCCTTCATATCAGATCAGAGGCATTAATAGCAAACTGGAAAAAAATTGCCTCACATGTTGTTTAATACCATTTACTAAAATATGGTTTGATTCTACGCCGTCTCTTTTATTGATGTTTGTTAATCAGGTTCTAATTCTTGTCCCCTCTTTGGGAATTTTTATTTTTATTATTAAAATTCCCAAAAAATATAGTAATAACATGGGTATTGAAACAAACCACATGGTAAGACCACTTCCGTCAGGGGTGATTACTGCGCCGAAAATTACTATAAATATTAGTGCATATCTAAAATTCTTAAACCAAAATCTATTGTCTATCAAACCTGTTAATGATAAAGCATACATTAGCAATGGCAACTGAAATGATATGCCGAATGCAATAAAAAATTGAAGGACAAAACTGACAAATTCGTTGATGCTTAAGAATGAAAGTATTCCCAAAGACTGTCCATATTGGTATAAGAAGGTAAGTGTAATTGGAATGGCAATAAAAAAGGAAAAAAAAATACCAAGAATGAATAGAATGGTTATAGGAAAAATGAATCTAAAAATGGTTATGGTTTTTGCTTTTCTTGAAATTGCGGGTCCTATAAATCCAAATATTTCTTTTACTATTAATGGAATCGATCCTGTGATGCCTAGTAAAAAAGATACATATATTTGGGCAAACAATGATTGACCCGGTGCGGTCTGAATTAGTTTTACGCCCTCTGGTAGTAGATTATTACTTAAAAAAAGAGTTATTTGACTTGCAATATTGTTATATACAGCAGGATAGATAAAGTAAAAAGAATAATTGTTCATAGTTATTACTTGAATACCAAATACAGATGAAAAAATGACTATGAAAACAGCGAATATGATAACTCTCATAAATCGATTTCGAAGTTCGTTTAAATGTTCAATAAAAAACATATCCCCTGGAGCCATTTACGTTAGAATATTTTAGTACATATATAAAAAATATAAATCATTCAAAAATCATAAAGGTAACATATTAAAATCTTAATCTTCCAATAAGAGTTTATTGTTGGTCAGCAAAAAGTTATGTGTATCTGTTCCATTAATTGATGGGGAATTAGATAAAATTGAAAGCAAAATTGACTCTCTTCAGAAAGAAAATATTAGTTTTATAGAATTTAGATTCGACTATTTAAAAGAATATGGTAACCTAGACACTATACTTGAGATAATTTCAAAATATAAAAATCGATCCATATATACATTGAGACCTCCCAATGAGGGAGGTCGATTTCCTGGAGAAGAGTCAGAGAGATTGGTTTTATTAAAAAAATTGGCAGTAGCTGAACCGATGTTGTTAGACTTGGAATACAATTCCGTATTAAAAAACGATGAACTTGCTGACTTTATAGATCATAACAATGTAAGGACTTTAATGTCTTGGCATGATTTTACTGGAACCCCCAATAAAGAATCCCTGGTAGATTTAATTGATAACATGAGAGTATTTAGCAATTATATCAAAATAGTTACTACTGCAAAATCTATAGATGACTCAATTAATATTTTGGGATTGTATAAGCTAATAAATACCAGCATTAATTTGGTGGCATTTTCTATGGGTGAATTAGGGATCATATCAAGAGTTTTGTGCAGTATTGTTGGAAATTCTCCGTTTACTTATACCACAATTGAGAAACCCGTTGCCCCAGGGCAGCTCACAACAAACCAAATGAAATCAATTTATTCTCTTTTTCATGATAAATTAATATGAAGGATTGAAATATGGTTCCATTTTTTTATATTATCTTATAATACATAATTTTGATTATTACTTGAATTCATGATTATTGTAATAACCGTTAGGTGCATCAATTTTTATTTTAAAAGCAAATCTTATTCAATATATTTTTTTATTTTGTATTTTTGAATTCTGGCGTTGTGTCTTAATCGGTAACCACAACATGGGCAAAATAATCCACTCCATTTAATGAAAATATCACAAATTTGACAGCGTTTTTCGTTTTCTCCATAACGTAGAGTTTTTGGTATTTTTTTGGACTTGTGTCTGATACAAATTCCCTTGCATGTCATTGGCTATGTAAAAACTCCATATTTTGATTGTATGTTAATTTCTATCTTTAATATAATACTTATTCAATCAATACTTCCCAATATAATGGTATTTCATAAAGTGTTTTGTATTGGGCCAGATTAAATTAAATTAAATTATGCATAGTTTCAAATACATCCTTAATGAGTAAAGATGACTTACGGGATGGTAAAAATTTAAAAAACCCTTTTAAGACCTTTTGCATTATAGGAGACCCAGTTAACCATTCGCTATCTCCTCTAATACACAATTCTGCTTTTGCTTCATCAAATTTGAATTATTCTTATATTGCGTTCAGGGTTCCACAATCAGAACTGGAGGACTCGGTTAATTCGTTAAAAAAAATAAATGCGGCGGGGTTCAACGTTACTTTACCACATAAGGTAAACATTATAAACTTTTTAGACGGTTTATCCGTCGAGGCAAAAAAGGCAGGCGCTGTTAATACAGTTAATAATGAAAATGGCAAATTTATCGGCTACAATACGGATATTTTTGGCTTTATTGCACCGTTAGAAAAACGGCATGTGGATTTTAAAGGTATGGAGATTTTAATTATGGGTGCTGGAGGATCATGCAGAGCTGCCCTGGTTGGACTTTCGAAAAAAAAGAGCGACGTTAAAAAGATAAATATAGTTAATCGAGACCAAAAAAAATTAGAGAAAGTAATAAATCTAGGTAAAGATTTAGGGTTAAGTTGTAATGCGTTGGATTATGATAATGGATACGTATTAAAAGAAACATCATTAAATTCTAAATTAATAATTAATACATCATCTATAGGATTAAATAATGAAGCAAGTCCTTTAAAATCAAATTTTATGAATAAAAATTCACTTGTTTATGATATAGTTTATAGACCAGTATACACAGATCTTTTGAAAAATGCTAAAGAAGCAGGTTCTAAAATAATTTTTGGTTATGAAATGTTATTACATCAAGCAATAAAATCATTTGAAATATGGACTGGTACAATTGCGCCAATCCATGTAATGACCAAAGCATTGTTTGGAATTTTTGGTGAACCAAAATAAATTGAAAAAACTATCATCTACTTCCACAGTATTTGGGGCTATTTCGATAATTAACGCAATTGCAACAGGGAAAGGGTCCACTTTGGGTATATCTTTAAAGGTTACGGCCAATATAACATTGGAGCCAGGATATTCAGGGGTATCAAAAAATTTTGCCAATGATAAGTTAGTTAATAAAATAGTAAAAACTATCATACCAAGCAAAATACTTAACAATAATTTTGTTTCTATTCATCTTACATCCGATATTCCTGCAGGATGGGGATTAAAAAGTTCCAGTGCGGTTTCTAATGCCATATCTTTGGCTTGCTATAAATTAGTAAATGATGAGATTTATGATAAAGCCGTTCTAAACACCGCAATAAACTCATCCCTTTGGGCAAAAGTAAGTATCACAGGTGCCTTTGATGATGCATGTGCCTGCTATTTCGGAGGAATAATTTTGTCCGATAACTATTACAGAAAATTAATTAAAAGGGAACCAATAAATAAGGAATTATGGGTAATAATTTTCTTACCAAACGGTGTTTCTAGAGGGGATATACTTAAATTAAAATTACATAAAGAGCTCTTTAATCATGCCTTTAAGCTTGCAATCAGGGGTGATTATTGGAAAGCAATGAACTTAAATGGAATTTTAATCAACTCTGTTCTTTATAACAATTATTATCCATTACTATACGCAATGGAAAATAATTGCTTAGCTGTGAGTTATTCGGGCAATGGTCCCGCAATTGCAGCAGTTGTTCATAAAGATAATATTGAAAATTTAAAAAATTCCTTGGAAAAATTTCCCGGAAAGCTTATTGTATCGCAAGTAAATAACTCCAAAGCCTTTGTTGTATAGTTATCTATAATAATATTATGCAAATAATATTATGAGTAGTACTGAGAATCGGAATTGGTAAAAATAGTTGTTAAGAAATCTCAATTAAGCGGAAGAATATCGTGTCCTCCAAGTAAGAGTTATTCTCATCGTGCAATAGTTATTTCGTCTCTATCAAACGGTGTATCAAACTTAAAGAATGTACTTTTTTCCCGAGATACAATTGCAACAATCAATTGCTGTAAAATGCTTGGAATATCTGTGGAGTTAGACTCTATCCATGATAAACAACAATCAAATAATGAATTGAATTTAGCATTAAATGCTGTTGGAAATCTAAAAATTTCCAGCAGTGGGGGCAGATTTGGATTTGATACTCCTGAAGATATTTTAAATGCTGAAAATTCAGGAACAACCATAAGGCTTTTAACATCTATGTGTTCCCTTGTTAACGCTGGTTTTACTATTTTAACTGGTGACAAAAGTTTGAGAAAAAGACCGATGGGTGATTTAGCCAAATCACTAAATCAATTAGGAGTTGAGTGCTTTTCATCAAAAATTAGTAACACCCCACCGCTGATAGTCAAGGGAGGTGGAATGATAGGTGGAGAAGCGATAATAAATGGACAGATATCAAGTCAGTTTATTTCCTCATTATTACTATCTGGCATTTACGCCAAAAGACATGTTACAATTAAAATATGGGGTAATCAAGTCTCAAAACCATATATAAAGTCTACAATTTCAATAATGAAAAAGTTTGGTATCGAAATAAAAACTGGAAAAAATGGCTTTATTAACAATAATGTACTGATGCCTAATTCAACACATCCGACAAACAATTCGAACATTAATTATAATTTTCGTAATATGGATAAGCAAAACAATCCTGTAACTGAGTATTATGATGTTCCGAACGAAAAAGATTACATATCCACAGATTTTATGGTTCCTGGAGACTTTTCAACTGCAGCATTACTTTTATCTGCTGCGATATTAACTGATGGAGAATTTACCATAGATAATTTAGATTTCTCTTTACCTCAGGGAGATTCTAATATTATACACATACTAAAAGAGATGGGTGCAGATATAATTGAGGATAAAAATAGCGGAACAATAAAAATTACTGGAACTAGATTGCTCGATGGTGGAGATTTTGACTTGAAAGATACCCCTGACCTCCTTCCGGTAGTTTCAATTCTTTCATTAAAATGTAAAAATTCAATAAAAATTACTGGTATATCACATGCTAGATATAAAGAAACAGACAGAGTTGCTAATATTGCCACTCAATTAGTAAAGTTTGGTGCGGAAATTAAAGAAGATTTTGATTCTATTATTATATATCCGCCTAAAAAAATTAAAAACGCATCAATTAATTCATTTGATGATCACAGACTTTTTATGGCTTTTTCTATTGCTTCATTGGCTACTGAAGAATCAACAATATGTGGGGCAGAATCGGTTGATGTTTCGTATCCTCATTTTGTTAGTGATTTGAAGAAATTAGGGGCTAGAATATTGTAATAATATCGGTGTTTCTATATATTCTAATTTAAAATACCAAGACACATTATAAAAATGCTAACTAATAATACATGCAATAGAACCTTGAATTAAGGTTTAGTAGTATTAAAAATAATAATATATTGGAATTACAAATTAAACTTTATCATGCCAGCAAACAGTCTTGGAGAACGGTTTTCAGTTACAAGCTTTGGAGAAAGTCATGGCAAATGTATTGGTACAGTTGTTGACGGGTGTCCTGCTGGCTTAAGATTGGATGAGGCAGACATACAACCATTATTAGACCTAAGAAGGCCTGGGCAATCAGTAATAACAACTCAAAGGAAAGAATTTGATAAAGCTTTGATATTGTCAGGAGTATTCAACGGATACACTACCGGCGCTCCCATCTGTATAATAATTTGGAATACCGATACCGATTCAAGATCTTATGAAGATATTAAGGACACGCCAAGACCGGGTCATTCTGATTACCCTGCTTTTATTAAGTATGGGGGTTTTGCTGATTACCGCGGTAGTGGTAGATTTTCGGGTCGATTAACAGCTACCATAGTAATGGGTGGAGCCATAGCATTAAAAATTTTAAATAGATATTTAAATATAGAAATCATTAGCTATACAAAATCCATAGGAAATATCCTTTGTGATACTGAAAACATGACCTTTGATGAACTATCGGATAAAAGGTATTCAAATGAAGTAAGATGCCCTGATTCTGATACTGCCATGAAAATGAAACGAGCTATATTGTTAGCAAGGAAAAATGGAGATTCTCTTGGAGGTATAATAGAATGTATTACACGGGGAGTTCCTACTGGTTTGGGTGAGCCTATTTTTGAATCAATCGAATCTGAACTTTCTAAAGGACTTTTTAGCATTCCTGCAGTAAAGGGAGTCGAATTTGGCTCAGGCTTCATTGGGTCAACTTTTACAGGCTCACAAAATAATGATATATTTTTTATCGAAAAAGATACAGAGAAAATATTAACCAATACAAATAATTCCGGTGGAATCCTCGGTGGTATAACCAATGGAATGCCATTAAAGTTTAGGATTGCATTTAAACCTGCGGCTTCTATATCGATGACTCAAAAAACAATAAACGTTAAAGAGAAAATCGAAACTGATT
Source organism: uncultured Nitrososphaeraceae archaeon (assembly GCA_963779615.1). Taxonomy (GTDB): domain Archaea; phylum Thermoproteota; class Nitrososphaeria; order Nitrososphaerales; family Nitrososphaeraceae; genus Nitrosocosmicus. The sequence goes on from CAVZZA010000004.1 coordinate 156,658, forward strand.
TGCAGGTCAAAGGGAGGCATGATCCATGTGTTGTCCCACGAGCACCCCCTGTTATCGATAGCATAGTTGGAATAACATTGTTAGATCACTGCATAAAATGTAATTTAATACCTTCTGTTTTAAAAGAAATACCTAGCACATGAGTGAAGGGGTGAAAACAGTGTCTGTTGAAAAACTTAATAATTTAAGAAATGACATAAAAACAGTAACCCAGCATATTATTTCTTTGATAAATCAAAGAATGGAAATTGCAAAACAAATTGGTGAAATTAAAAGTGAATTGCAACTTGGTGTAGTTGATGATAAAGTTGAGCAAGAAATTAAAAATTATATTTTACACAATACATGTAGTAAAGGTTTAGACCGCGAGTTTTTAGGACGTATTATAAATATGCTCATCAATGAGTCGGTAACCATTCAAAATTATGAAAGTAACAAAAGGAAACTGTTGCCAAATCCTAATAAAACTGTGGAGAATTCATTCTTAGTGAACAACAATTCAATGTCTGATAATAATTTTCCGGGTATTATAAAAATCAGAACGCATATGGATGTTTTTAATAAAGCAAAACAACTAGATTCTTTAGGTAAAAAAATTATCCATATGGAGGTTGGTGAACCTGACTTTTCACCACCACCTCAAGTTAAAGAAGAATTAATGTCAGTTTATGACAAAGGTAGATACCATTATACTGGAACTGCAGGTATAATTGAGCTTAGGAAAAAATTGTCTACCTATTTGACAACTATTAGTGAAAATAAAATAGATTGCATTTATCCTGAAAATATAATTACCACGGTTGGAGGAAGATTTGCAATTTTCTGTACTTTTTCTGCATTACTTAAGCCAGGTGATGAGGTCATAATTATTGAACCGGCTTGGCCTGCCTACAAAGACTGTGCCAATTATTTGGGAGCTAAAACAAAAATTATAACAACAAGCTTGGAAGGACAATGGGTACCTGATATATCTGTGATTGAAAATATGATAAATGTCAATACAAAAATCATTTGTCTGAATTATCCAAATAACCCCACAGGAAAAATTTTAAATGAAGGAAACTTGAAGTCAATAACCCAGATAGCCGAAAAAAATAACATTTACATATTAAGCGATGAGGTTTATTGCAATTTTGCCTATGAAAAATTTTCAAGCATACTAAAATATGCATTTGAAAACTCAATTATGATAGGCTCATTTTCGAAAACTTTTTCCATGACCGGCTTTAGGGTTGGATTTGCTTATTCGATGAATAAAAACCTGATCGATAAACTAATAAAGATTCAATCCTTGACTTTAACCTCTGTATCTGAACCAATGCAATATTGTGCTTTGGCGGCTTTATCTTTTAACCCAACAGAGTATGCTCAAATTATGAGTAAAAGAGTTAATTTTGTATGCTCTCGTCTAAAAAACATGCCGTTTGAGTTTGTCTATCCTGATGGTGCCATGTATGTATACGCAAAAATCAATGAAGAATTGGCCATAGATGACCTGACGTTAATAGAAAAATTACTACAAAATGGAGTTGCCGTCGCTCCTGGAAGCGGATTTGGCGACAATTATACAAACTACATCAGAATTTCCACATGCATTGATGAGGAAAAACTGAACAAAGGCTTGGATATTATTAACCAGACTGTTAATTCATTATAACTATAACTTAATGTAAATTACCTTGCGGATTAAAAATGACAATAATCACAATAATAGGAGCTGCTGGAAAAATGGGAAAATGGTTTTTTCAATATTTCAACAACATGAAAAATAACCCTTACCAACCAGAAAATGTTTCTAGTCTGTCCATCGATAAAATTCTCCTTTATGACATAAAACAAATTAATTACATTCATCCTTTTGACAACAATGAACATGTTGTTATTACAAACAATGTTTCTGAATCAGTGAAAATATCCGATATCATTCTATTTTGCATCCCTGTCAACGAAATTATAAAAATAATTAACCATAACATTGCAAAATTTAAACCCGGATCTTTAATCATAGAGATCTCTTCAGTAAAATCTACAATTCACAAGACCCTATCCGCCATCTCATTAAACTTGAATATAGTAACCTTATGCATACACCCAATGTTTGGACCTGGAGCTTCTATTTTCTCAAAAAATAAAGCTATATACATTCCTGTAAATAACAACTATAGGAAAACCGAAGAAGATCTTTTAAATAAAATTTTTCCATCTTTTGACAAAATAATAATTGAAAATCCCAACAAACATGATTTGGCTATATCTGTTATCATCAGTTTGATATATTTCATAAATCTGGTATTCTCAAAATTTTTAGTGGAGTTATCCAATACAGAAGAATTCCAATTTGAAGACGATCTATTGCAGTTTTTTAAAAAAATATCCGGCAGCACTTTTAAAATCCAATCCTTATTAAGTGAAAGCATACTAACCGATGATGTTTCGCTTTTTTTAACTCTATTTGTTGATAATGACAAATCGGCTATAACTATTAATAAATATAGACAACTTTTCGATGATCTGTTGGATAAGATAGAAAAAAAAGATCAGGACGTAGTTAAAAAGTACATATCAACGACTAAAAATAGCATTAAAAAGGATGTCGATATCAACAAGTCTTATAAACTACTATACAAATTTTTAAATTCACAATAGGCAGGAAAAGCATAAAACAACAAATGACCGAGTAAACTAGTGAATTAACATACTGATTTATTTTTTTTCGATGTAGTTCACAATATAGATGAGAGAAAAATAGCAAAATCTGAGATGTGATATTCCCTGCAAATCTGTTTCCTTATTTGACATCCATGAGAAAAATTTCCAAAGAATCATATTCTTTTTGTATAAAACCTTCAAAATAAGTATGAGAGCGGTGAGTCGGGAGATTAATTTTATGAATCAACCCTGAAAAAAAAGTGAATATTTCATAAAAATCATAGTTAAAGATTGTAATGGTTGGTGGGCATATATCCAATGCTGGTTGTGTATGTTTCTGCGTATCAATTGTTGGTGCCGTTGAACCTAAATTAAGATTTTTTTTGACGGTTGATAAACCTGAAGAAAGAAATATTTTCTTTACGCTTTTTTCTCCACAACAATAAAGATTTATGGCAAAATCCTTTACTGCTTTTCCTCCTCTTATATGGCATAATATGATGTGGTGGTAAGTGGTTTCCAATAGGGAAGACTTGAGGCCTTTTAAAAATGGGTAATCGTCATCGCTCTCTTTTTGATAAGGCTAACAAGATAGAAAAACATGGGATAAATCAAATTTGGCAATAGAACAGAGGATGTTTTGGTGGTTATGCTGTAAAAAAAAATTGTATAACATTACTTATTCAGAATTGACTTTATCATTCTATGAAACATTATGATAATAGGGGAAAATCAACATTAAAGAGCCAACATAATATATAATCCCATTTTTATTTTAAAAATATGGTAGCAAGAAAATGGTTAGATAATGAGGTATCAATAGATTCCATCAAGGATTTAACAGTTGCTGTTGTTGGGTATGGGATTCAAGGATCTGCCCAAGCATCTAATATGAAAGATACTGGAATTAACGTTATTGTAGGATTAAGGCCTAATGGGAAAAGTTGGTCGAAAGCAGAAAAGGAAGGACACAAGGTTATGGCTGTTCCTGATGCCGTTAAACAGGCTGATATAATACATATTCTTATACCGGATATGGAGCAAGAGAATACATTTAGAAATGAAATTGGTCCTTATTTATCTGAAAACAAGGCGATCAGTTTCTCCCATGGCGCTGCCATTCATTGGAAATGGATAGTATCTCCCAAAAATGTTGATATAATAATGGTTGCTCCAAAGGGTCCGGGCCAAAGAGTAAGAGAATTATATCTTGATGGTTTCGGAACTCCTTCACTTGTTGCCGTACATCAAGATTATTCTGGAAAAGCTTGGGATAAAGTTCTTGCGTTGGCCAAATCTATAGGTAGTACACGGCCAGGGGTTCTGGAAACTAATTTTAAAGAAGAAGTTGAAACTGATTGGTTCGGAGAGCAGGTTGATCTATGTGGCGGAGTACATAACATGGTAATAAAATCATTTGAAACACTTGTTGAAGCAGGGTACCAGCCTGAAATAGCTTATTTTGAATGTTTGCATGAATTAAAGCTAATTGTTGATCTAATACAAAAGTACGGCATCACAGGAATGTACAATCGGGTTAGTGAAACTGCCAGATATGGCGGACTTACTAGAGGTAAAAGAGTTATAGATCAAAACTCAAAAAACAAAATGAAAGACGTGTTATCTGAAATTCAATCAGGGCAATTTGCGAAAGAATGGGTTGAAAATTATAGGAAAGACAGTAAGACAGCATTTGCCAAATTGCTGGAAGAAGTAGACAATCATGAAATTGAAAGGGTTGGTAGGGATTTAAGGAAAATGATGTGGCCAAATGATGAAATAAATTAAAATATATTATTAGGACTGTTTTCTTTTAATATTGTTTTGTATGTGATCTATGATGACTTGAAGGGGAGTTCCAGGACCAAAATTACCTGTAATGCCTTCATCCTCCAATGACTTTTTGTCTGATTCGGGGATGACTCCACCCCCTACCAGTAAGATATCTTCTATATTTTTTTCTTTAAATAATCTTGATACTTTTGGAAATATTGTTAGGTGCGCTCCATTCAACAAACTCATTGCTACAACATCCACATCCTCCTCTATAGCGGTTTTAACAACTTGCTCCGGAGTACAAAACAATCCTGAATAAATCACTTCCATTCCTGCATCTCTCAAAGCACGACATATGATAAGTGCTCCCCTATCGTGACCGTCTAAACCTAATTTCGATACTAAAATCCTTATTTTTTTTGATGGGGAGCCAGATTCTTGTTGATTCATTATTGATGCAGACATATAATACAGAATAGTAATAACAAGTCAAATTAAAATATTTTTTCTCAAAAAAAAGCATATTCAATTTTTTTTATGATGACACACTCAATAGCTTTGACCATGTTTTAAAGCTGGACATTGCACAATGATTCGCATTTCTTATTACCAATTCATCCAATCCGACTAATGTAATTATTTGTAAACCGATATGGACAAATCGAACAAAATTCAATGGATCTGAACTAGTTTCAACAAATGTTAGGGAACACATTCTTTATGGCATTTTTTGTGAAAAGCCAAAATAGAACATATCTCGCCATGCTGCAGGACCAGAAATTGGAAAAAGAGCAATCCTTATTATTAATAGAGTTTTATTCTAAGTTCATTATAGATTTATGAATAAATATAGCTCTTTAAATTATCAAAAATTATTTCCAGAACAGGAGGTCCTACATAAAATATGTGAGGATAAAAATTTGGAAGACGAAGAAATTTCAAAATTCATTGAGGATTCCAACACGATCGCCCTTTTAAAAATTTCATCATCAATAAGGAATGATAATAATCCAAAAATAATTACCTATTCTAGGAAAGTTTTTATCAACCTAATTAATCTCTGTAAGGATAGTTGTTCATATTGTACCTATAAGAAGGAACCAACTGATGCGGGTTCAGTTATGTTAAAACCCACTCAAGCCCTGTCAATAGCTGAGGCTGGAAAAAAGCTAAAATGCACTGAGGCGTTAATAGTCACAGGCGAACGTCCAGAACTAAGGTATGTAGAAGCAAAAAGATGGTTATATGAAATGGGGTACAGAACATTAATTAACTTTATAGCAGACCTGAGTGAAACAATTTTACAAAAAACTGGATTATTACCACACACTAATGCTGGAAGCCTAACAAAAAAAGAAATGTCAATGCTAAAATCTACAAATGTAAGTCTTGGCATGATGTTGGAAAACTCCAGCGAAAAGTTATTAGATGTGGGAAAGGCCCATGAAAAAGCTCCGAGTAAAAACCCAAAGGTTAGAATAAAATCATTGGTTTCTGCAGGAGAATTAAAAATTCCTATTACCACGGGCTTATTGATAGGAATAGGCGAAAGCTTGGTTGATGTTATTAGGTCCATATTGATTATAAAAGAATTAAATGACAAATATGGCAATATCCAGGAAGTAATAATTCAAAACTTTTCACCCAAGTCTGGAACTGGTATGGAAAATTTTAACCCTCCATCGGATATCTATTTCTTAAAGTGTATTGCAGCGGCTAGGATATTATTAAAAAACATCAACATACAGGTTCCACCTAACCTTAGTCCGCAAACATACTCCAGGTACCTGGATTCTGGAATAAATGATTGGGGTGGCATTTCACCTTTGACCCCTGATTATGTTAACCCGGAATATCCATGGCCTACAATAAAAGATGTAAAAAGAGTTACCAGCATGAAAGGATTTACCTTACGAGCCAGACTGCCCATATATCCTGAATTCATAAAAAAACCTTATAATTACAATTATTTTGTAGCCGATCATCTTAAAAAACATATTGAAACTTTAATAGATGACTCTGGATTAGTTAAAGAGGAATACATACAATGAATATTGATTCCATATTAAAAAACATAGATCCTGAAATTTCAACCATATTGGATAAATCACTTAGTGATAAAGAAATATCAAATCCGGATGCCATAAAGCTATTCAATAGCAAAGATATAGAAATTTCCATTATTTGCTTAATTGCAGATGAATTAAGAAGGAGGGAAAATGGCAATGTTGTAACATATGTAGTCAATAGAAATATCAATTTTACAAATGTATGTATAAAACAATGTGGATTTTGCGCTTTTAGTAGGGATTTTAGGCAAGAAGAAGGATATCTTTTACCAATTGAAGAAATAGTGTCAAGAGCAAAGGAAGCTTGGAAATATGGTGCAACTGAAGTGTGTATTCAAGCGGGGTTGCCCCCAAATATGGATGGTTATCTTTATGTGGACATATGTAAAGCTATAAAAAAAGAGTTACCAGATATTCATATACATGCCTTTTCTCCGGAAGAAATTCTTTACGCATCCCTGAAGTCAAATACAAGCGTCCATGATTATCTAAAAATGTTAAAGGAAGTTGGTATAGGAAGCTTGCCTGGAACATCTGCTGAAATATTGGTTAAAGAAATTAGAAATAAAATTTCCCCAGGTAGGATAACTGTAGAAGATTGGGTTAAGGTGATTACAGCTGCTCATAAGCTTGATATTCCAACTACATCTACAATCATGTATGGCCATATAGAAACGTTTGAAGACATAGTATCACATTTGTCCATATTAAGAAAAATCCAAAAGGAAACAAACCGTTTTACTGAATTTGTTCCATTAAGCTTTATTCACACGGAATCTCCAATGTATAATTTAGGATTAATTCCAAATATGAGGGAAGGTGCCGCAGGTGTTGAGGTTTTAAAAATGCATGCGATTTCAAGAATATTCTTTAACCAGTTAATAAGAAATATTCAAGTGTCATGGGTAAAAGAAGGCCAAAAGTTATCTCAAATAATTCTGGGATCCGGTGCCAATGATATGGGAGGTTGCTTAATAAATGAAAGCATATCTACTTCTGCAGGTTCTCAACATGGACAGCTATTGAGACCTAGAGAAATGAAAAAACTCATTAGTTCCGCAGGAAAGGTCCCTGCCCAAAGAACATCAAATTATAAAATAATCAAAGAGTTTGAGACTAAAGAAGAGATAGAGGATGAATCAACTTTGGATAAGATTGACCCTAAAATATTTGGGTCCTATAAAGAATTGATTACCCTAAACAAATTCAGGTATAAAAAAAAATAATTTGTTGCAGTTAAGCTACACGTTTTTTTATTTATGGTATGAATGGTTTTTTATAATAATACAAAAATCTTTATATTTGATTTTAAAAAAAAATTATCATGTTTTTAGACAAAAGTAAAAATGAATTTGGAAGTGACGTATTGTTAGGCTTGTCTGACGGAATTCAGAAATCAATACCTTCAAAATATTTATATGATGACATCGGTTCGGAGTTATTCGAAAGAATTACCTTACAGCCTGAGTATTACCCAACTAAAACCGAAATAAAAATACTAGAAGATTGCTCAAATGATATCATAAATGATATACAAAAGGAAATTATACTGATTGAGTTAGGCAGCGGCAGTTCCAAAAAAACTAAATTTTTGTTCAAAGAGATTCTAAAAAAACAAAACCATTTATATTATTTTCCAATAGATATATCGTTCAATTTTCTGAATTCGGTCGTCTCAAATCTGGAAAATTCTTTTGAAAACGTAATTGTCAAAGGCATTCCCGATGAGTACATTAATGGTATCAATAATTGTAATAACATCTTATTTGAAAGTAACATCGAAATAAAAAACATATCCAGGTTAATTATATTTTTGGGGTCCAGCATCGGTAATTTTGAGATTGATGAAGCACGAAATTTTTTAAAAGATATAAGGTCACACGTTACTAATGATGATTTTTTGTTAATTGGTTTTGATCTTATAAAGAATATTTCGGTAATAGAGTCAGCTTATAATGATAATCAAGGGATCACCTCAAAGTTCAACCTGAATTTATTAAATCGGATAAATAAAGAGCTGGGCGGAAATTTTATCTTGGATAATTTTTCCCACAGGGCATTTTATAATAGGGACAAGAAAAGGATAGAGATGCATATCTTATCAAAGCAGAAGCAAGACGTTCTTATTTCCTCGTTAGATAAAAAAATATCTTTGGAAAAAAACGAGACTATTCATACTGAAAGTTCCTATAAATACAGCCCCGATGAAATTGATAGGTTAGCGAAAAGGGCAGGATTTTCAATAGAACATAAATTTTTTGACAAAAACATTTGGTATGAATTAGTGTTGTTAAGACCCAGTTAACAAATAAAGAAAAAGTCAGCGTTTAAAAAAATGGTATGAAGAAAACACTATTATTTGGAAAGAAATTGATTATGATGCAAAGATGGTGTTAAAAACTATTTTATCGTATTAAACGGACTCTTTCAGCGATACCTTTTGCCTCTCTATATCTTCTTTTTCTATTTTCTTAAATATCGGCTCAATACTTTGACTTAATACATGCCCTTTTTCAATAGTCATCTCCGAAGCAGCATACCAATTTTGTTTTGATAGTTCGTCACAATACCCCAATTGACGCCAAATCTTCTCCGCAGATACCGGTATAAACGGGTATAAGATGATTGCCATGGCTCTAGTTGCGTTGACCGATATCCATATTGTATTATTTGAGGTTGATTTTGATTTCCATGGTTGTTTAATTTGAAAGTATTGATTAAAAAATGTACTAAATTGTAAAATACGTTTGATTGCTTTGTCTATATTGTTACCATATATTAAATCACCAATTTCATATGCGATGTTTTTTATTCTAATTAGTGCTTGGTTATCATCCTCATCAAATTCATCTGGAGAAGGAACAATGCAATTAAAATTTTTCATGGTAAATGAGAGGGTCCTATTAATGAAATTCCCAATATTGGAAATGAGTTCATTATTTATTTTTTCACAAAAATTATCCCAATCAAAATTAATATCTGATTGTGTATATGGAATAATGGATGAAAAATAAAACCTAAGGTAATCCGGATAGAAGTCATTAACAAATTCTCTTAAGCCTATATACCAGTTTTTACTTTTTGATAGTTTTCTATTTTGAAACAAAAGATGACCTCTGGTAATTATTTTATCTGGCAGTTTGTACTCTTTGTTGATTCCTATTCTAATAGCGGGCAAGAACAGATAATGATGATAAACTATATCCTTTCCAATATAGTGGTATATTTCCGAATCGTTCCATAATTTTTTTCCGCCTTTTTTTAAAACAGTAGATGCAAATGTTAAAAACGAAGAAATATAACACAAATGGTTATCGAACCAACCGTAGAAAACCTTTTCCTCTTGTTTTTTAGTATCATCCACTGGGGGTATTGGAACTCCCCAACTAAGGTCTCTAGTAATATCCCAGTCCTGCAATCCAGACTCTATCCAATTTAACACATATTTCACAATGTCTTGTTGAAGATTTTCATTATTTAACAACCAGTTTTTTAACTCTTGTGAAAAATCGGATAACTTAAAAAAATAATGATTGCTTTCCCTCTTTATAGGGTCATTTCCACAAATTGCGCATTTAGGATTTAATATTTCTTCTGGAACCCTTCCACAAGATTCACACAAATCTGAGTATTGATTATCAGCATTGCAAAATGGGCATTTTCCAATAACATACCTATCAGGCAGGTACTTTTTATCATAAGGGCAAAAGAATTGAACAATCGGTTTTTCTACTATATGATTGTTATCATACAACTTTAAAAATACATATTGAACAAATTTAATATTTTCAATAGAACTTGTTTTGTAAAAAAAATCAAAAATAATTCCAATGGATTCAAAATCCTTTTTGTCTTTTTCATTCCATATCTGGACGTATTCTTCTGGTGTTTTACCTTCCTTTTCTGATTTTATTAGAATGGGTGTTCCAAAATCATCAGTTGCACAAATATGATAAATTTGACTTCCAGTTAATTTAATAAACCTTGTAAAAATGTCTGCAGGTAAATATGTAGACGCGATATGACCTAGATGAATCTCCCCATTTGCATATGGCAATGCAGATGTCAATATTATTTTTTTATCTTTTATTTTAGTGGGATTAATCTGTTTTTTTTTAATTTTATCATTTTCTAGCCTTTCGTTTTTGCGGTCAATGCCAACAGACATATTATAAGAATCATCAGATGCTAAAGCAAGATTACTCTTTTTATAAAACGATGGATCATCCATTTCTTTTCTTAGTTAGTAATATCCACAGTATTTAACCTAACTATGGAATGGATGGACATACACCTTTAAAAAACATTTAATAATTTTTAAATTATAACTATATTTCCATCACATGACTTGGGTAAAAATTGCAAATAAAAATGAAATCCGCGAGGGAAATGGTAAAGAAGTCAACATAAATGGCCAAAGAATAGCCCTTTTTTTATCTAATAACAAATACTATGCCATTGAGGCATTGTGCAGGCATCAGGATGGTTCCCTTGCTCCTGGAAAAATAGAAGGAGAAGTAGTGGAGTGTCCCCTGCATTTTTGGCATTACAATATAAGGACAGGCGAATTGCTTGATTATATGGAGGGAGTTAAACTCAATACCTTTGATGTAGAAATTAGAAAAAATGAGATTTACCTAGATATCTAATTATTTGGTATCAATCATAAGAAATGAGATTATTCAACACCCTTACGAATCAGATCGAAGAAATAAATCTTTTAAAAGGCACAATTAAAGTTTATCTTTGTGGTGTTACTGTTTACGATGATTGCCATATTGGCCACGCTAGAACGGTCATAGTTTTTGATGTTCTCCGAAGATTTTTTTTATCAAAAAATAAGGATATCAAATTTATTCAGAACTTTACTGATGTGGATGACAAAATTATAAACAAAGCAGAGGTTGAAGGAACTACCTATGACATAATTTCCGAGCAATACATAAAAAATTATTTCAAAGATTTTGATGCATTGAATGTTCTTAGAGCTGATATCTATCCAAAGGCAACAGAACACATTAGTGATATGGTTGATTTTATTAGCGGCTTAATAAAAAAAAACAATGCATATGTAGGCTCAAACGGAGTTTATTACAAAGTCAAGTCATTTCCTCATTATGGTAAACTATCCAAAAAAACCACTGACTCATTAGAATCCGGCGCCCGTGTTGAAATAGATGAGACAAAAGACGATCCACGTGATTTTGCTTTATGGAAATTTTCTCCAAAAGAACCAAGGTGGAAAAGCCCGTGGGGGTATGGAAGGCCTGGATGGCATATTGAATGCTCTACAATGGCAATAAAATATTTGGGCAATAACTTCGACATACACGGTGGAGGTCAGGACCTGATATTCCCTCACCATGAGAATGAGATCGCCCAATCAGAAGGATTGTATGATAATTTGTATGCAAAATTGTGGCTCCATGTTGGGATGGTTACCATGGACACAGAAAAAATGTCCAAGTCTACAGGAAATACAATAAAAATCTCTGAAATACTAAAGAAAACAAATCCAAACATAATTCGTCTATTTTGTTTATCTTCTCACTATTCAAAGCCCCTAGGTTACTCGGATGAAACCATCATTGAAATACGGAACAAGTGGATGCTGATAGAAAATGCCTATTACGAGTTAAAATACAGAATCGACAACAATATAAAATCACCAAATAAAGATTCTCCATATTTTGACCCCTGTGTTTTTAAAGACGAATGCTGCGTTTATTTTGAAGAGTTTGAAAGGTTTATAGAGGATGACTTGAATTTTTCCAATGCATTAACATCTTTTTTTAAATTTATCAGCAAAATAAACAACATTTTTTCGACAGGCGAGGCGGATAAGGAGGTTTTTCTTTTTGCACATGCTCTTTTGGAGAAATTTATGTTTGTTTTGGGCTTAAAAATTGATGCGGTCCCTGAAAAAGAGAAAAAAGAGATTCAAGGATTGATGGAGAAGCGAAACAGACTCAGAAAAAACAAGGACTATGAAGAATCCGATAGAATAAGAGAAGAACTTTTAAAAAAATTTGATGTAGAATTGATTGACCACAAGGGTTTTACTGTTTGGAAAAAGGTTTTGTAACCTGTCAGGATTTGGGGAAGGAAATATTCACTTCTTCTAATACTAGTATGGGGATATAAATAGAAAGCGTGTCTAATCCAATATGTTCTACAAAATTAAATTCCCCGGTGAGTCTCTTTAGCTGGATGAATTTTTTTTCAATTTTTTCGGTAGGAATAAAATAGTGGATTGTGGTTCCGCCTATATTTCCGGTTTGTATAAACAGGATCTCCTTATCATTCTTAACAGTGTGATAAAGCATAGGTATCAAACCTATTGGTGACTGAGAAGAGTATAAAATCACCTTTAACATATCCTCCAATGTTTTATATTTAAAAAAGGTGGCATTGTTGTTTAATCCTGATTCGCTATTGTTATAACTATTAGGCACAGAACACGTTCTTTAATGCATTATAAAGATTTTTTTGTTAGGCACTTTTGATTGCAAAGGTAAAAAGTTAATTTATTATCCCATTTGATAATAAACAACTATTAATGAATAGGGACATTAAAAAAAAAATAATTGTTATTAGCTCCATATCAATTGTCATTGTAATTTTATTATTAACGACTAATTACCAGTCGATTCAAACCTCTAAAGACAGCTATCCCGATTATTTGAAAACCACAATAGATGAGTCAGTAAAATTAACAAGAACATACCAGGATGAAATTGGCCTGTGGCAGAGAGGCAATTATTCCAACACCACAATGGCAAAAATCACGGAAACATTTTTGCCACAATTTATGAAACAGCTTAAAGATTTCAATGAAACTGCCCCATCTGAAAAATATGGTAAAGTAAAAGATAATTTTGTAAAATCATTTTCAAATGAGATCAAAAGCTATGAGTTTTTCAAAGACTACCTAATGACAAACAATTCAACCGCAAACGAATTATCCAATGATTATTTGTCTGAAGCATTAAACTATGAGACAATTGCACGCAATGCTTTTACGGCCGGGGTGAATAACGGTAGCAGGTAAATGACGGAATATTGTGTTGTTAGGAGCAATTGACAAATTAATCAATTGTTTATATCAATTAACTTTAGACAAGATACATACTCAAGGCACAAGATCTGTATTGGTAAAATCTGCAAATCCTAGCATGCTAGCGATGCCCGCAAACGTTATGGCAGCCACATGATAGCCTTTGATTTTTTTAGGGGTATTGTTTATCCTGTTATCTGCTGCAACTGCTATTGAATATGCCGTAAAAACAATATCCCTTAAAAACCAAAAGACAGCAATACAACAATTCCAGGCAGAGTTTAACACAGACAGTTAGAGCCCGCCTGTCAGAGGTGATTTTGAAATTTCACTCCCCTTTACCAAATGCAACCAGGTAATGGAAAATTGTTCATGGTATCTTTAATTATGTGAATCTTCAATTATGGTCCATTCCACTAAAATGGTAATGAGTAGGCTCTCTAGAAAGGTAAATGAATTGGGAATAATTTCGGTAATTTTGATTGTGGTTATCTCATACGCTTTATTTTCCCATCTTCTACACGACAGAAAACAATATCAAACAGACTATTTGATCAGCAAAAGCAATCCAGTTCAAGTCTACAAAAGCCCTATCGGAACACATTAGTTTAGACCTTGGCGCGGTTATGAAAGACTCAAGGCTTGGCTAATTCTGCATATATACAGAATGGACAAGTATCAGATAATAAAACCAAAAGATTAATGGAAGAAAGCTATCCCCATATCAACTCAACAGCAGATAGGCTTTTCATTCTAGACAAAAATAACGTTTTAAAAATAAATATGGTCCCAGATGGACAGAAAAGTTTCATTGGAATGACATATCATTCGTAGATTGGTTGAGGGAAACCAACACAAAACACAAGCCAGTATACTCAAATGGCCATGTTTGGCTTGATGGCAATTACAGGATAGGAGTGGCCTACCCTATATAAAACAGAGAAACAGGAGAGCACAATGGACTATAGGTGCAGTAATACCTACAGAGAGCTTCTTTGCCCATTATGGGAATGTTCATGATATCAACTCACAGTTTTTAGTTGTCTTTGATAAGAATGCAACACTGTTGGCTGTAGGTGCAAGCAAGACTTTGGTAGGAAAGAACTTTTTTGGCGGTGATACGCAGGGGTTTGTCCACCACAATCAAGTTCTAAACGATTTAACACATAGCCTCCTGGATGGCAATTTGGGGTCTGGGGTTTATGACTACGGCGGAGGTGAACGGTTAAATACGTGTTATCCAATTTTTTTAAATGGTAAACCCACCTTTTTGTCTAGGTAGTGACACCTACGGCATCAATCTATTCTCAAGTCAATGAGGTTCTGTCAACACAAAGACGAGACATTTTCACTTCTTGCTGGCACCACTGCTGCGATTGTAGTATTAATAATATTTTTAATGAAATGGACCGGCACATTAGATGATGAAGTAAAAGAAGGACAAGGGAACTGAATGAATCAAACAAGAAACTTGGATTAGCAAATGAGCAGTTGAAGATCCATGATAAATGCAAGAGGAGTTTATCAACATAGCAAGCCATGAAATAAAGACACCGACCCAAGCCATATTGGGGTTCTCTAATCTATTGCAAAATCATCCTGAAATAAAAGATGAAATGGTTCAAGGTATATCTGGAAACGTTGATAGGCTTCAAAGACTTACCATTGATATACTGGATGTCACAAAAATAGAGAGCCAGACATTAAGGGTGAGAAAAGAGCGGTTCAAACTAAATGACTTGGTTTCAAATGTTGTACAAGATTATAGGCGCCAGCTTGAAAAAAAATGCTGGAGTAAAATTATTGTATAATGACAATGAACATAGCAAAGATAATGATGACCTTGATATCTTTGTTCATGCCGATAGGGAAAGAATATCTCAGGTTATTTCTAATTTGTTAAGTAATGCTATAAAATTTACAAAACAGGGATTCATATCCATTAATGTAATGTTGAAAAAAGAAAAAGGCAATAACCAGGAGGTTATCGTTAGCATAAGGGACACTGGGACCGGTATAGACCCCGAAATATTGCCAAGGCTATTCTCAAAATTTGCTACAAAATCAGACATGGGTGGTACCGGATTGGGATTGTTTATCTCCAAAAGCATTATGGAGGCTCATGGCGGGGAGGTTTGGGCTGAGAGCAATAAAGATGGGGAGAAGGGAGTATGGTCAAACCATACATGATAGCGACAGACAGCATACTTGTCAAAGCCAACAAAGGTCATGTATAGCACAAATCATCAATGGAAAAAGGACTAGTTTCACACTCAGGTATTGACACAGATGCTAAGGGGTTTCAGCCATGCCAAGGGATGGACATTTGGGTGCGTTGCAGGAAATCAAGTAATGGCTCCATTGCTATTCCTTCATCGGCCGGTGCCACAACCGCAAATGTACAGGACAATCAAGCGTATGAAGGATTAACATCAAGCATACCTTTAGAAACAATAATGAAAGCGAGTTTTATGGCTGTAGGCCCTCCAGCATACGATGATCAGGACCTTTAGGAGTTGAGCATGGGTTTGGGGTTCCATCTTGGTGTCCAGTCCGTCAATACAGAAGTACTCCAACAGAAAGGATTGAAATAGAAGATTTCTATGAATCCGCTCTGGGACAGGTTGTTTACTACAACTATGAGATGCAAAAGGACAATCCACGGGCAATCACGTATGTGATAGGCTGTTAATGAGACTCCAAATTATGATGGTAAGATTTGTTGTTAAAATGAATTATGACCCAGCTTCAAATAAATAACAACAGGCACAGAAAAGAAGGACTGACTTTTTCAATTATAAATCTGTTAACTGTGCCAATCCTCACTTACATTATCCTTGAAATCTCTAGTCTGCTATGCACTTGGCTATCCAACTGTGCAACTTATAGTTGCCAAGTACCCAAAATGAAAGGAATTGTGTTTGTGTGAACCATCCTAAAAAACTCTCACTGACTTTTACAAACCGTTTCTTTACTTTGTTGTATATTCAAACATCTTTCCTTAATACAACCATTTTTAAGCCAATATCGCTAATAAACAAACATCTATAATACTTTATTTAAAATAAATTGTATTGAAGATAAGCTTATCGTCTTACAATCATCTAACATGTATTAAACACAAAGATAAAAAACATTATCTTGCTTTGGAGAGTTATATTACTGATCCTTTAAATAATAATGATTGCAAAGAGGGAATGTTAACCTGTAATGATTGTTATCAAACGTACCCAATTATCGATGGTATTGCTATAATTGTTAATAATTTTGTTGAATACTGTTCTGAAAGGATGATAACATTTGGGAAATGGCTTTTGGAGGTAGAAAGCGATAAATTAAAAAATTTTCTCAAAGATGTTGTTGCTTGTATAGATAGGAGAAACATTAAAGACAATAAATACGAAAATGACGGCCTATATTATCAGAGCTACAAATGGCTTCACAACGAAAATTTTGAAAGCGATAAATTTCTTCACCTACTAAGATGGAAAATAAAACCGTCGGATGTATACAGAAAGTTAGCTTCAAGCGTAATTTATAATCCGGAGGGTATGGGATTAGATTTAGGATGCGCTCTGGGCTTGTCAACATTTGAAATTGCCAAAAAATTTTCATTCGTTATTGGTGTAGATACGTCATTTTCCTTTATCAAAGAAGCCAGAAAAAAATCCAAGGAACAGGGGATAACCAATACAGAATTCATAGTCTCAGATATCATGAGCCTTCCTTTCAAAAATCAAAAATTTGATCTCATATTTGGACTAAACATTGTTGAATTTGTTCCAATAAACAAATTATTGGAGGTGGCGCATGACCTTTTAAAACCCCACTGTACCTTTATAATTACCTCTCCATATGATTACAATCGAGAAAATGTCTATGAGCAGAAGATGGATGACATTTTGATGAGAAAAACAATCGAAAAGAATGGCTTTGAAATTTCACACAGAACCAAAAATGAATCGTTTATCCCATGGATGCTAAAAATAAACGAAAGAACATATCTTTTCTATTTCCTTGACTTCATTGAAGCGAAAAAAATATCCAAGCACAAATATTAACCAGATATAATAATACATTAAATATTTATAGAATCTTGTTTTAAAAATATTGTGGGAATTTATGGTACGTAATTTTGATCTAAAATCTACTAATAGGGGCTAGTGGAGAAAGGTAGTAGTATAATGAAAGTTGTGTTTACATCGTCTAATTCCTCTAATTCTTTTTTAGATTATGACGATTCTGAAATTGAAAACAGTGATATTTCCTCAAACTATTCATTACAAATCTTTGGAAAACCTATAGTGACACGAAATATAGAAATCCTTGATTCACTATACGATATTGAAAAAATAGTAATACCAAAAAAACTAGGATTTTTGACATCAATAATGAGTTCCTCCTATGATGGGGAGGTTGAGGAGATTGATAACAACGAGTATGAAAAGTCAGTAGAGAATGGTTTTGGTGATAAGGCGGAAAAAGGTGACCCTTTTAACTCTTGTGATGGGGCAAAAAACAACTCTATTGAAAAATTCAACAATACGCAAAGTGTATTGGTTTCCAATAAAACTAAACTGCTTTTACCAGATAATGTCATATTGGGAAAAGACTCAACAAAAAAGAACTTAAAGTTTCATCTGTTCCGGTATCCGTGGGAGTTTTTGGAAATAGTTAATGAAATCTTACAAAATGAAATAAAGACAACATGCATCTCAAACACATCCAACATTGCCAAATCGTCAATAATTGAGGGACCTTGTGTTATAGAGGATAATGTTACAATAGATGATTTTGTAAAGGTAAAAGGTCCGGCGTATATTGGAAAAGGGTGTTTCATAGGAATGGGATCCTTGGTAAGAAATTGCATGTTGGACTACAATACCAATGTAGGGTTTAATTGCGAAATTGGTAAATCATATTTTGCTGGCAATGATAAAATATCACACCATAATGTCATATTGGACAGTGTGATAGGAAAAAATGTATGGTTTGGTGGATACTCAGGAACTGCGAATGTGCTTTTAAACCGCAAGAATGTTTGTTTTAAGATTGAGGGCAAATTGCTTGATACTGGTAGGCTTCATTTTGGTGCAGTTGTCTCTAACAATAGTTCTATAGGCGCAGCAGTGATTATATTGCCCGGAAGGAAAATACCGCCAAATTCTGTTATTCAAGCCGGCACAGTATTTGCAAAATAAAAGATACTGTGTTTAATTATTTACATCAATTACAAATTCTGACAACTGTGACTATTGAAAGACAAAAACAAATAATTAATGAAGTTTGTTTTATCTAAGCAACCATGGAACCACAAAAGCCAAGGCAACAATCAATATAGTTCCATATGTAAGAATCTTTGATGCGCTGCGGATTATTCCTTTCTTGTTTTCTGTTTTTTTATCAATTATTGTATTGTATAGCTGACCCCCATCCAGAGGACCAATTGGCAAAGCGTTAAAAATAGCCACGTTGAAGTTAATGAACCATAGCCAAAAGAAAAGGTTAGCAGGTATTGCAAAATATGACCCAAATATTGGCGATGAATATTTATCATGCATAAGGGTAGAATACGGAATATTTCCCTGTGCTAGGGTTGGTGGTGCCAATAACGCGATAGGGTTTGAACCAAACAAGGAATTATACGTATCTAATACTTTTTTAGGATCAGCAACTCCAGCGATTGTCACACCCAAAATTCCTTTGCCCTGCTCTCTTTGTTTTGGCAATGTAGCTTGTTTAGTAATCTTTTCTCCTTTTTCATTTAACCATGTAATTGAAACGGCTTTCCCAAGGTTGCCACCCAAGTTTTCATTTAAATCGACAGCACTTTTAATTTCTTTATTCTGTATCTGCTGAATGATTGAGCCTTTTGTTAACCCTACTGATTCTGCTATTGAGTTTTTATTGATGTCTGTTATTATTACTCCAAAAATGTTTGGATTTATAGGTTGAGTTACAGTTAAACTAGAGGTTATTAAAAATATGAAAAATAGCGAAACAATGGCTAAAATTATGTTACTCATGGGTCCTGCAGTCATGATTGAGCTTTTTTGTTTGATGGATATTTTATCGAGTTCGTCTCGCTCAATGTTAACAAAGGCACCAATGGGCAGGAAAAGCAATAACACTATACCTGTAGAATCCACCCTTACACCATGTACCCTTGCAACTATCCCATGACCTCCTTCATGAATAATTATTGTTACAACCAGAGCTATCCACCCTTCGGCTATTGGCAGATAGGGATTCAAACCTGGAATTAACAAATTGGATTGAGGCCCGATTCCCCTTGCGCCTTCTCTAACCACCTCGCTTGAGAAAAGAGTGATAATGGAGCCTATGATTAAAAATAAAGCCATAGCTGTTATAATAGGCATCAAATAGGTAGTAAACCTGGCATAAAATTTTGCAGCTCTTGTTTGAGCTATCTTGTCAAAAAATTTTAAGCCAAAAGGAGTATGAATTAAAATTAAAGGTAGTTTTACATCAAACTTTATTTTTGATTGTTGTTGCAATTAAATATTATAAACTCGGTTATTATTTAAATTGATCACAATGTGAGATTATTCCGATAAATTAGTATACAATATCAAAGAAATCAGTAACTTGTAAATAATAACATTTGTTGATTATTTGAAGGTGAAAAAAATCGTTAATGTGATCATTCTTTTATAACTGATTTTCTTGTTTGATAAAGCGGGAATCAACTACTATACTAATGCTAACCTTTTGCTCTGACTATTTTTATTTTATCAAGCACTTTCCAATATTCCACTTCACCACCTTGGGTTATCTTGTCTCGGATCTCATCTTCTACTGCCGAGGTTTCAAAGACCTCAAAGGATTCAAGATCCATAATTTGCAGGGTCTGACCTGAAATGGAGATTATTTGACCATTTTTCTTATTAATGAGAGGCACTTCGACATTCGCGGACACAGGGGAAACCATGCTGTGTCTTGAGCCATCAAAAACACCAATGGCTGCCACCCGAGCTTTGGCAGAACCATGCTTGCCTGGTTTACTGTGATCATAAGACACAATTCTACAAGGCTCACCGTCAATAATAATATAAGATCCAACCTTTAAACTACCTAGATCCATTGGTTTACTCAATAATACTCAAAAAAATTGAATAGTAAGCATATTTAACAGTTATGGTATTTCAGTCTTAAGCTACACATAGGAATTGATTTACCCAATGGGTTACCTAATTAAATTAGCTGTATGTGATAACCTTAATAAAATTTTTGTATTCCGGATTGATGAAAACAAAGAAAAAACAACAACGATTCCTTTTTTTTAACAGTATTGTAAAAAGGATTATAACATATTTTTATACGTAAATGATAAAATTTTGGCCTGTTATTTACGGGTGCAAAAACAAACAAAAATCTGTTTCACTGTTAAAACATTTTTAGGATTGTCATTATCTTTGTTAAACTAGAATCATATTGAAAAAAGCACTAACCATCGCTGGAAGCGATTCCTCCGGTGGAGCAGGAATTCAAGCAGATATTAAAACCTTCTCGGCACTGGGTGTTTATGGCACAACGGTTATTACTGTTTTAACAGCTCAAAATACAAAAACTGTTTCGGATGTGTTTGTAACCCCCCCAAAATTTTTTAAAAATCAACTGTTAACAACCATGGAGGATATTGAACCCAACGTAATCAAGATAGGGGTGTTATACGATAGATCCATCATTGAAATAGTTCATGAGACGCTGAAACCGTTGAGAATTCCCATAGTTTTAGATCCTGTTTTATACTCTGGAACCGGGGCTGAACTTTTACACCAGACATCCTATGAAGATTTCAAAAAAATAATAATTCCGCTTTCACTTGTGATAACTCCAAATTTGGTTGAAGCGGAGATATTGTGCGGAAATAAATTGTATTCTGAAAAGGAAATAGTTGAAGCAGCATATAAAATCATAGAATTGGGATCCCGCAATGTAGTAATTAAAGGCGGACATCTATCAAAAGAGGATACAAAAGTATTTGATATTTTAGTGGAAGGGGGAAGCGGCAAAATAACAAAAGTATTCAACAATCGGTTAAAAATCGGTGAAACTCACGGAACGGGCTGTAACTTTTCCTCCTCTCTGGCTTCCTTCATAGCTAAGGATTACACAATCAAAGAGTCCTTTTCCTTGGCTAATGAATACGTGAAGGAGGGATTGATGAGCATACTTCAAATTGGAAAGGGTGTTGGGGTAACAAATCCGTTATCCGGCCTTCATGAAAACTCTTCCAGATATAACATAGTTACTTCTTTACATAACAATATAAAAATATTGGAAGAATTAAAAGACTTTTTTCTTTTGATTCCCGAAACAAAAACAAACTTTGTCTATTCGCTTGAAAGCCCAAAAGTTTTAATGGATGTTGCGGGGGTTTCAGGTAGAATTACCAATATGGGGACCAGAATCAGGAGCCCAAATGTTGTGGAATTTGGTGCATCCAGTCATGTAGCAAATGCAGTTATTACGGCAAATAAATTCAACCATTCATTTCGCTCAGCAATAAACATTAAAAACGAGAAGAAAATTTTAGAGGTCTGCAAAGCAAACTTTGTGTGTTCATCGTATTCAAGGGGCGAGGAGCAAATCGAAAATAAAAGCAAAGAGGGCCATACAATCAGCTGGGGAATTAAAAATGCGATGGAAATAAAACATGATGCCGAATTGGTGTTTCATGATGGTGATTATGGGAAGGAGCCAATGATTATGGTTTTTGGTAAAGATCCTAGTGCAATAATTGACAAAATAAAAACAATAATTTTTAAATTAAATAGTACCTAATGTTTTAAATAACAATAATTTTTCATAAAATATATTATGAAGGCTGTGATTTTAGCAGGGGGTCTGGGAACAAGATTACAACCCTATACTTTTTTTATACCTAAACCAATGCTGCCATTGGGAAATAAACCATTGTTAGAGTATCTTGTAGAGTGGCTACATGATTCCGGAAAAATTGATCAAATAGTATTATGTGTAAGCTACCTTCACAGAACAATAGAAGACTATTTTGAGGATGGATCACGATTTGGCATAGAAATAAAATATGCGAGATCAGAAAGGCCGTTGGCTACCGCCGGTCAATTGAAAACAGCATCCAAATACCTGAACGAAACATTTGTTTGTTTGTATGGGGACTCTATATATGAATTTCCACTCAACACAATGATTGATAATCATCTAAGTTCAGATACTTTTATCTCAATGGCCCTTGCTAATTACAAAACCAAACTAAAGTATGGGTTTATAGATGTTTCCTCCGATAAAGAGAAACTTGTTACTGACTGGAGGGAAAAGCCAGAGGTTTCGGGTTTGATAAATATTGGGTGCTATATATTTGAACCAGATTTTCTAAATTTCATACCAAACTCAGCCTCCTTTGGGATGGATGATGCTGTAAGGGAGTCCATAAACCGCGATAAAAAGGTCAAAGCATTCATAGTGGAGAACGAAGGCTTTATAGACATTGGTGACAAAAAATCGTATTTGGATGCATACAAACAATATGTAAAGAAACTTGGAAAGATATAGTTTCAGTGTTAAAATCAGACAATAATATTCTTTATTTGGTTTGATATTTTTTTGAATGTGGATTCACTGTACCTTAAATGTTTATAGTAAGGAATGATCCCCAATACTGGTATTTTTGTCAACTTTTCTACAAACGATGGGGTTGCCCTCTCCACAGCAGTGGGCTTTTCTGGCATTTTGTTAAAGATCATCCCTTTAATAGGAATACCATAGTCTCTGCATGCTTTAATTGTTAACAATGTGTGGTTTATTGTTCCTATTTTTGGTGTTGAAATAATAATCAGCGATAATTTTGTTAATTTGACAAAGTCCACTAAATTATACATTTTATTTAAAGGAACCATTATGCCACCTATTCCCTCAACTACAATAAAGTCATATTTTTTCTTTAAGTATTTAAATTTTTGAATTGCTGTATCAATACTTGGTGGTTTTGTTTTCAGTATCCTACTTGCCATATAAGGAGATGCGGGCACCTGGTAAAAATATGGATTTAGATACCTTTGATCTTCTTCCAACCTTCTTATTGATTTTGACAATAGGAATAGATCCTTAGAATTGTATTTATCGGAAAAAATCTTATCGGAAGTTGCAAAGGGCTTCATTACACATATTTTTTCATAATAGTGGGATAATTTCCACGCTAGAGACGCAGAAATCAATGTTTTTCCAACATCAGTATCAGTTCCTGTTACAAAAATCCCACCTGGCAATAATAAAGTTCAATACTATGCATATATTAATTGGATTGGATTACTGGAAATTAATTAAAACTACTTGATATCTATAAACATCATTTAATTTCATAAAAGTGCTTTTTTTAAAAAATGCCGGAGGCGGGATTTGAGCCCGCGACCTTTCGATTATGAGTCGAACGCTCTGACCAGGCTGAGCTACCCCGGCAAGCCCAGCACTGATTTAATTAAGCAATTGAACTAAAATACATATACAATATATAATCTATTCAAATTCAAATGTTATTTTCAACCTCTCAAAAACTCTGGTAAACATTGATCAAGCGTATTCTGTCTATGTGTGTTTTAGAGATGACTCTATCGGTGGCTAAATTTATAACATACTATATATCTCAATAATCCCACCCATCTTCACCATCAAAAGGAGAAAGAAAACATAAATTTTATAAATGGTCATTGATGATTTACACAGCCATATTTCAGATATATCCAAACAACTGACTGACCCATTGTATGAATGATAATACAAAAATAAATAAATAAAAAACCTTTCAATTTCTTGAAATGAAATATCTATACAACAAGTTATAATGCATATTTATAGACACAAAAGAAATCAGATGAAATTGTATTCGCATAATATTCCAGACTTATCTCTGTATTTGAACCCAAACTCTGATAATTTTTGTAATTGATTTTCGTCAAATATTGTCCCATCGTAACATACCAACATGTCGTTTATGCAACAACTAGAGCATATCCCAATTCCGCATTTCATGTACCTTTCAAGACTGGCCTGAATGGGAATTTTTTTTTCAACTGCTATGTCAAATATTTTCTTCATCATCAGCTCTGGTCCGCAGGTATAAATCATATCAAAATTATCGCGCCCCTCTGACAGGGTGTCCAGCAATATGTCTACCGGATATCCTTTTTTCCCAAATGACCCATCTTCTGTCGAGATTAGTATTGTATGCGTCTTGTTGTTCTTCTTTAGCATTCTTTCAATAAGATCAGTGAAAAAAATTTCGGATTTGGTTTTGGAGCCAATTATTATTGTTATTTTTATATTGTTATTTTTTATTGTACTTAGTAGTCTGACAAGGGGAACCAAACCGGTGCCGCCACCTACCAAAATTACTTTCTCATAGTCTTCTTTTAGGCTAAAAGAGTTGCCATAAGGCCCCCTGATTCCCAGCATACCGCCTTTTTTCAAGTCAAACAATGCTGTTGAACCATAGCCGTGCTTTCTGACAGTAATTGCTGCATAGTTTTTTTTCTCAGATACCATGATGCTAAAAGGGAGCTCCTCTGTTCTTGGTACCCAAACCATCAAGAACTGGCCCGGTTTGGCCAAATTGCTAAACGTGTCTTTAAAGAATAACGTTTTTACTGTTGGCGTCTCTTGTACTATATCCTCAATTGTTACCATTCTAATAGAATTAATATCTTTGAGCAGTTCCTGTCAACTCCGAAACATCTCTATAGTTTTTTGATTCAAGATATTTATGCAATCCCCTTAAAATCTTGTTAAAAGAGCTTAGGCCTTCAAAACCCAAAACAGTGCCAATCTGTACTGCAGAAGCGCCAGCCATCATGTACTCTACCACATCTTTATAGGATAAAATGCCCCCGCAACCAATTATTGGAATTTCGATGTTTTTTTTCAATTCATAAACACATCGCACACCAATGGGCTTTATTGATGCGCCTGATAATCCCCCAACCTTATTCTCAAGGACGGGAAAGCCAGTTTCTGTATCAATTTTCATTGCCCGTATGGTGTTAATTGCCGTTATGCCGTCCGCACCGGCGTCCTGGGCCACTTTGGCGGTGTTTATTATGTTGGAGTTTCCAATCCCTACTTTTACAAACAGGGGCTTTGATGAATTGTTTTTAATGCTTTTCACAATGTCATACACAGCTTTTGGGTCATCGCCTATCTCCATACCCATCTTCTCAACGTGGGGACATGAAAGGTTCAATTCAAAACCCAAAATATTCATGTTTTTTAACTTGTTGACCATTTCGGGAAACTCCGCAGGTTTTGACCCCACAATGCTGACAATCAATGGAATTTCATTATGTGAGATTTCTTTGGAAAAATATTCCAAGCCTGGGTTGGCCAAGCCAACCGCGTTTATATAGCTATTTGCATTTATTGGTATGATGGTTGGGTTTCTGTATCCTTCTCTGGGCAGGAGGCTTATTGATTTACTTACAATCGCACCTGCACCTAATTTGTGCAGCCTGTTGAAAATATTTTGAGATAGGCCCAAAAAACCTGAAGCAACAATAATGGGGTTTTTAAAATCAATTCCAGCGATTTTTATCGGCATAGCACCATCCAAGGCTTTTTAATTATTTTTGTTTCCATCCATACAAAAAGTTTATGATTTTGATCAACAATTGCTAAGGAAAAACAAAGAATACTTAAAACCTGTATGATGTGACAATAATAGTTTTATATTGTTAAAATGATTAATTTTTACAGCAAATGTCCTCCTCCATTTCAGTTACTTCTGAAAAAAAAATATCGTCATCCAGTTCCAGCAATAATGGCATAAAGTGGAACACTTTAATTCATAATGGAGTGTGTTTCCCTCCTGAATATCAGTTAAAAGCATTGGACTTTAAAATAAACGGGGAAACATTTTTGTTAAATGGCGAGCAGGAGGAGCTCATTTACTCATGGGCAAAAAAGAAAGACACGCACTACATCGATGATCCAATTTTCCAAAGAAACTTCTTGGTTGACCTAAAAAAATTACTTCCTGGTGACATGGCTTCTTCTTTGACAAATATTGGCCAAATTGACTTTAGCAAATTTTTTGTTTTTGTGGATACAGAAAAAAGGGAAAGGGAAAGGGAAAGGGAAAGGTTAAAGAATTTAACACTAGAGAATAGGAAAAAAATTTTTATGGAGAAAAAAGCCGAAAGGGAAAGGTTAAAGAATTTTTATGGGAAGGCAATTGTTGACGGTGTCGAAGTAGATGTTGCAAATTGGCTTGTGGAGCCCCCTGGATTATTCATGGGTCGTGGACAACATCCGCTTAGAGGCAGATGGAAACCCAGGGTAAAACCAAGTGATGTTATTTTAAACTTGGGTGAGGATGCGCCTGCCCCAGAGGGTCCCTGGCAAAATATTGTTCATGATCATAGCTCCACATGGCTGGCATCTTGGATCGAAACCCTAACGGGAAAAAGAAAGTATGTTTGGCTTCATGATTCATCCCTTATCCGGCAGAACTACGATAAGGCAAAATATGATAAGGCAAAGAATTTGGAAAAGTACATCATAAAAATTCAAAATGAGGTAATAAAAAGAATGTCGTCAAGGGACATCAATCAAAAGAAAATAGCAACAGTTTGCTATTTGATATTTAAATTGGCCATGAGGGTAGGTGACGAAAAGGATCCGGATGAGGCAGATACCGTTGGAGCCTCAACCCTAAGAGTTGAGCACATAAATTTTGTTAAAGATAAATTTGGAAAAAATGCCATCGAGTTTAATTTTTTGGGCAAGGATAGCGTGCCATGGCAAAAAAAAATTGAATTAAAGTCCAAGGACACCGAAACACTCTACAGCAACCTGAAATTATTTATGAAAAACAAGTCAAATTCATCGCTAATTTTCAACAATATAAACTCAATGAAAGTCAATGCTTTCCTTAGAAACATTGACCCAAAAAACGTTCCCGGACTCACGGCAAAAGTTTTCAGAACCTATATTGCAACAACAGTTGTAAAACAGGTTTTAGCGGACCCGTCATGGAAGGTTTATCCAAGCTCTTCTGAATCAAAAAAAATTTATGCCGCAAAATACGCAAACTTGCAGGCAGCCATTACCTGCAATCATAAAAAGGGAATTGACCAAAAAAACCCGGCAAGTAGGATGGCCTTTGAAAAATACGAACAGTCCATAGTGAACAAAACCAATGCAATACAGTCATTAAGAGATGAAATTTTGTCAAAAAAATGGAAAACAGAAAAGCAAAAAATAAAAATGGAGGAAAGGCTGGAAAGGCTGGAATCCCAGTTAAGACTTCACAAGGAAACTAGGGACTACAACCTGGGAACATCCCTGAGAAATTACATCGATCCGAGAGTGTTCAAAGCGTGGATGAGTTACATGAATTTGGATTGGGCAAGAATATACACCTCAACACTGCAAAGAAAATTCTTGTGGGTGGATAATATTTCCAAAAAGGAATTAAGTTCCTTCCTTCCAAAGTGATACAATAACATCTGTATCACAAACATCGTAACAGGGATAAAGAGTGACATATAAAATACTAACCAAACAATAACATATATGGCAGAAAAAAAACACAGGAATCCCATCCCAACAATTGACGCGATAATCCATAACCACAAAAATCAGATTTTATTGATAAAAAGAGGAAATGATCCTTTTAAGGATCACCTGTCATTGCCTGGAGGGTTTGTTAATTATGGGGAAAAAGTGGAAGACGCACTCAAAAGGGAGGTAAAGGAGGAAGCGTCCCTAAGTGTTGAGCCTTTGGAAATTTTGGGTGTCTATTCAGAACCCGATAGAGATCCCCGTGGGCATATTATGAGTATTGTTTTCATTTGTTTGACGGTAGATGACTTAGATGGAAAAGCTGGAGATGACGCAAAAGAAATGCATTGGATAAACCTAACTGAATTTGAGAACCATAATTTGGCATTTGATCACAAAAAAATTCTTCAAGACTATGTGAAGTGGAGACACCACAATTCAACCTACTGGTCTTCAAAAAAATGACTTGTTGTTTGGTTAACTATTCACATCAAAATTTCGGATTGTAGAGATAGTTTTTTCAGTTAATTTGATTGTAAAGGCAGAGGCATTGTCTGATTGGATTTTTGAAAGATTCTCTAGAAAGGCAGTTTTGTCTTTTCCACGCTCATACATGCCACCTGACTCTTTTATGCAAAGAGGGAACCTTTGAATTTTTATGTTATTTGAAAACAAATGACCAATAAACTTTAAATAATTTTTTATCTCTGAATACTCCCATTTTTTTTCATCACACAGCATTATCCAAACGTCAATAGAGTTTTGGAAAAATGCCTTGTCTCTTAATTCTTCTAAGCTCAATACACCACTGTTATAGTTGTTTAGGGAATTTAAATTTTAGTTGACAAAAATTGAATCTTTGATTTGGTATTTTGTTTCAAAGTTTGGCTTTATTCCAAGGGATGAATAATCCCCTGTTGAACATGAAAAACACAGTTCTTTTTCCTTCAAACCTATCCCCAATGCTAGATTTTCGGTATCATTGTAAATCACTTCATCAGCACCTATTATTTTTGCTACGTTTTCTCCCACTTTTTTGCTGGACTTTTCATTTTTTGCAAATTGAAAAGCTAAAAGTTCCTCCTGTGAAGGAAAATCAATTCCTGCATAACATGGATATCTTATGGGTGGATAGGTTATTACCATCGTTATTTTCCTTGCGCCTGCATTCCTAATTGATTTGATTATAGATTCAGAGCTGGTTCCCCTAACGATGCTATCATCAATCACTATAACATGTTTATTGAATACGATTTCTTTTATAGGGAGTATGCTTTGGTTTATCTCAATCCGATCTTCAGCATACGGTTCGATAAAACTCCTCATCGATCCCTTTTTGCTGTATCTGTCTTTCAATAGCCCCTCCTCAAAAGGCAAACCTATTTTCAATGCAAAACCCAAAGCTGCGGGCCTTGAGGAATCAGGGACAGGGATCACCACGTCTGCATCCTTCACGGGGTATTTCATCGCCAGGTATTCGCCAATTCTTTTTCTTGCCATGTAAATATTGATTCCTTCCATAATGGAACTTGGGTGAGCAAAATAGGTAAACTCAAAGGAACAGTGAGCATGCTGGATTTGTTTGGAAAATCTGTCTGAAGTAATTCCATCTTTGTTAATTTTTAACAGCTCTCCTGGTTCAACATCCCTCAGCAAAACAGCCCCAATCGAGGACAAGGCACAGGACTCAGATGAAACAACATATGTCTGAGTATCCCTATGATGGCCTAACACTAGAGGTCTGAACCCTCTCGGGTCCCTTGCTGCAAAAATTGTGTTATCATCCGTTAAAAATGTAAAACAATACGAACCCGCCATCTCATTTTTTAAAATACTCATTGCTTTTACCATATCGGTATTTTCCTTCAAGTGAGTAACAAGTCTTTTAGCTGCAATTAAGGTATCAGTCGTATTTAGAGGTGAAAACGAACATCCACCAACCATATTCGAAAGCTGTTCTGCATTTGTTATTGTTCCATTATGAGCAACGCATAAATCCCTAATTTTCAAAGGTTGGGCATTTTTTAAGGAACTGGAGCCAGATGTGGAGTAGCGCACATGGCCTATGGCAATGTTGGAGCAAAATTTTTCAACTATTCTGCCAAATTCGTGGGCAGATTTGGAAAGCAACCCTGTTTTTTTTAACGGCGCTTTATTGGGGACTGCTATGCCCCATGACTCCTGTCCCCTGTGCTGTAGTGCTCTTAAACTGTCTATCAAATAGGGAATTACATTACATCCACCAAGAGAAAAAATGCCAACTACTCCACAATTTTCATGGACCATTAGATAAGATTATGTTTGTTTGCTATTTATTTGATATTAAGCTATTAATCTTGCCTCACGGTAGATTTTAGGTTGTTAATTAATCCTATTTGTGTTTTTTTCCAAAATGCTCAAAATCGGGTCTTCGTATTTTTTAATCAATTCGGGAATGGGAATGTTAAAAATTATACTATCATTGGATTTCAAAATGAAGTTTTTCTCGTCCGTAACCGTGCCAATGTTGGCAAATGGAATTTTTTGCCCCGATAAAAAATCTTTGATTTTGTCCGGGTGTTTGGTTGAGAGTATAAACCTGTTGTGGGTCTCTGAAAATAAAATATGATCCACTCTTTTGCATGTGTTGGGCATTTTATTTATATCAACAATAATGCCTAAATCGCTCTGGACAGACATTTCCACTAGAGCGATTACAATACCCCCTTTCGAACAATCATGAACGGCAGAAACCCATCTTGTTTTTAGCATTGTTTTGACAGTATCAAAAACTTTTTTCTGATCTGCTAAATTTATAGCCGGCACTTTCCCCCCTACAGTTTTATGATAATGTTCATAATATTCAGAACCCCCCAACTCATCATTCGTCATACCTATGATGAAAATTTGATCATCTTTTTGAAGTATCGGGGATCTGATGAATTTTTTATTTTCTATCAAGCCTATTGTTCCAATCACCGGTGATGGTTTGATAGGTCCGCTTTTAGTTTCGTTGTAGAGACTTACTTTTCCACCCACTACTGGAATTTTCATATAGTTGCAGAAATCTCTAATGGCTTTTACACTTTCTAAAAATGTCCAAAAAATCTGTTCATTTTCTGGATTTCCAAACTGCAAATGGTCCACTATGCCTATAGGTTCTGCTCCAACACAAATTGAGTTGCGAACAGACTCTGCAAGACAACCCAATGTCCCCTGGTATGGATCAATGTAACAATGTTTTGAATTGCCATCCAGGTTGAATGTGATAAACCTTCCATTCTCTAGTTTTAACACCGAACTGTCCGAAAAACCAGGTTTTGATACCGTTCTTATCCCCACTTCATAGTCAAATTGCTGATAAACCCATTTTTTGCTACTCAAGCTTGGGTCAGATATCATTGACAAAATAGAGTCTTGTAAATTTTTTGGTACATTTGGTTCAATAAAGGACTTGTTGATATCATCCAAATAAAGCGGTTTTTCAGACGGTCTGTCCAACAATGGAGCATGCGCAATTAATTTAGATGGCATTTTTGCTACAACTTTCCCATTATTTCTAATTATTAAATTCTTGTTATTGTTCACTTTCCCAATGACAGAGTATTTTATATTGTATTCATCAAATATCCTAAATAGCTTAATCTTTTTTTTATTACTGGTAACATACAACATTCTTTCTTGGGACTCTGATATCATTATTTCAGTATCAGTGATATCATGATGCTTTAGATGCACATTTGATATCTCTATTTCAAATCCCTTCTCTAGGCTGTCTGCAGTTTCAGACAAACAACACGACAATCCTCCCCCACCAAGGTCTTTCAAAGCCTTTATGCATTTCTTATCAATGGCTTCCATAGTGGCTTCTAGCAGTGTCTTCTCTAAAAATGGATCAGGAATCTGAACTGCCGAACGGTTTTCTTCATCCAAATTAGAGGAGGCAAAAGAGGCCCCGTGTATCCCATCCTTTCCGGTAGGGTTCCCTGCTAGAATTATTATGTCCCCTTTCCTTGCCTTGTTTTTAATCAGCTTGCCTTTTTTCCCATATCCTATTGAGGCAACATCCACTAAACAATAATTATCAAAAGAGCTATCAAACTCTACCTCGCCTCCCACAGTTGGAACTCCTATACAATTTCCATAATCAGCTATTCCCCTTACAACATTCTTCAAAAGCCATTGATTTTTTTTACTTGACGATAAATTACTATTGTTGATATTCCCAAATCTCAAAGCATCCAAAAGTGCTATAGGGCGTGTTCCCATTGAAAGAATGTCCCTAAGTACCCCCCGACCCCAGTAGCGGCACCGCCATGAGGCTCAACCGCTGAAGGGTGATTGTGACTTTCAATATGAACTGTAATAACATACCCATTTCCAACATCAATAACTCCTGCATCATATCCTGGCCCTTTGATTACTCTATTCCCTTCTGTAGGGAACGTTCTTAAGTGTATTTTTGAAGATTTATAGGAACAATGCTCTGACCATTCCGCATTTACAATGTGTTGTTCCAATTCATTTGGGTGACGGCCTAAATTTTCTTTTAAAAAATTGTATTCTGATGCATTTAAAATGTCCATGTTATTCCCTAATGTTTAAACAGTTTTAATATAATTAATAAGCGATTTAAATATAAATATCGCATTTGTTGAATAGCCACTTGGAACCAGATCGATGTCGCTTGCGCGTTCAGGGTGGGGCATCATGCCCATTATGTTTCCTTTAGCATTACATATGGCTGCTATGTCATCTATTGAGCCATTTGGATTACACCCTTCGTCATATTTCATGGTTATCTGATTATTGTTTTCGATATCTGTATATGATTGTTTATCGACAAAGTATTTTCCCTCTCCATGAGCTATTGGGATTGAAATTTTTTGGTTTTGTTTATATAGGTTTGTAAAGGGGGTTTTATTGTTAGTAACGAGAACTTTTATCCACCTGCAAATAAATTTTAAGGATTTATTGGGTATTAAGGCGCCTGGTAGCAAGCCAGCCTCAACCAAAATTTGAAAACCATTGCATATGCCTAAAATTGGTAAACCGTCTAAAGCCATTTCTTTTATGTCATCCATTAAAGGACTATGGGCTGCAATTGCCCCAGCCCTTAACCTATCACCATAAGTAAAACCACCCGGAATAACAATTGCATCAAAATTTTTAATTTTATCCTTATCCCTGATATAATCAATGTTGACTTTTAGCTTTTTTTTGAAAATGTTATAGACATCCCGATCACAATTGCTTCCTGGAAAAACGGTAATACCTATCTTTACCAACAATGTGTTTTGTTATTTATATAATAAAATCCTACTCTTTCATTCAATAGTGAAAAAATCAAAATATTATTGTTTGATTAGAACCGCATTGATAATCCCATCCTGTCCTGGTCGGGAAATAACTTTGGCTAACCCGATTTCTGTTTCCAACACAGCTCCCTTGGTAATTACACCTCTTCTTTCATAATCTTTATTTGCGGGATTTTTTGTTACCCTTATAATTTTTGATTTTACAGTTTTTTTATTGTCTTTGTCATTGATGTTTGCGTATTCGGATGTCTTAAATGCGACTTTGACATTATTACCCCTTACCCGTCTGACCACATTTTTTGTAGTTCCTGCAACTGGTTCGTTGGGGTATCGGTCAATTTCATATTTTTTTCGGGTCCTATTTGGAATTATTCTCCCGCCTGTGAATTTTCGGCCACCCAAACTCTCTATAGATTTACGCACAATGAAAATTTAACAAAACGATAATTAAGTGTTTTTCTTTAACTTTTTTGTTTTTCACATGTGTGCAAAGAATGACCCAAGGCACTACAAGCATTGCAAACATACGCATTACTTGTTATTACATGCTTTGTTGCATGATTATTGCAAATCGTTTTTTGTTAGCGCTTTGGTTATTATCCAGAGTAACTAGTCATACTTTGATAAGGATTGCCAGGAAAGTGGCATGTTTTACCTGTATTTCGAATCATGCAACAAAGCAGTTATTACACAAAAAGTCAATTTTGTTAAGAATTTTTTTACTGCTTTGAATCAATCTTGGGTTTTTGTGGTTCATTTAACAAGAGAGCTGTCTTGAGGGATTTCAAATCACTTATGCCAAAATAGCTTTGAAACTTTTTTGTTGTGTTGTATATTTTTAACCTTCCAGCACTTTTTGATATGATAAAGTCCAAGAGTTCCAGTTCTTTTAAATGCGAGTAAACTTTTGAGCCCCTTATTTCAACCAACCTTTTGGATGTTACGGGTTGTTCATAGGCGATATAGGACAAAGTCTTTAGCACTGTATTCGGCAGCTGAGGTTTTGATGCAAATTTTTTCACTATAGGCGAATAATTTGGTTTTAGCTGGAATACGTATTTGCCATCATCCAATTTCACAATTTCTATAGCCTTGAATACAACCTTTGTTTTATTAATTAATTCATTTAAAATTTTTCTTATTTTTTCCTTTGAGTCAAGTCCAGAAGCCTTTGTAATCTCGTCAATTGTTAATGGACGTCCTGCCACATATAATGCTGCCTCCACTCTGGCAATAACTTCATCTGGAGGTAACTTTATCAATTATGTAAAGACTAGTTACTCAAAACAGTTATTTTAATTAAAGCTATATTACTATGTCTGCATTTAACGTCCTCATTATCACCACAAGCGCCATTGCTATCAACCGAGCCCAACCCGTCCTTCTCGCTGCCATCAGTTTCTGTTGGGTTTTCATAGCAAATATCTATTTTTCCCCTCATGGCCAAATAAAGCATTGCTATAAAGTATCGAGCTATCTCTAATTCACTCATGTTCTCAACAAAATCATTGAACACCATCTCTTTTTCATTGAAGATTTTATCAAACAGTTTGGATTCATATTCTTCTATAACTTTTTCAAATTTTATCAAATACTCCTGAAAATCAAATGTTTCAACCGGTTCTAATTCGATTAGGTTTTTTCGGATAGGGGGTTTTGACAAGTCTGTAATCATATTTTCCAGTATCAGCAACAATTCTTCCAAAGACGCAGGATAGAGAGTCTCCTTGCGATATGGCAACGACAAATTGCCAAGTTCTGGAATTGGTAGTTTCTTTTCCTCGTTTTTATTTTTTTCACCAGTGCTTTCTTTTTGGTTGGCTATTTTGTCAAGTCTAAAAATTGATTCAACTTTTAATCTGTGTATCAAAGCAGATGTGAGAATTGCAACCCCGCATACACGCAAATCTCTATTTCCAGATAATGCAAGCAATTCCAACAGCATTTCCAAAAGTTTTACTATGTCAATTTTCCATACATCTTGTTTATCTATGAGGGAAGGATTAAACAATAGGTTCAAAGGCGGTTGGGAAAATCTTTTTTTTGTAATAGAGTCATTTGGTTCTTCAACAGTCAAAGCAGTTTACATTAAATAATCCCACCTATCATTTATTGGTATTTGCCTTTTTTAGTGCGACTTTATCGCCAATGAAGGCAACGCAGGATATGAATTTATTATGATGGGATATTCCCCTTTTTTGTATGCTATACAAATTAGGGAAAGGAAAACTTCAAGTAAGTTGGGCAACATTTCGATTTTGCAAATATGTTAAATCCCGTTTATTTTTTTGTATTTCCCTAATTCATCATATCGCATTACCAAAAACAAAGAAATTAAATTCGGCAAAAAAAAAATCAATGAATAAGCCAAAAAATTTGCAGAATAAGCAATAAACTTGGTTTTACCTTATGAAGGGTAAAACTTTGTTCAAAATACATTTATATAATATTTTCAAGATGAAAAAACTTAGTTAAAGTTGTTTACAGGGGGGATTTATTGAAATGAGCGAAAATACCATATGTATAAAAACTCAGGAAAAAATTCTAAGCAACATAAACAGGTTTCCCTCTTTCTCGATAATTGTTCCAACATTTAACGAAGCCCAGAATATTTTGGATTTGATTGACTCTATAAAAAACAGCATCAGTAGGGCAAATTATTATGAGTTGATAATAGTTGACGATAATTCACCCGATGGAACAACGAATAAAATCATCGATTCCTTCAATGAGTCAAATGGATTCACCATTTACAATATAGAAGGTTTCACGGATAACAATTCAGATAAAAGTTTTTTGATTTTTCCCAGCCATAGCAGTTTTAATTTTTTTATAAAAGTCATTATAAGAAATGAAAAATTTGGGTTAATATCAGCTATTCATGACGGAATTAAATCCTCCATCAGCAAGTATATCATAATAATGGATGCGGATTTATCTCACTCTCCATCTTACCTAAATATTTTGCTTCAAGAAATTAAAAATTCTAAAAGCGACCTTGTAATAGCATCAAGATACCTAAAGGATGGCAAGATACTGGGCTGGACAAAGAAAAGAATTTTCTACAGCAAGGCTGCCACTTTTATTTCAAAGTCTCTCTTTAAACTAAACAACATAACGGATCCCATGTCTGGATTTTTTATTATAAAAAGGGACATCATTAAGAATATGAAATTTAACACATCTGGATATAAAATTTTGTTGGAAATACTGGTGAAGTCAAAAAACATCAAAAGTAAGGAAATACCCTATACATTTATTAATAGAAAAAACGGCTCTAGTAAACTCAGTTCAAGGGTTGTGATTGATTTTTTTAAGGCTCTGGTAATACTTTATAATCGCACGTAGACCAGTCCAGGCTGCTTTATTCACAACTAGATAACTCACGAGACGCCAATTTAAAATAATTCAACATGTGATAAATTTTATGTTAAAATTTGAAAAAATTATCTCACTTTTGCCTAGTGCCACAGAAATAATATTTGCATTAGGGCTCGAAGATAGATTGAAGGGTGTCACACATGAATGCACCTACCCTACAGGAGCATTAAACAAACCCAAAATTATTGAGCCTTCATTTGATGTAAAAAATTTAGACAGCACAGAGATTGATAAAAAAATTAAAGAGATGTCCTTTAATGATCAGCCAATATTTACCCTAAATCCAGAAAAAATCAAGGACATCAAACCAGATTTAATAATTAGCCAAGATATTTGTGAGGTATGCGCCCCTTTTAAAAGGGAAATTCAACAAATTTATTCCTTTTTAGGCTACAGTCCAAGAAACATTAGCCTTAATCCTAAAAACATTGCTGGTATTTTTAACAGCATAACAATGATAGGAAAAGAGGTAGGTAATTCTGAAAATGCCTTGAAAATAGTACAAGAATTAACCAAAAGAGTCGAGTTTATAGGGGAAAAGATAATGAGTTCGAGTCTTGCCACTAGAATAAAAAAACAAAAAATTATTTGTTTGGAATGGGTTTCTCCATTTTATGTAGCTGGACACTGGATCCCGGAAATGGTGGAAATCGCAGGCGGAATTAATGGAATTTCAAAGAAGGGCGATTCCTCCAGAATAATTTCACTTGATGAAATTATGGACTTTGACCCCAATAAGATTATTTTTATGCCCTGTGGTTTCGATATTGACAGAACTAAAAAAGAAGTAATGCTCTCAAACATTTTTAAAAACTGGAATTCATTAAGAGCGGTAAAGATGAATGAAATATATCTAGTTGATGCAGGTTCATATTTTAGCAAACCTGGCCCAAGGATTATCTCGGGCCTTGAGGTTTTGGCAAAAATCATTCACCCTGACCTATTTGATAGTTTAAAAGTTCCTCCCCGCAGTTACATAAGAATGGAAAATAGTTAATCGGGTATCATTGAATTTAAACCATCGACACAATACCCCTGTTGCACTAGATAGCAAATACATCCATTTTTAACACCTTTATCAACAAAGCTAACAGGATAGTGAGCATCGGATGTATTGGTAAATTTGCCATCTTTATTTGAAGTCATGGATTTAACAGGATAAAAAATAATCGATTCTGAATCATCCGGATTGTCATTATGACCATACATCAAATTCGAAATCTCTATACCAAATCTTACCGGATACGGCCTATTGTCGATTTTATTCCACCATTCTATGCCACTGAAACAGCTTGAGAAATGATACGAAAACGAACTTTCAGCAGTCAGATCTAAAACAAAAGTTTCATCTATTTCCGTATGTAAATTTTTTAAATAGTACTCAATTGACCGTTTTGATTTATCAAATTTGATTTGCCTTAGATAGTTATGTCCTGTATCAGGCAAAACTTTGATAAACCGGTATTTGTTAAAACCGTTAAAAATTGCCTCAAAATAATTCTGGTCATCATATTGACTGATAAGGTTTAACTCTACTGCAATGTTTTGGGTGTTGAACAACTCTAGCAAATAAAGCATCCAAGATCTATCCGGAATCTCGTTTTTAAAATCGCGGACAATCTTTATGTTGTCCGTGACAATGTTGAATTTGTGACAGTAGTCCAGGTAAAATTCTTGAGGATTGTTTATCGAACCCAACCAAAAATGCAATGATCTTGATATCGACACCGGATATTTAAAAAAAACCTATATTGATTTATGTTTTTTTTCATATTGTTCGTTAAAAAATTAAGGTAAAAACGGTTTTTTCCTCATTTACCTATCCTGTTGTACAGGTCTTATCAGTATTTCATTCACATTTACGTGATTTGGGGTCTGAAGAGCATACAGAATGGAGTTTGCAATATCGTCCGCCTGGAGTGGCTCCATTTTCTTTACATTCTCCAAAAAAGCGTTCAACGATGTGTCCGTTATGGTATCGGTTAGTTCGGTAGCCACAACACCTGGCTCTACACATGTGACTCTGATATTATAGCGTATACTATATTCCTGGCGAAGGCCCTCACTGAATGCGGTGATGGCGTGTTTAGTCGCACAGTAAACACTGCCTGCAGGAAAAACAATTCTACCAGCCGTTGACGAAATATTTACAATATGGCCTGATTTGTTATTAGCCATAAATGGAATTACTGCAGCGGTACAGTAGAGCACTCCTTTGATGTTCACATCCACCATTCTGTCCCACTCATCGACTTTCAGGCTTTTAAAAAAACTAAGGGGCATTATTCCCGCATTGTTAACAAGAATATCAATATTTCCATACTTTTCATTAGCAATTTTTGCGAAATTATTGCATTCTTCTCTTTGGGTAACATCGAGTTTTTGGATGGTTATTTCGCCTCCCCGATTTTCTATAGCCTTTTTCAGCTCCTCCAGCCTTTCAACCCTTCTTGCCCCAGCTACAATTTTAGCCCCTTCCTTCGCAAGTGCGATTGCAGTTGAATATCCTATACCACTGCTGGCTCCTGTAATCAGTGCAGTTTTGCCTTTAATCATCAGTAGTCCTGTTATGCAAAATATTGTTTAAATCTATCCATTCCTTTTTAAATTTGCTATAGCATTCTCTAATTTCAAATTCCATTATATCAGCAAATGCTACTCAGGCGCATATTCACACAATCACACTTTAAAACAATGTATGGGTTTATCTTCCCATTGACGACCACCTTGAAAATAACTTATATACATTTAATCGTTAATGTTTCAATAGTATCCTATAAAAGGACTCTTTCTCCCTACCAATATACCTTACATATGAATGCGATTGGAAACTCAACATAGAGCTACATAAATTATGTGATATCACGATCCTAATCGTTTTCTTTAATGTCAATAAAAAGGCTTAATAATTTTCCACCTAAATGTATTAATAATGACATCTGGAAAATATTTTAATAAGGGCGTAAAAACCTTGGATGAGCCTAATGTTGGGTTTGTTGCGAGGGAAACCCCGGATAAAATTGTAATTTTTGGAGAAAAAAACGAAAGGTTTGATGTCCCAATAACAGAAATCCAACAAGTTGGTGCGAATGTTTTATTGGGTCTTAAATTTGAAGAACTCAAAAAATATGCCGTTCCTAGGAATTCTCCGCTTCCATCAAGCAGAAAAGACCCATGGGAAGACCGTGATTCAGTCACCGATCTGGCCAGCTATGAAGGCAGGTATCCCAACTCTTTGTTTAACAAAGGGGTTAGAGCCAAAAATGAGGATGACGTTGGACACGTATTCAAAGAAACCAATGACAAAATTGTAGTGTTTGGGCAGTATAATCAAAGATTTGATATTCCCAAAAGTGAAATTTACCAGGTTGGCATGAACGTTATCTTAAAGATAGACTTTCCGGAAATACACAAATATGCCGTTAACAAAGACAGCCCATTGCCTACAGGCGAGCCACTACATGCTCTCAATGAAGAGGCTTACCCTGAAAAGAAATAAAATCACAAAAAACTCTTTTTTTTGAGTTGAAAGTTGTTTGAACGCTTTTGAATCATATTAAGAGATAACAAATTTGGAATAATAAAAGGTCGATACTTATTACAGTAATTGCCAAATCAACTTGCTTTTAAATTTCCAAATGGCATTTGCTTAAAAAATACCCTTTTTTTAGATGATTTGCTAATTTATCTGGCCAAAGTGTGAGTTTTAACCCTGCAAAATCAATAGAAGAATCATTAGATCCATTCAATTAAACATTTTATTAATCATAGGGAAAATGTAATATCGAATGATTGAAGATACAGTTTTAATAGTTAATCCAAACTCAAATAGTGGACTAACAGGCAAAAATTGGGATTCTATTTTTCATACGCTTTGTGAATTTTTCGGAGATAATATTGAAGTTGTTTTTACAAAAAAAGAGGGAGACGGTACCGCATTGGCTAGAGATTACCTAAAGAAGGGCTTTAAAAACATTATGCCAATAGGGGGAGACGGCATGATAAACGAGGTGGCGAACGGTTTTTTTGAGGAGGACTTCGAAGACCATCAGGTTGGTTTGAATGCGGATACTGATTTTTTACCTCCTTTGACCCTAAAACCAATAAACTCAAAATCTACAATGACAGTACTGCCCTCTGGAACAAGAAATGTATTGATCCAGTCACTAAGCTTACCTAATGATTTTGAAGAGTGCTGCAAAATTTTAGCTAGCTGCAAAACTTCAAAAAAAATCGATGTCATTGCTGCTCTTGTCACAGATCCCGAAAATCCTTCAAAAAGCATAAAGAGAGTTTTTCTTAACGCCGCGGAGATAGGCATAGGCGCGGAGATAATCAGCAAGGCAAAAGACATGAGAAAAAAGGTAAATAGCAGGCTTTTATCCACGATAGCCGGAATAGCTACTACCATACCGACCTACAAAAGCAACATTTGCGAAATCACCATAGGCTCGGATAAGGAGGGTGGCAAAATGGATGATAAAATTATTACCAAAATGACAATGGGAATCATAGCTAATGGCAGATTCCTAGGGGGAGGGGTTCAAGCTGCAACAAAAGCCACCATGGACGATGGTTTGTTGGATATAGTCATAATAAAGGATTCAGATGGCCTTGCCTTTTTGAAAGAGGCCATTAATATGAAAAATGATGATCCTTCTACAACAGAGGTAGGGGAAAACATTTACTATAATCAATCAAAGAATGTCTCATTGATATCTAAAGAGGAAAAAGATGTTATTGTTACAATGGATGGTGAACCAATTGGAGAATTACCAGCATTCTTCAAGGTATTTCCAAGCTTTCTCAGTATAAGGATTTAAAACAACAGATGTGAAATAAAACGTTTATTCAGGTTTTTAAAACAGAACTTGAGGCTCTTCATTTAGAAATAGTTCATCTTTATGAAGATTTGCAAATAGATTCAACCAATTGACTACATGCTTTAAGTTGCATTTCTTTTTTTGTCATGGAAAATTATCGTCAAAGCATTCGGTCCTGTCCATTAAGACTGCATGTTTCTTTCAACAACGCTTTTCTCGTAGGTGGAATGAAGATAATGCTTCAGTTTCAAAAACAGACAAGCAAGCTTGTGTATACCATATGCCACCATTTGTTGAGACTGGATGTTGGCCACGTTCGTCCACAATATCCGACAGAAGGTGCTCTGGAGCAAACGTGTTCCGTTCCTTTGATATGCCAGTTCCAATGATTTCATTACTTTCAAGGTCAATTGCGACCCAAAGCCATATTGATTCAGAACCAATTTTTATAACCGTCTCATCTATTACATGCTCTGAGACGTTCTTTTTCTTTGATGATATTTTTTGAGGATTGTACCTCTGGATCCAGTTCCATATGGAAACGTGATTCCTCTTAATGGAGCAGGATGGCGGTCTTTAAGATGTTCTTCTTAAAGATGGGCCTGAAAAGTAAAAATACAAACCATAGAGAATGTACTCTGATGGTGTCCTGTTCCTGGTATCCACAAAGGGGATGTGACACCTTTAAGCTAAAGGATTTCCCTATAATGAACAGAGCTGTGTTTGACTACTTTGATAATAATTATGGAATGTATTTTAAGATGGCCATTATGGGAATTAGTTGTTAATTAACGTCACAAATACTCATTAAGGATTAATAGTGTGTAGTTTCGCTTAAATCCGGATATGGCTCTACCTGAATTAAGGTCGAAACTTGTCATTATTGGACCTATAGAAATTTGTAAACCTTTTTTTGTTCTTTTTAGTTACATTTATTTTGTTGAGATATAAAAACAAAGATAAAAGTTATTTCCATTTGACAAACTTGTGCCATGAACCAAACAAGACAGATGCGCTATAAAGCCCATGGCTCAATTTAATATTGTATAGTAAATTCAATTTAGCTCTAAATAATCAATATTATGTTTTTTTTAGCTGACTTTATACAAATATTAGGGAATTTTGTTTATGTTGTTATTTGAAATTAAAATCAAATAATTCGATAAAATGCATAACACAAGTTTTTTATATTTATGTTGTAACATATTTTTGTGTCTGAAGAAAAGGGTATAACATACAATACACATTTTAGACAAGTTCCTGGCCTCGGTTTGGTGGCAGTTGTTCCAAAAGAATGGTTAAACAAAAAAGTTAGTTTTGAGTATGAAGAAAAAGAATTTGAAGCTGATGTGATGTATAGAGGAAAAAGATCCATTATCCGTTTGGACTATAAATCTTCTAGTGGTGGCCCTGTAACTGTAAAACTGCTAAATTAGATATGGTAGTTGGGCTTTTGCATACCAATGAATTTGATTATGCTTTTTGTTAGAGCTTTTTTATCCTTTTTGACAAGTTCCTGGTTTATTTTATGAATTAAAGGTAAAGAGAATGCACAGATTAGAGCAATTTTAAATGCCCTGTTAACCTGTCTAGTCTAGGAGATGTGTCAGGACCAAACCCGCAACAAGTAAGAGTGTTTGGTTCTATCTGTGTCTTTCCTGCATCCCTTATTGCTGTCGTTAAAATATTAAACTCCCTTGCTTTTTTCATTAAATCTATTAATTCCCTTTCGGATTTTACCTTTAATACCGCTTTTCTCTGGTTTCCATGGTTAATCCAGTTATACATGTTATCAATGTTATTGTAAACAACAGAACTACACGCATGACCTACCTGGGCTGCAATTTTACCACAACCCATGTCTAAGTCTTTTCTAACCACTATGACAAATTTAACATCCTCTTTCGAATCCATCATTAATACAATTTCATATCACTATTAAGAAGTAATAGTAAATTTTTTGATTGGATTTTTGATT
The DNA here is from genome assembly GCA_963779615.1 of uncultured Nitrososphaeraceae archaeon. Classification (GTDB taxonomy): domain Archaea; phylum Thermoproteota; class Nitrososphaeria; order Nitrososphaerales; family Nitrososphaeraceae; genus Nitrosocosmicus. The sequence goes on from CAVZZA010000004.1 coordinate 200,244, forward strand.
GGATTCCATGCTCTGCTGTAATGGATGCATCCCACCGGTAAAAGAGCATTTTAAATTGAGTTGAACTAACTTGTCCACGAGTTGGCCAGGCACAAAAGGTTTCATTATCTCATTTTGAATAAATTTGCATGATGAACATAGTTTTATGAAACATTGATAGAAAAATTTAATTGTTTTTGACACCAATACCAAATTATTGTAATGCTGAAGATACAGCAATTTATAATAATAAATGATATATCCATATTTGGCTTATTAATTTTATTTTTTATTGGCTTTTTGGCCTATGATTATGAAGTCCTTGCTATAAAGGAGCCGTTCATAAAGATGCCAACGGACTATAAGTTTTTTTTTGAGTTTTTGCCATGGGTTTTACTTTTATTATTGATAATAGATCTTTATCTAAAGTACCAGTTATCCGAAGGAAACCCAAAATATTTCCTAAAAAAGTATTGGACTGATATTTTGCTAACGATTCTCCTACCCATATTGTTCCCATTGAAGTATTTCAAAGTTACACTAAAAATCTACAAGTACTCAAAATTTGCCAAATCTGGCTTTAAGTTAATTCAAAAATACGATAAAATTTTCCGGTCGAAAAAATAACCAATCCTTAATTTTTTTATGTTCATGTAACACAATTAATTGTTGATTTGTGGTATTGAAGTGGTAGAATAATTCTGCGATCGGGTACTATCGCTGTAAATCACTGCATTGAAACTGTAATGGATTCAACATGGCAATGTCTTAATTTGATGGGGTGTAAATCAAGTTGAAAACCAATTGGTTTACTACAAAATCCATTAAGGAAACTTCTATTTTCATTTGGATAATAAAATATTTGTAATTGTCATTTTTTGTTACATATATAAACAAAATTGTTTCTGATGTTACCTAACATGATATTTATATAAAAGATACCTAAAAAAATATGTGAATACAAAAACAAATTTTGAAAAGGGTGAAATATGATCTAAAAAATATGAGTTATTTTATTTTATTTTATTTTATTTTATTTTAACATCGATCATCCGCATTCCCTTGCACAATAATAATAGATTTAAATAATCTAATGGAACCTCAACAATATGAGAAAAATTCCATCGCGTAAATCAATGACAGCACCGATTTTCCTTTCGTTGTTTGCAATTACAATTTTCTTGTTACTATCGTCAAATTACAACAATTACCAGTCTTTTGCACAGAAAGACAACTTTTTGGCATATAAAAATAATGCCACAGGAATTGAAATACAGTATCCTTCTGATTGGATGAAAATTGAACAAGGCAAAAGCCCATTTGTTATACCCCCAGATGTACTTGTATTGCAACCACCAAATAATGACAGCTCAAATACAATTCCAGCTACATTCAGAGTAGCTGTTCAAAATGTAAATACGACATTAGATACCTTTACTAACAGAACCATTGCATCGTTAATGGAAAATACACCTGGAGCCAAGATAATCGAATCCAATAAAACAACTCTTGCTGGAAACCCAGCACATAAAGTATTGGGCATGTTTAAGCAGGAAAACAAAGATATCAATGTAATAGATGAATGGACCATCAAAAGCGAAAAACTTTATAGGATCACTTTTTATTCAGAACAAGGAAGTTATTCCAAATACCTGCCAACCACACAAAAAATGATTGATTCATTTGCAATATTGAAATAACAATTAACAGTGTTCTGATTGAAAATCAGGCAATAATGACGATTATTTGCAATGATATAGCCATTGCCATTACTTTATCCAAAAAATTTATTTTTTTAATGCTTAAAACAAATATGATATGCCAGTCCATTTGTAGTCCAAATTTACATCAAATTCAAATAAAGGTTGTTCACAACATCCGCAACAACCGTCACATACTTCAATCAGAGATAAAACTTAAAGCTAAAATGGTCATTATCAAAATGGGCGGAGGATTGAGTCTAACCTTGATCCTGTAAAATTCATTCTCTATTTAACGATGAATAGGCTTAAAGATTGAAATGAGTTTTAGCCTGGCGTTATAACAACAGTAGTACCTTTGTGAAATCAAATAAAATCTTTAACTTCCAGGGTGTCAAAGTCAGTCCAAATGTTATATCCTGTGAACACAAACACGTGAAAATGCAGGTGTGGGAGATATGTGTAGCCTGTCACGCCAACCCTGGCTATCTCTTGGCCTGCGCGCACTTGTTGGCCCACCCGTACCCTTGCACTGCCAGGCTCAAGGTGGTCGTATCGTGAGTATTCTCCGTTTGGATGCATAATTGTAATAAAATTCGCATAAAGCCAATATAGTGGACTAGGGCCTCCAACATTGAAATCGTCTTGGACAAAAATTACTTTTCCGTCTGCCGCAGCAAGGACCGGTGTATATCGCGAAGCAATTAGGTCAACTGCATTTCTAAGGCTCCCAAAATGTAACGGAGACTTTCGCTCTATTCTCTGCAGAGATTTTTTTGGTAATGGTAAATTATACCTGTTTTGAGTTATCATCAAAAATATACGACGCCTTTTAAACTGGTTTGTTAAACTACTATAAAAGGAGTAAAAAACAAACAGTCGGCTGAACCTTTTTGTGGTTCGGTTCTAACTATTCATTCTTTTTTGTTGTTTTGGTGTGGTCTGTAAAGGAGGAGGAAGGGTTAGATGCATATGCATTAGCATTTGAATTGGCTGTTGCATCCATATCTGTTGATGTTAGTCGTCTTAATTTTCTCAAATTTTTTTAGCTGTGTTTACGCCCATGTTTGATATGTGTCTTGAGTTGTCCTTTGCCTGTTGCATTAATGATTTCCCTGAATTCAAGTTTCAGAATATCATGTTGTTTGTAAGTTTGAATGCGGATACAATTTAGACCTATGAGGAGTTTTTGCGATTGTTTGTGCTGAAGGGTCAAATGGTCGGATAGACGCAAAACTTCATCCTATCAGGGAAGCACTACCGGTAAATACGCAATTGCCTCTTTCCTTTATCGTGCAAATAACAGCATGCAAAAGATTGGAGACAAACTGGTTTGCAACACTATAGAAAAAATCATAGACCATTCGAATGTGGCATTGGTGCTATGGGATGTGCAACGCGGATTTACAAAAAAATTATGGGTCAATAATTGATAATGATAAAAATATGATTTTACGAAGACGATTGTACTTTATCGTTTATCTGTTTAACATCTCTGCGGATTTCATCAATAAGCCCCTGATTCTGTTGATTTTGTTCGTGTATGAAAGCAGTTAGTTGATTAAGAATATCACCCTTATGTATGCCTTCCCTACCCGTACGAGGACCGCTAGCTATTTCCCCAAAAATTGTATTATGCATATCATGTAAGTACTGCTCATTATAGTCTCGTCCCAATATCCTTGACAGTTCTCTTATGGTATTATGTTGCTCACCCATTACTGTTAACAACTTACCTATGCTAACAGTAGCAGGGGTGCCGCCTAACTTTGAATCGAGAAATTCTTTATTAAACCTAGATGTATTGGCCATGACATTTTGAGGAGCGTTATCAACCAGGCTGTGATTTACATTTTGATTTTGGGTGTTTTTTTCGCTCTCATTGACCATTAACATCTTTATATGGCCAAGGCTTATGACGTAATCGTTTTTAGTCAAGATAATATAAACAATCGGTTTTGTCGGAAGAAACTTACTATAATGCATATACCCAACACCTATTTTCATATTGGATGAAGTGTAGGATTGCGAATGAGCAGTTCAAACATTACAGCAAAGACCAATGAAATCAGCATTCTTCTAAATTCACCTCTTAATCGTTGGTTTAGCCAATATGTCTGTGTGTGCATCTTCTACCATTTAAGACACCTAGGATTTCACTAGGGAAAAAACTGGAAGTAAAACTAACACACATGTATCCCAACTAAAGCATATCTATAAGTCCTTAGCATTGTTCTCATATGTGAGTGATCTGGCATTTCTTCTGGAAATAGCAAATGGCCGATTTTTTTCTCTGTCGGCTGACCATAAAGCTCTGGATATGTGTAGTAACCCCTTTCACTATCTTGCTTATATCCCTCAACCTGAACCCTGTAAGCATTCGCCCAAGGATCCCCGCGTATGCCAGTTACCTGCCAAGAGACTTTCATACCTGAAGTACCTCCTGCAATCTTGAAGCGGCTGTAGCTGTTATCGCTGCTGTTGTTACCCCCGATGCCATCTGTGGTAGTGTCAGAGATTTCCTCTGCGATATAGATATTTGGGCCAGGAGCGCCGATAGCAGTCAATTGATAACGAAAATCCTTATTGAGGGCACAGAACCAATCTGGAAGGTCTATCTCGGCTTCACCGTTTGCATCCAATACAACTACACCATCATAGATGTTCTTCATATCCGGTGACTCCACAGAGGAGTGGCGAAGATACTTGTTTGCAGGATCGACTGGATGGTCTATCCTAAATGAGCCCCCAGCTCTTGAAAGAGAGCCAGTTATTGTGACGTTGCCGGCTAGGTATGCTGCATGGCCGTTTCCGCCGTAGGCATACATACCAACGCTGTTGTAGCTGTAACCATACACTCCAATGGATCTGTGACTGGAACCATACACGCCACTATTGCTATCACTGAAACCGTACACACCTCTGTTGCTACCGCTGGAACCATGCACTCCATTATTGCTATTACTGTAACCAAACACTCCAATGCCTCTCTCGCTTCTGCCAATCAGGCCATAGCCTTTGCCATCGTCGGCCCCGACTGCAGATGACATATCACAGTAGCCCTCCTTCCAACAGAAAGGATTTTGCGGGATTTGCATTTACTTGATGTAAAAGAAAATAACTTGCACTTACCATAAGAAATTTTATAAAAATGTAATTATTTAATCCATTTGTTCGCATTTCCTCCACAAATAGAACAAGTGCAGCACTTATTCATGGTTAACACGACGGTAACAAACCAAATTGAAACACAAGCTGGAAGCTTTAGCCAGACACTAAATTATTAGACACCATCTATTTTTATTTAATCAAATTATAATAACCAGGTTCTTGTTTTATTTCTATTTTCAACCAATATTTTGTCACATTTTCTTTATACCGTACTGCCAAAAATTCAAAATTAATAAAACTTTAAAATCATTTATTTTGATGACGGTTTTATCATCCATTGCAATAAATCGAAAATAGACACTGCCATTTCTTGTCTCTTGACCGTCAATTTATATTCCACTTTTTGGTAAAGAATTTCGTTAAAACCTGTCTTAGCAAAGAACTCCTTTTCGTTAATTCTTATTTATACGATTATATGATTTAATAATACACAGGATTAATTAATAGTATATATTTTAAAAAAACTTAAATAGTATTTTACAAAACAATTACTGAATACATTGAACTTCCTGCCATGAGTATTCTGTAAGTAGTATTAGTATTCAAATGTGAAATTAGTTTTTATTATTATTGTAAATAACATTTACAAGGTATTCTCTAGTTTTGCATTATCGAATATTAATCTCATTCAAATTTGAAAGTGAAAAAAGGAATTCAGTATTCGGGAAAAGTAAAGTGAAAAAAAATAACAGAATAAAGATATTGAAAAATAAACCAAATATTGGTAATTACACTTTCATTGATGATAATACAGATACCCTACCACCCAATCAACATCCCCTGACTAATGAAAAAAATGAGCCTATCAAAGAACAGAGTATCTTAAAGCAAGTGGGTGAAAAATATAAAAAGAAAAAAGTAATGAACAAAGATGAAATCAATAACAACCCTAGCAAAGGCTTAAAATTTGCAAATCAGTCACAAAGAAACCATTCTTCAATATATGAATAACGAGTCATTTTAATCTACCATCAAAAATACATTATTATTTTTTTGTATATTCTTTTTTGGCATTTATATCAGGATCTTCCATAAACCCATCTCTTTCAATAACTCCTGCTTTGTTTTCAGGCTGAACGGTGAGGAATCTATGGTTATATTGGACCACTACATTTACTGGAACACCCATCTTCTCTACAATATTTAGAAAATAGTTTTAAGAAATAATTGCTTTGTGTACATATTAAAAAAACATGTTGTTCTCCATCCAAAACAACATACAAAACAACATATGTAGCAGGTAAAAAATGTGGTAACAGGGATAGCGGTCAAGAAAAGGCTGTAACACCGATATCATAACTCATTTGCTTATAAACTAACCCAATAGCAATATCGGTTGTTGACGGTATTGTCCGCAAAAGACAAAGAAAATCTGGTTATGGACTTGCTGAAAAAAGGTTACAAAACAATGGAGATTGCAAAGATTGCACATGTTTCAAATACCACTGTCAAGAAGATAAGGGCGAAACTACGTTCAGAGGTTAAAGAAGAACAGCAGAAAGGTGACCAAAATAAAAAACCATTGTCTGTTTCATCACAGGCATTCAACCTATTTGAAGAGGGCAAGTCCCTTGTCCAGGTCACCACTGGGCTTGATTTGACAACAGACCAGGCCCTAAAAATACAATCCGACTACATGACACTACGGAACATGGGAAAGGCTTCTCGTGTTCTGATGGAACACAGAAAGGACTTGGGTGCGTATTTGGGTTTGCTTGACTTTGTGAATGAGAACAAAATAAAGGTGAAGGACTTGAGCCATGCGATGGATTTGGCACGTAACATAGACAATCTGAAAAAAGAGAAGGCGCAATTGGAGTTCGACATAGACACGCTGATGGATGAGAAAAAGTATTACGAGATGGAACTCGATAAAGTCAAAAACAAATATTACAAAATCCGGTAAATACACAATTACTCAAGATATAAAATATCAAAACGTCTTTTTATAGTATATATTTGGTTAATCACTTCATTTATAAAAAATGGTTTAATTTTTACTCATCTATACCATGCGTAATCCTTTTTAATTATATTTATAATGCATAGAAAATGGGCCACACAATTCCATCATTCAGGCAACTACTTGAAATCGAGAAACTTGATTGGCCTAATTTTGAGAAAACATTACCAACTAAAAAAAATAAAAAAACATTTGATAGAATTTATGAAAAATTTACAATCATTTCCTTTCAATACGCGTTGTAAAAACAATTGTTCACGAGCATATAATGAGTAACACCTGTTTTCATAATTATGTATATCTATTGTATTTATTATTAATGAAGAGAATGTTAATGGGATTTTAATTAAAGAGTGACTAATATAAAAGTTAAAAAATCATAATATTATTTTTTGATTGTGGGAAATAATGAAAGTTTTATTTCCAAGGTACTTACAACTATAATTGCAGGGCTTGCAATTTTTATAATAAGTCAAATTTACACAGACATCTATAAGCAACCACTTATTGGGATTGATTTGGAGTCTTTAGGTATAGAGAATTCAAATCTTATAAATAAGATTACGCTTAAAAATGGTGGACACAATAGTGCAAATAATTTTAGGTTAACAATTAATACTGATGCCATGATTCAGAATTTTAGTAAAGTATTTTTTGTTGAGAATTTTAGCACACCGGTAATAGAAAATAGTCAGTTTTTAACTACTTCTGCCCCTAGATTAACTGTTGGTTCGATACTTGTATTGGATACAATTATTAAACCATTAAAAAATAATACAAAATACAATATTTTTGTTACTTATGATCAAGGAGTACAAATACATCATATATCCTAAATACCAAAAATCAAGCAATTGTGGCTAATGAGCCTAAAAACTTTTATGATATGATTTGGGAATCAGCTGCGGTACTCAATTCGTCCTATGCTATTATAATTGTGATAATAATTACAATTGTAGTAAAAATTCTTGGATATATTCGACAAAGAACTCGGGTTTATACAAAAAAAAACTCGACATAAATAAGGTAATCTATTTTTAAAAAATAGATATTTCGAAAATGATTTTATAACGATTGGAAAAGGAATACCCTTTAATGGTTTTGTAAAATGAGCCTATGTAGTTAGTAATCCCAAAGGGGTTTAGTAATAGATATGTTACGAACCCGGTTTTGATGTGTTTTTAAATTTCAATAATAAGATTTCTTACTATGTGTATTAATGTGTCTTGGAGGAAAATTATGGATAAGTTATTCTATACTGATTGACTCTTCTTTACAAGAAAGAAATGCAAATTAAAACATGCAATTAATTAATTAAATCTTTTTGTAAACTAATAGAATAGAGAATATAAATCATGAAGTAAACAAAGCCATTATATTTTGAAACTTTAAGTTCAAAAACACCTTTAAATCATAAATCTATTGATAACATTATACAGCCAATTATATTTTAATCTCAAACTTTCCAGTTTTAGAAATCCTTTGCTGTTTTTTAATGACGCATTTATTCTATGTTTTGGATTAAAGCTATTGTCGAGTCGTTCAACATCATTGCATTTCTTCAACCATTCATTTAATATGGATATTGATTCTCCATGGCTTTTTCTTTTTGATTAAGTAGGGTCCTAAAATCAGCCTTAGTGTTTCTTTTCTTCCATCCGGGATACCTGTTATGAGTAGTTTTTCTATCCAGTTTATCTGGAAGTTGTTATTTGCAGTTGTTAAATCTAGTCGCTTCCCCCCAGTTTTGAATGCTTTCTCATAAGGTATTTTTGGTGTATCTCCTGCTCCGTTATCCATCTCCTGAAACCTTTTGTTAGTTGTTTTATTGGCGGCCTGCAGCCATTCCGCTCTTGGATTACTTTGACCATCGATTTTTCATAAGCAAGTTCTCTAGCCAGGCATTTGGAGTTGTATGTGTTTGGAATCCTTATCAGACAGGACTTGTACTTTGGCCTATGCTGTGGGTCGGCCCTTCCCCTGTAAACAGGCCCTCAGCATACTTTAGAAAAACCTCTGACACAAAAGACCCACAGTATTTTCCATTGCAGGATGAAAACAGGCTGGGAAACCTGTCTTTGGAAAATGGGTCATATGTGTCCAATACCATAGACTGGATTGGAAGGTATATGTGGTAGCCATTGCCGGACCAAATCACGGTGGGGCGAATTGGCCTGATGCTGTAATGCTCTTGGTTCTGCTGTTGGCAATCATGCATATCCGAACTGGCGGGGACCCTCTGGCCAAATACTGAAGAGATGTTTTTCAGTGTTTTCTCCAAAGCCCTGTTGAGCATTTTCATAGGGTCCTTATACCTTGAAAAATATGACTTGTCAAGGTCGATGAAGATAAAGTTGGGCGGCTGCCTTGCAATTCCCTGGTATTCTACATATTCAGGATAAGCGTTGAGGCAGCAGTCAATGTAATTGGATTCCTTGCATCTTTGCAATAGTTCTTCTTTGGATGTAACGGTAAACTGACCGTTAGATGAAAGAGTCATCATCCTCCGGGGGAATAACGGTTCCTCAAAATGAGACAAAATGAAATCAATATCTTCTTTATTCATCCGGATTCTTCTTCGTTTTTCAAGTCTTCAGTGGAGTTCTCCATCATTTTCTTTTTTGTTAGGGATATTACACATTTCTCTCTTTTATCCATATTTCCTTTTACTGGTAATTTTAGTAATTCGCCCTTGTGATTCTCAAGCGAGTGCAGCTCCATATCAAAGTCGATATTTGTAGAATATGCATTACCGCAGAAATAGCACGGATACTTTGGAGGCATATTGGTGACGGAAGTGACACTTGTGACGCTTTCTGAAGGTGTGGGGGTATTATTATTTACATTGTTTTTTAGTCCTATTCTATTTTTTTCCTGTGTATTGATTGGGGGTTGTATGTCTGTTGGTGTTGTGACACCTTTTTCAAATATAGTCGATGTTAATGTGGAACCAAAGTTGTTATTATTGGAATTTGTCTCTGAGCTGTCATCAGTTACAGATGAATCTATTGGAGCATTAGTTTTGTTATCATCATTGTCATTGCGGTCTTCAGAATTGATTAAACAATCGTCTTGCTTTGAATCATAATTATCAGCTTTAACTTGCTGTTGTTCATCAAGTCCATCAGAAGTTTCACCACCGCTAACTTCAATATTGTCAAAAGGGGGGCAGGCACTCTCTAAACCCGTCACCTCTGTCACCTCTGTCACTGTTTTTTTCTCTTTCTTGCTATCGTCTAAAACTTTGGATGTGCTTTCTTCTCCCTCTTCTTTTGCTATATCGTCAATAACTATCTCTTCGACAACTTCGTATTGCTTTGACATTTTTTCCAGGTCCGACTTGTTAAAGCGAAACCCCCTTTTATGGTTGGTTCGAAAGGCCACTGCCTTAAACTTTGATTTCAGTAACGAGGAGACCTTTGCCTTGGTTAGTTTGGTGCCATCGGGCAGGTAAACGGCATTGCCCAAAACCCCCCACTGATCTTCTCGCCCATCCGTTACCTCCTTTAGTTTGTCAAAAATTTCATCGTTTGAAAACTCATAGAGTTTCTGTCTGCTGTTGTTGTTGTCCTCTTCCCTTTTAATCAACTCAAACAACGCCTCTACTATTTTCGCTTCTATGGAGTTGCTCTTTAACACTGATTTTTCGTTTATCATCTTTGATAACGCCAACCTAATTCTGTCAAAGTTTTTTCCTTGGCTGAATAGTGTCAATATGGGCTGGGTTAGCTCTTTGTTCCTGTTCCTTATGTTTAGTTTGATTAGCGAAAAATCGTTATTGAATTGAGTCATTTTAAATGCAATCAGTAATTTTCTGAGGTGTATCAGCTGTTTGTAATGGCCAGAGGTTTTGTCCTTTAGGATATCCTTTATGTTATGCTGCACCTCGCCAATCAGAAATTTGTGTATGAAGGAGCGGTCTATAATCCCCCTAATGCTTTTTTCATGTGGCAGCTCCTCCATCGACAGCCATTTGTGAGAAAACGTAAGGTATGATGACTGGCTTCTAACCCCATTCTTGTTGAACTCAACCTTGGGGACATTACCGCCACTGGCATACCCTGTCTTGAGTATTCTCTGCTTGTCGATATCATAGCCAATGTTGTCAGCTTCGTCTTCGGCTATGGTGCCCTGCCCTTCCTGGATGTCTCCCAAGAATGTGTAATAGTTGGCCGAATTGGCAGCCGTCACATAGAATACCCTATAGCCTAGCATCCTGTAAACCAAAAGGGCCGAGTTCTTGCCCGAGCCATTTTCGCCTATCAGTATGTTGTAGTTTGTCGTTCCAAATTTGTCCTGAAAGTAGCTGCCAACGGTGTTTGCTACGAAGGTTACCAAGCTGTGCTCATCAACGCTAACGTATTTTTCATATTCTTTGAGGACCTTATCAAACAAGGAGTCAAATGTCTCTTTCTTTGATAACTGCAGATATTCCTTCACCTCTTGCTCAGAGTCAAATATGTATGGTATGGGATTAACGGTATTGATGTGGTCCATGGGATAAAATGTATAGTTAGCGCCATCGATTTTGTCCTGTATATGACACTTTTCCTCGTCATAAAAAACAAATTTTGGTAAACCGCCTATAACAATCGATTCAAATAACTTGTCATTGTATTCGTCCTTTCGGAGGAAGGTTGTTTTTTGGTCCCGTTCACTTCCCTCATTGTTTCCTTCACTCTCCATCAATGAATCTAAATTTTCATATATCGCATTTTCCAAAAGGTTATAATGTTGAGTAGAGATATTGGGAACTTGATCTTTTACTTTGTTTTCAAATGCTTTGAATGATTTTTGCAAATCCTTTGTCCTGAATATGCTATAAATTGTTTGCTTGCCATATATTTCGGTAAATTCAAGCTCAATGACCCCATTGTTTCTGATTCCAAATTTGGAGAGAATGGATTTCAATTCTTCCGATATGGCAAAGTCAATCATCAGATATTCCTTCCAAAATCCTCAATGGGTTTATCTTTGAAATCAGAACATTTGAAATTAGTGATTTTATTATTAGTATGAGGTGGAATTATGGTTACGCCTATATCATTGAACCAAAAGTCAGTATTACTGTGATTCATTTTCTTTGCTGCTGTTTCCTGTGGCATTTGCAGTTGCAGATAACAAAAATTTTCAGCCCCAGCTTGTCGACATACCGCACTTTGCATTCCTGGCAGGTGTTTGTGGGGCATTTTGTGGGTTTTAATATGCGGCTGTATCCTGCTGATGAAGATAAATATAAACAGTCCCTTTGTGTAATGTTATTAGGCGCAGTTGGTGTCGTGTTTGATTTCCTCTCCCTGTACAGAATGGGTTGTAGTGAACAGATGCGGCTTGTAGTCGGCATGTGCTTTTGATTCCGTCTTTCCCTCTGGTCCCTCAACCGAGTTGGACGGAATCAAATTCTTTTTCAAGTAAACAGAAGTTTTGCAGTAGCTGCACGTTGTTACGAATCTGTTTTTCCCCTTGTATACCCAAAGGTGGGAGCACCTCTGGCACCTTAAAGTTAAATTGGACTCCATAAAGGCTATATACCAACTGTTTACTATATAAAAGAAAGAGATTTTTTTTTGACTAAACATTCATCGATTTAATGGTTATGGGCAATAAACGACTGAGCAGTTACTACCTTATTCATAATACAAATCAAACCTATTACAGGCTTAGGATATGGATAGGATTAGATATATTTGGCGCCACCCTTTAACTGCATTAGATATTTCTGGCTTGATCATAAATGATAGGAGTGACAACCAAAGAAAATATCGTATATTCTCTTGTGATCGGCAAAAATGTCAAACCTGCCAGACTTTTGAGTTAAACAAAAGAAGTGCCTATGATTCTTTTTCCTTCATTATCCCGGATGTGAATAAAGAATGCGCAATGACATTAACCTGCTGTTGATTTTTAGTTTCTGATAGACCTGAAACCAGTTTCTCAACCATGGTTTTCATCGATGAGAATTGGTCTGTAAGTGATTTTATTTGCTCATCTTTTTCTTGTAATTTTCCTTTGATAAGATATGTTTCTTCTTGACTCTTCAGTTCGTATTTTTGTAACTCCTTTTGCAGTTTTCCTTGTTTGTCAATCATTAGCAAGTCTGATACTTTCAAATAGTCTTCCAACAGTTCAGTGTCTGTTGGCCGATAATACGAGTTGCTAATGCCTATGCTGTGGGACAGCAGTTTTTCAATGTTTATTGGCTTCATGCCTGCTATCTCGGCCCGGGTTTTGAACCATTTCCTTAAACTGTGTACCGCAGAAAACGGATGTCTTTTCTTTCCGTTTTCCAATTTCTTCCTTAAGCCCTGAGCCCAAATGGCCCTTTCAATCAATCGTTTTATCCCAGAGGGTGCTAATTTTATGGGTTTTGTAGCAAAGCCCCTTCCTTGGGCCACCCTAGTGTCCCACAAGTCACGCATAAGCCAACTGTTTTCATCTATCAACTCGCCAGAATCATCGCGGTATTTCATCCAGTCCTTTAATGCATGGTAGGCCTCTTTGGAGGTGAACGAGTAATATTCCTCATCCTCTTCCGCATAAACAATGATTTTGGCTGCAACCACATCCCCATCCTTTTCTATCGGACGTATGTGACCCCATCTCAAATAGTCCCAAGCGCCCAACCGAATTCCGGAAGAGGCCATGGTATACACAATGGCCTTGATTCTCCTGTCAGGGTATTCCAGTAGTTTTCGTATCTCATCATTTGTGGGAACCCTGTCATCGGCATAATCCCTTCCCTTCGGAAGCCCTCTTGTTATCTTTTTCCATGTTATTGGTATGTCGGCCATTTCGCAGAACAGCTTTATGCTTTTTAGATAGTTTCTTACGGTTGCACCCGTTATCTCTTTTCTGTCCACCTTTGCCAGGTTAAACTGCATGAACCTTAACAGGCTGTTGAAAACCCACTGGTTTCCGTCTTTTCCCCTTACATCCATAAACACTTTGCTCTTTTCCTCAACGGTTGAGCCTTCCAAGCCTAGAAAATCGAAAAACCTTTCCAGCCTCTTCTGGTACTTTTCCCTTGTCACCGGCGACTTTAACGCATACAAATACAGTGACCAAAGGTCTGGTTCCACATTATTGTATTTTATCACTTTTTTCTTTACACCTTATTTTTAGTAGAACCCAAATAAAAGAACCGTTATAGTAGCGGGCCCAGAGGGATTTGAACCCTCGACCAACTGCTCCGCAGGCAGCCATTCTATCCAAGCTGAACTATGAGCCCAAATTTTTTGCCGCTTTTTTCTATAAATCTCTTTGTAATTTATAACCATTGTTAAAGAAATATAAATAATTTTGATGATTAGTAATTATAAACCGTGAATTCATTTCTTGAGGATTTAAACAACAAAGTTTTGCTTTTTGATGGAGCTATGGGTACGGAAATTCAGCATTATCAGCCCAAACAGTCAGATTATTTGGACAATAAGGAAGGGTTTAATGATAGCCTCAATTTCACAAGGCCCGAATGGATTAAAAGCATTCATAAAAAATACATTTCCGCCGGCTCCGACTGCATTGAAACCAACACTTTTGGCAGCAACAAGCTTAAATTAAATGAATTTGGAGTCGGTGAAAAAACTATTGAATTTAACACTGAGGCTACAAAGCTTGCAAAGGAAGCATGCTCCGAACTAAATAAAAAAGCATACGTTATTGGTTCGATGGGCCCGTCCGGTTTTTTGCCCAGTTCAAACGATCCTGACCTTGGAAATATATCTTTAGACGAAATAGAGGATGCGTTTTATTATCAAGCTCAGGGTCTGATAATGGGTGGGTGTGATGCTCTCCTAATAGAAACAGGACAGGACATTTTGGAAATTAAAACAGCGATTGAAGGTTGCTTTCGGGCAATGGAAAAACTGGAAAAAAAAATTCCGTTGATTTCAAATGTTACGCTGGATCAGTATGGAAAAATGCTTTTAGGAACAAACATACAGGCAGCGTATGTGACTCTTAGCAATTTGGATATCGATGTATTTGGACTGAACTGCTCCACTGGCCCAGTGGAAATGACTCCTAGCATCCAATGGTTGTGTGATCAAAATGAATTACCTATTTTGGTAATGCCAAATGCAGGTATGCCAATAAATGAAAATGGGCTTGCCAAATATTTGATGTCTCCTAGGGAAATAACTGAAAAATTATCCGAATTCATAAAAAAATATCAAAGGATAAGGCTGGTTGGTGGTTGCTGCGGAACCAACCCTGAGCATATCATGAGTTTACGCAAAATGCTGGATGGTGATTCGGCTATCTCGCATTCACATCTATCCGCTGCTGCTGCATCCAACAAGAATGAGTAAGCAAAGAGATCGTTTAAATGATTAAAAAAAAAATAGTGGATGGTTAGTTTGTATGAAAAAAACCTATAATGATATCCCAAAGGTTTCTTCTGCTTTAACATCTATAGATCTTTTTCAGGAACCTCGGCCGCTTATCATCGGCGAAAGGCTAAACTCACAAGGATCAAAAAAAGCGAAAAAAATGGTTTTAGAAGATGATTTTGACGGGTTAATAGACATAGCAAGGGCCCAGGTCGAAGATGGGGCCCATTGTATAGACGTGTGTGTCGCAACTACCGAGCGATCGGATGAATTAGGGTTTATGCAAAAACTAGTAAAACGGCTCAGTCTCGAAATAGAATCCCCTCTGGTAATAGACTCTACGGATACCAAAGTTGTCTATGCAGCCCTAAAGCAAATTCCGGGAATTCCCATAATAAACTCTATTAATCTAGAAGGTGATGGCAGTAGGTTCTATGATATTGTTCCAGTGATGAGAAAATTTGGGGCACCCGCAGTGTCAATGTGTATTGGCCCTAAAGGAATGGCCAAAACAAGTGACGATAAACTTCAGGTAGCAAAACTATTGTACGACAAAGCTGCAGATCACAAACTTAAACCCTGGCAATTAATTTTTGATGTCTTAACGTTTACTCTTGCAACTGGTGAGGCAGAATATGCCGATTCTGCGGTAAATACCCTAAACGGAATAAAGCTTGTTAAAGAGAGTTATCCCAAAGCATTAACAACCCTTGGACTAAGCAATGTTAGTTTCGGGCTTCCCGTTTTAGCAAGAAAATTTTTAAACTCCATATTCTTGTACCATGCCTTGAAAAACGGGCTTGACACAGTCATAATCAACCCCAAAGACATAATCCCGTACCCCCAGATCAGCGCAACTGAAAAACAATTTTGTGAAGACTTGATATTCAATACAAAAGATAATGCGCTTTCGGATCTTATCACATATTTTGATTCAAAACAGTATGATTCAAAATCATCCTCTTCCTCATCCACTCAAAAACAAAACATTATGGAAATAGATAAAAACTGGCCTGCCAGTAAGAGGTGTTATTTTAGAGTAGTAAACAGGCTAAAGGACGGCATTGAGAATGATGTGGTTTTTGCCATTGCGGATAAAATTCAAGACCCAAAAGATAAAAAAATAACAGAAATAAAAGACAACGATAGCAATGCTGTCTCCTACAGGCTTGAGTCCACAAAGGAGAATTTGCACAATGCCGCAGTCGAAACACTGAATGAGGTTTTACTTCCTGCAATGAAAGAAGTGGGTGACAAGTTCGGGACAGGTGAGTTAATCCTCCCCTTTGTTTTGAAATCAGCTGAATGTATGAAGGCGGCAGTTTCAGAGCTGGAGAAATTCTTAATTAAACAAGAGGGTGTCAGTAAAGGAAAGCTTGTTTTATGCACAGTTTATGGTGATGTTCACGATATTGGTAAAAACTTGGTCAAAACAATACTGTCTAATAATGGCTATGAAGTTTTTGACCTCGGGAAACAGGTTCCAATTCCTACAATCGTAAACAAGATAAAAGAAGTAAAAGCAGATGTTGTGGGCCTGTCTGCGCTGCTTGTATCAACATCCAAACAAATGCAATTATTTGCAGAGTTTGCCCGTGAAAACAATATAAAAATACCAGTCATATGCGGAGGTGCTGCAATAAATAGCGACTATATTAACAGGATTGCAAAAGGGAATGGAGATATCTACAAACCGGGAATTTTTTATTGCAAGACTGCTTTTGACGGCCTTAAAATAATGAACAACATAATGTCAGATGAGAAAAGTAAGTTTATTGATGGTTGGATAAACAAACTGGAAAGTTGGAACGAAAGGCAATACGAAAAAACCACACCCAATGTATCTCAGGACCTCTCTAGCAAGGTTAAACCAGTAATGAATAAACCCATTCCCCCCCTCTTTGATTTCACATACAGGTTTTCAAAAAAAGACATTCCGTTGAAGGAGGTGTGGGATTTCTTAAATAAAAAATCACTTTTTGTACTGTCTTGGGGTTTGAGGGGAAAAAGCGCATCGAAACTACAAGACGAGTTTAATGATTTGCTGGAAGAGTGGAAGGAAAAAGTGATCAAAGAGGACTTGTTTGAACCGCAGGCGGTTTATGGCTATTTTAGGTGCAGAAAGGTCGGTAAGAACAACCTTTTGGTAAGGTATATGGACACTGAAAATAAAAAAAACTCTGAAATAACTTTTGAGTTCCCACGGTCATCTTTAGAAAAACACCTGTGCCTTTCGGACTATTTTGATCCAAATTCTGACGATGTGGTCGCATTTCAATCGGTAACGATGGGAAACAGAGTTGCAGAGGTTGTTGAGGAATGGAACAAAGACAACCGATACTCAGATGCATACTATTTGCATGGGCTGGCAGTAGAGACGACTGAAGCGCTGGCGGATTGGATTAATCTGCGGATTAAAAGGGACTTGAAACTCGAGAAAGGGGGCTTGAGGTACAGCTGGGGGTATCCCAGCTGCCCTGATGTATCCCAGCATTTTTTGGTTTGGAAATTATTAAACCCCGCGCCAAACGGGATGTCCCTCACTGACAGTGGGCAAATCAATCCCGAATATTCAACGGCTGCGATTGTTGTACATCATCCGGATGCGGAATATTTTACCCTATAATTTTGTTCTCAACTTTTTTATAGAGCAAATGCTTTTGCAATTTAGTGGGTAGAGTAGAGAAAGGTATAACATGCAGTGTGTTAAAGTGTGATGAATCTGCTGATAGGTCTATGAGTTTGGCTAAAGCGAAAATGTCACAGGATTTGGATTTTGATAACTCCAAAAAACGCGTGTATTTATGTAAAAATCACTACAAAGACTGGAAAAAATCATCCAAAGGCGACAGAGAGGTTGAACGTATGCGTTGGGATTGACCGGTTATTTTTGCTGCCAACAAAAGTAAGATGACAACTGAAATTTATTATATTAAAATCTATTTATTGAATTTAATTTAAAAAAGAAACCTAAAAGAAAGTGATAAGATTAAACAACAAAGGTAATAAGCATCTTTCCTTCAAATTATTGATGACAGGTTGATATGAAGTTTGGCTCTAACTAACGTACCCCATTATTTAAAATTAAAGGAATTAGACTCCAAAAGATGGTTTGTCCGAATATTAATCCTTAGCGCTGTTTTTACAATACTGATTTTCAAATTTTACACGGCACTCTATGTTATCGATGCAGCCATAGGGGTTTACAGCATTTTAACATCCTTTGTTTTATTTAACATATTATTCATATCATACTACAAGTATCGGGACCCATATGTGGATGTTCATGATGTCAAAATACCAGAAAGTCACCTCCCTCTAGTTTCTCTTGTGGTTCCAGTAAAAAATGAGGAAGACATCATCAAAAGGTGTGTCTTATCATGTTTAAATCAGTCATATGAAAAAAAGGAGATAATTGTAATTAATGACGGAAGTACCGATGGCACAGGCAAAATCTTAAATGAACTCAAAAGCGAGTACCCAAATACCAATTTCAACATAATTCATTTGGAAAATAGTGTTGGGAAAAAAAGGGCGGTTGAAGAGGCCAGCAAGGTCGCAAAGGGCCAGATTTATGCATTTATGGATAGTGATTGTTACATGGCTTTGGATGCCACAGAAAGGGCAGTAAAGATTTTTCACGCCGATCCCCAACTTGGCGCACTTACTGGCCATGGAAGAGTCATAAACCGCCATGAAGGAGGCCCGTTTGATCATTTACTGGAAAAACTGCAGGATGTATATTTAGATGGGGCATGCAGGGCCCAAAAGGGAATGGAAAGTTCCTTTTCCTCAGTTACTTGCTGTTCCGGCTCATTGAGTTTTTACAGGCGGGAGGCAATTCAGGGTTTCATGCACGACTGGGCACATGACAAGTTTTTAGGGATGGACTTTAAATTTGCGACGGACAGAAGAATGACCGCCCACGTACTGTCAAACAAACCCCCGCCATTTCTCAAACTTGAATATTCCAAGAATAGATATTTGCATAACAACCCAATCCAAAACCAAAGCAAGTTTTCTTATAATGAAAATGAACTTGACGGTTTCTGGAAGATTAAATATTCACAGCATATTCGCGTGAATATAGGAGTTCCCTCAACACTGGTTTCTTTGGTGAAGCAGCAAATCCGGTGGAGAAAAAGCTTTATCAGAAGCCTTTTTTCCACAGGGGGCATTTTTTGGAAAAGGCCGTTTTACGCTGCAATGATATACTACCTGCAGACCTCGATGAAATTTATCAGGCCATATATTGTAGCAAAGACTGTTTTTCTAATGCCAATTTATGGAGACTATGTCACCACAATAGTTTGGTTTTCGGGAATATTGTTTACGGGGATGATTTATGCAGTAGACTTTAGGTTAAGAAACCCAGGCGACAAGAATTGGCTGTACAGACCCCTTTTTACATTGTTATCCACATTCATTTACACATGGCTGCTAATTTACGCTGCAATTACAATTAAAAAAACAGGGTGGAGATAGTAAAACTATTGAATTTAAGATTTAAAGGGATAAAAAATAGATATGAAGAGTAAAGGAATTGACGTTATTCTCGTTGCACTTGGAATGATAATAGGGTTTGTTGTAATCCTAATGCATCTGACTGAAATGTGGCCCTGTTCTATGATCAATGCAGTAAATGGTTCATTTCTAACCATCAACCCCGTCATCAACTCAACAACAGGCTTTATGGATGGAACACATCACTTGTTAACAAATCTTTTTCAGTGCAGGTAACCTTATTTTTTTCATCTATGATAATTTCTTCGAAATACCTCAATACTGTTATTTCAGAAACTTGAGGTATCTTTATTTTTTTACCTTCAATCATATCAATAATCATTTTTGGAAAGTTCGCCCCGGCCAATGTCGTAAATATGGTGCCACCACCTAATCTTGGATTGATTTCAACGAGTTTAAAGGCATTATCCTTATCTTTTTTCATTTGGATGCAACAGGGTCCGATTATTTTCAAAAATTCTGATATCTTACATGATTCTTCAATCAATTCCTTATCAAGAATGATTTTACCTTTGGTTGATATGCCTCCTCTGGTTTGGAGTCTAACTCGAGGAACAGAAATTATGGGGTTTGAGTCAAAATCCGACAAAACATCAATGGTAAACTCTTCACCCGGGAGATACTCTTGATAAATCATCTTGGAATATCTTGAAGAGATATAATCCAATTCAGAAAAATCATTTATTTGAATTATATCCCTGCTACCCTTGCCGAACCTGGGTTTGGATATTATTGGAAATTCTGTTATTCTGCTTTTGTCTTCAGTGGTGTATGGTAAATTAAAATTATTTTTTAGACGCTCAAAGGTTAGAACCTTATCACGGCATACCTCCAAAACGTCCCTATCACTTATTACAGGAATAACCCCAAGGTTTCGTAATTTTTCCTTGTTTTCACTAAATGGAAATATGTCATATCCTGATGATGGCATTAACACATTTATCTCATATTTGTCAATTATTTTAAACAGAAAATCCAAATAACCTTCACCCTCAGCCTCTGGACTTATTTCCCTGTAATCCGACAAGTAAAAACCGGCAGACAATTCATTTGAATCAATAGACAAAATCTTGCCTTTGAAATTGGCAAGTTTCAGAGATTTGATAGTGTTAATCCCAGCAGGGGCAGAAGCACCAGGAACAAGTACATTAGAAACCTTTCTACGCAATTACCATCCGCTTAAGCTTAATTAATCTATTTATGATATAAATTTTTTTATGTAAAAACACAGGAAATTGTTATGACACAATATGATAAACAATTTAATAAACGATGCTTGTGAATTAAGTGTGGGTTGAACACCAAAGAAGACTACCATATTCACTGTAGTTATAACGATCATTCAGCTCCTGACTTGACAGTTGAGAACGTCATTAAAACGGCTAAAGGATTGAATTTACAAACAATCGCGTTTACAGAACACGTTAGGAATACCTCTGATTGGACAGAAAAGTACATCGAGGAGATAAATCAGTTTTTACCCGAAACGGGTCTAAATGTTTTAAAGGGCTTCGAAGCAAAGATACTCCCTGACGGAAGCATAGATTGCCCCAGTATTTACTTGAATGACAATTATTTTATTGTTGCAAGTTTTCACACAAAATACCAAGAAAAAGATAAATGGTATAATGCACTATTAAAAGCCATAAACAATGAAAACGTGAATGTAATTGGTCACCTGGAACACGATCCCTATTTTTCTCTGGATCATGGTGAAATAAAAAGGATTGGTGAAGAGGTGTTGTCCAATGATAAGATAATTGAAATCAACTCAAAGTACCATAGGCCCACACTACAATACCTAAAGATATTTATAGAATTGGGGATAAGTTTTCATTTGGGTAGTGACGCTCATTCTTTGAATGAAATTGGCAATTTTGATAGAATATATGATCTTATCAGTTTTATAGAACATAGTAAGGGATAGTTAAAAAGGGAACTGATACACATAGAGTTCGGATTAGATGAGATGGGGAACATGACTACCACGGCTATTGATAGGGAAATCAGGTTTAAATCACTGTTTTCTAAATACCTTGATATTGGTAATTCTGAGTTAAACAACTTTATTCTGTCGGTTCCTGCAAAATTTGACAATGCTGTAAAAATGTTGAATGAGGTTCCAACTCCTAAAGTTGATGAAAATATTTTTGCTAACAGACGCAATCTCAAGGATGCTGTGTATAATTTCCATTTAAAGTCACGAACCTTAACTTCTGGCGTAAAAAATCAAATTGATTTATTGGATGTTGAAAGCCTGAAAATTGTAGTTGCAATCCACCAGCCAAATTTGTTTGCGTTCGGAGGGGTGTTTAAAAAAATAGTTTTGCTGGAAACGATTTCCAAATACCTAGAAAATTCCCGTGATTCCATATTGCCTTTATTCTTGATAATAGACCACGACTTTATGGATGATAGCTGGGTCCATGTTGCAAAGTTACCCAGTGTGAGAAATGCCTCAGGCATTTTGGATTTGAGGTATCCTATGAATGATTCAAAAAGATGGAAAATCATATGCAAGACAAATCCACCAACCCACTCACTTGTTAGCTACTGGGAAAACCAAATTTACACATGGATAAGAAAGGATAAAACCTTAAGCAGGGAGGATCGAAGGAGACTTTTTACCAACATAGAAAAGTTTTGGAATGTTGTGGAAGATTCTTTATCCGACTCCGGTAACTATTCGGAGTTTAACTCTCACATAATGTCCAAAATGGTGAACAATGCATGGGGCCATAAAACATTGTTTGTTAACCTATCTGAGCTCTGTCGCACTTTTAAAAAAGGCTATAATTTTCTAATATCAAACAATGATTCGTATATAGCGTCACTTGAAAGATCAGAAGGGTTCTTTAGAAGCCACGGTATCCACAAAGGCATAAGCTCCAATTCAAGCAAATATTCACCATTATGGATTCATTGCTCTTGTGGCAGTAAGGGCTATTCGGTTGTAAGCAAAAATCATAACGAAGAAGTTGAACTGGTGGGTAAATGCATATCCTGCAAAAAGAGACTAAAGTTAAGAGTAGGTTCCCAAAACAATATTGATATACCAGATAACAGTTTAAGTGAAGTTTCACCAAGGGCCATACCAATACTGCTTTTGTTGTCAAGGGAACTAAACATTTCCGGATACATAACAGGGACTGGCGGTAGCCTTGGGTACACCATGATAGGGAAATGCGTTTTTGACGATTTAAAAATAAAAATGCCATTGCTATTATTATGGGCATCAAGGGACATCTACAAAGGATTTGCTCAAAAAGAGGCGCTGAAAATACTTGAAGAGAACAATGTTAAAGACATTTCAACCTTTTTAAAAGATCTAAATAACAAGAATAGCGCATATCGGAACAAAATAAAACCATTGGTTTCCAAAAGGAATTATGTATATAAAGATGATGTCAGTTTGGCAGGCATATTGAATGAACTTTTGTATTATAAAAACGAACAGAGGAAATTAAAAAACAAGATCAAAAATGTTGAAAAATCCAAAAACGCTTTGACTTTAAATGCATGCATAGTGGACTATATAGCCAACTTTGGACTGGAGAGCGTATCAAATAAATGGTCAAACAGCTTGATTAAAAACAATGATTTTACCTCACCATTAGTATTAGATTAGGTCACTAACAGATAGCATGAAAAAAATCAATGCATTAGTCACATCGGTTGGAGGCATAGTCGCACAAGGAATAATTAAATCATTAAAATTTCATAACAACTACTCAGAAAACAAAGCCTATGCCTATAACATTTATGGCACTGACATTGCTTATGACTCGTCTGGGCTGTATAGAGTAGACAAGTTCTCGCTTGTAGGTAAACCTGAAAGCGAGGGATACATCGAGTCCATAATTAGCATATGCAACAACAATGACATCGATATAGTCTTTATTGGCTCAGATGCTGAATTGTCCAAATTAGGCAATAATCAGAAACAAATTGAAAGCAACACCCATGCAAAAATATTGACAAATCCCTTTGATGTGATAGAAAGGTGCAGAGACAAACACAAGACATATGAATTTCTAAAGGAAAACAATCTCAACTACATTCCCTCCTGTTTGGCGGAAGACTCTGAAGAATTTGTCAAAGAATACCAATTTCCATTGATTGTCAAGCCATGTGAAGGTTTTGGATCAAAGCTTTTCTTTATTGTTAATGATAATGACGATTTGGATTATGCAATTTCATCCATTCAAAGGCACGGATGGAGACCCCTAATGCAAAAATACTTGAGGGATGACAACAAAGAATTCACAACGGGTATCACAATAAACAGGGATGGACTGGAAATCATGTCATCAATAGTAATAAAAAAAATATTAAAACACGGTCAAACATACAAAGCCATAATAGATAACTATCCAGAAATAAAAGAGACATCAGAGGAAACCGCAAAAAAAATTGGAGGAATTGGGGCAATAAACATCCAGTTGCGGGTTGATGATGATGATGATGGCAAAGCAAAAATAATTGAAATCAACCCAAGGTTTTCTGCTACCTGCCCTCTTAGAACTGTCGCTGGGATCAACGAACCTGATATAGTGATGAGAAACACTTTGTTTGGGGAAAATATAAGAACTATGGACTATCGGTCTTTGATTTGCCTCCGCTATTGGAACGAAACCTATGTGGATTTGGAAAGGTTTAAGAAAATCAAATCTTCCGACGAAAAAATAAAAAGTTTGAAATCAACCATTATAGACTATTTTTAAAACTATTTTTATTGATTCACCATTTTGTCGTTCTTACTACCTCAAAACATTCCGCATACTTGCAATTCATCTGGTAACCCCTGTAAGCAGCTCTCCCTGTTATTGCATCTATCCATATTGGTCCACACCTTATTTGTTGAGAATCAAAACAGTCCAGAGCAGCTTTTTTAATTTCAATATAATCCGTCATGTCAACAAATAATTGAGATCGGAATGATTGTTCGGTCACTCCACCAGGGATTGTCGTTTCATACATGTACAAATCCAAGGTGTCTCTTCCTGCCGAAATAACCGATTGGGTAAGAATTTGATGATCCTGATGTGAATCGCCAATCCATTGAGTGAACACTGCCTTTGGTTTATACATGGAAATATACTTGTCGATTACTCCCACTAACTTCCTGCTGTGAATCATTTCATCAGGGGATAAATCCAGAAAATCCGGAGGGGAGCATCCCATTACTTTAGATGACCTTATGGCCTCCATCTTTCTCTCCTCTTTCTTATCCATTTCTGTAAAGTTTGGCAGTACTGCAATCACCATTTTTACGCTAAACCCTATTCGGGACAACTTGGCAATGGTCCCTGCCATCCCAATTTCCAGATCGTCAGGATGGGCCCCGAAAACCAAAATATTCCCTTGCTGGGTGTTGTCATTAACCATATATTATCATCATCTCGCAGTACTGATTACACAGCTTTGTTTTTTAGAGCTTTAGGTTCATATTTTTCCCGCATTTGAATATACTCCCTATAGTCCTCATCTATCTCTGTTGCCGCCTGCAGTATTTTGCTTTTTATGGCATTGGATGAGTTGATGAACATCTTTGTGTCTTTTGGAAGGCAGTGTCCCCCTATGCCGTCTCTTGGCTCCAGGACATTCACATTCCACTTTGTGTTGAGCGAATCGCGCAGCTCCGCAAAGCTGATGTTGGTTGACTTGCAGTAAAGGTACAGCTCTTCTGCAAATGCGATTTGAAGGTACCTGTGGGAATTTTCAATGATTTTGGTAAGCTCTGCCACCTCTATCGAGGAGACGGGATGCATCGGTATTGACAGCGCTTGTGCTTGGGGGTTTGTTGTGGTTAATGTGGATGATGAGGCAGAGGTATCCTTGTCCCCGCTGATTTTTCCATCATAAAACATTAGGCCCTCCTGCAGGCAGCATTTGCTTACGCCGCCCAAAATGCGCAGTTGGTTGACCCCGTGCTCCTGCTCCTCAAGTGCATACCACCTGTGTGGAGCGTGTACAACGTGAAGCCTGTGGTCCAGTTTCTCAAACACCTTTTGGGACGTTCCCTTTGGTATGGTGCTTTCTATTGATATTAGTGCCCCTGATTTGGCTTCCCTTGATATTTTTTCAACGACTGACATGAGCCCATTCACCTGTGGGGAGAACATGTCATCCGGCACATGTGTTGACACGCATATGATCAACACGTCAAAATCATTGAAGGTGCTGGCTTTTTTGATACCAAAATTTGATTCGGCGGTTGTCATGGCCTTTTCACTTATGTCATATCCATAAGCGTCAAAACCCTTTTCTTTTACGTATTTTGCGACAGGAAGGCCTAGTTGACCCAGTCCGATAACGACTACTTTATGGGTTATTTCGTGTTTAACTATATTGCTTTTCTTATTTTTAGGGTACAAATATGCTTTTAGACTCTTTCTAAGTTATTAAAGAATTAAGATAGACTTGTTCGAAATTAAATAACCTTATAATTTTATATAAATTTTTTTCCTTTGTTAATACACCATGATTTTTTATCCCCATCTCTTCAAATTTTATGGTAAAAAGTTATATATCACGGTTAAGGTCAAATTATTTAGTGCTTAATAATCTAAGAAATAAATTTGATCCAATATTAGAAAAGGTAGGTGTAGGATTTGCAAATTTAGGTTATGGACCTAATTTCTGGACATGGCTAGGTTTAATTTTATCAATTATATCCGCTATTATGTTTTCGCTACATTCACCTTCAGTAGGAGCAAATTGGTATACTGCGACATTCCTTGGAGGTTTATTTTTAATAGTAGCAGGCTTTTTTGATGCAATAGACGGAACAGTAGCAAGGGTAACCAAAAGAACGTCTGCATTAGGCTCTTTTTTAGATTCCATAATAGATAAAGTATCTGAAATAGTTATTTTTATAGGCATTTTAATAGGTAATTTTACCAATCCAGTTTTAGTACTGGTTACATTATCACTTTCCATTCTAGTAAGCTATACCAGAGCACGAGCAGAATCAATGGGGATAGACCTTAAAGGAAAAGGGATTGCAGAAAGAGCCGAAAGGATTTTGATTTTGTCGATTCTGGCATTTATTCCATTTCAAGACAATATATCAGTAGCCTTATGGATAATATCAATTCTGGCAGTCATAACAATCCTGGAAAGGTTAAAGATAGTATCAGCAGTGTTTGGCGCTTCACTTTTTTCAGTGGAATCATTTAGCCAAATATTCAAGAGAGATAGTAGCATGGCAGGTTCAAACTATTCAACAACAGGACGTCAAGATACAACAAAAGTTGATAGTGACAAACCATCATCATCATCATCGTCCAGATTATCGGATAGTGTAAGGGAGATATTACATAAGCCTGACACCAAAAAGAATGAAAAACTAGAAGAATCCAAACCATATAAAACTGAAAAGGCAAGCTTTTTGGACAAAACCGATCCTAATGAAATGGGAAGAAATACAGAGCAAATAATATCTGAACTGGAAAACGAAGATAAAAAATTTATGAGTAAAAAACCACCATCATCCTCCGCTTCAACAACAGATTCCGCTTCAACAACATCTCCCCCTAAGCCTGAAAATAAAAATGACAAACCAACCGCCTCCACCACCACCACGGATCCAACATCAGACCCTGAAAACAACGAGGCAAACGAAAACACCAAAAAATCAGATTCAAGCTCCCCATAATATTGCGAATAGGCCATTACTTTTTATTATTTCATCATTCGATTTTTAGATTGTAACATTTGATTGCTAAAAAAGATGAATCAAGCAATTATTAAAAATAAATGCATGAACAAATGAACAAATAAATAATAATTTATAAAATTAAATTTTAAGACTATGGAATGAGATTTCTTAACCTAACTTTCCTGAATTTCTTCTATCATTTTCCGAACGTACTTTCACTATACCTCTGTGTACCGCGCAAGATACACAATAAAACTTTACATCAGTTGATGGTGCAATATATGCCCCCTGCAATTTTAATTCTTTTGCAAGAGTTGGTTCCACTAAAGTAATTCTGCCGGTAATTTTCTTTGCTTTATCCCTAGGCACCATTGCGCCGCATTGACTACAATGAACAGTTCCTGAACTTCCCTTTCCGCCTTTGGTTCTACCCCTACTAGTTCTTTTTTTAGGCATCCATTAGTTACGAGACTATTTCTATCCTTTAAATCTTATGATAACCTTATTATAGGATTGTTAAAAACAATTTATTTAGGCAGATTATTGTAACAATTAGCATTGTATCCCGTGCCACTATGCATATCCAATGCACGAATGGACAAATTCCTGAATGCGAACATACTTAATTTGATATTGCAAATTAGCATCAATTAAAAATAACCACAGCACGCAGATGAAATTATAGTTGTAATATATCTTTTCAGTTGTAAAAATTTGTTATCCATTTTATCGTGTAATCGACCCACATAATTCAGGCATTTATTTTTAGTATCAAAAAAAATTTCCTGTTACCTTTTGTTTTGGTGCATTCTTCACGTTCGGTTGGTTTTTGGCAAGAATATTGGATGATACCCTACGAAAAATAACCGGATTAAACTCCCACATTACCATTATTCAAAATATGGCCTGCTAATAAAGACAATAAAAAAAACAAACTTTATTAAATTACCTTAATTTAACAAAGATTTACAGAATGCGAATTGCTTTATCAGGATTTACCGGAAAGGATTCAACAGTTTTATCCCAGTTAATCAAATCATTAGACGAGTCCCATATTCAAACATTAATGATGAACAACTCAAATCAGGAAATAGCAAAAGATGTCGATCTTGTGTTAGTTCCCGGAGGTGACAGAGGAATTTTAAACTACTTTCATAAAGTAACTGTTGAATCGGCGCCAGTTTTAGGTATTTATGAATCAAACTCCACAGGTTTTCTTGCGCAAATTGATGCAAAAGGCATTGATTCAATCAAGGACAAACTAAAGTCTGGAAATTATGAAATAAGAGAGGAGGAAAGAGTAGCCGTAAATGTCGATAATAAAGATGTAGAGCCGGTATTAAACGATGTCGCAATTTTTTCGAATAAAAGTGCTGTTTTGATGGAGCATTTCCTACGGATAAACAATAAGGACATTTGGCATGATAACAGTGATGGAGTTATTATAGCAACCCCTATAGGTTCAACAGCATATGCAATGTCAGCAGGGGGGCCGATGGTATTGCAGAATTCTCATGTTTTCGTCGCTATTTCCGTGAATTCTTTAGATAACACCAGAAGGCCACTTATTGTTTCCAGTGATAGCTTTATTGAAATAGCTGACATAACATCAAGTCACCATTGCGAGGTGATTTTGGACGGTACCTTCAGGATAAAAATTACTGATAAACTGCAATGTCACAAACATGAATTTCCAGCCAAGCTCGTTACCTTAGATAACAATTATTCAGCAACAAACATCATTGAAAAAAAAGTCAAATACGCTGAAGACCTGCTGAAAATGCCACCCAGTGCAAAATTGATTTTAAAAACTTTGGAATATGAAGGCACAATGACCCAAAAAGATCTGATCAACAAGACAATGCTGCCTGAAAGAACAATAAGACTGTCGTTATCTCATTTACTAAATCGAGGATATGTAAAAAAAAAAATATCCCTGAGAGACGCCAGACAAAAAATATACGAGTTAAAAATTTAACTGCTGCTTTTTTTCAATTTGTCTTTTATTGAGGCCTTGATGAAATACTCAAAAGACGGCTCAGGTTTGCCTGGCCTGCTATGAAATTCTCCATGATATTGAATTCCGAAATAAAAACTATGATCAGGTATTTCCAATATCTCAATCCTTTTTTTGTGATCCGAGGACCCGGTAAATCTCATACCATATTTTTCAAACAGTTCCCTATACTCTTGATTGAATTCATACCTATGTCGGTGCCTTCGCTTGATTGAGGCCTTATTATATAGCCCAAATGCAACAGAATCTGAATCTATTTCGATTTTGTGCAGCCCCAACCTCATTGTCCCTCCATAGTTTTTCAACTGTTCTTGTTCTGGCATATACACTACCACGGGATTTTTTGTATTTTGGTTTATTTCAGTGGTGTTGGCATCAGATAGATTACAAATATTCCTTGCAAAGGCAACTATTGCCAATTGAAATCCAAAACATATTCCCAGGTAGGGTATATTGTTTTGCCGGGCATAGTTTGACGCATTTATTATACCTTCACTTCCCCTGCTCCCAAAGCCACCAGGTATTAATATCCCATCGTAGGTATCAAGTGATTTTAACCTTTTGCTTAAAGGGGGGGAGCCAGTTGTTCCACCCTGCTCATTAGGTTTTACCTCTAATCTTTCAGAGTCTATCCATTCAATTTGTATTTCTTTTCCAAATTTCGCACCAGAGTGTAATAGAGCTTGGTATACACTAACATAGCTATCCCTTAGATCAACATATTTCCCGATTATTGCGATTTTTATAGATCCCTTAAAGGCGGTGTATGTTTTGGATATTTGTTTCCAACTTGAGATATTTGGTTTGGTTGTCAAATTTAATTTTTTTAGAATCACCTTTGTAATTCCTTGCTCATAGAGAACTTCGGGAACAGAATAAATTGATGGCATGTCGTGACAGGACATTACAGATTCGGGAGAGATATTTGCGAAAAGAGATAATTTTCGGATTGTTTCGGGTGTCAGCTGTGTTTTACATCTGACAGCCAACAGATCTGGTTGAATACCTATTCTACGCAACTCTTGCACACTATGTTGTGTTGGTTTGGTTTTTTGCTCTCCAACAGTATCCAAAACAGGTGCCAAGGTTACATGTATAAAAAATGAATTTGAATTCTCGTCTTCCAGTTTCATTTGTCTTATTGCCTCCAAAAATGGTAAACTTTCAATATCGCCAACAGTGCCTCCACACTCTACGACCAATACATGTAGTTGTTCCTTTCTTGATATTTCTCTTAATTGGTTTTTAATTTCATCGGTTATGTGAGGGATTATTTGAACGCACTGGCCCAGATATTTACCCTCTCTTTCAGATTTGATCACATTTGAAAAAATTCTTCCTGTAGTGATATTGTGTCCTGAGGTTAAGTTTATGTCCAGAAAACGTTCATAGTTTCCAACATCCATATCACACTCACCGCCATCATCAGTAACAAATACCTCCCCATGTGTAAGTGGATTCATTGTTCCTGCGTCATAATTGACATATGGGTCGATTTTAACACATGATACCTTTAGTCCGCACAGTTGTAACAGTTTTGCAGTTGAAGAAGTTACAATCCCCTTCCCTAAACCAGACATTACACCACCTGTGACAAATATAAATTTTGGAGGAATAACCATAACTTTATAGAAAAGGTAAATCAAGTTATCTATAATTAAGTGTTTTTTATTAAAAATCAGTTTAAGACTCAATTGACATTGTGCTGCCGCAATCACACATGTTTTTTAAACCCTATGCAAGTAAACGAATTGGGGATTGAAAAGGACGATAACAGCATATGTGTGCTGCTAGTGCTACCTAATTAATCAAAACGGTCCTAAACACAATAATTCACCATCACACACCCAATCTGTTTTTACAACATATAAACAATGTTTTGACTGACCCACAACAAATCAAACCAGAACGTTTTCCTTGGTTGTTCTCACTCATCCTTCACAAAGGTCTGCAAATTACTGTCTCACCATAACAAATGAAAAAATAAAGGTTTTTGTATTCCCTTTTATATAGAATATTATTCATATAATGAATTCTTCAAAAAGTGATGACAGTGATTCTGATAACAAAGATATTAATGTAAAAGGGAAAGGCGCATTAGATATGCTACACAAGGATATTTCAAGAGAAAATGAAAAAAACATGAATTTGAAAATTTCAGACATCTATGGAGTCGACTATGATGAAGCAAATGAGATCCATACAAATTACCATACTCTTAGAATACAAAACCTTATAAAAAAATCAGAAATTTTGTTTAAAATGAGTCCAGCATTAGAGAACCTTTTTGATATTACAAATTTATCCTCAAAAGTCGTCACAGGCGAGATAACAGAAAACAGTTGTTTGGACATATTAATTAACACGGTCAAAAATCACACAGAATACAAAAAAAAGGACAGATACATCAATTTTTACAGCTAACCTAGAGTTTCCATGCAAGGCACGTCTTTATGTCAAACGAATTCGGGAAAGAAAACTATGAAACTGCATTTAAATTTAAATATGGTGTAAAAAATAATTTGAAATTCTTTGATAACAAGTCCGTATTAAAAACGCTTGTTGACAATTCGTTTAAAGCTATTGACAATGGTTTTTATGATTTGAAAAATGGCCCTAATTTCTATAATCACACAAAAATTAACCTGAAACAAAAAATAATCCACTGCACACACGTCCCCTTAATAACGGAATTAAAGTTTGCGTCACCCTCCAAAGGTACTATGTTAGATTCAGGTAAAGTAAGTGTGGAGACTGTAGTAACAGAAATGGAAAAAGCGCACTCGTCTGGAATTTCAATATTGACACAGCCTTTTCTTTTCAATGGATCCATAGGCCATATTCTAAGGGCTCGAAAAAAAACTATTTTGCCAATACTAATGAAGGACATTATCGTAAGCGATGTGCAAATTACCACAGCAAAGGAAATAGGGGCGGATTGCATCCTATTGATTAAAACGATTTTTGACAAGGACATGACAGAGGGCAGTTTAGAGAAATTTAGCGCACATGCAAAAAAAATAGGATTGCAAGTAATAGTTGAAACTCATTCCGTGAATGAATTCAAGGAGGCTGTTGAATTGAATAATGCGGGAGAAAAAATGTTTGACATTATTGGAATCAATAACAGGAATTTGGACACATTAAAAATTGACTTGGACGCAACCAAGACAATTCTTTCATCCTGCGAAAAGCATGGAAATTTGGTTCTGTCAGAGAGTGGAATATACTCAAAAAAAGATATTCTGTATTTGAAGGAATCCGGGGCTGATGCATTTTTAATTGGCACAAGCCTTATGGAAAACATCACCGACCTGGAAAAAGAAATTAATGAATTGTATATGGCCTACTGAAAAAATAACAGGTAAATTATTAAGTAACAGTAATCAATTTTATTTAAATTATCCAATGAAACAGAGCAATATAGGAAAGTTCGGCATCTTTGGAGGAAGACATGTTCCAGAAACTTTAATTCCAGCTTTAGATGAATTAGAATACAATTACCAAAAACTAAGAAAAAATAAACAGTTTCAAAAAGAATTGACCCATTTATTACAAAATTATGCCGGAAGGCCAACACCTCTATATTATGCCAAAAATTTAACTAACTACCTAAAAGGCCCAAAAATATTTTTGAAAAGAGAGGATCTTTTACACAGTGGGGCCCACAAAATCAACAACACCCTTGGTCAAGCTTTACTTGCCCACAAAATGGGAAAAAAGAGAATTATAGCAGAAACAGGCGCAGGACAGCATGGCGTGGCAACAGCAATGGCCTCGGCATTATTTGGCTTAGAAACAGAAATCTACATGGGCGCTAAAGATGTGGAAAGACAACAATCAAACGTTTTTAGGATGAGGCTGCTTAACGCAAAGGTTCATCCTGTTACGTCCGGCTCAATGACACTAAAAGATTCGGTAAATGAGGCATTACGTGATTGGATAACAAACGTAAAAACCACGCACTATTTGATAGGCACAGTTATGGGCCCACATCCATTCCCTACAATAGTAAGGGACTTTCAAAGTGTCATAGGGATGGAAATAAAAGAGCAAATAATTCAGGAAACCGGAGCGTTGCCAGATTCCGTTATTGCGTGTGTTGGTGGCGGGAGCAATGCGATAGGGACATTTTTTCCATTTTTAAACGATGACAAGGTAGAGCTTTATGGTATTGAGGCCGGGGGAAAAGGAATGGCATCAGGCCATCACGCCGCAACACTGTCCAAAGGCAAAATCGGCATTCTCCACGGAATGAAAAGTTATTTTCTCCAAGACAAAAACGGACAAATAAAAGAAGCGCACAGTATCTCTGCAGGGCTTGACTATCCTGGGGTTGGGCCTGAGCATGCCTACCTTAAAGACAGCAAAAGAGTAAAATACTCTGTCGTTACTGACGATGAGGCATTAAAAGCATTTTTACTTTTATCCAAATTAGAGGGAATAATACCTGCTTTAGAGTCCTCTCATGCCATAGCTTACCTAGCGAAGCATTCAAAAAAGTTTTCCAGAGATACCTCTGTTGTGGTTACCATTTCTGGAAGAGGCGATAAGGATCTTCAAATAGTTAGGGAAAAAATCGATGAAAAAACAAAAAGTGAAACGAAAGATGTATGAGAAGAATGAATGAAAAAAACAAAGTGAAATCCCTGTTTGAAAGCCTTTCTAAAAAAGGAGAAAAAGCATTGATTTGCTACATTGTAGGGGGATACCCAGATGTAGAAACGTCTAAGGAAATCATAAAAACCCTAATAGATTCGGGTGCAGATATCATTGAAATAGGCATACCCTTTTCAGATCCTATGGCAGATGGGCCCATCATTCAAAGCGCGTTAATAAAATCACTAGCAAAAGGAACAACGCCACTAGTATGCTTTAACATTGTAAGGGAATTAAGGAAAACCTACAGCAATACACCTTTTCTTTTCATGACATATTCAAACATTGTGTTTTCAAATAATTTGAACAATTTTTTAAAAGCCGCAAAAAAAAGTGACATAGACGGATTTATCATACCGGATTTGAACATTGAGGATTCTCAAGACTACATCAACATTACAAAAAAATTAGGGTTGGCAACAATATTCTTGTGTGCCCCCAATACAAGTAATAAGAGATTGGTTGAAATAGCATCAACCTCCTCTGGATTTGTGTATATGGTTTCAGTTTTTGGCATTACCGGATCAAGAAACAAATTTGAAAAATATACTTTTGAGGCAATATCTACAACCAGGGAAATTACCAACAGATGCAAAATTCCCCTTGCTGTTGGCTTTGGAATAAGCAGCCCCAGTGATGGAAAAAAAATGCTAAAATCAGGCGCAGATGGAATAATTGTGGGAAGTTCCTTAATGAAAATAATCATGGAGAATGAAAAAGACAAAGACAAAATGTTGTTGCTTTTGAGTAACTTTACAAAGGATTTAAAGAAAATATGTAGATAGTTTTTTTATCAGGTATCGGCGGCGGTTTTTTAACAAGATGAACGAAAAAGAGTTAAAGGATAGATTTATCGACTTTCTTAAAAACAATAACAGTCATAATTTTTTTCCAAAATGCGACGTTACCCCAAACAACATCATAGAAATAAGGAATGAGGGGTTGAACAAAAAATTCGACTTTATTTTGGCAATGATTAAACCAAAGGACCTGAATACGAAAAAAATTAGAAACAAATCTATTGAAATTGATGCGGATCTGAAAGGTATTTTTTTTAGAAACCAATTGCTCAAGTCCATTTCAGAAAAATACAAAATAAAAATACAAAATTTAATTATCTACCCCATTGAAATCAAATCAGACAAAGACAAACTTGATGAACGGCTAGCAAATCAAATCATTGAAGCAATTTTAATTTTTGGCCGTTCAATCGTAATTTTAGACAATGACCATGCCACCAAAATAAAAAAAAACGGACTTAGCAAGATAGTGCCGTCAACGATAATTGGATATTCCAATGAAAAAAAAACATTTTTTTTACAGAATAACTACAATAGGATATATTCAGATAGTCTTCTTAACATTGATAAAATCAACCTCATTAAAACACTTGAAAATTCTAAAGTAGATGTCAATTATAATGATCTGCACAGAAACTTGAGGAATATTCAGAATATAAACCAAAAATTGATTTATAACAAGATTTTCAACAACGACATATCTTTGTTTGATGACGAAATTCAATTTATAAAAAACTTTTCAAACATCAACCAAAAGATTTCCCTGAAAAAGGAAATAATAAGGCTAGTGAAGGAATCAAAAAACTACAAAATTACCGAATTTATCAGTTAACCGTTACTAAACCAGTTTCATCATTAGCATAGCCAAGAAAATTTATCCTAATTATATGGATTTTCCCCCTTCCAACTGGAAAAGTGATTTCCAAATCATCCAACCTGTCAGATGTTTCCTGTCCTTCTATTTTTTTGATAACTACATGAATAGTCTCATGAGAAATTACCCTTTCAATTAAAGATTCAATATGACCAAAGCTGTCTAGTCCATTCATCTCCGAGAACTTGGACTTTACAAGCATTAACGAATATCCTATCAGCTTGTTTTGGGAATATTCTGGGTTATCATATGTGCAGTATTCCTGAGACTCATCAAAAGAACATGCAACAAAAACATCTATTATCCCCACAGAATATTTTTACAAATTCTAATAAAAAAAATTTACGCAACAACAATGCGGGCAAATAAATAAGTATGGATTATATCAAACTGACCATTTTAGATATTTAGTTATGCGGATTTTACAATTACATGTTGATTATGTAGAATATTATCCGATTAGTAAAGAAATTAACGAAGCTGAGTCTGAGACGATTAAGGAAAAAAAGAGAATTGAAGACACAGTCGTCATTTTGATGTCTATTGAAAAGAATGACAACAATGAATCAATAATCAAGGACCTGGTCAATGAAGTTAAAACATATCTTGACAAAATTAAATGTGGTTCAATTTTACTGTACCCTTATTCTCACTTAAGTTCTAATCTGGAAACACCCAGTGAGGCCTATAGCGTGTTATTGAAAATAGAGAAAAATTTTAAGGAAAACTTGGGTGACGAAAAGGTTTTTAGGGCTCCCTTTGGCTGGACAAAAGAACTAAATCTAAAAATCAAAGGACACCCATTGGCTGAAAACTCTAAAGCCTTTACAAGGAAAGAGGAAGGGAAAGGGGAGGAGAAGGAAGATGCAAACAACAAACTGATTGATAAGAATGAAGATAGTGCATCATCATCAACAACATCATCCACAGTATCTACTGCACTAACTGCTGAAAATTCACTAAAGTCTTATTGGTATGTTTTAGATACTCAAGGAAATTTGATCCCTTACGCAGACTATGCTTTTCAAAAAAGTGAAGAAAATTTAAAAATGCTATTTAACTATGAGCTGTCTAAGAAAAGGGTTGTTGATGAGCAACCACCTCATGTTAAACTAATGAAAAAACTAGGGATAGCGGATTATGAACCCGCCTCTGACCCAGGCAACATGAGATTTTATCCAAAAGGCAGATTGATAAAGTCTCTTTTGGAACAATTTATAACAACAAAAGTCTCACAATATGGCGGACTTGAGGTTGAGACACCCATCATGTATGACTCCCATCATCCCTCCATGGAAAGTTACTTTAACAGGTTTCCAGCAAGGCAATACAACCTCAAGTCAGATCAAAAGGAACTTTTCCTTCGTTTTGCTGCTTGTTTTGGCCAATTCTTAATGGCAAAAGACCTTCAGATTTCATATAAAAACTTACCATTAAAACTGTATGAGCTTACGAGATACAGTTTTAGAAGGGAGAAAAGCGGAGAGCTCGTTGGCTTGAGAAGGCTGAGGGCATTTAGTATGCCGGATTGTCATGCCTTTTGCAAAGATATGGAACAATCAAAAGCTGAATTTATGAAAAGAATAGCCCTTTCCATATCAGTTATTGAAGAAACTGGGCTTTCTCTGTCTGAAGATCTAGAGATGGCAATCAGATTTACAGAGGATTTTTATCTAGACAACAAGGATTTTATAAAACAGATTTCCCTTAAAATAAAAAAACCGATATTGGTAGAAATGTGGAAAGAAAAATTCTTTTACTTTATACTAAAATGGGAATTTAATTACATAGACAATTTAGGAAAAGCATCTGCACTGTCTACAGACCAAATTGATGTAGAAAATGCATTGCGGTACGGAATTACGTTTATAGATGAGAATGGCGACAAGAAACATCCCATAATTTTGCACAACTCTCCTAGTGGAGCTATAGAAAGGGTGATTTTTGCATTGCTGGAGAAATCATCCAAAATGATGAAACAGGGAAAAATACCGTTTTTACCGCTATGGTTAATGAATACCCAAATTCGGTTAATTCCAGTAAATACGAATTTTATCTCAAAATGCATGGAAATCAGCAACTATCTCAAAGAGAACAGAATTCGTGTTGACATAGATGACAGAGATGAATCGCTGTCTAAACGCATAAGGGAGGCTGAAATGGAGTGGATTCACTATATTGCCATAATTGGCGAAAAAGAAAGATCCGGAAATGTTGTTTCTATTCGAGATAGGCTTGATAAAACTAATTATGAGTTAACAAATGAGGAGATAAAGGAAAAGATAGGCAGCAAAGTCAAAGACAAGCCCTTTATGCCCCTAAATCTACCTGATTTATTGTCATTGCGACCTAAAATAATGACTTGAACAATACCATTTAACTGCATGTTAAGCACGGTTAGTTTTTAATGAATTTGTGCGTGAGAATTCTCATAAGGGTTTGGGTGGCTAGGGTGCCTTCCCTATAGTCATTATTTTTCAATCCGGTTTCTACAAAATCAAGCCCAGTCAGATTAGACGAATCATCAATGTTATTGATTATTTCAATTATTTGAAATGGGTTTAATCCAAATGGTTCAGGGGTTCCAGTGCAAGGAACATATGAAATATCATAAACGTCTATATCAAATGAGATGTAAACACTCCTATTCTCGGTTTTTTCCTTTATTCCGTTTAGCACGGTGGCAAATGAATTATGGCAGTCCCAAGCATCAAAAGTCATAATGCCGTTTTTGGATGCAAAGTCGTTCTCATTTTTGTCGGCCTGCCTAATTCCTATTTGAACAAGATCTGAACCTTTCAGGTATCCCTCCGTTATTAAATGATAAAATGGAGTGGTATGACAGATTTTCATTCCATTGTAAGTTGGCTTTAAATCTCGGTGAGCATCAAAATGCAGCAATACGGGATTCTTTTTTGAAAACTCTTTAAATACGGAGTAAGTGATTGTGTGTTCTCCCCCCAGAAGGACAGGAGTTTTTTTTAAGCTCATCAATATAGACATTATTTCAGAAATTTGACTGTCAAACTCACCCCAGAATAACTCTATATCCTTTTTTTTGCTATCAGGATTAGGAACATCATTAGATAATAGTAGATCACCCAAATCAAATACGAGAGACCTTTCAAAAATTTCGAGATTTTTTTCAAAAACGAGCGTTTCTATTTGATTTGCAGATGTTTTTCTGATAGCTTCCGGACCGGAAGAAGCAGTTTTACCAAATGTGGTGGTTATGTCGATAGGAAGGCCGACAATGTTTATATTTGAATCCTGGAAAGAGACAGGTTTTGGAATGTCACAAAAACTACATCCGGAATTTGTATCTTCTGGTTTAACAAAAAAACCTTCCAAGGACGATAAATTTTTCAAAGTCATAGCCATTAACCGTAATAATAATTTTTAAATCATCTTAATTCCAGAATAACTCATCTAAATTTGCTTGCCGTGGCTTTCCAATTATTGATTTGAAATTTAAATTTAAGGATGAAAGAATTTGATCAAATGTTGATTCCATGGCCTCTAGATATTTTTCAGTGTCAATGTCATTTTGGTTGGCTAATGCCACAGGTTTAACGCCATCAAGAGTCCTGGTCTTCACATATGAAATAATATCTCCTGCCTTTACCTGTTTACCTATTTCAACCAATTGATTTGCCGCTTTTATATGCTGGGGAATACCCTTTATATTTTCAAAATCTTTTTCCTTGCCATCCAAAGAGGGGGATTTATCATACCGCCTCTCAGTTGTTTTGATGCCATAACTACTTGGCGCCTTGTTAATCATAACGTTAAAGCTTAATTCCTCCAAGGAAATTCTTTTTTTTTCCAAGTTTTCTGCAATTGATTGGACTATTTTTTTTATCTTTTCCTTTGCTTTCTCAAAATCTTTTTCTGAAAATATTTCTTTGAGGACATTCAAAATTTCATAGAAAGCTTGCCTTATTATTGGAGGTGTATGAGATTTTTTTCCAGTTAATCCTTTAACATCGACAGTCCCATCCTCCAATACACCTAGGTAGTTCTTTTTTAAGTCGCTAAAAACTACGTATCGATATCGTTTATCTATTTCTAAATCTATGCCTAATTCTTTTTTAGACCAGGAAGAAATTCCATCTAATCCTTCCTTGGAAGGATTCTTTAGGAACAGAGAATCCGTATCACCATAAACAACCTCAATTTTTTCTTCATTGCATTTTTCAATAGTTTTTGTTGTGGTTATCCTTCCAACCGCCGCGGTAGCCTCAGCTACAGGTAAACAATAGAGAGGAAATATTTCGGCACCCATAACTCCATACGTAGCATTTAAAATGACCTTTATAGCCTGACTGATCACACTGTAAAGTTGTTTATCCTCTTTACCCAAAGAATTATCCTTTGACAGAAATTTATAATAATTAACTCGCAGATCCCTTAAGGTTCCTATCAATATTGAGGTCATTCCTTGTTTTTCCTTGCAAACCCAGTGGTTTGTTTGCTCAATATGTGTCAACGGATCGTTCCTGCAGTTTTCATGGGGACAATTGACTGTTTCATAAGATAGATTGTGAACTTTAATTATGCTGGGATACAGACTAGCAAAATCTACAACTATGACATTGAAATGAATGCCTAAAACTGGCTCAACTACCAAACCCCCTCTATACTTTTTTTCTTTTATAATAGCAACTGTAGACGATGTTCCTTTTTTTTGTAATTCATCCTTGCGAGGAATAATGATGTTTTGCTGTCTATGCTCAAAAAACATCATAGATCTGATCCATTGATTTACCCCGAACCTAGTTATATCTTCTATAGACATTCTGGATATTCTGGAAATGATAATTAACAATTTCATAAGCAAATTGTCATTAAAGGACGTCAATCGAAAAGTCAGATCTGCATCTTTGAGGCAATACTCGGCTAGTTTTTCTAATGGGAGATCACCTATGCTTTCATCAAAGTCTATTTTTGAATCATTTAAAAGCGCTTCGCATATTGCGTTTAGAGTAAATTCAGAGTATTTATGACTAAAAGCATAATTCTGCACAGATTTGTTTTGAAATGTCCTGAATAAATCGATATGAATGCCATGTTTCAAAGAAACGGGGTCCGCCTGAATACCCCTTTTGATAAAAGAGTCTTTTTTAACCAAAATAGGCACCAATTCTTTACTAATAGGTTTTTTGTGCAATGGATCTATTGACGGGTCTTGAGATCTAGCATATAAATAAGGTAAATCAAAATCATCACCATTAAAAGTTAAAAGAATTGGATAATTTTGAATTACAGTAAAAACTTTTTGTATCATATCCTTTTCGCTATCACACAATTCGACGGTTGCTGCGTCTAGTTTGGAGGGATCAAAATTTGGATCTTTTTTTAAAACGAATACCTTCCTGAATCCATCGGATGCCGATAAACCCACTGCGGTAATTACTTTGTCGTGATCTCTAGCTGTTGGCATCCTTCCCTCTTCAGAGTCCACTTCTATATCTAAAGAAATTCTTTTGATGTCGGGAATAGGTTGGTTTAATAACCTTGACCATTTTAACAGAAACTCATCGTATTCATTACTGTTTGACTCTTTTTTTTTAAAACTAGGTTTAATAAGATTATCCAGATATTTGTCAACTTTCTCAGGAATTGGAAATTCATGAAAAACCAAATTATTGCCCACCCTGTTATAAAATGCTCCTGGAATTAGACCCAAATCGAACAAATAACTTTCATGGTATTTAATATCAGCTTCCCAAGAAGTAACCTTTTCCCTAAAACTATTATCTGTTCCACCAATAGAAAGAGGGTCGGGGGCAATTATTTTAAAAACTGATATTTCCCTGTCTACAATATCATCCATTTTTTTTATTTTTTCTAGTTTAAATCTGTGTGACTCTTTGCTAACTATTGTTCTAACCTGGTCAGCATAGAGTTCCTTTACAAAGCAATAAGGTTGATGTTTATTAACATGATTTTCAATAAAGGATTCACTCCAAAAGTATATTTGAGAATCTTCTGGATTGTAAAATTTTAAGAATACTGATTTTTTCTCCCCTATGTAAACAGAAGAAAGTAACAATGATGGAACATTTTCTGGAAGTTTTTTTTGATAATAATTATTTTTTTCCTCCAGAGACAAGTCGGATTTTATCACCATATTTTTATTTCATTCATCCTTTTAAAAATTAATGACTTGATTTTTTGGAAAAGCCGCCGAATTCAAAATGCCCAAAAACATCAAGATTGCTGTCATGACAAGGTTATTTTTGAAAAGGTTAATGCATTATGATTCAAAGACTCTAAGGTGCAAAAGGATATTCCTATAATGTTGTCCAGGTGAGACAAATTGTTAAATTTGTATTGTCCATAACCACACAGCAAAATAAAAACAAGAAGAATTAGATTTAAAAAATTAGTGTTTAGTTTTCGCTATCCTATCAAAGATTGTAAGCAATGGATATACGAACTTAAAATAAAGAAAAAGATAAAATATTTCAGTAGGATGCACAAGTGTAATTACTTTTAAAATGTCAATAAAAGGGAAGCTCATTTAAACATCGTCAAGAGGGAGGCAAGAAGCCTTGGATAAAGGGATATGTACTGCGTTTTTGCAGTTTTGTATGATTTTAAAGGGTAAAAATAAGATTTATATTGACAGCCACGCCACGAGTAATAGAACGCGTCCAAGACAAAAGGCGGCGTCGGTGATGAAGTTGGCTTGTGCCATAATGTGATTTACTGACCTCCAGATGCGCTCGTTACATTACCGATTAACATCATAATATTAAAAACAGTGGAATGATGGATGGGGATTCGATCAGCACATCGGAACTGACTTGATAGATCGAATCTGACATGGGAAGATCAGAT
Source organism: uncultured Nitrososphaeraceae archaeon (assembly GCA_963779615.1). Taxonomy (GTDB): domain Archaea; phylum Thermoproteota; class Nitrososphaeria; order Nitrososphaerales; family Nitrososphaeraceae; genus Nitrosocosmicus. The sequence continues at coordinate 242,770 of CAVZZA010000004.1, forward strand.
AGACATTGAAAAAGATTTATTATAATAGCACAAAAGGCATTATAAGCAGAATTTGTGTTTCTGTAATGACATGTGATATGGTATAATGCTTAAGAAAACTAAAAAATAGACAAGTATAGTAAAGTTTTTCTTTCTTTTTCGATCGTACTCTCTTTCTCTGCTTCTGCACACCTGCCGTTGCCTGCTTTTCCAAAGAAAAAAACGGGCATGCCGGTAGTGGCAGATGCAGAGAAAAAACTCAATAAGCGTTCTTTTGTGTTGATCATTGCCATTTCTTTTTTCCTCGCGTTCATCCCGCAACTGGGGGGCAAAGGGGGGAAGAGGAACAGGGAGTGAGAGACCAAAACTACGTATACTAAAGCAAAAGTCAACCGATAGGTAATAAATAATGCATGTGTGTGTTTTGTGATGTTTTGTCATGAAAGCAAAGCAAAGCAAAATGCATGTGTGTGTTTATCATCTATGTTTTCATTATTATTTTTTTGAATCCGGTTGATCCTGCCGGACCCGACTGCTATCAGAGTGGGACTAAGCCATGCGAGTCAACATAGCAATATGTGGCATACGGCTCAGTAACACGTAGTCAACATGCCCAGGGGACGTGGATAACCTCGGGAAACTGAGGATAAACCGCGATAAGTCACTGCTTCTGGAATGGGCAATGACTTAAATCTATATGGCCCCTGGATTGGACTGCGGCCGATCAGGCTGTTGGTGAGGTAATGGCCCACCAAACCTGTAACCGGTACGGGCTCTGAGAGGAGGAGCCCGGAGATGGGCACTGAGACAAGGGCCCAGGCCCTATGGGGCGCAGCAGGCGCGAAACCTCTGCAATAGGCGAAAGCCTGACAGGGTTACTCTGAGTGATTTCCGTTAAGGAGATCTTTTGGCACCTCTAAAAATGGTGCAGAATAAGGGGTGGGCAAGTCTGGTGTCAGCCGCCGCGGTAATACCAGCACCCCGAGTGGTCGGGACGTTTATTGGGCCTAAAGCATCCGTAGCCGGTTCTGCAAGTCTTCCGTTAAATCCACCTGCTTAACAGATGGGCTGCGGAAGATACTACAGAGCTAGGAGGCGGGAGAGGCAAGCGGTACTCGATGGGTAGGGGTAAAATCCGTTGATCCATTGAAGACCACCAGTGGCGAAGGCGGCTTGCCAGAACGCGCTCGACGGTGAGGGATGAAAGCTGGGGGAGCAAACCGGATTAGATACCCGGGTAGTCCCAGCTGTAAACGATGCAGACTCGGTGATGAATTGGCTTCATGCCAATTCAGTGCCGCAGGGAAGCCGTTAAGTTTGCCGCCTGGGGAGTACGGTCGCAAGACTGAAACTTAAAGGAATTGGCGGGGGAGCACCACAAGGGGTGAAGCCTGCGGTTCAATTGGAGTCAACGCCGGAAATCTTACCGGGGGCGACAGCAGAATGAAGGTCAAGCTGAAGACTTTACCAGACAAGCTGAGAGGAGGTGCATGGCCGTCGCCAGCTCGTGCCGTGAGGTGTCCTGTTAAGTCAGGTAACGAGCGAGACCCCTGCCTCTAGTTGCTACCATTATTCTCAGGAGTAGTGGAGCTAATTAGAGGGACTGCCGTCGCTGAGACGGAGGAAGGAGGGGGCTACGGCAGGTCAGTATGCCCCGAAACCCTCGGGCCACACGCGGGCTGCAATGGTAAGGACAATGAGTATCGATTCCGAAAGGAGGAGGCAATCTCTAAACCTTACCACAGTTATGATTGAGGGCTGAAACTCGCCCTCATGAATATGGAATCCCTAGTAACCGCGTGTCACTATCGCGCGGTGAATACGTCCCTGCTCCTTGCACACACCGCCCGTCGCTTCATCGAAGTTGGTTCTTGGCGAGGTGATGCCTAATTGGTACTATCGAACCTGGGGTCAGCAACGAGGGAGAAGTCGTAACAAGGTGGCCGTAGGGGAACCTGCGGCCGGATCACCTCCTTAGTTATCATCTTGCAACACAGAGCATAAGACAAAAAGAGAAAAATGGGTGAAGAGGGAGGAAAACTCAACTAACCAACCAACTTACTTGTTTCCTTGAAGTTTTTGGATGCTTTATATGGTTTTATGTGCGTTGCAAACGCGGAAACTGCTGATGATGTCTGTGCAAGTATTATGATGAACAGCAATATTACGCTCTGTGAGAGAATATACGACATATGGTCTCAGAGAGCAGTTAATTAATATTAAATGTCTATCTGGTATTTTTGCATGCATAAAGTCAAGTCAGTATTACCGAACAAAAAAAACCACTGAATTAGTAAATAAAAAAAAACGGATGCAATTCTTTGTCACAAAACTGAGGAGTTGGGGAGACAAAGGATGAAGTTGGCGTAGCAGAGTACCCTACATAAAATGTAGTGGTGCTGCCTGCGATGATGCCGTGTATAGGATCAAACCATTAAAAAACATAACAAATACATTAGAATATATTAAAATCATAATGATTCACGTAAAAATGAAATAGTGAATAATTAACAAAATAATGTATATCTGGTTGTAGCGCAGTGTAATATATTAAAAACATACCAAGTTTTATTCTAAAAAAATAGAAATAAATTAGTTATTACCATCAATAGAAAATAAAACTGGAGCTGGTGCAAAGACGCCGATTGGTGGATGACTCGGCTTGATAAGCGAAGAAGGACGTGGCAAGCTGCGATAAGCCTGGGGTAGGTGCATGCGACCGTCGATCCCGGGATGTCCGAATGAGGTCTCTCTTTACACTCCCTTGCTTTGTTGCTTGGGAGAGCGAACCGTCCGAAGTGAAGCATCTGAGTAGGACGAGGAGGAGAAATCAATTGAGATTCCGTCAGTAGCGGCGAGCGAAAGCGGAACAGCCCAAACTGAATCTGTTGTGGTAACACAACAGAGATGTGGTGTTTCGGTTATGGCGTATAGGATCCTGCCTTTGGAGCTGAAGTGCACTGGAATGTGCCGGAACAGAGGGTGATACCCCCGTAGGCGAATGGAGGCGGGATTCTGCCATATCCAGAGTAGCTGGCCTTGGCAGTGGCCAGTGAAGGTGGGTGAAAGTAGTATCCAAGGCTAAATATTCATCAAGACCGATAGAAAACTAGTACCGTGAGGGAAAGTTGAAAAGTACCCCGGAAGGGGGGTTAAAAGCGCCTGAAACCAATCGGTTACAGACGTGTATGGCTCGAAAGGACAAAATCTAGAGTCATACGTTCCGTCTAGAAACACGGGCCAGGGAGATTGCTGTCATGGCAAGCTTAACCTTTTGCAAAGGGAATGCGAAGGGAAACCGAATTTGCGCATTTTTTCTTTACTGAAAAAAGAGGCAATGGATCTGAAAGGGTCTCAAGTCATGGCAGTAAGGCTAGAAACCGGACGATCTATTCCTGGACAAGACGAAGGTGAGTGAAAACTCGCTGGAGGTCTGCAAGGGTCCTGACGTGCAAATCGGTCCCCTGATCTGGGATTAGGGGTCAAAAACCAATCTAGTCCGGTGATCGCTAGTTCCCACCGAAGTGGATCGCAGTCCTGCCTTAGCTGAGATGGCCTGTATTGTAGAGCACCGATCGGGCGGTAAGGGCTCGAAAGAGCTCGCCATCCATTCGAACTCCGAATATACGGGCGTCGTAGAAGCTAGGAGGCGGGTTTATGTGGGGTAAGCCTCATAACCGAGAGGGGGACAACCCAGACTAAAGTTAAGGTCCCCAAATGTCTACTAAGTGTCAAACCAAAGGGTGTTTTCGAGCAGAGACAGCAGGAAGGTAGGCTCAGAAGCAGCCACTCTTTAAAGAGTGCGTAACAGCTCACCTGCCGAGCTCGAAAGCCCCGAAAATGTACGGGGCTCAAGTAGACTACCGATACTTTAGACCACCGACGATGTCGGTGCGTGGTAGGTGGGCGTAGTGTTTGGGTAGAAGCTGGGCTGTAAAGTCCAGTGGACCGAACTACTAGTGCAGATCCTGGTGGTAGTAACAGCATAGCCGGGTGAGAATCTCGGCGACCGCATGGGCAAGGGTTTCCCGGCAATGCGTCATCAGCCGGGAGTTAGCCGGTCCTAAAAACAACCTCAACAGAATTGTTTGAATGGGAAACTGGTTAATATTCCAGTGCCTTGAAAGTTCGTTAACACCTTCTCTGTCGCTTCCGGATAGGGTAAGCAGAACCGTCGTTCTGTCCAAGTACTCTAGCTTTGAGGAGTACCGTAATGGCGAGAATCAAAGCGAGATACGAATGGCCCTTCGCAAGGAGGGTTTACTTGAGTCCAGGAGACACTGAAAGCAGAAACAGGGAGACACTTTCAAGACCGTACCGAGATCCGACACTGGTGCCCTGGATGAGAAGTCTAAGGTCTATCGGGTATACCGTATGGCAAGGGAACTCGGCAAAATAGCTCCGTACCTATGGTATAAGGAGTGCCTGCAGTTTTTACGAGGAGTAGGGATTGCAGGTCGCAGTGACTAGGGGGTCCCGACTGTTTAATAAAAACACAGGTGGTCGCTAGTCCGAAAGGATGTGTATGGCCTCTGTATCCTGGCCAGTGGCGGTACCTAAAACCTGGGTTCAACCGGGCTAAGGGCCGCTAAACGCCGGGAGTAACTCTGACTCTCTTAAGGTAGCCAAATGCCTTGTCGGGTAAGTTCCGACGTGCATGAATGGAACAACGAGGGCCCCGCTGTCCCTGCCTACAACCCGGTGAAGCCACATAACGTGGACGAACAGTCCACGAACCTCTGTCGGGGAGAGAAGACCCTGTGGAGCTTTACTGCAGCCTGTTGTTGCGATATGGTTGCAAATGCAGAGAGTAGCTGGGAGCCGTCATGGTCAGTTCTCCGGGACTGGCCTAGGCAACAGTGTAACACCAGCCATTTGTTACCGTATCGCTAACCTGCTTATGCAGGGACATCGGCAGGTGGGCAGTTCGGCTGGGGCGGCACCCCCTTGAAAATGTATCGAGGGGGCCCAAAGATTGGCTCAGGCGGGACAGAACTCCGCCGGTGAGGGCAAAGCCAAAAGCCAGTCTGACTGGATCCCCAATGATACGGGATTCAGAGGCGAAAGCCGGGCTTAGCGATCCATCATGTCCTCACTATTGGGGGCTGGTGGTGACAGAAAAGTTACCCTAGGGATAACAGGCTCGTCGCGGGCGAGAGCTCCCATCGACCCCGCGGTTTGGTACCTCGATGTCGGCTCTTCCCATCCTGGTTCTGCAGCAGGAGCCAAGGGTGGGGCTGCTCGCCCATTAAAGGGGAACGTGAGCTGGGTTTAGACCGTCGTGAGACAGGTCGGTCTCTGCCTGACAGGGGCGTGGTTGTCTGAGGGGAAGTTGCCCCTAGGTACGAGAGGAACAGGGCAGCGCAGCCTCTGGTTTATCAGTTGTCCGACAGGGCAAGCTGAGCAGCTAAGCTGTTTAGGATAACTCCTGAAAGCATCTAAGGAGGAAGCCTTTCCCGAGACAAGACAACCTTCCGTAAGGAGAAGGGCGGCCATAGAAGATGGCGTTGATGGAATGGAGGTGTAAGCACCAAGCTTTCAAGCGAGGTGTTCAGCCTGCCATCACCAATAGCCCAACGCACCTGTTGACAAAACAAAACCGACAGACAGAAAAAAAGGATAAAGGCTAAAACTAAATATACGCATATTTTGTTAAACTCATCATTTCATGCGTAAAGAGTCATTTAGTTTATCGATATGTATCTGATTATTGTTATGTAGTATGTTTTAATGGATATTGATCATAAAATTTAAGTATAGCCCATATTATCTATCAAGAGTATAACTATTAGAATGAGTTTGGTTTCGGATGAAGAAAGAAACGAGACAATGGATTTTATAAATATATTAGGATATAGCATACGATATATCAAAATAGACAAAACAAATTCAAATGAAACCATAATTCTGCTTCATGGTATTGGAGCTTCTGCAGAACGATGGTCAGAATTATTTCCTTTACTAGATGATTATAACGTAATTATACCAGACATCATTGGTTTTGGTTACAGTGAAAAGCCAAGGATAGAATACAACATAGATTTATTTGTAAGGTTTTTGGATGAATTGTTTCTAAAATTTGAAGTCAAAAACCCTATAATGGTAGGCTCCTCTTTTGGAGGTCAACTGATTTTAGAGTATCATTTTAGGCATAAAGACTTTTTTAAGAAAATGATCCTGGTGTCCCCGGCCGGCACACAAGAGAGGCCGACACTGGCGTTAAGGCAATACACCTACTCATCTTTATACCCAACCAGGGAAAATACCGAAAGAGCTTTTAAAATGATGTCACATAACAATCATCAAGTAAAAGAATCAACAATAAAGGATTTTATAAACAGGATGAAGCAACCCAATGCAAAACACTCATTTGTATCAACACTTTTAGCACTGAGAAAAAATAGTGATTTGCAAGACAGCTTGAAAGAAATCAAAATTCCCACTTTGGTGATATGGGGAGAAAACGACACCACTATTCCGGTAGAGAACATAGAGTACTTTAGAGGCATTCCTTTTGTAAAAACACGTATTATGGAGGGTTGCGGTCATGTACCTTTTGTTGAAAACCCTCTTGAATTTTACAAAATAGTGAAAAAATTTATCGAATCCTAATTTTTAACATAAATATTATATTCAACATTAAAATATTATCGAATCAAATCACTTCTATGAGCAACGAGAATGAAGAAAATAAAGATAATTTAGATTTTAAGAAATCAATTGAAAAAGCTGCGGAATTCCAGCAGGATTTATTGCGACAGTTCTCCACAATTCAATACAATGCATTTCAGAATATGTTTTCATCTCTACAAGGGTTTACGAATTATAATGCCATGTTTAAAACTACTGTACAAACGGGTGGGAGAATCTCAATCCCCGAAGCAGAAAGAAATGCTTTGGGAATTGAGGAGGGTGACCTAGTTCAAGTTATAATTATACCACTAACAAGGAAAAAGAAAAGCACTGGTTAAAACAATAAATCTATTAATGTGTTTGAATCCATTTTCCAATTTTTGGCAAAACATTTTTTTGCGAAAAATTGCTAGCAATCAACCCTACATGCCCTGTAGGAAATTTCATTAAACTTTTGTCTGAACTTGAAATTAGGTTGTTCAGAGAGCTACTGCTGTCTGAAGTTACCAGATGGTCAAATTCAGCCACTACATTAAGAACGGGAACCTTAATGTTTGATAAATTTATCTTGTTTTCGCCCACAATCATCTTGTTTTTTGAAAAAAGATTTCGCTGATAGATATCCTTTACCCATTGCCTGAATGTTTCCCCAGCAATAGGAGGTGTATCATATAGCCACTTCTCTATTCTTAAAAAATTTTGGACAAAGCTTTCATCTTCAAAGTTGTTAAATAAATTAAAGTATTTGTTTACACCTTGCTTGAACGGCTTTAGTGATGCATAAACCAGATATAAGAGTTCATATGGAAAATTTTCATGATAGGATAGTATTTTATCAATATCCATATGTTCAGCCATGTTTTTTATTACGGACCTATCTTTCTCGGAGTCAACAATGGGTGCAATGGTAATTAAACTTCTAACGTTTTTTTGATACAATGAAGTGTACATCAAGGACATTGTACCCCCCATGCAATATCCCTGTAATGAAATCTGATCGACGTTTTCTATATTTTTTATGTATTCCACACAATCATAGATAAATAAATTAACATAGTCATCAACAGTGATGTATTTATCCAGTCTTGATGGTGGCTTCCAGTCAATTAAATAAACATTCATACCCTGTTCCAGCAGGTTCCTTATCCAACTTTTATCGTTCTGCAAATCCAAAATATATGATTTATTTATTAATGCATAAACAATCAAAACAGGATACTTGGAAGTTTGTTTTTTTAGTGGTTTGTAATGTAATAAACGAAAGAGGGTTGTTTCTTTTATTACCTCATATTCACTTTCACCTGTCTTGATTTTGTCTATATTTGACAATAATTTTTTGATTTCTTTTAATTTTGAGAGGTTGTCGGGATTCTTTATAAATGTAAAATAATCATTTACTAAATAATTAAATAACGAATTACTCATTGTTTTTCTCATTTAATTTTTTTTTGATCTCCAGTGATATTTTTTTGATTTCATAAAGATTATAAAACAACAGGTCTTTTTCTTCTTTTGATAGCTGCTGTTGCTGTTGTTGTGACTTGAATAAAACGGAATTTGAATCATAAATTTTTTGGTAACTTTTAATCACGTCAATGCTGGAATTCAACAAGTTATTATAATTGATTGAAAAGTCTGTTGATTGCAACATTGATGAAAACACATCTTCAAAGGTATTTATGATTATTTTTCTGATCTCATCGGGATTTTTTTCAGCTATGGCAGATGATACCTTGTTTACGGCCAACAGGTAAGCATTTATCATACGTGAAAAGTATAAATTAAGAAATGACTGATATCTCAATAACAAATCACCGTGTTCTTTCAGTGTGTTTAAGTTAAGGTTTGGATCATTCATTAAAGAAGTAAATGGCCCCAACGCTGTAAGGCTATTTAATTCTGCTAACTGTTTTATAAAATTTTCAAATATAGATTGAAATCCTATCCCTTCAGACAGAGTGCTTTTATTGTTTTTTTCCTCCCCACTATTGTTATTTTCTAATTGCAAATAATTGATTCACCTCGGATTCGAAACTCTTGTAATTGTAATAATTTTCATTCACAATATTACTCTTTACTTTTTGCTATTATTAACTTTTTTTAATGGTAATGGACTATTGAAATACATTGCCATTTAATAAACTTAAAAATCAATTATTTAGGGTAAATTTTTCTATCAAATGGCAATTTTTAATATTTTTAATGCAGCAGGACAATTCCCAAAACACTTGGTAAAAAGGTATGGAAACACCCATTGCCAGATACATAATTGAAATTGAATTATCAAACGCTTCTTTCCTCAATGTTTAAGGATCATTAGAAATATCCGCCCAACCAGAAAAGCCTAATCCTAACAACCACTCACTATATCAAAAGATAGCGCTGAAGAATGCTATAATGGGTAATGTACATTCTTTATACAGAACGGTTGTATATGGCCTAAAGCGCATTATATATCAATTCAGTTAATCCAACACCATCATAATAAGAGACAAAGGCTAAAAGAACTAATCCCGTTTTAACCCAACAATTTTATAAGGTAATTTTACCAAGAGGTCTGGGGGTCCGTAGCTCAGCATGGATAGAGCGCCTGCCTTCTATCTTTAAGGGAGACAGCCGGAAGTCGAGGGATCGAAGCCCTCCGGGCCCGTTAACCATATGGGTTCAAATAATTTTTCATTTCCAATAACCAGTGAAGGGAAAGGAAGGAGATCAAACAATGCCTGCTAGGTTAACAACAACTATCACAAACATAGAGAAGAAGGTAAAGAATCAGGTCAACAGACAACTGATAGAGGAATTCTTTCAGTATCTGACCACCACTATCGACACGTCAGAAAGCTACCAAAATGGGCTTCTCAAGGTTTTGATAAGGTATGCAGAACACCTCGGTCCAGAGGTCACCTTTTATCAGATTCAGGAAAAGCAGCCGGTGCTAGGGTTCCTGGACTCAAAAAGGAAGACAGAGAGGGAAGACCCAGACAGGAAATGGATTACAACATGGAATGACTACTTGTGGAGGATAAAGTACTTTTTCAGGTGGTTATACAATGCCAAGGAAAAGGGTCTCAATACAGAGTCGTACGACAGTTGGGTCACACCATCTTTTATAAATATAAAGATGAAGTTAACAAAGAGGCTAAGCCCATATCTTGAGACGGAGATCTGGGATAGGGGCGACCTCTTCACAATAATAAGGTATGAGCCACATAAAAGAAACAAGGCTGTGCTAGCCCTGCTTTGGGACTTGGATGCAAGGCCTCATGAGGTGACTTTGCTTAAAATCAAACACATACAGCCTGAAGGAGAGGTATGGCGAAGGCGAGATACCCCATGAGGCAAAAACGGGAAGCGGGCCTTTGCTGCTCACTTTTTCGTTTCCCTATGTGAGGGATTGGCTTAATGAGCATCCCTTTAAAAACTCGCCTGATGCTGCCCTGATTTGCAGTCTTTTAACCGGAAGGCCGATTAGACCAGACCAAATCAACGAGATCATGAAACAGCTCAAAAATAGGATAATCCGTTTGCTTGGAGCATCAGAGATAGCTGAACAAGACGAAATTGACAAACTACAATACTTGCTAAAGACAAAGAAATGGAACCCCTATTGCATAAGGCATTCGGCAATAACAGCCGATTCAGATCATCTACCAGATTATGCCCTAAAGAAGAAGGCGAGGTGGTCCATGAACTCAAAACAAGGCGCCCGCTACATCAAGAAAAGGATGGGCAACGAGCTCAAGGCCAAGATTCTTGAGTACAACGGAATCTCCATCGAGCCATTAAAAAGGCAAAAGCCGAGTGTTCTGGATTGTCCCCGGTGTGCGCTCGTTAACGCGGTGGATAACAAGTATTGTTCCAAGTGCAGCTATCCATTGACGCCTGAAGCCTATGACCAAATAAAACAAGGCGAAGAAGAACGGTTTAAAGATTTAGAAAAAAAGTTAGTAAAAGACATGGAGAACAAGTTCCAGCAAATTCTATTGAAGGTTAATGTGGAGAAGCTGAAGGAAAGGGGAGTAGATTGATGATGTAGTCTTAGAAATAGCACCTGTAATCCGGTCCTATTAGATAACACAGGGCATTGGCTTCTTTGGTATCTATTACAATAGATTTATATGACGGTGTATGTATCTTATATATAAACCTTTTTATTTACGTTAGTTGCAACTATAACATCAGATGAGTTTAAATTTAAACTGTATCAGCACTTTGGCATGTTTTTATAAAAAGAAAAAAGGCATCCATCCACAGTAACTGGGCAATATTATATCGGGACCTGTTGGCAAAAGATTCGTACCCTCAAGCTAACAGATCACCAAGTCCAAAGGTTCAGAAAACCATGAACCCAAACTACATTACCACTAACCGCTATAAAACCTGTACTGGTTTGGACTGTAACAATGTTGCTCCACACTACCTTAAGATAATTTATACAAACTGCTCAGGCTGGTTTTGTGACGCCTGCAAAAAGGACTTGGAAGAAAATGGTTTGGTGGAATCCGGCTCCGGTTCCCCACAGAATGGATCTGACTTTTAGTGGCCATCTCTGTTGTTACCGCCTTTAACGGCACTATTGAATACACTGTCTTTATTTTTTACTACAAGAGATACAAGACACTGGTCTTCAACTATCATTTCAACCTAATCAAAACTTTGGCGATAGGGAAGGGGCTTTGAATTCTAATAATTCTTCTGACGCTGATGCATATAAAACAAAAAAGAATGTACCTTTACCCCTTTTAAAAAGTGCACCAAATGGTGAATTGGTCCATAGTAACAAGCATAGGAGGTATGTAAAAAGATATCAGGTCAAAGAATTAGCTGAAAAGAATTATGTAGAAAATGGCATGGGCATAACTTTCAAGGACATGATGACCAAATTTGGGGTCAGCAAATCAAAGGCCCAAAGGAAACTAAAGCATTTTTTGGGTGAAGGGCTTCTTTTTACGGCTGACAAACTCACAAAAGGAAGGGATTCATCTCAAAGGCATCAAACGTGAAAAATCCACAAAGATATTACCTAACTGAGCTGAAAGACAAAGATAATTGAAAGCAGAAAAAACAATGTCCAAAAAGACACCACGGTGGATATGGTCTCAGAAATAGGCATTCAAAAGGCACACAACTTCCGCGAGTTGCTAACGCAACTCGCTCTCTATCTGCTATATATCCACAAACTGCAGCTTATGGACTTCCATACCCAGGGAAAACTATGAACTCATAGGCTGGGCGTTATAAGGGAACCGCCAAGGCCATCACAGAGAGGATAGGCATTCATACTGTGGAGTTTCACATTCACCCTAACGGCAGTGTGATGGTTTACGTTAGCTGCAGCAACAGGCCTTTTAGGCTCCATGATGAGCAGGATGTTTTGGATATCCTTTTCTTTCTCGGTAGGGTGGAAGATAGACTTAGGATTACTGTTGTCGGATGTAAGGGACAATGTTATTCCGCCTGTAAGAAGGTGGATTCTAAAGGCTTGTGACGTCAGCAAGGATGTTGAGATATGACAGCGTTGCACAAATAACATTGCCGGACATACAAATTCCGTTGTTTGAAAAGGCCCTAAGGGGCTATGTAAAACCCATAGGGGACAAAGTCTTTTACCGAGTTGAGTATGCCCTTACACCCAATAAGCCAGTAGAAGAGGCTTTAAAGAAACTAAGAAAAGATGTTATAGATAGACAAAGACTCCTTATCGTTGTAGCCCTAGTTCCTAATCCTTTGTTTTTCCTTGAATACGGTGTATGGTGATGGATGTTGTGGCCGCCATTACCTCCTGTACAATGGGCCGCCACCTGCAGACATCAATAAAATGGTTCTTGGTATTAGAAACAATGCCATTGGAGTAATCCTACTGTAGCAAATCTAAAAGTCCACTTTTTAAGTCGTTGTTTGCGGACATACCTCTGTTATGCAGTATAGTGTAGTCTTCTCTTCCGCCTTCGTCGATCTCCTTTCCCAGTGTTACAAAACCCTCTGTTCCAGTGCCCTCATGTTGCTCAGTCTTGTCTATTCTTAAGTTTGACCAGATACAACGTCATCTCGTTTCTGTTCAGAGCCAAATTTGTGGAAATCGCCAGCAGCGGCTAGACGTTTAAAGCCATCAAATGCCGCATACTTGTAGGCCATTGTGTATGTCGGAGTTGCAAACGTCAGGTTGTTAAACATGTCGATTGTCCCTGAATTGTGAATCGTGGCCTGCCCGAGGGCGATGATCTCTGACGCGATGTCGCCGAGGATATGAACTCCGAGCAAGCACCGGTTGTGACGATGAAACACCAGTTTCAGAATGCCGTCGGTGTCTCCCGAGATGGCGCCGCGGGGGATTGCTCCAAAACTGCAACGCCCGACTTCGTAATCGATCCCTTGCTCCTTCGCATCATCTTCAGTCAATCCGACTCCAGCCACCTCCGGCACTGAATAAACTGCCGACACGGGTAACGGGTCTAACTTCTCCTTGAAGCCTAGGCCCAATGCATGACATGCAGCTACCCGACCTTGCTCCGTCGAGACCGATGCTAGCGAAGGACCTATTACATCGCCAGCAGCGTAGACTCCACCGACACTAGTCTGGAAATGATTGGATACTTCAACTACTCCTCGATCTTTCAGTTTTACTCCGGCCGCCTCAAGACCGAGGCCTTCCGTGTTAACCGTTCGACCAGTCGCAAACAGCACGATATCCGGACTCAACACCTCGCCAGTTTCCAAAGTGACTTGTAGTTCGCCATCAACCCGGCCGGCGGTGCGCACTCCTGTGCCGAGCACTACCCTCATCCGCTGTTTTTCGAATACCCCGCACAACAAACGCGACATCTCGCTATCCATTGTGCTCAGCAGACGGTATCCAGACTGAACCACGGTCACTGGGATCCCAAAGGCAGTAAAAATTGAAGCAAACTCACAACCGATCGAGCCGCCTCCAACGACCAAGACGCTCTTGGGAATGCGTTTAAGATTTGGCAGCTCTTCCGAGTCAAAAATGTCAGGATCGTCAAACTGGATGTTCGCTGGATGAAATGGGCGCGACCCCGTTGCTATCAGAACACTCTCTGCTGTGAAAACGCTTTCGGTTTCTGAGCCTTCATTGGGGGTGACCATTACCTTACGGTTTGGTCCCAAACGCGCCGAGCCAAAGATAACATCTACCCCTAACCTGTCCACAAAGACAGAGCGGGTAAAGGTCTGCAATGCAGAGCAAACCTCCCTTGTCCGTGCACGCATGAGATCCACTGCCATGCCTATGTCTGGTTGCGCAGTCAGTCCATAAAGGGCCCGGTGGCGAAAACCCGTAAGATGCAGGGCCGCCTCGCGGAGGGTCTTGGTTGGCCCACCGCCAGTCGTGACAACAAGGCCACCTAAGACTTTGCGCTCTATGACTAATGTTCGTTTTCCGGCGAATGCGGCAAACTCCGCCGCGCCCTGCCCCGCCGGGCCGCCGCCAATCACAATGAGGTCATAGTGACGGGTGTCCCTCACGGCTTGGGTTGTTCCGCCAACTGCTTCTTGCACCATTTCGCATAGGCGATGATGGCTAATATGCATTTCATGGCGAATGCGGCAAACTCATCCGGGCCGCCGCCGCCAATCACAATGAGGTCATAGTGACGGGTGTCCCTCACGGCTTGGGTTGTTCCGCCAACTGCTTCTTGCACCATTTCGAATAGAGAATGGTCGCGACAATAGATACAATTAGGTAAATCACAATCACATCAATGGTTACTGCAGCTGGGAAATTTATTGCCGCTATGAGCGTAGCTATCCCCATTTGACGTTGGGAAGAGGCCATTGCCAGAACTGCACGATCCCCAAATGCCGGCCCGCCCAATAAATGTCCAGCTGCCAATGACACCGCAGCCAACACAAAGATCACTATGTAGGACAATACACCGGCTTCCATAATACCATTCAAATTCAGCACCAGCAAAGCGAGCAAGGCTGCCATGGTCACCTTACCTACAACGGCGTTTATCGATTTACTAAAACGTTCGGCCCATCGCGGTGCAAAGCGCCGAATAATTGCACCTAGTATCAACGGGATGAGAATGGTCTTTGCAATGATCTTAACTACTTCAATTGGTGGGACGCTAGCATCATGAGCCAGAGGAAGAGCCGTCAGAATGGTCAAGGAAACAGGAACGGTAACCACGCTTATCAGCGACATGCCAATTAACAGGGAATACGCATATGCTGGGTTTGCCCCCCTAGCCTCCATTTTGAAGGGCAAAGTTATCGCAATGGGCGAGATCGACAAGAGTATCACCGCAGTTTTCACGCCAACAGGTAGCGGCACTAAAATTAGTATCACTGCAGTCACTACTGGGACCACAACGTACATAGCAAGAAACGTACGAGCGAACAGGCCAGGACGACGAAAAAGGAAAGACAGCTCAAACCGTGTAGCTCCAAAACCCAGGTTTAGAGCAGATGTGAATAATGTTGCCTGCAGCAAGATGAGAATTAATTGCTCTACGGTCATCTACTTCACTACATATTGGCCAAGTTGAGCCAGAGCTGCTCTTCAGTTAGGTGTCTAAATCTGCCAGCCAACGTAAGGCACGTATGCCTGGCATGAAACAATATTCACCGCCGCGTGTGACGACGAACCGAGGCAGACTCTGGAAGCTCTTTCGGACTGGCTTGCTTGGGACGATGAACTTGCCCGAGCCATCGTTGGCTCCTGAAATGGGGTCTTTGTCGTTGCCTGACCCAATAAACACGCCGTTGTTCACCCACTCTGCCTGGACAAACTCGAACTGCCGGCGAAGGTGCGCGCCTATGAAGACGAAAATTAATCCCCGATCTGCCCCATCATCCTCCAACACCCCCTCCGGCAGAGGGGGGCCGTAACGGGTGCCGCGCCGAATCATCCTGTGGAGACTAACTTTGGTGGTGTCTCCGAGCGTGTCTCGTGGATTCATCCGCCGAATGTGTGATCCGGATGGTGTGCTGAATCCTCTCGGATCCTTGTCTTGAAAAAGAAAATTGTTGTTGCGTTTAGGGTCGGCTCCAAGTTCGGGGTCATCACGTTCTGGGCAGAGGGCTAAGGGGGCTCCACTTCTCCAGCGTCCCATCATCTTGGCGGCCTTCAGTTCCTCTTCCTCAGGGTTTGAGGAAATTGTCTTCAGGTATTTCCTGAAATCGGCCACGCGCTGGTGGAGTTTTCGGAACACAACGTAGGTTCCGTTTCGGCCGAGTGCGTCTGGTTTCGGCATATCAGGAAATCCTGCCAGTCTCATCGGGGTAGCCTAATACGAATTCTCCAGCCTTGAGAGGGGGGTCCCTGGGGTTGGTGCCTGGAATTCCACTCCCCTCTATTGCAGGATGACTGATGCCGTCTCTAAAGCCAAAGGGCTCCTTTTCGGTTGGCAGCGCGTAGCAATCCTGACGCCAGATGGGTTTGATACCCTGCAATCCATGGTATGCTTTCCTGGCACGCTCCATTACTGACTCAAGTTTCTGCTCGTTTGGAGATAGGGCAGTCAGGACAACATGAACGTCTTTTGTCCCGAGTGGTTTCTCCCAATTCTCCGGAGAGCTTTCTCCAGTGTCCCCTAGTTCATTTGCCCGTGAAGCCATCCCCTGACTGAAATTCAGGTGGGAAACTGTCCAGTGATTCTGGAGGAACACCCAGGGCCTTAAGGCCTTGGAATCTCAAGGAAACGCTTACCCAAGCATCGCCTGCTGGGCTTGTCTGATGCCCGACGGACGCCACAACCCTACTCAGCCTCTCCATCAGATCTCGTCCCGCCTTACGGTCATCTATGCGTAATAGGATGTATGTTGCCACATAAGGTGTTGGGTCGGGGAGAAAGAACCCCGCTCTGTATGTCGTCCAATTCGAGCGTGGCCTTTGACATCTCAGTCAACTCTTCCCACTAGTCCCTGACTTTTTAGAGATATTGGCTAAGACTTAGCTGAATAGATTCTTCCATAATCGTCGTAGTCTTGAGTCACCGCCAAACGTGTAGGCCCAAATGGTGGCGTCTGCTATCAAAATGTCCGGCTTCATCCGAGTAACTCCAATAAACATACATGCTGATGCGGCGATGATCGCAATCTCGTTTGCGTGGTGCTGTAGTCATCTCAGTCATGGTCTTGCACTCCTTTGACCTGTTTTATTGCATTTGATCCAGCATGTTGCTGAATGCATTGCGAACTTTCAATGCCTTTTTGATCTCCTCGACCGTAACACCAGGATAACCCTCGAATTGGATAGAAGCTCTCTACACCGCGTTGTCCGCCAGAAACTTCCTGTATGCCTCCGGGTCGGCTGCACTGGCAGCGTGGTCGTCAGGAAATCCCTCTAGATCCGGGAAGAACCCTGCAACCCCGGATTCAGCAAAGATCCTGGCAGCGTCATCAATGTACCTGTCCATGATCCGTGTCGAACGAAGCGTAGTAGATAAATCGTGTGTCATTGTCGAAGAGAATCCACCGTGCGTAGTGTAGCGTAAGCGGCCTTAACAGTCTTGTCTGTACCTCTTCCCACGGCAAATTCAGCTCGCTTAGAGGCGTTATCGCGAATTTTCTGACCTCTGCCAGGCTTTACCTTTGCAACAAAGGTGAAGTGTTGATTGTAGATAAGGTAATTGTTTCTTGCATATTGTAACATAATGAAAGTATATATTATTAAACTTTTAAGATAATGCAAAAAACCATCAATTAGTTAAATAAGTTAACTTGCTCCAGAAAGAACCATTTTCAACAGAGAATACTGTTTTAGATATCATCATAGATACTTGCAGTTTAGTAACAATAAGGAGGTTGAGATTTGATTTTAGGCATAGATGGACCTTGCGATCTTTGCCTAATCCAAATCTTTGTGGACGTCAGGTTCTGAAATGTTACTCCACAAAAAGAGTTACACTGTATGAGTGTATCGTTTATACTTGAGCCTGTACGTGTCACTTCTAAGAGTGAGAAAGCCCTTGAGTAAGAGCGGAATTATTAGCTTTGTCCAGGGATTAACTAAACTGATGTATGTATTTTCTGCAAAATGAGAAACAATCAGCAATAATAAATAATAGATCTGTCTGTATTGACAAATGAATAAACATGATCATGAACAAGCAGTGAGAGGAATATCTGGAGTATTATGCCTTCGAGCAGTTACTCGGCGATAGTAGGAGTAGGCCCATGTCAGACCATTTCTCCGGACCCCGAGCGATCGCAGGTCCGGCCGGCGATATCACTGATCTTTATGCATTCCCCAGCCCAGAGCGTCCGGGTCACCTCGTGCTCGTGCTAGACGTGATGCCAGACGCCCGCCTAGACTCGCACTTCTCAGAAGCGATTGTCTATCGTTTGCGGCTTCGGCGAGTCACCATCGGGGGAACCGGGGCAGCCACAGCCTTCCCCTTCGCTGGCGAGGACCAAGAGGTGGTCTTCAGCTGCCACTTTGAGCCTCCGCGGCAAGGCGAAGTAGGGATGGCCCAGACGCAGGAAGGCTGGTGCGTGGCGCCGTCCGGCGAGACGATACGCTTCCGCGTTCACGACGAGAAAGGTGCAAGTAGCGATGGCCTGCGCATCTATGCCGGCCTCAGAGCTGACCCATTCTTTATGGACCCGCAGGCGATCTTAGAGTCGCAAAAGACTGGGCGGCTTGCCCTTAAGAAGGTCGGAAACAATGCCTTGATCGGGCTCAACGTTCTGAGCATCGTCATAGAGGCTGACTGCCAACCGTGGCTGCGCGACGGTCGTGGGCCACTGTTAGCGGTGGTCAGCGAGACTGTAGTCGCCGGCAAGCTCCCTGTCCGCATCGATCGGGTCGGCCGCCCAGAGATCAAGAACATGATCTTGGGGTTGAAGGAGTTTGACCAAGTCAACCGCGACTTGGAGGTGCGCGACCTCTACAATCTCGAAGACGCCTTCCACATGAGCAAGGTCTACGGTGGCGTTTATCGCGCTCGGATGCATGCCAACCTGGCCAGTTACGATCGCTGGGATGGTAAGACCGACTGGCCTCTTGACCCTGATGGCGCCCACCCCCTGACTGAGTCTGCTTCTCTCCGACTACCTGGTCGTCGACGTCACAAAGCCGTATGCCGACGATAGCTTCTTCGAAATCGAGCAGGCTACCCTCAATAGGCGGACCCACCAAACGTGTGGTGGACGCTCACTCAACGACGACTTTGTAGACAAACTGCTCACGCTGCTTGTTAACGCCGGCAAAGGGGCACCTGTGAGTGACGGCGTGGACCGGCCGGCGACGCCAGTCTCCAATGTCTTCCCGTACCAGGCGCCGCCAAATTCTATACCGCCGGCTAACCCCGCGCGGCCGGTCATTGAGACGTAGGGGGAGAGTGCTTCCTGGTCCATCTTTGCCGGAAGGAGTATTGGAGGATGACGGAACGGAGCGAGGACTGATGTTTGTCTTTATAGGTACAAGTATTAGTCGGCAGTTCGAGTTTGTCCAGGCAGAGTGGGTGAACAACGGTATATTTATTGGATCAGGTGGTGACAAAGACCCTACTGCAGGAGCCAACGATGACACAGGAAAGTTTATCGTCCCACGCAAACCAATCCGAAAAAGCTTCCAGAACCGGCCTCGGTTCGTCGTCAGGCGGTGAATATTGTTTCATGCCAGGCATACGTGCCTTACGTTGGCTGGCAGATTTAGACACCTGACGGAAAGCCAGACGGCTCCAAATTTGACCGGACCAGTTCAACTTATTTACTTCTGCCAACCTTGCGATAAAACTAATTGACGAGATTTTCAGATTATCTCCTTTGATAATCCAAGGTAGAGTCATGATACTCAGTATTCACCTATCCTTCTTGTGATTTCTTCCACATCGCTTTCCAGCTGGAACTTGGCAGAGTTTGGCCGACCAATATCCTCCGCAGTCTCAACGAGGGTTTGGTCCAGATTCCTAAGTTCCCCTGCCTGCTCTATAATTCTGTGAATGTCCTTTATGATTGCATGGCCCTCTATCTTTATCCGGCTATAAAGGCACTAGCAAGAAGGGACACCATCGCCAAGCTCATTCATACATTGCATATTGGCGTATCTGAAGGCGGAGGCACCTATATCAAGACCAGCAGGACAACCTTTCTGCCTATCTTAAAGCATCTGACAGTTTTCCCACTTCCTTTCCAAGCTTAATCTTCTGCTCATGCAGGCCCCAGCGTGATTATTGAACAGGTCAACCTTTTTCCTCAATTCCAAAAGATGCTGTGTTTCTAGCAGTTCCATTACGTCTTGTTTAATCTCCCTCTTTTTTATACAATATTAAAAATTGTTAATACTGATTCTTTAACTGTCAGTGTGTCAATAATTTTTGATTTTAACGTAAATAGAAGGAACACAAATTATGGCAGGTTCCTATCTAGCCATCGAACAGAAACTGGCGGTCTTATATCAAAAAGCATTGTTGCTGTACATGACATTGACCACCGAAGTGACCGCCTAACCTTCCAACGAGACTATTTATACCTAATCCAGATGAAAGCGTTACACCCAAGGTTTGTTGTAGGTTAACGCTAGGTCACAAATTTGAAAGAAAGGTTATTGGGATTATGGATTTGTCTATAGGGCATGTCTATAAAAATACACTAGGCGGGCCTTCCATAGGCGTTGGTTACTGTGCATGTGATCGCTTGGTAGGGACTGGCTATTGTGTCACTGCATCCTTCAGATAATGTCGATGTGAGGGACGCTATCACTGAGACAGTGTTGTCGCCATTGTTTGCCACAAACATAAAGCCGTTGTCTTCATTAAAGACGGCAGGTCATGGGTCTAGGAAAAACACCTGTATGCGGTTGTTTTGGGTGTCTGCCACATACACGTTGCCCGTTGTAGGGTTCACAGCAACGCCTATTGGACTACTGAACTGGCCGTCTCCTGTACCGAAAGTCCCAAACTTTGTGATGAACGCACCGCTGGAATCAAACACCTGGATTCTGTTGTTGCCGTTTTCTGCCACATACACGTTGCCCGATGCCGGGTTCACGGCAATGCTTTCTGGAAAACTAAACTGGCCGTCGCCCGAGCCGCCTGACCCAAACTTTGTGATGAACGCACCGCTGCTGGCGTCAAACACTTGGATGCGGCTGTTGGAATCATCTGTCACATACACGTTGCCAGTTGCCGGGTTTACCGCAACACCTACTGGACCATCAAACTGGCCGTCTCCTGTAACCGAAGGAGCCGAACTTTGTGATGAAGGTGCCGTTGCTGTCAAACACCTGGATTCTGTTGTTGCCTGTGTCTGCCACAAACACGTTGCCCGTCGAGGGATTTACGGCAACGCCTAATGGAAAACTAAACTGGCCGTCGCCCGAGCCGCCTGACCCAAACTTTGTGATGAAGGTGCCAGCGGAGTCAAACACTTGGATGCGGCTGTTGGCCTGGTCTACAACGTACACGCTGCCCGTTAACGGGTTCACGGCAATGCCTACTGGACCAAAAAACTGGCCGTCGCCCGAGCCGCCTGACCCAAACTTTGTGATGAAGGTGCCGTTGCTGTCAAATACCTGGATTCTGTTGTTTTGGGTGTCTGCCACATACACGTTGCCCGTTGTAGGGTTCACGGCAACGCCTGTTGGAAGTATAAACTGGCTGTCGGCGGAGCCAAGGGACCCCCACTTGCTCAGAAACAGATACTCCTTTACCAAAAACTCGTTTGTGACGTTGCACTCCCTGCCCTCACCGGCCGTTTCGATAGTGCCGCTGCAGTCTGCGCTAAAGTTCCTCACGACCTTCAGCGGCGATGAGGCGCTGTCCTGGAAGTCCTCCGACACGTTGTAGTCTACCGACATTGAGCGTAACGTTAGTGCCGACCTCGGAGCCGGCAAACGATGCGGGGCTTGGATTGCCGTTACCTGGGGCTCCAGTCACTAGCATTGTAAAATCTGATGGAGGTGGGCATGTGAAAGCCGTCAGGGCATGTTATGTTCTTTGTGACCAAGAGGAAGCCTGTTTGGGGTGTTGGTGATGGAGTTGGTGTTGGTGATAATACCTCCAGAAGGTTGCTGCTGCTGAATGTTTTTGCTCTGGTCGTTAAAGCCTGAGGCAGTGTTGTCCTTGCCCTCTACCTGTTGGCCTTCGTTTGCATGCTTGCACTCTGGAGACCTGTAGCATAGGTTGTCCTGACCTAGATATTGAGTTGTGCGATCTGGAATCTGCGTTTACGTCCTTGTGGAGGCTGCCTTTGTAGTCTTTGGTGATTTTGTTATCGTCATCAGATGTCACTACCAACGACAGCGTAGGATTGCACTGGAGCCATATTATGCCCTGTGACAAGCAAGGACGATAACGCGGAAATTATTAAGAGACACCATAAAATGTTCATATATGAGGTATTGTCAGGTTTTCAGTTTATATGGAATAGGGCTTTTAAAAGCTGCAATCTCATTTTGTGTTTATTGTCCTACAAAAAACAGCATAACACTGAAACTGAACAATGCACACGAAATGTTTGCTTCATCCATTCTTTAGGGCAATGTTGAAGTTAAAACGGCAATTGTCTAGAAAGAATAATAAAATAATTGTAAAAAAATGGGCTGGGCGGGCCTTCCATAGGCGTTGGTTACTGTGCATGTGATCGCTTGGTAGGGACTGGCTATTGTGTCACTGCATCCTTCAGATAATGTCGATGTGAGGGACGCTATCACTGAGACAGTGTTGTCGCCATTGTTTGCCACAAACATAAAGCCGTTGTCTTCATTAAAGGCGTCAGGTCAGGGGTCCAGGAAAAACACCTGGATTCTGTGGTTGAACGCGTCTGCCACATACACATTGCCTGTGGTGGGGTTGACGGCAACGCTTGTTGGACTACTAAACTGGCCGTCGCCGGAGCCGCCCGACCCAAACTTTGTTATGAAGTTGCCAGCGCTGTCAAACACCTGTATGCGGTTGTTGCCGGTGTCTGCCACAAACACGTTGCCCGAGGTGGGGTCGACGGCAACGCCTCTTGGATTGCTAAACTGGCCGTCGCCGGAGCCGGCGGACCCAAACTTTGTTATGAAGTTGCCAGCGCTGTCAAACACCTGGATTCTGTTGTTGGAAAAGTCTGACACGTACACGTTGCCCGAGGTGGGGTCGACGGTAAGGCCTGCCGTACCGCCAAGAAACTGGCCGTTACCAGAGCCTGTACCTCCAAACATTGTTAGGAGGTTGCCAGCGCTGTCAAACACCTGGATTCTGTTGTTGCCCGTGTCCGTCACATACACGTTGCCAGTTGTGGGGTTGAAGGCAACGGCAACCGGAGTATTAAACGATCCCAAAATCGTTATGAACGTTCCGGTACTGTCAAACACTTGGACGCGGTTGTTGAAGGTATCCGCCACGTACACGTTGCCCGTCGAGGGGTTCACGGCAACGCCAAACGGAAAACTGAACTGGCCGTTACCAGAGCCGGCGGATCCAAAACTTGTTATAAAGTTGCCATTGCCGTCAAACACCTGGATTCTGTTGTTGTTGGTGTCTGCCACATACACATTGCCAGTGGTTGGGTTCACTGCAACGCCAAACGGAACATTAAAAGTTCCGTTGTCAATGGTGCCAAAGGTTCCAAACTTGCTCAAAAACAGGTACTCCTTTACAATAAACTCGTTTGTCACGTTGCACTCCCTGCTTTCACCTGCCGTGTCTATGGTGCCCCTACATCCCTCGCTAAAGTTTCTCACAACCTTCAGCGGCGATGAGGCGCTGTCCTCAAAGTCCTCGGTGACGTTGAAGTCCCCGACATTCAGGGTGACGTTGGTGCCCAACTCGGAGCCGGCAAATGTAGCGGGATTGGGGTTTCCGTTGCCAGGCGTTCCGGTGACACGCATTGTAAAGTCGGATGGCGATGGGCAGTCAAAGCCGTCGGGACAGGTTACGTTCTTTGTGACCAGTAGGGTGCCTGTTTGAGGTGTCGGTGTCGGAGTTGTTCCGCTTCCCGGTGTTTGTGGTGACGGTGTTGTTGACCCGGCGGGCAGCTGCTGTTGCTGCTGCTGTTCAGTGTTTTTGCTCTGGTCATTGAAGCCTGAGGCCGCATTGTCCCTGCCCTCTGTCTGCTCACCTTCGTTTGCCTGCCTGCAACCGTCATCCCCATAGCAAAAATTGTCCTGGTCCAAATGCTGGTTGGTTTTTTCGGACTTTGAGTCCATGTCCTTGTGTATGCTGTCCTTGTAGTCCTTGGTGATTTTGGGACCGTCATCATTGTCACTGCCAGTGGCGGCATAAGACTGGACTGGAGCCAAGTTTGGCCCTGTAACGAATAAAGACGCTAATGCGGCTATTACAAGGAGACACTGCAAAATACTCATATATGAAAGACTGTCGAGTTTTCAATTTATGAAATAGGGCAATAGACACTGCAATTTTCTTTTGCAACTGTTAAACTATAAAAATGAGGATGACACTGACACTGAACATGGCAGAGGAAATGTTTACGGTGTCTCTTCAATTTCTATGATGTCCCATTCAGCCGTCCTTGACAAACGTCAACTCATGACAGTACCCTTTAACACTGTCTTGCTTGACGGCTCCTTTCCAAAAGCATGTCATCATAGTCGCCTATCTTTCTTGTCAGTTCGTCCACATCCCTTTCCAGCTGGAACTTTGTAGAGTTTAGCCTTCCAATATCCGCTGCTACTGCATAAAGTTCGCAGTTTAGGCTCTTGAGTTTTCCTTCCATCTGGACAATGTTTATAATGTCTTGTTTGTTTCCAAGGCCTTCACTCTTTAGACCATGGTAGAGGTGCTCCAGAAGATGAATGTCATCCCCCATCTCATTATAGATGGTTATCAATTTATCCAGGTTTAACAGCCGTAGATAATCAGAATACATGCCCAAAACCTCATCTGCTTCCATGTCCAAGGTAATGGCAACATCCACCAAGTTCTTGCCTTCTTTAAAAAGCCTGAAGGCTCTGGAGTATAATGATTTACCACTGCCTTGACAATCAAAATCCTCTCCGGTGTGTTTTCTTATTATTGTTCCAATGTCTTTTAATGAGATATGGACCACCTGAGCTATATGCCTTGTAGACTTGCCGGCCTCTGCCAGCTGGATGACCAGTCTCTCTTTTTCCTCTCGCTTGAGAATCACTTTAGTACAAGTATGCATATGGCCAATGAAAATAAAAGGCCCTTGATTCCCTGATTTTTAACCCCTTTTTATGACGCAGTTGAAGGCTCTATAACATCTGATGGTAGAATTACAATGACTTAGGTAAGATATGCAAAGCCGCATTCAAGCAAAACAATCAAACAATAAAACATGTAGGTTTCAGCATCACTAGCAGTCACTGCCAATATCAAGTATATGGATATCCCACTTCCAAGGATTCGAGGAATACATCAATCGCAGGGATGGTCAATAAAAAAATATAAGCAATAACTTTACAGTTCCCATGTACATGCCAGAGTCGAAGCCCTCCGGGCCCGTTACGATAATGGCTCTTTTAAATGGGTTCTACGAAAATAAGGTGTAAAGAATAAAGTGGTAGAAAACAATAATCAGGAACTGGACCCATGGTCACTGTATTTGTACGCGATGAAATCGCCAGTGACAAGGGAAAAGTACCAAAAGAGGCTCGAAAAGTTCTTTGACTTTGTGAATATAGAAGGAAAAACCGTGAAGGAGAAGAGCAGTGTTTTTGTTGATTTGGCAAGGAAAGAGGGCAATGGATGGATATTCAACCAGGTGTTAAGGTTTATGCAATTTCAACTGGAGCGCTTCAACAGAAAAGAGATTACGGGCTCAACAATAAGAAATTACCTTAAGAGCATAAAGTTGTTTTGCGAGCTGGCTGATTTTTCCATTCCATGGAAAAAAATCACTAGGGGGCTACCCAAGGCAAAAAACTATTCAGACGACCGTATACCAACAATAGATGAAATAAGGAAACTTTTGGAATATCCAGACAGAAGGTTGAAATCCATAATCATCACCATGGCTTCGTCAGGTATACGACTTGGTGCGTGGGAGTATTTGAGGTGGGGGAATATCAAACCGATAGAAAGAGAATGAAAGGTTGTTGCTGCCAAAATCATTGTTTATTCTGGAGAGGAGGAAGAGTACTTTTCCTTTATCTCCAAAGAAGCATTTCTTTCTCTGAAAGATTGGATGAACTATAGGGATTTTTCAGGAGAGTTGATAGACGAAAACAGCTGGGTAATGCGACACTTGTGGGATACACAGGTTGCTCAAGGAAGGGGGTTTGTGACAAAGCCTAATAAACTTGCAACAATAGGAATAAAAAAACTAATCAACAGAGCAATATGGGCCTAGGGTTTGAGAAAGAAGTTAGAAAATAAAAAAAGAGTATTATTAAATTGTGGAGGAAATTTTAAAGAAATTTATCCGATAGGCGATAGTTTGGTTTTACGATTTTACTGTACTCCTGATGATAAAATTGTAGAATTAAAATGCGTGAAAGTTATATTGAATAAGAAATCGAACGTCTGGTTCAACAAATAGGCATATCTTTAGAAGAATTTAAAACTCTATGTAGAAAAGCAAGAAAACATCAATTCACGGTTAATTAAAGAATAGTTAAAATTTTACCACCCATTCTTGAACACCAAAAATAACACCCTAGAAGTGAACAGAACCTATTTTCAATTATTTACAATAAAATCAAAGTATGTTGACAACTAGATATATCCTGCTACCTATAGAATCAA
This sequence comes from uncultured Nitrososphaeraceae archaeon, assembly GCA_963779615.1. Taxonomy (GTDB): domain Archaea; phylum Thermoproteota; class Nitrososphaeria; order Nitrososphaerales; family Nitrososphaeraceae; genus Nitrosocosmicus. Next base: position 269,010 of record CAVZZA010000004.1, read on the forward strand.
TTTTAGTTATGAATAAAAGAATTATCTATTCATTGGTTATAATCGTTATAGCAATATCATTATCTACTTTACTACCAAATTTCAATCCAATACAACAACCACCACTATATGCCGCAAGTCCCAATACTTCGGATTTGAAGCAGGACGTCAAACAAAACATGAATCAGGACAATCTCTGTAACAAACCTGATGAATGCAACCAGGCTAGTGAAGGCCAACAAATACAGGGCAATGATAATTCAGCAGCTGGTTTTACTGACCAGAGCACAACCATTAGTCCAGGCAATACCACTGGTTCAGCGCCATCGACTACAACTCAAGTGGCTCAGGGGCAGGCAGGGCCACAGGGAATTCCGGGACCGGCAGGGCCCCCTCGAACTGCTGTTGTGACTGAAAGGGCAAGCACCGGAACAATCATTCTACCTGGCACAATAGGGTTTGCTGAGGCATCATGCAACCCTGGCGAAATATCTACGGGTGGGGGATACAGATTTACACCTTCAGGTGTAGGGGTAACCCCTCCCTATGTTTCTGGCTCTAAAGCATTGACAGATATTTCGGGGAATAATTTGGGATGGGAAATTGATGCCTTCAACCCGGGTACATCTAATACGGATATTGTCGCATTTGCAGAATGCCTAAAGTTAGTGCCCTAGGAACAGAGGATTGCGAGAAAAATCCTTTTTTATTAAGCAAAGCAAAGAAAACCTTTGTTAAATCCATTTCATATAATTCTACTTGCCATAAAGTGGCCTTCCATAACTATACCCCTCAATGGTTTTCTGCTGTTTGGACCATTCCTTTACTGAAGGCTCATCGGCAGGTTTTCCCTTGGGCCCTCTTTTCACAATCGCAATCATGGCCATAACCTCAAAGCTGTATGGTATTTGTAAATCGGCCCTGTTTTAGGATACACAACAATTCTGAAAAACATTTAACCTCTATTTTGGCTTCAGTGGTTTTTGTAGTATTTTCTTTTGGTTTCGTCCAGTTCCGTGTCGTAATACTTTTTTAAGTCGATTAGAGTGTCTATGTCGTACTCTAATTGGGCTTTCTCTTGCTTTAGATTTTTCATGTTTAGCGCCAAATCAATAGCATGGTTCAAATCCTTCACCTTTATTTTGTTTCCGTCCAGAAAATCAAACAGTTTCAAATATGTCCCAAGGTTATTCCTGTTTTCCATCAAGACACGAGACGCCATTCCCATGTTCCATAATAACAGGTAGTCAGAGCGGATTTTCAGTGCCTGGTCTGTTGTCAAATCAAGTTCAATGGCCACCTGGACAACGGGTTTGTCCTCCAGAAATAGCTTGAATGCCTGTGACGAAATGGACAAGGGTTTATTCTTTTGGTCACCTTGCTCCTGCTCTTCTTTAGCCTCGGCAGTAAGTTTCTGCCTGTTTTTCTTGACGATGGTGTTCGAGACATGGGCCATCTTTGAAATCTCCCTTGTTGTGTGACCTTTTTTCAGCAAGTCAATAACCATATTTTCTTTGTCTTTTGCGGATGGTACCGACATCAACCGATATTGTTATCGGGTTTCTTTTAAGCAAATGAATTTTGATACCGTGATACAGCCTTTTCTTGGACGCTATCCCTGTTACCGCATTTTTCACCTGTTACATATGTCGTTTTTTATGTTGCTTTTTGGTGTGGGGCAACATATTGTCTAGCGGCATATTAAAGCAATAACATATGCCAAAATTTTCCACCAAATACCGTTACGATTGTTGGCGGTGTTCCAACAAAGGTTGCTTATGAGTAAAGCCACAGTTTTCCTATTGCGTCAGACACCAAGGCAGGGGCCAAATAGCGTGTCGGGTCATGGATGCCCGAGACAGGCCAAAAAGAACACGACAAGGTCCACTATTCACTCCTCAATAGATGTTCCACCGATTTGCATGCAACCAAGCCGGAAAATCGCCCCCATTCCCATACCACCGGGCTTGAGTCCCGTAATCTCCATGAAAGTCTTCCTTTTCCCAGGGAGATGGGATGACACAGTTGCCTACCACCACGCCTGCGCCGTTGTCATCCATGGATATCCTTTATTCTCTATCGCCACACTTCTTAGATCAACACTCCTGTGGTCGTTATCCTTTGCGTCATCCTCTTCGGCCTTTGTGTTGTCCCCTTGTCCGTAACGCATTCACCGCAGCCAAAAAGCGTCAATGTTGCCCCATAGCCCAAACCAAGAGCCTTGTACCTAAATCATATAAATTTGGAGGGCTGCCCCCATCATGAAAGATAATGGAATGGGGACCCTATCTCCTAAGGATAAAACAAAAACGAAAAGCCCAAAAAAGGGGGTTTGAGAATAACTGGGAATTTTTCTCATCAAAGGCGACAGGTTAGGGGTCCAGGAAGAACACTTGGATTCTGTTGTTGAAAGTGTCTGCCACATACACGCTGCCCGTTGTCGAGTTCACGGCAACGCCTATTGGACCATCAAACCGGCCGTCTCCTGTTCCGAATGTCCCAAACTTTGTGATGAAGATGCCGGTGCTGGCGTCAAACACCTGGATTCTGTCGTTGCCGGTGTCTGCCACGTACACGCTGCCGGTTGTCGGGTTCACGGCAACGCCTGTTGCAAAACTAAGTTGGCCGTCTCCTGAGCCGCCGGTTCCAAACTTTGTGATGAAGGTGCCGGTGCTGTCAAACACTTGGACGCGGCTGTTGGCCTGGTCTACAACATACACGTTGCCCGTTACCGGGTTCACGGCAACGCCTACTGGACCAAGAAATTGGCCGTCGCCGGAGCCGCCTGACCCAAACTTTGTGATGAAGGTGCCGCTGGAGTCAAACACCTGGATTCTGTTGTTTTGGCTGTCTGCCACGTACACGCTGCCCGTCGAGGGGTTCACTGCAACGCCTGTTGGAAGTCTAAACTGGCCGTCGCCGTTGCCTATAGAGCCCCACTTGCCCAGAAACAGGTAATCCTTCGACACAAACTCGTTTGTGACGTTGCACTCCCTGCCTCCACCGACTGTTTTGATGGTGCCGCTACATCCCTCGGAAAAGTCTCACAGCCTTCAATGGCGACGACGCGCTGTCCTCAAAGTCCTCCGACACATTGTAATCGCCGAGATTGAGCGTGACGGTGGTGCCCTCCTCGGAGCCGGCAAACGAAGCTGGACTTGGGTTCCCGTTGCCCTAGGTTCCGGTGACACGCATCGTAAAGTCGGACGGTGGTGGGCATGAGAAGCCGTCAGGGCATGTGACGTTCTTTGTGACAAGGAGGGTGCCTGTTTGTTGAGGTGTTGAGGGTGGTAGATTGGACACACCAGCAGGCTGTGACTGCTGAACGTTTTTGCTTGGGTCATTGAATCCCTTTGCATCATTGTCTTTGCCCACTATCTGTTGACCTTGGTTGGCCTGTTCACAATCGTCGACCCTGTAGCAGAGGTTGTCCTGGCCAAATGCTGGTTTGTGCTATCGGACTTGGAGTCTACATCTTTTCTAATGCTGCTCTTGTAGTCCTTGGTGATTTTGTAGTCACCATTGTCACCAGGCTCAGCGTTTGCTTGAACTGGGACCATATTCGGCCCCGTGACCAACAAGGACGCTAACGCGGACAATACCAACAGACACTGTAAAATGTTCATATATGAAAGACTGTCAAGTTTTCAGTTTATATGAAATAGGGTTTTTAAAACTGCAATCTATTTTTGTGTTTATCGTCCTGCAAAAACAGCATAACACTGACACAGAACATATCAAGGGAAATGTGTACTCTATTCATTCTTTGAGACTTGACAATTAAAGCGGCCCCAAAATAACTTTTGTCCATGGACAAGGACCTTGACAACTGCTGAGGTGGCCACCTGCCTTTACCAAGATGCAACCATGTTTGCAAAGCCTATACTCAGTCACAGGTTTTGATTGAAAGGTTATGTGGATTATGGGTTTGGCTATAGAGGCATGACCATGTAACAATACACTAGGCAGCCCTTCCGTAGGCGTTGGTTATCGTGCATGTGGCTGATTGACCTCCATTATCTATCGTACCAGTGCAACCAGCAGAATATATCATTGTGAGGGGCACTATCACCGAGACGGTGCCATCAGCAAAGTTTGCCACGTACAGGAGCCCGTTGTCGGGGTTGAAGGCGACGCCGGATGGCTGGTTTCCCACGGGTATTGGGGTCCCTACGACGGTATTTGTTGCGCCGTCGATTACCGAGACACTGTCGCTGCCGGAGCTTGTCACATACAGGAGCCCGTTGTCTGGGTTGAAGGCAATATTGATTGGTTGAAAGCCCACTTGTATTGTGGCCACCACGGTGTTTGTCGATGGGTTTATCACCGAGACGGTCCTGCCGCCACTGTTTGCCACGTACATGAACCCGTTAGCGGGGTTGAAGGCAACACCATCTGGAAAACCGCCAACGGGTATTGTGGCCACCACGGTGTTTGTCGATGGGTTTATCGCCGAGACGCTCCCGTCATCCGCGTTTGCCACGTACAGGAGCCTGTTGGCGGGATTTAAGGCAATACCACCTGGAAAGTCACCCACGCGTATTGTGCCCACCACGGTGTTTGTCGAGGGGTTTATCGCCGAGACGGTGTTGCTAAGAACGTTTGTCACGTACAGGAGCCTGTTGTCGGTGTTGAAGGCAATACCATCTGGTAGAGAGCCCACTTGTATTGTGGCCACCACGGTGTTTGTCGATGGGTTTATCACCGAGACGGTGTCGCTGACAGAGTTTGTCACGTACAGGAGCCTGTTGTCGGGGCTGAAGGCGACGCCCCGAGGACCAGAGCCCACGGGTATGGTGGCCACCACGGTGTTTGTCGATGGGTCTATTGCCGAGACGTTGTTGCTGCCAAAGTTTACCACGTACAGGAGCCTGTTGTCGGTGTTGACGGCTATACCAAGTGGTTGAAATCCCACGGGTATGGTGTCAATGACAAAACCTTGGGGTGCATCAGTCTCACTTACATTGTAGGTGACGGGGAAAGGAGGGTTTATCGTCAGGGGAGTGCCGCTCTCAGAGCCGCTGAAGGGAATGGAGGAGCCGTTGCCTGTGGTTGCCGTAATGGTGAATTTATCTGCCGTGGGGCAGGGAACAGCAGAAGAGGAATCAAAGTTGCACTCCACATTCTTGTTGACAGTCAGGGCACTTGTAATTAGTGTCGCTGTGTTGGTAATGGTGCATGTCAGGTCCTGGCCGGCGGTTATAGTGCCTGAGCAGTCCCCGGCGGTTGTGGTTTCAAACTCGACATCTTCAGAGGCTGGGGTGGTCTCCGTTATTTCGTAGGTGACGGGGAAAGGCGGGTTTATAGTCAGGGGTGTGCCGCTCTCAGAGCCGCTAAAGGTGTACGAGGAGCCGTTGCCTATGGTTGCGGTGATGTTGAAGTCGCCTGCAGTAGGGCAGGGAACAGCGGTAAAGTCACACTCCACATGCTTGGTTACGGCTAAGATACTGGTACGTAGTGTCGCTGTGTTGGTTATGGTGCATGTCAGGTCCTGGCCCGAGGTTATAGTGCCTGAGCAGTCACCTGTGGTTGTGGTTTCAAACTCAACGTCATCGGAGTCTGGGGTGGTCTCCGTTATTTCGTAGGTGACGGGAAAAGGCGGGTTTATAGTCAGGGGAGTGCCGCTCTCAGAGCCGCTGAAGGTGTACGAGGAACCGTTGCCTGTGGTTGCCGTAATGGTGAATTTATCTGCCGTGGGGCATGGGACCGCAGTAAAATCGCACTCCACGTGTTTGATTACGGTTATGGTGCTTGGTGGAGTGACGGGTGGAGTGACGGGTGGTGGAGTTGCTGATATGCCAAGGTTTTGCTGGTTTTCAATGCTTTTGCCTTGGTCATTCAAGCCTAAAGCTGCATTGTCCCTGCCCTTTATCTGCTGGCCTTCATTGGCCTGCTCGCAACCGTCACCCCAGTAGCAGAGGTTGTCCTGGCTCGAATGCTGGTTGGTTCTTTCTGACTTGGAGTCTATGTCTTTGTGTATGCTGTCCTTGTAGTCCTTGGTGGTTTTATGGTCGCCACTGTCGCCATCAGCTGCAGCGGCAAAAGATTGGACTGGAGAAAGGTTTGGCCCTGTGGCCATCAAAGATGTTAACGTGGATAACATCAGTAAACCCCATAAAATGTTCATATGTGAAAGACTGTCAAGTTTTCAATTTATGAAATAGGGCATCATTAACTGCAATTTTCTTTTGCGTCTATCAACCTGTAAAAATGAGGATAACACTCTCACTAAACATGACAAAGGAAATGTTTACGGTGTCTCTTCAATTTCTATGATGCCCCATTCAGCCGTCCTTGAGAACCATCAACCTCTTGGCAGCACCTTAAAACTGTCTTGCCTGCCGGCTCCTTTCCAAAATCATGGCATTAAATTCACCTATCCTTCTTGTGGGCTCCTCCACATCCCTCGCAGGATTGGACTTGAAAAAGTTTGGCCCGTCAATCTCATCATCTGCCGTTTTAAAGTTCGCAGTTTAGAGTTTTTAAAGGTGCAAGAAATCGACCATTATAACCCATTGTTACAACCTAGATGTGATTACTACATATGTTGTTTTGTGTTGTTTTTGGTAGAGAATACTGCAAATGAAACGCAGGGGCACATTGAGTGATTTCTTGATGTGAAAACTATCAAATAAAAGGATTTACCACAATACTTCTTTATGCCTCATTTTCTTTTTCAGCCCGACCCAATTGATGAAGTGAAATTCATGCCCGTCAGGATAGACATACACAAAGGAGTTGCCAAGATAGTGGATGAGGAGATTCACCATGACTTTGAGACAAACAACACGTAGTGCGTGGTGATTGGAAATGACAGGAAGGAAGTGCTTGCCACATTGCAGGATGGGTTTGCCAGCCAGTACAAAAGGTATGGCAAACTTGAGGAGAAGGGCATCCCAGTGATGGCTTAGGAGACAAGGCAGGCGTGGAAAAGGATACAGGGGCTTATTTTAAGGAAATAGGCAAAGAAGGCCTGTGCATGTTGCAAGCCCGATTCCGAAAGCACCCGAATTGTTCAAAGATGCATGTTGGCCCTGAAAACAACCATACTTATAATGCCAATGGCAAAACAATAGGGGAGGAGAAGACACGCAATACATAGTTTGCAATGTCTTTATTTTGTCAGTAAAAACATACGGACTCTGGCTCGCTGCATAAAGAGGTTGTTTTTTAGAATTTTTCATGGTTGATTCTTTTTCAGATATGCTTAAGACAGTAAAATCCATGCAGGAATCCCCATGTTTTCCACCCAACATGTTACTTCATATAATAACCATGTCAGTCATTAACCGGAATATGGTCTGCCTTTTCCCGGGCTTGGCAAGCAAAATTTATTCATGTAGTTAATCCAGGTAACTCAACCCGCTGAACGCCATGTTTTCGGGTCCGCCAATTCCGGCAATTGTCATAGGCTGGATTTTACCACAACGGCAAATATTGAAGAAACGGGGAAACTCCAATCAGAATCCGCAAGTTTGAACCAGTCAAACCTATGTAACAAGATTACTAACCGTGCAGGTCTGACTCTCTCCAGCTTTTATGCTACCGTGAAATGCTTTAGCACCAAGAGCATCTTGGATACAATCTCCGGATACCTCTATAAAGATCCTAAATGGAGGGCCAGATTCCATGAAACTGTACGAACCTTCGGGTACTGTGACTTTGGTGCAGTCTTCACTACCGGGAAATTCGGAAGGGCTGGCACCCTCGGAAGTGAATGTGAATGTAAAGTCAGAAGGCCTCACATCAAATGGGGAATTAACTTGTTTACATACGTTAAGGGTTCCTGTTGTTGGTGTTGGTGTAGTTCCGTTTCCGTTGTTTCGGGTGCCGCCTGCTGCCCCTAATGAGGATAGCGCGAGGTTGTCGCTTTGGTCATTGAACCCCTTTGCATCGTTGTCCTTGCCCACTGTCTGCTGGCCCTCATTGGCCTGCTGGCAGTCCTCGTCGCCCCTGTAGCAGAAGTTGTCCTGGTCGTGGTGTTGGCTTGCGCTCTTTTTGTCTGATTCAGATCTTGCTGTTATTGAGGATTTAAAGTCCTTGGTTTTTTTGTGGTCGTCGTTATTGTCCCTGTCTGCATATGACTGCATCGGGATAACGCTCGTGCCGAGAACCAGTGTTGCCGTGATTATGGCCACTAGTAAAATGCTTTTTGCGTTGTTCAAATATAGAATTCAGTAACTTTTTTAGACATATCTGGAGTAGGTCTTTTATTACCTGACATTTAATCTGAATTTGTTAACCTGTAAAGATAAGCATAATCTTTACACTTTAAATTCATCGATAAATGTTTAGCATAAATTCAGTTTAAGGTTCGGGGTCTTCTTCATACTTACTTTATTGATAATGAATACCGTAGGGACTTGCATGATTTTGCACTCATGAAAAAAAGGAAATTGTATTTTATGCATTGAAAACTTTAAATCTATATCATCCATCTAGATAATAGAATCCATTTTAAAGGACCGATATCAGCACGAAGCCCTCCGGGCCCGTTAACCATATGGGTTCAAATAATTTTGCATCTCTAACAACCATTGAAGGGAAAGGAAGGGGAGCAAACGACGCCTGCTAAGTTAACAGCAACCATCACAAATACATAGAGAAGAAGGTAAAGAATCAGGTTAACATACAACTGATAGGGGAATTCTTTTATTATTAGACCACCGATCGACACGTCAGAAAGATACCAAAATGGGCTGCTCAAGGTCGATAAGACATACAGAATAGCCTTTTGGTCTTCCTTGGCCACTGAAAAACATGATGGTGCAGGGCGCTGCTGCCTCCCTTCAGCAATTTGTTGCCAACCGCATGGTATTTCCCTCATCCGTGTTTCATGTACACCATAACCCTCACCATAACATCCCCACGCAAGTGCAAGAAGGTATTTCCCGGCTGCCTGGTCGGGTTCCGGATGACCGAGGCATGCGGAACCGGGGCAGCATGTGCCTCGGTCGCCAAAGCAAAAGTGGATGGATTTGACCCCTTCCCTTCCGTGAGCAGACACCCTTCACGTACCCCAGGGTGAGGATGACCCGCTTTGGGGTTGCCCCATAACCATTGCTGGGGCCGAAAGGCAGGAGATGCCTCTATGCGGCACGGCATACCTTACAAAATAAAGCAGAACCCAACCATTGTCAAGATGTTTATATATAAGTATAGGGGTGAAAGTTGTGTATTTTTATACACCGATGCCTGAGTAATTACCCATTATGTATCTATAGCGTGAACTTATATAACGGAATACAGAGCACAGGGCAGGCATTTGCCAACCATTCGTTTGAGGATGGAAGGTTTTTCTGTTGTCACTCACATAGCCACCTTCCCGGGGCTGGCACAGCATGTTTAGACCTGGTTCGAATACCCATCCATCACGGCGGCAGCATACATCATGACACCCTATCTTGGACCTGATACAGTTGTGGTTGTTAGACTGGTCTTTCTGCAATGCGCCATGTCGACGGTGCGGTGGCCACGTGCTTGTCGTACTGCCGCAAAAACTTGGGCAAGGCAAGCCCCCACTGGAAAGACAGTCTGCCTGCCTTCAATCAAGGTGACTGGCTCATGTCACTCCCTGGTGGTGAGCGTTATCGATAGCCCGGGCCAAATGCCCGCGGTCCCAAGGTCAAGGTCACCTAAATCTGCGCCATGCCCCCATCTACGAACAGCTCAATACAGGTGATGAAACGGCTGTCGTCTGACGCGAGGAATGTGGCGGCTTTGGCTATTTCGTCGAGGCTTCCATCCGCCCCATAGGCATGGCGGACAAAAGGCCCTCCCTGAATTGCTCCTTCTGCTCGTCAGTCTCCAGCAGCAGACCATCGAAGCCTGGCGTGTCTATCGGGCCGGGACTGATGGCGTTGACGCGGATCCTGCGCTGCTTCAGATCAACCGTCCAGGTGCGAGCGAAAGAGCGCACGGCCGCCTTGGTTGCGTTGTAGACACCAAACCCTCCAACCCCCTTGGATGCGGCCACCGAGGCATTCAAAATGATGGAACCGCCGCCACCGTCGCCCCCACCCTGAAACAGCGGAAGCGCCTTTTGCACGGTGAACAAAAGCCCTTTGGCGTTGATGCCGAATGCTTTGTCAAAGTGGGCTTCCGGAGGTTTCCCCCAGTGTTGCCAATTCCCCAATGCCGGCGTTGGCGAACAGGATGTCCATGTGGCCCCTCTTCTCCCTCACAGTGGCACACAGCCTGTCAAGGTCCGCAAGGTTTGAGACGTCCCCCTGGACACCGGTGATGCCTTTGCCTATTCGCCTGACTGCCGCATCAATCTCGCCCTGGCGGCGGCCTGTGATGAAGACATGGGCGCCCTCATCCACAAACCGCTGGGCCGCGGCAAGGCCTATGCCGCTGGTTCCGCCTGTGATGATTACGACTTTCCCTTCCAGCCTTTTCATGGTATCCTAATCGTGACGGCAGGCTTTAAGTTTGCAAAAATGAGTGAAGATGCTTTTGCTGCTGCACACACTGAGGACACCTACGAGCAGGAGGCAGACCTAATCCATTGCGAAACGATACAAGGGTCTATCACATCCATAACGCGAATGCCCCTTCGGTGGGATGGTACACAGTGTCAGATGAGGCGACCGGTCAGGTCCAAGAAGAGCATGAGCAATTACATGCCAGTCACCTGCATACCCCTGATACGGGACAAATTGCAGTGGCACAGCCTATAGGCCACAAGGCAATAGCCCACCCGACCAACTGCATAAACAGGACATGGGAAAAGGTACTTGAAAAGATTGTAAAAACTCCCCTTTAGTATGACAGTATGAGGTCGTGCATAGTGAATTTGTCCATTAATGTATGCCTTGTAGACAAAAACGAATAGAATATGGATATTGACAAAAAAAATGCGAGAGACAAAATATTATCAATGTCATACTTTAATATTAAAAAAGTATGCATATATTATTTATAGAAACATATACACAGAATAATACTTTTGAGGTTTTGATTGTCTTAAAGCTTGCTAAGGGATATTTCATCCATCTTTGAAATGACATTATCAATGAATATGAAAAAATTGTTGATTCCATTAACGTAAGTTTACTATTATCCAGTATATACCATAAAGTCCAAATATCATGCTCAAAATCAAAATCAACATTTTATAATATTTTGATTTTAATATCGATATTCCTTTAAAGACAAGGTAAGAAATCAGAGTTAGCCAAGCATAGTCCATCCATATATGAAAGGAGAAAAGAGATGCTGTTCCCGATAAAATACCAAAAGAAGAAACTGAATCAGATATAAGCTTTAGACCAACTGTTAGCCACCAAGCCAAAAAGAAAGGGTTTAAGGCACTAAATATGATGCCTGATATGACTGGTCGATTTCTGTTATTGTAACTAACTTTCTGAATCTCTTTTTTATTGTTGTTGTTTAATTTTATGGCCACATCCTTTCCTTTAATAATGTCTTTAACCTGTAGGATGGAAAACGCAACTATGGCAATACCACCAACTATTCCAATAATCTTTAGATTTCCAACACTTGTAAAGCCAGTATAGGGAATTTGAGACATACCTACAGCCAACAATATGACTAAAGGCAGTTCAACAATAGTGTGCCCAAATGCAATTTTAATCCCTGAACGAAATCCTTCTTTACTGCCGTATATAAGATTTGCAAAGAATAATGGACCTGGTGATAGTACACCAGATAAGGATACAAGAATTACTTCTCCTGCAAATTCAAGCATATTCATGCTTGGCACTTATAGAATATGCGATTCCTTGGTCCTTTTATATGTATATATCTATAACTATCTAATCCTGGAAAACGTAACCATAATATGCGATTATATTATTGCCAAAGAAACTGAAATCAAGATAAATAACTCTACGAAAGAAGGCACAATAAAAATAATTACATTGCCGTCAATCTATTGCCACAACAGAAACACTTTTAAACAAATGACAAAGCAAAATACCCTTGATTACCTCAACAATTAAGAAAACATATAAGTAAAGACCATACCCAGAGATGAATTCCATTTTCCTGTAAAGCAGCCCTCCATAACTATTTCCCCAAATGGTTTGTGCCGTTAGGGCCCCTTTTCCTGCAGGTTTTCCTTTGATCCACTTTTCACAATCGCAATCATGGTCATAACGTCAAACCTGTTCGGAATACCAAAGTCGGCCCTTGCCATTTCATAGTCAAATCTCTGCATACATTAGGCCGCCAATCCCCCTGATGATGCCTCCAAGGCCAGTTCTTCCCAAGTTGCCAAGTGTCATACTGGTGCGTTTTGAAGTTGGATTAACAACAACTAGTTTTCATCTTTTGTGTAATTTTATACGGGCATCAAATAACAGTTTTTGAAATCAAAAGGTATTTTTGAATAAGAACTATTTCATGGGTGTGGGAAAGAAAAAGCTGTCAAAGATGAAGAAAAGGGACTGCCGAAAAAGCATGACATGGATTTTCAGCACTTTAATGATATACACGATTAACTTTCTTTGCCTAAAGCACAAAAACGAGTTTGTTGTGATAAAGAACCGGTAAGACTACAGCAACAGGGACCCATTAAAACTGTTGGAAATTTTGAGTGAAAACAACATCGACCCTGGAAATGGTGATAGAATTTATGATACAGGTAACCCAAATCTTCTTGCAGAAGAAGTATTAAGCGGATATTCAACAACATGCCCTTTTGATGTCGCCCAGGTTGTCCAGCAGATAGTCCCTCTCCTCTTTTATTGATTGGATCTTCTCCTTCCGTTTGCTCTTTCGCTGTTCGTGCCTCTACGTTGATTATGCTGTCCGTTGCGTTTCTGATATCCTTGGCTCTGGTGATGTTTATTTTTATCTCTTCAAACTTTACAAACGTGGCCAAATGGTGCTTATTCTACTTTAGGATTGTGGCTGCTTTATGCATCTTCTGCAGCCTCAAAAAATCATACAGTGTGCTCATTACCCTGTCAGTTTCCAAATCCAAATCAATGGCTACCTGAACCGGGATCCTGCCTACCAAAAACAGTTCAAACGCCTGGCATGGTATGGACTTTGCTTTTTTTCCTTTTTCTGAGCATTCATCCTTCTTACCCTCCCTGGTCACCTTTCCCCTTATCATCTTGATGTCGGAGAAGGATACATGCGCCTGCTTGGCGATTTGTGGAAACCTAACGCCTTGGTTCAGCAAGTCTATGACCAAGTTGTCTTTTTGTTGCCTGTTTAGAATCATCGTTACATGTGATATTGATATGCCAGTTAGTTTTTAAAGATGCAAGAAATCGCCCATTATTACCATTGTTACAAAAACCAAAGCATTGTTACATGACTTGTTTTGTATGTTGTTTTTGATGAAGAGTAACACTTATTTTTAAATATATACACAAAGCAATTATTTGTTGAATTTTTTCTTTTTTTTAAAAGGTCTTTAATAAAAAAAATCTAAATAATGGAGGCTTATATAGATTTTATGATATACTTAAAGGTAGTTTTTTGTGCTTTATGTCTATTTTTTATTTTATATACTCCATTGATAACTTTTGGACAACAGGATAACTCAACAATTGCAAACAACCCTACAACTAACACCAGCAACTCATTCGATCTGAGTGGATTGTATATCTCTGACAACCAAGATAAATATTTTCTAAGACAAGTTGGAAATTCCTTATGGTGGATTGGAACAGATAAGGATGGTTCACATGTCATAAATATTTTCAAAGGGATTAAGGATGGAAATATTATAACAGGACAATGGATTGATTCACCACTGGGAAAAAAAATGGGTTACGGCTCATTGAACTTAATTTTGTTAGCCAATTCAACTGAAAATGTAACATTGGTAAAAGTCCCTTCTAAAGATAAATTTCCGATAAACCAACTGATAAAATTTAATCCTGAAACTCAAGTTATTCCAAAATTTATGGTTATGTTAAATGGTGTAAATGTGGACATCCCAAGATCACCAATCCGTGACGTATTGTATGTTGGTTTAGGCGTGAAGGAAGATAGTAATACTCCATTAACCGCAACTAGGTATCTAGCAAACAGCGATGGAAGTTCTAACATTACTTTAGACTTAAAGCTAGGACCATTTGAGCTTGACAAAAAAGATGATGGTCTTGCCATTGTGTTTATGGGGGTGAATAAGGAAGACTCGAGAACTACTCCAATACTAATTAGTTTAGGAGAAACACTAGTCCAACTATTTGACCCCTCATTTGATTTCTACAGCCTATCTAACATGTATCAAACAAATCTGCTAATGCGTTCATTATCTCCTGGATTACTGTCTGGCGGATGCAACGGACTTGTTTTTGCAGACAAAATATTTTTACCATTTGAGGATTTGAAAAAATCTATATCTAACGGCATTTATTCTCAAGAAAAATCCTATCTTGGGACAGAATCGCCCCCAGGATGTGGCCCGAATTCGAAATATCAAGTAAAATGGTCAGTTGTTCCAGTAGAATAATGATGACTATCCGAATTATTTTCCTTTTGTGTTACTGGTTTTCTAATCCAATCCACAAATAAAGATAGTTTTGGGGCTACTCAAATAATATTTTTATAAAACAATCATCTCTAAAGACATTTGAGTAGATAGATTCGTCCTAAAAATAAATTATTATAAAGGCGTCTTGGGCGAAGTTGGCTTAGTCTGGTTGAGGAACAATAAGGGATCGCAGATTCAAAACCGAACTTCTCTTTAAACAACAATAAAAGATGGTTTTTTGACTCTAGGCGCATTTATCGCAATAGGCTAAAGTTTTAAACTTGTTGCTATATATTCAATAGGTACGTTCTACCAAAATACTTCAATTTAAAAACACCACTTCTAAAATCAAAGAATCCATTTATAGGACCGATATCAGCACCAAGCCCTCCAAGCCAGTATGTATTCTAGTAACATTATTGGACAGCAGATACAAATGTCTCAAAGTTACAATATTGATCTGATGCTACTTCTGTTGTTTTTTTAGGATAGGATTGTTATTTATATGTTTTATCTATACCATACAGGATAAGTAAAATTTCGAAAAAAAAGAGGTATACTCTCTTGCTCTTCTTCCTTACCAGTCACAAAAGACGATGTGTTAATATCCATATCGTATGTCTGTTAATTATCTCCCTTAGCTGTTGATTATGTAACATATCGGTATCTTATCGCACTATCCATTGTGCCATTGCATCCTTCCGAAAAATTAGTTGGGAGGGGTGCTATCACATATACAGCGTTACCATTGCTGTTTGTCATATGCAAGTTCCCACGGTATATGTTAAAAGCAATGCCTATGGGAAATGATCCCATATATATGGTGCTGTGACAGCGATTGTTCAATGGTCGATTACAGATACGGGGTTGCTAACTTGTTTGCTACATAGGTAAATCCATTATTTGAATTAGAATCAATCTCTTGGTCCGGCTCCCACTGATGATGCATGATTACAGGGGCTAAAGTTTCATTTTTGACGAAGGATTGGTTTACGGACTGGCGTACTACTTTAGAATAGGATATAGTTATCCATCAGGATTTTCATGTGGCTTATGTCAAACACATTAGGTTTTTCTTTGGGTCAAGAGCGCAAGCAGGAGCCACTTATTAATGAATCCTAATTTAAATCCGGAATGTGGATCATCATAAATTATGGACTCTTTTTGCGCAGTGTTTGATTGCTACCCAATAAAGAACTATTAACTAAGATAAATACAAAATAGAATATTATCTTTTGGTATTATTTATTGAAATTAATAGTCAACAACAGTTGTCATATTTAGCAAATCAGACATTATCGCGTGTGTACCTATAATGGCCCCATCAATTATATCTGAATTGTTGTATCCGGCTATCTTCAAACAAACTTCACAAATTATTACATTTCCCCCATTATCCATAAAATTTGTTACATTGTTTGTTAATGGATTTAGGCCTAAGTATTGGTGTGGATGCTTAACACCTAGTTGCACACCTTCAATGCTTAACATTAATGTGACATTATACCCGCTATTTAGCATGGTTTGAGAGTCCAATAGGGCTATAGTAGCTCTCCAAGGTTCATCACTGCTAAGGTGATACACTAACTTTGTCTCACTACCACTTGCGGTTTTAAGGGATTCTGAATACGCCTGGTGCAATTTAGGATTATTTGCAAACATAATCGAAAAGCAAAAAGCAAAAATAATTAACATATAAATTACCTTTATTTTGGTTTTCATTTTATTCATATCCCAATTTTGGATTATTTAAGAATTTATTTGGAATTTGTCATTTAATAAAAATCAAGGGTGAAGGCTTTTAAATTAAGGAAAGCGGGAGATATCCCAAAGATACTTTCTGTTTTCTTTATTTGCTCACGAAACGGGAAACAACATCTACACAATATGATTAGACCCGTCAAATCTTGAATTATGGATTAAGGTAATCCCCTTTGTTTTTAATAATAATGCACATAGCATGATAGGCAGAAATTTGAGAATAAGATAACATTGTATCTAGAGTAAATCTATCATTCCATCCATCTTTGTATATAATATAGGGATTCAAAAGTTAAAATAACAAATATTATGTAATAATTACAAAAAAAATATATTTTTGTGTATATCTTTTCTGTATAGATACCAGTGGAGATAGCTTTCAGAATACCAAGGATTTAAGTAATGGTATAGATGGTTAAGCACTGAACCAAAGGATTCTAAATAAAAGATAGAAAAAGATATCTAACCTGTTAAGCAGGTCACATGGCCTTTTAAAGATGTCATAAAAGCACCTTTATCGGCCTTTAATTCTACAGGCACGCACATGAGTCATTTTTTAACGGTGAAAATGAGTCGGAAGCATGGGCCCGATAATCCTGTATGTTTTTTTAGTTCCATTCATAAATTATACTATAAAACATGCAGCAGCAGCCTACCTCTCAAACCCCGCAACAACTTGAACACAAGATTGGCCCTCAAAATCCACATTTTCTGTTTAGATTCCACCAGACCCCCAGAAACCAAAAAAAAGATACTCACAAATTCAGGCATTTCTTGTTCATGCCTGTACATAAAAACGTATAGAAAAGTAGAATGAATGACATGAGTGAGAAATACTTTCAACTGGCTCCTGATTTGGCAATATGCAGAATAGTCAACGGCATGTGGCAAGTTGCAGGTGGACATGGACAGATTGATCGCGAGTTGGCAGTAGAAGACATGATGCGATATCATGATGCTGGCTTTACCAGTTGGGACCTAGCCGATATTTATGGCCCGGCAGAGGATTTTGTCGGGCAGTTCAGGCGTAAGCTATTGGCGCTAAAAGGAAAAGAAGAACTCGACAGAATTCAGGCATTAACAAAATGGGTGCCACAGCCAGGAAGGATTACCCCTTCCTTCGTTAATGAAAATATAGAAAGATCACGTCGCAGGATGGGTGTTAGCTCGCTGGATTTACTTCAATTCCACTGGTGGGATTACACCAACTCGCAATACATGGATGCCCTCAAATACCTATCCGACTTGCAGGATAAAGGGATAATCAAGCACTTGGGCCTTACAAATTTTGATACCGACCGAATGCAGATCATGATAGATTCAGGAATAAAAATTGTATCAAACCAGGTTCAATATTCAATCATAGATCGCAGACCAGAGGTAAAGTTGGCACCATTTTGCCTGAAACACAACATAAGCCTCCTTGCGTATGGAAGCATCTGTGGAGGGCTTTTGTCAGAGCGCTATCTGGGAAGAATGCAGGAACCACCTTCTGCTGAGTTAAGCACACTAAGCTTGCGAAAGTACAAGCGAATGGTAGATGCATGGGGCGGATGGAATTTGTTCCAAGGTCTTTTATCGGCTTTGGATGTAATTGCACAAAAGTACAATGTGAGCATTGCAAATGTGGCAACCAGGTATATTCTTGACAAGCCTGCAGTAGCAGGTGTTATCATAGGTGCCAGACTTGGAATAGTTGATCACATAAGCAATAACGCGCAGGTGTTCAACCTTAGTTTGGACAAGTCAGATTGCGAAGTCATAGATTCTGCATGCACAAGGTCGAACAACCTGTTTGAGATAATTGGGGATTGTGGTGATGAGTACAGATGATCTTTTCCCCACTGTACCTTTATTTTAAAAAAAATACTATCCAATACCCAAATCAGAAAAAAAGGATTTGGCAAAGAAGCTGTCCGTTCCCTCCTACATGCCAGAGTCGAAGCCCCACTTGCCCGCTAATTATATGGTTTCAAATAATTTTTAATTTCCAATGACCATAGAAAGGAAGGGGGAGGGTACAGATTATTGTCTAAAGTCACAACAATCATCACAAACATAGAGAAGAAGGTAAAGAATCAGCCAAGCACATACAACTGATATAACAATTCTTTCATTATCCGACCTACACCATCGACACGTCAGAAAAATATCGAAATGTTCCTATAGTTAAGCACTAAATGGCATCTGGAATGAACTTCGCCTCAATCAGGACGAATGCATCCAAAACACCCAGACCTTGGTTAACAACGATCATAAACTATTCAGGCAGGCAAGCAGGCAGGCAGGCTGCCAAGGGTATAGACCACATATTAAGGATGGAAATTTATTATCTGCACTTATATCTCCTAAAACATGACCATAGCATTATTTCCAACAAACAAGCCATTATTAATATTGGTTTCAATAGTGTTGGCAGGAGCCTTTTTATTCGGATATCCATTGCATCAAACCGTTGTAGCTATAGCACAATCACCGCAGTTACCATCATCACTTCCACCACACACACAATCATCAGAACAACATACCCTACCTTCCAACACCTTATTTCACAACACTACTCTCACCAACATTACCAGCACCACATACAACACTATCAACGGCACCACCATATTCAATTTACAAAGCCATCTCCTTAACTTGGTATTCAACAAAGTCCAAAATTCCATAGTTCAGATAACCTCTAAAATACCCTCATCGCCTCCCCCCTCATCATCCGCCCCCGACATTCCACAGCCAAACCCGCCTTCAAATACTAATCCTAATGAAGACAAAAATGCAACCGCTTTGGGTTCGGGCTTTGTATATGACACTAAAGGGCACATAATTACCAATTATCATGTGGTTAGCAATGCCAAAACAGTTGATGTCACATTTATAGACGGAAATAGGTATACCGCCTCAATAGTGGGCAATGACACACTTGGCGATTTGGCGGTTTTAAAGATTGTGGAAAAATTGAACAAACCAATTGTTCCTCTCAGCATTGCCAATTCGTCAGGCCTTAGGGTAGGAGACCAGGTGATAGCGATAGGAAACCCCTATGGTTTAGAGAACACCATGACAACAGGGATAGTAAGCCAAACAGGACGCCTAATCCAAGAGCCTTCTGGCATATCAATCACCGATGCCATTCAAACGGATGCATCAATAAATCCGGGTAACTCAGGAGGCCCTCTGCTAAACCCAAAGGGACAGGTTATTGGAATAAACACAGCAGGAGAATCTGAAAGGGTAGCATTTGCAGTGTCTTCCAACACCGTCTTAAAGGAAGTTCCTGTTCTTATACAAAGGGGGAGCTTTACTCACTCTTATATTGGAATGAATGGCACCACACTCACCTCCGACCTAGCTGCGCAATTTAGCAACATACCAAAGACTTTCACGGGAGTGTATGTCAACACAATTGTAAAGGGTGGGCCAGCTGATGAGGCGGGACTGCGCGGCGTTACAACAGACTATTACGGCCAAAAGCACGGTGGGGACATAATTACAGCAGTCAATAACCAAAACATAACAAAAATAGACAAATTAGTTACGTTCATCGATCAGCACACTAGGCCTGGAGATGCAATATCATTAACGGTATATAGAGATGGGCATCATACAGATTTTAAGGTAAACACTGTAGCAAGGCCTTTATCATCACTATCCCCTCAATAACCAAAACCAAAACCAACAGAACAGGGATAACAAATACATAGACAAGGTCAAACAAACCATGACATTGAACCAACACCGTCTATGCAATAGTAGGCGGTTCTGAAACTCCACATATAGATACGCTATGGATGGACAAGATATTGGGGTTAACAGGGCAGGAGGAGGTTACAAATGGTGTTGGGCTTTGGTGTCGGTGGCCGCCATGGTAAATCTAATTTGAAAAGGCGGCGCCCAACAACCAATGGCGTTATTTGGGACTTTTTTCCATGTGCAACGATTTTTAATCATTGAACAGATTCTATTGCGGTCATTACATTTTTTGCTACTGTTTGCCAATTTGGGAATTGGAAACTGGATGGTTGTACAAAAATTCAAAATAATCCTTACAAACAGGTATACGGGTTCATGATGATGAAATACACAAAGATCTTGGTTTTTGGCTTGAATAGCCTAAGAAGCAGCCAAATTACAATATTAGATTCACCCCCAAGAATCCAAAATGACAACATCGGGGCATTTGGCAAAACCTGTCAAAGCAATATATGTGTCGGCTATAATTTTACCTGGTATTTTTTTGCAGAGTAGTGGTTGTCTATCGTCAAAACAGTATAGCAACCACTTTTGTCTATAAGGTCTGCAACTTTTTTCATCCAGAGAAATCCCCCAGCGTAATTCTTTAAACTCGACGGATAAGCAAAGAATAATAACTCTATTTGTTTTGCGTTGCTTTTAATCCTCCTAGTAGTTATGTTTAATTCTAAAGAACACTTATTTTATAATTGTTATTGCTATAGTCAAGATAATCAATAGTGTGAACAAGTTGACATAAGAATTTGATATAAGAATTAAAGAAAACAAATAATAAATTAAAATTTTTGGATAACCGCCAATTCACATAGGAGAAAGGCGAACGGTGACAAATATCATTATATGGCGTTCATATTTTTTTATACTGGACCCTAGAAAAAGAGATTTGAACACTCATTGGTTCTTTGGTAGGATGTTTGTTGAGATGTTTTCCAGGTACATCTGTATGTGGGGCTCCAAACTCCAGATTTGTTCCTTTTCAAAAAGATGCCCATATCTTTGTGAGCTCCCAACAAGCTCTCTCTTTTTCAATTTGTCCAAATAACTAGAGTCTACTAGGGATTCTGTAAAACCATTTTTCCTGGCCAAAGCATTGAGGGTGTTGTGCACTCCAGAACCATGCTGAGCGGCTTCTTTTATCCTGTATGCAATTTCTTTTGGAATTCCTATTTTTTCTGCCAGTCTGCGGTGAACTCTTTTTCCCAGGTTGTCATAATTCTTGCCATCGTTTTGGATATTGAGTCGTGGGTCTATTCTTAATACCGTGTCTATAAGGTTAGTGTCCAGAAATGGTTCGCGCAACTCAATACTTTGGGACATGGTTATTTTATCCTCCCTTTCCAATGTTTCTTTATAGAGTAACTTAAGGTCCTCTATCAGGTACCCCTGAATTTTCTCATACCCGTGTTTTTTAACAATTTTAGAATACCATGAATATCCGCCAAAAAGCTCATCAGCCCCCTGACCGGTAAGCATCACACGAATTCCCTGTTCATGAGCCAACTTGACGGCGCCATATATTGGGATTGCAACCTCAACCTGTCCCATATTGTCATCTTCAATTATGTTGATTATTTTTGGGATTGTGTTTTCAACATCGCTTTCAGTCATCTGTTCTACTTCCAATTTCAGACCAAGTTTTTCCGCTATCTCCAGTGAGTTGAGGATATCGCTTGAATCCTTGATTCCGGATGTGTAACAAATAACTTCTGGAGCCATCTGTTTTGCCAAATACGCTACAATTACACTATCAATTCCACCAGAGAAAACGATACCGATTTTTTTAAAGTCACCTACACGTTTTCGCATAGATTCAACTAATGTGTCACCATATGCATTAACTGCCGAGTCGATGTCTGTATACAGGATTGAATATTTCTCGCATATTGATTTTTTTGTATTTACAGAAATTGGAAATAATTTAGTCTTGAAACTGGAGGATCCGTCATTATGAGAAATGACCAGCGCATAGCCTGGCAAAAGTCTTTTAATTTGATCGGACATAGCAATTTTCCATAACGCTTTTCTTTCTGATGCAAATGCAATGAAATCACTACTTTCACCATAGTAAATTTGTCTTACTCCAATGCCATCTCGCACAAGCACAATGTTCCCTGTGGCTTGCTCTCTAATTGCCAAAACATAAATGCCATCAAGCTGGGAAACGGTTCTTTTTATGGCTTCGATCAGATCGCCGTTAGTGTTTTGGTAATGGTCCTCAAGAAGGTGAACAATAACTTCACTATCGGTCGAGGTAGAGAAAGTATGATGTGACGAAAGGCTCTTTCTGATTTCTTTGTAGTTGTATATCTCACCATTATGCTCTAGAACGAGTTTTTTATCACAACTCATAAATGGTTGCTGACCACAGGAACCACCAACTATCGCCAAACGACTGTGACCTAATACGTCATGCCCCTCTACCTGTGAAAGCAATAGATTATCAAAGGTATCTGAATAAACTATTTGATCCCCCGTAGACAAACCCATCCCATCTGGACCTCGATTTTTCATGCAGGATAGCATTTTTCCTATCAATGGGGCAACATTTCTCTCTTTTTTACTTAAAATTCCAACAATTCCACACATCTTAAAAATTTCCTAAACAGTACTTATTGATGAACAAAATATAAAAGGAACCATCATTTTCTCTCCGTGGTGTTCTTAAACAATTTTATTTTATAAAATCAAGGACACCCATCATGTCCGGTATGTTTACCTGGTTTTTTGCCTCGTTTATAAATTTATCCTTGGGCATAAATGCAATACCTGTTCCAGCCTGTTTTATCATGCACAAATCGCCTTTAGTATCGCCAATAGCAATTGTGTTTTCAATGTCTACACCGTATCTTTCTGCATGCGTTTCCATGTGGTATCTCTTACACACCGAATTCTTGCAAAAACAGCCTATTTTATCCCACCCCAACGGCATATCTATGTCTCCGGTAACTATCCCGTTAGCCTCTTTCAAGTGATTTGCGCAAAAAAAATCCAAATCAAGCTTGTTAGCCAAGGTTTGAGCAGCAATACTGTAACTATCTGTAATTATTCCTATTTTGAACCCTTTGTTCTTTAATAACGATATCACCTCCAGGCTGTTCTTTGCTAGGGGGATAGACTCCAACGCAATCACTATTTCCCTTTCCTCCATTCCCTTTAGGACAGAAGCTATCCTATGAGTTTTGACATAGCCTGAGATGGATTCATCAGACTGGATCTGTTTGACCTGACCGTGTAATCCAAACTTTTTTGACAGGACCTCAATTAGCCTGCCGTTAATGAGAGTCCCATCCATATCAAAAACAGCTAACTTAGATTTAAGTTCCATAGGATACAATAAACAAAGTATTTACCGGGTATTACTATTTAGCGCCAGATAGACAGCCATGAAGCTTCATTTGGTTTAAAAGAGGCATCCAAAATATTTAATTCGAGCGTTTGTGATTGCCTGTTGACTATCAAGGTAGAAGGCCTCTAAAGCGCTGCTTCAGTTATTACTTTTTGATCAATTTTTTGTATGTTATTAATAAGTGAATATGCACATAGAGAAATATAAACACATGAGATTAGATTATCCACCTAGTTATACCGAAAGGATAGGAGCAGTTAGTATCCATGCGCTTCAGAAGATTTATGAAATTGATTCCGGAAAGATGCCCAGGTTTAATGGCCTTCGACAGCACCAGTCCATAAAGGCATTTGGTTATGACGAGTTGTCGAGCATATTCCAAGAAATGGCCATAGTAATCCCGGTGAAGAACGAAAAAATCAGTCTCCTCGAAGGAGTCTTGAGCGGTATTCCAAATGAATGCCTTATCATCATAGTTTCCAATAGTCAAAGAACTCCTGTCGACAGGTTTTCCATGGAGGTTGAAATGGTAAGGCAATACTCTAGTTTTGCGGATAAGAAGATAATGATTATTCACCAAAATGATCCCGAGCTAGCCAATGCTTTTAAGAAAATAAAGTATACATCCATTCTTACCACCAAAAGGCAGGTTCGTAGCGGAAAGGCTGAAGGAATGATAATTGGGATTTTGTTGGCGAAAATCCACCAAAAAGAATACATTGGGTTTATTGACAGTGATAATTATTTTCCAGGAGCAGTAAACGAATATGTCAAGATTTTTGCGTCTGGATTTGGAATGTCAACCACCCCATACAGCAATGTCAGAATATCATGGCGTTCCAAACCCAAAATCGTAAACAACTCATTGCAATTTCCAAGGTGGGGAAGAATTTCAGAATCCAGTAACAAGTACCTGAACGCCTTAATATCTCACATTACAGGCTTTGAAAGGGACATCATCGCTACAGGAAATGCAGGTGAACATGCATTATCCATGTCCCTTGCAGAAAATCTCAATTATTCAAGTGGATACTCAGTTGAGCCCTATGAGTTTATCAATATTTTGGAAAAGTTTGGGGGCCTACTGCCGTCAAACAATCCTGACATCATAGAAAAAGGAATCGAGATATTTCAGATAGAAACTAGGAATCCACACTTTCATGAGGAAAAAGGAAATGACCATTTGACAGGGATGATGCAAGAATCCCTTCTTGCGATAAACAATAGCAAAATTTGCAACACAAAATTAACAAGAGAAATAAATGATCATTTACTCATGCTTCAGGTGAAACACAATAATGACATGACCAAACTCAACTACAAGAAAAGACACGTCATAATGGATCCCATAAAAATAATACCCATTGACAAATTTGCTGAATTAGTGGTTAAAAACTCCAAAACCTTTATCAAAATCAAAACTAGGTAGAAACATGCAGGAATTTGCTTTTGAGGCCAACAGGTTCACTAAATTATGATTGGTTTTTTCATCCATCAAATTGAACCCTTGTCAATCCATTTCACCATCCCCAACCATGTAAGTATTCGATTATTGGCCGTTTTTTCAGGCACCACAAAAAAGTTTCTATTTTTAGAAACAACTTATAAGGACAAAAAATAACTGGTTTGCTGGTCTTTTTTGGTGGTTTGGTAACATGGTAATGTTTGAACCTTTTGTTCTTCAGCATGCCAAATAGGAGAATCAGCATATTCGCCCATTGTTATCCAAAAAGATAATTATTGATTGCATCCGCATAACAACATCTCCAAAGATTTTATTTTCCTCTTTCCATAGTATCAGTTACTAAGTTGGGTATTTTTCCAATTCCCTTGTGTTTTTGTTTATCACATATTTTTCTGGATCATATCCATACTTTTTGCCCAACTCATTCATGTACTCCTGAACTTCATGCCAAGCTTTATGCTTGTCATATGGACTGCCATTTAGGCTACTACCTCCACTACCTAAGGTGGATTTCGATGATGCATCCAAAGCTGTTTGGTATAACCTTGATATCTTATTAAACTCCTCATCGGTTAATTTTATATTTTTACAATTGTTATTGCTAGTCATTCATTATTACCTTACTGGTAAATATTTGGTGTTCAAACATATCTGTTTCTTTTGGCAAAATGAAGTTAGCCTTGTTAATACTTTTTGAATAATTGGAATTTCATAACACGAAATGCATATTTATGCATTAATTTCGTTTTGTTTGTTGTTTTCATGTTAAACAGGTGTTTTTTCATGTAAAACCTTTGCGACGATTAGTGATTTATTGCATTTCACCAAACACCATATTTTAAAATTGAAAACCATATTTTCCAAAATCCACCTACAGCATATCAAAAGATTATGCCATAGATAAAATAGGCGGTGTGAAACAAATTACATCAGAGCGCAAATGGAATGTCTTCAGTATTAATCTGAATACCCTCTTTTCATGATCCCAAAGGTATCGAGTTTAAGGCATTGCCATGCGCTATTTAGTATTCAGAAGGAAAATAGCGAATATCTGAAACTTGATATCCCAAACAACAATGTGCTGCTGCTCCCAGAATCCATTCATGAAATTGATTCATTTGGGAGCGCACTAATGCTCAAATTGGCATACGGAATTGCCACAAAAACAGGCCTAACGTAATTGCTTTTCGCATAAATGTTTTTTGTTTAGGTTTGACACTTTTTTTATTTTCTTCCAATAACTTGTTGATTAGTAATGATATTATTACTTGCCATCACCTGCAATTTATTGTAACGAACAGACATGCCACTAAACCTCACAGATAAAAGCTGGTCAACTTTAGCAATTCTAAGCACAATTGGTTTGACTGTAATGTACATCGAAACTATGGTTGCACCAGCACTACCAGATTTTATTAATGATTTTAATATTTCCTACAGTACCGCCCCGTGGATACTCACGTCCTATTTGGTAGTTGCAGTTGTCATGACTCCGATTATGGGTAGCCTTTCTGACATATATGGTAGAAAAAGGATACTTTTGGCTGGTCTTGCGATATATGCAGCGGGTACTTTTGCAGCAGGGTTTGCAAACAACATTTACTTTATGTTGATTGCAAGAGCGGTTCAGGGTGTTGGAATTGGCATATTTCCGGTGGCTGTAGCCATAGTCAGAAATCAATCAACCGAGAAGAGACTTGCATTCAATCAAGGAATAATTACCTCGATGTTTGCAACCGGAGCCGTTATTGGTTTGGCGGCAGGCGGCACAATAATACATTACCTTGGGTGGCGGGCCACCTTCTTTACAATACTGCCCGTGGTAATAATACTCATAGCGTTGGTGTGGCGATTTGTCCATGATAATGGTGATGACAGCAGCAGTAAAAGTAACCATAAATACGATAGCAAATCCCCAACTGGCGATAGAGAGACTAATAAAAAATTTAGGGTAGACATCAAGGGGGCAATATTGTTTTCTATTGGAATAACCTCTATTCTTCTCGTAATAACTAATGTTGGTGACAAAATGTCCTTCAACGACTGGATTGTTGTTGGTATATTATCTTTAACAGGGATTATCTCTTTATCAACATTCTACCATATCGAAAATAGAGTACCATTTCCGTTGATCGATTTCAAGCTAGTGTTAAGTAACGTCTTACTGTCTGCCAATATTTTGAGGATGATCGCCGGATTGTTTATGTTTGCAATATTAAACACCATGCCAATTCTTATCAGAAACCCAGAACCAGCTGGTTTTGGCGAAAGCGCCATAAATGCCGCATACATTATTGTCCCATTTATGCTGGCATACCTTATAGTCGGACTAGCTTCAGGTTTTGTACTATCAAAGCTTGGAAATACTAGAGTTATTCTTGTAGGGTCTGTAATTGGCGCCATTGGTTTCACAACTCTTGTCTTGTTTTTTCACTCAATTGTGCCCCTATTAGCGGGTCTTGCTATCTTGGGCATTGGGTCTCAAATGCTTCATCAAGGCGCGGTTAACATAAACTTGGTTTCAACTCCAAAGCATCAAACTGGGATTTCTTTTGGGATTAGTAATGTGTTTTACCTTATGGGAAGTGCAATTGGCCCAACTGTTGTTGGAATGTATATGCAGGCAAATCAGGTATCCATAAATGGGATAGTCGGCTCATTTCCCTCATCACAATCATATGTCCTGATATTTTCCACGGGCATAGCATTATCGCTACTAACTATTATAATTGACATTTACATAATAAATAATAAAAAAAACTCATAGCAATATTGTCATGCCAAAGTCATTCATCATACTTTTAAATCACGGGACCTTTTTTCATAAAAAAACGGTTTGCTAGAGGAAGAATCCCACCACAACACTTCATTCCCCTAACGCAAATAACTAGGATAAAGATCAGATGATGAAGACCGATAAGAATGTTAAATGAATTGATAAAAAGCGTTTTAATATTGGGAAAAAAAGTAATTCCCATTTCAGGGTTATCGTCATCAAAAATCAAATTAGACAAACCAAATCAATGCTGGTATGCCTTTTTGATTAAGCTTGCAAAATTTTAACTAAACAATCTGCCTTGTTGCATAACTATGAAACTCGTCAATTTAAAATAGAGATCACATATCAGGATAATGCGAATATCGATCGTTCCTCTCACGGAAATAAAACTAACACGCCTAAAAAATACGAAAATGAGTCATGCAACAAAGCAAAACAATCATTAAAATAAATTGTATTTTTAGGAATTGCAAATTTTTTACATTTTCTTATAAAAAGAACAGGAAATTGACACATACACCTGCCTAATAATATGAGATTAAAGAAAAATGCAGCTGGTTATATAATATGTTAAGAATTATAACCTGATGACAAGCTCAAGTGAAAATAGCAGCGATAGAGAATTTGAAGAGGGTGCAGCAGGCACAAATAAAGATAGAAAAAGTGATCCATTAAAAGAGTTTGAAGATAAAGAAGCAATGACACCGGCAAAAATAAATGCAGGGGAACCAACCGCTGTAAAGAGAGACCCCTCAGACCAAAAGATAACGGGGGAAGGCCAAACAGGAGCAGATACCGAGCAAGCAAATGAGCAATTACGTAAACGTGGCATGACCAAACTCGATTCTGATTCTTCTAACACATCATAAATACAGAACCAAATAAAAAAGAGGAAGAATAATTTTTTTATGCCAATACCCTTTTTTTTGTGTATTTCAAAAATTGTGAGACGAACTCAACATAAATTGATCCACCCCCATTTCAGAATTGCATTAAAAAAATAACAAAAAAACGGCACATCTTTAAACTAAGTATTATCCATAACCCTTTTTATCATCAGCCCTGTCAAATTCTAAAGAAACAAAAAATTTGCAAAAATACGGAACAACAAGATAAATTTTACCAAGTAAAAAATATGAATTAGGACCCATCCGTAGCTAGAAGACAACCTTTTTTATCAGGCATAGATACCCACCCACCTATAGAAATTATATTTTCATTTGCGTATTGTGGTTATTATACAATAAACTGATAGAAACTCTATTTGATGTCAAATATGCGAATGATGCCATCAAATGCAAGATTTGGCCTTTTAGCCAGTTGCATCAATATAATACATGTTTTTTGTTGTATTTTATTAGATTTACAAAAAATATCTAAACATCAGTTAAAAATGCAAACAAAAAAACAATAACAAAACACGGTACAGCATACACTATATAAAGAATACTATTGTCATAATGTTTGCTATGATAAATTATCTTAAATTGACAACAACTGTTACTGCTTTGTTTATTGTTACAATAATGACAGTGGGAGCAACGTCAAATGTTAGTGCGCAACAAAACGCAACAGGAATCGCAGACACAACCAACAACAATGGAGTTCCAGATGCGGCCGTTGGCGGCAGTAGTGGTACCAACAGTAGCATAGGTGGTAACACTAGTGACATAATCGAAACTATTAGTGGTAACAATAGTGGCGAAGACAACGGAGATAAATTTCAATAGGTTTTACCACCATTACTTTTGTTATGGTAACCCTCATGCCATCCTCCACTGATTTGTGATACCTTTAATAGTTTCATTATTGTTGCTTTGATGGTGCCAGATTGAGGTTATGGCGAACCACTTGGATTTATTTGATTGTTATTGAAGGTGCAAACCCTAAAAGGCATTATAACAAATAGAAATAACACTCAAAGATTTTTGTATAAAACGGCTTTTAATACTACGTATAAAAAGCCTGTTCCCGATATTTTCAAATAGAATTGATCTGATAGCACATTTTTTAGTGTGGTCTCTCCACCATACGTTTTATTTTAACTCCACAAAAACATTCACAGGAATACCATTTGCTCTCAATCCAATCCTAATATTACCCTGCTCGTATTCAATGTCTCCAATACTATCCTTTAACCCTCTTGAGGCAAAATGTAAACGATTACTTTTTAGGTTTACTTTATATGTTCCAGTTTTTTCGTTATGGATTCCAGACACAAACTGAATATTTTTTCCATTTACCAACTCATATAGTTCCCTACAAACAGGTTTGATTATCTCCCACGTTTCTTTCTCCGTCAAGTCTTTATTCAATATCATAAGCAGGTTTTTTCTTGTTTTTATTGTTTATACAATGTTTAATTTTCTCATTCAGTAAAATATGCTTTTTCGTTAACATTATATTTGATTTGGTTAAGGTGAATGATAAAAGGCATAACGTAAAAGGGATTTTCACAGACAAATTCATCTTCAGATTGAATACATTTTTACCCACAGTTAAAAGAATGCCTCCAGGTTATCGCTTATCTAAACAGCCATATGTTTAAAGCGATTAAAATCAGTTTCCTTCTGCTTCAAACATGCAGGTTTTTATTATATCCAATCACAATATTTCAAGTCAACAGAAACCTTCATGATGGTCCAACCATAAAACAGGGGAATCCTTTCAAATAGGAAACAATATAAAGGATGGGGATGCTAAGGATGTAAAAGACCCATATTTTTCAATCTCAGGGCTATGTGTTGCCCAATAGACAAAAATTCGGTAAAAAACTACCATGTAAAAAATCACCTGAAATGTGTGGTATACTTTCTTATATTGCCTTTTTCAAAACGCATTTAACTCGTATTTGAAAACTATTAGTGTTGAATCCAAATGGAACTTAATGCAGCAGTTATTGTGAAACTCGAGCCTGATTTTTCTGAAGGAAACGTAAGTTATAATTCAGATGGAACACTAAACAGGGCCGAAACAAAAAATATTTTGGGGCCCCATAGCGCGGCAGCATCCCTGGCAGCCCTGTATTCCAAAGTAAAGCATGGAACGCATGTTTCTGTGGGTACAATGGGCCCTCCAATTGCAGAATCGGCTTTACAGCAGTCTCAACTGATTTGCGACGCTGATGAACTGCATCTTTATAGTGACCGAATTTTTGCAGGTGCTGACACTCTGGCTACGGCTGAGGTTTTGAGGGCAGGAATAAAGAAAATGGCAAATGGTAAAGGTATAGACATTGTTTTCTCGGGGCACAGGGCCTCAGATGGCGAGACAGGGCAAACAGGACCTCAAACAGCATGGAAACTAGGTTATCCGTTCCTTGGAAATGTTATTGATTATGACATCGATGTTGTAAATAGAATCGTTAGGGCACAACGCCTAATCAAAATTTATGGTCATCATGATATAATGGAGGAGATGGAGGCGCCTTTGCCCGTTTTTATCACATTGGACCCGTCCTATAATCCATTTTTTAATACAGTATCCCAAAGGCTAAGACTGGCGCGAAATCAGCAGGAAGCCCAAGACAGATCATACAGGTATAAAGAATACCTTAAAACTTTCAATGCTGAAGCCCTGGAGGTAAGTCCCAAGTCTGTTGGACTACCCGGCTCGCCGACCATAGTTTATAAAGTCGAAAAGATTCCAAGGGCAAAGGCAAATAGAAAAGCGGATGTTATTGATGGGTCTAGCCAGGAGGGCTTGAGGCAAGTTGCTGGTCGAATCCATAATGTTTTAGGGGGTATAATAATAAAGTGACATCATTGCTATCTTCCGCATCCAGCACAAAAATAGGCGGAAAGCCACAACAAGAGGTAGTAATTGATGACAAGATAGAAAAAGAGGAGACGCAACAAGAAAGAGAGGAAAACAACAGGCATCTGTATGTTGTAATGGAACAAGAGGAAGGCACCATATTGCCTGTGAGTTTTGAAATGCTTGGGGAAGCAAGAAGGCTAATGGATGACTTTAATCGGAAATACAAGCCAGAGGAAAAAGTGGTTGCAATTTTACTTGGCCATAACATTAAGCACTTGAGTCAGGAGTTAATCTCCCATGGTGCAGACGCGGTAATTTGTGCCGACCACCCGGAGCTCCGCTATTCCAGAAACCTTCTGTATACAAAAGTTGTTTGCCAAATTGCCACGGATAAAGAGTGTGCCACTAAAGTTTCATCATCAAATCCTAATTTCAACAGGCCCCGCTACATGTTTTTTTCTGCTGACGACACGGGAAGGCATCTGTCATCAACGGTAATGGCAGAATTACAATCAGGGCTGGCATCAGATATAAACAAACTAGTAATCAATGATTTAGAAATAAGGCATGAACACAAGACAAAGGGTAAACCCATTGTCTATGAAAAGACACTTGAAATGTACAGGCCAGATTTTTCAGGCTTTCTTTGGACCACAATACTTTGTTTGGACAACCTCAATCCAGAAAACAAAAAGAAATTTCATCCACAGGCATGCAGCATAATCCCAGGCGTCTTTCCTCAAATGGAAGGTGATGCAAATAGAAAGGGAACAACAATAGAGTTTAGCCCAGCCATAGAACAGGAAGATCTTAGAGTAAAAATAACTAATAGAAGAGTAATCAAAAGCAAAGTTGATTTTAGCAATAAAAAAATTATAGTTAGTTTTGGAAGGGGGATAAAGGAGGCGCCAGAACAAAACATAAAACTGATAGAGGCTTTTGCAAAAGAAATAGAAGCAGAAATAGGCATATCATTGCCCATATCAAAAAAACCCTATCCAATAAACGAAAGTCTGTCGTCAACCTATATGATTCCAGACAGGGTTATCGGTACGAGCGGAAGAAAGGTAAATCCTTTGATATATTTCGCAGTGGGAATAAGCGGGGCCGTTCAACACATTGCCGGGATGAAAGAATCAGAATTTGTAATCGCTATCAATCAGGATAGTGAGGCCCCAATAATAGATGAATCGGATGTCCTAATCAAAGGAAAAATTGAGCAGGTGCTGCCCCTATTGATAAACGAGTTAAAAAAATACAAAGAGAGACTGCAAATACCACAGGAGATAGAATGACAATGGAAAATTTTGACGTAGCGATAATTGGTGGCGGGTCTGCGGGGCTTGCCGCACTTAAACATCTCTCCAATCTGGGAAAGCAAGCAATCCTTATTGAAGGCAGGAAAAAAAATAGGGACAAAAAACGTCTCTGGCGGCATACTTTATTCTAAAAAAACAGAAACAGGAAAGGTGCACAATGTGGAAGACGTGTTCGATGGTTTTTTGGCAGACGCCCCGTTGGAAAGGAAGATAACAAAATACATGCTTCATGCGGTATCAAAAGAAAAAGCGTTTTCCATGGACCTGACTTTGGCACACAACTACCAATCAAATTTTGGGTACACAGTTCTGCTCAACAAACTGCTTTCATGGTTTGCAAAGGAGGCGTCTCAAAGTGCAGAAAAACTGGGCGGAGGCATAGTTTCAGGTGTCCATCTAAGGTCAATAATCTGGAAAGACGACAGTACTATAATCATAGAAACAGATGAACTCGAACCGTTTCAGGTAAAGGCAGTTATTGCCGCTGATGGAGTGAACTCCGAAGTGGCCCAAATAACAGGTGCCAGAAGCAAATTCACACCATCTGACCTTTATCAGGGAGTGAAGGTGGTGGCAAAATTGCCTGAAGGGTTACTTGAGGAAAGGTTTGAGATATCAGAAAGCGAGGGAGCAGCTCACCTTTTTTCAGGCGACATAACACTAAACCACATTGGGGGAGGGTTTCTTTACACCAACAGAGACACAATTTCAATCGGCGCAGTCTATCATTACGATTCCCTGATTGAAAAGCCTACGGAGCCAAATGCACTGGTTAATGCGTTACTGTCAAATCCATTTGTGATGGAATTGATAAAGGACGAGGTTCCAAAGATCAAAGAGAATTACAGGGGCCTTTCAAAGGATGAGGAGCTAAGAATCCGATTCAAATCAAATAAATTGATAAAAAGCTGGAAAGAGCTACATCACCTGTATTATTCACCATCTGCAGTTGAGGAGCTTGTATCGCAGGGAAAATACAAATCAAGGGAGGAGATCAAGGGCAAAATTGACTCAATATACAATGAGCTGGTCTCAAAATACAGCACAGAATTTGAAACAAACTACGTGGAGTTAGAGTACAGCGCCAAACTGGTTCCAGACGGGAAAAGGTGTAGGATGAAAAAACCATATTTTAAAAACATTTTATTTATCGGTGACGCTGCGGGTAGGGGCATTTTCCTGGGTCCCCGCATAGAGGGCCTTAACGTTGGCATTGACGACGCGGTCAGAGCCGCAGAGGCTGTTTCAAGGGCTATAGATCAGAATAGCTTTCAGTCTGACAGTATTGGCGAACACTATAGAAAATCTGTTGAGGAAAGTCCCTATACCACAGACATGAGCAAGATTGACGCAAACTACCTCAAAGCCGTTCTTGACTGCACAAAACAAGTTCCCAAAAACATTCTTGGGCACAAGTATGGATCTATTGTTAAATTGATGTCAAACAACACCTTCAGGAACATATCCATAGGGATTGCAAACTCCATAGGGTATAGAAGGCTTTTGCCCATTATTGAATCAGATAAAACCTATAATCAGATTCCTGTCGAGATTGCGGAGAGAAACGGCAAAAATCTGCAGAAAAGCTATTCCATTGACATTCCCACCATTGCCGAGCGCATTGCAAATTTAAACTATAACGACGATTCACTGTCACACATTAAAGTTCTGAACTCGCAGAGCGACTTTATGAAAAAAATGGTCCACCTGTGTCCTACCAAATGCTATAGCGTTGAGAATGAGCGGATAATGCTCCAGCACGAGGGATGCATAGAGTGCGGAACATGTGCAAAAGAGACAGACTGGAAGCATCCTCGCGGAGAAAAAGGAATAATCTATAATTATGGGTAAAATCATAATCAGAATCCACTAACATTATAATCAGAATCCACTAACTTTCCCTTCAGGCAAAAAAGGGCAGGACCGCACGTGCAATAAAAAAACAATGAGGGGGTTTTCAATTGTAATTCTTGTGGCGCGTTTTACATCTTTTCCCTATTCCCACCACTTTTATTCTTTTTGATGCACTCTATTTCTTCAATTAGTTCATCAACATACTCCCTAATTTTATCTTGGCTCCCCAACAATCCCCCCGCGTCCGCGTGACAGGTTAAAGAATCTGTTCGCTCTCGAGCCACTGTTTGCATTTTTTCGTCAAGATCCTCAATCAACTGAGTAATTGACTGAATAGTTATCTCCATTCCATTAGTAAAGCCGCCAACAATTATAAAGCTTACGCAGTGTATTGATGCGTACTACAGTCTATATTGTTATATACCGCCTTGGAAAAAAAACGCCAAATTAAGAAGAAATGAAAATATGAAGCATAGCAATGGGTAGTGAAACTGCTTTACATCAATGCGTCAAATTTTGGCAACGCCATCCCAGAGCATGGAGATTATGCCTTGCCATTCAGTTTTTTTCCCGGGTTTTGCTTCCTGTCGCAGTGAGTGGGAGTTGTTAATGTTGTTGTCAACCCGTCATTATTCTTATTCATCGTTTTTTTTTGGCAGCCCTATTACTGATGTAATTGGCCAGACAGGGAGACGGGTATGCTGAATTTGAATGTGGCGCCTATTTTTTTGCCATCGCCAAGGTGACGCAGCATACCGCCAATACCACCATCCTTGTTCTGTTGCTGTTGTTGATGTGTTGTTGTTGTTGTCATGATCATCCGTCTCCTCAAACCATATCCTTCCGCCATGCCCCTCAACAATTTTCTTTGACAGGTACAAGCCAAGGCCAGTGCCCTGGTTTGATCTTGTGACAAATTTCTCAAACAGCTGGTCTTTTATTTTGGAGTTTATCCCCACCCCGGTGTCCTGCACTGTGACTAACACCGCGTCTTTTTTCTGCCCATCAACATGGCTATCGCCATCCTCACCACCTCCATCACGGTGATTGCCACTTACTCCATCCTCACTACCTCTATTGGTGGTAGCAGCGTTTGGGATATCCTTGCCCCAAGAAGGAGAAAAAGGAGAAGTAGGCTCACCAGTTATTGCCGTGGAAACAACAATCTTGCCGTCTGAGGTAAACTTCATAGCGTTGTCCAGCAGGTTGAAAACCACCTGGCTTATTTTTTGCGAGTCGCAGTCAACGTACAAAAGGTGATTCGGGCCATTTTTTATGGGTTGCTCGTGCGGTTCTGCTGCTCTTTTTGCGCTTGTTTCGTATCCGCTGCTTTTGTTTCTGCCTCTGCCTCTGCACCGCTATCTCTGCTGCCGCCGCTGTTCCTGTGGTCATCAAACGGCAAAAACAGTATCGACACCCTGTTTGCCTTCTCCTTGTACGCGTATTTTTTTTCAACGTCCTCTATCACCTGGGAAACCAGGTTGTGGAAATCCACGTTTTTTTGGATGTCAAGGCTGAAGCTCCCGCTTTCGATTCTGCTTACCTGCAAAATGCTTTCGGCCAGGTTCTGCAACCGGGACGCGTTTCTTGTTATCATGTCAAGCTCCCGCTTAAACTCTATTTTCCTTTCACCAAGCTTCTCCTCCAGTATCTCCACACCGTTTAGGATGGGCATGATTGGTGTGCGCAACTCGTGCGCAGCCACGTTTATGAAATCGCTCTTGATTTTGTCGTTTTGGTCAAGCTGCTGGAACAGGACACTCTGGTCATAAAGAACCTCAAAAATGGACGAGTACGACAAAACCGTGGGTTCGCTGTTGGAGTAGATTGAAAAGCCAATTGCGGCGGTTGCCACCTCCTCCCTTGTGTGTATCAGCTCCATCACCAGTGACTCCTTTCTGTCCACAACCAGGGTTTTTACCTTGATGCCAATGCTTGGTGCAATGTCCTGGATTTGGATGTTGTGCCTGTACTTTGTCAGCAGTTTCAGGGACGGCGACTCCCTTATCGAGTTGTCTATCGGCGTGAGGATGTTGATTTTCAGGCCATCGTTGTGCTCCACCATTTCCTGCAAAAGCTGGAGGGTGCCGCCTTTTTCCTGCAGGTGAAACGCGTTTACCGTGGAGTACATTATCTGTATTTCCCTTTTGGCCCTTCTTATCATCTCAAACTCCTTTTGGACTGCGTCCTTGAAATCCGAGAAAACTATTGAGACGGGCACGGCAATCCCATCCTCTATCTCCTTTATTCGGTGCTCCGCAGGGCATTGCCCTGCTCCAAAAGCTGTCAAACACAAACTGCTGCTGCTCAACAACTTCAGGCAGGTTGCTGAACAGAAGCTGGGGTATTGGCTGTGCCGCATGCAAAGTGGCGACAGCGACATATTCCCTCTGGTCTGCAACCTCAAAGTTTCCCTTCAGACCATCCAAATGCCGAATCTCCGAAAACGTGAGCATCTGCTTGACATAGTCGACATTGTCCTTTGTGATGTCGATTACATAGCGGAGCTTGAGGCCCCTGTTTTTGACCGCGTCAACCCTTCTCTCCCTTATGGCGTCAACCTCAATCATTACGGATGGGGCCACAGAGTTTAGGCAGGAGTCTATTTTCACTTTGGCCCCGTCTATGAACCTTAAGATTGCGTTGTCTGCATTTTCAGGGCCATAATACACCTTTGTGGTGGGTATGCTGCCATCGTCATCATTGTCTTTGTCATTGTCACCGTAAAAACCACTTCGTTTGATAAGCCGGAGTTTACACCAGGGATTGTATTTTGACATCCATCATTATCTGGGTCAATATTATTGAAATTATTAGTATCAGGTATGATAGGGAAACCTTCCAACCGTTATCACGATATACATGTTTTATTCACTGTATTTATGGATCTTAAAACTTTATAATACTGATATATAATGGCTGGACATTAATTCTCGTAATAATCCTTAAAAGTACACAAATTTTTGAATAATAAAAAAAACACAATTTTCTAAATACCAAAGATCTCCGAGATCAATTGATATGATATGATTATGGTACCAATATCTAAAAAAGGCTTTTGTACTGTGATATGAATCTTGATTGCCAATTAAAGAATGAAATGGTTAAACATAAACTAAACAGCATGGGTTCCACACTTTGTCATTATTTTGCAAGATATTACTTCGCTTTTATTTTTGTCAGGAATTAAAATTGCAATTTTTTTATTGCCAATTTTACCAAAGTATATGATAAGCATCCAGATTTGCCTTCATACGGTGGTAGTGGTAGTGGAACTGGTTTCCTCCATTAAGATTATTGGTTTATAAGGATCAGGACAAGGATAAGGATAGGATGCATACTTTGCCTCTTTTTGAGGAAAAGCGTCATTAAAGTAAAACCCCGAATCCTGTATTAATCAAGGATATGATTGAGGATTGTTTTGATAATAATCCCCAATTTATAAAAAAAATGAAAGTTAAAGCATATTCAGCAATGATTCACCCTATTGCATGCCATTACACGAAAAAGTATCCTAACTTTACAAAAGCCTTCAAATAAATTGTTACTATATACTGTAACAATATGCTATAAACCCGGAGTTTTAAACTTTTTACAAGCAATCATCTTTCTACAAATATTCACAGCAGTAAAATGCTCCCTATCGTTTGGTTTTTTACATGTTATGCCAATTAGCATAAGTATGCTAAACAATTTGTCATGGCAATCGTCATAAAAACACAAAAGCTATCTGCAACCTTCATTTATATATCTTTTATCAATGTCATTACCGTTGACCAACAAAGCCAACTTGGTTGATTCTTACAAAAAGGAAATAATCCAAAAGTTAAGGAAAGACTACTGCTGCTAGTTATCAGGGCAAGAGAAGATGTGCAAGTTCGCTTTCGTGTTGTAAAGGAGATGCATAGAGGCAACCCTTGGGCTTCAGACTGGCTAAAAAGATACGATAAGGAAGGCCTGGAGGGACTGAAGGATAGGCCAAAAATTGGCAGATCACCGGAACTGCCTGAAGAGATTAGTTACCGGATTAAGAAAGAGATATCTGGCTCCAAGCATGGCTGGACCACAAAAAGGTAGATGAGCTGATTGTAAAGAAGAGCGGCATAAAATATCATCACACCCAACATGCTGCATCCTCCGCAAGCGGGGCTTCAAGCAGGAGGTGCCAAGAAAGGTACATGTTAACACAGCAACCAGGGAAGAAAAAGATGATTTCAAAAAAAGATCATCCAGATACCTTTAGATAGGCAGCAACTAAAAGAAGAGAAAGAAGGCTTTCCCTAAGTATCACTAGCATGAACCCTTTTTCTTTTGTGATTCCCTGGTATGAAGGGTTGGGATTGGCAAAGAGAAAAGACCCGTAGTCAGGGTAAAAGGCTCACAAGCATTTATGCCTGTTTAGTGCAACGAATACAGACGGCAAAAAACAACTGTTCAGGCAGTACGAGAGATTCAACGGTTATATATTCTTGAAGTTCCTAAAGACAATTCATTCCAGGTTCCCAAAATGCTATCTTTATATAGACAAGGCATCACCACACCACAGGTCAAGGAAGGTAAAAAAATATTTTGAGTAAAACAAGAATAGTCTTGATGCCTGTATACCTTCCAACAGCATCACCAGAGTTTATGGTGATGGGGGAGGCATGAAACATAGACAAGAGAGATCTGCTATTACTAAAATACTATCCAACCTTTTCAAATTTTAAAAACAGGATGTCTTGGTATTTCAGGACAAAAAGATTCAATCCTGAAATGATAAACTATTTACCAAAAGACGGATTTTAGAGAACCTATGTAAATTGGTAGAGAGTTAATTTCAGATATTGACGGAATTCTAATTTTGATATCAAATAACAGAACATGTTATTTGCAAAATTAAAAGACAATGATATATGAAAAGGGGTGATTTTAAACAAACTACAAATTCACTCCAAAGTTATCAGCATACAAACAATAACAATGGATGGTTCTGCAGTAAAATTTTTTTTTACCATTTTTTTTGAAAATATAAATTTCTAAAAGATCTGTTAATCACAGAAAATTATTGGCACAGTAATTAATCA
This sequence comes from uncultured Nitrososphaeraceae archaeon, assembly GCA_963779615.1. Classification (GTDB taxonomy): domain Archaea; phylum Thermoproteota; class Nitrososphaeria; order Nitrososphaerales; family Nitrososphaeraceae; genus Nitrosocosmicus. The sequence continues at coordinate 308,552 of CAVZZA010000004.1, forward strand.
TGCTAGATATCCAATTGCATCACCAGGTGAAAACGTAATAGTAACCACAGCATGCTTTTAAGTTAAATACTGCATTACCATGTTTCAAAATCTCAACATTAAAAATTCAAGTATCAAAATAAAATGGGTTTGGAATTGTATGGATTATTATACAGGTGGTTGGATTTCCCTTACACTGAATTTTTTAATATCCACATCATCTGCATTATCCCACCTAAAGGTAGCAATGGGGCCTCCCCAGGTTATAATCTGGTCTGGATCACCACCGCAATCTTCACCATCACTTCCAAAGCCACCTGAGTCGGTGAATGTGTATACCTTTTGCCAGTTGTTCTTTAGAGTTGGGCTGTCTGGGTTTCTGTCCACCCATATTTCAGTGGTTACTACAGTTTCGCCACTCGGAACCTGATGGTTATAAATCATGGCTTTAAACCCAACAAATTTATCTATGCTTGAAGCGGAAGGTGAGGGTGTGGTAGTGCTTGCAAACACATAGGAGACGTGCCATTGTTCTTTTGCTATTCTTACTCTTCCGTTGTAGAACAAGTCTGCTTTGTATGCTGTGCCTTCGCACCCTTCATCATAATGCCTTCCACCCCTTGCATACCAAGTCCAGCTATCACTAGAGTCACCATCATTGAACTTTACAACACCTGTCATCTCCACATTCTTCCAGTCATTTGCAGATTGCATGTATCCCTTTGTTGCAGGTCTTGTTGATTGTAAGTGGTTATCAGGTTTGGACGGTACAATGAGGAGGTAAAGACGTTGTATCTCACCGCATCGTCTTGAACATTCCAACTGCCATCTGGGTTTTGGTTTAAGTCAGTATTGGGGTCTGTTCGTGGATCATTGTTAGGGTTTGCACTCATAAACCATTTTTCGCCACCAGCCTTATCATGGATAAATCTGTGTTATCCCAAACTGGTCAAGTGTTTCCGCCTCCAGAGGAGCAACGGTAAACGACCATGTTCTGGCTGTGGCCAAGTTGTTGCCAGCCACATCCGTCTGCGGCTGTGGATATTGTTGCGGTGTATGTGGCACCAGCTGTTAAATTTGTGTATGGGTTCAGTGTTGCAGTTGTATTGCCAGAATCATGGTCACGGTTGCAGGTATATTTGCGCCACCACTTGTTTGCACCAGTGTGAAAGAAGAGGTGGTAATGCTAGAGGGGTTCATTGCCTCACTGAATGTGGCTACAACGTTGGAGGAAGCAGAAACTCCTGTGGCTCCGGTGGTTGGAATGGTTGACACTACCGTTGGAGGCTGGTATCGGAAGGTGCTACCAGCAACAGTAAACGACCATGTCCTAGCTGTGGCCAAGTGGTTGCCCGCCACATCCGTTACGGCTGTTGATATTGTTGCGGTGTATGTGGTACCAGCTGTTAAATTTGTGTATGGGTTCAGGGTGGCAGTTGTATGCCAGAATATGGTACGGTTGCAGGTACATTTGCGCCACCACTTGTTGGTACCAGTGTGAAAGAAGAGGCGGTAATGCTAGAGGGGTTCATTGCCTCACTGAATGTGGCTACAACGTTGGAGGAAGCAGAAACACCTGTGGCTCCGTAGGCTGGAGTGGTTGACAGCTACCGTTGGGGGCGTGGTATCGGCAGTACCAGCAACGGTAAACGACCATATTCTTGTCGGCAACCAAGTGGTTGCCGGCCACATCCGTTACGGCTGTTGATATTGTTGCGGTGTATTTGGTACCAGCTGCTAAATTTGCGGAGGGGTTTAGTGTGGCAGTATGTGCCAGAATATGGTACGACTGCAGGTATATTTGCGCCACCACTTGTTGGCGTAGTGTGAAAGAAGAGGTGGTAATGCTAGAGGGGTTCATTGCCTCACTGAATGTTGCCACAACGTTGGAGGAAGCAGAAACACCTGTGGCTCCGGAGGCTGGGGTGGTTGACACCACCGTTGGTGGCGTGGTATCGGTGGTACCAGCAACAGTAAACGACCATGTCTTGTCTGTAGCCAAGTGGTTGCCAGCCACATCCGTTACGCTGTTGATATTGTTGCGGTGTATGTGGTACCAGCTGCTAAATTTGTGGTGGGGTTTAGTGTGGCAGTTGTATTGCCTGAATATGGTACGACTGCAGGTATATTTGCGCCACCACTTGTTGGTTGTAGTGTGAAAGAAGAGGTGGTAATGCTAGAGGGGTTCATTGCCTCACTGAATGTTGCCACAACGTTGGAGGAAGCAGAAACACCTGTGGCTCCGTAGGCTGGGGTGGTTGACACTACCGTTGGGGGCGTGGTATCAGCGCCAGCAATTCCGCGAATCCTAATTTCATTTATGCTGGCCCAGTCATTATCGGTATTACCATTAACAGTTACCCTTACGTATCGAGCGTTGGTATCTGTAACATCATAGCCCTGAAAACTATTTGAACGTGCGCTATTTCCAGAGGGGAATACAGTGGTAAAGGAACCGGTAGCCCCAGTAGCAGAGGTAGAGATAACAAAGTGATTGCTGCGTTCGTTTCCCTTGTACCACGCGATATCTATGGAAGTAACAGTTTTTAGCGGTCCAGATCCAAGGTCTGCGCTGAATAAATGAACCAACACCTTCGTCAGACCACCTTGTGGCCAGGTTGTTGTCAAAAGCATTTGAAGGAACGTTACCATCATTTCCACTTGCGGTTACAGAAATAACAGGCAAGATCGGGTTAGATGTTTGTCCATAGGCAACAGGATTTGGTGTACATTATGTTAGAGGAGAAAAGAGATACTATGATTAGAAACATATAAGAGACCGTAGAAAGTATCTTTTTCTTTTTAACAACGGCATTATGAGCATAATGACAATAATCCATTAATACAGTAGTTACAGGTAATTTCATTTAAAACAAAGAAGAATTCAAAGTATTTATAAGGAACATTACTTCTTTATAGGAATTATATATATGTAATTTAACAGTAACTAAGCAATCCTGTTTTTTATCTAAAGATACTTATTATAAAACATCCAGATGTTAATTGATTAGTTTCATCTGTTTAACAATATAACTATTTGTATTGATTAATGCAATTTATTGTTTTTGATTGTTCTCAGATTTGAAAACAACTTTCCGAAAATTTTCAGGAAAAAATATGAAGATAAAATATCAAATAGGGTAATTGAACATACACCTCGCATTATGTAATAAAGAACATTCCCTCTGTTTGGCGCTAAAATCAATTTTAGCAGATTAACAAATTAGATTTAAATAACAAAGAAAAATAACGAGGCGGTTAAGAAAACCTATAGAGAAATGCGCATCATGGCAACGCCACCATTATTGTTTGGAACGGCTTCCCCAATACTGCCCCCACCATCGTCATTTGCAGAAGAAGCGGACCTGAGTGAACTGGATGCCTCCTGAGCTTCAGCAGGCTTCAAGACACTTTGCTGACAGGATTGTTTGTTGCCATAGTTATCGGTGTCCTGAATCACCTTAATGCACCCGGTGTACGTGTCACCTATATTCAAAAGGCCTTTGTCTACGTGCATTGGAACAAAGATAAGCCCCCTATCGTCATCCTCGGGGTTGAGCAATGGTATCGGGTTAAAGGTTTTTGATATTTCATGGCCATTGTTTGTTGTGACCCATACCTTGACCTTTACGGTTGAGTGGTCTATTCCGTCTATTTTCATTATAATATCTGTGGAATTTCCTGATACCTCTGCTTGATCCTCATTGAGTGGGGTACTGCTCTGATCGTTGGGCCCAATCACTCTGTTGTCTTCTCCTGAAGCGGATATGGTCCTCATTAACCTGTGTGCAGTGCTCTGATCAGTTATGCCCAATCACTGTGTTATCCTGGTCGCCATTTGCCATGTTTATGGGGCCTTTTTCTTGCCCTGTCTCTCCAATATCAAAGGAGGTAACTGCATTTGCAGAGGGTAAAGTCATTACTGAAAACATGGAGATTAAGGTTAATAACAATAGTGTAAATGTAGCATATGATTTTACTGTTTTTTTTAACAATTTTGCCTTCAGCTACCATCGTAATTTTAAATATTTATAGGGATTGGATGATTGTTATTTAGAAAGGCTATCAACATTTTCTACCGATATATGTATTGTAGTTACTACACAATGGTATCTAATTAAATCAACAAAATTAATGATGGATTATAGAATAAGGGACCATCTCAAATATCATCATCAATAAATAATAACAATACTACGGTTAATTGTAAAAAATTATAATAATATTACATACTTTCTTTGGATATAGATAATGAAGTTTGGTTGGTTTTTTAATAAGATTATTGTCAGTAGACATTATTTATTAATGATTTTGTGTTATGGATACTAAAAAAAGTTATAATTGTAACTACATTCTGACCAAAAGAGAGATTAAGTAAAAATGGGCAGTGCCAACTTTCCCTAAATGTGCAAGGGATATTCACCAAATCCATATCCCTGTTAACAATAAAAGAATACTAATTCTCATAAACCCAGATATGCACAATAGTGTACAGCAGAATATAATATCCCCCCACCACCACCCCACCCCTCAACCCATCAAAATTACTACAAACTGTCTTCACTTTATAATGAAAAACCAATAATTTCTTTAATAGAGATTAAAAGGCGTAAAAAAAGAGTTTAAAAAAGTGGATAATACAACGAAGTCAAGCAACTACTGATTCATCATTCCGATTACCCAAACAAGACATAATCAGCCATCTTACTCACCAAGCTAAAAATCCGCTCAGCATTAAAAAATAGCATATACATTATGTGTTTTGAGTTTAGTTACTTTACTGCAAGCTTTATGGATGGGATTACAAATGTCAGTGTGATAATACCACCAATCACCCACGCTAGTGGGTACCCAAAATAAATTACGGTAATTGAGAACACAAAAGGAACCCAAAACGCCCCAAACAAAGACAAGCCATTAACAAAACTCACAGCTAGCGTTTCATATTGGGGTTGATGCAACTGTTTTTTTACTATCTCCCTTGCTTTGGCATATGGAACAACAAAACCACCAGACGCAAAAATCCCTATTAGAATAGTTGAAAAAACTATGACATTGACATTTGCCAAAGAAAAAAGCGTTATGTTTACTGAAATAATTGCACTGCATATTATTAGCAGTAACAGGCCATGGTTTCTGTAGGGGCTTCTTTTGGTTATGCCATCATAAAGCCTGCCAAAAATAGGGGCAAAAAGAACGTTACACAACATGGCAAGTCCACCTATCAGCCCTGCAGTTGATGCACTGGCATGCAGGTCGTTTTTTAAGTACAGTATTATAAAAGTGGAGACCAAGTTCCATCCTATTTGCACCCCAAGTAACGAGAAACCTACAAGGATCATTGATTTATTGATTAAAACTGTCTTCAAATCAGAAAGTTTTATCTTAAAATTTGGTTTTTGTTGCGCATCTTCTTCTTCACCATACTGGTTTGCAGAGTTTTTAAGATGGCTTTTTAAATGGTGTGAAGGCTGTCCACCAGCAGCATCATCATCATCCTTCTTTTTCCGCTCTCCTTTTTCTTTGTTTTTCCTCATCTCATAAACTAAAAACAATCCACTTAACACCCCCACTATACCGCCGATTATCAAGCTTGCTCTCCAGCCAACAGTCTCTGCGACTATAATCCACCCAAAAAGACCTATTATCCCCCCTAGGGAGTGAGCCGAATTCAATATGCCCACCCCCAGGCCTTCTGAGCCTTTGCCTAAAAATGACGATATCAAAATAACACTGGGTCCAAAGAAAAAGGCCATGCCAACTCCAACCAAAAACCTCAGAATCACCATTTGAGATGGTTCGGTAGCCAGTCCAGAAAGCAGGGACGCTATGGATAGCACCATGATTCCAGACAATGCAATTTTTTTTGGATTGTATTTTGCAGCAAGTATCCCTGCTGGGACTTGAAAGACCCCTATGCCTACAAGAAAGCTGGCTGTCATTATCCCCAGCATAGAAACATCTTGTTTAAAGTCTATTGATATTAAATAAAACACAGATGAAATGTTAAACCAGTTTATTGCATAAAGTAGCCTTGCAAATACCAAAAAGAGAACAGGTGCGGAAAAGGCCTTGGCGAGTGGCGGCATTGTAGATAAAAAAGGGCTTTACATGCATTATATTGTTATGTTGTATCAATAGATTAAAAAAAAATTATTTTCAAACTGCAATGCTGGCTGGCGTTCATTTCAGATAAGGACAAGCCATGTATAGCCATAAACGCTGCAGAAGTAGAAATATCGAGTTTTTATCACTCATAAAAAAGAATGGATCATATTTATTACGCTCCTAACATTTCCCCCTTTTTTTATTGTAACACTCATAAGATGGAAAATAAGAGACCGTCTACTTGTAGAAAAGTTGATCAATGATGATGATTTAGAGATACCAAAAAAAAAGGACAGGATTTTATCAATAACTCATCAACAGGATATCGATGGTCTGTTTTGTGGGGCAATCCTAAAAAATGCATTCCCCGATACTTTTGTTCATCTTACGAATTATGGCTACAACAATATGTTGCAGGCTGCAAAGGTAATACACGACGCCATATCCAAATCCAGAAAAAAGGGTATGATAATAATCACAGACCTCTATGTTGATAGTCCAGAAGAAGTCAGGTTAATAGAGGACGCGGCATTAAAAGCCAAAGAGGCTGGATGGAGGTTTTTATGGCTTGATCATCACTATTGGAAAGAAGGCATAAAGGAAAGAGTGGAATCTTTTGCGATTTTAAAAATTTCAAGGGATCAGGAGCGAAAATGCGCTGCGGAGCTTTTGTGCGAGACCTTTGCAATAAAAAGGACAGCGTGCCAAAGAATGAAAAAGTTTGCTCACGCTGTGGATTTTAGAACCTCCGAAATTACCAATCTACCGCCATTACCTGAAATTATCAGATATTATCTAACCCTTCCAAACGCTTATAAAAAATTACAGAGGGTATTGAACAAAGCATCAAGAGGGGTATTTTGGGACGATGAGCTGCAGGAAGTTTATGAAAGGTATTATCTGCCTTTAAAGGAAACTGCCATGATAAAAGCCATGGACTCACTTGTGGTGCAAACCATACATAATTATAGGGTCGCCATTGCTGAATCACCGCAAATACTGTCCAAAGGCATAATTGCCGAGAAAATCTTTGAGTTGCAAAAAGAAGCTGATTTGGCAATTTTGTTTGCTCCAGATGGCAAATTGAGTATTAGGAGGGCCCCCGATTCTAGTTTCAGGTGTGATCTTATCGCTCAAAAATTAAATGGCGGAGGTCACAGTTACGCTGCAGGGGGAATAATAAAAACCAAAAACAGTGAGGAAGGGGAGGCAAAAAAAATAGAGATGAAAGACGTAATTGAGGAATTGCAAAAAGCATTAAAATAAAATTAAGTGTTATTTTCTCTTCTTCTCCTCCTTCCCCTTTTTACCTGAAAATTCCTCCAAATTGGGAGTTTAATTTTGATTGACGATAATACTGATAACCTATGACAACCACCATCACCATTTGAGTTGGGTTGCTTAGCGTCTTTTTGCACACTATCACTTTCTTACCTCTCGAAAATTACTTTTAATCTAATCAATTATGATTTAATTATAAAGTTTTTATGCTATCCTGCCTTTTTGGGAAATCATTATCAGCAGGATAATAGGAAAGGGGATAGATAACACAGTGAATCAACTTTCTCCCCTTTTTCTTACGGTCATTATTTTGATTAATGTTGCAACTCTTTTGGCTTGGCCAAAGTTTTTTATTCAATAAATACCAGTGCCAGCCATATAGTCACTATAATATGAAATATTATTTATTGGGCAAAAGTGGACTAAGGGTCTCTGAGTTGTGCCTTGGGACCATGACATTTGGTGAGGAATGGGGATGGGGTTCCTCAAAAGAGGAATCGCATAAAATATTTAATGCATATGTAGAGGCAGGGGGAAATTTCATAGATACAGCCAACAAATACACCGAGGGCACCAGCGAAAAGTACATTGGCGAATTCATCTCATCAGATAGGGACCGATTTGTTTTAGCCACCAAATACACATCAAATACAAGAAGAGGAGACCCCAATGCAGGCGGAAATCATCGCAAAAACATGGTTCAATCCCTGGAGGCAAGCTTACGCCGATTGAACACAGACTACATTGACCTGTATTGGGTGCATGCCTGGGACCCATTAACACCTGTCGAGGAACTGATGCGTGCATTGGATGATATGGTGAAAGCAGGTAAGATCCTTTATGCGGGTATCTCCGATGCTCCCGCATGGGTAGTTTCACAGGCTAATACTCTTGCAAATTCAAGAGGATGGACAGAATTTTCAGGTTTGCAAATCGAATATAGCCTAGTCGAAAGAACCCCAGAGCGAGAATTATTGCCCATGGCTAATTCCCTAGACATTGGTGTAACTGCATGGTCTCCATTAGGAAACGGAATTCTTACAGGCAAGTACAACAAACTGATAGCACGCAGCAGCAGCAGCTAACAACAACCAAAACCACAAAATGGGCAATCACCATCAACCTCACCAACCGCAAAAGTTAACGGGGATGTTGGCAATAGCGATGATAGCAGCACTCGACTGAACACGCTTAAATCCATGTCTCCTGAATTGGTAACAAAATTACTCACAGTTAAAAATATGATTATTACAGAAGAGGTCATTAAAGTGGCCAATGACACGGGTCACAGTCCGTCGCAAGTTGCTTTGAATTGGATAAGGCAACAACATGACATAACACCGAATCAGAAAAACAGAATAATACCCATCATTGGAGCAAGAAAAGAATCGCAGATAATTGACAACATGACTAGCCTAGAATTTGAACTCTCAAACGAGAACTTGAAAAGGTTGAACAAAGTAAGCAAGATAGAACTGGGTTTCCCTCATGATTTCCTAAACTCTAAAATGATAATTGATATAATTTATGATGGGACAAAAATATACGATCACAGAAACAAAAAAGAATACTCACTGCCAGAATAGGTAAACTATAGACACAAAAAGAAATGGCAGGGAAACCGATAAGCAAACCGCCAGTAAATACACTTCTTTCTGAACATAACAAACTACTACTGTTCACAAGTTGACGGTATCCTTTTGGATCCGCACATGCATAATGACTTTGGCTAGTAGGCTTGTTTGCCTTTGAGAGATTTACTCGTCCATGATGCAATTTTTCTCTTGTTTATGTTGAGGATAATACAAAAAGAGAAACGCGTCCAACCGTATTTGACATAAAAATCACCTTTTGATGGTTCTTGATTGTTGTCGAAACAATTTTTCATCTAACATGCAAGCATTATGCAGACAATTTAATAATATCAAGCATAAGTTTTAGTAATGCCTAAAATTGAAGTCACAAAAGAAGATTTGGCAATTCTCAATAAAACAGCCCAAACATTGAACTTGGCAAAAGAGGCTGTTGATATCGGCGATAAGCAAAAAGAATTGTTTAACTGCATGCAATAAGGACCTTGATATTTTGCAGACTAGATTGCACAGCCAACTGAACAAAGCGTTCCAGAGTCGCATTGAATCAGACAGTATGGGCGAGATCAAAGTGCCTGCCGATAGATACTGGGCTGCCCAAACTCAACGCTCCCTTCATCATTTTTCTATTGGCAAGGATCTTATGCCCATCGAGGTAATACACGCACTGGCCCTAATAAAAAAATGCGCCGCAGTCATCAATTCTTTGCATAAAAAAAACAATGGAGATGTTGAAATGCTCTCAAAAGATAAAGCTGACGCGATTGTAAAAGCTGCTGATGAGGTGCTCTCGGGCCTGCTTGATAGGAAATTTTCCCCTGTATGTATGGCAAACAGGTTCGGGTACACAAACCAACATGAATGTCAATGAGGTTATTGCTAATCGTGCAAATGAAATTTCACAAATATCCATACATCCAAATGATGACGTGAACATGTCGCAATCCTCAAATGATGCATTTCCTACAGCTATGCATATTGCAGCTGCTATAGAGATTGCAGGTAGTCCACATGTTTCATTAAGACCATCAAAAACCAATCCTGCCACTACCTTTATGTATGATGACGATGGCTTCAACGGCCACTCCACAACAAGAAAACCATTGCTTCATAGCATAATAAAACTACGTAATGCTTTGGATAAAAAGGCTAATGACTATAAGGACCTGATCAAGATTGGTCTGTACACATCTGCAAGACGCCGTTCCCCTAACATTTGGTCAAGAGGTTTCAGGCTGGGTCGCTCAGCTTGACATTTGCTACAAATACATTGAACAATCCCTAGAAGGGGCATATGATCTTGCCATTGGAGGTACTGCAGTGGGCACCGGCTTGGAGTCTTTCAATGCATTTGGTGAAGAAATGGCATCACAGATTGCAAAGGAAACAGGCATGCCCTTTAGATCGGCCCCCAATAAATTTGCTGCATTGGCAAGCCACGATCCTATCGTCCACATCAGTGGAGCACTAAAGACCCTGGCCTGCACCCTTATGAAGATTGCAAACGATATTCGTTGGCTAGCATCGGGTCCTCGTTGTGGGATTGGCGAAATACTACTTCCACAAAAGGAGCCAGGCTCATCAATAATGCCAGGTAAGGTCAACCCAACTCAATGCGAGGCGATGACCATGGTGTGTTGCCAGGTAATAGGAAATGATGTCACAATAGGAATGGCCGGATCTCAAGGCAACTTTGAGCTTAATGTCTTTAAACCTGTAATAATATTCAATTTGTTGCATTCAATACAAACTCTGTCGGATGTATGCAACACCTTTTGCGATTTCTGTGTTAACGACATAGAGTATCAGGAAAATGAAGGCAAAGGTCCAAAAGGAATGGAGCCAAATGTTGATCATATGAGCGAACTTGTGGCAAATTCACTAATGCTGGTGACTGCGCTAAAATCTAGGATTGGCTATGACAAGGCCGCCAAGATAGCAAAGAAGGCATACGAAGAAAGAATCACGCTTCGCCAGGCAGGCATTCAATTGGGATATCTATCCGAGGAGGAATACGATGCATATGTCAATCCATTGGATATGATTCACCCTAAACTGTAAACGATGTGTTTTGGTATTGGCTGATTATGAGTATATATGATGATCATCCTTTGACACATTATTCAAGAAATGGACCCCTCCTCTCATTTTTTAATTTTGGCGTTGATGGTAAAAAGAAGGCGAAGAGATGAAAAAAAAGAGAGAGAGAAAACATAGACAGTAAAGGCAATTTTATTGCATTTTTTACAATTTGCAAAGGACACTTACAACGAATATATGATAATATGATATAGCCACCCTCCCCCCACTAGCAAAAACTCTTTTGCATCAAAAGCATAATGCAACATCATTAATTACTCAAATTTTGCCGCAATAACGATTTATATCAATATCCGCAGAACCAAGATACAATCAGTTTTAAGAAACCGGGTAATTTTCCCCACTAGGATATCTGAGATGATCAGGATTCGTTGTCTATATACTAGAGCAGCATAACGAAACAACTGAGATGATTGACGTAAATAATATGACATTATATGTTAACAATATAATCAAATATAAGAGATGGTTTCATTTTAATAAAATAATATTAGTGATAAAATCGCCATGGCCATAAAAATACGCAAAGACCCCGCATTTACCGACTTGCTGCAAAGTAACCTAAAGACAAGATATGAAAAAAGGCGAAGAAAGATAGAGGATAAGGTCCATGTCTCCGATATTTTACCCTCTTCATGTATACGAAAACAGTATTTTGGGAGAACAAACCCTGAATTGGACGAGATTTCAAGTGAATCAATACAGCACTTTATCAGGGGAGAATCAAGCGAGGCTGCAATCACCAGCCTGGCGGACATAGGTGTATCACAGATGGATTTGGAAATGGACGGACTGATAGCCCACCCCGATATTATGAACCAGGACCTAATAATAGAACTCAAGGATACACTAAACAACAAAAGGTTGACCATCTATGACTATCAATTTAGATCATATCTCAGACAACTCCTGTATTATCTTACCATAACCGGCATAGAGAAAGGGATTATATCCATAAGATATAGCAACAGGGAGCTCAAGTGGATTAAAACTGATTCGGAGGGTAATGACTATTTCATTAGGCCCAAAAACGCTAGAGCACCGGAGATAGAGAGCTGGTCGGTATTTCTTTCAAAGGATGACATTGCCAGAGAACTGCTAAAAAACGAAATGGTCAGAAGGAAAAATCTCTTTCAAAAGTCACTACAGGAGGGGAAAGTGTCGTTATTACCAAGGCTCAAAGAGAACATTAGGAACAGTAAATGCCCCTGGTGTAATTTCTATGACATATGCATGAGCAAAGACAATGATGAAACCAAAGAGGCCAAAGAGATGAACAAAGAGATAGATTTGCTGGATATAAACGGTTTTGTGGATTTTAAGCCTTCCATGTGACTTTACAATAATGGCAGAGTAGTGTCATCGGAGCAGGGCGATTCCAGAGCTCAATCCCCTTAAATTATAAAGTTAAAAAAATATTAAATAGCGAATGTGTAAAACAATTGACCTTTGAATAATGTCAACAGGAGCATTAACATAACCAGCGGCAGCATATGCCTCTGTTAAGCCAAATGGACAGTTATCGTTTAATGTTGTATTCAAATGTGTAAATAAAAATACATGATTAAAAAATATCATTTGCATACCCGGTTTCAAACACCATTTTAATGTCTGTGGTATTACCGGGGTTTTTTGAATAAGCAATGCAGACGGTACATGCAAATAGGAAAAAAATGGTTTTATAAAAAAACCATATCAGGGTTATTGTATTTCTGGCTCAACTTATCAGCATTTTAGTTTAATTTATAAAATTGTTATTTGTGAACTTTTAAAATTGCGGGTTGCGTGTGAAATCTCGATTTATTGTTCCCAATTCTTATTATGGTGGCCTACAAAAAGACTTTATGATTATTGATGGCAATATGTAATTTTTTTCTTATCATAATGATTGGGAGCATCAAGAGTGTTTGCCTTTTTTGTGTTCAGTTTGTTTTTTGAACAAGAGAGGTACGGGTCAATACCAAGACGGCCTCCTTCCTTCTGGTGCCTTTTCTTTTTCTATTTTGAATCTTAATATGTTAAAAATGCGTGTGCCCACAACTAACACATGCTCTGAAGGCTTTTTTGCTCTGGAGGCTCCTGGTTATGGGTTAGACAAATCAGTTTTAATCTGTTGTTGTTTTTTGTGAACAGTGCCACGCGTCTGCGAAATCCCCATAGGGGAAAATTGAGATAGTACCTTTAACCAGTTTGTATATATAAGTGTTATGTCCTAAAGGCGAATATTTGTTATATTCTGATGAGTTTTCAATCCTGTATTGAAAAACCAAAACATTTTAAATGCTATAGTTTTAATAATATTTCAAAAAAAATGTGTACGCATTTCGATATAGAGCAACTTTGGGCTTTTCTATAAGCACAGGACACTAATGATATAGATTTCAACAAAAGCAGATTCCTGTTTGTACTATCATCACAGATACATCCTAACGTCATGATTAAACGCGCCCACTACAATCATAACATGTTGTTCGATAACATGCGCCACGTTGAGCTAATAATCATTATTGATCCTCTAAGGAGGTGAAAATGATTTAATATGGATTGCTGCCTTGCTGCATGATTATTGTAAATTTTTTATTAATTGTTAGCGTTTTGGTTGTTATCCAAAGGTCAGCTAGTCATAATTTGATATGGATTGCCAGGAAAGTGGCATAGTTTTAGCTGTGTTTCGTATCATGCAACAAAGCACGGATTGCAATATTTTAGTATCGGAGAGAAGGACAATTTATTTAGGCTGAATTTCTTTTGTTTAATTCCATAAAAGACAAGTTTCAATTAAGGTTTAAAAATAGGGTATTTGCGGCCAACATATTAGCTGGCGCGATACAGGACAGGCTAAAGGAAGAGAAAACTGATGTTAACAAAAATAATTTGCTTGTGTTAGGAATCCCCAGAGGGGGAGTTATAGTTGCAGACATTATAGCGTCAAAGATCGGTGGATGTGACTTTGATATCATAATTCCAAGAAAACTAACAGCTCCTCACAATAACGAACTTGCTATCGGCGCCATAATGGAAGATGGGACGACTTACCTGAATGACGATTTGGTAAGAGATTTGGAAATAAGTCAGGAATATGTAGGAAGAGAAAAGGCAAATCAAATTTCAGAAATCAGGCGCCGCAATTTTATTTACGGTTGCGGACTATATGGGGAAGCCATTAAGGAAAGAACAAACAAGGTAATTCTAGTTGACGATGGTGCGGCAACAGGTGCTACACTAATCGCAGCATCTAGATGGATAAAGAAAAAATCACCCAAATCAAGTCTGATGATTGGGCTTCCGGTCGCGCCAAAAAAAACTGTTGAACTGTTGCAGAAAGAATGCGATTGTGTAGAGGTCGCAAGTGCAATCTCTACTAGTTTCGGGGCGGTAGCAAAATACTATCAGGACTTTAGACAGGTTACGGATGAGGAGGTCATAGAAATCTGCAAAAAAAGAAAAAAAATGCAAGAATAGTGATGCATTTGATTTTGTGTTATGGGTGAAAGGATTGCTAAGGATGGAACAAGTCTTCAACAATTATTTTTCATGTCATAAATCCTAAACCAAAAAGTAATCCCAATAACAATTCATTTAGGGAAAAAATGCGTTCACAATAGAGTAAATTAACGCCAACAAATTTACGATTCCAGATAAACACCTATTGTAAAGACGATGGTGCAGCATGGCACAGACATCTCAATGGGGAGAAAGAACGGCCAAAGGAGGAGAAAAACCTGAGCAATAATCTATCTGTAAAACAAGTGGCTAAACCTTTGGACAAAGACTATATCGCCAAAAAACATTTGGACACAAATCAAAGTTATAGAACACGTATGAAAATAATTAATTTTTTGTTGGTCTGTACCAGTAAATGATATTGTCCTTTTTACATGAAGCACATTTTACGCTCATAGGCACTACATCTGTTATACTTTCCCTATTTATGCGGTCAGCCTCTGTGTGTACAGAATCTGGGACTACTGCGGATAAAAACCGGCCACAATAGGTACAGCCAAAGCTTTCAACTGACACATATACGGTTTTTTTGAACTATTATCTAAGCTTTTCTGAAAATTTAGGTTCAAGCCAACCAACCAAACCAAACCAACCTAACAGAACCCAATTTTTTCCTTTCCTGTTCGCCTTGTCGTTTACTATCTAAAAAGCTGTTTTTATAAACGGTTTTCTCATGGTGTCCTGTATTTTTGTTCTAACCGCATCATGCTTGTTAACCTTGTTCCCTACCAGGTGTACTTTTGAATGTTATTATTTGATCCTGATTTAACAGGTTTGCAGTTAACATAGCTCTCCCCATCTTTTGTGCTTTTGTTAATACAAGGAATCAGCATTGATTTTGCCAATTTACACCATAATGAGTTTTTCCAGCCGTAAGGTGCTTTAACATTTTATTTGAAAAGGAAAATGTTTTAATATTATTCTAGCAGCATTCACTCTAAAAAAAGCAGGTCCAAAGTAAACCCTGTTTGTCAAACACCAGGAGGGCTGGCACACTGCCATTATTTTTTTTACAGCCTTGAGGAAAAGCACACCAATTCTTTGACACAATTTTTAAGGCTTGAATATGCGTTATCGGTCGTTTAATAAAAAGAGGTTTTTGGCATGGCAGTATCTATTTTTTTAATATATCTTTTTTTTACAAAAGAGCTGGAAATTGACAGTAATAAAAATTAGATAGGAGGGGAAGCGAAAGGAGAAACTCTCAAGAAAAAAATAAAAAACTGAAGTACATCGTTCTTTCTACTCTTTTGCGACAGGAAAAGCCTGTTCTCAGCTAAAAAAGGGGTGACATTTAATGAATGGTACAGGGTCCTGTTTCAGGGAAAAAAAAATAAATGTAGGCCAAAACTTGCTTCCAAGTTGGCAAATCATCAAAAACAAAGCATGACCGATAAGAAGGACAATATAAGACAATAAATTAACGATGTTTTTTTTATTTATTGAGATGTTTCACAATTTACCCGTAATCAATATGAATAGTTTAGCCAATCAGTTGTATTTTCATATACACATTCATACTTGGGAATGAACAATAAACTACCAGTAAAGAAAAGGATTGTCATATTCTCATCATTTATTTTAATTGTAATCGTTATTTCTTTTTTCATGTATTCATATATTCCCATGATCTCTGTGTTTGTAAATACTAATTTCCATACTGGTCCTTTTGTGTCGAATCCAGAAGACTATAAATTGAATATAAGTCCATATGTAGAGGGGCTATCGTTTCCAACAAGTATGACATTCATTGATAGTGAGACCATCATGGCGTTAGAAAAGGATGGTAATGTTCGCCTGATTTCCAAAGGGGTTTTACAAAAACAGCCCATTCTTAAAGTGGATGTTGATATGGAGGCAGAACGCGGATTGCTGGGAATAGCAAAATTAAAAAAAAATACTGACACAAATAAAACAAATCTAACCAATAATAACAAAATTAACAATGCATCAAAGCCAACAAAATCTGAACCCAATCAAGAAATGCCAAACTATTCTGTTTATTTATATTTGACAGAGAAAATAAATAATTCCAATGATGGCGATGATGATGATGATGATAACGACAATCAAACAACCCGGAATAGAATCTATGAATACTCATGGGATGGAAAAACCGCCCTAACAAAGCCTGTTCTTTTGCTGGACCTGCCCGCTGAACTAGGGCCATATCACAATGGAGGAAAACTAAAGATAGGCCCTGATAAACAGCTTTATGCGGTTATTGGTGATCTTGTCACCATAAACAATACTTTACAGAATCGCCCAAGTGCGGATAATCATACTGACATACCTAACAACTCATCAGTCATTTTTCGGATCGATCCTTCCGGCGACTCTATTCCAAAAGACAATCCGTTCTACAAAAATTACTATAAAGACGGCAATCTTAAAACATTAGTCTATTACTATGCATATGGAATAAGAAACAGTTTTGGGTTAGATTTTGATCCGGTAACTGCAAAGTTATGGGATACTGAAAACGGCGAGGATAAATATGATGAGATCAATTTAGTTGAACCGGGGTTTAACAGCGGATGGCATAAGTTGATGGGCCCATTGGCAAGGAATGGCGAATTTAAAATATCGGATCTTGTAATGTTTAATGGTTCGCATTATGCAGACCCCGTTTTTAGTTGGCGCATTCCAATTGGTGTTACTGATATAGAATTCTTCAATTCTTCAGCGTTGGGAAAAAAGTACAGCAACAATGTATTTGTGGGCGATATCAACAATGGCAACCTGTATTTCTTTAAAGTAAACGCTAGCCGTTCCGGAATGGATACTAATACGGTTGAAACAGATAAAAAAGAGGAGATGTTTGCCGACAAAGTATCTGATAATCAAGCTGAATCAAATAAATTTACCATTGCAAAAGGTTTTGATGGAAGAATAACCGACATTGAAACGGGACCAGATGGGTATCTGTACGTACTGACATATTTTGATGGCAAAATATACAGGGTATCATAGTTACCCACCTATTTTATGCAATTTGGAAAAATGGAATATTGTTTTAGAACATGAAATTTTGAGATTTAGAGACAAATAAAGATCACAAAAAGTTGACTATTGTTTCACTCTCTGGATTGGCCTTGTGGTTTATCCTGATAATCAGGGGAAAAAAGTACATATCACCAATCGATTGCATATTGCCTTTGTTGCGACTTGCTAACCCGGTATACTTGTGATGTAAGGTGATAGGGTTTATTGCCATTAGTTTGTTTTCTCTCGAGTTTTAAAAAAAACGGATTTCTTAAATTGAAATATTCCCGTTTGTACTTTTGATTATGCAAAAGTGAATAAACGAACACTGATTAAAAATATCGCATTTGCGGTACATACACGCTGGCACTACTGTTGGCTTGACAATATAGCAGTATTTCTAATATTAGATAGGGAGAAATGGCAAAGCTTGGTACAGAACCTACCAGGAATTCTCCAAATGCTTCTTTTGTTGCCGCTTATTTATTAAAAATTGATCACGTATACCTTAGGGTATCAAACTTAAAAAAGTCAATTGACTTTTATCAAGCAATACTAGGATTCAAGGTTTTGGAAAAAACCTGATGAAAATACATCTCTTCTTTCCCCTGCTGGAGCAGAGGACAAATCTTCGGTACCTTTATTTGCTTTAACAGAAATATTCAATTTTCTTGCTTCTAGGATTGTCTTTGCCTTATCATACAATTCTTATTTTTTAGTTGTCGATACTATGGGGATACAGCCTCTTTTGCCATGGTCAGGCATCTCTTTAGGTGGTCTTGTTCTTCTTTTAGTATGGAATTAACAGTGGTTGACAATTTTTTATTGTCAAAATTCTTGCTGATTGAACTCAAAACCTCATAGTGGGTTACCTCGCCTCCTTCTGCTAAACACAAAAACTCCATTGCTTCTGATGTGTCAGGCTCCTCACCCAAATATGTTTTCATTATTTTGGTTGCCTTTTGCTCTGTTTCTTTAGCTGTCGCTTCAACTTTTTGAGTATCCAGTTTAATGTCCTTGTCTTCAGAAAGCTCAGAGACAACCTCCTGAATTTTCTCCTCATGAGAGTTTGCTTCTTTCTGGATGGATTTTGCATCATCCTTTGAGCCTGATTTTATCAGCTTCATTGAGATTAATTCATCAACTGCTTTTTGGGCAGCTCTTTCTAGGCCTAGAATTTCGCCCAGTTTTTTCTCTAAATTTTTTATACTTTCTTTTGTTGTAGTCGCAGTTTTTGAATGTGACATCTTCTCTATCGATCTGTTAAAATGGTATAAATACAAGCTATCAAATCGATTTTGAAATGGATAACTTTTTCTCCACATTTCATTGATTCAGGTAAAGAAGAATTTGTGAAACATCTATCATAACGACCATGTTTTGAGGATACCTTTTTTTGAAGTTATTCAGGTTGTACAATACAATGAGGTAATTTACTTCCAATTAAAAGTAAAACCATTGGGAGAACAAATGCGCCTATTGTCAATGTAATCAGCATAATGGGAATCCTATCTTAAAGAATCTCATAAAAGATATGGGATGTCCAAACTTCGTGCTTAGCCCCACAGCAACTATTCCCGCACTTGAGCCTATCAATGTACCGTTCCCTCCCAAATCATCTTCCAGTATCAAAGCCCACCATAACGGGTTAATTTGAAATCAGGTAACAAATTTTGATGCCATATCCGGTGTGAAGATAAGTGAATGAACCAGTGGGATCCTCATGGTTGTAAAGGGATATTGTCAACAAGGGCGCTTGCAATGCCAGATAGCCATATTATCATTATAAAAGCGAGCCAAGAATTGCCGCCAGTTATACTAATGCAAGTTTTGCCAATATCGTCAAAAGGCCTGCATGTCCTGCTATCCCCACTATAACAAACAAACCTATAAAGAACAACAAGGTGGACCAATCAACCTCATGCAGTATTTTCTCTAAAGGAATTCTTGTTATGGCAAGCAATACAGCAGAGCCTCCTATCGCAATTATGGAGACTTCCAAATGTGTTATACCTTGAAGTGAAGATAGAGTGATAACCCCTATCAACACAATTATTGATTTTATTAGCAATACTTTGCTATGCGATACTATAGCGCCTTCATCCTTGTGCATTAGAACCTGTCCATCAAACTCCTTTTCCAGGCTTTGTCCTCCTTTTAGTTCTTTTTTGAAGACCAATCTTAACAATGGCATAGAAATGACAAATATGATTGCCATGGTGAGACCCATATGAATTAGAAAAGAGTTAAAGTCAATTCCTACGGCTGAGCCAACAAGAATATTGGCATCATCTTTTTAGAAGAAATCAGTCATAGCCATACTGATGGGGCATACTGTTTCTAACTATGCAAGAGATCTTTTGATTAACTTTGCCAGCAAGTTTCACCCTTATTTTCTTGAATGTAGGAAAACGAAAATGGCCAGCTTTGCAATCTCCCTTGTTGCGTAACCTTTTTTCAGCAAGTCAATAACCAATTCTTCTTTGTCTTTTGCAGATAATACCGTCAACAACCGATATTGATATTTAGTTGGTTTATCAAGGAATGAATATCGCTACCTCTGTTACTACACAACTTCAATTGCCACATATGTTGTCTTTGTGTGTTGTTTTTGATAGATAATAACATATCTTTGAGTTCTGTTCGATTAGAGATATGAAATTATAGACTTGTGTGGACAAATACAACAGGAGTTAAAACTATCCTGGCATCTTCTACATGACCACAAAAAACCGTATTAAACCTTAATGGGTATGGAATAATCCTTGTGTTTTTTATCCATTAAAATTAAATAGACTTAATTAACGCTTTTAATCTCATTTGATAACTATATAAATCATAATGAAAAAGATGACAGAGAGTGAAATACATAATTTTCTGACGAGAGGAACATTCACTGGCAAATTATCAACTATCAGAAAAGACGGGCGACCACACATTGCCCCTGTATGGTTTGTTTTGGAAGGCTACAACACCAATATTATTTTCACGACTTGGCATGATTCAGTAAAAGGAAAAAACATCAGAAACAATCCAAAAGTGAGTCTGTGTGTGGATGATCAAACTCCGCCATTTTCTTTTGTAATTTTAGAGGGAACTGCTGAAATAATTGATGAACCAAACGATCTTTTGCGATGGGCAACCAGAATCGCTGCAAGGTACATGGGAGAGAAAAATGCAGAAACATACGGTACAAGAAATAGTTCGAAAGGAGAATTGTTATTAAGAATTAGGCCCAATAAAATTATTGGTCAAAAAGACATTTCAGAATAACAAGACAAATCATCACAATTGTTATCATAATCGTCAACAGTATTATCAATAAGTAAACAGTGTGCAGGACAAAATAACAAACAATTCACAATTACAAGATACTATAGCATTGAATTCAAATATTCAATAGAATAAAATATTCAATAGAATAAAAAGAGCATTTCATTCCCCTTTATTTTACATGTTGAAGGTCTTTTAAAATTAATTGCATTCTGAATTTATTTTTTTTCTTTCATTTTCTAATTCTTGTTTTGGCAGTTTTAGGAAATTTAATCGATACACAAACTTTATAGCCATTTTTCCTATAATTTAATTCCAACAGGGAGCCTAAAGTAGTTGCTCCTGATGACATAAATAAACTTATAATTTGTTTTTGAGAATACATTACTGTATGACTTCAGAAAAACCCCTAAAAATATCCAAAGAGGAGCTAAAGCAAAAGCTTTCACCGGAGCAGTATGAGGTATGCGTAAACAAAGGCACCGAGATGGCCTTTACTGGCAAGTACAACGACTACAAAAAGCCGGGAGTGTACAAGTGCGTGGTCTGCGGGAACGATTTGTTTAGCTCTGAGACAAAGTTTGAATCTGGAACGGGATGGCCAAGTTTCTACGCTCCGCTAAGAAGGGAAAACATCAGGGAGGAGACAGATGACAGTTATTCTATGAGGCGTACTGAGGCTAACTGCAACAGGTGTGGCTCGCACCTTGGCCATGTGTTTGACGATGGGCCAAAGCCCACAGGCCTGAGGTATTGCATCAATTCCGCCTCACTTGAGCACCATGCAATGGAAAACAAATAGCTAGATTGGCAGGTTGCAATCACTCATGGAAAAAGGGATATACTTTTGGATGCTATAGGATCCCTTATTTCATTAAATTGCATATGGCCATCATATCCCAAATGAGGAAAATTATTGGGTATTTCAATTAGCAAAACATTTGTATACTGAATCGACGGATTGAAAAGTACACCAGAACTCAACGATACCCCTCATAATTTGTTTTAATAACAAAAACATTAAACAATCATACTGACTCTAAGGCATATTCTGTACCTACACAAGAAAGACTATATCAATACACAAATGAGATATTGCAAAACATGAGAGGCAGAGGCTAAAAAGAAAGAGAATAACGAAAGAGCCAAGGAATGAATTTTGTGTTTTTGAGGGAAATCTATGAATAAAGTCACCCAAAGTTATACCAATTTAATCCCACTATGCCAAATTTTCAATTCATCTCATTTATTAGTTGTTGTTTTATAAGAGTGCCGTCAAAAAGAAAGAATAAAATGATAAAAATATTTTTTTCCAGGTTTTTCATTATGTCGTTTTTATTAGTTCTCTAAAATGGTCAATATTCCTTGAAATTTCTTCATTCCACGTTTCTTCCGTATAATCATGCACTTCAATACCATGGATTTTTGCATTCTCAAACAACTCTTCCTCAGTTTCGCCGTACATTGTATGTGTGCAGATTGGATCTCCTGCATCTTTGCAATTAAGACTCAGTGTCATATCAATACAAGACAAGTGAACGAGATATTTAAGGAAATAATCAATACTACAAACTGATTAATTAATTCAATTTTGTATTGTTTTGATATGACTGTTGCCTTTCTCTATAAAAAAAAATAATAGGTACCACCTGACTATTCGAAATAACAACAACATCAACGACAATGAGACATGTCAGTAAACCATACAATAAATAATATTTCCCCTATCATAAAAAATGATTTTTGTTAGTTATTCTCGCTGTTATTATTATGCCATTTATTTTTATTAGATGAGAACCGAGTAACACATGGTCAAATGTTCGTACGCATAAGGTAAATGCTAATATCTTTTTAATTAGGGAGAGGGATCTTGTCATATGAGTTAGTAACATCTGTAATGCAAAACCAATTGTAAAAAAATTTTTTTAACCCCCCAAACCTATTTCTTGTTACCTTAACTACCACATTTTTGAAAACTATTGGAGGAAGACGTTTAAATAAAGATCATAACAAAAAATTATTTGATTATATCCTAGCATTACTAAGTCAACAATAATTAAAATAGACCACCAAATTAGAATATCAATAAAACTAAAGTTCTGCTGCTACATAAGAATAACGTTATTGAGCAGTAAATTTGCAATAAAAAAATCAAGCATCCCAGTCTTGGTCGTTTTGGCGTCTATCATAATAATAGGCATGATAGGAATTCCATTTGGTGATCCAAGGTTTATCATTTATGCTATATTGCTTGAAATATCGTATACATCATTAGCAGTTCTAATTGCGAAGGGATATAAAAAACCACTATATGTTTGCATATTGCTTGCAATAATCATAATTGTGGGAAATAGTTTTGTCAATGCCCATATTCATAGAATAATGAGTGTCTCAAAACCCCTTAATACCATTGTTTTGGTCATAGGGGGATACATATTACAAGGTCTATTAATATATACAAGTACAGTGGCCATAAGAATGGATAACAAAAAAAAATCAAACTCCCGATAGGCCAGATATTACAATTAAAAATGTTAGAATAACAAAGGGTAATATCATATTATGGACCGGTCGCTAATTTTTAATATCGTAAATCTTAAGCATCCCATTAGAAACTTTTAATTCAATTACTGCGTGTTTTTCCATCCAGTTCAAATTTTGTTGGATGAACAGTTTTGATGGCACCTCTAAACAATTTGGTTAAATTGTATAAACAAGAATTCCAGACCTGAAAATTATTTGTAAAGTTAATTGATCTCTTGTTGAGGAAATACTCACCTATAATAGGATAATCGGTTTAAATATAAAAAATATTTTTTTCAAACCTTAATTAAGCCAGATCTGGTTTAATCTAAATAACAAAAGTTTTCAATGGGTTCTTAAATTTCCAATTCACCAATCATAAAATGAAAATCCATCATATGGTGAAGAGCCCTTGCTGACAAATGAAGGTTTAAGTATTTTAGAGGATATAACTTCTGAAAACATGATCCAAATAAAGATTCTTTATATCATTTTGATTGCTTTAGGAATTCATTTATTTACCCATGGCAATATTGAAATTTCTTTTGGACAATATTCTCAATTAAATGCTAATGACACAAAATTACAAATCAATTCCTTAAACCTCACAGAACCTATATACCAAGCCATCACTGGAGAGTTTCTGGCAACAAGGAATCTTTCATCCACCCCATTTCCAGTCACAGCAGAATCTTTCTTTGAAGAATCGGTTATGAGCAATGTGGGAAACGTGACCAACAATATGACGTTCATCAACACCTATCTACCTAATGGATTAATCCAAGCAAAAGGAAATGGAACGATTGAAACCGAGAACGGTCAAACAATTGATTGGATATCTTCTGACGTAGGAATGATTAATAGCAAAGGTCCCTACTTTTATGGAATAATACTATTCAACAATACTAATAGCGAAAAACTGTCATTTCTAAGCAATACTACAGGCTTTTACAAGGAATCCCCTGATATCAAAAGAACTATGTGGTTAATAAAATAATTAATCAATCTTTTATTTTATCAATGCTTGTTTCTATAAGTTGGATTTTGAACTAAAAGTAATAAAGCCAAAGATTATAAAAAGTTATTCGGTTTAAATTTTGGTCAGAAAAAATTTATCAACGTGAAAAGCATCAGAGCAATACAAAATTCTTTTGAATAATTTCAATTCCTTTTCGGTTGAATAAATTATAATATTTTTCCCAAAGGAAAGGTAAAGGAGAATGAATCAACGTCAAAACACAACAATGGGCCAGACCGCCTTCATATATTGCAATTTCCAGATTATAATCAAAAATAGAGAATTGGAAGAGAAGTGTTGATGTTGCTCTGTAGGATTTTTTCCACAGCCTTCCAATCCTGATAAGATACCTTTACGATTAATTGGGTTTATTGTGTTTCTCATTTAAGAAAACAATTTGTATTTGAGAAAAACAAACGATGAATAACAACAAACATCTGCAAATTTTGCGTATTTTTACCTAGAGTGCGCATATAAAGTAAATTATATTCTTTACTGGCGTTAGTAGACTAATGTCAGATCCAAAGCCACATAGACCATCACATGAAAAAATAATGCTAAGACTGAAGAACATACATAAAGAATACAACAAAGACAATGGTAATGAAAGTTTATCAAATCATATTATTTTAAACAAACTAAACTTGGATATCAAAGAGGGAGAGTTTGTAACCATAGTCGGCCCATCTGGTTGCGGTAAAAGCACTTTACTTAATTTAGTAGCAGGCATGGATACACAATATACCGGCGAAATACTAATCAATGGAAAACCAATTCATGAGTCGCCTAACACTGACCGAGTGGTTGTCTTTCAGGAAGGTGCATTGTTTCCGTGGTTAACGGCTTATAAAAACATTGAATTTGGCTTGAAGATTGCAAAAGTACCCAAAGCAAAAAGAAGAGAGTCTGTAATACGCCATATCGATATGGTTCAACTAACAAGTTTCGCTCATGCCTTTATACACCAGTTGTCAGGGGGCATGAAGCAAAGGGTAGCTATTGCCAGAGCATTAGCTTTAAACCCAAAGATATTACTGATGGATGAGCCATTTGCAGCACTTGATGTTCAAACAAGAAAAATGCTCTATAATCAATTGTTAACAATACATCAGGAAACCAACAAAACAATTCTATTTGTTACCCACAACATCAATGAAGCAGTAGCTTTAGGCGACAGGGTTATTGTAATGTCCCCCAAACTAGCAAACATAAAGAAAGAATTTACAGTAGACATACCAAGACCACGCAAAATAGATCATCCACTAATAGAGTCCATCACAAAAGAAATCGTAGCGGAATCGGAGGAGTTGTTTGTCTCCACCACTGCGCCTGAAAAGGATAACGCACTACAAGAACACAATTTTGTTACTCCAATGACATTACACTAAAATGTTAAAGACAGAGCAAAAAAAAGCAAAAAAAAGAGGAATAGATGTACAAAACCTGGCCGATACATCACTATTCCTTGCGGTGTTCATTGGCTTGTGGCAATTAGTATTTTACCTGCAGGTATTTCCAGTAGTATCACTGCCATCCCCTTTAATGGTTGGAGAATCATTTGTAGAACTCATCCAAAACATGACCTTGATCACAAGCATAGGCATGACAATGTATCGTCTTGCTGTCGGATTTGCCATTTCCATCGCTATCGGTCTTGGAGTTGGACTTGCCATGGTAAAGTTCGCAGGTTTTGGAAAAACTATGGGCTCATTCGCTGTAGGCTTGCAGACTTTTCCAAGTGTCGCATGGGTTCCGTTTGCAATCCTACTTATAGGTTTGAATGATTTTGGAATATTGTTTGTTGTCGTTTTGAGTTCAACATTTTCAATAATGACGTCTATTTATGCGGGCCTTCGAAACATTCCACCTCTCTATATACGCGCTGCCAAAAATATGGGTGCAAAAGGACTTTCACTCTTTCGATATGTCATGATTCCGGCATCCACACCATCCATAATTGTGGGAATAAAGCAAGCATGGTCTTTTGCGTGGCATGCCCTAATTGGGGCAGAAATACTCATGGCTGCATCGATTGGTTTAGGACATGTTTTACTAGTGGGACGTGAGTTCCAGGTAATGCAACAGACAATTGCGGCTATGATTACCATATTTGTGATTGGATGGGTGTTTGATAGGGTATTCTTTTCAAAACTTGAGGACAAGGTTAGAGAAAAATGGGGTCTCAACCAAAACAATGAAAAAAATTAATAAATCCACCCTCAAAGCAAATTTATTTATCCTTGACTAAATTTTTTTGTGTAATTCCACCAAAAACAAATTCAATGAAATTCAAAGACTAATGGTACTTTTAAAGAACAATCTCACACAAATAATAAATTGTGAACCCAACGTAATAATATTTTCTATTACTTATGTTTTCTCGTTACTAATTTTACATCGAAAAACGATTTAAGTTATTGGTGGGCCATTCAGGCTTTAGGAAATAAAATGTTATTTTAATCAATTTATAACTCCAAATAAATTATAGGAAAATTTTTTTCTGAAAATTTGTACAAGTTTACTAATTAGATATCAAGGTTTTAAAATTTTACTATTACAAATAACTATAGTCATCAAGTTACCAAAGCGTTAGTAAACACTAACATCACTTGTTAAAAAAATCTTAAATTACAACATATACTGACAAACATTAGTTCATGGACCAAAACAGATATTTTTTGATGTCAAGGTTAAACCCTCTGTTCTACAATATATGGACGCCATCTCTTTAAGAGGCTCTGTTCACTTAATGGTATCAATCTCGCTATTATGGTAATCAACGAAAAACCGTAACCATCTCTTTACGTGCTTTAGCTTGCAGTTCTTTGTCCTGCAAGGGAAGTAGTCATCGAAGCTTTCGGTCCTGTCTTTTATGTGCTGCATAGTCCTTTCTATCAGGCTTTTCTCCAAAGAGGAATGGATATGATGATTTAGGTTGAGGAACTTGCAAGCCATTGGATACCAGGTTCCGCCATCTGTTGAGACCGAATGCTTTCCGTGAACCTTAACTAGGCCTGACAGGAATTTTTCTGCAATGAGCATGTTCCTTTCCTTGGATATGTTTAGTGCGAGAATCTGCCTGTTTTTGGGTTCAATGGCTACCCACATCCATGCATAGCCGGAGCCTACTTTAATTACTGTTTCATCAACAATGAACCTGCCTGTTTTCTTCTTTTTGTTGGCATTCTCTTGGGCTTATACTTTTGAATCCAGTTCCAAATCGAGACGTGGTTTCGCCTGATGAAACAGGACAGCCTTTCGGAAACTTTTCTTAAGGACAGTCCAGAGAAGTACAAATACAGACCATAGCCGATGTATTCTGTGGGTGTTCTGTTTCTGGTGGTCACAAAAGAAATGGGGCATCCTCAAGCTATAGGCTTGTCGTTAAGTGAACAGAGCCCTTTAAGATGGGATAACCTATATGTAGTGATAAATTGACAGTGTGTTGTGCTTCCCCTGTCCCCCAGCATTCTTCTACAGCGTTAAACTCAGGCAAGCCCACAGGAAAGTAATGCATTCTTATCGTTTCCAAATTCCTTTCCAAGTAATCCCTTACTGTCTGGGACCTGTGCTGGGTTGACCTATCGGCAAATATGATGAATTTCTCAAACTTCTTTTTTGAATCCTCAAGGTATGCGATAAAGGAATGGCTGTCAAATCTCCGTACTGCCTGAACAGTTGTTTACCGTCTGGAGACAGTACGCCAAAGGTGATGGTTTTGCTTTGAGATCCGGTAACAGTGACCATGGGCCTCCTGTCTTTTATAATCCATTTTCTTCATTTTGTTATGATTGATTTATGTGTGAAAATGGCTTCATCCCGCACAAGCACATTTCAGTCATTTTTAAGATGGGTTAATATTCCCTCTGTGCTTTTTTAAAGATGTTTTTCTCTTTCCTGGAGGCTCCTATGACAAACCGTTTCTGCGCACCTTAGATTTAAAACCCCTTTGTGAAGCAGTCTGCAGATGTACTTCATGGTGCCTGACTCTGGTTCTCTTTTGGACGAGGTCCACTACCTGTCTAAAACCCCACTCTATGTTGCTATCGGATAGTTACTGCTTTATCTTGTCGATTTCTTCTTTTGGCATGGCTGAGGGTTTTCCATTTCTTTGCCTATCTCTTACCTTCCATCCCTTCGTCCCTACATCTTCTACCGTTTGTAGGCCTACGGTCTAGCCCTGTGTAGTTCCTTTGCCACCTATTCAGTGTGCTGTTTATCGGATGATACTCGAATTACAAGCGGCATTCTTTCCCTTACAAGAGCATCGCGTTCATTCCGTATGCCTTGTCTAACACCGTGGAGTTCAATTAATATGATGAATCATGGCAAACGGTTAGCTAAAAAGTTATCCTGGAATTTATGTTGGTCAGCATACATATAGAAAAAATCACGCACATATATCAAATAATAAGCAATATGCTGAATATTTACCTATTTGTTTAAGTGTAATGAGCGGTTTATCCGAGATTTGCAAATTCGCTAAATCTCATTTAAACTAATAGGCATAAAAAGTGCATTTTGTGATAAAATAACCCATTCAAGATTAATTGTATTATCAAAGGTATAACCTTTTTTTATATATTTTAAGTTAAGATTGTCGTTGTAGAGTTGATTTTCAAAAAGCACCAATGACAATAAAATAATACGACGATTTTTGCAATTATACATTACTGTATATTTATGGTATTATATTTTTATGAGAACTAGAACAATGAATTCTTATGCCATTAAATAGTATAAACAGGGGAATACTTTGATTATTTGTGCTTAACAAATATGAATTTAAATATTTAGTTTTCTTTATGCTGTGCCTGTTTCTGTAAATTAAAAAAGTAAAAAAATAAAATAGTTACCTCATCATGCTTCTGCATTCCTGTGCGCATTTCCTGCACATGTCGGCGCACTGCTTGCACACTTCCATCTTGTCGCCCATCTTTTCGCACTCCATCGCGCATGCCTCGCACATGTCGGCGCACATGTTGCACACCTGCTTTGCGTACTCGCTTCCCCTGCACATCATCATGGATGCCATCCTGCACATGTCTGCGCAGTCCCTGCACATCATCATGCACCTTCCCATCATTCCCGCCATCTGGGTGTTTGAGGTTGTCATGCATTCGGTGCAGCAGGCCTCACAGGCCATCATGCATTCGTTGCAGCTTTCGATGCAGCCAGAGTACTGCTGGTTTTTTAACATGGAAATAGTTGTATTGTTCATTAGTTTTGTGTGCCCCGGAAGCTATTTAAATTTATCTAAAAAATATGAAAAAAATGTAAAATATATGCGAAATTTGCATATATATGATATAAAATATATGCTACACAAATGAAATATATGCAAATTTCGCATACACTTTAATGGCCCTAATCAATAGATTGAAAACAAGGGGAAAAGCGCAGTTTGGTTTTAGAAATGTTTCTCTCTTTTATGTTGTTTTTAAGATTCATGATAACAAAAACAATAGTTAAAGGAATTCTCTAAAGTTTAAAATCCGTCATTAAGTATAGACATGATTTAGATGCGCTGTCTACATCTAATTTAGCTCTAAAGTTCATCATAATATATAGTTATTGCAGTTTTTACTACTGGTGGAGTATACCGGCAAAGATTAGATTTTTTTCTTAATCTTTATATACGTGAAATTCTAAAAAATGAAATGAATATCGCTAGTGCTAAACACACTGATATCTGTGCCCTTGTCTTCATTGGAAAATCAGTATAAGATATTCCGTTTATCTTCACACAAAGATCAATTTTTGCGCATTTAAAATACCTTTTATAAAAATCAGTACGTTACATATGTATGGGTTATTATCAATACAAAATAAAAAAAGAAATAAATCCTTACCTTGACTACCATCCTGAGGATTGTGTAAATAAAATAGAATTTGGCAAAACTAGATTGGAAGGTGTAGGATCAAAATAATGAATATTGCCAAAACAGAACAACAAATCTTTATCGAGGCAAAGACAAGTGGCAATTATGGGAAAAAGTGCATTTCATATCATGTCATAGAGTCTCCTCATAGTCTGTGCCTAAACAAGATAGAAATAATATCAGGACAAATACAAGCATGCGAAAGACTATTAAAATATGCAATGGATGAAACGGATTTGAGCACTATTGAAAAGGAGATTCTAGAGTTAAAATTTGCCCTAGATCTTATCAATTTTTAAATAGAGATTTTAATTACGCGACCAAAATTTAAAAACCTGTAAAATTATTGTTGACAAAAAAAATAACGATCAATATCCCAAATAATTAATTTTCTTGTACATAAGAACAAATAAGAAAACTATATTTGAGTACCACTTTAAGTACATGAATACCCAAATCAAGTCTTATCCTTAGTAAAGCACAATAGAATACTCATTGCTTGCAAAGTTACTCATCACAGCATTTATAACTATATTTTATTAATCCGTAGTTAAAATAACGAACCTTTATTGATGCCGCAAATCAATATATAATTATAAATAATCGCTGAATTTCTGTTATTCATTCCAACTACCAAGATAGACGAATTGACAAGAATACGTTGAATATATTTAACTATGATTTGTACATCTAAAAGAAAAGATATGCCTATCAAATTAATTTATCAATTAACCCCTCCTTTTTAGCTACTCAGGTGGAAAATGACAAATAAATGATTGTCATTACGCTTAAAATAATTATGACTATTGAAACGATATATAGGAGAAGGGGGTTTGATTGGTAACTTCCTGTCTTTATTGCTTTATCTGTTTGGATGTAGTTTTTTAATGCAAAAACTATTAGCACAATTGCTAACAATACCATACCAGTGCCTAAAATAGACATATAGTCTGTCATTGTCTTAGAGGAGGGAAGAGACGTATTGACAGCGTTACTGTCCGCTGCGTTTTGAATTATGATTTTGAATTCGGCTATAAAAAGGCTAAATTTTGCAATGATGAAACCCAGTCCAATAAGCGATATGGATGTTCTTATCCATGCTAGAAAAGTTCTCTCGTTGGCCAAATATTGTTGTGGATGATCCTGATTCGGTCCTTTGTCTTTAGACATTTAACTATCCACCATGCAATATAGTATAAGTTAATATTTTCTTATAAAGTATATTTATATGTGATATTCAGTATAATGCATTTGCTTTGTATGGGAAATCACAGATTAAAATAGAATATTCTATTGCACTACTATTCACTATGAGTTTGTAATGATTTCATAGTTGAAAAAGTTTAGTCAAAAATAATCCGGGTCCATCACCAATAAGTATTCTTCAAAATAAAGACGGAATAAAAATTTTGCAGATTCATCTAACTCATAAAATGCATTACATACATATTCAAAGCAATAGAAAGCCTGAAAATTTAACTATTTCCATTTTTTTGGAATTTAAAATTGTGAGTGGTAAAAAGAAAAATAGCAGGCATTAACTAAAAAAAATTTAGTGATGTATTTTCATTTTTCTATAGGATTTCCAATCAAATTGCCCCATTCTGTCCATGAACCATCATAGTTCTTTACATCAGGATATCCTAAAAGATATTTTAATACAAACCATGAGTGAGATGATCTTTCACCTATGCGGCAATAAGTAATAACCTCATTTTCTGGCAATATGCCATGTGCTTCATATAATTTTGTTAACTCGCCTACAGATTTGAAAGTACCGTCTTCATTCAAAGTTTGGGCCCATTGAATATTTTTTGCTCCAGGGATGTGTCCAGATCTTTGTGCATGCTCTGTGGGATATTCAGGTGGCGCGGTTATCTTTCCGGTGTACTCATCGGGACTTCTAACATCGACTAATCGGATTTGAAATTTCCTCCTAGTGACCAGTGCATTTTTAATGTCGTTTAGAAATACCCTGATATTGCCATTCGGTTCAGTTGATTCATCGATTTTATACGCTCCCTTAGGATATTTTGGAATATCTTTTGTAATTGCTCGATCTTCCTCTAGCCATTTTTTCCTTCCACCATTTAAAAGTCTCACATTTTCATATCCATAGTATTTGAACACCCAAAATGCAAATGCTGCAAACCAGTTGTTGAAATCACCATACAGAACTAAGGTAATTGCATTATTATCGATTCCAATTCGTTGAAGAAGTTCCTGATACTTATTCAGTGGTAAAATGTCCCTCGTTAAAGCGTGATTTATATCCCTTTTCCAATCAATAAGAACTGAATTTGGAATATGTCCTATGTCATAATTTGCCTGTGAATCATAATCTACCTCTGCAATTTTAACATTGGGGTCATTAAGATGGTCTTCTATCCATTGTGTGTCGACCAATACTTCTGGGTGGGCATATTCAGTTTTTGTTATTTGAGCCATATGAATAGTAAATCAAAGATACAATATCTTTGCACTGCTTTACGTAGTTTAATGCATAAATATGCAATTTGAGCACTTAAATTATTTGATTATAGTTTTAAAAATGTTTTTGATGTAAATAACATTTTTAATAGATGCCAAATCAACCTATTACCAATCCTATTGTCATATACAGATTTTGTTATATTGCTAGTTATCTATATGGGTAATAATGTCTTCAGTAAACAACACGGTGTTAAAACCTAAAGCAAAAAAGAGCAAACAAAATCAAAAGAATAAAGCCATACGAGATGATAAAAAAACGCACTACACAAAACTATCTTCAATGTCCCGTTCAAACCAAAGTGCGGATATATGGAAATACATTATATCTTGCCGAGCTTGTTTTTGGGGCACCCCCTTTATTAATTACAATAGAAGCAAAACTAAAACTAATAATCTACACGCGGTCTGTCCATCATGTGCTAGTAAGAATATCGGATATTTATCGATACCCGATAATAGATTATTTAATTATATTAGTAACAATATAAATTAATTGTTTTTGAATCATTATAATAAATCAATTTATTAATAAAATTGACTATTTTGCTTTTATACGTCAATTTTGATTACCAAATAACATAATTACATAAACACAAGTGTTCATTGTTCTATTTTTCTCCAAATGTTCATAGCCTGTGATGATCCTATCCCCATTTTGCATGGTGTTTGACTATTGCCAGGACAGGGTTTGAAAAGGATTACAGGGCTCAAAAGGATGTAAGGGTAAAGGAAAGGCTGCTGCCTGTACTCAACGTTGCGTGTTACGGTAAGGCTGCAGCCCATGTGACCAGAGATCCACAAAATTAAGGGTTGGGCATGCCAATGGTTAAGGAGATACAAAGAAGAAGTAAACATGATTACGAGAGTTACCAAGAACCTCAAAATCATTACTTCCATTAAAGTAAAACCTGTAGTGTATGATGCAGTAATTTGATTCTGTTAAAAGGTATTGATTGAATCCCAAGAAACTCAATCAAAAAATCAGTTACCAAACAAGATAAATAATGTATAATACTGCATAACATTGGAAAGAGAAAAATAAGAAACACTGGCCGTTTAGGTATAATTCAGCCAAATGGTCCCTAGTCAAAGAAGCATAAGCAAAATGATTCAACTTGATGATAATTATACCAAAACATGAACCTTGATTTTTATAATTTTTACTTGATTACTGTCTTATTATGGTCTTTCTTGATATACAGCCAATTGCCAAACTAACTTGGTATATGTTTTAAAAATGAATCTATATTTTTGATTAAAACCAGTCCCCTGGATACCAGTTGCTTGAGTATGCTTATGACATCGCTTTATTTTGCAGCACCGTTATTAATGCAATAGCTGCCGACAAGCCGAGTGAAAATTTCTTTGTCACTCTGAATTAAGTTATCTCATGAAATAAGATCTGTTTATTACAATTTAATCTGTGTTTGTACCAATCATTTTGTCTTATAATGCCAAAAAAATTGTGGTTGTTTTGGTAGTTATTTATTTTGTTGTTTACCTTGACCTAGTCGTTTTTGTGTGATGCTTTTCAGCCTTCACGGGCTACTCTCTCTCTTGTCTCTTCGTCAGCGGCCTGCAATCCCCTTTTCATCATGTGGAGATTCTCCTCCTTTCTTGGCTACTCTTTCCTTTGTTTTTTCGTCAGCAGATGCTAATCCTCTGTTGTCGTTATTTGAAACCATGGTTCTTACTAGTGATTAACATATTATTTAAAAAGTGAAGCTTAGATTTATCAGCTATTTGTCATTTTTTTTACCCAAAAAACGGATACAGATGGTTTTTTAAAAGATATGGTTAGTGTTACTTTTCAGTGGATTTTAAATAACGTCATAGAAAAGAAGCGAAAGAAAAGAGTAATGTGAAACATGGTCATATAGTTATTCATTCTAATTGCAAGAGATTTATAGCATATGTCATGACCATGCAAGCACAAATACAACTACATCAGGTGTGAATGGCAATTGGTCAAATTCCACATCCTCTTTTAATCCAACATTGGATTAAAGTCAATAAACTGCTTTGTTGCATGATTATTGCAAATCGTTTTTTGTTAACGTTTTATCTATTGTATAGAGAGTATCTAGTCATAATTTAATATGGATTACCAGGAAAGTAGTACAGTATTAACTGAATTTCGAATCATGCAACAAAGCATCAACAAAAAATTAAACTAATGAAGATTATTTGCAGTATATCCAATTTTTTTGGATAACCCATATCTAACTTTTATATTTTTAAAAGGATTTAAAATTTTGATTTTTGGTGCTTAAGCATTTCAAAAAAAAAATAAAAAAGGTTTCAGTTTGAAACTGTATTTGTGCATATGCACATAAAATAACCTTTTTAAATAAAACAAATCAGATAACTGTTAATAAAATAATAGTTGCATCTATTTTGATTAAAAGAACCTGACCAATACCCTACAATAGTAAATAAATGAGCAAAAGATTGAATACCTACAATTATAATCGGCAAATGACATAATTAATTAAAAGCAAGGATTGAATACTTTAATGAAAATCTATAATAAACAATATATTTTTAATTACCGTGTATCCCCCTTATCCAAATTAAATCATATATAGACAAATTAAAACCCGGGGTTCAGCACGCTAGTTTTTAATTTGGGTAAAGTTGGCGAGTGTCAAATCGATATTGCTTAGGGAAACCTTTTGCAGCTCCTGCAGGTAGATGCTGTACTTGAGCTAAACCCGTTATTGTTCATGTCAAAATGAACATCAACGTTGTTTGGCTCTGACATCAGCGCAAGGTATGTAAGCAGCTTCCTGACGTCCCTGTCCTTTGTGTGTTCGGGCTCGTTGACTATGATTGACAGCAGCAAAACCAGCCTTCGCCTAAGCCCAAGGATGTAAAAGGCGTGTGTGAGGTATAGCTTGGCGTCTATGTAGTCACCGGCCAGTGCGGATAGGCTGAAGTCAAACAGCAGGTTCTTTAGCGGCAGTCCCGAACCACTGGCCTGCAACTGCCTGTAGCGTCGGGGGCTTTCCACCATCTCCTCGATTGCGGCATCCTTCAGAAACTTGTTCAGTAGTTTGACAACACCCCTTAAGCTTATTGTGTTTTTGCCCATCTCCAGCACACCCAGCCTTGCGGCAATTCCGTCCAGGTCCTCAAAATAAAACTGTGTGTCGATATCCGTGTTGCCCGTAAGCCTGCCAATGCCCTCGGCATGGGTTTCAACAGGAATGTACTCCACAAGCCTCTCAATTTCTTTAAATATCCCAAACGTCATTTGACAGTTAATCAACTATAGTGCATTGGTATTGGTTATTATGGTATTGATATGCGCAAAACAATGCGTGTAATGCGCACATATCTCCCAGGTGTCATGCTTTTTGTTTGCTTCATTCGTCATAACAAGTCTCAAAAGCGGAAATAGGTTTGGTCTTGCGGTGCGTGTTGTTTAGTAAAAGTATCAATAATTGCAATAAAATAAGATTGTGCAACACGGCAGTCTAGTCTGATTTGAGCTTTAATGATTTAAGGCTTTGTTAGGTTGATGGAAAAAATCAACACGTTTAAGATGCTGTAACCCCTCATGAACTTGAAGAAGAAGAAGAAGAAGAACACTCCCTTCGGGAATATATTGGATATTGTTGCATTCCTGTCGGTATTGTTTCGTATAGCCATAAATGTTGTCCAATGCAATAAACCCGCATTTGTTTGAGAGATGACAAAAAAAATCATCGTCAATTCAATAGTTTATATGGTAATTATACAATCCATTATTAAAGTAGGTTTTTGTGACTGTGAAGTGCTATTTTTGCTTGAATCATTTAAAATTCAAGCTATAAATGCGATTAGACACCATAAATAACGAGACAGTGCTTGATATGCTTAATAGGAACGGAGTGTTATATATAATAATGGTTATTGAAAAACTTTTTAATCGCGGAGTAATGACTGTAGATTCTCTTCATAGTAATAACATAGTTAAAGAAACAAACAACAAAACAAGTATTTTTAGTGAATCAAACGAAGAAAAAGAAAAATCCTTCCGCCTGATGTATTCTCAAGAATTAATGAGCAAAAAACAGCAAGTATATGGTACATACAGAGGATTTAATGAATTAGAAGACGAAAGGAAGAAAGTAAGACACCAGATGATGAGAACCCCTGGACGTAGAGGGGAAATAATAAAAGATGAGGAAATCAATAAGGAAATCAGCAGGCGCTATAATGAAAATCAAATGGAATAGATCTTTTCCATCTAAATAAATATTTCATAGTATTACTAGCACTTAAAAAACCTAATAAATAATTCTCTATTATCATATTGATAAATAAAGAAACCAATTATCTATTGCATGTTAATTTGCATTTCCTTTTTTCTGCCGAAATGAAACAATCGCTTTAATTACTTATCGTTTCCACACTATACCGAATAGTTTAGCACTGTAATTCGTTTGATATTACACTTTTCTTAATTGCAAAATAATTATTGCACATCGTTTATCCATTTCAATTTTACGTTT
Organism: uncultured Nitrososphaeraceae archaeon; assembly: GCA_963779615.1. Classification (GTDB taxonomy): domain Archaea; phylum Thermoproteota; class Nitrososphaeria; order Nitrososphaerales; family Nitrososphaeraceae; genus Nitrosocosmicus. The sequence goes on from CAVZZA010000004.1 coordinate 345,789, forward strand.
TAGATATTTATCAAAATAAAACCAAACTGCGCTTTTCCCCTTGTTTTCAATCTATTGATTAGGGCCATTAAAGTGTATGCGAAATTTGCATATATTTCATTTGTGTAGCATATATTTTATATCATATATATGCAAATTTGCATATATTTTACATTTTTTTCATAATTTTTAGATAAACTTAAATTGATTCTGGTGGCAAACAAAACAAATGAACAATACTACTATTTCCATGTTAAAAAACCAACAATAATAAACCTGTATTGAAAGCTGCAACGAGTGCGCGATGGCCTGCGAGGCTTGCTGCACCGAATGCATGACAACCTCAAACAACCAAATGGCGGGAATGATGGGAAGGTGCATGATGATGTGCAGGGACTGCGCAGACATGTGCAGGATGGCATCCATGATGATGTGCCGGGGAAGCGAGTACGCAAAGCAGGTGTGCGACATGTGCGCCGACATGTGCGACGCCTGCGCGACGGAGTGCGAAAAGATGGGCGACAAGATGGAAGTGTGCAAGCAGTGCGCCGACGTATGCAGAAATGCGCACAGGAATGCAGAAACATGATGAGGTAACCGGTAAAATCATTATCAAATAGCAACATCAATA
>CAVZZA010000005.1:0-352500 GCA_963779615.1 uncultured Nitrososphaeraceae archaeon
CAAATAAATCATAGGAAAATTTTTTCCTTCATCTTTATGGACGTTGCAATTTAAAAAATGAAATGAATACTGCTAGTGCTAAACACATTGATACCTATGCCTTGTCTTCATTGGAAAATCATTACAAGATAATCCATTTATCTTCACACAATGATCAATTTTTGCGCATTTAAAATAACTTTTATAAAAATCAGTACTTGATATATGTATGGATTATTATTAATACAAAATAATAAAAGAAATAAATCCCTACGTTGATTACCATCCTGAGGATTATATTAATGAGATAGAATTTGGCAATGCTAAATTGGAAGGTGTAGGATCAACATAATGAATATTGCCAGAACAGAACAGCAGATCTTTATCGAGGCAAAGACAAGCGGCAATTATAAGAAAAAGAGCATTTCATACCATGTCATGGAATCCTCTCATAGTCTATGTCTAAGCAAGATAGAAATAATATCAGCGCAAATACAAGCATGCGAAAGACTATTAAAATATGCAATGGATGAAACGGATTTGAGCACTATTGAAAAGGAGATCCTAGAGCTAAAATTTGCCCTGGATCTTATCAATTTTTAAATAAAAATTTTAATAACGAGAACAAAATTTAAAAACCTGTAAAATTATTGTTGACATAAAAAATAACGATCAATATCCCAAATAATTAATTTTCTTGTGCATAAGAATAAATAAGAAAACCATATTTGAGTACCACTTTAATACATGAATACCCCAATCAAGTCTTATTCTAGTAAAGCACAATAGAAAATCCATTGTTAGCAAAATTACTCATCACCAGCATTTATTACTATATTTATTAATCAGTTGTTAAAATCATGAACTTTTATTGAAGCAGCAAACAATATATGATTATAAATAATCACTGAATTTCTGTTATTCATTCCAACTACCGAGATAGACAAATTAACAAAAATACGTCGAATATACTTAGAGATTATCCCAAAATTATCTTTTTATAAATAATGATACAGCAGGAGAACTATACTAATCCAAGATAGTTTTCCATCTTCTTTTCATATCTTGTGAATATCTTTCTAAACCTGTTGTGCCATGAATTGGTTCTCTCCAAAACCCATCTTCCTGCAGGGTATTTTTTGCGATTTGAGGTTTTTTCTTCTCCCTTCTTGACCTCTCTTTTTCTTCTCCTGTACGGTAAATGTATTACATATCCTCGTTTTTCAATTGCTTGTCCTTCGGGCTTGGACTATATGCTTTATCAAGACACAGGTGTTGCAGTTTTCTTTTTCTGCCTGTCCTTTGTTTTTAGGCATGGAATGCGTCTTTTAGCAACTGCACTATCCACCACATCTATTACTAGTTTAACATCATGCATACTTGCGTAAGAGATGACAACCGAGAGCGGGATACCTTCCTTTTCAGTTAAAATGTGCCTTTTTGTGCCCAGATTGCTTCTGTCAGTAGGATTAATACCGGTCATTCCCCCCCCCAATGGCGACTCTATCGATATGCTATCAAGTGATTGCCAGGTTCACTTGATACCAATTAGGTTATCATAAGTTTTGAGCAGCCTTATCCATATTTTCCTAAAAATGTCAAGATTGATCCACTCCTGAAATCGCCTTTGGCATGTTGAACCGGATCCACATCCAGAAGACAGCATCTTCCATTGGCATCCAGTTCTTAGGATGTATAGGACACCATCAAGTACTTTTCTGAAAGGTACAATTGGTCGGCCATTGTTTTAGATGGTTTCTCTTTGGGCAAAACGATTCTAATCTTTTTCCATAATTCATCTGGAATATTGAGTATGGTGCAATTATCCCTTTTATCGCCCTTCTTCCGGCTACAGGCCACAGTTTAGCAGTGATGACAACAAGCTATGTTTCTATCGAATTTTGGGATAAGCTCTTAATTATGATTTGCATATCTAAAAGAAAAGATATGCCTATTGGGTTTATTTACGATTTACCCTCTTTTTTAGTTACTCAGGTGGTAAATGACAAATAAATGATTGTCATTACGCTTAAAATAATTATGACTGTTGAAACGACATAGAGGAGAATGGGATTTGATTGGTAACTTCCCGTCTTTATTGCTTTATCTGTTTGGATGTAGTTTTTTAATGCAAAAACTATAAGCACAATTGCCAACAATACCATACCAGTGCCTAAAATAGACATATAGTCTGTCATTGTCTTAGATGAGGGAAGAGACGTATTGACAGCGTTACTGTCCGCTGCGTTTTGAATTATGATTTTGAATTCGGCTATAAAAAGGCTAAATTTTGCAATGATGAAACCCAGTCCAATAAGCGATATGGATGTCCTTATCCATGCTAGAAAAGTTCTCTCGTTGGCCAAATATTGTTGTGGATGATCCTGATTCGGTCCTTTGTCTTTAGACATTTAACTATCCACCATGCAATATAGTGTAAGTTAACATTTTCTTATAAAGTATATTCATATGTGATATCCAGCATAATGCATTTGCTTTGTATTGGAAATCACAGAATAAAATAGAATTAATTCTATAGCACTACTGTTCACTATGATTTGTAACGATTTCATAGTTGAAAAAGTTTGGTCAAAAAATAATCCGGATCCATCACCAATAAGTATTCTTCAAAATAAAGCGGGATAATAATTTTGCAGATTCATTTAACTCATCAAATGGCATGCATACACATTCAAAGCAATAGAAAGCCTGATAATTTAACAATTTCCATTTTTTTGGAAATTAAAATTGTTAGTGGTTAAAAGAAAAATAGCAGGCATTAATTAAAAAAAATTTAGTGGTGTATTTTCATTTTTCTATAGGATTTCCAATCAAATTGCCCCATTCTGTCCATGAACCATCATAGTTCTTTACGTCAGGATATCCTAAAAGGTATTTTAATACAAACCATGAGTGAGATGATCTTTCACCTATGCGGCAATAAGTAATAACTTCATTTTCTGGCAATATGCCATGTGCTTCGTATAGTTTTGTTAACTCATCTACAGATTTGAAAGTACCGTCTTCATTCAAAGTTTGGGCCCATTGAATATTTTTTGCTCCAGGGATGTGTCCAGATCTTTGTGCATGCTCCGTGGGATATTCAGGTGGCGCGGTTATCTTTCCGGTGTATTCATCAGGACTTCTAACATCGACTAATCGGATTTGAAATTTCCTCCTGGTAACCAGTGCATTTTTAATGTCGTTTAGAAATACCCTGATATTACTATCCGGTTCAGTTGATTCTTCGATTTTATACGCTCCCTTAGCATATTTTGGAATATCCTTTGTAATTGCTCGATCTTCCTCGAGCCATTTTTTCCTTCCCCCATTTAAAAGTCTCACATTTTCATATCCATAGTATTTGAAGACCCAAAATGCAAATGCTGCAAACCAGTTGTTGAAATCTCCATACAGAACTAAGGTAATTGCATTATTATCGATTCCAATTCGTTGAAGAAGTTCCTGATACTTATCCAGTGGCAAAATGTCCCTCGTTAAATCGTGATTTATATCCCTTTTCCAATCAATAAGAACTGAATTTGGGATATGTCCTATGTCATAATTTGACTGTGAATCATAATCTACCTCTGCAATTTTAACATTGGGATGATTAAGATGATCTTCTATCCATTATGTGTCGACCAATACTTCTGGGTGGGCATATTCGGTTTTTGTTATTTGAGCCATATGAATAGTAAATCACAGATGCAATATCTTTGCACTGCTTTACGTAGTTTAATGCATAAATATGCAATTTGAGCACTTAAATTAGTTAATAATATTTTCAAAAATGTTTTTGATGTAAATAACATTTTTAATAGATGCCAAATCAACCTATTACCAATCCTATTGTCATATACAGATTTTGTTATATTGCTAGTTATCCATATGGGTAATAATGTCTTCAGTAAACAACACGGTGTTAAAACCTAAATCAAAAAAGAGCAAACAAATTCAAAAGAATAAAGTCACACAAGACGATAAAAAAACGCAACACACAAAACTAACTTCAATGTCGCATTCAAACCAAGGTGCGGATATATGGAAATACATTATATCTTGCCGATCTAGTTTTTGGGGCACCCCCTTTGTTAATTACAATAGAAGCAAAACTAAAAATAATAATCTACAAGCGGTCTGCCCATCATGTGCTAGCAAAAATATCGGATATTTATCGATATCCGATAATAGATTATTTAATTATATTAGTAACAATATAAATTAATTATTTTTGGATCACTACAATAAATCAATTTATTCACAAAATTGACTATTCTGCTTTTGTACTTCAATTTTGATATACCAATTAACATACTACATAAACCACAAGTGTTCATTGTCCTATTTTTCTCCAAATGTTCATAGATGTGATGATCCTTTCCCCCATTTTGCATGGTGTTTGACTATTGCCAGGACAGCGTTTGAAAGGGTTTACAGCGCTCAAAAGGATGTAAGGGTAAAGGAATGGATGCTGCTTGTACTCAACGTTGCGTTTTACGGGAGGTTGCAGCCAATGTGGTCAGAGAGATTCACAAAGTTAAGGTTGAGCATGCCAATGGTTAAAGAGATGCAAGAAGAAGGATTGGCGGACAGACCAAAAGGCGGGAGACATCCACAGGTATCCAGACAAGCAGTATACCGGACAAAAACTATTTTGTAGGAAAGAAACCATCAGGGCTGGAAAACAAAGAAGCAGGTTGAAGGGATGACCATGCAGGAGGGTGGAGCAAGGTGTCACCATAATTACATTTACCGCATACTTCGCAGGCGGGGCTTTAGACAGAAGGTGCCAGTAAAAGTACATGTTAACACAGCAACCATAAAAAAAATGATTTCAAAAAAAGGCCTCTTGGATGCTTGTGGAAGATGATACCAAAAGAAAGGTTTTGCCCTTGTGTTTTTAGATGAGTACTTCCTTTTTTATGATGCACTAGTAAGAAGGGTTTGGACAGATGAGAAGAAAAGTCCGTTAGTAGGGCAACAGGTTCCTGCAAACATTCATGTCTGTTTGGGACCACAAGTTCGGCCTGCAAGCAGATCTTCAGAAAGCACGATTGGTTTCAATGGAGATGATACCTTCCTTGACTTTTTAGACAATTCATTCACGGTTTCCAAAATGCTGTCTTTTCATGGACAAGGAGTCACCACACTGCAGGTCAAGAAAGGTAAATGGTACCTGGAACAAAAAAGGTGTCCTATCCCCAGCGTATCTTCCAACAGCGTCCCCTGAGTTTATGACACTGGAAGGAATGTGGAACATTGCCAAACAAGACATGCTTGTGCTAAAGTACTGCCCATCATTTGAAGATTTTAAGGAAAAGATATCAACATATCTAATGACAAAAAGATTCAATCTCGATATGATAAACTACTTACTATAAGCGGATTTTGGAGAACCTATGCCAATTGCTATAATTGTGTGTTAACAGAGAATGATGGATAAATATTCTCAACATTCTTTTGATTAATGTTTATTCAACAAAGGTAATTAAATATTTCGTCACATCAAATATTGAAACTGAACTGATAACACTTGAAAATTTGTTAGTTTTCATCTCCGCCAATTAAGTTTGAGTATGAATGTCTTTGTTGTTTATGGTGGAGAAATTCAAAGCACCCTTTTGCCCTTTACCAACTAACTGAAATGTAAACACGATTAAAGAGTTATCAGGAACCTCAAAATCACTCCTTCCATTAAAGTAAAACCTTTATCGTATGATGCAATAATTTGATTCTGTTAAAAGGTATTGATTGAATCTCAGAACCCAAACAAAAGTTCAGTTACCAAACAAAATAAATAATATACAATACTGTAAAATATTGGAAAGAGAAAAATAAGAAACGCCGGCCGTTAAGGCATCATTCAGCCAAATGTCCCCTAGACAAGGAATTATATGACAAAAACGATTAAACTTGATGGTAACTGTACCATACTTGAATCATAATTTTAATAATTTTTACTTAATTCTTGTATTATTATGGTCTTTTTCTCGATATATAACCAATTGCCAACTTACTTGGCATATATTCATAAATGATTCTACATTTTTGATCAAAACCAGTCCCTTGTATAGCAGTTGCTTGAGTATACCCTATGCCATCGCTTTATTTTGCAGCACCGTTATTAATGCAATAGCTGCCGACAAGCCGAGTGAAAATTTCTTTGCAAATTAAGTTATCTCATTAAATCTAATTTATCTATCACAATTTGATATTAGGTGTTTGTACAACCTTTTTGTCTTACAATAACAAAAAAAAAGTGGTTGTTTTTGTGTGTTATTTGTTTTGTTGTTTACCTTGACCTAGTCGTTTTTGTGTGATGCTTTTCCGCCTTCACGGGCCACTCTTTCTTTTGTCTCTTCGTCAGCGGCCTGCAATCCTCTTTTGTCATGAGGAGCTTCTCCTCCTTGCTTGGCTACTTTTTCTTTTGTTTTTTCATCAGCAGATGCTAATCCTCTGTTGTCATTATTTGAAACCATGGTTTTTGTTAGTGATTAACATAATATTTAAAAGATGAAGCTTATCTTTATTAGCTAATTGTCATTTTTTTTGACCAAAAAAAAGGATATACATGGTTAATTTTAAAAGATATCGTTAGTGTTTCATTTCAGGGAATTTTGAATAACGTCATAGAAAAAAAGCGAAAGAAAAGAGTAAGGTGAAACATGGCTGTAAAGTTATTCATTCTAATTGCAAGAGATTTATAGCATGAATTCCTAATGATAATCATGAATAAAATGTATACCCTTGTAACGGTTAGAAGGTTCTTTTCCAATACATAATAATAATTTCAATAACATTGACCCAGATACTGATGGGTGTCAAAATACAATCCCTGGTGTGAACTCAGGCTTTTTAAACAGCAGTGGTTTTTACGGGGACAATAATGATGACGATGGCAGCATACCAACCACAAAGGTGTATTATGGCCCTCAAAAAGCAGACAGCGCAATCTTAAGGTTCATAGACGGGGCCAAAGTGAAAATAGACTCCTGCCTAAACTCTGTGGCCCCATCCGTAATCGTCGAGGTTGACGCCATAATGGAGAGAAGGGTTGACGCGGTCAAAAACAGGGGACTCAAGCTCCGATATGTAATCGACATCACAAAGGACAATCTGGACTATGTCAAGCAGATGCTCACGTTTTCTGAGATTCGGCATTTGGATGGCATGAAGGGAAACTTTGAGGTTGCAGACCAGAGGGAATACGTCGCCGTTGCCACTCTGCAAGAGGCACAGCCAATACCCCAGCTTCTGTTCAGCAACCTGCCTGAGATTGTTGAGCAGCAGCAGTTTGTGTTTGACAGCTTTTGGAGCAGGGCAATCCCTGCGGAGCACCGAATAAAGGAGATAGAGGATGGGATTGCCGTGCCCGTCTCAATAGTTTTCTCGGACTTCAAGGACGCAGTCCAAAAGGAGTTTGAGATGATAAGAAGGGCCAAAAGGGAAATACAGATAATGTACTCCACGGTAAACGCGTTTCACCTGCAGGAGAAAGGCGGCACCCTCCAGCTTTTGCAGGAAATGGTGGATCGCAACGATGGCCTGAAAATCAGCATCCTCACGCCGATAGACGCCTCGATAAGGGGGTCGCCGTCCCTGAAGCTGCTGACAAAGTACAGGCACAACATCCAAATCCAGGACATTGCGCCAAGCATTGGCATCAAGGTAAAGACCCTGGTTGTGGACAGAAAGGAGTCACTGGTGATGGAGCTGATACACACAAGGGAGGAGGTGGCAACAGCCGCAATTGGCTTTTCAATCTACTCCAACAGCGAACCCACGGTTTTATCGTACTCGTCCATTTTTGAGGTCCTGTATGACCAGAGTGTCCTGTTCCAGCAGCTTGACCAAAACGACAAAATCAAGAGCGAGTTCATAAACGTGGCTGCGCACGAGTTGCGCACACCAATCATGCCCATCCTAAACGGTGTGGAGATACTGGAGGAGAAGCTTGGTGAAAGAGTTAATGAGTTTAAGCGGGAGCTTGACATGATAACAAGAAACGCGTCCCGGTTGCAGAACCTGGCCGAAAGCATTCTGCAGGTAAGCAGAATCGAGAGCGGGAGCTTCAGCCTTGACATCCAAAAACACGTGGATTTCCACAACCTGGTTTCCCAGGTCATAGAGGACGTTGAAAAAAAGTACGCCTACAAGGAGAAGGCAAACAGGGTGTCGATACTGTTTTTGCCGTTTGATGACCGCGGGAACAGCGGCGGCAGCGGAGCGGTGCAGAGGCAGAGGCAGAAACAAAAGCAGCGGATACAAAGCAAGCGCAAAAAAAACAAGAGCCGCAGCAACCGCATGAGCAACCCATAAAAAATGGCCCGAATCACCTTCTGTACGTCGACTGCGACTCGCAAAAAATAAGCCAGGTGGTTTTCAACCTGCTGGACAACGCAATGAAGTTTACCACAGACGGCAAGATTCTTGTTTCCACGGCAATGACTGGTGGGTCTCCTACTTCTTCCCCTCCATTTCTAGGGAAGGATATCCCAAACACTGATGCAACCGATGGCTGTAGTGGGGTATAGCAAGTGGCAATGACAGTGATGGGGGTGGTGATGGCGAAAATGGCGGCAGTCATGTTGATGGGCAGAAAAAAGACGCGGTGTTAGTAACAGTTCAGGACACCGGCGTGGGGATCAACTCCAAAATAAAAGACCAACTGTTTGAGAAATTTGTCACAAGATCAACCCAGGGCACTGGCCTTGGGTTGTACCTGTCAAAGAAAATTGTTGAGGGACATGGCGGAAGGATATGGTTTGAGGAGACAAACGATGATGGCAACAACAGCAAAAACAGGGATGGGGATATGCATGATATGCTGCCTCAACTTGGCAATGGCAAAAAAATAGGCGCCACATTCAAATTCAGCATACCCAAATCCCTGTCTGGCCCCTACATCAGTAAAAGGCCTGCCAAAAAAAATGATGAATAATAATACAGATGGGTTGACAACAACAACAACAACAACAACAACAACAACAACAACAACAACAAGAGGCAAAACCAGGGAAACAGACTGAATGGCAAGGCAGAATCTCCATGCTCTAGGATGATGTTACCATAATTAGGCTACCCGGTACCTTCTCCAGGTACATGCGAATATTCTGAGCCTATCCCAAAATTCAATAGAATTATAGCTTGTATACCTATCTAGTGAGATGTGAACTCATCTCCAAAAGCTAATAAAACACAAAAATGATAAACGTACTATCACAAATACTCTAGATGAACTCTGGGATGAGACAAGAGATATTTTATCCAAGGAGAAACCATCTAAAACTGTAGACCGTCCAATCGTATCATTTAGAAAATCAATGGATGGTGTCCTCTACATCCTAAGAACTGGATGCCAGTGGAAATTGTTACCTTCCGAATATGGCTCTGGTTCCACATGCCATAGACGATTCCAGGAATGGGTTCAATCAAATGTTTTCAAAAGGATGCGGATTAGGTTGCTAAAAGCATATGATGACAAGAAAGGAGTTAAATGGAACTGGCAATCCATTGACAGCATATCGATAAAGTCTCCCTTGGGGGGGGGGCTATGACCGGTAGCAATCCCACAGACAGAGGCAAACTGGGCACAAAAAGGCACATTTTAACGGATAAAAATGGTATACCCCATTCTGTTGTTATATCATCAGCAAACACTCATGACATAAAGCTAGTAACAGATGTAATGGATAATATGATTATCAAGCGATCATCACCATCAACGAAATGCAATTCATCTAGAGTTCACCTGTCATGCAGCATCATCTATAGAAAGATAGTTTTGGAATGGGCCATAATCCACTAATATTGAGATCCTAGATAACACTAATCGATGTGTCACTAGCACAATCTTCACCTTTTCAATACATAATGCATATTTGAAAGCAGCAATATGTCGATAACTCGTGGTCATATTGATGGGTAATAAAAAAACAATTTTAGTATTGGATTAATCTTATCAGTAACAATAATGGGAGCAATGTTTTTTTCATCCATACCAGCATCTGCTTTTTCCCAAGCAAATACCACAGCAAGTAATGGTAGGTACAAATACAACCGCAACTCCAGGTTCAAATGATGACACATTGTATGCAAGTACAAATACAACTACGGCTGCAGGTGTAAATGGCAATTGGTCAAATTCCACAACCCCTTCTAATCCAACATTGGATCAAAGTCAATAAACTGCTTTGTTGCATGATTTTATTGTAAATCGTTTTTTGTTAGCGCTTTGGTTATTATGCGAAGAGTAATAGTCATAATTTAATATGGATTACCAGGAAAGTAGCATAGTATTAATGTATTTCGAGTAATGCAACAAAGCATCAACAAACAATTAAACTAATAAAGATTATTTGCATCATATCCAATTTTTTTGGTAACCCATAACTGACTATATATTTTTAAAAGGATTTAAAATTTTGATTCGCGGTACTTAACAAGTGTATCAAAAAAAAAATAAAAAAGGCTTCAGTTTTGAAACTGTATTTGTGCATATGCATAGAAAATCACCTTTTTAAACAAATCAACTTGGATTGACTATTAATAAAATAACATTTGCATCTATTTTGATTAGAAGAATCTAACCAATACCCTACAATAGTAAATAAATAGGCAAAAGATGGAATCTCTACAATTATAATCGGCAAAGGACATAATTAATTCAAAGATATGATTTGAATACTTTAATAAAAATCGATACTAAACATTATATTTTTAATTACCGTTTATATTAATTACCCAAATCAATTCACATATAAACAAATTAAAACCCAGGGTTCAGCACGCTAGTTTTTAACTTGGGTAAAGTTGGCGAGTGTCAAATCGATATTGCTTGGGGAAACCTTTTGCAGTTCCCGCAGGTAGATGCTGTACCTTGAGCTAAACCCGTTATTGTTCATGTCAAAATGAACATCCACGTTGTTTGGCTCTGACATCAGCGCAAGGTACGTAAGCAGCTTCCTGACGTCCCTGTCGTTGGTGTGTTCGGGCTCGTTGACTATGATTGACAGCAGCAAAACCAGCCTTCGCCTAAGCCCAAGGATGTAAAAGGAGTGTGTAAGGTATAGCTTGGCGTCTATGTAGTCACCGGCCAGTGCGGATAGGCTGAAGTCAAACAGCAGGTTCTTTAGCGGCAGTCCCGAACCACTGGCCTGCAACTGCCTGTAGCGTCGGGGGCTTTCCACCATCTCCTCGACTGCGGCATCCTTCAGAAACTTGTTCAGTAGTTTGACAACATCCCTTAAGCTTATTGTGTTTTTGCCCATATCCAGCACACCCAGCCTTGCGGCAATTCCGTCCAGGTCCTCAAAATGAAACTGCGTGTCGATATCCGTGTTGCCCGTAAGCCTGCCAATGCCCTCGGCATGGGTTTCAACAGGAATGTACTCCACAAGCCTCTCAATTTCTTTAAATATCCCAAACGTCATTTGACAGTTAATCAACTATAGTGCATTGGTATTGGTTATTATGGTATTGATATGCGCAAAACAATGCGTGTAATGCGCACATATCTCCCAGGTGCCATGCTTTTTGTTTGATTCTTCATCCATCATAACAAGTCTCAAAAGCAGAAATAGGTTTGGTCTTGCAGTGCGTCTTGTTTGGTAAAAGTATCAATAACTGCAGCAAAACAAGAATATGCAACATGGTAGTCTAGTTTGATTTGATCTTTAATATTTTAGACTTTGTTAGTTTGATGGAAAAAATTAACATGTTTAAAATGTTATAACCCCCCATGAACTTGAAGAAGAAGAAGAACACTCCCTTCGGGAATATATTGGATATTGTTGCCTTCCTGTCGGGATTGTTTCGTATAGCCATAAATGTTATCCAATACAATAAACCGGCATTTGTTTGAAAGCTGAAAAAAAATTGTCGTCAATTCAATAGTTTATATGGCAATAATACAATCCATTATTAAATTAGGTTATTGTGACTGTAAAATGCTATTTTTGCTGGAATCATTTGAAATCCAAGTTATAAAGGCGATTAGACACTATTAATAACGAGTCAGTGCTTGATATGCTTAATAGGAACGGAGTGTATATATATAATAATGGTAATTGAAAAACTTTTTAATCGCGGGGTTATGACTGTAGATTCTCTTCATAGTAATAACATAGTTAAAGAAACAGACAACAAAACAAGTATTTTTAGTGAATCAAATGAAGAAAAAGAAAAATCCTTCCGCCTGATGTATTCTCAAGAATTAATGAGCAAGAAACAGCAAGTATATGGTACATACAGAGGATTTAATGAATTAGAAGACGAAAGGAAGAAAGTAAGACACCAGATGATGAGAACCCCTGGACGTAGAGGGGAAATAATAAAAGATGAAGAAATCAACAAGGAAATCAGCAGACGATATAATGAAAATCAAATGGAATAAACCTTTTCCATCCAAATAAATATGTCATATTATTATTAGCACTTAAAAAACCTAATAAATAATTCTCTATTATCATCTTGATAAATAAAGAAACCAATTATCTATTGCATGTTAATTTGCATTTCCTTTTTTCTGCCGAAATGAAACAATCACTTTAATTACATATCGTTTCCACACTATACCAAATAGTGTAGCACAGTAATTCGTTTGATATTACACTTTTTTCTTAATTGCAAAATAATGATTGCACATCGTTTATCCATTTCAAATTATTTTTTAGGCAATTATAATTATAAAACCAAACTGCGCTTTTCCCTTATTTTCAAGCTATTGATTAGGGCCATTAAAGTGTATGCGAAATTTGCATATATTTCATTTGTAAAACATATATTTTATATTATATATATGCAAATTTCGCATATATTTTACATTTTTTTCATATTTTTTAGATAAATTTAAATAGCTTCCGGGGCACACTAAACTAAATGAACAATACAACTACTTCCATGTTAAAAAACCAGCAGTACTCTGGCTGCATCGAAAGCTGCAACGAATGCATGATGGCCTGTGAGGCCTGCTGCACCGAATGCATGACCACGTCAAACACCCAGATGGCTGGGATGATGGGAAGGTGCATGATGATGTGCAGGGACTGCGCCGACATGTGCAGGATGGCATCCATGATGATGTGCAGGGGAAGCGAGTACGCAAAGCAGGTGTGCAACATGTGCGCCGACATGTGCGAGGCATGCGCAACGGAGTGCGAGAAGATGGGCGACAAGATGGAGGTGTGCAAGCAGTGCGCCGACATGTGCAGGAAATGCGCACAGGAATGCAGAAGCATGATGAGGTAACCGGAAAAATCATTACCAAACAGCAACATCAATAAAATCTTTTTTTATAAACATATAATAAAGACAAGTTTTTACGAATAACAGCATAAATGAACTAAACCACTTTCTCCCAGTTTTCGCAAGGATATTGTAATTACCTAAAGTCATTTGAGACACACTAAAGCTAATCATCCATGTGGCATCATGTTTCTATTGACAAACTAGAGGGTTTTCATAGATATTTACAAATGTGAATATTTCCCATCATTTTTAATGCCAATTGAGCATAAAATGGTATAAAGTTGCATACATAAATCCTAATTTACATAGAGCCTATAAAAGATATTACTTAATTGATACCATATGGTTATGGTTGATTCAAAAAATATACAAAAAAGCGCTAACAGAGGGATTCAGATTGATTCCAATATCAACACTAACCATCCAGACAACGAAAAAAGAATGTCATTAAATAGTGACTGCAATCCCGATGTTATCATAGGCAATGGATTGGGACATCTTTATGGATCTTGGTAGTTTGGATATCAATCATATTAAAATACAAAGAACCCAATTCAATATAATTTTTTTTGTTTATGATTGTACTCAACAGAATTGATAGAGTATATTCAAAACACATTGCAAACCCTTTTAATAATTAGTTAATGATCCATTTTTAATATATATATTTACAATATCAAACCATAATTTGTCATACCCTAACATAGTGATATTACCATAAATGATATCAATAAAGCCATATTCCCAAATATCTCATATATCTAAAGCCAAAACATCACTATTAATTTAATCCAGAGGTCAAAAAATTTGATTAGAGATGGTGTCACAATGCAACATAAACCCCCACTCTAATCAAATGCATGTTTTTCTTCAACTCAATCGAATTGTAAGTGTTTTTATTAATGGTTATTGGTGCTTTGTTGCATGATTCTTAAAAATCTGCAATCATGTGGCACATTTTGTCTAAAAAGATATCATCTTATTATATAACGATGCTTTTAATATCATTTCTTTTATCATATTCTCAAACTTTACAGAATAAACGTACTCCCCAAACGTCCTCTTTATACACGAAAACACGGTTTCGGCCATCCATCTTTGTCCATAGCTTACGCTATCCTTCCATTTTTTAATATCATTTCTTTGGGCTAACACTGATAGGTTCCTAAGAAAATGTCCTGTTTTCAATCTGACTCTTGCATTCTTTCTTACTTTAATACAAGGCAGGATTCCATTGTCTGCCATGCATCTAAAAATATCATTATTATCATAGGCACCATCAGCAAATAGTTTGGATATTGTTATTTTTCCACTATCAGATTTTATGACATTCTTAACCAATTCAGGTAACGCTTTGCTATCGTGAACATGCTCGTCAGTAACCTTCATCGAAAGGATTTTCTTGCTCTTCACGTTTACTGCTATGTGGATTTTCAAATATCTCTTTCTTATACTCCATTTGTCTCTTAACCACTGGCCTCTGTTCGTAACCTTGATGCCGGTACTGTCTATTGCAATGATAAGGTAGTCATCTTCAGATTCCATGCTTTTGTTATTGTCTTCTGTTTTCATATCCAGCCTGTTTATTCTCCTGCTTATTGTGGTATAATCTGGAATGGAAGGTACTTTCCCTTTCGCATGTCCTTGTGCAATTCCCTCTGTCTGTCTGTATGGAAGATGAAAGTACACTTTGGCATAGCCAAGTAAAAGAAGAAATGTATTAGGATAGTGAAATGGCTCACCGATTTTGTCTTTATTCATCTCTTTTAGCTCTGCATCCCAGTTGTCAATAACGTCAAAACCAATCAGTATTTCACCTCGTCTAACTAGAAATTGGTTGTAGTATGGCCATTTCATATGGTTTACTAGTTGAGGCTCACTAAATGTATTTGGAAATAGGGGAATCATGCAACAAAGCAGGTTATTGGCAATATTAAAATTCTCAAGTGTGACTTTTTTACTACATCCATACCATTATTGCACATATATTAAACATCACTCTTCAGACAAAAAACTAACTTTTTTATGTCGATTCTCTTTAATGGTTTTTTTCCATTAGTCCAGTGCTAGTTTTTTTGAAAAGCATCCCTTAATAAGTAGAAAATATTCAAGACCAGCCATTAACCATTAAACAATAAGCCACAATAACAATTTCCATATATCCATGTTGTTGAGCCATCACAATATCTTGGGATATACGCAGAATTTGCATGGAGTATGAATGAAAGGTGATGATGGTCAGAATCTTTTCATAATAAATCATATATCAATACTTCCAAATATGCAGATACTACATATTTTGTTATTATGCTAGACAGTCTAACTGAGAACAGGGTCGACCATAAAAAGCCACGTCATGAGGGAATTACCTACATAATAGATAAGTTTCAAGGTTTTGACAGACAGAATTTTGAGATAATATCCCCTTTTGTAGACATGGTGAAAATCTATGGAGCTTATCCCCTTTTAGTATCCGAAGAGCACCTAATAAAGAGGATCGACTATTATCATGGTAATAATGTTTTGGTTTCTACTGGAAGCACGTTAACCGAGTATGCCCTTAGAGAAAACGTATTTGAGAAATTCGTTGAAGAATCCAAAATAGCCGGATTTGACATTATAGAAATCAGCGAAAATAACATACATCTTTCCATTGAGGAAAAGAAAAAAATTACAAAAATTCTGAAATCCCACGACCTAAGGCACCAGTGGAAGGTAGGCAGAAAGGACCCACGAAGACAACTGACCTTGGATGAGACAATCAAAATGATGAATGAAGTTTTGGAGCTAAACCAGGAGAAGATAATACTTGAAGCTAATTTAGGTTATAATGTCGGAATATACGATGAAAAGGGAGACATAAAATGGAATATTCTGTCAGCCATTACATCAAAAATCTCACCAAATAACATTATTTTTGAAACACCACTTGAAATTCAACAGGCTGTGTTAATTGCTGAATTTGGGCAAAGAGTGAATCTTGGAGAGGTAAAACTAGAAAACGTTGCCTCGGTGGAATCCCAAAGAAGAGGATTCCTCTCAAAAGCAAGCTTTAGCATAAACCCAGTAAAAAAGGGACCCGAAGGTAGTCCCGCTACAAAGTTTATCTACTACATAATCCGCAACAAACACCCTGTGGAACAAAGCGAACTGATTCATATGACTAATCTTCCAAGAAGAACAGTTCAGGCATCAATTGAAGAGTTAAGAAATCAGGGGCTGATAATGGAAAAAAACAGTCTTGATGACACCAGAAAAAAGGTGTATAACTTGGTTAAGGATGAATGGGTATAACCTAACACAGATATTTTGGTTACCGATCCAAAGGGCCTTTCACCAAACTCAACACCTTTCAATGATAATAGCAGCAAAACAAGTAAACAAAAAAAAGAATAAAAGCTTTAGAGCCTAATTTCTTTTAGGCTGAAATTTACCTTTAAATTCAAAATTTCACATTTATTTATAGAATAAAATTACCAATATCAGTTTTCATCTGGAAAAAAACGACAGTCAAGTTCACCCAAACAAGAATTAGATCACCAAAAAAGCGGAAAAATAATAGATGAAAATTAAGAACACGCCTAAAATAGTTTTTATTTAACTATCAATGAGGTCACAAGGATTAATTACAACCCAAACAGTAACAAACCCATTTCAACGGACAGAAAGAATCTTGATATACGGGCCCAAAGTTATTAAAAGAGATTTCTGTGCATAATTCATCCGAAGATAACAGAAATGTAAAAGATGTTGACAATATTGAAAATAAAAACAGATTCAAAGAAAAAAAAGCAAAACCTTTGCAAGAAATAGACTCGCCTACCATAGTGGAAAAAAACAAGGTATTGCGTTCCTTTTTTGTCAACAAACATAAAATTAACTTGACCGAATTAGCAAATACAATATTATTCATATCCGTTTTTGTCGGCATTTGGCAACTGGTATATATCATAGGAATATGGCCAAAAATTTCTCTACCTTCGCCTTTAATGGTCGCAGAGGCTTTCTATGATCTATTTCAAAATAATACTCTTCTAACAAGTATCGGCATGACTATGTATAGACTTGCCGTTGGTTTCATCATATCAATAGCAATAGGGATGGCGGTTGGTCTTGCAATGGTAAAATTCGCAGGATTTGGAAAAACAATGGGCTCATTCGCTGTAGGGCTACAGTCCTTCCCCAGTATTGCATGGGTTCCGTTTGCAATACTACTCATAGGGTTGAATGACGCTGGAATACTGTTTGTTGTAATAATGAGCTCCATATTTTCTGTGATGATGTCTACATACAGTGGCATTCGCAACATTCCTACAATATACATCCGTGCTGCAAAGAATATGGGTGCAAAAGGGTTACACTTGTTCAGGCACTTAATGATACCAGCGGCAACTCCAGCCTTGATTACAGGAATAAAACAAGCGTGGTCTTTTGCATGGCACGCCCTAATTGGCGCAGAAATACTTATGGCTGCCTCGATAGGTATAGGGCATATTCTATTGATTGGGAGAGAGTTTCAATCCATGAGCCAGATAATAGCATCCATGATTACAATATTTGCTTTGGGTATGATATTTGATAGAGTGATATTTATGAAAATAGAGGACAAAGTGAGGGAGAGGTGGGGACTAAAACAGGAACAAGACAATGTTTGATCTTGACCAAAAAATATAACAACACTGTCAGAAAAAATCCGAAATAAAGCGGTTTAATTATTTTGTATTCAAAAACAAATGCTTATCCATCTATCTATCATAACGCTTTTGACGATATTGAAGATATCTTTTATAAAGAATATATTACTGCAAGGAAAAAATGCGTTCTAGTTAAACAAAAGATCAAAAAAATTCAAAAACACAGCACAAGACTATCTTAATGTGTTTTTAATCGCATAATATTCGCCTAAAAAGAGAAAATTACGCATAAATTACTTTTTTTGCCTATTTCTAATTGCTAATACGTTCCTTGCTTTAAAAATAATCTGTGGACACAAAAACAAAATTTGGAATTTCTATCGGAATAATTATTGCAGTGGTAATATCATCTCAATCAGATAATCATGGGTTATTCTCAAATAGTGAAAGTAATACCATAAAAACCGTCAACAACAATGATGCAGAATCAAAAACATTAAGACTTGGATATTTTCCAAATGTAAATCATGCGCAAGCCATAATTGGCCTGAAAAATGGAGACTTTCAAAAGATAATAGAAGGTAACAATACCAACCAAGGTAAAATAAAGATAAATGAGTTTGTTTTTAGCGCAGGGCCATCAGCCATAGAAGCGTTATTTGGCGGTCAAATTGATGCGGCATACGTGGGCCCAAACCCCGCAATTAGTGGGTATATCGCGTCGGGTGGAGAAGGATTACGAATAGTATCGGGGGTTGCAAGCGGGGGTTCTGTTTTTATAGTAAGAAATGACGCTGGAATAGAATCAGCAAAGGATTTAGGGGGCAAAAAATTCGCCTCACCCCAACTGGGCAACACACAGGACATATCCTTAAGAAAGTACCTCATCAACAACGGATTTAACACAGTCGAAAATGGCGGGAATGTTACGGTAGCTGCAATAAAACCAGCAGATATCCTCACCCTCATGTTAAAAAAAGAGGTTGACGGGGCATGGGTTCCTGAGCCCTGGGGGGCAAGGTTAGTAAATGAGGCAAATGGTAAAGTATTTGTTGATGAACGCGATTTGTGGCCACCTGAAGGCAAATTTGTCACAGCAAACATCATTGTAAGGACCGATTACCTGAAGGAAAACCCAGATGTGATAGAGAAGCTACTGGAGGCTCATGTGAATGAAACCTTGTGGATTGACGCTCGCTTAAACAGTTTAGATAATGGCACTGCACAAGAAAACAGCAGCAGTAAGGTTATGGAGGTTGTAAACGCATTTAACGATGGCTTAAAGCAAATAACAGGAAAAACAATCCCTGATAATGAGTTGGAAGAATCGCTGAAAAGGATGGACTTTACATATGATCCTTTGAAGCAATCCCTCTATAAAATAGGAGATGACGCAAGCAGTTTAGGGTTCATTGGCAAAACCAAAGGAAATCAATTAGACATTTCGGGAATATTTGATTTGTCCCTGTTGAATAAAGTACTGCAAGAAAAAGGTCTTGAACCACAAGTACAATAAGTAAAGTATTGTGACCAATGTTTGGTTTTATTATACTTATTTATGGTGTGTTCAGTAAACACACCATAAATTATGATATTTAACAATGGTTAACATATGCCATAATCATCCAAAGTAACAATAATAATAACAAACCAGATGGGTGA
This sequence comes from uncultured Nitrososphaeraceae archaeon, assembly GCA_963779615.1. Classification (GTDB taxonomy): domain Archaea; phylum Thermoproteota; class Nitrososphaeria; order Nitrososphaerales; family Nitrososphaeraceae; genus Nitrosocosmicus. The sequence continues at coordinate 19,527 of CAVZZA010000005.1, forward strand.
ATGTCAACTCAGGGTATTTTAAAATGACAGTTTTGGTTTATGGTGGTAGGAAACACTAAAAAAAGATGTTCAAATTGCATTGAAAAGTGAAAAACTGCACATTCAACAGGAATAATAAGTGACTATCACGATAAAATTCTAGATGAGACATAACACATCAAAGTCAAAACACAAAGCAAAATCACAATCTGCGCAAGTCAAAAAGTTTGTTCCAATTATCCTCTCGTTGATTTTAACTATCGCAGTATTAGCAAGTTATTATCCAATGGTTAACACATATGCACAAACTGACTCCCAGGCCCCAAAGACGCTAAAAATAGGTTATTTTCCAAACATAAATCACGCCCAAGCAGTTATTGGCCTCAATAATGGAGACTTTCAAAAGGTTTTGGGCAATACAAAGGTTGAAACGGTTGTTTTCAATGCAGGCCCATCAGCCATAGAAGCACTATTGGCAAAAAGGATAGATGTCACCTACATAGGGCCCAACCCCGCAATCAACGGCTATGTGGCTTCAGACGGGAAAGATGTAAGAGTCATTGCAGGTGCGACTAGTGGAGGGGCATCATTTGTGGTAAGAAATGACGCTGGAATAGAATCAGCAAAGGATTTAGGGGGCAAAAAATTCGCCTCACCCCAACTGGGCAACACACAGGACATATCCTTAAGAAAGTACCTCATCAACAACGGATTTAACACAGTCGAAAATGGCGGTGACGTCACAGTGGTACCTGTGTCAAATGCGGACATAGTCACGCTGTTTTTGAAGAAGGAAATTGACGGGGCATGGGTTCCTGAGCCATGGGCAACAACACTGGTAAATGAGGCAAATGGTAAAGTATTTGTTGATGAACGCGATTTGTGGCCACCTGAAGGCAAATTTGTCACAGCAAACATCATTGTAAGGACCGATTACCTGAAGGAAAACCCAGATGTGATAGAGAAGCTACTGGAGGCTCATGTGAATGAAACCTTGTGGATTAACGACAATAAAGAAAAAGCAATAAACGAATTTAATGCTCAACTCAAAAAGTTAACCGGAAAAACAATTCCACAGGCAGTGTTAGCAAACGCAGTAACAAAACTAGAGTTCACATACGATCCAATAAAGTTGTCCCTGATTAAAGATGCAAATGATGCCTATGATTTAGGGCTGTTGCAGAAAGGAAAAGAACGACCAACCTTAACGAATATCTATGACTTGGCAGTATTGGACAAGGTTCTTGCTAAGAAAGGCCTTGATACCATCAACAGCGCAAATATTGGGTCACCCATCAACACCGGCAATAAAACCTCATCTAACGGTACATCCGGTGATGCTTTGTCAGATATAGTCACATAGACCATAACCTTTTTTTATGCTTTGATTTTACAAATAAAAATTTTATTGCAATAGCATGAATTAAAGGGTAGATATCCAATGACGTTTATTTAAGAAATATAATGCTATAAATAATTTATCGAAAATCATTTTGAGAGGAAAAACACATGTGTCTTCCTGTGATCGGGTTATTAAGAGAAGTGTATTCAGATTCATTTAGTGGTCATTAATTGGGGTATTGCAAGATTGCATGTCTGCTGATCATTAGTTCTTGTTGCTGTAGAACCTACAATGTTGAGCTAGACGTTCACATGGTTATGGAAAAAAAATAAAACTGAAGCAATCAAAAAGAATGTGAAAATCATACACCTTTGTTTCCGCCTTTCCCCACCACCATCATCATCATCGTCATCAACAAGTAAATTTAAAATGTACTGTATGCACATAGAATGGCATCTTCATATATTTTCATATCCTATCGATGACTTTTCAATCCCAAATGGCTACAAACCTATTTAGGTTTCTTATTGTGTAAAAACGATTTTAAATGGCTAATTCGAGATTTATAATATATAATCATGATTAACAATGACCAGTTAAATGCGCTTATAAAGAGGGCTAGGGAAACAGCTCCAAAAAGAAAATTTACTCAATCAGCCGAATTAACACTAGTGCTCAAAGACATTGATGTAAAAAAGGGATTTAGCTTAAACGAAATAGTTGTGTTGCCAAATCCCACAAAAAAAGGTCCCTCATTATGTGTTTTGGGTGGGGGAGACATGGGAATGAGAGCCAAAAGGGCAGGTGTCGAAACAGTGATGGAGCCTGACTCACTTGACCGACTAGGTTCAAACAAAAGAGATGCAAGAAAAATTGTTCGTGCCCATGATTTCTTCCTAGCAGACGCAAGCTTAATGTCATCAGTGGGTCGTTCCTTGGGGCCGTTTCTGGGACCCAAAGGCAAAATGCCCACACCTTTGCCCTACGGAGCTCCAATAGAGAGCATCGCATCAAGGTTGAGATCATCAACAAGAATTCGTTCAAAAAACCAATTGAACATGTCAACCAAGATAGGCGATGAATCTTTAACTGATGATCAGATAGCGGCAAATGCCAGCGCAGTCATCTCAGCGGTTGAAAAGAAACTGCCCCAAGGTGATAAAAATCTAAGAAATACTATAATAAAGTTCACAATGGGCAAAGCGGTCAAGATGAACAGCTTTAACAAACAAACAAAAAATGAAAGCGTATGAGTCAAGCAACTACCACAACCACAGCTGATACTAACACTAACAATAAGATTAACAGCAGGACTAGCTACCCTGAAAGAAAAGTAAAACTTTACGATGAACTACAAGACTTGGCCAAATCCTACAATGTTATTGCATTGTCTAAAATGACAAAAGTAAGGTCAGCACAATTAATGGCAATTAGAAAGAAATTTAGAAAGGAAATAAAGATAATTACAATAAAAAACAAAGTAGCGCAAAGATCGTTTGAGAAAATACTTGGCGATGTAAAGGGATTGGAATTTCTCAACAAAGAGCTTGAAGGCCAGTGCGCATTAATGTTTACTAACATCAGTCCGTTTAAGTTAAACCTAACATTTGATAAAAATAAAATATTTTTGGCAGCTAAAGGTGGAGATATTGCACCAAATGAACTTGTTGTACCCGCTGGAAATACCGGCATTAATCCAGGCCCGGTCTTGTCCGAATTTAAGGAATCAAAAGTTCCGACCAAAATAGATCAAGGCACAATTTGGGTATCAAAGGACACCAGAGTTGCAAAACCGGGGGATACGATTTCACAAAAATTAGCTGCACTATTAAGCAAACTAAACATCAAACCAATAGAAGCTGGTGTTGCGGTTAATTTTGCAATCTCAGAAGGGCTTCAATTTAAAGAAAAAGATCTAAAGATCGTAATAGAGGATTATGTTAAAGAGCTAGTCAAATCATTCCAAGAGGCATTAGTGTTGTCGGTAGAGGCAGTGTACTTTAACAAAGAATCCATGCCGCTAATTTTGCAAAAAGCAAAACAGCATGCACTCTCATTGTCAAGCGAATCCGCATACCTGTCTCCTGAAACCACCGAATTGGTAATATCAAAAGCCAACTCAATAGCAGGCAGTTTATCACGTCAGCTGGATGAAAAAGGATACAAGTCCAACAACTAATCCCATATTTTTCAAAAATCTTTTTTTTTCAAAAAAATAAAAATATTCAAAATCTCCTTCTGTTGTATTTTACTCAAAAATGTAGAAGGGGAAAATTACTAAAAATATTTAATTTTGGCGGAAGGTTGAGATAAATTAACAAACAATACAATAAAATGGAAAAAATTAGCCGAACAGTGAAGACAGACCTTCCAAGGCTTCTTCTTCCTTTTTCTCCTCTTTTTTCTCCTCTTCTTTGTCGGCAGCAGCTCCTGCATTTGACGATGCGGGTGCAGCAGCAGCAGCAGCAGATGGGGCAGCAGCTATTGGAGAGGCTTTTAGTGCATCTTCAATATTTACTTCACTTATAGCAGCAACTAGTGATTTGACTCTAACATCATCAGGGGCAACCCCAGTGGCTTTTATTACATTTTTTATATTATCTTCATTAATATCTTGCTTTAATTTGTGCAACAGTAAAGCAGCATATACGTATTCCATAATAAGTGAAAATTTGATACAACCTTAATATAAAACTTTATAAAATTCGTGCGCTGCGTGCTACCGCATAAACATGCTCTTTTAATTCTGGAGATATGAGGGAATTCATTTTTTTAATTATAACATTCCTTGCCTCTAATTTTTCTTCCTGAGAGGGGGCATTAAAAAAATTACTAAAAATATCCGAAAAACTCTCTTTTAGCCACCCATCCAAAACAAAAAATCGATTTTCGTTGATAGGGAATATTTTATCATATTTTGCATCAACAATACCGTCATATGAGTAGGTATCAACCTTGTCTATTATTAAAAATATACAATTGTTTGGGTCAGGATTATTTAGTGCATCTACCGGTTTACCACCGGCACGTCCAGCCCTTATTCTTTCTATTAGGCCTACGGGCCTGAAAAAGGAGCCTCTAACAGTATATGTTTTGTTATTGTTTTCTGCCATGACTCTCCCGATAACTATAAAATTGGAAATTTCATCGCGTTTCACAACAAAAACGAAACTACCAACTTTAATTTTTGATAATCCAAACATAATAAAAAATCAAAACCCTAATAATATATTATTTACTGAAAATAAAGAAAATTTTTAATGGTATTTTTTTAACAATATCCAATTTTTTCAAAAATACTTAATTACATTTATTAATGTAGCTAATATTATAAAAATGAATCAAACTTGCAAAGATTTGATGAGTTAGACATGAAAATATTGTCAGAATTAACAAAGGATGCAAGTATTTCTATTCCACAATTAAGTAAAAAGTTAAACATAAATTCGTCCGTTCTTTATAGCAGAATAAAAAGGCTGACGAAAAGAGAGCTCATTAAAAAATTTACAATCATCATAAACGAGTCCCATCTTGGAATTAACATAAAAGCAACAGTTGGTATTAACAGGGACCCCAAATTAAAAGAACCCATACATAAAGAATTGTTAAAAATACCAGAAGTTCGATCTTTAATAGAAGTCACCGGTCGTTTTGACATAATATTAACAGTTTATGCAAAAACATTAGAAGAACTACACAAAGTGGTTATAGAAAGGATAGGAAAAATCGAAGGGCTTCAAACTACCGAAACATTTGTGGAAATGCAAAGAACAGATAAGGAACCGGTATACCTGATTCAGTCTAATAAAGACTCTTATCAATGAAATTGCAATATGTATTGAAATGGTCTCAGCAGTATCATAAAAAAATGTGCGAATAGCTTTTCCATGAATAAGCCAAGACTTGTACTAAAGATATTAAATTTGCTGCTACCAGCCTTGAAGACATCAAAAAATGAGGCCCTGCACATATCACAGAATGTATTTTCGTATACAAAAAAAGAAAAATTATTCAAAGTTGGTTATGGCACTGGGCACTGACCGTGGTGGATTTTGCCAAAGGGTCCAGAACATTATTGAAACGTCAGAAACCAAAAAAGGGTCCTGACTTTTGCAAAAATGAGAAAAAAGGTAGGGCAATGCTAATGTTTCTTGGCATCCGTGGTTGGGGGTGGTTTCCATTGCCATTATGGGTTTTGTATAGACGAATATTACAAACGAATTAAAAAGTTTATAATCTTTTTTTATCAGTATGACATAACAATGTTCTTCTAACGTATAATCACAATAGTATTGACCTACAAATATAAAAAAAGAAATATTCTGAACTAAAATCCGCCTCATGAGTTATAACGGTCACAAATCCTTTTTTCTTTCCCTGCTATCGACCTTGGCCTTTAGTTACAATCAAATCCTTTAACTTGGTGCTGAATTCTGCATATTGCACACATACAATAGTCTAAATATGCTCCATTTCTCTGCAAGAACAATAGACATCTCAAAGTTAATATTTTTTGCCATGCCCATAATTTGCCACTAATATTCCATTAGTTGGAGAATCATTTAGAAATGTTAAAATAATATCAAAAGCCTAAAAAAAACAGAATTCATTTGTTATCGTTATCAACCATTCCTAATACGGTTCAGAGAAAAATAATAGAGATACTTCAGACTTTGAAATTAGCAAAAAAAACAAGCAAAGACGATTATTTTACTCACCTTAGGTTGGTGTTATTGGCCATAGGGGCTATTGGTGGAATAGGTTTCGTATTTAAATTGGTCGGAGAAGTTCTTTTTGTCGCAAAATAGCAGTTATCGGCTATAGATATGAACTGCAGACTGTAATTTAAAAAGATAACATTAAACTTGTTAATTGTTTCAAATAACTGATAACATCCATTCTTTGCAAGAAGAAGGTCACTGAAATGGAATATAGCCCAATTGAGCTTGATAGTGAAAACAAAATCAAGATGAAACCCGAATTGATGGTAGAGGAAAAATTGTATCCTTTTATTTATGAAAACTCAGTTTTTTTGTTTTACAAAGATGAAAGTGAGATTATACACTGTTATGAAATAGCAGACAAAGAAATTAAAGATAGGATTATAAGCAATCCTGATAAAATAATAGAAATCCTTGATGAGGTAAATAATAACAATAATTTAAAATGATGGTGACAGAAATGGCTCAGGTATTCCCATAAATAAGAAATTGAAATATTATTATAGGCTTTAATGCCTGCATAATATCTAATGTCGAACGGTAAATACGAAACAGGAAGTAGAAAAGGCAATGAGATTTTTATTGGTAAAAAACCTCTAATGACCTATGTGACTGCTACACTAGTCCAATTAGCTAATGAACCAACAGTAGTCATAAAAGCAAGAGGAAAAAGCATTACAAGAGCTGTGGATGTTGCGCAAATAATTGTTAAAAGAATGGACTCTTTGGGATACAGGGTTCAAAGTGTAAAATTAGGATCTGACCTTTTGACCAGCACTGAAGGTGACAAACCTAGAACGGTATCCACAATTGACGTATCATTATCCAGATCAAAATGATACAAAAAACGCAATTTACCATCAAATCTTATAAAACAAGGCGATTGTTTTAATATTTTAACGTTTTAATATTTTAATAAAGGCTTTTTCATACTGTATCCATGCAAAAAAGACTAGATTTCCCGTTTTGTAAATATGGGCAAAAAGCTCTTCTTTCAATAACAGTATCAACCTTACTAGCTATACTATGTCACACATCTATCAATAATAATCCGGATGCTTCAGGGTTTTTTTTTAATGATCAAAAAGCTCCCATGCTAACGTATGAAAATAATGAGTTTAAGTTTAAGATAGGTTATCCCGATAATTGGGAAAGATCGGTTAAAATAAATAACGAAATTACATTCGTTTCTCCCAAGGACAAGGATTCTGTCAGTAGCCCGGGGGGGCTTGTCATAAAGGTGGTTTCCCTTCAGTCAAAAAATGTATCTATAGGGCCTGTTTCTAACGCGTTAATGTCTCAACTAAAAAAAGAGCACAAAGACTTTAAGTTAGAATCGTCTCAGGATTTCGTCATTGGAGGAAAAAAGGCAAAAAAAATTATCTTTACTGCCACAGATAACAGACTTCAAGAGAGAAAAGCTTTACAAATAATTACAATAAATAACAATAACATATTTATAATTACTTACAAGGCATCAATAAACAAGTTACTCTACCTATGAGGGCACAATCAATGACATGATATCATCCTTTAAGTTTACAACAGCAACAAAATAATTTTTTTAAAATTGCTTGGCAGGACGATTGTGTCATCCCGCCAAGCATGTTCCCCTTCGGTTTGGTCGATGTGCCTACGTATACAAGAGTATCATATTTAAACCTATCAAAATTTAACAGGATCGGTCATCAACTTTCATCCATTTTTCCATTGTTCAGGTATAAAAAAGATATTGGCATATTTTAATGCAGGTTTTTTCTTTTCCACATGACAAAGGAAATAAATACTGACAGTTCGTTTTGTTTTGGCAATTAATATAGGCAATATATTGCATGGCAACCACCATAAAAGAAATACAGGTTACGTTGTCCTATAGTTATAAAGTCGGCATCCTTTTAGAAACCTTCACCTTCAACACTGGAGAATAATGTTTCCCTGGTTTAAAGGAAATACCCAAAAAAACTATGCATCCGCCTCTAAAAAGATAATTTCCATCAATTGTCAATCGACCTTTTGCTTTTAGGATTTCACATTTATTTTTCCCAGATGAAGGTTTGGAAAAGAGGGCCTCTTGCTTAATTTGTGGTGAATAATCGCCATTGGATTTGGGCAGAGTGTGAAATTCATTTTCCTTTTTTTGTAAAAAAAATCCCGTTATTAAAGAAACAAAGTATCAAAATCCAGTGTTGTTTCCATCGCCATATAATCCCCAACCAAAAAAGTCTTCACAACCACAACCACAATTGTAAATATTTTTTACTTATGATGGGAGAGGAAAATATGATGAACATAAAAAAGCCTGAAACAATTATAATATTTTTGATAATAATAGTAGCAGGAGTAATAATATTTAACCTAGTTGTTTCCATTCCAACTAGAAACTATTCACTAGAAGTTGACGCACTAAAGGATCCAGAATCATTACTTGTAAATTCAAGGGTGGTTTTAAAAAACTCGGGACTTCAACCCTTAAGTGATATTAACATTGTTTACGATAACAATTTAAAATTTTACGAAAAGATTAACACCATAAAATCTGGGGAAACAATAATCCTTTCTCCTCCAGAGGGCACTTCATTAAAAACAGTGCATGTTAAAACTAAAGAAGGTTTAGACATAACTAAGGAATTTAGAACCCCTATAAAGCTGCCAGGGATGATAGGCTCTTGAATGCTTTTATTTATTATTTTTCTTATTTTATACAAAAATATAGTAATGATTAAATAGAGTCTCTCGTTCAATATGAAAAATTCCTAATGACCTATTCTATAGAACACTATTTGAAGAGGATAATCTCAATATCTTTTTTTGTTGGATGTCTCTAACTAATAGAGACCCGTCATCAGACACATCAATTATTTTCCCTTCAAATTCAACATTATTTTCATCCTTAAAGGAATAAGGGAGATAGTTTTTTGAGGTCATTATCCTTTCTTTATAGCTCCTTACAACGTAATCATCAAGAAAAGACTTGCTGTTAATGATCTTTGAGAGATAGATGTTAAGACTATTAAGCAAACGGGATACAAATGAAATGTTGGAGACATCTACACCATTGAATTCTTTTTTTAATGTCGTTATCTCATAATGGGGCAAGATGGCGGAGACAGCCGTATTGTTTTTTTCAATTTCAAGTGTTGTTGAGTTTATATCATTATTGGTATTTATTCCAATCCCAAGTACTATCCTATTTGTGCTACCATCAGGGCCGGTTTCAGCATCTAGTAAAACTCCGGCCACCTTTTTTCCATTTATGAAAATGTCATTAGGCCATTTTATGCCAGGTTTTAGGCCGGCAGTTTCCTTTTCTATTGTTTCGCAAACGCAAATGGCAGAAATCATTACAAAAGAATATAAATTTTCAATCTTCAAGCCCGTTTCTAGAATAAGAGACATCCAAATCCCCCCTTTAGGTGAATACCATGTAGATCCTTTTCTGCCTTTACCACAGGTCTGTAAACTACAAATGATTACGGAAGGATTGACCTTTTTTTTTCTTTTTAATAGATTTAATGCAAAATCCTGGGTTGAGGGCAGCTTATCGAAATAGTAAAAATCTTTAAAAATGAAATTATTACCGGATGACTCAATGATATCAGAAACAAAGCTAATATGTTTTTTTTTCGATACATATATCTTCCACAATGTCTATCATCAGCACCTCTCCATAGATTTCATCAAATTATTATTTGTTGATGTATTTGCTAATACATAATATCAATATCCCTATTACAATAGAAAGTCCATAAAGCCTAGAAAAAAGGACAGTCTTTCCCATAATTTTTTCATATGATGAATAATCTAGTCCATTTTTATTTTGATGTAGATAAGCATTAAATTTTATTAGGATCGTTATTCCCAGAGGTATTAAAAAAAGGCTTGGAATAATCAGCAAAACATTGTCCATAACAGAAAAATAAAAAACAGCAGTCAACAAATAGATGAAAATAAAAAAGCCTGAAACGAGTAAGAATGTCTTTGAGGCTGCATAGTTTTCCAGAATAATTGCCATAGTTTTTCTACCTTTTTCTTTATCAGCCCTAACATCAGGAATTGAATTAATAAAAAGAACTAATGATGACAGCAATCCAATCACAATTCCTGCAGTAATCGACTCTAAAATTATGGTACCAGCCTGAACATAAAATGAACCAATAACTATCAGAGCTCCTTTGATTCCCACAAAAAGCTCCCCTAACCCCAGATTAACCAATTTGGTAGAGTACAATACTATTGACAACGTCGCAAAACCAAGAATCAATCCAACAACATAGCCTTTAATGAAAACAAAATAGACCCCGATTAACAATCCAAATACCAAAAATAATATTCCTGCCCTGTACACCTCATGGGGTTTTAATAGGCCTTCAGGCAGAACTCCCGTGCCTCCACTAAATTTTGTTTTTTTTGTAACCAAATCTATCCCACGTTTGTAATCCCAATAATCATTCAACAAATCTACGCTCGAATGAAGACAAAAAATTCCCAAGTAAGTAAAAAAAGCAAAAAAAACATTAAAACCATTTGGCTGATACCAATAGCTTAAAACTAGTCCAATGGTAACAGCAATAGCTGAAGCTGCCAGAAATCTAAACCTAATAGCCCTAAGCCAAATCTTTAATCCAGAATGCATAATTTTTATCTAATCAAAAAGCATTGGACATTATAGTACAATATAAATACACGTGCGTTGGGTAACTAAGCCATTAGTTATTTTATTCACAATGTGATGAATGAAATTTTTGTATTTTTAGTGTTAACCAGAAATTTTTGTAGCGCCGGATGCTGGAAGGCCTGAAGGGCCTTTTAAAGCAACAATACTTCACTACTAGCAAATATTGATAGAGCTGTATTCATTATCTTCTTGCTCTTCTTCCATATATTAAAAAAAATATTTAGAATTTTTCCAATTCAATTGTAAAGTCAAGGGGGTTTAATCCAATACCACAAGACTTACACCTATATTTTGTGACCCTAAGTACGTCTTTAATTGGCTTGATGGTTATCATGTGTTTTAATTTATCACCACAAGAGTCACAATAAACTTCTATTACAGGGCAAGACATTTCATTTTTATTGGTTCAGCCTCAATAAATTAGAATAGAGTTAATAAATATTGACACAAAAATAAAAAAACAAAAATAAAAAATAGGGTTATTTTATGCTTGCTATTTTTATTAAGGAAATAATAAATATCTTGGTAATTTTTTTTCAAGTGTGCCAGTAGACCCAGTATGCGGAATAGAATTAGACAAAGAACTAGCCACAACCTTTGAACACAAAAAAATGACATTTTTCTTTTGTTGTGAAGGATGCAAAAAACTATTTGAAAAAAAACCGAAAAAATACATAAAATAGGCAAATATTTTAAGATATTGGACAACAATTATTATTAATTAAATGAAAACAGCAGTAATTGACGACGATAACGCAGTAAAAATAGTAAACGCAGACTTACCTAAGGTAAACAAAAATGATGTTTTAGTTAAGATGAAGTCATGTGGCATATGCGGCTCGGATCTAGAAAAGGTATTTGGCAGGTATGGAATGAAGTCATCCAAAATAGGTCATGAACCAGCTGGGGAAATAATCGATTTGGGGGAGAACGTCAAAAACTTTAGCATAAAAGACAGGGTGTTTATTCACCATCATGTTGCATGTTATTCTTGCCACTATTGTTATAATGAAGACTTTACAATGTGTGAAAAATATCAATCAAGCAACATAGAACCATCAGGTTTATCAGATTATATCCTAGTGCCTGAGTGGAATGTTATAAGGGGCGGACTTGTAAAACTACCGGAAAATATTAATTTCAATCAAGCCGCTTTAATAGAGCCTGTCGCATGCTGTCTTCGATCATTAAACAAACTCAATATGAAAAAAGCAGACAAAATTGCGATATTCGGAGCAGGGCCAACAGGGCTAATTCACATGATTTTAGCCAAGCATTTTGGAGCATCCAAAATAATTTTAGTGGACATAAATGAATTTAGATTAAACTTTGCAAAAAATATTGACTCTAGTATCACCACAATAAACTTGAAAAACAATATCAACAACCAACAATTTGAAAATATAGTTTTTTCAAATGTTGGAAGTATTGGCGTGGACATGTCAATAATTTCCACCAGTAATCTTGATGCGTTTGTTAGATCGATAGCAATTACCCGCAGGGGAGGAACTATATCCCTTTTTGGGGTTCCACCTAAAAATTCAGACCTAAAAATAGATTTTAACCTGATATATTCAAAGGAATTAAAGATTATCCCAAGTTATGCAACAACTGAAAAAGAAATTCATCAAACAATAGCCTTGATAAAAAACAACATTATAGACATCGAACCACTAATAACTCATAAATTCGTGTTGGATGATTCACAAGAAGCCCTAAGCCATGCGCACAGTGGCAAAGATGCAATGAAAATAATCATTACTGCATCGGACTGATATTCAAAATTTTTATAACATCCCAAGAAAAGCATTATTAGTGAACAGTATGGATTGGGGATTGAAAAATAGATTTTCAAAAATTATCAGGCCAGAAGATGGACGCTGTGTGATGTTGGCCGTAGACCACGGTTATTTTCTCGGGCCGACAGAAAAACTAGAAAACCCGAAGGAGACCATAAAGCCTTTGCTTTCACATGCCGATTCAATAATGTTAACCCGGGGGATTCTGCGAACATCTGTTTCTCCCGAAAGTAATGTACCTATAGTTTTAAGAGTTTCAGGGGGCTCAAGCATCATTGGAGAAGATTTATCCAATGAAACAATAGTTACATCCATAGACGAAGCAATCAAATTGAATGCATCGTGCCTAGCATTGTCCATTTTTGTCGGAAGCAAATACGAATCTCAAACGCTAACTAATCTAGCCAAATTAGTGGATGAGGGCCAGAGATTTGATATTCCTGTTTTAGCCGTAACCGCTGTTGGAAAAGAAATGGCCAGAGATGCGAGATACCTGGCATTGGCCTGCCGAATTGCAGCTGAGTTGGGAGCGCACATAGTAAAGACATATTATTGCAAAGATTTTACAAAGGTGGTTGAAAGTTGCCCAATTCCAATAATCATAGCAGGTGGCAAGAAGATATCGGAAAAAGATGCCCTACAATTGACTTTTGATGCCATAAATGATGGCGCGTCAGGTGTGGACATGGGAAGAAACATCTGGCAATCAGACTATCCTATCGCAATGATTAAAGCAGTAAAATCAATTGTACATGAGAATTACAATTTTCAAGATGCCTATGATTTATTCATAACAGAATCCAAAGGAAAAAGCAAAATTCAAATAGAAAAATAAATTAAAAACATATAGCAATGACAATTTAGTAAAATGTAATTCCAGCTTTGCAGAACAACGACTGCTATTTTTTTCGTAATAATATTTATTAAATCAAAACAAGGAATGTGTACTTAATAAAAGATGTTGAAAAAATCAATTTGTTATAATATGGCCTTTAAAATGGATTTCAATTTAAAAGTTTTTTATTTTAAATTTTAAATATTTTAATTAGGAGATGTTTTGATAATCAATGAGTGAAATTTCTGGCGCAGCTGCTTTATTGACTGCCTTAGAGAAAGAAAAGGTAGAATATATATTTGGTCTTCCAGGGGGAGCCAATCTTCCAATTTATGATGCATTAGTCGACTCTAAAATAAGACATATTTTAGTCAGACACGAACAAGCTGCCGCGCATATGGCAGATGGATATGCAAGGATAAAAAGAAAGGCAGGTGTTTGTTTTGCTACATCAGGGCCCGGAGCCACTAATCTTGTAACAGGAATTGCTACAGCATATGCAGACTCTTCCCCCATCGTAGCTGTAACAGGTCAGGTGGCAGTACCAATGATAGGAAAAGATGCATTTCAAGAAATAGATATCATTGGAGTAACCAACCCATGTACAAAATATGCCTTCCAGCCAAGACACGCATCAGAAATCCCCGAAGCAGTAAAAAAATCGTTTTATATTGCTGAGAGCGGCAGACCTGGTCCAGTATTAATTGACATTCCAAAAGACGTACAGCAGCAGGTAACAAATGTAGAATTTCCGGAATACATAAAGGTTAGGGGATACAACCCCGTTGTGGACCCCGATTTATCGGAAATAAATAAGGCATGTGACATGTTGCTGAAGGCTGAAAAACCTGTAATTATGGCTGGAGGCGGTGTAATTCTATCTGGAGCTTTTTCCGAATTGCAAACCTTGGCGGAGTTGTTATCAATTCCGGTAGTTACAACATTCAAAGGTAAGGGAGCATTTCCTGAAAACCATCAGTTAGCTTTGGGGCCAATAGGCATGCATGGACATGCAGAAGCAAATAGAATGATCCTTGAGGCAGATTGCATAGTGGCGATAGGGGCAAGGTTTTCGGATAGAACTGTAGGGAGATTTGATGAATTTGGTAAAGACATCAACGTAATTCATTTTGACATAGATCCTGCTGAAATCGGCAAGAATAAATCCGTAAACGCAGCGGTAATTGGTGATGTAAAATCATCATTAAGAACCTTAATTAAAATGATACCAAAAACATTCAAAACAGATGAAGAGGCCTCAAAGCTATGGTTGAATAGGAAAAAGGAATTGGTGGATTACTATATCGACAATCTTAAGGATTATTCAAGGGAAATTACTGCTAAAAAGGCCTTGAAAAAATTAAGGGAGATATTACCCTCAAATGGAATAGTAACAACAGAAGTTGGTCAATGCCAAATGTGGGCATCGTTACACTTTGATGTCATATCACCTGGAACTTTTTTCAGCTCTACCGGATTAGGAACTATGGGTTTTGGTTTCCCAGCTTCAATTGGAGCCAAAGCTGCCAGAAAAAATGTTCCAGTTGTAGACATTGCAGGAGACGGTTCATTTAACATGACTGAAAACTCACTGGCGGTATCGGTGTTAGAAGATCTTCCTGTTATTGTTTTCATTTTAAACAACTTTATGTTAGGGATGGTTGCACAATGGCAACGTACATTTTATAATAGAAGATACAGTGGAGTTCATTTAAAAAACTGTCCCGACTACTGCAAAATAGCAGAAGCATATGGCGCTCAAGGTATTCGTGTTCAATCAATGGAAGAGTTAGAAAAATCATTAAAAACTGCGGTAAACTCAAATATAGCTACTGTAATCGATATTCCAATTGATCCTAATGAAGATGTATATCCATTTGTTGCTCCAGGTACAGGCTTGAAAGATATGGTTGTTGGAGCCTGATAGTCAAATGGACAATAAACCCATTTTTCCAAATTATAGTGATATAACCCTTTATATTTTGTCAGTAATTGTAGAAAATAAGCCCGGCGTATTATTCAGGATTACTAATCTTTTTAGGTCAAGAAATTTCAATATTGAAAGTATTACTGTCGGGATAACTGAAAAACCTGATCTGTCTAGAATGACCATAACAACCAAATCGGATGTAAAAACATTAGAACAACTGGTAAAACAATTACGCAAAACTATAGATGTGATTCAAGTTAGTGTACTAGACAAGGAAAATGCGGTGTATAGGGAATTAGCTCTGATTAAAATGAATGCAAAAGATCCAACATCAAGAATCGAAATAGCTAACTTTGCATCAATATACCGAGGGAATATTATGGATATAAGTAACGAAACTATGACTGTGGAATTAATCGGGACGCCCGATAAAATCGATGCCTTTAAAAATTTGGTTTCAAGTTATGGCATAATTCAGGTTGCTCGCACAGGAGTTTCAGCATTGCCACGGGGAGGAATAAACGATGAACTCTAGCAGCAGAAAAATCAGGATTTTTGACACGACATTAAGGGATGGAGAACAAACTCCTGGAGTCAATGTCTCTCCAAATCAAAAAATAGATATCGCAATAAAGCTTGATGAGCTTGGAGTTGATGCGATTGAAGCAGGATTTCCCGTAGTTTCCCCAGGTGAGGAGGAGGCGATAAAAAAAATATGCAAACTAGGGCTTAAGGCAGATATCTGCGGTTTGGCTCGAACGGTAAAAAATGATATAGATGTAGCAATTGGTTGTGATTTAACGTATATTCACACTTTTATTGCAACATCGGATATACACCTACAATATAAATTAAAAATGACCAGAGAACAGGTTTTGGATAAAGCGATATTTGCTGTAGAATACGCCAAAAAACATGGTTTAAAGGTGGAATTTTCTGCAGAGGACGCCACAAGATCCGACAGACAATTTCTCAACCAAGTTTTCAAAGCAGTAGCGGAGGCTGGTGTGGATAGAATTGACATACCAGACACAGTTGGGTACTCAACCCCAAAATATATTTCTCAATTGGTAACAGATGTAATTACGGCAACCAAATTGCCAGTAAGTGTACATTGTCATGACGATTTTGGGCTTGCGGTTGCAAATTCTATTTCCGGATTTGAAGCAGGAGCATCATGCGCCCATGTAACAATTAACGGATTAGGCGAAAGGGCAGGGAACGCATCGTTAGAAGAGGTAGTAATGGCATTACAATGCCTTTATAATTTTCAGCACAACATCAATTCAACTATCTTGTATGATGTTTCAAGGTTTGTCTCAAACACCATGGGAATTATTGTACAGCCCAATAAAGCGATTATTGGCGAAAATGCATTTGGGCATGAATCTGGCATTCATACTCATGGAATAATAAACAATCCCCTTACCTACGAGCCGATCAGCCCCGAATTGGTAGGCAGAAAAAGATGGCTACAAGCTGGAAAACATGCAGGCACACATGGAATCAAAGCAATTTTAGATGAGTTTGCCATTAAAGCAACAGAAGAACAGTTAAAACAAATAGTAGATAAACAAAAGATAATAGCTGATTCAGGGCAACCAATAACTACTTCAGACTTACTATCAATAGCATCCGAAGTCATTAAAAATAAGAAATTTGATGAGAAATTTAAACTAAATGAATTTCATATAGTTACGGGGTTAAACATCACACCTACCGCAGTTGTAAAGCTAAACATTCATGACAAAGATGTTATTGCCTCAGATACAGGTGTTGGACCAGTTGATGCAGCACTAAAAGCAATTCAGACCATTGCAAATGAAATAGCAAGCATAAAAATTAGAGAATATAAATTGGACTCAATTACAGGCGGCTCAGATGCCTGTGCAGAAGTACCTGGTCAAAGTTGAAGACAGGGAGGGCAATATAATTTCAGCACGGAAATCGGGCAAAGATATAGTGGTAACGTCAGTCCAAGCGGTAATCGACGCCATCAACACAAGCATGTTAAAAAAACTAATCCTAAAAGAAAATTAAGTTAAATGAATAACTTTTCTTGCCCTTTATTACGTCATGACAAGATATAAAATTTCGCTTCTAGTTGGTGATGGGATAGGTCCCGAACTATCAGAATGCGTAAACAAAATATTAGAGAACATTCATGACAAATCGTCCTCATTAAAATTTGAAATAGTCAAAGTAGAAGCAGGTGATAACGCCTTACAGAAATACAACTCAGCTTTACCTGAAGATTCATTTACAAAAATAAAGAATTCCCAAGCTTGTCTCAAGTCCCCAGTTGGGGAGTCTGCTGCGGATGTCGTATTGGTTTTAAGGCGACACTTTGAACTGTTTGCAAATATTCGGCCATCAAAAAATTATCCTAATATCAATTCGATTTCAAAAGACGTAGATTTGATAACAGTTAGAGAAAACACAGAGGATCTTTATCTAGGATGGGAATTTTTTTCTGACGACAATACGGTTATTTCATTGAGAAAAATAAGCAGAGAAGCCTCTAAAAAAATTTCAGAATATGGATTCAAAATAGCCAATACAAGAATCAAAAAAAAAGTAACAATAGTACACAAGTCAAATGTTCTGAGAAAAAGTGACAGGCTTTTTATTGAAACTGCGAAAGAAGTTTCAAAAAAATATTTGGATGTTCATGTGGAAGAAATGTACGTTGATGCCTGCTCCATGGAACTTGTAAGAAATCCAAACCGATTTGATGTAATTTTAACGACAAATCTATTTGGGGACATTATTTCAGACGAGGCGGCTCAAGTAACGGGGAGTATAGGTTTAGCTCCGGCTGCAAATATCGGGGAAAATTTTGCTTTGTTTGAGCCTGTGCATGGAGCGGCTTTTGACATTGCTGGAAAGAACATAGCTAATCCTACTGCTTTTATATTAGCTTTAAAAATGATGTTTGATTGGCTGGGAAATAAATACAATGATAAAAAAATTACAAGTCAATCTCTTAAAGTTGAAAAAGCTGTTGACCTAATTTTTAAAAAGAATATAAAAACCAAGGATATTGGTGGAGAGTTATCTACTTTTGATTTCAATAAAAAGTTCTTGCAAATATTGGATCTTGGCGGGTATGACTAACGTTTATCAATGCTTTACTATTTCATCAAATAAATTCTTCAAGATCCTTGCAGTGGCACCCCAAATTAAAAAATCATCGACAAAAAATTTGTACATCCTAAAGTTTTTACTTGAATGATAATCATCTTCGGACAAAGAGTCCATTAACTTTTCAATAGGCAAACTAATTATCTGTTCAACCTCTGAATTTGATTTAAGCTTGTCAGTGATGTTTTCTTCTTCTAATGCAATAAATGGATAAATTAAGATTTTAGTGGTATAGGTATAGGTTGGATTGAGGCATCCAATTATCTGTTTTTTCTTTACAGCTAAACTTATCTCTTCATGCGTCTCCCTTAGGGCAGTGTCTAAAATTGATTTATCCGATGGAGAAAATTTTCCACCGGGAAATGATATTTCACCTGCATGATTTTTCAAGTTTGGATTTCTTTTAGTCAATATTACTGAAGGAATATTTTCGGGAAAATGAATAATGACCAAAACACTGGAATAAACTTTATCTGGGTTAAACCAAGAGATATCTTTATGGGCCGGAATTTTGAAACTTTTGATGTTTGAAAACCTTTCATGAAATTGTTTGGGGGATAACAATAACTTAAAATATATATTACAAAACCTTTAAAAAACTTTTTTTATATATAATAAACACTGTATTTATAGGTAAAAGATGAATGTTATCTATGAAATAAATCCCCCTAAAATCTTACATGACTCAGTTATCAACATCAATACAATAAACCAGGAAATAGAAAAATTTCTCTACAGGACCATGATTCTCAGCAAACTTACGAATTTTATACACATCACCGATTCAGTTTTAGGAATCCCCAGGATATCAAGCATTCATGGGGCCGCCTTGATAACTGAAAATTTAAAGAATGATCAATTAAAAATAAGTTGTAGCGTAAGGACTCGGGACAGAAACATCAATTCGTTAATTCAATTTGCAACTCAATCGGTTTATTTGAAAGTAAAAGATTTATTATTCATAATGGGTGACAAACCTCAACTAAATAACAAAATCCCCGAGGATACGCAACTATCTAAGCCCACAGATGTGATTAAAATACTCAATTCCCTTGGGTACAGTGACCTGATAAACTTAAACTTATCAGTACCAAACAAGATTATAAATAGTAACAATTTTATTAAAAAAAAACAGGCAAATCCTTATGGATTTATAACACAATCAATTAATTCAGTTCAAGAAGTAAAAGACATAAAAAGAATGCTAGAGCCAAGTCCAATAAAATTGATTCCTTGTATTATGATTCCTTCTGAAAAAAATAGTCAGGCTGCAAAAATGATTGGACTGGATTGGAACGAATATGAGGATAACCTGCTAGAGTTTATTCTTCAAGTTGGAAAACTTGTTGACCAAATTTTAATTACATCCCCGAATAGCTTTAGCGAGGGTGTGGAATTATTAAGTAAAATTAAAAGTTTTTAATCTATTATCTATATTTTTATATTATTTTTTTGTCTGAATTATCTCTGTTTTTAATTCATCCAAAACCAATCTGTTATATTCAAATAAATTAGAATCTTCAGATAACCTGGGCCTCCGATAATCAATCACTATCTCCTTCTTTACGGATGCAGGTCTTTTGGTGAAAACCACAACTTTATCGCCTAGACAAATTGATTCGGATATGTTATGGGTTACAAATATTATCGTTTTTCTTGTTTTAGCCCATATCAATTGAAGCTCCACTAACAATAGATCCCGAGTTTGAGAATCTAAAGCAGCAAATGGCTCATCCATTAACAAAATATCGGGATCCATGGATAACGCACGAGATATAGCAACTCTCTGCTTCATGCCGCCTGAGAGTTGATAGGTATAGGATTTAGCAAATTTGCCTAGATCCATCATATCTAGGTAATGCATAGCAATTTTTCTTCTTTTTTCTTTTTCGACGCCTACCATCTTTAATCCAAATTCAACGTTATCTATAACACTTAACCATGGAAACAGGGCATTTTCTTGAAATACCATTATTCTGTCGGGTCCTGTTTCGAAAATCGGTCTTCCATTTAAAACCATTTCCCCATCCGAAGGCTTTTCCAATCCTGCAATTATATTTAAAAGTGTAGACTTTCCACAGCCGGACGGTCCAACAAAGCAAACAAATTGACCTTCTTCAATTGATAAATTTACATCACTAACCGCCAAAACTTTATTTTTTTCACCCTTATTGCCATTAAGGGAAAATGTTTTAGATATGTGTTTAATTTCTAATTTACTCAATTAAATTAATATTTTTTCCTGTCCTGATAATATAACTTATTCATATATGAAAGATTATTATTCCTAAAATTCAACATATTAACGAAGTAAGTGAAAAAAAAAATTGTTTTGGATACAAGTATTATAATAGATGGCGAAATAAGTAAAAGAATTGACAACAATGAGATTAATGAAAACCACGAAATAATAATTCCTCTTGCAGTAATTGATGAATTACAATCGCAGGCTTGTAAACTAAAAGAACATGGCACAATAGGACTGATAGAGTTAAAAAATATCAGAGAAAAAAGCCTTGAAAAAAAAATCAATTTCAACTATGCGGGGGAAAAACCCAGTCTTTCAGAAATAAAACTAGCAAAAAATGGGAGAATAGATTCGATAATTAACGATATTGCCAAGAATGAAAACGCCACTTTATTCACATCCGATTTTATTCAACATTTGGTTGCTGATGCTACTGGAATTTTAAATGTCCATAAAAAATCAGAGGTTTCGGAAGTTTACAATATCGAGAATTATTTTGATGACAACTCAATGAGTGTCCATTTAATAGAAGGCATAGAACCATTGGCCAAAAAAGGGACTCCAGGAAATTTTTCCCTAGAAAAGATTTCCGATAAAAAAATAGATAAAGATAATTTAAATAAAATAATAAATTTTTTATTTTCGGTAAAGGATAACAATAGGGTAGCTAACATAGAGATAGCATTTGAAGGGTGCTATGTTATAATGTATAAAAATCTTAGAATTGTTATCACTCAACCACCTATATCAAATAAAATTGAGATAACAGCTGTTAGACCAATAAAAAAACTATCGTTAAGTGACTATGAGATAACAGATGAGCTTATAAAAAGAATATCAAGTGAGGCCGAAGGAATTTTAATTGCTGGCCCTCCAGGTTCAGGAAAAAGTACCTTTGCAAGTAGTATTGCAGAACACTATGTTCTAAACAACAAGTTGGTAAAAACATTGGAATCTCCCAGAGATTTACAAGTTCCAGAAAGTGTGGTTCAATACGGATCATTTAAAAATGGCTATGAAAAGGTTTCGGATCTCTTGTTACTGGTTAGGCCTGATTTTACCATATTTGATGAGGTGAGAAAAATCAAAGATTTCGAGTTATTTGCAGATATGAGATTAACTGGGATAGGTATGATTGGGGTAATCCATGCAAGTAAGGCATTGGATGCAATTCAAAGGTTTATCGGTAAAATCGAACTTGGTATGATTCCTCACATAATTGATACCGTAATTTTCATTCATGAAGGCCATATCAAAAAAATATATGAGCTTAACCTAACGGTCAAGGTTCCATCAGGCATGATGGAACAGGATTTGGCAAGACCTGTAGTGGAAGTCAAAGATTTTTATTCTAAAGAAACGGAGTATGAAATTTATTCCTATGGAGAAGAGAATGTGATAATTCCTCTAAAAAACATAGATAAAGCTACAGAAAAAAATAATAGCAATAAAATCAATAAATTAGCAGAATCAAAGATAAGAGAAATAATAAACCGGTTCGATTCCCATGCCGAAATTAAGATCATATCATCGGATAAGGTCAGAATCTTATTGAATAAAGAGGCCATTCCCAAAATAATAGGTAGGGGAGGCAGCACAATTTCAGAAATAGAAAAAGTGTTAGGCATCAAGATAGATGTGGAAGCAAAAACCCCTACATTTGGTGAGGAGATGCAGTTTAGTGTTACAGAGTCAGGCGCACATATTTATTTTATAGTTGAGGAGAACCTCATAGGGAAAAAAACAAATTTATTTTTAAATGATGAACTGCTTTTGAGCAACCTAATCGGAAAGAAGGCAAGACTAAAGATAGATAAAAAATCAGAAGCAGGTAGAAAAATTCTTAATACTATTTTGAGTAACAATATAAGCGCAATAAAACTTTATGAAACCAAATAAAAAAGTGATTAAAATGAATTTTTTGGTGAATAGGAACCAAATATTTCTTTCAACCCGTTACTTATTTCCCCAAGTGTTACTCTGCTTTTAACTGCAGATATAATAAAGGGCATTAGATTAACATCCTGTTTTTCTGCAGAAGAGATAAGGTCAGAAATAGAATGTTGAACCTTTATGCTATCCCGAGACCTTTTAAATTCCTTTAATTTATTTATCTGTTTCATTTCAAGTTGATGATCAATAACATTTAATTTAGGTTCGACATCCTTGGAATCTCTAAATTTGTTGACACCTACAATAACTCTTTTATTTTGATCAATCTCCTTTTTTAACTCGTATGCATTTTTTCTAATCTCCTCTTGGAAAAAGTTACTTTCAATAGCTGCCAATGACCCACCCATTTTCTCAATTTTATCAAGATAGGTATTCACACCATTAACTATTTGTTCAGTTAAATACTCAATATAATACGAACCAGCCAATGGATCAACAGTTTTAGTAACGCCTGTCTCAGTTGCAATAATTTGTTGGGTACAGAAGGGCAATTTTAACTGATTCTTCAGTTGGTAATGCTAATGCTTCATCGCGTGAGTTGGTATGCAAAGATTGACACCCACCCAAAACAGCAGCTAATGCCTCTGTTGCAACTCTAACGATATTGTTATCAACCTGTTGTGCTGTTAATGATTCTCCGCTAGTTTGAACATGAAATCTTAAATGCAAAGATTTTGGATCTTGAGCATTGAATCTTTCTTTAATAATTTTTGAATAAATAATTCTTGCTGCTCTGAACTTGGCAATTTCTTCGAAAAACTCCATGGTACAACAAAAGAAAAATGAAAGCCTAGGAGCAAAATCATCTATATGAAGTCCTTTGCTAATACATGTATTTATATATTCTATGGCATTTGCAAAAGTGAATGCTAGCTCCTGAACCGCATTAGAACCTGCTTCTCTAATATGATAACCCGAAATACTTATTGGATACCATTGAGGCACATGAAGCGAACAATATTGTATCATATCACCAATAAGCCTCAGTGATGGTTTTGGTGGATATATGTAGGTGTTTCTAGCTATATATTCTTTTAAAATATCGTTTTGGGTTGTACCTCTTATTTGAGAGGGCGGTATTCCCTGATACTCTGCTGCGGAAATATACAAAGACAAGAGTATAGATGCAGTAGAATTTATGGTCATCGAAGTACTTACCTTGTCCAAAGGGATACCTTCAAAACAAGTAAGCATATCCTCAATAGAACTTATTGGTACTCCTGTTCTACCAACCTCACCTTCAGATTGAGGATTGTCAGAATCTCTTCCAGTTTGTGTCGGTAAATCAAAAGCCAATGATAAACCTGTTTGACCATGATCTAACAAAAATTTGAATCTTCTATTAGTTTCCTCTGCACTACCAAAACCACTATACTGCCTCATTGTCCAAAGACGCTCCCTATACATTGTAGGATATACCCCTCTCAAAAATGGATATGTACCAGGATCAGTTTCTTTTTCTTTTTTAATATCCTGTTTTGTAAAGAATTGTTTTACAGGAATACCAGAATCGGTTTTATCTGTGTTTTCGTTCATATGCTATACATACTACTTAATTGAAAATACTAATAAAGATAATTCTTCAGATACAGTATAAGGATCTTTAATTTTATTTAACATTGAATCAAGTAATTCATCAATTTCATGTTTTTTTAATTGAAAAACTTCCAATGTTTTTTGTTTAACTTTTTCCAAAACCATTTCTTTTAATTCGGAATCCAGAACTTGTTTTTGTTTTTGTTTTTGTTTTAAAATCCATTCTTCACTTTTAATTATAATATCGACTTTTGAACACAGCTCTTGCAAACCCTCTCCTGTTTTCGCAGAAGTTTTAACGATAAGGGGCCTCCGAGGCGTTTCACCAATTAGTTCCAGCAGAGAAAGGTATAGAGTATCAGAACCTTTTATGTCAGATTTATTTACAACATAAATATCGCCTATTTCAGTCAACCCTGCTTTTACTGCCTGAACGTTATCACCAGTATTTGGATTAAAGATAACCATTGTTAAATTAACAACATTTGATATTTCAACCTCTAGCTGGCCCGCTCCTACACTTTCAACTAAAATAAGAGTATACCCAGCAGCATCTAAAATCCTAATTGCATTTCTTAGTGACTTTGAAATGCCACCCAGTGTTCCTCTAGAGCCAAAGCTACGCATGAAAACATCTTCATCATCCATAGTCGACTGCATCCTAACTCGATCTCCAAGGATAGCACCCCCAGTAATAGGGCTGGTGGGGTCTACTGCCAGAATAGCAATTTTGTAACCTAGACTCTTAAAATGGGGGATTAAATTTCCAATCAGAGGTACTTTTACCTGCACCTCCAGGACCAGTAAACCCAATAGTAACAGCATTTCCTGTTCTTTGATAGATTTGTTTTAAGAGTTCATGAGCTTGAGGATTTTCATCATCAATTATAGAAATAGAACGAGCTATTGCTCTTTTATCCCCGATCAATATGTTGTCTACAATATCCATTCATATTTATCAAAAATTTATAGAAATAAATTATTTTGCAATACAAATTAACATTCCATTTTAATTCCTAAATAAATCTTGAGATTTCTCTCTGAAAAGAGATTTGATAGAAATATTATAAATAACACTATCATCATCATCATCATCATCTTCTAAATCAATCGATTGATATCCATATCCTCTAATAATTGCAACTGGAACTTCCAAGGTTTTTCCCATTACAAGTTCAGCGGAGGATGCTAATTCATCAACTATTGCTATTTCAGTCACCCTTAATACTTTGCCGAATGAGTCTTTCGATCCAACATAACTTTTTAATGGACAAATACCGGCTATCCCTATTGCAATATTTGTTTGACCTTTTCTAAAAGGGCGTCCAAACGTATCAGAAATTATTATTGAAACATTTTTTTTAAGTTTATGATAAATGTATTTCCTTATTTTTTTTGCAGATTCATCAGGATTTTCCGGTAAGAGTAAGACTATATCTGTTTCGACTGAAACATTACTTTGATCTATCCCAGCATTTGCACATATAAAACCATATTTAGTTTCTACTATCAAATTTTTATTTGTTATCCTTATAATATCTAACGACTCGCGTAGAATCAGTTCTATCAAACGCGGGTCTTTTTCATGGATAGAAAATATTTCAAGTGCTTTTTTTGATGGAATAACATCTTTTAAATTTAAAATTCGATTTTCAGATTTAGAAATTATTTTCTGGGCTATCACAATAACATCATTTTCATAAATTTGTAAATTGTTTAAATTCAAAGCCTCAAGAATTAATTCTGAAATATTATCGCCTTCTTCTATATTTTTATTTATTTTTACAGGTATAATTGTTATGGGGAAAAAGAAACAACACCTCATTGGTCATAATTTATATATTTATCTTATTTCCAAATTTTTCTATGAAAATTGGAATTAAATCTGCCAAGTTTTTTCGATCTATAACAACATCTGCCTTTTTCCTGACTATGTCAACTGGGCAAAATCCAACAGTGAAAGAAGACAAATTAAAAAGTTTCAAATCGTTTGCACCATCCACTACAACTATTACTTCTTCTTTAGTAAAACCACCATTCTGAATGTAGGATTTTACGGAAAGTGATTTATCTGATGTAACTGATATTTCAACATCATGGAGTTTATTATCTTTAAAAATAAGATTATTAGAGAATATCCTGTCCAGCTCTAAATCTTCCACCAACCTATCAGTAATGATTGTGAACCCTCCAGAGACAGCAACCATTTTCCATCCGGATTTTTTTAAAAAAGAACAGAGCTGTTTTGCTCCGGGCATGATTTCCAAGCTTTGGGCAATTTCATATGCCCTATTATAGTCTATGCCTCTCAAAGCATGGACTCTTTGTTTTAAACCCTCTTCCCAATTAATTTCACCACTAATACCTTTAATAGTAATATCCCAAATCTCTTTTTCTTTTTCTGATCCCATTAACTTGGCCAATACTGGGAGATATTCTGCATTTAACAAAACCCCTTCTACGTCAAATATAACAAGCATAGGACAAACTTCTCTCCTTTATTTTACATAATATTAAGCTATTGAAGAGAAAAAACAGCATTATGCTTCTTTATCACTTATAAATTACGATGAATAAATTTTATGTTATTCTTTGTAAAACCAAAGCGGCCGTTATTAATCAACAGGTAGAAACATTAGTAAAAACTAAGATAAACATTTATTTGCTAAAAGGGGTTTTATTATAGTATGTCTTCTAATTCTAATGATAATGTCAAATCAGGTATGAAAACAATTGACGTTAGAGGACTATATTGTCCTGAACCAGTTTTTAGAACAAAAATAGAAATAGAAAGAATGACAAAAGGGGATACTCTTCGAATAGTGTCCGATGATCCAGACTCCGAGGAAGACATATCAAGATGGGTTAATCGTAATGGACATGAATTGATTTCACTGAATAAAAATAATAACGATCTAGAATTTACAATCAAAAAGGCAAAATGAATAAAATGACCTCAACAACGTTCGCAGAATCCAATAAAAATAAAATAATAGGCAGAATTGGCAACACTCCATTAATAGAATTAAAGAGTTTTTCCACAGAAAAAATAAAGATATTTGCAAAGTTAGAATGGTTCAATCCTTTTGGCTCTGTTAAAGACAGAGCAGCGTAACTGGATGATCAAAGATGCAGAAGAGAAAAATATATTAAAAAAAGATAAGAGTATAATTATTGAACCAACTTCAGGCAATACTGGAATTGCCCTAACTGGAATTGCCTCTAATTTGGGTTACAAGGTGGAAATAGTTATTCCAGAAAAAGTGAGCAAAGAAACAAAAAATATACTAAGAAAATTAGGCGCCACACTGCACGAAACATCAGACGATCTATGTCCAAGGGTAGGTGCAGGAACAGATCAAAGTATTGCGTTAGCATATGCAATCTCAAAACCTCGACCTGATACATACTATATGCCTAATCAATATGAAAATGATGCAAATTTTCTTTCCCATTATCAAAGCACCGGTCCAGAAATATGGGAACAGACTCATGGCAAAGTGACTCATTTCTTTACGGGGTGCGGTACAGGCGGTACAATTACTGGTATCGGTACATATTTGAAAGAAAAAAACGAAAATGTCCGGGTTATTGCCATTCAAGCTCAGAAAAATCACTTGCTACAAGGCTTGAGAAATTTCGAGGAGTCATCAAAACCAGATCTTTTTATACGCAGAGAAAAAATAGTGGATGAGTGGTATACTGCAACCAATGAAAAATCATTTCAAATGGTAAAATCACTTGCAGAGAAAGAGAGTATTTTGGCAGGTCCATCTTCAGGGTCAGTCATGTCATCAATGATGGATTATGTGAAAAACCACGATGAAGGCATATTTGTAGGGATTTTTGCTGATGATGGCAGGAAATTTGAAAGTCTGTATCATCAACAAAATGTATTTACAGAAGAAGAATATAACAAATATTTAAGAAATTGTAAACTGTTGCCTTTGTTGGCATATCAATAACTTTTACTTTATGTAATTAATTGTAAATGTATACTACAAAGTCATTGTTTTCTCTCAGCTAGCCATTTTTCAATATCTAACGCAGCCATGCAACCAAATCCCGCTGCAGTAATAGCTTGTCTATATCTATAATCATGAACATCACCGGAAGCAAAAACTCCATCGATATTTGTCTTTGTATAATTTTTAACAATAACATAACCTTTATCATCCATATCCACTTGGTCTCTAAATATAGATGTGTTTGGCTCATGGCCAATTGCAACAAATAATCCCCCAATACTTAATTTTTTTTCTTCATCATTAGTCATATTTTTAATAATAATTGATGATATTTTACCATCACCCTTTATATCCACTACCTTCGAATTCCAAATAAATTCTATTTTTGGGTTTTCAAATGCTCTTTCCTGTAATATTTTACTGGCTCTCAGGTGTTCTCTTCTATGTATTATTTTAACAGACTTACCAAATTTGGTTAAGAAATTCGCTTCTTCTAAAGCAGTATCCCCACCACCAACAACTACAATATGTTGATCTTTGAAAAAAGGGCCATCACAGGTAGCACAATAAGAAACACCCCTTCCCGAAAAAGCTTGTTCAGATTCTATACCAAGTTTTCTGGGGGTAGCACCTGTGCTTATTAATACACTTTCTGCGGTGTACAAAGATGATTCGGTAAATATTTTAAAAGGCTTGTTCTTAAAGTCAACCTTTTTGACCTCATCTGTTACCATAGCTGTTCCAAAACGTTCTGATTGCTGCTTCATGTTTATCATTAACTCGGGGCCAAATATTCCGTTTGGAAATCCAGGATAATTTTCAACCTCGCTTGTAGTCATCAATTGACCACCAGGCAAGCTACCTGTAATAATTAATGTTTTTAGTTTGGCTCTAGAGGTATAGATAGAAGCTGTGTAACCTGCCGGTCCTGAACCAACTATAATAACATCAAAATGTTCATTTGAATTACTTTCAGATGAGAAATCACTATTTTTATCTGCTGATCCATCAGCCATATACAACATTATTTAATTTCTTGTTTTGTTTTCATTTATTAATGTGTTATGAGTTGTTTTTTTTAAAAATAAGGAAAATAAATATATATGAATATATATCTTCATTTTAATTTTAAAACAAATTTTATTATATTCAATGCTTCTAAAAATTAGAAGATATTGTAATGAGGTTAATTATTTGCGGAATGGGAGTAGTTGGTCAAAGCTTCATTAAATTATTAATTGACAGTTCTGATCCTTTATATAAAAAATATGGCATTAAACCTAGGATTGTTGCATGTGCAGATAGCCATGGTATAGCTTATTCTCAAACAGGCTTGGATCTCGAAAAATTATTATTTGTTAAAGAAAAGTTTGGAACTGTTGGAAAATATTCTAATGAAAAACCAAATGTTGAGAACTATATTGAGAATACCGACGCAGAAATATTTTTAGAACTAACTCCCACAAATTTAGTTTCTGGAGAACCGGGTCTATCCAATATTATCTCAGCGTTAAGAACTCAAAAAAACGTAATAACTGTAAATAAAGGGCCACTAGCACTATCATTTCCTTCTTTAATTGAATTAGCCAACTATAACAACGTAATGTTAAGGTTTAGTGGAACAGTTGGTGGAGGAACGCCTGTATTAGAATTTGCAAAACATTGCCTAAAGGGGGACAAAATCACGTCATTTATGGGGATATTAAATGGCACTACCAATTATATTTTAACCAAAATGTCAGAGGGTATGACTTTTGAGGAGTCTTTGAATGATGCAAAAATTAAGGGTTATGCAGAAGCCGAAGTTTCTTTAGATATAAATGGCGACGATGCAGCAGCTAAATTGGTTATAATGGCAAATTGGATAATGGGACATAAGGTGACGATGAAAGACATAGATAAAGAGGGAATTACAGATGTCAAACTCGAAGATATTAATAGCGCAGCAAAAAATAGAGAAAATGTAAAACTAATTGCCAAGTGTGACGATAAAAATTTATATGTTAAACCTATAGCGATATCAAAAGATGATCCAATTTGTGTAAATGGCACATTGAATGCAGTTACTTTTAAATCGGAGCATTCAGGGGAACAGACAATTATTGGAAGAGGGGCAGGGGGCATGGAGACAGCAAGTTCTATATTAAGGGATCTCATTGAAATCAAGGAAAACTTTCCAGTCTCCTAACTAATAAAACCATTAATACGATTGTAATAATATTTTATTCTTTTAAAAATATCAAAGATACAAAATTTCTAAAAAAGAATTATTAAGAACTTAAGATCAGTAAAAACGCATAGATGTATAAGAGGTTGGTTGAAATTCAAGGAAAAAGAACTTTAAGTCCGATATTTCAGATTGAAAAAGATGAAGTATTTTATCATGTAAGAGAAATCCCACGCCAAACAAAATATATCTGCAAGCCCGTTAATGAAAAATATGGAAATGCTTTAAAAAATGTATAAAGTGGAAAGTTTTTTGAAGTGCAAAGAAGAATTGTTAAGAACGGCCTTTTATCTTATTGGTCAAACTGCAGGTCTCATAGGTGGCGTTTCTTTTGGATTATCAAACATCGATTCAAAAACAAATGAGCAATATGAAATGGACATAGGTAAACCAGTTAATTGTATTATAAAAAGCATATTTAAAAACAATAGAATGTCAAGATTATTGACAAAAAAAATAGAAAATTTTCCAGGATTATATATCGAGCTAAAAAAAATAGAATGCATTGTAAATGTCAGGTATCTAGAGAGAACAATTAAATCATCACTCCTCACAACTCTAACCAAACAATTGCTTTTTTTAAAGGATGCAATAGGAGGAAAAAAAGAAAATGTATGCAAATGTCGACAAGTCTACAGCCCTTTTGTAATTTTAGCATCAAGTATTTGACGACTAAATATTCTGGTCAATTAATAGAGAATCGTATTTTCATTCATGATATTTTAGAATCAAGGGATTTATTTAGTGGAGGTTATTATGGCAAACCCTTAGGTGTATCAAAACCAAAAAACTTTGACTTTGATTCACAATTGGTTCTTGACCTAATTGAAGGATATTTTCTATTCCTTAAAAATAAATTAGTCATATACAAACATGATGGAAAACTGATTTCTTTAAAGGAAATAACAAATATTTGCAAAAGACAGTATACGGATTTTGAAGTAAAGTATATGGTTTTTGAAAATCTAAGAAATAAAGGGTATGTTGTCTCTCCAGGAATTAAATTCGGATGTGATTTTGCTGTGTATATTCATGGCCCAGGCATAGATCATGCACCCTATTTGGTAAAGGTATTGAAGCCATCTGAAAATATCTCTGGTGTAGATATAGTTTTGGCAGGAAGGCTTGCCACCACAGTAAAAAAACAGTTTATTTTAGCAATTGTATACACAGAGGAAAAAAGTATAAAATTTGTAGGGTTTGACTGGTGGAAAGCATAATAATATTTATACAGAATCCCATCTCAACAAAGAAATATAAATCTGTTAATCATTGTTCTACAAAATTAAGAGTTGGATTGAATAGTTCTAGACTCTCATATTTACATTTCATAGTTGTCGGAATTATTTACAAACATATTGACAAATTTTTTCAGTCACTGCCATAGATATACCATAAATAAGAATATGTGTGATAACTTTTCCAGGGAAGGTTAGTTAGTTTTTATTTTTTTAATTTATATATGCCATGTTTAAATGGTTGTATCACAACATTTAGAATTATGTGAGATGATTAAAATTATAAAAATGTCTTAAATAACAGTTTTTGTTCAGGCATCCATCTCACAGTTAAAACATCTTTATAAATTACTTTAAATGACGTATACATACTAATTGTACGAATTATAAAGTTTATGAATTATATTTATAAGTATTCAAAATCATCTTTATCATACCAATAGTTAAATCGTTGATGTAACCAAGGAAAAAAATTATTATTCTCATTTTCAAAATCCTTTTTAAGTATTTTTACTATTTTTTTTGACACCTCTCCAGGTTTTCCATAAATTGGCTTTTTTTTACTAAAATCAAATCCATAATTCTCTCTTTTTTCATACATCATTGATATGATGTGAGGCAACCAACTCCTGTTTATAGGTGGAATTAACAAATTTCCCCGGGCATCAAAAATTGTTTCAGGTCTGTCAGTATTCAATCTCATTGTAAAAGAACAAACCTTCGGAAAATACAACAATTCTTCTTGCATAGAGCCTGAATCAGTTATCTCTGCCCAACATTTACCGCTATCTAAAAATTCGACTACATTACCATATTCTTTCCACAAATTTGAAATAATAAATTTGTCACTGTATTGTTCTTCAAGTCTTTGAAGTTTTGAATAAAGATTAAACTTATTTAAAGCAGAAACTGTTGCGTTTAATAATATCAAAATTACCTTAAATTCTGTCTTGGTTAACAAGTCAATTAACCCACCTATGATCGCATTGAATCTATTATAAGTCAAATTTTCCCTTCTATGAATATCCATTCTAATCCAATTTCCAGAATCTAATTTTGGATAGATCTCAAATATACTTTTTTTTGGTTTATTGTTTCGTTTTAGATTTATTGCATCTACAACAGAATTTCCCACGACATGGATATCTTCCTTAGGATAACCTTCTCTAATCAAATTCTCTTTATTTAATTTTGTAGGAGCAAAAAAGAATTTTGTGCCTGCTGAGCAGACCCATGTATCGATTTGCTCAGGAAATGGTTCCTCTCGTGTAATGAACCAGTTGTTTGATAACTGATCTATTATAAAATCTTCTAAAAATTTTTTATTTGGAATCTGATTTGTTTTTATTTTCGTTATAATTTTCGGGCTCATGGAACGAAGGCCAGCCTCATTCTGCCCCACTTTTTGACCCAATCCAAAAACCCATGATAACGTTGCCATTCCAGCCACTAAGGTATCACCATGCACTATTGGTAAAATATGATGATTTGGGCAGTATTCCTTTAAATATCTTCCAAAGTATCCAAACTTCAAGATCAAATCTCCAGATTTTTCCATTAAATCTCCCCGTATATTCAAATCACATGCAACAGAATCATTTAGATCGAATTCTTTTATACCATAACCTAGTAAATCATCATAGTGCTGACCAGTTGAAATTATAAATGCGGGTAAATTCTCTTTTTTAGCTTCCAATAACAACGGGGCCTGTTTATAAAAATCTGGTTTAGTACCAATAACTATTGCTAAAACTTTTTTTATATCCTTATTATTTGAAAATAAATCAGAAAGAAAATTTCGATTTATTGTGATTGGTAAAAAGTTTTTTTTTATATTAATATTTATTACATTACCTGTATCTTTTTTATTTTGATAATTAGTTACTTTATTATTCAATAGAGAAAACCTTCACATTGATGGGATTAATTATAGTCAAAATTCCGGTTGTTTTGTTTCTTTTTATTCTGTCTATAGGTATTTACACCAACCAGGAACAATAAGACTCCAAACCCAATAAAAATTAAAGGGATATTAGAAATCCATAAAGGTAATTCAATACTTTGTACTTTGGGTACTAAAAAAGAAACATAAATCATACCAATTATAAGAACAATTCCAGAGGACATAATTAACAAAGATGACAATTTTGAAGTATCTTTTGATACAGCATTTGTAAAAAAAGATAGCGCTATGGCAGGAGCTATAGTTATGAAAACAATTTGAATAAAGGAACTCGAAGGCTCTACCACCCTTTGAGGACCTTTAGAATCAGGTCCGATTAAAAAAGAATAAAAAGAAACCGTCAGGAAGATAAATAAAACAACTAAACCTACAATTGAAAAAGATAACCATTCACCTGTCTTTAACATTTCTTTATTTTTAGTAAAAAAGGTTGATTATTTTAATTTTGTTAAATTATTCCAATTAGTCGTGCCAACTCTTTTCTAGATGCAGCACCCAAGATTTCAGCAGAATATTCAGGACTAGGCAAGTTTACAAATATTCCAAATCCCCTTTCAAGGCCAGACCAAGATGTTATAAGTGGATAAATCTCGATATGCCAGTGTAGCTGCCTGCTATTTTTCTTTTCTGGTGATATATGAAACGCCATGCTGAAATCCACTTTTCCTAAAACACTATCCATCCCTCGCATAGAAGAACAAATAACCAAGGATAAATCTGAAATTTCTTTTTGACTTATTTTTGAGAAGTAAGTAGAATGTCTTCTTGGGCATATCCAAAACTCATAATTATATGTAGGTGCCCAAGGAACCATGGTGATAAAACTGTCGGTTGAAAAAAGCTGTCTTGGGCCATTTATCTCTGATTCAATTGTATTACAGGAAGGACAACTACCATTTTCATTCATCAATTGATTAAAAGTTTTAGATTCTTTTTCAATAACTGGAGGAATTGATGAAAAAGTAGTGACATGGAAATGAGGGTGATTTATGATACTGCCACCACTTAAACCTCTGCTCGCATGAATAGCTACATATGTAACTCCCCGTTGACTATAAAGCCACCGTATCCTATCTTGCAAAACTAACAATAAATTAGTCCATTGCTCTACAGAAAGTTCTGTTAATGAAACATTATGTTGGGGGGTGGGTATTACTATTAAATCATATCCAAAAGCTGGTTCTCTGTAAAAAGGTTTGTCTGAATATTCGTGATTTGGGTTTGTTGTCACTATGGGATTTTTACATTCAAATACCCGGATAGTCCAATCATCACGTTCATCTGCTTGGGTATCATACAACCTTTGAAGTATGCCATTTTTAATTACAAAAGACAACATTAATTGATCAGATATTTGTTTGGTTCCAGGACAATAAGGGCATTTATTTTCTTCTTTTAAATTGCCTTGCATGTTATTTTGTTGAGAAATTTTGTGATGGGTTTCATTTTTGTTAACATTATGTGGGATTAAAACATATTTATCTGGTACATAGTAATCTTTCCTCATTTCCGACAACTTTTCTATCTAAAAAGTTCACTAAAATCTTTTAAATAAATATTATGCTTTTTGACTCTGTAAAGTTAAGGATTTAATTTCCACTAAATTAATTATACTGGTTTTTCAAGATGTTTCGGTTCTTTTAAGATTTCAATTCCTTGTTATGAACATCTGCGAAAAGAGTCAGCCAATTAATCACATGCTTTAATTTGCATTTCTTATTTTTGCAAGAAAAATGATCATCTAAGCATTCAGTTTGGTCCTTGATGTAATGTATGGTTATCTCTATGATACTTTCTCATAAGATGAATTGATATGATGCTTAACCTTCAGAAATGTGCCGCTTGAGGGGTACCATGTCCCTCATTAGTCGAAACAGGGTGTTCTCCATGGTCTTCCAAAAGGCCGGATAGAAATGTTCGGCCACAAACATCTTTATTTCTTGATATGCTTACTGAAAGGATTTACTTGGTGGCAGGCTCCACAACTGCCACCCATCAAAGGCCATACCAACTCTGAACCAATTATAAGCAATGTCTCGTCAAGGGCAAAAAATCCTCATCAACCTTCTTTTTCTTTGAGGAAAGCCTCTTTGGTTTGTGCTTTTGTATCCAGTTCCAGACGGAAACTCGGTTTCGTTTGATAGCATGAGGACAATATTGGGGAGGTTGTTCTTAAATACAAACCTGAAAAATAAAAATGTTATCCATAGTCAATAGACACTGGAAGGTGTCCTGTTTCTAATACTCACAATGGAAATAGGCATCTTCAAGCTATAGATTTATCGTTAAGTGAACAGAGCCTTCAAGACTGTTAGCAATTATTTTTACTCAAAAAGAAGATTCCTTCTAAACCTACAGGGTCGTTCTTTTAAATATCATTTTAACATATACCATAATAATTCATAAAAAATTCAAAGGAAAATAAAGATCCCAATACAGTTTGGATCTCAATACAGTTGGGATTTGTAAGTCTTTGCATGTTTCATCAACTGCACAAATCAAATAATCAATAAATAAATTAAGTAAAATTGAGATTACTCTATGCCCAAAGAATCAACAATCGGGGAGGAAAAATGGGATTCTGTTAAAAAATATAAAATAACAAAAATGCTGAATGATTTATCGAAAATATCAGGACATGGAACAGAATTAGTAACTGTGTACATTCCACCGCGAAAACCTATTTATGACATAATTTCACAACTTAGAAATGAGGCAGGTACTGCTACCAACATCAAATCAGACCTTACCAGAACCCATGTCCAGGATGCATTAAGTAAAACAATGGAGCAATTAAAATTATATAAAGAAACACCAGACAACGGATTGGTTATATTTTGTGGAGCAATTCCAACCGGCAAAGGTCTAGGAACTGAAAAAATAGAAATTTTTACAATTACCCCTCCAAAACCCGTCCAAATAAGTCTCTACAGGTGTGATGACCATTTTTGGATAGATCATATAAAAGAAATGCTAAAAGACGATAAGGTCATGGGAATAATTTCCATTGACACACAGGAGACAGGTCTAGGCATATTAACTGGAGACAGATGGCAAACAGTGGAAACATTAACTTCAGGTGTAGCTGGAAAACACAGACAAGGTGGTCAGTCTGCAAGAAGGTTTGAAAGATTGAGGGACAATGAGCTTAATGAATATTATCGCCGCGTAGCAGACTACGCTCAAAAAATATTTATAGATCAATTTAAGACAAAGGGACTAATAGTTGGAGGACCCGGTCCCACAAAAGATAACTTTATCAGAGAGGAGTATTTAGATTACAGGTTACAAAACAACATCATTTCAATAGTTGACACATCATATACTGGCGAGGAAGGGGTAAGAGAAATTATTGACAAGGTAAATGAACAAGGCATAATGTCGGAATATAGATTGATGGAAGAAAAAAAAATGGTAAAAAAATTTATGGGTGAAGTTCATTCTGGAAGAGGATTAGGAATATATGGAATGAACGATGTTGTTAATAATCTAAAGTCTGGCATTACCGATTTGATTATTGTCACTGATGATATAGACCTAGTAAGATTAGAAGCGATTTGTAAAAAATGCGACAACACCATCGAAAAAATAGTAGACAAGGAGCATCTGATTGATACCAAACAAAACATTATTTCAAATCCATGTCCAAATTGTTCCGGTATGGACTACCTGATTAAAGAAAAAGATTTTATTGATTATTTAGAAGAATTAGCTGCCTTGAGTGGAACGAGACTTGAAATCATCTCATCAAAAACAGAGGAAGGCAATCAAATACAAAGTTTAGGAAAAATTGGTGCATTATTAAGATTTAAGCTAAATAATCAGTATCTTTAATATTTAATCTCGTCCCAAAAGATTCAAAGATCGCCCTATTACCTCGTATCCAAGAATTTTTCCAATTGTTCCTTTCTTTGAATAAGATTCAGTGAATCGAGATGTCCCATCTTTTTCGACATTTTTTCCCGAAACAACAAGAGGAATTGGATCGTCAGTATGAGCTTTTTTAATACATGGAGTAGAATGATCTCCTGAAATAATGAAACTTACATCCACATCCTTATAATTATGGAGTCCATCTTGCAAAGGTCCAAAAAAATGTTTATCTATTTCTTCTATATTTTTCTTTTTTCCTTTTGCGTTACCATCATGGCCGAATTCGTCTGGGCCCTTAATATGAACATAAAAAAAGTCATGATAACTTATTTTCTCTAAAAGGGATTTAGCTTTTAATTCATAATCTTCAGGTTTACCTGCATCATAGGAGGTAATGCCAAGGATTTTTGATATTCCAATTTCTACAGGCATATCGACCAAAGATGCAAAATTAAGGCGATATTTTTCATTAATTGACTGAACATGGGGATACCTATTTCCAGCATCCCTCAACAAAATACAATTAATAGGCAATAAACCATTATTTACTCTTCTGTCATTAACTTCGCAATTATTCAATAATTTAATGACATGATCGGAAAAACAATTTACAATCTCTGCAGAAGATTTGGAAGATTCATCAGTATATTGAGAAGGAATAACATAAAGTTCATCTTTTGAATTAGATTTGGCTATACCAATTCCATTAATTTTTTCATAAGCTGGATCAGTATTAGTTATATTTTCACCTAAAACGGAATGTCTTTTTCTAAAATGTAATATTACCCTATGACCTATAGTAGGCTTGACAGAAAACTCCACATCATCTTTTAATTTAACATTTTTATTTATTAAATCACAAATTTGTATCGAGTCTTCTTCTGGTATGACTCTTCCTGCCCGCCTATCTAAAATTTTTTTATCGGTATCAATAGTAGCAAAATTTCCACGTAAAGCGAGATCACCATCTTTAAAATCAATATTACTACCAAGACATTCTACAACTCCTCTTCCAACATAATCCTTGTCTTTAAAATTGTATCCTAGCATATTAAAAACTGCTATATCTGATTGGGGAGCAATCCCATCACCTACACTCGTTACTTGACCTGAAGACCCATTTCGCGCAATTTTATCCAAGTTAGGAGTAATAGCTGCCTCCAATGGGGTCAAATCATTTAAATCATCATTAGGCAGATCTCCGATTCCATCCAACAAAACATAAATAATTTTATTGTCCAACCAATCTTTTAGTAGATTAGCTAAATTTAATTTTAATGAAAGAAAGATCAATTTAAAGAAAAAATAACCCCTAGGTAAAAGAAAATAAATTATACCGACAAAAAACAAAATTAACAGTGGAGTATAGGTTAATTTCAAATCAGAACAATGAAATATTATTAACAAATGATAAAATTAAAGTTTATTTAGATCCTATGCACATAACAGACGAAAACTTCATCTTTATTTCTCATGCTCACACAGACCATATATTACAAAAGAAACATTTAAGAAAATTTGATTTACAAAACAAAATTATTAGTTCTATGGAAACATCTGCAATAGCAAATTTAAGGGGGTACCCCATAAGTGATAATTTAGGCGCCTATGAAGATTTCCAATTGATAGATACCGGTCATATTTTGGGATCCAAAGGATTGCTAGTCAACAAGAAAATTTTTTATACAGGAGATCTATCAACAAGAAAAAGAGCTTTCTTTAAAAAACCTCAAATACCAAGAGTAGAGACATTGATTATTGAATCAACTTTTGGTAAACCAGAATACGAATTTCCGCCAGTTGATAAAATAATTCACCAGGTAAATTCACTGATTTCAGAAATGTATTCAAGAGGTATTCCGGTCATTTTAATGGGATACTCTTTAGGTAAGGCACAAATCTTAACATCCATATTTGGTTCATGGAAGCCACTTATTGTTCATGACGATGTCTATAGATTTAATGAAATCTATAGACATTTTGGCATATTTCTAGAGGATGCAACACCTCTTTCCGAGGCCAAAGAAAAAGAATTGTTGGGGAAAAAACCATGGATATTAATATACCCACTAACCAGCGGTAAGCAAAACTTTATTGCATATTTAAAAGAAAAACACTGTGCAGTTACCATAGGATTTAGTGGTTGGGCAGTCAATAAAAATTATCGCCATTTTATGAATTTAGATTATGTCGTACCATTTAGCGATCATTGTGATTTTGATGAGCTGGTTGAAGTGGTAAAGAAGAGTAAGCCAGAAAAGATTTTTACAATTCATGGGTTTCAAAAAGAGTTTGCTCAGCATCTAAATTCTCTAGGGTTTAACGCAGAGCCCATTGACAAACTAAAAATGAAAAAATTAAGAGTAAGTGATAAAAATGAAAAAAGAAATAAAACACTGGATCAGTTTTTGTACTAAGTTCTACTTTTCCAAATCTCTAAAGTA
The DNA here is from genome assembly GCA_963779615.1 of uncultured Nitrososphaeraceae archaeon. Taxonomy (GTDB): domain Archaea; phylum Thermoproteota; class Nitrososphaeria; order Nitrososphaerales; family Nitrososphaeraceae; genus Nitrosocosmicus. The sequence continues at coordinate 59,402 of CAVZZA010000005.1, forward strand.
AGGCACCACTTTATTTCCAAAGGTTTCTATATTTTTGTATAAGCCATCACCCCAGAATCGAATTATAAAGTGATTTGTTCCAGCTTGAATAAATCGCTCTAACATTTCTATAACATCATCCGGACTTCCTACACCGATTGCAGTACGAGCCACTTCATCTGGAATTTTAATAGATGCTTTTTTCATCTGTTCCATAAGTTCAGGTTTATTCATCGCATATTCGGTAAAATATTTACGAAAGTCAAATTCAGAATCCTGAGGAATATTATGGACTTTTAAAAGTTCTGGTTTATAGAGACTGACTTTTACAGCATTTTTCATTTTTTCCCAAGCCCCCTCACCGTCTTCTGTCAAGTAAACATCGACGTCGTTTGCGAATTCAAAGTCAGGAATATCACGCCCTATTCTTTTTGCATTTTCTTTTATAACATTCGAATGAAATTTAAATAATTCCGGGGTGTAACCAATTGGTATCCACCCATCACCAAAAGTTGCGCATAACTCCAGGGTTTTCGGAGCACCTGCTGCAATATATACAGGCGGCCTTGGCTTTCTGATTGATTTTGCTTGCAAGCACGCTTCTATTAATTTATAGTATTTGCCATCATAATTTACCTTATTATCGGGATTTGACTCAAATAACTTCTCAATCACTTCTAACTGTTCTTTAAACTTTGTTACTGGTTTACTAAATTCGATTCCAAAATCAATAACGTTTTGTGCCTCTCCTGCCCCGATACCCAATATTCCCCGTCCTTTAGTTATTCTATCCAAAGTTACAGTAGATAATGCAATAGTGGAAGGGTGCCTTCTTATTGCATCAGTTACACAAGCTCCTAGCTCCACCTTATTTGTGACTGCACCAATAGCTGCTAACATTAGCCAGGCATCATTAACTACTGCATTTTTCCATTGAGGTACATTTGTATGATCCATTGCCCATATAGAATCGAAATTTGTTCTATCAGCAACCTGGGCAGCAGTGATAACCTGTGTTTCATCCAAACCAAGCCTTGCAACATTTAACCCAAACGTCAAACCAAATTTAATTTTCATCTTAATCTTACCCCCGCATCATGAATATTGTTAATAAATCCATAATTTTGCATATCTATGATATCTCTGAAATAATCTTGTTTTAATAGTTTTTTTTTTATAAATGAGAATATTTAAGTAATCGTCCGGTAATAACCTGTAATAATCTTTAAAAATACAATTAATATTAGAGAATTATAACTTCATAATTATTAAAATGAATCAGTATAAAAAAACAGTGCTCGTTACCGGTAGCGGAACTGGAATAGGTCAAGCTGTAGCAAGAAAATTTGCAAAATTAGGTTTTAACATAATAATATTAGGAAGAAGAAAGGAACCACTAATAGAAGCTTCGGAAGTATTAAACGAAATTATAAAAAAAGAAGGACATGACACCATGGTTAAATATTATCCGGGTATTGATGTTGCAGATGAATACGGAATAAACAATCTGTTTGATGAAATAAAGAATGAATTTGGAAAAATAGACATTGTAGTGAATAATGCGGGTGTTTCAGGCCCCGTAAAGGTTTTTACTAATTCTAGCTTTAGTGATTTTAAAGAGTGTGTGTCGATCCACCTTACAGGAACCTTCTGGACAAGTGTAAAAAGCTTAGAAGCATTGAAAGATGATGGTAAAATAATCACAATTTCAACATTCTTTACAGAAGAAAACAAATTTGAACAAAGACCGTATAGATTTAGAACGCCTTACACTGCGGCCCAAGGAGCCAAAAATAGGTTAACTGAAGCAATGGCATGGGAGTTGGTCGGAAAAGGAATCAAGTCTGTAGGAACGAACCCAGGGCCCGTGCACTCCGATAGAATATATAAAACCGTTTATCCAAAAGCCGCCTCAGAGTTTTTGAGAATTGGCGGTTTTGAAGGATTAACAAATAAACAAATTGAAAATGCTACTAATGTACTGCTTCCTTATCTTGGAGAGAAACAGAACATTATTGAAGGTGAAGCAACAAAACTAGCAGAAGTCATTATCAAAGAAAATGGCAATACAACGGTAGGAACGGAAGAATACCAAAAAATAATACTAAAGCTTCTTGAAAAGGTTCAAGAAATTGCTGAAAAGATTCAAAATAATACCAAAAAAATGATTATAGATAAAGAATTTCTGTCCCAGGATGACGTTGCGGAAATGGTTTTCAATTTATCTATTGATGCCTTTAGTAAATTAATAAATGGCAAAATAATTCCTAATGATCGGGTATTTTACCCAGTAAAACCAATAGTAAATAAAAATATAGATGTTGATGTAGGTTTATCCCTACAAGGGAATACAATACTTATTACCACCACAACAAATGAAGTAGACACTTTAACCATGATAAAGAAAATCGCAGATAAGATTACTATAGAAAAAGTAAAACAGATTATAATTCTCACACACAAAAACGAGGTTTCTGACAAGGCTAGCAAAATTTTTAAAGAATTTCATCATCACAATATAGACTTCGGAAACGAGGAAACTGTAAATCGGATATTTAACACCATTCAAACCCATTTTGGGAGAATAAATTCAACAATTCATTTTACAGGAAGTTATGATTATAATAAAGATATTACATTTTTATCAAGAATGGAATGGGATCACCTTGTAAATAATTTTATATATTTTCCACACTTGGTTACAAGGTCGTCGGTTTTATCGATGTCCTCCCAGGAAGCCTTGGAAAACCCCGATAAATTTAAAGACTCTTTTGGCAACATTGTCATAATCGGGCCTGTGGCTCCAAGTGGTGGGAAAATAGAAGGGAAAATCCGAGCTAAATCCGAGATATTTCGAGGAGCTCTAAGACCATACATAACAACCGCTAATCAAGAGTTACATGAGGTTTTAAATTCTAAAATTAATCTAACATTGATTTTACAGGGAAGCATTAGTGGAGAGATACCTACCTATGAAAAATTAGAAACTACCGTATTGAATCTCTGTTCACAAAAAGAATTAAAAAATAACCTAATTATATATATTAATGAATGAGTAAATAATTATTTAATGGTGTTCAGTATGGACTGGATTTTTCCTTTCATTCATAAACGACCAAACTCCAAGACCGAGTGTAGCTACACCTAAAGCTATTATCAAGTAATCTGCGACAAATATCAAGGCCCAAGCAGGATTTAGGTATCCTGCAATTAGAAAAATCACGCCCAATATCAATATTGCAGTACCTGCAATAATTTCAGAATTTATGTTGATCATGAAATTAAAAATTATCTCTCACTATAAAAACTATTAGATTATATAAAAAATAAAAGCATTAAAAATGTGAGATTAGCAGGTTTATTTTCGGGAGGAAAGGACAGTACATTCTCTTTATTGAGGTCTTTGAAAAAAGGTCATCAAATCCCATGCTTAATATCTATTCATCCATTCAATGACGAAAGTTTGCTATATCACCATCCAAATAGCAATCTGTTTAAAAAAATTTCAAAAGCTGTTGAAATTCCAATCATCGAAAGATATTGCAATAATACAGACAAAGAACACGAAATTAATCAATTAACCTCATCAGTAAAACAGGCTATTGATGAATATTCAATAGAAGGTTTAACGCATGGAACCATATCAAGTAAATTCCAACTCAATATTTTTCAAACTATTTGTACCGATTTAAGCATAAAGTTATATTCACCGATTTGGAATATTGAGCCTCACAAATATTACAACGAGTTACTTAATTCTCATTTTGAGATTATAATTACTAGGGTAGCCACGTTAGGACTCGATGAAAAATGGTTAGGAGCAACAATTAATAAAAATACTTATAAGGAGTTAAAGAAATGTAGCGAAAAGTATAAATTCAATTTAACTTTTGAAGGGGGAGAAGCTGAAACACTGGTACTGAATTGCCCAATATACAAAAAAAGAATCAAAATAGCTCGGTCTAACATACAATGGGATGGTATAAGGGGAACATTTGAAATATTAGATGTTGATTTAATAAGAAATAGTAGTAATGCTTGATAATTTAAAAGATAACCTGCGCTCCGCACTAAAAAAAATTGTTGGGGCTTCAGATGTGAATGAAGAACTAATTGATGAACTTTGTAAAGATCTACAAAGAGCATTATTATCATCTGATGTGAATGTTAAATTAGTATTAGAAATAACTAAAAATCTTAAGGAAAGAGCTCTTAAAGACATCCCACCTAAAGGATTATCAAAAAAAGATCACATAATATCTATTCTCTATGGCGAATTATCAAGGCTATTGGGGTATGGTGGAGAGATGACTAAAAACATCGATAGGATAAAAATAGATGAAAAAGTAATCAACTTTCATCCAGACAGACAAAACACTATATTGATGCTTGGTATTCAGGGAAGTGGAAAAACAACTGTCGTTGCAAAGCTTGCTCGATGGTTAACTAAACATGGATATAGAGTTGGAGTAATAGGAGCAGACACATGGAGACCAGGCGCCTTAACTCAATTAAAGATGAATTGCAATAAAATCAATTCATTAGTGTATGGAGAAGAAGAGAACAAAAATGCACTAGAGATAGTTAAAAACGGACTTGATTACTTTAAAGAACAAGCAACAGACATAGTAATTATTGACACTGCAGGAAGGCACAAAGAAGAGCAAACTTTATTGGAAGAAATGAAATCGATGTACTCCATAGTAACCCCTGATCATGTTTTTTTAGTAATAGACGGTACAATTGGGCAGCAGGCATTCAATCAAGCAAAAATCTTCCATGAAAAAGCAAAAATTAGTGGAATCATCATTACAAAACTTGACGGGACAGCGAAAGGAGGCGGAGCACTCGCTTCCTCAGCAGCGACCGGTGCAAAGGTACTTTTTATAGGAACAGGAGAAAGGATTGATGATTTAGAACAATTTTCACCTACCAGTTTTGTAGGGAGATTATTGGGTATGGGAGATATCAAAGCCCTTTTAGAAATGGCGAAAAGTTTAGAAATTCAATCTGACGAAAATCAATCTAAAAGACTTTTAAGCGGAAAAATGACTATTGAAGACTTCTACGCTCAAATGGAAAATATGGGAAAAATGGGATTCAGAAATGTAATTGAAAATCTTCCAGGGCTTTCCAATTTTGTCAAAGAAGATCATTTAGATGTCCTACAAGAGAAAATGGAAAAATGGAGATTCATAATACAGTCATTTACTAAAGAAGAGAAGAGAAATCCAGATACGATAAATGAGTCAAGAAGAAAGAGAATAGCAAGGGGGTCGGGGGTAATGGAACATGACGTTAAGGATCTCATAAAACAATACAACAATTCTAAAACAATGATGAAACAAGCCAAAGGAAGACAAATGCATGGATTATTAAGGAGATTCGGTCTTGGTTAGGCATTATGATAAAAATAAACTATTGTTTAGGAAAGGTAATTATTATAAATTAATTCATTATAATTTGTATATATGTAAATATTGTTTTGAAAGGAATTTCAAGTTTGTTAAAAACTACTTGGTAAAATATAAAACGTTGATCAAGATAATCACTTCAAAACAAAAAGAATGTAGTATTTGTAAAAATCTCTTTCAAAAGACAATCGTCCCTATTCATAATGAAATAATAAATTCGTGTTATTTTACAAGCAACAATCAAATCCAAAAAATCGATATAGGCACTAGTTTACCATTGCCATTATTTGAAAAAGAAGATAATTTAAGGTCTTTATTTAAAATTAAAGGGATTGCGAACATTAAAAATCATTACAATGAATTAATTAGAAAAGAAATTATAAAAAAAAGCGGGTATGCAATAGACCACCTAAATCCAGATCTCAGAATTGAAATACACATAGATAAGGAATGTAATTATGAAATAAAATACAAAACCAAAGAACTTGTTCTGTTAGGTAAATATAATAAATATGAAAGGGGATGGAGTCAAAGATTTCGAATGAACAGCATGGACAACAATAATATGAATAGCCAAGCAAAGGCACAAAATTTTGATTCGTATAATATAATAGAAGACATAATTTTGAATTTTTTATCCACCCAAACTGGCTCCAAAGATATTCAAATTTCATGGTCAGGAAGCGAAGATAAAGACAGTCTTGTTTTAGGTAATGGAAGACCATTTATTGTTAAAATTACTAGTCCACGGTTTAGAAATATTCAAAAAATATTCGATCTAAAAGACCAATTAAAATTAAGCTTTCAAGAAATTAACGTTAAGGATACATATGGGTATTTTAAGTATAAAGTTCAAATAAAAATCTTAATTAGAATTTTGGAAGACAATTTAGAAAAAGTTAATCTAGATGAAACCATCCTCAAATTAAAAGGACAGGTAAAATTTAGGATAAAGAATAAAACTATTAAAAAAAATATTTATTCAATAAATTTTAAAATAATTGATAATACGAATTTAGAAATGAATTTAGTCCTTGATAACGGCATTCCAATAAAACAATTAATTGGTGGAAGGGATTTCATAGAACCGTGTTTATCCAATTTATTAAATAAAAAATGTGAATGTGTTTGTTTTGATATAAAAGAAGTCATTTTGAGTGACATTTAAACTGGCGGATAGATATGAAAAAAATAGATCCTCTATTTAAAGTAAAGTCAGCCTATGATAAAAAAATAATTGATGACAATATATTCAATTTGATATTAAAAAGAAAAACCCTAATAGAAGACGGTATTCACCGAATACAAAGACTAACTGAAATAGAATACCCACAGTATTTTATTGAACCAAGTTTATTAATAGCAACATCGCCATTAGAATATGAACAATTTTCAATAATATACGCAAGAACTATACCAATTTGTAATAAAGAAAACGAAATGGAAGTCTTTATTCAGTTATTTACACCTTTAGTTATTTATGGGTTAAGGGGTACAATTCATTCAGTAATAGCTCATGAATTTTTACACTACCTTGATATACTAAACAAAATAATAAATTTAGAAATTACTTCAAACATTCCAAATGACACACTATTCGAGAATATATTCACCGATAACGAAAAATTATTTGATCATTTTAGAGTTTTCAAAAAAGACAAATATTTAACAAAAATGATTACTAAAAAATTTGAAAATGGCTTTTTAGATGAAAAATTGAATAACAAATCTATAAAATTATGGATACAGAAAAAACTGCCGATTGAGAAAATGCCGATTGAGAGTAACTACATAAAATTGCCATTTTTATCTCTGGCTAATACTGAAATTGATGAGGCCATTAAAAAAAAAATATCCAGCCTTTTATAAGATTGCCTGTAAAAAAACGGCTCTGTTAACTTAAGAGATTATTCCGCTATTGTGGTAATAAGCAAACAGGTTCAACCACTGTTTTACATGCTTTAGTTTGCATTTCTTTTTTCGGCATGGAAAGTAGTCATCAAATCCTTCTGTCCTGTCCTTGATGTACTGCATCGCCCTTTCTATCAAGCTTTTCTCAAAAGGGGAATGCAAATGATGTTTCAGTTTCAGGAACCTGCATGCTTGCGGATACCAAGTGCCCCCATCGGTGGAAACCGGATGCTTTCCATACCTATCTACCAGAGACGCAATAAATCTCTCGGCAACTAGCATTGCTCTTTCAACTGACACATCAATCTGAAGAATTTCCCTGTGTTTTGGCTCAATTGCAACCCAAAGCCATATGCATTGGGAGCCAACCTTAATCTGGGTTTCATCAACAATGTATCCATTAATCTTTTTTCTCCTGGTTGATAGTATCTTTGGCTTGTATTTCTGGATCCATTTCCAGACTGATACATGGCTCCTTTTCCCAAATCTTTTCAACGCCTTTGCGGTGCTTCTACAAGAGAGACCCGGGAAGTAAAGATATAGGGAATAGGCAACATCTTTCGGTTTGGTTCTCTGCCTTCTGTATGTCAATATTGTTTGTTTATGGCATAATCGCGACTATATCTTTTTCTTAAGTTAACAGAGCCAAAAAAACACCCGGAATACATTTATTGGATTTTTTATTGTGTTCTTTTTTTAAACTCTGTATACCCACATTTACCACAAGTAAACCGATCTTTATGATCGGCCATGAAAATTCCTTTTCCACACCTCGGGCACTCTCTTTTTGACCTCTTGACAGAGGCATTATCTACCGAATAAAATTTATAGACACTAACCTGGCCCTTTGAATCTTTTGCCATTGTATATATTCTACTCCCCTATTTTCCTATTTTATTTATTTCTTTTTTGATTTTGCTTCTGCAATAGCAGCTTGTTTAGCTTTTAACTTTATAGCCTTTTCTTCATCAATTATTTTTTTTCTTTCATCTTTTAACAAAGCCCTTAGGAATAAATAGCGAGGAATTTGTTTCTTTGCTTCCTCCATATTATCATAATAATACATCAATGTTAGAATGTCAGGATTTCCAAACTCGCTTTTAATCGTTACAGGTAAAATGTTATTCTTATTTAACTTTAATTTATTCGCAATTAATTCAACTGCATCTTGTCTTTTGACCGACCCTAAGGCATTTTTAATTACAGATTTAATTTCTCGTCTTTTTAATAGTACGTTATTATTATCTTCTAACAATACAACTTCTAAACTCAAACTAATATATTGCCTAAAACATACAATATATATATTTCTAAAATTGATTTTTATGTAATAAATTATTATTGAAACTATTTGAAAACGATCAAACTATTTGCAATAGATATCGATGGAACAATAACCATTAATGGAGATGGAGCAGTAAATTTAGAGGTTTTATCTAAATTGAGATATCTTATAAAATTGGGTTATAAAATTGTGTACGTCACAGGAAGGTCGTCTATAGAGGCATTTATTTTATCAGTATTTGGAGGAACAACAAGGATTTCAATTGGTGAAAATGGCGGAGTCATTACCAAATCACCCACTACACATATACTTTTAGCTGATAAAGAAAAATGTATGAAAGGGTATAGCCTTCTTGCCAAAGAGTTTGGCGACATAGAGAATAAACAAGTTTTTCCTAGAATGACCGAAGTGGTTCTAACAAGAACATTTGATATAGACAAAGGAAATAAAATACTCAATGAAAATAACATAGGCTTAGTAATAGTGGATAGCAATTATGCCTTTCACATTAATGAATTAAAAATAAATAAAGCATTTGGCCTTAAATTTCTATTAAACACAATAAAAATTGATTCATCTGAAGTTGTTGTTATCGGAGATAGCGAAACAGATATACCAATGTTTGATATGTGCGAAAATAGTGTTACATTTGAAAGCTCCAAAGATAAAGTAAAAAATGCGGCAAAATTTGTTGTAAAGGGTGAAGAAGGAGAAGGATTAATAAATGCACTTGACTTGATTATTAGAAAAAATCAGTAGGCTAAAAAAATGTTATTTGAAAACATTAAAGATGAAATCAGATATCAAATGAGAGAAGTACTAACTCATTATAATTTAAATGAAAATAATAGTATTGACTTTGAAATATCTGAACCTCCTCTCAAAGAATATGGAGATTTTTCATGCAACATAGCATTCTCACTATCAAAAATTTTAAAAAAAAGTCCTCTTGAAATAGCTAAAGACATAGTAAATAACATCTTGCCGATTTTTCACGATAAAAACAAAAACAAGTCTCTTATTGAATTGGTTTCAGTTGAAAAACCAGGATTCATTAACTTCAAAATAGATTTAAGAAAGTTTTCAAGCAAATTTTTTTCAGATATGCCGTTAATAACCGATGTACCCAAATGTGGCACCAATGACGAGTTAATTTTAATTGAACATACAAGTGTAAACCCAAATAAGGGCTTACATGTCGGTCATTTAAGGAATTCAATAATAGGTGATTGTTTATACAGATTATTATTAGCAACAAATCATAATGTCAAGGTTTTAAATTATGTTGATGATTCAGGTCTCCAGGTTGCAGATATTATTGTTGCATTCAAATATGCAGGATTTCCAGTAGAAGAAGAAAATAATAACATAGTTGAAAAAAAATTTGACAATTATTGTGGAAATCATGTTTATGTCAAAATCAATGAATTATATCCTACTAGACCCGATTTAGAAGGAAAAAGGAAAATAATATTAAAAGATCTTGAAAACCCAAATTCCGAAATAACAGGTTTTACTCAACAAATAGTAAAAAGAATATTAATCGGTCAGCTTCAAACTTGTTGGAATTTAAAATGTCATTATGACATTTTAAATTTTGAATCACAAATAATTCAATCCAGTCTGTGGGACACTATTTTTAGAATGCTAAAGGAAAAACAAATCATCCAATATGAAACTAGGGGTAAAAATATTGGATGTTGGATTTATAGGTCAGAAAAAGAGGGAGATAAAGTTTTAGTACCAAGTGACTCGACAATCACATATTTTGCAAAAGATATTCCGTATGCGTTGTGGAAACTGGGATATGTAGAAAACCCTTTTGAATATGAAATATTTTCTCAGCAATGGGACGAAATTAATTTATATCAAACTAAGGTGAAAAAAAGAAAAAAAGAAATAAATTATGATTATCATTTGATTGATTTTGAGAAAATAACCAAAGTTATCACCATAATTGATTTCAGACAAGAAAGATTACAATCACTGCTTTTGGAAATTTTAGATGATTTAGGCGTTGAAAAAACAAAATATAATTATCTTGGATATGAACCTGTTACATTAAGCCAGAACACAGCAGAATTGCTGGGATTGCATTTAGAAAATAAAAAATCTACCCAAATTTCGGGAAGAAAGGGGATTTTTATTGATGCAGACTCTGCTTTAAATTTGCTAATAAAGAAATCCTTTGATGAAATTAAAAAAAGAAAATTGGAAATCCCTGAAAGTGAAGCAAGCTACATTGCTAAAGAAATTGCCATCTCAGCAATTAGGTATTATTTTGTTAAACAAGACATAGGAAAAATGATTACATTTGACATACATGACTCATTGAATTTAGAGGGAGATACCGGCCCGTATATTCAGTATTCATATGCACGTGGGAAAAGAATCTATTTTAAAATAAATAATAAAAATAGTTATTTAAATGATAATGATGTTAATAGTGTATTTCTTAATGAAAATGAAATTGAACTTATTAAACATTTATGTAAATTTTCATCTTCAATAAAAGACTCTGTGAACAACAAAGAACCCAAAATTGTTGCAAGATATCTTTTTACATTGTCAACGCTTTTCAATAACTTTTATGAAAAATCCCCCATTTTGAAGGAAACTGAAGATAAAAAAAAGAGCAGAATTAAAATATTGCACTCTACTCTTTTGATTATGAAACATTGTATGGGAATAATTGGTATAACCCCATTAGAAAAAATGTAACCTAAAATTTCAATCAAAGTAAAAAGATTAATAACCCTTAGAAAGAACTCAACATAATTTGATTGATCTCACTAATATTTTTAATAATTTATCATTACAAATTCCCGGCCTAACTCCGCACTACACACAGCATCCTCTCTTTCCCGACATGGTTACCTCTGCAATTGTGGCAGCGATAATAGCTATTGGACTAAATTACGGTATGGCATTGTTAAGAAAAAGAACTACAAACATAGAGAAAATGAAAACAGTAATGAAAGAAACAGGGGAATGGAGAAAAAAGTATACAGAAGCTATAAAAAAGAGAGATAAAACCCTTATTGAGGAATTAAAGAAAAAGCAATCTCAAATGAATAAAATGAGTTTAGAACTTCAGCAACAACAAATGAGGCCGATGATGTTATACATGATACCTTCCTTCATGCTATGGATTTTTGTTTTTCCATCCATTTTTGGACAAGTTGTTGCTTTATCTCCAATCACCATTCCCTATCTAACTTGTTCTGAAGACAATGTACATAACGACAATCCAGCTCAACTTGTAAATAATACACACTCTTCAGAAATTAAAAAAGGGGCATGTAAAATTCCTGGCGAGGTATTTTTATGGGGATGGTTTTTACTTGTAAACTTTGCTTTTAGTGGCATAATTGCAAAAGTTACCAATACAAGTATACCCACCTTTTAAACTTTTTATAAATTAAAGAAATTGTATTTAAGGAATTAGCACTACTATTTTAAAAAAATAAATCTATTTATCTTTGATAAGAGTAGTTCATTCAAATGGAGAAGATCTTTGGGAGGAAATTGTTTTCGGATAAGGGTATAGATTCTTCCCAATCAGGGAGACATAGGATAACTGAAGATGACATAAAGAAAGTTAATCTTTACAATAAAGGGGTAAGTAAAATGTCGGAAGAAAAATTTGAAGAGGCCATCAGGACCTTTGACCTAGCTTTAAGAATTGATCCCTATTTTGTAGATGCAATAATAAAAAAAGGATATTCACATTTCCATTTAAAAGAATATAACCTTGCAATAACATTTTTTGATCAAGCTTTAGAGATTAACATCAATGATCCAGAAGTTTGGAATTTAAAAGGATTGGTATTTTATGAATCCAAAAATTATGAAAGAGCTTTGAATTGTTGTGAGAAAGCGATAGATTTGAATCCGAATATAGCAATGGCGTGGTATAATTATGCTTGTTATTTAACTTTGAGTGGTAAAATTTCTGAAGGGATGGAGGCTTTAAAAAAATCTATAGAATTAGACATATCTAATGCAAAAAAGGCTGTCAAAGATAAAGACTTTATCAATGCCCATATGGAGGAAGATTATAAAAGAATAATCGAAGTTGTTATACTAGAATCCATTAGGCAAGGAAATGATCACCTTGGAAAGATACTATGGGTGACGGGTTTGCACAGAGAAGAAATCCAAGATGCTACAACGAGATTAGCAAACAAGGGTTTATTATTTAAAAACGTTAGGAAAAGCTTTACTGGAAGCGATGAACAGTATGAATTAACGCAAGAGCTTGTTGCCAAAGTAGGAATTGAGAAAAGATCATCTTCAAAATCAATTACAGGAAAAAAAGAAATATTTGTATCCACTCAACAATTGAAAGACATAAGCAAAATTTTAAATGATGCGTCAGAATATTCAGAGAGAAATGAACTAAATTCATTGATAAACAGCATTGATAAGTTATTGAATCCTATAATGCATGGAACAGTAATTTTGGACAATTTTTTTGAAGAACATAGAGAGTTAAGATTATTTAACAGCAGACTGAAAGAAAAAGGTCAAGAATATCTCAATTTACATAAAGAAGAAATTTCAAAATTTATGTTTGAATTAGATAAAAAGATAAAAGAATAACAATGCAAAATTCATTTTATAACAACTTTGTTACCTTCAATCTCCAATTTTTTATTAATGAAAAGATTGATGGCTTGTTTATACAGTTTATGCTCCTCAACTAAAATACGCTCAGATAAAATGGTTTCATTATCACCATCATACACAGGTACACATTTTTGCAAAATAATCGGTCCGGTATCAACAATAGGATCAACAAAATGTACAGTACATCCTGAAATTTTTACACCGGCATCCAGGGCTTGTTTTTGTGCGCGTAATCCTTTGAAGGACGGAAGTAATGAGGGGTGGATATTCAAAATTGAATGCTTATATTTATTAACAACAAACGGTCCTAGTATTCGCATAAATCCAGCTAAACAAATCAAACCATTTGAAGGATATATGTTGTGTAATTTTAAAATATTAAAAAGTTCATCATCAAATTCATCATTTGTTAAATTCTTATTTGAAATTAATTCAGTATTTACATTATATTGATTTTTTGCAATTTGTAATCCGAGAGATTCTTTCTTATTTGAAATTACCACTATTTTGTCTACATTCACAATCTCCTGTTGTTCGATAGCGTTTAGTATAGCATTCATGTTACTCCCTCTACCTGAAATCAATATAGCTAAATTTACCAATAAATATAAAACACCCCTTTCAAAATTAATAGTTTCTCAGGGTACAAATCAAAAGAAAAATAACAGCAAATCAGAATTAAATAAACCGTCGTAAAGCAGTTTCATAGATACTAAAATCAATATTAACGAAAATAGTTTTTGTAATATATTTGAATTAACTTTTAGAGATATTTTAGAACCAATTGTACCACCTATCAATGAGCCAACTGAAAGAATAAAGCCCATATAATAGTCAGGGTGCCCATAATAAATATAAAGTAAGAGGCCTGAAAGAGATGTGAAAAGCAATGCAAATTGTGAAGTTGCAGCAGCACGATTCATACTAAAACCAAAAAGTATTATTAAAGAAGGAACAAAAATAATTCCACCACCTATTCCAAAACTGCTAGATAGCATTCCTGCAAAAAATGAAGATACAACAAGAAGGACTGTTTTCAAGAAAGGAAAATGAGAAGGTTTATTAACAATATCACATTGGGAATAGATATTTTTGTTATTGTTTAATCTTGACTTTAATGCTAAATATATCGATGTGCATATTAAAATCAAAGCAAAATAAAACTTAAATTCAGATAGCGAAAAAAAGTTCGTGATTATAACGCCTAAATAGGTCCCTGGGATAGAAGAGATTGAAAGAACAAATCCCACCTTGTAGGCGATTGATTTTTTCCTGTAATAAAAAAAAGATGAAGATAAACTAGTTGATAGAACAGACATCAAACTAGTAGAAGAGATTTGTGAAGGTAAGTAATTAAAAAAAGACAAATAAGGCGAGATTATGATTCCCCCTCCTATTCCAACCATAGAACCTATCACTCCAGCAATCAGAGAAATAAATAGGCCAATTATAATTTCAATGACCACTGATAATCAAGTTTCTTTGTTCCAGACCATATAAAAATATAAATGCATATTTTATGATTCAAATTCTTTAGACGATTTATTGGCCCAAAATAGGATTGCAATTGTGCTTATTCCTGACCCTATTATACCAGCAATTAATGCTTCTAAAAAAAATTTTGAAAAAATATTAGGGATGAAAGATTTAAAAAAGTTAAGCATAGAGGGTAAAATAAAATAGGCCATTATACCACCCATGAAACCCAGAATCCAAACTATAAAAACTATTAGAAATCTATTCATCACTAGAATCCCATTTTTTCGAGTGTAGATAAATCCGATGCTCTAACAATAAATTTTTAGAAATAAAAGACAATATTCATCTATCTATAAATAAAGATATTAATATGAATTATGTCGTTTTTAGTATGTGTAATGCAAGTTGACAGCAACAAAGAAAGAATTAAAACAAAAGGAAAATTTAGAAAAGTTAAATAATGCAACTACAACCCTTGAGGCATTAACCAAAAATATTAACATACAAAGAAACATCAGGAATATGATAAGAGAGGTTTTGATGATTTTGAAGGATGAAAAAGGAGGAGGCAGCATTTCAGTAAGAGCCGCAAATGCTATCAGTATGTTAGATGGAGTGACTCAGAATCCACAAATGCAATCACATATTAGAACTTCCCTTTGGCAAGTAGTTTCAGCTTTAGAAAGCATTAGAGAATAAGATCCATCGAAAATAAAAGGTGATTATTCTGAAGAAGAAGGTTTGTTTGGTTTAGGGAGCGGCGGTAGTTTTTCTAGTTTATGTTCTGGATTAGCCAAGTAATGCCTCGACGCACCCTCTCCGCTTAATATAATGTTACAGTTAATACATCTATATCTTATTGCCAATTTAGATCAGTATTAAAACATCAAACATAGGAAAAAACCTATCGAAAACTACCTCAATTTTATTATTTCTCTATTGTCTGGAACACCGGATCTTATTCGTAACCTGGAATAAACAGTACCTAGCAACATTTTCTGATTTTGATTTTTCGCCATGATTTACTAATACTCTTTTTGGTTTAATCTTTGATATGAAAGACAATATTTGATTAAAGTCGCTATGCCCACTGAAACCATCTATTTTTTGTTTAGCACACCTTACTGGTACAACTTTCATTTTTCCATTTTTGTCTACCATACTAGCTTCGGATATAGTTCCATCCAGAACTCGTCTTCCCAATGTTCCATTAATTTGATAGGATACAAAAATAATTTTATTGTTTGGATTTGGAGAAATTTCTTTGAAATACTCTACTGATGGACCACCCTCTAACATTCCCGAAGTAGCCATGATAATTGACGGTGAATCATCATTAAACACTTCATCTCGCTTGCCAAGACCATTTATAACTGTAAAATAAGAAGACAGGAATGGATTGATACCTTGTAATACGGATTTTCTCACATCATATCCTAAATAATGAGCATAAGACATATGAATAGCACTAGCTTCCGAGATCATTCCTTCTATAAAAATAGGTGACTCTATTAAACGACCCTCTCGCATTTCCTTATCTAATACAAGCATAATTTCCTGAGCTCTGCCGACAGCTGGAACAGGAATTAACACTTTACCTCCTTGTTTTAATGTACGGTTAATGCTTTCAGTAAATGTGTTATAAACAGTAAGCTGATCTGGCATTATATCTGTGCTAGAACCATAAGTGCTCTCGGTAATAATGGTTTCTACACGTGGATAACTAGAAATGGCACCATCCAACAGTTGTGTTTTTGCGTATTTATAGTCACCAGTGTACAAGATATTATGAGTCCCGGAAATATTAATGTGAACTGTTGCACTCCCCATTATATGACCTGCATTATTAAGTGTAATGGTAATGTCAGGGGAAATATCCGTGGGCTTTCCATAGGGTATTGGTATGCAATGTTTAATCATTTCGTTTACATCCCGAAGTTCAAATGGCAAGTAATTCCCATTATTTTTACTAAGTTTAACAGAATCCATCTGTAATAGGGTCATTAAAGGTAATGTAGGCTCTGTACAATATACTGGACCCTTATAACCAAACTTATAGAGAGTGGGTAAAAATCCCTGATGGTCTATATGAGCATGGCTAATAACTACCGCATCAAGTTCATTCAAATTA
This sequence comes from uncultured Nitrososphaeraceae archaeon, assembly GCA_963779615.1. Lineage (GTDB taxonomy): Archaea > Thermoproteota > Nitrososphaeria > Nitrososphaerales > Nitrososphaeraceae > Nitrosocosmicus. Next base: position 76,233 of record CAVZZA010000005.1, read on the forward strand.
AAATTAAACCAATCGATTCGTGGATAAGCATTATAGCTTTGGTTTTCTCCCGGGTTTATACCGCAATCCAACATTATTTTACTTTCAGGAGTTACCACAACAAAACATGATCTACCGACTTGCTTAACACCCCCCAAACAATAAATCATAACCTCTTTAAGATTATTATATTGATAATTAGAAGGCCCAATTTTATAACCCCCTAGGACAGGATCCGATAATGCAGGTCTAATAAAACCATCTTTATTCGTATTCACTTTATTTAAATAATCATCAGATTTTAGAAGGTTATTTGAAAGTAAACTGGGTCGAAAAATTCGTTTTCCCAATATAGAGTAAAAAATTTGTCGTTCTTTTGAGGATGATTTTAATGTAGAATGAATATTTTTTATGCTATTAGACGGAATATGAGGTGAACGTCTAGTATGGGTTATCCAACCAGTAACCTTGGCTATTTTTAAAAAAATATCAGGTGTAATACCCTCAGGATTATTTACTTCCAATACCACTTCTCCTGTCGCCTCATCACAGAAAATAACGGATACCACAATATCCTTAGGTAAGATTTTAGTTATTGCTGTCCTGGTTTGATCTTCAGTTAAGCGTATATTTTGATCTGTTCTTATAATAAACCTCTTTTTTAGTGATTTGGATAATCCGGATAAATGAAGCGTTAGTTCAGTTAATGAAAATTCAGGGTTTTTTGTATAAAGAGCAATATTTGTGCCCTCAAACTTAGCACAGGTTATTTCGGCTTCCGGAGGTAGGGATTGTAAAATCTGTTTTTCCAATTTTTCTTCAAAATTCATCGTAACCTTTGAAGAACCATCATAATCATTTTTTCCAAAGCTAACTTTCGAGATGTTTTTAGGAGGAATCATATCTTTCTCTAGAACATTATTTTTTTCGATATTATCTATTGTCAATTTATTATTGATCCCTTAATCTAATTAGCATTTTTATAAAATAAACACATAACTATATTGTCTATAAGCTAACCTAAATATTTATATTTTTATATTAAGATATAGTTAAAGGTAATTATTTATTTTTTTGTTTTGATCTATTTTGAATCATTTTTTCAGCTATACTTTTTATTATTTTATTTTTCATCAAGCTATTTTTTGAAATCATGATATATCCTGATTTAATGTGGGGTCTTCGAGGAAATCTGGCAGTATCATTCAGTTGATCTGGGGATATGTCATATCCTAATGAAATAGCTGCTTCCCTTAATTCAGAAATGGATGGATCATAAATGGCTAAAGATTTTGAAATTTTTCTTCCCTTAGCTCGAGATAGACCTTTGTTATAGTAATCCAGCCATAATATAACATTTTCATAGTCCTTCATTATAATCAATAAGTAATCCTAATTCGCATTTTTAAAAGTTTAGAATTATTAAGGGGCTCTGTTCACTTAGGCATTTTTAACTCATTGTTATGGTAATCTACAAAAAACCGCCGCCGATTCTTTACATGCTTTAGCTTGCAATTCTTTCCCCTACAGGGAAAGTAGTCATCGAAACTTTCTGTTCTGTCCTTGATGTAATGCGTGGGTCGTTCAATCAGGCTTTTCTCCAGAGGGGAATGGATATGGTGCTTTAGATTCGAGAACCTGCATGCTTGAGGATGCCGCGTTCCACCATCAGTCGATACCGGGCACTTTCCATGCGTCTTGACCAAACCCTCGATAAACCTTTCAGCAATAGGCATGTTTCTCTCCCTGGATATGCTTGGTGCCAGAATCTGCCTGTCTTTTGGATCAATGGCAGCCCAGAGCCAGATGCATTTAGAACCAGCCTTGATTAGTGTCTCATCCACTACGTACCCAAAAATCTTTTTTCTTTTTGTTGATATCCTTTGAGGATGGTGTATCTGAATCCAGTTCCATATTGGGACATGGTTTCGCCTGACAAAACAGGACAGTCTTTCTGATGCCCTTCTCAATGATAGCCCTGAAAAATACAGATACAAACCATAGCTAATGTACTCTGATGGTGTTCTGTTTCTGCAAACCATATAGGAGATAGGACATCTTCAAGCTATAGCCTTATGGTTAGGTGAACAGAGCCTATCAAGGTTATCTTTTCTTTTTAACTGTAATTCGACAATCACTTACAATTGGATTGTAGATTCTTAAATTATCGCACATTTCTGTTATTTTTGTTTTAGCATCTTCAATATTTTTTGCGATTAATTCAATTTTTATGGATTTTGCTGTCCTTACAGATATAATATCATCATAACCTTCTTTTAGAATAAGATCATGCAGTATGGTTTCTCCCTCAGGGTCATTTAGAAAGTGTTTATTTTCTATATTAAGAATAGCTGAAAATACGATTCCTTTGTTGTTATTTAATTCAACCATACCAACTAAATAACAATAAGGCACAATAAATACAAAAGCTTTTAATTACCTCATTTAATTGATAATAATTTTATGGTCATGTAGCTCAGCTTGGCAGAGCGAAGGTTTTGTAAACCTTAGGCCGCGGGTTCAAATCCCGTCATGACCTTATTTTATTGTCAACAAGTATAATTCTTATTGATTAATTTGATAGCTTTATTTGACAGAAGAAGATGTAAGTAATAAGGAATATACACATTTGTCTATGGAATTGTTAGGAGATATTTTACATTTTTCAAAGAGCGGAAGATTGATTGTTAAAATTGATAATTATAAGCCATTTATGAAGTCAGGACAAAATATATCAGACAATCAAGGGAAAAAAATAGGTAAGATTTCTGAAATCCTAGGACCTGTCAGGTCACCCTATGCATCTGTCGTTCCCTTTATTCAGAAAAGAAATAAATTATCTGGAACAAAAGTTTACATTTATGAAAATCTGAACAAAACCTATAAATCAAAAAAAAATAAACCCGTATTTCAAATAAAAAGGAACAAAAAGTAGGTAAACATTATACATGTATAATAGATTAAACTTAAAGGATAACTGCCCAGAATGCAATGCCAATATTATTCACGATAGTATAAAAGGCGAATTTATCTGTGGTGTATGTGGATATGTAATAGAAGAGCAGCTAGAAGACTATGGACAAGAAGCATATAATAACAATGCAATAGATAAACAAAATAACTCAAGAGCAAGTGGATTCAACAGTATTTCATATCATGATTTTGGACTTCATACCGAAATAGATTATCAGGGAAAAGATTATTCAGGGAAGGGTTTTGACGATGAGGTAAAACGGACAGTTACTAATTTAAGAAAATGGAATACCATTATTAGAATTTCCAACTCCAAAGAAAGAAGGTTATCAAATGTGTTGACTAAAATTAATGAAATTTGTTCTTTAGGGTCCTTCCCAAAAGTAGTCTGTGAAACTGCTGCAATGATTTATAGAAATTATGAAAATAAATGCGATACAAAGGGAAAATCATCTATTTGTATGGCAGCTGCGGCAATTTTTTATGCATGCAAAATATGCTCTATTTTAAGATCATATAACGAAATTATAAAATTATGCAATACAAGTGACAATTATCACGAGAACCTGAAATTATCTTCAAAATATTATAGATCAATGCTAATGATTTGTGAAGATGATGAACATATTAAAAATCAAAAAAATGGGTTTAAAAAAACAAATGAAACCCTTAGTAAGGAAACAACAGAAAAAGACATTCATCCCATTAAATTAAACCATCATTTTAGAATCTCTAACATCCAAACTATAAGCATCAGTCAATATATTTCGAAATTAGCAAATTTATCAAAGTTTGATACCAAAATTGAAAGACTTGCTTTAGAAATAGCAAAAAAAACCGAAAATCATTTATTATCAGATGGAAAATCCCCTAACGGAATTGCAGCAGCTTATATTTATCTATCATCAATACTACTAGGAGTAAATATTTTACAAATTGACATATCCAAACTTGCAGGAGTAACTGAAGTAACAATCAGAAATAGATGTAAGGATATTTTAACAAATTATAAAATTATTCTACGGATAAAACCAAATTTTTCTAATTCCAAATAAGCTAATTAAATTTCAAAGATATTTATTATGAGTAATTAACTTATTGTTTATGGGCGGAAATAAGAAGAAACCTACCCAATCTAATGCATCAAAATCCCAAGATAGTAAAAATACAAAAAAAGATGAAACAAAGAAACCTACCACATCAAAACCACAACAAAAACAAAAATTATCAGTATTCATTGAAGAGAACCAAGGGATGAAAGCTATTGGTGCTATGAAAGCTATTACCGTTCATGGCGTAGCAAGAACATTAGGCGTAAAGATTTCAGTAGCTAATAATTTTATCAAAAACTTGGAAAATAAGAATATTGTTGAAAACGTTGGAGGTTATAGTGGACACCGAATATATCAAAAAACTAAATAAAAATTATGTCAAACTCTTTGAATATTTAATATATCCCCAGGTTTTGTTTTTGTTAATTCATTTATGCTATCAGTGATACTCCCGATACGATTTAATTGACTATTATGAATGTGATCTGTTAAAAAAATATAAATGCAATCGGAAATTGGTAAATAAGCTATATCTCCCTTATTAAATTTATTTTGAGGCTTTTCTAATCCACCATTTATACCCGATTTAATATAAACAAATTTATTTTGATAATTATTAATTAATTGACTCAGAGGCAAATTACCGACTATTTTTTTTATTGTTAAAGGAGAAAGGTGTCTAGTTAATTCCCCATTCAACTCTATATCATCATTTACGGTTACAACTATCGGTATTCTTGATACACTAACTATTTCATCAGACACAAACAAAACATTAAAGTTTATAAATATGAACTTTCAGCAACGTTTAATTATATATATTAATGAATTTTCATAACAGTGGCTGTTAAAAGGACACGGAAGAAATCAACTGGTAAAAAAAACGAATATGATGTAGAAGAAATTCAGAATATAGAAAATGTTGACGGTGAGAAAACTAATCTAGAATCAAAAGATGACAAACCCAAAGAAAATAAAGAGTATGTAACATATGACGCTGAAATGGAGTTTAAGCTCAAAGAAGTATTTTCAGAAGAAAATAAGATTCTGATTGGTCCTGTTAGATTAACAAGATTTGAAAAGGCAAGAATTACAGGTGCCAGGTCATTACAACTATCTCTAGGAGCTCCTACTTTACACAAAATTCCAAACGAACTAACAGATACAATCCTGATAGCCAAATATGAATTGGATAAAAAAACATTGCCTATTTCAATAAGGAGAATACTCCCAAATGGATTGTTTCAAGATATACCCATAGATTGGACAATAACATAACCAAAAACAAACTAAAGGTTTAGCACTTATTTTCTCACAAACAAATACACATCATTAAAATTTGTCCCTGTATACCCCGTATAAATATTGGAATAAAGTTGTAAAAGTAAATTAAATGAATCGTGCCCGTATAGATAATCACAGACATTAATGTGCCTTTTTTTTAAAACATCGATTGTTTTTGGCGAAATTAATCCACCTGCTGCTTTAGAATTACCGTCTATACCGTCAGTTCCTATGAAAATAACAGAGTAATCTTCAATTTGACAATCACAAAAAAAATTCAGTAAATGGCATAAAGACTCTTGGTTTCTTCCACCCTTGCCAATGTTTTTTCCGATGATGGTATTTGTTATCTCCCCACCAATTAAAATACAACTATTTTTTTTTAAAAAATCTTTGACTATTTTTTTTGATTCATCAATAAACTCTAGGATGGAATTATCGTAATTCAAACGTAAATATTTCATTTCATATTTAAGACTTTTAAGATACTGTGCGATGAAATTACAAAAAACGGTGTTGTTACCAATAATAAAATTGCTAACATCCTTTTTAATGAAATCTTTATGTTTTAGTGTTTCAGGTATTTTTGATTTAATACCCAAATTTATTGTTTCCAAAGCCCTCTTAAGCGAAATGTCATCCTTATTTGATAAATGGTATTTATCAAAAATGCATTTAGCATTTAGAAATGTTGATTCATCAAAGACAGTCAATCCGGAACCAATCGTATTTAGATAATCGCCTACCACATCTGAAAGAATCAAGCTTATAACACAGCATTCATCATCTATATTTTTTAAAATATTCCCACCTTTAATATTGGATAAATGCTTTCTAACAATATTAATTTCTCTTATATTTGCACCACAAGTCAGTAAGTATTGGTTTACAATTTTTTTATCTTGTAAATTCAGGGTGCTCAATGGTGAAACCATTAAAGAAGAGGTACCTCCGGATATTAAAAAAATTATCAAATCATTCCTCTTTGCTTTTTCTAACAAATCAATAACTTTTTTTGAGGCAGTTAAACTATTATTATCAGGAATTGGGTGAGACGATTTTATGACAGTTATTGTTTCTTTTTCTATGAAATCATTTTCAAAATATTGCATATTCAAAATTTGTCCTTTTGGCATTATCAATATGCTTCGTTTAATTTTTACATTAAAAATATCATAGATCGATTTAAGCATTTTCGCAGAGGCTTTCCCCACGCTTATTACATAAATTGAATTCACATTGGCCAAATCAAAAGTTTTGCAATAATTGTCAATATCATAAACTGTTAATGACGAATTCAAATGAACTTTTTCTTTTACAATTTTCTCAGGCCTAGCATTATAGAAAGCAAATTCCAACGCGCTAATCGAATCTATTACCGATTTATAATCATGGTGTTCAAACAAAAGTTTTTTATTTTTTATAATATTCATCTCTGAACTATTTTCAGAGTTAAAATTTTCGTTATCTTTCATAATAAAAATCCATATCCGGGATTTAAATCATTTTATCAAAAACAAAGTACAATTAAATAAAAATATATATTGTATTTTTTATAGTTTAGGATGATTAATTTTTATACTCCAGATCAAGCCAATAGTCTTCTTCCAGAAATCAAAAAGAGATTTATCAAAATTATGAATAAAAGAAATGAAATTGTAACGATTCAGAATGAATTAAATAGTATTATGAGCTATGATCGACCATTTGAGATTTTTTTTGAAAAAAAAAATGAGCTGAACAGAACAATATCTTCATTATATAAAGAAATAGAGGAAGTGGAGGAATTGGGTGTTCTAATAAAAAGCTTGGATGAGGGACTAGTTGATTTTGCGTCTAAGAGATTTGAGGAGGAAGTATGGTTATGTTGGAAGGTAGAAGAAGAAAAGATTAGGTTTTGGCATGGTAAAAACGAAGGATTTACTGGAAGAAAACCATTGTCAGTTAAAGGTAATTATAATGAAGATAATTTAGAGGATTTAAGATAGAAAAGGAGATCTTTATTTGAATAATAAACTAAAAACAATTCTAAATATCGAAGGTAAACCAATTTTTGAGACCATAAATACCAATTTAAACCCATTTGAAATTTTTAAACGACTATGCAGAATTTATAACGATATATTCATTTTTGAATCACTAGACGGACCCAAGGAATTAATCAAGTCCTCAATCATTGGTTTTGAACCAAAGTACAAGATAAAGTGCCTCTCAAAAAAATTACAGATTTTCAATGAAGAAAGAAAAATTGACGAAATTCCGATAAGTGATCCTTTAAATACGATAAATGAATTTTTTACAGAAGTTAAAAATAACGATTATCGCTACATAGGTGGCTTAGTTGGACACATAAATTATGAATCTATCAGATATTGGGAAAATATCAAAGTTAAAAATAACGTTTTTCCCCTTATGGAATTCGGATTGTTTACAGACGGAATAATATACGACCATGACAAAAACAAATTAGAATATTTTTACTATTTTAAATCCAAGTTAAAAAAAATTGAAAAGATTTTAAACGATAACCAATACCAAAATGAAAATATAAAAAAACAGGAATTTACTTGTAGTAATTTAACGAGGAATATCGAAAAAAAAGAATTTATGAAGAAGGTACGTAAGGTAAAAAAATATCTCAATAATGGAGATATTTTTCAAACAGTTTTATCAAAAAAAATAAAGTTTGATTGTGATGGAAAACCTCTATTTCTATATCAAAATCTCCGAAAAATAAATCCTTCACCATATATGTTTTATTTCAAATTAAACAAGAATGTTCTAATTGGCTCAAGTCCAGAGATGTTACTTAGAATCACAGAAAATAAAGTTGAAACATACCCAATTGCGGGATCAAGACCAGTAATGAAAGAAAAACACTTGACTGAAAAATATAAAAATGAAATGCTTTGTGACGAAAAAGAAATAGCAGAGCATACGATGTTAGTTGATCTAGCAAGGAATGATTTGGGAAAAGTTTGCAAATTTGGAACAGTTAATACAGATGAACTAATGAGTGTTAAACAATTTAGCCATATTCAACATATTGTTTCGCATGTTACCGGCGAATTGGATAATAAATACAGTGTATTTGATGCATTCAAAGCAGTATTTCCCGCAGGAACCGTTACTGGCGCTCCGAAGGTTAGATCAATGGAAATAATTAATGAATTAGAGCCTGAAAGTAGAGGACCCTATGCAGGTGCAATTGGTTACTTTTCTTTTAACAAGTCATGCGATTTTGCCATTACGATCAGATCGATTTTCATCAATAAAAATAGAGGATATAATCAATCAGGGGCTGGAATTGTAATTGATTCAATACCTGAAAATGAATATAAGGAAACAGAAGACAAGTCAAATGCGATATTATCATCGTTGGGTATTTTCAAAAATACACAATAATGATAATATAAAACAATATCATTCAGCAATTGTTTCAATGATAAACAATCATAAATCCTTAGGAGGTACTGCAAACTTGTTTGATATGTCAGAGTGATATTTTATCACTAAAGATGGATCCTTTTGTCTGCCTGTCAACACACCCACTACTGTTTCATCTTTTTGTATAATTTCCTTTTTTCTTAGTTTCATAATACCAGCAGGCACAGAACCTGAAGCCATTTCACAGTCAAATCCATTTATGCCCACCACAGACATACCATCCATCATATCTTCATCCATAACTTGTTCCACTACCCCATTTGTAAACTCAATAGTCCTTAATGCTTTTATTATATTTGCGGGTTTTCCAATTTGTATGGCTGTTGCCGGAGTTTTTGGAAAACGTTGATCTTTTCTTTGTTTTTCATAATACCTTTCTATTAAACCAATATTAGGGCACCCGTTATTCCATTGGAGCTTTGTATCTTCAAATAAACCATTAACTAATTCATAAAAAGTATTGGCTCCTACCGCATTGACCACTAAAACACGAGGAATTTTTTTTATCCAGCCCCATTTGTATAGATCCATTAACGCTTTTCCACAACTTGAAATATTTCCAAGAGCTCCCCCAGGATAAACTATCCAATCCGGAGGACTCCAATTCAAATGCTCAAGGATTCTGAAAACAATAGTCTTTTGACCTTCCAGTCTAAAAGGATTTAAAGAATTTACCGTATATCCACCTTCATTTGTGGCAATCTCAAGAGACTTTGCAAGAGCGTCATCAAAATTGCCATCAACTTGTATTACTTGTGCACCGAACTGAAATGCTTGTCCTAATTTTCCAGGGGCAATTTCACCTTTAGGTATATATACTTCACAATCCAAGCCTTCATTAGAAGCATACATAGCAGCAGATGCAGAGGTATTTCCCGTAGAAGCACATATTAATTTTTTAACCCCCAATAATTTTGCGTGTGTTACTGCTGCGGCCATACCGTTATCTTTAAAAGAACCACTTGGGTTATATCCTTCCGGTTGAAGGAAAAGATTATCAACAGGCATATCAATATAATTAGCAACCTTACTCATCCTATACGGTCTAGACAATCTTCCTTCTGATCCATCCAAAGATACAAAATATTTAGAACATTCATTTATATCTCCTGTATCAATATCCAGAAAATTGATGAGCTCTCTAAATCGCCATACTCCACTTTCGTTAAAAATATTGCCTCCATGATTAAGTCTTTGGAAGAAGGCATCAATTAATGATTTATCTGGATATTTATGATATTCAATATCAATTAAATAACCACATGAACACCTATAAACATCATTTTCAACTGAATAGGTAAGTCCACATGAAGGATTGATACATTTCTTTTTTACATTCAAATCATATTCGATTAAAGTTTCACCATTTGTATTTATAAACTTAAAATGCAAATTATTAGCATTTGAACAATACTTGTAACAAATTCAATAACATGCTAACTGATATTTGTAACAGAGAAAAACATGATGGAATATTGCTCTCTGGAGGATTAGATAGCAGCATACTTGCATATCATACGAGACCCAAGGATGCAGTTACAGTAACTATTGACAGTAATGCTCCAGATTACTTTTATTCTTCTCTAATAGCAAACAAAAAAAAATATTCTATGAATCATCATATGATTACCACCTCATTCAAAGATATTCTATTAAATATAGAGGAATTAATTAAAGATTTTAAAACATTTGATCCCATTTTTCTAAAAAACTCCGTAGTTCAATATCTGGGATTTAAAACGGCAAAAAAACTGAATATAACCTCAATGGTCATTGGAGATGGAGCAGATGAGATATTTGCAGGATATAATTTTTTACTTGAACATATTGACGAGCCTGCTAAAATTGAGTTAAAAATCAATTCACTCATTTCAAATATGGATTTTGCTTCTGTCAAACTATCCGATAAGTTGGGTTTAAAAATATTCCTTCCATTTTTGGAACCAGAAATTATCGAATTCTCAAAGGAAATCACAATAGGAGACAAAATATCGAGACATCACGGCATTCCCTACGGAAAATATTTCCTAAGAAAATGTTATGAAAATATTTTAGGAAAAGAAGTGGCATGGAGGCAAAAAACTGCATTAGAAAATGGGTCAGGTGTTACCTTTTTAAAATACTATATCGACAATACTCTGATAGATGATTATGAATACAGTGATCAGAGAGAAAAAGCAAAACTAGAAGGCGTAGAAATTAGAAATAAGGAACATCTCCATTTTTACAAAACATACAGAAAGTTTTTTGGCCCTCCAATTGAGGACAAATCTTTAGATGGTCATAACATTAAAAGATGCCCTTACTGCAAATCAATATTTTCATCAAAGGGAAAGTTTTGCAAAATTTGCGGAGCTTTTCCAGTTACATTCTAAAAAATTAGAATTAACACAGGATTGTATCCACGTATGCAAGTATCTATGGTTACTGGCCAAGAAAAAACGCCGATTTTATAAATAAAATGTGTTATGATAATATGGTTATACAAGAATTATGTCTTTTAGTAACAAATGGATAAAACCTCAGCAAAACGAATTAAACAATGTAGGCATGAAGTTATTAGAAAATATTAAACCCCCATCCCCCCTCAAACCACGTATTGAAGAAGCTCAAAAAAGACTCCATTCACAAATCTCAAAATTAGAAAATATGTCCATGAAGATGGAGGAGAAAGATCAAGCTATTTTTAAAAGAGTCATTAGCGCCATGCAAAGCCATGATAGCCAATATGCCAAAATATTATCAAACGAATTATCCCAAATAAGAAAAATGAATAAAATGATTACTTCTGCGAAATTGGCTCTAGAACAAATACAACTGAGATTGAACACAATTACCGAGTTAGGCGATGTAATAGTAACATTAAGTCCTGCAATGTCAGTAATAAAAAACATACAGGGTGGTTTGACTTCAATGATGCCCGAGGCAGGCCAATCATTTGGAAAGATAACCGATATACTAAATGGAATCATGAACGAGTCTGGGCAAATACCGCAAACAACAGAAATACCAGGAAATTCAAACAGTTTAGGCGAGGATGCAATGAAAATTATAGAAGAAGCCAGTGCAATAGTAGAACAAAACATGAAAGACAAATTTCCCGATTTGCCAAACACCACCATTGACGCAAAAGTAACTGAAAGCAATTCACTTTACTAAAACCAATACTATTTATTTTTTTTTATTTCCGCCATTAGAAATATTAATTATTTGTTTCTTTATTCTAGAAATGGTCGGATAACTATATCCTTTTTCACGATAACGTCTAATCATTATTTTCCAATTTTTCATCCTTATTTTTGCCTGCTTTGCATTCATCAAATAGGTTTCTTTCTTCACAATACTCTTCCGACCAGAATTTAAATAACCTCCCAGGGTCGCCCTATTTCTGTTGTAGGAAAATCTCAACCCAAAAACAATCAAATCTGGAGGCAGATTGTCAAAATAGTTTCTAATTTCATCATATTGAGATTTAGATCCATGGAACTCGAGAGAATATTTTTTTTTCAATTCATACTTCTCCCTGAATTATGATTTTGTGACAAGAATTATCAAACATTAAGAAAAATAATGATTCGATGATGAACACAACAATTAAAATATTTTTAGCCCGCTATAATTGATGTTTTTTAAAAATTCGTCTATTTTGATCAAAATTACAGAAAAAGGATAATCAGGATTTTTATCAGAATCATTGTTGGAATAATATGGAGAAGCGATAAAGGTATTGAGATTTAAGTTTTTTATTTTTTTTGATGAAACAACCCATATATTGTTTGTGTTTTTTTGAACCTTTGACAATTTTGCAATTGCCTCATCGATGTCCTCATCCCTATCTTTGAAAAAATGGATTGTAACTGCCTTATCACTGTCGGCTCTAAGGTTTTTAGAATTTGGAACAAGTACATCTATGGCAACACCATCTACGCTTACTTTTCGCTCTGCGGGAATCATGGACACGGTTAAAACAAAATGCATTAACGCCTCAGCAAACAATACGAGTTCATCCTCAACTGGATTGCTTTCATTCAACAAATTTGTACAATTATTCAAAAGTGAACTAATCACAGTTTTGGAATTAGATATATCTTCTGACAATAGAGATCTGATATGATTTTTCCCCATCTTGTCGATTTCAGCATACAGAATTTCTTTGATTTCCACTTTTCATTCATTATTTGTAAATACAATATTTATAAATTAATATACATAAAGTCAATAATATTATCAATACCAAGAAATTGATAGTTTTATAGATAATAATATGATAACATACCAATTAGCAAATACACAATAACAAAATTTAATAATTTTATCTAAATTTGTTGGTTTATTGTACGGATATTTGTGATGATTGGAATATAATGTTGTAACACTATCAAATCTCCGTAGGCTATAATCCAAACTTCTTCTATAACCATTAATTATGGTGTTGTAGCAGTTGGAAGATACACAGAAAGAAAATCCATGTTTTCTTAAAAATCCGCTCTTACCTTTTTTGATTTGGAATGTTTGGTTATGCCTATCCATAAATACATAACACCTTGGAAATTTGGAATGAATCATCATTAGAACATCCAGGAATGTAGCATCGTTGAATATATTATACTGAATGAAGAGATGCTTATTTCCCTCCAATGCTCATGACACCAAAAATACATGAATGCTTGTGAGCCTGTCACTCACCACAGGTCTTTCATTCTCTTTGTCAATACAAGTCTTCTTACCAAGGAATCATAGAAAAAGAAGGATTCATTCAGTGATACTAGAGTAAAGCGTTTTTCTTCTTCTTCTTCTTGTTTATCTACAAATATCTGGATGACCTTTTTTTGAAAGCCTTCTTATCATCTTTGGATGCAAAAGTGTCAGCATGTACCTTTCTTGGTACCTTCTTCTGCTTGAAATCCCACTTGCAAAGGATGTGATATATGTGGGTATAATGGTATTTTATCCCGCCACTTTTTCTTACAATTATATCTTCAACCTGTTTTGTCGTCCAACCAATATTGCTGTCTTTCAGTTCTTTCTCAATCTGGAAACTAACCTCTTCAGATAGTTCGTGGGGTCTGCCGCTTTTGTGTCTGTTTTTTAATCCATTTATGCACCCTCTTTACAATATCTTTTTAGCCATTCACAGGCCCATGCTCTACTTCTATGAAGGAGGCCTCTTGCTACATGAGCTGCTATAATACCATGATATACAACGTTGAAAACAAGCAGCATCCTTTCCTTTGTCTTTACATCCTGTTCAGATTAGTAGATCCTTTCAAAAGATTCTCTGGCAAGAGCCAAATGAGCAAGATGACAATGGAATTAACCCAGCTATGGGCACATTAAAAAATAAAAGGATGAGATAGTGTGGTTTTGATATCAAACTAACAGGTACATACAAAAAATGATTCTTTTAAATCAACTATTAATTCTATTGCGTTTTTGGTAATGAACGTGATATGTTATTTTGCACTATTTTTAAAATTTTATTATAGAGCATATCCGCAGTGTTAAGTATTGGTTCATAATTTGTTTGGATATAGTTATTAAGTGATACATCATTGAGAAAATCCTCTGAATTGTCTATATCGTCCTCATAATAGTTGAAACCGGTTATTAGTTCACTTTTTTTGGATCTTTTCTTAATGCTACTAATACTGTTGCAACGGATGCCACTAGTAGATCCTGATTGCTGTTTAAGATGGAGGCCGCTCTTTGTTCTGCGATTTCCCTGAATTTGGAATAATCTTCACCATCATTTAAATCACCGACATCTTTTTCCATCATTAGCAGTTGAGCAGATTTGATTTTTATTGAATTGGTTAATCTGCCAAGTTTTGATTGGTATAGCTGAATAGTATTTATTGATTGTTCTATTTTATTTTGTAATTCTTTGTTTTTAGCTATCAAATCTCTGTTTTTGTCAACCGATGAGTCTATTGTTTTGACTCGTGTTTGCACCAATTCATCAAGTGACAGTAATTGGTCTGAATATTGCAAAATTTTTGATATACCTTTTTCATCTATTTCCTTTTACTTTATAATTCTGTAAAATGTTGGAAATGATGGAATGTTGTTTTTTATTCCTTCTTCATACGCAGTGTCAATTTCATAAAGCCCTTTTAGTTTCCAAAAGTCCCTATAAATTCTTTCTATCTCCTCTACACCCAAATCTAGTTCATTCGATACATCCAAAGGGGTTTTGCCCTGAGAGAATAGTTTTCTAGCTTGTGTGTCTTTTGATACCGGTTTTGTCTCCTCTTCGCCATTTGATTTCTTTATTATTGAACTGATGCTTCCAGGCGACAAATGCTCTTCCTTAGCTATCTCCCTGTATGTTTTGCCTTGTTCACGGAGCTCTATAACACGTTTTTCTTTTCCTCTTTTTTTGATACCATCGCATTAGGTATGGTATAGAGTTAGTTTATAAAAGAATGAAAAAAAATATCTGTTTCTTGCTGTTATCTGAATGTTATCTAATGTTTTTTCCCTATTTGTGCATGTTTCTAAAATTTTTCATGGATACACCTGTTATTTCTTAAAATTTTTTGAGTTAGTTGAGAAGTGATTTATTATGTTTATTTATACAACATAAATAATATAATAGTCTCTAACGTGATTAGTTCTATCTATAGAATATTTAAAAACCTAATGTCCATTGAACATAATACGCAATACAAAATGTAAATTTTATAAATAATTATGGATTTATTGTAAAATTTTGGTATGTATCTTATTACCTGGGATCTATAATCATATTTTTCCATTCAAATATGCGATACTATGAAGGATCATCTAATTTTATTAAAAATTTACTTGATAATTGCTTTAGCTTGTAACTTTTAGATCTTTTGAAGAATCTTTTACACATTTATACAAATAATCGCTAACAATAATTATCAGTTGTTTTAAATCCTAACATGGATCTTATCATGAAAAATTCCTTATTTGGTATAGAAATAGTTGTAAAGCCGCGAGTTAAAGGGATATAAAAATATTGCAAATCAATTATCCCATGAAAGTTAGTGAAAAGGGCTCTACTCAAACCGTCAGTGATGAAGAACAACACGTTAGACACCTTATTGAACAGGTGCTGTTTACAGCTCAGGACATAAACAATACAGTGTATCTAAGATAGGACCGAAGGTTTAATATATATACTTAAGAATGATGATGAACCACTAATAAAAACGATAAGGTCTTCTTTAAAATACAGGATGATTTCATTTTATAAAATAAAATTTAAACAAAATAATAAAATGTATATTTCATTCATTTAGAGTATTTGTAATAAATAAGAGTTGTTTCCGAGTCAACCGAAGTATTTAATACAATATTTATAATATTTGGAATTAGTTCTTTATCTTTTAACTTTTCTATCCATTTATATATATTGGAAAATATAATATGTCTATAAAATTTACAACAATATATCAATTGATATTTTATACTAGAATTAGATACGTTATTTTTACTAGTACATATCATATATTAATTTATTAGTAAACAGTAACTTACTTTAAAATATATTTTTTGTAATTATTTACATTACATAACTAGTTGTTATACTATACCTCTAGTAACATCATGATATGTGTACTGATATTTCAAAACTCGAGTTTTGAAAGTATTAGATTAGAGTCATAAAAATAGAAAATAAATAAAAGAATAGGTTAATATTTGCAGAATAATTCAAATCAAATACTGTATAGTAACTATGAAATCATTAGGTAAAGATGATAAACAATTTGTGTGGCATCCATACACCCAGATGAAAGACTGGATGCAACAGAATAACAAAGTAATAGTAAAAGGAGAAGGATTTTATCTTATAGATGTTGATGGTAACAGATACCTCGACGGTATTGCAAGTATGTGGTGTAATGTCTGGGGTCATGGACAAAATGTAGTTACAGACGCCATGGTTGATCAGATAAGGACTCTTCAACATTCAACCCTATTTGGATTGGCTAACGAACCTTCAGTAACCCTTGCAGAAAAACTGTTAAAAATATCAAAAGGTATGGAGAGGGTCTTTTATACAGATAATGGTTCCACTGCAGTAGAAGTTGCATTAAAGATGGCACTACAATATTATGCCAATATAGGTAAACCTGAAAAAAATCGCTTTATTTCTATTCAAAATGGATATCAT
Source organism: uncultured Nitrososphaeraceae archaeon (assembly GCA_963779615.1). Taxonomy (GTDB): domain Archaea; phylum Thermoproteota; class Nitrososphaeria; order Nitrososphaerales; family Nitrososphaeraceae; genus Nitrosocosmicus. The sequence continues at coordinate 93,114 of CAVZZA010000005.1, forward strand.
GGAGATACCGCCGCCGCAATGTCTGTCGGATACATACAAAAATATTTTGGAGCATACGAATCTTTGTTAACACCGGTATTTCAAGCATCAAGTCCTTCATGTAATTATAACAACAATAGAAACAGAGAAAAGGATAGAAAAAAAGAACTTACAGATTTTATAGACAGATGTATAGAAAAAACAGAAAACATATTCAAAAAATACAGTAAAAAGTGCTGTGCACTTGTAATGGAAAGCGGAGCTCAAATAGCAGGAGGCGTAATAATATATCCTCCCAATTACCAGAAAAGAATTGCCGAGCTTTGTCAGAAGTATGACGTACTATTTCATACTTGACGAAATTGCAACTGGTTTTGGGAGACTTGGAAATATAATAGAATATATAGCACAGAACTCCACTCCAGATATTGTTTGTTTTGGGAAATCCCTAACTGCAGGCTATTTTCCCCTAGCGGTTACCCTCACAACAAATAAAATTTATGAATCGTTTCTGGGAGAATATAGTGAAAATAAACAATTATATCACGGCCACACATTTACAGGGAACCCCATAGGATGTGCCACTGCAATAGCAAATATTGAAGAATACCAACGCCAAAAATTGATTCAGCAAATAAGACAAAATAGTAAGTATATTTTAAATAGATTAAAGGAGTTAGAATCTTGCAGCATCATAACAGATATTCGTCACAAGGGACTGTTAACTGGAATGGTACTAGAAAAAAACGGAAAGCCAATTGAGATTCTCAAAGATAAGCAAAGGTTAAACTATTTTGTAATGAAAGAATCATTGAAAATGGGTGTTTTTTTAAGGTCCCTCGGAAACATATTGATGTTTATCCCCCCATTAGCAATAAAACAAAAGGATCTGGACAAAATTATTGATGTTCAGTTTAAACTCATTAAAATGATAGAACATAACGTCTAAAAATATAGATGTATTTATTTTCTAATTGTTTTGATCTGTCAAGTTGAGAAAAATTCCTAAACTTTTCAATTTGGTGATCAGTAATCTTCGTTATAAAAAAATATTATAAAATTATATATCGCATTAATTTTAGATAATGTTAAAAGTTCGATTTTGGTCTGTGAACCAGATATTTTTTATTAAATGTCTGACGGCTATTATTCTTTTCTAGTATTATCACTAATGCTGGATACAGAATATAAGAGCCGCAGTTCTTTATAGAGTGTTGCCTTTGATACCCCTAGCTCCCTGGCAATCTTTACTCGTGGTTTATTTTGAGCAAGCAGCTTTATTAGATTATCTTTATCCAGTTCCTTCTTCGGCCTGCCGATTATCTTTCCAACGGATTTGGCCCTGGATAACCCATCTTTTGTTCTTTGGACCAGCATTTCCCGCTCCCGTTCTGCAACCCACGTTAGGATCCCTATCATGAGCTTTCTCACGCTGGGTTCTGTCATCTGTAAAAAGGATTCTCGGGGTGAACATGATATGAGGGGAGCATATGCCTCTATGGCCTTTATTGCATCCAAGGTATCCCAAAAAGTGCGTCCAACCCTTGATAACTCATATATTAATATTGCATCAACTGATTCATTTTTTACGATACTGAGCATGTCTACAAAACCTTTTCTTTTGACTGCAGGAATCTTGCCGCTAACTGCAGAGTCTTCAAAATACTCCAGTATCTGAAAGTCATGATTATCTGCCCACTTTTGCATGGCCAGCCTTTGATTTAATACTGTTTGCTCCTCTGTGCTTACCCGCAGGTATGCAAAGGCATATTTCACAATAATTGTTATCTTTTCTATTTTATTTTGCTAAAGATCAAACATTATTAACAAACAGTACAAAAAAGGTAATTCCTCTTTTTAAACTGCCATATAGAATAATACGCATTTCAAAGGTAAAAAAACAGGGTTAGTTAATGCACGGTCTAACAACGGGTCCTTTTTTATACCAAACCACAATTCAATGTAGATAGCGAATATCGTTTTTGTGACTTTTCACGGTGTCTTTAAAGGGAGATTAGTTAAATTTTGATGGAATAAGATTAAAGACTAAAATATAGACACTACAATTAATAAGTCTACCAAAGATTCTAATTTACATTTATTTAAATGCAATTCAATCTACAACTATTCAATATTTAACGCATTTTTAAAAAATATCATGATAGGCAAGTTTTTTATTTTTATGTATTAATTTTAGTTTTCCATATTTTTTCAAAATCTTAAGATCAACACAAAGGACGTTACATCTATTTGTTAATAATTACCGTTAGGAGTTTGTTGTTAAGATTTCATACAACACGACTATAAGCACAATTTTAATACATCTCCAAAAGGCTGATACAAACCCATTAAAAAAATAAAAAAATAAAATACGGTATTTTAAATCATGGATTAATTATTATAACACCTTTTATAATTGTCCTATTTAGGATAGAATATGTTGTATACAGATGAAAATAAGACTAACAACAGCAGATCTAATTCAGATAAAACTCTTATAGAAAATATGATGGAATGTGTTTTAGATGGTGGGCAATTAGATTTCGAGGATGCTGAGTCTTTACTTTCTACAAATGATATGAACACTTTGGCTAATTGTGCAAATACCATAACAAGAAAATTTAATGGCGAGTTAGTCGATATAGAAACTCTCATAAATGCAAAATCTGGGCGGTGCCCCGAAGACTGTTCATTTTGTGCTCAATCGACCTTCTATAATGATAATACAGGTATCAACAAATATCCTCTTTTGCCAAAGGATGTCATCATAGAACAAGCAATAAGAGCAAAAGAGGGAGGGTCCACTAGTTTTTGTCTTGTATGTGCATATAGATCCCCACCAGAAAAGGACTTTGAGCAAATATGTGACACAATACAAGAAATTAAAAAAAATGTAAGGATAGACATTAATGTATCATTGGGTTTCATGACTCGAGAAAGAGCAAAGAGATTAAAATCTTTAGGTGTTAAGAGATATAATCATAACTTGGAAACCTCTGAAAGTTATTTTTCACAAATATGCAAAACTCATGATTTTTCTGATAGGGTAAAAACTGCCAAAATAGTAAAAGAAGTAGGATTAGAATTGTGCTCGGGTGGCATAATTGGTATGGGAGAGAGTCACAAACAGAGATTAGAACTTGGATTCTCTCTAAGATCACTACAACCAGACGAAGTTCCCATCAATATTTTAATATCTAGAGATGGAACTCCTCTTGCCAATTTAACACCATTGGATCCAATGGAAGCAATTAAAACAATTGCAGTATGGCGATTTATTATGCCAAAAACAATTCTAAAAATTGCTGGAGGGAGAGAAGTTCACTTGAAGGACAAAGAAAAAATTGCACTCAAAGCAGGAGCTAATGGAATAATTACAGGAGGATATCTTACTACAGGGGGGAATGATTCTTACAAGGACATTACGATGATAAAAGAGATTGGGCTCAAGACAGAATTATAGTAGAAATATACAAAATGACAAAAACAGATTCATTGAAAATGAGCTATTCAGGCTAAAAAAAGACGATCTTTATAGGAGGATAAAAATATTTGACATTGAAAAAGATTCAACCCTAAAATACATGGAAAACAAGGTTAATGATTTTTCATCTAATGATTATTTAGGATTATCAAAATACAAAAGAAAACCGGGTCATTTAGACAAATTAATCCAACACCACACATCACAATGCAGTTCACGATTAATTTCAGGAAGCTCTTCTAAAATTAAAAGTCTTGAAATAAATTTATCCAGGCACCGTGATACTCAATCGACCTTGATTTTTGCAAATGGATATATGGCAAATCTGGGTGTTTTAAGTGCCTTAGGCGACAAAGATACAATAATTTTTAGTGATAATTTGAATCATGCAAGTATTATTGACGGATGCAGGCTTTCCAACAGTCAAGTAAAAATTTTTCCACACAATGCCTTTTCATTTTTAGAAAAATTAGTAAAAAAAAGCTATGTAAAAAAAAAAATAATAATAACAGAAGGAATTTTTAGCATGGATGGGGATTTCTCCAACCTAAAAGAAATATCTAAAATCTCAAAAGAAAACAACTGTTTTCTAATTGTAGATGATGCGCATGGCGATTTTGTTGTAGGTAGCAATAGTTTAAAAAACTATTCTGGGACGCCTGCGTTTTTTAATGTCTCAAAAGGAGTAGACATCCACATTAGTAGCTTGAGCAAGGGGTTAGGGTGTTTTGGCGGATATGTAAGTAGTTCTAGATTAATTTGTGAATACCTGATTAATAAATCGCGTCCGTTCATTTTTACATCAGCACTTCCAGATTTTTTGTGTGAAATAGCAAATTTATCTCTAGAAGCGGCAAAAGAAGGAAAACAACAAAAAAAACTTTATAAAAATATTGATTTGTTTTATAAAGTCCTGGAAGAAAAAAAGATTTATAATGTAAAAAAAGTCAGATATAGTCCAATAATTCCGATCATCATAGGGGATGAAAAAAAAGCTGTGGAAATATCCAGAAAGCTTTTGAAGAAAGGATTTTTTGTTCAGGCTATCAGGTACCCAACAGTAATGAAAAGTCAATCTAGATTGAGGGTTTCCCTATCAGCAGAACACTCAGATACTCAAATTATAAACTTTGTAGAAGCATTAGGCAATGTTATGAGATCCCCAAATTAATTATTTATTTTTTAATGTAGGTTTCTATGTTGCTACAAAAAAATTGCAAGTTAATGTTTTACATTTCATAATTCGAGTTTTGAAAGATTATTTTGTAATTACATCTAAAACGTAATTATCATAATTATAGTTATATTATCATAATTATAGTTATATTATCATAATTATAGTTATATTATCATAATTATAGTTATATTATCATAATTATAGTTATATTATCATAATTATAGTTATATTATCATAATTATAGTTATATTATCATAATTATAGTTATATTATCATAATTATAGTTATATTATCATAATTATAGTTATATTATCATAATTATAGTTATATTATCATAATTATAGTTAACAATTTAAATTTTTATATATACCAAATTAAAGATCAAATATTGTGAAATAAACCAAAAAGAAAAATAAAAAAATATATTTTAATAACATTATAATACAAGTGGTTGAAAGGAGTAATTTTAGCGGGAGGGTTTGGAAAAAGACTCAAACCCATAACAGATAATCGTCCAAAACCAATGATAGAAATTTTAGATAAACCAATCATTGAATGGCAGATAAAGCTTTTGGCAAAAAACAATGTAAGGGAAGTAATAATTTGTGTGGGTTATCTCAAAGAACAGATTATTGATTTTATTGCGAGTGGTAATAAATTCAATGTCAAGGTTGCATACACTGTAGAGGAAGAACCTTTAGGAACTGGGGGAGCATTAAAAAATACATATAGTCTCTTGAAGGATGAAAAAGAAGGCTTCTTTATGATAAATGGAGATATCCTAACTAATATAGACTTCAACATATTAGCTCATAAAAACGAATTCAATACTTTAGCAGTTGTACCCCTTCGAAGTCCTTACGGGATAGTAGACTTTGATGAGCAATCAAATGTAACAGGATTTAAAGAAAAACCCAACATAATTGATAAATGGATAAACGCCGGAGTATATTTTTTTAATCAGGATGTTTTTAACTATCTTCCTGACAAAGGAAATATAGAAACAACAGCTTTGCCGGCAATGGCAGATCAACAAAAACTGAAAGCAAGGAAATTTGAAAATTCTTTTTGGAAATCCATAGATTCTCATAAAGATATTGAAGAGTCATCAAAGGAATTGTCTAGAATTTATTCGCAACATTAAGATGAAATTAAAAATAGGATTTAGCATAGGTTCTCTTTTACAAACAAAAAATGTTGTAGAGTTTTCGTCCAATATTGACAAACTTGAACATATTGATTCTATTTGGGTGCCAGAATCTTGGGGAAAGGAAGCATTTTCAACTTTGGGAGCAATTTCCCAGGTTACTTCAAATGTAAAGATAGGTACATCAATAATCAATATCTATTCCAGAACACCTGCTACAATTGCAATGGGAGCAATTTCGATAGATAAATTATCTAATAATAGGATGATAATAGGTTTGGGTGCGAGTACAGCTTCCATTGTAGAAAATCTACATGGTCTCAAATATAGTGATCCAATAGAGAGGATGAAAGAATACATACAATCAATTAGATCACTTATTCGTTCAGAAGAAAAGACAAGTTATGATGGAAAAATAGTTAAAATTAATAACTTTAAGATTTTAGAAAAATCTCGAGCACAAATCCCAATCTATATAGCTGCGGTAAATAAAAAAATGATCCATATTGGACTAAAATATGCAGATGGATTATTATTTTATTTAAGACCTATAAATGAAATTAAAAGTCTACTTTATGATCTTAAAAAAAAAATGAAGATCCATTCATCATTAGTATTAATAACATCAGTATCAAATAAAGAACCACAAATGGCAAAAAAGAGAGCAGCAAAAACCCTTGCTTTTTATATATCTGTTGGGAGAATCTATTATAATTTCCTTTCTAGAACAGGTTTTAAAATAGAGGTAGATAAAATTTATAAGGATTATCACAATCATGGTGTAGAAAGATCGATTGAAAATATACCAACAAAAATGTTAGATGATCTAGTAATATATGGTTCAGTTAATGATTGCAACTACCAAATAAAAAAATTTATCAACACAGGAATAGATTTGCCAATATTGCAGGTAAATCCTATTGAGGATAAGAATGGACAATTAAATTATAAGGACTTCTTGGAACTATGAGAATCGGGATTGATTCCGGAGATACCCTAGAATATCAAAAATTTTCGGACCAGACTTTACCAGATTTGGCATGCAAGTCAATAATCAACCTTTTAAAAAAATCAAAAATAGAGAAACGTGAAGTAGATGGATTGATTGTATCTTCTTGCTCAAATGAACAATATTTAGGCAGTATTATATCAGAGATGACTAACTTAAATCCTAAAATCTGCACCAAAGTAGAGAATCTATGCAATTCTGGAACTACCGCAATTTTTTTAGCATATTCGTTAATTCTTTCAGGCATGTGTAATGCAATAATTGTTACAGGTGCTGAAAAACAAAACAGCCCTGGAAATAAACTCCTGTGGGACATAACAAGAGGAGTGTATGATTTACCAATACACTGGGCATCGCTCTTTGCAAAAACTCATTTTAGAAACTTCAACACATCAGAAGAAGACTTGGCTTTAATTTCAGAAAAAAACCACAAAAACGCAAATAAAAATCCTAATGCCTTGTATTATAACAAAAAATTTAGTTTTCCTGATATTATGAGTTCAAAAAAAATTGTCGATCCTTTAAAAATACTCGACTGCTGTTACCCATGTGAGGGAGCTTCCTCGATATTATTAGTATCAGAAAAATACGCAAAAAAATCGGAAATACCGATATGGATTAAAGGAATTTCACAAAATAACCAAGGTGCGAGTTTCTCCAACATTTCCTCTGATCTTCGGTCAATCACTACCACAAAAATTGCTTCAAAAGAAGCATTTAACCAAGCTAAATTAAAACCCTCAGATATAGATATTGTAGAACTTCATGACGCTTTTACGATAATGGAACTTATGGCTTATGAAGATATAGGTTTTATAGAGAAAGGAAAAGGCACAAGTTTTATAAAACAAGACAGAATTCACATCAATACCAGAGGAGGTCTAATTGGATGTGGACATCCTATTGGAGCTACAGGTATAGACCAAACTAATGAAATAGTTCTCCAACTACAAGGTAAAGCTCCTAATGGAAGACAAAGAAAAAACTGTTCAAGAGGTTTAATTCATAACATGGCTGCTGCAGGAACGTCGTCAACAATTATATTATTAGAAAAATAAATGAATTTAAAAGAATCAATATTAAAAAAAATCAAAGATGATATTTTTTTAATTACTTATTGTACGAAGTGTAAAAAGTATAATTGGCCCCCAAGTTATAATTGCAAATATTGCTTTAAAAAAACCATATTAAAAAAATTATTCAATAAAGGTAAACTATTAGAAGTGTCATATTCTCATCTACCTGATCAAAATAATTATTTTGGTATCGGAGAATTCTCAGGAATAAGAATTTTAGGAATGGTTGAAGGGGACATCAAAATAAATGATGCAATCGTAATATCTAAAATAAAAGTAGATAATGACAAAATATCAGTTGAATTTAACAAATCAAAAAGAAAAAAATAAAATAATTATTAACAAGTAGAATGTTCAAAATACAATGGATTATGAAGGTTATCTTAGCGATAGAGAACTGATCAGTAGAGATGCATTTCATAAAAAACAACTAAAAATAAAAGTGATGGAAATTAACGAGAATACTCGTGATTATTCAAAATATGGAGACAGAGTGCTCATCAATAAAATTTTAGTAATAATTCAAAACTTAGAAACCGATGTAATCGAAGAAAAGGAGATAGATATAGAGGAATTAGAAAATAGAATGAAAAAAGAAAGACTATTCACATCTTCCAACAGATGGGTTCCTAGAAGCGAAATAAGAAATAAATTTATTGTAGGACATAGGCATTTTTTTCTTTTATCTGATGCAATTTCATTAGATATAATATCCTTTTAATTTTTTATTGTAAAATAGCGCCGCTGATCAGACTCGAACTGATGACCTACTGGTTAACAGCCAGCTAAGCTTCATAATTAAAAATTATGAATTTGCTCTACCAAGCTGAGCTACAGCGGCACTAGTCTATAAAAAAATAAAAGAATAATTAAATGTTACGATAATCATATATAGAAACGATAATTTCACATATTGTAAACTTATCAATAATAATGCATATTTATAAATATATACATACAAAAACTGGCATAATTTTTAAGTGAATTAAAAAAATTATTTATTCTTTTGAATAAATATATACTCCGTCAAGAAACACCCTAGAATCCTTATTTTTTATTCGTGTTGCCAACTCCAGATTGGCTGCTGATTGAGAAACATTTTCAATATTAGGACCTGTTATTACCACATCCTCTCCCTCTACAGTAACCTTTGTATCGCTACCTACAATTTTAGAAGTTCTTGCAGATCTTTCTCCAAAGAAATTTTCAACATATATTTCACGATTTTTAACTTTTACAGTAATAGGAAAGTGCGCAAAAACTATTTTAAGTCTGTATGTAAAGCCTTTACTTGAGCCCTTTATCATATTATTAATCACACTCTGAATAGTATTTACTAAAGCAAAGTCTTTTTTTCTATTACCATGCGATTTTATGGTAATTTTATTTCCTTGCAAATCTATATTAGCTGGCATTTTAGTAAAGTCCTTTTGAACAGAACCATATGAGCCTTTTGTTGTTAATACGTTCTGATCTTTAGTAATTGATACCTCGGAAGGTAATACAATCTCATTTTCAAAGAATTCAGGCTTAATAGACATACCCGATTAAAGCACCTCCCAAATTTCCATCCTGAGCTTCATGATGAGACATTATACCATTACTAGTAGAGACTATCAATATACCCATATTATAAGAAGGTAAAAATTGACGTTCCCAAAACAAATACTTATCTTTCCTTACACTAAATCTAGGGGTAATTATACCACATTTATTTATCTTTGCCAATAGCTGGATCCTGAACTTACCTGTACGCCCATCGTCAACTTGTTCAAACTCACCTATGTACCGATATTTTTGCATGACACGCAATACTTCACTTGCGAATGTTGAAGCAGGCAAAACAATACACTCCCTCTTTCTTCTCATTTCATTGTTATACAAAGTCGTAAATAAATTAGATAAAACATTTAATGCCGGCATTACATCCACCTATTCGTATTTCCTAAATCCCAATGAAAACGCCACTTCCCTAAAACACTTTCTACATAACATCAAATCATAAGCGCATATAAGTCCACTAAAAGAACCGCATCTTTTGCACCATCTTGTTCCTTTGCCATGAGCGAGTTTTTTTCTGCCCGTTAAATCATAGTCTCTAATTTTAATTTTCATACCACATCAACTCCAAATTTATTCTTGAAAAAATCGATTGCCTCATCTTTTGTAATTTTATGTTTTTTACCTATTTTTGAAGGATTTCTTTTCTTTGAGACCCGATAACCAGGCCTTGTCAAAGATGTACATATATCCATTCCAAAAATTCCAATGTCAGGATTGTACTTTGTTCCAGGTATATCGATATGATCGTGAATTCCAAGCGACAAATTACCATTATTATCAAAAGATGTAGATTTTATCACATTCTTTTTTGCTTCCATAATACGCCTTAAAAAGTTTATGGCATCAGTTCTTCGTAAGGTTACCATGGTCCCGATTGGCTCTCCCTTGTGTATATTGAAATCTCTAACACTTTTTTTTGCCCCTCGAACACTAGGTGTATGCCCAGTTAATTCAGATAATGCACTTTTTGCACGTTCTAGGGGTTCTCCGGCTTTACCGACTCCAATATTAATGACAACCTTAAACAAGGATATTTCTTTCATCGGATTTGATAAATTATCGCTCATCAGCTAAAAACCTCCAGAATAGGCCTATCGTTTCCTATAGGCATTACAATATTCACTGGTAGTTCAACCGATCTGTCATCAAAATTCACTATTGTTCTCTTTGGTAATGAAAACATTCCATTTTTTATTTCCTCTACTTTACCTATTCTTCCAGCGTTTTCCCCTTGAACGACCAAGACTGTACAACCCACATCAAACTTGATATGACTTTCGATTTGTATATTTGGCAATCTTACCAAACAAACATCTCCTACACTCATTTTTTTATCCTCAGAAATTAATGTCTTACCATCGTGAAAACCATATTGAATTTTATTGCCTTTGATACAAACTTTTTTAGTTACTTTTAATAATTTAACTCCTTTTTCTTTTGTTTTGACAGGAACTAAGATTTTTAAATCTTTAGGGATTAGTCTATACGCGTCTCCACTAGGAATGACTTCAACAATATCCATGATACCAACACCAAAATGTACGTCTCTTCTTATTACGCCATCCACCTTTATTTGCCCGGAATTCATAATTATTTTTGCTTCTTGTAAATTACGACACAAATGCAAAACATCACGCAGCAATACCCCAATAGGATAACATCTATCTTTTGCATATGGACCAGGACTTACAGATAATATGAATGGATGCCCTTTTCTTTTTATTTGCCAGAATTTTGGCGCCATTTGTCTTTTTGTTTTTGTACTTCCACTTTTTCTTACCATTTATTAATCACTCCCAAACCTCATTCTTTTTCTGCTTTCCTATTACCTTGTTTTCCAGATTTATTAATTTGTTCCTTATTTCCAAATTTATTTTTCCTATAGTTATCATCCATGTTTAATGATGAAATTTTCACATTAGAAGCATGAATAAGAACTTTTACCTGGCCACCTTTAATTTTTTCACGCTGAACCCCTTCAATACTTAATTTCCCTTTATCGGTATTAATTTTTTCAACCTTACCCTCAACTCCTTTATATTCTCCACGCATGATTCTTACGGTATCGCCTTTCACAACACTAGTACTTTTTTTATTATATTGCTTTTTCAAATTGTCAGCAAGGTTGGAACAAACCGATGAACTAAACTTACTTGCATCTTTTTTTGTAATCATAAATATCATCTATATAATCATGGAGGCTAAATTAGCTATTCTGGGCCATTTTTCCGCGGCCTCTGCGGCTACTGGTCCTTTAATATCAGTGCCTTTGATTTCACCTTCTTTTGTTACTAATACAGCAGCATTATCTTCAAAAGAAACCCTAACTCCATTTAGCCGTCGAATAGCATACTTTTGTCTTACAACTACTGCACCAAAAATTTGTTTCCTTAACTCAGCAGGGCCTTTTTTGACTGTTACTGTTACAAAGTCTCCAACAGCAGCAGAGGGTAACCTTGAATGCCTACCTTTAATTCGAGTAACCTGTGCAATTTGCAATATTTTTGCGCCAGTATTATCAGCACAAACTAAATTAGCATATAATGGAAGAGATCTTGTTACATAAGGTCTAAACTCAGCTACTCCCCTTGATGATACGGCTCTTGATTTTGATGACATCTTTATTCATTTACCTCCACAACGGCAAAAGAAATTGTTTTTGATAAAGGCCTACATTCTGCTATTTTTACCTTGTTCCCCTCCGTAGCATCAATACAATCTGAAATGAATGCATGGATCCTTGACTGACTCCTTTCATATCTTTTATATTTGCTAACAAAACGAGAATATTCGCGTTCAACAACTACCATATTTTTTGCTTTATGGCTCACTATAGTTCCTGAAACTAATTTTCCCCGTAAAGAGAGTGAACCACAAAATGGGCAGATTTTATTGGTGCATGTCCTTTTTGGAGATTTAACCTGAATACCTATATTTTTAACCATATCAATCACTTAATTCTTGAAATTTTTTCCTCTGGTCTACCTAACAATGTTTTTCCATTTATAAAGTAATCTCCAGATGCCAGAATCACTTTAAATACTTTAATTTCACGCTTTGGTATTTTTTTTACATCAGCTATTTTTTTTTTATTTGATAAATAAATCATATTTTTGGTTTCGTTAACAATAATACCCGTCTTATCGGTATTAAATTTATTTGTGCTTTTTAATATTTTAATTTTTTTCCCGAGAATATTCACAATTTGAAATCCTGTAGAAGGTAGAGGCATTATTTGACTAACCTACCTGTACGTTCGTTGAATATAGTTAACACTCGAGCAATATCTCTTCGCTTCCATCTAATAACACCGGCTTCTTTTTTTAAAGTACCTTTTGAACCCTCTGAACGCAATTTAGCTAAATCAACCTTTAAATCTTCAAGTTTACCTTGGAGATCAGAGTCATTGAATTCCCTTAATGTTTTAGTTTTATTTCTTGCCATGTTATTTGCTTACCTCCTCTTTAACTTCAACCATTTCAACATGCTTGTCTGATTCTATTGATGAGGTATCACTACCAAGGTCATGTTCTTCAGCCTTTTCACTAACCATCTTAGAGCTTTCATCTGATGAATTATCTTTGAAATGAGTTAACAATTCGAATTCTGGTGGAACAGCTCCCTTTATAGCAATTTTCAACCTTATCCCCATTATACCCATCTTTGTTAAGACATGAGTAATCCCCTCTTTTACCACTCTATCTGCCATATTACCACTTTTAGGAATTACTCCCGCTGAATGTTTCTCAAAATGAGCTCTTTCACTTCTGAGTTTACCTGATATAGTAACCTCTACACCCAATGCTCCTGCGTTTTTTATGGTATTAACGGTCCACAAAGCTGCCCTTCGAAATGCAGTACCTCTTTCTATCAATTGAGCAATCCTATTACACATTATCTTAGGGTTTAACTCCGGAATTTCCATCTCAACTACTGAAATTTGTGGGTTTGTTAAACCATATTTAACCTCTAATTTTGATGTCAGGTCTTTTATACCACTTCCTTTTCTTCCTATAACTAATCCAGGTCTTGTGACATACAACGTTAGCCTTGTACCTAATGGTGATTTTTGGATATCAACACCGCCATATCCTGCGTCTTTTAATTCTTCTCTCAAGAATTCATCCAGTTCCATGTTTCTAAAGTTATTCTTTAGGACGTTTTTTATAGCATTCATTTAAGATGTCCTCCCTTCCATTGCAATCATTTCAACATGAACCAATGTATCATATTTTGGGCTAGCTCTCCCCATCGCACGGGGTGTAAACCTTTTTAATTTTGTTCCTTGATGAACTACTACCGAAATAATTTTTAATCTATCAAGGTCCATCCCTTTATATTCTGCATTGGATTCCAAATTATCGAGCAACTTTAAAAACTCACTTGTCGATTTGTGCGGATAGCGGCCAGAACAGAAACCATCACGTATATTTGTACGATGAGCCACCTCATTGTGATATCGCCTGTAGGGAACAGCTATTTTTTTAGACAATACATTCTCAAGGAATTCTCTTGCTTTTTCAATACTTTTACCTTTCACTGCTAATGCAATCTCTCGTGAATGTTTATGTGAAATAGATTTATCACGTAAGGCAGCCCTTACGTGTCTAGATTTCTCATATTTTTGAAAAGAATATGAATAATTAGGCATCTATATCACTTTAATGGAACATACAAGCTTGAACGTGACGAACCAACTCCAGGTGACCCGTGCTGAACTCTTTTATTAGTAATTGAATATTCTCCAAGGTAATGACCAACCATTTCTGCTCTAATGGTAAAAGATACAAATTCTTTTCCATTATGAACAAGAACATTCAATCCTATCATATCAGGTAATATTATCATATCCCTAAGATGGGTTTTTAATGGGCTTGTCAATTTCCCCTCTCTTGATAGTTTTAACTCTTCTCTAAATTTTCTTTTTTCATCTGTCATATAAGTAGACAATCGCCTATCTAAAGATCTTCTCTGACGGGAATTTAGCAATGGCATTAATTTCTCAATGGATATTTTTTGAACTTGGTCGGCAGAATAACCTTTGAATTTAAACTCTCTTACCATTTATAGACACTCTCCATCAACAGGAAGAATTTTAGATTTGATATAAACAATAGATCTCAATATTTACACCAAACCTAAATTAGTCGCTAGTTGTCTAGCACCATCTGTATTTTTAAACTTCATGATAGCCTTTTTACCTCTAATGGTATTAAATGTATTTACTTCGCTAACATCTGCCTCATAAATTACTCTCATAGATTCAATGACTTGTTTTTTAGTCGACTTACTGTGGACGATAAAGACCAGTTTATTTTCTTTTTCAATAAGGTTAAAAGTTTTTTCGGTTATATAGGGTTCAACTAAAATTTTACTGGCTATATCGGCATTGATTTTTATGTTTTTATTATTTATAAACTCACTCATTTCTATCACTTTTCTAATAATAAATTTAAAGGAAGCTTTATTTCCTTTAATACATCTAATGCACTTTGAGAAAAAATCGCTAACCTAATAGGTTTTGACCCCGGCACTAAATCCAACACACTCAAGTTTTTTGCATATTTAACGGTAATACCAGGAATTGAATCATTTAAATTTAATAATTGTGAATCTTTTGTGCCTACAATAATAATAGCACTTTTTCCAATTTTATTAGACCTACCTCTCCTTCTGGATTTTCCCGTTCGCTTTTTTATTGAATTCTCGACTCGTTTTAAATCACTTTCTATACCCAATGCTTTTAATACTTGTAACAACATTTTTGTTTTTTGAATATTTTCAATTTCATTAACAACAACCAAAGGAAAGGATTTTATTTCATCAACAGCATGACCTCTTTTTTTTGCCAATTCATTAACAGCTGTTGAGGATATTGATGAATATAATGCAATCAGCTTTTCTTTTTTATTTATTTTCTTATAAGTTACCTTCCAAGATTCAGGTGGATGTGCCAATCTCCCTTTTCTTACTCCTGCTACCCCAGCTGCCTGTCCTGCACGCGAAAAACCTTCTCCTTTTGCTCTAGCTAATCTAGCAATACCCAAACCAGTGTTTCGTGATTCTGCACTTACTATCTCCCCTGCGGCGGGGTACCTTCCTTGTTTTTGATAATGATGAGAATCCAGATTAACATATACTTTTTTTATGACTTCTGGGCGATAAGGAAAATTGAATACGGGAGGTAGATCCACATTTGAAGTCTCCCTTCCTTCTAAATCATATACTTTTGCATTCATACTACACAATCACTTCCAATATTTTAGGTTCAACATTTTTTGTTGGTTTACTGCGAATCGGTTGTCGTAATTTTATTAATCTTTTTGGAACACCTGGAATAGTACCTCTGACTATCATGTAATCCCCATCCACCAATCCATAATGTTTGAAACCGCCTTTAGGATTAATATTTGTAACGTCGTTTCTTTCAGAATTTGACATTAACAATATTCTTTTATTATATTCGGTTCTTTGATGAAATCCCCTTTGACCTTGTCTTGGAACCGTATACATAACTACGGCTGGAGAAATAGGTCCTAGGGTTCCGACAGCTCTTACACTTTTCCTTGATTTGTGCTGTTTTCGTTTAACTCCGAATCTTGTAATTGGCCCTTCAACACCTTTTCCCCGAGTTATTCCATTCACATCAATATGTTGACCGTTTTTAAAAACATCTAATGCACGAACCTCTTGGCCTAGTTTTGATTTTAGGAAATCAAATTTGGTTTTAACATCCTTACCGGAAACAGGCACTTCAAAAATAAAAGGCTTTTTTTGTGAAATTCCAACCCTGTCGGGGAAAACTGCAACTACTGCCACTAGATGCTCAGCATTTGCAAGACTATTTTCTGCTTTTTTAAGTCCATCTTCAGAGTATTTAGCTTTAAACTTTGATGACAGATCTTTAACAGAATCTTTAGAATAAACATCAAAAATGGCATGCCTACCATACCCATCTACTGAATAACCCCTAATCCCAACGATTTTTAATGGAGGCAATGAAATAACAGTAGAATGATTCATCAAAGGTTTTCCATAATTTGGAGTTTTTTCTTTATCATCTATAGTCATTACCTGGATTTGCCCTACTTTAAACCCAGCAAAACCAACCAGCCCGACACTCTCCTTATTGGAATTGTCAGGCCATGTTCTTAGTCGAGCTTCCAGACTTTTTGCTCTGGCCCTAGGACGAAAAGCAATACTTCCTCTTCTCGGTGCGCTATACTTTCTATGACCCATATATAAAAAATTTTTCAAAACCCATTAATAAGTTTATAATTACCAAAGGATTGGCGATTTTAAACTTTAGAATCAATAAAAATATTCAATATAGATAATACACCAAGTATGGACTCCTCTAACCTTACAGTTTGTGTTCCTTGATAAGGAAAAAAATTAAACGAATGATAATTGGATATGTTTATCCTTTCTTTAATGAAAATATCGTTTAAACCATATTTTGGTGATCCAAAAACTATCAAAATAGAATTATCGGCACTTTTATTATTTTGTAAATCATATAGAAAACTGGAATCAAGTTTAAAGTATTCAGAATATTTAGATGTAAGAATTATTTTGGGTTTTGGATACTTCTTTAAAATTTCATCTATGAAATTGTTATAAAAAACGTTGTATCCCCAATAAATTTCGTTAATTCCTTCACGGTTTACATCTACAGCAGTTAAAGTATTGTTTTTTTTTAACAATTTTACGTTGATTTTTTTTCCTTGTTGTTTTATATTCCCCTGATATTTAATTAAGGAATCCAATCCCACGTCTACAAAAAACTGTTTATCTCTTTTTTCCAACACCCCGACCCTTGTTTCTCCACTTTTAACATTTTCTAATGCGATTTTATCTTTATGGTGAGGAGATCGGATAGGATGAAGTCTACCAACATACTTAAAAAAATCCATTTTGGGATAAATCTTTTTTCTAAGATATTGAGGGGTATCAAGATATTCTAAAAGTGTAACTATAAAATTGGTTTCATCTTTTCTCGGATTAATAATTTTATCATGGAAAATAAATATATTTTCGACTCGAAAAATAGACAAACATCGAGAAAGCTGGAAGATTTTAAAGGTTTTATCAGTGTCTGATGTAATACCACTTAAAAAGGAATCAGGTATTGCTATATCAAATTTTAAATTAGTATTAGATATAATTATCACCTGTTTTCTAAAAGTTCTTTTACAGCTCCCTCCAAATAACCATCTGAACCAAAGAAACTGTATCTTAAAACTCCGTCCCTGTCAATAATAATTGAAGATGGAGTTCCTCTGAGTTTGTATAATTCAAAAGTTTGTGCAGAAAATTCTTTATTCCTCAAATAATTTTGTACTTTTGAAAATAATTCTTCTTTTTCTTTTTCAGAAGAAGGTTTGTAGTCCGCGAAATAGGTTTCAATAAAATCTTTAACCACATCTTCAGAAATATTTTCAGGCATTTTTGTCACTTTATCCATGGCGACAGGAAAAGGGATCTTATAATAAAGGGTATCCCCATTTACCAATTTGCCATGCTGTCGTAAAGTTTTATAAGTTTCACCTATTACCTTACCCTCTGTTAAAAGTGATTTCAAGTTCTCAAGATTATTTTTATCGTAATCTTCAAAAGCAGTTGCAATGCCTAATACCCTTACTTCTTTATCTTTGTATTTTTCATAAAGGGAGATAGATTGAGGCAATCCATAAAGAAAACATCCAGGGCAATTTACCTGGAAGACCTCTATGACAATAATATTACCGTATAATTTATCGATATTGGTTGGTAATCCCTGGATCCAATCAGATACCTTGACATTAGGAGCTTTAGCACCTATTTCAGCTAACATTTTACACCAGATTTCAAATCTAAATGATTATTTAAACTGTCCTTATTGATAAAAATTATATTTATTGTGTGATCAATAATTAGGTAGAGCTTTCTTTTTGCGTGATTTCTTTAGAATATCGTTCTATTTCTTCTTCAGAGATCATTTTAAGTGTTTTAGAGGCTGAATCAATTACTGCAAGTCTAATGTGCTTCGTCCCTGTTTTTTCCTCACTTACAGTGAAAATAGATTCTATGGCCAAAACACATGCCTTATCCATTGATATGTCACTTTTGTAATTCTTTTCCAAAAATTCAGTTACTTGTTCACTTCCAGCACCGATTGCCACTGCATCATATCCGATATATGTTCCGCTTGGATCTGTGAGATACAGTCCAAGGCCATTTTTATCTACCCCTGCAAGAATCAAAGCAACACCATATGGTCTCACTCCAGCATATTGGGTGTACTGCTGCGCCATGTCTGCTAAATTTTTAGCAACACCTTCTACATCTACTGGTTCATCATAAATCAACCTATTACTTTGAGAAAAAAATCTAGCATGGTCAACTTGTGTTCGCGCATCAGGGATATAACCTGCGGCGGCAAGACCAATATGGTCATCAATTTGAAATATTTTTTGAGTAACACTTGATACTTGTAATTTTCTGGTTTTTTCCTCAACTGCCAAAAGGACACCTTCAGTGCTTTTTATTCCTAAAGCTAAAGTGCCTCTTCTAACAGTCTCGATTGCATATTCTACCTGATATAATCGGCCATCAGGTGAAAAAACTGTAATTGCTCTATCATAACCTGCTGCGGCTGGTAACAAATCAACTAATTTACTTTCTAGTCTTTATTTATAGTTACCTTATTTAAAAAAGAAACTAATTAATTATCATTGATAATATTTTTATTTTGTTTAATTAGCATGTAATAAGATTTTGATATCAGAGGAGGTTATCTTTGAAGGGCACCCAAACGTTCAGTCTTTACACTCCAGAACAATAGAAATAACAAAGGACAAAAATTTAACCTTAAAAGGAGATTGTATAATAGGAGTAAATGCAAATAAATCGTGCAAAGACTTGCTACCTAAAATAAAGGAAAAAATAAAAAAAAATAATTCATCTATTGAAATAGAATTAATAGTAGAACCTTATAGTTTCATAATCAAAGGTTCAGGTAATGAGGATCTTTTATTATCAAATTCTAAAGATATTGTTTTACGAAAAAGCAAATTTATTTGTGATCGAACACTTTCTATAAATTGTAATTATGGTTCATTAGAAATACCGAGAGAAATTATTGATTTATTAAAGAATTTAGGCAAGACGGGCATTATGTTAATTAAGGTAGAATAGGAAGGCCTTTAAATCCGAATAATTAAAATTCAAATTTTTTTAAAATCGGTCTTTGTTATCTTCTCAAATGCTTCAATATATCTATCGGATATTTTATTGATTATATCAGAGGGCAAATATGGAGGTTTGGGTTTTTTACCCCGTAATGAAAAGTCATCAATAGTTTTTTTAAAGCCAGTTTCGATCAACCAATCTCTCAATATTTGTTTATCGAAGCTATCCTGTAATTTTCCAGGAGAGTATTTATCAGATTCCCATAGCCTATATTCATCGGGACCAAGAGAATCTGCCAATACAATTTCACCAGTTAAAGGATCTTTTCCAAATTCAAATTTAACATCAGCTAATATATAATTTGAGGATGAATTTATTATGTTATTCATTTGATTATAGAGATTAAGAGATAACCATTTTATTTTATCAAATTCACCATTACTCAATATACTATTTTTTATAATTTGTTCTTCGGTTATTGGAAGATCATGTTCATCAGACTTGGTTGTAGGATCAAATAATAAAAAAGGCAGTTTAGATGCAACAGCAAATTCGTTATTTTTCAAATAAGAACATAATTCTATTGGTATATTCATATAATTTCCCGTTTTATAACGGGAAAACAAGCCTCCATACATATAACCCCTAACAACACATTCGATTGGAATCATTGTTAATCTTTTAACTAAAATTTTATCTCTGTCAATTTTTTTTATATAGTGGTTGTTAATATTTAATGAAGAAAACCAGAATATAGCAAAATCGCATAATACTTTACCTTTATACGGAATGGAGTTATTCATTATTATATCAAAAGCTGAAACTCTATCGGTAAAATGAAAAATCAAGGTTTCTTTATCAACTTCATATATATCTTTGACCTTTCCCTTTTTGATTAGCCTCAATATTTTAATTATAATATGGAAGGTAATAAAAATAATTTTTAGAACAAAAAAAAAGTAAATTGTTTTTTAAATGAAAATGCCAAGTCACCTCGCCAGGGAATCGGAATCTTATTAACAAATGTTATATCAAGCAATGTTTAAAATTGAAATGTTTTTAGCAATTCGGCATTTCATTACTACAAAACTGTAAGACCATGAAGAGGAAAAACGTTTTGGTGATGCCAAAATCGACCAAGGATGATTACTTTAGCGTTGTAATTGACAAATCCACCAATATCAACAATTTTTTTATATTTTTTTGTTGAAATAAATTAGACATTAAAACCCAAGATTGAAAAAGGAATAGATATGGCATATAGTTTGTTGTGTAATATATTTTTTTAAGGATTTATATCAATATTTTTTTGCCTATTTAGCAATAGTTTCATTTAGCATATGGTAGTGATCATCAAAAAATCCAATCCAACATGAAAACATAATTTATATTACCTAGGTCTAAACATTCTCTTAATATTTGCATTGTGATCCCAGATGAATATCAAGCGTGCTGTGTTCCCGGTTACAAAGGTATTCAAATGGACTGCTGTCACAATGCAAATATTTTTTAAGGTCATATATCAAAATTAATAGCCAAGTAGTTCATTGCATTACAGTTCTATAAGATCATCCCCAGATTTTACAAATTCAAAACATAAAACAATAATTTAGAAGTCTTATAATTTTACAAATAGTCCGAAAAAATTGTCAGCATAGGAAAAAAATTTAAGAAACGACATAATCAAGTTGTTATAACGTTTAATAAAAAAATAAAATTAGAAAGTTTACCGGATATTCTCTTGGGTTTGGATTCTGACGAGGGAATAAGGATAGAAAATTGTGAGGACGGAAGAAAAATATTCATTAATAGAAATTTACTTGGAACATATAATATTTTAATAAGAACTAAGAAAAAATCAGTTAATCAAGATAAAGGAAAAGGGAAAGATAATGAAAAAAACGACAAAGGATGTTTTGAACAAATCCTTAACTATAATGAAGCCGCCCTTGTCTTAGAATTCATTAAAGAAAAAGTAGATAAATTCAATATTTGGTTATATTGATCTAAAACATATACTTTTCATTTTTGTAATTCATAAAGTCATGAAAAAAACGCAAATTTATAAATGTGGTTGCTTCATTATACCAAGAAAAGTTATTTAAACTAGGCATACACAAAAAAACAAAGTCCAACAGGTTAATTTTTAAATATATAAAATCAAAGATTGTAAATCATTCAAGGATTGAAAAGATTTATTTTATTGAGGCGTCCATTTAAAATAAACCGTACCTGCTTTACATGTTACAAATAGATTTGATGAAGCATAAGTAGAATTTACTTCTAATTCAGACAAAATGTCATCTATTTCGTTCTCATCTCCATTGGATTTTGAAAATATATTGATAATCTCTTCTTTTGAAAATTCTATGCCAGAATTGATTTTAAAAAAATCAATTAATTCTAATTTATTAATCATGTTTAACTACAACTACAATTTCATGTAAATGAAATTTAAATTTATTATTTTATTGGATGACATAGAAAAGATTTTATAAAAAAAAGGATTAACATAAATAAATTATTGAAATATATACTCGAAATTTTTTTTATTTTTTTAATATTAATTTCTTATTACAATTGTAAAGAATTTTTACAAATCAACGGTAAAACAATTCAGGTAGAAAAAGACCTTCCAACAAATAAAAATTTATTCAAAAGTTATAACTTAAATATAAATGACACATTTAGTCTTGAAGGAACATTAATTTCAACCATTATTCCTAACATATCAACAATTTATTCTAATATCAATACCGAAGAAAAAAAAATTGATAACATATTGCAGCCAATAAACACCACAAACAACGCAAGCCAGTCTGGAAAAACAATAGAACAAGAATTATCAACCAACATTTACAATACTGTCAACACATCCTCATTATCACAGCAAATGACTCCAGCCATTACGAATCCTTCTTTATCCAATTTAACGGATATTGAACCAAATGGATCTGATAATATATCAGACAATTTGGTCTCAGTGCTTTCTGGAATAATAATAGAATCTATTCATAATGGAAATCCAACGATAATTGAGGAGGATTCACCTTTGGATTCAAATGTGAAAGGCAATAAAGAGATAATTCTATTATCTGGCAAGTGGAAGATGGACGTTCAGGATGGAAATATTACAAACTTTGATTCTAAATTTGTCATGGTTACATCAAATGGTACTGGCTTTCATTGGCACACAGTAAACAACCTAAAGACAAATGAAAAACTTTTTTTAGGAAAGGATGATAGTGCAGTAATTAACTCTAAATTGGATTTTGTTTCTGGCAGTAATACAACCAAAGAAACAGCGGATGTTTTATTGTCTATCAATAATTTAGAATTAATTCAATTAACAATATTTGATAAAGAAATTTCCAGTCATTTTTTTGGATTTCCAATATATGGTACAATAGATTCAATAAAAATAAAAAACTAGATCAATTTTTTAAATTTTTTCTTTTTGATCTGTTTCAGGATTGGTAGTGTAATAGCTCCCTCAGATGCCGAGTGAACTAGAGTTGCGTATTTAGATAATGCACCAATTTCATATCTGATATCGATAGTTTTTAATTTTTTTATCCTTTTTGAAAATTCTTTATCTGATATTTTGAGGTCCACGGTGCCCTTTACTAAATCAATTTTTATCTCATCTCCGTTTTTTATTAAGGAAATAGGCCCTCCAGCCATTGCTTCTGGCGATACATGACCTATCATCAATCCCCTTGTTGCTCCAGAAAACCTGCCATCAGTCAGCATAGCAACTTTTTCTCCTAATCCTTGACCAACTATAGCTGCAGTTACAGCCAACATTTCTCTCATGCCAGGACCCCCTTTTGGACCCTCATACCTAATTACAACAACATCGCCTTCTATAATTTCTCCCTTAGCAATTGCTTCGAATGCGG
Source organism: uncultured Nitrososphaeraceae archaeon (assembly GCA_963779615.1). Classification (GTDB taxonomy): domain Archaea; phylum Thermoproteota; class Nitrososphaeria; order Nitrososphaerales; family Nitrososphaeraceae; genus Nitrosocosmicus. Next base: position 116,624 of record CAVZZA010000005.1, read on the forward strand.
ATTCTTCAGAATTGTAAACTTTAGAAACCCCTACAAACTTGTCATAATTCAACCCTGCAGTCTTTATTACAGCCCCTTCTGGTGCCAAATTGCCGAATAATATCTTTAGTGTTCCCTCATCATGAATTGGATTTTCCACAGTTTTCAGGATTTTTTTATAATCACTCTCATGGTTTTGAAAATATGTTTTAGATTTTGCGAAATTGTAAGATTCAAGGTTTTCTTTTAACGACTTTCCAGTTACCGTCAATACATTACCATTAATTAGCCCCTTTTCAAAAAGAGACTTTAAAATAACAGGAATGCCTCCTATGTTATCAAGGTCAAGCATTACATAATTGCCTCCAGGCCTCATATTGGCTATATGGGGAGTCTTTTTCCTAATAATCTCGAAATCCTTGATATGCAATTTAACTCCTGCTTCTCGTGACAAAGCTAACAAATGCAAAATAGCATTAGTTGACCCACCTATAGCATTAGCCATAATAATTGCATTTTCAAATGCCTCGTAGGTCAAAATATCACGTGGTTTTATATCGTTATCAATAAGATGATCTATTGATTTACCAGTATCATAACAGATCTTATGTCTCATTTCGCTTTCTGCTGTTGGGGTTGCACTCCCTGGCAAAGACATCCCTATCGCTTCGCTAATTGATGCCATAGTATTGGCAGTATACATACCGGCGCATGACCCGGCTGATGGACATGCAACATTTTCAAGACTTGTCAACTGTTCAAGTGTCATATTTCCAGCATCATAGGTTCCCACAGCTTCATATACATCTTGTACCGTTACAGGGTTGCCGTTTAAATTACCTGGTAGTATAGTACCACCATATACAAAAATTGAGGGAAGATTTAGCCTGGCCATAGCCATCAATGTTCCAGGTAAACTCTTATCACATCCAGAAATACCCACAATAGCGTCATATTGGTGGGCACGAATCATAATTTCTATAGAATCTGCAATTATTTCCCTACTTACAAGGGAAGCCTTCATTCCTTCGTGACCCATAGCAATACCATCTGAAACTGCAATAGTGGTAAACTCTCTTGGCGTATTACCGGAATCCTTAACACCATCCTTTGCTTTTTGAGCTAACTTGCCTAAATGGATGTTGCAAGGGGTGGCTTCATTACAAGTACTAGAAACACCTACCAAAGGTCTGCTTAAATCTACATCATTAAGACCCATCGCTTTATACATGGCTCGATGAGGGGCCCTTGACGGTCCTTCTACTGTTTTTCTACTTGGTAAAACCATTATACATATAAAATAAAATTATAAAATAAAAACGTATTCTATATAATTCTATTCAAGATTTGCCATTATTTTTATCGAATCCAATCCCTCAAATTTAAAAATAGTTTCACACATACCACATTCAATACTATTATTATGAAGTTCATTTGATTGCAGTTCATTCAGGTATTCACACTTTGGACAAGGAAAAGAAAAATTCAAAGTGAAATCTTCTATTTCTATCGCTTCACCCATACACTGTAAAAAATTTTCGAGGTATTTAAAATGAACTATAATAAATAAAAAAAATATGACAAAACATATTAATCATTTGAAATAGTAAATTAAATATTTCTTTTAACTAATATTTCATCGATGCATATGTCCGATAATAAATGTATTTTTTGTAAAATAATTGATAAAAGCATTCCTAATGCAATTGTTTATGAGGATGATAAATTTTTAGTATTCCTGGACAAGTACCCTATTAATTATGGACACACTTTAGTAATTCCAAAAGATCATTTTAACAATATTTTAGAAATGCCTATAAGTTTTGTTGGGGAGCTATATTCATTAGTTCCACAAATAGCAAGGGCGGTTATAACTACTATAGAGGGAAATGGGTTCAATATTAGTCAAAATAACGGTAAATCTGCAAATCAAATTATACCTCATGTTCATGTTCATATAGTGCCACGGTTTTCTTTCGAAAAAATAAAAGGTCAATGGCCGATGAGAAAGATAGCAAATATGGATGAGCTTAAAGTACTAGCTGAGAAAATAAAATCGAATATTGTCATGTAAACAATCCCACAATAAAATGAACGCAAAAAACAAAAAGATAACTATTGGAATACCAACCTATAACGAAGAAAGAAATATTGTTAGTTTTTTTGAATCCTTAAAAAAACAAAACATTGAATCAAACACTATTGACAAAATATTATTTATTGATGATTCAGATGACAATACTCCAGCATTAATCAATAAATTAAAAATAGAAAATCCAAGTTTAAAGATTGAACTAATTCACAACAATAAAAGAATGGGCGCTACTAATGCATGGAATACAATTTTCAAGGAATCAAGTGGAGAAGTTATAGTTTTATTAGATGCAGATATTGAACTAGAAAGAAACTGTATTTTTAATTTAACAAATAAAATAAATGAAAACACAGGCCTTTGTGCGTCTAATACACAACCCATCATCCAAAACAGTAACAAGTTTTCAAAAGCATCTGCTTTTATTGCATTCTGGTTAAGATCCGTAAGGCAGCATGGAGTATCACAATATACGACGATGGGAAGGGCATTGGCATTATACTCTCAAGATGTTAAATATTTAGAAATACCAACAAACATAATTGCCATAGACCTATATATTCAATGTAAAATTTTAGAAAAGCAGAAAAATGTGGTTTATAATGATGAGGCAGTGATATATTTCAAAACCCCTTCAACTATGCCCGATTTTTTTAGTCAGGTTACAAGGGCTATAATTGGTCATAATCAAATAAAGAAGCTAACAAAAAAACATTCACTGAATATATCTTTTTTGATACTTTTAAAGGAATTTATTAAAAACTCTTTTCGATATCCAAAATATTCATTGGCGTTGATTTATTGTTATTCAATGTTACCCTACACCTATTTCAAGACTAAAAAAAATGTTTCTTATTTATGGCAAACTGCTGAAAGTACCAAATAATGAAAGATGTTGTATTTTCTTGTACTTAACGGGATTCATGTGCTGAAGGTAATTTTTTCTTATGGTTTCATATTATCAGATTTTAATGCTCTGGAGATAAGTCCTGGCAACAGAATCAATAATTATTAATTATCTGTGTAAGTTTGGTACAATAGACAAAATACATGTTGTTATATTGTTTTTTTTAAACCCCACCAATATCATCATTGAGAGTTTAATCATGATAAATTTTTATTTTTCAACTGCAAAAAAACGAACTTAAAACATGACCAAAAAACTGAGAATTTGTTCTTTTATAATTCACAAAATGAAATCATAAAGACAGTGATTTACCTAAGTAAACATAGTTATTGATCCATATAAAATAATAAGTTATTAGTTTTATCAAAAGAAGTCCACAACCAAGTGAATAAAGTATGGTTTAATGATAAAATAATTTTTCTACACCCCAACAAAAAAAGTGTTTTTAATGCTTTATGGCTCTGTTCACTTGACGATAAATCTATAGCTTGAAAGCGCCTTATTCCACTTGTGCTTACCAGAAACAGAACGCCTCCAGAGTATGTGTATTGTGGTCTGTATTAGTGTTTTTCAGGTTTATCACGGAAGAGCATCTCAACGATTATCTTATTGCATCAGACGAAACCATGTAACGATTTGAAACTGGATTCAAAACCATCAGCCAAAAAAGGTGTCATCAAAAAGCACAAGGATTTCAGAATTCATGGTGGATGAGGCATTGCTTAAAGTTGGAACGGAATTCATATGGTTGTGAGGGGTTGCAATTGAGCAAGAAAACAGGCAAATTCTCGCACTAGCCATATCCAAGGAGGGAAACATGTTTGTTGCAGGGAGATTCATTTCAGGTCTAGCCAAAATTCATGGAAAGCATCCTGCATCAACGGATGGTGGCACATGGTATCCGCAAGCCTGCAAGTTCCCAAGGCTAAATCATCATCTGCATCCCTCATATGAGAAAAGCCTTATCGAAAGGACGACGCAGTATGAAAAAGACAGAATGAAGGATTTGATGGTTACTTTCCCTGTGAGACAATTAACTGTAAACTAAAGCATGTGCGAAATTGGCTGAATCTGTTTGTTGACTATAACAACAAGGAGTCAAGCCGTTAAGGGAACAGAGTCTATTTTACACATATTAAACTTTAATAGGTAAATAATTCAAATCAAAATTAATCAGATGAAAGCACTAATTATATATATTCCAGAGAATAGATTTAACACTCTTAAACAAATATTATATCAAAATAAGGTTGAAGGTATTTCATATTTTAATATCATGGGTCAAGGGGAGTTAGAAAGAAAATTTGACGAGAGAATGAAAGCAAGTTATAAAACCCAAGAAAAGTTTGTTCCTGCATTTGCACCCAGATTAAGAATAGAAACAATTGTCCATGAACAAAAAGTAAAAGAAATTATAGATGCAATTAAATTAAATGGAACATTTTTAGGCAAGATATTCGTATTTGATGTTCCAGAGTCATATGACATCTAAAACTATATTCAAATACAAGGCAGCATCCGCTTATCTAAAGAAAAGAGCATTATAATTCACACCGAGGTCCTTTTCATAATGCTTTGAAATTAATAAAATTTTATATTTACTTATAATGACTAATTATTCCAACATGCTAATTGGTGTTAACTCGGTTATTCCACTTATCATTAGGTTATTCTACACAATAGACAAAATCAAATGGAATGTAATGAGCTAAACGATAATAAATCAGAATAAAAGTTGGTTTATCTTCTTTATTTTGATTCATAATCTTTTTACCCCTATTGCCATCACCATAAATCCACAAAGTCACATACAAAAAGAAATACCTAATTCATGTATGCACATATAGAGAAAATAATTATAATCGTCAAGACCAATCTGACACAAAGCATAGATAACATAAACCGGTCATTACATTAAGCTAGGAAATGCATTTTTTTATTGCAATTATAAAGTAAACCTGCATCTTTTTAAAGAAAAAGAGTATATAAATAGTAAACCACAAATGTCTATTTTTACAACTCAACTTAACCATTACTGCACATAAGATCATTAATCTTCAAGCCGGGTATCAAAATGAACTTGTAATTGATACAAGGTCCCCCCTTTTGATAATAATAGTTGTTTAATGGACAAGTTAGGGCATAGAAACAAAAAATGAACCCATTTAATCTATGTATTATTTAACTGTCATTTGCCAACAAGACAGTTATCATATTACCAAGTTTTTAGATTACAATGGCACTGGCAGCTCAACCAACGTACATGTGTCTATTCATAACAAAATCTAGAATTACCTACCCATTAGCAAAAAATTTTCAAATGCAGATATTGCAGACTTGAAATTATATGAATTATTATCTTCAAGAGTATATCATTTTATTAGGATAACAGTGATTTATTCCTCTTGATGATAACTAATGGGCAATGGTAGAGTTTGTAGAAAATCATTTACATAACCTGATTTTTAAAATAACGTATCGCTATTCATATTAAGCAGGTTATTTAATACAAATACAAGGAAGAATTCTGTTTATAACTAGAATTTACATTACAATCAAGAATGATGTTAAAAGGATAATAAGATAATGATTAGTGGTAAGGACAAAGACAGCACACAAGACGAAAAAAAAATTGAAGAAGAAGTATCAATCACACCTATACAGATTTTTATCTTGATGTATCTTTATTCTGAAGAAATAAAAGAAATACAAAAAAGAGACACCCTTAGGCATATTCAACACTCTGATAAATCTCATTTTTCAGAATATACACACAATGTATCCATGTCTCTTAGAGAGATTTCACTACTTATACCCTCATCGATATTACCGGATATGAGATTAAATGAAGAGCATATTCACACTCAATTGAAAATATTGGAATACAACCGGCTTTTAGGTGTTTTTTTCGAGAAATTTCAGGAGAAAGAAAATTCAGTATTTTTTATCACCATAGATGGAATCATACTAGTAAAACAAATATTCTCTACTCTTTCGGATAAAATACAGGATAAAAAGGTTTTTGAAGAGGATATAGATAAAGTAGAAGGGAATAAAAACGCAAAGGATTGGTTAAAAGGCTTATCTTCAGAGCTTAAACGCAAGGCAAAGGATGAAATAGCAGATATTGTGATTAACGGGGTAAAAATACATGGGCCATCACTAATAGTATTATTAATAAATGTACTTTCCCCACCTGCTAAGGAATGACCATTTATTAATTATTGCTGCTCGATATAAATAAGTAAATAGACTAAAAGCACAAAAAAGATATCATTTGTAGCTCCTTTTGTAAACAAATATTTTTTTTAAAAAAAATACTAATTAGTTTAATTATTTCGTATTTTTGATCCAGATTTAGATTTATTCAAATTCAAGGAGATAAACCTGTTCAAATAATATTTGCTTCATTCAGCAATGAAAAAATAAATAACCTAATACATATGTTAGACAAGTAACAGTAAAATATATTGAAGCAGCTGAAAGATCGCGAAGAAGCAGGCTGTATGCTTGTTGAAAAACTAAAAAAAGAAAATGGCATTAAAGGTGAAAAAAACGATTTCCTTGTTTTAAGCATCCCAAGGGGAGGAATAATTGTAGGTAAAATAATATCAAGAGAACTAGGATATAATTTTGGTTTAATAATACCGAGAAAATTAACCGTTCCTAACAATCACGAGTTGGCCTTTGGAGCCATAATAGATAAAGACAACTTTGTTTTAAACAAAGAAATTATAAATAGATTAAATATTTCAGAAAAAGAAATTGAAATTGAAAAGGAGAGTCAGATAAAAGAAATTGAAACCAGGAGAAAAAAATACAATTTTTTAGAAAGAAAATATCAGGACAAGGTTATATTTTTAGTAGATGATGGCGTTGCTACTGGATACACAATTTTAATTTCTTTAAAAAAAATTAATCAAGAAAAACCAAAAGAAATAATTTTATGCACCCCTGTGATTCCAAACTCAAGTTATGATTTTTTAAAAAAATACTGTAGTAAAATAGTTTATTTGATCAAGGAACCTGATTTTTTATTTAGCAGCGTTGGACAATTTTATAAGGATTTTAAACAAATAGAAGATGAAGAGATAGAAAAAATATTGTGTTAATATAATGACTAAAATTATTTAAATGCATATACCTACCAAAAAAAATATTATTTGATAATATTAAAAATAGATGATAGATCCCTTGAATAATTAGAAACAGTATGCCCCATCAGTACGACAATGACTGATGATGCCGATCTAAAAAGGCGACAATGCTCTGTAGTTTACCAGTCCTGATACTATTTCAGACACCTTGTCGTAATTTCTCAACCTGTTTCTGAAGCCATTGCTCATTATCCTGTACTTTTTCATCCTGCAAACGGTGTGTTCCATCACAATCCTTTTTTTAAAGTGATTCTGGTTGCACTCTTTTTCCTCTTGAGTCAACTCTTTTTGGCTTGTCTTCTTTCTGTTCGGTGTGGATGGCTTTTGGTCAGGAAAGTCTTTCCCAACCCCAAGGTATCCAAGGTCAAACACATTTATCGCTTCTTTTGGAGTTATGGGATGATTCTTCTTATAGATGTCATAGTCATGCCGATGTCCTTTTTTGTGTTTTGCTTTATGGATAATGACACCCGGTTGTTAACCATGAGATGTGTCTTTACGGTAGGCCTTTTCCTCTTGCCTGACTAGTCATCTTTCTTCTTGTTTTGTTCTTTAGGCCTTGGTATCTGCTGTTTTGCGCAGTCTGTGAAGGACAGAAAGCCTGGGAAATGCCTTTCAGCCTCTTCTGGTGTGCGCTGCCTTTTTGACAATCTGTGCATCTTTTGCGGAATTGTTACGCACCTTCTTATCAACAACTCAATTTTTTGGATATCCCTGCGGACGCTACTCTGGTCCTAGTCAAACAAAAGCCGGCCAACGTGTGGGTTGTGTAAAGACGGCAACAGTAGACCAAAAGCAAATTGGTTAATTTGTACAAAAAAGGAAACAGACTCAAAGGCTAAGGGAAGAATGCTATTAGTTGTTATAGCAAGGGAAGATGGACCTGTTCCATTTCGTGTTGTTAAGGGGATGAAAATAAGCAACCCTTGGGCTTCAGACTGGCTAAAAAGATACGATAAGAAGGTGTTGATGGACTGAAGGACAGGACAAGAAGCGGCAAAAACCTGAGATTTCACAAGAAATATCCTGTTAAATGAGAAAAGAACTATCTAATTCCAAACAGGGTTAGACAACACAACAGGTGGATGAGCTGATTGTGGAGAAAAGCGGCATAAATTTCATTATAACCCACATATGCCGCATACTTCGCAAGTGGGGTTTTAAACAGAAGATGCCAAGAAAGGCGCATTTTGATACTGCATCCAAAGATGAGAAGCATGCTTTCAAAAAAAGGCCAAAGAGATGCTTGTGGATAAGCAGCATCAAAAAGGAGGCTTCTTTACCCTAGTGTCCCTGGATGAATCCTTCTTCTTCTGCGATTCCCTGGTAATGAGGGTTTGGATTGATGACAAGAAAAGACCTTTAGTGAGGGTAACAGGCTCTCATATATCCAAATATGCATCTTCAGAGCATTGAGTCTGGAAGGAAAGCAGCTGTTCAGAAAGTACGATAGGTTCAATGGAGATACGTTTCTGGAGTTCCTAAAGACAATTCATTCCAGGTTTCCAAAAAGCCATCTGTTTATGGACAAGGCGTCACCACACAGGTCAAGGAAGGTTAGGGGGTATTTTGACAGGCATAAAAACAGCCTGATTCCAGTATACCTTCCAACTGCATCACCAGAGTTTATGGTGATGAAAGGGTACGGAATATAGCCAAAAATGATTTGCTAGTGTTATCATACTATCCATCATGTGCAGATTTCAAAAACAAAATATCTCAGTATTTCAAAACAAAAAGATTCAATCTGAATATGAGAAAATATCTTCTTAGGAGTGCATTTTAGGAAAGTTATGCTAATTGGTATATACATTCTAAGAACAGGATGCCAATGGAAGATGTTACCTTCTGGATATGGATCTGGGTTCAGCATGTCATAGGCGATTTCAGCAATGAATTAAACTTGACATTTTCAGGAAAATATGAATAAGGCTGCTCAAAATATATGATATCTGGTTGATATCAAGTGGACCTGGCAATCACTTGACAGCATATCGATAAAGTCGCCCTTAGGGGGGGGCAATGACAGGAAATAATCCCGCACATATATGCAAGCTTGGCACAAAACGACATATTTTAACGGATAAGGAAGGTATCCCACTCTCAGTTGTCATATCAGCTGCAAATACACATGATGTTAAATTAGTAACAGGTGTGGTGGATAATGCAGTTGCTGACTTATTTCATCCCTTAAAACAAAGGAAGGAAGAAAAAGAAAACAACATCTATGCCTTGCTAAAGCATATAGTTCAAACCTAGATGAACGAACAATCACAAAACGAGGATATGTACCACATTTACCATACAGGAGAAAAAGAGGCGAGGTCAAGAAAGATATAGAAATGATCGAAAATCACAAAAAACACCCTGCCAGAAGATGGGTCGTGGAAATAACCAACTCATGGCACAGCAGGTTCAGGAAACTGTTCACTCGATATGAAAAGAAAGCAGAGAATTGTCTTGGTTTGGTGCAGCTTTCATGCAGCATCATTATTTATAGAAAGATAATTTTGGGATAGGCTCTAAATTGTCAATCATGTATGTCCAAATCGATGATTACTATTTTCTTTTTTTTATTTATTAAATTAGTCTTAATAATATTCACTATTTTATCAGTTCATCTTTTTAGCGAAAATTAAATAATCAAAATTATGATAAGTTTAGGATATAACAATATAATTTCCAGTCTGTTATCAACAGGGTTACTTGTTAACGGTTAGCACAACCTTTTTTTGGATTCTGTATTGGTTGCTTGCTTTCTATCTCTATTTCTCTACACAGGTAAAGAAGATATACTCTAATCTTATATCTATTTATATAGAAAACTCTACCACCCTATAATCGTAGATATATATCACATTATCTATGGTGTAAAAGTTCAGCTCAGGAAGCTGTTTTGATAAGAAGGGAAATATTACTTAATCTTTAGAAGAGGTGATTAATCAATGAATTAGGAGCAGGAGGAATTAAAGAGGAAAGACAGAAAATTAAGCCTTAGATATTTCTCCACCGTATTGTATTAAGAGGTCTGTAGTTCATATATTAAATTATACTGTGTTGTACTATAGATCTCGTGATTTTAACAAAAACTTTTCTTTTACAATATTGTTGTACATAAACTTTTAAACATATATTACCAATCGGTTATTATGGACTGGTAGTTCATTAATTCTAATCGTTCCTAACATTATACTGAAACACTTTCAAATGCTTTTAGTTATATGAATTATGTCAGATGATGGTCAGATGATGGTCAGATGATGGTCAGATGATGGTCAGATGATGGTCAGATGATGGTCAGATGATGGTCAGATGATGGTCAGATGATGGTCAGATGATGGTCAGATGATGGTCAGATGATGGTCAGATGATGGTCAGATGATGGTCAGATGATGGTCAGATGATGGTCAGATGATGGTCAGATGATGGTCAGATGATGGTCAGATGGTCAGATGATGGTCAGATGATGGTCAGATGATGGTCAGATGATGGTCAGATGATGGTCAGATGATTAAAACATATTATAAGCGCAATCAAACCATAATATACAACCTATATTTTCCTTCTATCTTATATATTTTGGTAGTAGGTATTAAAATAAATAATGGTTGTTAAGGTTCCCCTGTCTATAAAATTAGAGGTATTGGATGAGTGGCTACAGGGAATTACCCGTACCAAAATAGTAAGAGACAACGGCATAGGCGTTGGGACTGTAACGGATATTCATCAACAGGCCCGTAACAAGGACATTCCTGACATTGACTTACTGAGGAAGCTTGCTTTAATGTTAAAAAAAGAAAATCTTGATGTAAATCATTTTACCTCTGCAGTTAGGATAAAAAAGTTTGGATAGAATCGCATTGCCCGAAGATAAAATAGAATAGTTACTTGAGGAGATAAATGTGCATTGCTTTAAGCGAGAAACGGAAGAAAAAGAACTACTATCCAAACTAGATGAAATATTTTAAATGGCATATAAGTTAGATATTCCAATATCAGATGTCTTGGTAAAAATAAGTCAAAAGACAACGTGATTAATAGATACTAATGAGTTATGAAAAGTGAAAAGGGTATTAGACACAGATTGAAGAATACATATGAATATTTTTTAATTCTATATAATAGAATATGGTAAATTCCGTGATACAGATAAATAAAATTGAATATAGCCCTAACAGGCACTCATTTTTTTGTTAAACCAATACAAAAATAAAATATAAAACAGGTATGTATAAAGGCTATGCTTATCTAATCTACAACGGAAAACTTTATTGAAGACATTTATAAAATCTCCCAAACCCATGCTATTTTGAAAACACAAGAATAAACAAAGTAACAACTGCAAGGGATCCAAATAGTATCATTGTGGTTTTCCACATCCCTTTATTCTCTTTTTCACCTATATTCCACATCCCGCCCCTAATTTCATTATTCTTTGTGTACCAATTCTTAATCTCATCATAGCTGTAATATTTACTATAATCTGCTGGTGGTGTCCAATGTGTGGAATAATCTGAAATATACTCGCCCCTATTCTTCTGAAACGATAAATCATATTTTTTTCTTGAAGTCTCATCAGAGAGAACCTCATAAGCTTCTACTATGCTTAAGAATTTTTCTTTGGATTCGGAACTTTTATTTTTATCAGGATGATATTTTAATGCAAGACTCCGAAACAATCTTTTTATTTCATCGTTTGTCGCATTTTGCTTTATTTGAAGGATGTCATAGTAGGAAGTAGATAACAATATTTATTCAAGTGCAAACTAAAAATTAAATATTTTGTCTTAAAATTACCAATGCATGAAACTAAAAAATTCAAATATCAATAAATGGCACAGAAATTAACATTTGAAATTTTTTTTTAAAAAAAAAATCCCTCTTGATAAAAACAAGAAGAAAACAAAATTGCCAGATAGTTTTTTGAACATTCACTCTACGACAGAAAACGGCAACGAAAAACAGAATAAGAACCCAACGGAAGAAATTGAAAAGGCTAATAACAACAACATATCAAATAATGAAAAAAATTTAAAAGATAACTCCCATACCGATAATAATACAGAAAAAATAGTAAATGAGAATGAAGACAACAAAGATGTTGAAGGAGGGAAAGCAGAACCCAGACTCACGTGTAATGGGTGTAAAGAAAAACTTGATGATGAAGGGAAAAGACCCCATTGGAAATGGAACTTTGATAGAAATTTAAGGTTTTGTGAAAAATGTTATAAAATAAAAGAAGACGATTATGAAAAATTGATTAATTATTGCATCATTTGCAATTCAAAATTAGGATTTATTCGATACAATCCAAAACCTAAATGGAAAATAAAAGGTCAGCTATGTAGAAAATGCTGGGACAATAAAAATACTAAACAAGAAGCAAAAAATAAATTCTAATACAATCTCTTTTCATTTTATTTGATTTACAATTTATCTATTAGAATCAAAGAATTACGTTTATTGAAAACATGGAATAAAAATACATTATCTGTACTTCAGGTTTGTACATAGCTAAATGGAGTTTCACAAAAAAATAGTAAAATCGACAGTAAAATATGAAAATCATTTATAGACCTTCATTTGCTCATAGGTAATATAGAAATATGGCAATTTGGAAAAATTTATAGACTAGATCTCTTGCGTAATTGCCCCTAGACAGCTTTATGATCATCATTCTATCAATCTCATGTCCTTTCTTTGCGCACATACGATAAATTATCCAGAAAACCAATGTTTTTCAAGTCATTAGCTGGCCTGACGATAAAGGAGTTTGACGACATATACGATAAGTGGATATTAAATAGACTCGGCAGGCATGGGATCAGGCGTCTGTCCAATAGAAAAGACAGAGAACGATCCATAGGTGCTGAGACATTTCAAACTGGATGTTAAAACAGGCTTCTGATGCTTTTGGTCTACTGTTGCCGTCTTTACACAACCCACACGTTGGCCGGCTTTTGTTTGACTAGGACCAGAGTAGCGTCCGCAGGGATATCCAAAAAATTGAGTTGTTGATAAGAAGGTGCGTAACAATTCCGCAAAAGATGCACAGATTGTCAAAAAGGCAGCGCACACCAGAAGAGGCTGAAAGGCATTTCCCAGGCTTTCTGTCCTTCACAGACTGCGCAAAACAGCAGATACCAAGGCCTAAAGAACAAAACAAGAAGAAAGATGACTAGTCAGGCAAGAGGAAAAGGCCTACCGTAAAGACACATCTCATGGTTAACAACCGGGTGTCATTATCCATAAAGCAAAACACAAAAAAGGACATCGGCATGACTATGACATCTATAAGAAGAATCATCCCATAACTCCAAAAGAAGCGATAAATGTGTTTGACCTTGGATACCTTGGGGTTGGGAAAGACTTTCCTGACCAAAAGCCATCCACACCGAACAGAAAGAAGACAAGCCAAAAAGAGTTGACTCAAGAGGAAAAAGAGTGCAACCAGAATCACTTTAAAAAAAGGATTGTGATGGAACACACCGTTTGCAGGATGAAAAAGTACAGGATAATGAGCAATGGCTTCAGAAACAGGTTGAGAAATTACGACAAGGTGTCTGAAATAGTATCAGGACTGGTAAACTACAGAGCATTGTCGCCTTTTTAGATCGGCATCATCAGTCATTGTCGTACTGATGGGGCATACTGTTTCTAATTATTCAAGGGATCTATCATCTATTTTTAATATATCCCCAGAGATTCTGGAAGAGCTGAACCAAGTTCTGCGTAACCCATTGCAGTAAAAAGAGTGATAGAAGCATTGAGAATGCATGCAAAAATAACAGCAGAACCGGCTAAACCTATTGCAGGGCCAGTCAAAACACAAATGGCTCCCCCGATCATTGCGGCTTTACCAAGCATAACAACATCCACTAAATTCAATGATCTGACAAGTGTTTGCTGATGATGGATAGAAGAACTGGAATCTCCTGATCCAGTTTGACAATGTCTAATTTTTAGGACATAAAAGACAATTAAACGTTATTAAAATTTTTATAATTTTTTTAACAAAACATATAAATATTTATAAAACTCACTCCCATTTTTTTAGGACTATCTCCAAATCATAGATACAATACCAAGGCCAGTAATGCACAAACCAGCATATGCCACCTGCGGAACTCCGATTAATCCGGCACCAATAGCAAGACCAATGCCAGAGACAGCCATCAATAGTTCACCAATTCTCCTGTTTGTTAAATGCAAAGTTATCATAATCTATTAAAAAATCGACTCTTTAAAATATTATGCTTATACCCTTGTTTCAAGTATTTTAATATAAATTATAGTTTTAAAGGCAATTACAAAATACAGAATTAATCCAATTTAATGTCAACATCTAATAAAAAAAGCAATGTTGCCATAAGTTCTAGCAGAATTTAATGACAAACATGCACCACAACATTTGAAAAAATACTAAAAAACAATGATCAAAATAACAACTTTATGACAATTATAGTTATTTTATTATGAAAAATTAATGCCTTTCACCATTTTCAATCTGCATATGCGGAATTGCTTACCTCACCACATACAATAGACAACTTTTGCATCATAATGTCTAAACAATCAATCATCTAGTCATTACTATTAGCGGATAAAAAGACTGTGTATTATACTATCATGATACCGGTAAAAAATACGAATTCAAAACTTTAAAAAATTAGATAAAAAATTATAGATGAATAAGACCTCCAGAACCTGCTGTATGCGGAGATTGACCTGGAAAGTTTCGCCTAAAGTGACCGGATGGTCTTTTAGATATTAACTCAATAAACCAGGCTTCATGTTCTATCTCTTCTTGCATTATTCGTTGAGCTATATCATATGTTCTTGGATCTTTTCCTGAAGTAAGATCACAAACTTCTCCCCATGATCTAATAGCACATTGTTCGGCCTCTAATAGAACTTTAATAATTGAAGATAAATCTTTCCAGTTATCAGGCAAGTAAGCATCAGGACAACCAGCCTGTGTTGCAAAATCTCTAATATCACGAGGCAAGCTTCCTCCCAATTCATATAACCTTGGGACCATGGCTTCAAAGTGATTTCTGTCTTCTATCCTTGCATCTTCTACTATTTCTTTTATACCTTCACCATCCAAGCCCGTACAATGCATTCTCAATATAGTATAGTAATAGTATGTTGTAAATTCTGCGCCAACACCTTTTGTTATCAGTTCTTTCAATCTTTCAATATTAACGCCATTTTTTTCTAAAACTTCTAATGCAACTATATTCGGAACTTTATCGTCTTTGGTTGTACCTACATGTGAACCTGTCGTCTTTGGTTGTACCTGTACATGTCGATCCTTCGTCTTTAACATCGAGACTCATTAAAAAAATTAATACAATTTAATATAAATATTTTATTATAGGAAATTTATGCTGAATATGCCAATATTTTAATTAGCAGTTAATTTTTGAAATGATTCAATATATTATAGAGTAAATGTAAACCAAAGGAAAAAACAACAAATCAATAGTTGTGAATGTTATGTATACTTGAGAAAAAAATGCCTTTGATTTGTTATGATATAACTCAAACTGCCAAATGCAAGGTAAAAAATTAAAAATATTGCTTAAGGATTGCATTTTTTTCTTGGTTTTTCTATAGAAAAACTTATAGCATTAAGCATCCTATTTTATGAGTCATGTAATAAGTTTGAAATGGCATTTTGCTTTTGAATACACGAGATTGTTGCTATCAATTATGAAAAGGTTATTGTAAAAGAATAATTTTAAGTGTCATCAGCAACTAATCTGCAAAGCGTGGCATTTCAACAGATCGATAAAAAAGCAATAATTACAACATTTATAATCGCCTAATATAATAAACACAGTCAAGATGGATTCTGTAATAAAGCAAATACAATAAAACTAATAACATAATTAGCATCAGTCTGCAATATTCATTTAATGATCAATATGAAAAAGCATCTAGAGACCTATAATCTATTCATTTTAAACAGATCCTCATTAGACTTGAAACCTTCCCTATCAATTAATTGTTTTAAACAAATAGTAAAACCAATATGAGAGCAATCATCAGTTATGCAACTTTTACAAAGCGGGACCCCCTCAACTATATCTACAATAATATCAGAATTCAAACACCGATCAAAAATCTTAACAAGCGTAACAGACGGAAAATTAACATGTTTTAAAATTAATGGCGGATTCGGTTTGTAATTATCATTCTTCCCAATAAATGACTTGCAATTCATCCAATTTAAAAATGCAAAAGTTCCCTCATCCAAGCTTTCACATTTTTCTGCTTTTATTTGTAAATTATTAAGTTTGATTTTGTCTTTGTTAGACATTTATCCTTTCTAGTCATACCCTTCTTGAGTTTGCCTAGTTATAAAGGTTTTATAAAAATATACAATTGTATTGATCACGAGAAGTTATTAAAAAAAGTCATAGTATGTTCTCAAATCCATAACTTGACCATTTATTATCCACCATAATCTTTGTTTTTTCATCAACATTAACTTCTTCCTGAATATCTCTTTGAAATCCTTCTTCTTTCCATTTAGTTGTGGCATCGATACCCATTTTAGAGCCAAGGTTGACAAGGGGAGACGCTGGGTCGAGAGTATCTGTCGGGGCATTTTCGATTAATAGCGTATCTCGTTTGGGATCAGCTTTAGTTGTAATTGCCCAAATAACTTGATCAATATCATGAACATTAATTTTGTGATCCACTACCACAAAAATTTTGGTTAACGATAGCTGCCCCATACCCCAAAGTCCTAACATAACTTTTTTAGCTTGTCCTGGGTACCTTTTTCTTATGGAAAAAATTGCAAGACCTTGGAACCAGCCCGCAGGAGGCATTGAATAATCCACTACCTCAGGTTGAAACATTTGAATTAGTGGGAGGAATGACTGTTCAATCACCTTACCAAAATATGCATCCTCAAGAATAGGCTTTCCGACCACAGTTGTTAAATAAATAGGCTCTTCCTTTTGCATGACTCCAGTTAATTGGAATGTTGGAAAAAGATCAGGAGGTGTATAGTAACCGGTATGATCTCCAAAAGGTCCCTCGACCTCAAGTTTAGTTGGGTCAACCAATCCCTCGAACACTATTTCAGCATTTGCAGGAACTTCCAGATCAACAGTAGAGCATTTTACAAGTTTAATTCCCTTTTTTCTTGATATTCCAGCGAATAGAAATTTATCCAAACCTTCGGGAACTGGAGCAATACTACTAAATATAGTACCGGGGTCGGACCCGATAACTACTGCAGCTTCTATAGGTTTTTGCGAATCTTTTGAGATTTCAAAATGTTGTGCACCGCGCTTGTGAGTTTGCCAATGCATTATAGCCTTTTTGTTATTTACTATTTGGATTCGATATACACCGATATTTCTTATCCCAGTTTCAGGATGTTTTGTTACTGTCATCCCAAAGGTTATAAACCGACCAGCATCTTTGATAAATGATTTAAGAATTGGAAAGTCATTAAAAGACGGATTGGTTGTATTTATTTTATCTTGAATAGGACCCTTGTCGACAATTTTTGGTCCATACTCAGATATTTCTGAAAGTTTTGGCAACATTCGAATCTTATTTAGAACCCCACTTGGCATTTTCAATTTAGTTAGATCCACTATCCTATTGCCAATTTCGGTAAAATCCTGTAGATCTAACGCTATTTGCAATCTCTTTAAAGAACCAAATGCATTTCCAAGTATGGGAATATCAAACCCTTTAACATTTTCAAATAATAAAGCAGGACTTTTTCCAGAGTACATCAACCTTCGCATTATTTCTGCGATCTCTAAATCTGAACTTACTTCAACATTTACCCTTTTTAGTTCACCAATCGGCTCAAGAGCATTCAACAAATTCCAATAAATTATCAAAAGCCATATATGATATTTCAATAAGGTATACCTTATTTAATTATAAATGTAAAAATAATAAATAAAAAAATATTTTTATGGACTATTTGAATAATTTTTTGACTTGTTTGTTTTTTTTATCTGCGGTAATCTATTATTGAGTCATATTGCCTGGCATCATCATAGTTGAATTGCCCATTGGCATCATGCTGTGGTCCATCATCATAGTTGAACTGCCATTTGGACTTGCATTCATTGCTGAGCTATCATTCATACCAACGTTAGATGTATTTGCATTTTGTGTTGTTGAGGGACTGGTCATATTTTGTTGTGCTAAGGCGGGTGCTGCTAAACCTACAATCAAGGTCACAGCTGCTACGATACTTACAATTGCAATAAAGTTTAATTTATACATGCAAAACAAGTTATATTTTACGGATATATAACACCTTTGGTCATAGAATATTTATAAAATAAACGCAAAATAAATAATAGTTTTATGGTCTATTATGAATAATTTCTATCCTTTTTAATGATTTATTTTCTAATAATTGTTTTTTATCAGCGTGTCAAATTGTGTGGCATTATAATTGTACTATTGCTATTCATCATTGTTGAACCACCATCTGCCATTGTGATGTTGTCCATGGCGGTCATATTTTGTTGTGCTAAGGCGGGTGCTGCTAAACCTACAATCAAGGTCACAGCTGCTACGATACTTACAATTGCAATAAAGTTTAATTTATACATGCAAAACAAGTTATATTTTACGGATATATAACACCTCTGCCATTTACTAATAAGCAATATGGCCATTATTTACAAATATTTTTGGATTGAAAAAGTTATTATTCATGCAATCAAACCAAAAAAAATAGTGAATTATTGATGCAGTTTTAAGAGATTTGATTTGTTTTGATTTATCAACGGAATTATCTTTTCAGTTAATAATTGATGTAAATTGGCAGTATCTGGATCGAAAGACAGCAATAAAACATAAGATAATTTACTATATTCATCTGTGATAGGAATAGTAGCCCTCATCAATTTTTCAAATTTGGAGCTGGCATACTGAATCTTTCCCAGCATATATTCCCATCTTAATCTTGTGAATTGTCTTGTAGCAGCAGTAATTGCATATTGTACTCTTTCTTCAGGGGTTAACAACGGATTAAGACCAGGTCTTTCAGCCATTGATTCTAATTTACCATCCTCATCCGCAATTCCAGCAAAACGTATTTTATTGTCTAAATCTATAACCTGCTTACAGAATTTGTTGAATACTTCTTCGTCTTTTTCCTCCCTATTCATTTAATTTTACACCTCTCTTGTACATTTTCCCACCAACTAATATATCATATCAAAATAAAAAAAGGAATGCTATACATTATTGGTTTGGAAGAAAAGAATCACAGAATTCTTTATCGAGCATTTTATAACACGAATTTAAAAAGTCTTTCAAAATTCCATCAGGGTCTTTGGGTAAATCGTATAATGGCGGATTTGGCTCTAACAGGTTGTTATTTCTATTATCCATAATTAATGGCCTTTCCTTGAACTCCGTTAGATTAACATTCTTTGCCATTTGTTCACCATCCCTAATTATAGCAATAACCACAGTATCACCAATTTTTTTTGCTGAAAGATATTTTTTAATATCTTGTTGATTTTTCACGTCATTGTTATCAATTTTTATAATAACATCCCCGCCTAATTCTATAGGATTGCCATTAAGCTCAGAGATGATATATCCTCCTTGAAGATTGGCTTTTGAGGCAGGACTTTGATCCAAGACACCAGTAATCAAAAATCCATCGTTTCTACTTAAGTTCATCATTGCTGCGATAGCAGGGGTGACATCAAGTCCGATAACTCCTAAAGAAGGAGTAGAAGCAGAACTTAAATTAAGATCGGGTCGAGAAGTCAATGTCAGGGGAACTACTTTAGACTCATTGCCGTCTCTCCAGACAGTAAGAGAAACATTGCTTCCAATTTTTTTATTATTTTCTAAATAAGATAATATGTCATCTAATTTTTTCACAGTCTTGTTATCAATTTTTATAATAACATCCCCGCCTAATTCCACAGGTCTACCATTGATTTGATATGTCGTATTTCCTCCTTTTATTCCGGCTAAATATGCAGGACTATCCTTTGTAACATTAACAACAAGAAACCCTGAAGATTCATTTAAATTCATTAATTTTGCTATATCAGGGGTAACCTCAGTTCCCGATATACCGATATATGGATGTTTATAGGTTTCACCAGCTATTAACGTCGGAATAATTTTAATTAATAAATTAGAAGGTATTGAGAAACCTATTCCAATATAAGCGCCAGTATTTGAAAAAATTGCAGTGTTAATTCCAATTACCTGACCTTTCATATTTAATAGAGGGCCACCAGAATTTCCAGGATTTATTGCTGCATCCGTTTGAATAATGTCAGGTATGGAAAATGAGGGAACATTTGTAGGCATATTTTGAAGGTCATAAGGTTGAGAAGGGGGAATAAATTGAATAGTATTTGCGGGCATTAATCTGCCAAGGCCACTAATTATACCGTCTGTTAAAGAGCCAGATAAACCAAAAGGATTTCCAACTGCAACCACTCTTTCCCCTACTTTTAAGTTTGTAGAATTTCCGAGATCTAAAGGAACCAATTTTGATTGTGCATCTTTATGCTGAGTTAAGTTAAGTAATTTTATGACTGCCAGATCAGCATAGGGATCAGTCCCACTAATTTCTGCCTCATAGGATACACCGTCTAAAAATGTGACATAAACTGTATTATTTTTTGCTCCCTCTACCACATGATAATTTGTTATGATATGCCCGTTCTTATCATAAACAAAGCCTGAACCTAACCTTGAACCTGCAATATCGCTCTGTTGTTTCATATTTGCTGGATCGGTAATTTGAACAACAGATTCTTTAACATAATTAAATAGATCAGGTAATGAGGATGAAAAGTTTCTACCTGAATTTAACGTTCTTTCACTGGTTGTGCTTAAAGACGTATCTATATTTTTAGTTGTATTAACAGAGTCACCCTGCAAGACGGAAGAGTTTAAAACTTGTCCGTATATATCTTTGTAAAAAGATAAGCTACCAAACATTAGAAAAGTAATTGTAAAGCATAACATAAATTTAAAAATTTTTCCATGACAATTAATTACATTAATCAAAGACCTTTTTTCCTTGACCATTAACTAACGTAAAACTTCTATCAATTTAAATATTGCATAAAACAAGTTTGTTTGTTTTTTTTGCTCTGTTCTTTATATTTTTGATAGTTTTTTTAATATCAGCAGTATTAATGGCGTTATGACATTCAATTTTTATAAATAAGCTTGAAACAATTCAAAACTGTCTTATATTGATTTGACAACCTGAAATACATTCAAAAAGAAAATGGTTTTCTAATGCCAACAGAGCCATTTACTTAATGATATATTCATAAAATTGATTTAATGCAATTTCTTGTCTTTCTGATTGTATAGAACCAGGACGTAATGATCTTATTTTTCTAATCGTCTCATCCACCCCTAGTTTATCTTTTTTAATCAAATAAGCTGCCAATACAGTTCCAGTTCTTCCTTTACCAGCAGCACAATGAACCACAACTGGTTTATTTTTTCTTATTTGGCTATCAATATACTCAACTACATTGTAGATTTCATATACAGCAGGAGCATTATAATCATCGGTCTTTAAGAAAAAACTCTCAAGGGTCAAATTAAATGAATTTACCTTCTTAAACCATGCGTTGGGTAATGGTATTTCCCTGACAGTCACAATAGTTTTTATGTTGTTCTTGACTAGCCACAATAAATGATCATAAGATGAAGGCAATCCACTACCGGCTAATTTTCCTGGAATTATCCAGCTGAAGTTAGTGGGTCTGCTAATTATTCTGCCGTGAAATTTTCTGTAAAATTCGCCAATTTTAGTCATTATTTAACCTTTAACTTGTAGTATAATCATTATAAAAATTTATTACAACGCTATATTGTTTTCAAAGAATAAATAACATAACAATATTTATACATAAATTTACATGCTGTTGATTGTATTAAACAAATGATGCAATTAAAATATTTTTTCTTGCAATAGACAAAAAACACATAAACACATTGAAAATAATATGTTAAAAACTCTTCCAAATGCAAGAATATATGTCACCATTTAAATAACAAAATATTTGTTTTAAATAACACACACACCACATAAAAGCAAAACAGAAAGAGAAAAATCACGTTTTTCAATCTTTTGTGTAATGATATTTGGTATTGGAATTAAAAAATATATATAGTCTATGTCGAAAAACCAATTAATTTTTTATGGTGTATTTATATAATAAAATTAAAGTAGACAATTTAGAGAGGTTAGTCCTTGACTAATTTATCGAATCTGTTTAAAAATATCTCCAACTTGTCTTGAGGAACAACTGCCCCACATGCTTTATCGTGTCCTCCTCCGCTGCCTTTTAAATCAGAGGTTAGATCATTAACTAATTTTCCTAAATGAATTGAACAATCTTTTGATCCACGTATTGACAAAACATAAGAGTTAATATTCTTTTTTAATTTGAAAGCAATACCAACCTGTTTTCCTGACAATCCTAGTACAAAATTAACAATCATACTTGACGCCAATTCAAGATCATGTTGAAGATAGGCAATATTATTTAATTTTATTATTTGCGATTCAATAACATTTAGAGCATTTGAAATTTTGTCAGAGAACTGTTTTACTAAAAAAAAGCCGTTTTTTATCTCATGTGGAAGCTTAAAAACCGAGATTGATTTGGAAACATATTTTAAAAAATCAATATTTTTTTGAGAAGCAGAAATTATATAAGATAAAAAACATGACTCCAACATCAAAAAAGTTCTATCGTATTTACTAACCAATATACTCGCCATTGGTTTAGATTCCATATAGTCAGTTAATGCTGCAGCTGAGGCATAAAATGAAAATTTGCTGCTTAGTTTTTTTTTACATAAATAATAGACTTGTACTGATGTACATTCTTCAACATTATTAATTAGCCGGACCCCCATCTTTTGTAGTTTTTCTTTGATTGGGTCTTCCAAATAATGATGATCTATGTAAATTACTTTGATATTATTCGAAATTAATATTTGTAGTTTTTCAATGAACATATTCTGATCCTTTTTATTTAGTCCCAGATCACAGATGAATACTCTTGTAAAATTCTTATTCTTTTCGCATATCGATATAGCATAATCAAGTATATTTAGTAAATTTGGGTAATCGGCTAGAAAAATATTTTTTACTTTCAAAGCATTCTGTAATAATGCTGCTGATACAAGTCCATCAACATCTTCTTTATGTGATATGCATATGCTCCTCAATATAACGAAACTTTAAGAAATCTTTGTTATTTAGATGTTTTTTAAATTGATTTATTCAGTAATCTTATAAAATAAAATATCATTAACCAAAAAATAATAAATAATGCAATTAAAATAAAATAAAGAACAATATTGTTGTAGGATCAATCCCCACCATCATTATTATCATCTTCAACCATACTGACAATTCTATTATAATTACTATCAATTTTATTTATAAATAGACTTATTCATAGACATGTGTTTACAAACAGGATACCATTAACGTTATCCAATGCAACATTTTTTCCACTACAGCAATAAAGATAACAATAACAGCAACACTAAAGGAGAAACAAGGAAAAAGAATTCTTTACGCACAAAATAACCAAAAGGCAACAAAGCGTATGGAAACAAAATATAGAGATAGTATGTAGGCTGAACCATTGTATTTGTCCATGTCTGTGTTCGTGTGATGTACGCACCATTACAGCAATTGTAGTAGTAGTAGTTGTAGTGGCAACAATAATCTGGCTGTAACCCAGCAAATTGGTGTCATAACAGTTCCTACGGTAATTCAAATTTTATAATGCTTTATCCTTTTTTTCTGTCTGTCGGTTTTGTTTTGTCAACAGGTGCGTTGGGCTATTGGTGATGGCAGGCTGAACACCTCGCTTGAAAGCTTGGTGCTTACACCTCCATTCCATCAACGCCATCTTCTATGGCCGCCCTTCTCCTTACGGAAGGTTGTCTTGTCTCGGGAAAGGCTTCCTCCTTAGATGCTTTCAGGAGTTATCCTAAACAGCTTAGCTGCTCAGCTTGCCCTGTCGGACAACTGATAAACCAGAGGCTGCGCTGCCCTGTTCCTCTCGTACTAGGGGCAACTTCCCCTCAGACAACCACGCCCCTGTCAGGCAGAGACCGACCTGTCTCACGACGGTCTAAACCCAGCTCACGTTCCCCTTTAATGGGCGAGCAGCCCCACCCTTGGCTCCTGCTGCAGAACCAGGATGGGAAGAGCCGACATCGAGGTACCAAACCGCGGGGTCGATGGGAGCTCTCGCCCGCGACGAGCCTGTTATCCCTAGGGTAACTTTTCTGTCACCACCAGCCCCCAATAGTGAGGACATGATGGATCGCTAAGCCCGGCTTTCGCCTCTGAATCCCGTATCATTGGGGATCCAGTCAGACTGGCTTTTGGCTTTGCCCTCACCGGCGGAGTTCTGTCCCGCCTGAGCCAATCTTTGGGCCCCCTCGATACATTTTCAAGGGGGTGCCGCCCCAGCCGAACTGCCCACCTGCCGATGTCCCTGCATAAGCAGGTTAGCGATACGGTAACAAATGGCTGGTGTTACACTGTTGCCTAGGCCAGTCCCGGAGAACTGACCATGACGGCTCCCAGCTACTCTCTGCATTTGCAACCATATCGCAACAACAGGCTGCAGTAAAGCTCCACAGGGTCTTCTCTCCCCGACAGAGGTTCGTGGACTGTTCGTCCACGTTATGTGGCTTCACCGGGTTGTAGGCAGGGACAGCGGGGCCCTCGTTGTTCCATTCATGCACGTCGGAACTTACCCGACAAGGCATTTGGCTACCTTAAGAGAGTCAGAGTTACTCCCGGCGTTTAGCGGCCCTTAGCCCGGTTGAACCCAGGTTTTAGGTACCGCCACTGGCCAGGATACAGAGGCCATACACATCCTTTCGGACTAGCGACCACCTGTGTTTTTATTAAACAGTCGGGACCCCCTAGTCACTGCGACCTGCAATCCCTACTCCTCGTAAAAACTGCAGGCACTCCTTATACCATAGGTACGGGAGCTATTTTGCCGAGTTCCCTTGCCATACGGTATACCCGATAGACCTTAGACTTCTCATCCAGGGCACCAGTGTCGGATCTCGGTACGGTCTTGAAAGTGTCTCCCTGTTTCTGCTTTCAGTGTCTCCTGGACTCAAGTAAACCCTCCTTGCGAAGGGCCATTCGTATCTCGCTTTGATTCTCGCCATTACGGTACTCCTCAAAGCTAGAGTACTTGGACAGAACGACGGTTCTGCTTACCCTATCCGGAAGCGACAGAGAAGGTGTTAACGAACTTTCAAGGCACTGGAATATTAACCAGTTTCCCATTCAAACAATTCTGTTGAGGTTGTTTTTAGGACCGGCTAACTCCCGGCTGATGACGCATTGCCGGGAAACCCTTGCCCATGCGGTCGCCGAGATTCTCACCCGGCTATGCTGTTACTACCACCAGGATCTGCACTAGTAGTTCGGTCCACTGGACTTTACAGCCCAGCTTCTACCCAAACACTACGCCCACCTACCACGCACCGACATCGTCGGTGGTCTAAAGTATCGGTAGTCTACTTGAGCCCCGTACATTTTCGGGGCTTTCGAGCTCGGCAGGTGAGCTGTTACGCACTCTTTAAAGAGTGGCTGCTTCTGAGCCTACCTTCCTGCTGTCTCTGCTCGAAAACACCCTTTGGTTTGACACTTAGTAGACATTTGGGGACCTTAACTTTAGTCTGGGTTGTCCCCCTCTCGGTTATGAGGCTTACCCCACATAAACCCGCCTCCTAGCTTCTACGACGCCCGTATATTCGGAGTTCGAATGGATGGCGAGCTCTTTCGAGCCCTTACCGCCCGATCGGTGCTCTACAATACAGGCCATCTCAGCTAAGGCAGGACTGCGATCCACTTCGGTGGGAACTAGCGATCACCGGACTAGATTGGTTTTTGACCCCTAATCCCAGATCAGGGGACCGATTTGCACGTCAGGACCCTTGCAGACCTCCAGCGAGTTTTCACTCACCTTCGTCTTGTCCAGGAATAGATCGTCCGGTTTCTAGCCTTACTGCCATGACTTGAGACCCTTTCAGATCCATTGCCTCTTTTTTCAGTAAAGAAAAAATGCGCAAATTCGGTTTCCCTTCGCATTCCCTTTGCAAAAGGTTAAGCTTGCCATGACAGCAATCTCCCTGGCCCGTGTTTCTAGACGGAACGTATGACTCTAGATTTTGTCCTTTCGAGCCATACACGTCTGTAACCGATTGGTTTCAGGCGCTTTTAACCCCCCTTCCGGGGTACTTTTCAACTTTCCCTCACGGTACTAGTTTTCTATCGGTCTTGATGAATATTTAGCCTTGGATACTACTTTCACCCACCTTCACTGGCCACTGCCAAGGCCAGCTACTCTGGATATGGCAGAATCCCGCCTCCATTCGCCTACGGGGGTATCACCCTCTGTTCCGGCACATTCCAGTGCACTTCAGCTCCAAAGGCAGGATCCTATACGCCATAACCGAAACACCACATCTCTGTTGTGTTACCACAACAGATTCAGTTTGGGCTGTTCCGCTTTCGCTCGCCGCTACTGACGGAATCTCAATTGATTTCTCCTCCTCGTCCTACTCAGATGCTTCACTTCGGACGGTTCGCTCTCCCAAGCAACAAAGCAAGGGAGTGTAAAGAGAGACCTCATTCGGACATCCCGGGATCGACGGTCGCATGCACCTACCCCAGGCTTATCGCAGCTTGCCACGTCCTTCTTCGCTTATCAAGCCGAGTCATCCACCAATCGGCGTCTTTGCACCAGCTCCAGTTTTGTTTCCAGTTTTGCTGGATAGAGATTATTTTTAATTTGACCTTTGATGATCATTTCCTTATCATGATCTTAGTCTAGTCACTCGATAGATCGAGTTCCACAATCCAGTGATAATAATTAACACATCTTCAACGGTTGTTTTACACGTATGACACTATTACTCCACTTTTCTGCTGTTTTTTTACTGCCTACAACTATGATTACTACTGCAACTATTACTTCAACAACAACTATAATCGTGTTTACATCACACATCACACAAACAAAGACAAAAACAACACTTCAACCTATATAGTACCTGTATTATTCCTGTTCCATATCTTTTACTTTTTGGTTATTTTGTTATTGCGCGAATGCTCTAGCCGTTTCTTTCTTTATCATTTTCTTGCTGTAATTGCTACTGTTGCGCTGTCGATATTGCTTTTGTTTTTGGCTTGATGTATGTTTTTTGTATATTCACATATTTGTGCAATATGCATACTTTTGTTCATGTTTGTATTGATTGTTTATTTGTTTTGTCATCTATCAATCAGATAGTAATACTATGATGGAGTTTGATCCTATACACGGCATCATCGCAGGCAGCACCACTACATTTTATGTAGGGTACTCTGCTACGCCAACTTCATCCTTTGTCTCCCCAACTCCTCAGTTTTGTGACAAAGAATTGCATCCGTTTTTTTTTATTTACTAATTCAGTGGTTTTTTTTGTTCGGTAATACTGACTTGACTTTATGCATGCAAAAATACCAGATAGACATTTAATATTAATTAACTGCTCTCTGAGACCATATGTCGTATATTCTCTCACAGAGCGTAATATTGCTGTTCATCATAATACTTGCACAGACATCATCAGCAGATTCTGCATTTATAATGCATATAACACAATATCCATAAAAACATCGAACATGATGATTAGTTAGTCTTTTCCTCCCTCTTCACCCATTTTTCTCTTTTTGTCTTATGCTCTGTGTTGCAAGATGATAACTAAGGAGGTGATCCGGCCGCAGGTTCCCCTACGGCCACCTTGTTACGACTTCTCCCTCGTTGCTGACCCCAGGTTCGATAGTACCAATTAGGCATCACCTCGCCAAGAACCAACTTCGATGAAGCGACGGGCGGTGTGTGCAAGGAGCAGGGACGTATTCACCGCGCGATAGTGACACGCGGTTACTAGGGATTCCATATTCATGAGGGCGAGTTTCAGCCCTCAATCATAACTGTGGTAAGGTTTAGAGATTGCCTCCTCCTTTCGGAATCGATACTCATTGTCCTTACCATTGCAGCCCGCGTGTGGCCCGAGGGTTTCGGGGCATACTGACCTGCCGTAGCCCCCTCCTTCCTCCGTCTCAGCGACGGCAGTCCCTCTAATTAGCTCCACTACTCCTGAGAATAATGGTAGCAACTAGAGGCAGGGGTCTCGCTCGTTACCTGACTTAACAGGACACCTCACGGCACGAGCTGGCGACGGCCATGCACCTCCTCTCAGCTTGTCTGGTAAAGTCTTCAGCTTGACCTTCATTCTGCTGTCGCCCCCGGTAAGATTTCCGGCGTTGACTCCAATTGAACCGCAGGCTTCACCCCTTGTGGTGCTCCCCCGCCAATTCCTTTAAGTTTCAGTCTTGCGACCTGTACTCCCCAGGCGGCAAACTTAACGGCTTCCCTGCGGCACTGAATTGGCATGAAGCCAATTCATCACCGAGTCTGCATCGTTTACAGCTGGGACTACCCGGGTATCTAATCCGGTTTGCTCCCCCAGCTTTCATCCCTCACCGTCGAGCGCGTTCTGGCAAGCCGCCTTCGCCACTGGTGGTCTTCAATGGATCAACGGATTTTACCCCTACCCATCGAGTACCGCTTGCCTCTCCCGCCTCCTAGCTCTGTAGTATCTTCCGCAGCCCATCTGTTAAGCAGGTGGATTTAACGGAAGACTTGCAGAACCGGCTACGGATGCTTTAGGCCCAATAAACGTCCCGACCACTCGGGGTGCTGGTATTACCGCGGCGGCTGACACCAGACTTGCCCACCCCTTATTCTGCACCATTTTTAGAGGTGCCAAAAGATCTCCTTAACGGAAATCACTCAGAGTAACCCTGTCAGGCTTTCGCCTATTGCAGAGGTTTCGCGCCTGCTGCGCCCCATAGGGCCTGGGCCCTTGTCTCAGTGCCCATCTCCGGGCTCCTCCTCTCAGAGCCCGTACCGGTTACAGGTTTGGTGGGCCATTACCTCACCAACAGCCTGATCGGCCGCAGTCCAATCCAGGGGCCATATAGATTTAAGTCATTGCCCATTCCAGAAGCAGTGACTTATCGCGGTTTATCCTCAGTTTCCCGAGGTTATCCACGTCCCCTGGGCATGTTGACTACGTGTTACTGAGCCGTATGCCACATATTGCTATGTTGACTCGCATGGCTTAGTCCCACTCTGATAGCAGTCGGGTCCGGCAGGATCAACCGGATTCAAAAAAATAATAATGAAAACATAGATGATAAACACACACATGCATTTTGCTTTGCTTTGCTTTCATGACAAAACATCACAAAACACACACATGCATTATTTATTACCTATCGGTTGACTTTTGCTTTAGTATACGTAGTTTTGGTCTCTCACGCCCTGTTCCTCTTCCCCCCTTTGCCTCCCAGTTGCGGGATGAACGCGAGGAAAAAAAGAAATGGCAATGATCAACACAAAAGAACGCTTATTGAGTTTTTTCTCTGCATCTGCCACTACCGGCATGCCCGTTTTTTTCTTTGGAAAAGCAGGCAACGGCAGGTGTGCAGAAGCAGAGAAAGAGAGTACGATCGAAAAAGAAAGAAAAACTATAACTGATTTATTTGCTAGTTTTCTTGAATATTATATCATATATTACTATACAAACACAAATTCTGCTGATAATGCCTTTTGTGCTATTATAATAAATCTTTTTCAATGTCTATCTGATCTTCCCATGTCAGATTCGATCTATCAAGTCAGTTCCGATGTGCTGATCGAATCCCCATCCATCATTCCACTGTTTTTAATATTATGATGTTAATCGGTAATGTAACGAGCGCATCTGGAGGTCAGTAAATCACATTATGGCACAAGCCAACTTCATCACCGACGCCGCCTTTTGTCTTGGACGCGTTCTATTATTAGTGGCGTGGCTGTCAATATAAATCTTATTTTTTATAAACAAATAAAAGATTCCACAAAGTTATCATCTATTATATGAAAATTGACAATTATATAGAATTATATAAAAATAAAACTTTTGAATCTATGAAATTATACTTTAAATCAAAAGAAATTTTCCCTGGTGGTGTGAACCATAATATAAGATATTTTAAACCTTATCCCTTTTTTACGGTTAAGGCTAAAGGAAAGTACCTAGAGGATATTGATGGAAACAATTATATTGACTTTTGGAATGGACATTGGGCATTAATACTTGGTCACTCCCCGACAATTGTATCAGATAAGTTAAAAAAACAATTAAAAAAAGGAACTTTGTACGGAACAGTGAATAAGACAAGCATTAAGCTTGCGGAACTAATCAAACAGGCAATACCTCTTGCAGAAAACATAAGATTTTCAAGTACAGGATCTGAAGCAACAATGTACGCTATACGGTTAGCAAGAGCCAAAACTGGGAAAAGGGTTATTGCAAAAGTAATAGGAGGATGGCATGGATTTAATACGAATTTATTACAATCTGTAAACTATCCCTATGAAGGAGACGAGGGAATAGGACTCATTGAAGATGAGGGGCAATTTGTTGAATCCATTCAATTCAATGATTTAGATAGATCAATAAAAGTTTTAGAATCAATTAAAGATGATTTAGCGGGCATAATAATTGAGCCCATACTTGGCGGCGCGGGATGCATTACTCCCGTAGACGGGTACCTGGAGGGACTTCAAGAATTTGCAAGAAAAAATGGCAGCCTTTTGATTTTAGATGAAATAGTCACTGGTTTCCGTATGTCATATAATGGAGTAATGAATTACTATAAATTAGAACCAGACATTTTTACACTTGGGAAAATAATTGGTGGCGGTTTACCGATTGGAGCTGTCTGCGGGAAAAAAGAAATTATGAACCTAGCAGACGCTACAAACAGTAATGAAAAAAACAAGTATTGCTCAATAGGGGGAGGAACATTTTCAGCTAACCCTTTGACGATGACTGCCGGATATCATACGTTAAAGTACTTAAAAAATAATCCCAATGTTTATGAAAAAATTAATTCCTTAGGAGATATTGCAAGAAAGGAATTATCAAAGTTATTTAAAGAATTGGAAATTGAATCAGAAATAACTGGAATTGGATCATTGTTCATGATTCATTTTCTAAATGACAAAGTAAAAAAAATAAATAACGCATTAGATGTTTCACTGTCAAATACTGAATTATTGCTTAATTACAACCTGGCATTGATTGCTAAACACGGTATATTTTTCTTACCTGGTAAGATGGGTGCCTTTTCATATGCTCATGAAAAAGAAGACGTATACAAGTTAGTAGAAGCTACAAGACAGATATTTTCCAGCAATAAAACCAAAAATACCTAAAAAAAATATTAATTTAATTTTCTCTCCACAAAGCCTTTTTTTTCGCCAGGACAATAAAGAAAATAAGATATGAAACTTGAACAAACAATCCCAGAGAAATCGACCATTCTTGAGGGGTAGGAAACCCCATAGAATACTGCAACATTAATGATGCGTGAGTTGTCGGGATAAAATATGACACTACCTGAAGCGAAAGAGGCAATTTATCAATAGAATAAAAAACTGGCGGTATAACCGCAATAATAACATTAACAAAAGAAATAAGCTGGGTAGCATTTCTCATGTGAAGCATATGAGAGGACAAAAAAAAGCCAATAGAAGACATTGTTCCCCAAATTAAAAAAACATTCACAATTAAGAGGGGTACAAATGAAATAGAAGTTGAAAAATAAATTGCCAAAGAAGCTAAAACCAACAGGGCAGGCAGACCATATAGTAGTTCAGAAAATGCAAGTCCAAGCATATAGGTTAATGGGGTAACGGGAGAAGCTACAAACATATCCTGCATTTTATATTCTAATTTGTAAAGCGAAATATCTTGGCCCAAAGATAAACCAAAACCTACCAAAGCCATAACTAGGCTTCCAGCAACTGCAAATTGGACGTACTGTCCACTACTAACAACAAATAAAATAAATAATAAAGAAAATGGTGAAATGGCAGTAAAAACCAAAGACAGGGGGTTCCGCCTCAACCACAAGATTCCAGTCATGTAAGCGATTATAATCACCTGTTTTAACATTATATAATAATCGAAAATTATTTTCATTTTTCCTTTTCACAAACTACCCATTGATAAATATTTGTAAAGCGGGTATGCAATTATATATAAATCATTGTGGATGGCCACTGCAAAAAAATAAACCCGGATTATAAATTAACACCCATCTTGATTAGTAATTTTTTTAAATTTAAAATTTAGTTTATTTTTATCCTAACCGTTTTGAAAAAAATTGATTTGTATTAAAAGATGACGATTAGTCTATGCATAAAGATGTATAATATTACGAAAAGCACTGATCATTGCCACCTCATAACGTCGAATACAAAATCAATAGCGCAAGCATTATAATTATTCTACAGTGCATAATTGTCCATTAAAAAGATTTCAAAATATGTTGTACAATAATCAAATGACAAAATAGAGTTTAACCAAGATAGCGCCCTATAAATCAAATTCAGCAGTAACTTCTATTAATTGTTAATAATAAACAATGCATATAGTGGTTGCCATGATAGACGAAAAAAATAATCCTATTTCCAATTTTGGATCTTTAAAACCAAAGTTAATTGATAATGTTACATTACCAAATAAGGTTAATGATAATTTACCAACTTATTCCCCTTCATCAACACCAACATCATCAAATCAATCAGATAAAAAACAAAAATTAAGTTTCTGGATTGAAGGATATGGATGCTCTGCCAGTTTTGCAGATATGGAAATGATAGCAGGACAATTAATTGACAACGGTTTTGAGATTGCAGGCAACCCAAATGGAGCTTCAATTAATCTTATAGTAACTTGTTCTGTCAAAGAGACGACAGAGCACAGAATGGTTCATAGAATCAAAAGCCTGTCAAAAAATAACAAACCCCTAATTGTTGCAGGCTGCCTTCCATCCGCCGACCAAAAATTAGTACAGAAAATAAATCCTAATGCAAGTCTAATGAGTCCTAACTCTATCAATAAAACCATGGAAATTGTAAAATCGACCCTAAATAGACAAAAAATCATACACTTGCAAAACTCCGGTTTAGAAAAGATAAATTTACCCAAACTTAGAATCAACCCGGTAATAAGCATTGTGGAGATAGCTTCAGGATGCTTAAGTGAATGTTCTTTTTGTCAAACAAAATTAGCAAAAGGAGGCCTTCAAAGTTACAGAATAGGCAATATAATTAACCAAGTTAAAAATGATTTAAGCACGGGATCTCATGAAATATGGCTTACGTCAACAGACAACGGTTGTTACGGAAAGGATATCGGAACCAATTTAGTAGAACTATTAAAAAGGTGTGATGAAATAGAAGATGACTTCAAAATAAGGGTTGGCATGATGAACCCCATGTACCTTAAGGATATGATAAAGGATTTGATAGACATATATTCGAGCAGTGATAAAATATTCAAATTCATTCACATTCCAGTGCAAAGCGGCAGTGAAAAAGTCCTAAGGAAAATGAAAAGAGGCCATACTGCAAAAACATTCAAAGATATCGTAAAACAATTTAGAGAAAAGATACCAGACATGACCATAGCTACCGACATAATAACCGGATACCCAGAAGAAACCGACGAGGATTTTGAATTAACGCTGAAAATGATAAAAGAAACCGAACCCGACATTGTAAATTCATCAAGGTTTAGCCCAAGGCCAGGAACATTAGCATCTAATTCAAAAAGTATCGGTCAGGAAATACTGACACAAAGATCTGAAATATTGCACAGCATTATAAAAAATATTGCAAAAAAAAGGAACTCCAGATGGTTAAACTGGAAAGGAGATGCCATTATTGACGAGATGGAAAATGTAAAACTAAAGGGAAGGAATCAATATTATAAATCGATCATCATCAAAAACCTAAATGAAAATAAACTCCCCTATTCAAAAGGTAATTCCAATTATAACGAAAATCTTTCAAAACCTCGGGGAGACCTCTATTCCATGAGATTAAAAAACCACAATGATAACCTTTTTTTAGGTAAAACAATTATGGTAGAGGTCACCGGGTACTCGAATCACACCCTTGAAGGCATTCAAATCACATAATATTGATAAAGCATCAATATTTTTACCCTAAAACATTTTTATCCATTAAGGTATGTTAAGCTATGGTTGTCGAATAATAGCAAAAAGGGACACAGCCTTATTATAGGGGTTGGCGAGGCGGGAAGCAAAATTACTCTCGATATTATTAAAGAAGTTAATTCTGAATATTTGTTGTTAAATTCAAAGCATAATTTTAAATACACTATTAAAAATATTATTATTGACACCACATCATGGATTAATCCCCCAATATACAAGATAAGGGAATCTTTGATGGGAAAATTGGACAAAATTTTATCGATTGTTAGTAACTACAGCAATATAATAATTATTGGAAACCTGGCCTCTAAATTTGGAATAGCAATAATTCCATTATTAACAAATATTGTTCATAACATGGGAGAGAAGGAGATTATGAGTTTTGTGATAATGCCTTTTGGATTTGAAAAAGGGAGAATTTTCCATTCTGGTGTCTCATTATCTTTTATTAACAATTATTCAAACGCAACGGTAATTGTAGATAACGACTCATTTCTTAAAAACAACCCGGAATTATCTATTCCTGAGTGTTTTGGAATTACAAACAATGCCATCAAAGATGTTATCACATCATCTTTTGACAAGGGTTTTCCAAATGATTTTAATGTTATTGCATCCTGCAAAGAATCAGAAAACATAGAAGAAGTTTTTAACAATTCTGTTGCAATGTTCATTAATTCCAACGTGGAAACAATAGAAAAAACATTTATGTATATCTATCCAGCAAAAGAAAAAATTGATAAGATAGATAACATAATAAAAACAGTTGAAAAAATTACAAATGAATCTGAAAACGAGATAAGCATAATTACGAACACAGGCGATTTGACAAAAATACATTTGGTGGTTAGAACAAACGATGTATTGTTTTCATCATATGACCCTCTCAATCAGTTTATATTAAACAAAAATTTTCTCGATTTTGAACCTGAAACAAATCAAAACATTAAAGAAATATCTCACTTGAAGAATATTGAAATCAAAACATTTCAATGACTAGGTTTGTATTGTGTTAAAAATTAATAAAAAAATAACTGGATAAATATTTTATTTATTTTTGGTTTCTTTTTGACCTGACTCATCATTATCTTCTGCAGCAGCAGTAGCAGCATCAGATACATTGTCGCTAACTATCGGAGTGTCTGATTTTAATTCTGTCGCTTCGGTTTCATTCACTATATCTTCATATAGAGACACAATAACCTGATCATCCTCATCTTTGACAATCCTAACGCGCACCTTCCTTGGAGGATTGGTTTTGCCTTTTTCCCAAATATACCTATTTAACTCTTGATCAATTTTTATTTCTGAGCTTTTCATATGCTTAATTGCAAATTCTTTAATCATATTCACAACTCTATCCGTTCTTTTATGTTTGGGAGTTAACCAAGCTTTACTGAGGTTTATTGTATATATTCTAGCTATTGTTTCTTCAACATTAGACATTTTATCTCGTCCCCTTTTTCATCATTAACCAACATTCACATCTGAGCGACGCCATGACCTTCTTTTTGGATTAGTTCTAACTTGTCTGTGTGTTCGAATAATAACCCAGGCTGGCACCGGTCTATTTTGTTTAACCTTCTTTAACAATCGAATTTTTCTTGATGTATTTTTGCGGGCAGCCATAATAACATCATTACAATTGGACCTATTTTTAAGTGTTAACATCAAAAATTAACTATCAATAGTTCCACGATTTAAAACAAATTACAACTAAACAGAAAATAATAAATCCTATGCAAGTCATTAAAAGTAACCAATGCAAGTATGTAAAACATGTTATAAATTTTTTCAAACTATATACGACAATAAAAAAATTAAGAAATTGAAGATAATCCCTGACGAGCAGGAAGAAACACTACAATGTTATAGCAGCTATCACAAAAAATTGGTAGATAGTTTTAAAACATAATCAACAGTTTTTTACATGGTGTTTTGTGTAGAATTACCAATAGAAAAATCAACTCTATCCCCAATGACAATGTTGTTTTTAGCCGTATAATTTGATGGCACCTCCAAAACATACTTTGAATTCGCATTGGGTGAATAAGAAGTACAAAATAGAAAAAAGGTACATGGTTGAAGATTTTTTTCAATGTGAACTATTTTATTATCAGAACTAATCCATATTATATCGATTGGAAACTTCATGTCCTTCATCCAAAAAGAATATTCTTTTGGAGTATCAAAGATAAACAACATGCCTTCATTTTCATTCAATGTATTTTTAATGGAAAGGCCCTTTGCCTGTTGTTCAGGAGTTTTTGCCAAATCCACATAAACAATTAAATCTTTAATCTTCACTGATGAAGAAGAAACATTATCCGCATTTAGCGCATAAACTTTTTGCCCATAATCCATAATAACCACAGGGAGACAGGAAACAATTGACAAAAGAAATATTAATACCACCATATTAAAAAAAAAACTTTGTTGGATCTTGTAACACGACATTATAACAAGTATCCAACAGTGCAATTTTTATATTTATATGTTAATATTAATCCATGATCTGTGGCTGTAGATGCATGAATTGTAAAAGTTCAGACCTTAAAGGTCAAGAATTATTAGCAGAGGACGGTTTCAAGGATATCCATCACACATGCAACAAATGTGGAATTCATTTTAACCATTTAGATGGGGAACAATTTAAAATATGCGACATTTGTAATTACCGCCAATCCCAATCAGGATAAAACTAAACTGCTAGCCTACTAAAGTTTCAACACCACAAGGACTTTACAGATCATTTGAAATCATCAACTTATTTTTCAAAACGATTTCATTATGATTTTTGGGTCACAAGTACTGGCTATAACATTTTATCTATCTGCACATAATTGATAAACTAATAGTTTCATAGTACTGTGCATTTAATCTTCATACTTTCCAGATTCACATATCATCATTAACCTTTAGGTTATGGACCAATATGATCGCGACAAGATGATACAACATGGCAAGTTTTGTATTTTTTATCGTAATTGAGCACTATGACGCTAAATCACATCCTTAAATAAATATATATTTATAACGACTATTTATATACCCAAAGAAGAGTATGCCTCAAACAAAGCCGATGGTAAGCATAGAAAATGTCGTGGCATCTGCAACGGTTAATCAAACTATAAACTTAAATCTTATTACACAAATTTTTCCAGATGTAGAATATCATCCAGATCAATTTCCAGGTCTTGTATTCAGACTTAAAGCGCCTAAAACAGCTACGCTGATTTTCAGTTCAGGCAAAATGGTATGCACGGGAGCCAAGTCAGAAGAACAAGCCATAAAAGCAGTAAAAAATGTTGTCCAAAAATTAAGGAAGGGAGGCATACCAGTAGAGAACGATCCGATAATAGAAATTCAGAATATTGTGGCTTCTGCAAGTTTGGGAGGAAAAATCCATCTAGAATTGGCAGGCTAGAATATTGCCTAGAAGTATGTATGAGCCCGAACAATTTCCAGGTTTAATTCACAGGATGCTCGACCCTAAAACAGTAATTTTATTGTTTGCAAGTGGAAAACTGGTTTGTACTGGGGCTAAAAAAGAAACTGAAGTATACAGGGCGGTAACAAATCTACACATATTACTAGAAGAAAAGAATTTAATGATTTATGAAAGTTAAGTTTTTTCTAACTCATTTTTCAGTTCATGGAAATTTTTTCCATTGATACGGTTGTTTTGAATCAAAATATTAAAAATCTCACTCATAGAGATGATTTTATGTATTTTTATGCCATGTTTTTTCAATAAACCTCCAGCCCCTTGCTCCCGGTCTACAAACACTAATACATCCCTTATCACTGACTTGTCTTTTAGTAATTCAATAGAGGAAATTAGAGAGTTACCCGTAGTCATAACATCATCTACAAATAATATTTTAGAATTTGGAATTAGGTTCCCCTCATAAGTTTTCTGAGTGCCATACTGCTTTATGCTTTTTCTAACATATAGATGAGGTTTAAAAACCTCATAGGCAAGGGAAGAACCAAAAACGGTACCTGAAGTTGGAATAGAGCAAACATAGTCAAAATTATCCAAACCAATATCAAGCATAGCACACTTTTTTAATAAATAAACGCTCTTTCTAAAATATACTGGATAACTTTGTAAAAGCCTAAGGTCAAGATAAAATTTACTTTTTTTACCACTTGACAAGGTAAAATCGCCTACCTTTATGGCTTCATTTTCATACAAAAACAAAATCAAATCATTTAATACAGATATTTTGCTAGCCTCCTCAGACATATCTGTTCAAATTGACATCGTTTTATTTTATATGTTGCCTTTTTGTTAATACTGTTAAAGAATGCCAGAAATATGGTTGGGATATGGAGATTCCGAAGTTATTCTAGACATTAAATATGAAAATATCCTGGACAACAGTAAATCAGATTTTCTTCTGTTGGATAATGAATCTCTAAGTTCAGAATTAGAAAAAAAAATTCAATTAAAAGATTCAACACTGATTCTTAACTACAACCCATTCTTACACATGATACCCATTCTAAGGCATATCCATGAAACAAAGAAGAAACTCGAAATGAAAAATGTTGAAATGAATACATTATCAAAAAACATTCCTTTAAAAATTAAAAGGGAGCTAAACGATAAAGGAATATCAATCAACAGGATAGAAAATAACGAAGTTTTAAGCAAGGCAAAAACATTCGAGAATATAATAGTACTGGAAAAAATAGAATATGATCCTTTTTTTGGCTATAAAGGCGCACCGACTGAATTGACAAGAACCAGTTTTCCAAATGAAATGGATCAGGCATACTCAACCATTATTGACAAGTTTCCACAGCCAGGAATCAAATCGGAGCCTTTGAACATTTCATTTGAAGTTTCAAAAAAACTAAATTTCGAATCTATTAATGTGATAGCAAACAATGATGGGATAAATTCCATCTATACAGGGGGTATTGAAAATTCATTTAAAAAAACAATTGAAGAATTTGATAAAATATCAAAAAAAGAAGTTGAAAAGGCAAAATCTTTGTTTGTTTCGGGGAACAGTAATTTTAATATGCAAACTACTTTAGGCAATAGTTTAAATTTATTGTGGAATAACCATCAAATTGTAAAAGAAAAGGGTATCGTGATATTATTATCTGAAAATAAAATGGGTTTAGGAAATGGGGCCTTGCTACAATTCATCGAAAACAGACTTGATCAGTCAGGATTAAGAAAGTATCAATACCTCAAAGATTTAGAACACCTTAATTTTTTAAATCTAATTAAAGATAAACTTGAAATTTATGCTATTTCTTCATTACCCAAAGTATATCTCGACAAATTAGGGATAAAAACGATTTCAAGAGTGAAGGAGGGTCTTGAAAATATTTTAACAAAACATGGCAGAAACTCAAAAATTTTAATTATACCGAATTCAGAACTAACTCACGTGATGGAACAAAATAATTAACATTATTAATATACAAGTCATGAAAGAATCACAAGGTTATTATCCTTTATGCCTTAATTTAATATGAATTATATATAAATGAAAAATGAAGACCTTTATTATATAATAACTTTAGAATTAGGAATTGCCATTTTAGACACAGGTAAAAGTGTAATTTACTTTAACAAATTTAAGGATCCGATAAACTCTCACGAGAAATTCAAGAATAGGGATTATGATGAGATTCTGGGTAGTATCGAGTTTTTGGACAAATACAAGAACAGTAAAATTTTAACAAATATTCCTGAAGCAACTAGCTTATTAAAAAATAAAGGTTTTGAATGGATAGAAAAAATATCTCCTCCAACAGAAAGATTTATACAAATTAATAAAATAAATTTTTATCTGCAATCAAATCAATTTTCAAATGAAAAAGAAATAATAAATGATTTGAGGGAATTTTCCTTAAAATGGTCCTCTTTAAGGGTACAGGAGGCATCAGAACAGCTTGATTTACACATAAGTCAATCCATCAATGCGTTAGATGAGATAGACAAAATATCAAATACGCTGGGTACGAGAATGAGGGAATGGTATGGATTGCACTTTCCAGAACTTGACAATCTTTTGCAAAACGCTATTACGTATTCGTTAATAGTAACGGGTTGTGGTAATAGAGACGACATAACCAAGGATTTTTTGGAAACAATTGACATTCCAGAAAACAAAATTGACATAATTCTCGAGGTGTCCAAGAGAAGCAGGGGTGGCAAGATCACAGAACAGAATTTGTTAATTGTTCAAAATATAGCCCAACAGGTAATAGCATTAAATAAGATAAGAAAGAATTTAGAAGAACACATTGATACTTCAATGGAGGAGATTGCGCCTAATGTCAAAGGATTACTCACAGCTGCGGTAGGGGCAAGGCTAATTTCAAAGGCAGGTAGTTTGAAAAGACTGTCCTCACTATCAGCAAGTACAATTCAAATAATGGGCGCAGAAAAGGCCTTGTTTAGAACTTTGAAAACAGGATCAAATCCACCAAAGCACGGAATTCTATTTCAACATCCTGTTATCCACTCAGCTCCCAAATGGCAGAGAGGGAAGATGGCAAGAGCAGTTGCAGCGAAAACCGCCATTGCAGCAAGGTTGGATATTTATGGAAAAAATCCAGAGATTAATCAGGCCCTCTCCAACAAACTAAATGACAGGATAACTGAAATTCAGGATAAATACAAGGAACCCCCCACCATCGAACAAAGAAAACCATCTACAAGAAATGAAAAAAGGTTTGGATTTGATAGAAACGCCAGAGGTAAGGGTGACAGAAACTGGAAAGGTAAAGGAAAGAGCGATGACTCAAAGTTCAAGAGAAATAAATTTAAAAAAAGGTATCACAAATCAAATAAAAAATGACGAGTGATAAATTATATGAATGTCAAAATCATAACAATTAAAGGCAAAGGTAGAGTATATTGAACCAATTACAAATTCAAAAAAGATATGATAACGGCTCTTATGTGATTTTAACAGATAACGCAAACGGAAAGTTTCTCGCGACACAGAATCTTATTGAGGGCAATAGTGTATATGGCGAAAAAATAATAAAGTTTGATGATATAGAGTATAGACTATGGGATCCATTTAGAAGCAAGCTCGCAGGAGCAATAATGAAAGGTCTTAAAGAAAACCCTATTAAAGAATCTTTGAGAGTATTGTACTTGGGAGCATCAACTGGTACCACGGTCAGCCACATATCAGACATCATAGGAAACAATGGAATAATATTTCCGGTAGAACCGTCTGTTAGAGTAGCAAGGGAGTTATTGGAGAATGTTTGCTCAAAAAGGAAAAACATAATTCCAATATTATCAGACGCAAGAAATTATTTTAAATACTATGGGTATTTTGGTATTGTTGATATTGTCTATTCTGACATAGCACAACCAGATCAGACAATGATAGCTATAGACAACTGCAAAAGTTATTTAAAAGATAACGGTGATCTGTTAATAATCATTAAAACAAGAAGCATAGACGTATTGTCGGATCCAAAAATAGTTACTCAAAATGAAGCAAAAAAACTAGAAGACAACAATTTTACCGTAGTTCAAACAATCAATCTTGAGCCATTTGAAAAAGATCATGCCCTTATACATGCAAAGTTCAAGAAGGATAGCAACTCTTAAAGCACCATAAGTAAATGGTTTTATATCTAAAATTTTGTTGTTGATTCTATTGTCGAAAGAAAAGGAAGGGTTTTGGTTTATACATCATCATTCCAAAGACGGTATTTCTTTAACACATAGTTTAGTTTGGGCATTTTGACCTAGAATTTCCTTTATTGGTTTCCAAGAATATCTGACATAGTCTTTAGAACTCTTGCCAAAATCACTTTCTCGGATAAACCGTTTTGTTTTAGGATCAGAAGGATAGCCTGAACCAAAATCATTGTTAATGGACTTCTTTAGCTTTGCGATTTCACTGTCCCTGGTTACTTTTGCTATAATGGATGCACAAGACACAAAAATGTTATCCAAATCTGCTTTGTGATATGAATAAATGGAAATTTTTTTATTGGTTATATTTCTCTTGATTTCCTGTTGAAACCTATATGGATTTACGTCGCATGAATCAACAATTATTTTGTCGGCATGTATATTATCTGCCACAACAGTCATGAATTTTGACTCAAGCTTATTCAAGCCATTTGATTTTACAAATTTGTCAATTGTGGAGCAGTTAACCTTGCATATGAAAATAGAGTCGCAAATGTCAAATATTTTATCAAACAGTGCCTCCCTTTTTTTTGGGTGTGTTTTTTTGGAATCTGTGATATTCATGTTTTTTAACAAGTCAATTTTCCTTGAATCAAATGAAATCCCTGCGATAACCATTGGACCTATTATGGAACCTCTCCCTGCTTCATCTATTCCGCCCATGAACAATTGGTAATGCTTTAAATACAAAATTATATAATAAATATTATTTTCAAATTAATGAAAGTGATTTATACTTCTTCCCCTTCCCCTAACAATAATAGTGAAACTAACCATCACACAGACCATTGCAAAAAAAATTGGTCCTTTGCATCCGAAGGCGATACAAAGTTTTTAGTTCCCTCACCTTCATTAGAAGAAAAAGAGCCTTCAAAATTTCCTGTTTTTTTTAACCCTGCCGCCAAATTTAATAGGGATATTTCAATACACATCT
This sequence comes from uncultured Nitrososphaeraceae archaeon, assembly GCA_963779615.1. Lineage (GTDB taxonomy): Archaea > Thermoproteota > Nitrososphaeria > Nitrososphaerales > Nitrososphaeraceae > Nitrosocosmicus. The sequence goes on from CAVZZA010000005.1 coordinate 159,582, forward strand.
ATAGAACCTTTATAAACAATAAACCTGAAAAAAATACTTCCTTTGTTGATGCAATGACAGGATCTGGGACAAGAGGCTTGCGGGTTGCTAACGAAATACCAAGGATCAACAGAATATTTTTCAATGACTTTAATTCCTTCTCAATCCACATTTCCAAAATCAATGCCGTATTAAACAATGTCTATAACAAATGCAATTTTTATAACAAAGAAATATGTGATTTTCTGTCAACCGAATTTAACTTTGAAAAACGAGCAACAATCGTGGATGTTGATCCTTTTGGCACCCCTGCGCCATATTTAGACTGCCTTTTAAGGGCCGTCGAAAACGGAGGTTTGATTTCTGTTACTGCTACGGATACTGCTGTCTTATGCGGGGTTTATCCAAAGGTTTGCTACAGAAAATATTATGGAAATCCGTTAAGAACGAAATATGCTGGAGAAATAGGAATTAGGCTATTAATCTCCTCGATCGCTTTGATTGCGTCTAGGCTAGATCTTTCAATAACACCCATTTTTTCACACGGTTATAGGAACTATATGAGGGTATATTGCAAAGTTGTAAAAAGCAATTACCTTGCAAATAAAATTCAAGAAAAATTAGGATATGTCATCCATTGTTTTAATTGTGGGAATCGATACTTTGTAAATAGACTTTATGGCATATCGGATTGCAACAGCTGTCATTATAAGGCAACTATTGGGGGGCCGCTTTGGATATCCGAAATATTTGACAAGGGGATAACGGGGCAAATAGTAGAGTCAATCGTGAATCTTGAGTGCCAAATCGATAAATCAATGAAACCATCTTTAAATAGCATAAAAAATTTTTTTACCACTGCTTTAAACGAGTTAGACGTTATCCCTTATCACTACATCAATGATGAAATAGGCAAGATGTTAAAGAAAAACGTGATGAGTGTCGACAGAATAGTTGAACTGTTAAATAAGAATGGATACCTATCCAGTACAACTATTTTTGCTGCGAGTGGTTTTAAAACCAATGCATCAATTATGGATATAAAAAAAATTTGCATTAATTGAACCATTAATCGAATTACACATTTAATTCAAAATATTTGATATGACATCTTGATTGTCATTAGTGATTTTTTATAATTACTGCAATTTGGGCCTTTTTTATGTATGGGGTTAAACATGTTTATTTAAGAAAAATGTAACTTTAAAGTAAAAAAATGGTTAAGCAAAAATAGGGTGAATCGTGTTTAAAAAAATTGCTTTACATTTAGTTTTAGCCAAATGGAAGCGGAATGTTGATGCCTTGCTTGCCCAACTGGTTCTGAACATCATTGATTATTTTAGACGCCAAATCTTTCCCATAGCTATAGCCCTGATTGAAGTCTCCAGCAGCATCATCTTCACTTGAATCACTAGTGGTGGTATCGGTGTCTGAGTTGGGGGCTGTGTCAGGAGTTATGTCAGGGGTCGAGTCTGTTGTTTCTGAGTCAGGGGTCGAGTCTGTTGTTTCTGAGTCAGGGGTCGAGTCTGTTGTTTCTGAGTCAGGGGTCGAGTCTGTTGTTTCTGAGTCAGGGGTCGAGTCTGTTGTTTCTGAGTCAGGGGTCGAGTCTGTTGTTTCTGAGTCAGGGGTCGAGTCTGTTGTTTCTGAGTCAGGGGTCGAGTCTGTTGTTTCTGAGTCAGGGGTCGAGTCTGTTGTTTCTGAGTCAGGGGTCGAGTCTGTTGTTTCTGAGTCAGGGGCGGTATCGGGAGTTATTGCTAGGGTTGTGTCAGCTTTGTTGGATTTGTAGCCATTTGCATTAACCGTTACGGCCACATCTACCGACGGTGAGGATTCTACACCGGATGGGATTCCATCACTAAATTCACCATCGGAGTCAGTCTTTCCAGAGAAAGAAACGCTGTTTATTTTACCATTTATCGAAGCGCCATTTACTGGAGTACTTGTTATTGAATCTTGGACAGTTATTACAAATTCTTGATCGTCACCGCTACCTTTACTATCTATGTTGATATCCAATGATTTTAAGCCTAATTGTTTGGAAGTTGTAGGTTGACCAATAGTAGGTGATGCGTCACTTTTTGGGTTCAGGTTGATAGTACCCGTATTTTCAGTTGGGCTGGAGGGATTAGATTGAGCGGTATTAGGTGATGCTCCACTTTTCGGGTTCAGGTTGATAGTACCCGTATTTTTAGTCGGGGGTGTTAAAGCAGATGGGCCCACATGAGGGATTTCGCCACTTTTCGGGTTCTGGTTGATAGTACCCGTATTTTTAGTCGGGGGTGTTAAAGCAGATGGGCCCACATGAGGGGTTACGCCACTTTTCGGGTTCAGGTTGATGGAACCTGTGTTGCTTGTTGGGGGTGTTGAAGTGGTGTTGGTTTGCTTGAGAGGAGCGGCACTGGTAGTTGGGGGTGTTAAAGCAGATGGGCCCACATGAGGGGTTACTCCACTTTTTTGGTTCAGGTTGATGGAACCTGTGATGTTTGTTTGGGGTGTTGAAGTGGTGTTGGTTTGCTTGAGAGGAGCGGCACTGGTAGTTGGGGGTGTTAAAGCAGATGGGCCTGTAAGAGGAGTTCCGCTGTTTATTTTTTGATTGACAGACGCCGTGTGGTTGCTTGTTGGGGTTGTTGAAGTGGTGTTGGTTTGCTTGAGAGGAGCGGCACTGGTAGTTGGGGGTGTTGAAGTGGTGTTGGTTTGCTTGAGAGGAGCGGCACTGGTAGTTGGGGGTGGTGTTGAAGTGGTGTTGGTTTGCTTGAGAGGAGCGGCACTGGTAGTTGGGGGTGGTGTTGAAGTGGTGTTGGTTTGTTTTATCGAGAACACGCTAGCTGATGAATTATTTCCTATCACCAAAGGTGTTTTAGCTTGGGTTGGAAATGTCCCATTGATCGTGGAGCCAGTCACATTAACACTATAAAAGGAATTAGTGTTGCCTGGCTGGCATGTCAATTTTGAGGTTATTTTGTTAGAACCTTCTTTAAAAGGAGTGTAAAATGAATTAAAGTTATATTGCCATGTAGAATAATCACCATTTCCAGCCTTTCCTGTTGAATTAGTCAATTGGTATGGCTTGGCATTATTAACAATTACAAAGACCTTGCAATCTGTAGAATTGTTTTTTTCATATATTGAAAAGCCGTTTATTGAAAGGTTTTCCCCACTTTTGTTAAAATAATTTTTACCATCACTAGAGATTTGTTCACCATCTAGAGGAGAAGTTATCCTCACACCATTAGATTTAACTGGAGAGATGGTTTCTGCCGTGGGTTGGTTATTGCTACTAGTATTATTTGCGGGTAATTGGGCGATTATAGATGAAGAAATACCAGCTGTTAACAACATGGAGGTCAAAAGCATTAGAAAGAATATTCTATATATCAAACTATAAATAAAAGCATCTCTAATATATTAAAGGATTTTTATCTTTTTGTACCTACAAATACAAGATAACAAAACCACAACATTATCTAATATAATATTTATCTATAAAATTATCTAGTTTTACCCCACAAAATATTTATTTTTTGCCCATAAGAAAATAGCATGGATTTTAATTTCAACTTTTTTAATAAGAATAAAAACATGGAAAATGAAAAACCACGCAGTTTGATTACAATAACAAGAAACGTGGTTGACGGCATAATATCATATTCAAAAATGCATCATCCTTATGAAGCCATATTAATTCTTGAAGGGAACAGGAAAAAGGGTGAGATATACATAAACAATCTAGTGATACCCCCTTTTTCTGTACATGGTCCTTTCTTTTCAGGCTTTCCAATAAACGAATTGCCTTTTGATTTGAAATATGTTGGAACTGCACACTCACACCCAAATGGAAGCAGTCGCCCCTCTCTTGAGGATTTGAACCACTTTTATGGGTTGATCTCAATAATAATTTCCCATCCATATGAGGAGGAGGATATTCACGCCTTCAACAGCAGTGGAAAAGAGGTTGACTATTACAAAAAATAGTGCGAAAGCTTTTTGTCGTTTTTTAATATTGATAATTATGCGGACATACAACATTTTTAAAATCAGCGCTTTTTACCGATTTTAACGAGATTTTCTAATGATCTACCTATCAGTATAAAGGCTATACTAGTTATAGAAATCATCAAGCCCGGCGAAACAACCCACCACCAGTATCCAAGTATTTCAGCCGAAGAGGCATGAGCTTCCTGCAACATTTGACCCCAAGTCGGAAAGGATGGGTCTCCAAAACCGAGAAAACTTAATGCAGACTCCCCCAATATCGCAATGGGTACAGACAGTGCAAAGTTAGCCAAAGTAAAAGGTAATAATTGCGGTACTATGTGACGCAGCACAATTTTAAAATCAGACTCACCCATTAACTTTGATGCCTCTACATACTGATAGTTTTTTATTTGAATACTGAATGTCCTATTCAGCAAAGCCAAGCCCGGCCAACCAAATAAAATAAAAAGACCAATCAAAAACAATAGGTTTCTTCCAAAATGAATAGAAATTATGATAAATAAAATTAAAGTCGGAACAGAGATAAAAATGTCGATAATTGTTAACATAAACGTTCCCGTTTTTTTTCCCCTATATCCCGAATACAACCCATAAAAAAGTCCAATGAATGACGAGGACAAGGCGACAGTAACACCTATAAAGAGGGCAACCGGCGTGCCAATTAAGATTCCGAAAAAAACATCACGCCTGAAATCATCCGTGCCCAATAATCCAAAAACTTTTCCCTGTATTACCAATTTCAGGTTATTTAAAACTGTATTGTCGTCAAATGAATATACAGAAAAGATGAATTCATACTTGCCTTTTAAAGGTACATTAGCGTTTGTTTGTGAAAAAATTACTTTTTCTGACGGAAGATCGGAAATAGAAAAATTAAAAAGATAAGAATACCCAGTTAGGGAGCTTTTTACTTCCTGGGAAGAAGAAAAAATTCTTCCTGTAACGGTGTCCTGGCTTGTGTCAGTGGTTGTATCGGGATTATCAATATCAGGGCCTTTGGTGATTTTTTGAAGGCTATTTGCAGAATCTATCGAATTAGAGTAAATTTTAAACTCCAAATTATCCGGCCTTTTCACATACACCTCTACCGCAGGCGGAACTTCACCCGATGTTATTGTGTAAGGGATATCAAAAGCAGATGGGAATTCATCAAAGTTGAACTGATACGAAAAAGTGTTATTCTCGTTGTTGAAGTTGGCAGTGTTAATGGAGTTTGTGACCCCCTCCTGCTGATAAAAAATCCTGTGCTCCGGAAGCTGGTAATTAAACGGTTTTAAAACAAGGTTTATCCATTCAGGATATGCAGTTTTTGGATTGTCTGACCAGTACATCGGATCATTCCAGTGCAATCGTGATTGTGCTGGAATAAAAAACAGCGCATAACATGTCATAAGTATCAAGAACACAAGGAGCAAGCTTCCAATAAAGCCCCCCTTATTTTCTCTTATTAGTTGAAAGATCATAGCAGCATCAGAGGCCTCCTTGCCTAGCTTTCCCCAGTTTTAATCCTAGGATCAAAATATGTAAAACAAACGTCCAAAACTAAACGAGTCAATAAATAAATCAGTGTGAAAAAATAGCCAAGACCGATAATCAACGGAGAGTCATTTTGGATTATGGCGTTATAAAACAGGTTTCCCATTCCAGGCCAATCAAAAATCTGCTCAACCAAGATAGAACCCCCTAATGACGCGGTAATGCCCAATCCAATAATCGTCGCCAGCTGTGGTCCGGCATTCTTCAGGGCGTGTTTATACAAAATGCTTCTTTGGGGAATTCCCATGATCTTTAGTGTTTTTATGAAATCTTCATCAAGGATTCTCAATATTATATATTTAACATAATAAACAAAAGATGCAAAACCGATAATTACAATAGTTATGAAAGGCAACGCCATATGATAGAGCAAATCAACAAAATATCCAGGCTCATTTGGGGGGATTAGAGGAGTTGCCCTGGGAGGAAATATGTGCAAAAAGAATGAAAAAACCACAATCATTATCATTGAAAACCACCATTGAGGAACACTTTGGCTGATGGACGCCAAACCCGAAATAGATTTATCCATTAGTTTACCCTCTTTGGATGCCAAATAAGAACCAAAAAACAGTCCAATGAGCACAATTGTGATTGATGATGAGGTAAACAATAGAACGGTGTTTGGCATTTTCTCCAAAATCAAATCATTAACTTTGTCTGATCCAAAATACGTGGTAGAAAATCTGGAGTTACCCAAATCCAAAAATATTATTTTAACAACGCTATTGAAAAGTTTTTTTGGAGAATACCACGGCTCATCCAAACCCAGGCTTTGGCTTTGAAGCTTGATTTGCTGCTCTACAAATTTCTGTCTTTCATCAAAATTCTTAAATTGCTGAAATTTCGGGTTTTCAGCAGAAACACTGGAAATTGAATTAATTACCTGCAATCTGACCGAGTCCATCATTATTTTGTCAATGGTGGAGCCCAAAAGGAATATCGTAATCAACAATGTAATTAACAACACTATGAATAAAATTATGATTTTTTTTAACAAAAATAAAAAAAATACTTTCAACTTGTGCTATAAATGAATAAATCGATAAAGGTATTAATCTATTACTTTTGCGGTATCGCAATCAACACATACTCATAAATGATAGGTCGTTGAGAGGTCTCTGACGTTACAAATATTTTAAGTTTGGCAGGGCCGATCGAAAGTTGTTTTGTTTTGTCAGGGTCTATTTGCAATGATATCCGGTTTGGAGTATCGCCTGCATCATTTTGCATACTAGAGTGATGTTCATCTATAGTAGAATAATTTGAGCCATTTACCAGATTGTGTATTACGACATTGTTACTCCTGTCTGAAACAAAGTAATTTACTGTTCCATTAAACTTCTTTGTCTTATCGGCATCATGTACATCATCTTTAAAAGCAATCTCGATATCAAATCTAAATGGATCACCGATTTTAATAAATTTGGGAACGTTGATTTTGTTGATTTTTATTTGTTGGGAATTTTCAAGATTCGAAAAATACCCTTTTTTATAGGGATAGGTGTCATCGTTAAACTTTTTTAACGTAATCACACCACCGGAGGGATTAAAGGATTCCAAGTAATAGGGACCATTCCCTATTTCAGCGTTATGATGGACATCAATCCATCGAATTGAGGATTCATACCTCTTCAAGGCATAATCCAATGTTATTAATCCTTTCAAGGGATTAGGTATAAATTTTTCCTGTTTCATTTTTTCCAACTCTTGCTTTATCAATTCAGAGTGAGTTGGAAGAATCATAGACAATTGTTCGTTTTGCTTAATGCTGGATTCAGCTTTTGAATACGATATCTTGTTATTTGCCACAAGACGCTCTGTTGCTGCGGATATTTCCCATGGCTCGGAAGCCCAAACTGTTCCGTAAGAGGGAAGTTGTTTTTTATCATAGTGCCACATGTCTACGTAAGATTCGAAGGTATTGTCCTCATTAAACTTGATACCTTTAATCAACGGCAAAGTCGGGAGAGTCAAGGATGAGGTACTCGGCATCATAGGTGCGATCGTTGTTTTTTGTGTCTGTAGACCATTCGTATGGAAAATAAAAAGAGTACAGCAAATCATACCTATCCATTGGAATCCCGTTATGCCATTTTGAATATAGCGGTGTCACCGTTATTTTCGTTAATGCAGTTTTGTTGCCTTCTTCATCATCACCACCACCCCATGTCTGGTTAAACGGATTCCAAACAAGAGCGTCTCCTGGGACCGGAATTTTTTTAAAGGGCCCATTTGACACAACATCTGTCCAGTTGTTTCGAAACGGCATTGGGTCTCCAGTATAAGGATTTAATAAATAGGGGCCATCCGAGAGCAGCGAATCAACTTGCCTGCAGTAAAAATCCTTACAACCACCAACACTGTTCCAGGCCCCTTGATAGATCTGCTTTGTGCCAACATTAAGCGTATCATTACCAGAGCCATTTTTTTGGGCATTCATGAAAGATAACTCATTAGCAATACCAGCCGAATAATCATTGATTAATCCCGTGATCCTGGATGAAGAGATGTATGGATCATGGGACCTTGCAAAAAAAAGCCTCACGGACTCCTGAATTCCAATTGATTCTGCCTTTTTTAACAGTTCATTTCTCTCCCCCTTTGATGTATAGTTATTGAATATCAGGTTTTTAGTTAGGTAGTCGATTGTTGAATTGGAGTATTGCCAAAAACCAGGGTTTTGGGAGCCTGGCATATTACCAACCCATGGCGCGTACATTTGTCCCACAATGCCAGGATTATAACGTAAAAAAGAGCTTGAAATAAAAGACTCGGTATAGACATTCCAATCGAGATCTGCAGGGTTAGACCCGTAAATGACCTCGTTTGCCTTTATAAGGTCCCCATATTCTTTTATAACTGAAAAGCCGGTTTTTCCAAGTTCTGAGGCAATAAGGTCGCCGAATGTTTTCCTTAAGAGATCATCGTTTCTTATTAGTATTTTAACAACAACAGGCTTTCCATTAAATGTCCATTTGCCATTGGCATCCAATATTCCTCCGGCTTTTTTCATTGAATCAGATATCGTTTTTGAGGCAAAATTAGGGTTATAATTAATTTTTAATGGCTCGACAACATCTACAATATTTTGATATTCGGGCGAGAATTGCCCATATGGCTCAAAAATGGGATCGCCAAAACCTTTTAGAATATCATTGACAATGAAATTCCTATCTATTAAAAAATTAAGGGCATGCCTTATTTCACGTATGGAAAAGGGATTAAATGTTTGACTGCTATTTGTTGGATTTATGACAATACCGTAGGACAAACCATCCTTTTCATAAATTTTTAGATTCATGCTTTTTTTTGCCTCTTCAATCAACTGCAAAGGGATTTGAAACAAATACAAATCGAGGTTGCCATTACCTACCTGCTGATAGGCAACATTCTCATTAGAATAACGTATGAATTTTATCTCATCAAGATAACCACCAGTATCAGTGGTGGTGGTGGTGGTGGCTGTTGATGCCAATGAGTAATTATTCAGATTAACATAAGCAGAAGACAAAATAATCAAAAACAAAAAGGCAATAACAAAGATTTTCATCGAACAGGTTAAAATTTAAAATCCAGTTTAATAAATCTTAAACACACTTGACCATAAATCAAGGTGTACAATATGCATTTATTATAATTAGCACATTCTTTTTAGAACCGCAACAATAGAACAGAATAGCTTTGTTGCATGCTATGGTTTCTAATTTTCAGACGTTTTAGGCTTATTTCTACAGGTAATCGATATTTGTGTTATAGGTCAAACGTAAGATATTGATGCAGGCTTTTTATTCCAACCCTAACTGCCTACGCACTATAAAATTTCTCAGGATAATTGTGGCTGAACACACCATGACATTCCTCAACAGGAATCTTTATGAATACCACAGAAATATTCAAACAATCCATGAAATACAAAATCGTAAATAGAATCTTTGATAAATATCCAATTTAGTCTATAGACTAGTATCCTTTTTTACCACAATGCCACATCGCACAAGACGGTCTATTTGCTATTTCAATAAAAAAAATAACAGTGTGGGCCAAGACAAATGACAATTAAAGATATTTATGAATTGGGTTTTTTGGTTGAGCATGTGAGTCCAGAATGCTAAACAAAGCAATTCTCCGAAAAATCCACAATTTCTGGTACAGGTGCAGGATCATTAAATTGTATTTTAAAGCACGGCTTTTCTATAGTTTCACTTTCATTGACCGGTAGCAACATAGCCAGATAGTTTTCATTATCCGCAACAGGGCTTCCATCAAAAGTAAAAACAGCCTTTTTTTTATCGTCTTCCACAAGATCCAACCGTTTTAATTGTGATTTGCCATTTTTGAGAAAAACCATTCCATAGTATGTATGTTCATCGTCATCTATGGACGGGTATGAAATTATAACTTTGAATGTCATAGTTAAGCATAATATGTATAAAGATATTTATAAATATTGTCATTTACTGGAAATAACCATTGTTATTGGACAATATCTAACTGCTAATAAATATTTAGGATTTTCTTATTAGATTGCAACCTGAATTTATGCATGGTTACTCAACTTTTTTAAAATTTATTCAAAAAAGCGCTGAGTCATATCACAAGGCATTATGATTTATCTTTTATTGCTCATGGATGATTGCAGCAACACCATAGTCGACGGTAAAACGGAAATAGCTTGTTCCTGCACATCCCCTGCCATTAGATACAAATAAAAAAACCGAAAATAAGAATATGGAAAAAGAAAGGCAAAAATGCACTGTAATTGAAGTGATGTGAAACAGGTCTGTTAGTTTATAATCGCGTTAAGAGTTAAATGGAGGTCTAATCATCCAAGGGGTCAAGGACGTAAGCTTTCAAATTCCATTCAGAAATTGCATTTTTAATATTCAATGATAATTCAGGTGTTTAACGGAATCGAAAAGCAATTAGTATATTAATACTATCTCCATATTTTTTTTTATGAATAACAATTTAAAAAGAACTCACGCATATAGCTCTAAAAGGACAGAAAGCAAGAAATACGCCAAGGTAGAAAGGAGAAAGAGAAACAAAGCAAGATATTAACTTTATTTTTACCCGATTAGGCGTGTTCTGTCCAATTAAATGGCATTGAGAAGTTGGAAATCGCATATAGGTTTATCAGCAAATAAATCAATATTTAAAACTACTGTATCCCTTATGAATGCAAAAAATAAGCACCAATACCGATACATTGCCTATAACAGTTTAGCGCTCATTTAGTTTTTTTAAAGTTTAATACCATACCTTTGAGTTTTGATAACCTTTTTTATGGACTAAAATATTGAGGATATAATGAATGATTATTATTAGATCTACTACCGAAAAATAAGGTGCAGTAGCATCATGTTTGGGTGACGATAAAAATATAATGTAAAAGATATGACCTAAAATTTGACGATGTTCAAAATCTAGATGTGATGGTTTTGATGGAGAACAAAAGATTTAATATTAGAGGACCAAAGGATATTGAAGGACTCAACAAATAACATCCAATAGATGCAAAGAAATGCAAGCATGATGAAACTGGTTAATTTTGATAAAAACTCAATTGTAAATCCATAATTCTTTTTGTTATCAGTGGTTTTTTAAGCAAAATTATAAATAAATCCCCTTTAGTTGACAAGAATTATTAGTCGATATATTTATATAGAAGAAAAGATATATATACTTGTGAAAATGGTTTATAAGTTTTATGGTGATATTCAATGGTAAAAGATATTTCTATGTTTGGGGACAAATGCCCAAGATGCGGCAAAGGGCCAATGGTTACTGATAATTCTACAGGTGAAATGTTTTGTGGCAATTGTGGTTTTGTTGTTACAGAGAGAATTGAAGAAACAGGTCCAGAATGGAGAGCATTTTCAAAAGAAGAACATGAAGACAGGAGCAGAGCTGGTGTCCCAACCTCCTTGGCAATGCATGACATGGGACTTGCCACAATCATAGGGCCTGTAGACAAAGACGCATCGGGTAAACCACTTTCAGCGTCAATGAAAAGCACTATAGAGCGTCTAAGAACATGGGACAGTAGAAGCCAGGTTCATGAACCGGTCGACAGAAACTTCAGACAAGCCTTCAGTGAGTTAGACAGATTAAAAGACAAACTAGCCGTGGGTGATGCGGTAATTGAAAAAGCTGCTTATGTGTACAGGAAGGCTCTGGAAAAAGGCTTGGTAAGAGGTAGATCAATTTCAGCCCTGGTCGCGGCTGCATTGTATGCAGCGTGCAGAGACACAGAAACTCCCAGAACCTTAAAGGATGTGGCAAATGCAAGCAACATAAAGAAAAAGGATGTGGCACGGTGCTATAGACTCTTAATTAGAGAGCTCGATCTAAAGATGCCCGTAGTTGACCCAGTAAAGTGTGTCGCCAGAATCGCAAGTAAAGCTGGGCTTACAGAAAAAACCAAGAGGAAGGCCCTTGAAATACTGAAAAAAGCAGAGGAAGGAAAGATATCGGCAGGAAAGGACCCTATGGGGTTGGCTGCAGCTGCGTTATATGTTGCCTGCGTAATGAATGGAGAAAACAAGACACAAAAGGATGTGGCTGAGGCAGCAGGTGTAACAGAAGTGACAATAAGAAACAGGTATAAGGGTCTCAAGACACACCTAAAACTATAGTCTATGTAACCTCCTTTTTTATTTTTGACAGGCGTTCCAAAAATTTTCCCGAGTATTTGTAAATGAAAAGAAAGCCCACAATGATAAAAGCAACAGAAATTGGCATTAGAAAATAGTTGCTTGACTCCTCAGTCCAGGAAGAATTAAAGAAAAGAAAACCCATCAAACCGTAAGAAAAAAGAACATAGTTAGAAATCCAGTGAAAGATAATCGCCGTGCCAAGTCCGTAGCGATAGTAAAGCCAACCTAAAAACAGCCCGCCCAAACTTGCTTGAGTTATCTTGCCAACTTCATAATTACCGCCAAAGACGACGTGGGATAAACCAAAAAAAACTGAATTAGCAAATATAAGCAATAAAACTATGTTTTTGCCTTGGTTAGATCTGACTGATAGATTCCTGCTAGGGTGGACCAAGCAAGAAATAAATGAATTTTTAAAACTAAAAAATATCAAAGATAAGGGTATTCCCAAAAAGATAACCCGGAATAAAATTTCTTCGTTTAGTGGCGCAGTCGTCAAGTTAAAAAAAGATAAAAGAGGGTTGACCACCAGTGGACTCCCAATACGAATTCCAAATAACTGTTGAACCAAATCTATAACAAGGGATAATAAAAAATAGCCAGAAAACCATTGTATTGCAACATAGAGGGAGTTGGATGAATTAAAGTCCAAAATTTTAAAGGCGTTTTTAGACGATTGTTCATCCTTCGAATTGTTAAATAATGGCACTGGCTTTGAGGCACAAACAATAAAAACAATCAGGTAGACTAGCCAAAAAAAAAGAAACACTGTCCCAAGGTTGAACTGTATGCTAGATATGTTTGAAATATCCAATAGCAAAAATCGTAGCGGAACAAGGGTTTGCCAGGTAACCTCCTTTCCAACGGATGCAAAAAAAACTAGATAAACGCCAATAGCAATTGATCCTGCTATGATTAAAAAGAGAAAAAATGAAAGTGCTTTATTTAACTTATCAGCATATGTTTGTATACAAGTCTGTCGGAACAATTAAAATGCTTACATTACTTCAATAGAGTCTGTATTGAATCCTTTAACAGTCAAATAGCCTTTAACGTGATCCCTATGATCACCCTGCAATAGTATAAATCCATCTTTAGCTGTTCCACCACATGCCAACCTACTTTTTAACTCCTTAACCATGGTTTGGATATCGTTAGTTTTAGGATCCAATCCTTCAATCATAGTTGTAGTTTTGGAAAATCTGCGTGTTTCTAGTCTGACAACAATACGGGTTTCTTCTTTATCTAACTCTCCACAGGCACACAAATCATCCGGAAGGCCACATTTTTTGCATATTACAGCCATCTGTATTTACCATAATTACCAAAATCCTATTATTAAGCCTTCCTTAACAATGTAAATAGCAGCCTGCCATGGTCCACCAACTGTGGTGTGTTTGGAACTATTTTGTGACACGATAAAGCACAATCTTGCTTTTTCCTTAAATAAATTAATATCAAAACTAGAGAAAAGTCTTTTAAAAATTTTTAAACGACTGACCGCTTGTCAAACAACAGTATTTATAAAAAGAGTTGCTAAAAACTTTATCGGGTTGTGATATGTCCCCATCTATTTTTAGCCTCAAGTTTCCATTCGTTTTGACAAAGGACCAGGAAGACGCAATATCAGCCTGGATAGACAATAACTACAGGGGATCAATCATTTACTCTACCGGAACGGGAAAAACAGAGATAGCCTTTGAGTGTGCAAAAAGGGCTGCAGCTAACAAGCATCTCCAATTTGAGAAAAAAGGTAAAACTCCAATGGAATTTAAAATTTTGTTTTTAGTCCCCAGGATTATATTAATAGAGCAGAACACAAACAGGCTAATCAGGTACAACATCAACAAAGAGTCAATTGGAGTGTATTTTGGAGAAGAAAAGAATGAGCGCGAAATAACCATTTCCACCTATCAAAGCGTTAGTAACAACCATTTTTTAATCAAGAATTCAGACATGGTCATTCTTGACGAAGTTCATTTTATGAGTAACACGGCATTTTCATACACAAAACTATTTAAAATAATCAAAGAGGATCCAAACAAAATGATTTTAGGGCTAACAGCAACAATCAATGAGCTTGATCCCAAATATCATGAAATCATCGACACCATCCCCCCCGTAAAAAAATACATGATTAAAGAGGCGGTTGAAGACAAGAGACTGGCAAAACCTGAAATAATATCAATGGAGGTATCACTCACAGGCCAGGAAAAAGACATTTACAATAAAACAAGTGAAATAATCAGGAATGTTTCCTATAAAATGAACGCTTATGACCCTGGCATAATCTCAAAAATCCTTTACCAAGGCGGGGCAAGGTCAAAATATGCCAAAGAATGGTTCAACCAGGTAAAAATCAGAAAAGAATTGCTAAATTCCTCACAGAATAAGTTGGAAAAGGCCGTTCATCTCATACAGAGCCACAATAACGAAAAAATAATGGTGTTTAGCGAAACAATTGATTCCATTAATAGGCTAAAGACCCTATTGGAGAAAAAGAGCATTACTTCTGAAATAATCCATTCCAAAATAAGGATAAAAGACAGGAAGACAATACTGGAAAGATGGGGTGAAGACTTTTTCCCCCTGCTTTCAGTCCACACACTGGAGATAGGGTATGACATTCCTCATGTAAAGATAGCCATTATTCTGTCAAACACATCAAACATCAACCAAATCGTACAGAGAATTGGCAGAGTGATCAGGAAAACAGAAAACAAGGAAAAAGCGCTGATATACTTGATATATGCAAAGGAAACAAGGGATAACAACATTGTGAGAATGGTGGACAAAGCGGTAGGAAAAAAAAGTGACAGAACCTACAAAAAAACAACCAGACAAACCAGAATTACCGATAAATTCAAATAGTTTTTAAGAGTGTAAACAAAAACTAAAGTAAGTATATATATATATTTTCTATTGATATTATGAATAAACCATGACTTTAAAAAACATTACTGTGTTGGGGTCTGGGATAATGGGTCATGGTATTGCACAAATCTCTGCTATGTCGGGCTATAACGTAATTTTGAGGGACATAGAGAAACAATTTTTGGACAAGGCCATGGAAAAAATAAAATGGTCATTACAGAAACTATCAGAGAAAAACAAAATTACAAAGGATCAGGTTGATGAATTCTATGGGAACATAACCCCGGTAATAGACCTTAAGGAAGCCATCAAACATGCTGACCTGATAATTGAGGCTGTCCCTGAGGACTACAACCTCAAAAAAAAAGTGTACAGGGAACTTGACGAAGTATCTGACAATAGAGTGATATACGCATCCAATACAAGCACTCTACCCATTACCGAACTGAGCAAACTGACTAAAAACCCGAATAAGTTTATTGGAGTCCATTTTTTCAACCCACCCCAACTTATGAAATTAGTTGAGGTAATACCAGGTGTAGAGACAGACCCCACGATAACAGACGAAATAACAGATTATGTAAAAAAAATCGGAAAAACACCAATTCTATGCAAAAAAGATGTGGTTGGATTCATTGTCAACAGGATTTTCATACCGCTGGTTCATGAGGCTGCTTATTGCATGGACAGGGACAATGCTTCAATGTCAGAAATAGATTCCGCTGTAAAATACAAAATGGATTTTCCCATGGGGATATTTGAGTTAGCAGACTACACGGGTATAGATGTGATCCATAAAGCGACGCATGAAATGAGCGTGCGGGATAAAAAAGTGATACTGCCCCACCCAAGAATAAAGGAACTTTATGAATCAAAGCATTTTGGCCAAAAATCAGGTAAAGGCTTTTACGACTACAAGGGAGACAATTACGAAAGAATAAGCCTTTCCGAGGAAAAAGCATCAAAGTATGACCCGGTTTCAATTTTAGGCGTTGCAGCAAACAATGCCGCGTGGTTAATCTCAAACCAGGTTTGCAGTAAAGAAGACTTGGAAAACGCTTTAAGGCTAGGGATGGGGATGAAAACGGGCATCTTTAAGCTGATTGAAAATTTCGGAGCCCAGAAAATAACAGACAAGCTAAAGAACCTTGAGGAAAATTATGGGGAATTTTATCATCCTGAGGAGTATCTTTTGTCCATAAGGTAATACCCCTTTATGGAAAAAAGATGATTATTTCCAACTATTACAAATACCTAGCAATTTATGCCCAGAACACGTTCTTCGTTTATCCATAGCGAGACACATTGTCATAAAAGGCTTAAATTCCCAATCAGGTTTTCAGTTTATTTATCGAAAAACAAATAAAAAAATTTACAATTGTTCAAAATCACAGGTTTCATCACATGGACTGAAGTTTATTGACTATATAATCAACAGCGTGACTTGGAGAGTTGGATGTTTCTATCAGGATTCGTTTTCTTTCATCCAGAAACCTTCCGCCATACACATCCGAAATACCGCCGCTTTTTTCGATTGAAACCATTATCTTTCTGGCCATGTATCCCACGCATAACTCTATCAATGTGCCTACTCCCCCACCCACCGATATTATACCATCTGATGAATAGGATATTATAAAATCGCGGGAGTCGCCAATTCCTGTGCAAATAACTATATCACAAAATGCATTAGCTTTAGAATAATCATCCTGCGGAACAATCCCAACTGTTAACCCACCGTTATCCTTAGCACCCTTCGAAGCATATTCCATTACACCCCCAAGGCCACCGCAAATCAAAACAGCATTTCTTTTGGCTATCTCCCTTCCCACATCATATGCAATGTCCATAGTTTTTGAGTGCAAAGGCAAAGAATCGTCGTGATTATTACCTATGACACCTATCTGAATTTTTTTCAAATTATGCGTTGTAGTATACCGTGTTCTATATTATTTCTATTCTGTTCATGCCCCCGCCATGTGTCTAAAGCAGGATGCACAGGCAATTTCATTACAATCCACCTTTTATCGTATTTTGAGATTGGTTACGGATATCCACATCCTCCGCCAAACATCCTTTCCGATAACAAAAAGGGTTCGAAGGATTACTTTCAGGTCTTTTAAGTCAAAGACATCTAGCCATTTGGAAAACTATGGTACCAATGAGGAAGTCAAAGAAATAAGCATTGATGAAATAGGTAATAGTCCTTAAATCCCCCCGACATAACAGATTGTGATCATTTGAGGTGAACCGCTTTTACAACAGGATAGCGATTTCACAATACGGTACAGAGTGGATGGATTTTATGAAAAACCTGATGATAGTGTTATCTTGTGTCATGTTTTAACTATAACACGATATACAAGTTTTTTGGCCCTTATCCTCATGTTTTCCACTTTCCTATCCTGTAACCATTTTTCCATACAGAGACAATGAGAGGCACACACATGACCTTTCTTTGAAATTTGTTGTGCATTGTTACTGATTCAACAAATCAACAACTAAATTTCATTTTCTTTTTTTTTGTTTAAAAACCAATTGGGCCCGTTGATATTTCTCATGCGGGTTAGTTCAATAATTGTGACTGGGCGGTTTTCCATTCCTTATATCTAGTCATAATTTCATTCCCCTACCCATTTTTATACTATGCATAGCATATCCATCACATGAATAACGCTATCTTTGTTGAAAAGCACGAGTTATCAAGTTGCTCGGTGTTTTACAACCATCAATCTTTTGGTGAGAACCATAAACTGATTGTTCGACCCAAAAAACAATCATCCAACGTATCCGCCACATGCAACATCCTTACCAACATCACCGCGTTAACGCATCGGGTTTGAAAGGTGGAAATCAGCATGTTGGGGGATAAAGACGCATCAGCAAACATTGCTGTTAAAAACTTGGAAACTGCCAGAAAATTTTATGAAGATATTCTCGGCCTGAAGAAAATCGACTCTGAGAGCCATGAAGTGGTCGTCTATAGGAGTGGCAACTCCACCGTCATTGTTTATCAGTCACAATACGCAGGAAAAAATCAAGCCACGGCTGTGACCTGGGGAGTTCGTGAGGACATAGAAGGAACAGTGCAAGGGCTTAAAGACAAGGGAGTCAGATTTGAGCACTATGACATGCCAAACATAACACTAAAAGGAGACATCCACGTTCATGGTAACATGAAGGTTGCATGGTTCAAGGATCCCGATGGCAACATCCTCAGCCTAATAAATGAATAATGACAATTAAAGGGACGAAAAAGATTGGAATTTCCAAAGACACAATATCCTTCCTTTTTTAGTTTCGAAAATGACTCGGAAACCATCGGGGCCGTTAACCACATGGATTCAATTGTTTTTTCAGGTCCAATACCATCGAAGGGAAAGGAAAGAGACAAAACGATGCCCGCCAAGTCAACAACAACCATCACAGGCACAGAGAATAAGGCAAAGAATCAGGTCAGACAGGCAACTGACAGAGGAAGTTTTTTAAAAGAAATATATTTTCACATTCGCCATTAAAACATAATTTTTATGGTTAAATCTTTTAAACATAATGGATTAGAAAAAGATAAAATTATTTGCATAAAGAAATTTTTTATTTGTGATCATTTATAATATGTCTATAATACAAACACCATTTAACCATATTCACATATCGGAAAACTACCAGAATGGGCAATTTAGTTAAATAATTTTCTTCAGGATTTTCGACTATTGAATGAGTGGTGGCATTAGCCTTCCCTTTAAAAGGTTTGACTTTTTCTAAAAATTTTAAAATTAGATGAGTATCTGGCTCAAAGTCATCCTTACGTTCTGCTAAATTATCCAATAAAATTGAAAAATCATGGAACCTTTTATTTTTATTATCAAAATATATATTAATATTTGAACCTATTCTTTGGGGATATTTTTTTCGTAACACGTCTATAACCAAATTTTCAATATATTTTCTTGTTAATATTAAAGTGCTTGTAAATAAACCAATTTTCCAAGCGAAATTGATTTCTTTCCGTAATTCGTGGTAAAAGTGTTCTGTCGGTATAGAGATTATCAAATCTTTACGATTACTAGGAAAAGATATTGTTTTTCTGTAATTGTCCAATTTATATGACTTAGAAGTTGCATCATAAATTATTCCATTTTGTTTTAAAAACCCCAAAAATTCATTTATTGGTTCCTCATCTTTAGAAAATACGTAAGAACTATCTCTATTAACTGTAGATATATCATCAAAATCAAAAGTATCCTGAACATGAATAAGATTACAAAAACAAATTGTATTCAAGTATTCATTTTCGATTTCGATTTTTATAGAATCCAATCCTTTCAATGAAGAAATATCAGATAATTCTGAAATATCCATTAATCCATTATTTTTTTCTGCCTTTATCAGACGGATAGCTATCTCACTTTTTTAATATTTTACATTTATCCATTGCTTGCAATTTGGTTTTTGAAAATTGAACTAATTCTTTATGTATTAAAGATCTATAGACCAAACTATTTTTTTCTCTTTTAAAATCAAGGATTTTGCAAGGAATTGGAAAAACAAATTTCAAAGTAATTGCATTGGTTAATCCGCTTATATCGAAAATATTTTTTAAATCATCAAGATTGTCAAACCCAAAATATTTTGATTTTATTCCTTTATTTTTAAGATAAGTCAATGGTGTATTAATGAGAGTATCAAAAACTAATTCACCAATCAATTCAGGAAAACCATCTTTGTTAATTGGTTCATCAGATGAGGGTTTTAGTATAATATTATTAGTAACGTCAAGATTTGATATCATTATTCTTGCATTTGTTTCCAAAAAGAAAATAGAACCTTTTCTTAAATCTTCTAGAAATAAAGGTAAGTCATTATAATCTTTAGCCTCCATGATTATTTTCACTTCTTTAGGCTCAGTAAAATTCAGATATTCTTTTTTATTACTATGAATATTTTCAACGGTTTCTTTATCAAATAAGGTATGCCGAATCCTAGGCCCAGAGGCACGCCCTTTATCATATTCATGAAAAGCAGAAAATGCTAAAATTTCTAGACTCTAAAGATGAAGACGAAGATATGAATTTCTCTCATGAAGTTTATTTATTTACAGAAATATTTATGAAATAGGTAAAAGCTTTTTCCTCATCAATACTATTGCTAATTAATCTAATTTGTTTTCTGCTTGTCCTTATATCAACTAGATACAGATCAAGAAATGGTGTTAGAAAATGGTGATTATCACCACATGGAATGATTACCTGTAAGAGATTAAAATAAGCCTTTTGGTCATGCAACCCTAAATTCCAAATAACGCAGCATATTTACCTTTTTTGAAGATTCCCTCATGCCAATTGTTTTTACGGTATGGTCAAACATTTAAAAATCAATATAATCGATTTTTAAAAATATGACAAGATTCTGATATCTTCTATTATAAATCACCAGTTAGTTGTAAGAGTAAGACTCACTTAAAAAACCTTTAAACTGCATTATTTTACTTCCATCAATAAATATAAAAAAGAAACCGCGATAGGACATATGCTCAACCTAATTGGCAGTTTCTATTTGTATTTGATAGCAAAAAAAAATGTTGAAAATAAAAGAGCAAGATTCAATGATTACGCTTATTCCCATAGACAAATATAGAACAGAATCGAGTGGATAGAAGCACTGTTGAAAACTCCTTTTAAAGATAACAGGAAATTTTGTATGTGGCGGATATTAATACCTTATTTAAAAAATGTCAAAAAATTGAACGATGAAGAAACTACTGATATTACTGAAATGGCTCGATGGCTGTAACAGTTATTGACTGACGTGTGATTTGAATACATGTGAGAAAATAAAAGAAGATTTGAGAAATGTTAGACTGACAAACCCATTAATCGTCAAAGTTTAAAGGAGACAAATGCAATATTATGTGACACGATTGTAATGACTAAATGGTAATCTCTATTTATGTATAAATGATTACGCCTCATCTTAATCATTTATTTAATTTATTTTTATTGGCTTTGGAACATAAAAATGCAATTCTTGCTCAATCAAATAAGAGATAAATAATATATTTACAGTTAAAAAATAAAAGAGGAAAATGATTATACGGGTCTAAAACATTTATTACTTAATTTAGAGCCTATCCCAAAATTATCTTTCTGTAGTAAATCATAGAAAATAGAACTATTACCTGTACAAGGTATTCTCGTCGTTTTTTTCTATCTTCCACGTTTTGTGACGTGTTGTGCCATGAGTTGGTTCTCTCCACAACCCATCTTCTAGCAGGATGTTTTTTTCGATTTGACATCTTTTGTGTTTTTGTCTTGACCTCTCCTCTTTTTCACTGGCACGGTAAATATGGTACATATCCTCGGATAATAATGTCCTGTTTTACTGTCTTGGAATTGTACGCTTTATCAAGGCATAGATGTTGCAGTTTTCTTTTTCTAGACATGTTACGTTTCGTTGTTGATGATGATGATGATCGTTTGATAATTGTATTATCCATTACATCTGTTACCAGTTTTATATCATGAGTGCTTGCGGATGATATGACAGACTGAGAGTGGGATTCCTTTTGTATCTGTTAAAATATGCCTTTTTGTGCCCAGTTTGCCTCTGTCGGTGGGATTGCTTCCGGTCATCGCCCCCCTAAGGGTGACTTTATGGATATGCTGTCAAGGGATTGCCATGTCCACTTGATACCCAGTTAGATCATCATATATTATGAGTAGCCTAATCCATACCTTTTTGAAAATGTCTAACTCAACCCACCTCTGAAATCGCCTATGACATGTGGAACCTGAACCATACTGTGCAGGGCTTTGTAAAGTTAACGGACAGCCTCCTTACCATCATCAAATGAAAACGTAGCCTCAAGCCTTGTAATAAGGGATGAATTATATGTAAGTTTTTTTGGTGAGGCAGGTAGAAAAATCATACTGGATTCATATAGATAAAATATAGAATTGACGGAATTGATACTGTAAGTGATTCGAACGTTTTTAATATCTCTCCTTTTTTGACAAAATGGGTCATGTTATAGGTGTTGCATAGAAGGTAGGAGGGATAGAAAACCTTAAAAAAATAATAGACCAAATCCAAATCAGACTTTATAGAGATGAGTAGAACAGATTTAGCATCTGATATCATGCGTGCAGCAAATATCATGAGATCTGATGATGGAACAACTGGAATTTACGAATATATCGAGCAGATCTCGTGGATGTCTTTTTTTAAGGTATATGAGGATCTAGAAGAGAGATTTGAATCGGAACATCAACTAGATGGAAAACAGTATGAACGAGTAATACCAAAGGAATTCAGTTGGTCAGAATGGACTAGGACAAATTGGAAAAAACAAAAGAGCTTTTAGAATTTATAGACAATAGGTTATTTCCATTTTTAGGCTCCCTAAAAGGAACACCTGAACGCAATACAATTGGATCAATTTTTTCAGAAGTTAAACGGAACAAAATGAAATCCCCATATAATTTAAAAGACGTTGTAGACATA
This sequence comes from uncultured Nitrososphaeraceae archaeon, assembly GCA_963779615.1. GTDB lineage: Archaea > Thermoproteota > Nitrososphaeria > Nitrososphaerales > Nitrososphaeraceae > Nitrosocosmicus. The sequence goes on from CAVZZA010000005.1 coordinate 182,132, forward strand.
ATCAATAAAATTGATTTTAATAATATTGAAGATACTCATATTTTATCCAGATTTTATGAGGATTTACGAGCGAAATTAGGAAGAGAAAGTGGCATTGCTGGAGAAATTTATACCCCACGACCGATTGTCAGATTGATGGCTAAAGTGGTTTATCTGAACAAAATCTAGCCAATGGAAAATATGTAGAATGTTCATCCCTTCCGAGGAATCGTGTGGTTTTTGATAGAGTCATATAATCATATTCTTAAAAAAGGTAAAGTTTCTGCAAAGAATTATAGAGATTTGCAGAGTGGAGTTTTCTATGGGTCGAGAAAAAAAATCCTTACCTTACCTACTTGGAATGATGAATTGTATATTACATGGATTATTGACTCCCAACATTGTAAGAAAGAATGCGTTAAATGAAAATATACTTAATTATGGACCTAAAGATAAATTCACACATGTCTTCACAAATCCACCTTTTGGGCAAAAGAGGGAAAAAATATTCAAGAGAACTTTCCTGTGAAAATTCAGAGAACGGAGATTCTTGCTTTACAATCTATCATGCGCAGGCTTATTGAAGGAGGTAAATGTGCAATTGTTGTGCCAGAACCTATTCTATGGAGACTGAAAAATATCTCAAAGTAAGAAAAGAGTTATTAAATAATTTTAATATACATACAATAATTAGTCTCCCAGCTGGGGTTTTTGCCAATGTTACCTCATCGGGTTTAGGGCCAAAAACTAATTTAGTATTTTTTGACAAGAATGGTATTACAAAAGGATATGGTATTATGAATTGACCCATCCAGATAATAAGATTTATTCTAGAGTTAATCCTATTAAAGATGAGGATTTGATTGATTGTTTTACCAAGTGGAAGAAAAAAGAAGAATCATCAAATTCCTGGATAATTAAAAGAGAAGAAATCAACGAAGAATGTGATTTGGCCGCAAACAACCCAAGCGTTATTTTAGGGTTTATAACACAGGATCCAAAAAAACTAGTAAGTCAGATAATAGAAAAGGAGAGAAGAATTCCATCTTACCTTGAAGAAATTGATAGAATTCTTTATGATACAGATAAGGATGATAAAATCTTTGAAAATTGGCCATATGAACCTATTAGCGAATCTCTAGAGTGTGATGGTATACAATCGGGATTTGCTTGTTCTAGAAAAAATTTAATTAAAGTGGGTATACCACATCTGCGGCCTTACAATGTAGGAACTGATGGAAAATAGGATTTTTCAGAAATTGCATATCTGCCTGAAAAATTGGTTGATATAGAGACATACCGTTTAAAAAAGGGAGACATTATCTTCAATAATACAAATAGCAAAGACTTGTTGGAAAATCTGCAATAGTAGAACACGACCTTGAATGTGGTTTTAGCAACCACCTGACTAGATTGCGAGTTAAAGCCACAAAAATTAGACCTGAATGGCTTCTCCTAACACTGAGATTAAATTGGTTGTCGGGATATTTCCTCAAGAAAAGTCGAAAGTGGAAAGGTCAAGTTGGTTTTTATCTTTCCTCCATTGGTTAAGAATAAGTATCCCAATCCCCCCACTTAATATCCAAGAGAAGATAATTGATGACATCCACAAGTCCACTAAATATTTAGAAAACGTGTATAATCTCAGGAAAGAAATAGAAAGCGAATATGAAGGTTCTAAGACCTTCTATATTCAAATATTTTATATTAAATAAGTCTTGCGTACCCTTTAACAATTTTTAATATCTTAATTTACACTGAATCCACAAAACTCAGCAAATCTGTTTTTTGATTAATTTTGGTATAAAAATCAAAAACTCTTAATTAGAGATAACCTTAATGAATTAAATAATGAATAAAACATGGTATGTTGCATCTGTGGCTGTTTTTGCAATTTTCGGGATTTCTGTGACATATAGCATTTATGGCCAAACAACTACAAAATATATTGCAATTTTGAATGGAGATAATGTTTTACCACCAGTTAAAACAAATGGCTTTGGGATTGCAGAAATAGTATTTAATAACACAGGCCCCATGAGATTCAATCATGAAGCATATTATAACACTACATTTTACAACTTATCGCCTATTAAAACCATTGAATTGAAGAATGAAGCAGAAGGTTTTACTGGAACTCCGGTTTTTAAAGATTTTGCCATTCCAAAGCATGACGATAAGCAAAATACGCTATCAATAAATGGAACTTTTGATGACAATACAAAATTTTTGACTTCATTAAGCTAGAAAAGGGGAGTCTACACTTGGGGCACTTGAAAGAGAAATGGGAGACAATCAGATATATGTCCAAGTTTATACTGAAGATCATCCTCAGGGAGAACTACGCGGACAATTTTATGGGGGATATACAAATAAGTAGATCGTAATTAATTAAGTGGTCTTGATCGAAAATAATTGATCAATGTTTTTTAATATGGATATTTTTTGTAATATAATAACCGCACAATTATTGTATAATACCCGTATGAAAAACAAAATATACTTATGATATAAGATAACATGTACAATATTTGATTGTTTATGTTGTTTCCAATAAAAACTCCAGAAAATTCATCCTTCTCATTTAATTCAAATGAGTGATTTGTCAAAAAATTTATAGAAATAAGAAAGATGACAAACGGAATTAACAAAGGCAAGAATTTCAATAACTTATTTCTAAATAATGAATGGGGTTCGACCCACAACGGAGCGAGAATGGATATTTTTTTTTCATCTGAAGACTCAAGACTAGAATCCTTAGTTACATGTTTTTCCAATCCCTTTCTTAACAAAATTGCGTCCCCCAGCAAAGAGGCGGTTACGAAAAACCCTATCGCTATCCCTATAAGAAAGAATGAAATAGCATCATTAATAGTGAATGGTATCTTGCCAAATGGAAATTCAACCTCTTTAAGTCTGTCTATGGTTTCATTCTTTTTTAACTCTAAAATGGCAATCTTATCATTTAATAACCCCATGCTTTTATTAAAGGAATCTGATTGTATTTTGATAATATTCGTGATTTCATTAAAAGTTGGATTAACTTTTTTTAATTCTTTAGTAACATTTGTTAAAATATTGCTGAAATTTCTTTCAGTAAGAATTTTTTCTTTATTTATAAGGCTAAACCCACTAATCGTTGAACGCTGTGTTAAATTTTTCAAAATAATAATTTTTTAGGATAGGAAGACTATTATTCAATTTATTCAGATTTTGGTTTATTTTTAATATTCTTACAAAAGAAGAGTTATCTAATGGCTGAGAGGTTAACTGCATTTGTTTACTAAAATTATCAATATTTTTTTGTAAAACATTAATTTGTTCAGTGTGATTGTCAAATAAAACATTAATTTTATTTTTTAAATTACCATTTAACCAAAATGGGCTTCCGACATAGTATGATGATCCATAAAACTCTAATGACGATATTCCATTTTTATCCAAAACAGGAGAAACATAATTCTCTTTGTATGATTTGGGAACAAAATCTGCATAGGCGTTATGCTGTCCGGTTTGAATACTATTATTATAAAAAGATAAAATTGTAGAATTGTTTTTCACAAATTTTGTATTGGTATCCTTGGCCTTAGCAATAATATAACATATATCCCACTTCCCAACTGCACTGTCCTTAATGTATTGTTTAACATCGGCTGATTTAGCAGTTGTAGTTTGGATTAAGCGTTGTGCATATTTATGATCATCACATTTTCTCACATTGTCAACCACTGAATCAGTTATACCTTTATAATAATTTACAATTGTTTTATTGTCATTGTATATGGTGTCATTAAGATGAAGTATATTATTTTTAAAAATCAATAAGTTATTTTCTAAATTTCTTGTTGAAATAATTTGATTTATTAATTCATGTGTTTTATCCAATATAGAAAAATAAGGCAAAAATATAAAAAAAAAGAAAAAAATGGTTACACCCAACAGTATGGCAAAAGAGCGATTAAAGTTTTTTGTCTTTTCCTGAAACAAACTAAATCTTGTATCAAAGTCATCAAATGCCACAATTTTCGTATAGGGAGTAATTACTTAAGTTTATTGTTTGATTTTGGATATTAAATGCATAGCACATAAGCAAAATTTATCTATAAATACTTCATGCCATTAGATAATCGGTTTACATTTTTAGGACCTACTGAAACAGCATTTCAAATACATGGCACTCATAAAGATAGATACATAGATAACAGGTATCGATATATTAATCAGAGGCAAATATAAGCCAGGAATTACAGTTTGAGGTATATAGAAGATAGGGTACAAAATAACGAAAATAGAGAATACCAATCTAAAATATAATCAATATATGAAACTACAAGTAGCGGTATAGAGTTCAAGTTCTACCCCCGACCACAAACAGGAAATTATAATCCAAACTCATTTGTTAATAATCCATATATTCAACAATCCCCAAGCATACCTGATGGATTCAAATCCCATACTTCGCCTTTTTGGCATTTAAAATAGGTGATTTGGTGAGTGGATTGCTGACCAGTCATAATTTGGTATTTTTCCATGTTGCTTTTGATTAGAATCAATATGGTTTTGAAAAACCATGATTCAGACAAGTTCCTCAATGTTTCCCTAACTTGCCCTAAAAAATCCAACTCAATAGCTTGACTAAAAAATTATGGGAAATTCTATTAAATAATCATCTCAACTTATTTCATAATGAAATTTTGTTAATCTTTATAGGCTAACAATTTCAGTGGGAACTTTACATATAAAGTGACTGATTCCATTTATACCAATAAAAGTATGTCATCTCATCAATGAAAAATACAAATAAATTGGTGATGATGGCAACAATTACGGTATTACTAATTATGGGAACAAGCATAATTCCGATGCAATCGTATGCAGAAAGTGGCAGTAATGACGAACATAAAAAAAATGACGACAATAAATCAAAGACAAGTGCAAGCTCTCAAACAGACAAAAAAAGAGTAAGCCAGCACCTGGACCAAGACAATGTGTGTTATAGGGGAAATGAAAGCTGCACACAAGCCAATGGAGGCCAACAGATAATAGGCAAAGACAATGACGCAGTTGGATTCAATGACCAAAGTAATAATGCTCCACAATCCACACCATCCACTGCAACACCAACACCATCCACTGCAACACCAACAACCTGTATAGAATGTTTTAGGACTATTTTTACACCAACGCAGATAGGTGATATTGAAACTAGTCAAGAAGATATTATAGTTACAATTAGAGAAATTTGTGAAGCAATTGGATACAGGAGAAGTATTCCAGGACAATCTTGTATAGCGCTTTCTAAGACATTGCAGGGATGGAAGATGCACAAATTAATGAATTGATAGACTGTTTAATAAAAGTAGGAGTTGTATTTAGAACATAGTTTGGGTATTGTCGAAAAGAAATTCCAAATAGTGAATAGGATAACACCTAACCACATATACCTGAATCTTTCAATAGGATTGGCAGAAAATCCTTCTTTTTTTGACATACTTAAACAGTGACAAAATTGCCATTGCTGATTGAACATCTGTAGATTATGCAAATTTAAAAAACGAGATATTATTATCAATTGGAGAGTTAATAAGAAGCCCCCCTTAATCAATAAACCCGATATATAGACATTCAACTTAGTAAACAGTAAAGCCAAGACATACTCTAAAGGAAAAATAAATTATTGCATTATAATTTATCAGATACAAAAATTATAGGCATAACAAAATAACAAAGCATGATTAAGTTTAAACAATTAATTCAATTTTCCAATCATCATATTAATATATTGCAAAACATTAAAAAATTGTTATTTTTTTAATGTTTTGCAATATATTTAAATTTATTACATAGCAATATTCTAATAGTTTCCACTATAAATGCCAGAGTCGCAGCCCATCGGGCCTGTTGCAATCTACCATGTTATTGCATAATTGTTTTGGTTGGTGTGGGCTAACTTTTTTTTGCCAATTATCTCAAGCAACAATTTGGATAATTCATTTGGAGCCGTAATCATTGCATCATGGCCTCTCCTAAGCTCAAGATAATTCCATGCATCGGCTTCTCCTGATACTACGCTCTTAAACATAGAGTCGCCAAAATCTGTGAATGTAATGTAGGTTTTGGATAAATCCCAGGATTTGGTATTTTGGATTGTCAAAGGTTCGTCGTGAGTATGAAACGGCATAGGACACAGGCGACTTGCCATCAAGGAGACATCATCGGGAAAAGTAACCCCAAATTCCTCAGGTGTGTAAGAGAGCACAAGCCATTCCCTACCTTTATCCTTTAATGACCTTTGCTCATAGACATCCCTTAACCCAGGTAAGAGATCAAAGGCGCTTTTGCCATCTTGCTGGATATATGCATCAAGGAAGACCATGGACTTAATTCTATCAGGCATTCTCTCCGCCACCCACCTATGACCTTACCCCATAGCTATGACCTATTAGGGTAACCTCATGGAGATTTTGGTATTCAAATGCCTGAACGACATCTTTGACATGTGTGGACAAGTCAATTTTCTCATACAACAGATGACTTCTTTCTCCCAAACCCGCAAGTGTAGGTGTGTGTATTTCGAAAACACACCCTTTTAGGAAAGGAATCAGTTTATTCCAGCATCACCCTCCATGACATGACCCATGGACCAAGACAATCGTTTCAGCAGCAGAAACTGTCATCATCATCCCCATTAATCGCCTAAAGGAATATTTAAGAAATGTGAAGTAGCCTTAGGGCAGAACCCAACAACACATATGTAAAAAACATAAAAAATCAATACAAACATCAGGCGGCCACGACTCTATTAACAAATATTTAAATAAAATATTAGGTTTATTGGATCAGAATCCACCCCAGAGGACAGATATAGACTTAAGCCCTCCGGGCCTGATACAATAATGAATTATTTAATTTTATCAAGGTATGAGTGCAATTTTCAGTTGCAGTAGAGGCTAAAGAAACCCGTCTTTGTTTTTACCATTGGTTTTTGGGTTTACAATCTTGATCTATTAACTCATAAATTCTTTCTTGTACAACATCATCAATGTGGTTATCCTTTATGTGCCAAAACATTCGAACTGCCCCACAACACTCTTCACTGCAATAAGGGCATTTTCTAACTTGGACCAATCTCGTTTTGTTATACTTGTTATCCGCACTGATCAACAATTCCATAGGTTAATCTATTCAGTGATATATTTAAGCCTTGGGAATATATTGAAATATCTCCAATATTTTGTTTTTTGAATAAGGGCGTTCTTTCAGATTATCTCATTGCTCCAACAATTATTTTATGAGGTCTTTAAATTCAATCAGATTGGTGAAAATAACGCATACGAATACCTTTTTCTAGAATGATGTTTTTCAGCGTTCTAAGATTGAGGTTAGAGTCCCTCTGCTTGACGGTTAAATTCGAATCCCTCCGCCGGCGCTTCAATAGTTGTATTGCAAAAACATCAAAAACATTTTTTTAATTGTCAAATACAACTTCAACAGATAAAGAAGTCAAAGTTATACTATAGATGCCAGTATAAAAAAGAAGGCCTAGTGATGAACGTCTATGAGGGATCTAATTTTTAGCAAGATGCTATCCAAATGCCTTTGGAAATAAGGAATCATGCAACAAAGCAGTGTGAAAAGGAAACCTTTGTCGCTCCATCATTCAGCATCTTTTGGATTCTGTAGTAGATTCATCAGAATCTCTGATTGCGATATCATTATAATTCTTATATATTATGTTACGATTTCTTGTGAAATGGGTGAACAAGTAAAACAAGGTGTTGATCAAAACAAAATCCAAGAATTTATGAATAGAGCAATAGGGGACATAGCAAGCAGCTCTAGCACTATGCTTACAATTCTCGGTGAAAGACTTGGCTTGTATAAATCAATGGCCCAGGCAAACGGACTAATTTCATCTGAAGAACTAGCAAATAAAACTGGAACGGTGGAAAGGCTGGTGAGGGAATGGTTAGCAAATCAGGCAGCAGGCGGATACATAGAGTATGATCCTAGCAGCAAAAAATATAGATTGCCCCCAGAACATGCTTTAGCATTAGCTGATGAGAATAGCCCCGTATACATACAAGGCATTTTTAAGGCCATAAAATCGTATTTTAAGGATGAGGAGGAGTTCTTGAAAATGTTTAGAGGCGAACGAACTTTTTCATGGAAGGATCATAATCCCTTTATGGCAGAGGGATTTGCTGAATTCTTCAAAGCTGGTTATGTTGGCAACTTGGTTAATTCATGGATTCCAGCAGTAGATAACGGAAAAATTCTTGAAAAATTGCAAAAAGGCGCCAAGGTGGCCGACATCGGTTGTGGCTTTGGCATCACTACCCTGATGATGGCAAAATCATATGCAAATTCCATATTTTACGGGTTTGATTATCACAAAGAATCAATTCAAAGGGCAAACGAGCTTGCAAAAAGAGAGGGCCTAAATAATGTAAAATTTGAGGTAGCATCAGCGTCAGAATTTCCCGGCAATGATTATGATTTTGTAACATTTTTTGACTGTCTGCATGATATGGGCGACCCCCAGGGAGCATTAAGTCACACAAAAAATGCCATCAAGAAAGATGATGGTACTTGTATGATTGTAGAGCCTTTCGCACAAAATGAATTAGAAAATAACTTAAATCCAGTAGGTAGAACGTTTTATGCTGCCTCAACACTAATATGCGTTCCAAACTCCCTAGCTTTTAACGGACCTGCACTAGGAGCACAAGCGGGAGGAGAAAGAATAAAAGATCTGGTGAATAAAGCCGATTTTTCACACTTCAGAAAAATCCTGGAGACACCAATAAATATAATCTATGAGGCCAAACCATGACTAGAAAATAGAAAGAGAGCATGGACAATAGAAGAGTAATAAACGTAAAAACAGAATGGTAAATAATTCATATGCTTTTAATCTTTCTTTGTGATTTTTTTTCCGTTTTATTTAGGTGGAATATAATTTATTGAAACTTGAAACCTCCAAATGTGATGGGCTGCAGCTTTTTTATGTCTTTCAAATTTCATGTTTGTTCTCATAACCGTGTATTCAAGGTTAAATTCAAATTCGATCGCTCGCAACGGTAATAACATTTGCACCCCAAGCATCTTCTGTGGTAATTCGTTGTTGTGATCGGTAAAAACTAGAATTTCTCTATGTTAGTAAATGCTTGCCAATGTTGTTTCATAGTTGTTATGTCAAACACCAAAAAATCACTCTATGGTAATCACAATATCCTCACTATTTGCCATTGCCATCTTTTTCTCTTTATCAATCACATACAACAGGTCAAGTCCTCCGTCTTCTGTTATGTATAATTGTCTTTGTCCATCATATGACACAAGTTCATAGTTAATCAGGTAAAACAAATACCTTTTGAGGTACCTATTTGGCAAAGGCAATATTATTTGTATTTTCATGGAAAGTTCGCAAATGGAAATCCCTTCAATACAAGATATCAAAACATGCTCTACAATCATCGCCTTCAATCTTGGTGATTTTATGTTATCATATCTTGTAAAACTCAATTTTCCTATTCCAATCAAACTGCATCATCACAAATCAGAAATCTGTACACTCTATCTACACAAATGGGGCATTTTTTGTGGCGAATTAAGCAAAGGTCTGATAAAGCGGGTATTGTTGATGCCATCCACAGACAATTTCCGCACAACAAAAAGTACTTTGCTTGCCTTAAATTAACTAGGTAGCTAACTACATTATTTTTGGGTTTATGATAGTGTTGTTCCACATAACTTTCATAGTTAAAAGAAGGCAATGTTTCTTATATTGACTAAATGTATTTATTAATGGTGAATTTTTTGCAATGAAAAATGTAAAATTATTGAAAAGCATGTTATGCAATTATTTAAGTGCAAGATTATATTTAAGTGCAAGATTACATCATTATGGGGTAAAAAGCAATGCCTAAACTTCAAAACGACACAAAAAAGAAAATTGAGAGTGAAAGCATAACGTTTAGAATTGAAAAGCCAATATTGGATGAACTACGGCAGGAAGCAGGGCAAAAAATGGAAAGCGTCAATACGCTGGTAAACCAAATAATAAATTCATATGTGCATTGGCATAAACCTGCGAGAAACGCTGGACTGGGATATTTTCCCAAAGTGCTGGTGGCTAGTTCAATTAACTACCTGGATGATGAACAAGTAATTCAGGTGACAGAAGAATACTGTGACCATCACCTAAAGGATATAATCCATATGCTAATATCTGAAAGCACTTTTTCATCCTTTATGGATGTGCTTTGCTCTTGGCTGGAGTTGTCGGGATACCCATATAGGTTCGATAGCATTAACGGTGCTGATACATATGTAATACAATTTGGTATGGGAAGAAAATGGTCCCTTTATTTTAGAACACAAATGAAATTAGTCTTTGAGCAATATCACATAAAAAACGCAGAAGCGGAAATGACAGATAACACGGTAATAATCCGCATCAAAAGAGAATAAACCGGCAATCAGATTTAGTTTGGTTCCCAATCTACCCATTAGTTTTGGGGCTCCATACCTCATTATCATGATAAGAAGGGTCATGGGCAGTAGTGCCAGTCCGCTTTTAAGTGGCCGGTAGTTCAGTATTTGTTGAGGTAAAGATTGAGGAAAAACACCTAGATGCCCATGCTGCCCCTAGCAAGGCCATGACAATTTTGCCGAAATGGGGTTTGTGGAGGCCTTGAGGATGCGAATAGGCACAGGCGGCTTCTACTTCGCTTCTCCGTTGCGATAAGGGCAGCGAATGATATGGCGCATGCAGACAACAGGGCAACAGTTTGCGCAGATGGCCATCCATTATCGTTTGAAGGAACAGCCGAATGGACCAAAAAAGCCAGTGAAATGGATATGGGCAAAGCTCCAGGATGACTGAATTTTCCTTCTTTCTTTGCTGATCCTGGAGGAATCAGTTTGGGTGACAAATCTAACACTATTATCACTATAGGAACGTTTCAGGAAAACCCATGGCCTGATTGGCCATGCTAATGGATCTGTTCTAAAAGCGGATTTGATTAAGCATAGGTGTAAAGTTCCTCTGAGTCTACTTTTTTGGACTGCATCCATTTCAGTCCACCATCAAATAAAGTGAGCGGGGTAACAAACAATCCCATATCCCTTACCACTGTTATGCCGTGTTCTTTCAAATTTTTATGCAACAGTCAGAGTCATGGGATTTTGACGCATCGGACAAGTTCGGTGCAAAAGGTAATTGCAGGTTGCATATTAAAGGCTTTGTTATGAATTATGACCGAGGCTCATTTAATCATTGCTCCCTAAAATAATATAATCTATTTTAAGGAACGATATAGCAATTAGCCTGCTGGGCCCATTATGATAATAGATTTTTGATGGGCAATTATAAAAAAAATAATGTTTCTTGCCAGTGACCAATCTCGCATAGAATGCGAATAGCTGATTTACGGCAAATCCTAGTCGCCCTTCCAGAGTCAAGTGCACAGACCAGGGCACGGCTATGCCATTGATGTTTTCAGCCAGGGTCTATACTCTGTTCAAAACTTGACTGACTGGAATATTTCCTCCAAGTGCCGGATACAAGTGACCGACCAGCACAATAGATGGCATTTGAGGCAATCCGTTTACTAAGGCTTTGTTTTGTTCAGCATATTCATTAAATGCCCTATGACATTCAAACCAAAAACCGCATTGCAATGGTGCAGAACATTTGCTGACAAATTCATCCGTGTAGGAACGAGTCACAATCGACTAAATGCAAGAGCCCCATGAGACCAAGAAAGGCACTCTCGCTCTTTACCTTTTACCAGACCTTCTGGCAAGAAGGCTTTTGGTGGAAAGCAAACCACCAGGCACCTTTCTGACCAAATTCTGGAGATAGAAAGACTGGGAAAACACAATCCATGAGGAGTAGTCTGCCAATGGTGTTTGGGTCTTCAGCTGCACATGACTCCTGTAGCAAAATTGAGTTTTATAGTGCTTGCAAAAAAAAATGATTCTGATAAGACTAAAATGTCAAAAACTTTGGTAAACAGGGCCGGTCTGACACAGAAATGTATTTATTCCCATAACTTAATTTTTTAGGTATGAGCAAAAAGGCAAAAAAGAATGCACCTTTACCTGCATCAAGTGCTGGCCTGTTAAGGTTTTTTGAAGACGAGACAAAAGGAATAAAGGTAAAGCCAGAAATTATTTTAGGAGTATCAGGAGCTTTGATTGCAATTTCAGTGGCAATAAAGATTATATTTCCGGCGTAATTTTTCTTTTTCTGACTTTTAATGATCGATTCTGAATCAGACAGTATTTCAAGCCTACACAAAAGATGGTTTTTTACAAACATAAATCCCTCTTCAAAAAAGTTTTCATATCTGATTGCAGTATCAAGCTTACTAGCAAATATAATATTAATCAACTTTATAATAAAACATTACGACATTCTGGAATTTGTCAAAACATCCCCAATAATTGTTGCTATTTTTACAGCAACGCTATTGTTTGATTTCCTTTCTTTAAACGGGACTCCACTCAACAGGTTTTCAAAAGTTTTACATGTAGCAGCATTTGCTAATTTACTATGGACACTGACAGTAACTTTTAGCTATATTTCAGAATTTATAATTTATACAAACCACCCATCGATTAATTCCATTATGCAGGGTATGTTTATGGCAATAGGATTGCGAATAGGAATCTTCACCTCAGTATTTGGTGCATCACTTAAGAGAGCAATTCCAATATCATTTATCCAACCGGTAATTATTTTTATCATAATATCATTTTTCTACTTTAACCACATTTTCTTTACAAATTTTTCAGTTTATCTTTTTGGGGCAATAATGCTAACAATAGGAATCCTATGGGCAATAATAATAGACAGGATAGGAAGGCCCAATTTTGCGAGTGCCTTTAAGATATTACAGGCCTTCCTAAAGGCATGGACAGAAAACAAATCTGAGGAAATGGAGAGAATAGCAGAGGAAAAAGCAAACTCCAAGTTCGTTAAAACGTTTTTGGTGAAACTAAAATCCCAAAAAAATGTTACGTTGGTACTTCCGGAACTGCATCCGGGTCCTTTTAATCCAATCGGAGGGAGTAACCTTCCATATGATATTTTCAAGTTTTTTTCAAGTTCCGCCATGGTTATGCACAGCATATCAGACCACTCACTAAATATTCCATCTCAGAGGGAAGTAAAAAAATACCTGGATTCATTAATGCATACGACACATTTGGAATCAGGCGATAAATGCACAATACCGATTTCCCTTTCCGTAAACGATTGCAATTGCGCTGGATTTGCATTGGGAAAGAATGCCATAATATTTTTATCCAAATCACCCTCAGGAATGGAGGACATACCTCCTGATGTCAAAGTATCGCTTGAGGAATACTCCCAAGAATTGGGTTTTGAGCAAATTCTAATTATTGATTCTCACAATTCCATGGGAAACAAAATCGAAAAACAGGACATAGACAACTTTACAACCATAGGAAAAAAATGTTTAGAGAAAATAATAGGTTTTGAACAATTCCCATTTAAAATAGGATACTCAAACAGTTTTCAAATAGACGACAAACCAAAAAACGAAAAAATAAAGTCTCCAGATTTGGGGGACAGTCAATTTGGAGTGCTAACAATTACAATTGAAAATAAGGAACACGTGTTATGCTGGTGTGACTCTAACAACATGAAAAAGGGAATAAGAGAAAAAATCATATCAGGTTTAAAAACAGAAGGATACAGCATCATAGAAATATGCACATCAGACACACACTCGACATCAGGCAAAAGAAACACCAAGGGATACTACACTTTAGGTGACATAACAAATGAGACAAAAATAATCAGCATTTTCCAAAAACTTGCAAAACTATCCAAGGAATCAACCTATGCCTCAACATTTGAGATCCAAAAATCAGAAACCCATGTCAAGGTTATGGGAAATGACCAATTTGATGACTATTCATTCGCATTGGAAAAGTCTTTCAAGGTTACCAAGATTTTCCTTGCAACCACATTTGTTGTGTATATAATCATGCTGCTCATAACCTAAACAACAGATCATGCTTTTCAAAATTTTTAATATCTATAGTGGATGGAGAGAGATTTGAACTCTCGATCACCTGTGTGTGAGACAGGTATCTTAACCACTAGACTACCCATCCTTAATAACGGTTATTTGGAATCGTCCTTTATATTGATTTTTAACAGCTAAAAAAAGTTTTAAAATATCGCCACACAAAAAAAAAGAAAATTAGGTTCCTTCACCGTATTCATTTATGTATTTATTTTGGCTCCCTGTCAAATTGTCGATTTGGATATCCATAGAGTCCAATTTCAGCCTAGCGATATCAAGATCCTGCTCTCTGTCTATTTCATAAATCCTATTCTCCAGCTTTTCTTTGTTTTCTGCAAATTTCAAAACGGAGAGAAACTGATTGGCAAAACTCATATCCATAACCTCAGAAGGGTGACCATCAGCCGCGACCAAATTTACAAGCCTACCCTCACCTAACAGGTTAATTCTGTTTCCATTTTTGAGAATAAATTGTTCCACGTTTTCATTGAGTTTATGGGTGGAGCTGGACAGATTCCTCAGGTCAGTTGTGGATATTTCAACGTTAAAGTGCCCTGCGTTTGCAAGAATCGTACCATTCTTCATGTTCTCGATGTGAGAGCCAGTAATTACATCCTTGCACCCAGTAGATGTGATAAATATGTCACCTAAAGAAGACGCCTCCATCATGGGCTTTACAGCAAATCCATCCATTTTTGCTTTCAGTGCGTTAATGGGATCGACCTCAGTTACAACAACAGATGCACCATGCCCGCTGCACCTACTAGCTATTCCTTTACCCACATGGCCATAACCGGCCACAACGACGGTTTTTCCGGCAATAAGAATATTGGTGGCTCGTATAACACCATCTAAAGCAGACTGCCCTGTTCCATACACATTGTCGAAATCATGTTTGGTTTCAGCGTCGTTCACAGCGATGATTGGGTATTTTAGTTTGTTTGTTTTTTCCAAAGCTCTCAAACGCATTACACCGGTGGTGGTCTCCTCTGTCCCCCCAATGACATTATCGCCAAACTTATCCATTGTCTTATGAAACTCGATCGTCAGATCGGCTCCATCATCTATAGTTATGTGAGGCTTGAATTTTAGTACTGAATGAATATCTTCATAGTACTCTTCATTAGTCACCCCTCTGCTTGCAAATATGGACATTTCGTCATCTACAACCAAAGAAGCAGCAATATCATCACTAGTGGACAAAGGGTTACAACCCGACCAAGCTACCTCCGCCCCTGCCGCTTTCAGTGTTTTAATCAACACAGCTGTTTCTTTGGTCACATGTAAGCAACCACCAATAACCAAATTTTTTAATGGCTTGGATTCCTGAAACTTCTTTTGCAAGGAGAGCATTACAGGCATGTGAGACTCTGCCCACTCAATTTTTTTTTTACCATAAGAGGATAAAGATTTATCTTTGATTCTATATTCCATCAAGTAAAAAAATATAGAATCCATATATTACTTTAACATAATCTGAAAATCAAAAGAGGGTTTTTCGAGGGAAACACTCCGGATGTAGCTTGTGCCCTTGTAGGCAAAAAACTAGTAAGGAGGGTGGACTTTTTCGGAAGATGCTATACTATAAGTGGCACAATAGTGGAAACCGAGGCTTACGGCAGCATCGATGACCCCGCAAGTCATGCCTTCAAAAGAAAAACAAGCCGCAATGAGACAATGTTCGGCAATCCCGGAAAAGTTTATGTTTATTTCATTTATGGAAATCACTATTGTTTTAACATAGTAGCAAAAAACAATGATAGTGCAGCAGGCGCCATACTGATAAGATCAATACAGCCAATAGAAGGAATCAGTTTGATGAGGATTTTTCGGAAAACAGACAACATCTTCAACCTGTCTTCGGGACCCGGAAAGTTAACCCAGGCCTTTAAAATATCGAAAAATCACAATGGAATGGACGTGACCGACAACAAAAACGATTTTTTTTATTTGGAAGATACTACCCAAGGAAATAACAACAATATGGGCGGATTCAAGGTCTTGGAGACCAGCAGAATCGGCATAACGAGTGCATTGGAAAAAAAATGGAGATTCATCATGATGAATCCAAAGAGGGGAAAAACCGACGGAGCGCCAGAAGAATACACACCCAATCCTTTTCTGTCCAGAAGAGGTTAAAATTTAATTACAAATTAGATGAAAACCTTAAACAAATTTTTATAAATATCAAATACAAAATGTCTAGCAATTGCCGCTCAGAGATTTTTTGGTTCCTGATGAACAAATCAAAATTATATGCAAAAGAGATGTAGAATACGCCAACAAGAAATACTGCTTATTCGTTACAAACAAAAGAATTCTTTTGTATAAAAAAAGGGGAATCCTAAACAAAACTGAGGATGTTGTGTGTGAAAAGCTGGAAAGGTTAGAGGGTTTAGAGTACAAAGAAAAAAGAGGACTATGCAATTTGGCAAAAATATCTATCAAAGGGGGGTTAAAAATAAACATCAAGGGACCAACCAATGAAGTGAAAAATGTCTTTCAGGTGTTAGAGTACTTGATGAACTTGAAGTCAAAGTAAAAACTACTTTAACTCCTCATGCAGAAAACTCTTCAATTTATGCAAATCGTTCAAATCCGTTTTTGAGCTAGTATCCGAGTCTTGGTTGTTGCCGTCATCTTTTTTATTGAAATATTGATTTAATTCGTCATCTTCGTCATCTTTTTTATTGGAAGAGGGATTTAATTCGTCATCTTCGTCATCTTCGTCAACCGAGGATAACTTGTTAATATTCGATTGAACTTCTTGAGAAAGGTTTTGTGTTGCTTTTTTGCCCTGACCTGGCGATTCCGATGACGATGACGATGACGATGACTTGTTCTGCGTGGCGTCGGCACTGGCTTTTGTGATTAGGGCATTTGAGGCTACGGGTATCTTTTGCTCTCCACTATCAGGCGCACTTTGCTCTGCTTTTGTGCCTTGGTCCGGCGATTCAGATGCTGATGACTTGTTCTGCGTGGCGTCGGCACTGACTTTTGTGATTAGGGCATTTGAGGCTACGGGTATCTTTTGCTCTCCACTATCAGGCGCACTTTGCTCTGCTTTTGTGCCTTGGTCCGGCGATACCGATGACGACGATGACTTGTTCTGCGTGGCGTCGGCACTGACTTTTACGATCAGGCCAGTTGAGACTACCGCGGGTTTTTGCGCTCCATTATCAGGCGCACTTTGCTCTGCTTTTGTGCCTTGGTCCGGCGATTCAGATGACGACAATGACGACGACTTGTTCTGCGTGGCGTCGGCACTGACTCTCTTGATTAGACCATCTGAGACTACCGCGGGTTTTTGCGCTCCATTATCAGGCGCACTTTGCTCTGCTTTTGTGCCTTGGTCCGGCGATTCCGATGACGACAATGACGACGACTTGTTCTGCGTGGCGTCGGCACTGACTCTCTTGATTAGACCATCTGAGACCCTGGGCAGTGCTTGCGCTCCATTATCAGGCGCACTTTGCTCTGCTTTTGTGCCTTGGTCCGGCGATTCCGATGACGACAATGACGACGACTTGTTCTGCGTGGCGTCGGCACTGACTCTCTTGATTAGACCATCTGAGACTACCGCGGGTTTTTGCTCTTCAGGAATTAGACTTTGGCAACATATAGCACCTGATACCGCCGTCAAATTTGGAATGAAATTTTTATTTATTTTTGAATCTTCAGAATTTAATACAATACCTGACTTTGAAGGTGGCGGGGTGCTGGCTTTGTTGATCAGGTCACTTGTGGCCGTTTTGTTGGTGCCGCTGGTGCCGTTGAGGTTGCTGGTATGGTTTGACACTATGCTTGACTTTGAAGGTGGCGGGGTGCTGGCTTTGTTGATCAGGTCACTTGTGGCCGTTTTGTTGGTGCCGCTGGTGCCGTTGAGGTTGCTGGTATGGTTTGACACTATGCTTGACTTTGAAGGTGGCGGGGTGCTGGCTTTGTTGATCAGGTCACTTGTGGCCGTTTTGTTGGTGCCGCTGGTGCCGTTGAGGTTGCTGGTATGGTTTGACACTATGCTTGACTTTGAAGGTGGCGGGGTGCTGGCTTTGTTGATCAGGTCACTTGTGGCCGTTTTGTTGGTGCCGCTGGTGCCGTTGAGGTTGCTGGTATGGTTTGACACTATGCTTGACTTTGAAGGTGGCGGGGTGCTGGCTTTGTTGATCAGGTCACTTGTGGCCGTTTTGTTGGTGCCGCTGGTGCCGTTGAGGTTGCTGGTATGGTTTGACACAATATCGGATTTTGAGGATATATTGAATAGGACGCTATAGAATACAGAAGAGTCGGATTTTAAACAATAATTTTTAGCAGTCATTTTATTTGTTCCATTAAACAGCGTACCTTTTTCATCAATAACAAACTCCCATTTTGTAAAGTCTTTAGTTCCATTAATCCCTTTAGGCATAACAGCAGTGTATGGTTTCTTGTCATTAATAATAAGCGATACAGTGCAATTTAAATCCGGATTGTACTTTGACATACCTTTTACCTGCATGTTATCATTAATGGTAAAGCTGGAATTTTTGTGAGGATAAACAATCTTTACTTTAAGGGAAGGATCTGGAATACCATAGATTTTAAAATAAGTTATGTTTAAAATTAAAAGCATAGAGAAAATAACAATCAAAACATATGGATTAAACAATTTTCTCATCAGAGTTTAAAAGAGACTATAAAATATAGAGCTTTGATATGAATGAACAAAGAAAACATTTCGCTAATATATAGGATAAAAAACATACATAATTATTTTAGGGTGCAAGAACGAAATGCATCATTTTCAAAAAAATGAAAAGTATACAATTGCATTGTTCATTCACCTATAATATTTGTAAACGAATTTGATTGTTTTTCTTTTTATCGAGCACCTAATCGCCGATATTTAATTATCAGCAAGACAGGAAATAATAATCAGAAGTCTGATTTTCAGCAGTGAAAAGAGACAAGTTTCATTTTTATGCAGCAAACACAAGCAAAACTATTGACTTAATACTTAACCATCCGGCAATATCTCTCACCACATGATGGTAAATTAAAAGATACGCAAATAAGCTAAAAATGGTTTATTCTTTTGAATAGTCAATCAAAAGTAGATGAAAACAAATGAGGTTAAAAATAAAAACAGAAATTCAGGTTACTATCAATCATTCATCTAATACGGTTAACTTTCCATAGCGACCAATATTGAGGCTGTTTTCTCCGCGGAATGCCTGAGTGTAACCGTTTTCAATTAAAATTTTATCGCCCTCTTTTATCATCTTTATTTGATCATCCCATAATGATAACTTTATTTTTCCAGTGTTGTCTGCAATAGTAGCATCAGCAACCTGTGCTGAACCTCCTGCCCTCAAATTTACTGTTCTTGGCTCAGTTATTGATTCAACAGTACCTTCAACTGTTACGTGCCTCATGTCATTTGTCAATTCACTAATATTCGTACTCATAGTTTTGAATATACTTTATTTTAATTAATATTAAATTTTGTCATTGCTTAAAAAAAATTGATTTTAAAAAAATACCAAGAAAATCAAAAGGAATAAAACGATGATAGTAATTCAACATTTCTGACAGAGGAGGAGTCGCGAAGCCAGGTCAAACGCGCAGGACTCAAGATTCAAAAAAAGGGGAAATCCCGTCCTTCAGGGGTTCGTGGGTTCGAATCCCACCTCCTCCACCAAATCATAGATTGAAACTTCAGGGTCTAAAACCACCGCCACATAAAACAGAAATTCTAAAAGATTGGTGATCTAATCTGATTTAAGGTTTTATTATCATCTTTTTGTAAAATATACTTTATTGTTTTTGGATGTTATTTGACTTTACCATAGCTTTCATTTCTCATTCAGGCAGTCACAAAGACTGCTTTAACATGGACAGAAGTTATCGACACACCCAATAATGGCAATTTCTATTTCTGCCAGGGTGTCCCATTGGCGAAAAATTTTGATGGTCAACAAGATGCTGTAATTAGAGCACATATGTGAATCTGGTAAATGGTTATACGAAAAACTAGAGTGATGATTTGTTATTGTTCATGCAATTATGTTAATTGGCATATTATAAATATCTGCATAATCGGAATTATCCTCCGCATATTCACTATACAACGCTTCTTAACACTAAAGAAAATAACCATTAAAACATCTTCAAACATCACAATATTCAACAATCAACAGAATTAGTAGTTTGAATCAAAGACAACCGGGAGTTGGATTCGAACTCTGGCAATACTCGAGGCGACAGATAAAAGGGGGTTTGATAAAGATCTTGTTTTTTTGTACAAATCCTAAAATTGTATCAAATGTATGGTTGGAATGGGCCGAAAGGGATGCAATACAAATTTGGGAATAATCGGGATTTAGATTTTTATTCATGTCATCCTTTTTTTCAAATGATTCGAATCCCTAGAGAACGGGTCCGATGGGGTTAGTGATGATATTGGGCCTTAAAAGTAGATTCCAATTCTATTGGAACTGTTAAGGGTTTAAAGTTTTCAATTATAAAAAATACAATATCCTTTTTTTGTCATGGTATAAACAAATATGCAAGTTATCAGTATCTTTTATTGCTATTTAATGCATGTAAAAACAATATTGTTAAATTAGAAGATAAAGTTATGCTAAACATTCCTCTTTGCATTTATAGTGTTAAGATTGTGCCTACCTTTTCAGGTAAACAAATTCAGATAAAACATCAGGTAACAGCAATCCCATTCCAATTATACGAAAAAATGTACATTTTTCCAACTGTGAACAACACCAAAAATTTATTATTGATAGCTGTAATCGCAACAACACTCGTTATGGGCACAAGCGTTATCCCAATGCAGTCATATGCAGATAGGGACAATGACAACCACAAAAAAAATAACGACTTTAAATCAAAAATAATTGCAAGCTCAGAGTCAGGCAAAAAGAGCGCAAGCCAACACCAACACCAACACAACTTCTGCTACGGGGGCGACGATTGCCAGCAGGCAAACCAGGGACAACAATTAGCAGGAAAGGACAACGACGCAACTGGGTTCAATGACCAGAGCGACAACCTTTCAGTAGAATTCGCAGCAGATAACGGAACAGGAACAGGCAATGGGAACGGAAATGGCGAAACAACACCCCAACAAAAATGTGAACTTTGTCTACTGAATGTTAACCTAACAGCCTTCTTCAACAATCATCCAGTTCGCGAGTTAGGAATTGATACCAATGCAGAGCTTTGTGCATCACTCTCAAACGGAACACTTCCAACCAGCTGTATTAAACAGGTTGGTGGATTTTCTTAGCGATGCTACAGAGCAATGCTTGATAGACGCAGGCATTAATCTACCAACAAGGGCTCCAGAAATATAGAATAGAATTCCTCAATGGTGAAAAAGACACCAACAAAATATGTTGTTCTCCACTAAAAACAACATAGGTAGCAGGTGAAAAAATGCAGTAACAAATGTAGCCTGCCATGTCTACTTTTATTGTGGTATGGATAATCATAATTGTAAAGAATTATGAATATAAAAATAATGGCTTTTAGCCAATAAACTGAAGTTTGTTAATAACTTTTAATAAAGTTTTTAAATAAGTTATTAATATTAGATAGTAGCATTAAGTAGAAAAAAGATATATAAGAAATAATGGAATTTCATTAATAGAAAAATGCATACGTTATTAAGATAACTAGATTTGTATGTTAATTTGTTTAATGTGAATGTTTTAAATTTAAAGTCATTTCAGGGAAGTAATCTAAGTAAAATTCTTTCTTTTTGCGGCCTTATCGTGTTTTCGATGGCAGTCAGTTTGTTTTATGGGTGGGTTGGAGGCAGCTACAGCAGCAACGATAACAATGTTGACTATGCATTTGCCGCAGCCGCAACAGTAGGCGAAAACGGACAAAACCAACAACAACAAACACAACAACTCCAGCCAAGCATAAACGCCCAATCCATTTTCGAAACAAAGACCGCCGTGCTTGGAAACAACGTAAAAAACCTTATTGTTTTGATTCCAGACGAGGCCCACCACGGCAACGGAGAGGCCAAAGAGGCCCGGTTCATTGAGCAATCATTCCTGCCCCAGAAGGCCATCGTAAACAAGGGAACAAACGTCATATGGTTTAGTGGTGACGTAAGTCATGACCACAAAATCATACTAAACGACAAATTAAACTCCTTCAGTCCAAGCCCATATGACAGTGGAGTTCTTACGGAATTCACCCCATCAAATCCTGTCGTCTTTAACGCAGCGGGCAGTTATGAATACAGCAGTCCGGAGATAGACCAGGAAGCCGAACAGAAGGGGTTTGTCATGAGAGGGGACATTGTCGTTACGGACCAGCCAAACAAATTATTGGGTTCAAATATGAACAATGCCAATAACGCAGACACGGTGGGAATCTACATGGTCCCCACAAAAAAGGCTGATGAATACGTTTCGCAGTTCAAAAACAAGGGATTTTCGATAGACAGCACGTACTCCTTCAAGGATGTTCGCGGTTTGGCAAGGGGAACCGGCTCAGAGCAAACACTGGTGGTGTGGACTGCTGGCCCAAACATGGGTGTGGACAGTGTGGTTGCAGCACTAAAAGAGATAGCGCCAACATTGCCATACAAGTGATGCCTTTGCTGTAGTAGGCGTGCGCAGTATGCCCAAGTGTTTTTGCCCCCTGAGAGTCCTTTTGGGGGTTCTGATGGTTTTCAGTCTGCCTTTAGTGTCACCATTACCATACAAAACAACGGTGATGGGCACAAATGCCGAGGGGGCACCACCACAACCTGCAACCGGGGCACAAGGGTCGGGTCTGTCCAGCCTTAACCAGTCTGCCGGTAGTGATGATGGTGACAAAACTGAAAATTACGGCAATGGCTCCCCTTCTGAACCATCGTCCTTCAACGCCTCCTTTCCTCAATCCCCCTATTCCCCCGACTTTTCCGTTTTCGACAATGCCAGCAGGCACTATGACAACCCCAACGCTAAGCCAATCTCCGTTTGGGACTATGACAAACTGAAAAACTGCAGTGTAGACACAGGCAAAAGCCCATCGTCTCTGGAATACCTTACCTACTTTAACTGTGGCCGCGTAAAGGTTGACTTGTTGCCCGAGGGCAAACAGCAGGTGACAAGGGAGTTTACCCTGGTAGCCAAGGAAAACCAGTCCATACCCATTGCATACAATGGCCTAAAGTTTGAAAATGCCTGGACGTTTAACGGCACGATTCCAGGCCCAACCATGAGGGCTACCCAAGGTGATTTGGTGAAGATAACCGTTGTGAACAGCATGGGTAACAACCATTCCCACTCACTGCATTTGCACTCGATACACTCTGGGGATATTGATGGGATTGATGGGGAAGCAGGCGCAATAGCACCGGGCCACAACTTCACCTACACATTTGTCGCCCAACCCTATGGCGTCTATCCATACCACTGCCATGTCACACCAATCGAACAGCACATCAACAAGGGTCTCTATGGTGTCTTCATGATTGACCCCCCGGTTCCAAGGCCCCAGATGAGGGAGATGGTTATGCTGATGAACGGCTATGACTTGGACTATGAAAAGGAGGGGGTGGGCCCAAGCAGGATTCCAACCCCAGAGGAGGTAGCGGATGACTTTATGCCGCAGGCCTTTGAGCATGTCAACGAGGTTTACACGGCAAACGGAAAGGCGTTTGACTACATGAACCATCCAATACTTCTGCAGAAGGGTGTCCCCTACCGAGTCTATGTTGTCAACATGCTGGAATTTGACCCGGTGAACAACTTTCATCTGCACGGAAATGTGTTCAAGTATTACCCAAGCGGCACATCCGAAACACCGGCATTTGTAAGCGACATCATTGCGCTGACCCAGGGTGATAGGGGAATAGTGGAGTTTAAGTTTGACCTTCCCGGCAAATACATGTTCCATTCCCACATAAACGAGTTGTCGGATTTGGGATGGATGGGATTTTTTGAGGTAAGGGGATAGCAACCAAATGTTTTGCCTACATGCGCATCTTTTACCTTGCCTCACTAACCAAGTTTTTTTACCAATTGTTTTAGGAGGTTATCCGGAAAACCTATTATGCATAAAGGGAGTTGACTGGTCGTCACCATTAACTCGGAGTAGCCAAAGCCAAAGAAAAATAGCGAATACAGAAATTCTTCATACTGTACTATCAAACATTAAAAATTGATAAAACAGGATAAAACCATTTATTTTGATGACCATTTTGTCATCCATTTGTAAGCGATGGCAGATATTCCGGGTCTGATGGCAATAGGCATCTCAGGATTTGCCGCTACTAATATTGATGATATTTTTGTGCTTATGATGTTCTTTTCATATTCTTCCATGACTTTTCCAGTAAAGCAAATAGTGGCGGGTCAGTACATAGGGATAGGTCTGCTTGTAGCTATTAGTGCATTGGGTTTTTTTTTCTCACTGGCTGTTCCGTCATATATTATAGGGCTATTGGGCATAGTGCCGATAGCAATAGGCGTTAGGAAGCTTGTCGCGTTAAGAAAGAAAAGCGAACCCCATTCAAACCAGGCCTCACAGCATAAGAAAAAAAATGTGGCTTTTGCAGCTGTCGCTTCTGTGACCTTTTCAAATGGAGGTGACAATATTGGGGTTTATACTCCGCTGTTTGCAAAATATGATTCTCCAGGAGAAATTACTGTGCTTGTAGCAGTTTTTATGGCAATGACTGCTCTATGGTGCATTGTAGCATATTACCTCGTTAACCATCCTCTGGTTGCATCAATGCTTCGTCATATTGGACACAAAATTTTGCCTTTTATCCTCATTGGTCTTGGAGTATACATCCTGACTGAATCTTTTGCTTTTTAATGTCCGTCATAGTTACGGCTAATACTCTAAACTATAAAGCTTCTACATTGTACTGTGTATGTAGAAGTAATGAATGTTCACTGTGCTTTGGTGTAAGCTAAATTGCCGCAAATATTTACCATGCCAACCATCATTAAAAAAGAGACACTTACCAATCAGGTTTTCAACTATTTCCTTTTCTCTGGGTTTGTTTTTCATCAAGAACAATACAAAAAACTACATATGTATCAATAAAAAATGCAGTAACAGGGATAGCGGCCAAGAAAAGGCTGTAACATGGATAGAAAAACTCATCTCTTTATAAGCCAACTAGATAGCAATATCGGTTGTTGTCGGCATTATCCGCAAAAGACAAAGAAAATCTGGTTATAGACTTGCTGAACAAAGGTCATAAGACAAGGTGGATTTCAAAGCTGGCACATGTTTCGAATACCTGTATAGTAGCTTGAATGCAAGGGATATTACAAGTGTATCTATATATACAGTCCATCTTGGGAATCTTTTGTACTGTTAAGTTGAGAATTAGAAGTCTATACCGTAATTTTAGTGATATTCAGCGTGGCTTGCATAGGCGTGGTGACTATTTCCCATTCTAATCATATTAATGCTCTTGATAACAAGAATAATAATACTGGCAATGGTAATGGCAATAGCACCATCTTTGCTGCAACAACTAACGCTACTGATAGCCTGATCACAAACATCCTGGCAAAGAATCTTGAAGATCATCTTAAAAAAGCGGGAGCCATCTTAGAAATAACAAGCAAACTACCTCAAGTGAGAAACGTATCTTATGCCCATTTACTCAATCAAACATTAAACACATTACATGGAATACCTGAACATGCAGATACAGAAAAAAGACAGGTGGCTAAGGACATAGTAGCAAGTAATAGTGACTTGCGTGAAGTTTTCTTTATCATGCCAAATGGAGACGCCTATTTATTTGAACCTTACTCTACACAGCAGAATCTTACCACAAACAATTTTGCATTTAGGGACTATTTTCAAGGGGCAATTAAAACAAACGATGCTTATTTAGGAAATGTGATAAACACTAAGACCGCCTCTAGTTTTAGAGGAGGCGCGATAGCTATTCCTGTGTATTCCTCTTCTCAACATAACTCCAGTATTTCCGGAGTATGGGTTGGTGGTATTGATTTTAAGGTCTTTGACAAAGACCTTCAGTCGCTAAACCTACCACCAGGCGAAAGAGTTGTTTATGCAGGCTACAAAGGACAGAAAGTAGCAGATTCTGATATAAATAAAAGCAAAACTGCAGAATCTTTTGCCACTCTCAATAGTTTTAAGAATGCGTTAAATGGAAAGTCAGGCTCAACAATAGACACCATAGATAACACAAAGATGCTAGTAACATATCACCCAGTGATGGTATTTCATAACACTTGGACTGTTCTTTTGATGCAAACAATACCGCCACAATAACAATCAACTATCACAAGCCTTATAATAAGAACGACCTATTTGCCACTGTTCTCCTACTAGTGTAGTTAAATGTAAAGCAACAAGATAGGACGCTGTAACATAAGCATCACAGTATTTGATTACATACTTATCATACGACTACTTTGATGAAAAAATTTTTAAACTCCAAAAACTTGTGGAGCACTATTATCTCAAGCAAAACTATTCACAATGAAATATCAAGTTTAACCGTAGTGGAAGGTATGACATGTTTGCTCTTCACACCTACTACAAATCAAAGAAAAAACAGTAACAGCTGTTATGGATAACAGTTTCAAGTAGCCTCAGCTGACATCACTTGTCCTACTGCAACATCCAAGACAATAAAGCACCAACATCCATGCCCTGACACGGCATAAAACTCTAAAGCGGCGGAACAGGTAATCATCAAACGGGGATATGAACTTCATATCCCACCCAAAAGAAGGAGGGTGGGAGAGAAGGCAAAGGACAAAGAGAAGACGTTCCAAAGAGGGCATCCTTCAAGAAGGGCGATGTGGTGGAGAGAACAAACTCTTGGCACAAAAGGTTCAGAATTCTGTCCACACAGTATGAAAAGAAAGCAGACAACTATCTGGGGTTGGTGCAGTCTGTCATGCAGTATCATCATCTGCAGAAAGATAATTTTGGGATAGGCTCTAAATCAGGCTCTGTTCACTTAATGATAAATCTATAGCTAGAAGATGCTCTATCTCCTTTATGTGCAATAAAAGAAACAGAACGCCTTCAGAGTATATTGGGTATGGTTTATATTTTTATTTTTCAGGCCTGTCATTGAGAAGAACATCCGAAAGGCTATCGCATTTTATCAAAAGGAATCATGTCTCTATTTGGAACTGGATACAAAAATACAATCCTCGGAAAATATCATCAAAGAAAAAAAGGTTGATGAATTTATTGTTGATGAAGCCCTGATTAAAGTTGGCTCGGAATTTATCTGGCTTTGGGTTGCTATTGAACCAAACGATAAAGAAATCCTTGCGATAAGCATATCAAAAGAGCGAAATATGTTTGTGGCAGAGCGTTTTCTATCATCTGTAGTAAAAGAGTATGGAGAACATCCAGTTTCGACAGACGGCGGTACTTGGTATCCACAAGCATGCAGGTTCCTGAAACTACAGCATCATTTGCATTCCTCTTACGAGAAAAGTATCATTGAGAGAACTATGCAGTATATCAAGGACAGAACTGAAAGCTTTGATGACTACTCCATGCAGAAAAAAGAATTGCAAACTAAAACATGTTATAAATTGGTTGAATCTTTTTGTAGATTACCATAATAGAGAAATGGAAATTGTTAAGTGAACAGAGCCCTAAATCATATTGACAGTATTCAAATACTATATGTAATATATTAACAATATTATGTTTCTATAATTTTATGTTTCTATAATTGACAATGAAGGATGACGATGATGATGATAACAATACCAGGAGGCATTCAAATCCGGTTACTGTAATCGTTAAACGTATTGCCAAAAAAGATAAAACCAAAGACTTTGAAGAATGGCTTTCAGGAATTTCCAAAGAATTCTCTAGGCAAGACGGAAGTATGGGTATTGATATAACCAGACCTACTGACAGGAATAAAACTAAATCTGAATATGTCATAATATTTAGGTTTAACACATATGAGGATATTGAGAAATGGGAAAAATCAGTCATACGAAATGAGTGGTTACAAAAAAGTTGAGAATTAGCAGAAGCCAATTATGATGTGCAAAAACTGTCAGGGCTAGAGTTTTGGTTTACTCCATATCTTAAAGATGAGTCTTCACCCATTGTTCCTCTAACCCTCTCCCATGGCACAAAATGGTAATTGTTACTATTCCAGTTATTTCTGTTCTGCTCCTAATTTTGGTTCCTCAAATTCATGTTTTGACAGAAATGTTGTCAATTCCTTATGCGATAAGACTTGTTATCGCTATTACGATAATAGTTCTGCTAATGACTTATGTGATAATGCCTCTTCTAACAAAATTATTAAGATCTTGGTTATACAAGTCCTGACAAAAATTAGGCATTTAGGACAGACAATTAGAACTTGATGCTAATGCTAATCCCTAGTATGGATTTTTTGTTGGTCCTATTGATTTCAAAACTGATTAAAGTGAAATATCATTTTGTTTCAAGTTGTGAAGGGACTTAACCTTTGTCTTTCAGAAGGCCATATTTGTCCATACATTGCAGATGCTTATCTCTTAAATGCTGTTCTCTTCTGTCTGTTTTTTACCAAATGTATCAAAAAATCTAATGGTTTGAACCTCATTAAAGTCAAATTTAATGCGCACCTGGAGGTTTGAGTTTGGCAGGCAAAAGGGTTCAACAGCTATTTTGGGATTAACATAGCAAATAATT
Organism: uncultured Nitrososphaeraceae archaeon; assembly: GCA_963779615.1. Classification (GTDB taxonomy): domain Archaea; phylum Thermoproteota; class Nitrososphaeria; order Nitrososphaerales; family Nitrososphaeraceae; genus Nitrosocosmicus. Next base: position 210,847 of record CAVZZA010000005.1, read on the forward strand.
TTTTTCTATGTCATATGTAATGTTTTGATTGCGCATATGTAGTATGAGTTAAAAGCAGCATACTGTTTAAAAAATAAAAACAATAATCACAAATATAATGGCATATGACTTCAGCAGACAACAAAACATCTGAAGAAGATGATAAACCTGAAATCAGCAAAATTGTATATGAAGACAAGGGCACGTGGACTGTAGAGCAAGAAGGCAGATGGATAGGACAAATCAGAGGAGTAGGCGCATCTCCAAGCGGGACTGAAAAAGACTTAATTTAATGCGGATTACATTATTGATAATGGACAGTAAATCAAATCCTTCAAAGTTTTGCAACAAAGGGAGAATGGTATTTATGTCATATTTTACAACAGGATTGCTATTATTATTCACTTTGACAGTTATTGTTAACTATGCAAATGCTCAGGATGAAAATGTTAATATTAACACAACAAAATTAACCAACAATACATATATGCTTAAAGGCTCAGGAGGAAACATTGTTGTTTCTGTTGGACAGGATGGTGTTATTATGGTCGATGATCAATTTGCACCTCTTACCGAAAAAATTAAAGAGGCGATTTTGAACATAACAAATCAGCCTGTTAAATTTGTAATCAATACTCATTGGCATTCTGACCACACAGGGGGAAACGAAAATTTTGGTGAATTAGGCTCAATAATAGTATCTCATGATAATGTGAAAAAACGTCTTAGTTCACAGCAATTCTCAGAGTTCTTTAACCGAACGGTTCAACCATTGCCAGAAAAGGGTTTACCAATTATTACTTTCTCAGATAACATGACTATCTTTCAGAACGGTGATGAGATAAAGGTAATTCATGTAGATAACGGTCACACCGATGGAGATTCCATTGTGTTCTTTACAAAGAATAATGTAATCCACGTTGGAGATGACTTTACTGACAAATCATATCCATTCATTGACATATCAAGCGGAGGTAGTATAGATGGGTTGATTTCATCATTACAGACAATATCATCAACAATTGATGATGAAACCAAGGTAGTATCTGGCCATACAGAAATATCCAATAAAACAAAAGTTAATGATCTCACAAACATGCTAAAAGATGTACGCCAGAATGTTAGCCAAATGATAGAGGATGGAAAATCTTTGGAAGAAATAATTGCTTCACACCCAACGTCAAATTACGATGAAACCTATTATGACCATAGCACAATAAAACCAGAAGACTTTGTAACATTCATTTATCAAAGCCTCACCAAGAAATAGATATGCATCCAGTGATTTAATAAAATATTTCATTTCGTTTTGTTCAAATCAATAGAAAAAGTGAAATTGATTTGGCAACAGACCAGGTTTTGAAATTCCATTCCGACTACCTAATACTGCAAAACATGGAAAAGGCCTGACGTGTCTTGATGGAAAACAGGAAGAACCTGGGTGCGTATTTGGGTTTACTTGAATTCGTGAATGGAAACAAAATTAAGGTGAAGGACTTGAACCATGCTGTTGGTCTGGCAAAGAACATGCATAATCTAGAGCAAGAGAAAGCGCAATTAGAGTTCGATATATACATGCTGATGGATACAAAAAAGTGGTATGAGAAGGAACTAGACATACTAAAAAGCAAGTATTACAAAATCCGATAAGTGCATTCATATGTCATATTCAAAAACGTCTGAATGCATAAGCGTGCGACTATCTGGATCGGATAATTTTCATCATTAACTTTGTCAGCTTTTTGTAATTCCATATTTTTATTTCCTATGTCCTCCTAAAGAGTATGTCAAAAATGTCTCCGATGTGTCCGGTCTCCAGACCTTAGATTTTAAGCACTAAACCCTCGTCTATGCCCGGAGACAACTTTTAAAACCGGAGACAAATTAACCAGAAGAGAAAGTTATGTCCGGGTTCTCTGCGCATATTTGTGCCTATCCGGAGATAATGGAGACATTGGAGATAAACTTCCCATTTTGTTATGGATGTTAGCAGAATAGATACTAGAAAGTTTATCAAATAATTTATCTATTAGAACTATATTATTATTGGATATAATTGGCATTTAAATGTAAAAAGTGCAATCTGGAGTTTGAAGAAAAAAAGCGTTTAGAGATCCATAAAAAAGTGCACAATCGCAAATAAAATATGTAATAATAACAGTCCGGTATTCAATGGCAAATGTTTTGGACTTTGGGGCATTCTTTGCAGTAATAAAACAGTTCCTTGCATCCCATCCTTTGCTCTGATTTTAGATTGCTTCTATGCCCGTATTGTTCAGGTCATCCTCATTTTCTGTCATATTTTTTTGTAAATTACCTTAATTATTTTTTCTAGATGAATGTCCTTGATTTTAATATCTTATCATTTATAGTGGTTTTAAAAAATTGGGTTCTGTGGATTCTCGGGGTGTTGAAAATGGGGGATTATTTTTGGGTTGTGAAATTGGAGTTTATAGATAGCCATACCTAAATACACTTAATGCCATCATCAACTCCTGAAATCATCTTAGAAGATATTAAGGATTGGATAAACGATTTAGGCAAACTATCTGTTACTCCACATAACAACCCAAAGTCTCATTTTAGTATTTGGGTATCTCTACCTGATTCTAATAAGATTCAGCCAATTATGGTCACATATCCAAAAAATAATGGAAAGATACTTTTTGGATGGCACTGGTTGATGGAAGATATGGATTCAAAGGCATATCATGCAATAATGGATATAACTAAAAAACTGCATCTTACAAAGTCTTTTAGGAATGAATCCATGAGGAGAAAATTTATCATTCAGTTTGAGCCAGACATTTATAATCTATCGGGAATTGCCATTTTTAAATTTATGCCAATATATGAACTCACAAAAGAAAGTTTTAGTGGGATAATGTTGGATTTGATGTATATGTGGGGATATTTGATGTCCTTATTTGAAAAAAATGATATGTGTAAAGCAGGTTTCAATCCTTCTGACCATATCTAACTACTATTCCTGTGGCGAATTCATTTCTCATGGGCGGAATATAATCATCAATAACTATGTTTATGTGTTTGATTTGAGTAACAGTTTATAATGTTTTCAAATTAATATTATAATGCTACCTTTGTTAGTTTCATAAAGTCCTCCCAGAGCATAACAAAAATGTGTCCGGCGCGTCCGGTGACTCCGGCGCCCAAATTCTAAGCGTTAAATCCTAGTTGTTATCCGGAGACAACTTTTAAAACCGGAGACAAGTTGTTTAGGAGAGAAGCTATGTCCGGATTTTCTATGCGCAGTTGTGCCAATCCGGAGATAATGGAGACATTGGAGATAAATTTCCCATTTTGTTATGGATGCCATTATGATGGTTTTATTTTTTTATTCTTGTCTGTTGGAATAGCCAACCTGAATATGTACAGTATATGGGATTAACATTGATTATGGTAATTATATAACCCAAATTCAATCAGTCCCCGGCATACCGTCAGGAACTTAATCCCACCGAACCATACACATCATTTAGAAATATTTATAGTGGATAATGGCTATTGTATGCTCGCACCCCCTTTCCAGAGTGTCATGGCAATATCATCGGACTGCAAACACAGATAGCAGTATGGCGATTATGCCTTAAGCCCCGTCATTTGCTTCGCATGCTGGCCCGTGCAGCAAGTTTTGCTATTCTAATTAGCTCTGGAATGGAGCCTTGGAGTGTAAAGCAATCAATGATCTTGGATGCTTCTTTTGATCTTATTCCCCAGCATCGTACGAACAGAACCTTGCCCGTCTTTAACAGAATTTTGTCTCGCTGCCCCAGTTTACGGTATTGCTCTAACTTAAGAGTGGAGTCATTGGAAAAGTGGTGTTGTATGGCGCCTTCCAGTCCCTCCGAGTCCTTGAATGTTACCGCTATAACTGGAACACTGGTGTTTTCTCCAAGTTCTCCACCGTCTATTATGTTGTACATGCTGATTACAAGGCCCTCAAGCATTATGCAGTTAATGTCGTCCCTCTTCAATGACCTATACATGGACAGGATGTTTTGTGTAGAGTCATTTCCCTCAATCGTGACATTCCCAAAAACCATGCCGTCAATTACCAGGTCACGGCGCATCACTACTCCCGCAAGCGTGGAACAAGCACTAGTTTTTCTGAAGCTTTCAGCTATTCCCAATGCACGGATGCCTCTTTTCTCAATATGAAACCCCATTCTAGCGCTTCCTCTTTTTTGGAAACGAAGCACCATGCCTGCAGCTGATATTCACATGTCCAATACCAAACTCTTCTTAAAAATGATTAACTCCCAACTTTTCAGGTTTGAAGTGAGGTAGCCCAGCGCCCCCCAGTGAAGAACAACCATTCAATAGCGCTGGCATTCAGGTAGTGTGTTCCAATCGGATTAACCAAATAAACAGCCCGAATCGTTAAAAGAAGCAGCAGGCGCTGGATACAGCATTACAGAAAAGTAAAAAAGCCTTATGTCCATCATCATTTTAAATAATATGATTGGTATATTATTTGATCATATAAGATGACCACTATTCTTGCTTCAATGCAAAACTCACTTTTGGTGTTGGACTCGACAAAAGACGGCTGGAAGGTTCATGAGCATTTGAAGCAGCACAATCCCACTAGCCTTGCATATGATCCCCAAAAACCTGAGAGGGCCTACTGCGGGACTTTTAATGCCGGACTTTGGAAAACCGACGACAAAGGCCAAACATGGGAAAGGACCTCGCTAAACGTTTCTGGCTCGAGCATCACGTCTGTTTCTGTTAGCCCTGATGAAAGAGGAAAAGAGGGATTTAACAGGCTGTTTGTTGGCATGGAGCCTAGCGTGATTTTTTCGTCAAGCAAGGGAGGCCAAACGTGGGAAAAAATTGATGAGTTTAACAAGTTGCCCTCATCTTCCACATGGTCATTTCCGCCCAGGCCATGTACACATCATGTCCGCTGGATAGAGCATGATGTAAACAAAAAAGGGTACGTTTTTGTCGCAATAGAGGCTGGAGCATTAATCAGGAGTTTTGATGGATGCCAAACGTGGATTGACAGGGTGGAACATGGCCCCTATGACACTCATGTGCTGAGAACGCACAAAAAGCACCCCGAAAGGCTATACTCGGCTGCAGGTGACGGTTATTTTGAAAGTCTAGACTATGGAGATACCTGGAAAAATTCTGATGAAGGACTGGGCCATCATACCTATTTGGCTGGCATAGCGATTAATTCGGATGATCCTCAAAACATGGTTGTATCAGCCTCAAGTAACGCTTGGAAAGCGCATTCTAGAGAGGACCCAGAGTCATTTGTATACATACATTCGCCTGGTGACAAAAAATGGGAGTTGGTTACTGACGGCATGCCCAACCCAAAGGGAACCATCATCTCGATACTTGAATCCAATCCTGATGTTAGAGATGAGTTTTATTGCTTGAATAATAGAGGGATTTATTGTTCCAAAGATTCAGGGGTTTCATGGGACATGTTGGATATGCCTTGGCCAAAAGAACATAAATTGCAGCATCCATGGGCATTGGCAATAAGGGAATAAAATCACAAAAGACATTTTGAATTGAACCGCCTTAAAAGTTAAGGATCTCCATGTCATTTTGCATCAGGATTGATTTTGTGTTCCCTTGTCAGAACGGATTTGACAAAACAATTTTATAAAACATTTATTGTTACTATTTTAATTATCTTTCAATTACGATGATTTTAAAACCTGCATTCGGTAAAACCCCGCCTTTATTACATTCCTAATGGCTTCCAAGAGTATACCGAAAATGTCTCCCCTGTGTCCGGTGTCTCCCGAACTCGAATCCGTGGTTAAATCTTTGTTATTGTCCGGAGATAACTTTACAAAACCGGAGATATATTGCATTAGAATTAGATTCTATCCAGATTTTGGATACAATTTGCGCTTAGCCTGAGTCATTAGATACACTGGAGAAATATTCTTCATGTTTATTAAAAACAGTTTTGTTGACTTTGAATTGGATTAAGTCAATGACTTTACCTATTGGCTCTGGAATTTGTAATTGATTCTGCGGACAATAACCTAACAAAATGAGAACCCTGATTTATAGTCAAACTTGTTGCAGGGCGGGCGGATTAGTTACTATATCGGTGCTAAAAGCAGGTTCCTGCCAATGGTAGAATACGTCCAAGCCTTGATGGTTTTCCTTGGCGTTAAATGTTAGACTGGCTTCTGTGGGAATTTGGTTTCTTGCTGGTGGTTGATATATGATGGCCATAACCATCCTGTTCCTTACTGGTGCTTTGCATTCAGGTCACACGCTCACACCGGTAAACAAAAACAACAACAGTATTGTTATTCCTGCACCGCCAACAGCAAATCCAGGATATGAAACCAGCTTGTTCTTTGTGACTTCTGACGTGCCGGCTAACCCTGCACCTACAATTAGCAGGATGGTCACAAGCTCATACGTCAATATGATCTTTGAGGTCTCAGAAATGTTGTCTAAAGTCTTATCGTATTCGCTCTCTTCTAGTTCTGCCTTGTATCGTAAGTTTGCCAATGAGCCTTCAACCGATTTGTCAGTATGCAAGGCATCAATATGCGATCGGTATTTATGCAGATAGTCATTGGCTTGCTTTTGAGTAGCGGCATATGATGGACCGCCATCATTATTTTGCAAAGTAATGTTCACACTGTCAATTTGGGACTGCAGTATTTTTTCCTCCAACCTTTGCTCTTCATAGTCATTTAACCAATCATTGGATTTAACCAGGTGCACAACGGCATGGGTATGCATGTCATCTCTTTTTAGGCCATATTCAGATGCAGCAATAGTTGAATAAACAGCCAGAACCGACATGGCTATAACAAACAATGAAACAACCAAGAAAAACCTCGTGGGGCGATGAGGCTGCTGCTGGTTATTGTTGTATGGTGGCTTTGACATGTCCCTAATGTTTACTCCTAGTTCCCCTATGGGCAAGCTTGCGATGCATTCTTTTCAAATTTATGTTGTAAATGTATATTATATTTATCCAGCAGAAATTATTTACATAGAGATTTGTCATTATGGAAGTTCGCAGAGAATATGTGCTGCCCCAAACTCATTACTCGGGAAGCCATTGATTTTGAAAAACGATGAGTTTTTCTGTCAGGGTTGTATGGATGTCAGGGTTTTCTGTACTGTTGTTTCTGTATCTCAAAAAATCACTAATATATTGCGAGTACATCAAAAAAAAAGAATACAGAAAATAACAGTACAGGCAGCTATGGCAGCTATGACATCCATGACATAAAACAAACAAAATGGTTCTTGTCGTTAACTACCACTTTTTTCTTTACACCTTATTTTCGCAGAACCCACTTAAAAGAACCGTTATACTAGAGGGCGCGGAGGGCTTTGTGCCTGCGATAGAAGAACTCTATTACCCTTGCATTTCTGCCAATAAACATTCCCGATCCAAGCATAAGGAGAAAATCTGTAGCTATCAGACATATTGTCATGGTGTTGTGACCTATGAGAACCAAAGGGATGTTTCTCGTAACTATGTCACCCCTTTCGGTAAAGTTAATTTCCTGGAACCCTATAAAAACTGCATTGATTGCAATTCTGAGAACCAGTGCCGATACGTACGATATGTATATCAATGCGCCACCCTTTACGAAAGTCTTGACTATTATTGTCTGTCCAAAACAGGAGATTCTTTTTTGAGTACAGATAGGAAAATAATCCTGAAGCAGTGAGAATTGCACCATACGGTACGATGTAATAAGAGGGCATTCCTAGGGAGAATGAATTATGCACAAGATATGACACGACCATTAAATAGTAAATTAAATACAGTAACAGTTTTTTTATGCTTATTTTTGTCCCTTGCATGGACCTCTTTAAGCCTGCTACAATCATTGCCAGTGTAATTGCTATTGATATGACTATGGTGAAAAGATATAACGGTTGAATATATTTTCCCCTTGGCAACACGGTATGGACTGAATTATAAATTATTATCGTGCATGTGTGGTCTAGCTGAGGAAATTGTTTTATGACTAAAAAAGGCCAGATTGATAACATATTGAATATTTCCTCATGTCGAGCCTTGATTCGATGTCTGTAGTTTGTTGAACGCATCGTTGTTTCTTGCTGTAAAATTAAGGAATAGTTGCACTGATAGGCTCTCTCGCTTAACGAAAATCCTATACCTTGAGGATGGCATATCCCCATTATGGTAGGCAGAAACAGAACAGCCAGTTGGAGTTAAGGATTACCCGCAAGCCGGAGGAGCATGATGGGGAGCACATCGAGAAGACGACCCTCCAATTGAGGACACTCTAAAATGGATTCTACCTGTGGCATGGTGTTCAGTTATTAGAGTCAGGACATCAGGTCTGCCATAAACTACGTAAACAACATAAAGGCCCTAAAGCAGCGAAGGAGCAAACTGAAGGGGGAATTTAAGTCACTAAAAGAGGAGAGGGACTGTCTGCTGGACAACCTGGGTGACACCCAAAAGGCATGTTATTGAACATCCGCTCAATACCCTTCTTAAAGAAGGTTTGACTTGTCTCTATTTTATAAACTCTATAACTGCTTGTCTTGGGTCAATGTTGTTTTCATTCAGGACTTCCAGCAGTTTTAGTGGGTCCCTGTTGCTGTGGACCTGCTGGTTCTTTACCGCAACAAACTCGTTTTTGTGTTTTAGGCAAAGCTCATCGTGTTTGTCATTATAGTACTGAAAATCTCTGTCATACTCTTTTGGGGGTTACCATTTCCTCATCTTTGGCGGCTTTTTTCTTAGCCACACCCATGAAATGGTTCGTATTCAAAAATACTTTTTGATATAAAAAACTGTTGTTTGATAGCAGTATAGAATCACAAAAGATGTAAAACCAGTTGTTGTTAATCCAACTTCATAATGCACCATTACGATGCTGAGGCTGCCTGGAAACCTGGCCTTGGAGGCATCTACAAGTGAATTGGTGACCCATGGCATGCAGGAGTTTGACTATGAAAGGACAAGGGCTGACTTGGGGATTCCAGACAGCTTTGACGTTGTGGCCATGATTGCGATTGGGAAAAGGGGGCCAAAGGAAAACCTGCCAATGAACATGCAGGAAAAGGAGAGGCCAAACGGCAGAAAGCCATTGAGAAAAACAGTCATGGAAGGCCGATTTACAGAAAAACAGAATTGCATATGTTGCGAACCAATAGTTTTTCCATCCCTTTATTAAACTGCTTTTGGGATAAGTCTATTGATAAGTAAGGAATTCCCAAACCGTAGGCGATAGTCAACGACACCTGTTCAACATTACTTCCGATATTGGAGAAAATAATGATCTAGCCAGCCAACATCCCGAAATGCTTAAAAAGATGATATCAGGAGTATGGCAAGTTTGCAAAGGGTGTTGGGTTGGTAGTGCCAACTGCAACTATTGAATCCTTCCAAACCGCAGTCATGTCTTAGGACACAAAATCTAGAATCTTTTGTACGGTTTGTTTGCCCGAACCTCTCCAATCAATAACTTGTGGGACTATGTGACTTCCTTGGCATAGTCAATTGACCATGGAACTGTCTGAAGATTAATCAAATGTTTTGGTATCGTTGCTTTTATTCAGCCACTTTTTTCTTAATCCCATTATACTCTTAACGAGTAAAGCCCGCGAAAAAATGATAATGCTGTGAACCAGACTTTGTCAACGCTCCCTGCAATTCCTCGCTTGGATCGCCTAAAACTTCAAACCGGTTTATCTTTGAAATGCTGAAAATCTTTGGAAGTTTGTTTGTGCTGGAACTCCATTTAGGTGAGCAAGAACAGCCTCTGAGTTTGCATATAACTCGCTTATTACGCAAGTTGTTTCATCATCATTGAGGTGGTATTGATAACTCTTGGTGCTTGGTTCATTAAGATCAACAGCTCTTGTGATCTCCTCTACCAACCTCTTGAACTCCTCGATCCTTCCCTCTTCAACAGTGACCTGAAGTATCAACTGTATATCCCTACTCATGCTGGTTCGATATTAAGACGTCAATATTAAGTTACTATACTATTTAGGGGCATGCACCAAGAATGCAAATTTTGTTCCCGGATAGTCAACAAAATCTTTGACTTGGAAAAATAGGCTCTGTTCACTTAGCGATAAGGCCATAGCTTAATGATGCCCTATATGTTATATGGTTTGCAGAAACAGAACGCCTTCAGAGTACGTTAGCTATGGTTTGTATCTGTATTTTTCGGGGTTGTCATTGAGAAGGGCATCCGATAGGCTGTCTTGTTTTGTCAGGCGGAACCAAGTTTCCATCTGGAACTGGATTAAGGAATATCACCCTCATAAAACATCGGCAAAAAGAAAAAAGATTTTTGAGCATGTTGTGGATGAGGCACTAATCAAGGTTGGATCTGAATGCATCTGGCCCTGGGCTGCAATTGAGCCAAAAAACAGGCAGATTCTAGCACTAAACATATCAAGGGAGAGAAACATGCTTATTGCTGAAAGGTTTATCGAGGGTTTGGTCAAGACTCGGAGAAAGTGTCCGGTATCAACTGATGGTGGAGGAACGTGGTATCCCCAAGCATGCAGGTTCCTGAATCTAAAGCACCATGTCCATTCCCCTTTTGAGAAAAGCCTGATTGAATGATTGAACGGACTATGCAGTACATAAAGGAAAGAACAGAAAGTTTCGATGACTACTTTCCTTGTAGGATAAAAAATTGCAAGCTAAAGCATGTGAAGAACTGGCTGCGGTTTTTTGTAGATTATCACGACATTGAGTTAAAAAAGCCTAAGTGAACAGAGCCGCATATTGATGTCCGCCATTTCACAAAATAGTTTAACAATCTTTAGATAATTCTGAACAGTTGAACCCACTATTTCCCTCTTATTTACCCTGTCTATTTGATACAGAATCAATTTCAAAACACTGTTGAAAACCCACTGGTTTCCTTCCGATTCGGGTTTTTTTTGACAAAACTTGAGCTTTTTTCCTCAACGGTTTTTCCTTCCATCCCCATAAATTCAAAGAATTCCTCCATCCTTTTTTGGTACTTTTCCCCGGTCAAAGGCGACTTTAGCGCAAACAAATACGGTTTCCAGATACCAAGTTCCCCATCATTTTTGAGTTCTAACACCTTTTTCTTTACACCTTATTTTCGTAGAACCCACCTAAAAGAACTGTTATGGGTATGGACTGAGTGGGGTGCGGTTAAAAAGTGAACGGAATCCTAATGAGGTTATTATCATTCTATGTGTTGCCATGTTAAATAAATATACAAAATGGGCACAGAAAGGCACAATCTGACAGGCAAAAGTGGCACGCCAATACGAACATGCAATAATGACAAAGTAGAATTGTTTATTTGTCAACTGCATTAGTCGTTTAGATGACAAAGTAAAAGTACAATCCTTCCAAATCAATACATAATTAGTTCTTAAGTTATTTCAAAATGGACAACAAAGGGTACACTAGTTTAAGATGCATAAACAACCATCTGCAGCAACTAAATCCAAAAATGCAAAAACGTGGTTCTTTGCAAAAGGGCATAAAAGAAACAAAAACTAGAGCATCAATCTTACCAATAGCATTACTGATTTTTTCCACACTACTGATTATTTCAGTTTCCCAACAGCCACAACAGCAATGGTCAGCACATGCCATAGTTTTTGGCAGTGCAAAGAATTTGAGCGATAACGATGGCATTTCGATAAACCCTCAAATAGAGGTCTCAGGCAAGAATGTCTATACCACTTGGCAGGACGACAGCCCACCGGGTGACTTTGACCTGCTCTTTAAAAGGAGTACGGACAACGGGGCGTCATTTCGCTCAAGTGTGGATTTAAGTAGAAACATAGACGGCAGCGCTTCTGCACAAAAGGTCTTCAAATCAGGAAATGACGTGTATGTAGTATGGTCTCAAAATGAAGACATCTTTTTCAGAAAAAGCACAGACAACGGGGCCCATTTTGGGTCCGCCATAAATCTCAGTAAAGACGAACACTCTTCAGACAATCCTCAAATATCTGTGAGTGGAAATGTCGTGTATGTAACCTGGGTTGACCGTTTTTTCAACGAAACAGCAGACTCTGATGAGAGCCAGGTGTTTCTTAAAAAAAGTACCAACAATGGAAACACGTTTGGCGGTGTAAAGGTGTTGTCAAACACAAAGGATGAGAGTGTGGGTGATTTGCGCATCGCCTCCATCAAAGACAGCGTATATGTGGCATGGACTGGGGGAGAATTTAATGAGCCCAGCAGCGATGACTGTCCCTTTGACGGCAGCTTGAATTTTGCAAAAAGCACAAATGGCGGCAGCAGCTTTGGACTCAAGAAAATCACTGACATATGCCAGCCTTTTGGCATGAATCTAAAGGCAGTTGGAAGCAGTGTGTTTTTGGTATGGGGGGACAGACCCTCTGCAGACGAAAGCCCCGAAATATTTTTCACCAAAAGCGCAAACAGCGGTTCTAAATTTGGGGGGATAAAGAACCTGAGCAATAACGAGGGCGACTCCTCCAATCCCCAAATTGATGTCCTTGGAAGCAATGTATACGTTGCATGGGAAGACAATAGCCCTGGGAACCTTGACATATTATTCAAATCAAGTTGGGACTATGGGGCACATTTTGGCAAAGTAAAGAAACTGAGCAATAACGAGGGCATTTCGATAAACCCAAAAATATCATCTTCCGGAACGACAGTTCGCATAGTTTGGCAAGACACCACCCCAAGCAATAATGAAATATTCTTCAGGTCCAGTGCAGACAAAGGAAACACGTTTGGAGTTACAAAGAACCTGAGCAAAAATGAGGGAGAGTCAATCAATCCGGAGGTTGTGTCAGGTGACGGGTTTGTCCATGTGGTTTGGCAGGACGGCACTTTTGAAAGTCAAGAAATACTGTATAAGAGGGGGACATAGACTAAAAGTATTTCCAATTGTTTTCCTTTTTTCACGGCCAAAGCAATCAGCAATATTTTTTAATAGAGTTTCAAGACTACTAATGGTTTTTCCATCCACTTGAGTTTTTGTTTGATTTGGTGACAGTATAGAAAAAACAGCTACAATGCAAATCTGACATCAAAATGGTGCAAAGTGAGGGATTTGAACCCGCGGACCCTCCCTGTGCCTTAACCAGGCCGGACCATCAACTTTGTAAACATAAACATATTCTAAAAAACAAATTAAACTAAATTAAGTCAAAGTTATTCTAAACATTCCTCTTTTCATTTATAGTATAAGATTATGCTTGTCTTTTCAGGTATACAAATTCAAATAAAATGTCAGGTAACAAAAGACTCACTCCAGATATACCTAAAAAAGTAACTGAGTTTTATATATGAACAACACAAAAAGCATTTTGTTAGCAGCTATAATCACTGCAACACTGATTCTCTGCACGAGTGTTATCCCGATGCAGACATACGCTGGCGAGAACAAAAACACCAAGGACTACAAGTCTCCAATCACGGCAAGCGATGTATCAGACAAAAAGAGCTCAAGCCAGCACTCTGGCCAGGACAACTTTGCGTACAGGAGCGATGACCCCAGCCAGGCAAACCAGGGACAGCAGGTAATAGGGAAGGACAACGAGGCAACAGGATTCAACGACCAAAGCAGGAACCTCCAGTCAACACCGGCCACAGCAGGTACAGCAGGCGGCACCGGAAGCAACGGAAGCAACGGAAACGGCACTACGCCAACACCACCACCAACAACAGGAACCCTTAACGTATGCAAGGCTGTAGTCGACAATTTCGATTTGGGTGTCAAGCCTTCTGACTTCACATTCAAAGCCACTTCCGAGGGTGCCGACCCAGCTGAATTTCCGGGTAGTGCAGATTGCACCAAAGTCACAGTGCCTGAAGGTCCATACGGTTTCCTTGAAACCGCACCTATATCTTTCTTCATCATCACAGATGTAACCGGAGATTGTGCCTTAGACTTTCCTGAGAGTACTAGAGGATTTCATGGTAGCATTAAAGCTGGAGAGACTCAGACCTGCACGGTTACTAACGACGTATTTCCTTTGTGATGAAAAAAGGAAACCATCGGAAACACTCTTTTATTTTTCCAGCTGCCAGGGTTTTTCATTGACGTTACAAAAGCCTGTTTTACATTGCTTGTGATTCCAGGTCCAGTTTGACGGATTGGTTGAAACTTGCGTATTCTGATTGGAGTTTACTCCGTTCTTCAAAACTTTATGCCGTTGTGATAAAATCCGGCCTATGATAGATGCCTGAATTTGCAAACCAGAAAACAGGGTGTTCAGCGGGTTGAATCATCTGGATTAAAAACATGAAATAATTTTATGTGCCAAGCCAGGGAAAAGGCAGAGCACATTCCGGTTTAGGATTAATAGAGTTATTATATAAAGTAACTGTTTCTGTGGAAATCAAGAGGATATTCACATGAGTCAACAACTTACCTTGATTTATCTTTGTTTTAAATTCCAATGTGTAAAGTGCTGATTGAACCTGTGACCATCGCATTGAAGAGGCGAAATGCTTGACCGTTTTGGGCAAGTCAATATTAAGGTTGGGGATAGTGATGACATCAATGGCTCCCCTGTACATTAGTTTGGTTATTTTTACCTTGATGACGGACTTTAACTTGCACTCATAGGACTTTGATGTTTTCTTTTGGCCCTGCAGGGAAATGATAAATCAATACTTGTTTATGGAATTCATTAAAAATGTGAGGTCACCTTTTGCACTAGTCTGTTAAACTAGTACAAAGGGAATAAAAAATTGGCTGAACCTTTTTGTGGTTCTGATTTTTTTGTTATTGCTTTTTTGTTGTTGTTGTTGTGCTGTAGTCTGTGGAGGAGTTAGGGGTGGACACACTGACGCTGGAGTTTGCTGCTGCGTCTTTGGCTGCTGCTGTCAGTTGTCTTGAGTTTTGCTCAAATGTTTTTGCCGTGTTAACGCTAAGGTTGGATAGGTGCTTTGAGTTGTCCTTTGCCTGTTGCAACACTGATTTCATAGAGTCCAGGTTTGAGAATATCATGTTGTTTGTGAGTCTGATTGCTGACACTGTGTTGTCTGCTACGTTGCTGACAAACCTGGTGTATGCCTTGGCTATGGAGTCGGGGGATGCAAAGCTTGTAACAACGCTGCTGTAGTTCTCATTGATTGGCCTCCATGCTGATTGGAGTGAGCTGATGATTTCCTTCTGTGATTCAATGTACTCCTCTGAAATCTCTCTGGCTGTTTGGAGTGACTGTTCTTGGTAGCTGTTCACAATGTTGTTGATTCGTGGAATCTGGTTCTTTGACTCGTCTATGGATTTTCTGATGTTGTCTTTGGCCTCATCAAGTGACCTGTTGATTGATTCTTTGAAATCTTGTGTATTGGTATTATTGTTATATGAGTAACTTTCTTGTGATTCTGTTTTCTTTGACATTACTCTATATCAGGTGCCATTCTATATAAAGTCTGGTAACAAACGGTTTTTAATTCCAATTATTTACATGAAATCATCATAGTGGTTGCATATCATTCAGGAGTATTATTGATACCCCTTAGACTTAACTTTATCATTTGATCAAAAGGTTCACCGCAAACCCTATTTGATCGAATGCAGCCTTCCTCCCCCTTCGATAGCCCGTAGAAATGAAAAATTATTCGACCTATATGAGTAACGGGCCCGGAGGGCTAGTGCTGATATCGGTCCTTAAAAGTGGGTTCTAATTCTATCGGAATGGTTAAGGAGATAAAGTTTTCAATTTATAAAAAATAAAATACCTTTTTTCCATCAGAGTATAAAAATCATGCAAGTCCATTGTATCTTTTATTGAGATTAAAGGCATGTCCAAAGAACACTCTTAAACAACAAGATAAAGTTATGCTAAATTTTCCTCTTTGTATTTGGAGTATTAGTTTTATGCTTGTCTTTTCAGGTATACAAATTCAAATAAAATGTCAGGTAACAAAAGACTCACTCCAGATATACCTAAAAAAGTAACTGAGTTTTATATATGAACAACACAAAAAGCATTTTGTTAGCAGCTATAATCACTGCAACACTAATCATGGGGACAAGCGTCATCCCAATGCAGTCATATGCTGACAGGGACAATAACGACGACCACAAAAAAGACAAGGATTTTAAGTCAAAAATAATCTCAGGCTCCGAATCGGACAAAAAGAGCGCAAGCCAACACCAGGACCAGGACAACTTCTGCTACAGGGGCGATGACTGTGAGCAGGCAAACCAGGGACAGCAGATAGTTGGAAAGGACAACGACGCAAAGGGATTCAACGACCAAAGCAGGAGCCTTCAGTCAACACCGGCCACAACAGGGGCAGCGGGCGGCACAGGAAACAACGGAAACGGCACTACGCCAACACCACCACCAACAACAGGAACCCTTAACGTATGCAAGGTCGTAAACAACGGCCCAGGGCTTAATTTCGAGCCTTCTGACTTTACGTTCACATTCACTTCTGAGGGTGCCAACCCTGCCGAATTTGCCGGCAGTGCAGATTGCACCGCAGTTACAGTACCCGAAGGTCCATACAGTTTCGGAGAAACACTTGATGCGCTAGCCCTATTTACAACAACGGCATCAGGAGATTGTACCCAAGATTCAAGATTTATTCCAGCATTTCACGGCAGCATAAATGCTGGAGATACTCAGACCTGCACGGTTACTAACAACATAGGGATACGTACACCAATATAAAAAAAGGAAATAAAACACTTTTTTATTTTTTCAGCTGCCAGGATTTCTCATTGACGTTGCAAAAACCTGAGCGACATTGCCTATGGTTCAAGGTTAACAGTTTGACTCATTCAGACACTAAGGTTCTAGTTGCAGTTTCCTCGGTTATTCAATTTGTGCCGTGTTGTAAAATCCAGCCTATGACATTTGTCGGAGTTTGATGACCCGAAAACACGATGTTCAGCGGGTTGTTACCTGTGTAAAAGGCTTTACCATGAAAAGGCTTACAAAAATGCAGTGCATCCAAAACAAGGATGCAATGCTTTAAAAAAGTTGGATGTTTATTGGTGAAGATTACAGAGACAGATGGAAAGTCAAAGGGTTGAACTTTCTGTATTGTAATAACATGGGGCATTCATAGGGATGGTGCTTTGTAAAAAAGTTATAATACACTGTTTAACCAGATAGATGAAGATTTTATGGCGGCATATCCCTACATAAAATTTTTATCTGCTAAAAGTCATCAAAGCCATCATCATCCATCATCAATTCTTTATCTATAAACTTAATCAGTTTCTTGTCCAATATCTTTGTAGAGTAATGACATACGGCACACCTAAAATACACTTTAGCTTTTCTTAATTTGGGTTTTCCTGTAGTTTCATAGCGACTAACCATCCATTCTTTTGGTGAGTGGATTTTACATTTTGGACAAACAATGCATGCAGACACCTCGCCTAAATCATTTGAGATAGACATATGCTGTTAGTGTAGTAAATTTTCAACCTATTTATTTATGGATCCCATGTTTTGTTATTTTGGTCTCAAGAATTGCAAAGATATGAGACAAACCCGATATACCCAGTATTAGGTATTGTTGGTTCAACCTTTGTATTTATTGCATGTCTGTACAACATTGCAAATTTATTGGTTTTTGGAAAATCCAAATCCATAGTGTGCAGCAGGATAGACAACATACACATGTTAAAGACCAAGAAGGTTTTGCCATGTAATAATTTTTTTGTAATCCGTATAGATTAAACACAACGTTACTAGATTTGTTATTCATATCCTTAAATTGAACTAGGGGCCAAATTTTGTGTTAATGGCTCAAAGACAAGGTTCAGACTGGTCAACACATACAATTCATTTGCTATTCTTTCAGAATGCTGTGTTTATCCTGAATCTCAAGATCCAGCTAAAAAAAATAGATGATAGGATAGAGCGTTTGAAATGAATATGTGTTTATTCTGAAGTTTAAAAATACGGTACAGGAAATGATGCTAAAAAAATGATGCTAAAAGAGTCACTGCACAACAAAACAATATTTATTTAGGCAAGACAGGCAGTAAGCTTCGATTTTAAGAATCATGCAACAAGGCATGTGTAATGGTAAAGTTTTAGGAGAATACAGAATAATGAATGGAGGAAGGGTTACCACACCAAGAGACAAGTCAGATATAGACAGCGTAAAACATGGGGATTTCTATACTTATTTGGCAGACGGGGATGCATCTTTAAGATAGACAAATAGAATTCGATTTGGATAAAGCAATTAAACAGGTAGAGAAATAAAAAAAACGAGAAAACCGTCAGGTTAACAGCCCATTAATGGATACACCGTTCTTTCGCATTCTCTCCAATGCCTATAAAATGCTCATCGATCATTGAATTTCAAGCTACCTCTCAAATCATTGCATTACTGAAGAGCAGATATCATTTACTTGTGGTGATTGCATTACCTACAGCAGTTTTTAGATCATCCAAAAGGCAGGCTTAATATTGGCTGTTCATAAAATAAGGCAACAATGCTTTGTTGCATGACTCAAATTTTCGTACTTTTTAGAGGTGTCAGTTTTATTCCCGCAAGAGTAATAATCGATATTCGCATTGTGCTGGTATGAACTCTATCATAAATTGACGAATTTCACACTATGCGACAAAGCAGGCAATAATACTTTTTGTGTGTGTAAAAAGTGGCACATCCAATTTAGACTTCCTAAGACAAAAAAACAGCAATAGGGGATTGCCATACCCTTGTTGTTCTGGTTATTCTCTTAGCGGAAGGTCCGCGTCTTTGTGCAATGCCCTATACACTCCAGCTGCAATCAACCCGCCGACGATTGGCGCTACCCAATAAATCCAGTGGTAGCTAAAGTTTCCCATAATCAGTGCAGGGCCAAAGGAACGGGCCGGGTTTAATGAACCGCCTGTCATGGCACCGCCAAACATGACATTCAAGCCAAGTGTAAACCCTATTGCCACGCCTGCCAATGGGGCGATGCTAAAGTTCCTTGAGGTGGTGGTGGCCAGCACAACATACACCAAAGTGAATGTCATTACGGTTTCCAGTATCAACGCCCTAACAACATTATCTTCCGAAGGTAACGTTACGCTCGCAGACATTTCTGGGCCAAATATTGTGTACACAACAGCTGCACCAATTACCGCACCAATGATTTGGGCTATTATATAGACTGCTGCTTCCTTGCCCTTGATTTTTCCCGCAACCAGCAGGCCCATTGTAACCGCGGGGTTAACCTGGACAGCCGAACGGTAACCTATTGCGTATATTATTGCTGTCAGCACAAGGGCATGAACCAAACCAATCCCTATTACACCCAACTGACCACTGCCAGAATAAACCGTGGCGGCAGAGGCAATCGCATAGACCAGGATAAACGTTCGACTATCTCCACCAAAAATTTACTTTTCAGTGAAGTTTTGTTGTTGTGTTTACCGATCATCTCTTACCTATGTTTCCGTCATCTTATTCTTTATAAGGATAATCATTAACATTCAGACTGTTCACTTAACACCACTTGATCTTTTACTTATTATTAGTAACCAAAAAGAAACATGTTTGACAAGAATTTTAGGTTAAACCATCGTAAGTTTATTAAAAGTCCAACAATGCTGCCTCCAGGTCCCTGTGGGTGCTTCTAACTTTGTTAACCTTTGGAAATTGAAAGCCAATAACTGAAATCCAAATTACAATGTACCTCCTGATACCGATTTATCAAATTATGATATGGATTTGACATGGTTGTAAAGCGTTTTCAGTTCTTTTTGGCAGTGCTGAACCCGACACCATAAAAAAGGGAGCTAATGTGGGGAATAGGACTTGAGGGATGGAACAGATTAGAAAGAATGCTTATAATTAAACTATTGTTATGTCCTTTCGATAACAAAAATGTCATCAACATCAAAAGTATTAACAAAAAGTTTTGGATCGCCTGATGAAGTAAGAACATTTGAAAAGGGAAAGGTTGAGATTGTAAGCCTGGGCAATGTTATAATTGGCAGAGCCACATTGGAGCCTGGTTGGAGTTGGGGAAAATGTGTAAAACCACTAGTGAAAACTGACAGTTGTCAAGCACCACACACTTCGGTTATAATCTCTGGAAGGATGAGAGTCAGAATGGATGATGGTACCGAAATTGAAGGGGGACCAGGAGATACAGCGGTAATACCACCAGGACATGATGCATGGGTGGTGGGAGATGAACCATGTGTTTCAATCGACTATACTGGAATGGGAGACTACGCAAAGAGACCAGAGTAAACGGATATCCTATTTCCATCATTACTAAAGCAGAAATCTTTTATTTTTCAAAACAGATCTTCCTGAGTCCTGTCCCAGCCAATATGGTAATCCATTCATTTTATTGGAATGTAACTAATGCTATTGGTGAATAGATGGTGCTGATTAATCAATTTTTAGGCCTTTGTATATGCATCAGTAAATTGGTTTGATTTGATTTAAAAAAATGGTATGAGAAATCAGGTAGTTTTTGATGATTTCTGAAGTGCCCTGTTCTTTGCCAATTCTTCTTTGAGAGACTCCTCTGGATAACCGTTACTAATTTAACAGATAATTTCTTTAGGTTGTACAGATAGAAGTTACTTGGCAAACATGTCCTTGGTCATAAATCCTAATTATTTTTATTTGGATGTATGTTTGATATTTCAATCTTTGATGGCCATGTTTTACAATCCTTCATTAACTTTTTTGAGTTATATTTTACAACCTTAAATTAATAGTTCAGTTGCAGTTTTTGTTTCAAGCCAAATATGGAATTCCATCACACAATCTTTATTTGTTATGAGTTATTGGGCTAAGACAAACAATCCCAAAAAAAAGAAATTCCTGCTTTAAAAAATGGTGTGTTTGCTAGTTGTTACTCAGACCGTATAACTGGTGGTGGACTCCACGTTCCATTCAGTATAGAATCGTCAGGCAGGTATAAACGCAAAACCAGTTTGATTTTATCGGACACTTGAGCTGATGGTGCTGGCAGCCAGTTTGATTCCTTATCGGGCCCAGGGTTTGTATTCTGTATGTATATGTCAAGTGAACCGTCTGTGTTGTTCTTTAACCCTTCAGTGTATTGCCCTACCAAATAGCGATTTATTGGGTTGTCCACAAACAATGATTGGTTATTATATATGGTTAGGGACCAGAATGAATTTACAGGTGGAAGCTGCCCTGGTTCGAAGTGGACGGTATAGTTTTTGTCTCCGGTGAGCAGTTTCCCTTCAGAATCTACAAACGTGACTGGATAGATTGCCTCCTGTCCTGTATTTGCGCCAACACCCACAACAACAGTTGCAGCACGGAACAGGTAGTCAGTTCCAAAGAGGCCTGTTGCCGCATTTACCGTCCAACCGTTAACATTGGCTCCGAAGTTTGCCACCTTCGCATTTATCAGTTTTTCACCCTCTGTTATGCCAGTTTGAAGGGCTGATTTTATTGTGCCATTTGCTTGGGTTGACGGAGTCATTCCAGGACCAATACCTATAGATGCGAGTTTTTTGACAAGCGTAGGGTCAGGCGGATTCAATGGATTAACGGTCATGGCAGCGCTAATTTCATCGTATATTTTGATGCCTGTGGTTGGTATAAACGGAGGTCTTGGGCTTATTGGGACTTGAGCATCGGATTCATTTGTCATTGCTGTTGTGTTTGAAGGCTGGCTGGTCGATGCTGGGGCTGCTGAGTTGCTCAAATAGGCTGAAAGAGGCATCACTTTTATCCGGTCTTGAATAGCTTTTACATTGGGAGTATCAGATGGACCTTTTATTAAAATCCTGTTTAATACCATTGTAAGGTCGGTCGGAGACCATATCTTAGTCATTCCCTCTGGAACGGTGCCTTCCCAGTTAGGGCCTGCAATAAGATATGTACCGCCTTCTGAGCCAGTGGCCCTTGTGCCAAGGTATTGGTAATTATTTGTGTAAGCATCCATTAACTGAAATGAGTAATACCTGTCTGGCTCAATTGGAGGTATCTGTAAAACAATTGGTTCGCTTGTCATATTTAGGAAAGCATAGCCATAAAGTGTATCTGCGTTTGGGGTGACAGTACCGGTGTCATTGGCAGTTATAAGTTGTCGTGCAAACGTTATGTTGTTTTCAGGTCCTGCCAAATTTATTCCCTTGGCTATGGAGTCCGGGCTTGTGTAATACTCATTAAATCGCTCCATAGTTACAAGCGGAAAGCCCCAAATGTATGCGAGGGTGGCAATATCTCCAGGTGTGTCTGAACTCGAAATATCCACCATTCTCTTTTCTATGTCGCTACCGCTTGAACTATCTGAAATACTCAAACTATTAGAGTTTGTTAAACCAGATGATGAAACAGAAGTTGAATTTTCCTGAGCTGTTGCTGCTGTTGCAATTAAAGGATTGATACCAATAAATGGTGATACCATCAAAATGCCCGTTAAAAACAGAGGAAGAAGGATTGTCTTGTGGATTCTCATGTATTTTTGTAATGTGAGTGATATTTAAGCATGATAGTCAGTAATATGTTCCTTTATGAGATATCGATTCATAACTTGGTAAATGTTCAGACCTGAACATCTACCTTTTTTTGACATACTTTTGAAAAGAAACGGATTCATTCATTTTGTGTTTATCATCCCGTAAAAAACAGCATAACAATGACACTAGACAAATCAGAGGAAATGTTTACGGTGTCCTTTCAATTTCTATGACGCCCTGTTCAGCCGTCCTTGACAAACGTCAACTTGGCAGCACCCTTAACCGTCTTGCTTGCCGGCCCTTTCCAAAAGAGTCGCATCATTTTCACCCATTCTTCTTGTGGGCTCGTCCATATCCCTTTCAAGGTTGGACTTGAAGAAGATTGGTTTGACAATCTCATCATCTGAGGTTTCACAAAGTTCACGGTTTAGAGTTTTTAAAGGTGCAAGAAATCGCCCCCATTATAGCTGCTTGTTACAGCATCCAGGGCATTACTACATGTGTTGTTTTTTGTGTTGTTTTTGAATCATATAACATAATATGGCATATCCCTGATTCGAATTGACTTAAGTCCGGTTTGATAACCTTTGCAGCATTCTGACCTTGCGTGCATTTACCCTTCATACATATGATATACCTTGGCGATGATGTGCCAGGTGCCATCTGTCTTGATGAGCGTGTGAAAGTCGGTATAGTCAGCGCCAATCGCGTCATTCTCCATGTCGACGCGCACAACCGCCGTCGTTGGAGTTATCGCGAGCACGTCGAGCCGAGTCTTGATGTCGGGCGCGGAGCCGTTCTTCTGGACAAATTCGTAGAGGTTTTTGATTGGGCCGCCTAGCAGCTCGCCATTGGTGAAGCCATACATGACGGCGTCCTTGTGGAAACCCTGGGTGAGGCTGGGGATGTTGCCGATGCGTAGACCCTCGACATATTTGGCGACTGTCTCAACAACGTCTTCAAAGTCTTGGGTAGGCACAGTCTTGATATTCTTTGACATTGGGATTCTTTTTCAGTGGATATGAAGTGAATTTATAATTAAACTTAACAGCAGAAGAATATATTAAGAGATTGACAATACCTAACAGGACAAAAGGAAATATCATCCTACGAGTACAAGTTAAAGTCCATCATCAAAAAAAAGATATCCAAACTAATGGACAGGGAACTGCCCTTGATGTCATCACTATTCCCCAACCTTAATCTTGACCCTGCCAAAAACGGTCAAGCAATTCACCCCACTCAATGCGAGGGTCGCGGGTTCGAACCCTCCTCACTTCACCTTTTGGGAGTTGAAATACTATTTCTTTTAATTTTATGCATATCTTTGTACATTATACATAAATGCTCAACCTGGTTCTAAGATAGACTTCATTCACTTTTGAACCGCATCCCACTCAGTCCGAAGCCATGCCCACGGTTTGGAAAGCCTCAATAGTCGCAGTTGGCACTACCACGCCGACATCCCTTGCGAACTTGTCGTAATCTGATATCATCTTTTTGAGTGTGTCAGGATGCTGGCTGGCCAGATCATTGTTTTCCCCGATGTCGGCCGTAATGTTGAACAGGTGCCACTGACCATCACCCGCTGGTTGGAAGTTCCTCACTGCCTTCCAGTCCCCCATCCAGACAGCGGTGTTGTTGAACATTTCCTGGGCAACCGGTTCGTTGTCCGTATATGCCTTTTCAACCTTGCCTTCCAAAAGCGGCTTAAGGGATTTTCCCATTACCGCATGGACCGGATGGCCTTGGTATGCTGAACCTGGGGGCTGCACGCCTGCATAGTCAAGGAAAGTGGGTGTCATGTCGTTCACGTGCACAAATGCGTTTACTATGCCTGGCTGCGTTTGGCTGGCACTACTGCCGGGCAATTTCATCACAACCGGGGGCCTAACTCCGCCTTCACCCTGCGTTGTCTTGAAGTACGAGAATGGTGAGACAGCAGCCCCTGTGCCCCATGAGCCATAGTTGACCAGCGAGTTGGCGTTTCCCACGTTCGCGGGGGTATTGTTAAACGAGCTGAAGAATTTGTTTGCCTCTCCAACCCCCACAGTAGCCAAATTTTTCATTTCAATCGGTTCACTGCTTCCGTTGTCGGATGTGAACACGATCAGTGTATTGTCGTACTGGCCGGTGTCCTTTAGGTGTTGCATAACCCTGCCTATGTTATGGTCCATGTCCTCTATCATTCCCGCATGGGCCTCAAGCACACTGGCTCTGTAGGCTTTGTCGTCTGCACTCAGGCTATCCCATGCCGGTATTTGCGGAAGCCTTTGTGGAATACCCATGTCTTGCGGCCATATTCCAAGCTGTTTTTGCTTCTCAAACCTCTGTTCCCTTATCTTGTCATATCCCACATCGTAGACCCCTTCATATTTTTTGGTGAACTCTGCAGGTGCCTGGAACGGACTGTGTGCTGCCTGGAAAGAAAGGTACATGAAAAGCGGGTTGCCGTCGCCCTGATGCTCCCTTATCTTGTCAAGCATGATGTTTGTGTACATTTCATTTGAGTAGGTGCCGTTGTCAGGTCGCGGAACCTGTGTATCGTTGGACAGAAACGTTGAGTGGCCACCGGCATAGTACGGGTCACCGTTAAAATGCATGGCCCCGGACTCCAGCAGCACAAAAGCATCCTCAAAGCCCCTGTCATGAGGGGTTGTGCCCTTCTGCCATCCGGGCCCAGACAGGTGCCACTTGCCTGACATCAGGGTGTCGTACCCCGCATCCCTTAACGATTCTGCAACGGTAACGACCCTGTCGTTTATGTATGTCTCATAGCCTGGCTTCCCCACCTGGTTGGGGGCGATGTTTTCATACATGGTTCCTATGCCACCCACATGGTTGTCAACGCCGGTGAGAAAGGATACCCTGGCTGGAGAGCAAACAGGGCTAGTGTGGTAGTTGGTCAGGATCTTGCCCTCTGCCGATAGCTTATCCAGGTTGGGGGTTGAGATCTCGCTTCCAAAGGATCCAATGTCAGAAAACCCAAGGTCATCCCCCATTATCACCAGTATGTTTGGCTTTGCGTTTGTGCTAGAAGGAGGAGCAGCAGCGGTATTGTTGCCAATTGCGGCCTGGGCAAACGCTGGTTGAGTAGTTAAACTTGCTGATGATGATGATGAAGAGGAGGAGGAGGATGGCGACAATGATATTAACGGTACTGTTATGAGACTGAGTGTGAGGCAAACAAGAATAAGTAAGGTGGAATAATACGATATATTGCTTATAAATTTATCCAACAATTCCAAAGGTTATTGCTAGATGTTATATAACGGTTTACAAAATTCTTAATCTTAAGAACCTTAACCTATACATTTTTGAATTGTCAGTTTTTGTTGCGTAAAATATTCAAAAATAAAGAAGAAATTTTTCTATAACCTTGGCGTTGGTTATTGTCAACATAACGCAAATCCATATTAAAATTCCCGTATTTTTAAAACCACACATGTGTTATGTCCAAAGACTTTCGACTTTCCTATACCATTTCCGGAAAAAGATGAAATTGTAAAACTAGACGTCATTTCAAGTTATTCTGAAACTTATCCATTATGCGAACTCAATACGAAAATGAAGGAAATCAATACCACTTGGGGTATTGGTGTTTTAGACGCTGCTTCGGGTGGTCCTGGTAATGCACCTAAACCCGATGTGGGTCATCCCTGTGTCGACCATCTGTGGTTGCCGGGCCGCGGGCCGGTATCGCAAGCAATAGTTTGGGGCGCAGATGTGCGAGCCCCCTTTCACCACTTTTCGCGGGATCTTGAACTGTGGCTGCCTCGGATCATAGCTGTACTCGGCCGACGTAACCCTTGGGTTGACAGAGGCAGTGCAGCATGTTTTCACCTTATTGGCAGATTCATCCAAATGCGGGACATACCAGTCGGCTGTCCATTCCCAGACATTGCCCGCCATATCAAACAAGCCATAGCCGTTGGGTTCAAATGAGCAAACAGGGGAGGTGCCTTCATGTTTGTCTGTCAAAAGGTTCTGGTGAGGGAATTCTCCCTGCCAGGTGTTGGCCATGGGTTTTGTAAGCTGCGTGTCTTCATTTCCCCAGGTGAAATCCATTCCATCCAAACCGCCCCTTGCTGCAAACTCCCATTCTGCCTCTGAGGGCAACTCTTTTCCTGCCCATTTCGCATAGGCTTCTGCGTCCTCATAGGCGATGTGGACTACAGGGTGATCATCAAGTCCAATAATGGTGCTGCCAGGCCCATGTGGGTGCTTCCAGTTTGCGCCCTTTACCCATTGCCACCAGTTGGCATAGTTTTTCAAATCAACAGCTTCATTCCTTTTTTGAAAAACCATGGAACCCGGAGCAAGATTCTCCTCCGGGACGCCTGGAAAGTCAGACGGATTCAATGGTCTTTCTGCAACCGTCAAATAATTGGTCGCCGACACAAAACCACTAAACATCCTGTTGGTCACAGGGGATTTATCCATCCAGAAGCCGTCCACTGTAACCTTATGCACCGGTTTTTCCTCCGGGTAGAATTTATCCGAACCCATCATAAAACTCCCGCCATCTATGAAAACCATTTTTTCATGGTCAGGCGCTTTTTGCCCTTTGCCGATTTCCGTTGTGCCTAACATGTTCAATTGGTTTTGTTGTTGTTAGTCACCTGGCAGCTTCCGACATTTTCGCCATCGCGTCATCTATCGTGAACGAGTTTGGCTTTTGGATGGCCGGGAACTCCTTGAAGGTTTCGGCAAACTTCGCGACAGCAGCCTGTGCTAGGTATATGCCATATGCGTGGTGTATCATCCAGTCCCAATACGTGTTCGAAGTTATATCCGCAGAATTCGTATGGGTCGGTGCGAAGGTTGAAAATCTTTGGGAGACGAAGTCGGGTGAAGGGCTCAGCCCAAACCCCCAAGGTTCCCTTCAAACGCTGCTCCATGAATACGAACTTCCAGTTGTCAAAGCGTATGCCCATCACATCACCATCGTCACTGAAGTAGAAGTAAAAGTTGCGGGGGCTTTCTTTTGCCTCACCGGTCAGGTATGGCAGCAGGTTATATCCGTCGATATGGTTCTTGTAGGTGCGCCCGATGGCTGTGTATCCATTCTTCAGTTTCTCCACCACTTCTGAATCGCCCGCCATGGCAAGGAAAGTTGGCAGCCAGTCATGGTGCTGAACGATCCCGTTGGAAATTGAGCCGGCCTTGATTTTGCCTGGCCAGCGCACAAGCAACGGAACACGGAAAGCTCCTTCCCAGTTGGTGTTCTTTTCGCTGCGGAATGGGGTTGTGGCGCCATCGGGCCAGGAGTTGCTGTGCGGCCCGTTATCGGTGGAATACATGAGAAAGGTATCTTCGGCAATCCCAAGCTCGTCGAGCAGATCAAGCATTTCTCCAACGTTTTTGTCATGGTCGATCATTGTGTCGTGATAGGCAGATTGCCATCGGCCTGCCTGCCCCTTGCTTGAGGGTTTGGGATGTGTAATAAAGTGCATATGAGTAGTGTTGAGCCACACAAAAAACGGTTTCCCAGCGTCATGTTGCCTCTTGATAAAATCCTTGGCTGCTGAAACAAATTCGTCATCGCAGGTTTCCATCCTTTTTTTTGTGAGGGGCCCAGTGTCCTCAATTTTTTGCCTGCCCACTTTTCCCCACCGCGGCATTTCTGTCGGGTCATCCTCGTCTGTGGCCCATGAGTGGAGCACACCGCGGGGACCGAATTTTTCAAAGAATTGCGGAAAATCTTTTTTTGAGGGATAGTCATCCATTTCAGGCTCCTCTTCCGCGTTGAGGTGATAAAGGTTGCCAAAGAACTCGTCGAATCCGTGATTTGTGGGCAGCATGTGGTTAAGGTCGCCCAAATGGTTTTTACCGAATTGCCCAGTTGCATAACCCTGTTCCTTCAGCAACGCGGGATCGTCACGATCTTTTCATTCATACCCACCGGTGCGCCGGGCATTCCTACTTTGGACAAGCCGGTGCGGTAAACGCTTTGACCGGTAATGAAAGACGAGCGACCGGCGGTGCAGGACTGTTCGCCATAGGCGTCTGTGAACATCATGCCCTCTTTTGCAATACGGTCAATGTTGGGTGTTTGGTAACCCATCAATCCATGTGAATAGCAACTGAGATTGGTTATTCCAATATCATCGCCCCAGATGACAAGAATGTTGGGCTTATTTTGCTTTGAATTTGACATGGTTTTTTGAGCAATTGATTTAACTTAAGTGTTATGGATGAAGTAATTGCCAACAATCACGAGCAATCCTGTGTCGATGTGCGCTACATTCTGGAATTCTTACTGTGCAGGATAACGCGTGTAAATCAGTCTCTCATTGAGTAATAACATGTTTCCACCTCTTGTCACGAATCGATATTAATGGCAATGCATGGTATATGTACTTGCCTGCTTTGACATATAACAGTTCCACTAATTGTCTTGGATATCAGCGTATTCCCCAGCCAATCCGTGGCACAAAAATCTGACGAATTCATGGTTGTTGATTGGGCCCATTATTTGCATGTTATTGTCCTGTTTATGGTATAACATCTATTCAACATCTGAAAGTTTTTTACGGGTGTTATCCTTGAATTGTACAGCCTTATGCGGGTTGATTCCTCGCATATATGTTTATAATTGGCTCAGCGGATGTAACAACAAATGCCCAATCAGACCGGAGAGGGAGATGACAAGGATAAGCCCACAAAAACCACCTCAACCGACCATTACGATAGGGTTAGCGCGGCCTTACGTGAATCCTCCATATTGATGTCAGGATCCAGCATCCTTTTTGGATTCTTGCTTAACATCAATTTGGATTCCCTTAAAACCCCGTCTTTTGTGGACGGCCTGATTATGTTGGCATCAATTTATTCTGTGACTATAGCAACCGTGCTCTTTATCATGCCGGTCATTTTCCACCAGAGGCATTCCCAAACGTTTGATGTGGAAAAGTTCCTCTCCATGTCAAAAAAGTTCCTTCTCGGTGGCGCATCGTTGTTGTTGCTCACAATGTACCTGACTTTGGGATTGGCGCTCCATAAAACAGTGCCTGACTATGTTGCGTTTACTTTGGCGGCGTTTCCGTTTGTCGTCATGGCTGTTGTGTGGCAATTCAAACTCAAGTCATAGGCAACCAGACCGGAATTAAATGGCGAGTGTGACGTCATCGAGCTCCATGCAGGCATCATGGAATACGCCATTAAAGTTTCGGGTTTGGCCTCTATTTCCTGCTCTTCAAAGTTTATGTAATCCGTTGTGGATTCACATCGGCATCCTTGATTTCCACAATAACGTAATTTCATTGGCATCAGATAATTAGGATTATGGATAGGGGCAACAATATAATTTACCTCTTGTATAATTAGCACCTGTTAGAAAATTTCTAAAAATCTCTTGTTCTCATTCATTTTTGCTAGAACCGTATCCCGTTAATGAGAAAATCATAGGAGAAAAGGAATTCACCATGCCTTATCAGCGACCTGTTGCATGAAGGCTAACCAGTCACAAATAATGGATCATTGCATTCGCAGCTAAATAGATTGGATTATGCAACAAAGCATTAAGGTCAACCATCTATTTTACTTGTTTGGAGTTCAATGCTATCGTCTTCACTTGGAGATTTATGATGGAGTATGCACATGAAAGCCATTTAACTGCTGGAATCCAGCATTCCACATATTACCCCAGCATAAACTGACAAAAGCAACCTTTAATTTCAATTTTGGTTTTAACTTTACAATAATAACATCATTTCCGGAATGGGAAAAACTATCATCAACAATCATCGATGCAATTCCATCTTTAAGGGGCAGAATATCTTCCCACGCTAAGATGCGAAATAGCCGGCATGAAACCAATAAAAATAGAAACTGTTACCACTATAACATCCATTAGCTATACCTATCACCGGCCGACAGAAAACGGCATATTAGTGGATCATCCAAAAGATGATATTTACCGTCCATGAACAATAAACAGATGGATACCAAAACGCCTCCTCTCTATTTTCGCCTATTGCAATTTGGGATTGGAATAGCGTCCATCACATTATCACTTATAGTTATAATGGTGGGATACCCTGTTCTCGACCTATCTACAATTATAATACTGCTTTTAATCTCACTACTTGTTATTGGTATTGGAAGAATTGTTAGAGGCCTATTAATCCCATCTATTTCCACTGTCACAACAGAAAGGGATGCAAAAAAAGTAAGAAAAGCAGGCCTAACTGATCTTGTTCTAGGAACAATATCAATCCTATTTGCCACAATATGTTTGATTTTTCCACAGACTGCATCTGAACGGTTATTTGTTTTACTTTCTCTCACAATTATTGTAATGTTCAACGGTTTTGGTAAGGTTATTCAAGGCGTATTTAACAAGCAGGAATCAAAATCATTAAGAGTAATGAGCACAAGTTTTGGTCTTGTCGCCATGGGTTTAAGCATTTTTGCATCAAACGCTTATAGATTTGATATAGTTTTTCCCACCAAGGTTCTTTCAGTCATTCTTGTCATTTATGGAATAGAGAATATTATTTTATCATATACAGGCGAATTATCTGTAAATGATATCTTTAAAAAGAGAAAGAACAGACACCGTTAATCCTGCGGTTTTTTGCAGGCAGTGCGACTTGTACTGTTTGTTGGGGTTTTTTGGTTGAAATCAACTGCAGTAACAGTTCATCCCCTCCCAAGTCACAAAACCTTCATCGTTGCCGTTTACATTATTTTCAGATTATGGATATTTCTACATTTGATTAAATGTCACAGTAACGAAGCCTTAAAGTGGAAATTTAATGGTGACATGGAGTTTATTGTTACTATACAAAAGAGCAATACTTATGCAGTGAAACTCCAAAAATCATCTGATTATTCAAACCTGAAAAACAAATTCAAGCTGCGACCAACGCATTGGGATGGTGTCCTGACTCAAACCACAAGTGGACAGGGCTCTCAAGCCATAGGCTTATCGTTAAGTGTCCAGGCCACGAGTTAAAATGGCATTTTTATACATGTTACTCGACGTGTGCCACCACACAAAGATAGGCCACATAAAAGAAAAAATATTGATGGGAGGATGCATATAGTTGTTGACTGGGGTAGCCTCAGTTATCTATTTGTCCCGGTTTCATTTTGGGGAGGATATATAACCGCAAAGTCATTCTTCATGCTTACCAAATCCCAGTTTCTGTCCTTGGCTGCCTGCAGCACATTTTCAGCACCCTTGTCATAGGAGTATTCCCTTACGCCGTCATCATGATGGACAAGAATCTCAAGGGATTTGCCAACTTTGTTGTTGTCATCTGTGTACGTTAGCATTTGAAGGTCACCATCCGAGTTTCCTGCGGCAAGTATGGGCACCTGCCCTATATGAAGTTGAATGTTCTCGGGCTTTACCTCATTGTTGTCGAATGAATCAAGTTCCGGCTCCCTAAATATGGCAGAGTTCCCCCCGTCAGTTCCGTTAACATACTTGTATTTTATGCTGCTTCCTATTATCTGGTCTGGCGGTATCCCATATACATTGGAGAGGGAGTCCCTCATAAAGTCAACCCCACCCCCTGAGACTATGAAAACCTTGAATTGGTTGTCCTTAAGATAATCAATGAGTTCAATCATCGGCTGGTACACCATTGCTACAAATCTTAGGTGGGTTTGTGGATGCTGTGCTGTCTTTGCCCATTCCATAACCATTCTGTCAAATGTGGGCTGGCTAATGTTTGAGAGGGTCAACAGCGCCAGGGACATGACATCCTTTTCGCTTAACTGCAAATCTGTAAAGTTATTCGCCATCAGCTGTTGGAGCTGCGGGTTTTGGGTAATCCGAGGGTTTGACACAGACAGCTCGTCAAGCCTATCTGTTATAAAAAAACCCTGAAAGGGAATGGGTTTTTCGGCCCAGAGTGTTCCGTCGTTGTCAAAGACCGCTATCCTCTCCCCAGGTGGAACATAGTTTGGGCTTTCAGGGTTGGTTACATTATTTACAAAGTTAACGATCCTCTCTTTCACCGTGCCCTGGTTCCAGGAAGGAAGTGCTTGGGTGGAGCTGGGGGATAAATCCGGTTTGCCGGTGAGGTTTTGATCACCAAGCAAAGAACTGTTGGGTAAGGTGGAATTGTCAACCTGTGCAAAGGCGTGTGATACTGCGTTAAATGAAAAAGGCACACTTGACCCAACAACAAAAGTCAGGCTGGCCAAAAAAAAGAGGAGTAACACCGTTTTATAAGTCATGTGTCATCTTTTCCCATTAAACTAGTTGATGATGGCTTTGGCACTTGTATCGTTCAGTGGGTAGCCTGGAGCGAACATGTTACCCAAAGTAATGGTTTGTGTGTCTTTTTGGGTTACAGGTGGAAAATTATTCTTGGCAGTTTGTTCAAATGTCTCGCCTCTCGGAATTACAACTCCCACAGCCTGAGCGTATTTGTCGTATTCTCCAATCAGAGTCTTCAAAATGTCTGGATGCTGGGCTGCCAGGTCGTTGTTCTCACCCAAGTCAGTTGCTAGGTTGAACAATTTCCACTGTGGTGGAAAACCATACGAGTTGGCCTTCCAGTCACCCATGCGTACGCTTGTGTTGTTGAACATTTCACCGGATATGGCTTCGTCTGCTGGATGGATTGTCTCCACCGTTCCTTCAAGGAGCGGTTTAAGGGACTTGCCCATCAATGCGTGAACTTCGTGTCCCTGATATGCTGAAGGATGAGACACGTTTGCGTATTCAAGGATTGTGGGGGTAACATCTGTAACATATGCAAAGCTCTTGACAAGGTTGGAGGCTGTGTTGTTGACTGATGGTGCGGATGTTTGCGGTTCCTTCATTACCATCGGGGGTCTTGTGCCACCTTCATACAGGCTTGTCTTGTAACCGGATAGTGGGGAAGTTGCCACATATGAGCCCCATGCGCCATAGTTAAAGTCTGACGTGTTGGTGCCAAGGTTTGGCAAACTGTTGTTGATTCCGGCCACAAACTGCTTGGCATACGACAGGTCTACACCGCTTGCGTACCTGAACAAGGCAATCTCAAAGGGCTCGCTGCTGCCATTGTCCGAGGTAAACATAATGAATGTATTGTCGTACTGTCCGGTGTCCTTGAGGTATTGTATAACCCTTCCAATGTTCGTGTCCATGTCCTCTATACCGGCTGCATGTACTGCCAGTACCCTTGCTGCATAGGCCTTCTGGTCACCGCTAAGGCTGTCCCATACCTGGTTTGGAGGAAGTCTGCCCGGATCCGTCATGTTGGAGGGCCAGAACCCAAGCTCCTTCTGTTTCTCAAACCTCTGGTCTCTTACCTTGTCCCATCCTACACTGTAAATTTTGTCATACTTGTCTATTACAGATTTGTCTGGAGCCATCATTGGGGAATGGGCTACCTGGTATGCAAGGTACGCAAAGAATGGTTTCTTTTCTGACTCGGTCTTCTTAAAGAAGTCCAGCATCTTGTCTGTGTAAAGTTCATTGGAAAACAATGTGCCGTTACCCGGTCTGTCAACCTTTGTTTTGTTTTCCATGAATGTTACTGACCATCCGGGGACATACTCTGCGGAACTGTAGTGGTTAGCCCCGTCTTCCAGGAGAGTAAATGCATTGGAAAATCCCCTTTCATATGGCGATGTGCCGGGCTGGTATCCATGCCCAGAAAGATGCCACTTTCCGGACTGTATGGTGTTGTATCCCGCATCCCTCAACAGCTCTGCAACAGTCACAACCTTGTCGTTTATGTAGGTCTCATAGCCGGGCTTTCCCACCTGATTTTCGGCTATCAGCTCATACATCGTGCCAATTCCGCCAACATGCCAATCAACACCCGTTAACAAAGATACTCTAGCAGGTGAGCAGGTGGGCGCTGTGTGGTAATCGGTTAAAACCTTTCCGTCCTTGGCAATCATATCCAAATTCGGTGTTGAAATTTCGCTTCCAAAAGCACCGATATCAGAATATCCAAAATCATCACCCACTATTACCAAAAAATTTGGTTTTTGATTTCCAGTTCCGGCTGCAGGTTGCGCGGAAACAGGCTGACTATATAAGTTGGAAAGTGAAGAATTTAGTGCTGGCATTGCAATAAGTCCAAAACTCATAAAAAAAATCAAAATAATTGGCAAAATTTTCCTATTTTTCAATATTTTTGTTGTATAACACATTCATATAAATATATGCCATAATGTTCCTATATAGGATAATCAATGCATATTCAGGCCACATGTCAAAACATCAAAGATTAGCACCGACTTGAAGGGTTCCCCCCCTTCTATTCATATTTGTCTTTTAGACGGTTTTTTCAGTGAAATAGGTTAATGGTCTAGGGTTTGGATTTGGATTCGATGCAGCGAGAAGGTGACGGTAATTCTCTAACCAGTAAAGTTTCCGGATATTGCCTGCAATACCAACGCAAGCACGTTAATGCTACCTTCTTCTGTACTCTGTTAACCCATCAGCCTATCTAACACCATTGGGATTCCGCTCCGCACTGTTCTTAAGGCTCAATGCTAGGGGATTGCCAGGCTCGATCGCAAGTACCTTGTCAAAGTGTGCAATCGCATCATTGTTTTTCCCCAAACTGTAAAGTGAAAGTCCCTTGTTG
This sequence comes from uncultured Nitrososphaeraceae archaeon, assembly GCA_963779615.1. Taxonomy (GTDB): domain Archaea; phylum Thermoproteota; class Nitrososphaeria; order Nitrososphaerales; family Nitrososphaeraceae; genus Nitrosocosmicus. The sequence continues at coordinate 245,760 of CAVZZA010000005.1, forward strand.
AGAAGGGCATCAACATTTTGCGGCTCAATTTTCAGTGCCTTGTTGTAAGACGATACCGCCCCCTCAAAGTTGTGCAACTGGGAAAGTGCCCGCCCCTTGTTAATCAAGGCCTGTATGTCATTTGGGTTTATGGACAGTGCCTTGTCGTAGTATTTTATGGCCTCGTCAAACTTTTTTAGGCTGTCAAATGAAATGCCCTTGTTAACCAGTATGCGGGTGTCGTTTGGGTCTATCGACAGGGCCTTCTCGTAGTATTTGATGGCCTCGTCAAACTTCCCCAAACTGACCAGGACTGCTGCCTTGTTGTTTATCGCATTTTTGTTGTTTGGGTCTATCGACAGGGCCTTCTCGTAGTAAACCATCTCTTCGTTGAATCTGCCCAAACCGTCCAAGGATATACCCTTGTTTATCAACGCAAGCACATTGCTTGGGTCTATCGACAGGGCCTTGTCCAAAACGGGCAGGGCATCATCAAACCTTCCCATACTGTTGAGAATTACTCCCTGCTCAATCAGCTTGGTGGCATTTCCCATAGTATTTGCAAACGAATGTTGGTCAGGTACCCCAAGGGACAAATTGGAGAGAATAAACATCAGAGTCAGTGCAAAGAACATTGATGACATTGGAAATGTCTGAAAAAACATAACCATTTGCTGAAAAAGGACACTGATAACAAATAAAAACGTTGTATCACGTCCGGAGGTACATATATGGCCATCAAGAATTTATGCATGTTCCCCTTTCCCCTAAAACCATCAGGTTGGGAAAATGTAAATAAGGCACTTGGCACGCTAACATTGTTACAATGAGTTTAAATTTATTTTTCTTGACAATTATTCTCTCTTTATCTATAGTGTTTGGTGTCTCTAGTGTGTTAGCCTTCCCTCTTGCGTTTGGTCAGGTATCGCCGCCTTCCGCAACCGTTAACGGTAGCACTTCAAATGGCTCTGCCGTAACCACCGACAATGGCACAAGGGGTTTGGATTCACCAAATGTTATCAAAAAATTGGAGGGTGTCGCTTCCCTATCAAACATCGTGGGAATAAGCATGGTTGACGGGGTCAAACTTAGCGGAGTGAGGTTGGGGGACACTGACGTGTCTGTAACCCTAAGGTACCAACCACTCCAGCCCAGCCTTGCAAACAAGTCATTGCCCGTGACCGTGATTGTGACAAAGCTGCCTGTGGCTAACCTTACTCAATTGATATCATTGGTTGAATCCTCCAAGTCCATGGCTATGTCAACAAGCAATGCAGGTTCCATAGACTCTTTGCTCGGCCAACAGGGGACGAATTCCATGATGGGTAACAATGCACTGCAAATACTGTCTTTGGTTAAAAACATCCAGCTTGGGGCCGGCAGCATAGTCACAGGCAATTGGTCATTACCCCAAACCATTTCCATGGGTCTGCTTGGAAGCATGAGAGGGGGAGCGGAAGCATCTGCCGTACCAAATGATTTTGTCACCGTGGTGGTTGTTCCTTTTTCGGGTGAGAGTTCTTTTCCGTCCGTTTCACTAAATTAGCAATTTATGTGCGGTAAAGCAGTTTTACCACAAGTTGCAAAAAAATTCGCTTTTATTTTTTTTCCAAAGAGATAGGTAAAATACTATATATTATCCTCCTCTCTCCGTATTCCCTCGTTTATGGTGATGAAAGAGCAGCATTAAACCAATAAGCCCAAATTGATGCTACTAGACCTATAGTCCATATTTTGTACAAGTCCTTTGGTTAGTAAAACATTTGTGATTATGTTATTGATTTAACAGGATAACCATCTGAGCAAGATTGATAAATTAGAAATGTAAACTTAAGACATATATGGATTATGTTTCAAACCTAATTTACAGCCATTAAACTAAATCAAGAAAACAACTGTTACTAGAAAAAAGAAAAACATTGTGCTTTACACTGAATTGTGTATCACCTCATGCTGAGGATCCTGCCTTTGCTGGTGGTGGTGGACTCCACGTTCCAACCAGAACCGTTTGGCTTGGCAAATGCAGACGCAAGGATAGCCTGAATGAATCTCGGGTGCAGGTAACCAGTTGGATTCTTTCTCCAGACTCCAGACCAGGGTTTGCGTTATGTATGTAAATATCAGGTGAGCCATCACTGTTGTCCTTTAATACTGTGCATGGTCCTGTGCATGGGCTTGCGAGGTAACGAGTTATTTGATTGTTCACAAAATAGGAAGCGGTGACACATATTGATGCGGACCAAAAGCCATGTACTGGCGGTTGCGGCGGTCCTGGGTCAAAATGAATCACATGACTGTTATTTCCGTTTAGCGATTTTCCTTCACTGTCTGTGAATGCAGGTGGACAAATAGCTTCCTGGCCTAAATTAATATCGTGTCCACCTTTTGTAACCCCTGCACGGAAAAGATAACCAGTCCCATAAAGCCCTTCGTTTGTACTCTGCCACCCATTTACCGGTGTTCCTAAATTAGGTACTTGTACTGCAATCAGTTTTTCACCTCTGTTATACCGGTTGGAAGGGCTTTTTTATTGTGTCATTTGGCCTGAGTTGATTTGTTTTAGGAATCTGAAATCCATATTTGAGGGGAGACATTTATCAGGGCCATTAAAGACCCCCGTTTGACACCATACAAGCTGATTATCCCGGGTGCAAAGTGGGATGCAATGCATCAATAATGCACTTTTTCCCAGATCTGTTAGCTTAAGAAAATACCCCTCTATTGTGTTGGTCAATGAATAAGTTAAACCAACTACTGATAGGGCTTAATTTCATTCCTTTCTTTTGCATGGAAAATAATCATCAAAGTCTTCCGTTCTATCTCCTATATGCCGCATAGTTCTTTCAATCATGTTTCTCTCGTAGGGTGAATGAATGTGGTGGTCAATATATAAAATCTCTAAAAACCTGCAATCTTGTGGATAACAGGTGCCACCATCGGTTGAAACAGGATGTTTTCCATATGCATGTACAATCTTCGGTAAAAAACGCTCTGCAACCATGTTTCTTTCCTTGGATATGCTTATTGCAGGGATTTCTTTGTCTTGTTGTTCAATAGCAACACATAACCAGATGAACCCAGGGCCGATATTGATGATGATTTTGTCAACAATACGTTCTTATCATATCTGTTCCTTTTTTTGGCGTTTTTTTGGTCTCTGATTTTGTATCCGTTTCCATACAGGAACATAGATTGGGCATTGTCCTTTTTTTTACATGTGGTGAACATAAGCGGTGTTTCTGAATGAGAGCAGAAAGTATAATCATGACCTATCGTCAATAAGCTGAAGGTGTCCTGATTCTGTGGTTCATAAAGACATAGGGCATGTTCGAGTGATAGGTTTTCCTCAAGTTAACAAATCCCATCTCCTTAGTGATTGACCACATCTTACAGCATCAATATGAATAGGAAGTCTTCAGAAAAAACGGTATTTAGGATTCAACAGCACAAGTCCTCAAATCTTATCCAGCGTATTGTTATTTTGGTAACAACTGAAAAATAAAGTCCATTTGAGATGTGAAGCCAGATGATAATAACTTTTTATGGAACCATGTTTATTGGCTACGGTGTATTGCCCTGAGGATCCCCCTCTCCAGTATCTGGCAAAACTGGATTTGCAGTGTCTCCGCCGTTACCATCCTCTATGGTATTCAGTACTTTGCACGGTCCAGACAGTGTGTCACCATTTGTTGGGTTGTAATCCATTACAATGCTTCGGGCCAGGCCTGCAGCGGGTAGAGGACAGTCAAAGGTATTTGCACCTGCACCACCATACATAACTGTACTGGATAAACCCGCGAATAATTTGTCGTTTCCATCCCCGCCTATCAACAAAGAATCGCCCCCACCTGCAAGCAGCACATCATCACCCTTACCTCCATCAATCAAGTTATTTCCTAATCCGCCTATCAACAAATCGTCATCATTTCCCCCATACATTCTATCATTGCCTCCACCCGCAAAAACAAGATCATTTCCATCCTCAGAATAAATCACATCATCTCCTCCATTAGCATAAATGATATCATCTTCATTACCTGATTTGACGGCATCGTCACAGCTTGTTCCAATGCTCAAGTGATTTTCCTTCTCCACCTGGCCAGATCCCCCCCTTATTGAATCCAATGCGCAGCCCATGTCACCAATGCCAGAAATGATGCTTGAAATGTTTCCTACCAACTCCCTAATGTTGCCAAAGAATCCACGATCATTTGACAATCCTAATCCAGTCAGCGGGTTACTGGGCATTGAGACATCTTTCACAGCTATTGAGTTATCGTCATTTGACAAGGTGGAGCCGCCCGGTATTGAAATCGATAATCCTGAAACAACAGGGGTAGTGCCAATGGCTTTATTGGATAAACTAGAAAAACCAAACACAATGACTAGAATCAATATTGTTATGGAAACGATATTCAACATTAATAAGGGTAGATTAACTGATATATGCATTCTTCAGTTTTGATGTTCATTATAAAACTATTATATAGTATAATTCAAAACTATCTTAATATTATGTCAATATATAGTGCCTTTACATTTCAATCGAAAAAGATTTTAAAAAATTATTTGACGGTAATCTCTGTTAGTATTGTTTTTTCTCTGGCCGCGGCTTCTTGTTTTTTATCCGGCAACGAAACATTGCAACAGCCCATACTGGCACAAAACATCTCATCGCCGTTATCTGATACCACTATAAAGAAATTATTTGACATTGCAACAAGTTCATTGCAACAAAGCAACATTGACGAAACAAAAAAAGTGCTCGAATTGATCCAATCAAGTTTGCCAAAGATGGATACAAACGCATCACTATCCTTGGCCAATACAAAGATGTTCGTAAATGATGCGATCGAGTCTGTCAATAGTAAAAACATAACCAAGGCTTTAAGTTACATATCTTTAGCTACAAAGAATTTGGATGGTTTACAACCAAATAACAACAACAACACTTTACAAAACATGGCAGCAGTAAAAAAGGATGATTTTAAAACATATGACAACTCTCTCACGGGAATACGGATGGTCTACCCTAAAAATTGGACAGTAATTGAATACAGGTACAATCCTATATCTAATAACACAATAGCAGGCTTCTACTCTAACGGAAAAACCAGCTCTGAGCTAGGTAACATATCCGGGGTTTCCGGAAACTTTGTACCATATTTAGACGTGTTTGAGTTTAATTCAAAAAACATGTCCTTGAATGACATATCTCAGGGGATAATGAACAAGTTTAGTAACACCACCAAATTTGCAATTGAGGAATCAAAACCAATTCTCCTGAGGAACAACAAACAAGGGTTTGAATTAACATATGATGTCAACGTGGGAAATGGGGAGCATTTGAGAAAACTTCAAGCATACACACTGATAGGCGATAAGGCATACACTATTTCCTTTACATCGCAAAGGGACTTGTTTGCTGATTATTTGCCCATTGCACACGAAATGATTAACTCATTTGAATCAACTAACAAAACAAAGTAACCAAAGACGCAGGTGGGAATCACCTTGTCTTTAACCACAACAATGTCATTTTTTATTGTTGTCCTTTTATTACACAGACTTTAAAAGACAACACGTCTTTTAGAACATTATTACTGCAATGGAACGTAAAAACTATTTGTTCCAATTGCTTATTTAACGGGTTATGCACATCCAAAAGGCAAAAATATGCAAATAAAAACAAAGGATATGTAAAAAGTAACAACATCAACAATAAACTACCCATCGAAAATAAAGGTCATGTTACATATACACATGGCTATCTCATGCTGTAGCCATCTTACAATTTGCACAGGCGGATTGTGATATTCCCCCGCTTAAGACTTGGCTCTGTCATGTACATTTTGAGCGCAAGATTAAATGTGGCATCATAAGGAAATGGAAACCGGTTGGACTCTGTCTTTTCTAGGATTGTCATCCATATCCCTCGATTTCATCAGAGCTTTATGTCTGTTTTGGGCATGAAGGATGGTTTTGGTGGCGATGGGAAAGTAGACTGGACTGATGACAAAGAGGATGAGAATTACGCAACCTCAGACATTGGTGTTGTTGTTGGAATATTGGTATTGTCTTTGCCTTGAAATACTGAAAGAGGTGTTATTCCAAGTTTATCTTTTAGAAATCAGAGGTTTGTCACAGCTTGTGAACTTTTGATTAGCATGCGTAAAGATATAACCATGGTGTTTGGAGGCGACTTAATCCCTCCATAGGCCCTGCAATATTGTGGGCAACAGCACCAACATCCCCATCAAGACCCCACAACAAGGTAATTGCCCCATGAATTAATGTCCTGTGAATTAAAGTCCCATGAATTAATGTTAGTGCGCGTTTCCATGTAAAAGAAATTATTGGCATATGCACCGAAAACTACAGCAAATAATGTCGGCCAGAAACTATACGCACCTGTAGGACCAAAGGATCATTCTTCAAACCTATCCATGTCACTCTATAGAGAGCATCTGCGTTTGGACTGGCAACGTCGGTCGGTAACACTAGCATTAGTCAGATCACCAAAAAGATGGAAAATATTGAACGAGGCGTGTGAATGACGAGAGAGCGGGGGTCGATCACAAAGTCAGTTAGTCTCATCCAACGAACAGGAGGTTATCCCCAAATGTAAGCCAATGTTGCAATATCCGTTGGATTATTAGAGCCTCCAAGCCTTTTGATTTCTCCAGACAGTTCCATAGTGGCCAAAGGCCTTGAGGATAATGACGCTGTCATGTTATTATTGGATGATGCGTTGTTTGATTAGAGACAGATTTTGTTGATTATGGTGTTGATGGTGTTATCACCAGGATATAATAATTAAAAAGCATGCAGAAGTAAAACCATTTTTCGTGCCGATTCAAATCATCCACCGGTTTACTCATTTAGAGCATATTTACATATTTTTTTAGTAAGGATTGTTCATCATAATACGAACTTGAGAGTGAAATACAATCATTAAAAACATGCGTTCAAAAAACAGCTGTATTTAGAAAATGCAAACACTATCACAAATACAAATTATCTTAAAAACCACAACATATCACACTCAAAAATATTTAATGGCATCATCATCATTAGTTGATATTATCCAATTTTAGCAATTAATTGTAACCTGTAAGGCGTTTAATGAAATAAAATCATCTTAAAGACAGTTCACTTGAAATATTTTTGATAGGCATACCACAGATTGCATATGGGAATTTACAAGCAGACAACAAGTTACAAACATAACAGGATCATTCAAGATTCAAGTCAAAACCGATCGTTTACAACATTGACAAGAATAGTCAAGTTTAACAGGTTAGTGGGATTAGTTGGGGCCAAAGTAACAAATCATTGAGTTTTGTTTTTTTCTATGTCACACCAAATCCACTTCATTTCCTTCTCTAAACACAATTAACAAAAAAAAATCAATAGGCTTTACATGCTATCATTTTACGGTCATGGATTGTTGGAGACAAAAATAAAAGATTGTTTAAGATACAGGAACGGGTGTGTTTCCGCTTACACCGCTTGAACTATCAGTTTCTCCAGAGTCAGGCAATAAAAATTTGCTGGCATCCGAATTGCTGTTTCCTATTGTATTTATTATTTTGCAGGGGCCGGATAATGTGTCACCATTGGATGGGTTATAATCCATCACAACGCTTCGTGCCAGGCCCGCAACCGAAAGAGGACAATCGAAATTATTGGCACCTTTGCCTCCATACATCACCGTTGTTCCTGTTCCTGCAAATAGCTTATCATTACCATCCCCCCCTACTAACAGTGTATTCGTTATTCCTCCGATTATAGTATCATCCCCATCTCCGCCATCGGCATATTTACCACCGCCAACAACTACCAAATCGTCATCATCACCAGCGTAAATCTGGTCCCCTAATGCTCCATATACTACATCATCGCCATCCTTTGCCAACACCAATGCCTTTATCCCGCCATACAATATATCATCATCATCCGTACCTTCACAAGGCACCAATGCGGCGCAAGTTATGACATTTCCAAACTTGACTATTCCTGATGCAATCTCGATGCCACTTATTTTGTCATTAAGATTTTTGACGTTAGTCACTCCCAAATCTGAATTGTCGTCGTCGTCGTCGGCCATTGCAGAACTGACTGTAGAAAACACCCCGAGGAAAAGGGCAGAAGTAAATAATGGTAGTAAAATTACTAGTACAGATGTAAGGGGCTTTATTATCAATTAAAGATATTTGACCGATCTAATTTATTAATGTTTTAATAAATTTTACTATTCGACATTTCCCAAAAAAGATCATAAAATTATTTGACAGGCCTAAATCTAAAAAAAGGATTCTTGGAGTGATTTTTCATTGGATAACACTTTTATGCTATTGACAGTGTATTGAATGACATAATGACATCCACTTTTACAAGCCCAACCGCGAGATAAACAATTTTCTGCGGATATGCCATTACCACCACAATGCTACACGGTCAATTATTTTGCAATATCACAATTGTTTATGCAAGAATGTCTAATAAACAGTAGCTTTTCTAGTTTGCGTTTTGCCAACAAAACACATTTGATGCAAAATTTTGGATTTGCTAACAAGCTTTAAGTTTTGTAAAGGAATCCACTTGACAGGGTAACGAAATTCAAAATGGTTTATGCATGATGATCTTTGTTTCAAAACAATGCCATTGGTTTTCATCCGTTCCTTTCGTTACTTACCCAGTTATCCCGGCACAGACAATTTGCATAATAGTCACAAGAAAAGATATTCCATTAGCATCCCTGCAAGGCAAAGGCCAATCCCAGGATAAACCAGAATCATCATCTCAAGGATTATTGGTGACAACCGGCCGATGCAAACTGTTTTGACCAACCTTTGCCGCTTTTAACGCTGACGCCATGAATAACGGGACATTCCATCTGCTAAAATGGAAATAGCGAGCAACATAGCTCCAGCCTACGATAATTTGATGAGTATAGATGTTAACCCAAATACAAACAGGGTATATGCGACAAGCTTGGGATCCTCCCCGCATCCACCACTGACCGCTAATCCGGGATTTGAACTGCCTGTTGGTTTGGTCTTGGTAATAGATGGCTCTACAAATAGGGTAGTATCCAACATTCCAGTAGTTTCCCCATCTGACACTGTTAATGCAAATACAAACAGGGTATATGCGAGTAACTCCTTTTCTGATTCTATTACACAATAGACGGCTCGTCAAACAGGGTAATAGGGAGTAATTCCATAACTGTAGGCAATTTTCCTCAAGCACTATCCGTTAACCCAAACACCAATAGAGTATACCTTGCCAATTCTTTTTCTGATACTGTTTCTGTAATATCTGATCCGTAGTTAAACCAGAAACTGGCTGGCTTTGGAGCTGCCGGTATTTGCTTGGTTTTCGTATCTGGATTGAATATCTTCCCCTCCCGATGCAGATGGTCCTGAGATGGTAGATCATCGCCTTGTCCCGTTCCATTTCCAGCCACGGTTCAGCCTGCACCATCTGATTCAGTGACTAAAAAAATCTCAGGTCGTAGCGGATGGAACCCGGGGACTGTCCTTTTTCAGGTTTCGGTAAATTCTTCAAGGCGTTTCCAAAAATGAAATTTTTACTCGGTGCTAAAATATATGAGTTCGTTTATGTTGTAAACAAGGAGAAGTTTAACGAATCACAATATAGTCATATGACAGAATCAATCAAACTTATGGATTGATGTCCCTTTATTTTTATGAGGGTTCATATAAACAAAGAATCTATTTTTTGTGATTCTGAAACTATTTAAATATCTAAAATTTCTCAGTTTTCTGACAGACTCCTTTATGTTGTGGAGTGATTACCTTATCCCCACTCTTCGGGTGTTATCTAATCCATGCTCTTGTCCTTTAAAGAATCTGGCATACGAAATTGACGCTGCATGTCTTCCATGACTTTATCATGTGGAGTCTTGTATGTACGTGGAATCTTCTCAGCTTTCAATTCGCTCTAGTCTGAAAATTTTTTTCCAACATTGGTACAATTAAAGTCAAAGGGATTACCTAAGTTTTCAGGTTTGGTAGTGTTTTTTCTTTCAATTAAATTCCTATCATTATTTCGGAGATACATCCTGCAAGTACTCGTAACGACCATGTGGAAAGTGGCAGGCCATAGTTCTGTCTTGGATTATTTGTTACCATTTCTATAATCCTTCTTTCTGCCTCTTCGTTTATCTTGACTGGTTTGCGTTTGTGTATTTTTGATACTGCCATCTATGCCCTTTCCATTGAACCGGTGTATCCATTCCCTAATGTTGACATCATGACGGTTAGTCGCTCTTCTTATTTCAGGAACTGCAAATCCATCGTTTTTAAGCAGGATAACCTTGGCCCTGTATCCAGACTCTTTATCCTCAAGCATAAGACCATGTAAAATGTTTTTTTCACCATCAGTAAGCAATCTGGGGAAAGTGTCCCCCATAATGATGGTTCAAAAGAAAGAGCAAGCTATAGGTGTTATGGTAGCTGAACGAGCACTGTCAGTTTACATGAAAACACAATGCATTCTTTACACAACTGTTGAAAGAGCCCTGTTGACTAATCTATTGTTCTTATATTGGTGATTAACGGAAATCGCCACACGTAAGCAAGGGTTGCAATACCCACAGGATCATCGGAGCTTGTTGGTCTGTTCATTTCATTTTTTAGAACGCTACTGGTCATGTTCTGACCATCGGATAGTTGCTGTTGTTGTTGTTGTTGCAAAGATGTGTTGTTGTTGCTAGTGTTATTTTGTTGTTATCCGTTTAAAGATTGAGGCAAAATTGGAAGTTGCGTGACCAAAAGAGATATAGTTCCAAGAAACAAATATGTAGTTAAAACTGATCTGATTTAATTTGTGTTTGGAATAAAAAATCAATTATTATAAGATCTAATGGGCTATTTATAAACACTATTGAAATGTCATTCTCTATTTCTTTCTCATCTATATTCATTCATGTTTATGCAAATTGCACTATGTCACCAGACCAGAAATAAAGAGTATTTTGTAACGTTTCTACAGGAAAGTTGTAATAGATGCAAGATGGATTACCCTTGTATTACGGTTACAGAAGTGCATTGGTTTAATAGTTGTGAAACCAATCCGGGTGTGTCGTCAATCTGGCTTTGTGTTACAAAGCAAGTTCCCTGCAAGTTGCTATTGATTATAATGGTTTGTTCATTGTTGTTGTTGTCGTCGTCGTCGTCGTGTACTACTATAGTCTTAGGATAGTGATTGCCGTCATGGTTGTTGTTGCCGTCATGGTCATGGTTGTTGTTGCCGTCATGGTCATGGTTGTTGTTGCCGTCATGGTCATGGTTGTTGTTGCCGTCATGGTCATGGTTGTTGTTGCCGTCATGGTCATGGTTGTTGTTGCCGTCATGGTCATGGTTGTTGAACCTGGACCCATCTCCAAAATTATGTTTATTATCGTTACCTTTAAAATAATTGTTATCACCCTGGCCCTTATACTTAGCACCTAAAGCCAAGTCTAGCCCGCTCATTGTGAAAGAAGTTAAAACAAGCATAATAGATATTGCCAATATTGTAACTTTTACCCTCTGGCATATGCATCTCCTTGGAGTCATGATACCTGTACCACTATTACCAAAATACATGATATCTGCTAATATCCCTAATGGAATCATTATCAGTTCTGTTCCTTTGGTTTTAATTGATTTCTTTATCTCCATTTTTCTATGATAATGATATATTGAATTAAATATATAAAATTCAATAATTAATTTTCAATAAGAAATAGATAGTAGCCTGTTATGTAATGTATTTATAATTGATAGCCATTCATCATCCGCCTCACATTACCTCAGCAATGGTGTGATTTGATTGATTGCTCAGTTCATCCCGTTTATAAAAATAGCCCTATTACAAAAATCGCATTTAAAAGTGGTGGGAGACAATACATTATCCCTTGAATGTTCTGCAATAGATTGTGATTCTGTATTAGTGACCGGAATGAAACGAATGTTTCATTACATCTCCAATCAGTTTGCTTTCTTCAGTTTGTGGATTCCATCCCCTATGTTAAACGGACTAGATTACAGAAGCAGTAACCCTGCAATGGCGTTGCTTATCGTGTTTCGCGAAGAAAATCCAATGATTGTTCCTGCTGCCACACTTAAAGAACTTGCACCCATGCCACTCACCTTTGAAAAATGAAAAAATATGATGGTAAGAATAGCATAAGAGCCATTATAGATATAGAACGAATGCCTTGATCCCACTTATCCAAATTTAAAGAGTCAGCTGTTCTGGTAAGGAAATAGTTAAAAACAAAATACGCAATAGGAGAACAGAACCAACGACGGTTACAAAAGACACAAAAAGACCATCGATTCACCATGAGTAGACAAAAGCTGTTTGTGATGCTGCGGAAGTCCCGATGGCAGGAAGACTGTAATTGATTTCGGCTGCATCCTCTTGGGCTAGTGCATTGCCGGTTGCCACTCCAAACAGTACAAAAGACAGAACATAACAATACATTGTCATATACTATACCATTTTTAACCTGATAGTCCACGTTTAGTTATGCATGATAAAACATATCGCCAATAGTAATCAAGTTCTGATTCAAACACATTAGGTAGGAAAAGACATTTGATAGCAAATCCTTTGGCCATTGCCGGTTGTATTATAGGTATAGCATGTTGTTCTGGGAGAGTGATTCCTATCTTGCATAGTTGCTTTGGACATGTGTTCTGCTACCCCCTCCATTTTGCCGGGTATGAACGCAACAGCAAATCCAATCATGGTCGCAATGCCTATTTTCATACACCTTCTCCATAGGCTTCAGGAATCATTGATTCAGCTAACATGACAAGTATGGCACCAGCTGCAAAAGACATTGATGTGGATATTATAAAGGGACTGGTTATTGACAATAAACTAAAACCTATCGTTGTTGACGCTGTTCTATTCAACACCGCAATTGACCAAGTCCAATAATGTATCTGCGGCCTTTCCCGTTTGATTTCATGCCTTCTATAGAAGCTAACCCTTCAGGAAAATCAGAGATAAAAATTGATACAGTCAATACTGTGTTCACAGCCCCACCCGTTACAAGAGATATTCCAAGGGCCATGTTCTATGGAATGTTGTCCATTATTGAGCCTACAAGTAAAGACAATCCTAAGCTTTTTGCCCCCAATCTGCCGTTTCACCATGGGACTTTTTTCTTTCTCTGTTGTCACCTTTTGATTTTTTATTCAGAATGTAGTTTGCCATTGTATAGGACAACCTCCGGCGCTAAAGCCTACTATAACCGGTGAAATGGATTGAGCCATGCTAAAGGCTTACTCTATCAGTGAAAAAGCCAAAGCTGCAACCAGTACCCCACTGCCAAAAGCCATCATGGTGGCAATAATTGATTTGGGTAGCCTTGCAAACAACGCTACAACAGAACCCAAGAGAAGAGGAATTCTGGCTACAAAACCACAAACTAAAGCGTGTAACACGGTGTTTGTTACCAAATCTTTTATCTTTCTGTTGATATTTTATTATATTTGTTATCAGGTAATTATAATCAATAGGTCTTCTCGTATATTTTTAAAAGTATGATTGAAGCACATGGTGGAGGGACACGGAGTAAAAATAACAATGATGGTTAAGGTGCTGCCTTTTCATTCAGCCCACCCTTAAATTAGCTCATGCCAGAGTTCAATTTCAAAAAGCTTTGGAAACAATTTGCACAGGTTTTGGAAAACAGCTTATAATCAGTAACGAATGTATCTATCTTGTGAAAGGTTATGATAAAACAAATAGTAAAAAAACTAATAGCAAAAGAATTGCTGTCTTCTCCATAATAGTTGGAATTGGCATAACAATGGCGCTTTATTATCTTGTGTCACCATTGTTTATCTCAACAGAGATAAATGAGCAGCTCCCCTCCAACATATTTTCCCCATCCTACCAGGAGTTTGAGGAAATGACGGAAGGACAAAGGATTCATGCAGCAAATAACATGAGCAGTCATGACAAAAATCAAATGCTGATTCAATATGCAAATGTTGGCAATAGTAGCAGAATGGATGAAACCATGGATAACAATAACAATAACACCATTATCCAAGCAAGCGGCAGGATTGGTCCCTTTGTAGGTGTTGGTGACGGGATACACAATGCAGAAGGCATTGCCAAAATAATTTCTCTAGATGACAATAGCAACATCTTAAGGCTAGAGGGTTTAAAGGCTACAAACGGTCCGGACCTGTATGTGTATTTAGCAACAGACAAGAGTGCATCAGACTCTGTTAGCCTTGGGCGATTAAAAGCCAATAACGGTAATCAGAATTACGAGATACCCTTGGGAACCGATTTGTCAAAACATGATACCGTCCTGATATGGTGCAAAGCATTTTCGGTCCTGTTTGGCAGTGCGGAATTAAAGATATAGAAATACTTCCTTTATTTTTTTTCATGATAAATGCACATAGCATCCACATATTTTAGAATCAAAGATGATTTAGATAATGACAGATTTACCAAACAGCATTAATATTGATAATCACAATTGTTGTTTGTACTCCAATTTAAGTTTAAATCACCTAGAGAATGATTTTTATTGTGCATATTTTTTACTGCTGACAACAATAAACAAATAATTGGAATCCTTATTTAATAAATGATTCATGTTTAATTCTAACACATGTCACGTTATCAGCATCATTATTCAAACCAATACACATGCATAGTTTCAATTATTTATAATAAATTGCTAAACACAAATGGGGATTATGCTATTACAACTTGTCCATAAACGTAATCCTGCCTAACAATGAATTTACAATGAAAAATAATATTACAAGTGCTCTGTGATGATTTGTCCATGGGCAAAATAAATTCTTTTTATTTGTAGGAGTGTTGCCTTAAAGATCTGCAATTAACCAAACTCATAGAAGGCATGGCATTAGCAATATCTCAAAATCAACACGGTATCTATAAACACGTCATTTGCATTTTTTATGGATATTGCCTGGACCAAATGTTGCACCTCAACACACCTACGATTTTTTTGAGTTAGTTCCGGAACGCTTCCGCATATACATTATTACGTCCACATTCCTACTCGGGTTGTAAAAGATTTCATCAGTGATTTTAACCAGTTCCTCCATCTCAAGAGGGCGGTCAATCGGCAGTTTTTTGTTTGCTTCATCAAATTCTGTTTCCAAAACAGCCCTTGAGTTCTTTTCCAAATCCAGTTCCGATTTGCACCGAACCAAATCTTTTTCCAGCAAAAATATTTCATTTTCCTTGTCATATACAATATTTGTTAATCTATTTACTGATTCTCTCAAAGGCCTATTTCTCCGATACTCCTCCAAGTCATTCCCGGTTATGTCGTATTCATCAATTATTTGCCTGATTTGCTCCTGTCTTTCAGATATCTCTTTATCAAGCGATTCCAAATGGATTTTCTTTTTGACGATGTATACTGGAAGGTCATTTAGTGAAAAGTCAACACTGTCCAGCATACTGCAAATTTCATCTATTTTTGATACAAATGCTTTTTCAGGCATCCCATGCTTAAAGCAGTATGTGTTTACCTGTTCAATCAGCAACTCCACATTTTCTTCCGCTAGTCCCAGCCTATCCAGTATTTTTTTTAACCTAACGGACGAGGCGAAATGATTTATATCAAGATTTTCCTTTTTTAATTTTACCGCAACCCCCCTAAGCAGAACAATGTCCGGCATGTTCATTTTGGCCTCCTCAATTATTCTGGAAACAGTCCCACCTCCAATATCGTTATTTGAAGATATTGTGTCACGGGAGAGCCCCTGAAGCCACTCTTTTATTACCGTTTTTTTCAACGAGTGCGGAATTCGCTGTCCCATCTGTTTATTCTGACAATATAACACACTAATTGAATATATTAAATGGATTTTTTTTGTTTTGAAGGATGGCAAAACAACACACCTATTTGACCTTGATATGCCATTGTACGGCAAATGGACGGCAAATGGACGGCAAATGGACGGCAAATGGACGGCAAATGGACGGGCACACCGGATTTGTTTCGCCGCTTTTTCACTCAACCAGCTATCCTACTAAGTTGTTGTTGTTCATCTTTGTGGGCCAAATAATAAATTTTCTGTGCATTGTTTAACAAAAAGACCATCAACAGTTGCCATTTCCTGTAACAATCAATAATCAGTTTCTGTAGAAAAAAATTTGCGTGTGCCGGTAAATCACAACATATGCGCGCGCACAAATACACGTCATGCGAACCAGCACGTCCGGTGGAAACCTTGCTGTTGGCTATTTTTTCACAACGTAAAACTCCAGGAATTTTAGGCCATTTCTTTTGAGGGCTTTGGAAAGGTAATACTCAATCACCGCGTAAAAACCGGGAAACGATTCCACCAGGCCGATTATGGGGCACAACACCAGGGTTTGAACATGCAAAAAAATTCTTTTAAGGAAACCCATTTTTGCGTACCGCAGGTTTAGAAAAAGCCCAATTTGGTAGGACACTAGCCAAATGATGCTTGTGAATATCAGTATCAAGCTCAAGCTGCTATCAAAAACCTGAATGTCAGTCAGCGGCCTAAAAATGTCGCTTGGCGAACTTAAAACGGTAATGATTCTGTCAAGCCAAACGGAAATGTCAAACCCCATGTTATAGGTCCAATCAAACCGGATATACGAGAAAATGCTTGATATTTTTGGGATGTTCACATAGAACGTTATGGCCAGGGAAATCAGGCCCGAGATAAAGGCCAGGAAAAAAGACGTGCACCTGTAAATCATACGCACCTTGAAAAGTTTAGAGTAGTTTTCAATGTTTTGAAGGTTGCCTATAATCCATCTTCTTCTTTGCATGAAATGATCCTTGATGTTAAGGGGCGGCTGCTCCAGCATGATTCCACCATGCCAACCCATGGAGTCCTTTCCAAATTTTTTATAGGTCTCAAATCCAAACCTCTGATCCTCGGCCAATATCGGGCCAAACTCCCATCCGATTGCGTCCTCAACATCAGACCTAACCAACAAATTGCTTCCATGCATGTGTATGGGGGGCGGGTTGTTCATGTGGGTCACACACTCAAAGCAACCAAATGATCTTGGGGATTCTGCCAGGGCTGTAATCCTGTTTGCGATTTCAAATTTCAGCGGATAAAAGATAGGGCCTTCTGCGGCAATTCCCCTTTTTTCGCGGATAAACTTCAGCAGTGAAAGCACAGTCTGCTGAACAACATAACTCTCATCATCCATGTGGAAAACCCAGTAGTCTGAGGAGTGCTGGTTGTTTTTTCTCCTGTAGTCTACCGCATACTGCAATGCCCTTGCCTTTTTTATCGCGTTGGGCTTGAACTTTTTACTTACGCAGATGACCTTGCATGGGGAGGAGTTTAGTGTGTTGATGTCATTGTAGTCCTCCGTTACAACCAGTATCTCATACTTGTGATACTTGATGCCATTGCAAGACTCCCTAATCGAGTCTATCCCCCTCTTCACAACAGGAGTTTTTGTTGCGGAACGGGTGGTTATTTGGAAAATAATATTTGGATCGTTCTTTATCCGAATCAGATCCTTTTCAATAAACCTGTTTTTGTTTTTGATAAACCGATAGAACAACACAATAGCTCTGGGTATAAAAAATATCCACAGGACGGTAGCAATCAGGATTACGGCGTTATCAATCAATGAACTACCATAATATGCCCTTTAATAATAATTTAATTATCCCTTTGAAAAAGGTTTTGCCCAGATGGACAAATTAGCATTATCATCACTAACTATCTAACGTAAAGTTCTAGAAAAAGCATAAATAATAACTGTTATAAGTAATAGAATAATGAGTAATAATTTATGCAGCCTGAAGGCAAGATGGGGAATTCAAAGCCAATAGCTTGCGAGTTTTGTAAAAATGATTCGGTTATTTTTGATACGAGCTCATTTGAGTACGTTTGCTCTTCTTGCGGATGCGTCTCAAACCAGGACCCCAACTCAGACACTGCAGTAAATTACAGAAGCAACTCAGGATACACAGACAGGACAAGGACGGGCATGCCAGAATCCCTAGCGGTGCACAACAAGGGATTGTCAACCCTTATAGGCATTGGGGATACGGATGCGAGGGGAAAGGCACTGGAGCCATCACAAAAAAACAGCATGCAAAGGCTCAGAACCTGGAACAACAGGGCACAGCTGAATGACTCTGTGTCGAGAAACCTGGAAAAGGCCTTAAAGCTGCTGAATAATTTTGGTGACAAGCTGTATCTCAGTCAGGCGGTAATGGAGGGGGCTGCCTACATTTACAGAAAGGCAGCCATAAAGAAACTTGCCAAGGGCAGGTCTACACTCGGACTGGTGGGAGCCGCACTTTATGCGGCCTGCCGTGAAACCGCAACCCCCAAAACCATAACAGACATCGCCAACGCGTGCAATATTTCTACAAAGGACATAATGTCCCATTATAAACTGATACTAAAGGAGCTTTCACTGCAAATGCCTGTGTTGCGGGGGCCAGAGTATGTTACATTGATTTGCAACAGGCTGCAAATGAGTGAAAAAACCAAGAGAGAGGCATTGAGAATTTTTTCAATGGTGCAAAAATGCAGGATATCGATTGGAAAAAATCCCAGGGCGCTTGCCGGATCAATAATTTATCTTGCGTCCCAAAACTGCAACGAGTTTTTAAGGCAGGTGGAAATCTGCCAGGTTGCGGAGATTTCGACAGTGTCATTGAGAAAAAGATGCAAGGAAATCAAGTCAAGAATCGAAATGTAATAAAAAAAACAGAAAAAAACCCGGCGTCAAACAACATGCATGAATTGTGGAAACATCAATCCATCATCGGCGTCACTGATTTCGTTAATGTCTTTTTGCGACATTTTTAAAAACGCCGATTCAAATTTTGGATAGGGCGCTTTTGATGAAAAAATGGTAAGAACTTTGTTTTTGTGAGTTAGTTTATACCCCATGCACGGCTCGTGCCCCCTTATGAGAAACTTGCATCCGGTGTTTGACAGCCACCTGTTTGTTACCCCGATTCCAAAATATTTTCCTATTCCCCTTCTAGAGAAAACCCAGTCTTTGTCACTGGGCAGGTCCCTTGGATCATTCCATAATATTTCCTCCAGCAGTGTTTTGTTGTTCAGCGCATTGGATAAATTAATCTTGTAGTCCTCAAAAAAAAGCGGGTTCTCAACAACAGGCAGGCCACCATGAGTCAAAATCGAAAACCCGTTTATTTCGCAAACCAAGGGCAACGATTCAAAAAATGGCAAGACATGGCAATCATAAAAACTGCCTGCTGGTTTCCCAAACTTGTTGGCAAGCCAAGGGTAAAAATCATAAGAGGAGAACGGAAAATGACTGTAGGATTCATGGTTGCCCCTCAACACAAAAACACTGTTTGGGTAGGAATTTTTTAGTTTGCAGATCACAAGCAAAACCTCCAGTGGATACTCACCCCTATCCACATAATCACCCAGGAAAATCAGCAGGTTTGACTCGTTTTTTAAAAAGTCTGTGAAATGTATTCTCTCGATTATTTTTTTTAGGGTGAAAAAGTCGCCATGGATATCCCCAACAACCACCAAATTTTCGGGAATTGGGAAATTAACGTAATGACCAGAGGTTCGCCCAGTCTTTGAAAAGGAGCCTTTGATCATTTGGTCAGCATGGATTGAAGCGGCCTTGTTTATTATGTTTGAGCACTCGTCGATACCGCAATCGAAAACCGAGAAAAAATCAGCAGCAGGCATGAAAAACAAAAAACAACGGAATAAAATAAAGGTATACACTCACCTTGTTGTTGTTGGTTTTAGCCTTAAACCAGTGAGGTGTCGGGATTATTCTAGTGCATTGGGCACCAGTCAACCAGAAGGTTGTTGCTTTCATTAAGCGCGCCAAAAACATGTTTTGATGGACTTGCGGACTTTATCAGGATGTTTTTGCCCTTTAGGACAATTTTGTAATAATTGCTTTCAGACAGCAGCAGTGCATCATTGTTAATGGAACTGTTTCCTTTTAGTATTATCAGGCTGTTCAATTGGCTCTGTTTTAGGGTGTCGACAAACTCAGGGGTGGAAATCAAATGACCTGAATTATTACCGTCCATTATGTTCAGGGTGTTGCTGTGGGTGTTTTTTTTATTTTGGCTTGCCGCCTCCTGAATTGGAGAAAGAGTTTTATTGATTGAGTCATTGAGTTTTTCAGAAGCACCTTTTTGTCCCAAGGGTTTGTCTTGTCCATAATCCATCCCCCCATTGTTTTTAGCAAAATACGAAAAATCCAGTGCTTCATTCATCAGGTTGCTGGCAAGCGCTTCAGGCCCTACAAAATAAAGCATAGCCTCTTTCAGCATCGAATAAAAGTTCCACTTAAACTTGTTTACCAAAATCAGGTTGTTGTAGTTGATCCAATACAAAAGGGGTCCAAGCACCATGGACAAAATCATTTCACTGTGCAAGTCAGAATCGAACTCCATCGTTATGAGTTTGTTGTCCCTTAGGAGTTTCATAAAAAAATTGTTTCTGTTATTCTGGTAGTTTCCGGAGGCGTGTTTGTAAGGAAATTTATTCCTGGTGCTGTAGCCAAACCTGTTTGTTGCGGCAAACTCGTTTGTTTTGAGCTTTTCAAACAAATTTAGCTCGCCTAAAGGATCCAAAACAAAAAAAAATCCATCATACAAGGAGAAATAATATTTCGAACAGTTAATGGAGATTCCCCGAAGCTTGTTTATGAGCAATTTCCTGTATTGATTTGGTTGCTTAAACTCATTCTTCAGGGTAATTACCCCATCGACGATCGAATCCAATAGGGTGGTCTCGCGTGATTCGCTTAGAAAAATCAGTTTTGCTCCCGCCCTCTCTCGCCATATTTGTAAAACCCGTTCATTGTTTAGCCTTGATTCCTTATCCATAAATGAGGCAATGGCGTCCCAGGTGTCAATTATTATAATTGGTGACTTTACATCCATAAGCTGGTTGGTGATTCTCTCAAAAAGAGATTCAGGTTCGTCCAACCTTGCGTCTTCAAACTTGTACTCATACTTTGAGTCATTTATTGATGTAAACTTGCTTATCCATGGAAAAAAAAATAAAAGTTGTTTGACTGAAAGCCTTGTGGATATGTAAAAATAGTTGCTATCGTGGTTCAGGTTATCCATTAGGGTAAGTGCGAAAGTTGTTTTGCCGGTTCCAGGTTTCCCCTTAACAAGCAGTGAATAAGAGTCATTTTTAACAAACTTTAAAATTTCATTAGGCAAATGCCCAAAACTATTTTTTTTAATCGGCATTTTCTTCTTCTTACTTGGATGGCTATCGTGGTTTGTTGCTGGGACACCACCAGACGCATCAGGAGTATGGTCATTGGTATCTGTGTCTTCAGGTGGATGCGCATTGAAATCGTACATGCTGTGGAATGATTTTAAAAAAAAATATTGAAAAACAATTCTAAACTATCATACATAAAAAACGTATATGCGTACACTTACCAGGGATTCATGCCTTTTTGGAACCTGATGGCATCGATTAAACCCTCAGCATAACCAACACTGAGAACGGCAAGTTCAACTCGACCTTGCTTGTAGAATCGTTCAGCGTCAAAAAGGTAGTTTTCAGCATTTTCTAAAACATTAAAATATTCTTTTTTGGAGGTTATGTTTTCTTCTTTAACCATAGATGATAGATTAACCAATGCTTTTTTTGCGTTTGGAATATACTTGTTTAGCATTCTGTTGGATATCCCATCAACCGTGACAGAATTATCAATAGGATCATCAAGCAGGGTGGTTAAGTTTTTAAGGGAATCAATTTCTGTGAAATGCAGTGAGCCGGGTATAACTATGGAGTGAGGGCCCCCCCCATTGTATTGTTGGTTTAACAAGGACTTTATCTTCCCGCATATCAATTTCGAGCCATCTGTTCCTACTCTGGAGGCTACGAGAGCAAAGGAGTTTTCAGAAAAATTCAATAGTTTTAATTCGTTTTCCCTCTCCAGTATTAAGCCAAAAACCTCTTTCGGGGACAAAAAAAATGGTTTGCTGTCATCTAAATCCGAACCATTTTTCCCATTATCATCATTGCCATATTCTGTCAGGATCAAGGTATGCAAGCCCAGGCAAATGTTGTTGTATATGGTGTCATATACAGTAATAGACGACATGGGATCAGACATCATAGTAACCATTTTTCCAAATTTATAATAATGCAATCCTGACTCACCTATTAGTGATGAAATCCCCGATGAGGAATGAATTACTTTATATGGAACAGATTGTCTGCTTGCCCTTACTAGCAACTCATTATAGGTTGTTGCAATAAGTGGATCCCCATAAATCAAAACACAAACGGTTTTTTTTACCGAATTCTCCAACAATTCCCTTCCATCCTCTATGAACCACCGTTTGACAAGTTGAACCTCAACACCACCTTTTGGGATTGTTCCTTCATGCGCTTTTAAAAGGGATTTAATTTTTAAAATAAAGTCATCTGACAAAAAGCCAGTAAAGCGCTCCACATAAACCATATCACTATTTTTTAACACCTCAACAGAACCAAGACTCAAAGAGTCATATTCGTCAATCCCTACACCTATTAAGTAAAGCATTTCTTATAAAGCATTTAAGTTATTTTAGTTTATTTATTTATATTTTTTAGCCACCAATCTCATAAATCAAAATGAGTTTGGCTGTTCATTTACTGTCACCTGTTTTGTAGGCTTTTATGCAATCGAATCATGTGAAACAATGTGTTTTTGTAAATTTCTATGCCGGTAAGGTATTCTGGTATGTACACTCTTTCATTTACGGTATGAGACGAGTGCGGATCTCCCGGGCCATATGTGACCACCGGAATGTTAAGAACATTGCCCAGAATATTCATGTCCCCTGTTCCTGTTTTTTTTAACAATAATGGCCTCTTTTTCCTGTTGTCCAAAATTGACAATACCAAAGACCTTACCAAAGTAGATGAGGCGCTTGCCTGAAACGGCTCTGTTCTGTCTTCCACATGATACTTTATTGTAATGTCATTTTTGTCTTTTTTAACCTCATTTAATTTCGCGTCAAGCAGGCTCAAGATATCGTCACAGGACAAATTAGCGGGTATGCGGATATCAATTGTCATCCTACATTTTTGAGGAGTGACGTTGTGACTCGACCCCCCATTTACTTCGGTTATGCTGTAGCTGACAAGGTCGGCCTTGTTTTTGGAGTTGTTGATTTCATAGCTGTCTAAAACTTTTTTCAGGTTGGCCCATATGTTATAAATCTCCTCAATGGCATTCAGGGAAATCCACGGGGCGCTTGCATGGGCACTATTGTTTACATCACACAGCAAGCGGATTTCCAAACGCCCTTTGTAAGAAACTGTGATGTTGTCTATTCCACTGGGCTCACCAAAAATTGCATAATGAGGCCGCAGGTTTCTGTCTTTTACGAGATTTTTTATGCCTGTTGCATTACCCTCCTCATCAACAACCCCAGCAAAGATTATGGTTCCATTTTGTTTGGGAAAATCCGCAGCACCTAACAGCATGGATATCAATGGCGCCTTTGCGTCAGAGGCACCCCTGCCATACATGTAGTCGCCATCTAATCGTACCGGAACAATGCCAGGAACTGTATCCATGTGACCGCAGAGCAGTATTACTGGACTCCCAGACCCCTTCATTGCAACAACGTTTCCCACACTGTCAATATTTGCCTGTTCAAACCCCAGATCCAGACAAACATCCTTTAGAAAATTAGCCAGTATCGACTCTGATCTCGAAGGTGAGTAAATTTCTAAAGAATTTCTTAATAATTCTATAGCAAATGCTGAAGAGACCAATTTTTTATTTTTTAGAAATATCGACCATATAATCCAAAATTAATGATGGTATATCAACTCCGGTTACCCGCACAGTATTTTTGAACTCTGTCGTATTGTTTACCTCATGGACCAATAAACCATGTTCCCTACTTTCCATTAAGTCTACACCCACTATATCACCTTTAAAAATTTTTGCCGATTTAACGCACATATCTTCCAAGTCCTTTGTAATTGGGCAGGGCTCGGCATGGCCACCTAATGCCATGTTCGTCTTCCACTCCGTGTTTCCGGAGTATCTGTAGATGGCAGCCACTACATTGTCACCTACAACAATAGCCCTTATGTCCCTGGGCGGCCGCTTGACAAATTCTTCAATATAGTTAATATGGTATATTGGAAACATGTGCTCCCGGTCTTCTAAAACGGCCTTGGCTGCCTCTTCGTCATTCAGCAAGCCTATCAATCTCCCCCAACTTCCTACAGTCGGTTTGATCACAACAGGATAGCCCATTTGACTGATTCCTTTGATACCAGATGAAAGGGAAAAAGAGCAAAAAGCATTAGGGGTGAAGATCCCCTGTTTTTGGAGCTCCATATGGGAAAATAGTTTGTTGCCACACATGATGGAAGTGTAAAGGGAGTTAATCATCCGTGCACCAAGTCCCTCCAAAGCGGCCGTTGAATGCAAACTTTTAAAATAACTTACACATCTCTGCAGAATAACTTTATTTTTAAAAGCCATGTTTTCATTATTCAAAAACAAAACAAGCTCTTTGCAATCGACTATTTCCAAATCAATACCGTTTTTTTTTGCGGTCTCAATTATGGATTTCTCTTCCCATCTTATATTATCAAAAAGAATAATGAGGGAAGAAGAGTGTTCTCCCCCAATATTTATTGTCCCCAATCTTCTCCAACTACTTGAGCAGGCTTTATGCTAAAATTTTCACCAGATTTTACTATTTCAAAACTCTCTCCACAGTCTGGACAGGTAACAATTTCTCCTTGCATAGAGTCATCAGGTATTGGGATGTCTGCGTCACATTCGATACAACTAACTTTTGCCATTTTTATCCTTATTTATTTTCACATAACCTTCATTAAGTATTTTGCTTTCTAATTTTTCATCTAGATATAATTCGAGGATGTCACCCATACGCAGTTCTTTCAACCCCTTTGCTAATGATTCAGCATTCTCTTTTGATGCACCTAACCCCAATATGGACAAAAGGTACGCAGAGCCGTTTTTTCCGGATAACTCACCAAATACGATTTTGCGTCTGTTACCCACTAGTTTTGGTTCAATTATTTCATAAGCAGAAGGGTTTCGCAATATGGCAGCGAGGTGGGTCCCAGCTTTGTGTTTGTAGGAACTATCACCCACTATAGGTTTAGACTCATGAATAGGGATCTTGGTGTAATCGGAAATAGTCCTTGACAAATCCTTTAGCATGTGCAACCTAAAATCATTGCTGGACTTGTAGATGAGATTTAGTGCAACTGCAGTCTCAGCCAATGTGGGGATGCCTGTCCTTTCACCAATCCCATCTATGGTGGTGTGAATCTGATCGGCACCACCCTCGCAACCCGACAAGGCATTGGATAATGCTAAACCAACGTCATTGTGGCAATGGACGTCTAAAGAGGTTTTTGAGGTATCAATGTTGTCATGAACAAGTTTTACGATGTTATACATGCCCCTGGGTCTCATAATTCCCACGGTATCAGGAATACTAATTCTGTCTATGCCACGATTACTGATTTCCTTGCACATATCCAAAAGAAAGTCTGGATCCGTTCTGCTTGCGTCTTCCATGGTGAACCGGGATTTCAGCCCATGGGATTTAATGTAATCAGCAACCTCCAAAGCTCTGGTTTTGGCCTCTTCTCTGGAAATCCGTAGTTTGGACGATAAATGGATATCAGAAATCCCAAGATAAGTTGCAACCCATGATGCATTGCAGTCTATCGCCACATCAACATCAGATTTTATCGCACGGACATGTGCTACTATATCGGCCCTTAAGCCTTGTTTGAGTATTACTTTTGTAGCATCACGATGATCCAATGAAACTATTGGGCTTATTTCTATTTGGTCTACACCAAACGAATCAAGCATCCATGCAATTTGAATTCTTTGTTTATTGGAAAAGGAAACTCCCGGATGTTGTTCTCCTTCTCGCAATGTTGAGTCCAGGATTTTGATATATTTCTTATCCCGTTCAGAATCATTGTATATATGAGCAAAATAATTAGGATCGTCTGATTTTAGTGACATAATGTAATTAATATCACTATTATCGTTTAATTTATAAATGTTATCGTTAAAAAAATTTAAATTTTATATGTAAAAAAACATCTAGAGATGATATCCTGTATGCGTCTTTATCAACAGTAGACCAAAAAAAACAAATTGTTGAAGTCTAGGCTGAATTGCCCAGTGTTCGCAATATTATGACCGTGTTGGTATCAGATACACCGTCGATTTTTCGAATTTCGTCAATATAGGAGTTTATCTCTAGAATTGTGGGCGCAATTATTATAGTGGCAATGTCAAACTGACCCGTGATTTCATAAACTACCTCGACACCTTTGAGGTCTAAAAGGCGTTTTGAAACGTTTGATGTGTCTGCCGCAGAACTTACAGATATTAGAGTTATTGCACTTGTTTTGTTGGAGGGGCCCAAATCTATTGTAAATTTTTTTATAACACCAGTATCCTGCAAGTTTTTAACTCTACGGCGTACAGCAGATTCAGACATCCCAATATCATTAGCTATTTCTACAAAAGATTTTCTGGAATCATTTTTTAGTATTTTGATGATTTTTTCATCAATGGTATTTAAGTTCTCAGACAATTCGCCTTTTCTCCTCGTTATGAATTAACCTATCAATCAAATTAATTGCTTTTTTACACATATCCTCATCCATTACCAATGGTGGAAGCAACCTCAAAATATTTCTACCAGAATACAATACCAATATCCCATTTTTTATGCCGTCAAAAAGAATATCCTTAATGTCAAATTTCATTTCAACTCCAAGCATCATTCCAAACCCCCTTACCTCACGAATTATTTTATGGCTATCCTTTAAATCTAATAGGCCCTCTTTAAACAGCGCTCCGATTTTTTCCGAGTTTTCAACCAACTTATCTTCTACCAAAGAGTCTATTGTGGCAGAGCCTGCGGCACAGGCAAGTGGATTTCCAGCAAATGTTGATGAGTGCTCCCCAACTTTAATGCAGTCAAGAATTTCAGAACGTGCAAGTGTAAGGCCCATGGGCACGCCACCAGCTATTCCCTTTGCCAAGCACATTACATCTGGCTCCACATCCCAATGCTGTCCTGCCCACATCTTGCCGGTTCTACCCAATCCTGACTGAATCTCATCAAAAATCAATACCAGGTTATGATTGTCACATATATTTCGAAGTTTTTTAAGAAAATCAGTGGGCGGTACAATTATTCCGGTTTCACCTTGTATTGGTTCTGCAATTATCGTTCCGATGTTATTGCCATGGTTAGTTACCAATTCCTCGATTTTCTCGAGCTCATTGTATGAACTGAATTTAACCCCATCCAAAAGTGGCAAAAACGACTTGCGATATTTTTCATTGTATGTGACAGACAATGCACCAAATGTTTTCCCATGATATGCGCCGTTCAACGCAATAATACCATTTTTGTTGGTATATTTTCTAGAGAACTTAATGGCAGCTTCTACAGATTCGGTTCCGCTGTTGGAGAAAAATATACTATTGAGGTTTTTGGGGGTTATTGTAAAAAGTTTATTTAAGAATTCTAGTCTGGCATTATTATACAAAGACATATGACAAGTTATAAGCTGTTCGGCTTGGTTTTTTATTGCGCCTACTACCCGGTCATTACAATGGCCAACCAAAGCAACGCCATAGCCCCCCATGCAATCGATGTATTCTTTGCCCCCTGTATCCCATAAAACACAGCCTTTGCCCTTCGCTACATTTACAGGAAATCGTTGATATATGTTCCCGACAAAAGTCTCCTCTTCCATAACAAAACTCATTTCATAATCACCGTGCAGTCTTTATGCGATAGTGCAGATAGCAAAGGATTTTTTACCGAGCCTGACGCTATTATTGATTTTTTTACACCGAGTGTCAGCGCTTCTGTGCTGGCCAACACTTTTTTTTCCATCCCCGGCCCTATTTTAGGCAATAATTTTTTGGCTTCATCCAAAGTAAGACAATTTACCAACTTTTCTTCCATTATTAAACCACTCACATTTGTGATAAAAACCACAACATCAGATTCCATGGCGCCAGCTACACTTGCAGCAGCTCTATCCCCATCAATATTCAAAAATTCATAGTCTTCACCTAAAGCTATAGGAGAAATCACAGGAAGATATCCATTATTCAACAAAATGTCAATTAATCGGGTATCTATATTTGATACTTTTCCGGTATAACCACCATCAATAACCATTTTTCTGCCTTTCTCATTCAAGATGATCAATTTTTTCTTTCTTTGGGCCCTAATAGTTTCACCATCTATTCCCGTTATTCCCACAGACAATATCCCTTTGCCTGAAAGCATTGCGGTGATGTTTTTATTTATTTTTCCAGACATTACCATGGTGTATATCATTGATGTCTCCTTGTCGGTGTATCTGCTCCGTTTCCCTTCTGGAGATATTATAAAGTTTTGTTCTTTACCCATTAAATTTGCGGTATTTGTGACATCTTTCCCCCCACCATGAACCACTACAATTTTTTCCCTTTTGGACAGTTCAACAAAATCATCCAATATAGAAGAATGCAAACCTTCTACAATGCTTCCGCCTATTTTAACAACAATCATACTGGCGTAAGCGGAGTAAATTTAAGTCCAGCCATTTCATCATATCCAAGCATCACATTCATGTTCTGTATAGCAGACCCGGCAGCACCCTTCATCAAATTGTCCGACGCCGAAAGAGAAACAACCCTGTTATTGTCCTCATCCAAGTCAAATCCAACATCACAGAAATTGGAACCTATAACAAATTTGGGATCAGGAAACTTATAAAACCCAGTTTTGTCGCGTATTAATCTAACAAACACTTCGGTTTTGTATGAATTTCTGTAGACTTTCCACAAATCCATTTCACTTAATGGTTTTTTTAAAAATACATGGTTTGTGGTCAATATCCCCCTCACCATATTGACTGCATGTGGGGTCATACTCACACGGATTTTAACGTCGGCTATACAACCTAGTTCTTGCTCTATTTCTCCGGTATGACGATGTTTTGCAGGCTTGTAAGGTCTGATTACCCCGTATCGCATTGCATGATGAGTTCCCGAATTGGATTGACTTCCGGCACCTGAGGAACCTATTTTACTGTCAACAACAATGTGTTCAGTATCAATTAGGTCATTTTTCACCAACGGATACAATGCAAGTAAGGAAGTGACTGCCATGCATCCAGGGCATGCAACTAACTGGGCATTCTTTATCTCATCTCGATGAAACTCTGGGACACCGTAAACCGACCTTGACAGCAGATCAGGGAATGGATGCTCCCATCCATACCATTTTACATAATCCTGAGGATTTTTAAGCCTAAAATCTGCAGAAAGATCAACTATTTTTATTCCGCTCTTAAAAAGCTCATCGACAATCTTGTTGGATTTTCCATGGGGTACAGAAACAAAGACCAAATCACAGGAATTCACCACCTTGTCAATATCCATGTCAGAAAATGTCAAAGTTATGAAATTTTTCAAACTAGGATGGACTCTATGAACATATTCTCCCAACTTTTGTCTTGATGTGACCATCGATATTTCTGTTTCAGGATGGGTAACCAAAAGCCGTAACAACTCCCCACCTACAAATCCGGAAGCTCCAATTACTCCAACCTTCATTTTAAGTTCCCCATATAGAGATCATTATTTTTATTAATGGAAAATACGCCATCATTGCAGAATCTCATAAACAATAAACCGTCCGACAATCCTCATTTAAATTTTTGGCCATTATACTAATATTCGTTTATTTTTTGTTGTTATTTGCAATATAGTCGATAATTAACTTTGATATATCAATACCAGTTGCTAAGCTTGCCCCCCTAAATTCCACGGTGTTGTTTACTTCATGAACCAATAGACCATTCTGATTATCCTCCATCATATCAATCCCCAAGACACCAACACCAACAGCTTTAGCAGCCTTAATGGCAATGTCCTCCAATTCCGGCGTTATTTTTATCATTTCTGCTTTTCCCCCTCTTGAAACATTAGTTCGCCATTCATCGCCAGATGAATACCGATAAATAGCTGCCACAACCTGCTCTCCTACAACTATACACCTAATATCCCGGGGTGGCCTCTTTATCAAATCTTGAAAATAATATATGTTTGAAAAGGGACTAGAACTCTCCAGCCTCATCTCAACAATCATTTTACCCACTTCCTTATTCCTAACAGGAAAGACACCCCTGCCCCAAGAGCCAATTACAGGTTTAAAAACCAAAGGGTATTTTTCTAGATCTTGTTCATTAATGATGTTAAAAGCTGACTCAGAATTAAACGAGAAAAAAGATTTAGGGGTGGGGATGTTATTTTTTTTTAAAATCATTGAAGTTAATAATTTGTTTCCACAGATTTCCCCAGTTTTAGAATTATTGATTACGTCATAGCCAAGCAATTCTAAACAAATTGTTAAAAATTGACCTCGAACATAACTGATACTCCTCTGTAAAAGTACATCACCATAATTCAATTCATTAGAGGTCAAATATTCTGTGTTTAAAATAACATTTTTAGAATCAATCAGGCTGGTCTCTATTCCGATTTTTATAGCTGTTTCATAAAGTGATTTTTCTTCGAAACGCAATTTATCAAAAAAAATGCCTAGTTTAACCATTTTTAAGCAATGTTATCTGAAATTTTTGAATTAGCTGTAATTGATTGCATACCCCACAATTCTACAAATCCTTTTGCTATAGTTTGATCAAATGATGAATTTGATAAATAGGTTGCAGTATCATTATTGTACAATGAAAACTTTGATTCTCTCCCTATTACCCTGTAATATCCATTATGCATTTTAATCTTTATTTTTCCCGTTACTCGTTCTTGAGTTTTTTCTACAAATTGATTTAAATCTGAAAGTAACGGATCTAACCACAACCCGGAATACGCTAGCCAAGACCACTGTTCTTCAACAACCGCTTTGAACCGAAGTTCATGACTTGTTAATGCTAGCTTTTCAAGATCTTTATGGGCACATATAATAATTAAAGCAGCAGGCGCCTCATAAACCTCCCTCGATTTTATTCCTATGACCCTATCCTCAATATGATCAATAATGCCTATCCCAAATGAACCAGCTATTTCATTTAATTTATTTATCAAAGAAGGCAATTTTTCAACTTTACCATTTATTGATATTGGAACACCCTTTTCAAAACCTAACTCGATACTACCAACAGAATAATTATTGAATTTTACGTATTCAAAGGCATCCTCCAATGGTTCATTTCCAAGATCCTCAAGCGTGCCGCCCTCGATTGACCTACCCCATATGTTTTTATCAATACTGTATTTTTTTGCTATCTCACTTACTTGAATACCATTCTCTTTGGCATAATCTATTTCTTTATCCCTCGTAAGGTTTAAATCGCGGATAGGCGCTATAATCCCTAAATTAGGATTTAAAGATTTAATGGTTATGTCAAACCGAACCTGATCGTTACCCTTTCCCGTACAGCCATGTGCAACCGACGTGGCGTCATATTTGTTAGCTATTTCTACCAGTTTCTTTGCTATCAATGGACGGGCGATAGCTGTAGCGAGCGGATAACTCTGCTGATAAAGAGCATTTGATTTTATTGCAGGAGTAACATATTCGTTAACAAATTCTTCTTTAGCATCAACATAGACGTGATCGATAGAACCTAACTCCGATGAGGTTTTTTGAATTTCTCCAAAATCGTCATCTTGCCCTACATCCACGATTAATGTAATTACTTCCAAATTATGGAGTTTCTGTAAATATTTTACGCAAACAGAGGTATCCAATCCTCCCGAAAACGCAAGAACAACTTTATTCATAGCAGGCGAGCGTAGCATAACAAATAATTTATTTCTTTGTATAACAGTTACATATAGACGTATAAATAGGAAAAGAATTTACTCATGGAATAAATAAGGTAAAACTAAACACCGATTTCTTTAGCCAATCTTATTATTTTCTTGCCTTCTTTGGTCAATTTATTGTATGTTTTATTTTTGACATTACTTCTTTCAACCAGTCCCCTATCTTCGGCTTTAATTAATAACTTATGCCCATATCCATATGCACCAAGTTTTTTCAAAAGGTCTCTAGTTGAGTATTCTTTCTCTCCAATAGTTTTGATTAATTTTACCAAAGCTCGTTCTTCTATCATTATTTTGATTAGGTTTGCGTCACGCATAACAGTAAAGAAAAAATAATGGTTATTTATTGGTTACTTTTTTTGGCAACAAGAACCACAAACAACAACGAAAAAACATTGATATTTTAATTAAAGTAATAGTAACAATAAAATTTTTTCACAGCATCCAGCATACAGGAAGCGATTGCGCATGTCAATCGAAACTTCCCAACCTACATAGTATATACAGGCATAATTGATCAATTTCTGCATTCACAAAATTTTTAAAGAACATAAAAGGCAACTTGTTTATGAAGATCACAGTTTCAGCAATAAAAGCAGATATTGGAGGAATAGGAGGTCATACAAGACCTAGTGATGAGTTGGTTCAGACCGTCAAAGATTACGTATTAAAAAATGGAAAAGGAATTCTTATTGACAAATATATTGGATATACAGGGGACGACATTCACATTATAATGAGCCACACGTTAGGTGTGGACAACAAAGAGATTCATAAACTTGCTTGGGATGCCTTTACGGAAGGCACCAAGGTTGCAAAAGAACAAGGGCTTTATGGGGCTGGTCAAGATCTACTCAAAGATTCATTTTCTGGAAACGTAAAAGGAATGGGACCAGGAATTGCTGAAATTGAAATGGAAGAAAGGCCTAGCGAAGTTTTTTGTGTCTTTGCAGCAGATAAAACAGAACCAGGAGCATACAATTTTCCTTTCTGGAGAATGTTTGTTGATTCAAGAAGCAATACGGGTCTAATAATTAATGAGGAATTAGCAAAGGGAACAATATTTAGAATCATGGATGTAATGACAGGGAAAATTGCTGACTTAAAACTATGGGCCGATAAACCCGAACTAGAAGCTGCTTTGATGTATCCTGGAAGATATGTGGTACACTCAGTTTATTCACACAACAGAGAACAAATAGTTTCTTCGTCAACAGACAGATTGCATAACATTGCGGGAACTTATGTAGGCAAGGACGATCCAATAACTATCGTCAGGACTCAAAAAAATTTCCCCGCTACCGAAGAAGCTGGAAGCGCTTTCAATGATCCCCATATTGTAGCGGGAAATACAAGAGGCAGTCACCACATGCCCCTAATGCCCATAAAGCTAAACTCAGCAGCAAGTTTAAACTATTCAATTCCAATAGTGTCCTGCTTACTGTTTAGTATGCATAATGGAAAGTTTACAGGACCCCATGATGGCTTTAGTACCTCAGACTGGGACTACCAGAGAATGGAGGCTGTCAAAAGAGCCATTGTGATGAGAGTGCAGGGATTTATCCATCCAGCAACCTTAATTCCAGAGGAGTTGGAATATAATAAAGGATACGAGGCCAGAATTTCAAAATTAAATGAAAAATTCAAGTAAGAGTTTTGCCTTATGGATTCATTTAAAAGAAATGGCCCATTTATCATCAACCTAAAGAACTATCTAGAAACAGCAGGAGACAACACACTGAGAATTGTAAAGGATGCAGAGCGGGTCAGTGAAAAGGTAGATGTTGAGATAATTATTTCTCCTCCCCAACCTTCTTTGGCATTAATAGCTAAACATACTAAACTTAAGGTTATTTCCCAACACATCGATCTGAAAAAACACGGAGCTACGACAGGATATTATGTACCCGAAATAATAGAAAAGGTAGGGGCCACAGGTTCTTTGATCAATCACAGCGAGCACGGTATAGGAATTGAGGAGATAAAACAATTGATAGAAAAACTAAAGGAGATAAACCTTTTATCTTTTGTTTGTGTTAAGACACTAGAAGAACTAAAGGAGATTTTAAGGTTTGAGCCTGATTTTATTGCAATCGAACCACCAGAATTGATTGGAACTCAAAAATCAATTTCATCCGAAAAGCCTTTTTTGATCCAAAAAAGCAGTGAGCTGATAAGACAAGAAAACAACGGATCAAAATTAATCTGCGGCGCGGGAATAACTAAAAGTGAAGACATAAAAATAGCAGTAGAGAATGGTGCACAAGGAATACTTGTTTCTAGCAGCATTACCCGAGCAAATAACTGGTATGACAAAATCTTTGAATTAGCATCAGCACTCTAACTAATAAAATGTGAATACATTTTAATTATGCTCTAAATCTTTTTTATCCAAGGTATTTTTCTAATTACATAATTCCACAATGTCCAAAAGGTATAACCTAGCCGATATTCAAAAAGAGGTGATAAAACTACTCCAGGATAACAACCCAATGTCAAGTACAGAAATTTCAAAAAACATAGGAACGAACAGAATCACCATTTCAAAATACTTGGATATTTTGTATTTCCAAAAAATCATCAATAAAAAGAAAATTGGATCGGTTAATTTCTGGTTTCTTGAGCCAGGAATAATAAATTTTGATTTAAAGGACGAGAACTATATTGATTTACAACAAAAATTGATAATGTCTCTGATTAGCGGGGAAAAAGAAATTTCAGAAAATATCATACTAAGCATAATCAATAAAAAAATCAATTTGAGGAAAATTCTTACAGACATCTGTTTCCCGGTGTTAAATACACTTTTTGAACTCCACCTAAGAGGAAAAATAGGAAAAACGGAAAAAATACATTTGACAACAAATCTGATAGAATCCATAAACTTATTGAAAAATTGTGTTGCAACGAATGAAAACAGAACAAAGAGATATTCTTTACTTGTTATTGTTTCAGGAGATGATGATTCAATACCAATATGCAATATGATAAACATCTATGCAAAAAAGGTTGGAATAAATTCTGCAATAATCGGAAACATAGAGAAGTATATAGACCCTTTTTTTGATATTGATTTTCAAAGATATATAAATAAACTTCATAGTAAAAATAAAGAAAAAATCTATGTATGCATAATATCATACAATGAGATGTCAATAAAGTTTCTACTCTCAACATTAAATGAAACCCGATTTAAAGAAAAAGTAAAGACAATTATCTTTTCAAGCAAAAACTTAAAAGAAAAATTTGAGAACAAGTTTGGAGAAAATATTATAATTGATTTAGAAACGTTGATTGAGACGATAGAGAAAGAAGTGAAATAGACAGTAAAGGAAATTTATGCATACTGTGCTTTTATTTTCTCGATAACTCTCTCATGTTCGGGGCTCTTTCTTCTAGCGTATTTCTCCATTGCATTTAAAGGAACACCACCCAATGTCCTTGCCAAGGTAGCAAAGAAGAATTTTTTTATTGGATCGTTTTGCCCTACCTTGTGCATAAATTTATGAATGGCGTATTTAAAATTGTGTTGCCATGTTTTATACATTACACCTAGTTTTGCCGGGTCCATAGTATTACCAATGTCAAAAAAGTCAGATTTTTCAAGCAAGCCAATTGGAACAAAGGTTAATGGGGTAACAGTAAATTTTGAATCAGGCTGTTCTTTCTCTAATTGATGGATTAGTTGAATTGTTTCCCAACTATCATCAGCATTTTCATCATTGTCCAATCCCATAATAAGCGTAAAAGCAGGAACCCAATAATGCTCATTGAGAGTTTTTACGCCTTCCTTCACCACCCAATGCCACTCTGAAGGTTTGAATGGAGCTAATTTTCGATCAGCGTACTTTCCGATTAGTCGGGTGCTTCCAGTTTCTAGACCACACTGAACACCAATATGATTTCCGGGTCCGGACTTTATTATCTTGGAAATACTAGGGATTAGTTTTTCATCTGCAATAGCACCGGCAAGGGTTCCATGAGTAGGATTTGTATGCTCAACACCTGTTTCCATAATCCCTTTGAATAGTTCCTCAAGGGCCTCTCTATTTGGTTGCATATTTTTGGTTGTTCGAGGATTTAAGCCGTAAACAAAAATATCATCACTTTGGATCCAAGCATTTTTTAAGCCACCATATTTCATATTAACTTCTATTTCTTTTTTGACTTTTTCAACAGGATAATATCTTAATGGCCTCAACGTGACATCACAGAATTTGCAACCTCTGCCGCATCCCCTCATCACCTCAATCATCCCATGCATACTTGGATTAACAATATTAGGTATTTCATCTATTACCGGTTCATCAGAATAATGGATAAATCGTCCATGATATTTCCGCCCATTTCTATCAAATTCTTTGACCTCAACTCTGAATTTTGACTTTTTAAAGGGATTTGCAGTTTCCAACTCATTATTTATTACAGCGTCAAAAAACAATCTTCCTGCCCCATCTATTTCTGGTCCAATTCCGCCAAGATCACCTTCCAATATAGCATATAATCCATACTCCTCGATTTTTGCAGGATCATAATTATATTGCCACGTACCTGAAGCCCCAACAACTACTTTTGCTTTACTCCCGTTCTTTTGCTTTGCTGCATTAATTTTATGGTGTAAATCCCTATTGTAAAATTCATCATAGGACATTTGTTTCCTTCCATAGGTAAATGTCATTGTGACAGGCCCCATACCCAATGGATCCATTTCATAGGTTCCCACAAATTCTGTTTCCGGACCTATAAATTTGTCCACATAGTCCGGATGAGCTACCACTACATCTTCTTTCAGGTACCCATCTCTTAACAAAGCAGCTTCAATCTTTCTTAATCCATAAGGAGCGTAACTTGCTATACCATTTTCATGACCAATAGGATTACATATAAAATCAAAGAGTAATTTAGGGGTTACCTGATTACCTAAAATTTTATACCAAAAGGAATCATGACTGCGGTTTGCATCCAGCGCTGGAGCACAGCCAAAAAAGGATGCCAGTGAGATTCCTCTATAAGGAGACATTAAAGTTCTATCAGCAGTAAGAACAACTTTTGGGTGTTTCATATTAATCGTGATCTTAGTTTGTAGGAATCAAAAAAGATAATTAAAGGTTTCCTATTTTAAAGAATTTTCATTCCTTGAAATAAGGTAATAAAGCGGAATTAAAAGTAATTGATTATTTTTTTGCACCCAGTGTTCTATTCTTTAAACGCATTTGATTTCCATGACACTTTCTGCATCTTTCTGCTCCAATAGGGTTTTTTGCTCCACATTTAAAACAAATCTTAAAGAAAAGTCGTCGCTGCTGAGCTATTTGTTTTTTTATTACATCGGTTATAGGCATATACATTTTTTTCCATTACCTACACATTTTTATCTTTCTATTTAGACCCATGAAATGGATTTGCTTCAATAGAAATTTTTTTAAGCATCAATATCTAGGTTTTATCAAGCAATGACAGATTTTTTTGAAATTGACAGGCTTATTGAGGATTTAGCAAAGCTGTACTCAACACAATTAGCTGTTTCTTGGTTTAAGGTAAATAAAAACAAAAACCCAACCAAAGAAGAGTTCAGGAAACTGGTAGTAGATTTCATGAAAGATTTTGAAAACACTTTATCAAAATTTTCAGATACCGATGAAGGCACTAAATTTAAAGATTATACTAAAAGTCAATTAGGAAAACAAATTCAGTTTGTAATAGATGGGAAAAATAAAGAAGTTGAAAAGCGTTATAAATACTATGCTGAATACAATTAAGGCGTTAATTAACATAGTTCAATGGAATCCCTAAAGTCAATAAAAAAGATATGTTTTCTTTCATGTTTCCTATAAGCGGCATATACGAGACAAGAAATAGAATCACTGTGAACTGTTAAGAGAAAATCTTTGGATCTTTAGGAAGTTAAATCCAAAATACAGATCAGATAGAATTTTTTGAATTAATATAAAAAATATTATAGCTAGCAGGCAATAAACTCAAACAGTGGCTGACAGCAGACCATTGATTTTGGCATTCTGAGTCAGGGGGACAATGAAAAATTCTTTATTGCAAAAAAAATAGCAGAAAAGGATCAAACGGGATAAAGTTTGTGACAGAACGTTTTCTATGACTTGTTGCGAAACAATGGAGAAGGGCATCCTAACCATACGGATGATGCGTGCCAGGTCACTAAAAGTCTGCAAGTTTTCAAGGACAGAGACAGAGACAGAGACAAGGCATATTATCCATCAACCCTTTTTGGAGAAAAAACAATTGAGAAGAATAATGCGTAATGAACTAATACATCAATTAAGATGGTTCTAAAATGTTTTAACTGATATTTTCCTGCCGAAAAAATCGCAAATTGAAACATGTATAGCAATGGTTGAGCTGATTGCATACATCCATAACGAAGATTAATGTTAACCTAGCCTTAAATTTGAGGGAAACATTTTAAATATATTGTTTTTAATAATATCATTGAAAGACAGTGATAGATAATAACAAGCAATTTTTATCACAGCAATTATTGTGGATAGGAATATCTTTAGGAATAAGTTTGACAATTTCTTTCTTGATACCTTTCCCTTACTCATTACCAATAATAATAATTGTTTTTATTATGCTGAGTTATTACATACGAAATAGGGCTATGAAAAAAATGGGGATGACAGGTTCAGTTTTTGGTGCGTCGGGAAGCTCTATTAGCTATTATTGCATGAGTTGTGGAACTAAGCACGATCAATCATCATGTCCAAGGTGTGGCTCTAAAATGAAAAGAGTAGGCTCTTAATCAATCACCAACTAATGAATCGAGAAAATAAATACAACGCATTAAGAGATTTAGACGACTTTATACTTTCATTGAATGAGGAGTCGAACCGAAATTCCATAGTTATCGTTGAGGGTAAAAAAGATGTAGACGCCCTATTTTTTTTAGGATATAATGGAAATATCAAAGCTTATCACCATTTTAGAGGCACCACCCATTTTCTGGATTATTTTTCCTATAAAAACAGGAAGATAATATTGCTTTTGGATTCAGACAGAAAGGGCAGCAATATAACTAAAAAAATATTATTACAATCAAATGGAAAATTTATAGATCTGGATTATAAAAAAAAATTGCTTAAAATAACTAGGGGAAGAATAAAAAAAATAGAAGAAATAAAGTCGTTTTATAAATCATTATCAGAGAAATAAAAAACAGATTCATGTTACAATCTAACAATAAAAATAAAAGATTATGCCCACGGATAAAAATAAATGGCTCATTACCCATAAATAAAAAGATTAATGAGGGTAAGCAATATAACAAACAATAATCATCCAAATATGGTAAATAAAATTAATAACGAAGTAATTAAGGTGCCAAATACAGGCATAGTAAAATATCATGTCAAGTTAAAGTTTGAGGTTGACGGGTTAGTAGAAAAAGCAGACATTATTGGCGCTATTTTCGGTCAAACAGAAGGTTTGCTAGGTCCGGAAATGAACCTGAATGAACTCCAAAAAGTATCCAAAGTGGGAAGGATCGAAGTCAATGTAGACTCCAAATCAAATTCTGCTAAGGGCGATGCATTGATTCCCATGAGCACTGATATTTCAACAGCGGCGTTAATAGCTGCAGCAATTGAAAGTATTGACAAAGTAGGACCTTTTCAAGCCAAGTTTTACTTATTAGGAATTGATGATATACGTGCAATTAAAAAGAAAATAATAGTAGATAGAGCCAAAAAAATAGTCCAAGAATGGGCAACAAAAACAATTAGTGAAGGAGAAGAAATGTTAAAAGATGTATATGATGCAAGTAAGCCAGGCAGGCTAACAACATTTGGTAAAGCCCAGTTAGCGTGCGGGGTTGGAGTATACGATTCTGATTGGATTATTTTGGTAGAAGGGAGGGCAGATGTAATTAATTTACTTAGGGCTGGATACGATAATGCAATAGCAATTGAAGGAGCAAAAATAGATGAAACCATTTTAAAACTCACGTATAATAAAAGAGTTATTGCTTTTATCGATGGAGATAGAGCAGGTGATCTGATATTAAAAGAGCTGCAAGGATTGGTCAAAATAGACAAAGTATACAGAGCTCCATCAGGTAGGGAAGTTGAAGAATGTACTCCTTTAGAGATCTCTGAAATATTAAAAGATGTTGAACAGCAGATAAAAAATATCTACACAAATAATTTAAACACAGAAAATCAACCACAAACTCGAACCAATTCGCAACTTTCATTGTCAAATCAAAACCAAATAAACACAATTGACATGGATACAAGCAACAGCTACAATCCCAACATTCAACTACAGAAAGAATTGGTTGAATCAAATAACAACAATAGTATTAAAGATATAAAATTAGGCAAAAACAATTCAAGCTCGAACGATGATGAAGAAATCATTTCAATAATTAAACAGGTTTTTCCAGAAATTAATGAAACCTTAGAAGCCATAATATTTGATAAATCATTGAAAACAATGATAAAGTTACCCGTGTCTGACATAGTAAAAAAAATATCAGACTCCCAAGGTGGGAAGATTTTAGTTTTAGATGGGATCATTACACAAAGGCTGATTGAAGCAGCCAATAAGGCAGGAATACAATACATCATAGGTCATAGGACGAGTAGTCTGAAAAAACCCTATGCCGGTATTCGGATACAAACTTTTTCTGACTTTGGCTTAATTAAATAAAAAAATAAAATAATAATGGACAAAAATCTAAATTATTTTCATTTTTTAATTCTTATCAATTTACTTTCTCTAGGTGCCAGGGAAACTTATGTTGAAGTTACGAGTAGCCAGGTTAGCAAGGTAATTGAAAGATCTCAACAAACAGCTTCCAAGATTTTAATCGAATTGGAAAAGCATAATTTGATTGAAAGAATTAAAAATAATAAAATATTTAAAGTGAAAGTAACACCTGAGGGTTTTGAGGTGGTTAAAGAGTTACAGGAAATGATAAAAACAGCAACGGATAATTCCAAAATAAAAAGTGCGATTTTTCATGGAAGAATAGTTACTGGCATGGGTGAGGGTTCATACTACATGTCATTAAAAGGATATAAAAAACAGTTTAAAGACAAATTGGGATATGAGCCATTCCCAGGCACTTTGAATGTAAAGCTGGATGACAAAATCTATAGGGATACAAAAAGAGAAATAATAAATTATCCATCAATATACATCCACGGGTTTAGGGATGAAAATAGAACATTTGGATGGGTAAAATGCTATCCAGCAGTGTTATTTCCAGAGGTAGCGAAAAACAAGATGGATTTAAAAAATAACCCTTACAGCACAGACAGTAGAAAGGTTGAAATTGATTCATCCATATTGCTTTTAGAAAGAACTCATCATGACGATAGATTAATCGAGGTAATTTCTCCAGTTTGTATTAAGGATACGGCAAACCTGAAAAATGGAGACACCGTAACGATCATATTAAAGGAATCAAATCAAATTTCATAGAATGTATTGCCAAGGCTTCTTTTTATCAAGGTACTTTTAATTTCAGGTATTGGTGAAGACAACCGTATAACATCCAATTTTATACCTCGTTCTAAGCAATTTTTTTGAATTTCTTTCTCATTATGAGACTGGTCATATCCAAGAGCAATAATATCAGGCTTTACAAAAGAAACAGTATCGTATAAAGTACCCTCCTTTCCTATAAGTGAAAGATCTACAAAGGACAACGATGCAACCAATTCTCTCCGGTGTTTTTCATCATGGTAAATATTCCTATTTTTCTTCAATTTTAATGCGGTAGAAGTAGTAGCGACCACTACGACAAGTACATCCCCATAGGATTTAGCCGATTTTAAAGTATGGATATGACCCGGATGCAATAAATCAAAAACTCCACCCATAAATACAACCTTAATCTTTGAGCGACCCAACTCACTAAGACTACAAATGATTTGTGTAGGTTTTTGCAAGACTTGCTCCTTTTGCATAGTCTTTACATAACCAAGCCTTTCAAGATTCGAGAATTTTGTCAAGGTAAAAATCTCTCCCTAAATTCATTTTATTTTCAAGATATGTCAAAATAGAATTAGAGTTAGGTCCATTATCCAAATTATTACAGTAAATAGAACCTAGAATAAATTTTTGTATTGAATTCATTAAATTTTATAATATAGAGGGTAATGAAACGATATATAATTTTATAAATAATATTTTAGTTTTCAACACCTAGACACCTAAAA
This sequence comes from uncultured Nitrososphaeraceae archaeon, assembly GCA_963779615.1. Classification (GTDB taxonomy): domain Archaea; phylum Thermoproteota; class Nitrososphaeria; order Nitrososphaerales; family Nitrososphaeraceae; genus Nitrosocosmicus. Next base: position 287,849 of record CAVZZA010000005.1, read on the forward strand.
TTGATTGTTGCCCAACTATAGGAGGGTCTTCAGTTTACAAATGAACACATCAATCAATACAGATTTTGATTTTTTATCTTATTGGTCTAAAACCTACGCCTCAAAAAAATACAAAAGATGAAAAATAGTAGTCTTTTAATCAATCATCAACCTAACTCAAATTACTGATTTTTTTTTATTAATAAGAATAAAATGTGGCCGGTTTTGTGACAACATCAAAACGAGTCAATGAGGTTACAGAACTGGGATTAAGACATATCCTAAATAGCATATCCAACAGATTTTCAAGAAAAAATCATTCTTTAGGACTGATTTAAGGGAATAAACAAAAACCAAATTTCAAATGATGTCTCAGGTACTCATAATCTTCTTCATAACATATCAATAATCAGACGGCTCTTCGTTGTCATCATTGACACCACCAAGATTTATACAAAAATAAATATATTCTTTTAAATCCAAATAGAGATTCAGGCAGGGTATTTTGCATTATAGGCAATTTTACTTTTAGGACTAGGCAAACTATTGATATGTTGGTACGAAAGAAAAATTCCCATGAGTTATTCAAAACTCGGCAAACTTAAGATTAATTTGTAAGTCAATAAAACAAATAAAATCATAAATAGGCCAGATTTCCGCTTGGATTTCAGATTATAAAAGCTAATTAAACTCTTAACTATTTGCCCTTTTTCATACTCTTGCGCATAATAGTGATAGTTAATGAGGTGTTTTCTACATTGGTATTAATCAATATCATAAATGAAAAGAAAAGTCATGTCCTTTAAATCCAGATTATTTTGACATTGGCGTAAAAACTCACTGCTTAGGCAGAATAGGCGGTGGATGACAAATATCATGGAAAAATATTTTAATTTAGAAGGGACAAAAACAGTGATGTCTAGTAACAGACCTAAATGACTAAAAAATTAAAATGAAATTAAAAACATTGTATCCCGCGAGCAGGATTTGCTCCAAAAATAAAGACATTATTTTTTGTTTGAGCCTGCGACTCTTCGGTCACTGCTGGATGTAAGCCCGATAGGCTGATTTTGGTTAGCATTAGTTGCCAACAACTACAGCCGAAAGCTCTACCAGGCTGAGCTACCGCGGGACACTTAAATTTAAAATTAATTATATATATTCTAATCGTAAAAATAAAGCTAGTGCTTTAAATTAATTTATATATATTTTCGGCAAAAACAATAAACTAAATGAACTCTAAAATTTTTAAAAAAAAATTCCTCATCCTAATTCTATTTCCTGCCATCTTTACATTGATTATATATTTATTGTTTATTTATTCCATAGGTAATCCAACCTTTCATTCTATCGCGCTTTTGCCTGAACAAGCATATGTGATAGCTTTACATGAAGTTTATAATCGCTCTTTAAGCGAAATTAACAATATTACCTTTGATGATGTCAAGGATAAATTTACTTATCAATACGTAATGATAAAAAATGATGGCACTGTATACCTATTGAATAAAAACAACGATTCTGTCATAAAAACAACAGGTAACACAACCCCCCCAATAACTGACGGCACTCATTTTGCGTGGGAAATCAATGTAAACAAGACAAAAATCTTTGTTGATTCGACAAGTGGACAAATTGTTTCCATCTCCGACAAAAAGTCGTAATCGATTGAAACGAGGCATAAATCCCACAGCTTAGGTGTTTGAAATTATCTTTAGTAAATTGAAGATAAAGTATGAAATAATCTTATCGGCTCCTGCCCTTTTAAGCGACATCAAAGATAACGTGACCCATTCAACCTCATCGAGCCATTTCTTTTCTGCAGCTGCCTTTATCAAAGCATATTCACCCGATACATTTTGGACGACCAATGGTTTTTCTGAGTATATCTTTACCGCTTTTACAACATCCATATACCAATAAGATGGTTTGATCATTACCCAATCTGCACCTTCGTTAATATCTGATAATACCTCCCTCACAGATTCTTGCATATTGGTAAAACTGTTCTGGTATGAAGACTTATCGAAAAAACCGGGTTTAAAAAAATTATTACTTCTAAATGGAGAATACAGACAAGAGTTATGCTTGGAGGAAAAACTCATTATTTTTATATTACTAAAATCATTGTTTTCCAATACTTTTTTTAGATAAAGCACTTGTCCATCCATCATCGAAGACGGGGCAACATAATCCGTACCAGATTCAGATAAACTCAATGTTATCTTTCCCAATACTTTCAATGTTTCATCATTATCAATTTTGTAACCTTCCATACCTTTTGAAACAGGATTACTTTTACAAGCATCATTACAATACACACCACAGTGACCTGAGGTATTGTATTGACACACACATACGTCAGAGATAATATTTATCCTATCACCAAAATTTTCCTTTATCTTTTTGACTGAAATTTGGGCAACTCCATTTTTGCCAAAAGAGGATGTACCTAGCGAATTCCTTTTAGCTGGGATGCCAAAAATAAGCATGTTGTATATCTTTAAATCAACCAATTTTTGGACATACCCAGAAATATTTTTAATAAAAACTTTAGATTCGTTCATATATTGTAGTTTTAAACTATTTTGATAGGTTGTTTCGTTTTCATATATAAAAACTGGAAAAATGAAGTTATCGATATTGTTAAAAATATTCAATAGATTTTTTAATGTGCATACTAATTAGTATTAAATTTAACGGTCACTGATTCTATATATCTTGTTGGTGTAGATCTTTACAAATCCTTGTTTCTCGTAAAAAGATAATAAATTGTCGCTTTGTAATGTTTGGAGGCCGAAAATCGGATATCCCTGTCTTCTGCCAAAATTGATTGAAAAATTAATGATGTTTGTTGCGACCTTATTGCATCGATATTCTTTTTTAGTGCCCAAACAATACAAGGCCATACAGTTTTTATGATGGAATAGAATACCGCAGCCTGCTACATTCTCATGGGCTTCATCTTTAACTTTTTTCTTAAACAGCACAAAGTCAAATATATTAAACTTATCCTGCAAGATTTTATAAATTAAACCTTCTTTTTTTCCGCTTATCCCAAAAATTGTACAATAGGCTTTTACCCACATTTTTAATTCATCATGACTATCAGATATTAGAATTTGAGAGCCATTAAATGGCTTTACCAAAATAGCGGTATTTAGAGTGGAAAAGTTATAATCAAAAGAGTCGAGATATTGCAAACCAGTCACCTCATCGATTTTTTCAAAGTTCTCTTTTATTAAATATTCTTCTAAAAGAGAATGTTTTGAGGTTATATGCAAATATAATGTTATTTTTTTCGCATTGGATACATTGGTTAAATCGCGGATTGTTTTTTCAATCTCAAAATTATCATACCGATTAAAATCCAGATGTTCATTAATGAGGACTCTGTTTAGAAAATAATCATCATTCAAGCCTGCAGTATGTGAGATGAAAAATTTATTTTTAACATTTACCACTTTGGAATGCCAGCTATTACAAAAACTATTTTCATTTTCTTGCAGTATTTTAATAATACCTGAGTCCAAGAATTTCAATCATCCTTTTAATCAATTTGGGATTTTGGTATTTTTCTATTATTTCCAAAATTAGTGTTATAGACGACTCGGTGTCATAGTCATCATCCACAAATCTTAAAAATTTTTTTATAAATTGTTGTTCCAAATGTACATTTTGTTGATGCTCCATGTTTTCGCGCTCCAAAAACACACTTCCAATTATTTTATCTATTTCAGTTGCTTTATCAAGGTCATGAGATGTAAAGTCGATATCTTTTTTATAATTTTTTGATAAAAAAAAGATTTTTAGAGCATTGGGGCTGCAGCTTTTTAAAATACTCGAAATGGATATGGTATTACCAGTTGAGTTAGACATTTTCTCTGAGTTGATATTTAACAAGCCCACATGAATCCACCTTTTTTTTGGATATTTGAGTACAATCTTATTGATTTTTTTTGAGATTTCAGCAATAAATTCATGGTGGGGATATAGTAACTCCCTTGCTCCACCATGGATATCATATTCACCATTAAAAACATTTTTTATAGTTTGATAATCCTGAAAATGCCATCCTGGGATACCACTCGCTACAATGTCATTAATTTTTTTTAAATATTCTTTATAAAAATTTTCAGAATTCCATATCATAATGTCTCTTTGACTTCTTTTTCCACAAGAGATATCAACAGGCATGTTCTTGATTTCATCTAAAGTCAGTCCCAATGGACTATCAAGATCTTCATCTATTTTTAGAAAAACATTTCCTGCATATGAATATCCTTTTGTTGATTTCAAAATATCAATCACGTCATTTTTAATAACAGATAAAAAGTCAGAAACTCTACTATAAATGAAATTGTTTTCTATTTGAATGTTTTCCAAATCTCTCAAAAGGCAAGATAAATATATATCTGGAATTTTGAGGTTTGTGGAAACCTTATAACCACCTTTTTGATAAATTTTATGATCAATGTCGGTTAGCTGCATAACCGCAATAGGCGAATTCCCTATAAACCTATGATAATTAACTAAAAAGTTAAAAAAAATAAAAATTCTTGCATGACCAATATGGCATTTTTCATAGAGGGTTGGGCCACAAATAAAAATTTTCAAATTTTAATCTATTTGATTCTCATAGAATTTAACTTTATATTTAATACAATATTTAGGTGAGGGCAAAATCAAAATAACGTATAAAATAAGCATGTTCAAAAAATAAAAAATGAAAAAAGATTAAAAGATTAAGAAAATGACTTTGACAACAGAATGAATATTTACAACATGATATACAAATATTGCCTTTTTTTTATATATGTTTGATTTAAAATAAAACAATCGTAAATATATTGGCATTTTATAAAAAGATATCAGTTATGATGGTCACCATCGTTATTTTTATATTGTTTTAAAGTATTAACAATTAAATTTACATCTTCCATATTTTTTGAAAGTCGACCAATTTTGATACAATCTCTTATGTCCCTTGACTTTAACCTATTCCAAACTAAATACGCTATACGGCTTGAAACACAAGGTTCAATATTACATTCTTTGGAGAGCAGATGATTTGTTATTTTTAAAAATTCGTCATAGTTATATTTCTTGAAACACAGGATTAGGAACCTGGACAACAGAGGTGTTAATAACTTTTTTTCATCATTACATGATGCAAAAACCCAGGTTTTCATAACGGCTTTTCGTGTTTTATCAAATTTTGTTTCGCTTAATATACCCGTTTCCATCAAGCTCAAAAGCGCTGCTTGATCTTTAAATGGCATGTATTCAATTTCATCAATAATCAAATTCCGAGGCCTATTATTAAATAAATAATCCAGCATACCTGCTTTTGTGCTATGACTTCCCAATGTAAAATAAGAACGTTGAATCTTCATGCACTCCATTAAAAACAAAGTTTTTGCAGAACCAGGAGGGCCTATCAATAAAATATGTACAGGTAGATGTGATTTGATGGCAAATAAAAATATCTTCTTTATGTTATCATAACCAATTATATTTTCAAAAAGAGCGTCATTTGATTGAAAAATTACATTGGGGTCATCCACTTCCAAAGTTTCAGCATCTGAGGAGTCTCCTTCAAACATGTGTTTTTGATTTTTTCGGGGTTTTTTTTCCCTATTGGTGTAAATATCAGTAACATAATCAAACATAGGTTATGGATGTAAAGACTAAACTTATAAAACTTATTTTTAATGTTCAAATTTGAAACATAGGTTTTAGTAATAATTATTTAATTGTGTTAACAACTAGTTATGCATAAGCAATAATATAAAAAAGAACAAAAGTCATAAAATAAAAGGTCTTGCTTCAGTTCTAATTACTAGAAAAATTCCTGAAAACGGTGTAGATATTCTAAAATCAAAATATAACATAACAATGAATAACGACGACAGGCCATTTAATAGAAACGAATTAATTGAAAAAGCAAAAAACGTGGATGCAATTTTATGTGTATTACAGGATAAAATAGATAGAGAAGTTATCGATATTGCTGGGCCCAAGCTAAAGGTAATTAGCACGTATAGCACAGGTTATGAACACATAGATATTGAAACAGCTAAAAAAAGAGGGATAAAAATAGGTTATACCGGGGACATACTAACAGAAACAACAGCAGATTTAACATTTGGGCTAATATTATGTATAGGGAGAAGAATAATAGAAGCAGATAAGTTTGTAAGAGAAAAAAAGTGGAGAAACGGGTGGGATCCTCAATTGATGTTAGGAACCGACATCCATAATAAAACTTTGGGTTTAATAGGCATGGGAAAGATAGGTCAAGCTGTAGCAAAGAGGGCACTTGGATTTGATATGGATATAATATACCATAAAAGAAATAAAGAATTTACAGGAATAGATAAACATTTAAAGAATAAAGTAGAATACAGCGAATTAAATAAATTACTAGCCATATCAGATTACATAGTAATTACCTGTTCTTTGAATAAAGACAGTTATCACCTAATAGACATTAATAAACTAAAAAGCATGAAAAAATCATCGTTTCTAATTAATACCTCGAGGGGCAAAATAATAAAGGAAGATGATTTGGTTTTTGCATTAAAAAAAAAATATATTGCAGGAGCTGCCTTAGACGTGTTTGAAAAAGAGCCCATAACCAGCAATAACCCTTTAATTAAAATGAATAACGTTATATTGTTACCTCATATTGGCAGCTCAAGTTATGATACTAGAAGAAGGATGTCTGAAATAGCTGCCACAAATATAATAAACGTGTTGGAGGGTAATGAAAAAATGGCGCTACTATTGTAACAAGTAGAAAAAAAACACAATCAAAAAAAAAATTAGCATGTAATAAAAGGTATCAAAGCCTTTTCGATTGAATTTCATCTATGTCTTCCTGATTCCCAACAACACAATTGGTATGGATTTTTTTAATAGGGGTAAAAATAATTTTTCCTTCAGGAATTTGTTTTTCTCTTTGCAAAAATCTAAATTTTTCTTCCAAATCTTGCTTATGTTCAGAGCAAGACAGTCCTACCATAAATTTATTGTTTTCAGTATCGTTTATTTCCATAATAAATTCAGGTGGCAGCGTACATTTTATTTTGTTAATCAGAAATGAACAAGATTCTGGAATCAACTATAAACACATCCATTATATCTAATTAAAGCTTTTCAATAGATCTTGGTTTAGACTCTGGCATTATTTTCGATAAGGCTCGGTTTGTTTTTTGGTGAAACAATATGGGGTTAACTAAAATTGAATTTATACAAAATTGCACATATTTTGCTGGAAAACACTAATTCAGAAATCCAATGGAAAAGATATTTTTTAATGGATAGAGAATTTTCGCATAATGTTTGAATTTGAATAGCAAACACACAATTGTTTAATTATTATTTTGTACAGCAATAAAAAAAACAATAACACTGCATTTAAATTGATATAAACCCAAAAAAAATAAAATAAAAAAAATTATTATTTCCCAGGTAATAACTGAGTTAAATCACCTGGAGAGGCCAGGGTGGCAAAATCTAGAATAGGCCCATACCATATTCCAAATATAACCATAAATCCCGCAGCAAATAACAATACGGCAACTATGGACTTGGGCTCCTTCTGCCTGACTCGATTTTCACCATCTTCCATGTACATTTTTCTAATTATCCATACATAATAACCCAAGGACAATCCGCTATTTAGAATTGCAGCAATGGCAAGGTATGGACCCCACCATATTAGCTGACCGCTATCTATAGCTGCCCCAAACAATAAAAGCTTACTCCAAAATCCATTCAACGGAGGTATCCCGGCCAAAGCCAATAGGGAAATAGTCATAACTATAGCAGTAATTGGCATCCTATAGCCAAGCCCCTTGTACTTTTCAATACTGTAACCTGACAAAACTACTATTACCGCAGCAGCTGCTATAAATGCAGCAGATATCATAACTGCATGGTTCATTATATGGAACAATGAGGCCTCGATTCCCTGAGCAGAATACAGAGCCACAGCCAAGCCTATAAGCATGTAACCCGCCTGGGAAATACTAGAATAAGCAAGCATTCTCGGCACGCTTTTTTGGGTCAATGCGCCCAAGTTGCCAAGTGTCATAGTAAAGATGGCGATAATGGCAAGAACAAATGACCATTGTACATTTAGTGCTACTAATCCTATTATTATAACCCGGATTGCTGCAGCAAATCCGGCTTTCTTTGTACCTGCTGCAAGGAGAGCCGCAACAGTGGTAGGCGAACCGGAATAAGTATCAGGAAGCCACATGTGAAATGGCACTAACCCCATTTTAAATCCAAATCCAGCAATAAATAACCCTACTGCCAATAAACCAAAAGGTATTGACTCTGACTTTAAATTGGTTAATGCTACTATGGAATCGTAAATATTCGTAGTGCCCGTTATGCCATAAACTATACCCATTGCCAAAATAATAATGGAGGTGGACAATGCACCAAACAAAAAGTATTTTATAGACGCTTCGTTTGAAACGGGATCCTTCTTGGAAAATGCTGCCAAGGCATAAGTCGGAATTGACATCAACTCCCAGGAAACTAACAACATCACAAAATCTGTTGAATAACCGATGAGGATCATTCCTATACTAGATAAAAGTATTAACGAATAATATGCGGCATGATTGCCTTTGTTTTTCATATAACTCCATGAGGAAGCAGTCACCATCAAGGAAACAATAAGGAAGGCTACTGAGAAAAAAGCTCCAAAGACATCATCGGTAATAACACCATTACTTGCCATAGATAAAGCGGGAAGAGTTTCCCCAGAGATTACCCTAGTTATTACAATTATTAATGCAAGAAGCAGTGAGCCAAACGCTATACCACTGAAAACTTTGTTTTTTGAGCCTTTCTCTTTGTTTAATGCATCAATTGTAGGAATTAACAAAGCCACTGACCCCAAAACAATAGTTACTAAAGAAGGGGTTGAAAACAAATCTACCATTTTCTATCATTACCCCACATTACATCAATAATAGCATAGCTATTACTATAATACCTGCGGAAAACACATACAAATATGTTTGTATATTTCCAGTCTGCGGCACCTTTACTACTTTTGACATAAAAATCATTGAATACTGTATTGCAGGGTTTATTCCATTCATAAACATACCCTCAAAATACTTATAGATACGTCTATAGACTGCTAGTGGAATTACCGCTCCAATCCAATATGAAAGTGCATTGACATACCATCTATTATACAAAAACTGCCATAGGGCTCTTGAAACAACGTTTTCCTTAATCCGTTCAGGGTTGGCCTTTCGTTGTATATAAAATACATACCCCAGAAATCCCCCTATTCCAAATGCACCCACCGAGCTCAGAGCAGCTACAGGATTCAAATTCAAAAACTCCCCGCTTTTTTCTTCAGGAATTTTAGACGTGTCCGTTGTAGCAGAAGATTGAGAGTTTGAAGAAGGGGAAGATGATTGAATTGTCCCTCCTTCAACTATACCGAATGTATTTGAAAGATAATACGCAAACAAACTGTGAATTTGCGACTCAAATGCAAAACCTACAACACCTATTGCGATAGAAGATACTGCCAGTATAGCAAATGGCATCCACATGATTTTGTTTACTTCATGTATGTGCTTGCCATTCGCCTCGCGTTCAGTTATATTTTTGCTAGGTTTGCCAAAAAATGTCAGCCCAACCATCCTAAAAGTGTAAAATGCTGTCATAATGGCCACTGCAACAGCTATTGTAAATAGGTATGGTGATAGTGTATAACCAGATTCTAGCAATGAAGCGAATATAGCGTCTTTACTCCAGAAACCTGATGTTATCAGAGGCGCACTAGCCAGGGATAAACTAGCCAATAACATGAAAACATAGGTTTTTTTCATGTTTTTTCTCAGTCCCCCCATGTCATACATAAACCTGGAACCTACTGTATGGAGTATAGCACCAGCTGCCATAAACAATGATGCCTTAAACAAAGCGTGACTAATCATGTGAAAGAATCCAGAAGTGTATCCATCAACAAAATTGGTTGATAAACCAGCAATTCCAAGACCCATCATCATATAACCTATTTGTGAGCCTGTAGAATAAGCCAAGACTTTTTTTATTTCAGGGTTAACCAATGCCTGTGTTGCTAAAAGAAATGCGGTAATCGCACCCACCCAGGCCACAATTTCAAAAAATTGTGACATATTAAATACTGACAGGGCAAAGAAAAGTGGCCCAATCCTCGCTACAAGGAAAACACCGGCCTTTACCATTGTTGCAGCATGGATAAGCGCAGATACAGAAGTTGGGCCGGTCATGGCCTCTAGTAACCACTCCTGTAGAGGGAATTGGGCGGATTTCCCTATTGCTCCCCCAAACAGTAAAACTGCTGCAGGGATCAAAAGATGTTGTTTCGTCATTTCTTGGGCCCAGCTCTGGTCTGAAAGCAACTCTTTAAACCCAAATGTGCCAGCATATGCAAAAATCAAAAACATTCCCGAAAGCATCATGATATCCCCGACACGGTTAAACACAAAGGCCTTTATACCCGCGTGTGTCGGCGATGTCCACATTGGGATTCCCCAGACCGCATGGCCCTCCTTTCCCACGTAATCTTTCTTTCTGTCCGTATACCAAAATCCTATTAACGCATAGGAAGCCAGCCCTACACCTTCCCATCCAAAAAAGACCATTAAAAGGTTATCGGACAGCACAATTAGCTGCATTGATCCGATAAAGAATAGCATAAAAAACCAATACCGGGTAATGCCTTTTTCTCCATGCATGTATGAGATGGAATACACAAAGATTGATGCCGATATCCAGGCCACCAAATTGCTCATTACAATACCAAGGGGATCGGCCAATACGCCTGCGTTTAAATCCAATGCAGACAGCCAAGGAATTTGGCTGTGAATTTCATTGCCCGCAAGACCTATGGGCAGTATACTTAATGCCAAGAAGGCACTCAAAATGGAAAACCCTACCGCGACATAACTTTTTATGCGTTCGCTTTTATTTTTTAAAGCAGGAATCAATGCTGCGCCTATAAATGGAATCATCCAAATTAACCATGCATTGACACCCATTCCTACAAATCCGATTGTTTGTGTTTCAACCATTTTTTTTCAAATCCTACATAAAGACAGTGTATTGTAAAAGAGGTTTATGAATTGTGTCCGTCATTTTCGGCAAATAACCGTTTTCTTCAAGGTTTTTAGTATACCCTCCCTTAGTTTGTTCCGAAACTTTTGTTTCCAGTGTGGATGCTTTGTGGGGTATTTGTACGACCTCAGTAGAATTGCTATACAGGTCTTCAACATAATTTATTATTGGTTTATAAAATAAATCTGGATAAACACCCAAGACCAGAGTGAAAGCAGCTATAACCCCCATTGTAACTATTACATATCTACTCGATTCCCGTACATTTTTTAATGTTTCTGGGACTGTGCCATAAAATATTCGTTTATACATCCATAAAATATAGCCTGAGGTTAAAGCAGTAGTTAACATAGCTATTGTAAAAGTAACTAGTTTTAAATAATCCCAATTACTGACAGCATCCTGAAGAGAACCATTAAACAATACCCACTCAGCCATAAATCCACTGGTTATAGGGACCCCCATTATGGTTAGTGCGCCAATCATTGTAAGCACTGCGGTATATGGCATTTTACCACCCAGTCCTCCCAAGTTATTCATATTTCTTGTGCCAGTTTGCAAAATTACAGAACCAGCCATCATGAACAATAATGCTTTTCCCAGGCCATGAGAAACATATAGCATTATTGCACCACTTATTCCTAAAACGCTTTCGGAACCGATCCCAAACATGATATAACCCATAGAGCTGATGCTTGAATACGCCAAAACTTTCTTGATATCATTTTGCATTAGAGCCATTGCACCTCCAAATACCATTGTTGCAACTCCCCAAATGTCTAAATAAATACCGTAACCGGCATAATTTCCTGATAGTAACTCCAACCATATTCTGATGATGCCATATGCGCCTATCCCCGTCATTGCAGAAGAGATTATTACAGAGATTGGTGTAGGTGCCTGTGTATAAGTTTCAGGCAACCAAGCGTGCATGAACAACGACCCAAGTTTTATACCAAAACCTATAACAATTGAAAAAAGTATCAAGGGAATCCAATTAGGAGGTATTTGATTATAATGAGATTTTACGGTATCATAGTCAAAGCCACCTGAAAAGAATCCCATAGATAACAAACCTAAAAGTAAAACAAGAGCCCCCACAGCAGACCAGAACAAGAAAATAAATGAAACCCTTTTCCTGTTACCATAACCAAAAAAGGCAATAAGAAAGAAAGAAGGAACTAGCATTAGTTCAAAAAACACGTAAAACTCAATTAAATTAGTAGCAAGAACTGTACCTAACATCCCCATTGAGAATGCCAGGTATAGAGCAAAGTAAATCCCCATTTGACCATTCAAATAGGATTTTTGATGTTCCGACAGAACCAATGTAGAAACATTTCCATTATCATTCTCACCGGTTTTGGGACCTTCATCTTCAACGGATCCTAATTTTGAATTGATGCCAGATTTAATATTTTCCTGTTCATGTAGAATTTTACGCACCATATATGGCTTTGAATAAAGTGCCACCACAGTAGATAAAATGTATATTGTTAAAGCAAAAGGAATACTCAATCCATCAATCTTAAGCCCAAAATGACCCAATTGACTCCATGAGTAAATTTCTTGATATGCACTACCAGAAGTTAGGCCTAACGAGGGAATGATCACAAGGATAGTTGCTAGTGCCAAAATTCCAAAAGAAAACCACGTTACAACATTTATTCCTTTGTGTTTACCTAAAAAATATGCTACTGGAGAAAATATCAAGGGCAAAAATGTTGCCGCCATTAGATAATATGAAGATGAATCTGCCATCTACAATCTCGTACTCCCAATACCCCTACCAAAACGACATGAACTCCTTTTATATATTATACGTTTAAAATCATCTGTAAAATAAAAGATAAAAAAAAAGATAAAAAAAAACTAATTTTTAAGATTTCTATATGCCGTTATATCTATATCTTTATAAAACCTATAGGCAATTATTATAATTCCTAGGCCGACGGCGACTTCTGCAGCAGAAATAGCGATTGCAAAAAGAACAAATATCTGACCTTGAGGGTTAGATACCATAGTAGAAAAAGCTACAAGAATAAGATTTACAGCATTAGCAATTAATTCAATCGAAAAAATTAATCTTAGAGCATTCCTTTTGACAACTAATCCGTAAATTCCGATTGATATCAAAATAACAGCTATAATTAAAAAATCACTAGGCTGATTCATTTCTTTCCTCTATATCCTCCCTTCTGGCAAGCGCTAACGCACCTATAATGGATCCCGCTAAAGTCAAAGCCAACACGATTAATACCGGTGAATAATAAGTTAATAACTCTTTCCCTATTTCTTTTATATCTACAATGTTAGCGGCATTACCAAAGCTAAGTTGCGTTATGACAGAATTTTCAATTAATGTGCCAAACAACACAAGAAAACCCAAACTAAGAAGGATTCCAGTAATTTTTTTTCTTACTGTTTCTCTTTTTGTTACGGTATTTGGAGACCTAACCAACATCACGGTAAAAATAATTAAAACTGCGACAGCCCCTACATACACAGCTATTTGAAACATTGCTACAAAAGGGGCATCCAATATGATAAAATACCCTGCAATACCCAACATAGAAACTGCTAAAGCAATCCCGCCATACAAAATCTCCCGGCTTTCCAATGTAATAATAGCAGAACCAACTGTTAGTATAGATAAACCTACAAAAACGCCATCAACCATGACTTGCACCTCTTGAATCTATCTTTATTTCTACATCTCCATCATACTTTGGTTTAATGGCTAATTGAGAGGGAGTATAAATCAAATGAGTTTTTGTGTACGAAGACAACTCATAATCATTTGTCATATATAGAGCATAAAATGGACAAGCATCTACACACAAACCACAAAAAACACATTTTCCATAATCTATTTGGGGCATAATTGCTTTTTTATTTTGTTTCCAGTCTTCATCCACCTTTACCATAGAGATAGCCTCTGCAATTCCCTCACATGCGATAGAGCACAATTGACAACCAGTACATTTATCATGGAAAAGAATATGCCTGCCCCTTATTCCAGCTATTCCAACACCTTTTTTGGGGTCAAATTGATAACCATCACCAACAAATTTTAGTTTTTGTTCAGGATAGCGTAATGTGAATCTCTTTATAAATAGATGCTTTGTTCCCGACTCTAACGCTTTAATAAAACCACTAGCTGTATTCATTTTGACGATATTACTCCTCCAGGTCCCAATATACCACTATAGATCAATGTTAGAATGATAAAGAGATTTATGAATGTTAAAACTATCAATTTATACCAACCTGTATGTAACAATATGTCAATTCTGATTCTTGGATTTATACCTCTTGTAATCAACATTAATAAAATGATCACAAAGGTTTTTGTCGTAAACCAGAAAATGCTATTGACTGTAATTGGATTGTAAAGACCATCCAAGGCAAATATTTTTAATAACGGTATGTTTGAAGCGGATGCACCTGGAATTAGTTCTGGTGGAAATATCTGCGGCCCGTACCAACCACCTAAAAATAATATTACAAACAAACCGCATAGTGCATACAACTTTAAGTAGCTTCCCAATTGAATCAAGCCAAAAATCATCCCAGATGTTTCAGTCAACCAGCCTGCAACAATTTCACTTTCAGCCTCAGGAAGATCAAATGGGATACGCTCCAACTCAGCTAGCGATGAAATATAGAAAACAAATGCATTTATTGGCATAACAAAGATGTACCAAAAAAGATTTTGGGATCTGGCTATATCCGATAAATTCAATGACCCAGATAAAATCACTACAGGTAAAGCAGACAGGAAAAACGGAATCTCAAACGCAATCATTTGATGAAGAGCACGTAAACCGCCAAGGAATGGATATTTACTATTGCTAGCCCATGAAAATAGCAGGGTTATCAGTGGAAAGAACCCAAATATAGCAAATGCAGCAATCAAACCTACATTTACATCAGCAACAACCCAGCCTGATGCTACTGGAATTAGCGAAACCACAGCTGCAGAAGTAGATATGAACATTATAGGAGCCAACCAAAATATTGGCTTATCAGCACCTGAAGGAACGATGATTTCTTTGGCGATAAGCTTTAAGCCATCTGCAAGTAATTGAAAAATTCCCTCGATTTTACCAGCATATAATGGCCCTATACGTAACTGCATTTTAGCCAACAATTTACGTTCAACATAAATTGTCAATGCTGCAATCAATGCTGCAAAAGCAAACCCAGGGAAAACAGCAGCCCTAAACAAATCCGTATGCACCAAAAATTGAACTATTGGAAGTGTCCTCGCGGGATCTACTACCATAGAGAAAAACAGATAAGGTGTTAATACTTGTCCATCAATAACAGGTAAAGGAACGAAAAATAAGGAAAAAAAGATTATTGGAAGTATCAGTAAAGTTACAAGAGATAAAATCACCAATACTAGCTGTATTACGCTGCCAACAAAATTTCCAAATCTAAAATCAGGGGTTATCGAACCCATTACCTATCTGCCTCCACAGGCCAATAATTCAAAGACCAATATATAGGTGGCATATCTCCCAATTTTGAGCCAACTAATAAAAATGGCAGGGCCAGAAGATTTCTAAACGAACCAACAGATATTTTTACTCTGTATGGCCTTGATGTTCCGTCGCTAACTATGTGGTAACTTAACGCACCACGCCCGGATTCAATTCTTTTAAATGATTCTCCAGGAGATCCTTTCACATTACTCAGCAATTTCTCCCTCACATCACCTGATTCTGGAATTTTATCTAAAAGCTGTCTAATAATATGACAAGATTCTCTCATATCTAAAAGGGGAACGTATGCCCTCGCAAAAGAATCACATGTTTTCATATATTGAACATTAAAGTCAATTTCATCATAAACATCATATGGTTCAACCTTCCTAAT
Organism: uncultured Nitrososphaeraceae archaeon; assembly: GCA_963779615.1. Taxonomy (GTDB): domain Archaea; phylum Thermoproteota; class Nitrososphaeria; order Nitrososphaerales; family Nitrososphaeraceae; genus Nitrosocosmicus. Next base: position 303,857 of record CAVZZA010000005.1, read on the forward strand.
ATCATATGGCACACCTGATGCACGAAGAACAGAACCTGTTACACCTAGCTTTATTGCATCCTCTTTCGATAAAATACCAACTCCTTCAGTTCTTTGTCTCAATAAGGGATTATTATAAAAAATATGCTCATATTCTTTAAGTCTTTTTTCAAAATAATTTACTTGAGTTAAACACTTTTCTTTAAAATTAATTGGCATGTCATTCCTAACCCCTCCCGGGATATTGAAAGCGTGAGTTACTCGATGTCCTGTAAGACGTTCAAGCAAATCAATCAATAATTCTCTGTCACCTGCAGGCCACATGAACATAGTAGAGTGCCCAAGAAAAATCCCATAAATAGCTAACCAATACAAAGTATAAACCAATCTATTTAGTTCCGACGCAATTGCTCGGATAAATTGTCCTCTTCTTGGAACAGTAATACCAATTAAATCTTCAACCGCAAGACTATAAGAATATGTTATATTGCAGGAATCATGGATTACTGGCCTTTCCAAATGAGGTATATTTTGGAAATAATTTCGATATTCGCACATCTTTTCATGACCACGATGGACATAACCCGGATCTGGATCAGCATAAACAATATAATCACCATCTAATTTTATTACAAATCTAAAATGTCCAGACCCAGGATGCTGAGGCCCTACACTGAGGGTCATCAATCTGTCATCGTCATTATCTTTAACTATCTGAATGGACAGATCTTTAGCTTCATTGATTTTTTCTTCTAAACTAGACATATACCTACCCTTTTATCTTCCCTTTATTCTAAATTCTTTTCGAAGCGGAGGAATGTCAGCCCAGTCCTCGGGTAACAAAAACCGCTCATTACGCGGATGGCCAATAAAATATACCCCCAACATCTCATAAGTTTCACGTTCATGATATTCCACACTAGGGAATATATTTATCAAACTATTCGTTTTTGGATCGTTTCTGTTAATTTTGGTTGACAAAATCAAAACATAAGGATACATATCGGGATTACTGTATGAACCTAAATGATAATTCATTTCAATTTCATCGTCTTTAGGATAATCTGTTCCACCTGCAGACTCCACATGATCAAAACCATGATTATCTCTTAAAAAAATAGCAGTTTCTACCATATGTTCAGAATTTACCATTATTTTTGAACGATTGTGCTTATCATAGATTATTTTGACATTGGTACTAAATTTTTCAACTAATGAGTTTAATACATCATGAGATATCCTTATAGAATTTTGTTTAGCATTTACTTTTGTTTTGCTACTTATCACTTTATCTTTGACCTTTTAATTTTTTCTTGTAATAAAAAGGTTCCCTGAATAAGGGTTTCGGGTCGTGGTGGACATCCGGGCACATAAACATCCACAGGAACAATCCCATCACAGCCAGGCAAAACATTATATGAATCAAGATAGAGTCCGCCAGTAATGGCACATGCACCCATTGCAATAACATATTTGGGTTCAGGCATTTGATCATAAACCATACGAAGCCTCGGTGCCATTTTCCTAGTAACCGTGCCTTGAACAACGATTAAATCACACTGCCTTAATGAACCGAATGCCTCCAGAATACCAAACCTTTCCACATCGTATCTAGGGCTTGATGCTGCACCAAACTCTACACTGCAGCAAGCAGTTTCTAAATGAACAGGCCATAATGACCACACACGACCCCAGTTAATTGCATAGCCTAGTGGCTCCTCTAAAGCATTAACAAGTATATCACTGAGCTTTGACACCATTATATTAAAATTAGAAGGATTAGGATTGAGTAGTTCTTTTAACATACCACTACACTAGATTATATAATAACAAGTTTAGGTATTAAAATCTATTGGACACATGTTACCAAATTCCCTTTCGTCCAGATAAAAATAATGCATACCCCATAGCGGTAAACATTATCCCAAGAAATCCAATCATGGGTAGTGTTGCCTCCCTAGGTATGGAAAAAAAAGTTAAAGCCCAGGCATAGAGAAATATTGACATTACGTCAAAAACAACAAACATAAGGATATACGAGTAATACTGCATCATAAAGTGCGATCTTCCTTCACCTGTAGGAATTTGACCGCATTCCATTGGAAGAAATTTAATGGGATTGTATCTCCTTCGTTGTGACAAAAGTCTTGAAAGGATAATAGATGGAACTCCCGCTAAGATCCCAAATCCAAACAGATATAAAATTGGAAGAAATTGTGAAGCCGTTTCCCCTGCCAAATTGATTTTGCTTGACTACCAACTGTATAAGAATCTTTTTTTTACAGTCAAGTTATTTACGAATGTTCAAGGCTAGCTCAAACAATTGCCTAGCTACCAGTTTTGGGTGATTTAGAGCTAATCTCATCATCTTATAATATGAAAAATCTGATTTAATAAAATCCAAAAATTCATCAATGGTCAAATCTTTGATAATATCGATTTCTTTATCCCATTCCGGGTCAGAAAGAGCAAGCCATCTTGATTGAATCTTTAGTGCGGATTGAATTTTCTTTTCAAGTAGTTTCCTACAAGAGTATTCATAGGTTTTCAATGAATCTATTGTTGAATTTGATTGCAAAGAATTAGCACCGACCAATCCAGATAACTGTCCAAATTCAATCGCATAACGTATCCCTTCTAATACTAATGGATTCGCCTGACCCGCGGTATCACCTATCAACATTAATCCGTTATGAACAAAACTTTTCCGAAGCCCGTCATTAGGTATCACACCATAATGTACTTCAAGAGGTTGAATCCTTCCTAGTTTATTTAACGGATATAATTTATCCTCGACGATTTTATTTAATTTTATGAGAGGGTCAACAGTGGACTCTGGTCTGCCTATACCTACACCTATTCTCACACGATTAGCAGACAGTGGAAAAATCCAGGCATATCCTGCATTAGAATATTTGCTACCAACCATCAAATACAAAGTTTCAGAGTTTATTTTATCACAATAACATTCGTATTCTGCGCCGACTCCGTACCTATTCCATGAAGTAACATAACCTAATTTGCGAGATACAAAGCTACTAAAACCACTGGCATCAATTATCAAGGTTGCCTCTATTTCAATAATTCCATTTGGTGTTGAAACTCTCAGTCCATTAATTCGCCCTTCACTGTTTTTTTTTATATCAAAAACATTACTCTTTATAGATAATTGTGTTCCTTCCGTAGCAGCTTTAGTTGCTAAAAATTGGTATGTTTTTTTTATATCAAGTACACATGCAGAATATTCTATGCCCGGTATATTTATTTCATTGTTTGGAGAAATGAATGAGAAGTTTTTAATTGGATTAAAATATTCTTTAGGCACTCCATATTTTTCGATCTCTTTTATCCAACTAACACCACTAGTTCTCACATTATGGCCAAAAGATGGGTCTTTTTCAAAAAGTATAACTTTTGCACCTTTTTTAGACGCAGAATAGGCCGCAGAAAGTCCAGCTGGACCACCACCCACTATAGCAATATCATATTTCAATAAACCATTTGATCATTATTGCAAATGGGTTTATTATAGATTTATTTTTAGTTAAAGTTGTCTTTATGGTTAATAGTTTACTGTAAAAAAACGAATGAATAAAATTAACAGCCCATTTATCTATTTTATATTGATCTTTTTTAAATCCAAGAAAGAAATCCATTTAGATAACCTAGATAATTCCGATTTTAATAAAAATTTACAGGAAATCATCAGAACAATAGAAGAATTCAGTGATGAGCAAAGAGAAATTGTGGAAAAATTCAGACATGAAATGGAAAAATTCACAGTCGAAAGATCTCTTGAAAGCTGTTTGCAGGCTTTGAATTTATCAATTCAACTAGCGAATACGAGAGAAATGATATTGGACGCATACAAAAAATACTGCCTTTTGTTGGAAAATGATCTAAAAAAATTAATTGAAGAAAGAAAAAAGCAACTATGAACCAGGTAGAGCAAATAAAAATACTCGTTTAATGAGATCAGGCATTTTTTTTATCAAATATCATTGGAATCACAAGCAACAAAATCAATTAAATATAACTTTGTTTTTAATAGTACCCAATTTCTCAATAGAAATTTCCACAACATCGTCATGTTTTAAATATCTCGGATCTTTCATAGACATAGCAACTCCTGCAGGAGTACCTGTAGATATTATGTCACCCGGTTCTATAGTTATCAAATTACTTAATGAAGATATTATTTTTCGTATGGGTATAACCATGTTGTTACTAGATGAATTCTGCCTTATCTCTCCGTTTACGGTAGTCACTATTTTCAATGACTGAGGGTCTGTTACTTCATCTTTAGTAGTTATCCACGGACCGCATGGAGCAAAAGTATCAATACTTTTGCCTCTCGTAAACTGCTTATCTCTGAACTGGATATCCCTTGCAGAAACATCATGAAAAATCATATAACCAAACACAGCATCTAATGATTCTTCTTCTGAAACTTTTTTTATTTTTTTACCCATAATTACGGCTATTTCTGCCTCATAATCAAGTCTTTTTACATATGAAGGCGAGATAACAGTTCCATGTGGTGAATTTAGTGCCGTTCTAGGCTTGAGAAAAATGACAGGTTCCTGTGAAGGGGTCAAACCCGCATCCCTTGCATGATCGTAATAATTAAAAGCAAGACAAATTATTTTAGGAGGGTTGGGAAGAGGAGTTAATAGTTCCACATCATCTATCCCAATATCGTATTCCAATTCATTTTGTTTATCCGCTATTTCCTCCAGCCAACCACCAAATAAGAAATCCTCTACGCGTGGTGGTATAGGAATGCCTGTTTTTTCCTGAATCTGTTCTTTAATAATAAGTTTTTTTCCATCTTCAGAAACTATCCCATATGTCTCCATTGAATTTTTTAACCTCATTCTGGCAATTTTCATCATTTTTCACCTATGAGTAAAAATTGCAGTCGAGAAATCGTCTATTCTACAAAAACCATATCTAACAAACTGGACAATGGTTCCGATTTTGAGTTGGGATAAATATAATTCAGACAATCCCTCCTCAATAATTAAATTATTTTCATTATAGTGTTCACCTTTATACAGTGGTAACGGTTTTAATATTTTAAATTTCATCGAATTGTTTTTTGATATCCATTGGATTTTTTGAATATTATGAAATAGGCTATTTCCTATGTTTTTGGCCTCAATAATTTTGGTATTGTTTTCTTTTTTGTTGGGAACATCAACATGAGTAATTTCTATATTGCAAAGATCCATTAACCTTACTGTATCTCCAATTTTTAGTTTAACTGCATCATCGTTAGATATATAAATTATTTTTTCAACATTCATCTTCCTTTTCCCCATCTCCAAAGTAGGGTGATTTTTTATTTCCACAAACTCAAGATCAAGTTCATCTATGTGCAATTCAACAGGATCTTTTACAAAGAATAATCTTAGGGATGATGAATCCAGCATTTTTCTGTTGAAAGATTCTAGAACTTCAATAGAGGGTTTTGTTTCAGATAAAGTAATACTAAGTGATAGTACGAATTTTCTAATGGCTTCAGGCAAAATACCCCTTCTTTTTAATCCAATCAAAGTAGGGAGCCTTGGATCATCCCATCTTTGTATTACACCCTTCTCTATTAATGGAGTTATTTTTCTTTTAGAAACAGGAATTCCCTCAAATTCCAACCTTGAAAATTCTATTAATTGGGGTTTCCTCATGCCTAAATCAGACAGAATCGCAAAATAGAGTTCATTTCTCAATTCATACTCTTTTGTTCTAAATGCATGTGTAACACCATCCAAACTATCCTCAACAGGAGCAGCAAAATCATAAGTGGGCCATAAAAAATATTTATTTTCCAGTCTTGGGTGGGAATCATCAATTATCCGGAAAAGTGTTGGATCCCTCATAGCAGTATTCAAACTCATCATATCGCCACGATAACGCACTATGACTTGATTTTGTCGATATTTACCTAAAATCATATTATCAAATTTATTCAAATTTATGTCCACTTCATTTACTCTACAAATACAAGGCGTCCCATTAGAGCGATTAATTTTAATTAAATCTGAACTGCATTCACAAACATAGGCACAATTTTTTTTGACAAGTTTTTTACCATAATCATATAACATCTCCAAGTCGTCAGAAGTGTTTTTTATAATAGAGGGTTTGACTTTTAACCACTCCAGTCCCTCCGATATAGCTTTATAATATTCAATCTTTTCTTTAGACGGATTTGTATCATCGAACCGTAAAATAAGTTTACCACCATACATTCTTGCATATTCTTCATCAATAATTGCAGCCTTGGCATGCCCAATATGCGGGTAGCCATTTGGCTCAGGAGGAAACCTAGTAACAACATTACCATAATTGGCTTTGATTAATGGAGGAAGGTCAAAAGATTGATCACTAAAAGATTTTTTTTCATGTATGTTATTTTTATTATCTATTTTAAAGATGGTTCGATCAATACCCTGAGTAGAATCATTTAGATAATGATTAGAGGTTTCCATGATTTTACCATAAAGAGTATTCTTTTCGTCAAAAGATAATGAAGATAAGTCAGAGATAATTTTTTTTATCTCAGGAACAAGATTTTTAATATCAATGCTACCTTTTGAGATCTTTGAAAAAGAAAATGTTTTCGAGACTACAACATCAAATTTTATATTGTTGTTAAAATCTAATGCGTTTTTTAACGATATTAATTTAATTGTATTTATCAGCTTTTCATCAGTTATCAAATTTTATTATAATCTCCTTTCAACTATGTATCTAGCCGATTTTTCCAAAGATAAAAGCGGTTCGGAGGTATCATATTTATGCAATATTTTAAATGCATCATCAATGAAATTCCGGGCAAGAGATCGAACATCTTTGTCTACACCGATCATAGCGATCCTATTTACAACTTCGTTAATAGACTCATCACTTGCACTTTTTTTTCCAAATACTTTTTCTAATTTTATTTTATCGTCAGAGTCAAGGTTTTGGATTGCTAAAAGAATAGGAAATGTTTTTTTCCCCTCTCTGATATCGTTACCCACGGCTTTTCCTGTTATTTTAGAATCACCATAAATACCTATCAAATCATCTATTAACTGAAAGGCAACCCCAATTTTTTTCCCGTAATTCGAAAGATTTTCAACATCCATTTTACAGTGGTTAGGAGAAGACAATGCTCCAAGTTCACATGAAACCTTAAACAAAGCTGCTGTTTTTTTCCCTATCATATCAATATATCCCTCTTTGGATGGAAAATCCCTATCCATTGACATTTTAATATCCAATGCCTGACCTTCACATATTTCGATACATGTTGAAGATAAAAGATGCATCATTTTTAGTAAATTTTCACTCGATATTCCAGTCTCTTTTCCATAATGTGAAATAATCTGAAAAGCTTTAGAAAAAAGAATATCACCAGATAAGATAGCAACTGGGACCCCAAATTGCCTATGTACTGAAGCGACATTATGTCTTAAATTATCATTATCCATAATATCGTCATGGACTAAAGTAAAATTATGAATCAATTCAACAGAAGAAGCATATGGTATTGATGTTTCTATATTTCCTCCAAACAGCTGACAAGATTTAACAGACATGAATGGTCGTATTCTTTTTCCACCGCTTTTGATATAATGTAAAGACGCATCATAAAGGTGGTTAGGGTTGCCAGAGACATTAGAAAGAATAAACTGATTTATTTTTGAAGCAATAAAATTAATCTCAGTTCTTATTTCTTCTGCGCTCATAATTACCTAATACATTAGCTAATTTATCTGTCAATATATACCTTGTATTTTTAAGCGACAATATATCTTTTGCACCCAATAAGAACATGGTTGCTTTTATTTCAGATAATACTAACTGAGTATATTTCTCTAACTCTTCTTCGGATTCAGCAGCTTTCTTTAAAAAAGGATATGCCATTGCACACATATTAGAGCCTATTATCAAGCACTTTGCAATTTCCAAACCATTCCTTAACCCCCCTGATGCGATAATAGGTATATCAACAGATTTTGAAACTAATAAAATACTTAACGCTGTAGGAATTCCCCAGTCCCAGAAAAGATCACCTAATTCAGACTTGATATAGTTATTGTGCAGATGGGCCCTTATTTTTTCAATACCAGCCCAACTTGTACCTCCTGAACCAGCAACATTAATCGATCGAACTCCAGAATTTTCTAACCGTATTGCAACATCATCAGATATACCAGATCCAACTTCTTTTACAATAATAGGGATTTCAATGTCATTTACCAAATTAGTAATTCTCTGTAATATTCCCTTAAACCGTGGTTCTCCTTCAGGCTGTATTAATTCCTGGAGAGGATTAAGATGAATAGCCAATGCATTAGCATCGATCATCTTGACGATTTTTAAAACATCAGAATTTGACAAACCCTCTGATAACTGTGCACCACCTATATTAGCTATTAGAAATGCACTTGGAGCAACTTTTCTAGCAATGGAGTAACTCTCAACAAGTTTTTCACTTTTTAATCCAGCTCTTTGGCTCCCTAGACCCATGCCAAGCCCGTATCTTTCTGCAATTTGACCAAGTCGTTTATTTATTGAAAATGCTTCATCAGTTCCCCCAGTCATTGAGTCAATTATCAAAGGAGCAGAAAAAGACTTGTTTAAGAAAGTAGTTCCAAGATCTATTTCATCAAAATTAATCTCAGGTAATGCATTATGAAAAAGTTTGACATACTCTAAACATGTGGAATTCCGTTTGCCTTGTACATTTTCCTTTAGAGGAATTTCTATTCCTTCTCTTTTACGTCTCTTGATTTGCTCTACATAATCACTATCATCATCATTTCTATTCGGCGTGTTATGCGGTCTTTGTTCAATGTTGTCATCCCCACTACCCAAAGTCATTCAATACTTCTCTCCTCTTGCTTCTGCTGCCCCTGCATTTTTATTGATGTACCAATAAAATCACTACCATTAATTATATCAATCATTCTTTCAGGATAAAAGCCATTAATCAAATAAACTGGAATTCCAGATTGTACAATGTTGATCGATTCAGATATTTTTCTTTTCATCCCCCCCGTAACGTCAAACGACATATCTGAAAACTCAATTCTATTATCCATAGCATTTAAAAGTTCTTTATTTTTATTTAGTATAATATTCGAGAGCAAATTGCCATTTTCAAGAGTTCCATAAATACCATCCACATTTGTTGTGAAAATTGAAAATCGGGGATTCAAATTGACTGACAATATATTCATTAATGTATCACCCGACAAAATCGAGAAATTTCCTTTAGACGTATGAACAACGTCACCATATGTGATAGGGATTATATTATTATTTTGGATCATTTCCATCATATCCAAAACTCGTTCTTTGCATGGTAGATTGTTAAAAACAAAAGATGATGCATGAATGCAAAAAGGTTTTAACTCATTAGAGATAAACTTTTCAACTACGATATGATTCAATTTTATCATTGACTCTCGAACTCTGATAACACCTTCATCTTGATATGTAAAAGGCTGTGTGTGCATGTCATATTTAACGGACCAATAGTGTCCAAAAGATCCTCCACCATGAACAATAATAATTTTATATCGTTTTTTTAGTTCTTTAATAATATTAGCCATTTTTTCGATAGCTTGATAATTAGGCGAAAGAGGCTTTTCTTTAAAAGTAATTACAGAACCTCCCAATTTAATAATGATAAGATCATTGTTTTTTAAACTATCCAACTTGATTTAAGATATGTATTCATTTAATTAATATTTGGCTATAATATAAAATGACAGTTTCAAATGATTTAACATTCACCACTAATTATTATTGAAATTAGGGATTTTTTCCAATTTAAAGCCATCACCTTCCGGACTTACAAAAAAATAGTTTAGCTTAAGTTCATCCAACCTTTTCAATAACCGGAATACAAGAGTCTGCTCATTTTTATCTATTAATGATAATACACATCCTCCACCGCCAGATCCTGTAATTTTTGTACCAAAAGTTCCCCCTGCTTGGCAAATATTTACGACTTTATCTATAATTGAATTGGAAATAGACAGTTGCTTTAAAATAGAATGATTCTCATTCATCAATACACCCATTTTTTCCAAATTTTTACTTTTTAAGGAATTTATGGAATATTTATAAATTCCGACATATTCTTTGCACAAAAAACTAAACAATTTGTGATCGTTATCTTTAATTTTTTTTACTTTTGCAATCATTTCAAATGTATCGTGTGAGATACCGGAGTTTATAATTAGAAATGGTAAATCATGAATATCGATACGAAGTTTTTTAAAACCAGATATTCTATTATAGACACCAATGCCCCCAAAAGTACAAACACTACAATCTACACCCGAAATTTTTTGATTAATGACTCTTTCAGCCTCAATAGATTTTTCACAAATGAACTTTTTACCTATTTTTTTATTCAAACCATAATAAAAAGCACCAACTACTGATACACAAAATGCAGATGACGAGCCTAAGCCTCCACCTATTGGAATTTCTGAGTTAATATAAATAGTTAGATCTTGATTATCTTTATTATTATTAGTATTATCCTTATTGGTATTCATTAGATACCCTATTATTTTAATTAAATTTTTAACAATAGTAAGATTTGTTGATGAATTATTGGAAACAGTTATTTTTGAATTATCAACCTCTGCATTAAAACCTAAATTAGAAAAAACTCTTATTTTATTTTTATATGAATTTTCAAAATTAATTCTTATTTTTAACTTTTTATTGATAGCAAAAATAATTGAAGAATAACCATACACCACAAAATGTTCTCCAAAAAGTATGGTTTTACCGGGCGAAGTTGACACTATATTATTCAAGGTAACCATATCCGTTCAACAACATCACAACATCAATAGAGAAGAATAACCCACAACAGAGGATTTGTTTCCATCAACATCACCACTAGTTAGATATTTCAATAAAACCACATCAGAATTTCTCATCATTTTCGAAAATTCCATAGATGTTGCGATACATCCATACCCACACACAGTCATTACATTATCCTCAAAAGTTTTATAAAATGAATCAATATTCAAAGATAATATATCCGATATCAAGCGGTTGTCTTTTTTATAACACTCTTCATAACACAGATAATGTGAAAAATTTGAAGTTACAATTAAAACAACGTTTTCCTCTTTAGGTACAACCATACTTAATGTTTCTGCTAATTTAACAGAAGCGCATTTATCTTGAGTTCTTTGCAATATTGGTACAAACTTGAAATCATTTTTTTTTATATGCTGTAAAAAAGGCAACTGAGTTTCAATGGCATGATCTATAGTCAAAGAAAAAGGGTCAACACTAATAAAACCATTAAAACAATTATCTAACAAATTTATGCTCAATTCTTCATTAATTGATATGTTACCAAGCGGCGTACTCCAAATACCTTTATCCATGGTGGATATACCAGGGCTAGTTCCATAATGATCTGGTGCTAAAATTATAAAATTATTACACTCTATTAAACTTATCAGATAATAAACTAGAGCGGAAACGTGTCCAGAAAAACAATATGATCCATGAGGAACTATAAATGTCAATATTTTTTTAAATTTAATATATTTTGCAACAATATCTATAATTTTTCTTTCTTTGGACGATTCATCGATTTGATGAAAGAATTTATTTATTGTAGAAATTATTTCTGAGTTGGTTTTAGGATAGAAAATCCCATTATAATGATGTTCTCTTGTTAAAACACCATCTTTCAAATAACTTCTTCCACTAACTTGGCTTCAAAGTCATCTATTGCAAGGGGCATATCAGAATCGGATTTGATTTTGCCTTGTTTCTTTAAAACTTCTTTTGTCAATAGCCAATACACCGTAGCTAATGCTTTTCTTCCTCTGTTATTAGTGGGGATAACCACATCAACTTTTGAGGTAATGTTATCACTGTTAGATAATGCGATAACCGGAACACCTGCCCTAGTTGCTTCTAGGACCTGCTTGTTCATCAGCCTGAGGATCTGTTACTATAACAATTTCAGGTTCCAAATATTTTGGCAATGAAGGATTAGTGAATGTTCCGGGCATAAATCGACCGAATATTCCCCTTGCACCAGTTAACTCACAAAATTTTTCAATTGGAGTTTTACCATACTCTCTTGAAGATGTCACTGCCACATTGGCAATATTTGTTCTTCCTATAAATTTAGCAGCAACATCAATTCGTGCCAAAGTTTTGCTAATGTCAAGAATATACAACCCCTCCGGATTAGCGCGTGTTATAAAAGACGACATAAACTTAGTTTTTATAGGAGTTCCCACCCTAATTCCTGTAGATAATATCATTTTTTCTAAGTTATTAGGGTCCTCTATCGAATCGGAATTTTCAGTTTCAGAATTAGGTAAATTTGATGACGGCGATTCGATAGAGTCTGATGAAATATCTTTTGATGGGGATGAGGTAATTTGCGAATTAGTTTCATTTTCTGTTTCACTATATGTTGTATTTTCATACTCATTAACAGAACTATTCTCATATTTTTCCTGTTCATAATTACTGGAAGAGCTAGAATCGGAATTTTGTTCAATCATTTTATATATTGCTCCATTTAGCCATTCCTTCTATTAAACCATACTCTGAAATTCGTATTAACTCATTTAACTTGGCAATTCTTTCGCCGCCAACTACACCTGACTTTAACATAAACGAATTCGTAGCTATGGCAATATGAGCGATATGACTATCTATCGACTCCCCAGATCGATGGGAGGTAACTATTTTGATATTATTGTCACCGCATTCTTTCGCAAACAATAATGCATCATAAAGCGATCCAGCCTGGTTTACCTTTAAAATCGCCCCAGAACATGAATGCTTTTCTGCAGCAATTTTAACCCTATCCTTATTTGTTACCAATAGATCGTCGCCAGCAACAATGCATCGAGGATTTTTCTTGGTCAATTCCGACATTCCGTCAAAATCTTCTTCATGCAGTGGATCCTCAGCATAAATTAAGTCATATCGTTTAATCAAGGAATCAGCATATTCTAATTGATCGTTAGTATCACGGATTTTCCCATGTCTTTTGTACTCATATACATTATTTTGAGAGTTCCACAAAGATGAACTTGCAAAGTCTATTCCTAAACGGACATCATTTTTAACGTTATAACCGCAATTTTTGACGGTTTGTTCTAAAATCTCAACAGCTTTATCATTATTAATATTTGGTGCCCAAGCACCCTCATCGCCCTTTCCGCCCGTGAACTTTGAGTCAAGTTTTTCTAGGTCTTTTTTTAATTCTTTATGAATTTTTGAGTTTATATCCAATGCTTCAAAGATAGATTTAGCGCCAACAGGTAAGACTAAAAATTCTTGTAGATCAGGAGTTCCAGGTCCGGCATGTGCACCTCCGCCTAACATATTTCCTAATGGGAATGGAAAATTTATTTTGTCTAACTTTGGGTTTAACACTTTATAAAATGGTAGATTAAGGGATTTTGAAGCAGAATCAATACAAGATATTGTAAGAGCATATGCCATAGAGCCGCCAATTGTTGAATAGTTTGCAGATGTGTCATGTCCTCTCAAAGTTTCATGTATGGTATTCAAATCATCAGATTCTAAGCCTATAAATTTTTTTTTTACATCTCTAAAAACTTCAATAGTTTTCCTGGGATCATTGTTAACGAAGCTTTGGGCTTCATACATACCAACACTGGCGCCGGATGGTGCACATGCCCTGCCAAGAAACTGATTATCTGAAACAACATCTACTTCAACGGTTTTATCACCACGGCTATTAAAGACTATTCTTTCATTGATTGATGTTATTTTAGGCATTTTCATCCGTCCATTTCAGACTGTATCTCTGCCCTGCGTTTTCTCAAAGATTCATAATATGGAATAACCTGGTATATTGTTTCTACGCTTGATATAAACATCCTTCTACAACAATATCGACTTATTTTCAATGCATCCATCACTTGATTAGGTTCCTCCCCCAATTTAATACGAGATATATATTCATTATAAATATGTGCAATTAATTTACCACAAGTAAAACATCTGACAGGAACAAGCATGCTTTTAAAAAAATAATTGCCTACATAAAAACCCTTCAACTTACAACCAATAATAATAGTGGGAATATTCAAATTAAACCTAAAATATAAGAAAAATGAAGCGGGAGTCGCCCAGCTTGGCCAAAGGCGTAAGGTTGAGGGCCTTATCCCTTAGGGGTTCGTGGGTTCAAATCCCATCTCCCGCATCTATTTAAAAAAAAGCTAATAAAAAATAAACATAATTATAACAAATAAAAAAAGTTTAAAGATGAATCTAATACCTGCCTATCCAGCCCCAGATTTTAAAGAGATAAAAAAATGGAGTGATGGTTTAAATTATTCTATTAAAGATTTTAAAGGAAAAGTTATCTTGTTGGATTTTTGGACTTACACATGCATCTATTGTTTGAGGACAATTCCACTTTTAAATAAAATAAATACAAAATATAAAGACAAAGGTTTGGTAATATTGCCCATTCACTCAGCAGAATACGAATTTGCAAAAGATGGTGCAAACATAGAAAAAGCAATTGTAACTTTAAACTTAAACGGATACTCAATAGGATTTGATACCAAAAATAAGACGTGGGAAAAATATGGGAATTCATACTGGCCAAAACATATTTTCATAGACAAAGAAGGATTTGTCAGATATGAACACCCTGGATTCGGTACTTTAAAAGATTTTGAGGAACCCTTATGTGAGTTATTAGACATACCATACAGTCGTGAATATGTAGATGAAGAAAATGAAAAAGAAGAAAGAGTAGAAGACAATGAAATAACGAAAATATACGGAATGCATTTTATGGGGATGGCGCCAGAAATTTGTACAGGATATTCAAGAATCAGAAGATTTGGAAATAACCAAAGATTAAAAATTAACGATTATAATATTTTAACAGAACCTAGTACCCTCTTAGATAACAATGTGTATTTGAGGGGAAAATGGAGGTGGGATAAAGAAGGGATAAAAGTATCTCTAGATCATAAAGAAAAAAATCCCGCAATAATTTTTAGATATAACAAGGCAATGAATGTTAACATCATAATAGGATCAGATGACAATAAACCAGCAATAGCAGAAATAAAAATTGATAATGAGTATCTAAATAAAGAAAAACAAGGCAGCCACATTAAAATGAAAAAAGGAATAAGCTATATTGAAACCACATGGCCCTTCATTTACAACGTGATAAAAACAAAAAAAATGGAGACACACAAAATAGACATAATTCCAAGGTCGGACAATTTTTGTTTTTATACGTTTGTGTTTGGATAAAACATTGACAAAATATTTTTATCAACAAATATGAAAAAATAAAAAAAAATTTTATTTGCTTTTTATTTACAATAAGTGTATGATTGAGTCTAATGGGCATAACAAAGAGAGAGTCAAAGAAGGAGAAAAACCTACCAACTTTGAATTTTTCGATTTAGATGGGAAAAAACAGGAACTTGACGAGATAATAGGTGAGAAAAAAATAGTCATCTATTTTTATCCAAAAGATTTTACCCCCGGCTGTACGATTGAAGCAGAAGAATTTTCTGCAGATTATCAAAAGTTCAAAGAAAACGGAATTGAAATAATCGGTATAAGCCCCGATTCTTATGAGTCACATGTAAAATTCAGGGAAAAAATGAGCATTCCATATATGTTAGCATCAGATCAAAATAACTCTATTGCCAAAAAATACGGAGTATATGGACCGAAAAAATTTATGGGTAAAGAATACCAGGGCGTAAAAAGGTCAACCTTTTTGTTAGATAAAAATGGAATAATAACAAAAATATATGAAAAGGTCAAGCCGGCTGGTCATAGTAAGGAAATATTAGAATATTTTAACAAGGGAGGAGAGACACCTCAAGAAGGTTAAATTTCTATTCCATATATGGAATATAGGGTTTTATCTATTTTTTCTTCAGCCATATCAAAATAATTAAAATAATCTTGTTTTAGTTTAACTTTCTGAATTAGAATCTTATTCAGACTTTCAACACTATTATCATTGCTATTATTGGAAGATTCTCGATAGTCTAAAATAATTTCAGAGGTTTCTTTCAATAAGGAATTAGATTCTTTTATCCACCCCTCAATGACATTTTGGTCATTGGCACCTATAAGAATTTTTGAAATACTATGAAAAAATAAAAAGATCAATATTCGTATTTTCTGAAATTTGATTTTATAAAAATTATTATCGTTTAATTTTGGGATATAATTACAAATAATATGCTGGTATTCGTCAAAATTTTTGACTATGGTTATAGCTAGCCCTGCTTTAGGGACATTGTTTCTCAATGCCATTACGTCTTTAAAATAAATTAATTTTTTTTTATTGTCAAAATCCCTTAATAAAAAAAATCTTGTCGAAATTCCATCATTTTCTAAAAACCTGGAGCAAGGTTTAGGGGATAAAACTACACTGGAAATAATATCATTTATTAAAACATTCATTTTAAATCAACTACTTTATAGTTATATTATAAACCTTTAAATCAAACAATAAAAAAAAACCGTTATATTTCATTAATTTTTAGTATATTTATTTGAGATCAGAGACAATGTCTATCTGCGACTGCCAATGCCATAAAAAATATGGGGATAAATCAATGTGTCAAAAATGTATTGAAAGGCATAAAGCTTCTCCCTATTACAACATTATGAAGAAATACAAATAATTACATTAAAA
The DNA here is from genome assembly GCA_963779615.1 of uncultured Nitrososphaeraceae archaeon. Taxonomy (GTDB): domain Archaea; phylum Thermoproteota; class Nitrososphaeria; order Nitrososphaerales; family Nitrososphaeraceae; genus Nitrosocosmicus. The sequence continues at coordinate 320,565 of CAVZZA010000005.1, forward strand.
ATGAAAATATATCTAGATAAATGATAAAACAAAAAATAAATTCTGTAAAAGCATTCTTATATAGAACAAAATATTTAACTGACTTGGCTTAAAACACAGAGTATCATGGTAGTTGACAATAAGGCAACGGTGTCGTATATCAGCGTTTTAAAGGAGGATCTTGCAATTTATCGTATAAAACCAAGTGAGGGTCAAGTCCCCGATTTTAAACCGGGACAATTTGTGACACTTGGAGTAAATGTTCCAAGTGAAAAGAAAGTAATCAGAAGAGCATATTCTATTGCATCTCCACCTCAACAAAAAAAATATTTTGAATTAATTATAAGGTGGGTAAAAAAACCGGTCCCAGGTAGACTCACCACACAAATATTTGATAAAAAAGAAGGAAATGAGATATTTTGGGTCAAACCTACTGGAATTTTTACAATTAATGAAAAAATGGCTACCGGCGTACCAGATAATAGAAGATTAGTATTGATTGGTGGAGGGACTGGCCTTGCTCCTTTTATTTCATATTCATTGTATTTAAAAGCGATTGGAAGCAAACGAGAAATCATAGTTTTACACGGGGCTAGCTATGTTGATGAACTAAGTTATAGAGATTTGTTAACAGAATTAGAGAATGAAAGTATCGATAAAGGAAAAGATAACTGGAACTTTCGTTATCGAGCAAGTATAAGTAGGCCTCAAGAATGGTTCAACAGGTCATGGAGTGGACAAAAAGGAAGAGTCGAAACATTTCTTAGACCTAATAAGCCAGGTAAAGACAAATCAGTTTTAGAAGAAGTGGTTGGAGAAACAATAACTCCAGAAAATACATCATTTTATGTATGTGGATGGCAAGGAACAGTTGATGGTGTTCTAGACACTTTGGTACCTAAAGGATTTGTTACCGAACGGAATAAAAGAAAAGATGGAACATTTGACGTTAAATTTGAATCGTATGGATAATTCTCTTTTATTTTTTATTTTTATTATAAAGTTTATTTATCCTAATTATAGTGTATAATTTAAATGAAATTTGAATATGAAGAATTTGAAACTATAGAAGACGTTTTAATTTATTTGGTTTCTGTTGCGCCATATATGAAACAAATACTCCCAATAAGTTCATACAAAGAGCATGTCTTTTCCATGGTGCCAATTACACCCCTTTCAGGAGACGTATTATTAATGATTTACACAAAGGGCAATCTAGATCGTGGCATGTATGAATTTGACATATCTACAAAAAAACACAAGTTAGTAGCAGCAATGGAAAGAGCAGACAAAAACTATTTCATAGTAATAACCCCCAAAAAGGACACACTAGCAGATGCAGCTTTAAATGAATTAACTAAGCTGCAGCAGCAGTAGTAACAACAATAAAAAAGCAATCTATACCCACCCTTATTTTAGGATACTAATTTTATTATTAAAAATTGAAGAATGAGGTTAGAAATTTATGAGGAACAACAAATTGTCATAGCTTGGGTGGCAGCGGTGCTGTAACAGAGCGATTTTTTACGTATTTTGCTACGACATCTTCTGCAAGTTTGCCGTCAAAAAGACCTTTAGACAAACCCCTTAAATATTTCATAATGGCCCATGTGCCTGCTTTTATCAACATAGCCATAAATATTTTCATCGCAGGTCCATATGATTTATTTCTAATAATTATCGGAATTATATTATCAATGACTTTGAGATTATGTTGCCAACATGTCCAGAAAAGTGCAAATTGTGATTCATTAAGATTTCCAAAATGCATCGAATTTTTCTCTGAGAAATCCTGATATAACAAGGGTGCCACCAGTCCCCTCATATTCATTTGTTTAAAATCTTGTATCAAATCAATAGTATATTGTGTTTCATCAGGGGTTTCATCAGGCCATCCAATAATCAATGTCAGTGCAGGAAACCAATGGTTGTTGTTTAGTATTTTACAACCCTCTCTTACAACTGAGCCCCATTCTTCAGGTTGAAATGGTTTTGTTTTAACACCCAGGTGTTTTTTTACCATTCTTGGCGCAACAGTTTCTACGCCCAAATTAGTTGCAAGCCATCGGCCATTATTCTCCATATCATTAACCAAGGATATTTTTTTAATTAAATCAGGAGATGAAGCAACAGCTGATAAGGTCATATGAGTCGTGCCAATAAAATTGGCGCCAATAGACTTTAACCCTTTCCAAACATCTAGTATTGCGTCCTGATTTGGAATAAAATCTTTATTATCGCATCCATACAACAGCATCTCATCAGATTGAAGCCAAATAGAATCAAATCCATATTTAATATTTATTTTAGCTTCTTCTTGGAGCCGCGGCAAAGGAATGTCCTTTTTAGAACGTTTATTTACATCACAAAAGTCACACCCCCTTCCACAGCCACGCATAGCTTCAATTAAAGAATTTATTGTTGGGCCTTGTATCGTGGGTATGTTTTCAATGTTTCTAACAAAAGTATGCAACAGTTCAGGGGCATCACCCGCTTCTAAATCATGGAAAAGGTCAAGTGCGAGTTCATCAGCTTCTCCAATAACAACTGTATCAATTCCATGAATTTTCATTCTTTCAGGCTTTGCCAATTCCCAAGAACCATTACCTCCAACTACGACCTTAAAATCATATTTTTTCTTTAACTGTATGATGGAAGCACACATTTTTTTAAATTTCATTGCCACATAAGACAATTTTTCAGGAGACATTGTGGTAGTAACAGGAGCCATACCTAATGGATCCATAACGTTAATACCCACTACTTTTGTATCAGGACCTATACATTTATCCAACATTTCAGGATGAGCAAGAAAAATATCATTTCGTGGATATTCCTGAAGCAGGGCGCTTTCAATTCTTCGAAGTCCACATTGAGCAACTTTTATCTCTCCTGTATCTTTCTTAGTCTCTACACTAGGACAAAAAAGTTTATCAAAAACAAATTCCGGAACAAGTTCATAAGGACCGCATGCAATAAAGCCATAAAGGAAATTTCCTCTGTAATTTGTCATTAAACTACGATCAGCAGTTAAAACAATTCTTTTGCCCGATACCAATTTTAATCTATATCCTATAATAACTATTATTAGAGAGTATAAAATTATTTTCATAGGGTTTAGGTTCAATTAACAATTAAAACTTCTTTTCCTTTTGGATATTATCCTTCTTAATTTAAGACCTAAAAAAATATAATTGGAGCATAACCAAAATATTCTCCAGGAAGGAGCTTCGCTTTTTTAAGGTTCATGAAATAGGGCATATCTTTAACCCATGTACTACTTCTTAAGTGAACTGATAATTAGATTTAATGTATTGTCCGGTAAAACAGACATATAGTATGATGTTTGCTTTATCACACAAAAACAATATGTTTTATGTTGCTTTCCACTCAAAAAGATAACAACACATGCAAATTTTTTAATGCCAATCAGCATCCATGTTTTTAGGGCTAGTTCATTAAGCCAGTCATTCAAAAACAGGAAAAGCAAAACAACTGGGCTGTTTTGTTAAATTATTATTATCAATCAATACAAAATCACCATATTTTGTTTGAAACCATCAAGGGCATTTAATGAAGGTATTTTCTCAGGGGAACAAAACCAAGAAAATTTTTGATAGTTTTTTCTTATTAAAAATATGACCATGATAATAGATCTCTTGCATAATTAGGCATACAAACACCTTTCCATATGTCATGTGCGTTTGCCATCTGATAATTTGGTTCATTATCCTATAGTTAGCCAGACCTGATACTATACCAAATAGCATAATTAAACAAACAATTATTTTTGATATGTTTATAGCTAGGCAGATTACATTAACATCCTGTATAGCCCTTGTCACTTACCAAAACATCGTTTGAAAAGATCTATAGGGATGAAGAGGATGCAAAGACAAAGGAAAGGGTGCTGCTTGTTCTTAATGTAGTTTATCAAGGCAAGATATCTGCTCATGTGGCCACAGATCTGCATAGAAATAGAGCATGGGCTTGTGTTTGGTTAAAAAGATACGAGAAAGAAGGTTTAGAGGGATTAAAGAATAAGCCAAGAACAGGCAGACCATCGGAGTTATCGGAAGAAAATGCCTGCAGCATAAAAACGACGCTAAAAGAAAGCAATCATGGTTGGGCCACAAAACAAGTAGAAGAGTTAATCATAAAGAAAAGCGGCATAAAATATCATTATACTCACATATACCGCATACTTCGCAAGTGGGGTTTCAAACAAAAGGTACAAGAAAAATGCATGTTAATACAGCATCCAAAGAGGAGAAAGAGGCTTTCAAAAAAAGACCGAACAGATATTTGTGGATAAGCAGCAAGAGCAAAAGCAGCAGCAGGAAAGTTTCACCATAATATCTACGGACGAATCATTCTTTTTTCATGATTCTCTTATTAGAAGGGTTTGGACAGATGAAAGCAAAAGACCCATAGCAAGAGTAACAGGCTCGCACAAGCACTCATGCATTTTTGGGGCCATAAGCATGGAAGGAAATCATCTATTCAGACAGCATGACAAATTCAATGGTGATACATTTCTTGACTATCTAAAGAAAATACATGCCAAATTTCCAAAATGCTATCTGTTCATGGACAAGGCATCACCTCATTACAGATCAAATAAGGTGTTAAAGTATTTTGAAGAAAATAGAGATACCCTAATCCCTGTCTATCTTCCTACTGCATCACCAGAGTTTATGGTTATGGAACATGTATGGAACATGGCCAAACGAGACCTGCTTGTCCTAAAATACTATCCATCGTTTGCAGATTTTAAAAACAGGATATCTAGATATTTCAGAACAAAAAGGTTTAATCTTAATACGAGGAACTATCTATTAAGAGACGTTTGGTAACTTATGCTAAATGGTATATATCCGATTTGAGTCGCTGGTTAAAGTGTTTACCAATACCTCAAAACATGCACAGAACAACAAAAAGGCTGCGCACACCGGAAGAGGTTGAAAAAATGTTTCAGGCTTTCTGTCCTTCATAAACTGCACAGAACAGCAGATACCAAGGCCTAAGAAAAAAAAGAAGAAATATGCATTATTCTGGAAAGAAGGAAAGGCATGCCGTAAAGACAGCTCATGATTAACAACCAGTGCGTCATCATCTATACAGAAAACAAGAAAGGAAAAAGGCATGGCTATGACATCTATAAAAAGAATCATCCCACAACCCCAAAAGAAGTGATAAATGTGTTTGACCTTGGGTATCTTGGGGTTGAGGAAGACTTTTCTGACCAAAAGTCGCCCATACCGAACAGAAAGAAGAGAAGCCAAAAAGATTTGGCTAAAGGGGAAAAAGAGTGCAACCAGAACCACTCTAGAAAGAGAATGGCGATAGAGCACACCATTTGCATGATGAAAAAGTACAGGATAATTATCGAGAAAGTCTTCAGAAACAGGTTGAGAAAGTACAACTGGGTATAGGATATAGTACCTGGACTGGTATACTACAGAATATTGGCATCATCTTTTTAGAAGAATTCAGTCATAGCCATACTGAATAGAGCATACTGTTTCCAGTTATGCAAGAGATCTAATGAATACTGTACTTCTTTCTTTTTCCCATTTATCCATACTTTTAGAATACACGATATGAAATTATTGTAAAATATCTTTTTTACACAAGAATTTTACAAATAGTTTTAAGGATCTAATTTTTCATAATAAAATGATTACTAATGAGTGCTTATGATGATATAGTTCAACTTGCCTTAGAAAGAGGATTCTATTTTCCAAGCTGTGAACTTTATTCTGATTCTAGTGCCGGATTTTGGGAATATGGGCCTAACGGCGTTAAAATTAAAAATAAATTCCTTGATCTGTGGAGAAGAGAATTGGTAAGAAGGGATGGTATGTTGGAAATAGACGGCACTCAAATAATGAGTAAAAATGTTTTTTTAGCATCAGGACACCTTAAAAATTTTTCTGATCCTGTGTTAAAATGTAGAAAATGCAACAGCTCATTCAGGGCAGACAAATTGATACAGGACGAAGTTAAAATGGAGGTGTCAGAAAGGCTGCAAAATGAAAAGGTAGATCTAATTATTAAAGAAAATAATATAAAATGTCCCAATTGCAATGGGGACTTTTATACATCAGAAAGATTCAATATGATGTTCAAAGTAGAAATTGGACCTAATCATGACGAGGCATATTTAAGACCCGAAACCTGTCAATCGATTTTTGTTGATTTTCCAAGAATATTCAAAATTAGTCGTGGAAAGTTGCCACTAGGAATAGCACAAATAGGTAAAAGTTTTAGAAACGAAATTTCTCCACGACAAGGTTTATTACGACTTAGAGAATTTTATCAAGCTGAAATTGAGATTTTTTGTAATCCCCAAAAACTGGATGATTTGCAAAAATTTGAAAATCTGAAAGATACTATTTTACGAATATATGACAAACAAATGATGGAGATTACGGCTATTGAAGCATTAGAAAAAAAAATTCTCCCGAATAAACTTGTGGCATATTACCTATCCTTATTGGTGAATTTTTTTGATAAAACAGGCATTTCGAATAAAAGAACGAGACTTAGACGACTGTCAGATGAAGAAAAGGCATTTTATTCCAGTGTTGCTTTTGATTTTGAAGTAGATACTTCCTTTGGTTGGTTGGAGCTTGTGGCATGTAATTATCGTTCAGATTATGACTTGCTATCCCATTCGATAACAAGTAAAACAAACCTCCATGTAATGGATGATGAAACAAAAGTTTTACCACATGTATTTGAGTTATCTTTAGGAGTGGATAGATGCATATATTCAATTTTGGAACACTCGTATTTTATAGACAAAGAAAAAGATGATCGGGTGTTACTCAAGTTAAAACCATATTTATCCCCCATTCTGGCCGGTATTTTGCCTCTTTTAAAAAAGGATGAATTTAAAAATAAATCTCAATTGTTGTTATCTTCAATAAATAAGGATTTTGATGTTTTCTATGACGAATCCGGTTCCATAGGCAGACGCTATCGTCGATTAGAAGAAATAGGAACACCATTTGCATTTACTATCGATCATCAAACAATAGAAGACAATACTGTTACAATCCGATACAGAGATTCAATGAACCAAGAAAGAATTAAAATTTCTGACGTCCATTCTTTTCTAACCAAAAGTCTTTATATCGACTAACAAGTCCTAGTCAAAAAGGTTACCAATAGGCGCTTTCACTTCCATAATTTTTCATCTTATCCTCATCCAAATCCATATTCTGTTGCCTTTTTTTTAATGAATTTATGTAATTATTTATATTTTCTTCATCCCTAAATACACCTTCTTTTGCAATTACTGAAGGAGCTTTTGTAGTAGGCAATTCACCACAACAGCTTTCTTCAAATTTTTTTACATGGTATTCTACAAAGTCGACTTTATTTTCGTTTAATATTTTTTTAATTCTTTGGGAATTAAAAGAATCATCCACTATCAATATCGGTTTCCTTTTTATCATATCCCACATTAATCTAGATTGAATCCATTATAAACATAATTTTATGGATTGTTTAAAAGAAAACTAAAAATAATTTTAATTATAAAAATAATCAAAAACTATTGAAAACTCTCCTAATAAACAATTTTTCTCCCTATATTAACAACATAATAAAAGTATTAAAAGACCTTGACCATGATTTTACATGCCATGATTGTAATTACCTGTCATCTTTTGAACAAGGTTACCTCGATTTATTGCAAAAATATGATAACATAATTTTATCAGGAAGACAGCAAAATTCTACACTCATCAATAGAGTAAATTCGGGTATTGTTAAAGGGTGCATATATCTATGACAAACCTCTACTAGGAATTTGCTATGGTGGGCAAATACTTGCTCTAACTTTGGGTTGCACTTTAAAGAAAATGGAGAAAGTACATGACATTGTACAGATTGATATATCTGAAATCCACTACATTGTTACCCAATTATAAAGCGGTAAACATGTTTGAGAGTCATAATTTTTGCATATCTCAAATTATCCGAAAAATCTTACATTATTGGGTAGTTCCAAAGCATGTGACAATGAATTTTTTTGCCATAACAAAAAGCCTTTATTTGGGACACAGTTTCATCCAGAGAAAAGTGGGAAGCAACGGTAAGGTTTATAATAGAAAATTTTTTAAAATTGTAATCAAAAATAAATACAGGGTTTGATTATACTTTTGTTTAGTTTTAAATTAATTGTTTTGTATTATTTACAGGGAATTTAGATTTAGAAATCAAATAACCCAAAAATTAATCAAAACCTTTCAAAACGATTGACTCTACATCCATATATGATTTTACACTTGCCCATATAATATATTTATTTTCTAACATTATGATTTTTATTTAATTATGTTTTTTGTAGAATTATGCAAAGAGATAAAAATGACATCCTGGTCGAATAATATTACCTTTAGTAGATAAGCAAGAAGAAAATGTGGTTTTTCCTCTCGTAGTAAATGTAATTTCCAGATTCTGGGGAGAAGAAATCCCTACAAATGAAATTAACAAAAGATCTGCGGACTATGAAAATTTTAAAGGTACTATTTTTATTGAGGGTCTAGAGATAATTGAAAAAAAATTAGGCCTTTCATCCATTGTTTATCGCGGATCTCTTGCAGACCTAAAAAAAAGAGTTACTCAGGGTTTTCCTGTTATTGTTGTACTACCTGGCATTGGAGAAACAGTTCAATTTGCAACTATCGTGTGCGGTTATGATGTTAATGAAAATAGGATCTTGACCTATATACCAGAACCTGATTCATATGGTGCAATTCCAGAAGATAAATTTGAAGAGGAATGGTCCCAGGATGATTATTTTTCGATTTTGATATTTCCAAAAGACATGGCCGATATATTTAAAAAAGATGAATTTGGATTTGAAAAATCAAATAGGATTTACCTTGAAACCGAAAGATTAAAAATTAAAGGAAAACTGCAAGAATCAATAGACATTATTGAATCAATCTATTAATAACTAGTTCATCTAACTAAGGGCAAAACCGAAAATCCCCAAATCTATGCTTGCTTGCGGGAATTCTAAATGAACTAAATGATGAAAAATGCATACATCTGTATAAGCGAGTACCAAAATAAATCCAAAGTTTTATTTGGCTTATAAAGGGTTGGGGAAACTTTTATCTTAAAAATAAAAATTATCAATTGGCAAAAGAGCATTATACCAAAGCAATAGAAATAAATCCAATACGATTTGGTCCAATATATAAAAATCTTGGAATTGTTCTTATTGAATCTTGGCAATGAGCGGATCTGCAAGAATTGCATTTAGAGACATATTTAAAACATGTTCCAGATGCAGCAGACAAGGAAAACATATTGCAATTTCTTAATTCCTAACCTTGATTTGATTTTTATTTACTAATACCTTTTATTTTGGGGAATTGGAAATGAATGATAAAAACAAGGTTCATAGTAATCGAACCCATAATCAAATCAGATGCGTTTTTAAGTCATTTGAAACAAATTAATAAATGATACTATTGCATGAAAATAGAATATCGTTGTATCAATAAAAAAAGATGGATTTTACTTACATTGTAGAAATAGAAAACACAAAGAGAAATGGTATTTGCAATGGATCTTCTGGGCAAATTTCTGGAATATCCTGTATTTTTATAGCTAAATGCCTTGATAATCGACTTTGACACTTTATCACAATCAGTTATCCAAATTGGAAAAAAGTTTTATTGCCGGATGAAAAATTTTCCGTTCAATAAGAACTGCTAATGCGGAAAATGGCCTATGCAAGATAATGATGATTTTTTATTTTAAAAAAAGGACTTGAGTTTTTTATAATAAGTGAGATATCCAGTTTATCTCTGGCATAAGACATGTTACAAATGAATATGAAGCGGACAAAATATTATTTGTGTTAATTGGCAGCGATTTTGCATATGTCAGTATTGTCACTGATAAAGAAATAAAGAGATCATTCCCTTTAAATTTTTAAAGGAGACAGTCATTTGCCCAATTTATAACGATTATTCTTTTTTATCATTAATTTCGATTTTGAATAATGGGTTTTTCCCAATTCCGTTTATTTTTTACAACGGTGAAAGTAATCTGAGACAAATTATTGAAGACATTTGAAAAAATTATCAAAAGATACCCAATCAAGAACATTATTATTAATTTGATTCATCTCACTGACCTCAATCCCACTAAACACTTGATAAATTAGACAATGAGCTTTGGACTAAATTCCAAGAAAGATAACAAAAGAATATGATGAAGAAATTGATATTTGATGAAATTATTGTAAAAATTTTGTTGCAGGTGAAAGTTGATACAATTTTATTTGCCTCCCCTTTTTACCTTTTTTGCATCCTTTTTGGTTCTTTAAAAAAAATATTCTGATGTCTTTTGAGTCGGGAAAAATTCCGTTGACTCCATTTCTTTTTAATTATGAAATTAAAAGATAATCTAAATGATTTTTATAATGGTTCAGTGACAACATGCCAGTGATGAAAACCCATAGGGCTTTTATCCTTTGTATTTAGATGTAACACCGGATGATTTCGAACTTGTTTTAAAAAAATCAAAACCAATAGGGTGAAAGATGATTCATCGAAGGAAACCAGAACAATTCAGTTTAGATGTGGGAAAAGACGATATTCTTGATATTCTCAATTCCATCTAAATTGTTGCTTATCTCCATTAACATTGCGATGCTTTTTTTACATACTTATCTGTCATTGCTTATCCTTTCAATCATTTTTATTATTGATGCTGTATCTATTTTTTGGATTGAGGGTCATTCCGATTCCTAGTTTTTCTATTTTAATGGAATTTGAAATCTGTTCACCGTGATTTTCTATAGGTATTGATATAAATGGTTTTCCAAATTGAATTGCTTGGGAGATTGCTGTGTGTCCGCCCCTAATAATTAAACATGTCGATAGTTGGAATATTTCATCCCTATGTGGACACCATTCATAATACCATATATTGCCTGAAACTTTTTTTGGACGGCATATCTCCATTAGATTTTCCTTCTGAAAAAATAAATTGAATATTGGTTAGATTTTGACATGCTTCAATAATTTTCAAAATAATTGGTTTTCTTGTTTCCTTGGGCCCGCTAATATGAACAAAGATCTAATAGTTTGGTTTTATCGATTTGAAGTAAACTTCGCAACGCTGTTTATTCTTTAATTTGAAAGGGTTTTTTTAGGTGAAATGAATCCAATATATTTTATTTTGGATTTTGTAGATTTAACTGAATTTATTGTTTCTTCTGAAATTGTGTACGGTGGGGGTAAATCTGGTATCAAAATGTTCGTCTGATATGTCTCCATAAACCTCCCATCAATTCCCCCATGCAAGTCTCAAAAAATTTTGCGATTCGAAATTTTCCTTAGCCTTGGTGTCAATAATAGTTTGATTTGGTTGATTAGCAAAATTGTTGGTATATTTAGCAATTTTCCTGCAACCAGTGATGATATCCTTGTATCTGAAATTATGATTTGTGGATTGAATTTTTTTAAATATCTTATTTCTCTGTTGATTTGAATTGGTAAATTGGTTACCCATTTGGGAATCTTCGAGATGTTGTGTTTAGCTGAGAACTCTCCATCTCTTCCCCACAAAAACTCTACTGGGGGTACAATATTACACTCATATCCATGGAGGTTCAGGTAGTTTTTTGCCTCTCCAAATGATGAAAATCTTGATTCAAGTCCAAATCCTTTAAGATAGTCTGCCAAAACTAAAAGCCGGCTTGCATGACCTAAACCAACGCCATATGGTGTAAAATACAGTCTCCGCAATATTATGACGATTTTCTATAAAGCGTTTAAAAATGTTAGTTTATTCAACGAAAATATTGTTAATGCATGACATTCTATTATAACATTCCTTAATAGTGGACTTATGAGTGTTAGATACTACGTTGTTAATGGTAATATTGATAAATTAGCAGATGTAGAGTTTAAGCAGTGAGCACAAAATCATTCTCATCAAAATACAATCATAGTCATCTTATGCAATATGCGATAGGAATTTTGTCAATTTTATTGGTTATTCAAATGCTTTCATATGGTAAAACACCTGTTTTAGCTGCCACTGATAATTCTTTTAGTGGCTCAGCAGTCAACGGCGCCATTACCACAAATCCCAATTGTGGGCAGGTAGTAACAGGAAATGTTAAGCTAACCTCCAACCTGATTTGTAACAGTGATGGACTAATAGTAGGGGGCCCAGACACTAAGATAAATCTTAATGGCTTCTCCATCAAAGGCCCTGGCATGGACAGCAATAAGGCAGGAATAAGCACCTCCGGACAAGAAAATATTACCATAACTGGAAATGGCGAGATAACAGGTTTTTCATCAGGGATATATATTTCAGGAAGTAACAACGTTTTAACTAAAAATGTTAACATTAGCATCAACAAAATTGCAATTTACATCTCTGGAAGCAAATTTTCTGACATAAACAATAACATGCTAAACAATAACACTATTGCAATATCATCCCAATCTTCAACTCAAACAAATATAACAAACAATCTTGTAAGTGGAAATAGTAACGCTGGGATAACTTTCAAAAACACCGTTGACTCCTTTATCAGTGAAAACAACATATTGAATACAAAAATTGGAATTTTTATGGATGTTCAAAGTTCATTGAATAAAGTAAATTTCAATAATTTGTTCAATAATGAGTTGGACATTGATAATGCGAACAATCTTGCGGTCAACATTAACAATAATTATTTTACAAACAATAACTGCAACACAAGTTTGCCATCCGGTCTATGTGTTGGGAGATAGTGATGTAAAACAAGATAAGACAACACAACTTCCATCCCTGTTCGATAAAAAAAAATAAAGAATTAGGTTTTTTTAAGGTATAGTATGTTATGCACCACCTAGGTCGTATTGCCTTTCATCACTGATTTATCTACCATGGACATGTTTTTAGCCATACTGTCATTGTCGCTCATAATTGACTGATTCATTCTCCAGTCCTTCATATTCTTTATCATGTCTCCTGTCATCAACGGTATCCATTTTTTCACCATTTCTGAATCATTCATCGCGATTTTCATCATTTTCATTTCCCCGTTGAAATCATGTACAAGTCCGTAAATTGGGGTATCTCCAAAATGGTTATTTACTTTAGACGGATCTATTGAAATAGCTATTGTGTTGTTGTTAGCAATAGTGACTTGGGCAGGGACATTATCAACTGGACCATCTTTCATTGTTATTGAAACGGTTCCGTCAAATATCGTGTCATTTCCCTGCTTAGCCACATTGTTTACAATTGCATTGTATATTTTGTGAATATGTGGCGCAGATCCATTAATCATGACCATATTAAAGATGCTATGAAAACCGGCATCAGTTTTGTTTGTATCATTCATGTTCGCCATCCATTTCCCTGCTAAAATCCAGTCCTGGTTTATGCTTGCAATGGGTCCAAAATGAAAGTTGTGGGTTTGCGAATAGTTAGCGGTGACCGAGTTTATCCCGGTTAATGAAAGTAAAAATCCAGCAATTATGCATGTGCCAAGAATTTTAAAACATTTTTTGCGGTTAAACACAATAAACACATGGTAAAATAGTTTATAAATATTAAAGGTAAGATTATCCTACTTAAATTAACCACCAAATAAAAAGTATTTAAAACAGCCTTTTATTACTAAATCAACTAAATATTTTGTATTCAGTAAATTGGCAACGAGACATAGAGATTGCACTTGTTGATGGTAGAAAAGTGATAATAAAAAAAGACAAAGCCACCAAAATAATAAATGAATCCCTATTAGTTTTCCTATATTCATTAATATCTATTTTATTATTACATCCCTCATCACCACCCAAACTTGGCAAATCAGTTTTATTAAACGAAGGTGAAGAAAACAGAAGAAAATTAAATAAAATGGGAATACCAACCCCACGTCTTCACCATATTAGCAATGATACCATAATAGAAGAATATGTAGAGGGTGGGAATTTATACAAGTTTTTAAAAAACGGCGGGAATTTAGAAATTGTTTTCAAAGCAGGGGTAATAACAGGAAAATTACACCAGGCTGGCTTTTGTTTTGTAGACAATAAAGCCCAAAACTATCTAGTGAATAGGTCGGATCTGATTCGCACAGATATTGGACTCATTCAAAAAAAAAAATCCATCTATGCAAAAAGTGTGGATATTGGCATATTTTTATCCAGCCTTATAGACCTTGACAGAGAAAAATATAAAACAATCGAGAGGGTTTTTTTAGAAGGAGTAAAAGCAGGGTCTAAAAATAAAATACCATACTTGTCAACAATTGTGAGAAACATATCTTCCCTGGCATTATCATCTAATCACCACAACTTGATAATAAACTTGATTCTCAAACCAGACTAATCATTCAGAATTCAGATAGGTGGCAATTCAACTTTCTTGTCAAACCCGCCGGATCCAAATTTACAGTAAAAGCATTTCTCTGACATCATGTATGGAATTTGTTGTATGACAACAGCACCCAGTTTTAATGCAATTTTTGTCATTACTCTGTATTTTAAAGGCATGGCGGGAATTACTTCCTTGAAATAAACATTATAGTGATCAGGGCAGAATTTCAGGGTCACGTTTGAAGAAGACCTTTTGCTCATCTCTAGGTTTTTACTAGCTGAATTTAAATTTTTTGCAACGTTAATCTGTTCACGAATATACTCATGTTTAGGACATGGACAATCCTTTCCTCCGGGATGTTTGTAGGCTGGAGTATTTTTCCAGTCAAACTCTGAAAAATCTTTATCGAAATCATCCATTCTTTTTCATGTACATATATGTTGTATAGAATATAAATATATAGTTCGACTTTTCTGATTAGACCGACCAATAATCAGCGGTTCAATCGTTATTAAGAGGGGTAAATGTGTAAAGGTTTGTGTTTAGTCGGTCAACAGCGTTTTTAAAAAGAAAATAATTAACAACAATTAATCATTTTATTATCATCAGAATTCATATTTATGGGTTCATCATTTCAATTCTCACACAAAGGGACTAAATAACGATTTATTCCCAAATTTCCAAAAGCAATATGGTTTGCACACTGGGAAATGGTGTTTTACCATAGTTGTCTTCTACTGTTTTTGTGTTCAAATTCCTTTTTTGGAAAAACATTAAACAATTTTGCAAAAGACCATTAGATTAGACAATTTTTGCGTCTTTCCTTTTTCATAACAGAATAACATATGATTCTTTTTAATGATTGTAAAGAGAAAGATTATATTTTTCTACATATTAACAGTTGTAGGCGGCGTGGTTCAAGAACAGACTGGCGGAAATTCAGCTATAGCTCCAACTGCTGCAGCTATAGCTTCTGCAACAAAAAAAGACAATAGAATGAATAATACAATAGATTCAAATCAAAAAACACTTTTAGATTTCAAAAAAAAGTTACTAGATGAACAGAAAAACGGAGAAGGCAAAATAGACAAAATTAACCAAAAAATAGAAGAAACCAAAAAAATAATTGACGAGGAAAGGGTAAAGTTAGAAGAAGAAAGGTTAAAATTAAAGCACACAAATGAAGCCAAAGATGCGGATTATACAAAGTTCACAGAATTAAAAAATAATTTAATTGAAGAAAGAAAGCGGATGAAAACATTGGATTCTAAAGCCTCCAGTACAGGTACAGGTACAGGTACAGGGTTTAGATCCAGAAGAGACAAATACAATATTTCAAATTTAACAAGAGCACTAGATCAAATCGAAAAAGACATCCAAACAAAAAAACTGTCCAAGGACGAAGAAAGGAGACTGGTTCTAAAATCCAAGGAGATTGCGACCAGACTTCATGCATTAAAGGTCATTCACAAAAAGGAAGACACATACAAAAACATGGCAATAAAATTTGATGACCTAAGGGGAAAGATGACCAAAATATTTGACCAAAAAGCTGAAATTGGAAAGGGAATAGGCAAATTAAAATCAAATTTAGACGACTTGTTAAATAAAAGAGAAGAACTTTACGAAGAAAGAAGAATGGTCATCCATCTGGTAAGGGAAGCAGGTGCAAAATTAGAAATGGTGGATACACAGCTTAATGCGATAGAATTCAAAAGGACTCGTTTACAATATTCCTCAGACAGACAACGAAGGCAAACAGGTGAAAGAAGAAGTAGGCATGAAATTCCACAGGATAAAATGAGGAAAAACAGGGAAAACCAAGAGTTGTGGAATTCGTTAAAGGAGGTAGCAATGAAGAAAATGTCTAGCGGAGAAAAACTTACATTTGATGAAATGAAATTGATTTATTCTGATGATTCAGAGTAATAACGAGTAATAAATTATTTAATTTTTTAAATAATCTGTTAATTCCTGGTCTTTTATCTATCAGTTGTATTTGAATACATAAAATTAATCACATCAACAAATTTTCTTTTTCTTTTACAAAAACCGACTGGCTTTGATTTATGATTCGATAGCATTATTTGATGATTTTACCCCAATTGATTGTCGCCATTTTCAGAATAGCAATTGGTGTTACAAATGATAAAAGCATCAGATAGCGATTACCCCGGATTCATCAACACCTTTTTCAAAGGTTACTTTATAATATGACAACAAATGATTTGCCAATATTTGAATCTGATAAAAACCGTGTTGTTTAGATTATGTGAATCTAATATCACGCTAAAGTATATCATCAAAGAGAAAGAGAATTTCTGAATTCACAGTTGACGAGGCGCCAATTAAGGCCGGTTCAGAATACATTTGGTTGTGGGTTGCTATCGAGCAAAAAAACAAGCAAATTCTCGCACTGTCCACATCCAAAAAAAAAGAAACATGTTTGTGGCAGAGGTTTATCGAAGGTTTGGCCAAGAATCATGGAAAACATCCGGTTTCCACAGATGGGGGGACATGGTATCCACAAGCATGCCGGTTCTTGAAAATAAATTATCACATTCATTCACCCTATGAGAAAAGCACTATTGAAAGGACAATGCAGTATATCAAGGACAGGACAGAATGTTTTGGTGATTACTTTCCTTGCAGCAGAAAGAAGGGTTGCAATTTCCTCCATATCAATAACTGGCTCGGACTATTTGCGACAATGCATAACAAGGAGAGTCTAAAGGCCTTAAGTTAACAGGGCCGTATCAAGGGTTTGTGAAAAAAGCAATAGCAATTTTAATATCGGATCAGATGTTCCTATTGGCACTCATTCTTGTTTGGACTGCAAAGTTAAGTCATTCCCCTTTTTTTGAAACCACGCGCACCAAACTTAACCGTTATTGTACATGACTTGGCATTCAAATTTTTTCGCTCTTGAAAGCAAGTATCAAAACAACTTCATCTATATCTTTGATTCACTGGTGCGTTGTCCTTTCAATGAACTCTTTAGCAGGGAGTAAACGTGAGACGGCTTGGTTACAACGAATGGAAGGTCTGCTGACGGATACTATGCAATATCACACCTTTTAAAACCTGATGTTTCCCCATACTCTTGTTCCTTCCATCTCCCAAGAAACCTTGCCTTAGCAATAACAACTCAGTATTGCCAATCACCAAAATTGATTCAATGCGGTAGAGAATATCCCCAATTCGCATGAAAAATGTTTATTGCAACCTAACGTTTTATTTTGTAAAAACATTTCTATAGTCAATGGACAGAATTGATTATTAGACGTTTCATTTCTCAACAAGCTCATCATATTTTCTTTTGATTTCGTTATAATCACTAGACTGAATGTCAGGAGTATTTATGTAGAGATAGTTTTTTGCCGGTTCATTTTTTTGGAATCTTTTCCAATTGTCTAAAAATTTTTTTATGAAATCCTCAATTATCTCTGTAGTGGTGATTCCTGTAGAATCTATCCTTAGTGATTCGTTAATTAAGCATATTTCCTCTTTACTGTCTCCACTAATGTATTCTATTGGAATTGGTTTAAACTTTGTATCTTTGACTCTAAAAGGCAAGATAATTGCAATATAGGCCCTGGAATCTTCATGTTTTTTTGATGGTGGTTTCATGGGTATTATAATATACACCAATCAACTAAAAAATTCTTTGCTCAACATATTTGATGATGGGTTGTTTTCACAATCACAATAGAAAACATTGTTTTGATAAATTCATCACTTAATTGTAATTATGACACCATTTTTTGCTTAGCAACAATTTCACACAAATAGCATGATTGAATGAAAACTTGCCATTATGAAACGTGAAATAATGTAAAAACCATATCTATTTGCTCGCTGGATCTGTCCATGTGATGGTTTGCAATCATTATTCAAAAAAACTTACAAGATTCAACCAATACTCCACATGCTTTGGTTTACATCCCTTTTTCTTTACCTATGGGGGATAATCGTCAAAAAATCAAAGAACCTTTGGATGAGGTATTTTCTTTATGGCAGTGTAAAAACATATTGACAAAATGAGTTTTTAGTGCCCTTAACGATTTTGCCGTGACAAATGCCAATTTACAGCCCAAATGAAGACTCAGACAGGCAATGTTTTGAATTGACATCATCAGCAGTTATCAAGGCATTAAGAAATACAATAGTTTAAGACAATAGGGAGATTGATCTTCTATATATGATGGTAAGTGTAAGTGCAAATTGGCTTGCCTCCAACTTAGACGATTCAAATTTGGTTATTATAGACGCGAGAGGAATATTGCCGTACAGATACGGACACATCAGAAACGCCGTGCCCTTAGGTGTTGAGGGAGTTATTTCTGTTTCGGACAATGGATCAAACCTGGTTGTAGACGCGCAGACAGCAGAAAAGACATTTAGTGACCTTGGTATCGATGATACAAAGTCAGTCGTGGTCTATGGCGAATATCCCGATCCTTCAGTGGCCAGGGTAGTTTGGACCCTATTGTATTATGGGCATTCAAGGGTAAAACTTTTAGATGTGGGGTACTGCCAATGGCAGAAAGAAGGATTCCCAAGCACTGAACAAATTCCAATTACGGCAAAAAAACCAACAAAAGGTGATGATGGTGTTGTTAATAATGTTGGTGTTAGTTTTACCGCAAAAGCAAATCCTACAATTAGAGCAGATGCTCAGATGATTAAGGAAAAACAAAAGGATCCTAATGTGGTCATTATCGACGCCAGAACCCCTCAGGAACACTTTCAAGCAAGAATTCCTGGCTCAATTTTGCACAACTGGGAAGAAGGATTAGGCGACCATGGAGAGATGATAAAAGATAAAGACAGGTTACAGAAGGATTTTGAAGAAAAAGGAATTACTAAAGAAAAGGAAATCATATGCTATTGTCACTCAGGAATGAGGGCATCGCACAAATACTTACAATTAAAGCAAGCAGGCTTTGATAATGTCAGGATGTATGACGGATCTATCATAGATTGGGCAAATCGACGTAACCCCCTACGGTAAAATTGATCATATGGAAAATTGATCACCGTATCTTTAATTTGTGTTGTTTATCAATCAATAAATTATAATGACCAGATTAAATTGTTAATGAGAAGTTTAAGCATCAAAGCTGGCTAAAAATGTGTTTTGAGAACGGTTAACTATTTAATACTTATTCCAATAAATGTACTCTATAATACTAATGTCAAATTCTAATAACGCTGTTAAGGGAGATATGGATAAAAGCCCCAACAATAAAAACAAAAATAGTAAAAAAACTTTAAAATCAAATATTCCAGTAACTAATGAAGAAGTGAATGCGGGTAAAGCTAAACCCACCCAAAGCCATAAGGATCAAACAGGAAATTCGACTGTACAGAAGAAAAAATCTATAACGAAAAACAGTAATGACCAACAGGGCAAATTCGCCGATAAAGAAATTGAGAAAAGGTTAAGAATAGAGCATGAGGAGAGAGCCAAGGCGGATGCTGAGAAAAAAGCTCAGAGCCTTCTGCAACAAGCTGAAGTAAAGTCCAAAATCGAGGCCGAGAAGAGATCAAAGGAAATAGCAAAAGAGGCTGAGGACAAAGCCAGGCAGGAGGCCGAGAAGAGATCAAAGGAAATAGCAAAAGAGGCTGAGGACAAAGCCAGGCAGGAGGCCGAGAAGAGATCAAAGGAAATAGCAAAAGAGGCTGAGGACAAAGCCAGGCAGGAGGCCGAGAAGAGATCAAAGGAAATAGCAAAAGAGGCTGAGGACAAAGCCAGGCAGGAGGCCGAGAAGAGATCAAAGGAAATAGCAAAAGAGGCTGAGGACAAAGCCAGGCAGGAGGCCGAGAAGAGATCAAAGGAAATAGCAAAAGAGGCTGAGGACAAAGCCAGGCAGGAGGCCGAGAAGAGATCAAAGGAAATAGCAAAAGAGGCTGAGGACAAAGCCAGGCAGGAGGCCGAGAAGAGATCAAAGGAAATAGCAAAAGATTTTGAATACGTTCCTGAAGAGGAAATGGGAAACCTAGTCGATGGCTATAACGCAAATGATAAATTAATTAATCCATTTAGTACGGGCATAGACCTATGGCAAAGTTACTCTAGAATGTGGATTTTTTTTTATAAAGAAACCATGAACAACACCGCAAAGTTAACCCAAGAGCTAGGGAAATCAGTGCGAGATGGCTTTATAAAAAACGCATAGCCCAAAAAACAGAATGCAAATGCGACACAACCTCCAGGAACAAATAATTGTGTAGTTGCTACACTTATTGATATCCCTTAGTGACTTCCAACCTAAATCCAGTATTAACAGTCTTTGCCGTCAAGAAAACATTTCGTCCAAGAGAAACCATATAAAATGAGGCCTTGGTAATGCGGTGTTTGCAAACCGGATTAGCGCAAAATTGCAATAAAAACGGAATCTGCCAAAGGAACTTGATGAATTCTGAATGTTTATTCAGGCGTCTCGAATAAGCGAACTTATGACAGCTGTCCACCCTTCCGCGATATTTGTGTGGTTATACCCTCCTCCGCCTAATGAAATCAGCCTCCCGTTACAATGCTTGTGCGAAAGATGATGCAATTTATCCGCCGCATAGGCGTGCGATTTTGAGGTAAACCGTAAATGAGTTAAGGGGTCACCGCCAATACCGTCAGCACCGCATTGGAAAATTATCAGTTCAGGCCTTGCAATGCTATCTATAAAATCTTCAACTTTTTTAAATGCAACAATAAAATCATCATCTTTTGAACCTGGCTTCAACGGTATGTTTAATTTTGTACCTTTGGCATCCCCAGAGCCTGTTTCTGTCTCATTGCCAGTTCCTGGATACAGATACCTTCCATCCTCATGCATATCTGCAATAAACACCGAAGAGTCTTCTTCAAACCCATAATAAACCCCGTCACCATGATGAGCATCTATATCCACATAACTTATTCTTTTTACACCATACCTTTTTTTTGCCATCATGATTACGACACCTATGTCATTAAACACACAGAATCCCCCGGCAGAATTCCTTTTTGCGTGATGAAGCCCGCCAATGGGGCTGAATGCATGCAACACCCCATCTCTTCTCTCCATCACCATATAAAGTGCTTTGAGACTTGTGCCGACTACATAACATGAGGCTTCATATACGCCTTTAAACGCCGGGGTATCGCCAATATCTAAAAAACCTGCCCCTACTTTTGAAGATGCCTTAACCGTATCAACATAATCCGCATCATGGAATTGTCGCAGAATTTCATCTTGCACAGTTTCAGGTTTCTCTATTGTTATTCTATCAGACTGGGAAAGATTCATTTCATTGAACTTGGACCAGAACGAATAGATTCTATTAGAATTAAATGGATGCGATTCCCCAAATCCATACTTTGCAAGTTCTTTTCCAAAAAATACAGCTGTTTTGCACACACACATTAAACCACGTACACTGCAAAAAAAGATTTGTTGATCCAAAATATGGTGTACCTTAATTTTTTTTCATTCATGAAATTAACTTGACTACGTCTCCAAAGATCAAACTCAAGAATTCCCCAAATTTGGGTTGAAATACACATCAAACACCAAATTCATTACTGCACAATTTGACAATGCGTTATTTTTTTTTAACCAAAATATAACTATTACCAATGTTTTCTCCTTACCCTTTTTATGAATTTATAAAGATTATTACCATGAGGTGAAAAATTGTTATGATGGAGGAGATCAACAACAGATTTTATCAGGCATTTCAGAGCTTGTCAATGGAACAGATGGACAGAATCTGGGACCATGGTGATGACATCGTGTGCATACATCCTGGGTGGGAATTGTTTACAGGATGGTTAGCGGTACGTGAAAGTTGGGTGGCGATATTTCAAAACACCACCAGCATAAAATTTTTAATAACAAATACAAAGTTACGTTTCTTCAATGATCTTGTAGTTGCAGTGTGTTTAGAAAACATAGAAAGTAAAACGGGACACAATACAGCCAGATCAGGAATACTGTCTACAAACATATTCAAAAAGTCTAACAGCGACTGGCTAATGATCCATCATCACGGCTCCACGGTAGCTGATTACATGACCCCCAACATTTCGCCTGTATAGACATATGCGATAATCAAAAGAGCTATAGCATCTTAGATGGAATCTGGTTGTTTTTGATTCGTACCAATTGCTTTTCAACCCATTGCAACCATCTAATGAATTAATCTCTATTAATGAACGCCTCTGTATTTGTTGTCAAAATACCAATATGGACACCCACACAAAAAAAAGTTTTCCTCAGATAAATAGCCATTAGATTGTCTCCATACCCATGATTTGATTTTTAAGGTAATAGGGAAAGGCACTCTCCAGTATTACCATCTTCACCATATACTTTTGTCCGTCCATACAATTATCGAAACATCAATGTTTGTTCCTGCCTGAAAAAATCAATTTCTGCGCAAAAAAGACACGAACAGTGTTGCAATCGGTTTTTAAAATTCACCTTGCACACCCAAACTCGCTCAAACAGAAATATCTATCTATAACCGGAAATCTAAAGAATGTCGTAATTATGATCAACAAAAATTCAAACGATATTGCAATTCAAGGTTTTGGATTATTTCCAATCCTTTTTTTAGCTTCATTTTTAATGTCGCCTTTCCATGCTCAAGCTCAACCAAATACTGTCACAGATGGCATTAACGCCAGCGTTGAAAAGGGCGTTCAAACGTATTTATTTCATGAGGACTCCAAACCATACGGACTAACTTTTGGGGAATGGACGGCAAAGTGGTGGCAATGGGCTTATGCAATACCAAAAAACACCAACCCGGCGTATGACGATACCGGCAGATATTGTACAGTAAACCAAAAAGGTCCTGTATGGTTCTTTACCGGATCCTACGGAAAAGATGCATCACGACAATGTAGCGTACCTTCAGACAAAGCTATATTGTTCCCGATATTAAATTCTGAATGCTCTTTCGCAGAGTTTCCAAACTTAAAGAACGAAGAACAATTGAGGGTGTGCGCTAAGGAAACCCAGGACACAGTAACGCAAGTAAAAGCAAGTATTGACGGAAAAAACATCACAAATCTGGAAGGGTACAGAATTCAATCGCCTTTATTCAGCCTTTCAATGCCCGAAAATAACCTTGTAGGTTTGCCACCTCAAAGCACTCAAGGGGTTTCAGACGGCAATTGGGTATTTTTGAAACCGCTGCCCGAAGGTGAGCACATAATTACCTTTAAAGGCGATTTAAGGAATATATCTGACGTTCAGGAAAACAAAAACAACAGATATTCCTTTGCGGGACCCTATGGATGGGACAACAAAGTTACATACCACACATCATCAATAGTTGGCAGCAGCAGCAGCAGCAGCAGCAACAATTCGTCACTCCCTTCCAACCCCATTACCTGAGATTCAAAATACAACTGATAAAGAAAATAGAATCTGACAATTTGTTGAACCTTTTGTCGCAAAACCTTGTTTTATTTTCTTGTATGATGGTGTGTAATTCATCACAACAGTTTCAATTAACAAGACTAAGGCAATCGGCAAATTCTAGAATCCGCGTCAACAACACAACAAAAACATCACAACAAAAATACATGGGAGAGCAGGAAAAAGAAAAAAAATTGCTAGGCTACGTGTTTTATGAACGGATGACCCAGTTATTCTGGACTGCTTTCACAGGCTTACAGAATGCAAGTGCCTGGGGCCGTCAAATGTTTCTTTAACCATGCCTGTTTTTCCATTTATGGCCTTCTTGAAGCTTTGGAGGTTTGTAGATGGTGATTGTTGCATGGTTTGGTTAGAGGTGGAAGATGCTTTGCTTATGCCGGAATCGGCAATTTTAACCCCGTTTTTGTCTAATAATACATTCGATCGCCCCTGGCAAAATCAAGGGTTTGTAGCATTTTGTTGTACACATCAAAATTTAGCCCTGCTGCCCAAATTATCAACAGTGATCTGTCGTTATTGTCATTGCTTGTTTTTGAAAACATGTGCATGGCGATTACTGCCTGGTTGCGGCCGGAACAGCCAGCCTGTAATGACGCCACCAAGAATTACATTTTTTGTGTCGATTGCGCCCTTGTAGTAGTCCCTAAAGGACAAGTTGGCTGCAGAAAGACTCTGTTGGCGAGAATATGGCTCTACCATATAAACATCACCGTTTCGCATCAAAAAAATCATGGAAACAAAATCCTCGTGTGGTTAGAATATTCTGCGCTAATTTTCTTTTTCCTGCTCTCCCATGTATTTTTGTTGTGATGTTTTTGTTGTGTTGTTGACGCGGATTCTAGAATTTGCCGATTGCCTTAGTCTTGTTAATTGAAACTGTTGTGATGAATTACACACCATCATACAAGAAAATAAAACAAGGTTTTGCGGTGCCTGCTTTTCTATTTGAGCACAACTGACGATAAACAGCAAGCCAGAACAACTTATTCCACTATTAGCCTATTCGCGCCATCAAACAGGAATTTAGATAGGTCAAATCACGCCAAACAGGGTGAAGTAAAACGATAACACAACAATATCAAAAGCAGCAATACATTAGATTAAAAAACATGTTCAGAGATAATGTTATGGATCTTTCTAGATGGACACCATTCATCCCGAGGCAATAGATTATTTAATTTCTGTAGACGGGTTTTCCGATTTTAATGGTGCGCAAAAAGACATACTCGAAAAAGGTTTTATTGATTATTCATCCAATTACATAGTTGCTACAAATACAGGGACAGGAAAAACAGCCCTGGCACAATTGCGTATTGTAGACACTCTAAAGAAAGGACAAAAAGTCGTTTACATTTCTCCATACAAAGCAATTGCAGAGGAAAAAAGACAAGATTTTGGATACTATAGCAGATACGGGTGGTCATGCATATCTTCCTCAAATCCTGATGAGACAAAAGATTCCATCGATTACTCAAAGTTTAATCTAATATCAATGACTTATGAAAAGTTTGATTCGGTGCTAAACAACCATAGGTTTGTCAATGGGTGGTTAAAGAGGGTGGGGCTGTTGGTGGTTGATGAAGCACACATGATAAGTGATGCGGAAAGGGGACCCACACTTGAATCATCCATCACAAAGGTTATCACCATTTTTAATAAAAAAATAAGAATCCTAATGCTCAGCGCAGTGCTTCCAAACGTGGATAGTGTCGCTGGATGGATAAACGCAAAATATGGAACCAGCAATTGGCGACCTGTTGACCTGGAAGTAGGTTTTGCCCTTTACGGATCAAACACCAAAAACGGTCACGCTAGAAAAAAATTCGCACCTGTCCCAAATGCAGAAAAAATAATCAATAGGGAATTGACTCCCAAAGAGATTCTTGTAAAGTATGGCAGCCTTAATGCAATCAACAAGATTATTTGCAACAACAATAGGTTGGAGGAAAACCAGGCAACAGGCGGAGGCAGAGACGCTGATACTAAAAAAAACGCATCAAATGACGATGAAGATGATGATGATCCCGCAAATAATGCAAGAAAATCAGGCAAAAGTGTTCATGACACGGCATTACTCGAATCAATTTACAAAGCTTTAAAACATGAGCAAAGAGCCAATGACATATCCAACCCATTGTGGTTTTTGTCAGAACAAATAATAAAAGAAAACGGCCAGGTCCTGATTTTTGCGACCGACAGGGCAAGCACAGAGTCCATTGCTTTAAAAATGGCATCCTCAATTCGCAGCTCAAAGAACCTCAAAACCTATCTTTCAGCCCCGGATATTGAGGAGATAGAAAACAAGTTCATATCAAAAATGAAATCAAAGGATGAAAATCTAATTACTGCCATGGCAAACGGTGTAGCTTTCCACCATGCAGGCCTCGATTTACAAAAAAGGAAATTAGTCGAGGATGCATACAAGTCTGGCAAAATAAAGATTCTCACCAGCACAACAACACTTATTGCCGGAGTCAATCTGCCCGCAACCCTTGTGATTTTTGATTCGCTGTCATTCTGGAATGGAACAAGCAGGCAGACCATGGCAAAAAGGGATTTCCTCAATGGGTGTGGGAGAGCAGGACGTCCCGGATTTGAAACTCGTGGCAGGGCTTTAATCATGGCGTCTTCCCTCACATCCGCTGTTCAATTTATTGCCAGACCCTTGGAAAAAGTAGAAAGCCAGTTTACCCTTGACACCCTCATATTCCAAACACTATCCATAATAAAACGAAATGCAGATGTTGGCCAAAGATATACCACAATAAAGGATATAGATAATTTCTTTAAACATAGTTTTTATTTTTCCTGTGGCTTTAAGGTTGATATCCATGGCTATTTGAAGCAGCTTCTTGACATGGACATGATCTATGTTTACGAGGGATCTCTAAATGCAGACATAAATAAAATCCGAACAGAAAACATAATCGCCACTAACAAGGGCAGCAGCGGAATTAGCAGGAGCAGTAACAATAGTAACAATAATAAAAAAATCAAAGAAAAAAAAGATGGTGGCAATATAGATACTGCTATTGAAGACGGACTGGATCTCAAATACAGCATAACCAGTCTTGGTTATGAAACAATAAGATTCTACTTGAATCCCCGTACAGGGCACCTTGTCCGGAATATGCTTTTTGCATTAGAGGCCTTTATTTTAAAAACAAAATTCACGTCAAACGAAATATTCAAGAGAGTAAGTATTCCAAGGAAAATCACCGAATTATCCATTATTCACACGCTAATGCATTCAAAAGAGCTACAAAGTCTTTGGAAAACAACAAAATGGAAAGACGATGAATTTGAATTTGTTAGGAACCACATTGACGAAATAATGGTTAACCAAACTACGTATTTGCAGGAAAAACTGCCTGAAGACGAGAGAAAGTGCCTGTGTACTGCAATGGCATTTTATGACAAGATGAATATGGAAGACATTGAATACAAAGCAAGCTTTGATTCTCTATACCAAAGGTTTGGACGAGGGGATTTTTCAGCCATTCAGGAAAACATGGAATGGTTAGTTGGAGCCACATTAAGGATTGCCAAAGTCATTTTAAGGACTGATGCAAATTCGCTCCAATCAATTTCAAACATCCTCATCACTTTAGCAAAAAGGATTAATTCTGGAATGGTAAAAGAGGAACTTTTGGAATTATGTGGCATACGCGAAATTGGGCGAATGAGATCGTTTGCGCTTGCCAATGCAGGCATAAAAACAATAAGTCATCTTGTCAATACAAACAACAAAAGGATCATTGCCGCTGTCCTTGAATCAGAACAATTGGCAGACCGTCTAATAGACAACGCAAAAAAAGCTCATAAAAACTAATTTTTTACGGCATCAGTGTTCTTGGGTGAGAAACAGTTTAAATCCACAACCCACATGGATTTGCCCTGTGTTTCAAGTGTTTTACTATAGGCCAGGTTGTCATTTTTTTTACAACAAACCAGAATTAACTAAAATCCTAAAGTGACTCAGTCTTGTGAACTGGAACAGCAAAAACATTTTTTTCCCTTTTTGTCTTAATGCCCTTAGATGGGGCCTTTTTGTATTTGACGACGACCCTAAAGCATCACTGAAAAAAAAGGGTCTGCTTTATTGGCAACATATAGAGAGCTACCAAGACACTTTAAAATAGTATAATGGAAAAAAAATTCGGAATTGAGGCTTGATGGGTGCGAGATATGGACATGAGGAATTTATCGGCAAACTAATAAAAAAAGACTGATTTTACTATTTTGTCATATCAGGCGACATCTCTGGCGGTAAAGGCCTTGCCGCCACGTTTAAGCCCAAATCCGCATACTGCCCATCCCTGTACACAGTCAAGGTCACCGTGTCGCCTGGTTTGGTGTGCTGATCGATGTACGTAATCAGCTCGTCTGTTTTTGTTATGTTTTGCTTGTCGAGTGCCGTGATAACATCGCCACCATGCTTTTCACCATAATAGTCCGTTACGGCACCGCGCAGCCCTGCCTTGTCGGCAGGCCCATCCTTCACAATTGTGTTGACATACACCCCCCTGAAGGTCTTTGACAGGTTCTCAAACTGTGGTGTGACATCGGAAGTCAATGTGACGCCACTAAGCCCCAGATAAGGGTGGGTAAAGTTTCCATCCTGTATGAGGACAGGCGTCTCTTTGGTGATGGTGTTGGAGGAGATTGCAAATCCTACCCCATCCGATATTCTTGCGGTGTTCATTCCAATGACCTGCCCCTTGATGTTCAGCAAGGGACCTCCAGAATTGCCCGGGTTTATGGATGCGTCAGTTTGAACGACATCGGGGATGGAGTAGCCGGCATCCTCTGGAAGCAAGCGGCCGGTTTGGCTGACTATGCCCGTTGTCATGGTATTGTCCAAACCGTAGGGGTTTCCAATTGCTATCACCTGGTCACCGATCTCAAGGTTGGATGAGTTGGCAATGTCAAGTGGGGCAAGGGGTTTGGTCAGATTCTCTATGATCTTCAAAACGGCCAAATCACTAAACGGGTCTTTGCCCGCCACTGACGCGGTGTACCTGTTCCCATCTGTGAATGTGACATCAAAGACCTTGGCCTTGCTAACCACATGGTTGTTGGTAATTATGTGCCCCTCGCCATCATATATAAAGCCAGAACCCAATGCAGTAACATTTTGGCCACTGCCCGGAATGGAGGGATCTGCCGGAGGCGAGGACACCTTGCTTGTAATCTGAACCACAGAATTTTGCACACTCTCAAATATCGAGTTCAAGTGGCGGCTTTGCAAATTGAACAAATCAGCAACATCGGAGGCGTTGGAGGCGTTGGAGGTGGTGCGGGCGTTGGAGTCCAAGTTTTGCTGAGGTTGCTGCTGCATGTGCTGCGACTGCGAGGGTAATTGAGTTGAGGGTGCAGCAGATTGAAACGGTGATGATGGTGATGATGTGGAGGAGGCTGGAGTGGTGGAGGAGACAAGGTTTGGGTATGCCCCTGCCATTGCTACTGACAACATAATCACCAGAAAAAACAATGTCAAAGGTGACATTACGAAATGGTGGGTATTGTTCATACCAGGTTTTAATGCTATGACTCTTATAGAAGTTACTGCCATTGCACACAGCAAAGGATTATCAGAATTCTCCAATAGTTTTAGTATAAAATATATCCTTCGCTTTTGTATCCAATCCGTAAACAATAATTAATGCTCTCAATATATTCCGATTAATAAAATTAAATTAGTCAGACGATGAGTGAATGGGTCACCATCTTGAATGATTAATCGATGTCTTTTACAGTTTGTGATGGCACTACCATAAAATGCAATATTATTTGTCGGTTCTAGTCTACACTGTATGAGCGGCTGTAATAATTCCATGCTCATTAAAATTAAATCAACTGTCAGTGTTTATTAATAATTTTGTCAATATTAAATAATGTAATAAATGCCTCATTATTTTCATTGATGAATCCGGCCTTTTTATTATTGAACAGATAACAATGATAACAATGATCTAAACCACGAAACTACACTGTATGTAACAAGTATTATGAGCGAATCTATTTGGCCATAAGCGTCACTAGTGAAATGTAACATATATTTTGAAAATAATGAAAATTATTTGTGTATGTGTATTAAGTATAACCCATGCAATTCTTTTATTTTTTTATCCCGGGTTTATCTACTATGCAATTCAGTTATCAATCTAATTTCCATTTTAGCATTTCATGGATGCCGCTAATCACACTATATGCCAGGATTTTTCCCACAGATGGCGCTCCAGTCTTTTATCCAGTATTAAAATTAGCAAACCAAAAACCAACAGACATTATATGATTTGATAATATTTTGGTCTTCTATTGTCTCATGTATATGCGCAAGACACAAAATATTTCGATAAGGACACGCCCGGATAACCCACTAAGACATATTTGAAGTCATTCATTGAAAAGGCATAACATTGTGCTTTAGATTGTTTGCCATATCGCTTTAAAGATAAAGTAAAGATGAAAATCCTTATTTTTGAAAACCTGACGAAGGCGTTAATTGCATGCTATTCTATAGAGTATTTTAAACTTTATCTGCAATATGGAGTAAATTCCATTCATTACAATTTAGAGAATAAAAAATCCAAACATAATTTGTCAAAAGATAGTGGCATATTTCTGCTTACATTAGTAAGACAGAATAGTCAATATGATATCTACAAATATTCCATATGGAATTGCTCCTGTTGTATAAGTATTGGCATTAATCGGAATTATTACGGCAGTTACAGTGTGGTAAAATAATGGTTTAGTGTATCACAATAGGATAACCACTAATCAAAGCATGTGGACTGAACAAATTCAGCACAATTTTTGATTCTGGGGAAAATGGAAAATTGCAACAATAAACAAGATCGGCAGATGAGTGTGGTATTAGCAGGTGAAGGTTTTATAACGCATAGGTACCTTCGTTTTGTAATTTATTAAAAATTTAAGGTTACTATTAAATAAACATCATCTTTTTTTTATGGCTCTGTTAACTTAAGAAAAAGCTATAGTCGCGATTATGCCATAAACAATATTGACATACAGAAGGCAGAGAACCAAACCGAAAGATGTTGCCTATTCCCTATATCTTTACTTCCTGGGTCTCTCTTGTAGAAGCACCGCAAAGGCGTTGAAGCGATTTGTGAAAAGGAGCCATGTATCAGTCTGGAAATGGATCCAGAAATACAGGCCAAAGAGGCTATCAACCAGGAGAAAAAAGATTAATGGATACATTGTTGACGAAACCCAGATTAAGGTTGGCTCCCAATGCATATGGCTTTGGGTTGCAATTGAGCCAAAACACAGGGAAATTCTTCAGATTGATGTGTCAGTTGAAAGAGCAATGCTAGTTGCCGAGAGATTTATTGCGTCTCTGGTAGATGGGTATGGAAAACATCCAGTTTCCACCGATGGGGGAACTTGGTATCCGCAAGCATGCAGGTTCCTGAAACTGAAACATCATTTGCATTCCTCATTGGAGAAAAGCTTGATAGAAAGGGCAATGCAGTACATCAAGGACAGGACAGAAGGATTTGATGACTACTTTCCATGCCTAAAAAAGAAATGCAAACTAAAGCATGTAAAACAATGGTTGAACCTGTTTGCTTATTACCACAATAGGGGAATAATCTCTTAAGTTAACAGAGCCTTTTTTATTAACAGAATGTTTTTATAACAAATTTTATAGGAATGTACAGATTCATTATTATAGAACATGCATTGCTAAAGAAATATGTTGAAAGAACGAATAGTTCTGGGGCTTTTACTTTTTACAATTTTATGCGTAATGAGTGCAGGTTCTGTTAATAATAATTTAGCAAATGCAACACCTTCTTCATTTTCTGGTGACGACGGAAATACACCACTTGTAAATACAACTGCACCTCCAACCGAGGCAACACCTCCAACCGAGGGCGATGATACAACTGCACCTCCAACCGAGGCAACACCTCCAACCGAGGGCGATGATACAACTGCACCTCCAACCGAGGGCGATGATACAACTGCACCTCCAACCGAGGCAACACCTCCAACCGAGGGCGATGATACAACTGCACCTCCAACCGAGGCAACACCTCCAACCGAGGGCGATGATACAACTGCACCTCCAACCGAGGCAACACCTCCAACCGAGGGCGATGATACAACTGCACCTCCAACCG
>CAVZZA010000005.1:355000-879687 GCA_963779615.1 uncultured Nitrososphaeraceae archaeon
AGAGTATCAAGGCTCTTAACAACAACGACAACAACAACCTTCTTTTTCTTTTCTACATTTTCTTTCCACCCCTTACTTTCACTACAAATCTCACTCTAAAACACCATTTCTACAATATAGACACAAAACTGGATAATTAGTGTCGGTAGTCTGATTTTAGAACGGTAGAAACAATCCAACCAAGACAAACTATTTTGCGAAACAGGCAAATGTCTTTCATATCGGCATCATATCCTAATAATCTGACAATGATATTTTGCAGTAATAAAGGTGAAGAATGTCATTTAATTTGAAAAATCCGACTGAATTGTAATAGTAGTAAAGCAGCAAGTCGTGAAGCAAATCCCCCTCCACCTCTTTTCTTTTAAACGCGTTATTTTAGGCATATGAATTATTAGGATATCGAAATAAATTTGATATTCATGCATCTTCTTTAACTTTTATTTAATTTTCCTTCTTTCCCACATTCTATTTCAATATAACCAAAATGCTTTCTTTGAAATAATTATGTTTTGGATTCGATAACACATGCACAAATATCAAACAACTGGTTGAAGATTATGTTGTAGTGTTAGTGCAGTAATTGTAGTTATTGATGTATTAATTTGCAGGATCGCTAATTTTTGTAGTTTTGGTACAGGCAAGCACAAAGTATTTTTGTAGACATCAAATTAAAAAAACATTTTTAAATCAATTCTCATAAAACCAGCAATTGATTTTCCACTGTATGGGATCAGTTAAAATAATTATTAGTTGTGAAATTGTCAGGTTTTCATCCTTATTCTAAGATACGAAGTGAGACTTCTTGATATAATACTGCAAAATGTTTGAAAATGTTAATGTGGCATAGCAACAAAAAAGGGTTATTAACTATTTTGCGTATTAATTAGACATCAGAGGTAAATGTGACAATGAGCTCAATATCACCAACAACAATCAGGACAATATCCGACACAAATAATTTACAAAAGAACAAAGCAGTACCTATTGCAGGTTTTCCAGGCCCTGGGCTTGTAGGATCAATAAGCACCAGTTATATGATTGATAAATTGAACATGCGTCAAATTGCATGCGTCGAATCACAGTACATTTCACCTGGTGTGATATACACGGAAGGAAAACTAAGGCACCCATTTCGCTTATATGCAAATGCAGAAGGAAATGTTTGTGTTCTTGTTTGTGAAGCGCCTATAATGATAAATGGTATCCATTCCGTTCTAAACACGGTAATGGATTGGGCGATAAAAAATACTATTCAAGAAGTTCTTGTTTTAGATGGAATCCCTGTGCAAGACATTCCTAGGTCCGAAAGACAAACCATTATGCTAGAGAGTAACGAAATGGATCAGAACATGCAAAGCAGTGAGAGCAATGAGAACAACCTAGTAATTTCCAATAGCCAAGGAAACACGTCAAGTAATTTTAACAGGAGTTTAACTAAAGACACTCATAAAAAGTACACCACTTTCATAGGAGGGATTGCAGGAGGGCTGCTATCAGCATGTCTATCATATCAAATTCCATGTGCGGCAATTCTTGTTCCTGCATTAAATGGCATTCCAGATCCTGAAGGAGCATCTCTTTTAATTGAATCGTACAATAGCATCATAAAGGATGAAAATTTAAAAATAAACTCAACTCAACTGAAAGAGCAAGGGCAAAATTTAAAAAGACAGTTAGAACAAATCATAAGATCAGAACAAGAGCAACGAGACCAGGGGACTTTGACAGGACAAAAAGAAATATACGGATGATTTTAAATTATTTAGCCTTTTGTTGTTAACCATCACGCACTCAGGGAAAGCAGGCAACTTGTATATCACAAAGTTTGGTGAAAACAATGAGTTAATTTTGAAGTCAAAGCCATGAAAAAGGAAGGGTTTTTGATGCAACTTTCATTGATTGCTCGCCTTGCCCAAAAAGACATACATTATTTATGGTTTGCAATATTTGCATCACATTTCTTCCTGTTTGTATTGCATAGGTTCGATGCGCGCACTGCATTACTTGTTTCTGTAATGGACGCGGCACTATATCTTGCATGGGTAATATTCTTTCGAATGAAGGTCATGCAAAACTGGAAAAGAGATGGTTTTTGATATTTTTACTGCACAATCAAATTTATACAAGGCCAACAGGAGTCCAAAAAACTCGGCGGTCGCAAGAATCAAAATATTAGCGAACTTCAAATTCAAGACTATAAAATAGCGGACAATTTAGCAAATACCAAAAGTCGTGTAATTAAATAAATCTAAAAATAGAAACACCATGTCAACACACAAAATTATTTATCATCTCTATTCTATTACTACTGCCACAACCTTATTTTATTCAGCCATCAATGCAGATCGACAGGAATAGCGGCAAAAATTACATGTATCTTTTTTACTAAAAGTTTATAGCTTAGTTTTTTCATATGATTTTGAGCGCAGAAGTAGCTTCCATGGTTACTATTTCTGTATCCAAAAAAGTCATTATTATCATAACATGTGGAATGCTAAAACCAAACCACATGTTATTTTTATCATTCATTCAATCCAGAAATTTGTCAAAATTACAAAATTTAAATATTTAAAGGAGTCTACAATCATATTTTCCTCCATTTCTTGTTAATTTAATTATCCAGGCAATGCAATATGCTCAATTACAAATAATGCAGGGTGAAACATATTTTTGGTTCTTGACTGTAGTGAAATCGCATATTATGCAGATATCGAGTTAACAATAATCAATAACATCGACTAGACCTCCATTTTGTTTGTTGTTGTTGTTGTTATAGGTATCATTATTCCGCCATCTCACAGTTAATCTGTCATATCAGGCGACAGCTCTGGCGGTAAAGGCCTTGCCGCCACGTTTAAGCCCAAATCCGCATACTGCCCATCCCTGTACACAGTCAAGGTCACCGTGTCGCCTGGTTTGGTGTGCTGATCGATGTACGTAATCAACTCGTCTGTTTTTGTTATGTTTTGCTTGTCGAGTGCCGTGATAACATCGCCACCATGCTTTTCACCATAATAGTCCGTTACGGCACCGCGCAGCCCTGCCTTGTCGGCAGGCCCATCCTTCACAATTGTGTTGACATACACCCCCCTGAAGGTCTTTGACAGGTTCTCAAACTGTGGTGTGACATCGGAAGTCAATGTGACGCCACTAAGCCCCAGATAAGGGTGGGTAAAGTTTCCATCCTGTATGAGGACAGGCGTCTCTTTAGTGATGGTGTTGGAGGAGATTGCAAATCCCACCCCACTATATAATCCGGCGGTGTTCATTCCAATGACCTGCCCCTTGATGTTCAGCAAGGGACCTCCAGAATTGCCCGGGTTTATGGATGCGTCAGTTTGAACGACATCGGGGATGGAGTAGCCGGCATCCTCTGGAAGCAAGCGGCCGGTTTGGCTGACTATGCCCGTTGTCATGGTATTGTCCAAACCGTAGGGGTTTCCAATTGCTATCACCTGGTCACCGATCTCAAGGTTGGATGAGTTGGCAATGTCAAGTGGGGCAAGGGGTTTGGTCAGATTCTCTATGATTTTCAAAACGGCCAAATCACTAAACGGGTCTTTGCCCGCCACTGACGCGGTGTACCTGTTCCCATCTGTGAATGTGACATCAAAGACCTTGGCCTTGCTAACCACATGGTTGTTGGTAATTATGTGCCCCTCGCCATCATATATAAAGCCAGAACCCAATGCAGTAACATTTTGGCCACTGCCCGGAATGGAGGGATCTGCCGGAGGCGAGGACACCTTGCTTGTAATCTGAACCACAGAATTTTGCACACTCTCAAATATCGAGTTCAAGTGGCGGCTTTGCAAATTGAACAAATCAGCAACATCGGAGGCGTTGGAGGCGCTGGAGGAGCTGGATATGTTGGAGGCGTTGGATATGTTGGAGGCGTTGGATATGTTGGAGGCGTTGGATATGTTGGAGGCGTTGGATATGTTGGAGGCGTTGGATATGTTGGAGGCGTTGGAGTCCAGGTTTTGCCGAGGTTGCTGCTGCATATGCTGCGATTGCGAGGGTAATTGAGTAGAGGCTGCAGCAGATTGAAAAGGTGACGATGATAATGATGATAATGATGATAATGATGAGGTGGCTGGAGTGGTGGAGGAGGCAAGGTTTGGGTATGCCACTGCCATTGCTACTGACAACATAATCACCAGAAAAAACAATGTCAAAGGTGACATTACGAAATGGTGGGTATTGTTCATACCAGGTTTTAATGCTATGACTCTTATAGAAGTTACTGCCATAGTCACAGCAAAAGATTATCAGGATTATTTTCCATTTTCGATATATTTTTATCCAGATTAATATTGCTCTATAAGTTACGCTCTAAAGCCATTACTTGGATTAGAAAAATAGATCAAATAGACAACAGATATTTTTTAGTATCCCAATGTATTGTTTGATGGGACTTCATTTTTTTATTTCAAAGCGTTAATTATACATTCTTATTTTTAACAAACTTTTTACTCAAGAATTGAGAATATGAATATTTAAATTTTTTAAAACATCACATAGAAATCGAAAGGTAAGAGGCAGGGTGCCATGCCGCATAAGAGTGGCTTCCCCTTTTCAAGAAATGATTTTACTAATTTCTTTTGCTATTGTTAGATTGTGTAATAAATCCTGAGCCGGCATTGGCATTAATACCAGTGCTAACATTTGAATTGTTCCTGCGGACATCTTGTACTGATGTGGTCAAATCTTTAAAGTTTTGCTCAAATGTTTTTGCTGTGTTAATGCTCAAGTTGGACAGGTGTTTTGAATTATCCTTTGCCTGTTGCATCACTGATTGACATGAATCCAAGTTTGAGAATATAATGTTGTTTGCAAGTCTGATTGCGGATACAGCGTTATCTGCAAAATTGCTGACAAAACTGGCGTATGCCTTGGCTATGGAGTTTGCGGATGCAAAGCTGAGTTATCATGCCATTGTAATTTTCATTATATCGTTTCCATGCTAAATTGAGTGAGTTGATGATTTCTTTTTGTGAGTCAATGTAATCCTCTGAAATCTCTCTTGCTGTTTGGAGTGATTGCTCCTGATAGCTGTTTACAATGCTGTTGATTCTTGGAATCTGATTCTTGGACTCGTCTAGGGATTTTCTTATGTTGTCTTTGGCCTCGTCAAATGACCTGTTGACTGTTTCTTTGAAATCATTGGTATTGGTATCAGTGTAATTGTTATTGGAATAGCCTGTATTAGTTGTGGAGGTAGTAGTAGATGGAGTAGTGTTTGTAATATCGGAGGTATCGAGTTTCTTTGACATAGAATTATGTTCGTTACCGCACTATTCAAACAATGGTATTTTCTGGATTTTAATGCCGAATAAAGCCATAACAAATCAAAATGCAACAAGTAGATGAATATCGTATAAAATTTTCACGAATAAAGCCCTTATTGTGCGTAATCAAAAACTTTCTTTTTTATTGAAATGCAAATTGTTTTGGCAATACAAAAATATAACAAAAAACATTTTCTGGCTAATACAATATAGCATCATGTTTGCGTAGTAAACACAAAATTCAGGTTATTTTAGTGCAAGTAAACAACAAGCAATTCCTTATGCGACTAGAGCATTAGGTAATATTATATATTCTATGAGAGGTTTGTGCAATTTTCAAAGCAGGATGTCATTATGCTGCGGCATAATGATGAGTTCACCCAACAATCCAAAGTACAAAGGCGAAAGAAATGAAATTTGAGCATTCATTTAATCACCTGACATGGAAAAAATATGTTTTTCAGAGTGGCAAAGTGTCCCCTTGTATTGATATTGTGATCCTCGGCTCTATAGCAATCTAGTAATCGTCTTTTTTTATAAATTTTTTATAGGCCCAATACCCAACTACAGCTATAATTGCCAATACAATAAATCCTATAAAAAAAGAGACAAGTATTTTTATTATAAATGCTATAATTGCAACTACTACTATCAATACAATTATACCAATAATAATATTGCCGATCATCTTCATCCATAATTTAAGGTTTCATATATTTTTTCTTATCCTACTGATGCCAATTACCAATCCTAATTTTGGTATAGCGAAAAAAGCAAATTATAAAAAATATTTTTTAGCATGTTTAGTTTAATCATTCGATTTTTTGAAAAACTCCAATTTTTTTGTTTTCGCAAAAGCATTTATCGTTACCAAATCAATTAGACACTAGAAAAATGAGGCAAAGTTTACAAAATTATGATTTAGGCATCCGTTGCAACTGCAAAGTATTTGGGCTTTGGAGCAATGATAAAGAAACCTAAATTTGAATGCTTAAAAAGCATGCATAAAGCATACAGACTAACAAAAATTCTATAGACCGCAACCGGAGGGAATGCAACATTGTTTGTGTCCAATTCCCTATCTAATGCCCATCTAATGCGATTACCTATTTTTAGTCGGCCTAATGCAAAGTCTTCTCTACAATGCCGCATCCTTCTTTGCCAACCTATGTACAGGCGGCAGAATTTTCTCCAGGTCTTTTCTATCGGGTTCGTACCACGGCGGCAACACAAGACGTGTGCCTAGTTCTTCAGCTCTTTCGTCAACAGTGAAACCCGGGGTGTTTGTAGCAATTTCAAAAAGAATACCCCCAGGTTCACGAAAGTATACAGAATGAAAGTAAAACCTGTCTATAACGGGTGTTGCATTCAATCCAGCCCTGACTACACCCTGTCGCAATACCTTTTGTTGTCCATCAGTCGGAGTGCGCCACGCTACATGATGCACCGACCCAACCCCTATGTCAGCCTTTTGATTATAAGGTATACAAAGAACATCAACAATATTTGCACCCCCTATTTCTTTTTCCTCCACTTGCGTTTCGGAGGAGGATTTTGGTATTTCGTATCGAAATCGGTTTCCACTATGGTGTGTGGGCACAAATCCCAACTCATCGGTCAGGACAGAGGCAGTTTGCTCGTATCCTTCTTCTGCAAGGGTTACTGAATAAAAGCCCCGTATAGCATTATCAACAGGTATGGGGCCTTCTTTCCATATATTACCGGCTCTACCTTTTGCGGATTTATGGGCAATCAGTTCCAACTGCAGGCCATCAGGGTCATTAAGGGTTATTACCCGCTCATCATCAAAACGTTCGTAAGGCCCGCCAAACTCTATCCGATAACTCTTTAGCCTGTCCATCCAATAGTTTAGAGAATTCTCCGGAATAAGGAAGGCTGTCGAACCTACCTCACTTGTTCCACGGCGCCCTTTGGGCAGGAATGGCCAATGGAAAAAGGTAAGACATGTGCCGGGCCGTCCAAGCTCATCGCCATAATAGAGATGGTATGAGGATGGATCATCCTGGTTTACAGTCAGTTTTACGAAACGAAGTCCAAGAATATTCGAATAAAAATCAATGTTTTTGTTTGGATCACTGGTAACAGCAGTGACATGGTGTATTCCAAAAATACCTTTGTTTTTGCCTTTGTCCATCAAATGCTCATCCTCATTGAATTACAATCTATATGATCGTTGATTACTCATAAACATTATATCCGCGCCACCATTGACAAGCACGCGAAAAAAATTAAATGCCTGCAATTCCGTTAAGTTAAGAAAGGACTTGTATCAAATTCATTTGAAATCTTCCAAATAACTTGCCTTGTTCACATTTACCTTGGAAAATTTCCTTGAGCCAAAAAAAATGCATTATTGCCCTATGCTATTTACGGCTGTAGCATTTAAAGTGAAAGTCACATTATATAGACTGCTATGAGTGCTGTGTGCTAAAATACCGCTTCCGTTAAACTACACAGACCCTTCGGTCACATTCTTTAAAAGCGTAACTGGTAAAAGTTTTTTGCCACCGGATTCCCAGACCCTTATCGTTGTGTTTGCATTTTGTTTTCCGGTCACATCTTCAAACGAAATCACATCCGCCGGTTTGGAGGAGTTAAAAGTGACTGTTCCGGCATATGTCACGCCATCACCAGAGTTCTGAAACTTACTATTTGCTGAAACTTGTGTCCTTTCGCATCATTAGGTATTGATGCCTGAGTTTGATTTAGTTGCTGTTGCTGTTGCTGTTATTGTGCTTGTACGTTGTTGTATTCTGTCGTCAGTGCAACGCCCAAGGCAATGGTCGTCCCTGCGATCAACATTATTCACAAGCCAAATGCAAGAGTCTATTCTGGAAAAACCTTTTGTGTTTTCATTTAATTGGATAGGATAATTTTGTGATTAAAGCATTTCTGATTGAGATGGCTATTATGTCATCATAAATATCACAACATATCGCTATTCCCAATGAAAAAAGAATCACTTTTTTGTAAAGAACCGGAGTGCTATCAAAAAGACCACTACCGATATGATGAGTGTTACAATAATTACAACAAGTGATGAAATTGTATAAATCAAGTCCACAACAGTCAATTAAGTTTTACATTCTATTTATGTTCTCTATTCGCTATTTTGATTATCCTTATCTTTGTATTACCATGTGTGAATTTAATTTCAATAACATAATTCAAAACCTGCCTA
Organism: uncultured Nitrososphaeraceae archaeon; assembly: GCA_963779615.1. Taxonomy (GTDB): domain Archaea; phylum Thermoproteota; class Nitrososphaeria; order Nitrososphaerales; family Nitrososphaeraceae; genus Nitrosocosmicus. The sequence continues at coordinate 363,497 of CAVZZA010000005.1, forward strand.
AAATAGAAAGAAATGCAGGCTAACAATCACCAATAACATGCACCCAATACCCACCAGCAGAAAAGTCCAAAACATCACCACAAAGTGTTAGATTAGTTACAGGATTAAGCTATTGCGTTTATTACCTGATTGGAGTTTCAGGAACTCCAAAGATCACCCATTCTTTTCCCATTACGGTTATTTGATGCCATTGTGTATGCGTTCGACTGAAACCAATGGAAAATTCCACCAAGAGAATACGATTGTGACAGCATGTCAAAGATTTCAACAAGAGGTGGCAACTAGCAACATGCAATAGCAAAAAAGGAATCAATCAGCATTACAAATACTTGTTGAAAGCACAACAATAAAGTCACCTTTGGGAAAAACGGCAAGCAATTATCCTGAATAGAAGCAACAGGGGGATAAGGAAAACATGTATAACATAACAAAATGGCATTGGCCTTTCTAAAGCTTTTACAATATCAGATAATGCTTCCCCCTGACATTGGGGATACATACACCTCATAAACAACACAAAAGACACAGAAAGACAAAACGCACCAAGAAAGATATCCTGGCAGACGTTTGTTTGTAAAGGGAGAACTATTCATGATACCGTGATGGCTTACGAAACCTTTTGCAAGATCAAATAGAAAGAGGAGAATTATTTTAATTTAGCAAACTCACCAAGCTGTATAGCATTTGTAGGAAAGATTATTTGTATATGTTTTTGACAAATGTGACATTTTGCATCATCAGCTAAACACCTTCGTCATGTTTAAAGCGTGACAGCATTAATCCCAAACTTTGAAGCTCAGGAAGATACTGAAGAATTATCATGTAAAAATAAAAAAATAAATTGCCGCACAAAAAAGAATATTTTTAATGCCTGTGTTAGTTGGAGAAAGGAACTATTGTCATAAAACTATTTTGAATTAACTACTAAAGAATTCGACTGAGTGTTTGAAGCTTCAGTGTTCAATCCATTAGCACTAGTCTGTCCCTTGCTGATTTGTATTATAATTGTGTTCCCGTCGCCTGAAACGCCGTCTTTGTCCTTGTGTTTGTCGCCTGACGCGTATGACGATGGTGCTGCAATCAATGAGCCTGTTACCAAGACTGATGCCGCGAAGATGGCGATTAATCCCAGTATCGTTTTTGAGTTAATCATATTGTGATATTCAGTTACATTTCCATACATATAGCAAGTGAGGTACCTGATACTGCAAAATATATCTGTTTTATTAACATGAAAACATAAACATTGAAGGAAAAGCCCGCAAAGCAACAAAAATATACCTATATCCACAGGTTAAAAAGGCTTTGATTTTAAAACGGGCTCTGTTAACTTAAGAAAAAGACTATAGTCGCGATTATGCCATAAACAATATTGACATACAGAAGGCAGAGAACCAAACCGAAAGATGTTGCCTATTCCCTATATCTTTACTTCCTGGGTCTCTCTTGTAGAAGCACCGCAAAGGCGTTGAAGCGATTTGTGAAAAGGAGCCATGTATCAGTCTGGAAATGGATCCAGAAATACAGGCCAAAGAGGCTATCAACCAGGAGAAAAAAGATTAATGGATACATTGTTGACGAAACCCAGATTAAGGTTGGCTCCCAATGCATATGGCTTTGGGTTGCAATTGAGCCAAAACACAGGGAAATTCTTCAGATTGATGTGTCAGTTGAAAGAGCAATGCTAGTTGCCGAGAGATTTATTGCGTCTCTGGTAGATGGGTATGGAAAACATCCAGTTTCCACCGATGGGGGAACTTGGTATCCGCAAGCATGCAGGTTCCTGAAACTGAAACATCATTTGCATTCCTCATTGGAGAAAAGCTTGATAGAAAGGGCGATGCAGTACATCAAGGACAGGACAGAAGGATTTGATGACTACTTTCCATGCCGAAAAAAGAAATGCAAACTAAAGCATGTAAAACAATGGTTGAACCTGTTTGCTTATTACCACAATAGGGGAATAATCTCTTAAGTTAACAGAGCCTTAAAACGCTACCGACTCCTTTGAATATCGGTATTTAATAATTTGGTTTGTTTTAAATAATTAGGTTTTTAAATCAGGAAAAAATAAAAATGGCGGCAGTGAGAAACTGCCAATGTGTTTTTTGTTGAAAGAATTTGTTTCTATCGAGTTAAACTATTTATGGTATAAAAGGGACGTCATTAACACATTCTCCACCCTTAAATGCGATACAGTTGCTTTGCTCGTTGTCTGCGTCAACATCCCATCCACCTACAGGCTGCTTGTTTATGTTCTTGAAGTTGAGGTTGGTGTTCCCGTCGCCTGAAACGCCGTCTTTGTCCTTGTGTTTGTCGCCTGACGCGTATGACGATGGTGCTGCAATCAATGAGCCTGTTACCAAGACTGATGCTGCGAATATGGCGATTATACTTAAACTTGTTTTTGAACTAATCATATTGTGATATTCAGGTATACTTTTATGCATATATAAGGTGAGTTTCCTGATACTGCAAAACATATCTGTATTATTTATATGAAAAAGTGTTTTTTATACCATAAATAAGAAACATGGGTTACTGTTAAGCATTTAGGTTAGTACACCTTTTCAACGTTAGGGCATTGTTCATCAATTGAAGATTTTGTAATCGAATGGTTTCGTAGTGATAATGTAAGGTATCGTAATACTGAAACAGATAGGCGACAATGAATTAGTAACTTTTCTTTAAATCAACGATTTACAATAAGATTAGGATATATTATTTGCTGTGTGTTTAATACAAATAAGTAATACTATTTGGCAATTTTCTTCCCTCGAAGTTATTAATAAGAAGAAAAAATTGTAAAGATTTTTGAGCGACATAAAAAAATGGAAAATGATAGGCGCATGGAGAAAAAGCAGGATCCTCCCATAGAGGATTATTAGTTAACCCCCTAGCCAGAATTTAGCAAGATGCAAGCTTAAAAGTTAAGCAGTTTTTTTGCGTGTTTGTTGCTGTAACGTCAGAGCCACTAGCTTTGGCCTCTCCTTTGCTGATTTGTATAGTAATTGTGTTCCCGTCGCCTGAAACGCCGTCTTTGTCCTTGCTTTTATCCTTGTGGCCTCCGCCTGACGCGTATGAAGGTGTCGCGAGTAGTACTCCCGTTACCAAGACTGATGCTGCGAATATGGCGATTATACTTAAACTTGTTTTTGAGTTAATCATATTGTGATATTCAGTTGTACTTTTATGTATATATAGGAAGTGAGTTTCCTGATACTGCAAAACATATCTATTTAATCGACATAGAAAAAACTACAGATATGTTGGTAAAATAATTGCACTGTAATTAGCGCAGGCGTAAGTAGTTTATTGCGCTTCCAAAATTGTTGTGTTTATAGCCCATCAAGGGATATACATAATAATTAAAATCAAAAATTAAAAAAGACAGGTATCTATAAAAAGAATATTGTTGCAACAGCAAAAAGCTGCCAAGTGTTTTTTTGTGGCTATAAAATACTTTTTAGTTATCCACCAATTCCACCAATGAGGCCAAGATCTAAGCCCAGTTCACAGGCTGCAAGCTTGAAGGTTAGACAGTTGCTTTGGTCATTTGGTGCCTCATTGTCAAATCCACTGATAATTGGCTTGTTCGAATTCTTGAACTTGAGGTTGGTGTTCCCGTCGCCTGAAACGCCGTCTTTGTCCTTGTGTTTGTCGCCTGACGCGTATGAAGGTGCTGCAATCAATGAGCCTGTTACCAAGACTGATGCTGCGAATATGGCGATTATACTTAAACTTGTTTTTGAACTAATCATATTGTGATATTCAGGTATACTTTTATGCATATATAAGGTGAGTTTCCTGATACTGCAAAACATATCTATTAGATTAGCATGGAAAAAAATTTCAGATAAAATGTTGACAATAACTTTATTTTTATAATTAAAACTAATTTGTATTACAAATTCTGTCAGTCATTGTTATATAAAAAAAGATTGAGACAACGTTTTTTAGTGACTTTGAAAAACCTGGTCTATAACTATATGTGACACATCAGTTTAATACAGAGTAACGTTTTCTTATCATATGGCTAATGATTAAACATAACCAATTTAGGAAAGTTTACTTCATGATAAGATGGATTTCCGGATCCAAATCATAATTAAAGCAAATATTATAGAATGTATTTAAACTACAGAATTACATAAAAAGGTTTTTGAAGACACCTATCTTCACTAACGACAGATGATTACATTTTTTCAATGTTACCAATGATGGGTTTGGTCTCAATCATAACCTTCGTGTTGTCATGGTGACATAGCAAAACCTGTTCCTTTGACATCCCCATACAGTAATTCAAATATGAGATCAAGGCGACTCAATCTTACTCTGGGAAAAACCGGTAAGATCACTTGCATTCATCACTTCCATGTTTGCAAAAGGCCTTCACACCTAGTCCCAATACACTGGCCGCAATTGGTGCAACAATCATAGTAGAGCTTGTTGGAAGTTTTAATTGGCTCATTATCATGGTCACAATGGATGTTCCTGAAGGGTTCGTTTCCGTTTCAATTTTCTTGCGGATTGTACCATTTGGATTACACAACTCTTCATGCAAAACGTCAGCATATGCAATCCAAATTGACCTGCCATCAGGATAAGTTCGATTATATACTAGATCCACCTCGTACAAACTAGGCATAACCAAATCCAAATCACCGCCGGATCTTCGATAATTTATTAGAATTTCCTCAAGTTTATAGTAGATTGCACTCAAGTTACCATTAGAATTACGAACCTTAAGTGCAAGTTGTTCAGCAAGCTCGCCTGCCTTCTCAATGTCAGATTGAATCAATTTAATCACATTTTACAACGGACAAACCGTTTATTGTTATTATCCCCCTTACAGCGAATTTAACATGTTTTATCATAATATCTCAATAAAAAGGATATTCTTAAATTTTTCATAGAAAATACATATCAATAGCTAAAATTTTTTTAATTTATCTCTATGCCTTTCAGGAAATGACATAAGTGATAAAAAATAAAAAAAGGGAGGAGTATTTAAAAAGGTAGTTTATGGTTGAAGCCTTCTATACCATGCACAATAAAATCTAGGTCCAACAAGCCCAAAAAATTTCCCCTATAATCTCGACACTACAGAAAAAATTGTGGCAGGATATATAAAAAATCTTTATCACTCCGCATTGCTACAGACAAAGGCAAAGAAAACCTATGCAATTTTACCGGGCATAAAAACATAGAGCAGCAATATCGTGCTAAATCAACAACCACAACAACAATGACCATAACGGGTTTCATTCGAAGAAAAATTACAAAATACAGCAAACAAAAACTATAATAGATTATTTTTTTGAGTAAAACAATACCTTACTGCAACATAGTCTCTTTTTATGAGAATAATTCTAACGCTTTCTTAATTTGAGGGGATTTGGTTCGACATGCATTAACACATGGTAATAATATCCTGATTAAACGAGTTCTGTTACTGTAGGTGATACTGACTGGAATGACACAGTGGGAAAAAAAGCTGGCGGATTAGGTGATGAGGATCTTTGAAAGGCCCAAGAAATACATGGGGATATTGTTGCAACAAATCCCGATTCACCGGTAAAGCCGGATATTGTTCTTAAAAGTCTCTCGATTAAGCAAGGAATAACTGACACACCATTAGAGTGTCAGTTAATTTAGATGGCAATTACTTTTAATGGCTTACTGTAATAGGCTAGAATCGGTTTGAGACGGAATAACGATTGACGTGGGAACGAGCACCCTCAGAGCACCTATCGCGTGTTATGAAGTGGGCCTTAATTTTGCGACAGACGACATTTTTTTCCCTTGCAGCCTCAAAGTAGATAGACAAATGCTGTAAATACCGTGGCAGTCAGATTCTAAAGGTCCTGTGGTACACCGCGTTCATGGTGAACAACTGCAACCGGTTTATCCATTTTGGATTTTTTAGGCTAAATTTCAGATGGCATTCTTTTTTTTAAGTACCTTTATGCAAATACTCGGTATATCGTGGAGGCAGATAAAATATCTTTTCAGGTTTTATTTTAAGAATAATCCTCTTTACATTAGGTGAATGAGAAGGATACCTTTCAGCATTAAGGTATCGTCTCGCAAGCTTATCGATGTGTTCATCAGCACCCTCAGTGGTCTGTTCAACTACCCTTCCCTTAATAGTTACCATACTATAAGGATTGGTTTCATCAACAATTGAGATTGACACTCTAGGATCTCTTGATACATTTTTTTGCTTTATGCGGTCCTTAGCGGTATTTACCAAAATCATGCCCTCATGGCCGTTTTCATTTTCTATTATATCTATCCACGTGGGTGTGACGTGTGGTGAACCATTTTTGTTTATAGTGCCCAAAAATGCAAAATTTTTTCCTCTAAAGAATTTAACTATTGGTTCTGTTAGTATATTATTATTATTCTCCCTGCTCATGTACTAATACAAAGTACTAATATTTTCTATTGTAGAAATAAACGTTTTTAGGCAAAACAGGTAGTTTCAAGATCATCATAAAAAATTGAGCCTTGATTCCTTCATAAATGGATTTTTTTCACCCCAACTTGGATAGTTGTGCGAACCCATCTTAAGCCTGATTTGAAAATTCTAAAAGTAAAATATAGATACCTTCGTCAGGCCCATAAGTCAGATTTAGGCACTATCAAATTAACAATTTTTTCCCATCAAACATGTAAAATATCATACTAGAACATTGTTGGGGATTTTATCAAAATTTTTTATAATATTGGCGTTACTTGCTGAACCAAAGTCAATGAAACGTTTAATAAATATATTTTTTTAGCTAAAACTTTAGCAAAGATTCAAAATTTATACCTAAAGTTCTTTTTCTTTGAGGAAAGCCTCTGGTTTGTACTTTTGGATCCAGTTCCGGCTGGAAACACGGTTTCGTTTGGTAAAGTACGAGGACAGTATTTGCGAGTCCTTGTTAAAGACAGACCTGCAAAATAAAAACATAATCCATAGCCAATACGCACTGAAGGTGCCCTGTTTCTAGTAATCACAATGGAGATAGGCATCTTCAAGCTACAGGATTTAGTTGAGTGAACAGAGCCCTAGAAACCGAGATACAACATACATATGATAGCATAGAATATTTCTAATTCTTAACCAGTTACCATAATTATGTTTTGAAGGAACTTAACTTCAAATCAAATATTTTATATAATGAGACTCACTTAATGGTTTCAATGAATAAGGCACTTTTTATAGTTGGCTTTCTGGCAATAGCGTTTGCAGGCGCATTTATGATCAGCACCAGTGCTGTACAGGCAGACGAAAAATGTCCTAACAAAAGTAGCGGCGATACAGCATCAAACTCAAATCCAATTATTTCAACCTCCCTGAATGCTCCATCATCTTCACAATTAGCACCAGGTCAAACAGCATAGTCAACAACCTAACTTTTATTTTCAAAAGTTTTTCTTAAATAGATTAAGTCGTCTTCCCACTATGGCAAACCTATTTTCTATATTTTATTTCCATTGTAGCAGCACCATCAAGTTTTGGCCGCACCCGCATTCAATAACGCATAAGAACAAGCAAAACATTACCGCCAACATATCCTTTTTGAGCGGTGGATTTAAAACCAACATCACTAGAATGCATACTATAGCATTATAACGATTATGGTTATATCCAATAATGCCATAGCTTTCATGTCGAGGTAAAATTTAATTCGCTAATCAGCGTTCATCCTATTTAAAAGCATATATAAAAGAAAAGGGAAGTAATACAATGGGAATAATTAATAAAATAAAAGAAAAGTTAAAAAAGTCAAATAAAAAAGGTAACAAACAAGTGACAGAATCAAGGTAACTTTATTGATTCTATTTAGAGGTATTTTATGAAACAATAACCTGTTTCTTATAATAAGATAATTTAAAGAACAGCAAATTTAAAAACACAGCTTGAGGGATAATAATTTGATCTTTTTTGACTATTTCATAAAGCCTGCCACTTTATCCCAATCTAAAATAATTTTAAGGACAAAGTTAAAAAATGTGTTTGTGTCATTGGTTTTTTCTGTTTGTTTTGCCTTGGTGCATTCGCAAGCAATAAAAAAAGAATCCAAACAGAAATACCACTATCAATTGAATTTAACGTCTTGCAAATACTCACCAATCACATCAAAAATATATCCATAGCTAGGGTAAATTCGTAGTGTGTGACATCAGAGGCCCCCATTAAAGCACCGAAACCAACCGTGAAATTCGACAAAGGCGAAACCTGAAAAAAGTAGTTGGCACCACCAACAGCGCTGCAAAAACAATGGAAGGAGAAAAAGAAGAGATACAAGCCGCAGCCATCATCGTCATCAGATAAGCAATATTTTATCAGAACAGCACAAATGTTTAGGTCATTAGCAAAATGTATGACTAACCTCGTTCACTTAATTTTCATGGTCGAGGGAGAACGACGACAAGGAGAAGAGGAAGAAAATGTTTCAGCAGCATCTGGTTTGAGCCCTTTTAAATACAGCATATACAGGACGCTGTGGATTGCAGTCCTCTTTTCATATATTGGGGCAGCTATGTATGATGTCGGGGCGTCGTGGCTAATGACTTCGCTTGCCCCAAATCCTTTGTTGGTTTCTCTCATCACAACATCAACTACTCTTCCAATTTTTCTCTTTGCACTGCCATCCGGGGCAATTTCTGACATTTTCGACCGGCGTAACATACTCATTATTACCTGTGCATACATGTTTACAATATCCACGGTGTTAGGAATACTCACCCTTGCTGGTATTACTACCCCAGAGGTATTATTGATACTCACTTTTGCTCTGGGAGCAGGTCTAACTATGATTAGGACACCCATTATTCCTATTATGAGTGGGCTAGTTTCAAGATCAGAACTGCCTGCCGCACTAACCCTTAGTGCAGTTGCTAGTAGCATCGGTCGCGTTATAGGCCCCACAGCTGGAGGCATTATTGTGGCAGCAATTGCACCCTGGGCGGTGTTTTTTCTTAATTCAGCTTCCTTTATTGGCATGATTATAGTCCTAAGCAAAATGCCAAAAAAGTCAAGTGTCAGCGAACAAAGTGCTCTTCCACAAGAGAACATAATTGGAGCCATTCGGGCTCAGATTCGTTATGTACGCTATTCCCGAGCAGCTCATGTGGTAATTGTTCGTTCGGGTTTGTTCGCAATATGTGGAAGTTCACTGTTATCTCTCTTGCCGCTTTTAGCTAAACAGGAACTGGGACTTGACTCGATAGGGTTTGGATTGCTCCTAGGATCCTTTGGCATGGGTGCAATAATTAGCGGAATTGCAATATTACCAAAGTTGCGGCCTAGGGCTTCAGTGGAATCTCTCATCACAGGCTCTATTGGATTGCTCGCTGTTGTAATATTCACAATGGGATATGTCCAAAATTTCGGTATTCTTTGTATGGTTATGGGCATAGGAGGAGTAGCTTACACCACCATTTTATCAACGCTTTATACTACTGCAATGAAATCTGCACCAAAATGGATCGGAGCCAGAGTATTAGCAGTTTACCTGCTTATACTAAATGGTGGCTTTGCGGTTGGAAGTGTAGTATGGGGTACAACAGCTTATGTTTTAGGGATTCCAGTTACATTGTCAGTGTCATCTGTTGCATTAGCAGCAACTATTATTGTTAGAAAGCGTTACGGGACAACTCTCTTAAATGATCTCAATTTTACCCCAGCAGGCAGTGACTATTGGTCGCTTCCTCCGCAGCTGTTAGCAAACCCTCTAAAAAGTGATGGACAGGCCCTGATAACAATCGAGTACAGAGTTGAACCTAAATTAACTGATGAGTTTGAGCAGACAATGCGTCAACTAGGGATTATTCTCAAAAGCGAGGGATTTGCTTATTGGGAATTATTTCAAGATCCGGCGGACAACAGTCGTTACATAGAGATAAGGATTGCCGAGACTTGGACTGAGCATATGCGTCAGCATGAACGCGTTACCAAGAACATCCAGATCATGGAAGACAAAATCCGAGCGCTTGTCAAAGAGGGAACTCAACCAACAATTTCTCACTATATAGGAAAAACCACGATATAAAGATGGCAGAAAAATTGCGCAATCAGAGCCTTAGCAGTGATCAGATGTCACAAGAATTGAAAGCAAGCCATTAAGCATACACAAAAGAGAAATTTTGCCTTGATAAACTTGCCTTGGATATTGTCAAACATTCTAAAAACAGATAAGTGAAAACAAAAACATACCGATCAAAAGGAACAATACTCCCAATGCCGATATTATCATAGATACGGATGTAAGCAGAATTCATCAAGTTCTCTCCAATTTGATTAATAGTTCAATCAAATTTATCAAAAAAGAGGGAACCACACCTGTCGATGCAAGTTAAAAAGAAAAACGATTAGCGGCAGCAAAGGTGTAATTGTTGTCAGTTTCACCGCGACTGGCATAGGAATTGATGTTGAAATAACCGAGATTATTTAATAAAGTCATTACAAATTCCTTTCAAGGAACAGGATTGGAGGTATTTTTATCTCGAGAGGTATTTTTGCATCTCATGGCGGAAACGTGGGCTGAAAACAATAAGGATGGCATAGGAACAACACTCTCGTTTAGTTTGCCTTTAAAAGCATAATATAAATTTCCATAGCAGTTAAAAATCTCTTATCCTCTTGCCGCAAGTGGTTGCTATGTGCCTACCTGTTTGTCTTCTCGTTCCTGGTGCTCAAGTGACGCGGAATTAATGCAATACCTCAAGCCAGTGGGCTTTGGCCCATCTTCAAACACATGACCAAGGTGTGCACCACACCTGTTGCAGTTGGCCTCAACACGCCTCATAAAATAACTGTTGTCTGCCTCTTCTTTGATGTTTTCGTCTCTTATCGGGGCATAGAAACTTGGCCATCCGGTGCCAGAGTCAAACTTTGCGTTAGAGCTAAACAAATCGTTTCCGCAGACCACGCACCTGTAGACCCCGGGCTTTTTGTAGTCATTGTACTTGCCGGTGAAAGCCATCTCGGTGCCTTTGTTGACACACACCTCGTACTGCTCGGGGGTAAGCTTTTGCTTTAGTTCCTCTTTGGATATTTTTGGATGATCTTCAGAAGTCATGCCACTATAGACTACGCAAAAACAAATTATAAGTTTACTTGTGTCATCAGGGCCACCCATCGTTGCAAAAAATGTATCGTGTTGGAGGTTTTAGACGCCCTGCCGTCATCTGTTTTTACAATGCGTGCAACAGGATCCTTCAGTAATAACAATCCTAACCTACGATCATTTGCTGGTTTCACAGGTGGAGCCAATGGCATTGTAAATTTATGTACCTGCAATGTCACTGAGGATTTTTCAACTGATTCACCTGCACAATAAAACCAGTACAGCACTTTGGTGAAGATTGCGGAAGCAGCAGTATAAACACAGATGGGGAAAACAAAAAATGCATTGCATTAAACGAATATGAACCAAAGCAGCATATGTCTTTCTAAAGAAATGGGGATCTTTGCAACTTGTAATGGACAGTAATACTCTATGAGGTATTGCAGTAAATCCAACTTCTGGTCAAGTCATTGTAGATGACAGAGGCAATAACATCACCATTAGTTGTGGGGATAACCACCCGACGACAATGCAGTCAGATGCCTTAAAGGTAAAAGTTCACTCAAAAGGCTCCTAACATCTGCTCTCAATCCGCTCTTTGCCAACAATATAGCACAGGGGTTTTATTTGTTTATTTTATACCCCAAACTTGTGGAGGAAAAAAGTTTCCATGTTCCTGGTAACGTGTGTGCTATTCTATTTTGTTTTGTTTTATTTTCCAGCAAACGTGCAAAGTCACTGGTCAAAATAAGGTTATGACCAAGGATCATAATAATATATCAAAAAAGGTCAATAACAGACGGTAACAACTCTTGGACGAAAATTTTAAGTTGAAAGGCAAAAGATACAAAGCGTTTCCTCCCGGACCTGTTCAGACAACTCCATACAGTTTGGCTTTAAAATTCATATCTAATCCTTTACCAATACTTGTCGAAATTGTCAACAAATATGGTGACATTTCACACTTTAAGTTTGGACCAAGACTACACGTTTATTTGATAAACAATCCTTACTGTATTGAAGACATACTGGTAAAGCATAGCAGTAGTTTCATTAAAAGCCCAGGGCTACGCTTGGCTAAACGCGTACTTGGGAATGGATTGATAACAAGTGAAGGAGAAATGCATGATGTTCAAAGAAGAATCGTTCAGCCAGCTTTCAATAGAGATAAAATAAACCCATATGGAAAAATCATTTTAGAGCATTGCTTTGAATACATAGATAGCCACTGGAAAGATGGAATGATATTAAACATCCATAAAGAGATGACCAAACTATCACTTTCCATAATCAGCAAGATACTTTTTGGCAGCAATTCACTCACAATATCAGATATTGATAAAATAAGCAATTCCATCACTGCAATTATTGAATACATAAACAAACTGCGGATACCGTTCCTAAGGTTTATCCACATACTGCCATTGCCATCCACCATAAAATACAGGCAAGCGTTGAGGGGACTAGACAGTGTTATCTATGACAAAATTATTGAGCGAAGAAAAACAATAGAGGGCATGTCAAGGAGCATCGGCAATCCCCCATCAGAAAAGGTGAATGAACCATTCAAACAGAGTTATGCGGACATGCTTTCAATTCTGATTGAATCAACAGACGATAAAAACATAGAGGGCAAAAAATACGCACCAACAAATGAAACAGCATTAAAGATGACCAACAAGCAGCTGAGGGATGAAGTAATGACAATATTTTTGGCAGGCCATGAGACCACTGCCAATGCCCTAACTTGGGCATTCTTTCTTGTATCCCAGCATCCAGAAGTTGAATCCAAAATCATGGATGAAATTGCTTCAGTGGTTGGAACAGAGAAAAACAACCATAAAAAAATCACGTTTGAGGATGTGCCAAAACTAAAGTACACAGAAAAGGTTTTAATGGAATCCATGCGCCTTTATCCGCCATCATGGGCCATAGGCCGACAGGCCATAAAAGACTATGAAATTGATAACAGGTATGTTATACCGTCAGGATCAGTCATAATTATGAGCCAATATCTTATGCACCGTGATGCCCGCTACTTTTCACAACCTGAGCGATTTTATCCAGAGAGATGGTCTCCAGAATTTAGAGCATCAATTCCCCGGTTTAGCTACTTTCCTTTTGGAGGGGGTTCCCGGTCATGCATAGGAGAGCCATTAGCGTGGATTGAGGGAGTGATCATACTGGCCACGATTCTCAAAAAATGGAGTGTTACACTCGAGGAAGACGCACAAAACATTAAACTTCAGCCTTTGGTTACGCTCCGCCCCAAATGTGGCATAAGGATGAAATTACGCAAGAGACAGCATTAATCGCATAATGCAACACATAAGGCATTTTATAATCGGTTAGTTGTCACAACCTGAAGGAAATTCAACAATACTTCCATCATAAACGATCGTTTGCGAAGGGATTCATTGGGTTGGGGCTGTTAACAGTATTCTTGAATGGATACCATATAAACATAAATTACATTTAAAAAAGGTTGAGTAATTTATAGTTTAAAAACAGTTGCAACTACAGAAAATAAAGAGGCGGCAGTGCCTTTACGGATTTATATAAAAAATTTGACCTCCAGGGTATCAAAGTCTGTCCAAATGTTGTACCCTGTGAACACAAACACGTGAAAATGCAGGTGTGGGACATATGTGTAGCCTGTCATGCCAACCCTGGCTATCATTTGGCCTGCGCGCACCTGTTGGCCCACCCTTACCCTTGCGCTGCCGTATTCAAGGTGGTCGTATCGCGAGTGTTCTCCGTTTGGGTGCACAATTGTGATAAAGTTGGTGTAACTCCAATAGGATGGACTAGGACCCCCAACATTGCAGTCATCCTGGACAAAGGCCACCACCCCATCTGCCGCGGCAAGTACAGGGGTGTTTTGTGGAGCAATCAGGTCAACTGCATTCCTTAGGCTGCCAAAATGCAATGGAGAGGAGGTCCTGTCTATCCTTAGCAGAAGGTCCTTTGGCACCGGTATTGCATAATTGTTTAAGGTAATCACTAAAAATATACGCCGCCTTTTGCACTAGTTTGGTTTGTCAACAAGCCACCATAAAGGTAATGGGCAATGATTGGCTGAACCTTTTTGGGGTTCTGGCTATTTATTGCTTTTTTGCTGTTGTTGTTGTACTGTAGTCTGTAGATGAGGAGGAGGTAGGGGTAGAGGTGGACACACTGACGTTAGAGTTTGCTGCTGCTGCGTCTTTGGCTGCTGCTGTCAGTTGTCTTGAGTTTTGCTCAAATGTTTTTGCGGTGTTTACGCCCATGTTTGACAGGTGCTTTGAGTTGTCCTTTGCCTGTTGCATCACTGATTTCCATGAGTCCAGGTTTGAGAATATCATGTTGTTTGTGAGTCTGATTGCTGACACTGTGTTGTCTGCTACACTGCTAACAAACCTTGCGTATGCCTTGGTTGCTGCGTCAGGGGTTGCGAACCTTGTTACTAGCCCGTTAAAGCTTTCGCTGTATGGGGCCCATGCTGATTGGAGTGAGCTGATTATTTCCTTTTGTGAGTCAATGTACTCCTCTGAAACCTCTTTTGCGGTTTGGAGTGACTGCTCCTGGTAGCTGTTAACGATGTTGTTGATTCGTGGAATCTGGTTTTTTGACTCGTCTATGGATTTTCTGATGTTGTCCTTTGCCTCGTCAAGTGACCTGTTGACTGACTCTTTGAAATCATTGTTATTGTTGTTATTGTTATATGAGTAACTTTCTTGTGTTTCTATTTTCTTTGACATCACTATCTGTTGGTTGGCATCCTATATAAAGACTGGTATCAAACGGTTTTTAATGCCAATAATTTACAGAACAGTGGCCAACCTCATGTGTATAGATGGTGGCAGCACCGTAACCTTGACCATCTGTCTTCGCGGCCATCGCACCGTCGATGTTGTGCATTGCAAAAAGACCAGTCTTACAACCACAACTCCTTATATGCGTACTTGCCATAGATATATTATGGGTAATTACTCGGGCATTAGTGTATTAAAGTACACAACTTCCTTCCATACTTATATATAAACATTTGGTAGTGTGGGGTTCTCCTTTATTTTGAAAGGTGTACCGTGCCGCATAGAGGCATTTCCTGCCTTTGACGCCCACAACGGCTACGTGGCAACCCCAAAGCGAATACCCTACCCTGGGTGCAAGTAAAAGGTGCCTGCTCGCGTGGAAGAGTGGGGATTCTGGACAATCCACTTTTGTTTTGGCGACCGATGTTCATGCTTGGCGGGTGCCGCACGCCGCGCGGTCATCCACAATCCAAGAGTGGGCATCAGGAAATATCGTCATGCGCATGCATGTGGAGAGGAGGTCATGGTGACGGCGTACATGAAACAGGATGAGCTGAATTTCATGCTGTTAGCAACAAATTGCTGAAGGGAGGCAGCAGCAGCAGCGCGCTGCTCCATCATGTTTTTCAGTGGCTAAAGGAGAGCACAAGGCTATTCCGGATATCCTGTCAAGTCTCTGGGCAGCCCATTTTGTAGCCTTCTGGCGTGTCAGCAATGGTCAGACAATGAGAATTCCGATGTCGCTATCCGCCAACTTGTTTCTTTGCCTTCTTCTCTATGTGTTTGTGATGGTTGTTGTTAACTCCAGGCAATTCTCTGTCTCCTTCATTCCCTTCAAGGGTCATTGGAAATGAATAATTATTGAACCCAATGAATAACGGGTCCGGAGGGCTTCGTGTCGATATCGGCCCTCTAAAGTAGATTCTAATCTTTGGAACTGTTAAGGATTTAAGGTTTTCAATTCATAAATAATTGCAAAACCCTTTCTATCCGGATTCTGCCAATTTCAATTTCTTTGTGATTGTCTTTTGAAACTATTGCCATGTGTTATTTTTTCAGATATGGGACATGGTCAGAGTTTTGCCTTGTTTCTTTTTTTTGATAGTAATTCTTCTTTTTAAATGAAATCATCTGACTTTAGAAAATGGGGAATATTTTGTTGTTGTATTTGGTTTCGTAATACCCTTCTTTTATTCTAAAATCATTATCAGGATACAGCAATACTATGGGGGTCTAGAAATTGATCGTTGGCACTCCCTTCAGAACCCCATTTCAAAATAAATTTGCCGTTGCTATCAAACTTTTGTACCCTGAAATTACCCTGTTCTGCTACATACACGTTGCCTGCTGAATCTATTGCTAGATCATGGGGACCATCTATTTGACCTTCTGCTGAGCCTTCAGAACCAAATGCTGAAATAAATTTGCCGTTGCTATCAAACTTTTGTATTTTGCCATTGCCATCATCAGTTACATACAAATTATTTGATGAGTCTACATCAATTCCTGCAGGTTGCTTCATCTGACCTTCTTCACCCCCTTCAGAACCCCATTTCAAAATAAATTTGCCGTTGCTATCAAACTTTTGAATATTTGCGTTATCTGTATCTGCTACATACACATTGCCTGCTGAATCTACGGCAATTCCTTCTGGAGCCTCAAACTGTCCATTCTCTGTACCACCTGACCCCCACCTGAGCAGAAACTTGCCGTTGCTATCAAACTTTTGAACATTCAGGTTTGCCATGTCTGTCACATAGACGTTATCTTGTGAATCCAAAGCAATGCTGTGCGGATGAAAAAATTGTCCATTTTGTTGGCCTGCCGACCCCCACCTGAGCAGAAACTTGCCGTTGCTATCAAACTTTTGAACATTCAGGTTATTCATATCTACTACGTATACGTTGCCAGAAGAGTCCAGTCCAATTCCATGAGGAACTCCAAACTGTCCAGTGTCTTTGCCTTCGAAACCCCACTTGAGCAGAAACTTGCCGTTGCTATCAAACTTTTGAACTCGAATGTTTTCGTAATCCACCACATATGCAGAAGGTGTTGAACCATTGTTTTTACTGGTTGCTTCTTTACCCGCGGCAGATCCATTTGTTCCTTGAAGGACAAAATTTCCTTGTGTCATGTTGATTGCATATATAGGTACAAGGCATTGCAAAAGTAAGGTAAAAGATATTGAAAAAACCATTAAATAAACAATATTTGCAAGTTTTATTCTATTCATAAATATATATATATAGTATTACTGTTTCGGGTATATCTGCTTTTTAGCATAATCGTCTACTTTATCATTATAAATGAAAAAATTTATAGGAATTTACCGCATAATGATGCTGCTTCGCCGCCTAATTCAGCAGATGTGTTTGGGTTGGTGCTAATGAAAACATTATAAAATAATTGTCATCTGCTGCCTGTTGCATAACTAGTCATTCTTAAGATCATGCCCATCTTGCTCATGCCATTCTTTCCAAACATGTTGGCATTGGATAACCCGTTTTAGAATTATCATCATCTTGTGGACACGGGTTCGTCTTTATTCTATCTTTACTTCTTTTCCTTTGGGCTTTGTTTCTTTCTTTTTGTTAAATGCTATTTCCAGTATTCCGTTATTGTATGTGGACTTTACAGTTTCGATATTTGCTTCTTGTGGTAAATCTATAGTTTTGTGGTATTTTCTTTTAGGATCATTGGACAGTATTTCTACCGAACCATCGTATACATTTACCTTTATGTCTTCTTTTTTCACACCAGGCATCTCTAGTATGACCTTTACTTCCGTATCAGTCACATTTACGTCCGCTAACGGTTCTCTTTCAGCAGTAATCTGCGGATGAGCACCCATTCCTCCAGTTCCCCCCATTCTACTGTCAAGTGATTTAACATTTCCAAATTCTCTTACATGGGGTTTGCCATCAGGCCCAATAGTCATTGAATAGCCATATACTATTGGTCCCACTTCTCGCACTTTACCCCCCTCTGGCGTTTGGTATTCCCTTACCAATTCTTTTGGAGCATTTGATTGAATATCACCAAACTGGTTGAACATTCTTTGCATTTCCCTTTGCATGTCGTCTAATTCTCTGAATACATCTCTTTCGAAAAAATCTCTTCCAGATCCACCAAAGAATCGCTTAAACCAATCATAAGGTTGAATATCTTTACTACTCATATCGAGTAATATTATATAACATATGTTAAATACCCACATATTTTAAAAAATAGACTAAATAATAAATTTTATTACTTTTATATTCAAATAAATGAAATTTTCCTTTGAATGTTTTTAAAATGTTATAAAAATGAAATATAAAGCTAATAACAGCAACTGGACAAACAAAATTGGCCATTATAAAATTCGGCAACTGACTATATACAAATCACAAAAAAAAGATTGCCGCTATACTGGATAATGTTGGATCAAAGGAATTTATGATCTCAATCACCACATTAAAAGAACGACGCGTTAAATTTATTTTAACTGAATAGTATTTTCAATTGGTTTGAATATAGACGAATATCCAAATGACTCAATTTTTACCTATCAAAAGTATGGCATTGTAAAAGCATACAATTTGGAAAAAGTTATTAGAACACAAAAAAAGGTCGATTTAGAGCGCATTATTAATTTAGTTTACTTCTTGATATTTTTCTCTGGTTAAAGGGGGCCTTAACCCAAATAATTACAATATCTAGATAGCAAAATCCTCCTTCTTATAAGATCTATCAACCTATACGCCTTTTATTCGTAGAACCCTTTTAAAAGAACCGTTATGAGTATGAACCGGGTGGAATATATGCTGCAAGAATGACATGGAACTTTTTTCTAATATTTTTAGCACAAAATAGTTATCATTTGATTATGATTTACTTGAATGATACAAATTTATACATTTTACTTGGTTTATTGTAACAATCTCATTAAACGTTGTTAGATCTTATCAGCACAATAATATAGTGACATAAAAACCGGAAATTAGGAGTTTATCAAAAAAATTTTGGCTATACATGATTAAATAAAGTGATTTTAATCCTAAACAAAAGAGGCTCAATACATAAAACTTCCCGGTAATGGAATTTATCGCCTATACTATGAAATTGCTAAAATAGAGAAAGAATGAAAGAAGGTACGCTAGGCGATGGACTTATCTATTCTTCCCCTCAGTCTGAGCCGCCACCGTCTGAGCCGCCACCGTCTGAGCCGCCACCGTCTGAGCCGCCACCGTCTGAGCCGCCACCGTCTGAGCCGCCACCGTCTGAGCCGCCACCGTCTGAGCCGCCACCGTCTGAGCCGCCACCGTCTGAGCCGCCACCGTCTGAGCCGCCACCGTCTGAGCCGCCACCGTCTGAGCCGCCACCGTCTGAGCCGTCGCCATTATCTCCCTTTGAGCCGTCGCCATCGTCTGGGAAACCTATTCCATTGTTGTCACCGTCACTTTCTGAAGTGGGTTGAGCACTGTTGTCTTTTTCTGCAGTAGTAGGAGGCGCTGTCGTGTCTGCAGTAGTAGGAGGCGCTGTCGTGTCTGCAGTAGTAGGAGGCGCTGTCGTGTCTGCAGTAGTAGGAGGCGCTGTCGTGTCTGCAGTAGTAGGAGGCGCTGTCGTGTCTGCAGTAGTAGGAGGCGCTGTCGTGTCTGCAGTAGTAGGAGGCGCTGTCGTGTCTGTAGCACCCTCTGGAGGAGGCAATGTTACACCTGAAACCACGAGTGGTGTGGATGCTGTCGTGTCTGCAGTAGTAGGAGGCGCTGTCGTGTCTGTAGCACCCTCTGGAGGAGGCAATGTTACACCTGAAACCACGAGTGGTGTGGATGCTGTCGTGTCTGTAGCATCCTCTGAAGGAGGTGTTGTTGCACCTTTAACATCTGGTGAAGTAGGTAATATCGACGCAGCCGATTCTGTTGATGTAGGTCCACCGGGTGATATAGGTAGTACCGGTACAAGGTTTCCATTTGTATTCTTTACAAGATTAAGAGATTCACCTTTTTGTATGGTTACAGAAGCGAGATCTCCTGTTGGACTATTGGCTGCCTGCAGTGCTATTACCCCTATAGATGCAAGTTGTAAAGTGTTTGGATCAATATTTCCACCACTTCCCGCAGCTAGTCGCCCGTTTACATTATTTATAACAGTATTACATTGGGCATTATTTTGACAATTGATAACCGTATCAGTGACTATAACTTGACAGATACCGATGCAATCGATGTTGTAGCTGCCACCGCCTTTCTTGCTGTTGCCGCTGCCACTGCTACTTTTATAAATTTTCTTTACAACTAAATCATAAGTACTCTTTTTAGATGTTATTTGTTTTACATATATCACAAGTGATGAACCTACAATTCCGTGCGGGTTGGACAAAATCTGATAAGCGATCTGCTGAAGTTCCTGACACGCTTTGGTCTGTCCAGAATTAGTGGTTGCTTCTTTAACCATCTGTTGAAGTAAAAGCGTGATACTAGACGTACTGACACCAGGATAGGATTTTGCAATAACTTGTGCTAGTGGATTAATCAGATTGGTACAACTAGTTTTCATAACCCAATTCTTTATTTGGGCAAGATTCGCATTCTGTGCATTAACATTTACATTTAGTGCTGGGACAAATGCTAAACCAGTTATTAGTAAAACTGCTAATGTAACTATTCCAACTTCTGATGCGTTTTGTTCTCGAAACAACTCCTTATCCCTCAATCAATACAACCAATATACAGAACAGTTAATTTTGTGTTAATGTAGCATAGACTGAATTTACTTTGCTGGACATAACAACGGCTAAACCGCGTTTTATCATTTGCACTTATAATTGTTAACAATTTTTTTACAATTTGTATATTTATTGTATAAATATAAATAGTTGTTGTTGAATATTTGTATATTTTTCAAATTAAATACAATCTTTTTCATCTTAGAAAAATTAAAGCATCTGTAAAACTATGTGCTAAATTGTTTCGTGACTTATATACAATTAGTCTTTTTTTGCTTGTTCATTAATTTCTTACTGTGTGATCCATCTTCTGAGTTTCTTTTGTTCTGTGTTTATCTTTATCAAATTTAAAATCAACCTATGTGATTGACCAAATATTAAATGTCTGTTATCTTTGCTTTGTTGCATGATTCGAAACACAGTTAAAACTATGCTACTTTCCTGGTAATACATATTAAGTTATGACTAGTTACCCTTTGGACAATAACCAAAGCCATAACAAAAAACGATTTGCAATATTCATGCAACAAAGCACACCTAATGTATAAATTTTAACAACCATCGATCCTGCATGAATTAATCCATCAGGCTAGTGTGTGCAATGGCGCCATTTCCACCATCCCCCCTCCATCCTTTTATACCGCACATTGCGGGCATACCGTAACTGTCAAGAGCATGGTCATTCCATGGTATTTGGTTTATGCCTATTCCCGTTGGAATAATGGTGTGTTTATTGTCCACCATGATTTTTAAACTTGAATGTATATGTAAGTACCACAGAATTGGCTTTTCCGGATTTTATCTCATACCGGGTTGCACCATCAGCAAGTTAGATAACTGCCTTGCTGACAAAAGTATATAAGAATCAAAAGAGATTGGTTTCATTTACATTTGGATAATAATTTGTTTAATTGTCTAAAGCTTGGAGTATCGTCAAAAAATAATGTCTTCAGGAATTAGACAGCCTGCAACACCCACACATCCCCATGAGCACAAACTTGTTCGCTCACTGACTCTTTTGGACATCGTTATGATTGGAATAGCCGCCATGATTGGCGGTTCAATTTTTGTTTTGACAGGTCCGGCAATAGGCTTGGCCGGCAGTGCTGTGATTTTGGCGTTTATCATAAACGCTGCAATCACCCTTTTTACCGCAATGGGCTATGCTGAACTAGGTTCTGCAATGCCCGAAGCCGGTGGAGGCTATTTGTGGGTCAGAGAGGGCCTGCCTCGTCCAAACGCCTTCATTAGTGGATGGATGGCATGGCTTGCGCACATTATTGCCGGCAGCCTTTATTCTGTTGGATTCGGTTCCTTTTTTGTAAGCTTTTTGCACATGACCAACGTTCTTACAGTAGACAGCCTTTTTGGTTTCATTCCAGTAGACAAGTTAATCGCCGTTGTGTCCATAGCATTGTTTACAATTGTTAACATTAGAGGAACCTCAGAAACAGGCAAAATTGGAACCGTGGTAACAGTTGTTCAACTTGTTGCCATTATTTCTGTCATAATTGCAGGATTCTGGACCATGGCAAACAACAGCAGTAGTAACACTTGGCAATCCAACTTTGCAGACTTTATGCCTATGGGTTTGGGTGGATTAGTTTCCGCAATGGGTTTAACCTTTATTGCGTTTGAGGGATATGAAGTAATAGTTCAATCTGGGGAAGAGGTAAAAAACCCCAAAAGAAACATTCCAAGAGCAATATTCATTTCCCTTGCCCTTGTGGTCGTTATGTATTGCCTTGTTGCCTTTGTTTCACTTGGCGCAATCTTTCCTGAAACTGGTCCATCCTGGCAGTTCATAGGTCAGAATGGTGATTTGGGAATCTCAAAGGCAGCGGAGATATTTATGCCATATGGTGGACTCATTGTGCTGGCAGGTGGAATAGTCTCCACTCTGGCTGCCTTAAACGCCACAACATTCTCTTCAGCCCGAGTTGCTTTTGCAATGGGGAGGCACTATAACTTGCCCCATAAACTAAGCGAAATACACCCCAAATTTAAGACACCTTACGTTTCCGTTTTACTGTCATCCATAATAATGGGAGTAATGGCTTATGCTCTGCCTCTTGAATCCATAGCCCAGGCTTCTGGTGTCATATTCTTGCTTTTGTTTACCCAGGTCAATGTGGCTGTAATTACCATACGCAAAATGTATGGCGATAAGCTTGATTATGGGTTCAAGACACCATTCTTTCCTATTGTTCCAATAACAGGAATAATACTAAAATTAGGACTTGCGCTTTACCTTTTAGTCACTGCCCCATTTAGCTGGGTTATTACCGCCTTATGGGTTTTGGTAGGCTTTACCATTTACAGAATATTTACCTTTAGGAAGGAAGTTGAACACTATTATCCAATAATAACAAGTGAGGGCAACCTTGTAAGAAAAGATTTTAGAATTCTGATACCGTACACCCCTGAGAACCCAGACAGGCTACTCAAATATGCAGTACCAGTGGCCAAGGAAAAAGATGGCGAGATAAACATCATAAGAACAATAACCGTTCCCCATCAAACACCCCTGTCAGCCGGGATAGCATTTGTGGATTCCGCAAGAAAGGCATTTGAGCCTCTTGAAGACATGTTGAACAAAGAGGGCATAGTTTACCATTACCTTGTAAGGGTTTCCCATGATTCCACAGAAGCAGTCCTATCTACAATAGCTGAGCAAAAAATTAGCTTGCTGATTATAGACTATGACACGATAAGAATAAACAAAAAACTGCAAACTTTAATCACCTGTGACTTTTTGGCAGTTCTTCCCCATAATGATGATAACATAGCCTTTGAAAGACAAGACGTGACGATGGATAAACAAGGATTAGCCAAAGAAAACAGGAAAAACATGGTAATCCTGTATGATGATGGAGACAATTCTGATGAAGTTCTAAAGATAACCAATTGGTTTGCAAATACTGGAAACTTCAACTTGAATGTTGTTTCGATAATTAGAAAAGATATTGTGGATAATTATGAAATCGACAAGACCAAATCCCATTACTCTGTAAGTGATAAAGGCTATTCTGAGTATGTCAAAAGAAGGGAACATTTCCAACAGGCCGGGGTTGAACTCAACGAGATACATGTTTCTGAAGATATCGAAAAAGACGATATGCGGTTTGGAAAATTGATACTAAAATCAATTGTCGCATACAGTCCGGACATAGTAATTACCGAATCAACCCTTGGAAAATACAGTCTGCTAACCAAATCAAGTTTTGCCAACCTTTTGATGTACAGGTTGAACTGCCCAATAATAATCGTAAAGGACATCTCTTTTCCACTGGTCAATATTTTAACACGCATCATAAAGCAAACTACTGGTCACCTGGGCCCATCTTACCTTGTAAAATTGATACGGAGCAATATTAAATAATTCATCTTTTATTGCATCTCTAAAACCACATTTTCTCATGAATCAACAAAAAATAAACTTTTTTGACAATACGTATCAAATATAAAAAAAACAAGATACTGACAAACCAGGCAAAACCAAATCCTCTATAATAAATGACCCAAAAGTAGAGCGCTGGAAAATCATCAGTCAACTTGATATTTCAGGTTGATATGAAGGGTTTTTAATCACTATTTTTGAGATGCTCCATACCTTGGTTGACACCCTTGAGCGTTCAGTTGCATCATACATAAATGGGCAATACATATCATTAGACGAAACCACCAGAGTAACAAATGCGGTAAACCAAATGCACCCTAAAAAGGTTGAAACAATAATAATAGTAATGCCAAAAGACGGAAAGCCCATAGGGTTTGTAACAGAAAGAGATGTTTTGGACAAGGTCGTAATGAACAGCATTGATCCGGCTGATTTTTCCAAATGACATTATGACATCCCCCCCATCATAACACTATCTACAAAGGCGACAGTGTGGGACGCCTTTGAAACTATGAGGTTCAAAATAATAAAACGAATCCCATTCACTACTCCAGAAAATCAAAATGCGATAGTTGGCATTGTAACACAGGTAACAGTAGCTAATGCTGTAAGAACATCGGTTTTAAAAAGGACTTTTCGTCCATATTTGGTAATAGTAGGAGAGCGGTACAAGCCTATTGCGGGCAATATAGGATTTCTGAATCACGAATCAGATGGGGATTCTCTTGTGGAAAATACGGAAAGAATCAAAAAATTATCACACAAGGCATACCGGGTTTTCGAGTATTAACAAAAAACATCTGCCATTGCAAATGGTGTCTACATAATTTTAAATAAAAAATCGGGTCATTTTCCATATGTCAATATCGGTTGACGATTCCATAAAAAAGGAAAACTCAGAACCAATTCAGGAAATAAAAAGAAGAACAAGACAACCAACCTTTCCCATAAACCCCCTGCTTCTCAACAGATGGTCCCCAAGGTCAATGACGGGCGAGGAAATGGATGACGAAACCATAATGGCCCTTTTTGAGGCTGCAAGATGGGCACCCTCATCCTACAACAACCAGCCATGGAGGTTTATCTATGCGAAGAGGAACACCTCACACTGGAACAGGCTTTTTGGTTTGGTGGCAGAACCAAACAAGGTGTGGGCAAAAAACGCTGCACTGCTTGTTGTGGTTGCCTCAAACAAACAATTTGACATCAACGGAAAATACTCCATAACGCACCAGTATGACGCTGGGGCCGCTTGGGAAAACCTGGCCTTGGAGGCATCAACAAGGGATTTGGTGGCCCATGGCATGCAGGGGTTTGACTATGAGAGGGCAAGGTCCGACTTGGCAATTCCAGACAGCTTTGACGTTATGGCCATGATTGCGATTGGGAAAAGGGGTCCGAAAGAAAACCTGCCAATGAACCTGCAGGAAAAGGAGAACCCAAACGGCAGAAAGCCATTGATGGAAATAGCCATGGAGGGGCGCTTCATGGGAAAGAAGAACGGATGATTGCAAACCAAAAGTTTTTCCACATCCATTTTTTTACTGCTTTTTGGGACACGTATTTCCAAGTAGATGGTGGGCTTTACTTGCCAACAGCAAAGTATTGAAAAGTAACACAGTGCCATTTCAATCAAAACTTTAGATTAATGCTCAAATTCGATTCTATACACAAGACAATAAAAATGGAATGAAAAAAAAGAAGACTTAACCCCAGGTGTCGTCTCACATCAACAATTACTGCCATAGGGTTGTCTTCCAAACGGCTGATAAACTGGCTCCATTGGCGATCTGAGTGCCCTATGATAAACATTTGGGTCACAAATACATTCAATCAATTAGCATATGCCATATTTTTTATCTATTGAGGATGTCATTTAATTTACGGATATTATGCCTCCGTTAGTTTATGAAAATTTGAGGATTATTAGTCTTATTGCCAATTTAAAAATACAACAAGATTTTAAATTATGATAAAAATTTGGTGAGGTTTTGGGTTAGTCCATGGCAGAATTTTCTCATCCACCCATCAAGCATCATGTTTGCAGGTATCTGCTCAAAAAGTCCAATGTCTTTTTCCATGCGTCCGCTGTCTCTTTGGGGGCATAATTGTCGTTGGATGGATTTGCAAAAGCGTGCCCAACATTCGGATAAACATAAATCTCATTTGGTATTCCCGTGTCATTTAATGCCTTTTGGAACTGCTTGACAGATTCAACGGAAATTGACTGATCCTTGCCTCCAAATATTCCTAGCACTGGCCATGTGATATTCGAAATCGCCTGGGTGTCATTGGTTAGCCTGCCGTAGTAGATAATAGTGCCAGCAAGGGGGTCATCCTTGCTGTTTATGGCCAATTGCAATGATTGCTGGCCTCCAAAGCACCAACCAAGAGACGCTATCTTTGTCGGGTTGACATTGTCAAGGGATCGTAGATACTTTACAGCCGCTTTCATGTTTTCAATCGCAATGCCCGGGTTTTCCCTAATCACCCCGGTCAGTTCTCCTGAGCGGGTTTGGTTGTTTGTGATGACCTCGCCGTTAAAAAGGTCAACTGCTAATACCACATATCCGTTTTTTGCGAGAAGGTTGGCCGATTCTTTGACAGGGTCATTCAGTCCCCTGTTTTCATGAATCATAACAACAGCTGGAAGTTTTGCCTTTTCTCCGCTTTGGTTTTGGCTCGGGTATACCAGGTAACCGGTGGTGTTTGAGCCAAAATATGCGACCGTCTTGTTTTCTGTTGGTTGGATAATAGCGGTGATGGAAGAATTTCCAGTACCAAAACTTACCATGGTCATTGCGGATAATCCAGTACTTCCTTGGGAGTAAACATTTTGCGTTGGTGCAGAAAGAAAGGAGGCTACAGCCAAAAGCGTCAGTATTGAAAAAGCAACATATTGTTTCATCAACAAACTTTAAACACTATTGTTTTTAACCATATATCAAAGCCTTTTGACCATCTTGACTTTTGGACCAACGCAATATAAAATCATCAAAAAATTTATTCGGGTTTTGTTTGTCTACTCTTGGACAATACATCAGCTTACTTTGTGGATTTGTTGTATCTAGAATAGTTGCATTTGGAAGGCATGTTGATGATCTTTGCGTAAAGATGAATGGAGGCAAGAGAGGGAAGGTGAGTGGAATCCTACTTGTGTAACGTGATGGACAGGAAATTTAGATTTTTTATCGGCTCCAAGATGTCAAATATCGACATATACGGAGCATCCAAGCCTTCAACCAAGAAATGAAGAATTTCCACAATAACAAGATTCATGTTAATTACACAACCAGAGACGATTATGATTATATTAAATAATATGGACAAGTTAAATTCTCTCCAATGAAATTAAAGTTGTATCATATTTTGTGTAATTGTATTATTAGTGTTTGATTCATTTTCCATAAATGTAAATTTTTTTATGTTAAAAGAAGAGGATGATCCACTTTCCCCTTTTGGATTCAACTATATTGGCGTCTTCAATCGGGCAATATCTCTTCCAAAAAACAGATCAATAGTCCAATCAATTAGCACTCTAAATCTGTTTTGCCTTGCGGGTATTTTTTTAAGATAAAATCCTCTCCAAATCATCCATGCAACAGTACCCAATATTTTAAATCCGAAAATTATTGCCACACCATTTCTTTTTCCAACTGTAGCCATTGTTCCCCTTGTTTTATAATTAAATCTAGAAAATGAGTATTGTTTTTTTGTAAGATCATATTTTATAAGAGAGACCAGATTACTTCCGGCTATCTCCCCTTGTCTTATTGCATGCTGTGCAGTGGGAGGACAAGGATGACCTGTTAGGGGGTCAATTACAGTTGCACAGTCACCTACAGCAAAAACATTATCAAACCCTTTAACTTGCAAATACTCAGTGGTAATCAAGCGGCCCTTCTTATCTTTGGCAGAAGGAATATTTTGAATCACATTTTCAGGTGTTACCCCAGCTGTCCATATTACAGTATAGGTTGAAATACGATAACCATTGTTTAAAATTGCGGTCAAAGACGCATCATCATCTCTTCCCATATTTATTGAAAGTATCGATCCAAGTGGACTCTTATCTGTGTTATTAAAGCTACCGCCACTATTTTGCTTATCAATAGACCGGACAATATCATTGACTCTATTTGACAAAATTATTTGTACTCCTGATTTTCTTAATTCCTCCATAGCATATTTTCCTAATGATTCATGCATTTCAGTTAATATCCTATCACCTGAACTTACAAGAACAACTTTGATATCATTTAAATCGATATTATGATAATATTGCTTAACACTCTCTCTAATAAATTCATTAATTTCACCAACAGTTTCAACTCCAGAAAACCCTCCACCAACAACCACATATGTTAAAAGATTTCTTTTTCTTTTATATTCATCAGGTTTGTCATTATCGAATGTATCTGCCTGCTCTAGTGTAGTTATAATGTGACTCCTAAGGGAATTGGCATCATACAAGGTCTTCATGCTAAAAGAAGACTCCATAATTTTTTGGTTGTTATAGTAGTTGGTTTCACCTCCCAAAGAGATAAATAAATAATCATACTCTATCTGGAATTGATGAACAGCGTCTTTATTGGCATAGTCATTTTTGTCCAAAAATATGCTATTTCTTAAAAACACTTTTCTTTTTTCTATGTCGATATTTTCAACCTCAGCTTCAATAAACCTTGCCCTTTTGCAAAATGACCTTAAGGGAATTGCTATGTGGGATGTTTCAATCATTCCTGAAATTACTTCATGAAGCATGGGTGTAAAGAGAAGAAAATTATCTTTGTTTACTAAAGTAATATCAACATCAACGTCATCCTCGAAAGCTTTTTGTAGTTTCTTTATCGCTTCAATTCCTGCAAACCCACCCCCCAAAACTACAATTTTTTTTTGGGTTAACTTTTCTTGATGAACCTTGTGAAGGTGTCTTTTTATCATGTTTACTCTTGAAAAAGAAATGCGACATTTTGGACACTGAAACCGTTTTCCGAGTTTTATAGATAAAAAGGATGAAGTTAGGCCAAGTGTGATTCCAAATATAAGATTTCTTGCATAATTTTGCAATAATGCAATTATCAGATTTTTTTGTAGATCATTTAATATGCTTTGCTGAGATGATGACGGATGCATCAAAGCAATGGTTTTTGCAGTTTCATGGTTAAGAATCAACTGTTGTATCGGAATTGACCATAACAAAAACACAACCGTGCCTGTAAACAAGCCATAAAACAACCCATTAAGAGGCTTGCTTATTTCCAAGATTCCTGTTTTGTATAAAAACACTCCCAATACAATTCCTATAGAAGATGCGGTTAGAAAATGAATACCAATTCCTGCTAAAATAGTATAATGCGAATATACACCAATCACATGTCCAAAGATGACCCAAATTGCATAATAGTCACCATTTCCATAAAAAAGGTCATAAATCATACCTGGCAGCATCATCACTATTCCGCCAAGCAGAGCGCCCAATACGACAAAAAATATTTCTCGCCTTAAAGAAAAATCGATTCTTAATTTGCCAACATTATAACTCATTTTTTTAAATTAAATAATTAAAACATATTAATTTATACAAATTGTAACAAATAAAAAAGTCTCATAATTTGTATTGTCAGTAAATTATGTTTAGCGACAAACCAATATTTCTTACAACAGTAATCACTTGATTGTCATTAAGGTTCATTTGAAAGAGGCATAAAACGATTTTTACATTCATAGACTCAGCATTTTATTTATTGTTACAAAAAAGGTTAATCCTTGCTAGTGCAAATGACAGGAATTGTAATTATCCATTTTCTGCCCTTCATCAACATTTAGCGATAAAGCTTGTGCATTTTTAATAATCTAGAAAGGGTCCCTATTGAATATCTTTAACAAATGAAGATAGCACCAAAATTTTTATTGCAGTATTGTAAATCAATTTTGTGTGGTAAGTTGATAATTCAAATGCTAAAGACTTTCTAATGGATTGTCCCTATAGATTTCTTTATGCCCGTGTGTGTTTATAAATTATTTTGACTTTTTAGTGCACAATCAAAACAGGGCAATCTGACATTTCAGAAACATTTCTAGAAACACTGCCCAATGCCTTAACTTTGGATAGGCCCCCTAAACCTATGTTTCCTATAACTATCAGATCTATGTTTTCTTTATTTGAAAATTTAATAATGTTCTCTGCAATAGAACTATTGCTACCACCAACAAGTATTTCTGTTCCTATCAGCATCTCAGGGGATTCATATTTTTTTTTAATAGCGGAAAGCCTGTCTGCCCACTCTATCTGGATTGCTTCATTCATTTCTTTAATGTAGTCAGTTAGCGTAATCGTTTTACCGGTTTTGATGGATTTCGTAGGTTTTTCAAATCCCAGGGGAATATGAAAATGTGGGATAACACTTAGTATTATAATTTCCTTCTTTGGGGTGCCTTTATTATCGTCGTTTTTGTCATTATCCATAGTAAGTTGTTGTTGAAGCTTTACTGCATATTCTAATGCTTTTTCTGATTGACTTGAACCGTCAATAGGAGATAATATTTTCAAAGGGAATACCATTATTCGGAATTATATATCGTATTTATTCTTTCTTTTCTCCATATGGAAAATCAATTTTATGACTCGCTGTTTATTTGCCTAACAACTCTATTCATGTGAATTTTGGTTACGGGTCATGGCATAAATAATACATTTCATATGCGATTGTAACTCAATAGTGTAGTCGATCTATCAACCCACTGGAAAATCAATTATTTTGACAGAGAGAAAGACGAATAAATCCTTCATTAACTTGTTAGAATGCATTTTATGCTATCGATAACACACATAGACAAAAACAACCTATCATGTCAATAATTGGTTTAACATATTCATAGGCAAGCAACAAAAAAGTGACATATCGAGTGAGGCATCTGGAGCTATGGCCACTCTAAAACAAATTTTTATAATCCTCTTTCAACCAAATTAACATATGCCAACTACAACTACAAACCCCAGTGCGACTACCACTAGTCAAAAGACAATAATATCCAAAATATTAGTTGCAATAGATGGGTCTGACGCTTCAATGGATGCAGCAGATTATGCCATCTCCATATCTGAAAAATACAATGCAGAACTTTATGCTTTGCACGTTATACATCCAGCTGACGTTGACTTGTTACCCGGAACGGATCAAACACCTGATTACTCTGTGGTGGTAAACACAAACAAAGAATTTCAGGATCATTTGGATAAAGTTAAACTCAAAGCAAACGAATATGCCATCACCATAAAAACAGAAACTATTGCTGCCATAAATGTGGCAGGAGGCATAGTAGATTATGCAGAAGGCAAAAGTACTGATCTTATTGTTGTTGGAACAAGAGGAAAATCCGGCATCAAGAAGGCATTGCTTGGTAGTGTTGCAGCAAATGTTGTAACTTATGCACATTGTCCTGTATTAGTAATAAAATAGTACCTGCCTCAAATTTACAGATGACACGACGAGACAACTTGTTACCAAAAGGTTAAATGATATTGATAGTAACAATAAGCATTTCATGGCTCATCCTTTTCGGAAGTAAATCTTATGTTTATTTCTTGTACCTTGCGGCTTTAGGGAAAGAATCAAGTCATCATAGTAATACAGTAATCAAAAGACGCACATCTTTGGCCTAATTTGGCTATGGTGACAACAGTAAATAGAACGCAAAATATAGCAAATAGACTACTGTTACTAATACCAATAAGATGATTGCATTAGAGGTTGACAGAACTACCGGCATGGGGAACTGTCAAGAATTTGGTTTATTGAATCAGCAGGCTTTTGTTCTTTATTTCATAATCAACCTATCTAGATGGGATTGGCAAATTGCTTATTGGTGATATACCGGCCTTCTTGTGACAGATCCCGGTTCGACTTGGAGAGATTCTTTTTTTTGCATGGAAAGTAGTCATCAAAACTTTCAGTTCTGTCTTTGATACACTGCATAGCCCCCTCAATGACGCTTTTCTCGTAAGGGGAATGGATGTGATGCTGTAGTTTCAGGAACATGCATATGCTTGTGGACACCATGTACCTCTCCATCAGTAGAAACAGGATGCTACCCATGTTTTTCCACAATGGCGGATTGAAGAGCTCTGCTACAAACATGTTTTGATCTATTGAAATGCTTACTGCAAGAATTTCCTTGTTTTTAGGCTCTATTGCAACCCAAAGCAGAATAAATTCTGAGCCAACTTTGACAAGTGGGGTATTTCAAGGATTGTCATTATAACAGAAGAAGTTAAATCTGCAATTTTCCAGCAGCAACTGGTTTTCAATAGCATTGTCAAGTGTCGAAATAAAAAACTTGTTTATCGATTTATACATCTCGGATAATAATTGTGAATATCTTTTTTCATCATACCTAAAATGACTTTTGTCAATCAACTCTATGGGCAATGCTCTCTCCAAATGATTCTTGTTATAAAAGTCGGTAACAACATATTTGATTTCTTCACCTGCATGCAAAGATTTACCGTTATTGGACAATATCTTTAGGACGCAATTTTCTATGGTGTCTCTGCTTGAGGTACTCATCAACATCTTTGGAAATCCTTTTTGTAAATGTAAGGTCAGAAAGCGATACTTTTCTAGAAAAAATAAAATTTTGGTATCTGTTGTATATGTCGTCTAAAGCATGTATTGATTGCTTGATTTCTTCTACCCTGTTGAATCTGGAAATAGCCTGCAACAGTTCGTCTTGAAAATCAATGAATAGCTGAGGTGTATCGTGTCTTCTTGATTCTATCCCTCGCGCCTTTATTGCCCCATCTTCAAAAACACCAAAGTACCTGTTTAGTGCAGGCAATTGGGGATTTGCTTTAGAGGAATCAAACACAATCCATTTGTAAATGCCCTCAAAGGATATGGAAAACCCTGTTTGCTCCTCTATGTCTTTTTTCAAATCCATGTAACGATTTGCAGGATCATGTGAATGACTTGAGTTATTATTAAAACCATTTTTTTCTCTTACCCAGATGGAATCAACTATTCCATGTATCACTTCAAATCCATGCTTCTCTGCTATTTTGGATGTTTTCAATAGTATGTCTCGCGCAAATGCACACACTGCGATGTGAGCGTCTATCCTTCCAAACTTTGAGTTGCTAAACCCAAGATAACCAAAGGAAGTAACCAGGATCCATTTCAATGCGGTTTGCCTGTTGTCATAACGGTTTTTCAACTGTTCATTTTTGCCTAGTGAGTTAGTGAAGCTGTTTTTTCTTTTTTTGTATTCCAGTCGTCTGGTCAGAACGGTTTTTAAGGACAATGGCACTATACCCATCCTTTCTTTGCACAAATGATACAGGTGTTCAAGATCTGGAACTTTATTGTCCGATTCTGATTTGCAGCAATCACAATTGATTGTATCTGAGGAAATGTTTTTCTTTAGCATAATGTTTGGATAAAGGGACACAAAATCAAATTCTGCAATGTTGTCATATGCTCCGGGTTTTGATTCAAAAACAAATCCTCCTCTGTCTGCCTTTAGCAGATCAGAAAACGATTTGAATATCTCGCATACTATAGGTTTCCAAGGTATGAGAATATCTTTTTTTTGTGCATTGTAAAAATACAAACTGCTAAGGCATTTACCGATAGTGGATCTTGATGCAAGTTGCAGCGGTATTCTGCAAACTCTGGACAATTCTGCTAATCCATCTAGCCCATTATCCTTGTAAATAAAGGAACTGTTGATGTCTATGTGAATCCGGCCGTATAAAAAAAACGGTTTTGGTTTGAAATGCACTTTTCCATAGGAGACATAAGAAGATGCTGAATACAAATCGGGGTTCGGGTCTGTAGATGTGGATGTTACGTTTTGCCCTATTAGCGGCAAGTTTTTTTTTATTAAATACTCCATGTTTGATTCCCGGTTTAGATTTACCAATAACTGGGTTTCAATCTTATTGGCTTTGGCTCTGTGAAACAAATGGGGAAATAGAAACTGATCTCCTCCCGTGGTCAGGATTATGTCCGGGTTTATCCTGTTGATCTCATAAGCAAATTCTAGTATTGTCTCAAGCTCGGTATCCTCCAATATGGAAAACTTTTCGTTGACGTCATTGTCTTTGTCAAATGACACAACCTTTATCTTTAAAATTTTATCATTGAAATCATTGGCAATTGTTTTTTTCTCCGAGATTATGTCGAAAGACAAAAACCTGAAATTTGGAAGGATGTAATCAAATGAATCCATGCTATCGCTTTTATCGTTGATTAGGCGATGTAAAGCCAGTCCATTTCTTGCTTGGGGTTTTTCTTCTATGTTGTATAAGCCAAGTGGGTAGATATCCTTTTCATACAAAAATGATTGTTCAGTGGATACATCCACATTGTATAGCCTGTAATGTCCAAACCTTTTGCAAAGCTTCTCAATGCTTTTTGCTAATGCGATTATTTGAGACGAGTCATTTACAGTTAACTTTAAAACCTCTTTCTTGCCTTGTTCATGTGGATACTCATACTTTTCTTTGAATTCAAATTCTTTGACAAAAGACGAAATTTGGCTGTTTTTTATTAGGGATACTAATTCAGACTTTGTGTCGGATGCAGCATATATGTATGGAGACCAAGGATACTCCAGTCTTTTTACACCCTCTTTTTTTTCCTTTATCCATAAAACTGTCCTGTCTTTTAGGTGATAGATGTCAAATAGCCAACCGTTACTAATCATTGTCAAGCTTTTCACCAAAGGATTTAAGGCATCAGGTTGATCGGGAAACTTTTGATTTGCTTATCTAGACATTCCCTAAAGTGCATCCAATTTAATCTTTCTGCATCTGTTAACATTCTAAAAGAAGGAATGATGCTAACCATTAGACTACACTTGCGTCAGTTGAAAAACATTTGTTGAATTGTTAATTTTGCCAATGTGGGATGATATGTAGTTATTAAGATTGTTTAATGCAGTTTTTATTGACAATTTTATTTCCTGTTTTTTTTTATTCATGTCATTTAGTTAGAGGATATGTTAATATGTGTTACGCAGTGTAAACTTACCTTATACGATGTAAATGCCTAAATAATAATTTTATACATTGTCATGCGGTCTTATCATTTATGCATTTGATCTAAACTGTTGAGCTAGTTACACCACAAGTAAATATTGTCAACATTCATCTTCTTTAAGGAGTCTTCCAAAGTGCCTGTCGATATGCTGGGCACAAGCGCCCTGTTCTTAAACCGCAGGCTCCATTCAATGAACATATCTACCTGCTTTGCCATATAACAAAAAGAATGCCATATCGTTCAAAAACCCCTTTTCGAAATTTAACGCGTAATTGTCCGTATTAAAGCATGTTATTCATTACTTGACATGTCTAAATCAAATCCCAAAGACATTATGACAAAAAAATTCATTTTGGAGTTAAATGAAGCCCTTGCTTTCGAGAACGCAGGCATGGAATGGCTTCAAACTCGAATTGGAGAAATCAGCATACCAGAGGCCAAACAACAAATGCAACACCATTTGCAAGAAAGTCTAGAGCACCAAAAAAGGCTGCAAAATCTAATAACTTCCATGGGGGGAGAGCCCACCCAACTCAAGGTGGGGTTGCCATTGCCATCATATCCAGACACCATAAGGAAAATGATGGATAATTCAATGACAGCACATGAGTGGGAGCTAAAAAAGACAGAGCATGACCTGATCATAGAAAATGCAGAAGTCTCATGTTACCTTATGCTGATAGAGAAAGCGCAAATGACAAAAGGAGAATTTCCAAATGCAGCAGAGCCACTATTGCTGAATTTAAAAGATGAGCAGAACATGGTTGAATGGATAAAGACCAATTCTCCCGAAATGCTGTCAAAGTTGTGGCCAAAGATACAGTCAGCAATAGAAACCACAGATGTCGATTCCGATTCTTCACCAGCATCATCAGCATAAAATGCACAGAATCTTCTCAATTAATAAAAATCCAATAAATGGCCTCCAGAGATTCCAAGGCTCCGCCTTTATTAAATACCAAAGTCTATTGGTAATTAAGGCATGCCTTCACGATACAAACTGAGTATATGTTCAAATAACTTGCCTTTCTGCAATTGGACTCTAGACATGAATGCTTCGGAGCAAATTGATGCACTGCCGTATTAAGGAGGTTGATATTACACAATTTTCTCTTGAGGGATTGGTTGAATCCTTTCTGTAGGTTTTCAACAACAAAAATTTTTATTTTTTACCAAACATTATAGGAAAAATAATGAAAACATCTTGACACAATTAAATCCATACGTCACTATTTTTCTTTGGATGACTAACTAAATTTATGGAGAAAATAAATCTGTTTATCGCTAAAAAGAAATGGCGATAAAAGGTGGAGAATAAAGATTTAATCGAATTAGAAATCAAGGAAATTGTAAATAGAGAAACCCAAGCATGGAGTAATAAGGATGTAGAGAATCTATTGAGTGTATTCCATCCAGACACGGTGTGGCCATGGCCCAGAACATCCGAATCACATGACCCTACGGATTGGATTTTTGGAATGGGACGGTTTAACCATCAATGATGGAAAAAGGGTTATAGTGAATTGTTTGGATCTCACAAATTAATTCACAATGTTCGAGAAATCCGGAAAATAGTTATTTCAGATGAAGGTGATGGAGCCTTTGCAGTCGTTGATGTAGATACCTTGTGGAAGAACATAAAGACAAAAGAAGATTTTCATTGGAAAGGCAAAGCATGCATGCAAAATCCACACAAGGATGGCAATAGATGGCAAATGGAAAACGATTGCACATACTGGTTTACTTGACTATGGAAAAAAAGAATATGAGCTAACTAATACACACTCAATTAATTAATAAAATCAAAATAACCGCAGGTTTTCATCAAAAGGTTCAAATTTTAATTCCATGTTTTGATGTTCTTCTTTACTGTATCTAAACTAAGTATATCTTGCATATATTACACACAATGGCTAATGGCCAAGTTAATAAACAAAAATATTGGAAAAACACCATAGTAACCGTAGTATCGTCGCAATACTGAATAAAGTTTTGATTTGGATAAACCAAAAGATAATGATTATTCCCTAAGAGTACAGATAGACTACCACAATACGACTAAATTATCGATATAGTTCCGGATTTTATTATCTTTATGACCCTTTCACGATTTTTGGCATTATACTCACACGATTTCAACTCCTTTTTCCTTCAGCGTGGGCGACAATTCATTGAGTTTCCTTGACAGCGAGTTTGGGGCGGGTGGCCATAACTTGTTATTAGAAAAACCAGACCCATTATCTATTGGTGTCAATATTTGAGAGTTCTGAAGCTGTTCCTTCCCAACTATCCATATCCTCTAAAAACTGAAGCAGAATTTTGCCACCATGGATGACTCCATTACCTCCTCGTTTTGGATCATGTTTTCAAAGTATGCCTCGACAAACTCATTTTCTGCATAACCAATGCACCTTGACACTATCACCGGATTCGGCAAAGTCTGCCATCCTCGGGTATTCACTTGGTTTGATTTTCTCAGGGTTTTCCTTCCAAGCCTATAAAATCAAAAAATTTCTCCATCCTTTTTTTTGTATTTCTCTCTGGTCAATGGCGACCTTAGAGCAAACAAATACAGTTTCCAGATACCAATCTCCTCATTATTTTTGAGTTCTGGCACCTTTTTCTTTACACCTTTAATTCGTAGAACCCACTTAAAAAAACGTTACGGGTATGGACCGAGTGGGATTCGAACCCACGACCTCGGCAATGCCAATGCCGTATCCTACCAGGCTAGACGATCGGCCCCCTTTACAGATTATTTTTTATTAGTTTACACATTAATATTTGTTACACGTATCCATGAATAATGTAGTTTTTTTGACAAAAATTAAAATTTTATCCTTAATCTAATTAATTTTTGTGCACGTGTTGTTTTATTGTCTGTCAATCTATTTGTCAACATTAAGATTAACAATGTTAATTTTTTCTTCCCATAGTTTTGCCAAATTGGAAACTGTAATTTTTATGTAAAGGCGGTAATATGCAAGCAGCAGCAGAAACCTGTTTTTAGCATCCAGTTTGAAATGCCTGCCTGATGCACCCATGGATCATTCCCTGCTGTCTTTTCTATTGGATAGCCGCCTGATCTCATGCCTGCCGTGTCTTTTGCCATCTCCCTATCATAAATGTCATCAAACTCCCTTACCGTCAGGCTGGTGAATGACTTGAAAAGCAATGGTTTTTTGGTCAACCCCTCATAAGAGAGCAAAGAAAGGACAGTGAATTGATGAATCAATAACCACAAGATGTTTAGTTGCATTTACGCAAGAGATACAACATATCTATACACTCGTCCAGCATCTATAGATATACTTTGTTTCCAAATAATTAATCATGAGTGAGGAAGATGATAAAAACTCTTCATACCGTTATGTTTGTTTATCATCACAGATACCTAGGGGAAAATCAAAGAGATTTTTCATTAAGAATGAAGAAGAAGAAAATTTAGCAATAGCAGTTTTTAATGTCAATGGAATGTTTTACGCTATTTCTGATTCTTGTATACACAAAGGAGGGCCCCTTAGTGATGGATTCATTGATGGAGATATAGTTACTTGCCCATGGCATGGATGGAAGTATTCAGTGAAAAACGGTGAATCCCCCCATGAGGGAGGAGATAGTGTTAGTTCTTTTGAGGTTAAAGTAACAGGAAGTAAGTTGTATGTAAACTGTGTTCCATCGTCAGTTGGTAAACGAATATTCAGGCCACATGAGTCATATTTGAAACTGGAAGAATCCGTAAATAACCATTTAATGCATAAGTCAAATGATGAAATAATTCCAATAGACGACAAAAAAATAAGAATTCTTGGAATATCTACCACAAACACAAATGACAAAATAGCGCCCCGGAAGAGCACATCAGAGGATGCATTACATTTTGCTCTAGAGTTTGCGAGAAAAGAACTAGAAGCTGAGACAGTCATGATTAAGCTTCGAGATTTAGAATTCAGTCACTGTGAGGGTTATTATTCAAAGAATGCCAAAGCATGCATTTTTCCTTGTTCCATTTCAGAAAGAGACAAGGAGGACCAGATGATTCAAATTTACGAAAAGGTAATTCTGTGGGCAGACGTAGTGTTAATCGCCACCCCTATACGGTGGGGAAGCGCTAGTTCTCTGTACTATAAAATGATTCAAAGGATGAATTGTGTTCAAAATCAGTCCATCACACATAACCGACATTTAATAAGAGACAAGACAGCTGCTTTTATTATTACAGGGGGACAGGATAATGTTCAGCATGTTGCGGGAGAACTCCTGTCTTTCTGGTCAGAATTAGGTTTTGTATTTGGCAAATTTCCATTTGTTGGTTGGACAAGAGGCTGGTATGCTGAAGATACGGAGAATAATTATGATGCAATGATGTCGAGTTTGAATAACGATACCAGTGTTGATACAGGGTTAGAGAAAAATTCAAAAATGTACAATGACATAATCAAAACAATTCGGGGGGCATTCGAAATGGCATTACTTGTAAAAAGAAACAGGTATGACCAATCCGTTTTGCATAAAGGGGCGTAAATCAGTGCGGGATATTACAAAAACTAGCTGTTCATTTAACAGGTCTTTACATTAATAGCAACAAATCAAACCCACAAACAAATCAGGGACAAAATGTCATGATATGTTTTATCTATTTGCTTAAAGGAATATCCTAACTATTAATTAGTATTGGTAATTCATAACATTTCTTTATTTTGTATACATTAGATATTAAAAACCTTAAAAATTCACTTCATACTATTTGCAGGACAGGTAAGTTGTAAGTTATAAATATTTACTATAGTGCTCTTGTGTCATAATCTCGTCATTATTTTTTCAGAGAACTGAAAAAAATCATCTTGATGGTCTCAAGCCGTCTTCTCCGACTGCTCCCTGATTTTCTGGTTTCTCTTTCAATTTAACTTTGTTATTGTTGTGACTACCTCTAGGATGTCTTGAATGCCTCGTTCCCCCTTTATTGAAAGGATGTCCACCCCTTCATTTCTGTCCCCTAACCAGTCAATAAATCCATTTAGGCTATTTTGATTACCAAGGTATTCATCTAGCCGTCTCCAGATTTTGGGCCATATCGGTTTTATTGTGGCAGGGTCAGCATGCGTGTTGACCATAACACCTGCTTCTGTTGAGTCTGCTGGCCAGTAACCAAGATTATTTTGCTTCGCGTGCGCCAAAGCATTGTTAAATTCCTCTCTTGATGAAGCAAACAAAGTATTATGATATAGCGGACATGCAAATCCGTCCTTCATTTGCTTATAATTAACAGATTCTTTGAGTCTTTGATCATCAAGAAAGACAACATATTTTATCACAGGTAGCCACCATAACAATGACCCTGGTGTTGTATGATGAATGCGCAACACAAGAAACACACTGACAGGTCATAACTTGCATACAGATAATTTTATAGGCTTGGCAGTTTTAAAACCCGCTGTATTGGGTATGCCTTTGCAATATTCG
Source organism: uncultured Nitrososphaeraceae archaeon (assembly GCA_963779615.1). GTDB lineage: Archaea > Thermoproteota > Nitrososphaeria > Nitrososphaerales > Nitrososphaeraceae > Nitrosocosmicus. The sequence continues at coordinate 403,972 of CAVZZA010000005.1, forward strand.
AGTGTAAATATACAAAATGGATGAACATAATGAACATACAGGAATCAACAACAATAAATATTATCCATCAAGAATAGACAAAAAATTCCTTGACAGACTGTTCGAATTTATACAATCAGTTGAATCCGAAATGGACATAATGTTGCCTGGAATCGCATCCTTGCAATTCTTGTCATATTACAAGATTATTGATTATGTAATATCACAGAAGCTGGCCAAGAATATCATTATCAGATTGTTATGCCCTTTTGACGAGGACAGCACGCGGCTAACCAAACATCTAGTCCCATTTATCGGATACAGATCAATAAAGCCATCATTACCCAAGACCCCATCAAATTCCTTGTTATTCATTAGAGACAAACAGGACATTTTCTCTTTTTCAATCAATATGCAAGTACAACCGCACCAGCATGATAATCAAGCCAGCGATACTATTTTTTCCCTCGATAGTTGGTCATATTCTAAAGACATCTCCATAGTGGGAAATACTGTTTATTGCTTTGATCTCATATGGGAGGAAAAAGAAAATCACGATAAAACCATAAAGGAAAAAACGCACTCTGAACTTTTGTTTGATTTGATCTCACATGATATAGGAAACTATCATCAGGCGATACAAAATAGCTTGGGCATTGTAGACTCCATTGTAAAAAGAAACAACAATGACACAAGCGCCCTCGCCCAGAACAACGAAAGAATTTTTTCATTTCTCACAACCGCAAAAAAAGCACTGAATAAAAGTCAATCACTTGTAAACAACATACGCAGGTTAGAACGACTGTACGCACAAAAGGATCTGGAGCTAATATTGAAGAACCTTCCACATGTTATCAATAATGCATACATTACAATGCAGCAAACACTATATGACAATAATCCACAGGGCAAAAGAATTAGATTCTCATTAAATGTAGTGGACGATCACAATGATCCCACTGACATAAATGTAATCGCAGAGGATCTGCTCGAGGAAATTTTTGTTAATTTGTTTTCCAACAGCATAAAATACACAGAATCGTCAGAGGTTAAAATTGATGTTCTTATAAGGGAGCATTTTATTGGCGAGGTAAAATATTGGATGGTAACTGTATCTGATTATGGTAAAGGAATTCCGGACCCGATGAAAAAGGAGCTGTTCAAGCGATTTTATTCCAAAGCTAAGGGAAGCGGATTAGGCTTATCCATAGTAAGGACATTGGTCGAAAGGTACAAAGGCAAAATTTGGGTAGGAGACAGAGTATATGAGGACTGCACGCAGGGAACATCATTTGGAATGATTTTTCCTGCAGCGCAGGAGCAATAGTATATTTTGCGATGTCAAAGTTGAAGTTTTTAGCTTTACTTCAGTTGACAACCCACTGTTGACAGTTTTCTATTATCTAGCCATTAACCATTCAATCATTCAGCAACCTTCCATCCAGACAGTATCATGGCATTGCTGCAGTTGCCTTAATTGCTCCAATGTAACATTATTGTCGATATCTTTGGAATCATATGCACATATTCCAATAACAGGAAAGTTAAATCTTTGTTCCAAACATGATTCATACTCAAGCAATTCTTTTGTAAACCCACTTTTGAAAAATGCGCTCATATCCCCAAATACTCGCATTCCTCTCTTTCCTTTGCTAAGACAGTTTTCCACTAACGTAGACCATAATGCAATTGTTCGCTGAATATTGGGCACCCCATCAGGAAAATATGCTTCTTCAGTGGTACTGATGATAATGTCTCCTCTGTATTCAAGTTCAGCAACATTCAATTGCCATTCATTTTCCATCCTGGCACGGATCTCATCTTTTGGCAGATCTGTGGTTGTAATAACAGCAACCTCATTTCTTTCAAGACCACCTTTTAGAAAGGCAAAGGCTTCATTGAATTTTTCATCTTTGCTAGGATAGACTGCAATTATATGATTTCCTTGCTCGATAGTCTGTAGCCGCTGTGCCAATAGTTATACTACAGAGTGACTTAAAATATAAGAATTGTGCCTCAAGTGAACAGAGCCTTTTTTTCTATAACTTTTTTATATAAATAGTAGACAACATGTCCAACCAAGTGTAGATGATGTGTTTATTGACATGGAACTTGTTGCAATAAAAGTCCAATAATGCATTCAAGTGTAACCTTTTTTTCTTATATCGTATAAAAGCAAGTTAATCGGATATGCTTTTTTGTCCGTTAAATTTGATTTATTGATACTTTTGGCATTCGGAAATATGATTTTGGAATTGTATTATTTTCCTTTTGATTTTTTATATTAATTTATGCAATAATTTGGAATAATAGGCTTTGAGTGATGGTATAAAAAGAGCATAGGCTGGATGATTCTTGTAATTTAATGATATTGGGAATATTGCATTATCATCATTATGACTATGAGAATGTAACGTGGTCGATTTATTGTGTTTGCGCACCCCCCCCCAACAGTATATATTGGTATGCAACTTTTTATTTTAAGGATAAAGTCCATAGAAACAATATTATATTTATTGTACTGCTAACAACCTTATTGGGATAGAGAAGAGTGACGATAGAGCTATCAGTAGGTGCAATCATAAGATATCAAACCGAAGAGCAAAATAAGGACCATGCGGATTTCCTTCTTCTTCGGAACAAGCGCGGGTTTTGGGGTTTTCCTCAAGGACACAAAGAAAAAGGGGAAAATGAAATCCAAACGTTGCAAAGAGAGGTTCAGGAAGAAACAGGAATAACTGATTTAGAAATTCACCAATATGTCGGCAAAATCCAATACAAATACTTTAGGGCCGACGGAGTACGCTCAGAAAAGGAAGTCAAGTTTTATTTTGCCACCACACCCACAAGGGAGGTCGTAATATCCAATGAGCACGAAGATTTCAAATGGACCAACTATCTGGACGCTTTATCCATACTTGACCATCGCCAGTTAAAGTCAATCATTCTCAAGGGAAGAAGAAAAGGCCTCTATTAGGCTAATTTTTGGCACCTGTCACTGTTTTACTAAACCAGAACATCAAAACAACTTTGCCTATTTTTTAAAACTTTCCATTTTTTATTTTGGTACATGCTTATGAAAAACATATCTTCCCCATTACAGCATATATCAAGGATGCCAATCGCAGTATTTGAGGGTACTAATATCACTCTGAAAAACACAATAATTGACCAACTTGTGCAAAAATATCCAGAGAAAATAAAGACGTTTACCTTTCCCACCGCAAAATACCAAGAGCTGTTGTCACCAGATGTAGCAGGTAATCCAGAAAAACTAGTTTTTAACCACTCGTTAATTGAAAGCGATTTTATAGAAAACAAATCAGAGATCTACAAGGAATCCAGAAAATTCCTAGTCATTTTAAATCAGTATTATTTGTCAAACACAGTATATTTTGAATACGCATCAAAAAAACTAGACGAGAGAGTTAAGCAGTATACAAATGTTTTACGAAATATAAAGCACATTACCCCTGATCTTTTTATATTGTTATGGACTGTGGAGATAAATGAAAAACAACATAACCTGTTTGATAATGACGAGTTATCCCAAATTCACGACATTTATTTTAAGGAGGTAAGGGAGCTGAGAGAATTGGGCAAGATAAAGCTGTTTGAGTATATCGAGACACTCAGAGCTGACACATACCACAAAGTCGAAAAAATTTTAAAGGAAAAAGGGTTGCTAAAATAAGGTAATTTATGGCATTCCGAAGGTGGATAGCTTAACCAGAGAATCAGGTACCGTTACCAATAAGGTATACAGTATACGGTAGAGTTCAAATAATCCCAGACTCTGCTCGTAAAACAACGTTACAACAAACGCAATACAAAACAAAGAATGAAGGAAAAAAACAAAGCCTCTCCAGGGTTATCCTGTTTTATTTTTTTCAACCCTTTTTTGCCTGGTTTCACATCCATAAAACACTTCTAAATGGATATTCGCTTATCCTTAATTTCCGTTAACAACTCATCAGGCATTGAGTAGAACCACAAAACAGCGAAATAGAAAACCCCTCAAATATCAATCATTGTTTAATAGATTTTTCACATACGCAATGTTATCGAGATCGTTTCTCACATCATCAATGGGCGTCTCCATTATGAAAGGGATGTGATGCAACTTTTTTGTATTCAGTAAAAATTTAAAACCATCTTTGCCAATTTTTCCAACTCCAACATGGTAATGCCTATCAAGGTTTGCTCCCAGGTCGCCTTTTGAATCGTTTAAATGAACTACGTTTAGCCTGTCAATTCCAATGCTATTTGATATTAGGTCCAACAATTGGGTTACGCCTTTTTCGGATGACAAATCATATCCTGAGGCAAAAGCATGACATGTATCCAAGCACAACCCAAAGTTACTGGAATTTAACCTGTCAAAAATTTCAGCTATTTCCTCAACAGAGCTACCGATACTGTTTTTCTGCCCAGAGCTATTTTCCAGCAACACCTTCACACCATCTTTAGTTGAGTGCAGATCAGAACAATTGTTCATGGCTGTTTTGCATGCCTTTACCAGTTGAGAGATACCGCTTTTAGAGCCCTTACCCAAATGACTGCCCAAATGAACCACAAGAAAAGGGATGTGAAGGAGGCTACAACGTTTCATCTCGTCTTCCAATGCCTTTAGGGATTTCTGGTACATTTCGCCTTCAGGGGCAGAGAGATTAGGCAAATAGGGCATATGAGCAATCACAGAATCATTGCTTATCGGGCTTTCCCTTAGTTTGTCTATAAAAAGCGTGGCCTCCCCTAAGGAAATATCCTTTGTTTTCCACTGCCTGGGACTGCGAGTAAAAATCTGAAAAGCCGAACAACCTATACCCAACGCATTGTCTATTGATTTTGGCAAACCACCACTGATGGAAACATGAACACCCAATTTAATAGCCATTTCAGACAAATTAATAAGTCGGAAAGTTATAAATTGATGATATAAAAATTACAAATGAAAACAAAAATAATTAAATAGTATACCATACATACAAAATAATCAAGAGTTATAATAAAGGAATATAATTTTACTTAAAAAAATTCAAAATAAATTAACATTATTTGTTTTCAAACTGCTTATATCATATGTTTGAATCCTATCAATAGGAATAAAAGATGAACGATGGTGATTTAAACATTATTTGGGTTTGTACCCAATGTAATCAGAATTTTCTGTTCTATTCAGATATTCAAGACCATAAATCTGGGACAGGGCATTCAAAGATATACAAGTTTGACTTGTTGTCGGGAAAAATGATAGACAGGATTGAGATGAGGTAAAAATGCACCTGGACATGTAACACAAAAATAATGCAGATAATAGTAATGTTTCTTGCAAGGATCACATCTAAACACCCCTCAAGTCAAGTGGTGTTCAATTAATTCGTAATAGTGCTGTGTGTTCCCGCATAGGATGACGTTATAATGTGAATCAATCAATGCTTCACGTGCAAAATTGTTTGGTGTTCTTAACAAATGTATCATAGTTTTCCCGTTCATTGCGAAGTGGTTGTTTTTTGCAGTCTTTCCTTATTTCTTACACCCGTATGTTGGTTAGCCTTGTTTTAATAACAATACAAAAAATGCCAATGCTGAAACAGGGCAACAGGCACAAAATATAGGGATCCCGTTCCTTAAATTCCACGAAAGTGGGTTTGTTTGCTTTTAAACCGGTTGGAAAAATAAAATTTGTGATCGGAATCCCCGGTTCGATTAAAATGCAAAATAAAAATTAATATATGATAGACATAAAGAAGTCGATTAGTCGGTCAACGACATGCCGGGGTCGCCTAGCCTGGTAGGGCGCAAGCCTGGAATTAAAAGCAACATAAAGCTTGTGGCCCGTGAGGGCCTCGAGGGTTCGAATCCCTCTCCCGGCGCTGATTTTCTTTTTTAATAACAATATTACTGGTTTTAGTAGGTTTTGGAGGCATGAACAGGATACTTGGGAGATGTGCTTCGAACCCTCGAGGCCCTCACGGGCCACAAGCTTTTGTTGGTCGGGCATGTGATTATCGCCCTCAAAATCGGGAATTGTGGCAACTGTGAACCTTTTTCTTACCGATTTTGGTAAGATCGATTAAGGATTTTTCATGGTTGACCTTACTGAATTTGGTAAGATTTTTCTGTCCCTCATTGTTTATTTTACTGCTGATTATAGCAAGATCGGAGTCAGGAAACAACTTTAGCAACAATGGCAGCTCTTTTTCCAAGAGAATGGAAAGTTTCCTTTTGATAACGGACTTTAGTTTGTATTCATAGGATTTTGCAATGTCCTTTTGGCCTTGGAGAAACTGGATTTCGGACCTGGAGAGAAGTGACATATTCTAGAAAGATAGACAACAAAAAGCATTAAAAAGTTTAAGAAATAATCTGATTTTTAAATTGTCTTCCTTGCTGGAATTTACTTCTTTCCAATACACAGTAAAAAATGGATTAAATCACATATTTGCAAATGCAAACAAATCGCTTTCGAAATAGATTTATTTTTATTATTGATTAGGCATAGGGAGTAGAGGCAGTAATCGAATGTCTCTAATGTTTCTTAATACAACTAACATAGAATTAGACTCCATGAGGTTAATAGGCCTTTTTTTTATAGCTAAATAAATTCTAAATGAAGGTTAATTTTGTATTAAAAAAGAGTTCTAGCGTCAATGGGATCTATCTGACCTGTCTGACTACCATGGATTCAATATTTTTTAATTTTCTTTTACACTTGTTTTTTTATTGTTGGATATGTCATATGTGTCAGATATGTCAGATAGAGGCCTACATGTAGATTGCATAGCCTACCAGCTGGATTATGAATCCTGTAATCAGCAGCATTGCGCCCAGTCTAGCCAACTGTGTTTCTAGTTTCCTATGCCTTATTTCATGCTCACTGTATTTTGACATTTGCTCGATTGTTTCTGTTGACCTAAAAATCTTGCCGTAATACATAAGGAATGCCGCAATCACGTCGATAACCAATCCAGCCATTATTACAATGAATAACACCGTGCAAAATACTTGAAGAGAATATAAATACCAATTTGCCGATTTCTGAAGTCATTTCGCATAGCTGGATGCCAGAACAACAGCAATTACATGGACAAAACATTGGACCATATGGGGAAAGAGAGAAAGAGAGAGGACAGCAATGAAAGACGCAGACAGGTTACACTTCACTCATTCAGGAGATTTGTGAAAACCACCATTTCTGATATTGGGTATGCAGACTATTCGGAGTATTTCATTGGGCATTTCGGCTCCACGTATTGGAGAAAAAAGGAATCAGAAAATGCCGAATTATTCAGGGAAATAGAGCCTTATCTCACGTTTTTAAACATACCCCAATTGGAAAGACAGGGTGCCTGATATCCTGAGCAAGGTAACTGAGTTGGAGGAGGTGAACCAGTCCCTGAGAGAGCGGGACAAAAGCAAGGACGACGCCATAGCAATGATCTCAGACCAGCTTTTAACAGTAACAGAGAGACTGAATGAACTGGAAAGGAAGCAACAATTCGGATAAAATAAAAAATCCTGTTATGCTGTTTTCTTTGTTAAATCAAGCATTATAGGCTTTATACCCGTATAATTATTTCCCTGTTTTTTATCTATCATTGTATCATTTGTTTCATTATATGCTAGTTATCGTAGTATCTTTTGTTGCTATTGATAGTCATGTATGAAAAACATTGATAAATCATATTGTAAAGATCTGATAAACATTCTCCATAAATTTATAGTATAAAGATTATGCTTACTTTTTCTGGTTAACAGACTCCAATAAAATGTCAGGTAACAACAGTCCTACTTCTAATTATACCAAAAAATGTATGTGAGTTTTAACTATGAACAACACAAAAAACATTTTGCTTATGGCAGCGATAACGTCATTACTAATAATGGGAACAAGCATAGTCCCAATGCAGTCATATGCAGACAGGGACAATGACAACGACAAAAAAACCAATGACTTTAAACCCTCAATAAGCGCAAGCTATGAATCAGACAAAAAAAGCGCAAGCCAACACCAGGACCAGGACAACTTCTGCTACAGGGGCGACAACGAATGTGAACAAGCCAACCAAGGACAACAGATAGCCGGCAAGGACAATGAAGTAACCGGGTTCACTGACCAAAGCGAGAATATCCAGCAGTCATTAATCCCAATACAACCTGGAACAGGAACAGGAAATGGGACAACGCCAACGCCAACGCCAAAAACCTGTGTAGAATGCATTACAACTCTTCTTACAACACCAGAGATAAATGAAGCCAAGAGAATTCTTTTTGTACAGGTTCACATACAGATGAACAATTATGTAATTTATTGGGCTCCTTATCCGCAGGGGAAGTTATAAACCTTTTAGAGGGATCAGGAGTTGACCCAACAATAGTTACTAAAGTGATAGAGTGCTTAAGATCTGTCGGAACAATATCTGGACCATAACCATATTACTATCCATTGACAAAAAGAATCGCCAAATAGCGACAAAAAGACACCTAAAACCATACAAACCTGACCATTCAATAGGATAGGCAGGCAACACTCCTCCTTTTTATTTTTATCAAGGTTCTTCTTATGCATGAAAAAGAATTTGTTTTTACTATGGATTTTAGAATTGCCTAATCGTCAAATAGTTCCTTTAGTCTTTTAATGCTTTCCAAATGGTCTTCAGAAATTCCATTATCGTATTTATAGTTCAATTGGGCTTGCATTGTTTCAGTAACTTTATCATCTACCTGCTTGTGTTTACTGGGTGATTCGAAGTTATTATCTTCAAGTGAATTATCTTCTTTTGCATTGTCTTTGATACCATTAAAATCAAAAGGATTATTAGAGTTTTCAGGTTTGTCAATACTTTGTCTTTCGACTGGGTTCCTATCAGTGTCTCGATCATTCTTATTTGGGTCTGTTCCCTTTGAGTGTAAAGAATCGGCATAACTTGAATCAAGCATGTCCTTATCATAGAATTTTGATAAATTAGTTACAAAGGGCAAATCTTTTATCAAAAGGGTGTATGTCTTTGAAAGGCTGTGGAGTTCTTTTGTTGCGAGAATCTTTGTTTCTTTTGTTGTGTTTGTGTCCATCATTATTTTCCACATCTCCTTTTTTAGGTGCTCTATCTCGTCTATGCATTTTCTGTATGCCCCAACATATGCAAAATGGTCCTTGGCCATATGATAATACCATTCCCTGTTTTCCTGCTCCTCTGCCTTCTTTAGGTATTCCATACAGGACCACTCTATCCATATCTTGGTCTTGGAGGCTATATACTGTTGTATACCCTTTAGGGTAAAGCCCTTTATGATTGCCTCCTTGTAGTTAAGCCTTACCAATTCTTTTTCTGTTCTTCTTAGTTGCTTCAATGACTTTACTCTCTTTAGTATTATTATCCTGTTGCCAAATATGTCTTCGTCTATTTCATTATAATGTTTAGAATTTTTTTCTGAAAATGCCAAGATTATATTTATAAATATGTTGCAATAGAATATAGCCTTTTTGATTATTGCAATTATTTTTTATAACATGGTTAATATTATGTTACCATAGCAAATATCTTTTATCTTTGGTTTAGTTACGAAGTATGAATTTTACCTTTTGGAATTTTTCCATATGATCACAACAATGCAAAAAGAGGATAGGATATATTCATTTTATTTTTTGAAAATAATAAAATGAGTTCACACCACTGGCAAATGAAGATTCTTTGCCTTCGTCAATAGCCATCAGGCTATATCCTTCTTTTGTCAGGTCCTCAAATGCTATAATAAATTCAACCTGAGTTCCATATTTTCTTTGAAGAATTGCTATATACTCACTTTTGAACTGTATGACTCCGTCTTTGTCCCAATACTGCTTATATGATCCAACTCTTTTTAGTAAAGCAGAATACCGATCTTTTTTAATTTGGTTAGAATCCTCATTATTGTTTTGCAGTTTATTGGTGGAACTGCCACAAAAAGAACAGAATTTTAAATTTTCAGCTATTTCCTTACCGCAAGTGGCACAAAAAGCCATATAGAACCGATATATTACAAATATAAAAATTCAACGATAAATTGATTAATTCACCTATCGATACTAGTCACCCAAGTTATACGTTAGAGTAAAATGAATTTAAAACAGTTTAAAAGCACTCTTGCAAAACAATTCAAATCAATTAATAGATTTCTATATGTTGAATTTAGAAGAATCTATAGTTAGCAGGCAAATTCTCCATTAAAGAAATGGAGTTAAAGAGAAGATATAGAGAAATCAACCCTCCATGTTTCCTTTAGGTTATAAAATAAAGAAAAAATATTTGGTTAAGAATGCATATGTCTTCATTTACCGGATAGTATTGTCATTTATCAAGAAATGGAGAAAATTTACTCAGGCCAGCTCTTGCGGGTATTGTAATTATAATTATTTCTACTTTTTTCTTTGCAGCACAGAGCAACCCAAAACTTAAACCTTATTGGCCCTCTAATTTTTTGAATCCAGATACCTCAACAATTGTCAAATATGCGATACAAATAACATGAAGAATCACACTTGGAAGGTCAAAAATATGATTGAGAATGATTATAAAAAAGAACGTTTGAGTTAATAAAGAATGGTAATTATAAAACAGTGTCTTTATTTGATACTTCTTAATTGTATTGGATAATCAATTGAATTTTGGATTTTATTTACATTTTTTAGTTGCTTTAGTTGCGTTTTAAAAAACCTTTGCGTTATTTGATTCTTCGGTTATGCTATTCTCTTCAAAATTTATTTCGTATGGTTTTTTAACCAAAGTATGTTTGGTTGAATTGTTAAAACTCATTGCTTTTATTTTATAAATATTTGGAATTTTGTAAGGTGACTTCTTATATGCATTTATACAAAGTATTGTAACATAAATGAGTAATTTAATTTACAAATGCAGTTTCTTTAACTTTAATATAACTGTGTTTGTTCTAATTGTTTTTTCAATATTGGCGATTGCTAATCCACTCCATTTCCCTAATGCATTGGCTCAATACCCATTAATCGATGTTTTGAATTTGATTAGTAAGGGTCATGACCTATATTATTTAAGTAATTATACTGAAGCCATAAAATCCTTTGACAAAGCCTTGCAACTAGATTCCTACTAATACAGATGCTTTGATTATGAAAGTTTACACTCTGGGTGATCAAGGGCAATTACTCTGAAGCCACAAAACTTTTAGATAAAGTGTTGAGTATTGATTCTGGTAATGAAGATGCATTATCCATAAAAGAATTAGCCATGTATAGTTTAGATGGTCATAATGAATCAATAGGATCTTATGATAAAATATTGGCTGTAGATCCTAATGATAGGGATGCTTTGTATGATAAAGGTATTGAGTTAAGAAGTTTTGGCAACTACACTGGAGCTTATAGAATACTTGGATAGAGTATTGGCTTTTGACCCAACAAATCCACAGGTCTTGAATAACAAAGGCGACACTCTAAATAAGTTGGGCAACCTCACAGGGGACTGATAAAATATTATGACAAAGTCTTAAAGATATACCCGAAAGAAGATAGAGCCTTGATTAGCAAAGGTGACGCCCTATATAATTTGGGCAACTACACTGGAGCAATAGAATGCTATGACAAAGCATTGTTGCAGGGCAAATCCTAAGAATAGAGAGGCTTCAGAACACAAAGCCTATGTCTTGTCTGTCATGGGTAACCAAACTGGATCGATAAAATCCTATGATAGAATCTTGAGTCTTTATCCAAATTATACAGATGCTTTGAAAAACAAAGGCCTTGGTCTATTAAACCTGCATAATTATACTGAAGCCATAAAATCCTTTGACAAAGCCTTGTTGGCAGATCCAGAGGATACTAGTGCCTTAAAACCCAAAGCATATGCATTATTTGCCATGGGCAACTACACTGGAGCTATAGAATACTATGACAAAACATTGGACATAAACCCCAAAGATACCATAACCTTGATTAGCAAAGGTGACGCCCTATCAAAGTTAGGCGTTTATGATGGATCTATTGCATACTATGACAAAGCCCTGACTATAGATCCTGAAAATCCGGTTGCGTTGAAGTTCAAAGGCGAAGCATTGAAAATGCTAAAATAGGATTGAAAATGATAAATTCTGGTTTTTCGGTAGGAAAATATCATAATGCAATTTATACAGTAATTCACTATTTTGATACTGCAAACATTTTCACAACTTTAACACAGTCGGCTGCCATGACGAATAGTTATAGAAGAATGTTATATAACCATTGTCAAACGCAACTAGTTGCGAATTGAAAGTTACTCATTTTATTGAATATGCAAATGTTTAACAAATCTAATGTGTGAAAGGCACGTTAGAATCCATATTAATTTTTAACATTGATTTTTGACGGTTGTTTTTAAACTGTCAGTATAAAAAAAGTTTTACTTTGATATATAATTATAAATCTCAGGAATCTCCTTTTTCAGTTTATCTTTGCCTATAGGCAAGAAACCTTTATCGTTTCGCAGATTTTCTTTTATTTTTTGATATGGGTTAAAATCCAGTTTTTTACAAATATCACATTCATAAAGCCATTTTAGCAGTATCAAAGTAATTTCTTCATTATTCAATTTTTTGATATTTTTTAGATATGGTATTAATATCCTCCACAAACAAAACTTTCTATGATCTTTCAAAGGAGTTTTCAGCAGCTTTCTATCCAATCAATTCTGCTCTTTGTTTGGCCATGGCAATAAGAATAATTATTCGTTTTTGCTCTTTCTTCCTCCTCTATTTTTTTTGATAACAAATACGCATAGAAACTGCCAATCAGGTTGAGCATAGTGGTCCTGTTTCCACTCCATTTTTGCAATGCTTTGACTTGGGATTTTTCTGGACTTAACCCTTTGGCAAGACATTTTGAATTAAAAGAGCCAGGAACCCTTGCAAGGCAGGACTTTAATGAGGGGTTATTGCACTTGTCAGCATAGCCACTAGACAAAAATTCCTTTGTGAACCTCAAAAACCTGTTGCTTGGGTTTTCAACAAAGTTAAAATCCTGTATGTTTTCCAATCTTAAACTGTCAATTGGCTGGTATACATGATATCCATTACCGGTATGCAAAACAGTTGGGTTTGAGCAATCGAGTTTTTCCTTAATGTTTTTTAGTGTTTTGTCTAATGCTGTTTCTGCATTCACATAATCATTTTTATCAATATCTATGAAAATGAAGTCCGGCAGTGGATTATCAATTGAAGGAAATGCGTTTATCTTGCAATCTATATAATTGGCTTTTTTAAATTCCGATATTATGTCTTCTAAGTTATAAACATTGATCTGTTTTCCTTTTGTTCTAAAAGTGGATATAGTTCTGGGAAATAACGGGGTCTGAAAGTGACCCAAAATGAATTTAGTGTTTTCAGCAATGCCTTGAAAGTAGTGGCAAGGGTTGTTTTTTCTTACAGCAGTAGTAGCAGCATTAGCAGCAAGATACTGATCAAAAGTTGCTGAAAGAAATTTTCCCCCTACTATTATATTTTTTAAATCTCCCATTTCTTTCCCTTAGGTTTTAAGTTGTATTTCTCCAAGTCTATCAATCCCGGATATGCAATTTTGTTTGGGTGTTTGGAGAATCATTATGTTTTTCATATTCTTTAGGTTTATCGAAGAAATCAAAATCATTACAGTAATAGCATTCAAATGATTCTTTTTCTTGTTCTATTTCTTCTTCTTGATCATGTGTGTTTTGGTTGCCAAAATCATACAGTGTGTTAGGGGGGTATTTTTCTTGCAGCACTATTGGGGATTCCTTTTTATCGTCAATCTCCACATCGGGTGTGAAACCGTCCCTTAAATCTTGAAACTCTTTGCTTAAAAACCATGAGAATTTCGGCTTTAACTGTATTGTCTTTTCAGAGTTTTCATTCTCACATTCCAACAAGTCCACAATTCCAAGTCCCTTGAATTCAACCATGGTTCTTTTTGCTGTGGGTTTTGATATGTTCAATGAAAATTCAATTTGAGAAGAGGACAACTTGCCCTCTGCATTCAGTAGCAAATCAAGTATCCTCACCCTTTCAATTGACGCGGTTGAGAGGACCACCTTAATGATTAGTGGAATGTCCTCAATGGTGATATAGTTTCTTCCTTGGTTGAGTGCAGATCCCCTTGCAAGGTTTCTGAGTCTGGTTATTGCCCTGTCCGGCTCCTCGATGATTGGAAGAGAAAAAGCATATTCCGTTCCCTGAGTCTCTTTGGTCTCCCATGTCTGAAGAATGCCCCTTAATGGCGACAATAGGTTTGCCAGTTTGATTATTATTCTTATGGCTTTTTCCTCGTCTTTGGTTTCTTCCCATATAATTTTTAATGGAAGCCCTTCTTTACCAACTTCTACATTATTGTTTTCCCCATTGTTTGAATCAATCTCTTTTATAGGACATTTGTTAAACCATTCAAGATATTCTTCCAACTTGTTTTGCATTTCTCTGACTTTTTCCTGAAACTGTTTGCCCATTATCTGATCAGATAGTATTGGTCTTCTGATTTCTCTGTGATTTTGGGATTCTAAAAAAATACAGTTTTGGTCCAAGGGTGGAAAGATACTTGTGCACCTTTCTTGATATTTCCACTGCGGCACCTATCCACACGAACATATACTCACCACTATACCCCCTGTGGCCTTGCGCTCCAGTATCGCTTTCATAGCCCTTGCCGTCCAAAATCCTAATGAGAATCCCAAGCAGTTCAATCAACTCTTCGTCTTTCTTGGCAAAGGTGGGTGACAACTCGGGCGTGAGGAACAGTTTGTTTTTGATTTTGGGAAGCAAATCTATTTGGGGCAGGTTTTCCCTTTTTACTGCAGTGCTGTGAGTAACAAAGGATTTGGCACTAAAGTTGTCAGAATAAAAAGTGTGTTTTGTGTTTCTGAATAGTTCTATACCCAGTGTCTTCATTGAACTTGGCAATCCCAACACTATTCCGGCAAACGGCAGGGTGCAATTATCAATATGCAAAATGTTTTTGACAGCAAGTTCAAACTCCAAAGACTCCCAGAGGTTTGGAAAGTTTTTTTCTGCTATTTCTTTTAGTTCATGGTAGTGTTGAATCAAAGTGGTTTTCCATTCTTCAAAAGTTACGTTTTCTTCACATGCTTTCTCAGGGGATTTATTGATATCTCTTTCCAATCCATAAAGTTGATATAGGTTTTTTGAAATGGCGAAAATCAACTCTTCCTTTATTTTGTTATCTTTTGTAAAGTTGTCAAGGTTGTTTCTAATGTTATCAATTGTAGTCATAAAGTCAGCACTCATTTTTGTCTTTATGGTGTTAGCATTTATCTCAATAGCAATTTCATTATCCTTTAAAAAAAAGTTTGTAACTCCCTTGTTCTTTAATGATTCTGAGAGTGGAAAATCCTTAATAGTCATATTGAACCCTTGACAATATTCTTAAAATATCGGACTGTTTATCCTCTATTCTCCGTATTACCTTGAATAATTCAGTGATTATAGGTCCAATAGTATCTATCTGGTTTATTGAAAGTGGTCCTTGAGAAGATTCAAAAGGTTTATAACCTTTTTTGTCAGTGTTGTTTATGTAACCCATTTTATACCACTTTTTTGTTTATGCTTTTTCTACAATGATTTGGTTAGAGTTTTGCCTTACTTTAACAAAGTCTCCTTTACCAATTCCTATGTTCAAAGCATATAGTTTGGGAAGAACAATTGAAAAAGAATGCTCACCCATTATTCCCTGAACTTTTCTATACTGATATTCCATTGATTGATTTTCTTTTGAATTTTTGAAATTTTCGTTATTTACCATAACTTGGTCATATACATAAATAAAGAAAAAGAGGTAAAGATTATTGGGGGGCTACCTATTCTAACACAAAAAAAAGGATATCTGACATGCTCAAAAAACAATTGCAACAGAAGAGGATTTATAGCAAAACGTTTTCGTAAAACCCGAGTTCAAATCCCTAGTAAAAAAAATATTGATACAATAGTTAAAGTCTCTAGACTATAACTCAAAGTTGTTTTACAGACTATATGAATTTTTAACATACCTGCCTTTTGATAAGAAGCTTGAGGATAAATACAATATTGCCAAATATCAAAGATTTGTCCCCTTTTCGCCTCACACTATAGAAGAAACTATAAGTTTTGAAGACAGATTCAAAAAAATTCTTTCAAAAAAATTTGAAAAATACAATAAAAAAAATTCAAATAGTTTGGAAGATAATAAGATAATAACTCCCGCAAAATAATATCGATAACAAAACTCTATACAAACTAAATAGAACCATAGACAAAGAGACCGAAAAGAATGTCCTTAGATCGTCCATAGCCTGCCTTTATTATTCCATATCATTTGCTGCATTGAGAGATTTGTATGCTGAAATGGAGATAACCGGTTTTCAAACACCTTGCTCTCAAGAACTTAAAACTAAAATAGACGAAATTAATAGAATAATCCCAAAATGTCTCTTACTTGTTAGTTTATCTGGTGAATATCTGGTAGATAAAAGATATCATATTCAGGTGAATAAAATACGGAAATTAATGATAGATTCTTGGGAATTTGGATATAATGCGGCGTCGACAATAAATTCTTCTGAGTGGTTAATTTGTGAAAAATGCTTAAAGAAGGGACGCAAATCACATTTTGAAAAAGAAGAATGTGCTGTTTGCAAAAATTCCAGGAAGAAAATATCAAAGATAAACCCTAAATCAATTCGAACAATGAAATTCAACATTATTAATGATATAAGGCATTACATTTTTTATTATTGTCGTTTTTTAGATTTTATGAGCAGACTTACAGAACAAATTAAAAACAATGAGCATATTAGAAAGGAATATTTATCGTATTTTAAAGGACATGAGGAACAAATACTCAAGTCAGAGCATTCTTATCTAAAACAGCCTAGTTATTATATGTGCCATTACGATACGGCAAATCCCTCAAAAAGAAAAACATGTTCATTAACCAAAAATGACATTTTGAATGTAAAAATAAACGATAATGAATATAATAAATTAATTATGGACGCTGTTGAAAAAAAACCCATTGATAAAGGTCCTGAAAGGCTAATGGCAATTCTAGATAAATACAGGTATCCAAAAGAATTCGCTTTAGAAAAAACTTTTATAGATTTTATGAAAATTTCATTAAAAAAATCTGACAATAAAAAGTAATATTATTTCTATTATAAAAAAAGAAGCAATTGGTCTAATTATCAAAGTATCAAAATAAAAGGCTGTCACTATTTTCCAATTTATTTATTTTTTAAGTTAATGTTATAAGTTGACCATAGTCATTGACAATAAAATCATTTTTTTTACCTTTTAACGGTTTAGTAATAAATTAATATAAGATAACTATCTACTAAGCATAATAATTTAATATAGCAACCAAAGTTAAAGGGTCTTTTAATCTAATCAATATAGCAATATTATTGTTCGTTAGTTACAAAAAATGTATTTTTTTAAGATTAATACATTTTAAATATCTATTCATGATGGATTAAATTATAGTATAGAATCACCATTAATCAACAGTCAATAATTCTTTAAACAATGAATCCAAAACTGGTTTTACCTTGTTTGTGATTATCGCATTCACGTCTGGCCTATAGTAATGATTTACAAATATGGAGGAGGGTGTTCTTCCTTGCAGCAAATCGATTATCTCACGCTCTATACCGTTATTCCTTAAATATGTTGCAAAGACCTTACGACAGTAATACATGTTCGTTTTTAATCCACCTTTTTTGAATATTTTTCTAAAAGAGGTATAGTTTAAAGCTCCGACAGTATTTTGTGCCGTCTCCAAAATTTCCTCATTGATTATGCTTAAATACGCTTTTTTTGATATCCTTAGAAAAACATTTGGAAATCTATAGTGCAGCAACAACATGCGTTTCTTATCTATATACTCACAGGGTTTATTTTTTATCAGATTAATGGCATTGTAGGATTCATCAGGCCGCAGGCCAGTCAGTGTGTTAAACAACACAAGGTTCCCGTATTCTTTTGGCAGTCTATGTATGGAATCCCTTATCCATTTAACCATGGAAGAGTAGTTTTGGTCCTCATTGCTAAAGATCTTTTCAAAAACGTCATAACCGCTCTTTTTGGGCCACTTTAACTGGTACCTTTTGATTAAATCCAGCCATTTGTCATAAACTCCCAGGTATTTTGACAAGGACGACAGAGACTTCATTGCGTGTTGCCTTGTCTCCACAGACAGGTTTAACAGGCATTGGGCGTCTTCCTTTTCCAGAACACCATAAAATTTCTTGACATATTGGAGTTTGTTCCTTATGGTATGCGGGCTTTGCTTTTGGGCCATAAGATAGTCTTTAAAGTTGCTCCACAAGTCATTGTCATACACAGTCATTGATTTTGCAATGCTGTTGCAAGAATCCCTCTCCCGGCGCTATACTCCAGGAGACAAGCAATTGTATTATATATTAATAAATTCACAATGTCAATAGTTGAGTCACAGCGGTAAAGAGCCAAAACCTTCATTAAATCATTCAAACCACACCATCAATCCACTACAAAGCAATATAATAGATGATAACCGCAATATTAAAAATAATCAAGAGATTTGTTTTCATTGATTGGCTTAACCGTCATAATATCTAGAGTTTAGTAATGAGTATTAGATTACCTAAATTTTTAAAAGATATCTTATACAAAAATCACACTTAAAATCGTTGACATGGTCCGGGTTGGGTGAAAATCATGAGGATTTCCACAGTGGTCCGATGGAATATTAAAATTCAAAATGAATATTGTTCTTTTGTTTGAGTTTGAGTCTTCCGTATATTTTCATGGTCGGCAAACATCTCATCGACATTCTTATATGCTTTCCAACGGAGTGGAGAATGATGAAAATCATCCTAATTTTTGTGTCGATTATTACAATAACGCTATTGATAACTACACATAGCAGTGACAAAGAGCTCGATCAACTGCAAGCATTAGCCCAACTGATCAATACAGAATCTAACAACAACAATTCTTCCGCCATTTCTGAAAAGATATCCAATCTCTCTGCTGCTTCTCCTGGCCAGACTATATTTTACAGGGGGATAGAGGCATCCAAAGAGCCTGTACATGTGAATTTCTCACAACAAGGCGAACAGCATCAGACATTAAACATATTGCCACACCGAGATGACGGTGCATCATATAGAGGGATTCTGACGTTTACAGCAACAGAGCCTGTGGATGTAGGAATTGGACATAGAGTGCCCTGGGGTAATTCCTCTTTTTCAAAAATTGAATCAGAAGAAATAAGCGAATTGTTTAAGGTTACACACAATGACAAAGGAGAATTAGGAGTGCCTGGTATCGTAAGCGCTCCCTCTAGGATTACACCTGACTATGGAATTAACCCGCCCTATTTCTCCGCCTCAATTCCGTTTGTTGGCAGTTCTCTATTCCTAAGCACAATGTCTGGTGAGTATGAGCCGTTCGTTGCTGTTTACGACGTTTCTGCTGATATCATACAGCCTACGGAATTTGTGGACCTCGATGGTCTCCATATTGGTAATAGTACAAACACAAGTACCACAGCCTTACCATAATTTATTCTTTACTTTCCAATTATTGCTAGATAGAATTTACCGAAAATCCAGATTCCTTGCAAGACGAAGGTTTTTTGGTCTTCTAATAGTCAATACACGAGTAAAATCAGTTGATGATTTCAAGTTCTTGAGACGGGTTTTGTTTGTTATATTCCATATCTTGGGAATTGAAAATGAGTAAAACCCCGAATTTTCTCTTGAGTAGTAATTGATAAGGAAATAAGGATCATAATTGTCTTGGAATAAAAGAACAAGAGCCTTATCCTCAGGTCTACAATTCTGAAAAGAGAATAATCTCGTTTATTGTAACAGCTCAACTCGCAACCGAGGGAGTTATTGTACACCCGGTGAAAGGCGACTTTCAAAATGAATAAAAAAAGGGGTAATAGGCGATTGCCTTCCCTAAAGAGGCGGCGGGCCTAATAGTTAGGCGTAGGGCCTAAAGAATTGGCTTCACTGGTGATGCAGAAACTTAGCGCATCCTGTTGTATTTGGGTAAACCCTGGTTGGGCGGCTGCCAAGAGGCTATTGACTTCGTCCAATACCAATTGTCTGTCGTATCGAGTCATATTTCCATTTTCCATTAAATTCCATACCCCCTCCATATTAGTTATTGGACCGCTACCTCCAGCTATATTTTCATTTATTGATGTTAGTTTGTTGTGCGCAGGTAGTAAGGAGAAAAAAATCTGTACACTTTTTGTGTAATTTTGAGCATCGCCAGTGCTTACCTTCGCTTCTCCAACTGTCTTGAAACAATCCATTGTGGCATTACTGAGGCCTTTGAAATGTGAGTGTATAGGACAAGTATCCATTGTAGCGTTTGACATGAAACAATTCATTTGGGTCGTTTCCTGGGCTTTGCGCTACCACAGACGAATCTGAAACATTTCCGGGTGTTAAATGGGGATGTTTGCTCAAGCCAGATAATTGCGCTACCACAGACGAATCTGAAACATTTCCGAGGCCTTGCGCTACCACAGACGAATCTGAAAGAGAGGTTACTGCTGTGAGTCCGGCTACGGCAAAGGCCAGCACAACGAACAAAGCCACTGCT
The DNA here is from genome assembly GCA_963779615.1 of uncultured Nitrososphaeraceae archaeon. Classification (GTDB taxonomy): domain Archaea; phylum Thermoproteota; class Nitrososphaeria; order Nitrososphaerales; family Nitrososphaeraceae; genus Nitrosocosmicus. The sequence goes on from CAVZZA010000005.1 coordinate 424,561, forward strand.
TTTCCTTTTTGGGGCATAATTGTCTCAAACATGCTAATAATCTTCAAATAACATCATCACCTATTTGACGACCTCAAAGGTACCCATCATGCCAAAGTCCCCATGGAACATCAGGTGGCAGTGAAAGACGGATTTTCCCACAAAATCATCAAATGGGATTCGGATGACCACTTCACCTTCAGTTGGAAGAATAACTGTATCTTGGTATCCGTGAGCGTCATATGGTTTTCCGTTAACTGACATTACCTGAAAGTCATTTACATGGATATGAAATGGATGGATGTTGCCAGATGAGATTTTATCAAGGTTTACCAACTTCCACTCCTCTACAGTTCCAAGTTTAGGTTTGATGTCTATTCTGTTAGGATCAAACTTCGTGTTATTTATCGTGTATATCCAATCTCTATCGTTTGATGAGAAATTAAGGACTCGATAATTAGAGATGTTCGCATTACTCAGGTCTCTCTTTGGAATTAAGCTTGTTGGAAGGGTATCTGCAGGTTTCACATCTTTTTGGTTACCTTGTATATTTACAGTCGCAACGTGTAAATCGTACGGTGCAGTAAAGGGGTTACTAGGAGCTCCTAATGGAATAGACCCGTTCCCGTTGGCAGTCACCAGTACATCATACCGTTTTCCAGAAGGAAAGAAAAGAGTATCATTGTTCCATACCTCCCAAACCGGACTTCCATCTTCTGCTATAACATGGAATTTGTTGCCGGGGAGTTCAAGTGTGAGTTCATTCTCAGGACCGATGTTGGCAAGGCGCCATAACTGGGTCTCGCCTGATTTGATGTTGATAACTGGATTGACTTCCCCGTTAACGGTCAGGCGTTCATGGCCTGACATTGTGTTACTCAAATCATGCGTAGTAACGAATAGATTGTCAAATGGAAAATCCTTCATGGCAAAGGTCTGTGTTGTGATATTCTGTAATGGCGCTGGCAATAACTTTTCTAAACCTTCAACAATAAACAAGCCAGACAGACCTGCCGAAACTTGTCCATAAGAAAGCATATGCAAATGTGAATGATACCATAACGTGCCTGGATCGTGATCTTTTGGAATATCGACAGAATAATGCTGTGTCTTGCCAGGCGCAACATCCAGAAATACATTATCAGAAGTATTTCCAGGAGACACATGAATTCCATGGAAATGGAGGTTGGTAGACTCATTGAGATTGTTTACCAAATCAATCTCCACTCTGTCTCCAGGATAGACATGCAAAGTAGGTCCCACGAGAGAACCATTGTATACCATTCCAGTGATTGTCTTGTTGTCAACTTTACCTATCTTGTAATCTGCAACGAGTGTAGTTTGCAAAACACCTTCTTTGCTGTATACGTCCTGAGACTTTGAAAAGTTCATCCCAGCCAAAGGACGAGGATTGATTTTGGGCAAGGGCGTTATGGTCTGAAGATTCAAATGCAAACACCATCACCAAAGCAAACATCGTGATGGAAAAAGCGGATATTAAGCCACAAGTGTTAATGGAGGACCTTATTGTGTGGATCATTTAGTTAAATCCACCTTGTTTTGGTCTTTCCAGATAATTAGTTTTATGTTCAATTCCTACATTGTTCCGTTTACGAATAAAGTAGGCTTTTCTATTATGACTCATTAGTAATGGTCACTTATAGCAATTGCTATTTAACGCTTGTGTTATTTATTGTAATTGTTTTACTAAATTTACAAAAGATAAAAAATTCGTTATGGCTACAAGTGTAAAATGAAGAATATGATTCTGTGTGTCCCTTGACCAATATTTTTTGGGTATTTTGGAGAAGTAACAGAATAATTTAAACCCATGGGGTAGAAAAAGAATTAAGAAAAGTTTAGTTTGGACAATTGGTGTCAGCATGTTTCTACCTAGAAGTATGGATCTTAAAACCAACAGAAGATTTGGAGTTGAGGCCTTTTCGGTTCAGAGAAAGTGAAAAAATAATATTCAATTAATATGAACACGAAGAAGTCTAGCATACCACCGATATATAAAATACAAGATAACTTCATTGTGATGTTGAACAAAATGCCAGTCCTTCAAATAGACATTTCATGAAAGAAGATATCATATTCTAAATTCTATAGTTCTAGAATTACAGAAATACTTTGAAATAGGACAATAAAAACGAACTTTCTGTCATTTACAAATAAAGAGGAACGGATGAAAAACAAAATAGATCAATCAAAAATGACATTTGAAGAAGTTAAAGAAATAATTTGCAAAAAGGAAATTTATGACGAGCACCCCAATTATAGAACTAATAAAATTAACAGGCTATGGAATTAAAAAAGATATGAGGACAAATCAAGTTATAATAACTTAAGAAAATAACAATGCATGATCTATTATTTTTAGATATAGCCTTTTTTATCTTAAAACCGTTATTATCATATTTCATAATTTTGATTATGTAAAAACGTTATTCTTAAAGGACTATGAAACAATTCCTTGTTTTTCTGATCCACTGACCATGGAGAATGCTCAAAATCAAATATTGCATAATATTTCTCATTTCATCAAATTTTTTCTCCAATACATCAAATCAGAAATTTATACTGATTGTTCATCAACTGCGGATGGATTTTTTTTCTGAATCTTATCAACTAAACCGTTGTGTTGCAAGAATCTTGAATTTTTCAATATTATTTTTATTGGCAAACTTAACACTATCTTGCATAATGTCAAGAAAACAAATTGTATATAGAATTTTAATATTATTATAACTACTAGGCAAATTTTGTATTACATTAAATTATAAATATCTCATCACCATTAATCGATAGTTATTAATTCCTTAAACAATGAATCCAAAACGGGTTTTATCATATTTGTGATTATCTCACTAATATCTGGTCTATAATAATGATTAACAAATATCGTTGAAGGGGTCCTTCCTTGCATTAGATCGATTGTTTCAGATTCTATTCAATTGTTCCTTAAATAGGTAGCGAAAATTTTGCGGCAATAATACATATTCGTTTTTAGGCCACATGCTTTGAATTTTTTTTTAAAAGAAGTATAATTTAAAACCCGACAGTATTTTTTGCCGTTTCCAAAATTTCCTTATTAGTTATGCTTAGGTATGCTTTTTTTGGGACCCTTAGAAAAACATTTGGAAACCTGTAATGCAGCAATAGCATGCGTTCCTTATCTATATACTCATCGGGTTTAATTTTTACCAGTTTAATGGCATTATAAGATTCATCAGGTCGCAAACGAGTCAGTGTGTTAAATAATACAGGATTCCCATACTCTTTTGGCAATTTATGTATTGAATCCTTTATCCATTTAACCATGAAAGGATAGCTTTTGTCTTAATTGCTAAAGATCTTCTGGAAAACTTCATAACCGCCTTTCTGGGTCCACTTTAACTGATACCTTTTGATCAAATCCTGCCGTTTATCATAAATTCCCAGGTAGTTGGATAAAGACGACAAGGATTTCATGGCGTGTTGCCTTGTTTCTCCTGATAATGTTAAAAGCACCTCGGCATTGTTAGATTGAAGCACCCCCATAGGATCTTTTGGCATGCTGGAGTTTGTTCCTCATGGTGTGATGGCTTTGTTTTTGACCTATCAGATAGTCCTTATAATCATTCCATAATTTAGTATCATTGTTAATATTATTGTTACCAATAGAATCCCTCTCCCGGCGCTGATTTTCTTTGATTTTTTATGCTGAAATTATTGGTTTTAGTAGTGCTTTGAGGCATGCAGTTATTGGGAGATTGATTCGAACCCTCGAGGCCCTCACGGGCCACAAGCTTTAGCTGGTCTGACATGTCATTATCCCTCTCAAAATCGGAACTATGGCAACTGTCAACCTTTTTCTTACCGATTTTGGCAAGGTTGGTTAAGGATTCTTTATGGTCGATCTCACTGAATTTGGTAAGATTTTTCTGATCCTCACTGTTAATTTTGCTGCTGATTGTAGCAAGTCACAATCAGGAAATAACTTTAGCAATAATGGCAGCTCTTTTTCGAAAAGAATGGAAAGTTTCTTTTTGATAAAGGACTGTATTCATAGGATTTTGCAATGTCCTTTTGGCCTTGAAGAAAATGGATTCGGACTTGGAAAGAAGCGACACTTTCTGGATGGACAACAAAAAGCATTAAAATTTTTAAATTACAGTATGATCATATGTTGGAATCAATCAAATTTTTGGATTAATATCCCCTTTTTTATCCTTGAAAAAAGGCATATTATCGTAGTATCTTTATTGCTATTGAAGGTAAGTGTAAACAAAATTGTTAAATTACTAGGCAAAGTTATGCTAAACATTCCTATTTACATTCATAGTATAAAGATCATGCTTACCTTTTCAGGTAAACAAATTCCAATAAAATATCAGGGATCAACAATCCTATTCCAGTTATACAAAAAATGTGAATGAATTTTGACTATGAACAACACAAAAAACATTTTATTAGTAGCTATAATCGCAGCAACAATGGTTATGGGTACAAGCGTTATCCCGATGCAGTCATATGCAGACAGGGATGATAATGGCCACAAAAAAACCAAGGACTTTGTATCCTCAATAACCGCAAGCGCTGAATCAGACAAAAAGAGCTCAAGCCAGCACCAGGACCAGGACAACTTCTGCTACAGGGGTGACAACGATTGTGAACAAGCAAATGAGGGACAACAATTAGCAGGAAAGGACAATGAAGCAACGGGGTTCAATGACCAAAGCGACAACCTTGACCTATCCGCAATAGGAACTGGAATAGGCAATGCAACAGGCAATGCAACAGGCAATGGAAATGGCGGAACACCTCAACAACGATGTGAACTTTGTCTACTGAATGTGGATTTAGCAGTATTCTTCTCCAATCCTGTAGTTCGTGAGTTAGGAATTGATAACAATGCAGATCTTTGTGCAGCACTCGCAGCTGGTACACTTTCAACAGTTGTATTAGGTTTATTATTGGAGGCCCTGGATATTCCTACTGAACAATGCTTGATAGCCGCAGGCATTAATCTACCAACAAGGTCTCCAGAAATATAGAAAAGAATTCCTGAATGGTGAAAAAGACACCAAAATAGGTGTCAATCTTTTTTTATTTTTATTAAAGTTCTTCGCATGTACAGAAGAGAATTTGTTTTTTACTATGGATACTAAAATTGCATAGTCTTCAAATAGTTCCTTTAGTCTTTGGATACCTTCCAAATGTTCTTTGGAAAAATGAGAGTTTTTGATTAGTTTCATCATCTTTGTTTTTATCAGGAATGTTATTTGTCAATAACATTTGATTGTCATATTTGAATATTAAATTAAGTTGTTGTTAGATTTTTATAATAAAATAAGAATATTGATATTATTATATCTATGGGTAAATTTAATAAGGCGTAATACCATGCTATGCATTTTTAGATAATCATTTGAAAGCATCATAAGCAGCCTGTAGGACTTCCGGTTTTGTTTCTACATTTCCAAGACTAAAAATATTCGGAATAGATAGCCCAGCAATATCGATACTGGTCCCCTGACATTTTACCAGGTGTTTGCATTCTTCATCTTTGGAACAAGGAAACTTCATTTGATATATTATTGTTAGTTATTGACATGCTATTAAAATTGTCCCCTTTAGCAATATAAATAACAAAATTATAAATATTGATCAAAATTTTCAGAAAAAATCTTTGAAACCTATAAAAACTAAGATAAATCTTTGAAACCAACAGAACCCCTATTTACCACAAAAAATTAGTCTCTCTAAGTCCATTGAACAGCATTGAAATGTTTAGGTAATAAAAATATTAATTTGGCAAAACACTATTAAAGTGCGATTACAACCTTTATTTGCGATAGCTAATTTTCGTTATCTCTCCTTTCATATAATGCTTAAAACAAGTACTATGGAGATTTGACTCTCTTATTGACTGAATTGACCTCTAGTTTGACCGAATTGACCGGATAATTGAACGTTTTTATAAGCAAGTTGACCACTATAATACACATGCTAAAGTGAGCAAACAAACACAACGAACAGGAGAATCACTAGTGATACAAAAATACTTGCAGGGCAAATCCATGAACAAAATAGCAAATGAAACTAAAATCTCAAAAGGCAAAGTACATTATTTGATAAATGAATGGAAGGACAAAATAGGGTCATCAGACATTGATGAAATAAAGGAATTTGTGGGCCTGGTTAAAAAATCCGGGATTTCAATTGATCAGTGTGCGAAAGGCTTCAGGACAACAAACATTTTGAAAGGTTTTGGAATAAAAAATGAGGATACTGATGATGATGACGGCAATGGTATAACAGGCGATAATAATGACCATACAGAATTCTCCACATTTATAGAAGACGTCTACAAAAACTGCAAAACACTAAACATTTCCCCGGCTATCATACAATCATGGATTAGGGATTGATTTTAATTCCGCTTACCTTTCCTCCTCGGATCCCAAGAAAAGCTCTTTTTCCTTGTGGGACATTGACGGCAAGGAGGATGATACTTACGATAAAGCACAGACAGCATCTGTAAAAACAGGTAAAGATACAAAAGAATTTCAAAAAAACATTACCAAAGAATCTGATTCAAATACAATTGACAACATAAAATCCAATTCACTTTTAAAAAAGATTGCACCCGACCTCAATCCCAAATCAACAGATGACTTTTCACCAGAAACCAAGATACTATTCATTTCACAAGTATCCTTTTACATTGCCCAAAAGAATAAAGAATTAGCCAGATTAAAAAGCCAGCAAAACACCATAGAAAGCAACATACAAAAACTTGAAGAGCAAAAAAACAGGGCAACAGAAAACCTAAACCAAATATCCCAAAGAGAAAAATTCGCGCTAGACTATATTAAATGGTTTTATGGCTTGGAAAAAGCGTTGCGGGAAAACCATTCAATCAACATAAAGGAAGACATACAGGGCTTTTCACAACTCATAAAAGATTTTGGGGAACATGGTTATGATGCTAATGAGATAATACATGAGTATCTAAGGTCACTATCCATCAAACTGGAAATAAAGACACATACAGCTGATTTACAATCACTTCAAAATCAAAAAATTGACCTAACAAAGTCACTGGCATATTTGCAATCTCAAACAAGTCAGCACAAGCAAACCATGGGCATTTATCGTGAACTTGAAGGCATGAAGTTTGGCCTTAAAGAGATAAAGCAATTATGGAATAACATTTTGGAAATAACTGAGGCTAATTGCATTTCCCATAAGGAAGCGGTTTCCAAATTTCTCAAAGACATAGAAGAACAATATGATGATAAACTTGGATTTGAAGCCAAAGTAAATGAGAAAAGGGGTGAGCTTGTTCTTGTGAATAAGGAATTAAGCAACAGTCGGCAAATTTTGTGGTTTACCCCATTGGTAGGTCCATCTTTGTCCAATCTTTTTCAAAAGGGCACAGGCGAACAAGACATCATAGGCATTAACCAACTAGTTGAAACTTGCACAGGTAATGCTAATTTCAGCAATTCAGGGACTGGTCCCCAAAAAGAAGACCGGATCAAAGATAAAGACAAAGACACAAACAATGGCAATAAAATCACAAGCAGATCAGAATACTGGAAGCTATTGGCAGATGAACTAAAAAAATACGGAAATATCAGATTGGCAATAAAGGAGCAGCAGGAAAATCACGATAATTTGCAAAAAGAAGTAAATCACCTAAATAATCAAAAGCAAGAGTTATCAGCTTACTTGCAAATAGCAACCTCTTTTATAAATGCATTAAATAACCAAATTTCTTATTATAAGGGATTTATGGACCAACTCAACAGGGATCTGAACTATAGAATTAATTTATCAACCGGGTTTTCGCATCCGTTTATACTGATAGTAAGTAAAAGTACAGACAAAGACAAAGATGGTACAGGAAAACAAGATGACGAAAAAACAAGTATTGCATGAAACCGCCACCACATAAGCACAATAGTCAACAAAACAAATAATTGGAAAAAATCAAACGTCTTTAAAGGTGCATACAGCTCATCATTTTGTTCTTTTAATGCAGAATAAACCATGTAATTATTTTGAAATACTACATGCTCAAAATCTAATATATATATAATCATTCGTTGGTGGTTTATAGTGGAGTTTTCATTAACTTCATTCTTTTGTGTTTCTCCTCGAGTGTTGCCACTGAGGTCTGATCCCTATCCCGGCGCCTTCCACTTGGAGACATACAGGTATATTTTATGACTAAAACAATCAAATCAAAATATCCATAGTCAAGACAAAGCGGCAATTGCCAAAATTTCAGTATGCAATCTAACGAAAATCACACATTTTAACACTAGATGGAAGCAACTTAAAAGACGACCTGATAGCAATTATGCTAAAGGAGCAGGCAGCAAAGAAACCTCAAGCGAGGGCAAGCAATGCTATTTGATGCACACATTGGTTAAACCATTTGAACGACCTTTACCTTGAAGAACAAATTGCATTGATCAAAATGAATTTTATTGAGATTGAATAATTTGTTTGGTTACAGCCTACCGAAGCACATTTTATCAATTCAAACTACACATGCGCTTGACGCCTGGGTGATTTGGCATAACACTTGATGAATTTATCGTACTCTTTTAATTCCTAATGCAAAACATTACCATATAGGTAATGCAAAAGACTATCATACGTTATAACGAGAACCAAGTGATAGAAGGGACTGCTGCTGCCTCCAATGAGGATAAAAAAAACGGAGATAACCTTTGGATAGACCTGGTAGATCCTGAGTCGTCCGAAATCTCCAATTTGGAAAAGACATTTAATTTTGATCATAAATCAATAGAAAAGATAGAGCAGAAATCAAAAAAGCCACAGGTCATGATATTCGCCAACCATAAATTCACGGTTTTTCTCGCCCTAAAGTTCAATACCATACAACACCTAAAGACAAGCGCCATTTACTTTTTGGTAGGAAATGACTGGTTAATAACCATTCACTCCAGAGAGGTTGACCTTGTAACGAAAGGCAGAATAATTCTTTCAGAGGGAAAAAGGACTTTGGAGTCTTCCATTGATGCGCTGTATTACAGCATTTTATCAAGCATGGTAGAAACATATGAACAAATTTTAACAGCAATAGAGCTTGAGGTGGTCAAAGTCGAAAAAAAGGCCCAGCAAAGGCCGTCGGGAAATGTTCTCAAGCATCTTGACTTGCTATCCAGGCAAATAATCATCCTTCGAAGGCATTTCTGGCGCGCAAGGCATATTATAAACTACCATACCCATATGGAGGAGGATAAACAAGACATAAAGTTTCTCAAGATTGTATACGATGACATAAACCAGCTTATCGAAATGGTTCAGTCCTACCAAGACACCATAAATTCCACCAGGGACACATTTTCAAACAGCGTGTCACTGCAAACAAACGATGTGATGAGGGTGTTAACGATATTTTCCACTATAATATTGCCGCTATCACTATTGATAAGCATACTTGGTTTGCAGGGGTTCGATTTGAATAACCTGTCATCCATACCAAAATACTTTGGTTTACTGATAATAACCATGTTGACAATTACCGGCGTGTCGTTATTCTTATTTTGGAAAAAGCAGTGGATATTCTCCAAAGAAAAAATGATTATTGGCGATAACGATGCCAACACATAATAGTCATTCAATAAAGAGAACAGAGGCAAGACCCTTTGAATAAAGTGACTCTTTTTTAAGGTACATCCACATTCTTTAATCATTCTTAAACATTGGAATTCTTCTGTTTGTGGTTTTTTAGAGGACATGGTTCAATCCAGGTGAGTTTCTCCTATCAGTCGTCACACACAACACCTAAAAAAAAGATTGTCAAATACCAAAACGCCTCTTGATAACCATCCGCCTCAATAGTGGGTTTGCACTGCCACAAAAGGCATTTAATTTTGGTTATGACTTTCAAATGGTGGTAGCATGTTGCTGGTTCCAAAACCTAGAAAGGGTAAACCAAAATGGGAAAGGTAAAGGTCAAAAGCCAGCAAAGATGTCAAAACAGTGATGTTAATGTACTATCCGAAAGACGATAGCTTTAAGCCATTTAGGGTGGATATAGAATATTGGGACCATCGGCCTGTTTTGACAAACAACGAGCTTGGAATAACTGTTCACATTGATGAGAATGTAGTGGCTGATTTGAGCGAGAGGATAGAGCAGGAGTTAAGGTTATCGTGGCAGAAAGTTGTACAGGAATATGATGAGTCAATTTTGATATTCAAAAGTTTAAAGAAAGTCCGTGACAATTTGTTGAATTTAAAAAAGGTGGAGGAACGATAAAACAGACAAAGGCAAACAGGGAAACGCAATAAGATTCGTTATTGTTTTTCCCCTACATCTGTAAAGGGTTGTTCCCTGTGCCCTCACGCACTCCAAACTTTAGCCATTTTCCGCATGGATATGCAGGCACCAGTGCAGGCAAGGACTTCCAACACTATCTATATTCTAATTTGGGGAGGTACCTTTTATTAAATCAAATGCACCTAGTTTAGCAACAAAACTATAAGGGTAGTAGAGCACATACCCATGATTATTTTACGTTGTTTTTTTTTTGAGACGACACAACACCACTAACAGGTGAATAATTTTTTATTTTTTTGTTTTGGATGATTTTCTATCTTTGACAATCCACCAGGTTACCAAAACAATTCCCAAAATAGGAAACCCTGAAATAAAAATATACGGAAACACCGCCAAGAAAGTAGAGGGTTCAAAAACATTCATATGATGCTACAGCAACAATCAAATATTTATTTTATTGTTTATTCCCCAAGGCCATGCAAAAGATGAAAATCAGGACAGGTCTAGTGCCATCAAGTTAGCGTCCTCGCCATCCCTGTAATATGACTTTAGCACAGATTTTGTTTGGAAACCAAGTTTTTCATACAGAGATATCGCAGGCAGGTTACTTGTTCTGACCTCCAGGTAAATCTCATCGCCTTTTCGTGAGGCCACACCGTTGATTCCCTCAATCATCAAAGCCTTGCCAATGTTTTTCCCCCTATGTTGCTCCAAAAGAGAAATCGAAACAACGTGTCCTTTCTTTACAAACCCTAACTTCCTAAAATTAGAGAATCCAAACTCCAGCTTGCACATGATATATCCAACAACATCACCTTCATATTCAGCCACAATGAAGGATTCAGGCATTTCACGGAGCAGAGACTCAAAGAAATACTCAGAATAGTGCTCAGGGAGAGTTTTTTCATTGATGTCGATAACAGATCCTAAATCAACTTGACTGCATCTTCTGATTGAATACCCATTAACAGTTCTTAAGGCTATTTGCAAACAGTATATAGACGGTTCAACAAATTATTTAACTTTATCACAAGAGATTGAAACCAACAAAAAAAATTACACATCTCATCATCTCATGGCCAGCCATTTCCGCTTTATAAAGATGGTTTAAATTACTTACAAAACTTTATGAACACAGTGAATGCATTTACCTGAAAAAAAAGCTCTTTTGATTACCTATCCTAACCAATTTGCCATTACGGAGGCAAAGTCACTTGCCGAATCAACAGGATATTCGATTTTGGACACCATTTGTCAAAAGCACATAACAATGTCAAGATTCGGCATCGGAAAAGGCAAAGCTGAGCTGGTGAAAGAAAAAATAATGGAATTAAAGCCCAACGTCATAATTTTTGACGAAGTTTTAAAACCAAGTCAGCAATACAATCTTTCAAAATTATGCAACATTGAGGTAATAGACAGGGAGAAACTCATCCTGGAGATTTTTTTGAACAGAGCAGTAACAAACGAATCAAAAATTCAGGTAAAGCTGGCTCAGTTAAAATACGACATTGTCAGGGTAAAAGAAAAAGTACGCCTGTCAAAAGGGGGAGGAGAAGAGCAGCCAGGGTTTCTTGGTGTCGGCAAATATGACGCAGACATAGAAATACTAAGCATAAAAAAAAGAACGGCCGTTCTTAAAAAAAAATTATTGGTTGAAGAGAAAAAAAGAAAGCTCCACAGGGTTCAGAGATTAAACGAAAAAACACCTTTGATATCCCTGACAGGATACACCTCTGCAGGAAAAACATCATTATTTAACTGGATAACAAATGAAAAAAAAGAAACAAGTAAGCAGTTGTTCACTACGCTAACAACATACACAAGGTCAGCTGTCATTAAAGAAAAAAAGGTCTTGTTTACAGACACGATAGGATTCATAAGCAAATTACCACCCTATATGATAGAGGCGTTCAAGTCAACGCTATCTGAATTAAATTTTGCGGATGTTGTTTTACTTGTACTAGATTTTAGTGATGACACAATGTCCATTGAGAAAAAATTAAAGAGTTCCCTTGAGACGCTCTCCAAGCTAGAGGTTCCCAACAACAAGCTAATCCTGGTTTTAAACAAAATGGATTTGGTAAAGCCTTCAGAGATTGAAGACAAGTTAATAGAACTGAACATTCAGCCAGACATGCACCAAATAGTATCGATTTCCTCAAAAACTGGATTCAACATTCCCTCATTGATAGAAAAAATTGACTCCATGATAACCATGAAATAGGACATCTACAACTCAATCAAAGATATAATGAAAAAAACAATCAAATGAAGTAAAAACCAACCAGCAAGTGGTGCTGGCAGCCATTTTACATGTTGTTTGTTCAGCAAACATGCAAATAGGTTTTGACTGACGACAACAGAGAGAAACATACAAAAACACATGCCAGGGTCAGATTAAGACAATACAAAAACACTCCTCACAAATAATTGTGAACAGTGTCACTGATGCGGATGGAGGATGCCCGAAGGGCAGGGCAGGCAGCCGCATAACCGCACAGCTGTTCTTGACCTTTGCACAAATTTTCATAAACCGAAACACATTGAAGATTTTAACATGTTCATCGCTTGATAAGGTAAGTTAATAAGAGACAACAATCTCTGTACAATTTTTATAATAAAGGTCATGAATTATGCATTTAACAAATCACATAGAAGGACTTGAAACGGTCCATAACGATAAACTATTGTGGGTCAATATCGAGAAGCCCACAAGAGACAAGATGGAGATTCTGTCCAGAAAGTTTTCCCTTCATGAGTTGAATATTGAAGACTGTTTATCAAAAAACCAACTGCCAAAAATTGACAGGTATGAGGATCATGTTTTCATAATTCTCCAATTTCCCACCACGCAAAAAGAAAAAACACTGCAGAGGTTTAGCCAGCTGTCTTTATTTGTGGGAAAGAACTACCTCATAACCATACATCAGGGAGACCTAAAGCCCCTGATTGAGCTTTTCCAATCATGCAAATTTGATGACCACAGAATAAAGCAAAACGTGATGGGCAGTTCACCAGGCTATCTTTTGCACAGCGTTCTGGATAGCCTAGTTGATGACCTGCTCCACATTCTGATGAAAATAATTGGAAATTTAGATGACATAGAAGACGCAGTGTTTGACGACAAGGTAGCTGTTGCAAAAGAAATAACAATCCTCAGAAGGGAAATAACCATATTGCGCAGGGTGGTATTGCCATTAAAGAGAATCATGTCAGAGATAATCTCAAGGGACGTCAAAAAGTTTTCAAACGCTGACGAAGAGGAGGATCTGATATCTTATTTTGATGACGTTAACGATCATATTTTCAAAGTCCTGGAGGCTTTAGACGAATCCAAAGAAACTATTGAGATTTATAAGGACACCGACTTTATGCTAAGCAGCGAGAAAACCAACAAAATTCTCAGTTTCTTGACGATTCTGTTTACCTTGTCAATTCCAATTACAGTTTTGGGGACATTTTACGGGATGAATATAGCGATTCCAGGTAGCATAAATTCGAGTAAAACAATAATAGACTATGTCCCCCTTGCCATAACAATATCAATATCAATTGGGGCCGTGGTTATTATGATAAGCCTTTTTAGGAAATTCGGTTGGATGAACAACGTCACAAAGTAAATAGGGATGGCAACTGGGTTCATTTTGCTAGTTTTTTATTAATCAATATTGTAACTGCGCCACAATCAGGCCTTTAACCTTTTTAACTGATGCCATATAAACAATGGAGTCTTTTTGTCAGCAAACACCTTTTTACCCTCTAAAGCACTGATCTCTTTCTATTTGCTACATGCCCATGAGTTTTGCACAGCAAAGCATTGTCCCCTTTTTAAAAAAAACAAAGGTATCGTAAACGAAAACAAAATAAGAAGGCATATTTTTTCACGCCATAACGTTGAATTAGGGAATTTCACATAAACCCACTTCACGGATAATCAAGGCAAATGCGCATATTTACCAATTTAAAATGGCATGTAGAGCAATAGATAAAACATAAAGAATTGGGTTAGTGATTGATTTTAGATACCATAGACAACAATATCAACATTATGGTACCATTTCTTTATTCCAGTATATTTTTATAATAGAATATTCTTTTTATAGTGATGGAAAATATAAAACTTTATAAAAAAGCAATATTTGGAGTAATTTTTATGCTTGGTGCAATCATGTTAAATGGCGTCGCTAACAATGCAATGGCACAAACTGAAAATCAATCACAAGTATTTCCAAACGATACAGAAACTGTTGGAGATCTAGAAAACCTGACTGGATCTGACCAGGGCATAATAGCTAATGATACAACCATAAGTAACCCAAGCAACGATTTAGAGAACAGTTTGGCAACAAATGAGAATCAAAGCAATTAATTCCATTTTTTTCAACGACACAAACAGCCATAAAACCAATTAAGACAGGATTTTAAACAACTTTTCTACACAAGGCAATCATCCCGAAATAAAACTCCGTATGGATTGATTTACCTTATCTGAAATTGAACCAAGTTTAGTTTTTACTAGTTCAGGATCAGTGCTGTCAAGCTCGTCCCCTATGAAATCAGAAACCCATTTGGTTTGGGTCGGGTAAGAGATTTTCTCGCCATTTTTGCACTCATAATCAAATAGTTTCCTAAATGCTATATGGGTAAAGTTTTGTTCCGGCAATGCACCGTGAAAATGCAAAGTATTAGAAGGGATTGAGACAATTTCACCAACATCCAGATAGTTTAGATCTATGTCATCAATTTCAAAGTTCGAGAGGGAGTTTTCCTTTAATTCACCCACAACACCCTTCCCGTAAACAGGAATTAAAATTTGCTCGGTTTCATGAAAATGCATTGTCGTCAGGGCCCCCTTTAAAAACTCTACAAAATAAAGCTCTTGATCCTGGGAGTTGTCTCCGTTGTACACCTCCTTGATAACCACGCTACCGTTAAAGTAATCTGATTTAACTTTTTTCTCGGAACATGTATACAAATTCCTTTTGTTCATGAAAATCATTTCCTTTTCTAGAATTTAATTTTATGCGAGCAAGCACAGAAAAATTTCAAAGGTATCCAAAGCGCACAAAAAAAATCAATAATAAAATTGGTTAAGGAAAATGCATGATTTGTAAAAGCGGTTAACGTATATACAAAACAAAACAACAAGAGTATAATTTTTTAGGCACCTTTTTTTTGACTGGTAACACAAAATCAACAGAGCGGAAGGAGGAGGAGAAAAAGGCAGGAGAAGCGGGTGTCTAAAAATCAGCTTTTGGTATGCTCAAGCGGCTTGGGGCCACAACCTGTCACCCTTCGCATATCCACAGTAAAGCCTCGCAATACCAATTAGAGCAATCATCAAACTCTTGAATCCGCCTTTAACTTGTCAAATAACTCAATGGTTTTTTCCCAAATGAAGATAAAGCATGATGCCCCATATTGAGGAGAGCAATTTTTTGGCAGAGTGAAGGAAAAATCCCGTATAGAAGACTAGACAATAAAAGTCGCATAATGTTAACATAAATAATTACAAATGCATACAAAGATCATGTCTTTGCAAATAGCTAGGGTCAAAGGAATACCAATTAAACTCCACTTCACATTAATCATAGTTTTTGTTCTTGTGTCCTGGACGCTAGCGTCAGGAACCATGCCACGGTATTTCCCAAACTTATATCCACCATCCTATTGGGTTATGGGAATATCCGGTGCCTTTATCTTATTTTTTTCAGTTTTACTGCATGAATTAGCTCATTCCATACTATCTTTAAGGTATGGGATTAGAGTGCGCCAAATAATCCTGTTTATTTTTGGCGGGATATCAGACATCAAGGAAGAGACAAAAGACTATAGAAAAGAATTCAAAATAGCAGTTGTAGGGCCCATCACAAGCTTTGCATTAGCTTTTATTTTTGGTTTGGTTTGGTTGTTGTTGATTCAGCTTGGCGGTGAAACCGCTTTGCCGATGGCACCATCAACAGTTCAGGGCAACGGAGAAACAAATGCAGAAGAGATATCAGCCCTGCAAGTGGAAACAACAAGCGAATTTCAGGCGATACCCACAATATCCGGAATAATGATATACGCGTCAATAATCAATGCCTTGTTAGGGTTTTTTAACTTGATACCGGCTTTTCCACTGGATGGTGGAAGAATGTTACGCGCAGGGCTTGTCAAATGGAAAAAGAGCTACAATGAGGCTACAAGAATTGCCGTAAGGGTAGGAATAGGAATATCCTTTGGATTGATGGCATTTGGGTTTATAACAATATTCACAGGCTCAACACTTGGGGGTTTTTGGTTTATAATAATTGGATGGTTTATTCAAAGCGGTGCACAAACATATTTACAGCAACTTGAAATATCTACCGCCTTGGTTGGGGTGCGATTAAAAGACATAATGAACACAAAGTTTGTATCGGTAAAACAACACCAAACAGTAGCCGAGGTATTAAAGGACTACTTTAACATTTACAGAAAAAGCGAGTTTCCCGTATTGGACCCTGAAGGCCATCTAATCGGTGCAATTACAAGCCAGCAAGCTATGAACGTTGCAGAAAATGATGCAGAAAATGTAAGGGTTGATGAGGTAATGATCCCAAATAGAGAATTAGTAATAATGAACGCTAGCAGTAGGGCAGATGAGGCCCTAAAGAGAATTTACCAGGAAAACAAAAATAGGATATTTGTTTGTGAAGACAAAGATTATGATGTTATTAGGGAGCAGGAGAACACACCCAAAAGGAACGAAAGACTATCTGCAGCAAACAAAGAAATAAAGATAAAGCTTTTAGGAATAATCAGCAAAACAGATTTACTGAATATCGCAAGAGAACGAGAAGAGTTTGAGCGGAATTTAAATAAATAGATGACACCGATTGGGGGGTCAAGCTGATCTTCCGTTCCGTTAACATATTGCAAACAGATTAACAATATTCTAATAATTTAATTTAATTTAATTTTCAATGGGAGCGACGCCTTGGGGTTTTCATCTACTGTCAGGATGTTGCAATTAACGACTGGTCAGGCAGTCTGATCCTTTCACTGCATCCATCTTTTTGCCATTCACCATTTTCCACTTGATTGGACCCATGTTTCCATCATTACCAATAATAAAAAAACGGTATTTGATGGCGAGGCGAGTATAACCTCACAACTTTAATTATCCTTCGCATATTCACTATATTACGCTTCTTTACACAAGAAAATAACCGTTAAAACATCTTGAATTATCATAATATTGAACTTCCTAACAAAATTGGTAGTTTGATTCAAAGACAACCGGGAGAGGGATACGAACCCCGTGGCAATACTCGAGGAGACATACTACAATAACGAATATCAATTAAAATTTTAATAATCCTCATCTATTACGGGAACAGCAACAGGCCCACTAACAATGAGCGTTAAAGAGGCCCATGCAACAATTGAAGGGACTTTCATTGTGCTTGGTTTAATCACGTGGAACGATTGTGAATGTAGTATTATTTGCGATTTACTACCTGCAATATATCGAGATATTGATATCAGATAGAATCGCCCTCTATCGAGTTCCTTCTGTAACGCCGCCATGAGATGTTGAATGAACGAGAAGAGGTTGAGTATGTATAGGGTTCTCAGTTCTCTGAACATTACTATTTTTCTAAATAGTCTCAAAAGGTATTACTGCAACACCATAGTCATGTGAATACCCTATATAATTGGGTATTAATTTGTAAACATGAATGGGAAAAACAAAGATAATGGTTTAGATTCCAGCAACATTAATGGCAATAACAGGCCATTGAATAGTAGCAGCAGCAGCAGCAGCAGCAGCAGCAGCAGTGATACTGCTGAATGACATATGGGTTATATGCAAGGTAACGCATTTAGCAACAAGGAGGTGCTGTACAGAATTTCTAATGGTATGGCGATTTTTGAGGGCGACACTATCCTTGCAGAAACCCCCAAAGACATGGAAAGGCTCAATCACAAATTCACCAAGGGCGTGGGAATAAAGGGGATTGGTTTAGGTGGCCACTGGGTGAGATACCATATGTGATTCAACCTACACTGCCAAACCAAAACCGAGTTTATGATGCAATTAGAGATTGGGAACAGAACACCTCTATCCGGTTTATTTTGCGAACAGATTCTAACGCCAAACATTACATAAACTATGCATCGTTTATTCAATACACACCACAGTTAGATGAAAACCAGGAGGAAGTATTTCATTGCTCATCACCCATTGGAATGCAAGGAGGAGAGCAACATGCAGTTATTTCAGATCAGATCAATGCATTGCCGGTGATGTCATTCATGAGATTGGATATGCAGTTGGATTATGGCATAAGCAAAGTAGAGAAGACAGAGACAAGTATGCGAGGATTCGATTGGAGAATTTTTCAAATTGAATTCAGCCAGATGGAACATATGATCGGACGAAGGATATGAGACACAACTTTGATGAGCATATTGTCGATGGTGATAATGTGGATGAATACGATTATTGTTCCATAATGCATTATGGTGCGTGGTTCTTCTCTAAAAATGGACAGCCTACAATAGAGGTCATACAGACAAGCCGCCTATGTGGAAATAATCAATCGCTTGGACGAAAGAACGGATTGAGCAACGGAGACATCGCAGCAGCAAACCAGTTGTATGCATGCATCAGTCCAACGGCAATAGAGAGAGCAGATGGCAGACTTGATGTGTTTATGGTGCAGGCATATGGATACCTTCATCATAAACAACAAAATCAACCTAGCAGTAGCGACAAATGGCATAGTCAAAGGAGCCCACTAGGCATGAATGCGCGGTTTTCATCTGGCGTCAGACATACTATAAGGAGGAATATCAACGGTACACTAGAAGTGTTTTGGATATTAGATTATCAACTGCAGTATCAATACCAGTACTCACAAAACAGTCAGTTTTATGGAGGGTCAATGGGAAATGGAGAGAATATTAGGCATTTGGGAGATCCTATTGTAGGTCGCAATGCTGACGGCAGGCTTGAGGTGTTTTTTATAGGAGGGGATAATTCACATCAACTTTATTACGTGAAGCAGACTTCATCATCAGATCCCCTATTAGACTATTTTCATCCTCTTGGAGGAACCTGGTCTCCCAATAGAAGACCAGCTGTGGCCCAAAATGCTGACGGCAGGCTTGAGGTATTTATGGTAGTCCTGGACAATCAGGTTTATCATGGGTGGCAGACATCACCAAATACTTCTGATCGATGGTCTCCTTCCAATCGGATTTTATTGTAGTCCTAGGATCATTTAACATTACATCTTTTTAGGCAATTCGACCAATTTTTTTGATTGCTCTATCCCTGTTATCGGTATGTTTTTAATAATAAGACCTGTATGAACTAAGACCAATACCTGATCCCAGTATATGTGCTCATGAGATATTTTGTTGTTTTTGAATTTTATGATCACCACATGGGGGTATCTCAACGTATTTGCTTGTGGGTGCTATTCTAGGTAACAGATAATCAATCTCTGTCACGTGTGAAACTTATTACAAGTTCATCCACAACTTGGTCTTTCCCAACCGTTCTTGATATGTTAGTAATTTTCATATCCTTTGGCATTTTGCCGATAAAATGGTTTTTGTAGAAACTATATACTTCACTGTAACCAATTCCACCAGCTAATGTAGGAACATGGTGAACATATGGATCCTCGGTCATGATGGTCATAGTAGCATCCACATCTTCCTTATCAAACTCAAATTCTATGTGTTTGTCAAACACATCACCAAGGTTATTTGGTTCTGTATCCATGATAACATATTACAATTCTTCTTAATGTTGTTTTACATACTGTAAAATATCTTCTTTTATGGGGTATAACAATATTTTAGAATAATAGTGCAAAAAACGTTGCTCTAAAATAATAGATAAAATGCCATAATATGTATTTGAGATGCCCAATAATACGGTTCTACGAAAATACCATATTACCATACCGTCCTTTAGTGGCGAATTTAAGATCACTTATAAATTACAACAGAAATAAATTGACCTGGAATTGGTGTACAGACAGTTTGGAAAGAATTTGGAAATTTAAATCCATGCGCACATGGCTTTAAATCAGTTACTGCTCCGAAAGCAGGAGCAATTTTAGGAGCTACTTTTTACCAGTTAGTATAACCTCGCCACTTTGTGCTGTTCCTATTTCATGAGCGTTTACAGCTTCTTTAACAAAGATCATCCCATGTCCCTCAGATCCCGAACGTATCTTTACGAGATCATCAATGATTTGATCTGCAGATGAATCGGGTACAATCGTTTCAACCTTGGTTCTCTTTTCATGTTCTGGAGTAATTTTCCTCCCCGTCATATAGGCACGTACCACCTCATGCACTTCTTTGATTTTTGTCCGACCTCTAGCGTTTACCTCATAAAAAGCAAAACCGCCGACATTATGCTTATTTAGAATTTCAGTCACTTTAGGAAGATTGTCAGCACGAATGAAAATACTTATTTCCTTCATAGCGCCAGTTACTAAATCAAATAGATAAAGTTTTCTTTTTACATACAGGTGCGGTTAAGTTAGGCTTGTCTGCTCACAATCTAACTTCTTCCTGCATGGCCAATAATCATCAAAACCTTCAGTACCATCCTTGATATACCTAGAGCTCTTTCAATGATGCTTTTTTTGTTGTTGATGATGAAAAACCATCAAAAGACAACCTGCCACTAAATGTTTTTTGCTATCAAAAGGAGATAGTTTTGCAGGGAAAACAATATTCTTGGTATTGTTGCCCAATACTACCATCAATACCACTACTACCTGATTGCACAGTAAAACCCTGTTTTATAGCAGGAGGTGCTAGATTCGACATGGCATTGTTTTGCTGTTTCAGAACCGTGTTCTCCTTCCCATTCGTAACTTTGGGTATTGTTGTTTCTGCCTCGAAAAATCAACTATATTATATTGTAATACATCCAAAAAAAAACATATAGAAAACAACAGTACAGTGAACTGTGACATCCATGACATCCATGACGAATTTATTCATGGTAATTTAGCAACATCATTCAATTTACTGAATCTGATAATATATCAAGGACAGTAACATAACAAATTATGTATTCTGAAACCAAAAATGGAGAAAAAGTATAATTATTTGATACCAAAACGAGACTCTAGCCATGAATGCAGGTCAGCCAAGACATATTCGGGTATGGGTCCACTTTCTGTTGTCCACTCTGTTGAAGGGTAGAAAAGGTGTCCCAGGTCTTGATATGTGATTAATGCATGATCAGGATGATTCAGTTTAGTTAGTTTTTGTTGTAAAAGAAATGCTGTTGAACTCGACTTCCTGCATCGTTTTGTCCATGGAGCATTAGGATGCCAATAGAATGAGAAACGTTACCTATGATGCTCAAGGTAGGTTGTAGATAAAGAAGCGATTTTAAATAAACAGGACATGGCAGTCCCGATGGGTCATCGCATTTGGATCCTTCAAATGCTTTTTCAAATCTCTTTTCAAGAACAGGTTTAAGTTCTGCATTGATATTAATGTATACATCTTCATTGGAATTATATCCTGATTTTAAAAGTTTAGTGCCATTGGGAATAGACATATTGAGATTTGAGCTGGAATTACCACCACCAATCAAATTTTGGAATGTTTGATCTTGTGATGCTTGTTTCAACGAGAAAAGTCCATCATGATTTTTGTCTAGTACTTGTTTAGCATATTCAAGAGGGAAGTCAACCAAACCATAGTATAGCTGATCACTGGGTTTCTCAATCCTTGGAGCCAAAAGTACTATATTGCCAATCGTGGTTTTTGGATTATCAGTGGCAATCCTTGTAACAATTTCGCCTCCTTCACTATGACCAAGCAGGGTTATTCTCTTTGCATCAACTTCAGGCTGTTGTATTAGAACATCTACAGCTTTTTGGGCATCTTGCTTTAGATCATTGTATGTCATGTTTCCCCATGCATTGTTGTTAATGTTAATGACTGTGAGGTTTTCGCCTATGCCCCTCTTATCATACTTAAGAACAACAAAGCCTCTTTAAGACAGGTATTGGAATATTTGCCAAAATAGTTAAGCATTATCGCTTTTGCAGTGTAGTTCATATCAGCGGGGCCTGAACCAGGAACTAGAAGGACACTAGGAAACGGTCCTTTGCCTATTGCCGGATAAGATAGCTGAGCCTTTGTTGGTACCCCATCCCCAAGATCCAAAGTTAGATTTCTGTATTTGACAACCTGAACGTCTGGCTGGGCAAGGGTTTCAGAAAAAGGAGATAAAGTAAGATTTAATGATGAGTATGTCGACAAGACTAAGAAAATGCCAAAAATAGAGCGAACACGATGAAAGGTGATGGCTCAAATTTAAACATGGACACCAATTCTAGCAAGATTATATGGTATATGAGCAAATAGAGCTCTTTTAAATAAACATTTGGCACTATCATAATACCCTTTTATCCATTTTTCTGCTAATGTGTGAATGCCATCATAATGGTAAATTTCAGGTTCTTTGTCAATAACACATAGCATATTATGGTTGCGTTTTCTGGATTTTCCTGTGCAAGGTTGTTTTGAATTTTGTTAAAGTAGGCTTTAGTGCAAGTTTTTGTTATGGAATCTATCTTTCTAAATAATGTATCATGTTCTGTTTCTTTTTGTTCTGCGTTATGTTCTTGCTCATGTGACAAACTTTTCTCAGAGAACCTGGGCTTTTCGTGCTGTTCTCTTAATATCATTGCAAAGCGGTATCGGACAATCTAACGCTTTCATATCCGGTTATTTTTTTACCATTCACTATCACGCCCATCTAATTAACCCCCTCGTGTTCCCTTCATTCTTAATAATGAGAGGATAATATTTAATGGTGGATATTAACCTCATAACTTTAATTATCCTTTACAGTAGCTAAGATTTAGTAATTATGAGCCTGGCAAAAACCGATTATGACGTCATCGTAGCAGGCGGAGGACTTGCAGGCATGATTGTAGCCTCATCTGCAGCATACTATTCTAATCAACGCTTGAAGGTGTTAATTGTAGACAGAAACCAAATAGAGGTTCAGGGCAGAAAAACAATTTCTGGTTGGATTTGTGGTGATGCGGTAGGCAAAAACACTGTGGACTATATGAAGGACAGGATAAAAATTTCATGGGGATCTCCAGAAATTGAACACCCAGTCAAAGGAGTTGTTGCCTTTTCGCCGGATCACCAAACAAGAGTTTCATTTGATGGGGAGGGGTTTATTTTGAATAGAAAGCTCTTGCCCCAAAAGCAGCTAAAAGAAGCCGCCAATTTAGGGGTAGAACTAATCAACAACACAGTAATTAGAAAACTGCTCACAGATAACAATTATGTGGTAGGCATAGAAGGAGAAAATACCAAAACAAAGGAGGTCATCAAAAAAACTGCCAAAGTGGTAGTTGATTGCACAGGCGTTACATCTGTTTTGAGGACTAATCTTCCAATAAAATCCTTCATTCAAAGAAGAATAGACAGAAATGACCTTGAATCCACCGGCAGGTACATCTATGATTTCAACTCCGAGGAGGGTCAAGAAGACAAAACATTTTTCGATCCGGATTATTGCATAATACACCTGGACCAAAAGTTGGCCCCAGGTGGATATGCATGGGTATTCCCCAAAGGCAAAAACAAAGTAAACATTGGATTGGGTGTTCAACAAAAGCTTTTTGAAAAAGAAAACAAAGAATCCGGAAATAAAAGAGACCTCAAAAAATTGATTGATGATTATGTGGGCATAAACCCGGCAATTAAAAACCCCAAACTGTCAAAAGAGGAAGAGGACACTGGTAACGAGTGGGGCACATGGCAGGTCTCTGTAAGAAGACAAAACGACTGCCTGGTTGCGAACGGGTATGTATTGGTCGGCGATTCAGCCTGGATGCCAAAACCATTGGATGCAGGAGGCATCGGTCCCGCCATTATTGCCGCAACAATAGCAGGTAAAGACGTGGTAGAAGCAATTGAGGGCAATGACGTATCGGAGGCAGGTTTGTGGAGATACAACAAGAATTTCATCAATGAATACGGGTACAAAACACCCGGATTGGAGGTTTTTAGGAGAATGCTACAGCAATTAACCAATGAACAGATCAACTACGGCATGAAGCACTTTTTATCCAGAATGGATATTGAAAAAATAACCAATGGCGAACATCCGGTGTTTAGCACGGTGGATAAAATAAGCATGCTGATAAGAGGAACACTCAACAAAAAATTGGCAGAGGACCTAAAATACACAGCAAATATGAATGAGACACTGGTAAACCACTATAGAGACTATCCGGAAAGCCCAGAAGGATTTGAAAAATGGTCAAACACACTAAATAAGCACCTTACAGAAGCATTTTCAAAGTTTGTTTAATCAGGTTTTTTATTTTGCATCAAACAGCTTCAACAGGCATTAACAAAGCATAGTCATGCAGTTTAACAGGCTATCTGCTGGTTGTTTCCAAAATGCCTTTGAGCTGGCTTAAGAATGCGGTTCGCCGATATTCTTCAGTCATTGTGACCCGAACATCCTCAATGATTCTTTTAGAGACATCCAATTTTTTTCTTACCCCAGGAACAATGTTATCATAAATGGAAAAAGGGTAAATCAGGCTGTAAATCGATTGCATGATTTCAAACAACGACAATGAAAAATCAAAGTTGTTTTTTCTAAGGTGGTCATAAATCATTCTTTTTATTTCCCCAACGCAATCCAGCAACCCGGTAACATAAGCATTCAGGGATACATTCATGTCCTCATGGCTGCTTAGGGTGGGTTTTTTTGTCAGAATCTCTTTTAAAACAAGCGCTTCAACGTATTCCTGTTCAGCGGGCCACAAATACCGCTCTAAATCAAAAATAACGTAGTTCTTGAGGTTTTTAATTAGCAAATATGATTTATCCAGCAGGATTTCAGCCTCCGGGGTTTTATTGCTGTGTAAAAGGATTATTGCTTTACTGCAAAGGGAAATGACTTCCCTGGTTTCTTTTATCAGTGTTTCCCTGCTTATTTCCAATTGCTTCATTTGGTTTGAGAAGGCATTTAGCGAATTTTCAACACCGTTAAAACTTACAGCGTTTGACATGAATTCAATTATAAGTCATTGGAGATATAAACAGTAAGGAAAAACAGATTGCATCGCAAAAACAATAAAAAAAAAATTTATTGGCATGGCAAAATACAAAGGTTGTCGATTGGCAACCAACATACGTAGAAGCAGAGGATACAATTTTGAGCACAAATTAGTCAAAAAACTAAACATTGGCGAATGGACTGCCAGGAGATTGGGAGGGTCAAGCACGGGACTGCCAGACATAGTTGCAGTCAACAATAAAGAGTCTGTGCTGTTATCAATCGAGGCTAAATCCGGAACCAGCAATAGCATCTATGTCCCAAATGACCAGATCGACAGGTGTTTTTTGATAACGGAAATGTTTGGGGTATACAACAATAGGCACATTATACTTGCGTTTAAATTTATGAGGAAAAAAAGGCTAATTATTGGCGGAGAGGTAAGGTATCAGCCAAGGAAAATTAGGGAGTACTATAAAATAGTAAAATTCAAACACAAACCAAGAAATTTTCCCATCATAAAGTGTAACTATAATGGCGACACATATGCGATATACAGGACTAAAATTAAAAAAGTAAGGTTAAAGGATTTCAAAATGCCCTTCAAATGCTAAAAAGCTCTAAGGGGAGCAGCAAAGTTAGTTATAAAGGAAATCCTTGGGTAATTATAGATAATGGCAAAAATCCTATGGAGAGAGGGGTGGATAAAGCCCCTTCTTTCAGAATCCTTACCATCTGAAAGATGCAGTATTTGTAACAAGGAATTTGAAGATCTAGATTTCGCCACATCATGCGAATTCTGTGAGATTGGGATTGTTCATGAAACATGCGCCAACAAACACATTACAATAGAGCACATTCAAGAGCTGGAAGAAAAAATAAACAAGCATAAAGAAAAAAAACTCCATTCGTTCCAATGAATGAGTGCTTTTTGTTTTATCCGGCAATGGTTAATTAATATTACATAAAGTTAAAAAAATGACACTTCATATGGATAAAAATAAATATGAATTTGAAAATGGATTTGAGCCAATAACATCTCAGCAAATGTATAGAATCGAAAACAATGGAGAAGAAATACTGGGAATGAGAAAAATACTGATGATGGAAAACGCAGGTTCAAGGGTATCAGACTTTTTACTGAACCATTTTAAAGAGGATCTAGGTAAAAAAAAAATAGTGTCTATATGCGGTATTGGAAATAACGGCGGAGATGCAATAGTTGCCAACCGCCATCTTTCAGGATACCTAGCCTCAAAGTCTTCTGCAACTAACAATGACAACAACCTCGTTTTGGCATTGTCAGGAAAACCGAGCCTGATAAAAACCGAGGAATCAAGGACAAACTGGAACATAGTTAAAAGGATAAATTCAATCAAAAAAATATTTTTTGATACTGAAAACGGCATAAAAGACCTCGAAGACGAAATAGAAGGTTCTGACATTATAATTGACGGGCTATTCGGAACAGGCATCAAAGGGACAATAAAGGATCCCTATTCACGGGCAATAGACAAAATAAACCAACAAAAATCAAAATCATTTATCCTATCTGTAGACATTCCGTCAGGGCTAAACCCAGACGATGGGGAAATATATGACAAATGCGTTAAAGCCGACACCACAATAACATTTCACAGAATAAAACATGGGCTATTGAAAAACAGAGAATATAGCGGGAACATACTGCCTGTCAAAATAGGAATTCCAATAGAGGCTGAAATGGAAGTGGTTTAAGTTTGGTAAAGATTGAGCAGTTTTTAGTAGGGCAAATGGCAAATTTTACATACATAATCGTTGATGAAAAAAACAAAAATTCAATCATAGTCGATCCATCGTGGAACCTTGAAGTGATTTTCGATTTCCTAAAGAAAAACAGGCTGAATAACACTTTCGTAATAAACACACACTCTCACTTTGACCATGTATATGGCAATGATCAAGTGGTTGAGATGACCGGCGCAAAAATAATACAACACAAAGCATCGCCCCTAAAAAAAGATATTGAAGTAAATGACGGGGAGGTAATAAGATTTGGGGAGTCAAACATCAAAACAATTCACACTCCGGGCCATTCTGGCGATAGCATTTGTTTGGTTATCGATAACAAAACAATTTTAACGGGAGATACGCTATTCGTGGGAAATTGCGGCAGATTGGACCTTCCAGGCAGCGATCCTAATGAGATGTACTATAGCATATACAATAAGCTAATCAACCTTGATGATAGTTTGGTTGTGTATCCCGGGCATCACTACGGAAATACAAAAACATCGACATTAGGTAACGAAAAGAAATCAAGTTTTGTGTTTAAATTCCATGATCGTGGTGAGTTTTTAAGGTTCATGAATGAATAGGATCCAATAAAAAAAAATAATAGTAATAGCAATACTGATAATAATACCGATAATAACATATTTACAGATCAAAACACATCTGCATTTATTTTGTAGCTTTACACCGCTAAAGCCTTTTCAGAACCGGAATAAGGAAAAACAAGAAAAAGTAAATTGCGCAATCAAATAAAAAAACCAGTATCAAACAAAGGCCGCAAAAGCCAATAATCAGGATATGCAAAGTTTTTCAATACAAAAAACATATACAATAAAGAAATGGAAAACCTGGTTGTAAGGACCATCAAATCCAAATATGGCAATAGCAATCCAAATCATTTTAAATCAAAAAAGTCATCTTTTTTGTTTACAATAGCATATACCGAAACTGCTACAATACCAGGGCTAACAATTGCTGGCGCAAACACAGAATTAACAAAGTTCACGCCTGCCGCCGATGCAGAATACATTCATTTTGGAAGATGCAAATGTATAGATTCAATCCCCGCAACGCCTGATGGCAAACCAACGCCGGCAATAATAACAAAAACAGCATTAGATATGGCCAACATCCCAATTACGGTGATAGACTCGGGATTGCCAATAAAACCTGAACTTCCGTATGTCAACATTAACTCAAAATTTGGTAAAAACATTGCATTAGAAAAAGCACTAGAACCAAAAAATGTGACAGAAAATTACGAAATGGGCAAAATAATAGGCCAGCAGGTTTCAAAAAACAATGATTTGCTGATTATCGGTGAAAGCATCCCTGGAGGAACAACCACTGCATTGGGTGTACTTTTGTCCCTTGGAATCGACGCGTATGACAAAGTTAGCAGCAGCATGCCACAAAACCCCAACGAACTAAAGAACAAAATAGTAAAGAAGTCAATGCTAAAGTCGAATGTAAAGTTTGGCGATCACCGCGAGAACCCATTTAACGCCATGTCGGATTTTGGTGATCCCATGATGCCAACAGTTGCAGGCATGGCAGCAGAGATCCTATCAAACAACAAGAAAGTGATGTTGGCCGGAGGAACTCAAATGTGTTGTATTGTGGCAATATTAAAATCACTTGGTGTGAGATTCAATAGTAATTTATGCATAGGAACCACATCATATGTGATAGACGACAGTCAATCAGACCTGCCAGGACTTGTTGACCAAATTGCAGACGATGTTCCCATTTTTTATACAGACTTGGGACTTGAGAATTCGAAAAAGGCAGGTTTAAGGTCATATGCAGATGGATTTGTGAAGGAGGGAGCTGGAGCCGGCGGTGCGACAATAGCATCGTACTTAAGAAAAGAATCCCTTACTCAAAAAAGTTTTCTAAACAAGATAGAAGAAAATTACTTTGATACAATAGAAGAGCAGATCGTATTGAAAAGCATGGAAGAAAAACAACAACAAAATTAAGAAACAATTTTTTTGTTTACCTATCTATCTACCAAAGATAAAAGTAGCGGGCAACCTCGTAAGGTTTGTTACTGATCTTTGGTACTCACACACTCAAAAAAAGGCAACTGTTACCGGTTTTTTCACCCAGAATTTATTTGTCCTCTTTTTTTTGGCAGTAACAATTGGCTTATCTAACGCTTTATGGGCCCCTAAACAAAGAAAAGCTGCTTTGGGCGTTCTCCTGAATAAAAACAGAGATATTTCCTTATCTCCTTTCCAAAAAAAACATCTCCCTCACCCAATGCTTAGAAATTTGATCTGCTTGTTATTGACTGAATATTGACGATGGCAGTAAACAGGTTTATGACACCTTTAAAAACAAACAGACAGACAGACAGAAGAATATATGAGTTGTTTCTGCTGCTTTCTGCGTTAGTCCTGATCACGCAAAACATTTTATGCCTATGGGGTGTGGTGTGATGTGGAAATGCCCCACACTTTGTTTTTTAGGGCACATCGTTTTTTGTTGTAAATACCCCAAAACGCCTGCATAGATCTCCAATTTTTTTTCTTCTCTGCTTTTTAAAACGAATCCTTTGATTTAAATACAAGAATTTTAGAAGTGAAAAAACATGGTTAAACCAGAGAAAATAAGAGGTGGCATCCTAGTAGCTATAGCATTGGTAGGCTTTTCGGTCTATGCATACATTCTTTTTGCTACGGATTATGGAGTTTTGTTAATGAAACTGACAGCCATATCAATAATTGGAATAATACTTTTTATAGTGGGATGGATAGGCTTTACACTAACCATAGATGAAAAAGACAAATGATGAAGAAATTACCCACTTTTTAAAAAAATGTCAGTAACAGTTTGGTATATACGAGGACCAACAGCCCTTACTATCTGAGTATGCTTTATTTGATAGTCATAATTTGAGAACAAGGAATGGATATAGTTTTCAGAATCACCAATAACCTTTGACCTGGTATCGCTTTTTATGTGAGAAAAAAAATGCAAATAGCCTCCGAGTGGTTTTAAGCATTTCACCGACACATCTATAAACTCAAAGGCTTTTTCCGGCAAAGGCATGATAACTCGATCCATTTTATTTTCAAACAGTAAGGAGGACAACACACCTTTGGCATCCCCGTGGATGGAGACTATCCGATCCTGAAGTTTGTTTATTTTGGTGTTTATTTTGCTCAAAACATACGCATCAACATTTGAATCGATGTTGTATATCAACACAGGAATTTTTTTTGCGATAATTACTGAAAAAGTCCCTACTCCTGCAAACATATTAACAATTGTCTCATTTTTAGACACAAGGTTGGATATTCGCAGTCGTTCGGTTGACAAACGCGGCGAAAAATAAGAACTGGCCACATTAACAAAAAATTTGCACCCATATTCTCTATACATAGTGACAAACTTGTTTTCTCCCGATATCAACTCCAAGCCCCTCAGCCTATATTCCCCATCTACCGCAGTATTCTGCAAAAATATTGATCTCAAATTGGGAATGTTCTTTAGCAATGTATCACCAATAAGTTTTTTTTTTGTCAAAAGAGAGTCGGGTATTTTAATAATGGCTATATCGCCAATGATGTCAAAGGAGGAAAACACATTGGAAAGCTCAGTCTCTAAAAGAGCACCTTGAAGCAACCTCTTTAATAACTTTGTCATGGATTTAATTGATATGGCGAGTATGGCAACTACTTTTTAATGTAGTAGTAATTTCCATCCTTTTTTTGCATCCTATCAAGCCGGCTTTCTCCCTTGTTTACCCTCGGCCGGCCAGTGGTTTCATCTCGCCTAAAGGAAATATTCAACGATTTTAGGAATTCATTCATTCCCACCTCCTTGGTCATTGGGGAAGAGCCCACCCCCTCAACGCCAGGAATTCCTTCGAAAATTATCATTGTGTCAGACACAAGATCGATAAGTTGAATGTCGTGATCAATAATAAGCGCAGACTTGCCTTTGCCCTTTATGAATCGCTGGACAAACTTGGCTAAAGAGATCCTATCTTCAATATCCAAAAAAGCAGACGGCTCATCAAGCGCATAGATATCGGCATCTCTCAATAATGATAAGGATACGGCAACTTTTTGCAGCTCACCTCCACTGAGGCTTTTGATGGATTTATCATAAAGTTTTTTCAAACCCAATGGATTCAATATCTGTTCTTCTATTAAAGAACCCTCAAATTGAGCGCCATTATTGGCAGAGTAAATTAAGGAGCGTACATCCCCATCTATATCCTGATTCAGGTATTGCGGTTTATAGGAAATTCTTACTTCTGAATCCAGTTGGCCATCATCAAATTTCTCTAAACCAGACAGCATTTTCATGAAGGTTGTTTTTCCCAAAGCATTAGCACCAACTATACCGACGACCTCGCCTTGATGGATTCTCCCGCTGTTCACCTTGAGATTAAAGGGTCCCAAAGCCTTTCTGATTGAAGTATAGTTTACAGTGGACGTGTTTGAGATTGTGTTTTCATTAACGCTGGATATGTCGAATTTATAAGCTCTCTCCCTGAATCGAACGTTCTCTGTTGGAATAAAACCTTCTAAAAAGTTATTAATGCCAACCTTTGTGCTCTGCAATGAAGAAACTATACCGTAAGCTCCAGGCTCTCCGTAAAGTATAAAAATATTATCGGAAAGATAATCCAACAATGACATATCATGCTCAACAATCATTACGCTTTTGTCATCTTTAGCCAAGTTGTTGATTACCTTGCTTACAGCAAGCCTTTGGTAAATATCGTTATAGGAAGAAGGTTCATCAAAGAAATAATAATCTGCCTCTTTAGACGAAGCAACAGCAACAGCAACTCTTTGAAGTTCGCCACCACTTAAGGTAGAGACATCCTTGGTTAATGAATTCCTTAAGCCCAATTCATCTATTAATGAGTCTCTCGTATTTCGCTCATCATATTTTTTTAACAACTCCATTACGGTCCCTTTAAAAATTTTAGGTATCAAATAAACCAGTTGGGGTTTTATCGATGTTTTCAAGGACTTTGTAGAAATTTTTTCAAAGTGCTTTCTAAGCTCAACATTTGAAAGTTTATCGATGACGTCCCCCCATTCCAGATTCTTTTCAAAGTTTCCAAAGTTAGGCTTTATGTTTCCGGAGAGTAAATTAATAATTGTTGATTTACCCATGCCATTTCTGCCTACCAATCCAGTCACTGTTCCCTCTTTTGGAATAGGTAATTTGTAAAGTCTAAAACTATTTATATCATATTGGTGGATTTTGTCCACTCCCACCTCATTGGCAAGATTGACTATAACAATGGCATCAAATGGGCATTTTTTTACACAAATTGTACATCCAGTACAGAGGTCTTCAAATATAACAGCTTTTCCGTCATCAGGTCTTTGGACAATACACTCACCACCAGTCTTATTTACTGGGCAATAGATAATGCACTCCTGACCACATTTTCTGGGCTGACATAACTCTTGGTCTAGAACTGCCACTCTATGAGCGAAATTTACATGTTTATCCAATTTAATATAATATAATTACCCACAGAGCCTATTTAAATCCTGAACAAAATTAAAAAAACAAGGGAGAACAATCATTCATAGTAAATATTAAATATCCCAATTAAGATATAACAAGTAGCCGGCCATAGCGTGAGGGACCGACCCGGACCCATTCCGAACCCGGAAGTCAAACCTTATGTCGCTGCTGAATACTAACGTGCGTGAGCCGTTGGGAAGCAGCAGTGCTGGCGCCTTTTATAGCATTTAACAACCCTTTTAGCACTAGCAGATAAATGAACAAAAGAGGCATAAACTGAAAAGATAAACAAATAATCAAAATAACATTTTGATTTTATGTGGTTGAAATATCCTGTTCTAACAGTTTAATGATTGTTCGCACCCCAAAACCAGTCGCGCCTTTTGGATTATAACTTTTTTCAGCGGTACCATCCTGGGTCCAGGCAGTACCGGCAATATCAATATGGGCCCACGGTATATCATTAACAAAATGGGATAAAAATGCAGCTGCGGTTATTGCCCCGCCTGTTCTGCCCCCGATGTTTTTGATGTTCGCAACACTACTTTTTATCAAATCTAAATATTCCTCAAATAAAGGCAATTGCCATATTTTCTCGCCAGTTTCAGAGGAACTCTGAAGTATCTTTTGTATTAATGGGTCATTATTTCCTATCAATCCCGCCACATTTGCACCTAAAGCAATTATGCATGCCCCAGTTAGTGTTGCAAAATCAATAATGCATTTTGGGGAATAACGCTCCACACCGTATGATAAAGCATCCGCAAGAATCAGTCTGCCTTCCGCATCTGTGTTTAAAACTTCCACAGTTTTGCCGTTATGCATCGTTATGATATCACCTGGCCTGTAGGACGAACTTGAGGGCATATTTTCCACTGACGGCACAATACCAACAACATTGATGGGAATGTTCAGCATGCTTAATGCTTTGAATATTCCCATTACCGTGCATCCCCCACTTTTGTCAAATTTCATTTCGTCCATCTTTTCACTGGGTTTAATAGAAATGCCGCCCGTATCGAATGTGACAGCTTTTCCAACCAAAAGAATGGGTCTGTCGCCTGACACACCTTGGTTATACTCCATTATTATTAATTTTGGCGGGTTTTCACTGCCCTTACCAACTGCAATTATGCCGTTCAGTCCCAAAGTCTCCATCTGATATTTATCAATGATTTTGACTTTTACTTTGTTTGTGTCCTCAATTGAAGTGGCAGAGTTTGCAAGGTGGGCGGGATTGGCAACATTGGGCGGGGAGTTTGCAAGGTCCCGGGCATAAAAGACCGCGTCGGCAACTATCGAAGTTTTTTTTACTATTTGTTCCAGTTCCACATGATTATCTTCAGATACAATATCAATATCACACAAATCAAAGAAACTGGGTTTATTTTCGCCATTACTTTTGTATTTGTTAAATTCATAAAGTGAAAGCGAAAGCCCCTCAACAAGGGACTCAACATTACCAACAGTAGGCTCACAAAAATTGGATACCACAACACCAGGTGATGACAGTTCCTTGGCCTTCAATGATATTGTTCCACCCAGCTGGCGGATTCTAGAACCATTCAGTTCATTTTGTTTTCCTAATCCCAGCAACAATATTTTGAGGAATTTATCACCATTGCCGCCTTTATATAGAAATAGCAGGCTTTTCCCAAACTTTTTTAGCGTTTCAGGGGTAGTAACATCAGCGGTATTTATCAGATCGTTGATTTTTTTCGGCAAATCATTAAAGGGCATTTTTTTCAAATAATCGAGGTTGCTATTATTTTCATATAAACCAACAACCAATAACCTGTTTGTTAGATCAACTTGGCTGAAACTTTTAATTGATATCTTAACCATGTCGCTATCACTAATAAAAATACATATTTTATAATTACCTATCTAACGCCGGAATAAAAAACAACATATAAATAAGTTATCATTATTATTATTACTATTTTTTTACTTCCATTTTATTGAACATCCTATTGATGGGTCAAAATCTTTTTCTATTTCCAGTCCTCTCAATAATTTATTTATGTTCTCTTCCATAGTATTGAAAGATGGTGTCATATTAGGTTCCAAGGCATCGTTAATTTTACCATGGAAAACAAGCCTTTTGTCCCCATCAAATAAAAACGGATCGGGTGTGCAAACAGCACCGAATTCCTTTGCCACCATTTGGGTATCATCAATCAAATAAGGGAAATTGAGCGAATAATCTTTTGAAAATTTCACCATATTGTCAAATCCTTCACCTTCATAATCAGGATCGTTACTATCTATTCCAATAACCTGCAAGTCCGCATTACCAAATTTTGATTGCAGGTCAACAACATCTTTTATCCTTGCTTTAACGTATGGGCAATGGTTGCAAATAAAAACTACAAGATAGGAACTGGATTTAAAATCCTTCAATGAATGCATTTTGTTGTCTACCCCTTTTAGCAAAAACTCTGGAGCCACTGAACCAGCTACCAGTTTTTGAGAGGACAATGTTTTAGCCATAGTGCATTAACGCACTTTAAAATAAAATAAATGTTTTCTAAACTTTGGGGTCTTTATTATTGTTCAAAAACAATTTGTTTGCCGTGATCCAGCATGTTTTAGTGTTTCAGAGTGTTTATTTTATTGTTTTGCAGAGCGCCTGCCTATTCCCTTAAATAAACCCGCATCAAAGGAACCATGATTCAACAGGCCCCGACCGTCATATATTGGAGTTTTTCCCGTTTTTTCTTGTGACAAATCAGAATATTCATTGTGATCTGTGGCCAGTATTATCAAGTCCCGATTCTTAATAGAAAAATCAAGATCATTCGTAATCTTGATTGTTTTGTGCTTAGATGCCAATAAGTCGTCTTTTGCTAGCGGGTCATGAATTACGATGTTTGTGATTTTCAATTGTAACAATTTTCTTACCAAATCATATGTAGGGGAAAGACGGGTATCTGAAACTCCACCCCTAAAGGCCAATCCCAGAATAGTTATTTTGGGTTTCTTTCTATCTTTTTTCTTTGATATCAGCCCTAATGCTTTGGATAACGCATAAGACGGCATGCCATCATTTATCACTCTGCCTGTTTTTGTAAGCCTGCAGTCAACCCTGTTTTTACCTGCCACCTCCAAGATAAACTGAGGATAAACCGGAATGCAAGCCCCACCAACCCCTATACCAGGTTTGTGGATGTGACAAAATGGTTGAGAATTGGCAGCGTTTTGGGCCTCCCAAAAGTCAATTCCCAATTTTTCACTCAAAACAGACAACTCATTTGCAAGCGCAATGTTAACATCCCTATAGATGCCCTCGAATAATTTCTCAGCTTCCGCGGTTTCAATCCTGGAAATTATTATAACGCCTTTTTTAAAAAGCATGGAGAATACTTTTTCGGCCAACTCTTCACTGTATTTTTCCAGTCCCGCAACAATTCCAGGATGACCTTCCTCTATATCAAAAATTGCGCGGCCCTCATAGATTCTTTCTGGGTTGTAGATAACGAAAAAATCCTTGCCCGCCTTTAATTTACTTGTTTTTTCCAACAGTGGGACCAAAAATTTTTCCGTTGTTAATGGAGGGACTGTTGGGTGAAGGGAAACAATGTCATTTTTTTGTAAGCCCATGCCTATGGATGATGCGACCTCTTTGACAGCTTCAAGATCCGCTTTTTTATTTTTAATCGATACAGGAACGCAAATCATTTTCAGTTTTGAGTCAGCGGAGGCTTTGACAGGATCGTCATAAACTACAAATCTTCCATTTTTTATCCCCTCGCTAAAAGCCTCATTCACACCGGGTTCAGGTATGTGCGTAATCCCTTTTTTTGCGTTTTCTGTCACCTTTTGCGATTTATCGATACCAATTACAGTCATACCAGCCCTAAGCCACGATGATGCAATGGGTGCACCCACATGGCCCAAGCCATACACAGCTATAAGATATTCACCAGACTGGAATTTTTTTGCAACTGATCCTGGTGTTTCCAAGTCTAAAGAAATTTTTGATAAGGGCTTTTCCCCATTTTTGTCTTTCAGTCGTTTCATAAACTGTTGATTTATTAACTTGTTAACCTGTTATTATATCTTGGTTCCGGTGTCCATCCAAACAGAATTTAAAAAACAATCAAAATCAAAAGTAATTTTTTGTTTGTTTTGCAAAGTGTTAATGTTACCATTAAATATGCTGAACATGTTTAAGTGAAATTGCCTTGCAGTCCCTAATAGAGTATCCGAATGGAAAGGAGAATGGTGCTGCATGACCAGTGATTACGGCATTTGTGTTTACATCATATTCTGTATCTCTATCAATTTGGGTTTCAAAAAATCTCGGCTACAGCACAATCAAAAAACTTTAATGCACAACAAGAAATGAGTCCCACAAACAGAATATTAAGAATCCCCGTCATCAGTTCCATTTTACAAGGTTAATGTTTTAAAGTTGAAGTTTTGTGGTCAAGGGACACCCTTTACCTATTGACAACCTACCGGCTATGGAGGGAAACAAATCATTCCATGCGAATTGCTTGATTTTTTGCTAGAATCACCATAACAATAATCATAAATAGTTGTAACAAGTCCAGCAATAATATTTCCACGCATAGACATATTCGCGAAGGCAAAACAAAACAGAAATAAATAAATAATTAAATTAAATGCATATCCACACTCATCACACAGCATAAAATAATTCTAAAAAGGAAAACAGAAAAATTACAGCTTGTTACATCATATTAATGAATAATGAGCATCGAACTCTACTCGCTAAATATAGCTGGTTCAGAATGGTTCATTCTAATAATTACAGTATTCATTATTCTTGTTCCAACTAAAATAACTAGCATAACAAAGACCCTTGGCAAAGTAGTTGGTGAATATGAAAAGGCAAAAAATAATCTACTCAATGAAAAAAACAATCTATTACGGCAGACAACAACGACAACAGCATCATTAAACCAGCAACAACAAAAATATAGCGGACCGAACATTCAGAGGCCGGTATCGTCTGAACGCGAAAAACTAGAAATAATTGCCAAATCCCTCAACTTAGACATAGAAAACAAATCTGACGATGATTCGAGAAACCTCATCTCCTCCAGGTTAAAAGAAACCCAAATATGATTTAAATGATGCCTGTTTCTTCTGCTTCCGACAACTTCAAAAACTAATCGAGTCCATGCGGATTCCAATAGACAGGAATGATGTCAGGTAACGCTAAGCTATTGTGGCGGTTTTAATAACTCAGCTTCTAGCAATTGCTGGATCAACTGAACCACCTCTTGTTCAATCTGTTGTCTTGGCAGGTTCAGTTTTGACGAGAAGTTATCGGCTAATTGATTGATTGTTTTAGTCCCATCACAATTCTGCCAAAAATCTACAATATTGTCGTTTACCATAAAACCCTGTCCCTTTTCATTCACTAACGATAAAGAACCATCTTCCTGATTCAGTACCTTTCCGTTTTTTGACGGCATATAGGTATTATAATCAATTTGAAACCTCAGTGTAGGTTTGCCGTATCCTAGTTTTTCTCGAACAGCAGGGTTCATTTTTTCAATTGACCATGGCGGGTCCCATACAATCTCGACATTAACCGAGCCGATTCCCTCCAGTTTGTTTAAGTATCTCTTAACATCACTAACCAAGGTATCATGCAATGGACATCCCCTTGTAGTCATGGTCATTTTGATGTCTACGTTGTTTTTGTCAGATACGCTCACACCATAAATCAAACCCAAATCAACTACATTGACTGGAACTTCAGGATCCATGCATTTTCGTAGTTCTGAAAATACCTGTTCTTTTGTAACTTGCTGTTGTGGATTCACCATTCAAAGTTTATTGAACTGCTTTTTAAATTTTGTTTATTTGATATTTATAGCCCGCCTGACTCATCCCATGCCAAATGCATCAGAAATGCTTTTTTCGAAAGGGGGTTTCAAAACTCCCTTTTCCGTTATTATGCCTGTAATCAGGTTTGGTGGAGTCAGGTCGAATGCGGGATTAAAAACTCTAACCCCTTTTGGGGCTATTCTTTTACCACCTATTTTAACCACCTCTTCGACAGATCGCTCTTCAATAACAATCTTATCCGGATTATCCTGCTTCAAATCAAAAGTGGAAAGGGGAGCAGCCACATAAAATGGAATATTGTGTGAATTGGCCAACAGGGCAACCTGATAGGTTCCAATCTTGTTAAACACATGACCTGTTTTTAATATCCTATCTGCACCTACTATCACCTTATCAATCATATTGTTCGCCATAAGATGGCCCACCGCAGTATCTGGGATTAAACTGACATCAATTTCATCATGAACCAATTCAAAAGCGGTAAGTCTCGAACCCTGCATTACGGGTCTTGTTTCTGTTGCAAATACACTTATTTTTTTTCCGGATTCCTTGGCAGATCTAATGACACCGAGTGCGGTCCCATAAGACACAGTGGCCAACGCCCCGGCATTACAATGGGTCATTATTACATCACCTGTATCAATCAGGGCGGAGCCAAACCTTCCCATATTTTTGTTAGTTTGTATATCATCATCAGACATTTCTTTAACCAGTTTGACTAAATTTTCTTTAATGTCCTGAACAGTTTCGTGTTTCCCGGACTCTTCCATCATTTTATCCAAACCCCATTTCAAATTAACAGCAGTCGGCCTGGTATGTAACAAAACCTTATAAGCATTTTCAAGGCTCGACATCAAGCCCTTCTTGTTATCAGAATTATCGTTAACAGCACAAAGTGCAAGCCCCATAGCGGCCGCAACACCAATTGCGGGAGCCCCCCTAATGGACAGGTTTTTTATTGCGTCCGCTACATGATTGTGAGTTTTACAGACAATGTACTCCAGGTTTTCAGGCAATTTTGTCTGATCAATCAATTTGACAGACCCCGATTCCTCATCCCAAGTTACAGTCAATAAGGGATTGTTATTATCATTCATAGACATGATGTCACATATTGGACAGAGATTATTTATTTCTATTAACTTCGCGATTCAACAAATTTTTCTACTTGGACATCTACTTTTTTACGTATGGACAATGAACTGAATGAAATCCTACAAACACCAAAAAGAAAACTTGTTGTTTCCCTATCAGACATTGCATTGAACAAAAATCGTGACAATATTGACAACATAGTGTTTATTCTGATGGTGGAGGAATCGCGTGGGGCCGCAGGAGGAAGAGGAGGGGGATCCGGAAACAGGAAAATTGACAAAGTAATAGGCTTCAAAACTAACAATAACAACCATATAAAAGTTTTTGAAACAGAAAACGCGGACTTGATTGAAAAATTTGACATACCATATAATGCTGTGGCCATGGACATAACTCTGGAATCAGGAGAGCCGCATGTGGTACAAGGCATAGTTGACAAAGAAATGATAAATTCGTATTTGAAAATAATAGAATAGCCCTACATGCCTTTATTTCTTTTAATGTGCACATAGTAAAAGTGTTCACGTTTGCAATTCAATGAACAAAACTCAGATACGCAAATATTTTTGCTCTCAAATCCACATTTTATCGGTTCTATGTCATTGAATTTGTTATTGCAGAAAGTGCAAACAAATTCAAGGGAGGGTATTTCTTTTCCTGTAAAATAGGGGCCACACTTTCTTTTTTCCTTATACCACAGTATTTTATAACTAGTTTTCTCTATAAATGTCATGACTCTGTCATATGCCTCATAAAAACCAGCGGCGTAAAACTGCCTGTAACTAATGCCCTTTAGGGTCTCTGATCGAATATAGGCCACAATCCATTTTTCCTCTATAGGGGGGTCTAGTCCACACACCACTTCCTTCTCTTCCTCCCAATATTCCTCCTCTTTTTTCGTAGAAACATCATCACTGTTGTGATCCTCCTGGTGAGGAGGGAGACCACTGTCATCCATTTTGGATCTCTTTTGGATTAATATTTGCCAATCCTTTACTTATCATATAAACAGCGACAAACTCAGGAACATGGTTTAGGCCGCTGGTTACCTCATATTGGTTTCCTTTAAAAGCAAGAGAAATGTCAACCATAGAGTTGATGTTTACTTTGGATTTATCAAAAAAACAAGCGTCTTTGAATGGATCAAAAGAATCAAGATTACTGCAAAGAATTTTGGCCAAACCACTTTTGCTATTTAACGATCCGTTTAATCGGAATATTCTGTGTATATCCATTGTAACCATGGGATCGATTTTTACGGAAAGCTCTTCGACTGTCTTTGAAACTATTTGCTGAAAATCACAATCCCAAGAATTTTCTAGCTTTTCTATTTGTTTAATAAAGGCATTGTCTGCGTTTTTGCCTGAAGAAAAACCAACTTTGAGTTTTTTTAAAACCCTATCCCTCCAACCCGCATCCAGTAGCTGCTTGTTTTTTAACAGCGGCACAAACTGTTTTTCGTTATTTTTTTTTATTCCCAATGTTTCCAGTTTAAAACCCTTGCCTAAAAGATAACTTGAGATTTCAGACCGCTCACTGGAAAGCAATCCATAGTAATCTCCATCTGCGATATGCAAATGAAATCCATTGTTGCCTGAAAAGTATACGGATATGACCTTATTGCTTATTCCGAAATCCTCAGTTAAAAATTTTATTAGCTTTTTTACCTCCTTTTTTAAAAGAAACACACAACTTTTACACGGGATATCAATAACGAATAATTTGGAGCCACTGCAATTACTGCATTTGTCAGAAATGCCACCATGTATAAAACTACAAGCATGGCATTTTGTATAATTATGTTTTAAGGCACAATCAAGATGCAGGTCCTTCCCATCAATATCAAATATCAGTTCTGAACCATGCCATTCTTTTTTATCCATAGGATCGCTTGGGTTTCGATAAAAAGAGGATGAACAATAGACATCAGAAGGGGAAAACTTCAAAACAAAAGCATACAGTTCGCCGGGATTGCTAAATGACAGGTGACGGTACATTTTTTCGTCATAGTATCGGAAACCAAATTCACGCTGGTTTATCTTTTCAGGTAAACCAACATTTGCAAAATACCCAAAATAATATTTTTTAAAAGTTTTTTTTAACCATAGTTGGTCATTGCCATTGTTGGCATTCGAACCTTCATATTGCGTTTTTGCATTGGTGTCCCCTATTTCTTTCTCTTTTCCTTTCTCGCCCTCTTTTGCAGTATCAGAAATACCAGTTAAGTCACTTGTGCTGCTGCTGCTGCTGTCGTATGGAAGGATCATGTTAATTATTATCATCCATTCCTCTGCTTCTTCTTCCCCTCAGTAACTGAATAGGGTTGATGATGCCTTTACACACTTCAGTTTCATAACACAAATTTTCCAATTTTATTTTTTCACATGAAGGAACGAAATATTTTTTTGAACCACCCTTTTTCCCCGACAAATGTTCAAGTTGATATCTGGTTATTCTCTCGTTAAAGTCAGGCAATTTCTTGAAAATCTCCACTATTTCTTCAATGCTTTTACCTGAAAACAACAAAAAAGTCGCCAATAACAATCTCGCAGAATGTGGCAAATTTTCCCCATTGTTCAAAATTTTATAAAGGTGATCGATACATGGAGGGGTTACAGCGTGTTTATTCACAAAGCCGTCGTCGGCGCCAGCAGAATCAGACCACCTTTTATTGACAGACTCCCAGTAACTTTTTAAGTATTGTGATTTATTTATCACCTGATTAGGAAATGTAGCTAATTTCATATTTTTGATTTTATCAACAATTATCAGACTTAGTTCGTTTCTGAACAATCTCACCACCTCAGTAACGGTGAGATATACATATCCATCCTTGACCGTCCTGTTTATTAACTTCCATTCCTGTTCATGAAAAACGATAGAACGCCGGATATATTCAATAACCCTAATCTTGTAAAACTCGCTGATTTTAGTTTCAGAATACACATCAATTTTAAAAACTTCCTTGAAAATTTTAAACAATACCAACCTTTTTTTCTCGTCCTTAAAGGAATTTTTTAAATCATCTATGAGGTATTTTTCAAACCTCATTGATTCCAGTAATGCAAACTTTTTTGTTATCACATCAACTGAAACTGATTTCAAAATCAACAAAGATGCCAGAAATGTCAAAATCTCGACCTCAAACTTTTCCAGATTGTAGTTTGATTCCCCAACTTTTAAAAAATCTTCAATCTTTTTGAAAGATCTGTTTATTATATAATCCATTTCACCTCTGTCAAATTCTTGTAAATCAAAATGAGTTTCTTTAACATATAAGGCAGCTTCATTCAGAAAAGGATATTTGGCTAAATCATTCGTACCTAGTTTTATAGACAATTTATCTTAATATAATATTACATTCATCAATTAAGGATTTTTGTCAATAAAACAAATAAATTTAGAGAATATTAAATATTGATGGTAGTAGATAGGTTTATGGAGAAATTACAATTATCAGAGCCTTGCAAAAATCTAAAACATTCAGATTGCAAAGAATGTATGTGTAATTGTCATGTGCCAGGCACAATGGAAAACCTGGCTAGAAAGATATCTTTGCTTGACAAAACA
The DNA here is from genome assembly GCA_963779615.1 of uncultured Nitrososphaeraceae archaeon. Taxonomy (GTDB): domain Archaea; phylum Thermoproteota; class Nitrososphaeria; order Nitrososphaerales; family Nitrososphaeraceae; genus Nitrosocosmicus. Next base: position 467,687 of record CAVZZA010000005.1, read on the forward strand.
CAGCCAGGGTTTGGAGAAACCATATAGCATAAAAAAATTAAAGCGCCAGCAGCAGGCAACTACTTATCATCAACTCCAATCCAAAACAAAAAATCAATTATTTTAAGCCGTTAATTACTCGTTGAATTATCTTCTTCCTCCTCCTCTACCAACTTACTAAGATTGCTAGTGCTAGTATCATCATCGGCATTAGCAACAGTAGGCAGGCCATTGTCTTCTGGGATATCAATAACCGTATCAGAACTTGACCAAAACTTGGGATATGTGTTGGGTTTCATAACAATTCTTTTAATCTTAAACGACATGCCTTTTTTTTGTTTAAAAAAATCATCAAAAGATAACAACGACGTTCCCAACCCAACAATTTCACCCTTTTGAGTATAAATTCCAACAAGATCGTCTTTTTGCAAGTTTTCAGGTATGGAAATAACCCCGGGCAAAGCCAACTGCGCACCATGACACAAGGCATCAACAGCAGTATCCCTAATAGTTACAGCAGGAATCTTGGTTAATGCGGACTCTATAGGAAGGATTAACTTTCGTAGTTTGTCCTCTTCTTTTCTTTCCTTATAAAGAAAAAATGCATCCACCAGATCATGAAGCCTGACAAAGTCCTTCTCGTCTGCAAAGTTCCACACCCTAGTCCTCCTTAGTTCAATCATAGAGGCACCTGCTTCAAGAACTTCGCCAATATCATAAATCAATTTTCGAATGTATGTACCAGACTCGCACAAAACTCTTAATAACACAAGCCTATCGAACTGATCCAACAAGTCCATTTCATATATCGTCCTTATTCGGGTTTGACGCCTTACAGAAGATCTTTGGGGGGGCTTTTGAAAAATTGGCCCCGTAAATTCCTTTATGATTTTTGTAAGTTTTTCAACAGGAATGTGATTATGGATCCTGGCCAGTGCAACATATTCCTTTGATCCCAACAATAAAACCGGAACAATTTTCGTGCCTTCTCCCAAACCTATTGGCAATAATCCAGTGGTGCCTGGATCAAGGGTGCCACTGTGTCCAGCCTTTTCCAATCCCAATATTTTTTTGACATACGATACAATCTCGTGGCTCGTATGGCTTGGAGGCTTATCCAACAGGATTAACCCGTAATTAAGCAAATCCTGAATTGGACGTTTAAATGGATAGTAACCATAACTTTCATTGGTTGTACTTTCATCTATTTTTATCAAATTTTCCAATTGAGGCAGATTTTGATCCATAGGCTTTCTACACTAGAATGGCATAAATAAATCAAGAACTCATGACATCTTTAACAATTTTTTTGGACAAGTCTACCAGGGATTCCAAAGGCAATAGATCGGTATTGAATGCAAAGTCAAATACATCTAATTTTTCACCAAAATCAAAGTTATAGATTTTTTTATAGATCAACTTGTTTTCATTATCCCTCCTCAGAACAATTTTTTTTGCCTCATCGACAATGATGTTGTCCCTCATAGCCATCCTTTTTGCCCTATTGTCTACAGAACCCTGCAGCCAAAAATTAATTGTAGCATCGGCAATCCAGGGAAGCGTATAACTAGTAATCACAACATTTCCGCCATTAACTATTTCAATCAATCTGTTATCCACCTCTTTATCAAAATTCGGGTCGGAATTTCTCTCATTCATAAAAACTAAGGCCTCCTCTGTGTCCCACCAGTCATGATTTAATGAAGAAGAGTATCCCCGTTCAAAGGCCATAGTCTTTAGAATATCCCCTCCATTGCATAGTTTTAGGTTAAAGTCTTTGGCTATACTTTCTGCGATGGTGGTTTTGCCCACGGCTGGCCACCCAGAGATCACTATGCTTACTTTCCTTTTGCCATCATTATAAACAACATCATTTTTATCATTTAATATTTTTTTAACACCATTTGTTTCATTCGATCCCATTTTTAACACTAAAACTAGATTTTTCTCTTTTTCGACTGCTATATATATAAAGGTTTGAAAAAAGACATGCAATACAAATAAGAGGAAATTTCCCTGGCGGATAAAGCCCTGTTGTGTAATTGATGAACCCATTGCAAATACACAAACAAACACAAGAATGTGACATACCCATTTATGAAAATGCAGCACATCCATGAGATCGCTTTAACCATATGCTTTCGCAGATTTCAGCAGCCTTTGACATCCTTTTATCCTAATCCAGGCAATATGATATAACATCAAGCGCGCAACCATTTTATAAAAGCAATAGTGTGGTAAATCAATAGTCAAAGACATACAAATAGGCCGATTCCCAATCGTCTCATTTGCTCAATGAATGATGGTCTTGCAAATCCTCATAGTCGCCTCCTCAAGCTGACCGTCATTATTTGGAATGATTGAAAATGGGCACCCGGCAAAAATGGAACTTGAGGCAATCATTATTTTGGATACATTCAGTTCATTGGATATATCATCTATGGAAATCATGTCTCTCTGCCTTGCGGCATCTGTTTTGCGTCTTTCATAGACTTCTTCAGAATTTGCAGTGAGTAATATTAAATGGGAGGGATTCAATATTTTCAGTAATTTATAGGGTATTCCGGGATAGTATCCCTCTACAGTATTTATGAAAAGATGCGTGTCTATGAGAACCACCTCATTTTTAAACAAAAATACGGCATTAGCAGTCATTTCCTGCAGTGACCTTTGTTCATCGAGGGACAATTTTCTAAGCTCATCTCTGTTTGATATAGATAAAAGTTTAGCCTGCTCAAACATCAATGTCCCAAACTCCGCAATTTTAATATCCACTCCCTGGTTGGAGAGAGTGTTCAAAACATTTGTTATAACAGTAGATTTTCCAACACCCGGAATTCCGACTATTATAACCCTTTTAGTCATGATCTTTAATAAAAAAGTTAACCATTATTTTTATCTTTATAATGCAATGTGTAATAACGAATAAAGCCAAAAAAAAAATAGAAAGTGAAAAAATCTTGATTTACGTTTAAATCAAGATTCGGCCTGATGAGCACCACTATGGCAGTTTAGGTCCTGCCCAATAGTGACGCCAGTTTGGGCATGTGGACATCTACCTGTTCCCTAACTAGCAGATTGTAGTAATTCACAAGTATATCCACCATCAGCAACAGCCCTATACCAGTTCCAAACACGTTGAATACATCGGACACGGAGGCCAGCAGCCCAATAATCACTCCACCTATTATCGTGACGGACGGTATATACCGGTTCAGCAACGACTCCACGGAACTTTCAGACCGCCGGAAGCCGGGTACCTGCACATCCGCATCCAGTAGGTTCTTTGCAGCTGATTTTGCAGAAAGCCCCCCAAGTTCGACCCATAACCTCCCAAATATTGTGACAATAGTGGTAAGGAATATGATATAAACAACGGCACGTACAGGGTCAGCCACTGTATTTTCCAGAGATCGTGGGGCCGTCATGTAGTAAAATACACCACCCGTAGGGGTTTGCTGCTGTGGATGATATTGAGCAATTAGGTTAAAAAAAGGGTTGTCATTGTTAGGGTTGTAGTTTGCCCAAACCATATGCCCCATAAACATCGCGTTTGCCAGCAACGCAGATGCCAGAATTACGGGTATGTTGGATGTGTAAAGTAGTTTTATTGGATAGGTTGCGGTAAATCCCCTATACCGAGTCGACACAATTGGAATGTCAACATGTATGCCCTGGACATATACCAGCAGCAGCAGTATTGCGCCCGTAATACCCAATCCAAATATGCTTGGTGCACTTGCGATAGGAGAGGGAGGAGAGGAACGCAACAGAGAATCTGCAAGGTGCCCTTCCATACCACTACCTATCATAAATGGTATTAGTCCAGAAAATACCTGACTGTTTGGAATCAGAATGGGGTTGAAAATAGCCCAAATGATACCCTGGGCAACACCAGCCATAATGAAAATACTTATTCCTGACCCAAGACCCCAGCCCTTCTGGACCAGCTCATCCAGATACATAACCACAATACTGGCGCCAATCAATTGTGCCACCAATGCCCCCAAATGATAGCTGGTTGGCGTTTGATGACCATAAACACTGATACCATAAAGTGAACCTTCTGCAATAATAACGATAATAGTTACAATTTTTGTTGCAGAAGTAAAAAGCGAACGATCATCTGGATCTCTAAAGTTTAATTTTAGGATGTCCGATCCTTTTAATAACTGCATTAGCAATCCTGCAGTAACTATAGGCCCAATACCAAGCTCTAACAGGGTCCTTTGCTGGGCAGCAAAAATGACCCTGGCAAAAGCTAATGGATCGGTAGTAGGATCAACGTTGGTGCCAAACAGAGGAACCTGACCCATTGTAAAATATATTAACAGAGCAATTCCAGTCCAAATCAGCTTATTTGTAAGCGTAATTTTCTTTTTTGGCTTTTCAACCTGAGGAATAAAGGGAGAGATCTTCTTTACTACTGTTCTGAAAAGACCACCGCTAAGCAGAGAGCCCATCTAAAACCAACACCTCGCCTCCGGCTTCAGTAATTTTTTCTTTTGCAGATTTTGAAGCCTTTCTAACCCTAATAGAAACAACCGCGTCAACCCGGCCAGCACCCAAGAGTTTTTCATATCCCAATTCATTTAAATCCAGGGTTACCTTTCCGTCCTCAGTTGCCTTAGAATATTTCATTAATTGATTTAAATCCTTTAAATTAACCCATCTGGTTATATCACTTTTTCTTAGAGCATGAAATTGTTCGTGCCCAAAATGTTCAGGCTCTTCCTTAACAGTTCGTATGTAGAAATGCTTGTGCTTTCCAGCATTACCAACGCCACCACGACTACCTGAAGCTCGATGTTGACCTATTTGCCCCCAACCACAAAAACGAGTTCCACGTTGTCTTCTACTTTTTCTTAAACGAGTAGCCATACCACATTATCACCCATTTCATTCATTCAATTGATAAAAAAAAAGGTGCAAATATTAAGTTTTCAATGACAACAAAGTTGATTTTGTTATAGTTCATTTTGATTCACTACATCATCCTTTTTACCAAAGATATTAACTCCTTGTTTTCGCCAAGAATGCCATTTTGGGAGTATGAACGTTTTGATTTTTTCCTAAACCCACCTTTTGGGGGGCTTAAAGCAAACCAGGGTTTGATTCCGGGTATTTTTGATAAATACAACTGATTTTGAGAAATGGTAGATGCAACCTTATCTAAATCAACATTTTGTGATTTTTGTGAGGAGCCATTTCCGCCAATATCCCCTTTGCTACCGCCGCTGCTGCTGCTGTCACCCATAGCATCGGTTGTTCCTGTCGCCGTGGTCGCCATCACTAATCGGGATGCCGAAATTCGTCCCTTTTTTTCTATAAACTCTCTAATAAAAGAGTCATCCACACTAGACCACGACACCCACTCTTTTATCTTTCTAAGCATGCCCAAGGACTGCTCATTCTCAGGAATTATTGTAGCGCGAAATTTTTTATCCAGGTGCAAACTCTCTAAAGTTAAATTTGCCCATCTTGGAACGTTCACAGTTCCTTTCATTCTTACAACTAGATACACCATTTTACATCTATCCTGTTTGAAATGTATTTCTTAATGCGTTAAAAATAGCTTTAGCAGTGGATGACATTGTGCTAGTTGAACCGTACGACCTGGACCAGGCATCCTTCAAACCGGCTAATTTTAATAGGTTTCTAATATGCTCCCCTGCTACAATGCCAAGGCCTCTGGGACCTGGTATTATTTCTATGGTGACACTTCCACCCCTGCCCTTCACCTTAAAGGGGACAGAGTGTGGCTGATTACACCTGCATTCCCAGCTGCCACACCCAAGTTTTACCGGAATTACATTCAGATAGGTGGCGTTGGTGGCTTTGTCTATCGCGTTCCTCATTTGATGGGCTTTTCCTTTCCCCAATCCAAACCATCCAGATTCGTTACCCAAAGCAACCAATGCGTTGAAACGAGTTAGCTCTCCAGCGTCTGTCTGTTTTTGGACGATATCCACACTTACAACCTGGGTTTTTACATCAGGTAACAGATATTTCACAATTTCTGCCTCCTGTATTCTCATGCCATTCTCAAAAATTTCCTCCATGGATTTGATCTTTCCGCTGGCTACCAACATTCCAAGGCTTGTACGGGGTTTCCATTCGGTTTCAGACTCTCCTTGCCTAGCCATTCTACTCATTTGTTATTTCACCTATACTGTCGATCGAAGTATGTTCGACTAATTTAGCAATGTTTATTTTAAACACCCATCCACCCTATCAAGAACAGTGATATACTTTTATTTATTATTCTTTCGTTAACTAAAAAAGAAAAAAACATTATTGCTTGTACCCTTTACTCAAAATTACTTGAAAGTATTTTGTTCTTTATTTCTTCAAAATGTTTTGGGTAATCTTCAGGATCCAAATCATTGCTGATTAACTTTGAAAACCTTTTTTCATAGAGATCCTTATCCTTTTTCAAATCTGCAGCGTATTTGGAAACATGGGTTCCATTTATTCTGTTCTCATCCGGAAAAGCATCCTCAGATAAGGGTATTTCCACCCCGGCGGAAGCAACACCTTTCAGACAGGCAGCCACTTTGCTTGTAAAAGAAGTTTTTCCCGTATATAAAATAGCGGAGTTATTATCCTTACCAAGCATTTTCCTGCCCATCAACAAACCCACCAGAAAACTGGCAGACAAATTATTTGAGGAGCCCTTCCATCCGTATTTTCCAAGTTCCGTGCTATTTGAAAAAGAAATCACAGTATCACCTCTCAAATTTGGTTTAATTAATTGACAGTGAACATTTTGGTTACTAGTTTTTATTGTAATAAAATTACGTCTACTGATTAATACCGCTTTTCGTTTTCTGTAATTCGTTTTATTGTTTCTAATTCTCTTAAGTGTTCTAATATAAGACATTCAATCCCTCTTCCTCGCTCTCTTTTATCTAACAATCAACAAAAAACTTTTGAATCTCTTATAAACGTTTTAAACCGGACAGAACAAATCCTCATTTTCCAATGCTTCTGACTCTGTTTTTTGTTGATGTTGTTGTTGTTACTGCCGTCCTTTGTTGGCTATCAAACTTGCAAATATGCCAGCACCTATACCATTATCAATATTTACAACAGCCAGGCCAAAAGAACAACTTTGAAGCATTGAAGATAAGGAGCCAATTCCATTTGAGCCAAACCCATAACTGGTGGAAGACGGGACGCCAATTACAGGAATACTGACCAAGGATGTTACAACTGAAGGTAAGGCCCCTTCCATCCCCGCCACTACCACCAAAACATCCACGTTGTTTGATACCATTTCTTTAAGCGACAAAAGCAGACGGTGAATTCCAGATATCCCAACATCATATCCCAGGTATGTCGAGCACCCCATGGAAATAGAAGCTATTCTGGCCTCCTCCGCAATTCCAATATCAGATGTGCCTGCACAAAGAATCCCTATTTTTCCGCCTTTATTCGAAGGCAGGGACCCTTTACTGTCATATACCAAAATGGAGGTGCTTTTGTGTCCCCTTTCAACAGCAAATCCCTTCTTTTTAAAATAACACATCAGTTTTTTGATTACAATAGGCTTGATTTTGCTGATTATCACATAGCCTTTTTTTTCCAGAATTTTGTTTGAAATGGAGACTATTTCCAAATTTTTTTTATTTAATGCCAAAACAACTTCAGGAACCGATTTTCTCAAATCCCTATTCACATCCAATTGGGCAACATTGCTTTCAATGTATTCTATTGAGAAAAGGGAGAGTGTTTTTATTGCATCATCCAGGCTTTTCCTGTCATGGTAATAATCCAACAAAATATCTTTTAAATCCATACAATCTGCACATAATTTTATTGAAAAACTAAAATAAAATCAAATTGGGAGGTTGGAGATAGCCTCTTTTACGCTATTTGCACCGTTTAAGAATTCATTTTTTTCAAAGTCATCCAAAGGCAACTCTATTATTCTCTCAACTCCTTTTTTTCCAACCACAGCAGGTACTCCGATGCACACATCTTTAACCCCATATTGTCCATCCAGATATGCAGAGAGTGGAATCAGTTTCTTTTTGTCCTTAACTACCGACTCAACCATGGTTGCGACAGCATTACCGGGAGCATACACAGTTGCACCTTTAAATTTAATCACCTCTGCAGCCACCTGTTTGGTTTTATTGTAAATCTCATCAGAATGGCTTTTATCCATAAACTCCTGTAGGGGAATTCCCGATATTGACGAGAACCTAATCAAGGGTAACATGTTTTCACCATGCTCGCCTATAACCATGGCGGATATAGAGCTTCTGGAAATTTGTGTGTAGTCATGAATAAAACTGGTGAATCTTGAGAGGTCCAGCATGCCGCCCATTCCCATCACTTTACTTGGGTGGAATCCCCCACTTTTTAAAGCCAAAAAAGTCATAGGGTCCAGTGGATTGGTTACAACAATTAAAATACATTCATTTACATTGACGTTTTGAGAAATTTTTGTTGAGACATCTTTGACTATCGAAGCGTTGGTTTTAAGTAAATCCATTCTTGTCATACCGGGTTTTCTGCCAACCCCTGCAACCAATACAACAATATCGGAATTCTTCAATTCCCCATAGTCATTAGAGCCAAAAATGTAGCTGTCTAACCCCTTTTCTGCAAGTTGATGGTTGATATCCATGGCTTCGCCTTGGGGTAAGCCTTCAACAATATCCAGCAGATTTATTTTGGGATCCAATTCTCGAAGCCCACAATTGAGTGCAACGGACGCACCAACCTTTCCAGAACCAATAATTGATATAGTCATAATAAAGGTGAAAGTAATTTTTAATTTATAGTTTTAAGTTGTTTCAAATCATCCAAAAAATAAAAGGATAGGCAAAAGGCAAAAGGCAAAAAAAACTAGCAATAAATAAAGAAAGGAATATAAAGACCTATATAAACTCCACAAAGACAGAATAAATTGTCACAGGGATACATTAAATGAGTAAAATAATAATTGTTGATCCCCAGGTTTCAGGGATTTCTGGGGATATGTTGCTTTCAAGTTTGGTAGACTGTGGGGCAGACAAAAACAAAATCATAAAAAACATCAATAAAACACAAAAATATTTTCCCCATGCAACAATAAACAAGACTGATTTTGTCAGGACTGAATCAAACGGCATAAAGGCTACAAAATTCATCTTTGATTTTGAGGAAAAGGTAAAAGAAAAAAATGCAACCGATATGTACAGAATAATAGCAAACTGCTGTCATAATATCGGTTTGTCAGAAAAAGCAAAAAAATTTGCCATTGAGTCAATAAAGACAATTATTCATGCCGAGTCCACAATTCACAATAAAGAGGTAAAAGACCTGCATCTCCATGAGTCTTCGAGTGTCGATACAGGTGCGGACCTTATTGGTTGCGCCACAGCCCTTGATGACCTGGATTTATTGAATGACTCCACATTTTATACCACTAAAGTTGCAGTTGGTGGAGGACTAACAAAATTTTCGCATGGCACTATCCCAAATCCAACAAATGCCATTCTGGAGATCTTCAAGGTTTTTGAAATTCCAATAAGGGGGGGGCCAATCGACACCGAGTTAACGACGCCGACTGGAGCATCCATGCTGGTAAATTTAAATCCGGAAAGGATAACAAACTATCCCGAATTTATCCCAGAGCAAATAGGATATGGAACAGGCACCAAAAAATTTGATGAAATACCAAACATCTTGAGGGTTTCGATAGGAAAGACTGATTTATTTAGCAACATACAGACAGATGCAGTAACTGTTCTTGAAACGAACATTGATGACATAAACGGAGAGTTAATGGGAAATTTGATAGACAAAATATCAACGGCAAAGGATGCAGCAGTAAAGGATGTGACAGTAATAAACGGAATAACAAAAAAAAATAGGCCCACCTACATACTCAAGGTAATATGTTCTGACGAAATAGAAAAAAAGGTTGCAGAGATTATCTTTCAGGAAACGGGAACCCTGGGCATAAGAAAATCAAGGGTGGAGAGGTACCTTTTGAGCAGATTTAACCTTTTAATCCCCATAAAAATAGAGGAGGAGAATTTTGTTGTTAACGTTAAAATATCAAAAAACCCCAATGGCGAGATAACTAACATAAAACCGGAATATGACGACATTAAAAAAATTGCAGATAAGCTAAATTATCCATTAAGGAGAACTCTGGAAATTGTCAATAATTTAATATCTCAAAGAAACCTATACGATGTATAATACAGTTTGAAATCAAAAACAATGAGTAAAACAGATGCATTAATATCAAAGGCGGCAGAAGGAGCGGCGGCGGCGTCGGCAGTGGAGGGATATGAGGCATTGTGGCAAGAAGGAGAAGGAGAGGAAGAGAAAAAAGGAGAGGAATGGGAGAAGGAGGAGAAGGGACAAATGGAAAAAGTCAACCAGGATAATTCAAATGACAAATATAAAAAATTAATTGAGTGGTTTCAAGTTAAAAATGGCAAGGTGTTGGTTGCATTATCCGGTGGGGTGGATAGTGCGGTTGTTGCCCTTGTTGCAAAAAATGCTTTGGGTGAGAAAAACGTTTTAGCCGTTACTGCGAATTACCAGACCCTGTCACGGGAAGAACTGGACACCGCCATAAAAGTAGCCAACGAGCTTGAAATCAAACATAACATAATAGAGTACAATGAGATGGATAACCCTGAGTTTAAAAAAAACGATAGTTCAAGGTGTTTTCATTGCAGAAATGAGTTGGCAGACAATTTGATAAAGGTGGCTAGCAAAGAGGATTTTAAGTTAATAGTTGATGGAAGCAATACCGATGACCTAAATGACTACAGACCCGGAATGGTAGCGCTGCATCAAAAAGGAATCAAAAGCCCATTGATAGAAACAGGCTTTAATAAAAAAAACATACGGACGATAGCAGAGGTTAACAAACTTTCAGTGTATGATAAACCCTCCAACGCCTGCCTTGCTTCGAGAATTTCAAAGAATATAGAGATAACTCCTTTAAGGTTAAAAAGAATTGAAATTTGCGAATCAATGGTCAAAGAGATTTTCAAGGTTAAACAGGTTCGGGTAAGGGACCATGGTCAAGGTCTAGCCAGAATAGAAGTGGAAAAAGAAGAGATGGAGAATTTGTTCGATATTGACAGGTTAGGCAAAATAGAACTGGCTTTTAAGGAAAATGGCTTTATATATGTTACCATAGACATAGGGGGCTATAAAAAAAGCGGGTTGGGCGCACCCGATAAAGCGGGAGTGGCGGCAGCAGCTGTAGACATTTCATTTAAAAAAGACGACAGAACCAACCACAATGACAAACAACCAAAGTAAAAACAGTTTTATTTATTTAGACAATGCAGCCTCAACACCGATAGACAGGCAGGTAATTGATGAAATGCTACCTTTTATGGAAAACAACTATGGCAACCCGTCATCACTTCACAAGTTAGGCAGATATTCAAGACAGGGTATACTAAACTCTCGTTCAAGAATTGCCAAAACGGTAGGGGCCAGTATCAATGAAATCTACTTCACCTCCGGAGGAACCGAATCAAACAACCTCGCAATTGTCGGCACCGCAAAAATAATCAATAAAACTAACCCATCCAGCAGCCAAATACTAGTATCCGAAATAGAGCATGATTCAATATTAGAAACAGCAAAAATTATAGAACGGGAGATGAAGTTTGAGGTGAATTCTATACCCGTGAACAAAGACGGCATTATCAATGAAGAAAGGTTCAAGGAAATGATTTCAACAAAAACAGGGCTTGTTAGTGTTATGCTAGTCAATAATGAAATAGGAACGATTCAGCCCATCAAAAAACTGGCAGATATTGCAAAGAATAAAAACAGCAACACAGTTTTTCACACAGATGCAGTACAGGCACTGGGCAAAATCCCAATAAATGTCAAGGACCTGAACATAGACTTGTTGTCAGCGTCATCACACAAGATTAACGGGCCAAAAGGTGCAGGAGCTTTATACATAAAAACGGGACTAAACCCCGAGCCCATATTGTTTGGAGGTGGGCAGGAAAGAAAATTAAGGTCCGGCACAGAGAACGTACAGTCAATAGTGGGCTTTGGGAAAGCCTGTGAAATATCCAACCAAAAACTATTGTCAAACCAAAGTGAAAGGTTAAGGGAGGTTCAAAAATATGCAATAGACAAGATAACCAAAGAAATACCATTTTCCAGGTTAAACGGATCAAAAAAAGAAAGAATACCCCATAACATCAATCTTTCATTTTTGGGCGTAAATGGGGAGGATTTACTGATAAAACTGGACGAAAACGAAATAGCGTGTTCCACAGGTTCAGCCTGTTCGGCTAACAAAAAACAAAAAGCCTCACACGTCCTAAAGGCACTAGGGATATCTCATCAAGAGGTAACGGGCTCGATAAGGTTTTCAATGGGGCACCAAAACACAAGAGAAGAGATGGAAACCACAATAACAAGGTTAAAGGAAATAATTGCAGAGCTAAGGGTTTTGAGTGAATTTGATTTTGACGTTAAAAAAAGGGTCAGGATCAGAGAATGACTGATGCCGTTACAAAAGTTATTTTTGGATTTACCATAATTGTTGACAATAAAACGATTATCCCAAACAATAAAGTCAATATTTTTAACATATGTTCATGAAACAATTACCATTGTATTTAAGCGATTGGAATTTAACTATTTTGAGTTGACTGAAGAAAATTTCTTCTTATAAAACTTTTCAATATGTTCCATCTCGGGAATAAGAACTTCAACCACAATAAATAATGCATCATAAGGAAAATAGTTCCCACATACTCAATGGATTCAAATATTGGATTTCATATTAAATCCCTGTGAATATCTTCATGGTTTCCACCATACTCGATATCTATTTTAGTAACGATTTAGTGAGTGTCATAAATAATATTTTCCAATATTCCTTTGTATCATTGCACATATCACCTAGTTTGTTTCTTGTTGAAAATGGATCATAAAAAAAGTAAAAAACTTGATGAATTATATAGATGAACTATTTTTCTTTAACGCCTTCAATAACTCCAATGATTTTAGAGTTGGGATAATGGGTTTTATCATATCCCCATCCAGACTGGTTTAAAATTGATTCATATTCTTCACTTGTTCTTTCTCTTCCAGATGTAGCACACATCATATGTATATCAAATAGTTTGGAAAAATGTGGTGTCTCCGGATTTGGTACAATATGTTCAATAATAAATACTTTAGATTTGTCAGATGCAGATTTATGAATGTTTGAAAGTATTTTTATACATTCCTCATCATTCCAATCATGAAGAATCATTTTCATTATATATAGATCAGCAGAGGGGACTTGTTCAAACATGTCTCCTTTGACATATTTACAACGATCCTGCAAGCCCATCTTATTATGCCATGATGAATCATGGTTGTTGACTACAGGATCCAATTCCAATATTGTTCCATCGAGATGATCATATTTTGATAGCAAATGACTTAAAAGATGTCCTTGTCCACCACCAATATCACAAATATAAGATATATTCGAAAAACCGTATCCATTTAATGCTTCTAGTACCATGGCAGTATGCATTGCTGAATAGCTGCTCATTGCCTCATTGAAAACTTTAGAATATCCTGCATTTTTAAATGCATATTCAAATAGGCTATTGCCATATTCTGAAAGAAAGGCATTTTGTTGACCATCTTTAATCATTCTTGGTAAATGCTTCCATATTTGATAATGCTCTGGTCCTTCTTCCAGCAGCAAAACCCCTTGTAGTGATTGTGGATGATCTTTTCTTAACAGATCTCCTAAAGTGGTGATTGAGAATCTGCGGCCGTCCTCCTCTTCTTTTAAAAAACCTAAAGAGGCGATTGATCTTAGAATGCGATACGCCATTGTTTCATCCAGATTCAAATCTTTTGCAATTTGACCTGTTTCCTCAGGGTTTGTTGTTAGATAATCAAATATCCCTAATTTGGCCCCTGTATACAGTATTTGACTTTTCCATCTGCCAAGAATTGTATCCGTGGCTTTATCAAATTCAGACATATGATCATTCTGTCATTCTTTTTATTATCTGTTAATATGAAAAGATTAAGTTCCTGTATACTGTATTGTTGCTCTCCTCTGTCATTTTTTCATTCTTAGGCGATCTGTTGCATAACTGATCATTCTTTATTTTTTTATCTTCATATTTTTAAAATGGATGAAACCCTTAACTAAACTCATGTAGATTTCCAAACGATTTCCACCACATTCGCTACCAATTTAAGTAACGATATTGTTACAGATTGTGTAACAAGTCTAAGTTAACTAGGAATCATATTTTGTTTTTAAAATGCCTATTATATACACATCGTTATGAAATAAATGAGGTAGTTAAAATGAGAGTATTAGTAACGGGGGCAACAGGATTTATCGGAAGCAATTTAGTTTCAAGATTAGAGTCTACAACAAAGACTTGGACCTACAAGCTATCACAAGAAGTGCTGACAAATTAAAGAAGAAAATCGGAGATTTGAGTATAGAGATTATTGAGGCTGATGTGATGGACTATTCAAGTCTAACGAAAGCCCTCAAGGGCTGTGATGTGGCATATTATCTTATTCACTCTATGGAAGGCTCGTCTACAAAGGAATGGAAAAAATTTGCTGAAAGAGACAGGAAAGCGGCTGAAAATTTTTCAAAGGCGGCCACAGAATGTAAAGTGGATAGAATTATTTATTTAGGCGGCCTAATTCACGCGAATGAAGGATTAAGCAGCAATAACAAAAGTAGCAACATATCAGAACATATGAAAAGCAGACTTGAAGTAGGTAAGATACTTTCAACATCATCCGCAAAAGTTACAATTTTCAGAGCCGCTGTTATACTAGGAACTGGAGGAGCTTCCTATAAGATGTTAAGTTACTTGGTTGAGAGACTATGGATTATGGTTTGTCCAAAATGGGTTTTAACAAAATGCCAACCAATCGCACTAGATGATGTAATCACGTATTTGGCTAAAGCGTTAGAGGTAGAAGAAACAAAAGGAAAGACTTTTGATGTTGGAGGTCCAGACACCCTAAATTATAAAGAAATGATGGTACAATATTCTAAGATAATCAACAAAAAGTTCTTGAAAATAATTATAATTCCTTTTCTCACTCCGAGACTTTCATCATATTGGGTAGAACTCATTACACCGGTAAAAGCATCACTGGCAAGACCATTAAATGAAAGTCTCAAATTTAAATCAGTAGTCAAGGATAATCAAATAATAAAACTCATCCCAATTCAGTTGAAGAACTTTAAGGAAGCAATCATTATGGCTCGAAAGCAAAATGAAGAAAAACCAAAGTAGCTTTGTAATTGATATAGAATTTGTGAAAGGTTGAGAAAATCCAAGCAACTGCATATTTGATTGAACGTAATGCTCTTAATCGACTACCAAAGCATATTTCGTTGGAACCAAGGATTAAGAAAAGGAATGAGAGCCATTTGCATGTTTATTACCTTGGTAGGACATTCAGGATATCTCTTCCAACTTACTAAAATCCCCAAAAGTAACTATTGAACTTGGACTTATAAGTTCCATAAATTCCTTATACATTTCATCCCCACTTTTATCACCCTCCATTGACTTCATAAACTCCTCTACATGTTTGGCATCCCTATAGGATTGTATTTCCAACCAGACGTCCTCGTCATCATTAGCAGAAACGGTTCTTGATACGTTTACAAAGTCCATTATGTTCTCTCTAGCATTTAAGTTAAAGACTTCAAATTTTGATATACCGTGTTTCATAAAAAAATCATGAGAATGCTTGTTAATCCTTACTAAAGCATCATGATTTTTCTTTGGGGCACGGTAGAGAAAAATGGCTGCATGGCCACTAGATCCTTTTTGGTTTGTAATACTACCCGTATTGCTCATGCAGGATGGTCTAAAAGGGATACTATAAAAATGATCAAGGGATCAAAAGTATACGAGTAATCGATGAATTATTGATTAAGTCAATTGTAATATTGGTTTTTTATTCGTTCTGTAGTAATGCTGTTGAGGATGGCCTTGCATAATAAACAATTTTGGTCCTTTATTCATTTTGGCTGAATTGTTCTCCTCCTTAAAAAAACCTTTCAAGTACTATTGCTATCCATTTCAATCAGTAATATCTATTGCCATGTACCTAACATCATTTGACCTTCTGTAAATGGGATAGTTAAGATTGGCCCAATCATGGATGAGCTTATGTGTGTGTACGTTTCCATCATGCCAAGTATCACATGTTCACATTCAATATCCTTTGGTGCTGCCCTAGATAACATCTTTGGACAGCCTTCCCTCCGTCCTGGTTCATACTCTATGGGCGTATTATCCTTCAATTAATACGGTTCTGTTAACTTGATGAGGATGAATAAAACAAACCGACTTTACAAATTATTGTTATGATTTTAATTTGAAATTGATAAACAAGCCCAAGGCTATTACCTTTAAATTGAGTCCTGAAATCTTTACTAGAATGCAGATTTTTACACATATTCAGAAAGGCTCTATTTGGGATGGAGAATGAAAGACAGCTCATAAAATAAAAGGTATCAAAACCCGATGAATAAATCCATCAAATTAAAAACTTACAATGAAAATAGGAGAAGTTTTAGTCGAATTAATAACATTTATTCAAGTCTCATAATTGCAGACTCGCTACCTTCTTTCAAAAAGAAGAGCCACACGCCTGAAAAATCAAATAAAAAATTGTTTGCCATATCAATAATATGGGAATATGGTAATGTGAATACCCCAATAGATGAACCCCCATAAAATGTAGAGCCGTGGGTTAATTACGGCAATTCTCATCATAGTCGTAATACCCAACCAATGGCTTTGTTAATGATAATAAAAAGGAACCTGGATTTAGTATTATTTGGATTCAATGAAAACCTAAAAATTGTGTTAAAAATTGTTGATTGAACAAAATAAAAAGTGTCTTAACCCATCTTAAACACAACAGAAAGACTTTATTTGTTTTAATGTTTATCACATAACAATGTCATCACCTTCAGAAACCAACAGCAACAATAACAATAATAACGGCAAGGTAAAAACAGGGGACGCCGCTCCGGATTTTGAATTATTGGACACAAACCAGGAATTTCACAAACTGTCAAGCTATAAAGATAATCAGACCATTTTGGCATTTTTTCCAGCGGCAGGCTCTCCAGTTTGTACCACCGAAATGTGCAACTTTAGGGACTCTTTAAACGGTTTGCAGGACAAGAACACAAGGATTTTGGGAATATCTGTAGACAGTCCCTTTGCAAACAAAGTTTTCGCAGAGCATCATCACCTTAGTTTTCCCATACTAAGTGATTACAACAGAGAAACCATAGAAAAATACGATGTGGTAATGCCAAGTTTGGGAAAACTAAAAGACTACAAGGTGGCAAAGAGGTCAATATTCATAGTAGACAACAATCAAAAAATAAAATACAAGTGGGTATCAGACAATCCACTCTTAGAACCTAACTACGAAGAAATTAGAAAAGCCATTGAAACTTAAAAATAAGCGTACCAATAAAAAAAAGACAGGGAAATATTTCACCTAAACGGGACAACACTTTCCTTTCCCATTTTTTTATAATTTTATTTTGTAGTGCTCACATGAAAAAATCAAGACACGGCTAGTCCGAGATTGATTTATCATTTTGGATAATATCATGTGTCTAATTTGATTGACAGAAAAATCTATTCTTTTTGTCTTCTATCTCATTATAATATAACAATTATTAATTTTGTATATATACCATCTTTTATAAATTATTTGTAGAGTACATCAAGAAAAAACAATATTCTTTTGTTTTATATCATCATTATTGAAAATTTTACAATATCAATAAAAGTAATAGAGCATATGAAATCATGTTTCACAAAGGTTATATAGAAAGAATGTATAAAATTGTCAATGTATCACAATTCCATCTTCATTTTCATCTATTGCGGCGTGATTACGCCGTTTGAGGTGATATAGTTGGATAGCATACAGGACAAGAAAAAAGACAATGCAGTGTGCAATGCGATTTTTTTATCAGGAAAAAGACATGGCCATATAATGACAAATCCCAATAGAGGGGAGTGTATGCACACAAATGGGTATTACAGGTAAAGATTTTTCGGTTTATACGGATGAAGATACCAAAAGGCAAAACGCCCAGGTTTTAAAGGTAGAAAACACTAAGATTAACGAAGAACAAGTAACTTTCATTAATTATACCCACAGGTACTGTGTATGCTTTATTGACATAGTCGATTCTACCAAAACTGCCAGCAAGATAGAAGGGTCGGAGAAGATAAGAGAGTTCTACTCCATATTCCTAAACACAATGGCCTCGATAATTAAAACCCATAATGGAAAGGTAATCAAGAATGCAGGGGATTGTTTGATTTACTATTTTCCCAAAACGGTAGACGGCTCAAATCAATTGGCCTTTAAGGATGTAATTGACTGCGGCGTGGCAATGATTGACGCAAACCCCATCATAAATTCAAGGCTAAACAAAGACGATCTGCCATCCATCAGCTATAGAATCAGTGGAAACTATGGAATTATGGAACTTGCCATGTCACTAAATTCTAATAACGTTGATTTGTTTGGCCCCGCACTAAATGTTTGCTCAAAGATAAACCATTTGGCCCCACCTAACGGGATGGTTATTTACAAGGATCTTTATGACATTCTAAAAGAAAATTTAGAAAATGAAGAATATCTCTTTAAAGAAATACAATGTAACAATGACGAGGAGTATAGAAAATATTCAGATTTGGTATATTCGGTGCATCGCATTGAAAATCCTACAGAAAACACAAATGATGGCAGTGACAGCGAAACACAAAAGCGCAACACCCATCATCAACTGTTACTGCAACAGCAAAATCAACAACAGCAAAATCAACAACAGCAACATCCACAGCAACGGCAACAAAAAAATAAACTAAATCAAGCCAATTCTTCCTACAACATCTTACTGATAGATGATGATGCAGATATTCTTTTTACCTTCAGTGCTGTTATCGAGGGTGAAGGCTATCATTTAAAATCATTCAACAACCCCTATGAGGCGCTTAATCATTTTTCCCAGGTGGACCCTTACTACTATGACCTCGTAATAACGGACATACGCATGCCAGGAATGAACGGCATTCAGCTTTATTCAAAACTCAAGGTCATGAACCCAGAAATTAAGGTGCTTTTCTTATCCGCTCTGGATGCGGTGGAGGAATTGTTGAGCATATTCCCCGATATAAAAGTCAGCGAGATTTTCAGAAAACCAGTTGAACCCCGAGAACTCATTTCAAAGGCATCTGCAATTTTAAAATTATGAAATAACAGCAACAACAATTAATCTAATGCGTCCTAAACCAGATTTTTTTATTACATTTTTAACACAGGTTTTCTGAAATAGGCTTTTCCATTCTCTCAGCACACCGCTGTTGCTGTATTTATAGGATTGTTTTTTCGCCTTTCTACACCTGATGTCAACTCATGAGAAAGCGGTGACAGTGATGGCGAGGTGGTAAAACAATACACAATATGCAGGTAATGTAAACGAGACTGTGTTTTAGCTTTTTTCACAAAAACACAGCAGAGAAAATTGATATGGAGATATTTGATATACGCCCATTAGAATGGGTCATTAACTGTACGTCATGTTTAGACCCAAAACCAAAACATGTAGCTCTTCTTTGGTTATCCTACCGCTCTAAATTCCCACGGGTGTTTTGTTCAAGATAGTGTATGGTTTTTTGGGTTGAAGCCAGACCTTTTATGCCTTCCCTCCTTATCCTTTTGCCATTATCCGCAGTTGACGTTTGCTTCTATCAATCATGTCAGCAGATGCTTTCTGTCTGGTTACTGGTGACTAATAGATCTGTCTGCTACGCGATGTCCTTCCTAGCATTTTGTTCAGGATTAATGGTCATATGCCATTGTTCTGTTATCCCGCCTTGTACAATAATTATTTGTTCTCACTTTGTTTATTGTGCAGGATATGCATCACACGCAACTTAGCTTAAAGTTGAAAAACTGTGATAGAAAGATCATCGTATATGTGTCCATATAGAGAATATGGAAAAAGTATATTAGCAATGATGACGATATAGGTTTGCCATGCCTTATAGATTTGCTATGCCCTTACAGATAGATAAGGGAACATATATGGAAAAATTAGAAAGATTAAAGGATAACTTGGATTGGTTTAATGAAAATCATAAACACTTTAAAAAATATTATAGGAATCAATTTGTTGCAATTAAGGACAAGAGCTTTTTGGATAAGGACACTGAACTTGATGGACTGGTAAAAAGACTGGACATAAAAGACATTGATGATTCGATTGCGATAGAGTTTGTATATGGTTAGTATGCCAATCAGTATATATCCAAGCCACACTATCTCATCTATTTTTTTAACGTGCTAGTGGATAGGTTAGTTCCTGGTCATATTTTATGGGATTTTTTAATATGGAAATGCATTGTTTATCCTGAAATTTCCTATTTTGAGTGCTCTTTAATTGCAGAGTTATCCAGATAAAGAAAACTATAGTGAATTTAACATT
Source organism: uncultured Nitrososphaeraceae archaeon (assembly GCA_963779615.1). GTDB lineage: Archaea > Thermoproteota > Nitrososphaeria > Nitrososphaerales > Nitrososphaeraceae > Nitrosocosmicus. The sequence continues at coordinate 488,202 of CAVZZA010000005.1, forward strand.
AAAATAAGTTTTAATCTTTATAAATTAGAAATTGACAAGCTTTGGTTATTCTGAAATTATCTTAATACATGATTCAAAATTGATCAGGGTTTAATTCCTTGTGGCAAATGGGTTCCAATATTTTAGAAATAACAGATTGTGAATGATCATAGATCTGTTTCATCAATTATGCAAGCATGATCCACTCCCATACGCAAAGCAACTGACACACATAATCTCAAAAAAAAGTCATGCAGATCAAACGCTCCATCGCGACTGGATGTATGTCACACGCCATCACCATCACCATCACCATCATCACCTGATTCTTGCCTTCCTTCCATGCTCTAACAGTTGCAGTTTTTTGCCCTAAAGGAATCAGTGGTTCTCTGCTGATTTTGTTTCCTTGGAGGCGCCATCCCGACCAACATAGTCGCAAAGAGACTTTACCATGGGCCCCATCTTGAAGACTTGGGGCATTACGTCCACATGACAACCATTCTCCTCAAGGGCTTCCCCTGTGGAGGGGCCAACTGCAGCTACGATGACATTTTCGTTCAGTGAGTCTTTTAGTGAGCTGCTCATGCCGTGAACATTGGCTATTTTGAAAAGATCTCTGACGGAGGGGGGGCTTGTGAAGGTTATGGCATCGATATTCCCACCAATAATGTCCTCAATAAGCTTGACGACCTTACCCTCGTCAGGAGCAAGGAATTGAAAACCCATTGCCTGTAGTATTGAGGCCCCATCCTTATGAGTCTCAAAAGAGTATGTGTAACTGGACGCTTCGATGATGTTTGATGCCCCTGCCCTGTAAAGATCCTCCCTTATCTTTGCTGATTGCTCCTCGCCATGCCACAATATTGCAACAGTCTTCCCGGTTATGTCCCTACCCTTGAGCAGGTTCAGTATGCCTTTAAGGGTATTTTCCTGTGGTACAAAATCCACTTTAATGCCGAAACTTCTCAGTACCATCTGGGGTTTTGTACTTCTTGCGATGACGGTAACTTTCTTTAAGGATGTGAGTAACGCCCCCTCCATTCCGCCACTTCTAGCCAGCGCCATAAGGGAAAAAACGCCTGGCCCGGTCATGAAGACCACATAATCTGCATCCTGTTTCACAATCCTGTTGATGAATTCAGTGATGGACTTGTTTGGCTCGCTTAAGTTTGCCTCGATCCCAACGGTTGGGGCAATGTATGGCTTGCCGCCGAAATTCTCCACAATTCGCGCCAGCTCTGAGGCCCTTCGGCTTCCTGTGATTGCGACAGTTAACCCCCTGAGTGACATGGGGTTATTCATGTCCTTTCAAAAACTTAATCGGATCATGGGAAATAGGGAGATTTAGTGGCATTTGCATCACATTGGACATTGTGAAGATTGATGATATATAGATTGGTTAAACTGCCGTCATTAGCCTTGCACATTGATGCGCATAACATGTGGCCAGTGACCTGTTGCTGTTGTCCGCTGTTAGATTACGGCTTTTGGATCAACCAGGCGCATGGGGGTTGAAAGTTAATTTCGGGTCTTTTTGGCTTTTTTTCTCAATTTCAACGGATATACCAGAGATGACACAAATACCGAACCATCATCCTTTGATTGAACTCGTATTCTGAATTTCATAACCTGATTTTTCTAAGGCCGTTTCTCAAAAAACAGGTTAAGCTCATCTTTATCCAGTTTTGCCCTACTCAGATTCATTCCAATAGTTGCAACAGGCAATGGCACAACATTTGTGATGTAACCTGTTGGGCCTTTTACCTTTATTGCAAGCTGTTCCCCATAACGGCTGATATCAAAATCGGCCTTTTCGGTAAAAGGTACTTTCATCTTTATCCTTAACGAAGAATCCCCTTCTTTTAAAAATTCAAATACCTTTCCAGAGTAAAATATCCTTGAAGGATCGTCTTTTCCAAATAGGGATTTAGCATTTTCCCCTAGCATTGCTATTCCTCGCAGCTCCTTTTCATACAATCTTGCCTCCTTGACAGGCAAGGGATAAAAATTGGATATGGCCTCTTCCACCTTTCTGTTCTGAAATTCGGCCCAATTTGCAAAATACTTATCAGAACTCCCCTTTGGCATAATTTTATTGATAATAACAAGGTCGACATTTATGCCATATAGGTTGGCAGACATCAAGGCTCTTTTGGCGTTCTCGATGCTAAAGGTGTCTGGATTGGCCACTAACCTCAAACTTGTGGCATGAGAATCAGTTATCAGTTTTGACAGGGAATCAAGCCTGTCCATTAAATCCAGTTCCTTCTGCAATACATTGGAAGGAGGAAGGTGAGAGGATGAGGAAGAAGGGAAGCCTGAAAAAGCCTGGAACATTTTTGCAAATCCACTAAATACGCCTGTAAATCCTGTTAATTTTCTTCCAATACTTCCAGCCAACTTTGGAAAGTAAAGATACCTTAAAGCCTCACCTGATGCGGGCATATCCAACACTATAGCCTCATAGTCACCTTCATGCGTGACTTCTTCAATTTTTAGCAATGAGAATAATTGTGTCATGCCTGGGAGCATGGCAAGCTCGTATGACAGCGTTTCATCAACACCTTTTGAAAAGAATGTAGATGCAAGGTATGATAGAATGGAGTTAAAATGCTTGTTTATTTCTATAACCGGATCTACCTGCAATGCATACAAATTATCAATAACTTTTGAGGGTTCATTTCCAATGTAATCCATCATAAATGCATCACTTAGTGTATGTGCAGGATCTGATGATAGTATCAAAGTCTTGTGATTATTGTCCGCAAGGTTTACAGCAGTAGAACACGACAAGACAGTCTTGCCTGTTCCCCCTTTGCCAGTATAAATTATTATTCTCAATAAAGAACATACACTACAAAAGACATTAAAAAATCTGTCAGTTTTCTTAGCGACTCAAAAGACAGGCAGAATCAGCCACACAGTGACAACGGGCACCTTTACACTACATTCTGCCTTCCAAATCAACGCAACTAGAACGGACTTGAACCCAAGAATGCACCATGCCAACAAAAGAGTATTGTGAATTGAATTCCGTTGCCGGTTCAACCTATATTCTTTTGGTATTCAAGTTATCCAAACATGCATAAAGCTCAACATTAACTTTGAATCCACTAAAAGTTGTTATATTTAACTATCAACCCTCTTTAGGTTGACATGTCATTATTTTGAACTCCATCTTTTTTAATCATAGGAGATTCAGAAAATGTGACAATCGGCATCTGTTTTGGCACATTATTTTTGTCTACTAGTGTTGCCACTCTGGCTTATAGGTTAGGGTATTAGTTATGGCGGTTGGGGCAAGGATCACGGAGGTCAGAGGTTGAGCCATGGTGGTGGTTACAGAGGCTGTGGCTGTGGGAGAGGCCTGGAGGTCCCCGAGAGGGGGGGTTGTGGCTGTGAGAGATGTTGTGGTGGCGGCAGGGGTTGTGGCATAGGTTGGGTTATCTGGTTCACTACACTTAATGAGTTACTCAGAGTTACTCACTACAAGCATACCAAATTTTTAGGCCTTTATAAAGGAATTGCAATATAAATAACTGATAACATTGAAGGCTTCGCCTTATTTTTGTTCACTGCCATAAGGAGAGCAGCAGGAGGGGGAATGCCCTCCGTCATAATAGGCTGGTACACGGCAATCAATGAGAGATATACGACAGGTCACACAATACAATATATAGCCCCCAAACACCAGGAGAACCATCTCTTGGGTATCCCAAATCAAAGGATATTATCGACAGCATCGGCAGCAATGTCTTTCAGGATAAGGGTAAAAAATTCAATAACACAGGTAAATACGACCAACAACCCATTCTCAAGAAAGCCAAGAATAATATGGATGTCAAAAGTGGACAGGACTATCTTTTTTATGAAGAAGTTGGAAAAATAGGCCCTTTAACCGAAATACTTGAAGATATGCTATCAAACTATCCTCAAAACACAAAGAAGAGCGTTTCAGAAATAATGCTAAGCTGTGCTTTGGCATCTCAAGATCCAGCACAGAATTATCTTGAAAACTTATCATGGTTCAGAAATATAATATACTCTGACAAGTTTGCAGAATGTATTTCATCCTTTTGTAACATGCCAAAGGCTTCGGCTAATGAAATCCTAAGGAACTCAATTTTAAGGAAATATAGAGAGGGCAGATCGACTAGAAATGGAGATAATCAATACCCTTCATCTCACTCGCCCCCACCACCTCCCTCCTTTACTGACTTTTTAAACAATTCCAGCGCTTTAAAATCAAAGGGATCCTGAAAGGCAAGGAAGAACTGGTCTACGCCTGCATCTGTATATTCTTTAACTCTTTTTGATATGGCATCAGGTTTACCGACAAGGCCATTGTTTAAGATTTGATTGTACACTGCGGGTCCCCTTTCCATTGCAAACATCCTTTTCTTATACTCCAGATCACTGTCAGTTTCGGCAATTAAAACATCAAGTTCAATTGATTTTGCTATTTTTTTATTGTTTTTGCCCTTGTCACCATTATTAACACTTTGTACAATTCTTTCAAAATTAGCTCTCAGTGTAGAAAATTGTTGAGGCGACAGGTATGAGGATTCCCAAATGTCCCCATATAATGCCGCCAGATGCATCATTTTGTTTTTCTTTGCAGCAACCGTTATTGGAATTTTTTTTAAAGGCGGTTTAAAAGTAGCCCCGTTTATTCTGAAATACTCGCCATTAAACTTTACAGGGGAGGGCAATGGGGACGAGGTAGGTATAGATGAGGAAGGTTTATCTCCAAGTAACATTTTCAGGGTCCTAATACCTTCCTCAAATATCAAGACCCTTTTCCCTTTTTCAGGGTAATCTATACCGTAGGGATACCACCATTGGACGGCATATTGAAGAGTTGCTCCCGCACCGGTTCTAAACTCAAGCCTCCCATCAGATACATCTTGCAGGGTAATCGCTTGTTTGGCAATTAATGCAAGACTCCTATATTGAGGCAGCAGGTAGGTTATGACAGGGCCTAATCTTATCCGCTTAGTTAGAGATGACAGGGCAGATATAACAGTCCAGCAATCCAAGTCCAAATCTGCAAGAGATTCGCCATAAAAGAACCCATGGTAACCGAGATCTTCAGCCAATAAGCAGGTTTCTTTAATTTTGGCATAATCTGTACCCCAGATTTCAAGGCAAAACCTTACATCCTTTTCTTCGGTCAAAGAACATATTTTCAGAGTATTCCTATATAACGCAATCTTTTTTTTTGATAATATTGATCAAGATATCATACCAAAGAAATATTTTGGTAACATCATTGGTTAGACTGTTTTCATCTAGAGTAGTTTTTCCTTCTATAACACGATAGACTACATATATATCGAAAATATATATCAAGTAATTTGTCCCAAAATGGCATGTTGATGGAAAGAATCAGATTCCTAGATTCATTTGCCCACTATATTTTCCATAAGTATCAAACATAATGCCTGAACCTAGGGAATACTTTCTAGGTAAGAACTTAATTAGTAAATTTTTTAATAGATTTTAATTTGCTGTTCCTTTTGTAACATTATGATTGATTAAATTAGTAATTTAGTTGATTTCTGCTTTTATATTTAAGGATATGCCTTTATAATGTGCTGACTATACATCCTTACTTTCAGTTTGGCCCTGTTCAGGTTTATCTTTGGCGATAGTTTAAACTATTAATTAGCAAAGTATTAAAATTACTTTTCTAATCAATAATCTATTCTTATCTTGTAATCTCATTGGGATTGGTAGAAAATTTCTCTATCTTTGATGGTGGTGTACAATTTGATTTCTGAACCTTGTGTTGCATCCATATTTGTTCTTTTTTCAAAGACATATTAATTGTAATTTGATCGCTATCTTTGTATGACGACTTTTTATCTAGAGAATTTATTGGATTTCTGAGTAAAGTAATTACCTATCGTAATACTTTGATAGGTTAGTAACGAAAGGTAGACTCCTATTAAGCAGAACAGATGTTTTGGTTAGGCTTGCAGTTATTTGGTGGCGATTATTTTGGTAGATGGTTTGCATTTGGGATTTATAACGGTTAGCCACACTCCTTTTTGTATTCCTGCAGTTCATCCATCGCCTTTTTATGGAGTTGAATGTAAGCAATATGATCCTTGGCCAATTTGAAATGCCATTCCCTGTTCTCCTGCTCCTGTCATTTTATCAATAAGTCAAGGCAAGACTTTTCTATTCAGTCGTTGTTTTTAGAGCAATGTGTCTTTGGGTGTTTACTGTATTCGAGTATTTGATACAAGCTTCCTTATAGTTTGGCCTTACAAGCTCTTCTCGAGCCTCGTCAACTGCCTTAATGACTTTACCCTTTTTGATACTGGTACAGTGTTATTATCCACCATACAAAAAACTGTTACTTTTTAAATGTCGGTCAATAATATTATTTGAAAGGTCAAGATTTTGTCTATATTCCAGTAACCATCTTATTTTCCTTTTATCCTAATCTGATTGTTGTTCCTTTACTTTTATGGATTCTAATTAAATTACTTAATTTAAACATGATAATCAAGGGCTGTAAATAGCCACATAATCCAGTCAATGTTATCAATGTGAATTTCTCTGCATCAAAATAAAAATATGTTTTGGGTGGATGAAGCATTTACAAAATAACAGTTACAATACCATAAAAATTTTAACAGGATTTGAATATCCGCATTCCATGCAATGTGCGACAAGGAAGAACCATGGGTCTCAGTTTTGGTAAGTACCCCTGTAAAGATACTTACCTCCGTGAGTGTAGTGGAGTTTGACTGAGGCCCATAGCAATGATGTACTAAATACGGTCCAGATTTGCATGAGGTGTGTTTGGTATGTGACTTGACTTGCTCAAGGGATGGCGTGTATATGCAATATATGTATACATATTACGGTAGTTAAACGCTATATATAAAATTATTACAGGATATAGCATCTTTTTATAATTATATTTTCTTTTAATGGGGTATTGTTATAAATATTAATCTTTGACAACCGTCAAATTCAATAAAATAATATGACGATTTTTCCAAAAACACTCAATTTCTGCATGCTTCTAAAATCATATTGTTTAGGAACAGTTAAAGGAACTCTTTACTTTAATGGCAAACAGGTAAACTATTGAGATTTGTTGCTATGAGTTATGGTAATGACATTTTATTATAGTGAGATGATAAATTATAATTTGATATTGTAAATATATCCATATTTAAGAACGAAGCATGAATTATTTATTAAAAGGATATTGTAAAATATTTTCCATCTATTCAAGAAATTTACTGATAGTTATAATAAATAGAAAATACGTTGCTTTGGGGACACTTGAAGATAATATAACATATTTAACATAGAGATTTTTTTCATTAACTTATAGAGATTTATAATATTAAAGCTCAAATCAGACTAGACTGCCGTGTTGCATACTCTTGTTTTATTGCAATTATTGATACTTTTACTAAACAACACGCACCGCAAGACCAAACCTATTTCTGCTTTTGAGACTCGTTATGATGGATGAAGAAGCAAACAAAAAGCATGACACCTGGGAGATATGTGCGCATTACACGCATTGTTTTGCGCATATCAATACCATAATAACCAATACCAATGCACTATAGTTGATTAACTGTCAAATGACGTTTGGGATATTTAAAGAAATTGAGAGGCTTGTGGAGTACATTCCTGTTGAAACCCATGCCGAGGGCATTGGCAGGCTCACGGGCAACACGGATATCGACACACAGTTTTATTTTGAGGACCTGGACGGAATTGCCGCAAGGCTGGGTGTGCTGGAGATGGGTAAAAACACAATAAGCTTAAGGGATGTTGTCAAACTACTGAACAAGTTTCTGAAGGATGCCGCAATCGAGGAGATGGTGGAAAGCCCCCGACGCTACAGGCAGTTGCAGGCCAGTGGTTCGGGACAGCCGCTAAAGAACCTGCTGTTTGACTTCAGCCTATCCGCACTGGCAGGTGACTACATAGACGCCAAGCTATACCTTACACACTCCTTTTACATCCTTGGGCTTAGGCGGAGGCTGGTTTTGCTGCTGTCAATCATAGTCAACGAGCCTGAACACACCAACGACAGGGACGTCAGGAAGCTTCTTACGTACCTTGCGCTGATGTCAGAGCCAAACAACGTGGATGTTCATTTTGACATGAACAATAACGGGTTTAGCTCAAGATACAGCATGTACCTGCGGGAACTGCAAAAGGTTTCCCCAAGCAATATCGATTTGACACTCGCCAACTTTGCCCAAGTTAAAAACTAGCGTGCTGAACCCCGGGTTTTAATTTGTTTGATTTACTGCTTTACTAATTTTATAGAAAAAAAAATCGCTCGTTATTGAGGTCGTGTTTCGACTTGAAATGAATTTGATGCCATTTAAACAATCATTATTCCAAAGTAAAGAAAAAGTTTTTGGAAATTTGCATTTTTATTACTAAATATGTTATCCAATTTTTAAAAATGCAGTTTTTTCTGTTTATATGAATTACTTATTCATCAAGATAACAAGTCCCTAGTGGATAGGAATATCATTTATCCAATAAAATTCTTAAAAATATCTAAAAAAAACACAAATCCAAAACTGCACTTTTCCCTTATTTTTAAATTATTAAATATGTTTTTTATTTAAGACATATGCGTAACTTGCATATACATTATATAAAAAATATGCTATACAAAGTAAATATATGCAAATTTCACATATATTTTACATTTTTTTCATATTTTTTAGATAAATTTAAATAGCTTCCGGGGCACACTAAACTAATGAACAATACAACTATTTCCATGTTAAAAAACCAGCAGTACTCTGGCTGCATCCAAAGCTGCAACGAGTGCATGATGGCCTGTGAGGCCTGCTGCACCGAATGCATGACCACGTCAAACACCCAGATGGCTGGGATGATGGGAAGGTGCATGATGATGTGCAGGGACTGCGCCGACATGTGCAGGATGGCATCCATGATGATGTGCAGGGGAAGCGAGTACGCAAAGCAGGTGTGCAACATGTGCGCCGACATGTGCGAGGCATGCGCAATGGAGTGCGAGAAGATGGGCGACAAGATGGAGGTGTGCAAGCAGTGCGCCGACATGTGCAGGAAATGCGCACAGGAATGCAGAAGCATGATGAGGTAACTCCTTTATTTTTTTTAGTTTATTGAAAAAAACAATACATCACAAAGAAAATCAAATATTTACACCCATTTTTGTTTTAAAGAATGCAGGTGTTTTTAGATATCCAAACCAAAAAACCACTGTCTTAATTTAATACATAGAGAACAAAAAAATTGATTAGAGGGGGCATTAATATGTTACTGCCCCTCTAATCAAATGCATGTTCTTTTACAACTCAATTGAATTGTAAGTATTTTTATTAACAGGTTGTCAACAATATTACAATTCTCATGTATGACATTTTTACCATACCCATAACATTATTGCATACATTTTGCAATTAATGTTAAATACCATTTTTTACAAAATTTAACTGCTTTATAACGAAGGTATCAAATGGATTTTTTTTATTTATTAATACCAATGCACTGTGTTTAGACGAATGGTATCGATAAATGGAAATTTTCATGACTGAACATGATATAGCAGGCTAAAATAATAATTGGTATTGAATCAAAATTGTTCTGGCTGGCGCAATAACCTTGAGATATGGATAATTCGCAGGGAATATGAAAGAAAAGAAATGATATATCATATATGGTCTAAAGTAAATTGTAAAATAAATTATATGGAATCGAATATTGATTAGAATTGTATTTCATTAACAGTTGAATTTATCAAAATAAAAAAAAATTTTTTAATAATACCAATTCCTTTCGATCAAATACAATTTTATTGTTCTTTCCAACGAAAAAAAGAAAAATCAATTGACTTTAAAACACAATAGTCGCACATTATGAACCCCATTGTATCATCGCAATAAATTATTACAGGTATCGCATAGCCATAAAGAATACTCACCGAGGTATCTCTGTTATTGCATGAGATTACCATCCCATAATCTTCCAAGATCGATAGAACGTATATTCAATTGAATGATTTATTTTGTTGTATTATAAAGATAAGAATCTGTATATGAGGAAAATGAACTAACAATAACAAAAAACATCTGCAAAATTTGCATATGTAGTGACAAAATGACACATTAGAAATTAGTTATATTGCCAAAGTACAGTACATAAGATGTAAATGAGTCTTGTCCATAGACAAATAAACACGTTATTGGAAACAAATGGTTCAAACAACAATGGCATTAGTCTGCCATTCAAACATCTTTTAAAGTGCAAATCTTGCTTGTGGAAGATAACCTTTTACGAATCAACAGGCAGTATACGTCTTAACAGTGAAAACATGCGATGCCCCATGTGCAAAGAGAGAGAAACAAAATCGGCAATAGCAAGGATAATCTCATGAATTGTTTCTCTTTTTTTGAATTGAGCAAATGCTGCAAATAATCCAAACAACACATTATCCACCCAAGCTGTTTGCAACAACAGTTTGGTCATTTTAAACCAATTTCCTGAAATTTAGGTTAAATTATAAATTAATAGCTCAAAAGATTTTTTTGTGCCTGTACCTAAGAACCCTTCTCCGGGGCATTAACAAAATAATTACATTTGGCTTATTGACACAATTTATCCATTCTAACAACATTCTCAAATGAAACTGGTACTATCATATGGACTGATATTTTTTATTCGCGATAAATCTTATTCGTTGACAGTACTAATTATTTGGATAACAAATACACACATAATCAAAATATTTTGCGCATTTAAAAATACTCTAATACAGAACATCACCATAATAAGGTAATGTCAAAAATAAAAAACTATTTCGCATTTGCATCGGCAATATTGTTGGTAACCACAATACTTGTGGCCAACCCCCTAAGCTTGGCGGCTGCCCAGCAACCCTTGAACGCAACCGGGGCAAATCAATCTAACATCAACGTAGAACAAAAAATAAGTGAAATAAGATCGCAGTTTCCGTTGTTAAGCCAGGATACCTCAGTGAGTGATGTAATTCACAAAGTTCAGGGTTTGGATAAAGACAATGCACTCAAAACACTTGCAGCCTTCCACATATTGAGGAACCTACAAGAGTACCAGGCACTTGAAACAGGAGGCACAAATAGTACTGGTTAATGGAACTCTTGATTTGGGGCCCAATGGTTTTATCTATAGTTTATATCCGTAGATGGGGGGCTTTTTCGTTCAGGCGAGACAACAACATCACGGGCCAGCCAACATCCCTATTTTTTTATTTGAGTAACTTTATTATACACTAATTAGGAAGACCGCTTTCTAATCCATTTTACTAGACAGATAATGAATTAGGAAGTTTTTGTAATTTAGGAAACAAGTTGTCATTACCCAGATAATCCTTACCATGAAATGCCATAACTTTTATTTTTAAAGGCATTGAATCACTTGCAAATGCATCATTTCTTCTTGCTGGCGACAATAAAAACTAAATATATTTAAAACATTTGAAATTAGGCTTTGGAAACGTCTTGATAATTCTTTTCATATCGCTTTTTTCCAGAGTATAGGCTATCTTAATATTTTTTATTCTTTATCATATTCTTTTATTTGGCCAACTTATCAATCCGTGTTTGTTGGTCTACTTGCATAGACATTAGCAACCCACCGCTTAATTCAGAAGAGTTTCCAGGGGTCTTCATGAATGCCTGTTATTTACAGTAGCATTTACCTGTAGTCCAGAGTAATAATTGTTCGTCTTCACCTTGACAAACTTTCAATAAAATCACTCCAATTGCTAATTATTTTATCACAGGCTCCATCTTTATGAGGTGTCGTTGTTTATTGGATTTGACAATCATAGTCAAATAAATCCAGTCATTCTTTCACGATGATTGTAATGTATCATTATTTGTTGTATATGCGCATCTCTACAAAAAAAGGTGTCACAAAAAATCGAATTTATTTTTTTTTGTTTTAATTATAGCACATTGCATAAAATGTTGTTAAATAAAGATACATGCCAATTGGGTTCATTTATTCAATTCTTCTAAAATTTTATAAACTCTAACCTGTTACTAAAGTTATTGAACTTATTTACCTACCCAATTCAAACCCCAAGTCAAAGCTGAAAAGTGATTGTTCCCTTTTGTATAGTAACGCTAAAACCCATGCCAATGTATTATAGATCTATGGCATAATTAGAAATACCCCCATACGATCAAGGCTATCTTGGTTAGGCCATCCATAGTAGTGATGATGTCCCATTATCCTGTGGTTTACCAGTTCGGATACTATATCCGATATCCTATTGTACTTAATCTGTTTCTAAATGTATCAGACATTATCCTGTGGTTTTTAATTCTGCACATATTGTGCTCCATATCTATCCTCTTTTTAGCATACGTACTGATTGTACTCTTTCCCCCTATGGATAGATTCACACCATTTCTCTTTCTCTTTGGTAATGATGATGCCTGTTTGGATAATCTTTTTCTACTCCAAGTTATCCAAGGTCAAAAACGTTAACATTTGCAATATTTTCGGGGGTAGCAGGATGATTTTTTTTTGTACCTGCAACTATCATAGTATGCCTTTTTCCTTTCTTATGGCCTGTTTTGTGAATAATGATACATTGGTTGTTAACCACAATCTGTGTCTTTACCTTATGTCTTTTTTTCCCTAAAGAATAGTACAGCTTTCCTCTTGTTTTCTGCCTGGGTCTTGATTGATCTAATTTTTTGTACAATCTATAAAGGTCATAAGGCCAGGAAAGTACCTTTCAATTTCTTGAGTGGTTCGCAGTCTTTTTGTTATTTTGTATACCTTATGAGGTATTTATACACACTTTCTTACCAATATTCTGTAAAATCTTTTGAATATCCCTGCAGACATTACTCTCCCAGGTCAAACAAAAAGCCAGCCAACGCGTAGGTTGTGTAAAGACGGCAATGGTAGACCAAAATCATGAGAAACCTGTTTTTAACACCTAGCTTAAAGTTTCTTCCAGCACCAATGGATCGTTCTCTTTTATTCTTCCTTTTGGATACCCGCTGTATCTCATGTTTGTCATATTTTTTTGTTATTTCTTTATCGTAAATGTCATCGAACTCCTTTACCGTGAGGGCGGTAACTGACTTGAAAAGCAATAGTTTTTTGGATAACCCACCATACATAAGCAAATAAAGGATAGATAAATTAGCAACCGCTACTCGTCATAAAGCTGATTAGGGCATTTACACAACAGATATCTGTTGTGTGCATGTATTCAAATCAAGACTAAAACTAAAAATTAAACTTTATGTGTTGCTATCAATTATTGTGTATTTGTATCCCCTTTCTGTCAGAAAAAGCTGTCTTTTAGATGCATACTCTTGATCTACGGTATCCTTTGAAACAATCGTGTAAAAGTATGCCTGTTTATTTGGCTTTTTGGGCCTCAATATCCTTCCAAGCCGTTGGGCTTCTTCCTGCCTTGAGCCAAAAGTACCAGAAACCTGTACGGCAACGTTTGCATCTGGAAGATCTATTGCGTAATTTGCTACTTTAGATACAACCAGAAGCTTTATTTCGCCCTTTCTAAACGATGAGTAAAGCCTTTCTCTATCAGAATTAGGAGTTTTTCCTGTGATAATGGGGGCGTTCATTAATGAAGAGATTTGCGTCAGCTGATCTATGTAATCTCCTATTACAAGGATACTGTCCTCTCCTTCGTGTTCCGAAACAAGATGTTTAACAACATCAATCTTTCTTGGATTCTCTGCCGCTGTACGATATTTCATTCTCAAGGGAGAAATGGCGTATTTCATTCTGTAATCATAATCCATTCCTATTCTAATCTCGTAGCATGCAGCTTCCGCAATCCAACCCTGTCTCTCAAGCTCTTTCCAAGGGGAGTCAAACTTTTTTGGGCCTATCAAAGAAAAGACATCGTCTTCCATGCTATCTTCTCTTATAAGAGTGGCTGTCAAGCCCAGTCGTCGTTTGGCTTGAATATCGGCTGTTATCCTGAATACAGGTGCAGGAAGCAAATGAACTTCATCGTATATTATCAAACCCCAATTCTTTGCCTTGAAGATTTCCAAGTGCGGATAAATCTTTTGCTCATGTGTTTCATAGTCATCATTACCATCGTTACCGTATTTGTTGTTTGCAGTATTACTCTCGATAATATCCAACTCATCACTTACAATTTCGCTACTGCCACTTATATCGTTCTTTTTTCCAACCACATTCAAAGCCCCTTTCCCTCTTTTTTTATCCCCGGTCTTGGTGCTACGGTATGTAAGGCACTGATATGTGGTTACAGTAATTGGTCTCAGTTCTTTCAAATCTCCCGTATACTCGCCTATCATTTTCCTGTCTATGAATGATTTTTCTACAAGTTCTCTTATCCACTGCCTTACGCCTACAGTACTACTCCCAATGATAAGTGTTTCTTGACAAATTTTTGATATTATATCAATCCCCACAATTGTTTTACCGGCTCCACATGGCATTACAACTACACCGCTTCCACCTCTTTCAGAGCCGGAGACATAGAATGCCTCTGAGGCGTCATATTGGTAACGCCTAAGGCAGAATTTCTCACCGGTAGAGACAATCCTGTCTCTAAGCTTTATTGGAAGAGGATCTCCTGTAACATATCCCACTAGATCCTCAACAGGATACCCTATTTTTATTAGGGCATTTTTTATTCTTCCCCTGTACTCAGCATCAATTAAGAGATTATTAGAATTGAGCTTGTGCAGCACGTACTTGTTAATGCTCTTGTTGTTGTAAATCTCGGTTATCAGTATATCATCGAATGAACTCAGGATAAGCAGATTGGCATTTGAATAAGGAGAATTTATCAAAGGTGAAGGATCATCAACATTAAATGATTTAACATCATTTCTCCCCTCGTCTGTAATCTTTTCGAGCTTGAGCTTTCCATACCTTGAGAACCAATCGTGTATGTCTGTTACTATGTTTTGAGGAAGTTGGTACTTGCTGAATGTTGCAAGAACTTCCAAAACTTTTTGACTTTTTAATCCAGATGCTGCAGCATTCCATATTGCAATAGGGGTTATCTTGTAGGTATGCACATGTTCTGGAGACCTTATAAGTTCAGCAAACCTTGAAAGCCAGTCTCTACATTCGGAATAGAAATCACTTTCAACTTCAAGTAGAATGGTACCATCGCCTTGTATAATCATTGGTTTTGAGGGAGTCACATCTGTCATTATGTAATTATTTTCTCAAGTTTTAAGTTGTTTTGGTTATTATTAACGACGTATGAAGATATGGCAATTATTTGACAGAAGTCCTATGCCTGTTCTAAAACTACCGATAGCAAATATACAGGATAGCCACTTGTGAGGATAACATGTTATTTTATAAAAGTTAACCGCTCGTATAATTATATAGCGAGCAACATTTTGTTTCCAGCATTGCTTTATTTTCTTTTTTAGTATGCCTATGTCTTGATAAAGTATCCCAACTTATCGCACCTTGACAAAATATTGGATCTGCTGCCTGGTTTTATCTCTATTGTGGTTTTTCCTATTTTGGACACAATCTGCTTTCTAATAATAGGATCATTTATCAGACTCTCCGCGACAAGCTCGTCTTTGCAGTCCAATATTTCAATTGTCCTAATCTCTATCTCTCCATATCTTTCCCCCCAAGCCCTTAACTCGTGTTCAACATCCTCCGGAATATCCGATGGAAAAGCAGCGTTGGCAAGTAAGGAGGTTATCTTTTGCCAGGTATAGTTTCCTGTTCTAAAGGCCCTAACAAGGCTCGTCCTAATTAGCCTAAAGATTTGTACCGGATCGGCATTAGGGTCAGATTTACTTTGCAAGTCACAGAACTTCCTTAGATGGAATGCAAGAGCCCGGCCTTTTGACGATTGTGATTGCAAAATAACTTCAAAGTTTGACGTCACTGTAATTAGGTTATTACTGGCACTTCTGGCCTGTCCTGAATGGTCTACCTGAGCGTTAATGGAAATCGGGGAATGCCCCCATCTTTCAAGCGCTACTAACTCTTTCTTGGGGTTATTTGTTTCGATGATTCCCAAAAGGCATAGAGGAAATATGAGCATTGTAGAAAGAAACTCATTGAGGATTTCATTGTAGATTAGTACGCCATTGGGTCCATGTACATTTAGGCCATATTCATTTGTGAAAAGTTTTCCTCCTGACCCGATCTCACATTTATCCAATTATGAGTGCAAAAAATACCAAATGCCAGGCTTCATCTCGTTCTTTATTTGTTTATAAAGTAGTTGTCTTGATGCAATCTCGTCAGATTTTACTCTTCGCATACCCAGATCAAAATCAAATACTTTGGATCTAAACAAAAAAGGAGCGATACCGTTCTTTCCTTGTGCCCACCATTCCAGAAAAGTCTCATTAAGCACCATATCTGATGAGAGCATCTTACTTGCATTGGATGACATGACTTCTATTCTTTCTGTGTTTCCTTCCCTACCGCGTGATCTTTCTATCAGCCTTTTGTCATATGCAAAGGCCATAAGCATCTCATTAAAATCCTTCCAATCAAAGTAATCTGCGCCGTAAATCTTCTTATAAGCCCGAGATTTGGCCACATGTTGTTTGAATATTGGCAAGATGACACCTTTTGAAACTTCGACTTATTCTTCAAGAAGGTGTAGATTAACAAAAAACCATCAATCCATATTTTTTTAACTTGTTTAAATAGAATTAACCTCAGCTGTTTTGTAATTTTTGGTGTTACATTCATGGTAGTCTTTATAAAAAAGTATATTCAGTATATTATTTATAATGGAATATGAAACCAAAGGAAAAACAATTTTGAATATGGACCCTGCCGTACGTTTTGTGACAATTCTTGAAACTAAGGAGGATAAAGTGCTCTTTTCTGAGCACAAAACGGGTGCAACAAATTATCTATCAAAGGAGGAAAGTCAGGAATCTCTTCAATTAGCAATCAATGCATGGAAAACTAGGAGTAAATTAGAATCAAAAATTGGCAAGGGAAAATATGTTCTTGCAGAATATGAAAAGATAAAACGGATTACAATGCCCTTGGATGAAAGCCATTTGCTTTATATCACAACTGAGGTTGGGTGTGATGCCCTTAGTCTTGTTGACAAGATTAGAAAACTATAATCTCATTTAATGATACAAAAGTATATTGCGAAACTAGTTTTTTAAAGGATAGCAATAAATTTCCAATTGGGTATAACTCAATTCATTTCACAAAATAGTCTAATGGGTTTGAGGCAGTTCTTTATGGTCAGTAGGTTATTTTCAACCTGATGCACCGTATGTATCGATATCTGTTGTGCCTGCCCAGTTATTTTGAGTATTTCCATTGACTGCAATTCTTGCTTACCTAGCACCGGTTTCTGGAAAGTCATGGTTTTTTAGGTGATGTTGATGTTCCACTGCCTTTACCGCTAAATACATTGGCAAGGGTAGTTCCATTTGTGGAAACAGACATTACAAGGTTATTTTGGCGCTGGTTTCCAGTGTGCCAAGCAATATCCACACTGGAAACATTATTCTGTGCTCCTAAATCAGGCCTTATCCATGAACCGATACCGTTTCTTGACCACATGGTGCCAAGATTATCATCTATAGCATTTGCATGCATATTTATTTGAAGAAGAGGATTGAAGATATACCCATTCAATTAAAAATTCCAATATTGATATCCATTAATTTTGTATTTAACAGAAAAACATTGATAGAAAATCCAATTAGGAAAGATAATAATAAAAATAGAATTGTCTTTCATTTTTATCTGGAAGAATATTGTATTCCATTTCAAATTTAGAGGGATTTTTCGAGGCAGGCATTCTAATAGAAGTTACCTTGTTATCTTTGTATCCTCATAAGCATCAGATAATTTATATAATTTATTATCCATTATCTTATGATTCACAAAAATTTTATATTTTATTTCGCATCCATCCGGCACTGAAATTATAGAATATGCATCATAATTCGCCCCTTGCCTTTTGAAATAATGGATAGGATAATATGGAATTGTAAACAATCCCTCTTCATTTTCCACGGATTGGCTAAAAGGCAAACTTGACGGTGGATTAGAATTACGACATACTAGTTTTATTATTTTTGACTGTTCCTGTTTTATTCCCTCACATTTAGGCAATCTTATCCATAAGACATATGAAATATGTACATCCATTTCTTTTAATAAACTAATATGTTTTGGATATGGTCAAATAGTAACTTAAAAATAACAAGATTTGGACCCGTATTTAGGTTACCAAGTCTTTTCGGGCCATGTCAATAAACACCATAAACCATGCACTTAAACCCAAAATACAATCCTTAGACCATTATTATTACATTGCATGCTACAAGAAGAATGATTCTGTCCATGGGAATGTTTTTGATAGGTATGCTCATGTTATCCTGCTTTTCTTATACTGTATTCAATCAACAAAACCAGGCACTAGCTCAACGATACATCCAGACAATAAAATACAGGAATGTGGATATAGATTTGGGTAACGGAGTAAAGACCAAAGCTCAATTAACCTTACCTATTATTGGAAAAGGACCATTTCCTGCCGCACTGCTTGTTCCAGGCTCTGGTGCAGTAGACAAGAACGAAACCCTGGCTAAAAATGCTAAACCGTTTTGGCAGATAGCTCAATACCTATCTGAAAGAGGTTTTGCTGTACTTCGATATGATAAAAGAGGTGTTGGTGAAAATTTTACTATTTTGAATCCAAATGTATGGAGAAATGCTACAGCCAATGATCAAATTCAAGATAACAACAAAGCCTTGAATGTTCTTATACAACAACCCGAAGTAGATCCAAAGAGGATAAGTATAATTGGCCATAGCGAAGGTACGCTTTACGCTCCAAGAGTAGCAATGGATAATTCGACAAAGGTAAAGAACATTATACTTCTGGGCATCCTAGCTCAGAACCCTTTAAAAGATGTAGAGTACTATCAAGATGTATCCTTACCATTAGAGTATGCTACACAAGTATTGGACAAAAACCACACTGGATTGATATCAATACAGCAAATAGCAAATGATCCCTTGTTACTAAAGTTCTTGCCATTGCCACATTCTCTCCTGCTTACTAATAATACCAAAACTATAACTACGACATTAGCAAAGGATTTTGGCACGAGTGATTACATAAGCATTGATAAACAACTTAAACCCATTCTGACAGAGAATTATGAAAACATTACTGCATTCAACCCGCAAAAATGCAACACCCCTGGAGTATGTCCTGTCTTGTGGAAATCGTTTTCCGATATGACACCAAATGTAAACATCATTGGTAACGTCTCTAAATCTACAGGCATCTTGATACTTAATGGAGAAAATGATACTCAAACTCCAGTTCAACAAGCATTTCTCTTACAACAAAAACTTACTGAAGTGAATCACCCTGACCATATGTTGATAACATATCCAGATCTAGGACATGTATTCCATCCTTCATCACAATGGTCTACTCAAATTGGACCTATCCAACCTAATGTTTTAGCAGATATCTACGCTTGGCTTGAATCTCACTCCGGTCTATCACACTCCTTTGGGCCTACCCCTGCTACCAATCAAATGTCACCAAATACTACTCTGAGTACACCTACTTACAACTCATCCTCTATCAACAAATGATGCATTGAATATTTTTATCGTTAAATGCAACTCGAACAGAAAGCTATCTTTATCGTGTTTGCCTTACATCTCACAAAGTCCATTGCACTTTTATATTTTTCTAGTTTCAAACTCAAATAATAAAGACAAGGCAGAGGAAACAGCTACAAATCACTAAAGATATTTCATAAAAACCGCAACAATAGAAGAAACAACAATCAGACAAGAACAGATATAATTTTTAATCGTTGAGTTTTCTGTTCACAACTTGTCAATTTTCCACAACATAAAAGAATTAATATCTGAACCCGTGACATATCTATTGCTAACCATTGGGCCCATGACAAATTTGACTGTTTTTCCCGGGTTCATCAAGATATATGAACACATTGAACAGAGAAAAATTAATTAAACAAGAAATCCAAAACTGTTTTTGTCAAATCCACTAAACGATCACGATAGTCTATTTTGATCTGTTTTATATTTTCCTTCTCGCATTATGAGGGGAAAAAGCGTTAAACACGGGCATAAACATAATCGCCCTCTCCCTCCCTATCCCAAGGTAAATTCTGGATTCGCTTGGGATTCTTGACGTCAAGTCAATGTCATCAACCACGAGATGAACATCTATAACCCCTGTTCATCAAATTTAACAATGATGCTGTCCACTTTTGTCTTTATGTCATTTGCTCCGACAAATCTGCAATTTGTAGAAAATTCATCCCATCACTCACATTGAAATGTTTACCGCATAACCTGATGCAAGGGATTGTAGTGCTAATGCATGCAAGACGTATAGAACCAGAGCATATCAGTGTTTAAGTATTGACATGCACAGGATTTTGTTGGTCCATCTTTAAACGCAGAAATCAAGCAAGTGTATGATTGCCTGCTAACGATGATGTTTTTGGGTTGATAAAATGAGATAAGTTATTCCTTAATTTTGTTTCATTGGCAAACTAAACCTAAATGTAGATCCCTTTCCATCCTTGTTGCTCTCTGCCCATATGTGGCCACCATGAGCTTCTACAATGTTTTTGCAAATATACAATCCCAATCCTGTGCCTCCGGTTCCGTCCTTGAATGTAAATTTTGAGAACAGTTTTGTCAATATTGCGGGGTCTATCCCTTTACCCGAATCCTTTATGCTTATGGTGACTTTTTTTAGGGTGTCACCAACATTACCCATGTCGCTCGTGATAGTGCTGTTTGTGTCTATGCTTATGGTGACTGCGCCCTCTTTCACAAATCTAACAGCGTTATCAAGAATGTTGGAGACTACCTGCGCTATTCTTTCCCTATCTCCCTCTATGATGACATCTTTGTCTTTTTCCCTTTCTGCCGTTTTTAGGCTCATGGGATCATAAATGATGTTTACACTTTTGTCCTCATGGATAATTTGATTTCTAGCGTCTTCAACAACCTCCAACACTGTCTCTGTCAAGTTGAACTTTTCATTGTTTGGCATCAACATGTCATTATCAATCTTTGAGATGTACAGTATATCGGATATCGTCTTTTGGAGTCTTTTTGCATTTCTCATGATGGGTTCCCCATACTCAAACTTTGACTGAGGATTCGAAAGCAGGAGATCGATAAACCCCAAAA
Source organism: uncultured Nitrososphaeraceae archaeon (assembly GCA_963779615.1). Classification (GTDB taxonomy): domain Archaea; phylum Thermoproteota; class Nitrososphaeria; order Nitrososphaerales; family Nitrososphaeraceae; genus Nitrosocosmicus. The sequence continues at coordinate 509,415 of CAVZZA010000005.1, forward strand.
TGGATTGGGCTGGTGTTCGCAGCTCATGCGATGCGATCTGGATAAAATCTTTTTGTTTCATGTTGTGGTCCTTTATCTGCTCGTTAATTCGCGCAAGTTCCTTGTTCACTGAAGCAAGTTCCTTGTTCACTTTTACGAACCTTTCATTAGTTTTTGCTAGTTCCTCGTTGGCCATCAAAAGGCTATAATCGGATTTTGCCAAACCACTTTTTGATTTTTTTATCTCACCTATCTTCACCTTAAGCTCACTGTTTAAAAGATGGAGAGACTCATTTGCTTCATCTAGCTCTTGAGTTTTTGCAATTAGCTCTCCAGTCTTTATTGCAAGAAGGTCCTCTGCGGTTAAACCATTTTTGTTATTGTCTTTATTATTTTTGTTAGAGGGGAACGTTTGGCTTGTTCAAAGAGTATTAAAGATAATGTTTTATAAAGTATAACCAAAATCCCATGGTCATTTAAAATGTTTATCCATTGCTCTCCTTATTTTAGTCTGGCACGCCATATGCACATGATGTAATGCATTGGCCAAATTGAGGCTGGGGTTGTTCTAATGTCTTTTATATCGAACCCCAAATCGACATGTCACCTCTAAAATAAAACAGTTGTTGTTAAAAACACTGATTGCTATAAAGGCATTCAGGTATTTTTAAATACAGCAAACCCAAACCTAAAAACCATATAAGTTGGCTCTGCTTAAATGCATCTTGATAACAGATGACCATAATGGCGTTGTTAATGTTTTGCATATCGTATTTCGAAAAGATGGAGTAGGGTGCATGGATACTGACCCTGTCTTGGCATTGGACTGTAAAAACAGGCCCTAAAAAATTTGCGCTGATAACGACTGATGTGAGAATGCCGGGTATAAACGGATGGAGCTTTTAGTAAAAATAAGTGACAGGCCCTGATGTTAAGGCGTTTATCGTTACTGCTGCTGATGAGAATACAGTTAAAACCCGAAATCAAAATACATTCATTCCCTTGAGGTGGAAGTTGAAGAAATAACCCAAAAACCATTCTCACTAAAAGACTTTGCAAAAGGTGTTAAAAACACACCCATATGAATGACGTAGGGCAGAAGGAAGAGAATTAATGCCAGGCTCGAAGCACATGCAAATTCTATTGTGTATATACGCCTGCCCTGGAAAATTAGTTTGTCAAATGACGGCACAATGTAAATTACCAAACAAACCACAAATAGCCAAAAGAATGATGTCAAAGGAAGCCAAGAGAAACCTGCAACAATATTCAACACACAAACGAGTTTGCAGAAGACAGCATGACGGTAATAATACTGATGCAACATTTCAAACGTCAAAACAATCATCATTGCTAAATTTGGCTGGTTTTGATTTCACTTTGGGCATAACCTTTTGGGTTTTTTATCCATGATGCCGAATTCACCATGGACACTTCATTTCCATCGAGTCCGGGCATGAGATTCTCCATTTTCTGGAAGGAGGTGCATCTACACTGATTTCCTGGCTCAGTAAAACCATAAATAAAAACAACACTGCCTGCAACAATCAAAAACACACAGGGAAGCCAACAACCGATTCTGATTTTTAAAAAGTAACCCGGGAACGCACAACACCTTGACAATGGTAACCAATCCAAATTTTGCAATTACTTTACTGCTTGTTGGTTAATGATTTTAGCATTATATAACCATGCCAAGCATCAGTTTTTATTTTTGATTCAGACTGACTTAAAACACCAATGTTTGCACGTTCTCTTTATCCCCGTAAGGTACCCACAAGTCCTTCTTTAGGTATCTAAATAATCCTTGGGAGTGGTGAACTGGCAACATACACTAATGATACCCTAATTGGGGACATCTGACTAAAGTTTGAGAGGGCTGCCAAAATTTTTTGTTTTATTTTTGTCCTGGCAAGCAGCAAAATTGCAACGGACTGGAAAGGGGCTTTTTGCCGATATCAGCATTCTAAACTGGATTCCATGTTTAGAAGCGAATAACATCTAAAGGTTGAGTGAATTTTGGCCTAAAAAAAGTACAACAACACCAGAGGGGGCAATCACCTTTATTGGCTTAAATAAAATCTTTGACTTCCAGGGTGTCAAAGTCAGTCCAAATATTATTTCCCGTAAACACAAATACCTGAAAATGCAAATGCGGGACATATGTGTAGCCCGTCATGCCAACCCTGGCTATTTCCTGGCCTGCCCGTACCTGCTGGTCCACCCTTACCATTGCGCTGCCGTATTCGAGGTGGTCGTATCGCGAGTGTTCTCCGTTTGGGTGGGTAATTGCGATAAAGTTGGTGTAACTCCAGTATGATGGACTGGGGCCACCAACATTGGAATCATCATGGACAAAGGCTACCACCCCATCTGCCGCAGCAAGGACCGGCGTACTTTGTGGAGCGATTAAATCAACCGCGTTTCTGAGGTTGCCTACATGTGCTGGAGAAGTTCTGTCTATTCTTTGTAGAAGGTTTTTTGATACCGGTAAAATATACTTATTTCGAGTTTTCATAAAAAATATACGCCACCTTTTACACTAGTTTGTAAAACTACTATAAAGGGGTTGGACAATAATTGGCTGAACCTTTTTGAGGTTCTGGCTATTTATTGCTTTTTTGCTGTTGTTGTAGTGCTGTAGTCTGTGGATGAGGAGGAGGAAGGTGTAGAGGCGGACACACTGACGCTAGAGTTTGCTGCTGCGTCTTTGGCTGCCGCTGTCAGGTGTCTTGAGTTTTGCTCAAATGTTTTTGCCGTGTTTACGCCCATGTTTGACAGGTGCTTTGAGTTGTCCTTTGCCTGTTGCAAAACTGTTTTCCATGAGTCCAGGTTTGAGAATATCACGTTGTTTGTGAGTCTGATTGCTGACACTGTGTTGTCTGCTACATTGCTGACAAACCTTGCGTATGCCTTGGTTGCTGCGTCAGGGTATGAGAACCTTGTGACTAGCCCGTTAAAGCTTTCGCTGTATGGAGCCCATGCTGATTGGAGTGAGCTGATTATTTCCTTTTGTGAGTCAATGTACTCCTCTGAAACCTCTTTTGCGGTTTGGAGTGATTGCTCCTGGTAGCTGTTAACGATGTTGTTGATTCGTGGAATCTGGTTTTTTGACTCGTCTATGGATTTTCTGATGTTGTCTTTGGCCTCGTCAAGTGACCTGTTGACTGACTCTTTGAAATCATTGTTATTGTTGTTATTGTTATATGAGTAACTTTCTTGTGTTTCTATTTTCTTTGACATCACTATCTGTTGGTTGGCATCCTATATAAAGACTGGTATTAAACGGTTTTTAATGTCAATAATTTACAGAAGGGTGGTCAACCGCATGTGCATAGATGTCAGATGGCAGCAGCACCGTAACCTTGACCATGTAAATCATCAGCATAATCTGGACGTCTACTTTTATCAATGATAGGCAGAGTTGGTTTTCGGTATTGGATAGCCCCCTTTTGCAAGGCGACAAGATCACAGCCAAAATTACAGTAGCGGCGGGTCCGGAGGGCTTTGTGCCGATATCGGTCCTTTAAAATAGATTCTTATTTTTTAGGCGATGTTAAATTATTTAAAGATTTACTTTTGATGGACATTATTTTAATAAGAAAACAGACTCCACTTTTACATGGAGTTGAAATACTACACGATTTGTCCTGTGAATGGCATTAGTCTTACTGTAAATCAAAAGATCTTATATGACAATTTATCTCCATACTTATATAATTGTCCTACCATGACAAACTACGCCCAACATAAGTGGAGAATCTAGTCCTGATTATGGTGTTAAGCAAATCTCCCAAGCAACTGAAATAAAGAATCTTTACTTCGATCTTTTAAAGTCACCTAAAAAGGAAATAATGCTGATTTTGCCTACCAGTAATGCCTTTGAGCGTCACGTGCGAATTGGAATATTTGGTTTATTAAGGCAGGTTGAAAGAGAGAAAAACCTCCGGGTTAGAGTTAGGATGCTGGTGCCAGTGGAAAACTTAAAATACAGTGAGGAAATAGTGCAAGAAACATTTTCTTCAAAAGAAAACTATGAGCAAGATCCCAGTAACAATATCCATATACGGTATATCGCCGAGCAACGGTCTGTCGACCTACAAGAAACCATCCTGATAGTGGACAGGGAAACCTCCCTCATAATTGAATTGATGGATGACACGAAAGCTGCTTTTGAAGAGGCAATAGGTCTGGCAACCTACTCTAACAGCAAATCAACAGTGTTGTCCTATGTCTCAATATTTGAAAGCCTGTGGGGGCAAACAGAGATGTATCAGGAACTAAACCATCTATACAAGCGGCTCCAAGACCACGACAAGATGCAAAACGAGTTTATCAGCATTGCAGCCCATGAACTGAGAACCCCCATACAACCAATACTTGGACTGTCCGAACTCCTTCTTTCCAGGAAGGTGAACATCGAGCAGGAACAAGAGTTGCTAAACGTCATAATCAGAAACGCAAAAAGGCTGCGAAAGATTTCAGAAAACATACTTGATGCAACAAAAATTGAGAGTCAGCAGTTAAATGTTGACAAGCAATACTTTGGGTTAAATGACATGATAGCAAATGTTCTTGCAGAGAACAAAAAACTGCTGGAAGGCAACAACCAAAGAAAAATAATGTTAGCATACTCCAGCAATGATGACAACATTGTTGTAAAGGCAGATTCAGAGAGCTAACTCAGGTTGTCTCGAATCTTTTGGGTAATGCCATCAAATTCACCCAGAGCGGGGAGATATCCGTTAATGTTGCAAAGGATGAATCCGATCAACAAATTATCGTCAGTGTGACCGACACGGGTCAGGGTATCGATCCTGAAATAATGCCAAGGCTGTTTTCAAAATTTGCCACAAAATCCATTGCAGGGACAGGATTGGGCCTGTACATATCCAAAAGAATCATTGAAGCCCATGGAGGCAAAATGTGGGCCGAGAACAATCCAGATGGAACAGGTGCCACATTCTCATTTACGATCCCACTGGTAACTCAGCAAGGCCATAAGGAAAGCATGGTTATCGACACTGTTTCCACCATGAACAACGGCATTGGGGAAGGGGTAAGGAAGGGAAGTGTGTATCATACCACCCATAAGGCAAAAACAAAGCGGATATTTTTGGTGGACGATGACCAGGATCACACTGTTACCTTCAAGTTGGGTTTGGAGCTCGCAGGATTTGAAGTTGATGCGTATAATGATTCAGCAATCGCATTGTCAAAGTTCAGGCCGGACTACTATGACCTGCTGCTAATTGATGTCAAAATGCCAAAGATTGATGGATTAGAGCTTTATGAAAAGATAAGGAAAATGGACAACAAAGTTGTGGTGTGGTTTATCACCGCATATGAAACGTATTACAGATCATTAAAAGCAGTCTCACCAACGTCAAAAGGAGAAATGAGTCCAGGTCCTGTCATTGAAAAACCCATTGAGATAGACAGGCTAGTGAAGCAAATAAAGACAGAGTTGCATCTCAGATAGGCATCCCTTGTCACAGACCTGATTGCATGTGCATATGGGGAACACGCATCGCAGTCTTGCCCCTGCTGTTTTTGCCCCATACCCAACTATTGATTTGTGGGCCCATTATTTTGTTTTGATCCCCAATAAAGTAGTGAAACTGCGACGGGCCCGGAGGGATGTGATTCAAGATTCAAAAATGAATGAAACCTAAATTCAGTAATAAAATAGCATCCTTTCATCTTCACTGGAGTTTGTCTATACTTATTTTCTCCATAGGCCATGTGAATCCCATTTATGGTTATTGCAAGTCCAGACCTTGATTCATTCCGTCAATAATGCCGTCTCCTGGCTGGATGGGCCATCCATCGTAAAGTACTTTCTCCCCTCAATAGACGTTTGTTAAGGCTATTGAGGCGGTTCTATTTGTTCAGGAAGACCTGACGTTCTTTCAATCCTTTTTTGTAGCCAAAAGATAAAGTGTAACGGGCTCTTCACATTCCTCTTCTCTTATCCACAGAACGTGGAAGTTTTCATCAGACATTAAATTTAAGGTTTCTTAGTTTGAAGGGAATCGAATCTCAAATCCGTATATATCACAAATCCCATTTTCAACCTCAACGCCCTTACCACAGAATTTGCCATTATGGTTTCTTGCCGAAAAGAAGTTTAGGCCATTTGGCTTTAGCACTATTTATTTCTGAAAGTATGGAATGAATTTCTTCTAAAGAAAACCTCGTGTTAAGCAGCATGTGGGGGAATACACCGCATCAAGATGAGCATCTGGAAAAGGAAACGGTTTATTGACATCGTAAACTCGCGGTTCTATTTTTAATTTTTTTCCTGTGCCATTTCACATAATATTTCGATAGCCGTGATGGAGTAGTAGTCCAATGCATCTACCGAAAGGCCTTTGGAAGCAAAAAATACCGTATCCCTGCCGTGACCGGCCCCAATCTCCAATATCCCCTCTACATTGTTTGCCCTCATATCACCAAAACAAAGCATGGCAAAGCTGCTGGGTTCCTCCCCAATGAAACTGCCGTCTGAACCGTATACCCTGTTCCAAGCTTCACTGAACTCCTTTGTTTCTAGTCCTTTGTTATCATCATCTTTCCTTTTTTTTGTAGTGATAGAGTGCAGACAATGCAATGTAATCATCAGACACAAAAAATGAACTTTTTTGTTCTATGAGATCTCAAAAATTTATGGATTAGTGCTGCATCATTGCCATAGGCATTTTATCTGCAGTTTTGTTTGCCGCTGCCTCCTCAGGACCCATCATTGTTTTGGTTGAAATAGAACGGTCTATTCCAATTCCGCTAATCAGTGTTCCAAACATTTCGTTTGAGCTTGAGAAATGCCCCCCTGTTTTATTTACATCAATTGTGAGCCCTAGAACTTTCTTACCCATGAGGTGGACAATCAGGGGAACCTGGTCGTATTCCAACCCATTGTCAGAGTGAATATCTGCTGTTCCAGTTACAACTATGTCATTGCCTGTAGGAAATACATTATTCGATGAAAAGTTTTTGATTGTGTGGTTGTGCGAAAGGCTTCCGTCTGGCTTTATCATGGTGAAATCGGCAGCAAAGTTTGCTTTGTAGTTGCTGGCACTTGTCTGATTGTTGTCATTGTTGTTGTTGTTACCGTCATTATATGTCACATTATTTATTTGAAGGTTCCAAAACCCACCTTGAATCCATGTGACAACTCCCTCTTTAATCTGGTTGTTTGCAAAATGCCCTGATGCCTCCATTATGCTTTCAGGCTTGTTTTGGTTGTTTGTGTCTTTGTCTGTCGGCGAGATATTTGCAGAAGGTTGTTGTTGTTGTTGTGCAATAGCCTGCGGGATGTCGTTATTGGTATGTGATAAAGGTTTTGTTGGTATGCCTGTTGGCAGGTTTTGAAATGCTGTTATAAACAAAAATCCAATGAGAATTATGGTGTGCATGTTGTCCTTGACTGAATATTGAAGAAAATTGCTCCCCATATAGTATTTTTTATTGTTGTTGTTTATAAAAAGCACCCATAAATTGAAAAATCAAATTTTGAGGGCCCTCAAAAGGACGGCCGGTTGGCGGTTTTTTTGCTTTTGTCATTTGAATCCTTAATGCGGCTGAGAGAAACCATTTGAAAAGGTATTTGTTTCTATTAATAGAGAATTGGAAATCTACAAAACCTGAATAAACCATTTATTTGACCATTTAACCATCCACCGCAATAGTTCTAAGGGAGTACAAGAATGAGTCGGCCCCTTTCTAAAATTGTTTTATGGCCTAAAGAAAAACAGTACCAGAGTAAAGGACATCAGATACGCCATGGACAGCATGAACGCCATAATGGCCTAGAGCAGCGAAGGGGCAAAATGAAGGAGGAGGAGGAGGTTCATTCGCTAAAAGAGGAGAGGACATTGTTGGACAACCTGGGCGACATCAAAAGGGCATGTTGTTGAATGTCCGCTTAATACCATTCTGAAAGAAGGTTTGACTGGTCTCTATTTTATAAACTCTATAATTGCTTGTCTTGGGTCAATGTTGTTTTCATTCAAAGTTTCCAACAGTTTTAGTGGGTCTTTGGCGCTGTAGACTTTCCGGTTCTTTACTGCAACAAACTCGTTTTTGTGCTTTAGGCAAAGTTCGTCGTGCTTATCACTAAAGTACTCGAAATCCTTTTCATACTCTTTTGATAGTTCCCTTTCTTCACCCTTGACGGCTTTTCTCTTGCCCACACCCATAAGATAGGTCTCACTCAAAAATACTTTTTGATATCAAAAGCTGTTATCCAATACCATTATAAATTCATAAAAAGATGTAACCGGGTGTTGTTTGTCAGCCACAATGAACACAGGTTTTAACATGTTCCTGATATAGCATGTTCGCCCTTTCACCGTCTCTTGTCCATCTTCTCAACCAATTAATTTTCGAGTTGTTCCTAAATATTTGATGCACTAAATTACTCACATTTTGTAAAGGAATTACTATTGAGTTTGAACCCAATAAATAGTCAATTTGATGCGGGCCCGGTGGGGTGCGGTTCAAAAATTAATGAAACCTAAACTGGTTTATTTGTATTTCAATAAATGTTATAAGATATTATTCTAACGATTGTAAAAAAAGAACAACAAGGTTATTGTCCAAGTTCATCGTAACCAAATTACCATAAAATTACTACAGGCCACATTTTACAGTCAACATAGAATTGAGAGGATATCAGTAAAAATAAAAAAAGGATTCTTTTAAATTTTTTACACATGTGTTTAGATGTTGGTCATGTTAAATTGAGTGATGTTTACACAGCATAACTCTATGGTCCGAATGCCAATCCGGAGTCCTTTAGACACTTTATCAAGTTGTTGATTAATTCATCTGAAAGGGCAAACTGTTCCTTTAAGTAATCCCTAATCAACGATTCTGAAATCATACCCTCACTTGCCCCTGCTGCGCATTCACCTGCAAGCGAAATCTGATTAGTGTCAATTAATATCTTGCTTATTTGTTCCGAGGTAAAGAATTTTGTGAAACACTGCTCACAGGTTAATGGTGCCGGTTGTGTTGGTGGTGTTGCAGCGGATGGTGTGGATTGTGGAACACTACTGCTTTGGTCGTTGAACCCCTTTGCGTCGTTGTCCTTGCCCACTATCTGTTGTGCTTCATTTCCCTGCTTGCAATCGTCGCTCCTGTAGCAGAAGTTGTCCTGGTCCAGGTGTTGGCCTGCGCTCTTTTTGTCAACTTCAGAGCCTGCCTTTACAGATGACTTGAAATCAGTGGCTTTTTTGTGCTGGTCTGCATATGACTGCATCGGGATTATGCTAGTTCCCATTATTAATAACGATGTGACTACTGCCATCAACAGAATGTTTCTAGTATTGCCCATAATTGAAATTCAGACGCATTTGTTGATATAATTGAAGTAAGTTTGTTAATACTTAATATTTTGTCGGAATTTATTAACCTGAAAAGACAAGTATAACATTTATGCCATATTGTTTAAGATGATTATTTGATAGAATCTTTACCTCATTTATCAAATGAAGTGTAGCTGCTATATTTCGGTGAAACAACTTAAAAAACAACACATGTAACAAAGCCTTGGATGTTGTAATAGTAAATCATAATGGGCGATTTCTTGCATCTTTAAAAACCAACCTGTATATCCACATCATATGTACGATGATTCTAAACAGACAGCAAAAACAAAAATTGGTCATAGACTTGGTCCCAGAAAAAGCGTTATCATTGAAGCGGGCCCGGAGGGCTTCGTGCCGATATCGGTCCTTTTAAATGGATTCTAGTCATATTGAAACTGTTAGGATATAAAGTTATCAATTCATATAAAATACAATATCGTTTTTTTCATAAGAGTATAAAAAAATATGCAAGTTATTGCAGTACCTTTTGTTGATTTTGAAGGTAGGTATAAAGAACATCGTTAAATTATAAGATAAAGTTATGCTAAACATTTCTCTTTGCATTTCTAGTGTAAAAATTATGCTTATATTTTCAGGTAAACAAATTCCAATAAAATATCAGGTATCAACAATCCTATCCTAATTATACCAAAAAATGTATCATATTCCAATCATGAATAACACAAAAAATTTATTATTGATAGCAATAATCGCGATAACACTCGTTTTGGGGACAAGCGTTATCCCAATGCAGTCATTTGCAGACAAGGACAATGACAATCACAAAAAAACCAAGGACTTTAAATCCTCAATAATCGCAGGCTCTGAGTCAGACAAGAAGAGCGCAATCCAAAAACTGGACCAAGACAACTTCTGCTACAGGGGCGACGACTGTGAGCAAGCCAACCAGGGACAACAGATAGTTGGAAAGGACAACGACGCAAAGGGATTCAATGACCAAAGCGACAACCTCGCAATATCCACTTCAGCATCAGGCGCAGGCAATGGTACAGGAACGGGAGGAACAACAACACCTCAACAGAAATGTGAACTCTGTCTATTGGATGTTGACTTAACAGCCTTCTTCTCTGCTGCCCATGTTAGCGATTCAGGAATTGATACCACCGCAAAGCTTTGTGCATTGCTCTCGGCTGGCACTCTCGATGATGTCATTTTAGAGATATTATTGAGATTTTTAAGCGACCCTACAGAGCAATGCTTGATAGACGCAGGCATTAATCTAACTGTTCGTCCTACACAATAGAAAAGAATTACAGAATCGTGAAAAAGACACCTAAAGATAGGTGTGAAATCTTTTTTTTTATAATCTAATACAATAAGATTTATTTTCATGGATATACCCATGGGAATAGTTACAATATGAATTATTATTCTTTTTAAAGGACCTGGAAAGGTTTCTTAAGGTTTGAATTTCTGCATTTAAGAAAATAACAATAAATGCAAAATTAGAAAAACGAACCAGAAGAAATTAACCAGTCGCTTAAGGAAAGGGACAAATGTAAGGATGACGCCATAACAATGCTCTCAGACCAGCTTTTGACAATCACGGAGAGCAGAAGGAACTGGAAAGAAAGCAACAATTCCAAGAAAACAAAAAATCCGGATATGTCATTCTATTTACTAAAGTAAATAACTAGAGTTTTTAGACTATTATAATTATTTCCATCATATTTTTTTTAATAAATTTTCTTTAGTTAATGTGTTAATCTAGATTAACAACCCAAGAAAATAGTCAAATTTGATGCGGGCCCGGAGGGGTCCGGTTCAAAAATGAATTGAATCTAATATAGTTACAACTATCCTATGCATTTCTATGTTAAACAATATATAAAATAATTAAAAAAACAATTTTATCAAGTATCCAATGGATTGGTGTGGCCAGAATCCACAGAGTAGTTGGTCAGTTAACAGGTAAGGTATTCCCTTGCTTCATCAACCAGAGGGTGTTGTAGTCGACAGGAATGTATTTAATATCTTACCAATTTCTTCTGGATATTGATCCATTACTGCATGACCAGCATCTTTGATCTGTACCAACCATGCCCCTGGAATCTTTTCTACAATCTTTAAAGAATTGACATGCGGCGCGTAAGTCTTATCGTCTGTTCCAGTTATGACCAAAGTGGGCTTATCCAATTTCGCAAGCTCATCACAAGCACCACTCCAGTTTGGATTATCCTCCCAATGCTTTCCTATGTTATTCTGGTTATTCATTATTTCAGGGGGCAAATCAGGCTTTAATTGCTGCAACATTGTAATGTTTTCTGCAACGTCAGCAGATTCAGGATGCAATTTTATCCATCCAGACCCTAATGAGGCAGTTACAAGGGATTTCATCTCCTCCCGAGAAATAGATTCATTGTTTAGAGATTTGTTTACGATATCGGCCTGCAATTTTATAAACTCGGGTGGTTTAGGAGTATGATCTTTTCCACCACAGGTAGAACCAACAAGTATAAGACTATTGACCTTATCTGGATACATCATTGTAAGCTGTTGGGCCAAGTTTGATCCAAGAGAATATCCAAAGACATTTGCCTTTTGTATTTTTAGAGCATCAAGCAAACCAGCTGAATCGTTTGCTATTTGCTGATAAGTGTATGGCTTGAAACCAGCTGTTGTATTTCCAATCCCACGTTGATCAAACGCAATTACTGTGTGATTTGGAGAAACACTACTTATAAAGGACGGATCCCAGGCATCCATACCATCAGAAGCGCCATTGAAAAGTATTATTGGATCACCCTTGCCAACCATCTTGTAGGCAACATCAATGTCTCCAACATGGACTTTTTCCAATTGGATGTCTTGCATATTCACCAAGTTCGCAGTATTGGAATTGGCCTGGCCAGGATCTGTTTGACCATACACTACATTGGTAATGCCATTATAACCATTGGCACTAATTGACGAGTTTGAGAAAACTAGAGTAGATATGACTGCAATAATGAAAAGATAATCTTTCCTTTCAACTCTATTACCATTCACAAACTTATGCTTTTTCTCAGGCATATAAACGAGATGCAGTAATAGACAAAATTACTACCCTATTTACACATAACACTCATGTTTTCCCCCGTTATCCCTTACCAATATTGGTAACTGCAATGTTTAAATTTGGACAGGCCTGAAGCGTTGAACCAATCTCTACGAAAGATAGTTTTCAGGGTTTAAAGGGGGAAGAGATCTCCAATGGGCGCAAGGGGATGGTATTAGTAACAAACCTGACTAAACCAGGAGATTTGGGAAGATATCATTTCTCTGCTTCATTGAAGAGCATCCCAAAGAACCTGCAGCAGGTATCACCAAAAAAGAACTAGAACGCTAACAACAACTAATACTCATTTTTTATTTACTCGCCTCCCTTGTTTTCAGTTTCTCTTTACCTCATAGTGGAGCAAAACTACACCAGATTCAAACGCTATTGATTCAATAAGTGTGAGTTTTTGGATCTCCTTCAGGCCCTTGAAGATGGTCTTCCCAGTTCCCATTAAAAAAGGGTTAATAAACAAGTAAAATTCGTCGATCAGTTTTTCCTTAATCAGGGAAGAATCGAATGAGGCACCGCCATAGACTATGATGTCCTTGCCGTTTTGGCTCTTTAGCTTGGTAATCTCATCCTTGAGGTCGCCTGTTGCAACATCTGTGTTTATCCACTCAGATTTGCTTAGTGTTTTAGTGAAAACAACTTTTGGGATTTCTATCATTTTTTTAGCGAATGCATTCCATGGCTCATCAGGTTTGCTCATTACATCAGACCAATATGAAATAAATACATCGGTCATTTTTCGTCCCAGGATAATGGTGCCGACTGTATCAGTTAATTCGTTTACATATTCATTGAGTTCATCATCATCCAAGACTAACCAGTCCATTTCATCATTTGGCCCCGCTATGCATCCATCTATTGACATTTCCACCTGTAGTTTTAACTTTCTCAACCCTGTTTTGTTATTTGCCATCCATGTTCCCTATCAATACATACAATAAATAGTAACTGGCGATTCTCGTTTAGCATATTTTTTATAATGTTTCTGCGCCCAAGGTAACACAGGGTTTATGATTATCCAGATTGGAGATATGGTATCCAGCAGAGGAAAACCATGCAAAACGGCTCAACTGCAACAATGCTTGCGATTTACCAATGACTCTCATGCGACAGTCCTCAGCCGAAAGGGGTCAGTGCCGATAAAGCCTCTCCACAGCAGATTCTAGTATTGGGTAAACTATAGATGGTATAAGGATTCAATGAATGAACTTCATTACAATCATACAAAATAAAACAAGTGTTACAATCAAAAGGTTTGAACTTTTCGGTATGAAACCATAATGGCAAATTACGGTGGCGGCAAGAGAAAAACGGTAAAGTAGGTGAATTCAAGGAACCTAAAGAATCAGAATTAAATTTTATGTTGTTAAAATGGATGAAAATTACATCACCTGGTATTTGATAAAGGTTAAAGAGAGTCCATACTCATCCCTTTTCCTCCTTATTGCTGGGTTGTGTGAGATGGGTGGTTGGTACCTGTTTGCTTATTGTGGGTAATCCGTATCCAACTATGATTAACATTTCCCTTTTCCGAAACCTATTAAATGGTGCACCGGAAAACACCCTAAAGACACAACCTGCAAGTTGAGGAACCCTCTGTCACACCAAGCGACGCTCTTGAGACCCCTAAACTGCTAACTAAGAAAAGGGGAATGACACCCAAAGCCACCTGTACCGAAAAGTCGGTAAAGAAACTTACCAGGCCCACCGCAAGGACATTGCGGATTCCCGCTGGCCTGCCTTTCTCTTTTTTTATCATCATCTTTGTATTCCTTGAGCCGCCTTTTGGAGTCAAACTTTCATTCATTCCTCCCCCATTCATCAAATATAGTTATTAGATCCTTTTTCTCAGGATTTATAAAAATTACTCATTAGGTTTAATTTCAACAGTCTTAAAACCATCAGCAAGATATTTTACCAGTATCTCGCTTCCGTATGTCAGGCAGCAGACAATGAAGGGAATTGAGTTTGTTTTTCTTGGAATGGGTGCAATTTTGGGTGCGTTCTTGAGATACAAAATAACAGCTGCGCCCCTGCTGTTTGGAAGTTTTGTCTCAAATGTGCTGTTGGTAAACATTGTGGGAAGTTTCATCTTGGGAATCTTTTCAGTGCTGTCCGCATCCTTGAATCTTGATTCAAGGTCATCCTTTCTTGTTGCAATAGGTTTTTGCGGATCCTTGACCACCATGTCCTCGTTCGCTTTGGAGAGTGTCAACATGCTGGATGATCGGCAATTTTTTAGCGTCGCAGCAAACATCATTGCAAATGTTTCATTGTCCCTTCTTGCGGTGTATGGCGGTAGAATTCTAATATCTCAGATCATACAAGGTAACAACTAATGGTAAGACAATCAATGCTCTGCCTAACCATACGAATCAAAAAGAATGACGAGGTAAATGGAAAAAGACTGGAAAAGGCATTGCTGGAATTCCTGAAGAAATCAAAAGTGTCAGGAGCAACAGTTTGGTTGGGTGTTGATGGATTTGGCAAGAGCGGAAAATCAACACTCCATTTGGAGGGCCTGACAATCAACCAGCCCATGATGATTGATATTGTTGAAGAAAGCTCAATAATAGAGCCACTGCTTCCCCAACTCAAAAGGATGGTAAATGACCATGGAATAATAACGATACAAAGGGTGGAGGTAGTTTAATTAACCAATCAATCAATTTCTCGCGTATTTAGAGTCATTGCTTTTTCTCATGTCCTAAATCTTTTAATGCCCATGCAACCAACAAATTCTCCATCTCTCTGGACATTGTTTCTGCTTCTGCAGACTTGAGTGCCTTCTTCCATTATTCCGTTTTTGTTCAAGTCGGCTTTATTTGACAGCAAATCCGGTGGAACATATGGAAGAAACCATGTCTCCTTGATCGAGTGAAAGCAACAGCATCAACTTCGTTACCCTCAAACATTGGGTGGTGTTTAATAATGTATGCTGCGTATTGGGTATTAATGACACTAAATAAACCAAATTACACCATTCTTGCAATTATTGCAGCAACAAGTCTAGTTTTGTTTTCATACAATGTTGCCTCCTCCTACGCACAGACAAACGCAACAGACAACTCCACCTCTTCCGCATCCATGGCATCCAATGTTACCACTTCAGCAGCAGCAGCAGCAGCTCAGTCCCCATCCCCAGGCAATCCGGCAGTAACGAGCATTGATGCAGGGATATCCGCATTGAAAAGCGGAGACAGTGAGGGTGCAAAGAGTAACCTGTACAAGGCAGAGGTGGCACTAGAAGGCAATCCCAATAGCGCAGGAGCAGAGAAACATGTCGAAGCAGCCCTGAAGGCATTAAAAGACGGTGACACCAAGGGAGCAACATTCCATGCTGAGGAGGCAAAAAAAGGCCTCTCTTAACTATCGAAATTCCGATTAGTTTCTTTTTAAGGTGAGTCTCATGGCAAATCAAAAAGTCATTGTGTACTTGTTATGCGCATTTCTAATCGCAAATGCCATCATATACTTCTTGGTCGCACTGGGAGAATACACCGATTTAACGGAACTTCTCAGTTATGGCATTGAAGGCGAGACACAGGAAAAACAGGTGGAAATCACCCTTTTTGTGGGCTCGGGTATTGTGTACTTGGGGCTATTTGCATGGGTGTTTAAGGCTGGAACAAGGAAAAGGCTCCCATACGTGGCTTCAATTGCCGTGGCAGTTGCATTAATCATAACCTATGTCGCATCAAGGACTGTTGGTGTGCCCATAGTAGGGGTAGAGTATTATGTAGGCAGGTTAGATGTGGTTTCAAAGGCCCTCCAGGCCATTGTGATCGGCATTTCGGGATTTGCGCTGTTTAACATGAAAAAGCAATTTACAAAAGGTGCCAAATGACTGTTTTGATTCACCCCTGTAATTTATTTTTTCCCTTAGTTTTCCATATCTACTATGCTTCCATAAACCTTTTCGTTTGAAAGGCTCAAACCCATTGCGGTATGGCTCTCAATTATGTGCACCTGTAAACAACACCACAACTGAAGTAACAACAAGTCTAGAGAGCATGATACCCGGCATGAACGGTACAGAGCCTGAACGGGTATTTCCAGCAGGGTCATAAAGTGGTTGATGAACTATATCGAGTATGAAAATTACAAACAGTACTTTTGTGCTCCAGGCTACGTTTTTGTCATTGACAACCATCCTCCTTTTTCTGTCATCATCGGGTTCATTCAGCGTAAACACATTATCATCATCATCATCATTAGCATTTGGGCAAATTGATAATTCCACATCATACAACAGAACTTCTTCAGTTAATCAAAACACCACCAGCAATGCTGATTTAGTCCCGGCCACTCAAATACTTCCCTCTTGGAATCAGGGCACAGTGAAAGAAAGAATAGTAAATTTTGTAAACAACGTAACCAACCCTGAAAGCCCAAACTACGTTCCACCAGAAGACAGGATAGCGGTCTTTGACAATGATGGAACCATGTGGTCAGAAAAACCAACCTATTTTCAAGCTTTTTTTCTACTGGATAGGCTTGAACAGGTGTCCAATTCAAATCCCCAAATAAAGCAAAACCCGCAGATACAGCAGCTGTTGGATAAAAACTTTACAAATTTGCAGTTAAATGAAAAAGATGTCATGTCTTTGGCATTGTTAACTCATTCAAACATGACTCAGCCCGCATTTAACAAAATGGTTGAGGTGTGGGCAAAGACAGCACAACACCCGCAGACACACATTAGATTTGTGGAGATGGTATACCAGCCAATGATTGAGCTCGTCGGTTATCTTAAAGCAAACCATTTTAAGGTATTTATAGTCTCAGGGGGCGGGGTTGACTTTATGAGAGAAGCCCTCTCTCTAGTATATGGGATACCACCAGACCAGATGATAGGAAGCAGCATAAAATACCAGTATGTTAACGGAACTGACGGAAGAAACTCAACTATATTTAGGGAGCCAAAACCGGATTCTTTTGATAACAATGAGGTGAAACCGGAGAACATTCAACTGCATATAGGGCAAGTGCCCATACTTGCTGCAGGAAACTCAGATGGGGACCTGCAAATGCTCACATATACTGACGATAACAACAAAGTTGGCAAATCACTAGAAATTCTGGTCCACCATGATGACGGCACTAGAGAATACTCCTATGATAAGGGAGCTGAAAATGTTCTACAAAAAGCCAAAGACAGAAACTGGGATGTGGTAAGCATGAAGAATGACTTTAAGGACATGTTTCCTGTCGAAAATAAAAATAAGACCGCATTAAATCAATGATACTGGATTAGTATCACATTTTTCATTTGTGTAGCTCGGCTTTGCAGTTTTCAATCAGGAAAAATTGTATCTATCGATATTTAGATTGATCGGGGTCAAAACACTGATCTAACGTATCAACCAGTTTATCCCTGTGTTCCTTTACATTTTGGAGGATTGAGCCAGACAACCCCCTAGCGTTGAGCCTTTAGAATAGCACAGAACGGAAGCCCAAGGAAGTATAATAGGCTAACAGTCCTATAAAGGGTACACGAAACGTCTTGTAGTCCAGTGGTGTTTGTTTTGGTAACATACACACAACTCCAGTAATGAAAAGAACACATTTCATTTGGTGGTTGAAGATAAAGAAGCAGAATACAGAGCAAAACAATTCTGCCTACAGATGCGGAGGATATATATGTACATTAAATCTCGCATAACTAGGGATTTCAAACACCACTCCTTATCATTTTTATTTGCCATTTAATGGTGGTGATTCCCATTATAAAGTTTAAACATCAAAAACATATGGCTGTACATTATGACCATCATCGGCACAGGTAAGGGTTGGGAAGTACCAAAAAGACCAAAAGAATAAAGGCATTCCAAATGTAGTTGATGGTGTCCATTGTCATAGCAATGACAGCATATGCACTTGCATATAGTTATAAAAAGAAAAACGGATGCCAATCTATCGACTAGTTAAAGTGGAAAAAAGACATATGACAAGAAAATCCGAAACATCTTTCTTGTACCTGATAATCCATTACAATGCAAAAGTCAAGTAAAACACAAAAGAGATATCAAATTTATCCGGGAACAAAATTTGCGCTCTTGTGTATATGCCCCAAAATAGTGTAATAACTTAATATGCACGTCTTAATATTGAACCAACATGAGTAAGGATATATAGTTGATACTTCAGGTCACTGTTGAAGAGGGAAGGATCGAGGAGTTCAAGAGGTTGGTAGAGGAGATTACAAGAGCTGTTGGTCTTAATGAACCAGGCACCAAGAGTTATCAATATCACCTCAATGATGGTGAAACAAAGTGCGTAATAAGCGAGTTATATGCAGACTCAGAAGCTGTTCTTGCTCACCTGAATGGAGTTGCAGCACAAACAATACTTCCAAAGATTTTCAACGTTTCGAAGATAAACCGGTTTGAAGTTTTTGGCGATCCAAGCGAGGAATTGCAGGAAGCGTTGACAAAGTCTGGTTCACAGAATTATCATTTTTTCGCTGGCTTTACTCGTTAAGAGTATCATGGGATTAAGAAAAAAGCGGCTGAACATTAGCAAAGATACCAAAACAGTTTATTGATCCTTCAGGCAGTCCCTGCTTAATTAACTATGCCAAGGAAGCCACACAATCCCCATGTTATTGATTGGAGAGCTTTGGACAAACACGCCATACAAAAGACCCTAGACCTGTCAGTCCGAAGACATGCCTAGCGTTTGGAAAGCCTCAATAGTTGCAGACGGCACCACCATCCCAACATCCTTTGCGAACTTGTCATAATCTGCCATCATCTTATCGAGTGTATCCGGATGCTGGCTGGCTAGATCATTGTTTTCCCCTATATCAGCCGTTATGTTGAACAGGTGCCATTGACCATCACCCACGGGTTGAAAGTTCTTCACTGCTTTCCAGTCCCCCATCCAAACAGCAGTGTTGTTAAAAATTTCTTGGGCAACCGGTTCGTTGTCCCCATATGCCTTTTCAACCTTGCCTTCCAAAAGCGGCTGTAAGGATTTTCTCATTATTGCATGGACAGGATGACCATTGTATGATAAACCTGGGGGCTGCACCCGTGCATAGTCCAGAAAAGTAGGGGTCATGTCGTTCACGTGCACAAATGCGTTTACTATGCCTGGCTCTGTTTGGTTGGTGCTACTGCCAGGCAATTTCATCACAAACGGAAGCCTCACGCCACCTTCACCCTGTGTCGTCTTGAAATACGAGGATGGGGAGACAGCGTCCCCTGCATCCCATGAACCTTAGTTGACCAGCGAGTTGGCGTTTCCCATCTTTGCCGCTGAATTGTTGAACGAGCTAAAGAATTTGTTTGCCTCTTCAACCCCCACAGTAGCCAAATTTTTCATTTCAATGGGTTCGCTGCTTCCATTGTCGCATGTGAACACGATCAGTGTGTTGTCGTACTGATTAGTGTCCTTTAGGTATTGCACAACTTTGCCTATGTTGTGGTCCGTGTCTTCTATCATTCCCGCATGGGCCTCAAGCACATTGGCTTTGTAGGCCTTGTCATCTGCGCTTAGGCCATCCCATGCCGGTATTTGCGGAAGCCTTTGAGGAAAACTCATGTCTTGTGGCCATATTCCAAGCTGTTTCTGCTTCTCAAACTTCTGGTCCCTTATCTTGTCATAGCCCACATCGTAGACTCCATAATATTTTTTGAACTCTGCAGGCGCCTGGAATGGGCTGTGTGCTGCCTGGAACGAAAGGTACATGAAAAGTGGGTTACAGTCTCCCTGATCCTTCCTTATCTTGTCAAACATGATGTTTGTGTACATTTCATTTGAGTAGGTGCCGTTGTCAGGTCGTGGAACCTGCCTATCGTTGGACAGAAAAGTTGAGTGACCACCGGCATAATACGGATCATCATTGAAATGCATGGCCCCGGACTCCAGTAGCACAAAAGCGTCTTCAAATCCCCCGTCATGAGGAGTTGTGCCTTTCTGCCATCCAGGCCAAGACAGGTGCCACTTGCCTGACATTAGGGTATCATAGCCTGCATCTCTTAGCAGTTCTGCAACAGTTACGACCCTGTCGTTTATGTAGGTCTCATAGCCTGGCTTCCCCACCTGGTTGGGGGCGATGTTTTCATACATGGTTCCTATGTCACCCACATGGTTGTCAACGCCTGTGAGAAACGACACCTTGGCTGGAGAGCAAACAGGGCTCGTATGGTAGTTAGTCAGGATCTTGCCCTCTGCTGATAGTTTATCCAGATTAGGGGTTGAGATCTCGCTTCCAAAGGATCCAATGTCTGAAAACCCAAGGTCACCCCCCATTATCACCAGGTTGTTTGGTTTTGCGTTTGCGTTAGAAGGAGGAGCAGCAGCGGGTATTATTGCCAATTACGGCCTGGGCAAACGCTGGTTGAGCAGTTCTGCTTGCTGATGATGATGATGATGATGATGATGATGATGATGATGATGATGATGATGATGATGATGATGATGATGATGATGATGATGATGATGATGATGATGATGAGTGATGATGATGATGATGATGATGATGATGATGATGATGATGATGATGATGATGATGATGATGATGATGATGATGATGATGATGATGATGATGATGATGATGATGATGATGATGATGATGATGATGATGATGATGATGATGATGATGATGGAGGAGGAGGAGGAGGAGGAGGAGGAGGAGGAGGAGGAGGAGGAGGAGGAGGAGGAGGAGGAGGAGGAGGAGGATGGCGACAATGATATTAATGGTACAGTCATGAGGCTAAGTGTGAGACAAACTAGAACAATTAAGGTGGAGTAATAAGTTAAGTTGTTTTTAAATTTATTCATCAATCGTAAAGGTTATTGTTAGATATTATACAAGAGTTCAAAAAATTCTAAATCTTTTAACATTAACCCATATAGTCTCAAATATTCCATCTTTGTTGTATATGTTTAATTAAAAAAAAATATGTGTTTTTTAAAACCCCGGCATTAATTTATTAGCAACACAACGCAGACTTCTAAAAACATTCCTGCGGCTAACCTTACTCAATTGATATCCTTGGTTGAATCCTCCAAGGCCATGGCAATGTCAAAAGGCAATACGGGGTCCACAGACTTTTGGTTGGCCAAACTGGAATGAATCCCATGATGGGGAATAACGCATTTCAAACATTGTCTTTGGTTAAAAACACAAGCATCCAAATTGGGGCTGGTAGCATAGTCACAAGGTTTGGTCAACACCTCGAACCATTTCCATGGGGCTGCATGGAGGCATGGGAGAAGATGGGGTGGAGAACCAGAAGCATCTGCCGTGCCAAAAGAATTTGGTGCAGTGTGGTTGTTCCTTTTTTTTGGTTAGTGCTTTTCAGTCCAGTCGATTAAATTAGTAACATGTGACAGGGATTGCTTTTTTTTATCTTTCCTGCTTCATGCAGATAACGGTGGTAGACTTCTTGGCTTCAATAAGCATGTTACAGCAACAACCTTCTCAGAAAAGATGGTGCTGCTGTATATCAATTAGGGATTGCATGCCAAAATGACAAATGGCTGCATAGAAATGACAAGTGTATCAAGCACTTGCCTCAGCATTGCTGTGGGTGCTATTGTTGGTGCTCTGACAGGAGGGTGGCATATCAAATGGCATCACATCAATTCGATCAACGTTCCTACAATTAAAACTGACAAGAAGAATCATAATAGAAACCAACAGTTCCCCTACCCATGCCAGAATCGAGGCCCACCGGGACAGTTATTTCCTTTAGTAACACGGTGAGACAGGGAACAAAACACATCAAAACTACAATACTGCCATCCGGAGGCTCCAGTTTCTTTATGTTTTTCAGAATATGGTCATTGTTTGGCTATCTTATCTTTTATCGAATTTACAATAACGGAGGCATGGTCATAATTCATTTCATCGCTTGATGTGTTTCATAACATATTAAAGCTAACCTCTGGAATATTATTTTGGATATAACTGTAGCAAAGCAGATCGCCAGATTAAATGAATCCATCCTTTTTTAGCATCCTGTATCGTACAATGGTCCGGAGTGACAAACAAGGCTTGTGTCATTTGCCGGGAACTACCAAATGTTCCGTTACCTGAATTAAACAAAAGTGTGTGAAGTATTGGAATCACACTACAAAATTTTCTTAAATTCTTATATGAAATGATCCTCCTGATATTCTCAATATGCATGTTACCTTCCCCATATATAAAATAATTTAGGTAATACTGCAATGAAAAACAATCTTAAACTATTGTCAGCAAGTTTGTTCTTAGTAATGGTAATAGGAACTACCACTAGCGGCGCACTTAGCTCAGCGTATGCTGGCGGTGACAAGCACAAGGTTAACGACAGTGTGAAGGTAAACTGCAACGATGTTGGCATTGCTCTTGCAACACTAAGTTTGGCTTATGGAGACCTTGATTCAGATGGGAAGGCCACACTTGAGGACGAGCTTCAAGAAGGAGAGATAGCACCGAATGTGGATGCCATAAGAGATAACTTGCAAAGCGTATTGCACACAGTTCAGGATAAGTGCGGGAATGTTGATTTTCTAGGCTTTGTTGACTTTAATTCCGAAGATTTTGTGGTGGATTAAAACTTCCATCAAAAACATAACCCCCTTTTTTTTATTGATTTATTCACAAGTTTAGGATTTGAATCATCAATTATTGCAAAGTTAACGAGATTATTGCAAACAATGTTTTAGTTTCCCGATTTGCCCTAACACTAGATGCAGACTCTATTGTGGAGGTTGAAATGTTTACGCCTTTTGCCAACTTGCCCATTCGCTCAAGGTCTGAAACCCTGTTTCTTCAGGGCCAAAAAACAGGTTTCAAAGTCCTGTGATCAGGTTAAGTCCATCACAAAGAAAAAGACAGTCCGCTAGGTGGATAAGGAACACCTTGCTATCCGTTATTTTTCACATTCTTTTTTTTTGATGAACGCGCAATAAAAAAATACAGTGTTTGCCTTTTTTCAGAAGAGGACGGAAACAACAGTACAGAGAACCCTGACAAAAAACTTGATTCGTTTTTCAAATATGGAACATGTACAAGTTAGTAAAAATATCTTTTTATGATTACATCATTTTTTGCCTAATCAAAAAGTTTTTTCCTGTCACACTACTCATAGATTTCTCTCGAGATGAGACTAATCACATCATTCGCTCAATTTAATACCTTTCGCAAAATAGATACAACAAATTTAATGGAATGGGACTAACTTTGGCAATCAGGCTAAAACCATTCTCAAAGATAGATTTTGATTAAGAATAACTCCAAAGAGGAAAAAAAAGGAGCGTTTAATGAAAAAACTATAAGATACCAAAACCACACAAGAAAAAGCGGTAGTGAATGAGCTCCAAATCAGACATACTGAAAGACGCACCACAGGAAATAATGGCAACCTACGCAAGGTTGACCCTGTTGTGGGACGAGAAGCACCATAACGGCGACTGGAACGGGTTAATCCATGGAGAGGACATCGATAGGGTTTACGGTGGCAGGGACAAAGCGCAGGTGTCCGAATCCCTCAGGTTCCTGGTTGATAATGCCTACATTACGGTTGACAATAACGAGAAAGAAGATGTTGTGGGCATTACGATGTACTCGAGGGAGTTGGATGAGGAAGTATTGGGAAGCATACTAAAGCATATCCACACATAAAATTTGCTTTGCCTCTGGTTTGATTGCGATACAATATTGATTACGGATGCTAATGACGAGCGTACAGCAATGCGTTAAATAAAAAAAGGCATGAGGCATTTTCACAATTTACTGTCATGCAGTGTGTACTGTCTTCTTAAGCGAACGGTAGAGGATAAATTAACTATTCCACACATGTATTGTTTTAACGGATTCTGCAATGTTTGCTTTTGATTTCGCCTAGTTCTGTCTCGTAATACTTTTTTGTATCCATCGGCTTGTCCATGTCGTATTCTAATAGGACTTTCTCTTGCTTTAGATTACATATTCTCCGTGCCAAATCAACAGCATGGCTCAAATCCCTCATCTTGATGTTGGCTCCATTCACAAAATCAAATAACTTCAGGTATGCCCCTACTAGATTCCTCTTGTTTTCCGTTAATACACATGAGGCCTTTTCTATGTTTTGCAATATCAGATAGTCAAGATGGATTTTCAAAGCCTGGCCTGTGGGCAGGTCAAGCCCAATGGCAACTTGGACAATGGACTTGCCCTCCAAAAATAGATTAAAGGCCTGGGATGAAACAGACAGTGGTTTTTTATTTTTATCCCCTTGTTGCTGCCATTCATCAACCTCTCCAGTTAGTTTCTGCCTTATCTTCTTGATGTAGGAAAACAATAACATGGCCATCTTTGAAATCTCCATTGTAGTATGACCTTTTTTCAATAGTCAACAACTAGCGCCCATTTGTCTTTTGCGGAAAATACTGTCAACAACCGATATTTTATCTGGTTGCTTTATGAAGAGATGAGGTTGCCATCTGTGCTACACATTTTCTTGACTGTTACCGATGTTTTCAATTTCTACATATGTTGTTTTGTATGTTGTTTTTGATTGGTGTTCAACATATTATCCATACATAAAAATAAATCTATAAAAATACAAACCACTAGTTATAAACAAAGACAGATAGGCAGGGATACGAAAATTGGTGGTAGGTATATCTATTGCTATTTTTCTTTATTGCAATCATTTTTTTTACTTGTCTTTCTATTTTAACTGAGGCAAGAAAGATGGATTTGAGTCAAGATTGACATTTATTGATTGCAGTAATTCATTTCTAAGAACAGTAACTACCATATTTGTCTCCAACTTTCTTCCCATTTTCAATATAACTTAATAGCTCGTGGATGTTCTGGATTACCTATAGTGGCATTTTCTATAAAATATATTTTTTTAGGGATTTTAACTCTGTTTACTCCTTTTGCAATATTTCCCTGCATTTATGCACAGACACATGATAAAACCCTGTATGAATTGACAAAACAATCTCCCAAAATTGAAGTATCTCATATTGATGTAGGCAAAGAGCCTTTTACCATAAAATATGTTGCAAATGAAAAAGTGTATGTTGCCAACTCCGGTTCCAACACAGTTTCGGTAATAGATGCAACCACCAACGAGAAGACAAAAGACATAGTTGTTGGAAAGTTTCCCTTCGTTATAGGTTATTCTGGCAATACAGTGTATGTTGCCAACTCCGGTTCCGACACAGTTTCGGTAATAAATGCATCAAAAGGCGAGAAGATAAAAGACATAGCGGTTGGAAAGTTTCCCAAGGCTATAGATTCTTCCCGCGATGCGGTGTATGTTGCCAACTCCGGTTCCAACACTGTTTCGGTAATAAATGCAACCACCAACGAGAAGATAAAAGACATAGCGGTTGGAGTTTACCCTTGGGCCACATATTCTGCTTTTGATAACTTATATGTGGCAAACTTAAATTCCGACACAGTTTCGGTAATAAATGCAACCACCAACGAGGTTGTAAAAAACATAGTCGTTGGATTTGACCCTATGGCTATAAACTCTTTTGGTGATTCAGTGTATGTTGCAAATTACGCTTCCAACACAGTTTCGGTAATAAATGCAACCACCAACGAGAAGACAAAAGACATAGCGGTTGGAGATAAACCCAACATTTTAGATTTTTCTGATTATGCGGTGTATGTTGCCAACTCCGGTTCCGACACAGTTTCGGTAATAGATGCAACCACCAACGAGAAGATAAAAGACATAGCGGTTGGAAAGTTTCCCTTCGCCATGTATTCCTCCCGCAATGCGGTGTATGTTGCCAACTCCGGTTCCGACACAGTTTCGGTAATAGATGCAACCACCAACGAGAAGATAAAAGACATAGCGGTTGGAGATAAACCCGGCGCCATATCCTCTTTCTTTGATACAGTATATGTGGCAAACTACGGCTCTGATGGAGTGTCGGTAATTGACGGGATATCTAATGAAGTAGTAGCAGGTGTAAAATTTAATGTTCATCCCATTAACTCAGGTTATATAGAGTGCAATAAGCTAAAAACTCCAACAGAACATTATCTATATGTATATTCTGGAGACAAGTGCACGGCAAAGGCATCCAAAGGTTTTGAGTTTCAAAGCTGGCAAATGAACCTGAAAAATAATGCAACTCTTCTACTGAATACATCCTCTTCCACCTCCTCTTGGGACTCAGTTTTAGACATTTTCAACTTAAAAAAAGATAAGCCTGAAGCAACTATCAGCATTACAAAATTTGGAAGCTTCACCGCAAACTTTAATGAACTCCCACCGCCACTTCCTCCAGAATACTGGGCCACGCTGTTTGGTTTTGTTGTTACAACCATCTTGGGCACTTTGCTAATCCCTGCCATCGTACGCTGGTTTAAATCGAGGTCAGATATAAAAAATCTGAACAAATACCATAAAATAATCGCTAAAATATATGCTGACGAGAAACAGGATGAAAACGACATTGCATCCTTGAACCATTTAAGTGGCTGTGTTTCTGATGACTATTCGAGAGGAAAAATAAACAAGGAACATTATGAAAGCTTGAAAAACGAGGTTTCTTCCACCTATGAAGAAATATTCAGAAAAAGATTTCATACAATAAACCCATCAGACAAAGACTCTAAAGAAAAGGTAAAGGAACTCCGGGATGACATCCTATACGCTTTCTCGAAGGGAAAGATAAATGAGACTCACTACAATATGTTGAAAGAGACGATTGGAGAGGACAAGTGAATTCAAAATCCCGCACTTAATTCCTTGGAATTTAAAACTTGAATTGAATTGGATTATTAGCCGCTGCATCTATCCTAGACACAGGAGCCGACATGGCCCTGGCGTTTGCCATCAGAGATTTTCTCTCACTGCTGTACCTTGTTCTTGGAGTAGGTCACAGAGTTTGCAGCTTGTGCTTCCTCAATCATCGGGATGGCGGCGACTAGGCCTCCAGCCTGAATACAGCAAAGGCCAAGACTACTACATTGAAGGTGGTAGTGATTGATTTTGCATTACATACCATATGCAATGTGCTTTGTTGCATGATTAGTATTTTACGGATAGAAAAATTGCTATTGATTTAGCAAGATGCAAATTTATTATACACTGAGGCTTTTAGCATCATTTCTTTTACCATATTCTCTAATTTAACAGAATAAACATTCTCTCCAAACGTTCTCTTTATACAAGAAAGCACGTTTTCTGCAATCCATCTTTGTCCACAGCTTACGCTATCTTTCCATTTTTGTAAACCGTTTTTCTTCTGAGACATAACCGACAGATTTCTAATGAAATGGTTTGTTTTCTTGGCTTTGGCGTTTTTCCTTACTTTAATACATGGCAAAATGCCACTGTCTGCAAGACATTTAAAAACAGTATTAATGTCGTAGGCGCAATCTGCAATTATTTTACCAACTGTCACATGTTTTGACTTTGAGATGGCATCAACTATTTTTGGTAACATCTTGCTATCATGGATATGCTCATAAGTTACCTTCATTGAAATTATTTTCTTGCTTTTTACATCTACTGCAATGTGAATCTTCAAATAGCCTTCCTAATGTTCCATTTGTCTCTAATCCAATGGCCCCTGTTTGTTACCTTTATTCGTGTACTGTCTATTTCAACTATAATATAGTTATCTTTGGTGGATTCTTTGTCAGTAATAGCAGCATCTTCAACTTTGATGTTCAATCGGTTGATTCTTCTGTTTATTGCAGTGTAATCAGGAATGGATGGAACCTTGTCTTTAGCATGCCCTTGTGCAATACTTTCGGTTTGTCTGCAAGGCAAGTGGAAATATACTTTGGCACATCCAAGCAAGAGAAGAAACGTGTTCGGATAATGAAATGGTTCACCAGCCTTGTCTTTATTCATCTGTTTTAATTCTTTATCCCAGTTGTCAATAACATCAAAACCAATCAGTAGTTCTCCTCGTCTATCTAGAGATTGGTTGTAGACGGACAATTTCATAGAGATTATTGAAGAGCGTTAGCTAAATGTATTTGGAAATCAAGAAATCATGCAGCAAGCACATATACTCTACTGCTTTATCACGGTATTTTTCCTCGGTAGGATTGTGATTTTTTGTTATCTTGAACCAAGTGGTTTCACATTTCGCAGGATATGGTTTCGCAAGTTCTTCAATTACACCTCCCACTTCAAAATAGTCAGGCATAAAAATAAACTCCTATCTCAAAAGATTGGTTGCTAATATGGTGTCGTAAGACCTGTTTACTACATCCAATAAATCAGTATATATGAATTACATGTTTATAATTTAATCTGTTGCTTATTTGCTTCCGCTCCCGATATTCAAACAATATTAATATAAAACGCACTATATTTATCAAAGTAATTCAAGTTCTCTGTCAATCAGCACATGCACAAATCCAATGTCCAGTAATTCGTCTTGTTATGAAAATACATCATGAAGACAAAATGCAAAAACTACCAGATGAGGATGATAATACCAAGAAATGAATCTAACTTACACATAGTGCATGTAATCGAAGAATTCGGTGAATTGATACAACGATGGGAGCAACACGACAGTTACGTAGAAGAAGTAAAACAGCTTCGTAAAGACTTGCTTCGTCAATGTCTTCTAAATTAGATCTAATGTACGTAAATACTATGAAGTGGAAGTTCCTCTTCTGTTGTCAGATAAAGTCAAAGCAATAATTTTCTTATAGTTATTTCACCAACTCTACGGATAATGTTTGAATGGTCAGCTTGTACTTCTGTAGTTATATAAAGCAGATGATGATCATTATCATCACCTAATGACATCGTAATACGTTTAATCTTTTCATATTCTGCCAATACATATTTTCCTTTTCCTATTTTTGGTGCAAGTTTGGTGCGTGTCTTCCATGAATTTACAGCTAGTTCAAGTGATTCTTTACTTTCTTCTGGCGTTAGCAAATTCTTAACACCTTCACGATGCTCAGAATATACTGCTCTTCCATTTGAATCGCATATGGTAACTAGTCTAATCCCTGCATCTATGTTCATAATATCTTCATACATTTTTTCATAGTCTGTTTTTTTATAGTCCATCTGCTTTAACTATATATAACACTGGATTTAAAAAAATCTTTTGAAGGCTTTCATTGCAATAATTGAATCGATTACCCATTTTGATAAGGCTTTAGTTATAGATTCAAAGAATGTTGCTACACTAACTGGTAAAAAAATAAATGCATTGCTAACCCGATAAAGATCTAATTTAGTAGTTGGATTCGAGCTTGCCATGTTACATTGTCAAGAATTATATCCTGCATTCTTCCTTGAACCCGTTCTAAAGCTTGTATCCTTATCATTGCCATATCTGCGTCATAATGATTATCTGACTTTTGCATAGCGATTTTAAGCTTTTTTATCTTAAGTTCTAACACATACCAAAACCTATCAGCGAAATTAACTACGTCTTTAACTTCGGGAGAATCATGTTTGATATAGGAATCTTTAGCGGTATTGAGTTTATCGAGATTGTACATATCATAATTATTTTCTTTGTTATTTTTAGTAATGGTCATACGGCTAAACTAACATGGCCATCTTTTTTTGATCTATCAATATCAGTTTCTTGGTATCTTTGCTTTCGTTATTATTATTATTGTCGTTGTTGATGTTGATAACTATATCCTGTATGGGTGCTTCAACCCATTGATACGTCATTATTTGAGATTGTATCCTTTCAACGTCTATAGTCATGCAGGTATCTAACATTTCTCGCCTACATTTTCTTATTTTAAGGTCTAAAACTGCTTTGTTGCATGATTATTTTAAATCGTTTTTTGTTGACGTTTTGTTGATAGGAGTATGACGAAAACAATGAACATTGGATTATAATTGTCCTAGCTGAAGTATAGTTTTAGCTGTTTTTCGAATCATTCAACAAAGCATATGCAATGAAATAAAATATGCATTTAAATATATCGATGAACAACAATGGTAATTCCAGACAAAACTATTCTTTATCCAAGTAAATTGAAGTTTATACCCAAAACTTTAAAACTTATTCCGATAGCAAGGCAAGAAAATTTGTGCCTAAAAAAACAAGAATGAAATTGCCTGAACTAATCACCCAACAACAACAACACTCCCACAACCACCGCTAGCAAAATAACGCTATTTACAAAGATTACAATAAGTACTATATTTTCAAACAAACAATCTCTGATTTCTACAACTATTTTATATATCCATTGGTCATGTAAGGCCCTGTTACCTTATCTGTCATTTGTCCATTCCAACTAGTAAAAGTATGCCAAACAACCTGGCATTATTGTAGTGGCTTTACAATAAAAATTCATTATCATGATAACCATAGCTTTGGTAGAAAATAGTCAATATTAATTATTTAAGTCAGTGAACTTGTACAAGTTGGTATAGTAGGGCACCTTGTCTGACAATACAAATAGCGGATTTCAATTAAAAAAAGGCAAAGGAACAGAGATTTACTTTCGTGGTACAAAAATGACCGTCAAGGTTTCTGGAATTGATTCTGAGAACAGGTACAGTTTGATAGAGATGACACATCCCCCAAATAGTGGTCCTGCATTACATGTTCACCCAAAAGCGTCGGAGGCCTATTTTGTACTTGCCGGCGAATACTCCATAAAAAGCGGCGATAGAACATACCTATCCCAAATTGGCGATTTTGTTTTCATTCCAAAGGATGTTCCTCACAACTATCAATCAGGTCCTAATGGTGGAAAAGTGCTGGTGATATCCCCTGCGGGACTAGAGGAGTATTTTAAAGAGGTTGCAGGCATTCTTCATAAGCAGAATAAAATCCCATGGAGCACAGAAGTAGAAATTGCACAACGGTATGGCCAAGAATTTCTGGACAACCTAAAACATTGGGGTCAATAAAAATTATTTATTATTATGCATGTGAAAGATAAAAAGTCTATTATATTCTCGATGACACAAGAATAACCATTGCACAAAAACTGCTAAGCAATGTTAGACCTCTTGTCGCTCTTTGCCAGCGAAGTCAATGCACTGGCCTTTATGGAATCCACATCACAATCAACATCTAACCCAATTGATTGTAGCATTTGCCTGGCCTCAACAGTATCGGGTATATTTTTTATCCTAAAATAATCGCCATCTTTATAAACATAGAATATGGCAAACAAGCCTGAAACAGCAGCTCCTGCAAATACTGGCTTTACATCACTATTTTCATTGCTGCTGGATATCTTCAGGATATTTTTTAACCCTTGAATCCCTTCCTTCTGCTTCTTCCTGTTTAGTTTTATTCTGCCCATATCCACAAAATTATCCTTTTTTGGTTCTGCTTCCTCCTTACCAAATCCCAATTCATCCACTAATGGCTTGCCGGGTAATTTTATGCTTCGAGTGCAGTCACAGGCTTCGCACTCCATTGTACATTCGTTTCTTAAGCGGGCGTCTTTAACTTCGACAACATCTTCAAAATATTTGCTCAATTCGGGAATTTCCATAGCCATGGGATATAATCCAGCCTCCAGGCAATAGCAAATTTCAATAAAATGTATCAGATTGTCCTCATCTATAGTTGCTTCTCTTAACGCCGTTTGCATCCCTTCATAAAATACCTTGCCACGACCTAACGAGCCGTTTTTTAATGAATCTGACAGTTTTTGCTTTTCCAAAGGACTTAACTTGCATTTAACGTAATATCGCATTAATGGGCAACCTTATGTCATCAAAAAACCATTTAAGCATTTAATCAAGGCAAGAG
The DNA here is from genome assembly GCA_963779615.1 of uncultured Nitrososphaeraceae archaeon. Classification (GTDB taxonomy): domain Archaea; phylum Thermoproteota; class Nitrososphaeria; order Nitrososphaerales; family Nitrososphaeraceae; genus Nitrosocosmicus. The sequence continues at coordinate 541,512 of CAVZZA010000005.1, forward strand.
GAAAAGGAAATGAATCGTACCATGTTCATTAAATAAGAAGACTGTGGGATACGAAAACAGCAAAGAAGAATCAAAGGTTAAGTAACTGACTCGGTTTCTTTTATTATGACAACAATATATTGGTTAAAAGGGCCCTGTTCACCTAAGGATTTTCAATTCTTTATTGTGACAACCTACAAAAAGATGCAGCCAATTCATGGCATGCTTTAGTTTGCATTTCTTTTTTTTGCAGGATAGCAGTCAGTCACCATCAAGGCCTTCAGCTCCACCATCCTTCAAGTATTGCATTGTTCCTTCAACAATGCTTTTCCCATAAGGGGAATGCGGACGTGGTTTACCTTTCAGAATCCACAGGCTTGAGGATACCAAGTACCACAGTCTGTTGACACAGGGTGTAACAGAATCAGGGAATATAGCAGATGTCAATGACGCAAAAAAACTATGAACGCAATGGTGGTTGCGGCTGGCCTGAGAATCTAAGGCATTATTGGCAAAAATGCCAGATTATGCGGAATGTCACACTTGGTATAACGATACACCGTACAGCAATTTAATGGCCAAGCCTCAATAGCTTGAGTTCAAAAGCATGTTCACTTTTTCAAAAAACTCCATGGACGATGACATCAAAGGTTACACAAATAAGGACAGTCCTTTAGATGACAGCAAAATAACATTATCAAAGAGAGTCTAGTCCCTAAGTCAACTTACACGGATAGAGAAAGAGATTGTGAAACTTATGCAAAGAAACAGCAGCAGCAGCATTAAGATGCCTAACTATGGAGGATACGCAAAAATACAGCCTTAAAAACCAAGACATTCATTGACTAGACCTGCCTTGGATTCCTAAAAAAACCGAAGAGCAAGGGAACAGTGGATGGTTCTACAGGGCAGCCAAGGAGCACGAGTGGCATATCCCAAATTGCAAAAGGGCCATGGACAAGACAGAGCAGCATGAAAGGGAACATCTGTGGAGTGTGGTGGAAGACCCAAACACAAAAGAAAATGCCAATTTAAAGCATTCCAAGAACTCCATAACTTGACAGAGACATGTGTTTTTTCTCTTAAGTGTTCTGTAAATACATTGAATGTTTAATGTAAAGTATTTGTAGTTATTTTGCTTCATTTGCTTTTTAAAAAATGGTTCAAATAAACGATTAGTGCAACCATTTGGTGTGTGAAAACAACCACAGTTTTTTTACAAACACAACTAGGCTATATCTGACACAACTCTCAATGGCTTGCCATTTGTAACTGATTTATCGAGATTCTATCACTAATATTTTAAAATCTAAAATATGAATTAAAAAAAGGTTGGTGTCTTTTCGTCAAGTGAAGATTGAAATTAGGCTGTCTATTACAAAAGATGCCTTGTTAAACGATTTTTAATTAAGGCTCTTAGCATATTGACAAAATCGTATTGTATTGAAGTATTTTAACTTTATTGGCTTTTCTCTTGCCCCATTACATTCATCGACTAGTATTTGAAATAAATTTGAATTGCCATGTTTGGGCCAATTTAAAGCAAAACCATCATACCTTTTCCGTTTAGTTGGAATGACAGGATACCGTATGCAGTTACTTGTTATGTTAGGAAATCTGCTATTAATCAGCATATTGGAGAGTTCCGGTGTGGAAAAAAGACCGATCATTTCAATTTGACTATGAGCAACGGCTGCCTCATCTATAGCGGGGCCTATCAGTAATTGGGTTGATAAATAGTATTCCCCATAGCTTATCGCCCCCCTTAAAAAAAAATTTGACTCGAGGGAAAAAATGAAAGGGTTTATCAACAAACCAAATAGATAATTGGCGTAACCTGGTTCGCATTGGCAAGTGATGATTATGGTGTCAGAAATGGTCGTGAAATAGTGTTTAAATTGTTTAAGTGGGGTTTGTTGTAGCGAATTTGCGAATTGAGCCATTATGTTTTTCCACCGGTTAAACGCTACATTAGGATCCATTCTTTCCCAAATTCCTTTTACACCTAACGCATCAATAAAAATCACAAACCCCGTCTGATGGTGAGAATGAGAATCCCTCATAACAGGACTTGTCCCATCATAGACTACTACTGGTGCGTTAGAGTGGTCATCTCCAATGTTTGGCATTTTGCTATAGGAATGTATTGAATTAACCAATATATCTACTAGATAACAAAAAAGGTATAGGGTGTTTGTTATTGTTGCGGTATTTTTTTTATGGGTTTTATACAGTCCAAGTCGCAACCACAAAAAAATCAAATGCATGATTTTGGTTTCGCCTTCAATTATGGTAGCAGGAATCGTCCTTAAGCCATATTTTGGTGAATGGGCATCCGCGACGGAATGTGCAGCAGAAGAAGAAGCATATGGGTTAATGATGACCGTAAGGCAATGTTCCAATCTGTCCTTACAACAGGGAATTAACCATAGTTAACGTAAAAAATATCCTGCAAGACGTCTTTGATACCCACACCGCCAAAGCGGCCTGAGAATAACTTTTGTCCAGAAAAGTCCTTATTGTTTAGGTGGCCGCCTGACTTTACCTCAAGACTTTATGCCTTGCAAAGCCGGATGAAAGTATTGCATCTAAGGTTGTTTATAATCGGATGTCCGTCAAATGTTGAAATGAAGGGTTTATGGGTTTATGGGTTTACCCACAAAGGATACGGCGGTGTAAAAATGGGCTAGGCAGGCCTTCCATAGGCGTTGGTTACTGTGCATGTGGCTGCCTGTCCTCCACTGCATATTGTGCCGTTGCATCCATCTGGAAATGTCGTTATGAGTGGCACTATCACGGAGACGGTGCTACCACCGGAGTTTGCCACATACAAAAACCCATTGTCGGGGTTGAAGGCAATGGACAATGGACGTGTTCCAACGGGTATGGGGGGTCCAGCAACGGTGTTTGTTGATGGGTCTATCACGGATACGTTGTTGCCAAATTGGTTTGTCACATATGAACCCGTTCTCTGGGGTTTAAGGCGAATCCAACCGGACCCGATCCCCCTTCCAGCCGAGCAGACACCATTCACTTGTACCCCAGGGTGAGGAGCACCCGCTTTAGGGTTGCCCCGTACCCATTGCGGGCGTCAAATGCAGGAGATGCCTCTATACAGCACGGCACACTTTACAAAAAAAGGAGAATCCAACCTTTGTCATAATGTTTATATATAAGTATATGGGGGTTGTGTACTTTTATACACCAATCTTTAATGAATTATCCATAAGTACACTATGTCGACATTGCTTATATAACGCAATACAGGGAACAGGGTTGGCATTTGCCAAAACCATTCGTTTGGGGATGGAGGTATTTTCTGTTGCCACCCACATAGGCTCCCCTTCCCAGGCCTTACAGAGCATTTTTGGACTTTTGGTTTGCGCATACCCACGCACCATGGCAACAGAATACCATATACCGCCGCTGGTTTGGACCTATGATTAGTTGTGGTTGTTAGACTGGTCTTCTGCAATGCACAACATCGACGATCCGGTGACCGCGGATTTGCATTATTGCTGCAAAAACTTGGGCAGGGCAAGCCCCCGTTGAAAGATAGCCTGTCTGCAATCCAGGTGACAGGCCCAAGTGAGTCACTTTCTCGGGTAGTAGGTATTATCTATAGCCCGGGCCAAATGCCTGAAGCCCCAGATCTGTGCCATATACCTCATCGGCGAACAGCTCAATGCCGGTGATGAGAGTGCTGTCGTCTGGGGCGAGGATTGTGGCGGCTTTCGCGGTTTCGTCAGGGCTCCCATCCACCCCAGCGGCGGCACAGCGTTCACGAGGTTTGCCTTTAACTGCTCGCCTTGTTCCTCTTTGGATCATGCCGCTGGTCAGCGGTGTGCCTACCGGACCGGGGCTTGTGGCGTTGACGTGGATCCTGCGCTTTAGCACGACAGACGGGCGTGCCATCGGCAAGGGGCGATAGCGATGAAAGGAGATGAGGAAAGGGGATTGTGGAAGGGAAAGGCGGTGTGGGTTTTGGGACTTGAGCGACTAGGCGTGGGGGCGTTGCCTCAAGCGGTGTGGCCCCTGGTTTATTTATATATGTATAGATATAAGCAAACAGGCGATAGATATAATGATGGGACCTTAATTACAGTTTGGTGTCCAAAAAGACCCTGCAATTGCTTTTGCTTTCGGCAGGTCAAAGGCTGTGGGGGACGGTGTTGCGTGCCTCCCATCCACCATAGCATATCGCCAAAACGCTAATAAATAAACGGAGCACCGCTTTTGTGCCTCATCCAAAAACCAGATGGACCCAACTTCAACAATTCTTACCATCTATTGGCTATAAACTCCTTTTAAAACCATTGAATGGATCTAGTGAAGAGTCAAGGGCAACATGAGCCATTGAACCCCCTAAAATCCTCCCTTGGCGATTGCAACACGGATGTTTTCAGTCCCGGTTCAAGTTAAACCAGGGGTCGCCGCTGCACAACATCGCAAGGGTGACCACACCCCCTCCAACACTTGCCAATAAAGGTTACAAAAACAAGGCCCAAAACCCTGTTCGGGGACAGCGTGCTTTGTGTTTGGCGCAATTCAGGGGCAACCGTCCATCCGCCATCAAATGGGAGGGTGACGGCGGAGGGCCAGGCTATGTGGTGGCGATACTCGGGATTGGCAGACTTGGGTGTCCGGTCATCCATCTCCCAACAGGATGGACTTTGGGACCATGGTCATCGGAAGAGGAAGGGACAGGTTGGGATATGGTAAACAGGCTTGATGGTTGCATTGCATTGGCAACAACGTGCAGAACGTAATTGAGGAACTTTTGAGGCAGAGTTTTGGGTTTATTAAACATATAAGGCTTGTTACCTTCATTATATACACATTATGAAATCGTTAGTTATCATGGAGCTAAGGATGTCAGAATAGATGACAAGCCAAAACCACAGATTCAAGATAAAGAAGACATAATTTTAAAAGTTACATCCACTGCTATTTGCGGCTCTGATTTGCATCTTTATCATGGAAACGTACCGGGTATGGAACCAGGGCAAACTTTGGGACACGAGTTTATGGGTATCGTGGATGAAATTGGATCGCAAGTAAATGAACTAAAGAAGGGAGACAGGGTGGTAATTCCTTTTAACATTGATTGCGGAAAATGCTGGTACTGCAGGACTCAGCAATGGTCGCAATGTGACAGGTCCAATCCAAATGGTAAAAGTGGAGCTGCCTTTGGATACACCCAATTGATGGGCGGATATGATGGGGGGCAGGCAGAATATGTCCGGGTTCCATTTGCCAACACTACATCACTCAAAGTACCTGACTCTCTTAAAGACGATCAAGTGTTGTTTCTAAGTGACATCATACCCACTGGATACTTTGGAGCAGATATTGCAAACGTTCAACCAGGGGACGATGTTGCAGTGTTTGGTGCAGGTCCCGTGGGTTATTTTGCAATCATAAGTTCGTTTTTAAGAGGAGCAGCCAGGGTTTTCTCAATTGATCATTGGCCAAATCGATTAAGCAAGACAAAAGATTTGGGGGCGGAGATCATCAACTTTGATGACGCAGATCCTGTAGAATTAATAAACAAGGAAACTAATGAAAAAGGCGTAATTTGCATAGATGCAGTTGGCTATGAAGCAGTGGGACACACCGGCAATATTTCATCATCATCCTCATCATCAGAGAATAGCGAGAATAACAAAAAAATTCAAAACATGCATGATCATACCAGAGTGTCAAATCCTACATATGAGCCTGCCAATCCATTGCAAATAATCTCATGGATAAGTCAAGTTGCCAAAAAAAATTCAACTGCAGCCATTCCGGGGGTGTACATATCAGCACATGATAAATTTCCTTTGGGAGATCTTTTTCAAAGAGAAATTCAAATAAGGATGGGTCAATGCCCTGTCAAGAAATACAATGAGCAGCTCTTGCATTTGATTGAAGTTGGCCGAATAAACCCACTTCCTTTAATAAGCCATACAATGAGTCTTGATGAAGCTCCAAAGGCATATCACATGTTTGACAGCCAAAAAAATGACGTAACAAAGGTGGTGCTTAAAACAGGTTTATAATATTACTTATAAACAATTTATCGCATAGATTGCAATATGCCCAAACAAAGTAAAAGAAATGGTAGCGAAAAGGAGGAGGAGTTATCTGAGGCCACTGAGAAAAGAATTGATCAGCTTCCAGAGCACGCTCAGCATATTTTCAAAAAAGCTCATGCCAGCGCTGTTGAAGAGTATCAAGAGCCTGACAAAAGGAGAGGAGGCAAAAAGCAAAGTGCTGAAGAAGTTGCACACAAGGTAGCATGGGCGGCTGTCAAAATAGAATACGAAAAGGATGGAGAAAAATGGGTTAAGAAGAAGGAATAGCAACTGTTTCTACATCAGTCATTTGTTCCGTTGTTGAAAACAGGCAGGCAGGCGGATTTTTATCACCGGACTTGATTTTTTATGAGGCGACACTAATTTGACTATTTCCCGTATCGGTGTTTTTATTTGTATAACTGTCTCACATTTACATTAAGTCATGGTGATATGAATCGCATAATAGGAGTAATTTCGCCTGATGCTGCCTCTTTTTTCATTTCAAGAATTTTATCGATGGGAGATTACCAAAATAAGGAGTTGTTTTAATATGACTAAAATCATTCAACATATCCGCAAGGCCTTGCAACTTCCCTTCTCTCGCCAAATCCGTCAAATTACTAGCTTCTGATGAAGGTGCAATTTGGTAGAGAACCCAAGTACTACAAATCCCGCAAATTCCTTAGTTTTCTGTTTATCTCTGTTGACAGAGGGTATTGATAAGCTTATCACTGGTTTAGTTGATTGACAGATCATTCCTATCATTAAGGTGCATATGTTTCTCTATAGAGGAATGTTTAGTGTATATGGATTCACATTATGAATAGGTAAATTATAAATTATAAGACCTTCTGATTTATAATAGGAACTATAAATTGGTAACTAACGTGAGAAACATTCTTCTTCTAAACAGATTGTACAAGAATACACCCATCATCGCCTTTACAATGCTTTCCAATTTGGTTGTAGATACACATATTCTCCAAAGTTTCTCTCTATGGATGAAAATACCGTTTCTTTGGCCATCAATCTTTTTTGATCTAACTTTTTTATCTCGAATACGGGCATTCTTTGACGATTATGAAAAGAACAACAGAGATAAATAAAAAACGCATATCCATGTTATTTATGGTAATGATCAATTTATTATATCACAGCCAACATTTGAGCCTAAACTCGATTATTTAGAACATATTGTCATTTTTTTATCATTGACTGCAATCTTAATTTCAGGAAATACTTAAATTGTATCTTTTAAACTCTTTAACAGAATTGTCAATTGAGATTGGTCAGGTTGTTCATGATTTTGCCGTTATCATGATTGTGGCTGGTTTTATGGCTGTTATCTCAATCAAGCTAAAGCAGCCAATGGTAATTGGATACCTCTTGGCAGGAATGGCAATAGGTCCCTATACGTCACCATTTAACCTTATTTTAAACATTGACGTTTTAAACTTGTTTGCGGAGATTGGAATCATCTTACTACTGCTTGTCGTTGGGATGGAATTTCCCATTGAAAAACTTAGAAAAATAGGAAAAAAGGCTTTTGTTATTGCATTATCAGAAGCCCTGGTAACATTTGGTGTTGGATATTTTTTTAGCCATTATGTCTTGAATTTTGCGTTCTACGATAGCCTATTTTTAGCTCTTGCCATCTCGATTACAAGTTCTGTACTGGTAATGAGAGCTTTAGAAGAATTGGGAGTAATAAGGGAGGAAACATCCTCACTAATACTTGGGGTTTGTGTTATTGAAGACATAATTACAATATCCATTCTAGCGGTTTTACAATCAGTGGCAAGTACTGGCAGTTTTTCAATGCTACAGATAGGAACATCCATTGGAATTGTTTTGGTGTTTATAGTTGGAACGTTGTTAATAGGCTCCAAGATAATACCAAAGCTTATCAACTATGTGGGAAGGCTCAACAAACCTGATGTATTGGTAGTTTGTGTTTTGGGGGTTGTTTTTGGACTCTCATATGCTGCCTATGAGATTGGCATTTCAATTGCCACAGGAGCCTTTTTTGCTGGTGTATTGATAGCCGAATCAAAAGTACAGGTGGTCTCAAAAGTCATGGCAACTCCAATCAGAGACATGTTCTCCGCTTTGTTTTTTGTGTCTGTTGGGGCGCTAATGAACATTAGCCTGATCCCTAACTTTATTCTGTATGCAATACTTTTCATCTTGCTATCAGTTTTTGGAAAATTTATATCGGTTTACCTCTCGAGTAGAACTCAAGGATTTAGCAAAAAAGTCTCGCTTAGGGCAGGATTTAGCCTATTATCCTCAGGTGGGGAATTAGCGCTTGTAACTGCAAGAGCAGGTGAATCCATAGGTGTGACATCCCCATTCCTATTACCCATGATAGGCACAATGACTGTAATCACCACTTTTCTTTCACCATACATAATCAAGGCAGGTTGGAGATTTAGGGGTGAAAACCTCAAGACGGAAAGAAGATGATTTTTTTATTTTTTTTTTGGACATTGCCAACAAGACTAGACTACCCTTATGGTTCATATTTCGCAACGATTTCTTTCACCATCGCAATTATACAGCTGTTGTATGCATACAGTAAAACCCACATGAGCACAATCATTTAGACTGCAATTAGTACAAAATGGTGCACCGTCCTTTATTTTTACTATTACGTTTTTATCCAGATATGAATCATAAAGCAAAGCTTGTCTTCCATTTACAAATTGCATTAAAACAAGTGGATTATCTTTTGATTTCTTGTTATCCGAATTAAGCCATTGAACAAAAGCTTTTCTACCTTCTTCAACAATGTTGCATTTGAAGGGCATTAATGTAACAATCATACAATGCAGTTTGCTTTATATATTTATATTCTTGATCAATAAAAAGACAAAGCATTACAGCATCTAATAATGTTTTTTTTTTGATATTGGGCGCTTTGCTGCATGATTCCTTTTTCCAAATGCATTTAGCTGACACCTTTCAATAAACCACGTGAAATGGTCAAAATGCAACCAATCCCTAGTCATGGCGGTGGTGAAATTCAGAGGGCTGGGGCAACAATCCAAACAAACACAACCAATCAAGCACGGGAGGCAATAATGGATCAACTAGTGATGAAGGAAGAGAAGGGCAAACCTACTCCCCTGCTGCACCCTTACCTTTTGTAGCCCTCAATATTTCTGTTAACAATTCATTTGTTTTTTTTTGTTGTGCCAAAATTTCTCCAAGTAAAGAACCCTGGTCTTGTGGTATATCTGTTCCTGGATCTGAACCCATGCTAAAAACATCAAAGTCTGAATATTAAACCTTTTTCAACAACTCCCAAAACTTTGGTTCTGTTTCACCATCAGGTGTTTTGTTCCGCTGTTGATTTTGCGCTGGTGAGGTAAAATGTTGTGTGAAAACGGTCGGTGGAATTAATCGCTCGCCATTACCAATTTGACACTCATCAAGTTGTTGCGCTTTTTCTAAACTTCTAGAGTTATGTCTCCAGCATAGTTCTTAACCACCATGAAAGGGTTCGAATGCGTGCAGAATGGGTCCAATTTGAAATCGCCAAAAGAGTTGAAATCGTCAAACACAATTCCAAATTCGTCTCCAAAAGCCCATTCATTGCCAATGTCAAGTTCAAAGTGGGGGGCACATAATAGGAGCCGATCGTCGCTTCTGTCAAGTGTCAAGTGTTACGACCATCCTCTTTTTGAATATCTGTCATTTGCGTTCCCTTAGCATAATAATCATTTGGGATAGTACCCTCCTGCCCATAGGAACCTTCCCCACGGGCCCGATGATTAAAAACTTGAAAGAGGAATTGAAGGACTGCAAAGTAATTGAGCCCCCTCACCTGCCCTACCCAGACTCCCTTTCGCCCATTGGATCTCTCCCTTTTAAACCCTGAAAACTGTCATTCGTAGAGATTGGTTCAACGGTTCGAGCCTGTTCAAATTCACACATTGCATTTACCAATATGGGTAATGGGCAAAGATGGAAAGCATGATTGTTGCATGCATGAACAGGCAACCCTTTTTGCCATTTGATTAAAGCGTTCCTTTAACTGTTCCTAAACAACATGGTTTTACAAGCATGCAGAAATTGAGTGTTTTTGGAAAAATCGTCATATTATTTTATTGTCATTGACGGCTTTTAGGAATTGATATTTAAAACAAAATCACTACTAAACAAAAATATATTTATAAAAGGATGATATATCCTGTAATAATTTTATAGATAGTGTTTAACTACCGTAATATGCATACATACATTGCATATACACGCCATCCCTTGAGCAAGTCAAGTCACATACCAAACACACCTCATGCAAATCTGGACCATGTTTAGTACACCTCATTGCTATGGGCCTCAGTCAAACTCCACTACACTCACGGAGGTAAGCATCATTGACACAGGGGTACTTACCAAAACTGAGACCCATGGTTCTCCCTTGTCGCACATTGCATGGAATGCGGACATTCAAATCCTGTTAAGATTTTTATGGTATTGTAACTGTTATTTTGTTAAATCGATACTATTTTCTATAAATTTGATATTCAAATCTATTTCTCTTTTAAATAAATTCCGTGTTGAAATAATTTGGTTCGCGTTATCATCACTTTCCTTTTCTAGATATTTGTCTATCTTATTTATCTGTCGACTGAGTATTTCTTTTAATCCACATAGTTTTGGTAATACCTGCCCTACAAACAAATTAATATTATTGAATATTTTAAAAATGTTAAATTATTCATAAGATTCACGTTCTTTGTTATAAGATGAACATCATCAAGAATTTTTTAGAATTTTCCTGGTCTTTGTTTTGCCTATAGTAAAGCAGTACTGCCATCAAAACTCCTATTAGAATGGATCCTATTGCCAATATTCTGTCAATAAAAGCATTAGGAGTGTTTAAAGGTGTATAAATTGCTGAATAAATGACATTATTGATCTCATTAAACTGATTGAAAGAATCCAAGAAAGTATTTTTTCACAAATATACACATTGTTATTTTACGATGAAAGTATTAAATAAAAAATAAAAAATATTGTAATTTACACTGGACTATTCATAACCTCATCCTGAGGTGCGTTGAACTGGTGGTGGGCTCCATGTTCCATCAAGGACGGTTTCTGTTGGCAGATACATACGCAAGATAAGGTTAAACGAATCCTGAGGTGCTGGCAGCCAGTTGGATTCCCTTTCTTGTCCCGGGCTTTTGCTCTGCAAATATATGTCAAGTGAGCCGTCAGTGTTGTTCTTTAGCCCCTCTGTGAACATGCCTATTGCGTAGCGATTTATTGGATTGTCGACAAACAATGACTTGTTGTTGTACATTGTAACAGACCAGAATGCGTCGACTGGCGGAGTTTGCCCTGGGTCAAAGTGGATTGTGTAGTTGTTGGCTCCGGTGAGGGGCTTTCCCTGGATATCGGTAAATGTAGTTGGATAGAGGGCTTCTTGACCTATGTTTGCGCCAAATCCAAATTTGGTGACTGCGGCACGGAAAAGGTAGTCAGTTCCATAAACTCCGGGCGCTGCGTTTACAAGCCATCCATTAACTTTCTCCCCAACGTTTGCCACTTTAGCATCTATCAGCCTTTCTCCCTCTGTTATGCCCGTTTGCAGTGCCGCTTTTATTGTGTCGTTGGTTTCAGCTGAAGGTACTTTGCCGGGGCCAATGCCTATGCTGGCAAGCTTGCCGACAAGGCCAGGATCAGGCGGGTTTAGCGGGTTGCCAGTCATTGCCTTGCTAATCTCATCATATATTTTGATGCCTGTGGTGGGTATAAGGGCAGGCTGGGGTGCAATTGGAACTCCATTCGTTGACGCGTTTACTGATGCTGCGGTTGTTGTGTTACCCTGATAAACGGAAAGGGGTGTCAGACTTGTCTTGTCCTGGATTGCGTGAACATTAGGTATATCCTGTGGTCCCTTTACAAGTGTTCTTTGAAGGACCCACGCAAGGTTGTTTGGAGTCCATATCTTTGTCATTCCTTCGGGAACCTGCCCATTCCAGTTAGGGCCTGCAATAAGGTATGTGCCGCCAGTGGAACCTGTGGCCCGTGTTCCAACATATGCGTAGTCATTTGTGTATGCGTCCAAAAACTCAAATGCATAATACCTATCTTCAATTGGTGGAACCTTTAGAACAAGGGGTTCTTTCTTCAGGTCAAGCCAAGCAATTCCATACAGAGTATCGGCATTTGGACTGACAACATCCTTGAAACTTGCATTTACAAGATCGCGTGCAAAGTTAATGTTATTTGCAGGGCCACTTCCAATTACTCCCTTAGCTTGGGTATCAGGACTTGTGAAGTAGTCAAAACTTCTCTGCATTGTTATGAGTGGATAACCCCATATGTATGCAAGTGTGGCTATATCTTCAGGGTTGCCTGAAGATGAAATGTCTGCCATTTGTTTTTCCAAATCATTGCTTGTGATAGTTGAATTACTGGAAACAGTGGATTGGTTACCTGATTGAGGTGTTGTCACATTCGAACTAAATGATGCTTTCACATAAGAGGCTTGTGCGAGTGCATGAACATTGTTGACAGTCAACGGTTGTACAGAAGCAACAGCAGTAACAGACGATGACGTTAAAACAACCATCAAGAGTAACGACAGAAAAATGTTACTTGGCTTTTTCATAGTTTAGTGTTAAAATTACCACATATAACTATTACCCATTGTATGTCTAACCAATTTACAAGTATACTATCCGACAGTAATATGCAAATCATGCACCAGGTGTTTTGGTTTGGTTGGTGTTTCTATAATGTTTACTTTTCTCAAATCAGCTTGAAAGTCCCTGCAATAAAATCATCACAGACTGTTCCAGTTATCAAACTGTCCTCTTTTTCTATGTGAATCGAACCGCCCTTTATTGGATCTAACAGGCAGCGGTGGCTACCGATGTCTGATATAATGTTGGAAGCATTGCGATTCGTCTTGAAAATTGTCACTTAAAAGACCACTGCCGATGTTTGACACTATGCCATAACCTGGGAAGTGACATTAAGGGTTGGGAATCACCCATTGATGATGACGACAGGCCATAGCCTCAACTGACAAGATTGACAAGGTAACAACTATTACAGCGAGTGAAACCGCAAATATTGGAAGGCTCTGCAACATGATTTGTTTTATTATTTTTTGGTAAACACATCTTAATATCTTCTAATTTGTTAATTTCTCCTTAAAAAAAGATGTGGGTTTATTTTCCAGACTGAATAATTGGTGGTGGGCTCCATGTTCCATTCAAAAGTGATTCAGATGGCAGGTAATTACGCAAAACCAATTTAAAGTTAGGAGAATCTTGAACGGATGGTGCGGGCAGCCAGTTGGGTTGTTTCTCCGGTCCAGGACTATCATGCTGTATGTAGATGTCAAGTGAGCCATCAGTGTTGTTCTTTAGCCCCTCTGTGTACATTCCCACACTGTAGCGATTTATTGGATTGTCTACAAACAATGACAAATTATCATACATTGTAATAGACCAAAATCCATTCACTGGAGGAGTTTGTCCTGGCTCAAAGTGGATTGTGTAGTTGTTAGATCCGGCCAGAGTTTTTCCTTGAGAATCTGCAAATGAGATGGGATAAACCGCTTCCTGTCCTATGTTTGCCCCAAACCCGGCTTTAGTAACGGCAGCACGGAAAAGGTAGTCAGTTCCGTATACACCCATACCTGCATTTACACTCCAACCGTTAACTACACCCCCAATGTTTGCTACTTGTGCAGATATCATCTTCTCGCCTTCAGTAATGCCGGTTTGAAGGGCCGATTTTACCGTGTCATTAGCCTGTGTTGACGGTGCCTTACCAGGGCCAACGCCTATGCTGGCAAGCTTTTTGACAAGATCCGGGTCAGGAGGACTCAATGGGTTGCCAATCATCGCAGCACCAATCTCATCGTATATTTTGATACCGGTGGTGGGTATGAAGGGAGGAGTAGGCTTGATTGGAACTTCAGTGCTTGATGAATTTGTCATGGTGGTAGTGGTTGTCCCGGATGATGTGCCTGTTGACGTTGAAGTTGAGTTGCTTAGGTAAACTGAAAGCGGCATCACTTTTATCTGGTCTTGAATTGCATTTACGTTAGAAATGTCAGATGGTCCCTTTACCAGGATCCTGTTAAAAACCCAGTTAAGGTCGGTAGGGGCCCATATCTTGGTCACACCATCAGGAACTGTGCCTTGCCAGTTGGGGCCTGCGATTAGATAAGTGCCGCCTTCAGAGTTTGTGGCCCTGGTACCGAGATATGTGTAGTCATTTGTGTATGCGTCCAAAAACTGAAATGTGGAATACCTGTCCGGCTCAATTGGGGGCACCTTTAGAACAACTGGCTCTTTTGTCAGGTCGAGCCAAGCCTGGCCATACAGTGTATCCGCATTTGGAGTTACAGCGTCTCTGGAACTTGCGTTAACGAGTTCACGGGAAAAGGCAATCTCGTTTACAGGTCCAGAAAAAGTTATTCCCTTGGCCATGGTATCGGGATTTGTGAAGTAGTCAAAACTTCTTTGCATTGTTATGAGCGGATAACCCCAAATGTACGCAAGGGTTGCTATATCTCCGGGATTGTTGGAAGTCGAGATATCAACCATTTTCTTTTCGATGTCGCCAATGCTTGAATTTACAGAAATGTTTGAACTATTAGAAACAGGAGAGGTGGTGGAAGATGGGATTTCCTGCGCCCTAGTAGTTAAAGGGCTGATTCCAATAAATGGAGACACAGTCAAAATCCCCATTAAAAAAACGGATAGAAGAATGTCCTTATTGATTCTCATGCGTTTTTGTAATTTTACCAGTATTTAAGCGTAAATAGTACATACATGGCTTATGGTATTGGCGGGCTCCGCTAACTTAAAGATAACCCCATATGATAATGGGCTATTCTTTTTGTGGATATCAAAGGAAATATTGCGTTTTCTTGATAATATCTTGGCTATGGTTTGTTGTTACTGCATTCTTGTTATTACATCACTATGTAACTTTATTTGAGAATGATTGCCTGCCCCTAACAGGACATGATGTCAAACGCTCATCAATTTTGATAAACTATGGTGAGTGTGAATGTGAGACAAGTAAAGCAATAGATGTATTTTCGTTATGTGCTTTGCAATCAGGAAACCCAAAGTCAAGGCAGGGTCAAGATATGCCATTGATGTTTTGCCAGATAATTATACGCCTATTGCGACGCCCACAAAGGGGGCAAATGCAATAAGGGGGATACCCAATCTTCAACCCAGTTTGGCACCCATAACCGCAGAACCCTCATCCAATACCACTAAAATGAACGTTCTAATTATTTCAACTAAAAGTTTTATTTGATTGAACGATATTTTATTTTTTAGTAGTATTGAAGATAGTTTTGTTCCTTTCAAAGTTTATCGCATTCTATTTTTTTGTTGTTTTTTATGCGACAAGACACTCAAGGACAATTTAATTTCATGCACATCTACATTAGGTGCTACATATGGCGAAAGCGTTAAGAGTACCAGCAATAATAGAACAGGGAAACTCGTGAAAAAAAAGAAAAAGATAAAATTTTTGCCTTTTGTTGATGCTTTCTGATTTCATGCGTATTGGATACTTTTTTAATGTTCAAGGATACCATACAGGTCTAACCCTTGCCTCTAAACCAATAAAGCAAACTACAACATGTCAAGATATTAAAAAACATTTGAGACAATACACACTGTAGATAAGGTATATCCTAAAGGAAAAACAAATGAATTGCGTCATAAATTACCCAATATAGGATAGTAAAATGCCAAGAAAAAATAGGAATGCAACAGATATTTTTTATCTATTGTTCATTGTTCATTATTTTACAGCTGCTTGGAAAATAACTCAATTTCATATTTCAGGTTTATACCGTATTTATGAGTCATCCGTATCAACAAACAAATAAGTTTAATTATCTGTAGGCCTATCAGAATGTCTTTTTCCCTGGAAATAAGTCAGTGTGTATGTTAAACCTCCACAAATGACTCCCATGCTCAAGACTCCAATGGAAAAAGCTATTGGAGTAATTAACTCGTTCAATACTTCAACATTCTGTGCACCTATTTTTCCTTCGGTAAAAACAGACAATACGCCAGCGCCAGATAACCCAGCAAATATCATAAGTATGGTTGCCAGGGGACCTCCAATATTCATGCCGACCAAATGGATCCATGCTAAAGCATTTGGCATGCCAGAAATCTTTCGTTTAAGATTGACTTCCAAATGTATGTAAAAAATGGCAGTAACCGCTATGGCGACAATGAGAATAAGATAAAATATTATGCCAAGAAAAAACCATTTTGCAGGGCCTTCAAAAGACAAAGATAAAAACTGTATCATGTTCAAATTGCTTGCAAAAACAAATTGAGCTCCCACCATTGATAATGCCATTGAGGTCACTATACCCCCTTGGATTATGGCTGCAGCGATGAATCTATTACCCCAGGTTGTATTATGCGTATCGTTCATCATAAGACATTGTTATTTTCTGTCAACTTATTATAGGTTGATTTAAAATTTCCAGCATGTTTTGAATGAACTGTGCACAAATGATGTTCCTACAAAAAAATTGTGACCTGTCGCCATTTCCCATCAGGACAACATTGAATGCTCTTTTGATTCAAATCATTCAAATCCAAATGAATAAAGAGATAAAAAATGCACTAAACATCAAAAACACTTTTCACTTTGGATACGGAAACACTGCCAAACCAATTGCATTAAGTGGTTATTCATAACTTTAATTTAGAATGTTGTTAAATCAGTATGCCATCACAAGAAAAAGCCAGGATACAAAAGGGTTAAAATTAACAGATAATGCGAATTGATTCTTTATCTCACCTGTCTTGTCAACTGATTAAATTGATGGAAGGAATGAGAAAAATGAAAAAAGTTAGGTTATGTGTTGAAAACGGGTCAACAAAATAGGACATGCACATGACCTGGTTACCGCACCCAAAAGCTTGAAGCTATCGGAATAAAAAGATTGGTCAATGAGGCTCCATGGGTTCAAGGTGTTAGAAAAAAATCTCAAGCAGGTAAAAAGGCCAGTAAAAAGAAGACAATGATGGTGACTATCATCAAATCATTATTTTAATACATTCATATATAATTAATAGAGATGATTTATCTGCCATTATTTCTGTTATCATACCTGAAATTCTTGTTTTTTAAATAATTATTTATTGTTTTTTAAGTTCTCAAACTCTTTTTTAAATGCGTTTACTGTTTCAACATCAAGCAAGCAAAATTCTACAATCTTGATATTTGAAGGCAAACCTTCTCTGCGAGTTAAAAAGTTCATTGTTTCTTTTACCAGTATTTTTGCACACCTGTCCTTGGGGAAGCCAAATACTCCTGAACTTATTGCAGGTATTGATATGCTTTTAAATGCTTTTTGTGTGGCGAGTTCAAGACAGCTATTGATGGCGTTACTTAACTTTTCATCTTCATTACCTTCGCCCATTTTTGGGCCCACAGTATGAATTACCGCTTTGCATTGCAAATTTCCACTTGAGGTTATTGCAGATGACCCCACTTTTACAAAACCAATTCTGCTGCTTTCTTCTTGTATGGTTTTTCCTCCTTTTCTTGCTATTGCACCAGCTACACCTGCGCCATGTATCAAGTAAGAATTTGCGGCATTGACTATGACATCAACTTTTCTATCGGTGATATCACCTTCAACCAATCTTAACAACGTGTCACCATTAACCACAAGGTCGTCTATTGTCCTGGAATTCAATCTGTTATTCATAATGTTTTTTCATGTTATTAAAAATTAAGATAAGGTGGAATTAACTATAAAACATTCAAACTACTTTTGACCAAAATCTTTCAGGATGTGTTTTGATTTTCCCAAAGAAACCTTTATACAAATCGGCAACATCTCAGATGAGGTTCAGAGAAAAATTTCAAAATCAACCACCATGTGATTGAATTCATGGTATTTTATAGAAATATTTCAAAATTTACATGATACTAATAAACAAGCTCAAAGAACAAATAATTTTAATTCTGTAACTGCATGAACAGTGTTTTTATCAACCTTTGCTTTGATGGAACTTGAAATATTCAGGATTTATTTTGATATTTCAGTTGTGCCCTGAAATTATTATTTTTGTGTCGTTGTTGCTGCTTTAATGAATATTCCCATCCTTCATTTCCATTTGCTGTGTTTAAAAGTTTGGAGGCAACAAAAAAAGATGAAGGTTATTTGTGGTCACAATGGGGCAATATTTGAATTACAGCAACAGTGCTCCCAGCTGCTAGTTGTTCCTGCTTCCGCCAACACCATTAGGTGCATTAGTCGACTGTTGGCATGAAAAATAATCTTTTCCTTGCCCTGATATGCAACCCGACAGGAATCCTTCATAGTAAGCCCGTTCGTTGATACCACACTGACTAAACGCGCTTTGATTGTATGCATGGTTTTGTTTTCCGTCAGCAAAACCTGAATTATAACAAGCTTGGTTCTTTGGGTCATTCCTGTTTTGATCATCACGGTCTTCGTCATTGCTGCCATATGCAACCATGGTTCCCATAGGTGCAACAGCACTGATTATACCTAGAACTGCTATCATTGTGAGGTACATTTTTCGCATCAGTTGAATGCACTCCCTCTAGTTACCACATATTTAAGATTAAGATCGGCTATTAGCATAACTCTTTAGTAGTAAAGAACTAGTTAAGCTTTGCTGCAAATCCATATAAAAAACTATGCTGTTGTAATCTATTCCATAACTCGGTATCATAAAATTAGTTCTGTCAGGTTTGTGCCCCTCTTTTTCCAAACATGCTGTACAATAATATGGTTATCTTCCTTAGGCGTTGGTTATTGTGCATGTGGCTGTTTGGCCTCCACTGCCTATTGTGCCATTGCACCCTTCCGAAAATGTCGTTGTGAGGGGCGCCATAGCGGAGACGGTGGTGTCACCATTGTTTGCCACGTACATAAGGCCGTTGTTCGGGTCAAAGGCAAGTGTTTGATATTATTTTTGAGAATGATAAATCATATGCGTCTTATCTTGGTTGCAATTACAACCCTATCCTCATAGAATCCATTATTGTGGCGACAATTTTTCATAACTACAAGATTCATTTTGGAAATGGTCAGATTCCGCCAGTAAAGCCTGGTGACTTTTGGTCTCTCCCAGTGTATGATGAAAAGGGATTTCTTGTAAATAACCCACTAAACCGCCATGTAACAAATGAGGAAACGGAATGACTAAAAAAAGGTGATCACGGATCCGTTGATATTCATCTCTCCGCTAAAGATCCAGGTGTCGACAAGGAATCAAACTGGCTTCCAATTCCCACTACAAAGTTTAACGTGGCTCTTTTAATCGATATTCCGGAAGATCAGGTAATGTCAGAAAAAGTACAAGGCCCCCAATACAAAGGGTAACGTAATCTGACTTGTTCCTGATGAAGGGGATTAAGTCGGGTTGCACCTTTATCATGGAACCATACCTACAATGAAACCAGGTCAAACCTTAGGACATGAGTATATTGTAGGCCATACAAGAAGATGGATCTGCAGTAACTGAAGTAAAAGAGATAACCAGCGGGACATGATTTTCATTTATATCCTCATTATAAAATTTTAAAGAAAATTAAAAAATTAAAAAATTAAGATTGCAGGTTATTTCATCTGTATGTTTCGTGGCCTCCCGGTTACCCCTGCCGAAATTATTTGTATGCTGGTTACAAGCAAGGATATCCCTATCAGTATCCCTGCAAGCGCAAGTCCAATTCCAGGGTAAGCAATTACTATTATGCCAAAGATTATGGACAGAATGCCCACTCCAATGCCAAACTGCTTTGACCAGCCCTTGCTGTGCTTGTCTTTGACACCGCGAATAACCCTTGATATTCCGTCAACCAAAAGTGCAATGCCAAGCAACAACACCACAATAACACTTGCCCCTGCAGGGTATGCCATGGCAACCAACGCCACAACTATAACAATTATCCCCAACCCTACGCTTAAGAAACGGGATTTTACAGGCAACAGAATACCGCTAATCACCATTTCGATTCCGGCAAACAACAAGAGAAGGGCAAGAAAGAAAATGACAGAAATGCTTCCCAGAATTGGATTGATTAACACAATTATTGACAATGCCAGGATAATTATACCCAAGCCAATTTGGGCTATTCGTACCCAACCGGGTGACTTTTCAATGCTCAAACACAATTACCTCCAACAGTTGCTATGCCTTGTTTTGAACACAGGCCATTTGTAAAAACGAGATGTACTATTTGCAGATAATTTTTCCTGATTGGAAAAATATTCAGATCATTTGCATTATTCATACTATATCCAATTAGGATACCTGCACACCAATAGATAAGATTTTGACAACACCTTGATGAAACCTACCAAGCATTGCGAACTTATCAATACTTGGTTGTTTAGCAGCCCATTTGCAAATAGGATAAACGCAACATCAAATAACAATGAAAAGCCAGACATGCATCATACATGACAATCCAAAACACGCAATTCACAAATTTCCAGTTGGAACAACGATAGGAAAAGTCATTACCACGGGTCGGAATCTGAAGTATTAAAACTTATAACGCATGTTTTAACCTTACCTATTATAATATCATGGAAGAATCCGGCGGAAACATTGGGGAGTTAATCCTAAACCAAATCATTGAACACACAGTTTTTGCTTTAGAGTCCATAATAACAATATTTATCATAATAATCGTGGTTATCACTTTAGTATCCTTTTTTAGAATAATGCTTTCGAGATTTAAGAAAAGAGACAAAGAGCAACAACCTACGAAGATACACAATACGGTGGTACGAATGCTAAGGGGTTTGCTGGTGTCCCTTGATTTCCTAATTGCCGCTGACATTCTAAAGACCATGCTGGTTCCGTCAATCAACGACCTTGGAATACTTGTGGTTGTTGTAGTCATAAGGATATTGTTAAGCTGGTCGATGTCAAAGGAGATACAGGACCAGCGTGGTAACGACGGCAAATAAACACTGGCAGGTGGGATGATAAAGCATGCAAAAAAGAGTTTGCACCATGTGACATGTGACATGCCCATGATTGAAATCTCCGGTTATTTGCAAAAATTTCAATTTTAACCCTCTCTTTTTTCACAAATAAACCCAGTGTCCCCTAAATAAACAAACGGGTTTGTGAAAACACATAAAACACCGAAAAAGCCTGGATGCAGGCACCATTATTTGATACCCATCGCACACATCAAATGATGTGGCAATTCTGATGCAAACTTGGCCAAAAAGGCATATGCAACACTCGCAGGTAACCAGAGACACGAATGCAGAGTATGCGTCAGGGTAACCATTTGCATTTAAAAACAAGTTTAGCACGGGAGAATCATTCTCACACTATTGAAACAAAAGGTTCTGCAGGAGAAAAAGAATGCAGACCATGCTATTCGGCAAAGGAGGTTGCATATGCAAATGCCGACAACTGTGTTTTTTTAATGTGTCCACTTTAATAACAGAATCTTTGATCCCTGTCCAGGAATCGGTATCTACTGGTACAGAACACAGGTGTTTTTTTTAGGATCTATGCATTTAACTTGTCTATTTTTTTTGCCAAACTTATATCCTTTTCACTGATTTTGTTTAGGTCATGGGTAATCAGCTTTATCTCTACCTTGTTGTACACGTTTGTGATTTCAGGATGGTGATCCATCTTTTCAGCTTCAAGTGCGATTTTGGAAATAAAGCCAAAGGCCTCAACGAAGTTCTTGAATTTAAAATCTTTGCACAGTTTTCCATCTATTTCTTTCCAGTCTTGTAATTCGCTCAAACTATTTGATTGTTTTACTGTATAATTTAAATACTTTTACGCGACTCAACCCGGGAAACATTAGTCAGGCTTTTATCTTTTTTTGGCTTATGATCAACCTTATGTTTTCATCAATGATGGAGTGTATAATCAGTCTATACTTTAGGAGTTTGTTGTTTATGTCATCATTGTTGTCTTCTGGTTGATGAACGTCGTCTTTGAAGAACTCTTCATATTCGTGTATCAGGCCATCTATTCTGGATAGGGAAATCCTGAGTGTAAGCTGGACTTTTTTGAGAAAGAGTGATTTTCTATCGCTGACATCCAAAGCGCTTTTGCTATTCCCAAAAAACAATCCGTTGTAAATTGTTTCTGATTCCTTTTCCACCACTCCATTGTCTTTATCCGCTTTTTGTTTAAAATTGCCATTAAATGCAACATCATTATCGTCACCGCATGTGTCAATGTTATGGGATGTAGTAGCACTGCCCCTGACATTCAGGATGTTTTTGATGTTCCTTAAATCCCTTACAGACAGTTTTTTGCTTATGGCGCTGCTTGCCACAATTTTCTGCTCATTTTCACCAAAGCCCAAGATTTCCAGGGCATGGGAAACCTTTAGCTCCTCACCTTCGATTTTCTGCAGAATATCCTCTGGCAGGTTTAAAAGTTGTATCCTGCTGGAAACATACTGCTCACTTTTCATTATTGCATTTGCCAGTTGGGTGATTCCTCCCCAGCCATACTCTGTAACGTATAGTTTAAACGATCTTGCTTCCTCGACAGAGTTCAAGGTGCGTCTCTGTATGTTTTCAACCATCTGGATCTCAAAAGCATCCTTGTCTGACAATTCTTTCACATGGGCAGTAATTGCCTTCCACCTGAGTAGCTTGCACGCAAAAAACCGCCTGTGTCCTGCAACAATTTCAAACCCATTTTGGGCAGGTCTAACTATGATTGGCTGCAATAACCCATGCCTTCCTATACTGGCTGCCAGTGCTCTTATGGTAGACCGTTGCGCACCTTCACTGGATCTCGTTTGAATCATAGCGGGTGATATCGTGTTCAATGGCAAACTTTCTTCTATGGCGGGTTTATCAATAAGCAATTACTATTGTGTTATTGAGGAGATCCGGTATTTATCTACGCTGTTAAAAACAAGCAATAAGACTAACACAATTTTATATTTATTCCATAGGCATTAACTCTTTTTTTATTCAGCTGATACTAACAATACACACTTTATAAGAGAAATAAACAAAGTTCACAATAAAATGTCATTGTCACTAGAGGATAAGGTTGCGGTGGTGACCGGGTCCACCGGGGGAATCGGGTTTGCGATAGCAAAAGAGTTTGCTGAAAATAATGGCGCAATGACTATTGTTTGCTCTAGAGCTTATGTGCAAGCTGAAAGAGCAATAAAAAAGATAAACAGCAGCAAGGTGTTTGCTGCCGAAGTTGATGTGACAAGCGATAATAGCGTAAAAAAATTTGTGGAGCAGATATTGTCTAGATTTGGACGAATCGATGTTTTGGTAAACAATGCAGGCTACCCCTTTGATAAAAGCATTTGGTACAAAAGGTTTCACGAGGTCACAGATGAAGAGCTGCAAAAGATTCTGGAGGTTGATCTCCAGGGAACTGTGCGAATGTCCAAGGCGGTTATTCCATCCATGCTTGAAAAAGACTCAAGCAAAAATGGAGGTGCCGGAGGAGGTGTAATAATAAACATTTCTTCAACGCCTGCAATTGCAGGGCACACCCAGGGCGCCCCATACACTATTGCAAAATCTGGAAACATAGCGCTGACAAAGTGTATCGCAATGGAATATGGCAGCGAAAACATCAGGTCGTACACAATGGCCCTTGGCAACATTTCAACTTTGGCAACATTAAGCTCAATGACTGAAACGGATAGAATCAACGCCGCAGAGGAGCCCACAATGAAAAGATGGGGGAAACCTGAAGAGGTGGCAAAGGTTGCTGCAAGCATAGCAGGTGACAGCTTTTCTTATGCAACAGGCAACACCATTGTAATAGATGGCGGGGTTGTGCTATGGTGATACACACTATTACCACTGTTCGATGACATATACACACACGTACAAAATAGAAAATAGAAAATCTGTTTGAACCAATTTTTTAACCTTCAACGGCAAAGAATTCAATAGTGTTTTGCAAATCGTAAATGAATGTTTTGCAATACCAGTAACATGGGTTAATGTAATGCACATCTTTGAATCCAGGTTTTACTGCCAGCCAAATGGCACCATATAACGTTCTTAACTTGTAGTGCTCGAGTAACCTGTTTTGTTTACCATAGGTTAATTCCAGTTTAACATCTGGATATTGTGTAAACGAATTAGCGTAATTTAACCGGAACAATCCTGTCAACATGCAAGGCGAAACCAAAACAAGGAATGAAAAGGAATGTCTTTTTGCGGCGGTAACTAGATCATATGTTTAGTGCCGTCTATGGGTTTTTACAGAAATGGGCAGCTAAACCTACATATCCTAAGCAATTGCATGATGGGTTGATTATATAATGCAAACAAAATGTGCCAATGATGAAATGAATTAGATTGGTGATTAATTATTACACCACTCTTTACAGATAATACAACCACCATAACCTTGGTTCGGCAACATCCCAGTTAACAAAAGTTAATTAGCCTTGTTTTTGAAAGTATGCTGGTTATTAAAATGGGTTACATGGATCTTATGAGTAAAGTTGAAAATGTTGACTTAATTGGAAAAATGATTAGAGATTATATGGCAGGCGCCGATGGAAATGTACAGAATGTGTTTGATTTGGAGGATGCTTTCGCTAGAACCATTTGGATGGATGCATGTGTAAAAAGGATAAAGGAGAATCCGGATTCCGCAAGGTTGATTGAGGAAAGATACATGGGCCCAGAGTATAACCTAGACGATCTTTTGAAGCAACCCAAAGATTCGTTTGGATACACTTATGCTAAAGTGATGACTCTCAAGGGCTTTGCACCCCATTTTTATAGGGATAGACCTAGTGTTGACGATGAACGAGATTACATTACCATGCGTGTTCGCAAAACACATGATTTGTATCACACACTTAGTGGGTTTAGCATGACTCTTGGTGAGGTGGGAGTTATAGCCCTTAATATTGTCCAACAATCTTACCCTGCTTTCACCTTAATAGATAATGTCATATTGACCACAACATGTTTTCCCGGCTTAGCCAGTCTTGGAACAGGAGAAAAAGGCAAGCAGGTAACTGATATGATCAATGCGGGCATGGTGTTCGATACCCTATCTGCGGGAGTAAACATGGGACGTAAAGCAAAAACACTCTTTCCTTTGAAGTTTGAAGAGATGCTCAAAATGCCACTCGAAGAGGTCAGAGAGGATCTGAATATTAATCCCATTAAGGAAGGGCTAGGTAGCTGGTACCAGGATCCCGTATTAAAGGACGCAGGACTCCATTGAGCAACAATGCTAAAGGATAAAGGATAAACAGCCATAATTTATCATGGCGCTCTTTTAATGCCCTTTTAATAATTTGCCTTTCCCCATTTCTTTATCTTGGCTTTTAGACAACTGGATGTTTTGTTGTTGAATGGTAACAACATAAGCAAATAACCATGTCCTTAAGGCGTGTTTGGCGCCACAATAAATTGTGTATTCAATTGTGGAAAAACTTTCACAATAAATGAAGTCTCACCTTCCACATGCATACTGGTAGTGTATCAAATTCATCAAGGCCAAGCTTAATGTAAACCATAATTGATTCTTGTAATGCAGATATGATTAGCAGTGTTACTTTTTTTGAATAACACTCATATCAATCCCCTTCATCCCCTGGAAAACACAAAAAATTCACAAAAAATTTTGAAATCTTTTTTACCAGCCTGCCATGACACCTATCTTATAATGGCAAATCAGAATAATGCTAAACACGATTTCTCAAACAAGGTTGTGCTGGTAACCGGCGGGACCGGGGCTTTGGGAAGATCCATAGCACAGGCTTTTGTTGAATCCAACGCTACGGTAATATCCACATATGTTAATGACAGGGAAACAAGCCAGGGAGGCTCGGAAAACAAATCAGCGGTACAGCTAATCAAAGCAGATGTGACAAATGATGAGGAGGTAGGCAAGTTAGTTTCAAACATTATTGGCAAATACGGTCATATCCACATACTGGTCAACGTGGTTGGCGGTTATATTGGAGGCAAGAGCCTACCAGATCTTGACGAAAAAGAATGGGATAAAATGATGACTCTAAATCTAAAAACTGCTTTTCTGATAAGCAAGTATGTTACTCCGCAGATGATCTCATCAAAATATGGAAAGATAGTACACGTCTCTTCCAGAAACGGGCTAAAATCCGAGGGACACGATTCTGCCTATGCGGCATCAAAAGCTGGTTTGATCAGGCTTGTGGAGGCACTGGCGGAGGAAACAAAGGAGTCAAACATTAACGTAAATTGCATAATGCCAAGCACAATAGACACTGCGGCAACCAGAAAAGCGATGCCAAATGCAGATTTTAGCAAGTGGGTAAAGCCTGAGGACTTGGCAAACGTGGTGTTGTTTTTAAGTTCAGAGGAGGGAAAAGTCATAACGGGTGCTGCCATACCCACTTATGGAGTAGCCTGAACAAACTTAGGTCAAAACTAGCAAACCATTGTTCTTTTGATAGACTGATTATAAATTGAATAATCTGCAAAATATTTTAAAAACAAGTACAGTCTTTTTTTTGCCAAATTTTGGCATAGTGTTTTCTACTGCTGTTGTTAATTAGTTTGCCAAACTCAATGTTGCCTTAAAACAATGCATGAAACTGCCATAATCATGGATAACAGATTCGGCATCGACGACAGGCAGAATCCATAGACAGGGTATTTGGCTTCAAAGCATAATAGGATCATAGTCCAGTTCAACTTATATGAAGTCACCAGCTAATCAAAGGGCATTAGTTCTACAAGGCGGAGGATCGCTTGGGGCTTATGAGGCCGGAGCATATCAAGCACTTTACGAGAGAATCACAAAGAATGACAATGAAAACAATGATGCAGACAGGCCATTTTTGGACATTGTAGCTGGAACATCAATAGGTGCGATAAATGCCGCAATAATAGTAAGCTTTGTGCTGGAAAACAACACATGGGAAGGCTCTTCAGAAAGACTAAACGAATTCTGGGAATATTTGTCAAAGGAATCATCATGGGATAAGGTTCCTGGTTTCACATACTGGTGGGATTACATGAATAAATACGTTAACAGCAATATCGCCTCTGGCGAGGCTGCAAGAAGATACTATTCATCAAAAGAGTTTTCGATTAAAGGGGTTCCTTCAGTTTTCTCCCCTTTAATGCCGCATTTGGATACAAGGTATTTTGACCCTCAAAACACATGGTATCGCTTTGACAGCGGACCTTTAAAGAGAAGCTTGGAGAGATTTGCAAAATTTCCAATATCGACAAGTTTTAACGAAGAAGTCCAGCAACCAAGACTTCTTCTCGTTAGCGTGGATGTGGCAGAAGGCGCTGCGGTGACATTTGATAGCTATGTAAGGGAAGATGGCTCGAGAAAATCCGAATACGGAAAATACATTATTAAAAACGGGAAAGAAATAGGTCATAGTCACATCATCAGGTACAACAACGGAATTACATCAGAACAGGTTATGGCAAGTGCATCGGTGCCAATCCATTTCAATTATACCACCATGGAGGTTGAAAGTTATGATAACACCACAGGTAACTATACGAAGAATAGTCGATATTTTTGGGACGGCGGCCTAATGAGCAATACCCCGTTAACACAACTTGTGCTTTTGCACCGCTATTACTGGCTCAAGGTAATGGGTTTAAAAGACACTGTCCCAAGGCTAGAAATAGGCATAGTCAACGTTCATCCCTCAAGGCAGGATGCAATTCCGATGGACCGTGATAGTGTTTTAAACAGAAATAATGACATAACCTTTTCAGACAAAACATCAAAGGAGCAAGAGGCCCTTTTAACCATGTCAGACTATATTGACATGGCAAGAGAGCTGATCAAGATTGCAAAGGACCATGGAGTAAAAGATGACGTTATAAACAATTTGTTGAGTAGAAAGACAATTAACCACGGTCTAACAACAAGACCCAGAAAATATATGGATATCCTTAAGGGTCAAATCGAGATAGGAAAGGTAATACGCATAAATCGCAAAAATGATGAAAACACCATATCAAACAAAATTTTTGACTTTTCATCAAAAACAATTAGGCAGCTAAAGGAAACAGGGTATAAAAATACAATGGATCTTACTGACGTGGAATTTGATTAGAATGATCATACAGTCAATTTCCATATTACGTGACATTAAATGACCGTCTAGGATGACGGTAAATCACTTAAATGGGTTATTGCAACACCAAAAAAAATAACAGATTCAAGCATTACAGTTAATCTCATTCAATCTTAAGCAATCCAAAATTACGGAGGCATTATTGCATTTTAATGGATCTCCAATTTAAGCAACATGCACACCACAAACTTTTGGCAATATAGACATGATTCTCAAATTAACACAAGGGGTTTACATCATGATAAACGTTACCATTTTTCTTGCCTGATGTGTTCCTTTTTTATTAAATCATCTGTTTATAGATCCTACTTAGCAAGAAAAGTATTGCTCCAGTGGGTACGAAGAGCAAGAACAAAAGTAGCAGATAGTGTTCATCCCCAGGCCCTAACGCAGATCCCACCACCGCTATCCCATAAATTATGATTACTATAGCTGGAATAACCATTGCCAGTATCAATATCCTAAAGTACCTGTTCATAGTAGCAGACAATTTTGAAGCATTTGAAATACTCAGCCCCAGAATAAACGAAGAGGTTCCCGTCAGGAATGACACCACTGTCAGGAAATTCTGTGTTGCAGACGTTGCAACACGGGCATCAGTGCCCTCACTGACTGCCATGGCGACTGGGATATGGAGTAAAATCGACGATATTAGAACAAGCATAACGGGTAATGATAGGATTTGAAGTGTACGCATTTCCATGCCATTGCATTTTGATAGACAATGATTGTAGCCACTGACCATATCATATCACCCTAGAGATGAGCCAACAATTTCTTGCAAAACAAGAACCCAAACCGCATAACATCACAGGTTTCTCAAAGCGAACAATCATTGTTAAAAATCGAGCAAAAACGTAAAAGAATCTATCAAGTAGGGTCCCAACACCGTACATAGCTAACAGAGCAGCATTAGGCCCTAATAGCATTTTCCTCCGCATCATGGCCATTGTTGTTGATATATCATCACACATACCCCCTTCCTTCCTCACCATCATAGCCATGGATTTGACTTAAAAACAAGCATGTTATTGAGAATTCCACAATGCTTTGAACGCATCTGCCCGTTCCATAACTGGGAAAACTACTTTTGACACCGTCCTGTCTATAACCAATAAACCATCCTTCAATTAGGTTTTTCAAGCATAAAGATGTAAATACAATAACCATGTATTTTCAGGATCCGTAAATTCCATCAAAGATTTGGATATTTAAAATGGTATCGCTATACTCCATTCTATATAATAATTGGTGATACGATTATTCCTTTTTTTCAATGTTAGTTTAGATAATTATATGTGAAAATATTATAAATTATATAAATTTCACGACGTCTGGTGATTTATAAATTGACTGAAAACCAGGCATATGTTTTCTATACTTACATACTTTATAGCAATATTCCTTTCTCTTGACACGGTTATCAACCACCCCCCCCTCTATCCAGGCAATTTAAAAGAAGCCAACCAATACACATGATCAGAGAAACCCATTTTATAGCCTTTTTTTGATTTGCAAATGCCAAATGTTTGTTTATGAGCGTCTCTTTCGGTTGCGGTTAAATAAGGAGCAGGCACAAATCAACATCTTTTAAATAGCCCCATTAATTATTTCTGTAAGAAGGGAATGACGCTACAACTTGGGAGCACTTGAAAGTCTTACAGCCATAGTTATCGTGGTAGGGATTATTTCCACCATGTTCTCCATTGGTTTGGGTTTGAATTTAAGGCAGATCAAAAGCGTGTTATCCAACTATAGTTTGATGGCCCGAGGCCTAATTGTAAACTTCCTTGTCATTCCTGTTGTAGCTTTTGCGCTGACCAAAATAATACCAATGGATGAAGTGGTAGCCATTGGCTTTATAGTAGCTTCAGTTTGTGCAGGCGCCCCCTTTGGGCCAAAATTAGCCCAAATAGTCAAAGCCGACGTACCTTTTGCAGTCACAATGATGGTTGTTCTTTCAGGGTTGACCATCATAGTAACGCCCATATGGCTTTATGTTTTTCTGGGCCCCGCCACATTAAGCGAGGCATCCATTGATCCCTTACCGTTGGTTGGCCAGATTATAGTCATATATTTACTGCCCATGATCATCGGGCTTCTCATCAATACAAAATATCCAGCAATGGCTCAAAAAATCAGGCCTCCGGTGTTAAAGGTCTCAAACGTGACATTCCCAATAACCATTGCTTTGATAGTCATAACAAACATAAGTGGACTTGTATCCCTGTTTGGTTCGCTGGGAATCATAACAAGCATCATAAGTGTTGTTATCTATGGCTTGCTAGGGTATGTGTTTGGAGGACCCAAAATAGGCACCAAGCACTCACTTGCTTTTGACTCTGCAATACGCAATGGAGGTCTTGGAATACTCTTGGCTGCACAGGCCTTCTCCCATGAACCAAAGGTGGCGGTCATGGTTGTGGTGTTTGGAATAATTCAAACCATTGTTATGTTACCTGTAGCCACACTGCTGGCAAGGCGAAAACCCGCAGAATCGGCTGAAATAACCAAATAACCTAATCCTAAATGAAAAACAGCAACATCAAAAGGAAACTGGTTAGGTTTTAGCACTGATACTTTCTCTTGATATTTGCAGATGAAACACACCACAGGGTATTAAAAAAACGCCCAAAATAAGCATAGTCTTTCTTTCGCAAAGACTGTTGTGATAGACATTCAACAATAGTAAAAAAAATGTTTTGAATAACAAAACACAAGATGAAACGATATGGGGAGTGCACCTAAAGTTACAATTATGCATTGTTTCCATCCATCTTTACTGTTTCACCATTGTGGAATCATTCCACATAGTGGTGGTGAATCAGCTGGTCATAGAACCTTACAGACTTTATGTTTACGAATTCCAATGATCCGTACCTTGACAACTCTCTTCCAAAACCGCTTTTCTTGACGCCCCCAAACGGAACCCTTGGATCAGAAATTACCACATTGTTGACAGACACCATGCCAGATTCCACAATATCGGACAGCCTTTCTGCCTGATGGAGGTCTTGAGTCCATATGCTTGCCCCAAGACCATACTCGGAGTCGTTTGCCATATTGATAGCCTCATCTGCGTTTTCAGCTATAATGATAGGGGCGACTGGGCCAAAAACTTCCTCCTGCACTATTTTCATATGCGGGGTGACATTCTTAAGAACGGTTGGACTGTAGAAATAGCCCTTGCTTCCTATCTGTTTTCCCCCTGTCAATACTTCAGCACCCTCATTTAGTGCGTCTTTAACCTGGGAATCTATTTTTTTCAAGCCGCCAGCGTTTACAAGAGGTCCAATGTCCGTGTCATCCGACAACGGGTCTCCCACTTTAAGTTTCTCCGTTTTTTGGACAAATTTCTCAATAAATTCATTTGCCACACTCTTCACTACAATAAATCGTTTTGATGCTATGCAGCTCTGGCCGCAGTTTATAAAGCGTCCCATGACCGCACCGCCTGACGCTTTCTCGACATTGGCATCTTCACACACTATAAAGGGATCGCTGCCTCCAAGCTCCAGAACGGTTTTCTTTAGCTTTGAGGTTGCCCTTTGTGCAACCTTTGAGCCTGCAGGGACACTTCCGGTGAATGTTACAGCGTTAATGTCCGAATCGATAAGCGTGTTTGCGATGCTGGAATCACCTATAAGGGTTTGGAAAATCCCATCCGGCAGACCGGCTTTGTTGAAGGTCTTCTCAATCTCAATTCCGCACTGCATTGTGGCACTTGCCGGTTTCAACACTATGGTGTTTCCAGCTATCAATGAGGGAGCTGCAAATCTAAGGGCCTGCCAATATGGAAAATTCCAGGGCATTATGCTTCCTATAACCCCTAAAGGCTGAAACTTGATTGTGCTCTTTCTTGCATCGGTGTTAACAACCTCGTCATGAAGAAAAATCCCGCCATTGTCTGCGTAATAATCCATTGCAATAGCGCATTTTTCTATTTCAGACCGGGCCTCTTTCATTGCCTTGCCCATTTCATTTGAAGATGTCCTTGCAAGGCCTTCCTTGTTTTTCCTTAACTCCTGGGCCAAATCATGAAGGAAATCGGACCTTCCAGGGTTTTTTTTCCACTCTTTGTATGCGTCTCTTGACTTTTTTACCACGGAGTTTATCTCCGCATCCGTCATGATGTCATAATTGTTAAGAACTTCTTCTGTTGCAGGATTTATGGTGGTTATCTTGGCTGTGCTCATGGGTTAATTATCCCTCTGCCGAGAATTTTGCCATTCTTTAGCATTGTCAACGCCTCCGTTGCCTGGTCAAGTTTAAATCGATTGGAGATAATTGGTTTGATTACCCCACGCTTTGCCAAAGAGACAAGCTCTATCAAGTCCGTCATGCTACCTGTATAAGATCCAATCAACTTATACGCTTTGGTTGGCATCGAGACTAGGTTTAGTTTTAGTTCACCGCCAAAAAGCCCCACTAACACGACCTTCCCTCGCCTTCTGAGCAGCTGCATGTCAGTCTCCACTGTTTTGGAGGAGTTTACAAAGTCAATTACCGCATCCGCACCCAAGTTGCCAGTGAACTCCTTAACAGCCTTGATGGGATCTTCGTTTTTTGAGTTGATTGTGTTATCTGCACCATTTTCCTTTGCTGCTTTTAGTTTCCCATCATCCAAATCCATGGCAATTATTTTTGCGCCAGTAATTGCCTTTGCCAGTTGAATAGCCATCAATCCAAGGCCTCCGGCCCCGACAACTACAACATTGTCATTTGGGGCCAAGCCAGTATTCTTAACTGCACCATAGGCGGTAAGAGCCGAGCACGATAGGGAGGCACTTGCATCAGAATCCAACTCGCCTGTTTTTACCAGGTACCTGTAACTTGGCACCAGCAGGTATTCAGAATATCCCCCATCAGTGTAGACGCCTAGTGATCTTGGCTTGTCACAAAGATTTTCCTGGCCGATTCTACATGCAGGACAAAGCCCCTCGCCTATCCAGGGAAAGACAAGAACCTTTTCATTCACGCTAAAATCCTCTGCCTGCTCACCCATGCTGTCAATCACACCCGCAACCTCGTGTCCTGGGGTTAAAGGATAGCTTACACCTCTGTCGGTGGTTTTTAAAAGCACTCCTCCGGGACCCTCATATCCCCCTTCCCACAAGTGAATGTCGCTATGGCAAACGCCTGATGACTGAACCTTGACAAGCACTTGAGACCCCGTGGGTTTAGGGGTGGGTAGTTCCTGAATTTCAAGAGGCTGGTTTGGTTGAATTATTCTTGCTGCTTTCATAATG
Organism: uncultured Nitrososphaeraceae archaeon; assembly: GCA_963779615.1. GTDB lineage: Archaea > Thermoproteota > Nitrososphaeria > Nitrososphaerales > Nitrososphaeraceae > Nitrosocosmicus. Next base: position 574,915 of record CAVZZA010000005.1, read on the forward strand.
AAGGGTCGTTCTTTCTATTATATTAGAATTAATCATTTCATAATTATTTTATTTTACCTTGTTTCTTCCTCCTCCTCCTCTTAATCCTCCTCTACTACTACAGGGCATCTGCCATGTAGCATCATCACCTGCAGAAAAATAATTTGGTGACAGGCTCAGGATTTACCTAGGCAAAACAGACACAGTTATTCATCTGTCACACCTCATTTCTCTACAGCATGAATTGATTGGGACACACCAGTTCTTACTCACTACCAAACGCCCACATTGTGGATCCAGCGACAAGTGTCAATATAGGCACATTACGCCCTGGCAATTGGCAAAAGGGTCGCCACCATGGATTGGTTAAACGGTTTCATTGGAACCGAAATTTTTTAGTTTCTGAAGCCTTGCCTTGGACTGGCACACACTCAGCATACGCTAGCTGTTACACCCCTTTCCGCTGCTGCTGCGCCTGCGGGGTATACCACAATGGAATAATTCTCTGCATGTCCAAAGAACCATCATCTTTTTGTCCATGGAAAAGGAGATGAAAAAATGCCAGAGCAATGTTGCCACTGCGAAACAATGGAGGCAACAACCGCTGTTTACACCCTCAGGAGATGCAAGGAACACTATCCAACAATAACAATAATAACAATAGCAATTAAAGCACTCATAAAGAAAAAGTTGAAAGCAATATTAGTGGCTGGTGGTTTAGGCACAAGGGCAAAGCCGTTTACCGACTATTCACCCAAGGCTTTAATTCCAATACACGGCCGTCCTGCAATAGACCATCTTGCAAGGTATTTATCAAAATTTTCTTGCGTTAGCGAAATCATCATAGTATGCGAATTTGATTCTTTTGGCAGGCAGATCATCAATTACTTTGAGGGAAAGGAGAAAACCATTGGCAAAAGAATTACATTCATAGAGGACAAAAAGAAGGGAACAGGTGGCTCAATTTTACATGTTGAGGAAAGTGTCAAGGATGACGGGTTCTTTTTGGTCTGGTTTGCAGACAACCTCTGCGCTTTGCAAATAGGTGGCTTGATAGCAGAATACAACAAAGTAATTGATGAATACAAAAACCAGGTTTTGGGGGTGCTGGTTGTTAGTAAAAAAAGGCATGAGGAGACTGGCAGAGTGATTCTTGAGGATAACAACGCAGCAGCCATTTCCCTGGTAAAGGAATTCATTGAAAAGCCTGTTGTGACCCTTGAATGCCCCGAGGCGGCAGGCATCTACCTCTTTAACAACAAGATTTTTGATATGTTGCACAGTAAATCAAGGGAAAGCAATAACGGCACCTTTGACTTGTCCTACGACATCCTGGCAAAAATTCCAAGCGGTGGAGAGTACAAATTGGCTTCTTACGAAATTAGCCGTAGCAACACATACTGGATAGATATAGAATCCCCGGCACACGTAGACAGAAACAGAAAAACAGTGGACAAAATCATACTGCAGATGCAATCATCAACCCCTGATAAATAACCATGCTAATTTTTTGAGTGGCGGACAAACTAAAAAAAGGTGAGGGAAACAACAATAACCCGTCCTTTGCCATTATTTGGTGGATTGTCGTTGTTTTAACAATGGGAACGGGTTAAAGGATTGACTTTACCCATCATGGTTTGGATAAGCATATGCCTTTAAGCACATGCTTGTGATTTTATCTCCCTATAGACGATACGCGCCTGCCAGTGACACCTGCCACTAATATCTGGACACCATTTATTAGTAGTGATATTGCCAGTAGTATCCCCAAGAAAACAGCGCCCAGCAATGGAGATGCAAATATCATTATGGACAGCCCAATAGCTATTGCACCCGCTACAACACTGAATGCTCTGGATCCCTTGCTGATTGATTTGTCCCCAATTCCATGAACTATCCTTGCTATACCATCAAAAAACAACGCAACAGCCAGCAAAAACATCAAAAATACGGTAGTGCCAACAGGATGTGCCATGACAATAATGGACACTATGAGAACAAGGACCCCAAGACCAACAACACCCCATCGCGACTTGCCCGGGGTAGGGCTGAAAATTCCGACTAAGATCCTTTCGATTGCAAGCACAAACAAAACAATTGCAAGCACATATACAACAGAGATGAATGTAAATGCAGGAAAAGCAAGAACATAGAATGATAACACTATTGCTATTATGCCCAAGCCAATCTGTACGGCACGTAACCAGCCTGGTGATTTTCGTTTCTGAAATAGACATCTGTGCATGGAAACGAATTTTTACTATATAAGCATTAAAGACCATTTAACCCATTTTACCATGAAAAATCAGAAAGAACACGGCAAAACAGCGCGTTTTCACACTTGCTCATTCATCGTTTCTTATTTTGGTGTCGATTTAATCTAATCAAAGTAAAACATATTCTACTACAGAACTTCAAAAACACTAGACATTAGATCTTGCATAATTAGAAACAGTATGCCCCATCATCATGGCAATGACTGATGATGTCCATCTAAAAAGGTGACAATGCTCTGTGGTTTACCGGTCCTGATACTATTCCAGACACCCTGCCATAATTTCTCAATTTGTTTCTGAAGGCATTGCTCATTATCCCATACTTTTTCATTCTGCAAATGGTGTGCTCTATCACGATCCTTTTTCCGGAGTGGTTCTGGTTGCACTCTTTTTTCTCTTGATACAGATCTTTTTGGCTTCTCTTCTTTCTGTTCGGTATTCCATATAAACAAATACAAAAAAAAATAATTGTTGATTTTGAATTAACAAAATCGCCCCGCTGATACAATTATAGAACTTGAGGGCAAATACAAACGCCCAAAGCCTGCGACGATGAGGGACAAGAAATGTCAGGTTGTATACATGACAAACAAACTGCAAAGGCATACATTAGAGTCATTTTGGAATAACGACCTGACAAATCAGGAGGAGGGACTACACCATTATCCAGTGCGTACACATTTTGAGAAAACGATGGGCCAAACAGTAAAATTTTTTAAGGGACTAAACAATGAGCAGGGACATCCGGCAATTTTGGGCATAGAGGCATTCAATGAACCCCATCCAGCGGGGATAGACAAGAATCGCTTTGAAAAAGAGGTACTTTACCAATATTACATGAATGTTTACTCTGAAATTAGAAAATATGACGATAGGCTGTTTTTGTTTATCGAGCCCAGAGTGGATTGGACTGTTTCTACAAAGGAGGATAAAAAGTCTGCCTTTGGCGGGCCGGTCAAATTTAAAAACCTGTTCAACGTTAACTTTATCCGCGATGTGATGGTGGAAGGCAAAATGAATCCAAAAAACATGCAAAGTTATTTGCCATCCGACGCCCATTCGCTGTCGCCCATAACCCAAAGGGGAGTGTTTTCTTTCCATTACTATGACACAATGGCAATAGCGGGGTCTTTCCTTAAGGTCCCAGAAAACCTCTATAGAATTAAACGAGAATGGCCAAACATATTTGAACAACTGGTTGAGGCGGCGGTAGAGCGCAACCTTATCCCCTTTCTGACGGAATTTGGAGGGTTACAGGAAAGTGAGCAAATCAGGGAATATTTGGATTTGAATTTTATCCAAATAGAATCCTTTCTCATCAATTCAACGCTATGGAATTATGACCTGTACAATACAGAAGAGGGAAAAGACAATTGGAATTTAGAGAACTATTCCGTTCTTGGGCCTAACAGGGTTCCCAGGAACACCGATGTCATCTCAAGGCCCTATCCCATGCGCAGTTCGGCAGAACCTAAACTCTTGTTCTTTGACATCAAAACAAAGTATGCATCAGTTATCTTGGAAGGAACGGTAGAAGCTCCTAATCACCCCACCATGGTATACGTTCCATTCAACACCCATTATTTGCCCGAGTTTTTTGTATGGGCAACCAGTGATGAGATAGAATGGGACAAGCAAAGCCAAATTTTGCATTGGTATCCCAATAGGGATTGCGCAGTAAATGCAATAATCCTTGGAAAGGATAGCGTAATGGATGAGAGTGCATTACCAAAATTGGTAAAAAAAGTGGCAGATGAAAGCAGTCTTTTCAGCCGAAAGTTTTCGTGATTTGCATTCCCAATGTCCGCACATACCAAAGAAGTTATGTTTTGCCTTGGCATGCAGATAAACAATCGAACAGGGTCTGCATGGCACATGTAATAAAACTTTAATTTGATTAACATGTTCGTAATTTTTCAAAAACAAATCCATATGTCTTTAATGCATAGTTTTCATGAAACGACAGAATACATCTTGACACGGGGTTGATAAATTTGTGATCTATTCTGATTATCTGCACTCTTAATCAAATTAAATAGCATTCATCATCATAAAACACATGGATCAGGCAAACCCATTTCCTAGAGGGTACCATTCTATAAGTCCCTATTTGGTCGTAAAGAACATCTCTGATTTTATTAGTTTTCTCAAGGAGGTATTTCAAGCCACAGAGGTTATAAGGCTACTAGAAGATAATGAAACATATGCCGAAGTAAAAATTGGAGATTCGATATTAATGATGGTTGAGCCAAGAGAAAATGCAAAAACGCCCAATTGCATTCTTTGGGTATACGTATTTGATGTTGAGGATGTGTATCAAAAAGCGCTGACAAATGGTTCAACATCGTTGATGAAACCTACCTTTAAGTATGGAACAGATAAAATAGCCATCATAAACGATCCTTTTGGCATTCAATGGCGTATAGCATCCTACAGGAAAGGGTGACACCAAATATCAGAGAATCAAACCTCATCAGGTAATCATTACTGAAAAAATTTGCACCTATCCCCATACAAAAAAACCGTTACTTTTCAAATGCCCATAATAAAATTATCAGGAAAGGTCAAGACTATGCTTATACCAAAACACCCACCTTAATTTCCTTTTCTCCAAATATTGCTTATTGCTCGCTTTATTTTCTGGTGTCAATGCACATTGTTTGGCGTATTGATAAATAAAGCTCAAAGTCATGCAACAAACAAAATAAACAGTCAAATGTAGCATTTATACAAAAAACCTCAAAGGAGTTTACATCAAAATAACCATCGACAATTAACACAGCTTATTTTCACGATTATTTTTGTTCTTTGTCCAGAATTAGTGGCTATTGGATATGCTAATAAATTATTGTTTAGCATACAATACAGGTGAAGGGAAAACACGGCAGCAAGATAACAGGCACCGCTGCAAAATTTTACGCAAAGTATGAGAATGCCATATCTTTGAATAAAAACCTGTTGGTTTCTGGCACTATTGGGTTTGCCATCAGCATTGTTGTGGCATATGCATATGCACATTACTCCACTAACAATTTTGACAATTCCGCATTGACTGTGGTAGTAGGATACACAACATCCAAAACGATTTTCGCAATCCTTTTCCACAACGACAACAAGAAAACATACACAAAAAAACTAAGCGGGAAAATCAATTTCCACATATTGAAGCAAATAGTGGAAAAGATGATGTTTGCCAATTCCGTGTTTGACATCATCAACAATTTGACGAGATTCATCGTTTTATACGAGTTGTTAAGAGTGGAATTTCCGCCAGTACAGGCTGCGGCAATATCATCAATTGCAGCTTCATCTTTGTCCTATTTGGCAATAAACCTGATTGTAAAACGTATCAATGTGTTTGGTTCAAAAAAGAAAAAGATATTTTAAAAGATTGCATGATACCAACGTCATTATGGATCTATTCCATATTTCAAGATAAAAAAAACCGGAGCAAAGACGATGATCCATTAAATAGGACTGTTTTTTTTATCTTCAGTCTCCCTGATCCTTTTCATCCCCTTCTGAATAATCAGCGGTATCAGTTATTCCGGCTATGGCATTATTAGACAGGACATTGTTTTTGGAGTCATCAGAGGATTCAATACCTTTTGTAGCGTTAATTAGGGTGTTGTTGTAAACCCTGTTGTCAAAAGAGTTGTGATAGAGATAAATTCCCTGGCTGCCGCAGTTTGTTGCAGTATTGTTATACACTTGGTTGTTGTGGGATTGGGACAGGAATATGCATTTTGACTCATTCTGCACATCATTGTTCCTAGCAATAGAATCATGCATATTTCTGCTGAACATTATGCCAGAGCCTGAGCTGTTGTACACTTTGTTGCCCTCTATTGTTATGTTATAGCAGTCAAGCGAGCAGATTATCCCCATTGCCCCATGGTCATGCACAGTGTTGTTTCTTATTACCATATCATGTGTTCCAGTGTGGGGGTCAAAGCCATACATAAAGTTGTGGTGCACATGATTGCTCACAAGAACCAGGTTTCCGACACCAACCGAATAAAACCCAAAACGATTGTGGTGTATCTCATTATTCTTGATAACGCTTGTGCCAGTGTTGCCATAGTAGCTTATGCCAGAGCAGCCACCGCCACATTCGTATCCCAAGTATGCGATTTCAGAATTAGTAATATTTGTGGTGCCTGTGGCTTCATCTTCTACTATTATGTATGGCCTTGGTACCGCATCTATGCCGGTATGTTGGTGTTCTCTGTCTGGCAACACATCAAACTCAAATTTAGCATAATCCTTGGCAATAGGATCCCAAGAGGTTATTTTCACAGAGTCAATCTTTAGGCTACCAAGTACCGTAATGGGATATGCTGTTTTTCCATCCGATGCTATCTTTAGCCATTTGGTGTCCTTTGAATCTATGACCAAGGTAGAACCTTTTTCAACTTGCATGCCAGCATTTAATATCCATATGTTACCAGATCCATCTTCCTTCCTTAGTATATCCTGATTTTGCAATTTGTTAAATATGTCTGTAAGATGGATTGGTGACAAGCAGGAGATTGAAATTAATTGTTCAGCGGAATCATAGTTAATGCAGTTACTTTGGCTGATTTGTTGCGCAAACACGTCAAAATCAAGAAAACCTGTCAGGAATAAAACCGGTGTGACAAATATCAATATCTTTACAGAGAAATTTAATACCGATGCCAAGTTATAATATTTTAATACAAAAGCAAAGTATTTACAGCTTTTATTTTAGAATATAGTAAAATAACACAATTGTCTGGACATTATTCCCAGTTTCACATTATTTTTATTCTCTTTTGTGAAGAAATATGGTTCTAATATTGATTCTAATAGGGTTCAACAACTTTCTCAACAGACGCCAATTCAACTAATCCTTTTAAAATAAAATAATAATTTTAAGTGTTGTTCTAAGCCAAGGGGGCTAATGCCGATATCGGTTCTCTAAAATAGATTCTATTTTTTATAGCATAATGTATCATTTAAAGATTAAGTAAAATTTAATTTCCAAAGTTATTAATAAGCAGCAACATCGTTTGGCACGACTAGAGTTTGGTCCGCAGGTTTAGCGGCGAGAATTCGACAGTTCCAAATGTCTATATCTACAATCATTTTCTTTTTCTTAGCCATTTTGTCTTTTTCACCCTGTTGATACAATCAGTACACTGCAAGTCATATTTTGATATATCAACTGGCTTCTGGACCAGTATTACCTTACGATACTTTTTACATTCTAACATGTTAATCATTGTTACATCCTGTTCTTGTTCATTGTTCCCATACGCCTCAAGACGGTCCAATTCATGAATAGTTATCTAATGCTGTTTTTACGGTTGTCAAAGTTTCTCTGTTCTATTGATGCTTTGTTCTTTTATCTATTGACTGATGCTTGTTCTCAAGTTACTCGTCGCGTGAAATTGCATGTAGTGTTTGCTTTATTTATTCATCTTCTTTTCCCAATGGAGTCGATTACTGTAGTTGACTGCTTAGCAATTCCCTACTATATGGAAATGTAAGTGAGAATAAGTTATAATAAACAACCACAGGTTTACAGAACACTTTTGAAACTCTTAAATAATAAGCGACTACAAATTTTTTGTATAGATATGCTATGAAAGCAGGAATACTCTTGCCACATCTTGGAGAATCTGCTACAAGAGAAAACGTTCTGCATATTGCAAAGGAGGCTGAAAAGGAAGGCCTTGATTCTGTTTGGGTACTCGAACGGCTTTTGTGGTCAGTCAAGCCCCAGACACCATATGGTGGAACGCCTGATGGCACTCTTCCAGTTGAATACCAATATGTACCTGACCCGCTGGAGACGCTTACCTACGTGGCAGGCAATACCGACAAAATTTCTTTAGGTACTTCTATAATTGATATGCTGTTTCATAATCCAGTAGTACTGGCAAAGCGATTTGCAACACTCGATATCCTGTCGCAGGGACGGGTTATTGCAGGCCTAGGACTTGGATGGTCAAAAGACGAGTACGAAGTTTCCGGTATACCTTACAAATCCAGAGGAGAAAGGGCAAACGAATTTTTGCAATTGCTAAAGCGAATTTGGACTGATGAGATGGTTGAATTTAAAGGTCAATTCTACTCTCTACCAGCCTCAAAAATTGGACCAAAGCCTGTGCAGAAACCTCATCCTCCAATACTGATTGGCGGATTCAGTCCAAAGGCATTTTCACGAATAGTAAGCTATGCGGATGGCTGGTTGCCAGTTGCTGGATTTGGGCCATTAGAACCGATTGAACAAGCTATAAACGGCTTGAGAGAAGGCGCAAGAAAAGCCAACAAAGACCCTTCAAAGATTCGTGTATTTGTGTTGACATATCCAAATGTGCTGGACTCACCGTCGTCTTCTCCAACTTCCTCCTCCTCAGAGCAACAGAGATTGCCCATGACAGGTACGATTGACCAAATTGGAACTGACATTGATCAAATCAAAGCGATGGGCGCAGAGCACATAATATTTGGTCATGTCTTTTCTCCAATAGGTAAGGATATGAATAAGATGATCGAGATAACAAAACAGCTTGCTGGGTTTGCTAAATAACAAAGGTACCTCGTCATCAGAAAAGGAAAATAAATTTATCAAGTTGCGGCCAAACGAACGTATTATATATTTCAACCGGGAAAAATGGAACAGATTGAAGTAGAATTTAATGGTATTTACCAGCCTCTTTTATACGACTGCTGTTTTATTGCAAAATATATTTACTCAAGCGGTTGTCTTGGCTTTGGTGATCCAGTTGCGTTTTACACAATTTTTCACGATGTTTTTCAACTGCTTCGCTATTAGGAGTATAAAGAAAACGGGAGGATAATCCAAATTCTTCGTTGTAAAGTATGTTCAAAACCTTGACACATAGTTCATCTTCAGGAAGATCGGTATTTCTTTAATTCACCTTCAGTATAATTGCCAAGAGAGTAGACATCAAGTAATATCAGCAAGTCTCTTTTCCTTGATATTGTTTAGTATTCAAAGTCAAATGAAGATGATGACCCTGGCCATATGGCATAGTTATTTATTACATCATTTGTTCCATCAGGGTACGCTACTGTCACTCTATACACTCCTGATGGAAGACTGAAACCATTTTACCATCAATAGAAACAAATGAATTTGCAGTAAAACCTCCTTTTTTCTGTACCTGGCGATAAGTAATACGTAGTTTCACAATATGTTTATTTTATGATTGTAATGGTTGAACATAATTATTTTTGCTTTTTTTTATATCCGTATAACATTAATGTTATTAATAGACAATAAATCTCAAGATCCTTATATCCTTTAGATACTAAATATAGAGTACGACTTCATCATCAGAATCTAGAACAGTCTCTTCAGGATTTACCTGTGATTAATGCGGAATTACTTTTGACAATATGAATGACAAAGAAGAACACATAAAATTATAACATTCAGAACATAAACCACCAAGCGGTTCAGGATAAACTTCTAATACCGCCTATCGAAATCCAATCTATTGTCAAAAACATAACCATTTTTTTTACCACTGAAAATCAAAGCATGATTTAAACAAATTTTATTTTTCATTTCTCTTAATCGAACAGAACTCTAAAGATATGTTGTTTCCCTATCAAAAACAGCATAAAAAACAACATAAATAGCAATAAAAAAATGTAGTAACGTAGATAGCAGTTAAGAAAAGGTCGTAACACGCATAGCAAAACTCGTTTCCATATAAACCAACTATATAGCAATATCAGTTGTTGGATCATCATTTCCATGAGTTCTTTCTATTAATATAACATTACCATCAAAAATATCAAGCATAAAATAATTGTTCAAAAATGTTAACAAGAAATGCTTATTGTTGGAAATGGAAGAAATCAGTAGAATTGAGATGTTAAAAACAGATAAGATGACGGCAGTTCAGTTTCCGGAAAGTAAAGATGGTTTCCGTAATTTAAACAAACAAACAAAGGAAAAAGAAAAATTAATGGAATAGTAAACCTTTGGCCAATAAACATTATGATGTACCTATTTTATTTTTACTCATCAACTTTCTGGCCATAAACACATCAGCTCTATAATCATCGTTATAGCGAGGTATATCCATAAAACCATTCTTTAAGTACAGTTTTATGGCTGCTTGCAAATCCCTTGAACTATATAAATAGATGTTTGTATAACCTGACTTTTTTGCATAGTCAAGCACAACATCAAGCATCATCTGCCCAATTCCCAATCCCCTATACCGCTTCAACACGAACATTCTCTTTAGTTCGCAAGTAGAAACAATTTGCCTTAGATTTCTTATTGCCACTGTACCAACTATTTGGTTATTATCATTGTCAACTTTTTCAACAACCCAAAAGCATCCACCGTTATCTTTGTTATAATGCTGGTTTATATTTAGCAAATCTGAATCAAGCCCATCTAATTTAAGTTGAATGTTAAACTGATTGACAACTATGTCTGCTATAAGGTTTACAACAGTTTCCAGATTGTTATCCGACAGATCTCTCACCCTAAAGGATTGTGGCAAGCATACTTCTTCTCCTTAGTTAGCTATTTACTGAAGTGCTAAATAGCATGCATGGTTATCAAACTCCTTTTTTATTGGTGATGTTATAGACGGTGACTGAAAATTCTGGAATTATATGCACAGGGACATCCTCTGCTTGTTCTGGTATAATAAACATTTATCAGGTACTTTTGGAAGCTTTCTTTTGCCTAAAATAAAATAACAGAACTACAACTAATATGGATATTACCGCAGGCAAAACCATCAAAACATTAAAGAAATTCAAAGGTATTCTGCATGAAAGGGAGCTTATAATCAATATTGTGGTTGCAATAACTAGTGCAAAACCAATATTTGTAAATAAACTTGCGATTCTAATATGTGAAATAATAAGAATAGAGGAAATGGAAAAAGGTATTATCAGTATACCGACGGAAATTACAACGGCAATTTGGGCCTGCTCACTAGTCAGGTGGAATCCAAAAGAGCATTTTTCGGAATCTATATCAAAAATAGTTGTAGGCGGAAGCTGTACCGCAATGGAGAAAAAGATAAAAATCGATCCTATAATACCAGCATTAACTGCCAATAAATGAAAATCATTTGGTGTGAAATTAGACATCTCCGTAACTCAATTGTTGAATTAATAATCTATCTATCTATCTATCTATTTCTTTTTTGTTTATCCATTTTTAGATGGTAAAATTTGTTTAGGAAGAAGAGTTTTTTATGTTAGATAAACTATTTGTTGTCCTTGTTTTTACCTCTTGGATTATTGTATATAATTTATAAAGAGATTCTCACCCTGTTAATTTCCTATTGTGCCTCCATGTTTACAAACCATTGTGTATAATATAGTATAATGACCTGTTTCTATTGTTGAAATGGTCTATTGAGGATTTTGTATATGGTGCAACAGATGGTGCTGTTACAACTTTTGCAATTGTAGCGGGAGTGGTGGGAGCTTCGCTTTCTCCTTCTGTTGTTTTAATATTGGGATTTGCAAACCTGTTTGCAGATGGTTTTTCGATGGCCATAGGCAACTATCTATCGGCAAAATCAAGAATTGAATATGTTGAAAGACAAAGAAAGAGAGAAGAATGGGAGATTAAACTTAATACTGCTCAAAAAATACAGGAGATCAAAGATATCTATTCGGACAAGGGATTTAAAGGCGAGTTACTTGAAAGTATTGCAAAAGTCATTATTTCAAACAGAAAGGTTTGGGTTGATACCATGATGGAAGAGAAAATAGGACCAATAGACAATAACAATGAAAATCCGATATACAAAGCAATTACAACTTTTTTTGCTTTTTATTTAGTTGGTTTAATTCCACTGATTCCGTTTATTTATGTATACTTTGTTTATTTTGATTTGTCGCATTCGATAAATAAAATAGACAATGTCTTTCTCTATTCAATTATATTTACTGCGATTTCCTTCTTTTCAATTGGACTAGTAAAAGGAAAAGTTGTTAACAAATCACCTGTAAAATCCGGATTAAATACATTAATTATTGGTGGAGTTGCTGCCGTAGTAGCTTTTTTAGTTGGAAGTCTACTGGGTGCATATGTAAAATAAGAAAAACATCTTCGTTAAATGCCTACAAAATTGAACCTGTAATTTCTAATTAAACAGGTGGCTTGGAAACACAGGAGGCATTTTCTTTTATTTTTTTATAAATTAAGGAATTGTATTCTTTTAAATACCCTCCAAAATATAATGTGTTTCCAGGTTAAGCAGATCCATTAGTTGGGATTGTTCTCATTTGTGAGCGACTCTGGCTTTTCTTCTGGAAAGAGCAAGCGGCTTATTTCGCTCTCTGCCGGCTGACCATAAAGACCTGGATGTATGTAGTAGCCCCTTTCCTTATCGGGCTTATCTTCCTCAACCTGAACCCTATGAGTATTCGCCCAAGGATCCCTACGTATACCAGTCACCTGCCAAGAGACTTTCATGCCTGAAGTCCCTCCTGCAATCTTGAAGCGACTGTTGTTGTTATTGCGGCTACTGCTACTGTAGTCTGTAGCCGTGTCAGAAATTTCCTTTGCAATATGCAGATTTGGTCCAGGAGCACCCACAGATGTAAGCTGATAGCGAAAATCCTTATTGAGTGCACCAAACCAATCCGGAAAATCTATTACGGCCTCACCCCTGTCATCCAATGCAACTATGCCATCATAGATGTTCTTCATATCCGGTGAGTCTACAAAGGAGTGGCAAAGATACTTGTTTGCTGGATCGAGTGGGTGGTCTATCTTGAATGAGCCCCCAGCTTTTGAAATGGAACCAGTTATTGTGACATTCCCGGCTAGGTATGCAGCATGGCCGCTTCCGCCGTGGGCATACATACCAATGCCGTTGTAGCTGTAGCCATACACACCAATGTATCTATGGCTGGAACCATACACGCCAATATTGCTATCGCTGTAACCATACACGCCTCTGTTGCCACTGCTGGAACCATGCACGCCACTACGGATATTGCTGTAACCAAACACCCCAATGCCTCCATCGCTTCTGCCAATCACGCCATAGCCTTTGCCATCGTCGGCCCCGACTACAGACGACATATTAGTGGACCCCCTTCCAACAAACAGGATTTTATGAGATTTGCATCTACTAACTGATGTTTAAGAAAATAACTTGCACTTTCCATAAGAAATTCATGAAAATGTAATTATTTAATTCGTTCGTTCGCTTTATGTAAATTTTCATGGATTAACGAACACGCTGTTGCTTGCTTTGGCGATCTGGCTTGACATTAATGATACAATATCCAAAGGAGACAAGGTATTGATTCGATGGATAATTATTGGCATATCTAAAAAAGATATTATCTAGGCGTAAGTGCTGGCATTAAGCCTATAGATCTACTGGTTTTGCCATACATCCTGCCAATGGGGCAATACTAAAGTTCTTTGAGGTGGTGGTGGCCAAACCACCATATACCAAAGTAAATGTCATTATGGTTTCTAATATTAGCCGGGCCACAAGGAGATACCGGTGAACAATCTCTACAGGGTGAAACAGGACCAATGGGCTTGGTAACGATATCGGCCCTCTAAAACAAACTCTTGTTCTTTGGGCAATGTTAAATTATTCAATGATTTGCTTTTAATGGGTGTTATCCCAATAATGAAACAGACTATACGCTTATTTGAAGTTGAAATACTACACTATCTGCCGTAAATGGCATTAGTCTTGCTGCAAATCAAAAGATCTTATATGACAATTTATCTCCATACTTATATAATTGTCCTACCATGACAAACTACGCCCAACATAAGTGGAGAGTCTAAGTCCTGATTATGGTGTTAAGCAAATCTCCCAAGCAACTGAAATAAAGAATCTTTACTTCGATCTTTTAAAGTCACCTAAAAAGGAAATAATGCTGATTTTGCCTACCAGTAATGCCTTTGAGCGTCACGTGCGAATTGGAATATTTGGTTTATTAAGGCAGGTTGAAAGAGAGAAAAACCTCCGGGTTAGAGTTAGGATGCTGGTGCCAGTGGAAAACTTAAAATACAGTGAGGAAATAGTGCAAGAAACATTTTCTTCAAAAGAAAACTATGAGCAAGATCCCAGTAACAATATCCATATACGGCATATCGCCGAGCAACGGTCTGTCGACCTACAAGAAACCATCCTGATAGTGGACAGGGAAACCTCCCTCATAATTGAATTGATGGATGACACGAAAGCTGCTTTTGAAGAGGCAATAGGTCTGGCAACCTACTCTAACAGCAAATCAACAGTGTTGTCCTATGTCTCAATATTTGAAAGCCTGTGGGGGCAAACAGAGATGTATCAGGAGCTAAACCAACTATACAAGCGGCTCCAAGACCACGACAAGATGCAAAACGAGTTTATCAGCATCGCAGCCCATGAACTGAGAACCCCCATACAACCAATACTTGGACTGACCGAACTCCTTCTTTCCAGGAAGGTGAACATCGAGCAGGAACAAGAGTTGCTAAACGTCATAATCAGAAACGCAAAAAGGCTGCGAATGATTACAGAAAACATACTTGGCGCAACAAAAATTGAGAGTCAGCAGTTAAATGTTGACAAGCAATACTTTGGGTTAAATGACATGATAGCAAATGTTCTTGCAGAGAACAAAAAACTGCTGGAAGGTGACAAACAAAGAAAAATAAGGTTAGAACAATCCAGTAATGATGACAACATTGTTGTAAAGGCAGATTCAGAGATGCTAACTCAGGTTGTTTCGAACCTTTTGGGCAATGCCATCAAATTCACCCAGAGCGGGGAGATATCCGTTAATGTTGCAAAAGACGACGCCGATCAACAGATTACCGTCAGTGTGACCGACACGGGTCAGGGCATCGATCCTGAAATAATGCCAAGGCTGTTTTCAAAATTTGCCACAAAATCCATTGCAGGGACAGGACTGGGCCTGTACATATCCAAAAGAATCATTGAAGCCCATGGAGGCAAAATGTGGGCTGAGAACAATCCAGATGGAACAGGTGCCACATTCTCATTTACGATCCCAATGGCAATTCAGCAAGGCCATAAGGAAAGCATGGTTGTCGACACTGTTTCCACCACGAAAAATGGCATTGGGGAAGGGGGAAAGAAGGGAAGTATTCATCATGACGCCCATAAGGCAAAAACAAAGCGGATATTTTTGGTGGACGATGACCATGATCACACCATCACATTCAAGCTGGGTTTGGAGCTTGCGGGATTTGAAGTTGATGCGTATAACGATTCAGCAGTCGCATTGTCAAAGTTCAGGCCGGACTACTATGACCTGCTGCTAATTGATGTCAAAATGCCAAAGATTGATGGATTAGAGCTTTATGAAAAAATAAGGAAGATGGACAATAAGGCTGTGGTGTGGTTTATCACCGCATATGAAACGTATTACAGATCATTAAAAGCAGTCTCACCAACGTCAAAAGGAGAAATGGGTCCAGGTCCTGTTATTGAAAAACCCATTGAGATAGACAGGCTAGTGAAGCAAATAAAGACAGAGTTGCATCTCAGATAGGCATCCCTTGTCAGAGACCTGATTGCATGTGCATATGGGGAACACGCATCGCGGTATTGCCCCTGCTGTTATTGCCCCATACCCAACTATTGATTTCCCGGCCTTTATCTATTTTTGAGCCCCAATAAAGTAGTGAAACTGCAACGGGCCCGGAGGGATGTGATTCAAAAATGAATGGAATCTAAAGGTAGTTGACAGCATGGTGCCTTTAATAATCTCACCCATTATCTTTGATTGGTAAGTTGGCCCCTAGTGTCGCAGAAACATAACCCCTGCTTATATTGATGAAAGGGTTTACCGATACGGTTTTGTATATTTTACTCAGGTCATTGTGACATTAGATAGCAGTAGAGACTGATAGACCTTTCAACAGCTCCATACAAAGGGATAAAAAATCAAGGAATCAGGACTTTCAAATTCTTTGGCTGATGTATAGGCGTCTAATGTGATTCTAGCCCGTCAGGAAAAGGAAAGTCCTGTAATAAAATTCGCAGAGGCCGGCAAGACCACAAGGGACACAGCACAATCGGGTCATGTCTCCCTGATGGATAATGGAAAAAAACATTATGATTTGGGAGTCTTTCATGTGTTTTACGTATATTTTTATATACTAGTTTCAATATTTTTTTTTACCGGTGTCCAATGCTGGAAATAATCCCAACACACAAAACATAAATGATAACCAAAAGACTGAAGTAATCTACAATGACGACAAAATACTTCACAACATCATTGAAATATTTTCATCAACCAATAAATCAATTGATGTCTGCCTGGACAATATAGAACTGTCCATGCATGTTTTAATTGAACCTCTATGGTATGGATTATGCGATCTAAAAGTAAAAGGTGTAAAGCTAAGGATAGTTACGGAAATGACAAACCAGAACATTTCATTTTGCGAAAAAATGATGCAAATCGCGGAAGTTCGTCACATGGATGGCATAAGGAGTAACTTTAAAATTGTGGATGGGAAGAAATGTCTGCTTTACGTAATATCCATGGAGAACAGTCCTTCATCCCATGCCATTATAAGCAATGTCAATGAAATGGTAGACTCACATCAACACCTGTTTGAGACTTTATGGAATAAAGCGATACCTGCAGAACAAAAGATAAGAGAAATGGGATGTGGACACACACAGGAAAAAACCGAAGTCTCTTTTGGAGTTGAATCATCCACAATAACAATACTAAACATTCTTCATAATTCTGAACAAGAAATGAATATTTGTGCAGACAAGAGCTGGCCTTCTGTAGCCATGGGTGTAGAAGTTTTTAGGCTGGCAATGTTTGATATTAGCGACAGACACAGTCAATCAAGGTTTATTACTGAAATAACCAAAGACAATATCAAGTTCTGTAAAGAATTACTAAAGGTAGGAAAACTCAGGCATTTGGAGGGAGTCAAAGGTAATTTTGCAGTTAGTGAAAAAGAGTACATGGCGTCTGCAACAATGAAAGAAGCACAACTACTAGTTCAGGTTATCCATAGTAACGTAAAGGCGGTATTAGAATCACATCAATACCTGTTTGAGACTTTATGGAATAAAGCGATACCTGCAGAACAAAAGATAAGAGAAATTGAAGAAGGGATAGAGCCGGTTAGAATAGAAGTTGTTAATGACAGCAAAAGAACCAAAAAACTTTACATGAATATGATAGAGAACGCAAGTAATGAAATAATTTTACTCTTTCCTACACCCAATGCATTTACCAGACAAGAAAATGCAGGCATAATACAATTATTAATACAAGTAGTGAAAAAATACAATGTAAAGGTAAGAATACTTATGCCATCTCCTCCTCCAACCATGTTAAGCAAACAACAAGATCAAACCCAATCCAAGGATGACTTATCATCGGGCGTCCGCAATTTAGATAGTTTTTTTAGTGTTAGGCATATTCAACCAATGGTAGATTCAGACCCAAAATCCACAATTCTTGTCACAGACAAAAAACATTCACTAGTAATAGAACTAAAGGATGACACAAAAAAGACATTTGAAGAAGCCATTGGATTATCTACCTATTCCAACAGTAAACCGGGTGTATTGTCTTATGTTTCGATTTTTGAAAATTTGTGGTTAGAAACAGAACTATATGAACATATTAGAAACGCAAATGAGGATCTTCAAAAAGCAAATGAACAACTAAAAATAAATGACAGAATGCAAAAGGAGTTTATCAACATTGCCGCCCATGAACTGAGAACACCAACACAAGCCATCTTGTCATTTGCAGATTTATTGCCGTTGTATCCAGACAAAAAAGAACTGGTCATAATGATACAGAGAAATGCTAAAAGACTCCAACGATTAATCAAAGATACCTTAGATGTAACAAAAATTGAAAGTCAGCAATTAATAATGAGAAAAGACACTTTCAAAATTCATGATTTAATTTCTTTAATCGCAGACTACAGGCAACAAACAGAAAAACTAAATACAACAAAGAAAATAAAATTCTTCTGCCAGTTTCCTGAAGAAGAAAACGTTTTCCTTATTGGTGATAAGGAACGAATATCGGAGGTTATTTCAAACATAATAGATAATGCCATCAAGTTTATTGAAAAGGAAGGGTCTATACACATCCATGCAAAAGTAGAAAAGAAAGAGAACAACGACAATGATTTTTCCATTAACAATTACGTTTTGGTTAAGATAAAAGACACCGGAGTTGGCATATCTGAAGAAATATTTCCAAGGCTATTTACAAGATTTGCCTCCAAGTCCATCAATGGAATTGGCCTTGGTTTGTACATCTCCAGAAGCATTATTGAAGCTCATGGCGGCAAGATATGGGCAGAAAACAACAAAAATGGCAATGGCGCAACGTTTACTATTAGGTTACCATTATATAGAAACAACAAAATCTAGTATGAACATAAGCAGGAGAAATAAACTTGAAGAATGAAAACAAGAAAATTTTAATTGTGGATGACGAAACAGACCTCACATTAGCTTTTAAATTGCTTTTGAAACTGGAGGGTTTTGAGGTGGACACTTTCAATGACCCAGTTTTAGCGTTATCAAAATTCACCTCAAACTATTATGATGTTGCATTTCTGGATATAAAAATGCCAAAAATGGATGGTTTCTCCCTATACAAAGAAATAATCAAAAGGGATAATAAAGTAAAAGTATACTTCTTAACCGCTAGCGAAGAGTATTATGAAACATTTCGAAAAGAAGAATTTGCAAAAATAGACAAGGATTTGTTTATACAAAAACCAATTGACAATCAGGAACTTGTAAAACGAATCTATCAAATTTTAGATCAAAAATAAACGGACTATATATAGTCATAGACAACAACAACAAATTTTTTTTCACAAGCCAATATTTTGAAAGATATTTTAACAATATTGACTGTAGGTATTGGGTCTTGGAATTGAGATCTGTCATGCCGTCTCAAGACCTTTAAAGACTTGCGTCAAAAGCCTACAGACTTTTATAAAAGTAATATTTATACGCAAAGGAGTCTCAAATTGTTTACCAATGCGGCATTTTTTGCCTAATTTTTGAACTTATTTCCCTAATTTGCATGCTTGATAGCAATCTAGTTATTTGACCTTTGGGTACAAGGCTCTGCAAGGGCAAGGGTTTCAACATATTTAATTAGATAATTTGAAGGGATCAGATCGTTTATCAAATATTGGATATTAAACACGCATATCAACAAATGCAATACAAGCAACCCTCACTGCGATATCAGTTAACCTGGTTGGAACTACCTCCAAGACCCGGTACGGATTACCGTGTGCCCTTGTCCAGCAAAGACAATAGATCAGAAAGGTGAAACGGTTTTACAAGTATCTGGTTATTGTCAACACCACCAATCGAGTCAAGGATGTCCTCTTTAACACAAGCAGAAGGTAGTGTGCTTGTGAAGACAATTTTCTGATCTGCCTTTCCCATGATGATCTTTTTGGCAACCTGGCTGCATGGGATGTCATTAAGGTGTGTGTCCAAAATAACGATGTCAAAGCCTCCACTCTTGTCCTTGTTTTTTCCTGCTTCCTTATATGTGGCCTTGAGAATCTCATCCAGGCATTTCTTGCCACCATCAGTAATTACTGCATTGAAGCCCATCGAAGCTAGCCAAATGCCATACACCTGCTGAAGATCGGGATCAGGCTCCACAACAAGAATCCGCAGTGACGGTGATTCTACCTCAGGCGAGAAAGAAGATGGAACTGATGATAGTCCTGCATGTTTATTGGGTGTAGATGGACTATAGGCAAAAACACAATCGGCAGTTTCCATAGTTATGCTGTGGTTATGGGAAATCTGATCTCTGTATTGAGCAAAAGGATGTTTGTTCAAAATGGAGCCAGGATGGGGGCATATAACATTAAGGCTATAACTTTGCTTTTGCTTTTCTTGCTGCTGTTGCTGATCTTGTAGCCACTGCACATAGGAGTCCTGCCACCATTTCTCCACCATGTCGCATTTTTCAAAATGCTTGTTTCTTGAAAGGTAATCGGCACAGTCGGCAACAATCAATACACCTCTGTGATCTCCATTCTCTTTTAGTTCCTGCAGTAATCGCGCCTTGAAATCCTCAAATGGCGTCAAGTCGCCTACTAACGCAGAATCATAAAACGGTTTCAAATCCACAACCAACAAATTCCCTTTATCGATGTTTTCATTGTAATTATCAACTTGCAAGGATATTTTTTGCAGGTGAGACGAATCCTGGGCATCAACAGAGGCATATACGCACAGCTGCTTTTCCTTCAGTCCCTGGTTGATATAATTCACCGAGGCAAGGTTGCGATCAGAATCGCTATTGTATAAAAGCATAACATGTTGACTGCGAGAATGGAGTTCAATGGTACCAGACATCTAGCAATATGCGCCTCCGCCTCCGGTATTTGCATTCCAAACATCATGGTGACATTCTTGCAGCTGCTCTAGTTGCTTTGGGTTCAATGAGTTGATGGATTCAGTTAAAAAGGCGCACACACCAATCAACGGAAGTTCAAACCTTTTGCCCAGCATTGATTCACACTTTAGCAAATCCATGGTAAACCCACACTTAAAAAAGGCAGACATGTCACTGAATATTCTGATGGCTCTTTTTCCCTTGGAAATCGCAAGGTCAACCATTGCCACAAACATTGCAACGTTTCATCCTCAAAAGTTGGGAAAATGGCAATTGTGTGATGTCCGACTTGGACTGTTTCTGTTCTTTTCCTTGATGATGATGACACCAAACCAAATCGATAATTCATATGATACATCTAAACTTAAAAAGCTATGTTGAAATGAGGTTTCAGCCTGAAATAATTTTTTTATGGGCATAAAAAAATGGAAGGCAGAATGACCTGTTTACAGCGTTTTTTCCAAGAAAAATGAATGTTTTGGTGCTGAGGACAACAAAAACACAAATTCGGTCTTTCATTAGCCCAGATTGGCTATAAAATCTGCTTTATGTGCGTTAACCGTAATTTATAAGACATTTGACCAGTTTGAAAGAAGATGCATCAAACCATATACCCAAACAAGTAGATTTTTCAACGGCAGAAACAAAATAGCGAATGTTCTTTCTATTCACTCATCCCCACCCCACCTCTACTCAAATTCATGGCAATAAGGATGCTGAATTTCTTTTATCTTTTATGAACTCTATAATAGTATGAACAGGGTCTACGTTGTTCTCATACAAAATTTCCAATAGGTTCAGTGGGTTTTTATGATTAAAAATTCGCCGGTTTTTCACAGCGACAAACTCGTTTCTGTATTTACGGTAAAACTCATCATAATTGTCATTAAAATAGTCAAAATCCTTGTCATATTCTCTTAACTGTTCTAACTCATTGTTATCAATAACAATACTCTTATCCAATAGTACCATAGATTAGATCTGTTTAGAAATACTTTTTGACATCAAAAGCTATCACATAATACCATTATAAAATTATGCAAAGGAATAATCAATTGTTGTTCACGCAACCATGAAACCACCCTTTAGCCACCAACCACCTGTCCCCTGGCCATTGATGACCTCTGTTTGTTACTGTTGTGCAAAAGACCGTTATCTCAATTATAACTCTTTCAGTCTCGCAAGCATTGCATTCGCTATCAACCAAAGTTCAATTTGTTTTTCATTTTCACTTCACCCTGCAAGCTGATAAAACAGACCTTGTTTGCCTAAGCATAACATACAAGTTCCAAATTTTTCAACAAAGGTAAATCATGCTGATTGAAGCTCTTTACAGTATTGTGCATGGTGTCCTGTTTCTTCCTTATTTATATAATGAACGTTCGGGCGCCATTGCTTCAATGAATGATGTTGCCTAATTCCCACACCATAACGTAAAAAAAGGATATGACGCTTCCTTAAACCCTTTGCTGCCAGATTTGGTGGATTTTATTATTCATGCCCATTTGTTATCATTTTCAATATTGGTAAAGGCATATTATTATAGAGCTTGACTTGTTAAAATGATGTGAATAAATCTCCAATTAATTTCATGACGCTTGGAATAATAGCCATTTCTGTTTTCCTTGTCCTAGGAATGGGATCCTCTTACAGCAACATTGTCTCTGCCTCCACAATAGAACAACAACAGCAACAACAGCAGCAGCAGCAGATTAGCCAGCTGCAACAGTCAAACAACAGTTTTTCAGCCAATAGCTCATACAAAGAGAACAACCATTTTCCCGTGCCTACCTGGTGGCCAAATATTGAAGAAAACGTTCAAACACATTTCAACCGCAATACATCATATCCACACATTAGTGATGATGCGTTCATCAGTCCATTTTCTATTGTAATAGGTAATTGCTACATTGGAAAATTTGTGTTGGCTGCCCCTACCTCTGTTTGCCGAGCAGATGAAGGAACCCCCATTTTTATAGGCGACCTATCAAACATCCAGGATGGTGCAGTTCTTCATGGGTTGGAAACAACCAATGACGGCAAAAACATCGACAACAGACGTTACTCGACAGACGGCAACTTGCTACTAGGAAATGATTCGGGTTTCGATAAAGGGTATTCTGTCTATGTGGGCTACAACACAAGTCTGGCCCATGATTCCATGGCTCATGGTCCAGCATGGATAGGAAATAACACCTTTATTGGAATGAAAAGCATAGTCTTTAATGCGAAGGTTGGAAACAACGTTGCCGTAGGCATTTCGAGCACAATAACCGGTGGCGTGTCCATACCCGATAACAAATACATTCCACCAGGCAGTGTGATTACAAACCAAACTCAGGCTGACTCTTTACCCATTAGGGTTGGTAGTCCGTATGAAAAAACCAACAATGCCGTAGTGGATGT
The DNA here is from genome assembly GCA_963779615.1 of uncultured Nitrososphaeraceae archaeon. Taxonomy (GTDB): domain Archaea; phylum Thermoproteota; class Nitrososphaeria; order Nitrososphaerales; family Nitrososphaeraceae; genus Nitrosocosmicus. Next base: position 597,987 of record CAVZZA010000005.1, read on the forward strand.
TAACACCCACCTAGCCGAAGAATACCAAAAACTCGGATTGGAAAAGTTATCCCAACAAAGGGAAAAGGAAATGGAACAAACAATGATTGACATCAAATAAAACCCCTGCCTGTTTTTCAAATTAATGAGTCAGTCCAAAATCCAAATTCAATATTTTTTTTTAGAACATTAATACATGTAATTAGAAAGCAAAATAATTTTTCCAAAGTGAAAAAAAAGATGGTGGCATTCATTATAACAGTTAATACACACAACATCAAAAACAGAGCCGAAGTTTGGTCACAACCTACGGAACCTCTGCAGGCAAAGGTCTGTCGAAACTTGACGAGAAGTCGGATTTTTTTAGCATTCACACATGTACCTTTTTTGAAGGTTTGGAATTTTTTTAATCAACCTTCAAAGGTTTGGTGGATATGAAACAGATGTGGATTGACTCTATACCCACAACAGCAAATCAAGAAAACACAGCCCCTAACTCACATGGATGGAATAAAAAAACAAATGCAGAATCATAAAGATAATAAAAACTGAAAAACAGAGTTGACATATGGCAGTATCAACCATCACTGTTCAAATTAAATCAAGAGGGGAAAACGATATCATAGACATTACAGATCAAGCATCAAAGGCAGTAAAAGAAAGCAAAACGGAAAATGGGATTGTCACAGTTTTTGCTGTGGGATCAACCGCGGCAATAACAACCATAGAATATGAACCTGGACTCAAATCAGACTTTCCAAACATGCTGTCAAGGATAGCACCAAAGGACATACAATACAGGCACGACAACACTTGGCATGATGGAAATGGACACTCGCATGTCCGGGCATCCTTGTTAGGTCCAAGTTTAACCATCCCATTTATTGAGGGCAATTTGACTCTAGGAAGATGGCAACAAATAGTGTTCATTGAAATGGACACAACACCCAGGGATCGCAGGGTTGTACTGCAGGTAATGGGGGAATAGTCCCAACAGTGCGTACAGCAAGATCTGCTTTTTGCCGTTATTTTAAAATATGTTTAGTAGTAACAAAAATTTCACATTTTACAGCATGTCTTAACTTAGGAAATTTTGAATGATTATTGGAGAATTGGCTACTTTGGAATACATTAAGGAAATTATAACCAATTATCATTATTTTAAAAATGCGCAAAAAAAATATCTAATGATCCTAATATCAAAGGTTAAGGCATATTGCCACTGGAGGGAAAAACAGTCATAGTTACTGTCTCTATCAGAGGATTTGTTTTAAAATTGCGAAGGGATTTGCAGAGAACAATTGTGCAATCTTTATCGCCGTTTTTGCAGTCAAAAACGAGATATAAGGGCAGCGGCGGCGGCAGCAAAGATAAATGGCAAAACATTTGCGGCAAAGATTGACGCAGCAAACGGTAAATGCATACAAGAGTCCACACAACAAAAATTATCCAACTACAAACAAGCACACAGCCTGGCAAATACCACCTGCTGTCCATTTGACAAAAAATACATGGCAACAAGAAATTTCATGATGTTTGAAAGAAAATTAAGCAGCATTGTTAGACGGGCCTTCATTCATCATATGAAATTACTGCGGATCAAGCGAAATATCTAAAATTAGGCTGCTTCTTTTATTATGAAATTGTTTAAATAAATAGATGTAGTATATAATCATGCAAAACGATGACCCGGGTTTCTGTTCCGTTCACCGAAGGTCATTATCAAGGCAGAGAGGAAAGGCCAAACACGGGACTGGCTGATAATAGCCTCTCTGCCTGCATAAAAACACATAAAATCTAATTTTTTATTCAGCATGAGAAAATGTTTTATCGTATTGTTAAACATGGCGTTAAAAAATGGGTTCGAAATGCATGCTCTCATCATTTTTTTGGAAAAAAAGGGCAAAACATGAAAAAAATATAATTATGTGCTCTCTTCTTCCAATGGCTTTTTAGAGTACTTTATCTTTAAAAACAACAGATACGTGTTCAATGCCACTGCTGTAAAATTACCTATAATTAAAACGATATCACTTTTTCCCACCCCATAAACAACCCATAACGACAGGCCAACAATTAAAACTATTATAAACCGTATTGATAAATCATTAGTATCCTTTGTTCTCAGTGCTTTTCTTATCTGTGGGACAGTACTTGTAACGGCAAAACCTGTAGCCATAAAACCTATAATCGGCAGCAAAACATCCACCATTGCGCACTTACATTATCTTTACTCTTATTTATAGTGAAGAAAACCACATTCAGTCATTCAAACAGTGAATAGTCAATTGCTTCCATATGGTTTAAAATATATTTATATAAACCAATATGGTGGAATGGTTTTTTCTTATCCAAAACAATTATTTCCATTAAAGTAAGCATGGTTTAAGCCATAATTATTCTTAAAATTTTGTAATTAGTTATTTAAAATTGAAAAGTTAAATATTTCATCATGTAAACAAAGGCAGCAAAATACATTCAAAATGAGATTTATTTTGAGCAGAATATCAACAATAAAATCAACATATGCAAATGTAGATTTTTATCAAAAACAACAGGGATAACAGCCCATTTTTTCGAAAAACAACTCCCAATAAAAAAACAACAGGGGAAAACATCACACAACAACAAAAAACAAGCCGTCAAAAATCTCATAGCTTTAAAAGGGTAATGCTACACAATATCGGTATCCGTATGTAAAAACAATGGTTATTACAAGAATCCAAAAGGAAAAACGCGTTATTGAGCTTTGCGAACAGGGCAAAACAATTAGAGAAATAGCAGAAGATGTTCACATGTCTTTTGCAGCAATCAGCTCAATAATAAAAAAACATACAGGAGAAGACAAGGACAAGGAAAAAATATTATCTAAAGACACCCAGGCCATAAAACTGTACTCTCAGGACAAGACGCCAGTGGACGCGGTGATTGAATTGGATTTACCTCCCGAGGAAGCAAAAAGAGTTTACAGGGAATTTTGGATGTTAAAAGACCTGCACCAGCTAGATGCAACATATGAAGAGATACAAAACGACATGCCATCTTTTTTTGATTTTCAGAAGGATAAAGGATGAAGGATATGGAGAAGGAGACGTCATAGAACTACTACAATGTTCAAGTCAATTGCCTTCACTGGAAAGGATTGCTGATTCTCGTAAAAAAGAAATAAACGATCTTGATCAGAAAGAGCAAAAGATTTCCTTTAAAGTTTTTAAGTTAATGGAGCGTTTAAATAAACTGGAAAAACTTTCAGAAGAAAAACAATCAGAATTTGATGAATTGGTGCGTAAAATAAAAATAAAACAAGCGCTTTTGAAGATTACTCAAGACCGTATTGAGGGTTTAAAAAGCAGCGAAGATTATCCAGAAAGTAATGAAATTATTGAAAAGAAAGTAACCTAATTTTTAAGCCTTAAAAAAGATATGCTAATGGCATCTACTTTAGCAGCACTCCAGGCAATAAGGAATGACCATGAGAAAGGGGTTTTAACAGATGATTTTGGTTATCAATGTAATCAGAGCGGATTTTAGTGGCACAGAATATGTAGAAGGTTATCAACATAATTTTGAACGCTACCTTCAAACATATCACACACCATTTTTAGAAATGATTAGCATGCTTTATGACAAAATTATAAAAACAGTTCACTAATTTTTAAGCCTTAAAAAAGATATGCTAATGGCATCTACTTTAGCAGCACTCCAGGCAATAAGGAATGACCATGAGAAAGGGGTTTTAACAGATGATTTTGGTTATCAATGTAATCAGAGCGGATTTTAGTGGCACAGAATATGTAGAAGGTTATCAACATAATTTTGAACGCTACCTTCAAACATATCACACACCATTTTTAGAAATGATTAGCATGCTTTATGACAAAATTATAAAAACAGTTCAAAATCAAATATTCCCATCCTTACCAAAACGATGACACCCAATCAAAAGCTATTTTTGATTTACAACCATTTAACAAATAGTGAAGGAAAATGAATTTAAAAAAAACATGTATGCGATTGAGATGTGTATTAGCAAGGACTCGATTTCTTTTACCATATCAACTATGGGACACCTTCATATTTTTTGAGAAGTATGCATTTTGGAAATATGGAAACGCCATACCTATCATCATGATTAAAGCAATATATCAAAACATTAGTTGGGTACACAGTAGCACACAAAGGCATATTTTAAAATGTATGTTTGTTTTTTTTGATGCCCACTTGATAATTCATACATTTCTTTAAATATTTAGAATCTATTTTATACTTTTTTCTTTTAGCATTTGCATCTACCAATTATTTCATACGGCTATTACATCAGTAAAAATATGTTTCAAAAAGAATTCAAATAATTGTTCCTTTGTAATGAATGATCATCCTTAACATCCACCAATTAACACTCAATAAGAGGAATCCTTTTTCGCATTTATCATATAAAGATAATAATAAATAAAAATACAGAAACTTAGTTTACTTTAAAAGATCCCCAATGATATGCTCAAACTATTTCCTTATTCCTATTCTATTATTTTATTTATGAATGCTATACACTATTGAACATCTTTTTCATTAACCCTGCATTATCAAACTGTTTTACTTGATACCAAATCTGATTTGCAAAGCTCTTTGATAGCCTATTGTAATAAAAAGGAATGCAAATGATATAACAAATTTCTAGCGTTAGCCATTATCTCCAGAAAGGCCTTGGGAAATAAAGCTATTTGTATTTGGAGAATCTTGTCCTGGAATTTCTTTAGGATTATTGGATTTTTTCCCGATGTTTGCATCTTGACTCTTGTCTGTTGGTTCCTTGACTGTGACTTGGCTCTTGTCTGTTGGTTCCTTGACTGTTACCTGTGCCGTGTTGCTGTCTGTGGTCCCGTCGCTGGCTTTGAATGTGAACCTGTCCTGCCCCGAAAAGCCGTCAGTCGGGGTGTAGACCAGAGTGCCGGTGTCCTTGTTGAGGTCTGTGATCGTTCCCGACTTTGGACCCGACACTATCGCGTATGTGAGGGCGTTGCCACCAGTGCCCGTGGCCTTGAGCGTTATGTCCGATGGGCTGCCGGAGGTTGCCGTCACGCTCTGGCTTTGGGCCACCGGTGGGCTGGCAGCCTGAGACACCGTCACCGTGACTGTGGCGGTGTTGCTGTCTGTGGTCCCGTCGCTGGCTTTGAATGTGAACCTGTCCTGCCCCGAAAAGCCGTCAGTCGGGGTGTAGACCAGAGTGCCGGTGTCCTTGTTGAGGTCTGTGATCGTTCCCGACTTTGGACCCGACACTATCGCGTATGTGAGGGCGTTGCCACCAGTGCCCGTGGCCTTGAGCGTTATGTCCGATGGGCTGCCGGAGGTTGCCGTCACGCTCTGGCTTTGGGCCACCGGTGGGCTGGCAGCCTGAGACACCGTCACCGTGACTGTGGCGGTGTTGCTGTCTGTGGTCCCGTCGCTGGCTTTGAATGTGAACCTGTCCTGCCCCGAAAAGCCGTCAGTCGGGGTGTAGACCAGAGTGCCGGTGTCCTTGTTGAGGTCTGTGATCGTTCCCGACTTTGGACCCGACACTATCGCGTATGTGAGGGCGTTGCCACCAGTGCCCGTGGCCTTGAGCGTTATGTCCGATGGGCTGCCGGAGGTTGCCGTCACGCTCTGGCTTTGGGCCACCGGTGGGCTGGCAGCCTGAGACACCGTCACCGTGACTGTGGCGGTGTTGCTGTCTGTGGTCCCGTCGCTGGCTTTGAATGTGAACCTGTCCTGCCCCGAAAAGCCGTCAGTCGGGGTGTAGACCAGAGTGCCGGTGTCCTTGTTGAGGTCTGTGATCGTTCCCGACTTTGGACCCGACACTATCGCGTATGTGAGGGCGTTGCCACCAGTGCCCGTGGCCTTGAGCGTTATGTCCGATGGGCTGCCGGAGGTTGCCGTCACGCTCTGGCTTTGGGCCACCGGTGGGCTGGCAGCCTGAGACACCGTCACCGTGACTGTGGCGGTGTTGCTGTCTGTGGTCCCGTCGCTGGCTTTGAATGTGAACCTGTCCTGCCCCGAAAAGCCGTCAGTCGGGGTGTAGACCAGAGTGCCGGTGTCCTTGTTGAGGTCTGTGATCGTTCCCGACTTTGGACCCGACACTATCGCGTATGTGAGGGCGTTGCCACCAGTGCCCGTGGCCTTGAGCGTTATGTCCGATGGGCTGCCGGAGGTTGCCGTCACGCTCTGGCTTTGGGCCACCGGTGGGCTGGTGACTGGTACAATATTCTTAATTGTTATTGCAGATGTCCTGTCTGAGGATAAATCGTTTCTATCTGTTACCGTTAATCTGAATGTGACTGTTTGGTTGTTTGTTCCTTCGATTAATGGGGCATTAAAACTAGCCTTTGGTTTATCGCCATTAATCAAATTTACCTTAGGACCTGATGTCTGAGTCCATGCATATATCAAATTCTTCCCATCTTTTGAATCAAAACTATTTGATCCATCAAGAATGACATTCTTTTCGCCTTCATTAACTACCGTTTCAGTCTTGAGGCTGACTATCGGTGGATTGCATCCAGTTCTGTCCCTTATTGCCCCTATCGAGTTGTTTATGAAATTAATGGCATCTTGTGTAGCAAAGTCCAAAACACTAACTGTTGAAAATCCATAGTTGAAAGAATCGATGTATTCGCAAATCAATTTGTCATATCTTTCATTTACCTGTATGTCGCCTATTGCGTTATCCAATGAATTCAATAGGTCTCTTTGAAAATTCGAAGGTAAACTTAAGGCTGCAGTATATTCCCTTAGGTCGACTAAAGCATCTTTTATAGGCATGATTGTCCATGAAAAGGCTTCTGGACTTGGGTCTTTGTTGCCTGATGTATCTATAGCCCTAACTTGGAAGGTGTGTTGTCCTTGCCCAAGGTTTGTGTAATAACAGCCATTTTTATTGTCTATTTGGTAATTTACTGTGCTTGGCTGCCAGTTATTTTCATCCATTCTGCATTCAAAGCCCTTTACTCCCACTTTGTCAGATCCGCTGAATGCAAATCCGATATCATCCGAAATCGTATTTCCCTGGTTGTCTAGCTGCCCCATCCAACTAACCTTGGATGTCTCAAGAACTGTGCTTGGTGGGATGGTGTCCTGCACTCTAACCGTAAATGAGTCCGCGTTCTCGTTACCTGCGCCATCAACTGCAGTGCACTCTACTGTGGTATCACCTATTCCAAATGTACTTCCGGATGGCGGAATGCACTGTGCGCTAACATTTTTACTTGTGTTATCTGTTGCAATTGCATTAAAATTTACAATAGACCCCAGGGGTCCTGAAGCTTCAGCTATTACCGGGCTGACAGGCAAAGTGATTGTGGGCGGAACATTATCAACAAGTTGTGTTGGTGAAACCTGTGCAAATGAAACATTCGGCGATGTCAGCGCAAAGGCAAAGGCAATTAGCACAAATGCATAAAAGAGGGGATAACTGCTGCTCAATATTAAAACAAAAAAACTCGAGTATTTAAGTAGTTTTACTCATGTTGACCAGCCAAATAACTACTAAACCCCTTTCACCCGTATTGTTTTTCACTCAATGCCATAGAAAAAAATTCCTTTAAAAAATTTGACAATAGATTGTTTGTCACACTCTATCGGGAATATCCCTTCAGAAGATTGAAAGATATTTTCGTTATAGACAATGACGCATGTTTTATACCCACATACAAAAATGGTTTTCTTTTATTTTATTTTATATCAAAATATTTTGTAAATTCTTTACAACATCAAATAATGCCAATCCACAAAAAATTAGTGGCATAGTGGAGAGATCTCCCACGCCATTTCATTCAATCAAAAGAATACCATTACAATGTTAATTCACATAAATGGATCAGTTTTATTTTGAGTAACCTTCTGATCTCCATATGTATTCATATCCATGGGAGTAAATGTCAATCACATTTCCAAATGGATCCTCGCAGGAAACAACTTTGTATGGTTTGCCTGGTGTCAATTCCCAAATTTTGCTGCGCTGCTTTCCCCCACTTTCCGCAATCCGTTTTGTTATTTCCTCTATATTGGGATCAGTTATGCAGATATGAAAAAACCCCGTTTTCCAATATTCAAAATTGTTCTGGCGTTGCTCCTCTTTTGGCTCTATAAATTCAAATATTTCAAACCCGACCTGATTGCCAAAACTCAAATGGGCCAATCTCAATTTCCTGAATCCCTGGCCGAAAACATCCTGAAAGAGCCTTCCAATGTGGGTATCATCAGCTATGCCCTCCATAGGCTCCTTTACCAAATTAAAGCCCAACACCTCGGTGTACCATCGTATTGCTTTATCCAAATCCAAGACACTAACAGCCACATGGTTCATGGTTCTTGGATAATGGTTGTGATGACGGTTATGCAATGGTGATGATTTCGAGCTGTTTTTTGGTTCCAAACTCATTTTTTAGTTTGGGTGTACAAGTCATTTTAAACTTGCTATAAACTTGCCCACAAGTCAAGTTTTGGTTCAAAGGAACTGCCTTTGAAATTTCACACGTGTCTTTAAATTGACCAAAGTAAAGGTTTGGTTTTCTTTGTATCTGCTTGTCTGTTACCACCTACAATCTAACCTTATGTTTATAATCCATAATGGCAATAGCATCATATATTGGCTACCGCTTCTTTACACCCACATCAGACAGGAGTTAGGGTTAGAAACACAACAAAAACAGACATTCCAAAAATAGTGAACCTGCAAAAAGAATCATTTCCTTTTCTCGCCAAATATGGAAACATTTGGCATGAGGAGGAGCTTTCAAGTCACCTTAGCGTATTTCCAGAGGGGCAACTTGTTGCGGTGGAACCTGACGGAACTGTGGTGGGTTCTGCAAGCACTCTTGTAGTCACCCTCAATCCAGATTATGCAGACCACGCATGGAAAGACATAACAGCAGACGGGATGTTCACAAATCACAATCCCAATGGCGATAGCCTGTATGGCGCAGACATATCAACTCATCCAAAGTACAGGCATGAAGGAATAGGGAGTATGCTTTATGATGCAAGAAAGCAATTAAACATCAAATTGAACTTGAGAAGGATGATAGCCGGAGGAAGGCTATACAATTATTGTGAATATGCGAATCAAATCTCTGCAGCAGAGTATGCATCCAAAGTAATGGAAGGCAAATTGCATGATCCAGTTCTTTCTTTCGAGATTGCTAATGGGTTTAGGTTCATCAAGGTGCTTTCCAATTACCTTGATGATGTACGCTCTTTAAATTATGCCAGCTTTATAGAATGGCTAAACCCAAACCACATCCACAAAAACACAAGGGAATAGGAGAAGAATAACAACAAATTTGCAATCGTCTCTACAGAAGGGTCCATGTTCTGCATCATGCTCACATTGCATGTATGTTGTAGCCATACGCTAAGTGGTTTGATGGCAAGAAACCTTGTTTTTTGACTCAAGAAACAATTGTTCAAGAAACAATCATTAGCATCACATAATTAATTTCAATCCGGATTCGAGCAACCATATGGACTGATAAATATCATTGCTGTTGTTCTCTATGATTAAAACTTTATTTGTAAACAGAACCGATCGAAAAATAGGTTAAGCATATAATCAATTAGCCGTCAAATCAAGGTTTAGCAAATTCGTTGATACATGCATCAAATTCAAGTCAAATCAAAGCAATACACGTTCATGGTAGGAACAAAAGATGACGAAATTAGGGGAATGGTTGGATTCCATAGTTTTAGTAAAATAATCACAAGAATCCCATTATGAATAAGACTCACTGAAAATAAATCTATTCTGAATATATTATTATCAAAAAATCAACACATGCATATGTTAGTTTATATCAAAAACAACATGGATAACATAACAGCCCATTTTTTCGAAAAACAACTCCCAATAAAAAAACAACAGGGGAAAACATCACACAACAGCAAAAAACAAGCCGTCAAAAATCTCATAGCTTTAAAAGGGTACTGCTATACAATATCCGTATGTAAAAACAATGGTTATTACAAGAGCCCAAAAGGAAAAACGCGTTATCGAGCTTTACGAACAGGGCAAAACAGTTAGGGAAATAGCAGAAGATGTTCACATGTCTTTTGCTGAAATCATCTCGATAGAAAAAAAACATACAGGAGAAGACAAGCACAAGAAAAAAATATTATCTAAAGACAGCCAGGCCTTAAAACTGTACTCTAAGGGCAAGATACCAGTAGATGTGGCATTAAATTGGATTTAAGTGCCGAGGAAGCATGTATACTCTACAGGGAATTTTGGAAGTTGAAAGGCCTGCACGAACTAAATACAATATACGAGGAGACAAAAAACCACATGCCGTCTTTCTTAAGACATTTCAGGATGATGAGAAAGGAAGGGTTTGCAGAAAAAGACGTTTTGGAATCATTGAGGCATTCAAAACAATTGTCATCCCTTGGCCGCATTGTTGATTCACGCCGCAAAGACATAAGACTGCTGGAGCATCAAATTCAAACGATTTCTTCAAGATTTCATGATTTGCAAGAAGAGACAGAAAAACTAGAAAAACTTTCAGAAGAATATCAATCAAAAGTGGATGGATTGAGACAAAAGACAAAAATAGAATCGGCACGCCTGAAGATTGCAGAAAACTCTATTGCCGATTTCAAAACTAGCGAGGATTACCTAAAAATTAATGAAGTTATTGAGAGCGAGGTAACTTCATTATTAAACCCTCGGTATAATTTGATAATGGCCTGTGTTGTAACAGCACTTTTGGCAATAAGGAATGACCCCGACAAGGATGTTTTAATTCATTATTTTGACTATTATAACAACCCCAGAAATCATTTATAGCGTTACAAGCAATGTGGAAAGTTATATTCAAGCAAACCACCCGCAACTACTGGAAACAGTCAGCATGTTCCTTGATAAAACTTTAAAGGCAGTTCACAATCAAATATTTCACTCGTTGCCAAGACAATAACATTTCAACATAATGGCCGTGTTGGAACTGCACAATGTTTTATCAAAAAAAAGAGAGGAGTTACTGATTTGCAAGAAGGTCATGGTAATGGGGAACATCATAACCTCTTATTTTTTGGCAGAACAAAATGGGGAAAACCTTACGGCATTTATGGAAACTAATCGAAATTATGGAACACATCTTTGTCAATGGTCGGTCTCATTACCACCAAACAACAACAGGCAAATGATTAAAAATATGGGTAAAAGCTGATGTAAAAATATCAAGAACGTTATGCCCATATAGCAGGTGTTAACCAGCCATGTTTGGCTACTTCATCCAAAAGGCATTATCCATTCTCATTACCGCAATAGATCTTTACGATTGTAATAATTCAAAGGAAGTAACACCTGTATGCGGATGTCAATAGATGCGAACACATCAAAAATTGTTTGGTCATGATGACAAATACAGGTAAAAGATTGTCTTTGCAAGACTAGAGAGCCTTTGGACTATTAGACCATGAATTTAAAAAAAAATCGTCTGCCGCACTTAGCCAAAGGGAAGAAAAGAATCACGACATTCGCTTTACGTGCAGATTGAGACCGCTGCAATTATAAGCAGTTTGATTACCCATGACACGAAATTCAGTTCAGTCTGAAGGCAAGCAAAAGAGACATGCAAATGGTCAAGGCAGATAAACTTTCATATATTGCGGCCATTCAAGAATGCTATGAGTAACGTAAAAGCTTCAGAGGAAAATACAGAGTCTCCTTCCACATACGCAAACGATGCCTACAAAGAGTTTAGAAAAAAGGAAAAGGAAAAGGAAAAGGAAAAGCCTGAAAGCACACAATAATAAAATTTTCTTGAAAACCCATCCATCATCTTGCACAAATTTAAAAAAAAATTATCCTTGTTTTCAGTTTTTGGAAGGAAACAGCCCATTTATTTGACATGGATGTGACATCATTGATACCACTTGCATTACAAACAAGTTAATGGTAAGAAAAATTTTTAGGTTTCCCTTGTGTCAATCATTCCTTTTCTTTCCGTTCTGCGCATTCGCCTTTAAATATTTGAATAGTATGACCCAGGTGGTAGCTCTAAGGTTTCCCTCTATCCTGTGACCCAAAAGAAACAAGGCGATTGCCACCACAAACAAAATCAGGCCAAAAAACGGGTTTGTGTTTTTATCTATAAAATAACCTAACAATATCATCAGGATCGCTAAAAAATACAACAATAATCCGACAGCATGCAGCAATCTATTAGCAGGGTGTCTGTGAGTGTTTTTTATGGCCTTAATCAAGCTAAATCTCATTTATTCATAATAGGAGAGAAAAATTTAATATTTGCTACTTCAATGCAATGTTTCAACAACAGACATAGAATGGACCGGTTTTATGCTGCCTCTGAATGTTAAGACAATTTTTCCGACTTTTGATAGGAATAGAAAGTTCAGTCAAATAATTGGTTTGGGTTTTTATTTTGTCGATTTAATTATGTTAAACATGTTTTAAGTTTGTTTAATCTAGTCTATAGCGCATTTTTTAGGTTTATACTGATCGCAAAAAATCATAACATTGTTTCCTTTACAATACCATTAAAAGCCATTTATGGGTTACGACTGTAAAGAAGTGCTGTAATTGCCACTGCTCTACATTTTGTAGAAAGAGGCTTGTTTCTTATATCCGAAATATTTGTGTTACTACAACATCATACATGCGAGGAGACACATATGACATATCATTTTTTTATTAAAGAAAGATAGCCTCACATCTTTTTTGATTTGTTCAGTTTAGCATATCCTAGAGCACATAGCATAAAAAGATGAAACGGATTGCCCTGACTTGAAATGAAGTTATTAAAAAAACTTTAAATCAAGAACTGATCTATTCAGAAGTCTTTACAAAACTAATTCAAAAAATTTCTTATCATCGCACACTTAACACCATTCTTAACCAGTTTAGAGGTACAATGATGGCCCTGTTAACTTAACGAAAATCCTATAGCTTGAAGATGTCCATTTCCTGTATGCGCATTAAGAGAAACAGAACACCTTCAGAACACATTGGCCATGGTTTGTATTTGTACTTTCTTGGTTTGTCGACTAGAAATGTAGCCAAAGCGTTGTCTTTTTTGCACATTGTAAAGAGGAGCCATGTTGCAATCTGGAAGTGGATTCAGAAACATCTACCCAAAAGGATATCCTCAAAGAGAAAGAGAATTTCTGAATTCATGGTTGACGAGACGGCAATTAAGGCCGGTTCGGAATGCATCTGGTTGTGGGGCGCCATCGAGCCAAAAGACAGGCAGTCTCTCGCACTGTCAATCTCCAAAGAGAGAAACATGTTCGTGGCAGAGAGGTTTATTGCAGGTTTGTCTAGGATTCATGGGAAGCATCCGGTTTCAACGGATGGTGGAACTTGGTATCCGCAGGCTTGCCGGTCTCCTGAAGCTAAATCACCATATCCATCCCCTTCGGAGAAAAGCATTGTTGAAAGGACAATGCAGTGCGTCAAGGACATGACAGAATGCTTTGACGACTATTTCCCTTGCAGCAGAAAGAAGGGTTGCAATCTCATCCATATCAAAAACTGGCTCAGCTTAGTTGCGACAATGCATAACAAGGAAATGCTAAACGCTTAAGTTAACAGGGCCACAACGATATACTCCCAATTTATTAGGGAAGGAATAGTTTAGGATCAAATCTTGAACAATAAGACATTATTGTATGCAGCTGCTGCATCTACGTTTATAGCTGGTGTATTACATCTCGCAATTGTTCCGATGTTTTTTATGCAAATGTCCAAAGACATTACAATATTCTTTATCGTCTCAGGCCTAGCTCAAATATTTTGGGTTATACCTGTCATTAAGGGGTGGATCAAGCCTTGGTATTATGTCGGCATAGGGGGAACAATTATTCTGATAATAATGTACCTCATTGCAGTACCAGGAAGTGGGTACCCAGTAAGTCAATTAGATATAGCAATAGAACTCTTTCAAATTGCATTCGTAATTCTGTGCAGTATAATAATTGCAAAAAATAGAGCGGAAATGAAATTGGACAAGAAAAACGTCTAGTCCTGCCTGTCACACACGACAGGTAATTTCCATTACAAAGCGAATATATCAATAATTAACAGTAGATATATGGCAATTCATCGGCATATTAGAACTGAATCAGCAGTCTTAACCTCTGCATGGATTATGCTCTTTCCACCAAGAGTATTGTTGCCGTAGATTTCTTTAGCACCAAACTCTTGTAAAAATTTATAGCCTTTCCAGTTTCATCTACTACAAGGTATGGTTTGTGCGTGGAGTTACCAATTGTTGTCTTCATGAAGTTTGATAGCAATAAGATAGCTCATGAACACATCTATTGGGATCAAGCATCGCTGTTAGCTCAGATATGTCTTATTGATTTAGAAATTCTACCTGCATAGGATTTTGAACTAACAATAAAAATCAGCAAAAGATATGGAAAATTTGGTTATTAACTTTTTGAATAAAGGCCATATTACTATGGAGATTGCAAAACGGCATCCTTGCCCCTTTCATCGCATACAAACAACATTTTTACAATTTCATCGCTTGTACAACTCTAATATTCAAATTTGGATATGTTGTCGCCCTTAGCTCTCTGTATCTTCTGTTTGTTGGTGAGAACATCGTTCATCTCAAGAAAGCGAGTCATGGCAACAATGAAAAGGTTGACAAAGGCAGGAGATTTAAAACAGATTTCATCTCATCCAAAATGCCCATCATCTCATACCCTATAGCCCTGGATCCTTTTTTATGATTTCATCCAAAGACAAAGATCGGTTCTCAGGCCTTGACATATAATATTTATCCAAGAAATGAGAATAGACTTTTTTTTAGTTGCATGTGTATTTAAGCAAATGACAAAGTTTCTAAATAAGGATTATCATTACAGTCCTCTGCATCGCTTTTGTTGTTGTGGATGTCGACGATGCTGAGGCGGTCATTAATATATACACATAAAAACGTATTTTCTGACAATTAAAGACCCTAGATCATTGATTTAACTCCAATTAAAAAAACTAATCATAGAACCACAGATAAAACTAGATAATAACCAAATCAGAAGAGAGAACGATCTCGTAGATGATTTTCTTTATCAAGTATTACAATATTCATTCACAATAATTAAATACAAATCCAAACAATGAGAGAACATAATGATTAAAATGGAAATTTTTAACGCTGTCCTGACAGATACTGCAATGAAAGAAATCAACACCTTTTTTGAGGCAGGAAACAGAAAGTTAATAAACATTCAGTTATCCGACAATCCCATCAGTGGCAGCAATGATCCCCTAAGATTCATCGTATTTTATGAAGAAACAGAATAATAGGAAAGAAAAGGAGAAGAGGGACAAAAAGTCGCCAGTTGTTTTTTTTTTGATTGATTATATCTTTGCGCTCTTTATATTCAAAGAGTAGTTCGGCGACCAAACGAAAAAAAAATAAAATTCAATCGAGTCAAAAGACGGCAAGGCTACACAGGTTCGTCCGAGCCATAAAAAACGCTGGACTTTATTATTAGCCCGTCCTCAAATTCAAATTTCTCTATCACGGAGGTTTTGCTCTTTCCGTCCAGAGTGGCGTAATACTCGAATATGCATACTTTTTTTTGGAACATGATTTCTTTGGGCGTAAAACGCAAATTAGGAAAGTTGTTCTTCAGGGCCTTGGTCCAATACCCCTCAAGGTCGCTTTTGCGGGTTATCTTTGATGATTTCCTTTCAGGAAACACCACTTTGATTTTGGGGCTGGAGAATTCAACACTGTCTGAGTACATTGAGAGAACGGTTTTTAGGTCATGGTTGTTCCATGCGTTTACCCACTTTTCTATATGCCCCTTTACAAATGAATCAGAACAACCCACCTTACTTTTTTGAGGTACCTTTTCTTTTATTTAAATTTTCGTTACTGTCATCAATAACAACATTTATTTCAAAAGCATCGTATGGCGAACATTTGTGGCATCATTGTCATAAACAATCGTAGACCCAACACCATATCAGTATGGGAACTACATGGAGATCAGGACACCTTGAGTCACACAAATCAAAACTGGCATTGGTTTTTGCAAGTCCAGCAATGGCTATTTTCGCTTGGGAAAACCCATATCTTACAAGTGGGGATCCACTACTATTCAATCAACTGCAAATCCAAAGAACGCAGGTCAAACTCACGTCTCCATCTGTTTTTCAGGCCTTTTTTGCCCTTTTTCCCACACAACAATGAATAACTCTTTGGTACAATCACACATACTTTAACGCCTAACTTGTTGCAATCATCAAAATCGTTTCTCTTTCCCCATATCGCTAATTTCCAATTTATAGCATTCACATCTTGATTTTTGTAAGGATGCTCAACTTGTTTCTTCTTTGGGTAAAACCATTTCTCTTGTTTTCCACCCATTCTTAATCGCATCAACACAATAAACACATAATTTCTGCTGCAACTATTGATTTTTTAATCGGTAACACATAGCTCCAGGGTTTGGTGATATTTATGGAGATTGACAGGTTAAAATGTTTTAATGATTTCCATAAAGATTATATATTTTACCGGTAGCCTCATTGGCATAATCCCAGATATCAAGGTTTTCGGGCAATTGTTTGAATATGTATTTTTGCTTGACATCCAGTGTGTCAAGCAATTTTTGGCCCATCACAATGTGATCGGGTTTTGCAAGTGAGGTCATTTTAACTGCCAAGCCTACGGTATACCCAATAATGTCAAGTCGTGGTTTTTTGATTAAGGTTTTTTTGATTTCTTCAACATCCATCCCATATTGGACCACTGCAACTTCACCAAAATCCATCCCTATTCTTACCTGTAGTTCAGGGTAATGGTACTGGTTTAGTATTGGGTTAATGCCCTCCTGCACCACTTTAATCATTGTATAGGCACAACCTATTGCATTACTGTGTTGAAGTAAATGGAAACTATTGTCACTATCTTTAGGCTTCCCATCCATATTGGCACTGTTTTCTCCATCATCCATAGTACCACCTATTACAAAAAATGCCAAAACCGCATCCCCAATATATTTTAGGACAAACCCACCATACACCGATACCACAAGAGACATCTCCTGGGCAAATGACCGAATTATGGCTGTAAATCTGTCAATGGGCAGAGAAAGGGACATTCTGGTGGAACCCACCAAATCAACATGTAAAATTACGAGATTGACTTTTGATCCCGCACATTTTTCCAAAACACCTTGTGTTTTTGCCGATGAGGTGTTAAAGTCAGGTTTTGCCCTTAAGGCCTTCCAAATCCTGATTTGAGACTCTTTTACCATAGAAGGGACATCAATGGCTGCATCAGGGTTCTGCGGATGCTTTTGATTGTTTAATAGAAAATTTGATATGCTATTTGTAAATCCTTCTTGCTCTTTCTTTTTTTCATTTTCAATTACCTCCAACACGGCATCAGTGCTGACGTCTAATTCAAGTGCTATTATCTCCGGGTCTATTCCTGATTCATATAGATTTAGTATGGTGTTTCTTTGTTCTACTGAATCAGGCAAACAACCACTTCCTTAATCAAGGTACAAATAACCTGTCGCAATATAAGTATGACATCATATGCAGAGGGGCCCCCATAAAGATAAGGAAAGGGATGTGGGTTTTGTCTTTGGCTATGGATTGTGAAATACCAAACAAGAAAAAGAACAGAATCAAAGAATACAAAACATTGTGCAGCAGGTGCTTTCAACCAAATGGTCTTTTGTTGGGAAATACATTTAAACCCGCCTTCAAATTTGTGCAAAAATCCAGGCCTCAGCAAGAGGTTGATTTCAAAACAACAAAACCAAAAAATGCATTTGCAGAAAGCCAATTTAGGAGAATTTGGATCTTTTCTTTTAGATTGTATGATAAAACAAAAAATACATGGCGTTAGTTTTTTGTATAACAAATGAAGGGTTTATCCCTTCTTTTGGCCATTTAGCATGACACAGTGTTTCACATCACCATTATCAAAATGACTACCACCAATGTGCGTTTGCAAGTTAATGCAAAAATACAAAACATTGCATCAAAGGATATTTTACCTTCACCACCATTATAGGAAAATGCACAAAGATGACAGAATTAAACAATGCTCCAAAAGGATGGAAAATAATTTCCAGCAAAAGCGTTTACTCTGACTATTTTATCAACCTGTATGAAGATACCCTTGACGTAAACGGCAAAGAAAAAATATACATAAGAGGGATTAGAAAAGACTATTCAACCGTAGTTCCGTTTATTTCAAGCGATGAGATACTGATTATAAAAAGCTATAGGCACATAGTGGACTCTGTTGAGATTGAGGTTCCCTCAGGTTACATTGACGAGGGTGAATCCGCAAAACAGGCAGCAGTAAGGGAGCTTGGAGAGGAAACAGGCTACAGTGCCAAAGACGTCACATCAATAGGCTCGTACACCCTTGACTACTCCATGTTTGAGCAAAGGGGAAACATTTTCATCGCATATGGCTTGTCCAAAGAACAGGAACAGTCTCTAGGCGTAATGGAAAGGATAGAAACCGAAATAATGAAGGTAAAGGAAATAGAGAAATTACTATTGGAGGGAAGGATATCAAACGCAGCATCCATTGTTGCCTTGTATAGGGCTTTAGACTACCACAAAAAAAAAGGTGAATACGGTCACCTGCCAAATCCACAACCTTAGTCGATCAATTCCAAAAGTCATTTGAATCCATATAAGGCCAATAAAATCATCCCCTCAAAAAAAGAATTAAAGTATGATGGTTATTTTCCCCATTATGTTAAAAAACGCAAGCCAAAGCAAACAGTCAAGCAGTTTAAACCACAAGAAAGGGCAATGCACCAAAATCCCTGAATAAGAAACAAAATCTTTTTTTTCAATCTACTTTGCTCGATTTTATCTTACCCAGTTGTCCGCTCACATATTTTCCTTTCATCTTTTTTACAAGTTTTTTTCATGCTATAAACCTCTTCACCGTTTTTGTTGTTTATTGGTTCAATTGCTTTGCATTTTATTTTGAACCGCCATATTGCTGATGGCATCTGGAGAAATAAACGAAAATAACATTTGTTTTGTTGCATGCAAATTTAAAATCAAAACACAAGGAAAAATGGTTTGCAGGTGATGACTTTAAAAACAGAAGCATGCAATACGAAAATCAGAACAATAAAGTTATGGAAAAGCCTTAAATAAACAATGCATCATTTTAGCCGGCGCTTGTCACTGCATTCTTTACAAACATCTAAAGACAACAGAACACTGTTAGGCCTGTCAAAATAGTATTTTGGCTTTTTATTCATTATTCTAGAGCAGTGTACACAAATAACGTTCCTGTATACTTCGTCTATTTCTATAGTCATAGTATTGGACAGATAACAAAATATTAAGGCCTTTCTGTATCCTTTGCGATAATCATTCTCTGAATTCGTTTCCAAGCCTGCAAGGTTTGATAATCGGTAGCACGATTGATATACGAGCCTCTTAATTTGCCATACATTTCAAACTGGTACTCAAACCCTCTTTGTATCCTCTGTAGAACCTCATCCCTCTCGGTGCCCACTATTACAGATTCGGTATTATTATTTTGAAAATCGTGATAAATCTCATCACTTGCGATTTTGATGACCCCCAAATGAATATCCACCTTGACTGGCCTAAACTGCACTCCATTGATGGGGTCAGGCTGAAATAGAAACTTTGCCATGTATAACCTTATAAAAACAAACAACTCCAATATGCTTTACGCTGTGTAGTATAGTGTTAACGTCAATACAACCACAATAGCATCATGACATAACCCATTCAAAAAGACACCAGATGTAAAAAAAAGCTTTGCAAAACACTACACCATTTATTGCTGATTACATGTTTTATTTTGCAGTATTCTTTTTTTACGCAGAAAATAACAACAACCAAGGCTATTTGGCATATACTTGATGTATGAACAGCAGCCCTTTCAATAACAACGTTTTCACAAGATGACAAAAGGAGGATGAAGATGTACGCTCTACCCAAAAGCCCCCTTAAGTGGGACTCATGGAAGTCCAAAAGCTGTTATAGATCCTTTTACGATGGGTGCGCCTTTGGGCTGACTTGCATCATTGACCTTGCCGGTGGGCACAAAAAGCATTCCATTTCCTACGGATGGCCCTACGGGGCTTATTTCACCGTTAACATCGTATTCCCACAATTTTTTTCCGGTATGCTTATCTAATGCCAAAATCACTCCAGACTTCACTGCCGTGGTGTGATTTGACTTTGTGCTAGTCTTTTCGGTGAAAGGAATGTAACCAGCAAATACAATATCATCAGTAACTAAAGGGGATACCCTTGGCGGAAATCCGGTATGGTATTGCCATTTGATTTGCCCCGTCCTCAAATCCATCGCAAATATGGTTCCATTATGCAATCCAAGCTCCATGGTATGGGGAGCAGCTATCCTGTATCCTGCTACTCCACCTCCACCTCCACCACTACTTTCACCATCATATCACCATCACTATCACCATCACCATCATTGCCGGTGAAATAATTTACACCCCTGTTTGTGGCAGAGACATATAGGGTGTTATTGCCACTATCTACAGCATGGTAATTGAATATCCCATATACCCAAATCATGCCACTGCCAATTGGTGATGGAATTGCATCTGCATTGATTTGTTTTCCCAATGTCTTCCACCATATTTCTTTTCCTGTAGCTGAATCCATTGCCATTATGTTTCCCATTTTGTCATGGCCTACCACTATTTTCTTTTCTGTGCCATTATCGAACGTAACCTTGCTTATACTGCTTCCCCACGAGGCATCCCAATCATGGGTATCGGGAACTTTCACATTCAAAACAGTGCCAGACTCTATAAATGGCGTAGCCCATATCATCTTTCCATCGGTAATGTTTACAGCTACCATATGATTAGCATACAGGTTAGGGATCCCCTGTCTTGTGCTTGCGTTAAAGTTTGGTGATGGGCTTCCTAGTGGCATATACACGATTCCTGTTTCTGGATCAAGGGACCCCCCAGACCAGGCTGACGCGTCTCCGTTGTATGGAGGGGCTTTATTAGGATCAACCCAGTCTCCAACTGTAGTCTGCAGGTTCCACAGTATTTTGCCATCTGTTGCATTGAGAGCGGTCATGTTTCCCTGTATCAGTCCAACGCCATCAGGTTCATCCCCACCGGCTGCCGAACCTGCTACTACATAGTCTTTCCAAACGATTGGAGCAGAGGGAATGTTATAACCTGATTCAGGATGGCCAAGTTTCAATGATTGCCACAATATTTTGCCATCTGTTGCATTGATTGCAACAACGGTAGCGTTGTATCCTGTAGCAGCAAACACCACCCCCTTGCTAAATGTCAATCCCATGGTTGGGCCGGTTCCAGCACGAACCTTCCACAAAATATCCCCACTTCCACTATCAAACGCAATAACGGTACCAGTATAATCCTGGACGTATCCTTTGTTGCCTATAATTATGGGAGGGTCTTGTATTTCAGCGTTGTTAACCAATCTCCACTTGACCTCCATTGAGCCAACATTGTCTTTCTTAATTGATGTTTGATTGCTCTCTCTGCTACCATAGATATCATGATTAACAGTTATCCAGTTATCCCTGTTTTTGAGCTCTGTGCCAATCTCGGAGGAGGGGGAGGGAGAGGAGCTTGATGTAGATTTACGATCATTTGCATATTGGGCAATTTGGTTTGAAGAAGAGATTTTCAGAGAAGCGACATCTTTCAACTGCTTTTGTTTTTGTTCATCGTCGTTTCCTGAAAATGAATCCGCATCACCGGAGGCAAAAGCACTGCTAGACAAAAAAATAAAGGATACAAACAAAATAAAACATACATTGACAAGGGATTCAAAAGTCATTTTTGAGCAAAGAATATTTCTTTTAAAACAAACCATTCGAAAGTAATTGTTAGGATATGAAATAAAAGTATATCACCATGAAAAATTGACCGTATCCTGGTTTTTACCTAAACAGTAAAAAGGAACGGATTTGCGGATTTCCATTATTTTTGCTGAGTTAGCAGAAAATGCATTTTTATTAAAAAAAAGCCAGGTGCTGACACATCACATTAAACCCAAAATAACCAAATTAGTCATTGGTCCATGGAGGAGGTTTGGGCAGTATGCATGCAGAAGGCTTGTATTAATTTTATGATTAAAATCAGTTTGTTTTGCTTTGTTGCATAACTATTAAATTCGTCAATTTATAATAGAGAACATATCAGGATAATATGAATATCGATTATTCCCCTTGCGGAAATAAAACTAACACGTTTAAAAAATAGGAAAATGAGTTATGCGGCAAAGCAGTTTGTTTTGCTTAAGTAAAAAATAAAGCATTCGATGATAGTCCAAAGGACACGCAATACGGTTAAGAAATCCGGATTCATCAAGGTTTCTATACTTTCTGTCCAATGAGAAATACCATTTTTTACAGATTGAGTTAGAGTGGCAAAGTGGCCCCAAATAAAAAAATACACTGTATATAGAAAATAGAAAACAGAAAGCAAAAATCAAACATATCTAAACAGTCAAAATCGTCACCATCTAAAAAAAAGGGGACGCTATTTGAAAAAGCCAAGTATCTGTTTTATCAGAAAACTTGGCCTCTCTTCCGGGATGAAATGTCCTGTGTTTGATAATGTTATTCCAGTGACATTGTTTGCGACCTTTTGGAATGCGAAGGCAGTGTGGTTACCTATGCCTGCATCCCCACCTATTGCTAATATGGGAACGTTTAGTTTTTCTTTTTCATATTCTTTGTTTGTCCCGCATCATCAAAAATCGCCCTATAGCATTCAAAACCCGCACGCATTGCGCCCGGTCTAGAATATTGTTTAATGTGCTCAACCAATTTTGTCGTTACGGTGTTTTTTAACCATAATTGATAAGAATATGGTAACAGCTACCAAAACAGACATACAAATAAATATATCCACAAAAGATTCAGCCGATGGAAAAGTCATTGAGTTATTGTAACCATACGCAGTACCAATGGTAGCAGCGGTGGCGGCGGTATTAATGGATACTTGATTTGTTTGCATAAGCATTCCTGCGACAGCAGGACCGATCGCCGATCCAGTAAACCTAAAAAGGGTATTTACACCAAAAGATATCCCCAAAAACTTTACAGGTGTGGACGCAGTATTGATGTTGATTTGACCCACATTCAACAGGGACAAACCTGATCCTATTACCGCAAGGCTTATTGCAATCTGCATAGCATCAGAATGGAACATCAAAATACAGACAAACCCAATAGTCGCTATTACTCCTCCCGTTAAGATTACCTTGAAGGATCCAATTTTTGATATTATAAAACCAGAAGTAGGTCCAAAAATCAACGACATTATGGAAAACGGCAACGTAACATACACAACATCCAATGCATTTCCACCAATACCAGAGGGCATGGGAGTTCTAACCAGGTACCTGGTACGGTTTGAAAAATGGCAAAGGTGGATATACCCCATATGAGAATAATGACGTTTGTTAAAAGTATCGGTTTCAATGCCATCAATTTAAGGCTAATGAGAGGATTGGGTGTTTTTCGCTCCACAACTATGAAAACAAAAAGCGACACAACGCTCACACCTAACAATGAGAATTGGACTGACATGTTTGGTAGGGTATTGCCAGTGCCTTCGGATTGAACCAATGTAAGCGCTAAAATGAATGATGTAACGGTAACGGCCAACACAAAAGTTCCCCGAATGTCAAAATTTGGCATCATGCGGAAAAGTTTAAATCTTTTTTGGTTATGCACAAACGCCGTTTTTGAATTCAGCAGTGGTTTATCCTCTTTGCTTGCAACAGGCAAACGGTGCGGTATGTTTACAAAAAATTTGATTACCACAGTCACAACAACCGCAAATGGAAGTATGGACAGGAAAGTCATGTGCCACCCAAAACTATGCGTTATGTTACCACCAACCATTAACCCCAATACCCCTCCAAAAGCAAACATTGACGCCAAAGTTCCCTGGCCTACAGCAATTTTGTCTTTTGGGAATTGGGTTTGAACAATGGCAAATACCAGTGGAAACATTGACATTCCAATGCCCTGAATTATGCGAAACACGATCATCCAAAAAATATTATTGGACAACGAGCCGCCAATTATGCCCATGATGTATATTGTTAATACTATTAGAAGGATTAGTTTTCGTCCATAAATATCAGATAGCTTTGAAACTATTGCTGTGGAAATCAATGCAGAAATAATAAAAGATGCGAATATCCAGGAGGAAACACTATAGGATATGCCAAATTCTCGGATAATGTCAGGAATGGCAGGCAAAAGCATTGTTTCCACATACATTACCATAATGGAAATAGAACTCAGTATCAAAAGGAGCTTCCAAGGGGACAAAAGAGCATTTTCCATCTCTAAAGTACACGCTTCCCCGGAAACATCATTGCAAGCAATTCTTGCAAATCGGGTTTCCCCTCATATTTGTAATAACCATTTTTTGGCATGGAGCATGGTACTTGACACTTTTGTGCCCCCAATAAATAACTCAAACCTTTTGCAAACCCAGAGTCGTTCCCAACAAATTCCAAAACCATGGTACCCATCCCTTTATTCGGGCTTTCAGATCATCCAACAAGTGACCAATACTACTGTATCCTATATTTTTTTGTTTTTCTTAAAGTTGCCAATCTTTTATCAAGATATTTTTTCGCCACTTTCTGCATCATCTATACGGCCCATGATAACAATTGCAACTCAGGATTCATTTTAATCTTAAAGCAGACAGATATTTTCTTTGCATTACACCATAACCAGGTAAAGGAGAAGAGAGGCGTGATTGACCCTGTGGTGTTGCATGAGGTCTAAAGGAAAGATCACTGAATTTATTTGCAATCATTCAATCTTACTAGCTATTCATTGTGAAATTGAAGAGATGGTAGCCAGAATTTCATAAGAGCGCAGTCGTGCAGTGTGCTCATATATATGGGAAACTGCCATAATTTCATCTGCCTGCGTCATGTCCAAAAAAGACTGGAGCCCTTTTTTAACCGTAGCCGGTTCGCCAACAAAAGAATACTTGAGCATTTCGCCTACTGCATACCTCTCGGGCATACTCCAAATACCTCCAATATCATCCACAGGCGCAGGGAATAGCATAGGCTTTCCCCTAATCATCCCCAAAGCCCTTATTTGCAGCGAGGTGAACAAACGATTGGCTTCTTTATCGTTGTCTGCCGCAACCACATTGACACCAGCAATAACATAAGGCTCTTTTAGGGTTTTTGAGGGCTGAAACTTGTCCCGATAAATTTCGATGGCGGTCTCCAAATACGCCGGGGCAAAATGACTGGCAAAAGCATAGGGTAAACCCAGCATTGCTGCCAGGTGCGCGCTAAATACACTGGAACCCAACAACCATATTGGGACATCCAACCCCTCTCCAGGAGTTGCCCTAACCTGTGTTCCGGGATTTGGCGTGGCGAAATATTTTTGTAACTCCATCACACTATTGGGAAAATCATCTTCTGAACCATCCAAATTACGCCTTAAAGCCATGGCGGTATTTATGTCAGTTCCGGGTGCACGACCCAAGCCAAGGTCAATCCTGCCAGGGTACAGAGATTCCAAAGTCCCAAACTGCTCGGCTATTACCAACGGCGAATGGTTTGGCAGCATCACCCCACCAGAGCCCACCCTTATGGCGGAAGTCCCTCCGGCTATAAACCCAATCAAGATGGAGGTGGCAGTGCTGGCTATACCCGCAATATTGTGGTGTTCAGCTAACCAGTAGCGTTTATACCCCCATCGCTCCACATGCCTGGCCAAGTCCAGGCTGTTTTGCATTGATTCGCCTGGTGAACCACCTGAATTTACCATTACCAAATCTAGGACTGACATTGGCAGATCGCCTATTTTTTTTTGACCGCGTTGCACAGTAATTACGTCGGTATCATCCCTTTTACCTTTTTAATCATATATCACCTGTCAGCCGACATATATGGATAAGGATGTGCTTGTTTTGTGAATGGGGGTTAGAATACACTGCAATGGTTGAAAAGTGGGGACAGAACAATACGTCAATAGGTTTGCAAACATTTTTTCACAGGTTGTGTAGATAAATTGTACTTTTAATTAAAACACGGCTCATATTTTTTAAATTGGGTCCATGGGTACATAATTCCTTGATAAGAGATTGGATGAAGGGCATCTTCTCGCAGGCAAGCCCCAGGATACCGAATTTACGGATAGCCGACAAAATAAACATGGAAACTTTAATTTTGATGGGTCAGGAAAATAGTACAGGAAAAAGAGCATGGAAAACAATGACCTATTTTATAATTTAATTACGGATATCCTAAAAGAGGATGATGTGCTTTTATCAGTAAACAGCGGAAGTGGCATATGTGAAACAAGAGTTGAAAAGGGAACACCCTTCAAGATAAAGGACAGATGGGCGACAATTGGGGATGACAGAGGGCCATGGCACATCCACCTGAATGTGGAAAAAGTTAAAGAGGCCAAATTCATTCAGGAGCCAAGGGCAGATGGCAAGAATAGCTATAGTGTAAGGTTTTTTGACTCGGAAGGCAATTTGTCAATGAGGGCAAATTTTACGAAAATGTATGATAATAACGGGAACACAATAAATGAAAAAGTCGAAAGGTATAGCGAAATCTTTCGCAAATATGGCAGTAAAGGTTCCCTTTCCCTATCATAACTTTATTGTCGGTTGTTACACCATTGCTAATTACTTATTTGGAGTAACAGTTTTAGCATTAGAGGTTTTCAGTTGAATTTGAATTCAAGGCTTGTTACCCATTATTGATTCGTCCACCCGTTCATAAAGATCCGGTAAAGCATTATCGAGTTTGGTGTTTCCGGTTTTATTTTAGCCAAACGCACCGCTTGAGAAAAATCCAGATCATCTATACACAACACACAACACCATCAACATCCCAAAGACAGTTACAATCAGGGTTGCTGAAATCATTTTCTCGGGTTTTTCTTAACCTCTTCAATTTATTTTGGGTAGCTTTTTTACACCATCTTATAGATCAACAAAAAAACAAATCAAATTGATTTGGCATCAGAACAGAGCAGCATTAAGCATGTTTTCAAAATAGATAAAAAAATGATAATATAGATATGGAACAAAATGTATTTATCAATGACAGAAAGCAGAAGGGCAATTCCAGATTGGGAAACCATATATAAAAACCAGCAAGTAGAATCAATGCCTTGGTACAATGAAAACCTTGATGCGGATTTGGAGGAGGAGTTGGATAAGAGAAAGATAAACCAAGGCAAATTCCTAGATCTCGGAACAGGTCCAGGAACACAGGCAATAAAACTACATGAAAGGGGCGTAAATGTCACAGCAACTGACTTATCGGAAACAGCCATTAAAAAGGCCCAAAGCATTTACAACAGCAACAACAACAACAATAAAAAAGTTGACTTCAGAGTCGACAACATCTTGAACTCAAACCTTAAGGAAAAAGAATTTGACCATATTTTTGACAGGGGATGTTTTCATGTCATTTCAACAGATGACAGGAAACGGTACATCATGCAGGTTACCCGAATACTAAAGGATAACGGCATTTTATTTTTGAAATGCTTTAGCGACAAAGAACAAGGTGAGGAGGGCCCACACAGGTTCTCCAAGCACAAATTAAAAGAAATATTTGAAAATGAAAATTTCAACATAGAGAACATGAAGGAAACTGTTTACCAAGGGACTTTGAATCCTTTGCCAAAAGCGCTATTTGCGGTTATGACCAAACAAAACAAAATGGCGGTACTCGGGAACAATAACCTCGGTTGAACTGGTTTTAAAATATAAAGCACATTAACAGCGAAATCAATTTTTGTTTGCCTAATGTTCCCGCTTCTAGCTACTTCAGGGCTTAGTTACTTACTCCCTGCCCCATATTAACAGTTTGAAGAAGAGGTAAAAGGGTTGTTGCATTAAACACTTAATTTATTATTGGTTTTATCAATAAATAAACATACATTATTTGGTCGCCTGGTTGTCAAACCATTTTTTAAACTAATCATTGAACAATTCAAGAAAAAAATAATATTTCATTGAAATTGGGATTTACTACAGCAAAAAAAATGCACTTGCCATACTTTGCATTTGATCGGGTATTTCAAATCGGCTTGGACCTTCTGTAACTTTTGCCAAATCATTGCAAAATCCATAGTGAATTTGCAAATGAAAATTGCAATAAAGATTAAAGCATTTGGAGCACTGACAACTGGACTCGTTTATGCAGTCTGGAAATGTACATTTTGAACTATGTGCTAGTCGGCTAGTCCAAACGTGCTTTGTAATGTCCATATTAATACACAACATAACTAACAGAAAGTAATATAAAAAAAGATTGAAATGCATCTATTAAATTCCCAAATGAGGATATATTTTCAATATTCTATAAAATAAAATAAAATAAAATATAGTGAAAAATATTTAATTATCACATGATGAAACTCCCCCTTTTTTATGATTGGATCGATACAATAAAGCAAATGCGATATAATCTTAATTTTAACTCTAACAAAATAGATATAAAAACACGGTAAAATGAGATATGTAATAAGTATGGATAATCAACAGGACAATAAAAAACATCTTTTGGTTTCAAAGCAAAAAAATAATTAATTTTGAGTTTTTACGACAATAAACACAATAATAAAACACAACACAGAAAACATATTGTCAAGACCCAATCTTTGCGCCGATTCAGTAAAAATAGAGGCAGAATTAGGCATATAGACATGCCTTGATCAAAATTGATGAGTCTCCCACCTCTAGTCAAAACAACATGAACCTTTTTCTTATTTATTTTAACAAACCAAGATGTTTTTGGCCTTTGCATCTCTTCAACTGCAATGGTAACTAGTTATAATTAACTTAGATTTCAATTTGCGCATTAAGTTTATTGCATAAGGACTTCAGGGCATTTTTAATGTATTAAACATTCAATAATCAATGGCATAATAAAACAAACGAATTATCTACAGGTTTTTTAAATAAGTCAAATTCAAAATATGTGGTACTGAAATAACACCCTGATTGAACCTCTTTATCAACTTGTTTATCTGTTACCATTTTTCTATCAATGTTTGAAATTCCCCCATATTAACCTTAGTGGATTGGTAACCGAATAACAACCATATTTTTATATTTACAAATTGCCATACGTTATACCGAGTGAAAGAAAAAAACAGGACAAAAGCCACGACTGATAAAAAAAAATTAAGACTTTTAACAACATCAAATAAAATGAATTCAAATCAAACCCTATTAAAAAACTACACTTTAAAATCTGCAAAAGAAGGAGCAAGACCTAGCAAATGATTCCCATATCCACGGATGAAAATCTAATCATAAGTGCCGTTGAGAAGGTCAGTAAAAGCGTGGTAAACATTGCCAGTGTAAGAATGGTAAAGGATCAGCTCTTGCGGATATTTCCTGTTGAAGGTGTTGGCTCCGGAGTCATAATTGATAAAAAAGGGCATATACTCACCAATTATCACGTAATCGACAAGGCAGACAAATTAAAAATCACTACCACTGATGGTAACTTTTTTGATGGATTTGTTATAGGAACTGACAAACCCACAGATTTGGCGATAATAAGGATTGAGTCGAAAGAGGCATTTTCGTTTGCCGAGTTAGGAAATTCTGAAAATCTGAAGATTGGTCAAATAGTCATAGCAATTGGAAACCCTTTTGGATTAGCAGGTGGTCCAACCGTAACTGCAGGCATAATAAGCTCACTAAACAGGAACCTGCAATTTGAAAACGGAGTGATGGAGTTGATTCAGACAGATGCTGCAATAAACCCCGGAAACTCAGGGGGGCCATTGATAGATACGAATGGAAAGGTTATTGGAATAAACACTGCAAAGATACCTTATGCGCAGGGAATGGGTTTTGCAATCCCCATAAATGTTGTAAAGACAATACAATTGGATTTGATAGAAAAGGGACAGGTAACAAACAGGCCATGGATGGGCATTTCAACAATCAAAATAACAAGGCAATTGGCAAGATATTATGGATTGCCAACGAGGGAGGGCGTCCTTATTGCAGGGGTGCAAAAAAACAGTCCAGCCGAGTCTGCGGACTTGAGAAAAGGGGATATCATAGAATCATTGGACGGCAAGCGAATAATTGACCCAATGCAAATATCATCCAATATCCGAAAGAAGAACGTAAAGGACAAAGTAACAGTCAGGATAAATAGGTATGGCAAGCAATTTGACAGGGAAATACAGCTACTAGCACAGCCAACAGGTTTAGGCGAGTAAAATAGAAACCATAAAATTCAAAACAGGCATTTGGCAGTCCCGACATTAATCATTGCCTTTTCATAAAAACGGTGGTGCCGTCACCCAAGTTATTGTTTGATCGTTATTTCTCATGGGACCTAATTGATTTTGTGAGTTTTGGAAACATTCGTTTTTTTTATATTTGGGTATCCCGAACCTAATAAAATTATTGAGTATTTTGGTTGGAAGGTCTAAAGGTTTCCAACAAAAGAAAATAGGAGTCTTCCATGGGTGAACTGGGCCAGCCGCCAAAAATCCTTAATATACACTGGATGGCCAAATAAACATGGAAAAGGTTAGCAATGGCATTGATGCCTTTGATTACTCAACGGTAGAACAGAAAACCCGCGGATTTTTAGAATCATTACAAAAAAGCGGAGGTCCCCCACTTTACACTTTGACACCCAATGACGCTCGCGCCGTTTTGTCTGGCCTGCAATCAGGCCCTGTACAAAAACCTCCTGCAGAAATAGACAGCCAAACTATTCAGGGCGGTCCCAATGGCGAGTTATCCATTAAACTAGTCAGGCCCCATGGAAGCGGAAATGAAACTCTGCCTGCGGTGGTCTACTTTCACGGCGGAGGATGGGTTTTGGGTGGCTTTGATACCCATGAGCGATTGTTGAGGGAGCTTGCTAGCGGTGCGCATGTAGCCATTGTGTTTGTCAACTACACACGCTCACCTGAAGCAAAATACCCGGTACCCACAGAGGAGGCATATTCTGCAATAAAATGGGTTGCCGGAAATGGCCAAACCATAAAGATAGACCCCTCGCGTATTGCAGTGGCAGGGGATAGTGTGGGTGGCAACATGGCCGCTGCAGTTACACTACTTGCCAAAGAACGCGGTGGTCCGTCCATTGTCTTTCAGCTTTTGTTCTATCCAGTAACGGACGCCAGTTTTGATACCGGTTCCTACACCTCATATCAAGAAGGGTATTTTCTCACCCGTGAAGCCATGAAGTGGTTTTGGAGCAACTATCTTTCAAGCGATACCAACAGAAAAGAGCCAACTGTTTCCCCACTACAAGCACCACTTGAACAGCTGTGTGGTTTGCCACCTGCATTAGTCATTGTGGGAGAAAATGAACGTACTTCGCGATGAGGGTGAGGCGTATGCCCACAAGTTGATGCAAGCGGGAGTCACAGTTACTGCAACCAGATATCTAGGAACCATCCATGACTTTGTAATGCTAAACCCTATCGCAGATACCCCTGCTCCAAGGGGAGCAATTGATCAGGCCTCCAGCATGCTTAAAAGGGTATTTTCAGACCGCAAGTGATGCCCCACATTGCCTTCAATGTGTTTCTGTATAACAATTGTTACCGATAGATTTAACGCACAGATAACTATAGCCCACAGAGATAAAAAAATTGATATGTATACGGAAACACACAAAAACTTGTTTTTACATTTCTACAACAACCGGTATTGAAAGAAATTCCAGATTTGTTTTAATGGAGTTCCCATCCTTAAAACTCCATTGATTTTGGCATGGTGTAGGCAATAATTCGCTTGTGCATATGCCAAAGGGACAACCCAGCTATTGATTGTTTATCTGCAATGTTCCTTTTATTGGTTCTAAAACTAAGTTATTGGCTCCTTAATTTTCAAGAGCCTAAAAGACAGTACAAAAACCAGGAATATGAAGCCAGCAGAAATCAGGAAATTGGATACCCCAATTGAATTATACAGCAACCCCCCTACAACCAATCCAATAATGCTAGCCAGGCTTCCAATGCTACTCGCAACACCCTGAACCGCCCCCTGATGAGTGGTCCCTGCAAACCGTGTGAGTATGGACATGAAAGATGGCCACATAAGGCCATTTCCTAATGCAAACAGTATCACA
Organism: uncultured Nitrososphaeraceae archaeon; assembly: GCA_963779615.1. Lineage (GTDB taxonomy): Archaea > Thermoproteota > Nitrososphaeria > Nitrososphaerales > Nitrososphaeraceae > Nitrosocosmicus. The sequence goes on from CAVZZA010000005.1 coordinate 630,118, forward strand.
GCCCCGAAAATCAATACAATGTTATCAGAGACAAAAAGGGTAAAATTTACACCCAAAATCAGGCTGCCAATTATGACCAGTTTCTCCTCAGAGAATTTTTGCAATGCTTTTCGCAGAACCGGTCCCTGAACCAAAATCATGACACCACCCAACACCGAATAAAATATCCCCATTTGCGTTATCGACCATTTCAGCCCGGCTACCGCATGAATTGGAAATGATGTGTAATAGATGTTAAATCCAAGGAAAATAAAGAAATACAACAGAAGCAAAAACGAAATGTGTTTTAGCTTGAAGACATCCTGGAATTTAAGGTTGGCAGGGTTTGGGGTTTTGTAGCATTCTTTGACCTCACATGAAAAAGCCTTTCTGATACTGTGTTGTTCGGGAATGGGTATTTCATCTACCGCTGACGCTGATCCTGCATTCGATTTTGACTCTTTTAAGGTGAGGCCGATTACGACCAATGCAATCAAGGAAACAACCGTGGCTGCCACCACAGGCAAAATTTCCTTATAAATTGTTCCACCTAAAATCCCCGCCAACGCGGGACCTACAATAAATCCAAGGTTAGAGGAGATTGCCATTTTTCCAAAGTTTTTGCTTCTGTTTTTATCTGTTGAAACGTCGGCAAGATAGGCATTGGCAACGGAAATATTGCCCCCAGTTAACCCATCCAGAGACCTAGCAAAAAACAATACAACTAATGGAAGGGTTATGGCAAACGTCCCAATAACGGAAGAGCTAATGCTAAAAAGGCTCGTGACAGGCAAAAAAAATGCAAAAAGGAAAATCAACCAGCCAACCAATGTTCCACCGTTACTCACTAAAAGAACTTTTTTTCTTCCGTAATCATCAGACCATTTTCCCAAAATTGGAGCCCCAACAAGCTGAAACAAAGGATACATCGCGGCAAGTATCCCATAAACTATTGAGTTGCCTCCAAAATCAATTACTAAAAATACCATAAAGGGTAAAACAATACTAAAACCCAGGGTTCCAATAAAGTTAGACAATAACAAAGGAAAAAGCGAAAGTTGTTTGTTTATAATGGACACATTTAAGTAAATCACAGGTTTTAATTTAAGAGTTTTTTAATGACGGTGCAAAGCGAATTGTGGATTTTAAGAATCGAATGTTCTGAACACGGAATGAATTGGGTCAGGATTGTCAAACTATTTGAAAGTAGTTTCATAGCCTGTCCTGCATTTTTTCACACCGAATGTATTGATTGCATAAAATAACGCTATTGCGCATGTTCCGATGTTAATGTGTGAAGGTGTTTAGAAGGCAGCATTACCATTTAGGGATTTAGAGAACCCATGATTCTAGGCAGAGGCAGTTTGGTTAAAAAAAGGTTTCCAGAATGGAAGGTGTTTGATTGATTTGTGACTGAGGCTGCTGCTGCTGCTGTGCTATTGCAATCTGGCAGTTATTTGAGCCGATTTCAAATACTGAAATGATAGTCGCAAAAATCATGAAAACAAAGATTGCTGAAAAACGCGATGAATAAACCAGGCTCATCTCAACATTCATCAGGGATTAACCATAGACCTGCATATATGTAAGGCCATAAAACACGTCAATGCTGTGTCATAAGATAATATCACCTATGCGCTCTTTCTATATGCATTATCTGGATTAAAAGACAGTAGAAGATGAATATAAAATTGTATCCGGGTGTAGAACCAAATCCGATATCTCTACTTAATCTCGGTAACCATAAGGTAACATGCCTAAACCCAGTCCTGTGCCTTTGCCCCCCCCTGTTGTAAAAAACGGTTCAAATGTGCGTGGTTGGACATTGTGGAATGTCTTGGCCATTGCCAGCTATTTCAACTATGATGTGATCCCAACAGAAATGCGTAATTACTGGAATCGGCATTAATATACTGTACCAAAATTGCTAGTGAAAGTAAACAGCATTAACGAAGGTGAGCACAAGGCAATGGTTACAATGCTTGATATTGATGATTACGGAACAATAGTCCCATTGGATAATCTGGAACTTAACCTACCATTAAACGATAACTCAGTTATTCACATATTGAAAAATTCTGTGTATGCGGCCATTTTCACTGAAGGTGATTTTATCAACAAAGACGCAACCATAATCCTGGCAAACGGCATCACAATTGATGAGCTCAATGAGGAAAAAAATAAAACCATAGAAAGAAAAAGGAATTAAATAGCCTTAGCATTGAAATTTATCCACCCCACTCGTTATAGCACATCATTCCTGGCAAAAACCTGATTTTTGCAATCTATTGAAATTCTATATCCATGTAAAACAAATAACACGCATAATGAAATTTAACAGCGTTATAACATTATCCGCTATAGCAATTTTGTTCCTTTTTGCAATATTCGAAACAAGGGCTTTTGAAGCATTTGGACAAGCAGAAAACAAAACGTTTGATATTGCCGCTGTTGGGGATATTGGTTGTGGTGGCAACGGAGCAAAATCAACATCATCAATACAAAACAATGCACCGGATTTATCCATATTTTTGGGAGATCTTTCTTACACATCAGACCTAAAGTGTTTTTTTACTCAAACCAAAGGTTTAGAGAACAATAACGCAGGGAGTTCGGTTTTAGCAGTAATTGGCAATCATGACACAGACAGTCGTGATGGAAGTGAAGTAACAAAAAAAGAGTTAATGGATCATTACAGAATACCCTCAGCAGGGTACTATAGCAAAACGTTTGACAATGGCAAGATTCTTGTCGTAGGTATGAATTTTACGGGTTTGGAATTAGAAAATGGTGGAGACAGTGCAGACTAAAAACACACTAGACAACGAGCAATATGCTTTTGTAAAAAAAACACTAGAAACATCCAACGCAACATTTAAAGTTATTGCAAGCCATGCGCCGTTTATTTCGAAATTTTTTACACCGATTCCCTGTCACAGATCTTTGGAGATATTGGATAATGTTATTTTTACCAAGTATCAGGGCCTTTTTAAAAACACCGGAGTAAAACTGGTTTTGTCAGGACATAACCACAACTACCAAAGGGCCGAAAAAGACGGTGTCACGTATATCACTAGTGGACTTGGCGGAAGGAGCCAATACAACGTAGCACAAAACGGGAGCCATTTTGCGGATGTCTATGGATCCCTGCATTTGACTTTTAACAATAGCTCAATGGATGGAAAGTTAATTCCCAATACCGGAACCAACATTAAGGACCCATTTAAAATAGCACTATCAAGTTAAATAAGACAAATCTTTTATTTTTTTATGCGGACATGTACATTTTTTTCTTCAAAGCCATCAGCTTTAAAATACAATCAACAGCGAAAAAAATTTTTAAACTTTCCTATACCAAATAACATCCACACAATTTACAAAACTAACTTTATGTAAGAATATAGTCATCCATGCCATACTACAACATACAGACAACAGTCCTCTGATACCCCAAAATAAACCAAAATACAAATTCAAAATGCATTACTAATGTATGGAATATGCACAGATGGGGCAATTTTAGATTTCAGGCAAACACCATATACACAACACCTTTTTTTGCTTTTTTATGCAATTATGCACAAATAAGAATGTCCCTTTGATGATAACAGTTACATTTGCCTTTAGCGTAGGACTGCCCGGTGCCCCAGTTCGGCCATCCTTTAATCACACCATCCAGTAAAATCATGCACCGGTTTTTTCCTCCTGCGAACCAAAAGGGGAGTATGCCAGAAAGTAGAAAGCAGGGTGAAGCGACAAACCCATTATTTTATCGGGTTTCACCTTTAATATGATGCGTTTGTCTTTTGGCTTTCGGTAAAAATACTTTCCAAAGCCCAGGTATTTCTGGGCAAGGGTTCGAAGGTGTTCATCCGCACCGATGGAAGTTTGCTCAATGACTCGCCCCTTTATCGACACCATGTTATAGGGATTGTATTGCTCCACTATGGAAATTGCAATTCTGGGATCTTTGTCCAAATGTCTTTTTTTTGCCGATATTTCAGAAGTATTTATCAAAATATTATTTTCCTCATCCATGTCCGACCATACCGGAGTAACATGCGGGGAGCCATCAGCGGACAAGGTAGATACAAAAGCCAAATTCCGGCCCTTAAACAATTTAGAGATGTCATCAACAGATATGGTGTTGTAATCCTCAGAAGCATGCTCCCCCTTCCCCCCATTTTCTCCATCCGAAGGTGCCTCATTTACGTTTGGCATGGAGTCCACTATCTCCACATGGTCAACAGGAATCCTTTTGTTTTCATTATTCATCATACTGAAAAATGTTTAAAGTTTTATTTAAGGTAGCCACCATCAGAACCACCACCCCCCCCAAGGGAGCTGCCATTATTTGAGTTGCGGATTGAAAAAATGTCCGCAATTTGCGTAATGCAAACATTGATCACCATATAACTTTTCACGGTGTACTCAAGGATGCTTTTGATGTTTTATAGGGGTATTCTAATGAATGAACCAGGATCAAACTATACCTGATATTTTTTTGGAAACCCCCTTTTTTTGTTCAATTAAAAGGTTTGCCGATTCTGCAAAGGCATCACGATGCACTATTTGTGAACATTTATTAAATTGATAATATTCGTGTTCTTATTTATTGCATAAAGTCAATTGGATTCTGGTTATTTGAAGCGCTAGTGTAACCTTCAAGCGGTTTTTGCCTGCATGTTGGTTTCCGTTATCACCATTCGACGTAATGCCTTTTTTTCATCAATCATTTAGCTAAACTGTGGTCATACCCATTTTTAAAAACACAGCAAGGATAAAGCCCACCCCTTTTTTTAAAAAAAATAACATCCAAGCCAATACCAAAATAAAGTATGTTTATGGGCACGGCAATTCCTCGCACCCCACAAAAGGAAAAAGTCATTAGCCCAACAGGGAACAAAGACTAAAAGTTATCGCCGAAATTCCTCATTCGAGAATCGACATCTTCTTGGGGACTCACTCCGGTGTCATGCTTATGTTCATTTTTGTGAACCCGCGCATCCATTTCTTTTTCGTGCTCCTCACGCACATGATGCAACCTATCTTTTTCATGGAGGAATTGTTTTTCACATTTACTGCATTTTAAAATTATGCTATGATGCACATTTCTTGCATGGTCAATAAGTTCTTTGTATGTATCAAATTTTTCGCCGTCCTTATCACACTCAATTTTTTTATGAAAAAAATCCACGAGTCTAGTATTGAAAAGATGCTATTTAATTCTTTTATCAAATAAAATGTCCCCCAAAAGCGTCGAGTTTGTTTATTATTTGGTTTGATTAACCTTTTTTTGCCATATTATGACGATTTGTGCCAAATACGCATGATCAGTCACAATATTTTGAAGCCATACTTTTTTTTGACAGGACTACAACCAAATCCTCTAAACGCTTATCAAATGGGTGGTATGCACACATAATTCTTGGTTTGCCTGTTTTAAATTTTTGTTATAGAGTTGAGATTTACTATGCGTTCTCACCTCTATATCCAGTTCTAAACTTCTTTCTGATCCTTACATTCTAAACCTCTTCTTTCATTTTATAATCCGTTATTCTTAGGAAGACTAATGGGAGTTGTTAAAACGCATGCATAAAAAAACAAATGAAATTATAAACACCACTCAAAAAACTTTGGAATTTAACATGGGATTTAATGCATGCATTTGAAATCGGCCAGTATTGTCAACAAACACTAAATCACAAATCTTGTTGCTTCTGGCAAGGACAGCTTCTATGGTCATCTTGTCATCGGAATCTAGTTCGTTGTAAGAGAACACTCTCCCTAACTCCCCGTTAACTGCAACTGGGGCCGCTTCTTTAACCACATCTTTCTCATCAGACGATTCATTGGATAGTTTTTTATCCACAAATTCCTTCAGGCCAATGTTAATATCAGGCATTATCACAGATGTGGCGCCAAAATCTCGGCCCTTAAATTCCAAGATAGGGCTTTGATTGGAATCATTCAAAGAGTTGATCGATTTTACGCTCCTATCGGCAGGAAAATCGATACTGAATTTGTGTTCTGGGCCTGTGAAAGCTTCTTCCACTCCCCGTCCTCATCAACAACAGCATTAACTGTTTTCCATGTCGGAAGCGCGCCTTCTCCCCATCCTCCGCACACTATTATAGATGACACAGATATTATTGAAATAACTATTATCATTTTTGATATCACAATGCGCCACCATCCCTATAAAAAATCTTTTATACAACCTTGCCAATGCGAACACCCAGGTTTTGGGCCCTTCTGGAGGTTTCCAATGGCTGGCAAATTTATTTAAAGGGCATCCCATCGTTTTGTTTTTTCTACAACATTCTAATACACGGAGGATTGCGCTTTTAGCGATGCATCACTAATACCCACTACGGAATCAAATCCTTATTGACGATACCAAAATCAACATCATAAAAATGTCTTTTTGCAGATAACTTCAAGTTATCCAATAGTATGGAACAACCATACAAATACAAATTCATTAAAAATGTAAAGAAATGGTCGGAACAAGTGAGCAAGTGAGGCATTGAAATACGAAGGCAATAGGAACCCCATATTCAATTTTAGAGATTGCGGTTTTCAGACTCACTCATCTTTGGCTGTTGGGTGCCAAACATTAACAAGGGTATTATTGTTCCTTTCACTGACAAGATCCCTCCAACTTTTTACCTTTACATCTATTTGAGCAAGAGAACACGTCTTCATCATTTCTATCATATTTGTTAGTTTTTCAACCAAATCTTCAACTGCGGGGTTGTGTCCAACAATCAGGACCCTGCGATAATTATCAGGAACAACACTTAGAACTTTAACATATTGTTCTGCCGAGGCTTGGTATAACAGCGAATCATGATTTATTTCCCCCTCATATCCACAAAATTCTGCAACGGTTTTAGCGGTATCTACTGCTCGTTTGGCAGTAGAGCTTATGATATAATCGGGAACAAGGTGAAGTTCCTTCAACAATATCCCCATTTCAGGGCCCTGTTTTTTTCCGCGTTTGTTAAGGGGCCTCTCATGGTCAGGTATGTCACCATATTTTAAACTAGATTTTGCGTGTCTAAGTACAAGAAGAACTTTTTTTTTGTCGTCAGTTAATGGCATCTAGTCTAATCACAAAATAAAACATCATCACTCTAATATACAATGCGATTTGGTTGATGTAAACATTTGAGCATGAATATTTTATCATGATTCACCACGATGTTTTTTGCGATTCGATTTGCAAGCCAGGAGTTAGAGTTTTCATTTCTTTTTTCTCCTTTTTAGATGTGAAAAAAAGTTTTTCGTCATGCTTTTCCATTTAAGGGGATAAGGCAAATTGTTAAAAAACGGGCACCATTCAGCCTCATCTACCATATCATCAGGTATAAAAAATAATTTTTGGAAATAAAAACAAGTAAACGAATTGATTAACTACATCATTATCCTTTTGTTGATTTCATCAACAAGAAAATTTATTTCTTTTACATGCTTTCCGCTCCAGTAAATTTTTTGGCAATTAACGCATTTAAAGAATATGTCGATACTTTCAAATACTTTTCTAGGAACGACATTTGCCAAAAGTGACGAATCTGAAACGGTTTCTAGATCCCCATTGCATAGTGTGCATCTTGTGTTTTTATTTGGAACATGTAAAATACAGCCAATGTCACATTCTTTCATTACTGCAACCAGGCTTTCCAATTCATTTTCCAAATCAATTAGAAAACAGGGAATGTTTGATTTAAGAGATCTTTTGTAAAGTTCCCTGTCTTTTGTTAAAAAAAATCGTTTCTCATCCAAGCAAATATTAATTATGGCGTTATCATCAGTGTCCGCAAAATAAAGGGTGTCAAAACCAAACATTCTTAGCTTTTTTGCAATTTTCCCAAGCATTCCATCTACTGCAAATTTTGGATATACGCTAACTAATACAAGGCACAGAATTAAACCTGCTGTTCTATGGCAAACGATATTTTTGCAGGATTTGTAAAATAAACCAACAAGATAAGAAGAATGTCACTACGAAAAAGAATTGCGAATACACATCCTGCAGCTATTGAAAAAAGGCATCAAATAAAGTTCGGACCACTTTGCCTTGATCTATAGTAAATCAAACAATAGAACAATTTCTAAAGGGTCTTGAAAACTTGGTGTAAAGCCCTAATGGCCAATTGATATTTTAAAAAATTGTGGTGATGCCTTCATGTATTAACTTTATGCAAATGTGACCATTCCAGGTCTGCGCATTTTAGCCATTGAATCGCTTTTTCCAAAACAAAAATTTGAAATAAAAGTTCATCAATATATATTTTTTTTAGTTTTCACTGCAGGGTTCATTTGGTGGTGACGAGACGGGCAAAGATGGCATGCAAACAACAGGCTCTATTTTACAATTGGGGAACATCACCCATGGAAAATCTTTATAGAATATATTAACATGGATAGAAAAAAAGTATTATTGAAGACCCTGTATTTTTTCCTGGCAGTAGCCATTGCGATAATCGCAGTAAACTACATCATCATTTCCGCTGACTCGGGCATCAAAATAATCTACTCAAGCTGGGTACTGATAATAAATTCCCTTATTGCAGCAGGGCTTTCTGTGATGACTCTCCTAAAGGAAAGAGGCAAAATCAAAAGGGACAAAACCACAATTCACTTGACATTTGCCCTTGTCTTCTGGTTTCTAGCAAACATAATCTGGGGGTATTATGAAATAGTGCTTGATATCGTATCGCCTGTTCCTTCCCTTGCTGATCTATTCTTGTTGTCTGCATACGGATTTGCGATATATAGACTGGCAATAACATATAAAAATCTCGAACACAATGCGGATAAAAAAATTATTTTCCTCATAGTTTTAGGCACGGGTTTGTTTTTGGCATACATACTTAACCTGACCCTAAACCTAACTGAAACGTCAAGTTTCAGGGGCCTTATGCTCTTCGCTGTCACAATAGCATATCCCACGCTAAATTCAATTTTGACCGTTCTGGCTTTGATGATCCTTTTTGAAATAAAGAGTGAAAGGCATCACTTTGTCCCGTGGATATGCGAGCTGGTTGCATTTTTATCAGTAGTTGTGGGAGACAGCTGGTTTGCAATCATTGTTCTAACTACCAATGTTGAACAATTGTGGATCTCTGCGTTGTTACTGTCTGCACACTATTTGTTGATTGCAGGAGGGCTTGTGTATTACCTCCGGCATCATATTGAATGGCATCCAAAGGATCTTGTTTACAAGGCTGTGTCGATGATAAGAAAGAGAGCCCCCAAAAAGGTCCTGCTTTATTCCCTCATAGTTGGATCTTTTTTGATATTTGTTGGCATGTATTCCACAAATGCTTTCAGCGGTAACGGTGATAACCATTTCATCAATAAAAGGGCATCCGACATTCAGGCCTCTTTCTCATCCTCAAACCATGGCAATGGAGGAAAGGAATTTGTTGTTGGGGCCATTCTGCCCTTTACTGGCTCATTTTCCTCAATAGGCAAACCTGTCAAGGTAGCGTTAGAAAAAGCTGAATATGACGTGAACAAGCATTTCCAGGATGCAAATTCACCAGTCCGTTTTAATTTGCTCATGGCTGACTCAAAGACAAGTTCAGAGGAGAGTCTTGCATCGGTAAAAAAACTGCATGAGAGTGGTGCAAAAATCATTGTGGGGCCGGCAACAAGCACTGCAGTTTCAGCAGCAAAAGAGTATGCAGATAAAAACAACATAACACTGATTAGTTATTCCAGCACTTCGCCATTGCTTTCCATAGAGGGAGACAATCTCTTTCGCTTGGTTCCAGATGACACATACCAGGGAAAAATAATTGCCGAGAGAATGATTCAAGATGGCATAAAAGTCATTGTTCCACTTTATAGAGGCGACATTTATGGAAGTGAGCTGTATAAATCCACAAAGTCTCATTTTGAAAAATTAGGAGGGAAAGTAGAAGCGGGTGTGAACTATAAACCCCATACGGGGAACTTTGCCACCAGTCTGCACCGAATAAATTTCATAATGTGGAACCAGGAATTAAAAAAACTAAGCGCCATTGTCTCTGACTCGGCAAAAAAATACGGATCCAATTCTGTTGGAGTGTATGTAGTGTCCTATGACGAAATAGCGCCTATTTTAATCCAGGCGCCTCTTTTTGAAAGCCTAGGGAAAGTAAGATGGTATGGCAGTGACAGCATAGCACAAAACCACCAGGTGACAAAGAATGTTGATGCGGCACTTTTTGCAATGCAGACCCATCTTGCGAATCCGCTGTTCTCGATAGACAGTGAAGCAGGGAAAACACAGGACCTAAAAAAGGCGCTGGCTAGGGATTTGCATGAAGTAGGCTCAATAACATATCCTGCAACAGCCTATGATTCCTATTGGATAGCCTCGCTGAGCCTTTATAATAATGATACCTTGAACAACAACAACAACAACAATAAAGACAGTTCAGCCAAATCTTTTAACGAGATCGTGGGTGAAACCGCAGATTCATTTGATGGCATATCAGGCAAGGTAAAACTCAACAGCGCAGGTGACCGTGTCGGCGGAAATTATGATTTTTGGGTTGTTGGCAGAGACAACGACACTCAAAGTTACGAATGGGAAAGAGAACACAGTCTTGAAACAGCAAAACAATGCCTTGTCGGATCCCATGCCCCCTGCTAGAAAAAAAGGGTTTTACCATGCAAACAGGTAGTAGCGGTGATGTAGATGGTGGGTGTGGCAGCAGGCAACAACATCAAGAACACTGTTTTTCCCTTCATGATCATCCCTTAGAATAGCAAAAGGTTTAGTTGCAGGCTGTTTTGGCAGCAGGTTCTTTTCATTGACAACAAAAAAGCGCTCAAGTTGTTAACCCTTGTTTTCTTGCAGAATATGCCTTCAATCTCCGCAACGCATAAAATTCACAATTCACGGATGAAAAAATCAAATGTGAGCCACAAGCCAGCTCGGAAATTCCTATTTTTGAAGGACAACCATTACCGAGGTTAACAATATGTTATAGTATTTTATAACGATATGCGAATGGGTTCTTTTGTATTCCAAATCTAGTGTATCCCAGATTCTTGCCTCAGAATTGTAGTCTATAACTGTGTCCAAGGTGTTTGTCGTTATCCTCAAATCCAGGGGCTCCACAAGTTTTAGTTTATCCAACCTGTCAATCAGATCAGAATGTATTGTTCTTTTGTTGAAAAACTCGGGGTGCTCTTTGTCGTTGAGGATGTACTCTGTGGATATTACGGCAATACCCCCTGGCTTTAGCACCCTTTCTATTTCCCTCATGGCTTTTAGAGCTCCGGAGTGATTTTCCCCACCAAAGTGCTCAATTGAGGAAAATGAGAATGCGATGTCAAAACTCTCATCCGGAAAGTCCAGCTTTGCTCCGCTCATTCTCAACACCGTTAGCGCATCCTCTCTGTATGGGAATGGCGAGTATTTTTTGGGATCTTTAAGAAATTCAGAGGGTGCAGCTTGTTTCCATGATTCATCATCTTCATAAAGGTCTGTTGCGTAAACACGGGATATTTTGTTTGCAAGGTAAAATGGAATTGGCTCGATGCCACTGCCGACCCCTATAGCAGTGCTTGATTCATTTATCTTGCCAAATCTTTTCATGGCTATTAGTCCAATGGCCCATTCCCAGTCTTTTCTGTGGATGAACCCCTGTGGGTTGAGTTTTTGCAATTCTGCCAGGGCATCCCTTACTTCAGGATTTTGCCAGTCCTCCACATAGCATAACCTGTTTAGCTTTGGCCTATCATCGGGATTTACATGGTAAGGTAAATTATTCCTTGTTTTCGACAGAAATTCTTCAATTTCTTTTTTATCAAATATTTTTCCATATTCCTCTATATTTTTCCATTTTCTAAAGTCCATGAGAATTGAAGGATGGCGCTTCATAGAATATAATTTTCCTTTTAAAGTCAAGGTAAACGGCAAATGTTGTAACAATTAATATTTATATTTTACCGTCATTTCTAACAACCCCGTGGCAGCATCTTGCCACGGTAAATGGACGAAGTGGTTTTTGACCTGGCCCACAACATAATATTTTGAATTTTCCCACATTTAATGCAATATCTTTAAAGATGTAAGAAGATTTTTTTGCGCTGTATATAGGTGTATGTGGTTGACAGATTAATCAAGCGTAAAGGTTGACCGTTGTAAGGATATGATAAGGTTCCCTTCGTTTTGATTTGTTATCCATATGCAATGTAGCGTTTTCCAACTTTGCGTCATTGTCAGAACCACTATTATAACGTCAATGCATTTTACAAAATTCTCATCATGTACATCTACAGACACTATCCATTGCTATTCAGACAATCCACTGGATTTGATTTGTGAACCAAAGTGGCTTTATGAATATATTAGACGGGCATCACACTAAATAGCCATTAATAGTCTATAATTTGTGTTCTGAGCAATAAACAGGTATTATTATTACTCTTAACGAAAAGAGGCAAATAACTCTGAAAAGCAGCAGTGATTTTTTTAGATATTCCATTATAGGAAAGCAAAGATAGGACCCAAATTAGAAAAGCTGATGGCCATAAAGTTGTTCAGAAGCAATACGCAGATCTAATTCTGTGTTTTAAAAAAACAGTAAATTTGTCAGTTTTTAGGTAACATAGTTATTTTAGGAAATGATGCGCACATTTTAATTTGAGGCTGTTGTTTTTGTTTAACATTTCAAGCTCTAAAAATTTTACGCCTACAGCACATAAAGTGATAAGGAACAATTGGTTTCTGGACTGAATTGTATTGCATTAAACGGTGATGGTGGTGGTGGTATCACGAAACAATATCAAGAACATTACTTTTCCATGCAGGGTGATCCCTTCTCAATAGCAAAATAGATTTAGTTGCATGTTGTTTTGGCAGCAGGTTCTCCTTCATTAACAAAAGCCTCTAGGTTGCCTTTTTTCGCTTTCTTGCCAACACATGCCTCCAATCTCCAGCCTCATTGCTTTTTTCAAACTCAATCTTAAAGTCAAAACCATAAATAAACTCCTTTATGGGCTCGTACAGATGCGAACCATGGACTTCTATCAAAAGGGCAATGTTCTCGCTCCTGGACAGAACATTGGTTGCGCCCTTCAAAACCTCAAGCTCCGCCCCCTCGACATCTATCTTTACCCAGTTGACATCCTCCGCTTTCACCCCATTTTGCCGCAGCAGGTTGTCCAGTGTGTTTGCGTCCACCTCCACAAACTTTTCGCCACCTTTTCCCCCCCTATCGGTCATTACAGTATTGTATATGGTAAAGTCGGACTCTTGTGCCGGCAAATAGAGTTTTATTTTGGTCTCCTCCGAAAAAACAGCATAGTTTAGGGTTACCACGTTGTTCAGGTGATTTAGTTTTACATTGCGGTTGAGCATGTCAAAGTTTCCCCCATGCGCTTCAACGGCAATTACTTTACCATTGGGACCAACGCGCATCGAACTTAATATGGTGTAATGGCCAATATGCGCACCAATGTCCACAACGGTATCGCCTTCTTCCGGAATAAAAAATTTTATCAGGTCGTCCTCATGGCCTGTCATAAAGGTATAATCCTCATTGTTGATTCTGCAAAAGAATCGGTAGTTGTACTTTGGCACGTAGATTCTCAATAAAACAAGGTTATGCAGATGCAGAAATCTCATAGACCTGTTCAAAAAGGAATTGAATCCGATCTGCCGGTTAATGTATAACCTGTCTCTTCTCTTCTTGCCTAAGGCTATTCGAAGCGTTAGCCTCATAATCAAATAAATGCCCTTTAAAAAATTTAGTACAAACTTGTCAGATAATGTCTCGCCCGTTGTTTCTCTTAATAGCCGTGGAACAATGTTAGGCATTATGGAGCTCTATAAAAATAACAAAATTTAAAGGTTATAATCCCCTGTGTTTTGCCGTTTTAAAGAAAATCAAGTCAATTGGTTTCTGCATTGTATGATTTTTAAAAAAACTACATGTAAACTTAATCTGAAACCGGTATCGTGACTTGAGACGTAACAAATTTCAAAATCTTGATGATAGTTATATAAAAGGATAAAGAACAATTGGTTTCTGGATTGTGTTGTTTTGGTGTTGAGGATTATGACAGTGACGAGGGTGGCAGCGATTGTTTTTCTAAAGTTAAGATTTGAGTGGAGAAAGCAACAATGAGGATATTAATGGTTTCTACCGAATATCCCCCCATGATCGGAGGGGTGGGCCGTTACACTGCCAATCTTGTGGCAGCCCTTAAAAAACGAGGAATGGAGGTTTTTGTCGTATGTGATAAATCGGGTAAAGGAGATTTTTTCGGCCTTTCGCCAAAAAATGCGCAAAACTCAGAGACACTGTTAGAAACAGCCGATAAAGTCCATCCTGACATCATACATGTTCAGTTTGAGCCAGGGATGTATGGACTTGTAATAGATAGCATCAACCCTTCAAAAACTATAACACATATCGACTCGTTTTATAAGAAAAGTGGTTACCCCATAGTTACCACGTTTCACACTCTCTATGACTTTAGGCAATGGATTAGTCAAGGCACGCACATAAAAAAGACAGGCAAGACAAAACAGTTTGGGATACCCCTTAGGTACCTCATCAGGCTTTGGAAATATTCCCTGAGTTACAGAACATTCCAAAACCAAAACAAAGAAAAGCTTGCCTTAAGCAAGGGGGGAATAGTATTTTCGCAATACGCCTCAAAACTGATTGGTGGTGGTGCAAAAGTAATATATCACGGGGCGGAGCCGGCATTGGCCACAACCCCAAATAAATTGAAGGCAAGAAAATCGTTCTCCTTGCCGGGAGGCGAGGAAGGAGGAGGAGGAGGCGAAGGTGAAAACACTCGAATAGCATTGGCTCTTGGTTACAAAACATCAAACAAGGGCTGGGACATCCTTGGAAAGATTAGGCTGCCACAGGGATGGAAAATAGTGATTAACTCATCCAAAAGCCACTATAACACGGAAAGCTACAGGATGGATGAGCTGTTGAGGACCAACAAGAGCATCATAGACATACAAAGGGGGTTCCTTTCCGAGGAGGAGCTTTCGGCGCTGTTCTACTCCGCGGACGCTGTTCTGCTTCCCTACAAGGTAACTGCCGGGTCTGGGGTGATGTTTGACGCCTTGGCCCACGGAGTGCCTTTTGTGGCGTCTGACTTGGGCTTCTTCAGGGAGTTTTCCGCCCTGGGGCTAGGCATATCCTCTAAAAGAACAGCTGATGGTTTTTCAAATGGGATTAAGCTGCTGGATAAAAATTATGATACCTATAAGGAGAAGGTTAACAATTTCAAGGGAGGGCTGTTGTGGGACTCTGTTGCCAAGCAGCATGAGTCTTTATATCGTTCTTTGATACAGTAAACTTGCAGTGCACAAAATCTGCGCTATGGCTACTGTGGCAGGCAAAGGACAGACAGACAGATTGATTGATGGGGTCGTTAATGAATGAGTCCAAGGCTGGAAAATGTCTTTTGATATATTACTTAGAGCCTATCCCAAAATTCGATAGAATTATAGCTTGTTATAATCACTGCTAAAGTGTGGCCTGTATCGGGAAGAAGGGCGATAAAAGGGATAATTGCACCATACTCAATATTCCAGATGAACTGTAGAAAAAGATTAGAATCATTTTGCCCAAAGAGAAACCACCTAAAACCGTTGGTCGTCCAACTGTTCCCTTCAGAAAGGTACTTGACGGTATCCATACATCCTAAGAACTGGATGCCAATGGAAGATGCTGCCTCCTGGGTATGGATCTGGCTCAACCTGCCATAGGCGATTTCAGGAGTGGATTAGACTTGGCATCTTTAGGAAAATATGGATAAGGCTGCTCAAAACTTATGATAACCTAATTGGTATCAAATGGACCGGGCAATCACTTGACAGCATATCGATAAAGTC
The DNA here is from genome assembly GCA_963779615.1 of uncultured Nitrososphaeraceae archaeon. Taxonomy (GTDB): domain Archaea; phylum Thermoproteota; class Nitrososphaeria; order Nitrososphaerales; family Nitrososphaeraceae; genus Nitrosocosmicus. The sequence goes on from CAVZZA010000005.1 coordinate 645,971, forward strand.
GCCCTTAGGTGGGCGATGACAGGAAGCAATCCCACCGACAGAAGCAAACTGGACAAAAAGACACATTTTAACGGATAAAAATGGCATACCCTGTCTGTTGTCATATCATCAGCAAGCACTCATGACATAAAGCTAGTAACAGATGTAATGGATAACATGCTTGTCAAGCGATCATCACCATCAACGAAATGCAATTCATCTAGAAAAAGAAAACTGCAAAACATATGCCTTGACAAAGCGTACAATTCCAAGACAGTAAAACAGGCCATAATCAAACGCGGCTATGTTCCCCACATACCTTACAAGAGAAACAGGGGCCAAAAAATAGAGGCGGTATGCCAAAAGAAGTATCCTGCCGCTAAAAACAAGCGATGGGTTGTAGAGAGAACAAACTCATGGCACAACAGATTCAGGAAGCTATTCACAAGATATGAAAAGAAGATGGAAAACTATCTTGGTTTGGTGCAGCTGCCATGCAGTATCATAATCTACAGAAAGATAATTTTGGGATAGGCGCTTAATTAATTATTGGCTGTTTGCAAAAGAAGTTTCCTCAAGTGGGCAACAGAAACACAAACCCCTTTACTAAAAAAAGGACATTATTTATTGTTCACCCCAAATGGCACAGTTGTGACCATGCGGACTGATTTTCCGAAGATAAAAAACTTTTATTCCAACACTATAAAAAAAACAAATATGCCAGGCCCTCTATTTTGTCATTCAATTAAAAATGAAAAAAAAGTACATTAAAACAACATATTTTTTGCCAATTGTTTTAATCGAACATACCATTTAAATTAATTGCAGAAAAAAATAAAGTGGCGATGGGCTGTTGAAAAACGCCGTTATAGGTTAATGCATCACAATCCAACTAAAAAAAATATGATAAACATCAAACTAGGGGTAAAATTAGAGAAAAGCAACCAACACATTAAATGTTGATACGACAAGACCGTGATTCACTGCATTGTAAATTATATTTTATTAGTAAATGAATGAGTTGGTGAACGCTAAACAATCACAGAGTGCGTGATCAAATCATCCAAGTAAATATATACATACTGACACCCTTAACAAAGGAGAGAATAGAACAGTGAAAGAATTAATTTCGTGGTTGTTTAAGAAACCAGTGGGTGGAGTATTCCTTAATTTTGATAGATGTGTTTTGTTTATTTTAAGAATTAGTTATTTGATACAAAGAGTCGCTCTTTTGGTTTTTTTGGGAAGGAAAAAAAGAGATGACCTTTACTCTAAAGGAAGGTTTTCTTATTTTAAGGACTATTTCAGTCCATCTTTTTTTCTATCTTGTTTTTTTTTAAGGATTTTAAAATTTTTGAAACTTGGAGACTTTAAACTTTTGAAAATGACTGTGCCCAAATACGATTACAAGGTATACTGTCCCGCCAACGGAGATGATTACCTGAATGTGACAGTTCGTGAGGAAGAGATACTGGAGCAGTTTTCGCCTAAAGAAGGAGACGTCGTTGTGGATGTTGGTGCCCACATAGGACGGTATGCCCTCATAGGCTCAAAGCGGGTGGGTCCCACTGGAAAGGTAGTTGCCATTGAAGCCAATCCAGACAATTTCAACATGCTCAACCGCAATGTAAAACTAAACCAATTGACAAACATGCTAACCCTAAACTATGCGGTTTTTTCAGAGGAGACAAAGATTAAACTTTATGTTACAAGCGATAAACTGGACCCCACCATATACAACACAATACTTTTGAACAGGGCAATATACAAGGAAAAGTTTGTGGAGGTGGACGCAAACACACTGGACAACCTGCTGCGGCAAAATGGGGTGAAAGCGGAGGATGTCAACTGGGTAAAGATAGATGTCGAGGGGGCGGAGCTTGAGGTTTTGAAGGGCGCAACCAATGTCCTGTCCAGGAGCGAGAACATTGCACTTTTGATAGAAGTTCATAATGTTGCCAATGGTTCTAATCTCTATAGTTCAATAATGGATTTGCTTGGCCATTACAATTTTAAAATTGAATTTGAAAGAACATATCCTTCAGGTGAGAAGCACGTTATTTTAAGGAAACTGTAGCTGTCGGTTTTTTTATGTGTAGATCCCCCTCTCAACAAACAAGGAAACTACCTGTTGCAGTATTTTTTTCATAAACCCCAATTTTCTTTGTGCAAGGACGGTTCTTTATTTGCAGTATTTGATAAACCAGCACACTGCACTAATTCTGTAATGGCAATGTCAAAGAAAGAACCCTCAAGTCCGTCTTTTCAAAACCATTCGCATCAAGATGACTTGTCCTATCTGTCTTTGCGTTGCAAACTCAAAACATGGCAAAAAATGGCCGACCAATGCTGTGCATTTAGCGCAGTGATTTGTAGTTGTCTTCACGCAAAAAAGAGCCATCACAGGTTTTCAGCAGGGCAAATCGCGGTAGCATTTGCATCAGTAATACGGATTGTTGCCATATTTTTGCAGAACTCTTTGGTAAAAACATCAACAAAACTCATGCAACATCTCTGATGCATCCAGAAGGTGGGAGAGGGAGAGAGAACGACGCCCAGATTGAAACAATGCCTCCAGTTACAAACCAGATGTGAACAACAAGTGGATCAAATGGAAAAACCAAAGAACACATAATGGTCCTTACGTATATCACACAATACGAACTGTTGCATGGTTGGTTATTGCAATATGGTTCCGACATGGACCCCACTTGATTTAAGCCCAAAAGGATTGCGAGCATATAGAAATGTAGCAAAGATAAAATAAACTTGCAAAAGACCAACAAAATATGAAGATACTGATGGTGTCTGCACCATATCCTCCAATGCCTGGAGGAATAGCTCGCTATACCCTAAATCTTACAAGAGAGCTTCGAAAATCAGGATCTGAGGTATATGTTGTTTGTGATGGCAAAGGCAATGGAGATTTTCCAATACTTTCTTCTACGAATCAGCAGGAAAATTCAGACGCATTGCTAAATTTGATTGATGAGACAAAACCTCATGTTGTCCACATGCAGTTTGAGCCTGGCTTGTACGGGGCAACATTTGACCAAAGGCATCCAAAAAAACTCAAGACAAGCATAGACAAGTTTTATCTTAAAAGCAAAGTTCCCATAGTAACAACCTTTCATGTCGGCCATCCCACGCTAAGTCAATGGATGAGGTCATTCTCTTTATCAAAAAAAGTGTTGTTTAAAAAAAGTGGCAGAACAGGGAAAGCGGGAGTTCCTGTGAGGGCATTGCTTAGGATGTGGACCTACTCCCTGATGTACTATGCCATCAAAAACACAATCAAAGAGAAATTCAGGTTGAGCAAAGCCAACATAGTATTTTCACACTATCTTTCAAAGATGCTGGGTGGGGGACAGGTAATCTATCATGGAGCAGAGCCGTCAATATATCCTCATCCAGGCAAGGCAGAGGCAAGGAAAAAACTTTCAATCCCACTTGACAACAGCAATGCACAACGAATAGTTTTAGCCATTGGATATCGGTTGGACAGCAAGGGTTGGGACATCATAAAGAAACTAAAACTGCCTGACGGATGGAAATTATTGGTAAACACCTCAAAAGGATTTTCTGATGCGGAGGACCTTGTCCTTGACTGGGAGGGATCATCCGACATAATAGATCTGAAAAGAGGCTTTCTTGATGAAGAGGAACACTCCATGCTGTTCTATGCATCTGACGCAATGATACTGCCATACAAGCCAGAAGCTGGGCCATCGGGAACCCTTGTCGATGCTTTGGCTCATGGGATACCCTTCATTGCAACGGACTTGGGCTTCTTTAGGGAGTTTTCCGCCCAAGGGCTGGGCATAACGGTCAAAAGGAGCCCCCAAGAGTTTTCAAGGGGCATTGATAAATTGGAAAACAACTACCCCAAATATGTGGAAGCTGTTGATAGGTTCAAAAACAGGCTAAAGTGGAGCATTGTGGCTGAAGAGCATGCCTCGGTATACTCCTCCATAACAGGTAACAAAAACACATAGAGTGAGCCACCACCCTTTTACATCCTCTCCGCTTCACACCCTAACCTAACCATGACGTCACGCAACTATTCGGATTGCAATACAAAATAAAACAACATAAAAGAAAAGAAAGGAAAAGAAGCACTAAAAACCATTTAAAAAAACATTGCTGGCTAGAGTTTGTGACTTTTTTAGGTAAAAATCACTTTCTATTTGGCCACCTGTTTTTTTAACAAAAGGGTGTGGTCCTGTGGAATTCGACAGTTTCAAACTACTTTTATATTGTGTAGGTTTTGTATTTGAAAAAGTGCAGAAAGGAGAGAAATACTAGTGCGGGTGTTGATGGTGTCCACAGAATATCCCCCCATCACCGGAGGAGTAGGTCGATACACCGAAAAACTTACAAAGTCTCTTAGGAAACTGGGCATAGACGTTTATGTGGCTTGCAATGATGCAGGAAAGGGCGACTTCTCTGGCCTCTCTCCACAAAACGACCAAAATTCCCAGGTTCTCCTTAAAATAGTTGACAACATCAAACCCGATCTTGTCCATATCCAGTACGAGCCAGGGATGTATGGCGCGTCAAAAAACCCTAAAAACCTCAGAAGCAGCGGTGAAACCTACATAGACTTGTTCTACAAGAGATGCCCAGCTCCGATAGTTACAACCTACCACACCGCTTTTACACTCAAGCAATGGCTGAGCCAGGCAGAGCTTATAAAAAAGGGCGGAAAGACAAAACAGCTTGGAATACCCCCAAGATTTCTGATACGCCTCTTCAAGTATTCTTTGATCTACAGGGCATTCCAAAACCAAAACAAAGAAAAGCTTGCCCTAAGCAAGGAGGGAATAGTATTTTCGCGATACACATCAAGGCTGATTGGAGGCGGTGGTGCAAAGGTAATCTATCACGGGGCAGAGCCGGCACTGGCCACAATCCCAAGCAAAAGGGAGGCAAGAAAGTCGTTCTCCCTGCCAGAGGAGCAAGATACTAAAATAGCCTTGGCCATGGGCTTTAAAAACGTAAGCAAAGGATGGGACATTCTTTCCAAAATCACCGTTCCGGAGGGATGGAAAATAGCGATCAACTCCTCCAAAAGGCATTACGACATCAAGAATTACGACATTGATCCAGTGCTAAGAGATAGCAAGAACATCATAGACATACAAAGGGGGTTTCTTTCCGAGGAGGAGCTTTCGACGCTGTTTTACTCCGCAGACGCTGTTCTGCTTCCCTACAAGGTAACTGCCGGGTCTGGGGTGATGTTTGACGCTTTGGCCCACGGAGTGCCGTTTGTGGCGTCTGACTTGGGCTTCTTCAGGGAATTTTCCGCCATGGGGCTAGGCACAACTTCCAAAAGAGAACCTGGCGACTTTTCAAACGCCATCAAAAGGCTTGACAATGATTATGACGATTACGTTAAAAGGGTGGCAGACTTTAAACAAAAGCTGTCATGGGACTCTGTTGCCAGGCAGCATCAATCTGTATACACTGCCGCTGCCGCTGCTGCTTAATTTTCAGGCCAATGGTCAAAATGGTGGGAGTTTAACATGAAAATTGGTATAATTGCAGATGGAAAGGAGCAGGAAGGGGGAACCAAGGAGGTCATCAACCACATCAAAAGATCGTTTCAGGATAGAGACATAGGGGTGGAATACGTTAATGAGGAAACCTATTTGCCAAAAATATTTCCCATCAAGTGGAAAGACTTGTTCAGGCTCTTTTACCTGAGAGGAATATCCAACATTGATCTTTCCAGGTATGACACAGTCATAACTTTGCAGCCTGATTCTCACTGCATCAAACACAAAAACCACATTGTTTACTTTCAACACCACAAGAAACAGTATTATGATTTGTTTTGGCACTCCCTGAAGTTGAAAAAAAAATTGAGGAAAAAGGCAATGTTTCTTGTTTTGGCCGGGGCGGCCAGACTCGCAGACAGGTTTTACCTGACACCGAATCTAAAAAAATCATTTGTCGCAGTTAACAGTCCTGTGGTTGGTGATAGGCTAAAGAAATACAACAAGATATCCAATTTCCGCGTCATTTATCCTGGTTGTGATGACGTAAAGGGGCACACTCAAAACAGTGACTCAGCAACAGACGGGATGGAAAATACAAACGACATTCCAACCATTTTGGCATTTTCCAGGCTAAATGTAACACAAAAAGGCATCGACATAATTATCCAGACCGCGTCAACAATGCCACACTGTAAATTTATCGTGGCTGGCCCTTATGACAACACTATCGACGAAATCGACAGAAAAAACTTGCCGGACAATGTAAATCTCATTGCCAAAGAATTCTCTGCACAAGAAAAGTTTAACCTATTCAGTAACTGCGACTTATTTTTGGCACCCTATTTGGAGGAGGATTTTGGCATCACGCCCATTGAAGCCAATGCCTTTGGCAAGCCGGTTGTCTACTGCGACGATAGCGGTGGAATTGTCTACACCCAAAAACATCGGGAAACAGGGTTTATGTGCAAAAGAGCGACTGCGGATCTTGCTGATGGGATAGAGTATTGCCTAAAAAACAGGGAGGCAATGAGAACGGCATGCATCAACAACTCTACAGAGTATTCGTGGAGCAGGTTTGAGGAATGTTTTAGGGAGTACGTTGACAAACTAAATGCCGGGGCACCTTAACGGTCTAAAAACCAAGGCCCATTTTAAACCAACACAAACACCACACCAACATCTAAAAAAGGTACGAACTGAGCGTTTAATCGCATTTTACCAAAATAGATCAAACTACACAACAAGGAAGGCATTTAATGAAATATTGGATATCCAGAAGCATTAAATTGGCATCAGCATCCACACCAGATTGTCAACAAAAATCACAGGAATATAGGTTACCAGTCAACAAATCCATTGCCATGGCATTCATGACTGTTTTTGAAAGACAACCATGATTGATGTGAATAGGATGTTTCGGATTTTAAGGAGTAATAGCGGGTGGCTTTTTTTGTATTCTTCATCCACATTGTCCCAGTTCGCATCAATTGTAAAATGGTCTATTATGGTATCCAAAGTGCTTGCCGTCATCCTTAGGTCAAGTGGCTCCACAGGTTTTAGTTTGCCTAGCTTGTCGATTAGATCCGAATATATTGTTTTTTTGTTGAAGAATTCAGGGTGTTTTTTACCGTTGAGTATGTATTCTGTTGCTATTACGGCAATACCCCCTGGCTTTAGCACCCGCTCTATTTCCCTCATGCTCTTTAATGCCCCAGAATGATTTTTTCCGCCAAAATGCTCTATCGAGGAAAACGAAAATGCGATGTCAAACGTCTCGTCGGGAAAGTCCAGTTTTGAGCCGTCCATCCTCAACACCGTTAACGCATCTTCATCATATGGAAACGGGGCATACCTTTTAGGGTCCCTAAGAAATCCGAGTGGTGCAGCTTTTTTCCACGATTCATTGTCTTCATAAAGGTCAGTTGCGTAAACTCGGGATATTTTGTTTGCAAGGTAAAAAGGAATTGGCTCGGTGCCGCTACCAACTCCTATAGCTGTGCTTGATTTATTTAGTTTATCGAATCTCTTCATGGCGATTATGCCAATGGCCCATTCCCAGTCTTTTCTGTGGATCAGCCCCTGCGGGTTGAGTTTCTGCAGTTCCACCAGGGTTTCCCTAATTTCAGGATTTTCCCAGTCCTCAACATAGCACAGCCTGTTTAGATTTGTCTTGGACCCACTGCCGGAGTCTATTTTGTAGTGTGAGTTTTTCTTTAAATTTGACACAAAACCTTCTATTTCCTTTTCGTCCAGCGAATTACACTTGTCTTCAATCTTTGCCCATTTTTTGCCTTGTATTATGTCCTTCACAATCGAAGGGTGACGCCTTACGGAGTTTATTTTTCTTTTTAAGGTCAAATTAAATATTAAACTGTTTTTCACGATTGTTATTTAATCTTTAAAAAGGACAGACAACCGATAAAAGCAACGTAATCGTGTCTCTCATTCCAAGCGGATTTCCGTTCAACAAGGTGGAAAAAAAGCCATCTTTTGAAATGAGGCGATAGTTGCAAAGAATTTGCTGCAAGTTAATTTCCCCCCACAATAGCGCACAACAAAGGACTAGTCAGATAGGTTTAGCATTGTTTTTTATCCACCCAGATCTCATTCAGATAAAATACGGCAGGATTTTATCACCATATGCAAAAAATATTTTATTATGGCATACCTTAGCTCTTGCCATCTGTCAACATCTTTAAGCAGAATATGCTCATATTTTTTGTCGATTGAATTATAATAACGCCATTAAATAAAAATACATACAAATATAATGGAAAGTCATGACAATCCAAAAATAATATTCTTGGCATGGGCTCCATTTAGTCCCAGAACACAAAATTTGGCAGAGAGTTTGGGAGCAAAAATCAACCTATTGAATTACAAGTTTAGAAAAAAACTGTACTCGCCATTAAAGTATCCCGTGCTGTTTGTAAAGACTCTCAAAATCTTAAGAAAGGAAAACCCAGACATAATAATCAATCAAATACCCCCAATATTTTGCGCTATTTCCGTATTGGCATACAAGAAATTTTCGCCTGGGAAGAAGAAAAAGTGCAGCATGATAATTGATGCGCATACGGGGGCTTTTAACAGGCCCTGGACATTCCTCAAACCATTAAACAAGCTGGCCATGAAAAAAGCAGATTTGGTAATAGTTACCAATAATGATCTCAAGGCCAAAGTGCTAAAAGACTATAATGTTGATTCAAAGGTACTGGAGGACAGGGTTCCAGACTTTAGCGTCACCACTGTTCCTGCCTATAAAGAAAAGGACGATTCGCCCTATTCTTTCAGTGTAGCCTTTATTTGCTCTTTTGCGTATGATGAGCCTTTGGAAAACATAATACAGGCAGCTGTGGATTTGCCCGAAACAAGATTTTTTATAACTGGGGACTATTCAAAAATGGACAGCAACAAGAAACGGGCTCTTGAAAATAAACCAGGCAATGTAATTTTTACCGGCTTTGTTAGTTATGATGACTATGTGTCCTTGCTTAGGTATGTGGATGCGGTGATTGTTCTCACCAACAGAGACAAAACAATGCTGTCAGGAGCCTTTGAGGCATTGGCTGTGGGAAAACCCCTGATTACATCAAACTGGAATTGCCTGATGCAATACTATAGCAAGGGAGCAATTTGCACAGACAACTCCACCACTCAAATAAAGGAGGCAATACAGACGGTTCAGGGAAAAAAAGAACAGTTGGAAAAAGAAATGATTCAACTCAAGGATGAAAGGGTAAAAGAGTGGGATGAGAGGTTTTACCACTTGAAGGAAAGCATATTAAACAAATAGGATCCCGCAGTAAAGGAAAACGAAACTCATTGCAAATGCGTTCCATTGCCTTTACGGTATTCGCTGGCGGAACAATTTAACCTAAGGATGAAAAATGGCGTTAAACACATCACCACACTGGTTTTGCAATTTATTACATATGTATCTGGGTGGGATCCACAAGGACAACAACGGGAAAACCGAGAACCCATATAGGCAGGCCTTTCGGATATGCCACCTATCAATAGACTTAACTCGTCATTAAAAAGCATAGCAAAACACCTGCGGGCAGACAGCCTGTTGCGGGGGTTTCAAACACACAAGGAAGCGACAACAAGAGATACATATGGAAAAAGTAATGCAGTATACAGAAAAAAGAATGAAAATACTGATGGTATGCGCCGAATACCCGCCCATGGCTGGAGGCATAGGACGGTATACAGCAAATTTGACAAAGAATATTCAAAAACTGGGATTTGATGTATACGTGGCATGCAATGAGAAAGGAGATGGGCACTATTCTGGCATATCACCTTCAAATCAGGAAAACTCCAGCATTTTATTGAAAATAGTTGATGACCTAAAACCAGACATCATTCATGTGCAGTTTGATGTTGGGTTGTATGGTTTAAGATTTGATCAGAAGCAGCCAAAAAAAGTAGAAACATACATTGACGAGTTTTATGACGAATGCAAAACCCCCATAGTAACAACATTTCATTCTGGAAAAAGTGTTTATTTTGGCTATGTGACACTAGAGTCTTTATTAAAAAAGGAAGGCAGGATGGGATTTGCGGGAACCCCTGTTAGGCTACTGCTCAGGCTATGGAGATACTCTTTGAATTACCTTGGGGTCAACAGCATATATGGGGACAAATTAAAAAAAAGCCATTCAGGCATAGTATTTTCACATTTCATGTCAAGGAAAATCGGGGGCGGCAGATGCCAGGTGATTTACCATGGGTCTGAGCCGGCCATGGGCCATTCTAGCTCAAATAAAACTGAAGCAAGAAAGAGACTTTCCATTCAGGGCATCAGGGACGATGAAAGAATAGCTTTGGCTGTTGGATTCACAAGTGACGGAAAGGGGTGGGACCTTCTTGAAAAGATAAAGATGCCCAAAGGATGGAAGTTGGTGACAAACTCATCGAAAAGCCATTTCAACAACGAGAACATCAAACCGAACTGGAAAGAGTCACCAAACATAATAGATTTGCAGAGGGGCTACCTTGGCGAGGAAGAGCTATCAATGCTGTTCTATGCCTCTGATGCAGTGATATTGCCATACAAGGCTGCTTCTGGCTCAGGTGTCATGTTTGACGCCTTGGCGCACGGCCTGCCGTTTATAGCAACTGATCTGGAGTTTTTCAAGGAGTTTGCAGTCCAGGGGTTAGGCATAGCGATAAAAAGAAACCCCAATGACTTTTCCAAAGCATTAGGCATTCTTGCGGATAATTACGATAAATATTACCAATCAGTGAACAAATTCAAAGAGAAAATAAAGTGGAGGACTGTTGCTGAGGAACACTCTAATCTGTATAACAACATTATAAAAAAACCAAATAAAACAACACATACAGTTCAATAAAGTTTCATTATAGGATATGTAAATCGATTCAATTCCAGACAGTCATTTACATTGAAAAATAAAACCAAAGTTTAAAACGCATATCTAAATCTAGTAATAACTCGGCATTTATCAAAAAAATTTTAAAAATGTTCCTCAATAATGTATTTTTATGAATACCACCATTAAAAAAATAAATTCAAAAATAACCATCCCAATCCCGAAAAATTATTTAATATGTTGTCTTTATGAAATTTTTTTACGAGTATTTTATAAGGTAATATATTCATCCTAAAATTGCTTTTTTATTAATAAAGTAGCATAACAAATTTTTTTATGGGTTTATGCGTTACATCAATAATAATTATTTCATTCACTATCTTTAAAACGTCAAAAGTAAAAGTAACATAAAATTTTTTATTATCATAGCCAAATTTTAATTTTATTGTTGTTTTTGGAAAACAATCATTATTGAAGTAATTAGCATACCTTCGACTCTAACAAGTAGTAAAGGATTATTCCTTTTAAATTCATCATTGTTTAGTGATTTGTCCCAATATACAGCTGATTCGTAGTCTATGACCTTATCTAGAGTATTTGTTGTTATTCTCAAATCTAAAGGCTCTACCGGTTTTAGTTTGTCTAGCTTGTCAATCAAATCCGAATATATTGTTTTTTTGTTGAAGAACTCCGGATGCTCTTTATCGTTGAGTATGTATTCTGTTGTTATGATTGCAATGCCCCCTGGCTTTAGCACCCGCTCTATTTCCCTCATGGCTTTTAGTGCCCCAGAGTGATTTTCCCCACCAAAATGCTCTATGGAGGAAAATGAGAATGCGATGTCAAACGTCTCGTCAGGAAAATCCAGTTTTGAGCCGTCCATCCTCAACACCGTTAGCGCATCTTCATCATACGGAAATGGGGCATACTTTTTAGGGTCCCTAAGAAAATCTGTTGGAGCAAAGTTTTTCCAACCCTTTCCATCATAAAGGTCCGTAGCATAAACACGGGATACTTTATTTGCAAGGTAAAAGAGAATCTCTTCTCTTCCAGCACCTATGCCTATTGCCACATTATCTTTTTTTAATTTTCCAAATCTTTCCATCGCCATTACTCCAAGGGCCCACTCCCAGTCTTTTCTGTGGATAAGACCCTGTTTTCTGCTATTTACTATGCTTGTTTTCATTTCCCAACCAACTTTATTAATATAGTCATCTTTACTCGCATGCTGCAATTCTAAAATAATTTTTTTTATATCACCATTTTGCCAATCTTCTATGCTGCATAGTCTATTTAACTTTGGATTGTTATTTACGTTAATTTCATTGTATTGTACTGGGTTTTTCTTTAAAGATGAAATAAAAGCATTAACCTCTTTTAGAGATTGCATCTCAAATTGTTTCTTGTCCAGTTCCCTAACCTTGGATTCTATCTCATCCCTACTCTTGCCCAAGACAATATATTTTATGATGGCAGGGTGTTTTTTTATAGAGTCAATTTTGACTTTAAAGTTCAATACATCTAATATAAGATTAAATTATTCTACTTTAAGATTTTCATAGCAAGGAATAAAAAAACGCTTAGGTGAACATGATCCAAAGAATATTCTTTTTGTTTGCTACTACAATAACATAGTACAAGAGAAAGGCCATAAAAAAAATGTTAGCAAAAGTTCTTGAGGATATAATAAAAACAAGATTAAAACCTTTATTAAACAAGAAATAAAAAAAATATAATGCTTGAAAAGTTATCGGCTTGGTTGCTGAAGGGACCAACTGGTGGGTTGGTACTCCCTTTTGATATATTTATTTTATTCATTTTAAGGGTTTTTTATTTAGCAACAAGGATTTCCCTAAAGGTTGTTTTGGGCAAGAGAAGAAGGGACAAATTATACACAAAAGGCAAACTTTCGTATTTTAATGATGATTTTAGCGCCTCATTTTTGGCCTTGATGTATATATCCCATATCAAGAAATTTTTGAGATTGGGCAACATTTTATTGTTAAAATTAAGCGTACCCAAATACAATTACAAAGTATATTGTCCAGCCAACAAAGACGATTTCATAAGCATGACAATACGGGAAGATGAACTGCTGGTGCGCTTCAACCCCAAAGAAGGAGAAGTGGTTGTTGATATTGGTGCCCACATAGGACGCTATACGCTCATAGGCTCAAAGCGTGTTGGGCCAAAAGGGAAGGTAGTTGCTATTGAAGCCCATCCTTCGGTGTTAAAAATGCTGAATAAAAACATCAAATTAAACAACCTCACTAATGTTACAGCATTAAACTATGCTGTCTATTCAGAAGAGACAAAAATAAAACTTTATGATCACAGTAAACAAGTAGGTGCAACCATTTACAACACAGTAATGGCAGGCAGGGTAAGAGACCAGGATGTATTTGTAGAGGTAGAAGCAAACACATTGGACAACATACTACAACAAAACGGGGTAAATGCAGAGGATGTCAACTGGGTGAAAATCGATGTTGAGGGGGCGGAGCTTGAGGTTTTGAGGGGGGCTACCAATGTCCTGTCCAAAAGCAAAAACATTACGATGTTTGTGGAAATTCACAATGTTGACAGCAATAGTAAAAACTATTATACCTCAATAATGGATTTACTTGCCCATTATAATTTCAAAATCGAATTGGAGTTATCATATAAGTCAGGAGAGAAACACGTTATTTTAAGAAAGCATCTGGTTTGACAAAGGCTAGATCATTGTAAAAAGAAGGATTTTTAATTATTTGTTTTGTTTGTTTTTTGTTTTTTTACGGCACTTATTCTATAATAATTTTTATCAATAATTTTGGGAGGATTCTTTTCCCATTAACGAACCAAGAAAAAATACAAGTCAAGAAAGCAAACAAAAAGACATTGAAAATCATTCTGGACTTGTGACATAGATACTATTTAAAAATTTAATAGAATATGGTCACTTATACACTACAATTTTTTGCGGCCCGTTCTCAAGATGTTTGTTGGATATCGAAAAGAAAGTGTATGTTTACGACATCATCTTTTCCCATCATCAACAAGCCAATTTGATATGAACAACCTTAGATTCTTCCTAAAAGCCTCGGCAGAAAATTTTTTTGCGTATTCTCTTAATCTTTGAGACTCGGTTATGCTCCATGACGACAATGCGCTTTTTACAGATTCAACAGCTTCCTCAATATTGCTGTATCTATATTTTTCATCCACTATTTTGTCAAACTTTGCAGCACCCGAGTCATGCGCCACTGGAATGATACCCGCACTCATTGCCTCAACAAAAGCAATCCCAAAATGCTCTCCCAAAAAGCTATGCAACATGACCTTGGATTTCCTTAAAACACTAATTTTATCCTCGATTGTTGCATTAACATGAAAACCTACATTTTTGGGAGCATCCTTTTGTAGCTTTTCCAGGTACCATGCCTTATCCAAAGTGACGCTTCCAACAAGCTCAAACCTTGTATCGGGCAACCGTCGAGCCACCTCCAATATTGTCTCGTACCTTTTTTCCTGGGTAAACCTACCGATAGAACAAACAACGTCTTCCCTCGTTTGGTCATCATTTAATGGAAATGAATACTGAGGGCATGGTGGATAAATCACAACAGAATCCATTCCCCATGCGGATTTTATTGCGTTTTTAGTATAGTTGCTGTTGGTGATTATAGTAGACTGTTTTATGTAATCCAAATTATGTGATATGAACATCCATGGCTTTATGTATAGCCTTTTCAAGGTGTTTTTCTGATATTTTTCGCTTTCAACCTCCAAATCAACAGGATAATGAACATACACAATGGTACGCCTGGCCATATCTTTGGGAATAAGGCTAGACCCGCCTGTGACCAAAACGAAATCAACCTTGTGTTTTTTTATCAATTTCTTAAAGAAAAAGTATGAATAGACCAGTCTTTGGTACGCTCCCTAAAAATGGAAGAATTTCATTCCTGCCAATGGATTTTACAAACCCGTCTATGGAATCCGTAACATCAATTCCTATTCTCTCCAGGCTCTCCTCTTTTTTAGGGTATGCACTGGCACACAGAAAAACTTTAGAGCCCATTTCGTGCATAGCTTTGATTGAATGCAAACCAACATGTTCGCCACATACGGGAATTGCCAATGCTATTAGCAACTCTCTCCGTAGGCTTCCATGTTGTAGTGCACCACGCCCACATTGACATTATTCAAATCATTAGCATTTTTTTCCATGTCCACAATTTCCATGATATTGTAAAAAAACAAAAATTATTATAAACCTTTAATGAGCAACCAATAACCATATTTTGGATTTAAAATATCTTGGACTATCTTTTAAGTACATTAAAGTAAATAAATCTGGTTACATTAATCACGTAAAATAGAGAATACAAAGAGACAAAAGCCAATAATTTTTTAATCTTTGGCATATATTTTACAATAAAGCAATATTGTTTATAGATATTTCTGTACCTATAAGAATTAATAAATGGAGTATGGCATAAATACCAACCTATGGGAAAAATTAAAGACAATTTACTAAACTCAGGTAAATTTTGGAATTGGGTAGGGAGAAGGTTTTGGGAATCCCGTCAGTTTTATGGAGCGTATATTGCACTATTCATAGCCATAACCAATTGGATCACAATTCAGTACAGACTGCTTTTGCAGAATGTTCCAGGGCTTAATTATCTTTTTTCAAACATATTCGTATTCATGGTGGTTGCGATACTAATTTTTTCCGTAGCCAGCGTTCTGGGTGGACACTACATTCACAGGAAAAGGCAATTCAGATTGGAAAATGCTCTGGCGGTAGAAGAGAACCCTTATTTGTACATGGCCGCACCCGGGAAAGAAAGGGATTTGATGATACCCATATTAATCCTGCAGATGGATATCTTTGAAGAAATCTTAAAAGAAAAGAATACACTAACAGAAGAAAAGAAAAAGCAATTTGAGATGTTTAGAGAGGACTTGACGAAACTAAAACAAGGTGACCGTATTGACCGCATTAAAAAAAACACACTAAAAGAGAAACAAAAGAAATCTTTCCCAATATTGCAATAAATACAAAATAGAAAAAAAAATAGAGAATTAGATTATTTTGATTCTTGCTTTTCTCAACCTAACACTTTTGCAAAAAGGATTCACAAAATGCAATATTGAGATAATTCAATTCCTTTTTCATACACCAATAATTCCTTGCTGGATGTTTTTGACAAATAGGAAGTAAACTATAACGCATTTTGTAGTAGGGTTCTGTTTGGTTAGGGTGTGTAACACTACCACCATAACCATCACCACCACCACCATTGAAATGGGTATGCCTGCCTGCACCATGTTTTTACCCAATTTTTTGAATTGTTCTGGATTAACCGTTGCCAACAAAATACTTGCACTTGGTTTTTATCTTATTGTACTATAGTCTGTTTTGACAGGCATAAATGAAAAAACTAATCTCATGGGTATTGTTAAACTCAGAAGGGGTTACCTTATCAGATAAACTAATATTGTTTTTCATAAAGATTTTCTATTTAGGTTCAAGAGTCACCCTTAGGATAGTTTTGGGTAAAAGAAGGAGAGACAGAATATATTCAGAGCGGGATCTGGATTTTGGATCATTTTGGAACAGATTTTATTTATTTTGGAACAGAGGCAAAAAAAAATCGGCTTTGCTAAGGTTCAAAACGCCTAAATACAAATTTGAGTTTTATTGCAGAAACAACAAGGATGACTTTAAAATCATGACATTTCACGAGGATGACATACTGGAGCATTTTGCACTTAAGGAAGGGGATGTTGTTGTGGATGTTGGCGCGCATATTGGCCCCTATACGATAATAGCCTCAAAACGGGTTGGCCCTAATGGCAAGGTAGTTGCCATTGAGGCGGATCCTGACAATTTTAACATATTGACTCGCAATATCCACCTCAACAAACTAACAAATGTCGTTGCGTTAAATTATGCCGTATACTCCAGGGAAGAGAAAATTAAGCTGTATTTACCAAGCGGTGGAAAATTCCATGACTCATACACAAAATTCAACACCATAATGTCCGACAGGGCACCGGGGGAAGGAAAATTTGTGGAGGTAGCGGCAAACACACTTGATTCCCTTCTGCAATCAAATCAGATAAAACAGGAAGATGTGAACTGGATAAAGATTGATGTGGAAGGCGCAGAATATGAAGTACTAAAAGGGAGCAGAAGGCATACTCTCCAATAGCAAAGACATCGCGCTATTGATTGAGGTGCACAACCTCTCTAGCGGGACTAACCTATACGAGTCCATAAGTAAATTTCTTGGCCCATACAACTTCAAAATAGAATTTGAGAAAAAGTATGAGAGCGGCGAAAGGCACATAATCGCTCGCAAGCATTAACGTCATACCTTCAGATTTTGAACCTGAAGGAAAAAGGGAATCACACTACATCATGCCACACAAAACCAAAAAAACATACAAGGTATGGGATATGAAAACATTCCAAAAAATGTATTGATGCGAGTCAACCTCCCCTAAACAAAAGAGTTGATGCTCTTTTAGTAACTTGCTTTATCTGCACAACCATTATTTCCAAAGCGAACCATATAAAAAGCGGCAACAAGGATGGAGGGAATACACTAATCAGGCTCGGTATGTATTATTACTCTTGAAGCCCCGGTATTTTTCAAAATGAGATCCTGGATATTGGTTGCTATTTGATGCGCCTTCTCTACGGATAACTCCTCATTCTCCAGAGTGTTCTCTTTGTTGGTGTTTCTATCCATTTTGACATAGGAGGGACTCAACTTTATGGTGAGAGTGATGTGGACCTCATTGCCGGCAAACACCAGGGCAACATTTTTGCAATCAGAAACACCGTTTACCGACAATGCGATATTTTTTATCTTATCGTAAAATGACTGGTCTGTCTTTTCCTCTTTACCAACCGATTTTTCAATATCCACCTCTGTCTCCATATGGGTGGTTATGTCTCTTATAGTTGAAATCTCACTCTGAATTTTCCTCTCAAAATCATCAACAATGTTATGGGCTGTTTTTAGGTTCAGAGTGCTGTCTATCTGAACGTCAAGATAAAGATGCAAAAGTTTAGATGAATCCTCACCATCATGTTCTTGCTTTTCAGTGGGGTTTACAGAATTTTGCTCAAATGGCGCGGCAAGATAAATTGAATGGATGTTTTTAATGGCAGGGTATTCTGTGGCTATTAACCGTATCTTGTCTTTTATTGTTTCTGTCAGATTATCCTGAACTGCATCAACATGGACTACAACATCAGAATTTGGCAGTATTTCATCTTTTATTTTATTCTCCACACTCGTTGCTATTTTATGTGCCCTGTCATGAGTAAATATCCTCGGGACTTCTATATGCAGGTCAACAAAGGTTTCAGAACCCACCTTTCTTACACGAACGCTATGGGCATTTTTTACCCCCTCAAATCCGGTCACGGACTCTAGTATATGCCCCTGAATGCCTTTAGGGGCTTTATCCAAAAGCACATCCAATGTCCTTCTCCCCAAACCCAGAGAGGAATAAACAATTACACCTGCCACTGTGATTGCGGCGTAGGAATCTGCGTTAGGAACGTTAAAAAGATAGACAATAACCAAACCGACAAGCACTACACCCGAGGTTAGCATATCCGCCTTAAAATGCAACGCATCAGCCTCCAGTGCTTGGCTTCCATATTTTCGGGCGATCCTGTAGAGGGATTTTTGGCGGCCAAAGTCCACAGCAATCGAAACTATCATTATGGCAAAAGAGAAAACAGTTATTTCGGGTACGCTATGGACAAAAAAGATGCGTTCTATCCCCTCGTAGAATATCCATCCGGCAACTGCAAACAAAAGGATCGTTTCTGCCAAGCTAGTCAGACTTTCAAATTTGGCATACCCATAATTATGGTCCAGATCCGGTGGCCTTATGGCCATCCTTATTGCGTAAAGGGTCATAATTGCAGCTATTATATCCAATCCGGAATGCAAGGCTTCAGACAAAATTGCAAGGCTTCCAGTCACCATAGCCACAATGAATTTTGAAAGTGCAAGGGCTGCAGAGGCTATGATTGAAACTACAGCCACCCGTGTCTTTTCCCTGTGTTTCTCCTTTAGGGTAGTAACGCCATCAAGCGATTTATTTACATTTCTATCCTTGTCAAAAGGGTGATCATCACTACCATTACCACCATCATTACCGTTTCGTGACTTTTTAGAATGACTATCCTTTCCCTTTACCACTAATGCAAATAAAATAGAGATTTGTCATATATAATGGATTTGAAATGAATGGAGTCTGAATTTTTTAATGTTGTTTTGATGAAACAGTTCAGAAATACAATCTATTAAAAGTTGTAGTTCCAAATCGGCGTTTTTGCATCAAATCATTCTTGCATTTTAAAATCAATATTCTGCAAATAATTGCAGAAAATCAAGATAAATTGTAATAATATCAAACATCGCCCCACATAACCTAAAATTAAAATCCCTAACAAAATTGATTTATACCATAAAGTTGAATGGTATTATTACTCTTATGTGCGACTTCACAGACTATGGGATTGCAGAAGATAAACTAAGAATGAAGAAGAGAATCAGTGAAGAAGAGGAAAACTGGGATACAGAACCTGAGCTTGAAAAAGTACAGGAAGAAAACGAACACATCATAATTACCCAGTAAACCTTATAGAGACATGGCAAAAAATTGACTTCAAAAACATACAAAAAAAACAACTCACTTTTTTTCTTTCAAAAAAACAAGAGGAGTGAAAAAAAAGAAATGGAAACTGATTTCACACATATTTTCAATTTCCGTGCAACAATGCACACACAAATAGTAATAGACTCATTAAAGCACTGGGGAGCATTTGGAAAAGTTAAAGTCAGGAAATGAGTGACCAGAGAGTAGGAGTAATGACGCAATTGGCCTTTGCCCCATAAGTTAAGAATTAATATATCCCCATACAACCCTTTTTTCGATAAAATATGTCTTTAAAGTTAAAGTTAAAACATATTTTTATCATATCAATCATAATCATCTCAAGTGTCCCAGCCAGCACTACCACCCCCATCATTACCGCTTTCATCCCACCAACAAAACAGGCAGGCCATGCTGATGCTGATGCTGATGCTGCCGCCACGGCCTTTGCTCTTTCTGATGATGAAAGGTATAATTCAGGATATGATCATGGGTGCTCTGATGCCAACGCAGAAGATCATCCATATCTGGACAACAGTGGTGGCAAAAGTAGCCACACAGCCATATTTATGCAGGGGTACAATGATGGCTACAGCGAATGCCAGGACAAGGATTCAAAAACAAACAGCGATAATGGCGTTTCTGATTCACATGCAAACAGCACAGATTCAGAACCAGGTGGCAAGGCCCTTTTATCCAAGCAAAATGAAAATACTGATTCACCATCTTCACCTAACTCTACTTCTTTTCATGCCATAGATTTCCTAAAAAGCCATTCTAAAATATTTGGTTTAATTATTTTATCCTTGGGTTTATTTTTGTCTGTGCTTGGCCTCGTTGCGTTTAGAAGGCGAAATAAAAGAAAAAAATCTAGGGAAAGAAAGGGCTTTCCCAACCATGTTAAGCAAAACATCTTAAGAAAACAGGATCACAAATGCGCTCACTGCAGAAGGATACTAAATGTGGTAGACTGGGACCATAAAAACGGGGACAGGTCAAACAACCATGAAAACAACTGCCAGGCATTGTGCCCAAACTGCCATGCAATAAAGACCAGGAAGGAACAGGGCAAAAGAGGTAGCGTTGTCAAGAAGGAACTTTTTTAAGTTTATGTTTTTCTCCATCTCTTTTATCGCCATTTTTTTATCAGACAGGTGAAAAAAGATAAGCAAACATACGAGATGGCATGTATAGGTTTTTAATTCTTTTTTTAAATGTTGATAAAAACTAAGCATTTTTTTGGGAATGAGCGTTCCTTTATGGTATATTTAGGGTCGGTCCATAAAAAAGTAAATTTAATTTCCAATCTAAGCGGATTAGAAAGATTCTCAGAACAGTATTAGTAACAATAGGGCAAAATGAATATTTGTAGCAATTAACAATTTGATTACTGCATAGAACAGAAAAGTGGATGTTAACGAATGATGATGAATTCCTCAAACCCAAAAGCAGTAGATCATGATATGCCACTGGCAAAGCATCTATTGTTTGCCCCTCATAACAAAAGCTCTTAATAACCCGTGTACAGTTTTTCAAAGGTGAAGAGCCTTGAAAAAAGTAACTGATTTTTAATTTTGAGCACAGTAGTTACAAAAATCCAAACGAAAACTTTAGGTCAGTCATCCTTAATTTAACAATACTAAATGTTTTGGATTTGCAAAAAACCTCATCACTAGATTAAAACAAACAGTTAAAGGCTAAATTGACAAAACAATTTACAATCAGCTATTCTATACTCTTGGAAAAGACTATAATCGCGATGCTGGACCCGCATGAATTTTACAACAATTTTAAATATGCATAATCAACTGACATCCTAAAAAAAAGAAAGAAATGTTTATTTTCCCAATTTGAATGGATATATCCATTCAAGTCTACAGATATATTTTCCGGTTTACTTAGCCTGTTGAGTTTGTTGAGTTTGCCGCTAACTGCTGATGCTGCTAGGTTGTCGCTCTGGTCATTGAACCCTTTTGCGTCGTTGTCTTCGCCGGCTATCTGTTGGCCTTCATTGGATTGTTGACAGCTCGTCACCCCTATAACATTCGTTGTCTTGGCTTAAGTGTTGATTTACACGTTTGGATTGTGAATCTTTTTGAATGCTTTGTTTAAGGTCTGATGTATTTTTGTCTTTTTTGTGGTCGTCATTGCCCTTGTCTGCAAATGACTGCATTGGCGTTATGCTAGTTCCAAGGACTAGTAATGATGTTATTACTGCTATTGCTAATAAACTCTTTGTATTGCTCATACTTGAGACTAACGTGAGCCTTATAGTATATTTAGAATAGGTATATTAAAAACGTGGTTTTGTTTGTTATCAATTAACAATAAGAATACCAACACAATTTTGCCAATATCAATAGCATTAAGTGAACAGCCGAATAAATGAAACTGACAAATCGTAAATAAAAGCATTATATAAATTTGCGCTATATTGTACGCAACTAATTATTCACAGATTGTCCTTTGTTAAATCAAGTTTACCGTCGTGGAGACTTTCTCCCCCTTCCGGCAGATGTTAAAATGACTAAAAATCCAAGAAGAGCAGAAACCAAAATGAAAAAAAATAAAAAGAAAGAAATAGAAATACATCTACCTTGAATGGATACATCCATTCAAGTTTGTTGCTATTTTTTTAGGGGTTTACTTAACTTGTAGAGTTTGTTGCGTTGAATGATGCTTCGAGGTTGTCGCTTTGGTCATTGAACCCTTTTGCGTCATTGTCTTCACCGGCTATCTGTTGGCCCTGGTTTGCTTGTTCGGCGCCATTGCTTCGGTATGCAAAGTTGTCCTGGTCCATGTGTTGGTTTGCGCTCTTTTTGTCTATTTGAGATTTTGCACTTATGGATGATTTGAAGTCCTTGGTTTTTTTGTGGTCGTCTCCGCCTGCAAAGGATTTCATCTGGACTAAACTTGTTCCCATAACTAGTAATGATGTTATGGCTGCAATCATTAACATTTTGTTTGTATTGTTCATACTTGGAATTCAGATGCATTTGATGGTATATCTAAGATTAGTCTGTTCATTCTCGATGTTAATTTTAAGTTTATCAACCTAAAAAAATCAGCATAACATTATCACAAAACCTTATTAACGAAGGCTAATGAATATAGACTTTTAAATAATGATGAGTATTCATCATATTACGAAATATGCCCTTATCCAGTTAAGTCATCGATTGAACATATTCAAAATTCAAAAACAAAAAGGTAAAACAAATACTTGAAGCGGATTTATTTTTTGGCATGTAACCCTTTTTATAATAAATTAGTAGTATTAATACACCCTTGAATGATTCCTAAATATATAAAGTCACAAAGTGAATTTAAACATATTGCCAACTCTTCATGAGAAAAACTTTTTCATTACACTTGCTATCAATTATACGAAATAAAGTTAAAAAACAAAGTTGCCAACACCGAATCAGTTAACAAAACATGGATTATTCGGGAGAAGGGGTAAGAAAAGGTTTAACCATAAAATGCAAACACTATTTTTGAGTTTTTTTAAGTTGATTACCACATATTAAATAACAAATCAGGAAATCGCAAAATAGATGGCAAAAAGGTGATCTTGTGAATGTCAATTAATTTTTTACAATACATTAAAAAAAATTAACAGTTTTCGACAAGACTTGGCTTTAACTTTGCTTATTATGAGCTTTCTTCGAGGAACAATGGCAGAGGCCAAAAAAAAAGAGAAGCAATGACCAAATGCACTGAAACATCTATGTGGTGGAACATCAAGCGGTGGGGTTACTGATATTTGCGGCTACAATAGGACTTGCGATGTCATCGTATGTGACAGTGCAAACCTTTGTTTGGCCATTACCAATAACACCTGAGCAATCGGATGAATAGGTAACGGTGTACCCATCTACCGGATAGTCCGAATCTGATGTCACTTTATAATTTCCGGCATCAAAGCTATTTTGTGAATTTCCTTCCTCATCACCAGAAGAGCACTGCAGGCTTGAGCTGTCTTCATTTGATGTATCAATACAATTGGAGAAATCAGAGGCTTCTTTAGTTCCACCATTGTCATTGATGACGTGTGTTGTAATTCGCAGGGTTCCAACGGAGGACTCAAAGTCTTGGGCATGTGCAGGCATACAGGATGTAGAGATCAACAGGCAAAAGATCGGTATGGCAATTGCCATAGCCGTTCTTGAAAAACTATCCCTTATGGCAAGTAAATTTTTCATAACGTTATCCCATCACAGGACTCTAAAAACGTGACGCATTAATTCATTTGATAAATAAACTGTAAAAATTACACTGAACATTCCTTTTAAAGTATTTTGTGTTAATGTTACACTAATCTTTTCAGGTGGATAAATCCAAAATTAGCATAGGGAATAAAAAGACCCATTTTAAATATACTATAATGTGCCTATGAATTGCAAGTATGAACAATACAAGAAATTTGTTATTGATAACCATAGTCACAGCAACACTGGTTATGGGGACAAGCGTCATCCCAATGCAGTCATACGCAGACCAACATAAAAAAACTGGTGACTTCAAATCATCAATAAAGGCAAGTTTTGATTCAGACAAAAGGAGCGCAAGCCAACACATGGACCAGGACAACTTCTGCTACAGAAGTGACAATTGCAACCAAGCCAACCAGGGACAGCAAGTAGTGGGCGAAGACAACGACGCAAAAGGGTTCAATGACCAGAGCGACAACATCGCTTTAGCAAATACAACAGACACATAAACATAAAAACACATAAAAACATAATCTTTTTTTGCCAGCATATTTTTTATTTTGTATCAATTCAAACCATCAATAAAATTTAAAAACATTGCCAAATCTTTTGAAAAACCAGATAAAGAATTAAATAAAATCTATGCAATCATGAGTGTAACTAATTTAATCCAACGTACATTGATAACACATCATTCAAATCCCCTTTACCAGCCAACATAACAATCAATTGAAAACCGCACCAGTATACCATTCTGCATTATACCGCAATCCTGTTTAACCAAATGATAATGCAAACAAGTTTAGAAATAAAAATTCACTTTTAACTACACAACTTACACACAAATTCCTTCATCATCAAATATACCATATTACTCAGCCATAGAACATGATGACTGAGTGGTTTAGAACACACCGGCCAGCATATTCTGTAATCCTATGCAAAATACACACAATCCCATTAATGCGCATAGGTTTCCCATTATAGCATTAACATGTAAAAAAGACATGGCCATCATGCTAAACTATTACAGAAAGCACAGGACACATAAATTTGTAGATAATATTAAAAACCTATCCCAAAATTCGATAGGATTATAGCTAGTTGTAATTATCGCCAATCTGTGATCTGTATCCATAAGGTGGATAAAATAAATGGTGGAAAGGATAATCGTACCATCATAACCATTCCAGACAAGTTGTGGAATGAAATTGGGAATATCCTACCCAAAGAGAAACCATTTAAAACTGTAGGCCGGCCAATTGTGCCATTTAGAAAAGTGCTTGACGGAATCCTTTACATTCTGAGAACAGGATGTCAGTGGAAATGCTTCCAAAAGAATATGGCTCAGGCTCCACCTGTCACAGAAGATTCCAGCAATGGGTTGGTTTGGATGTCTTCAAAAAGACATGGATGAGATTACTGACAACCTATGATAAAATCGTTGGTATCAACTGGACATGGCAATCACTTGATTCCATATCCATAAAGTCGCCTTTGGGGGGGCAATGACCGGAAACAATCCCACAGACAGAGGCAAACTGGGCACAAAAAGACACATTCTGACATACAAGAAAGGCATCCCGCTGTCTGCGGTCATATCTTCTGCCAGTACCCATGACATTAAGCTGGTAACAAATGTGGTTGATAGCATTGTTATCAAGCAACGACGACCGTCATCATATGAGCCTAAATCAGGAAGAGGAAAACTGCAACAGCATCTATGTCTTGACAAGGCATACAATTCTGAACCTGAGGAACAGGAACTAATCAAACGGGGGTATGTATTGCACATGCCACACAAGAGAAAGAAAGGAGAAGCAGCTGATGAACAAAAAACAAAAGTGGCACCACATCATAAAAAACATTCTCCCAAGAGATGGGTTGTGGAGAGAACAAACTCATGGCACAACAGGTTTCGAAAACTGTTCACACGATATGAAAAGAAGGTTGAGAGCTATCTGGGGTTGGTACAGTTCTCATGTTGTATAATCACCTATAGAAATATAATTTTGGGATAGGCTCTAAATAGAAGATTGAAAATTAAATTGGTAGTGTTAATGTTATATTGATTTTTTTAGGTGGATAAACCCAAAAAGACAATCTAGTATTAATAAACATACTTCATATATATGAATAAATGTAACTCAATTGCAATTATGTGCAAAACCAATACCACATTGGCAATGACAACCATTATAACGTTATTACATATGGGAACAAGTGTTATCCACATGCAATCATATGCAGGCCGTAGCGACCAACAACAAAAACGTCTAGATTAGTTTATAGTAATAATGCAGCGTTAGATAATATATGTTAATGTTACACTAATCTTTTCAGGTGGATAAACCCAAAATTAGCATAGGGAATCAAACGACGCATTTCAAATATACCTATAACTGCACCTAAACTGCAAGTATGAACAATACAAAAAACATTTTAGTGATAGCATTAATCACAGCAACACTCGTTTTGGGTACAAGCGTTATCCCGATGCAGTCATATGCAGACAGGGACAATAACGACGACCACAAAAAAGGCAAGGACTATAAATCATCAATAATCGCAGGCTCCGAATCAGACAAAAAGAGCGCAAGCCAGCACCAGGACCAGGACAACTTCTGCTACAGGGGCGACGACTGCGAGCAAGCAAACCAGGGACAGCAAGTAGTGGGCAAGGACAACGACGCAAAGGGATTCAATGACCAAAGCGACAACCTCGACCTAGCCGCAATAGGAGCAGGAAACGGTAACGGAAATAAAACAGGCAACGGTAACGGAAATGGCGGAGATCCGAAAGAAAAAGCATGTGAAGATTGCTTTAAAAATGGTTTAAGCGCCCCCGGTAAATTTCGTCAGTTCGAAACTGCATTGGCCGCTGGAATAACAGTTGGTGGAACAACCTACACTAGCCTGGCACAGATATGTGCAGCATTGGATGCTAAAACTCTAGACCTCGCTGGTGTATTGGGTATACTTGAGAAAGCGTTGAGCGGTGAGTCAAATGGGCCACAGATAAAAGCAGTACTTGATTGTCTGCACCTCCTGTTCAACATTCCATTACCACCTGCCATAGTTAGGTAACAGCCCCAAGAGCACTTCCCAAAATTTTTTTGACAAAAAACCTACTTTTTTTCCAACTTTCAAACACCAATGAAAAGATCATAAACTCCAATCGCAAAAAGTTAACGATATTTTCTTGACCTTGATCCGCAATTGCATTTCAAGTCAACTGCCGTATCTGCCTTGCTGCGATAATTTGCAATTTGCATAACAATAAAATCCGTATGATAGCCCATTTCCCATCCAATATCAATATATCAATCTTGCCAATAGTTTCTTCCACCCAATTGTTTCGCAATGAACTTTGATTTTTAAAAAATCATTTTTATCATCACCAAGTCATTAACATAGGCTAAATTTTTTTTATACATTTAACACAAGATATTTTATATTATTTTCATAGTATCCTTTTTAGGTACATAAATCCAAAATGAGCGTCGGGTATGAATAGACCAACCTCACATATACCATAAAATGCATCTGAATTCCAAGTATGAACAATACAAACAAAATGTTAATGATTGCAGCCATAACATCATTACTGGTTATGGGAACAAGTTTAGTCCAGATGAAATCCTTTGCAGGCGGCGAGGAGCACAAAAAAACAAAGGACTTCAAATCCTCAATCAGCGAAAAAACCCAAGTAGACAAAAAGAGCGCAAGCCAACACCAAGACCAAGACAACTTTGCTACAGAGGCAAGGTGCCGAGCAAGCAAACCAGGGACAGCAAATCATAGGTGAAGACAACGATGCAAAAGGGATTCAATGACCAGAGCGACAACCTCATTGCATTAGAGAATGCAACTGGTGCAGCATAAGACCAACTAATAAAACAAAACATTATTTTTTTATCACAATCCAACCCTTTTTTATCCAGATAATCAATCAAACCAAAAAAACTACAAATACCATACTAAAAATTGTAATGCAAAATCTCAACACGTATTTCAAAGGCATCATCTCTTCACATCCACCCCTACCAATCCATTAAACAATTAAATTAAAAATAATACATGCATCCATTCTTTAGATTTGTCATTAATGCCTCCACAATAACCATTTTAACGCGAATAGTTCAGAAATAAAAATTCCTTCAGAACAGACTGACCCTTAATATACAATAATAGATCGTTTAATGCAAGAATGAACAATACAAAAAGCATTTTATTAGTGGCCATAATCGCAGCAACACTGGTTATGGGGACAAGCGTTATCCCAATGCAGTCATATGCAGACAGGGGTGACGACGATGAAGATAAAAAAGGTAAAGATCACACATCCCAAGAAGAAAAAAATGATGCAAACTTAAAACTAGACCAGGAAAACACCTGTTACAGGGGCGAGGTATGCAAACAGGGCAACGAGGGTCAACAGGTAGTGGGCAACGACAACGATGTAACCGGGTTCAACGACCAAAGCGACAACCTACCAACAAACTTACCAGGAACAGGAACAGATAACGGTAATAAAACAGGACCGGTTGTAACACCGCCACCTGCCAATGGAGAGTGCTCATCAGGTGAAGTTAGCGTAACATTAACTACAAGCGCGAGTGTAGCTCTCAACGGTTGCATCTCATCAAGTCTAGTTGGTCTGCTCCAATCACTACCCACACCAGTTGGTGGAGAGTGCTCTGGAAGCTTAGTTCCTGCCGCTTTAACTATAGGCAACAGTCCATCAATCAGAGTCTGCATCTTAGCAAGGTAATTACACAAGTAAAATATTCCTTCATTTTTTTGCCATCGTAACACCTAACCTTTTTTTATGTTAAACCACCACAATAATTCCTCGCTAAAGCAAATCAAATAAATATTCAGATCTAGCCCACTAGCTGCTTTAACAAGGCGAACATCATTTTTTGATTCTCGATTTTAGATGCGATTTGAAGCCAATCCATTCAGCGAATAAAAGATAAACAGCACTTTGGGGCGTATTTGTCCCCTATAACCAATTTCACACATGAGGAGAAAAGAGGTTGGTACAAGTTGCCTATACAAATGGAAATAACGACATTGAAAAGATGATACAAAATAGGAAGGCATTAAAATATCTTTTTGAGGCGCACATCATTAAGACACTTCCCTATATCACCAACTGATGGAGCAGATATTGCACCTTTACCTAATGCAGCAACCAGCACAGCAGATAAAGAATCAACCATAGTTTGGGTTTACCTAGCGCGGTTGCACAAATAAGAATCACTTCGCTTTTTGTTGCCATCGACATTTTATTTTTTTTAACAACATAGTTGACATTATGTAGAACTATCACACATCAATTATTCAACGCGACACGGAAATAAAGCTAAATTTTATCAAACAATCAGAGACATCATATAGCTATTGTCATATTAATTACATGTCTAGCATACAATTGAAAATAGTTTAAAATATAATCAACACTCGTTTTGGTATCCTTGGTCAAAGGAATAGAATTCCATCGCTATTGCATAGTTCCTATTTTTACCAAAGTTTAGAAAAGCGCGACGGTGATAATTACTATTCACTATTGGAAAACATTAACAAAATTATCAAATTTATAGTTAAAATTATGCTATACATATATAATTAAATATATTCAGTGTTAATGTTATGCTGATTTTTTTACGTTGATAAACTTAAAATTAACATCGAGAATGAACAGACTAATCTTAGATATATCATCAAATGTATGCTAATTACAAGTATGAACAATACCAATAATATTTTGGCAATAGCAACCATTACAGCGTTATTACTTATGGGAACAAGTGTTATCCCAATGCAATCATATGCAGACGGCAGCGACAAACAACAAAAGCACAAAGACACCTCAGACCTTAAGCAAAGCATCCAGAAAGATACAAGCGCAAAAAAAGCCAACCAACACCAGGACCAGGACAACTTCTGCTATAGGGGCGACGACTGTGAGCAGGCAAACCAGGGACAACAGATAGTAGGAAAGGACAACGACGCAGCAGGGTTCAACGACCAAAGCGACAACATCCCACAATCCGCAGCATCTTCAACATCAAACAACCCAGCAAACAACACAGCAAACAACACATCAACACCCGGCAGTGTAACAATAAACAACATATTTGAGGGCGCAGACGTATGCAGTTTAGACCAGAGCAAAAACGATACTGGAACAGGCAACACCCAAACAGCCACTTTAACTTGCACAGTCACAATCACCGGAAATGACAACACAGTATTCGGTTTACCCGCTGGAACAATACCAGGAAGCTCCATTACATTGAATCCATCTGGCGCAGCATGCCCCCCACCATCAGTTAACGGAATAGTGACTGTTGGATCAGTAAGACTAAACGTCTGTGTCACCCTATAAAGTGGAGTACAGTCCTACACAACACCACCTATTTTTTTGTACTAAACAAACAAACCTTTCAACCTTATTTTTTTAACTAACAGTCATAACCCATTTAATCTCCATTATAGTAATGTTATCAGATTATCAAATGGACAGGTTTCCAAACTTGTAGTTGTAATAATGAAGTTTCAATAAATATTAATTACATATAAGACTACAGGTAACACAAGATATTGCGCATGACACCATCATAAAAACCCCCCACCATCTGTACCATGATTAGAAGCACAATTTTAAAATGGAGAACAAAAAGGTATCAAACCAACACACGTACCTCACACCGGCTTAAGATGAGGCAAAGTGAGTAATACGATATCGGTGAAATAATGATATAATGAAACACTACAGAGCATGAAAGGGAGCATTGAGTTGACTTTAGCTGGCAAATGCATCAGGTAGTATCGTTATCCATGGAAAGACAATTTTTTTTATATGGATAGACCATCAGGATTAATGTTATACTGATTTTTTTACGTTGATAAACTTAAAATTAACATCGAGAATGAACAGACTAGATCTTAAATATATCATAAAAAGTAAGTTAATTCCAAGTATGAACAATACCAATAATATTTTGGCAATAGCAACCATTACAGCGTTATTACTTATGGGAACAAGTGTTATCCCAATGCAATCATATGCAGACGGCAGCGACAAACAACAAAAGCACAAAGACACCTCAGACCTTAAGCAAAGCATCCAGAAAGATACAAGCGCAAAAAAAGCCAACCAACACCAGGACCAGGACAACTTCTGCTATAGGGGCGACGACTGTGAGCAGGCAAACCAGGGACAGCAGATAGTAGGAAAGGACAACGACGCAGCAGGGTTCAACGACCAAAGCGACAACATCCCACAATCCGCAGCCTCCTCGACATCTACCAACCCAGCAGACAACACATCAAACAACACATCAACACCCGGCAGCGTAACAATAAACAACATATTTGAGGGCGCAGACGTATGCAGTATAGACCAGAGCAAAAACGACAACGGAACAGGCAACACCCAAACAGCCACTTTAACCTGCACAGTCACAATCACCGGAGACAACAATTCAGTATTCGGTTTACCCGCTGGAACAATACCAGGAAGCTCCATTACATTGAATCCATCTGGCGCAGCATGCCCCCCACCATCAGTTAACGGAATAGTGACTGTTGGATCAGTAAGACTAAACGCCTGTGTCACCCTATAAAGTGGAGTACAGTCCTACACAACACCACCTATTTTTTTGTACTAAACAAACAAACCTTTCAACCTTATTTTTTTAACTAACAGCCATAACCCATTTAATCTCCAATGAAATAACGTTATCAGATTATATAACAAGCAATCTATTAGGTTATTAGTTGAAATAATGACAAGTCTTTACAGATATAAAAAACATATGTCATAATAAGCAATAACACAAGACATTGCAGAAACATCTAAAAGCCCACAGTACTTGTTCCTTGATCATGATGCAATTTTAAAATAAGGGACATAGAATCATCAAAGAAGGAAATGTATTGTACATCACACACGATAATGCTAAAACAACAGTTTAAGGAAACTTTAGAGCATGAAAGGAAGCATTGAGTTGACTTTAGCTGGCAAATGCATCAGGTAGTAGTATCGTTATCCATGGAAAGACAATTTTTTTTATATGGATAGACCATCAGGATTAATGTTATACTGATTTTTTTAGGTTGATAAGTTCAAAAAGAACGTAGGGTATGAACAAACAGATTCCAAATATATCATAAAAAGTAAGTTAATTCCAAGTATGAACAATACCAATAATATTTTGGCAATAGCAACCATTACAGCGTTATTACTTATGGGAACAAGTGTTATCCCAATGCAATCATATGCAGACGGCAGCGACAAACAACAAAAGCACAAAGACACCTCAGACCTTAAGCAAAGCATCCAGAAAGATACAAGCGCAAAAAAAGCCAACCAACACCAGGACCAGGACAACTTCTGCTATAGGGGCGACGACTGTGAGCAGGCAAACCAGGGACAGCAGATAGTAGGAAAGGACAACGACGCAGCAGGGTTCAACGACCAAAGCGACAACATTCCACAATCTAACTCTTCAGCATCGTCTTCACCCTCATCATCAACATCTACTCCTACAAGCACTACTCCTACAAGCACTACACCTTCAAGCACTACACCCTCAACTCAACCAGGAGCTGGAAGTACAACCACAACAAACATCATTCCATCTGCAGTAAATGAGTGCAGCATAGACCAAACAACAAACACACCAATCACTCAAACATGTGTGAGACCATAACAAACAAATCTCCATATGAGTAGGGTTCACCACACTTTTTTTTCATTTTTTAAAATACCTGCAATTTATTAAGAAAATAATGACCAAAGGACATACCTACATGCTTACGAAAGAATTGGCATAAAGGCCAAAAACCACCACCCATTTGACAATATTTTCATCAGCTAAATGCATTATAATCTAGGCAAGAAAATAAGAAGTCAAAAATGTAGTACATACGATGAAACGGTTTTTTAGCTAAAGATAAATTGTTGTAATGACATACAATGTTACAAAATAATTGAAAAATCCAATAGCCTGCGATCCAAGGAACCGACCCTACAAGAACGGGAAAACTTTTGAGGACTGCAAATCAGAAGCAAGGAAAAACACAGCAACCCTATCAAAAGAAATACAATCAAACAACCAAATCTCATGGAACCGCATCCTAGAAGTAGCAGACCATGATGAAATAGTTTACAAATTAACCCTAAAGTATCTCAGGGAAATGGGGTATGATATAGGCAATTATTTAACACCAAGGGTAGCGGCAAAAGGAAACATCAGCAATAAAGACGAAAACAAACAAATGAATGAATGAATGAATGGGAAAATCAGTCTCTTGGCTCGTCAAACCCCACATCTCATCATCACGGCAGTCTGCAAAAAGGCTTGACAAAATGCCTATCAATGCTTTGGTTGACACTTTCTCATTTTCTGGCGCTTGGAAAACAACCATCAAAAGGCACCCAATGTCCTCTTTTTTTTGACATATTGCCGCATAGTACTTCAACATTGAGGATTTTACCATACCGGGCGCATACTACAGTTCAGTCTAACAAATAAACGTCCTTAGTGCTTGCAAAATATCGCCATCCCCACCGCGGTTTTGAATTTATGGTGATGGTCATTAGATTGCCAATAATTTACCCCATTGTAATCACTTTCTCTGCAATGAGCACTTTTTTGAACAAGGAATCGCCTCAATCTTTTGGTTATTTCATGACAATAACCCAAAATCAACCCAAACCTTCCATTCCCGCCAGCGACTTTGACCAGTGCTCCATAATATAACACATCCACAAACACATTCGGCAAGCCTTTTTTCTTTTGGCTTTGCGGGTACACCTGGGTTGTTTTGTTCGTTTTATTTAAGTCTAATTTTTGAGCAAGAGGCGCGGTTTAATGGTCAAGA
Source organism: uncultured Nitrososphaeraceae archaeon (assembly GCA_963779615.1). Lineage (GTDB taxonomy): Archaea > Thermoproteota > Nitrososphaeria > Nitrososphaerales > Nitrososphaeraceae > Nitrosocosmicus. Next base: position 679,586 of record CAVZZA010000005.1, read on the forward strand.
CTGTCCTTCGTCTTTCATGCGCCTTTTCCTTTTTCTTCTTTTTTAAAAGGCTAAATATTCTAAAAATTTTAAAAATGCATAGCCCACACCAACATGTTTTGAATAAGCCGTTTTGTTGTGGAGGCTTCTAGTTGCGGATGAAACATCAACCATATTTAATATGCCGCTGTTGTTTTTTTAGTGTAAGAGCCGTGCTTCTGCAAAATCCCTGTAGGGTAAAATTGAGATAGTGTTTTGTACTGTTTGTGCATTTAAACGTTATGTTTTTTAAGGCCAACATCGGTTTTTTTTGGCGAGGTTTTAACGCCATGTTGAAAAAAAATACTGTTTAAACATAACCTTTTAATAACTTTTAATAACTTTTTAATAACTTTTTAATAACTTTTAAAAAAAAGTATGCAGCATTGCATTGATTGTTCATAGTTATTGTGTTGAACCAATTTTTCAACGATAGAAGGTGGCACCCGGTTTTCTTCAATTGAAAATGGCCAGTTTGTCACTTGCTGTTTATTAGGCCAACACTACATTGTTATGTGGCTACCCAAAGCATCAATTGATACCCAAAGGAAAGGATGACTAGGGACCCAAAATTGGGTTGTGGCAGCTGTTATTTGGAGGTATCCAAAAGGCAATGTTTTAGCAATTCATCGGTTATGACAAGCCGCTCATCAAAAACATCCAGCATCAAATCACTTACAGGATGCCTATCGGAATAGCACAGTAGAGTTGACACACCCGCATCCTTTGCTGTCTGAACAGCATAAATGAAATCGCTGTCTGAGGCAAGTATTATGGCCCTGTCAATCTGTTTGCTCCAGCTCATTTTGACCAAATCAACAGCCAGCATAACGTCTACGCCTTTCTGGACGTATACTGCCGCAGCAGCGGCAGCGGCAGCGGCAGATGAGCCGTTTTGTATTCTTTGGAACCTTCCCAGCCTCACCTCAAATTTGGGAAGCTTTGACAAACTTTTAGTGAATTTATCTGCCCTGCTGTACCGGGAGCTTTCCTCGGCTGACGGTGGAGAGCCCTGAAAGGGCATGCAGTAATAGTAATATGTCCTCAATCTGCCATCATCACCGCCACCACCGCCGCCACCATCATGGCCAGTATCCTGCCTGCACAGCGTTTCGGAGAGGGCAAGAAAGTCTATTTTGGGCATCCCAAAACTTTTTGAAATCTTTGCCAGATAACCCCCGTCGATAAAAAGAACAGCCTTACTCATACATACGTTAAGATAACAACATAAGCATAAAAACCAAATAAACCACACCATACCTCCGCCTCCGCTTCCGAGTCCAAACTCTCTTGATATTTTTCTCCACCTTCTGGCTGAATGATAACCATGGTGATGGGGGCTTGCACCTCTAGTGATTCCTCGTCTGCACAAAATTTCAAATCGGTGCGCTTTCCTTTAAATACCCCTTATCACGCAGCATCGTTCGTTCCCAAATCCCAACCTTGTTTGCCTTTGCATGTCGGCTCATCATATTGGCCCTACAATCTTGTCGCATGCCATGCCGTTCTGATGCCACAAGCACAACCCTTCTTTATTTGTCAACAGTGCGCGGTAATTGGATTGTCACACCTTCTTTAGTCACGATTCAAAAAGAAACCCAAAACCCAAAACAATGCCAATCTCCATGTTTTGCTTTTTGGTGAAACCCGGTCATTTTTTCACAATCAAACTTTACCCCATCACATGTGATGAGGAAATGTCAAAGTAGGGCTTTAGCCTGGTTATGGTTTCCTCCACGTATCCCCCGTCAACTTCAAACCCCACAAAAGAAACCCCCAGCCTTGTTGAGGCAATTGCGGTTGATCCAATGCCCAAAAATGGATCCATGACCACCATTTTTTCTTTTATTCCGTGTAACTTTATGCACATTTCCGGCAATTTGGTTGGGAACGTAGCAGGATGGGGCCTCTCCTTTTTCATCTGGATTGTTTCGTAGGGAATAAACCATGTGTTTCCCCTGTCTCGCTTATCTTGCGTTGCATGCTTCCAGCGTCCGATATTGGATTTGTCCTGGTAGGGAACCCCTACAGACAGCTTGTCTATTTTTGATTTTCCATCCTTGCTAAAGTGGAATATATATTCATGGCAATCATTAAGAAACCTGTCACTTGTTACGGGTTTGAAATGCCCGACGGCCACATCATCAACAATGTTGGGGTATTTGCCAACATCCTGTTTGCTTATTGCAATCGATTTTATCCAGTGTATAACATTTTGCAGCACAAAGTCCTTTCTGAGGACATTTGCCACATCCCAGGAAATCCATTGATCCCTGGGCTTGTTTCCCATGTTTAGAAAAAAGGAACCGTCACCCTTAAGCACCTTTTTGATGGAATTTCCAACCTGCCCCAACCAGGCAAGGTATTCTTCCCTGGGCAATGTGTCATCATATGTGCTGTAGTTTATTCCGATGTTGTAGGGAGGGGACGTTATCACAACATCTATTGAGTTTTGTTTTAGGTCCTCCTTCAAACCCCTTTCGCAATCTTTATTGAAAATCTCAACGGTAGAGCCGTTTTCCCTATTGGTTACTGTATATGGCATTTTGGTATAAGGCGGTCGGTCCATGAATTGTCAATATCCTTAGACAATCAATCACACAGCATACAATTAAGAGCTTTTGGAAAAACAAAATTATGATACAATTCACCTTTGAGGGAGTTAATCTCCATCCATCCCTGCTTTCGGGACTACATGTTTTTATCGGATTTTGCGGTGCCCTATGGAATTTGACCATTCTTATCGATAAAGCCCATTTGTTCAATTTTGTATCCCATCAACCACCTTCCCTCAGTTGGGATACCCCTAACGCATTTACCTGCAAAACCCCCTGCCATTGTTGCAAATCCATCCTGCATAATCAACCCACTAGCCACATTGTGCTTTTGGCTTCAGGGGTTCTTGCAGATACCAAAGGCATGGTCAGAAATGACAGTTTCTTCCTACCTGCATCATTAATTGCACCATTACCTGAAAAGTGAATTCTGCTATTATCATTACGCCTGTATCATGACACCAAGTCAATTGTTTGACCACCCACAGATCCATTTGTTCCACATCCCTTTGCTTTAGTTGATTACCTGGTAGACAAACTGACAAATATTTTTGTCGTGGTTATTTTATTGTCTACGCTTTCCACCCATACCCTTCATAACCGCCTGCTCAAAAAAAAACAAAACAGATTCCTTTGCAAGAAGGCACATCCAAGGTGCAAGGAAAATATTCAAAGGTTCTGCCACACCACACAATCCAGTTGCCCATGCCCCATACCCTTGGGTGCCCCTCATTCTGCAGCAGCAGCAGCACCTTCAGGTTTGTCCAAAACCACTGTCCCACGCCTAAATCAGAACCATGTTTTGAGGATTTGCCGATATCTTAAGTATTTGGTGATGGATTACTATACACATATTATCATGTCAAAAAGCCACAGAAAAGACACATTACCCACAGACATACCAGCACATGAGTTGCCATCAGCAGAGCCTTTGGGCGCACTGGAGCCCATTGCTTTCTTTAATGACGCAATGCCAACAGGTGTGACGGTATCGCATAGGGGACGAATTTTTGTGAACTTTCCAAAATGGGGAGACAATGTCAAGTTTACTGTCGCGGAGATTATCGATGGTGAGGCGGTAGCCTATCCGGATGAATCAATAAACAAAACTAACCATGAAGATCAGGCCTCAACACTGGTGTCTGTGCAGTCGGTTGTAGTCGATCCGGCAGACCGGTTATGGATTCTTGACACTGGCAGCCCATTGTTTAAGCCTACAGAATATGGAGGTCCAAAGATGGTTTGTGTGGACCTAAACACGAACACGGTGACAAAAAAGATTCTGTTTCCACAGGCTGTTGCTTTACCTACCACCTACCTGAATGACGTTCGCTTTGATTTGCGCCGAGGCGATGAGGGCATGGCTTTCATAACAGACTCGTCTCAAAAGGGTCCAAACGGCATTATCATAGTTGACTTGGCGTCTGGCCAAAGCTGGCGTCGGCTAAACGATCACCCATCAACTAAAACAGAAGACATGCAGACCTTTCTTCCTTTGGTAGAGGGAAGACCATTCCTTGAACAGCGGCAAAATGGATCAGTGATGCATGGCGCCAGCATGGGCGCTGACGGCATCGCCATTAGTTCTGACGGAACCCGTCTGTATTACTGTCCGCTTGGCAGTCGCAGGCTATACAGTGTGTCAACAGACGCACTTGTTAACCGCAATATATCCGAACGAGAGGTCGCAGCCACCGTAAATGATTATGGTGACAGGGGTGGCGCCTCTGATGGGCTTGAGTCAGACTCGGAGGGAAACATATACTCAACAAACTATGAGCACAACGCCATACTCCGTCGTCGGCATTCAGACGGGTTGTGGGAGACCTTGGCATATGACCCCCGTCTGTTGTGGCCAGACACACTATCCCTTGCAACGGATGGGCACCTCTATGTAACGGCAAATCAACTGCACCGTCAAGCGCGTTTTAACAGGGGCAATGACCTTCGACGAAAGCCATACACGTTGTTCCGCATTCGCCTAGGCATTCAACCGGTGTTGTTAAGGTAATCACTTTAGTGAGGCTGCCTAAAATTGGCTGGCCAGCCAGTTTTGAATATTGACAGCCTGCTGCTGCCCTACTGGTCTGATATTCTTATACAATGACGGTGGTGGTGTGGTGTGGATTGTTCACCGTCGATGGCATTTGTTGATTTTGGTTTCACAATCAAGAAACGTCTCAAGGGTATGCTGCCTGTGATGGCGATAACATTTCAAGTCGTATCTTCGACATACATAGGTTGATTTAAGGATAGAGGCTTTGCTGAAACCTGAGTTTATCAGCTATAAAGCTTTGTTTATCCCTTATGACTGTCTTTTAGTGTTTCATCCTTTCTAAAGTATTTTATTATAGAGATTTGGGTTTTTTTCAAGGCCGTCCACCACCTTTTCAAGGTTCACTTTGACTTAATTCCATACTACAAACATGCGACATGTTAGCGATGAAATAAGGTTTTTTATGTTTTGACAGACTATTACATAGGATGGACAGAGGGCAAAAGATTATCATAATGGTGTCGATAGCGATAGTAAGCACTACTGCGGTTATTATAGGACTTGTTTCACCTGCGGCATACACGGAGCAATGCAAGCAAAAGGCCAGAGAATTAGTAAACAATCTGTACGAGATCGAGGGTGGTGACAAACAGGATTTGCTTAAATCATTTGAACAGGGAAGCCTTTCAACTGCTGCTCAGAAAGATTTGCAAAATCTTAAGAAGGTGGTTGCGCAGTGTCCAGAATTAAAATCAATGTCTCAGGAAGAGTTGGGTGCTGATGTTTCTGTTCTTGGGCGGATATAGGTTTTGATTAAGTAAAACGCAAAAGATGTTTTGGAGAACAAAGTGAATAAAGTAACAAAGCACCCTATTTGTCTTTAAATGAATGGATGGAGTGTGTCAAAGAAGGACTTTTTTCGCCAAAACCATAGTGGCTGATTTTACGGGTATCTTTTAAGGTTGTCTTCATCACCGATAGTCTTGTGGCTGTCGTGGCTGCAATACCCCATGGATGTGTCCCCAATCTCAACCTTATTTTGTCGTATAGGTAAAGGCTGTCAAGATGGTAAATCTTGAAATGTTGAGAAGTCTACCTCCTCTGCACATGACTTTGACCATGGCGAGTATCGAGGAGCATGTGTGTGTGTATGTGTTTTGTATAAACGCATACAGTCGATTGTGGATAGGGCATTGCCATACCCTGATTCATAGCAATCTTTTTTTCTTTTCAAGGGTTGTAGTTGTAGCCGTTTAGGTCGGCCGCGGCGGCAATCACATCTGCACAACCAAGTTTCCATAGCCAGTAAACAGGTTCCCTAAAAGTTATGGTAAAGACTTGGCTTGGATTGAGACGAGTTTGTCCGTACCTGATTCAGCCCCCCAGACATTGCCTGAACCACCATCACCATTATCTCCAAGTATCTGTCTCACATTTGCGCCTTGGCTTGGTATGGCGAAAACCTCAAAGGTTTCCTTAGAGGGATCAAAACGCACCAATGCATTTGCACCAAAGTCACTTAACCACACCATATCCTTTTTGTCCACATACACTGCGTACGGCATAGGATTGTTTCCCGGAAGCCTCCACTCCTTCCACATGCCATCTTCAGGTTTATACATGCCAAGTTTCCCCGCATTCCACTCGCTCACCCAGATATGGCCCTGAGAATCAGACCATACACGTCTTGCGCCTTGATCGGGTGTAGGTGGCTCTATCACTGTGGCTTCTCCGGTGTCAGTGTCTATACGCGCAATATAACTGCCAGCCAGTGACGCAAAATAAACTGTCCCGTTGGGGGTTGTATCTATGCCATAGGGCCCTGCACCTTTGGGTGCGTTAAATATTTCCACATGCCCTGTTGAGGTATTTAGGCTACCGTAAATGCCGCTTTGACCGGTAAACCACAACATACCGTTTTTGTCAAAAGTAGCTGTATTCAAATTGGCATATCCTGTGCCCACAGGTAATGGGAATGTCTTTACACCTTCAGTGATAGGATCAACCCTGACTATGGCATTTAAACCACCGTCTGTAACCCAGGGAGACCCATCAGGTCCTACAATTACTCCATGAGGAGCAGACCCCAACCCTAGAGGTATATGGCGTGTTTTGCCGGTAGATGTGTCCAGTTTGCCTAATTCACCCATGGCTTGGGCTGTATACCACACGATACTACTACTACCACCAGCAGAGGAAGAGGAAGAGGAAGAGGAAGGAGCAACGTCATGCGGATGAGAACCCAACGGAACTGGAAATTCTTTAAGCGTTAGTCCATTGGATGATGGTGGTGGTGGTGGTGGTGTGACCGTACTGGAATTCTTGGTTGCCATCTCTGGTTTTTCTGAGGAATTAGAACCATTGGAAGTACTCAGCAAAGTATGGTCCACCTGATACAGAGAATTTTGTGGCGTATTTGAGGTTATATCAGATTTCCCCTTTTCACCCGGATCACCCAATTGGTCTTGGTATTGCTGTACAGCATGAACAGATGGTATACCAAGGACTTGGAGTCCCTGGGGCACATCTAAAAAGAAAGAGAGAAAGAATGCCAAAATAAGCATCATCGAATATAATGATTGCATTATTTACTCAAATAATATTTCACATTATTGTATAAAAGTATGCATACTACACTAATACAAAAGCAAATCAGGAAAGAGAGGCAAAGCCAAGTGAATGGTTCTGTTCATTTCTTCGTTGTTATTTTTGGGTGTTCAAAAACGGGCGGTAAAACAAAAAATGGAAAGGAATATTAACATTTTGGGCAATTGGTTTGATTGGTCTGATTATTCAAAGCAAATGCCTGATCATGGTCTAACATTCCTATTGCAGTTCCGATGGCAAACGTAATTGCCAAGCCGATTCCGAATGTAACAAGTTTGGGATGAGATGCTATTGCGTTTAAGATTTTGTCCTTTAAAGACATTTACACTTGAAATAAAAACGGAATATTCAAGGCTACTATTGGAAAAAAATTTATTTGTGAATTAAGTTTAATAAACTCACTACACAATCAGAGTGGTGATAGTGCTTTTCTTCCTGGTTAAATGAAACTGGGATTGTGTACCAATTTTCAATGCTCATTTTTATTGGGTTGATGTTGCATGGCAAGACTGTGGATTTGTTATTCCCCGATTGACAAGTTCCAATTGGTGAACATTACTTGGTTATTCACAATGAAATCAAATTATGTTGACAGGCCAATATTTCAAATGTATTTGAAGCTAATTTTCCAGCAATGCATAAAAGAATTAACTACCAATTGATGATTATACTCGTTATAGCAATATCTACAGTATCAGTACCTGCCCTATTCTCAAATCCGAATCAACAGCAAGAAAAACAACAGCAACAGCAAAAATCGGCATATGCTGCAAGCCTCACCTCGGACTTGAAGCAGGAAATCAAACAGCAAATGATGAAGCAGGACAGTTCATGCCCCCCCATGTCTGATGGGTGTAAAACAGCAGCAACAACCACAAAAGGTCAACAGACAACCAGCAACAATGGTACAGGGGTTGGTTTTAATGGTCAAGGTGACAACCAGGGACAATTTGCTGCCTCCACCATTATATCAAAACCCCCATTAACGGGCAATAACACTGCAACACCATCTATAGGCACTTTGACAGTGAACAAACACGTCAAATGCAATTTTACTTCTGGGTGCCCCACCGCAGACAAATTCAATATTTCAGTACCCACAAGCAACGGGTCCTCCCTTTCCTTTAACGGGTCAGAGAGCGGAATATCCTTAAGGATAAACCCGCCATTTTCTGTTTCCTATCAGGTAACAGAGAACAATCCGCCGCATGGGTTTGTTGCAGGCACTATGCCGCTTCCTGCAGGCTCTGCACCCTTTGGCATGGCCTTTAACCCAAACAACGGAAACATGTATGTGACAAACTTCAACAGTGACTCTGTCTCTGTGATAAACCCCTCAACAAATACTGCTGTAGCTACCATACCTGTGGGCTCTGCACCCTTTGGCATTGCCTTTAACCCAAACAACGGAAACATGTATGTGACAAATGCCGGAGGCAACACCGTCTCTGTGATAAACCCCTCAACAAACACCTTTATTTCCACCATACCTGTGGGCTCTGCACCCTTTGGCATTGCCTTTAACCCAAACAACGGAAACATGTATGTGACAAATGCCGGAGGTAAAACCATCTCAGTGATAGCACCCCTCACAACCACATATTCTGGTGGGTGCAATGGTACAATAGATGCAGGCCAATCTTCCGCTATCTGCAACATAACCACCACCTATGGAAAATAACTTCTTCCACCCTCCGTATTTTTTATTTGCAATAATCGGTTCCTGGACGCCTATACCACAACCATGGCCTTTTAGCCCAAACTTGATTGCGCGTATAGTGGGTTAGCAATAATTTAACATAACACTGGCAGCAGGCTTTGACGAATAACGGATATTTTCTCCCATAGCTACAGAATTTATATGTTTATCAAACATCATCAAAAAATAAGCAAAATGACAGCAGGTGCCGTGCGACGGCAATCATTAATTTGATGATGAAACTTAATTCTTCCTACAGTTTCAAGAAAAATTGATATAGAAAAAAAGCAAAAAAACACCCACAGGGTTAATTAGGCATAACCAAGTAAAACTGCATTTGACATGGGGCGAGACTGACCCGTCAGGATTGATTGATGTAGTGATGAAACAGCACAAAAAATGAAATTCAATGAAAAACACAACATGACATCAAAGAAACACAACAACAACAACAACAACAGAATCATATTTGAGTTGTGTTCCAAACAGTGACCCAGAAAATATAGGGGATGTCAATGTGTTTTTTTCAAATGGTTAGACTAATCACAGACATAAACAATAGACTATAAAATCAACCAACCAACCAACCAAAACGTCTTTTAATAACAAATCATGAAAAAATGGGATTTGAAAAGGTTTGTCATTGTTGCCCGGGACCCGGGACAACACATACGTACACCTAACATAAGCATGATATTGCAAGAATACGCAAACTGTTTGTTGTGTGCTGTTAATTTCATCATGTGTTAAAGTTGTAGTTTAAAAGTTCACAGTATGATAGCTTTTCGGATGTCTTTTTTTCACCCTGGTCTATCAGTTCTTTTATTGTTTTGGGTGAAAAATCAGCGTTCTTTAGGGTTGTTGGCGACTCGACCTCTTTTCTGATTATTCTTGTGACTGACCTTATTTCGGCGCCGTATTTTTGTATCAGATTGTTGTATTCCTCGTCAATCTTTTTTACCTCCCCGGCATCGATCTTGGATTTATCGGTAAAATTCTCAAAGACATCGTATAGTTTCTCTATAAGCTGTATGTGCCTGGTTATCAACTTGGACATTTGTATGTTGTACATGTCCTTATCGCTGAACAAAATGTCTTTGTACCGATTGGCAACTTCAACCATGTTTGTGGGGAGCCTATCGATTTTTTGGGGGTAGTTCTCAACTATAAATATATTTTTGTCGTTTCTAGGCGACACATACAGAACCTCCCTTATGGGGGTATTGCTAAGCAGGCTGCCATCCCAGGCGTATACGCCGTCTTCCACTTCAGTCCACGGAAACCCGTAAATTGGATAACCCGAACTGGCCAGAATGTGTTTTGCATTAATTTCAATTTGCGTGTTATCAAAAACAAGAGGCTTTCCGGTCATTACATCCACAGCGGTTATGATAAGCCGAAGAACAGACGGCAACGCCTCTTTTGTTGCGGCAAGGTTTAGTTTTTTGTAATCAATGTATTTGTCAAGTGTTTTTTCCAATGGGGAATTGTCATAAATATAGGTCCAGTTTTTGGGGTTGAAGGAATTTCCACCCATCATCATGTCGCTTGTGGGTTCCTTATTATCACCCCCATCCCCCCCCACCACCACCATTGCTGCTGTTGCAGCTGCAGCCACCGTGGGACAAACATCTTTGGGACCCCAAATACCGCAGCATTGGCAGAGGCAGACGATATTTTCTTTGTGACATACCTTTTGGCATGGCTATCCCAGTCATAGGTAAATACATCAGGGATGATGTTTGCAGTGCTTTCCCCAAGCTCCATCCAAAAATCCTCAAGGTCTTTTTCCGGATGGTCGGTTTTGCTTCCTACAATTATCGCAGCGTTTACCGCTCCAATCGAGGTACCGGCAGCTATATCTATCCTCACATTGTGCTTTACCAACGCCTTAAATGCGCCAACTGCAAAGGCCCCCAGGGACCCCCCACCTTGCATAACAAGAACATTTTCCACATCTCTTGATTTTTTGTGTCTTTGGTGGCTCTCTTCCTTTATTCGATAACTCATCGATACAACACATTGTTTTTTTGGGGTAGTCTCTAAAATTAGTTGCTCATTTAATTTTTTTTACCATAGCTTTACGGTTGTTTTTTTTTGGGCAACAATCAAATTCCATCATAAGGGTAATCACCACATCAAGAAATGGAACAGGTGGGATCTACAATGCATATGCCCCATACGCCGATTAATTAATGGATGATTTGTTAATTTAGGATTTCAAAGGTCCGTATACATATACTGCATATGTATCATTATGGATTTTGCAATCAACAAACGAAACGTTGTCCAATCCCCAAAATAAAATAGCTGGTTCCTTTTTTTAAAAATTTTTTAAAAAAGATAGCGCCCTTTCTGTCTAATGTAGGGGTTGGAGTGAGTGAGGGGAAAGGAGGATGGGGAAGGAAAAGAGGGAAAAAAACAAACTATTCAAGAACCGCAACCACATCATTTCTGGAAATGCTTTGGCCCTCCTTCACCTTCAGGTCCTTGATAACGCCATCCCTGGGGGATTTTATGGCTACCTGCATTTTCATGGATTCCAGCACCACAATATTGTCGCCTTTTTTTACGGAATCGCCCTTGCCTATTGAAACCGATATGACTCTTCCCGGAATTTGGCTTGAGATGGAATTCTGTGATTGACCACCCCCACTGCGGCCTGCAGATTTTTCAATAATCTCGGCAAGCCGTGAGTGTTTTTTCAGCGTCAATGGATTTCCGTTCATCAGTATCTTCAGGTCAGTGCTTGTCGACTCTAGTATCCTTATCTCATAAAACGAGTTGTCAAAAATAAACTCAAAGGCATTGCCTTTAAAGCTGATTAGTTTCAGTCCATGGTCAATGCCCTCAATCCTTAGAATCAGGTTGTTGTCATTGTCAAACTTGACGATTTCGCCATGAAAGATTTTCCCAAGGTCATCAACTTTAATCTCCATCAGTTGTTTGCACCACCATATTTCCAGGAACTTTTGTTTGCAGACCTAATGTTTGCAGTTGCTGCTCCTCCTCCGCCTGCTGCTGCATTGGGGTTGTTGCTGCGGTTGCTATTGAGTTTCACGTATTCTGAATGAAGTATAACGGCAGCCACACCCGGCAACACTTTTGCCCCATCCTTATCCTTGAATTTGTTTTTTATTTCGCCATTCATCTTTTCGATTATGGAGAACCTGTCAAGATAGTCTGTGGATAATTCACCATTGATGAAATGACTGTCATTCATTATGGTTTTGTACAATGGAATAGTGGTATTTATTCCGTCAATAACGAACTCGTCAAGTGCATTGCTCATTCTTCGTCGGGATTCGTCAAAAGAGGAGCCCCATGCTATCAACTTTGCCACCAGAGAGTCATAAAATCCCGACACGGTGCAGCCAGGATACAGATAAGTGTCGACTCTTATTCCAGGGCCATAGGGCAAATTGCAGTAGGGCACCCTACCAACTGAAGGGGCAAAATCATAAATTGGGTCCTCTGCGTTTATCCTGCATTCAATGGCAGCACCACTGAGTTTCAAATCCTCCTGCTTAAATGGTATCTCATCCCCACCTGCTATTGAAATCTGGAGTTTGACCAGGTCTGTTCCAGTCACCAGCTCGGTTACGGGATGCTCCACCTGAAGCCTGGAGTTGATTTCGATAAAATAAAAATTCCCCTTGGGATCGCATAAAAATTCAGCGGTTCCGGCATTCAGGTAGTCAACCGCCACAGCGGCTTTTTTTGCTATCTCCCCAATCTCCTTTCTTTTCTCCGCGGTCATTATTGGGGATGGGGACATTTCAATTAGTTTTTGGTGCCTTCTTTGGATTGAGCACTCTCTTTCAAACAGGTGTCTGGTGTTTCCCTGGGAATCCCGTAGCAGTTGAAACTCTATGTGCCTTATCTTTTCAAGGAACTTTTCAACAAAAAGTGCAGATTTGCCGAATGCTGCCTTTGACTCGGCAGAGGCCATTTCAAACTCCTGCCGCAACTCCTTCTCGCTATTGGCAAGCCTGATTCCCCTACCGCCTCCACCGAATGCTGACTTTAACAGGACAGGGTATTCTGCCTCTGCTGCAATTTCCACTGCCTCATCGACATCCTCAACGACCCCATCACTTCCAGGCACTGTTGGGACTTCCGCCTGTTTCATGATTTCCTTGCATTTCATCTTATCGCCTGTTATTTCCATTGCATGGCTTTTTGGGCCAATAAAAACAATGTTATTCTTTTCACAAAGCAGCGCAAAGGTTTCGTTCTCAGAGAGAAACCCATAGCCTGGATGGATTGCATCCACACCGGATGAGATTGCAATCTCCATGATCTTGTCCATGTTCAAGTAGCTCTTGGATGGAGACGCAGGCCCGACATGGTATGCCTTATCAGCCCTTTTAACGTGTACTGAACTTACATCCTCGTCTGAAAATATCGCCACCGACTTGATTTCAAGCTCTTTGCAGGCCCTTACTACTCGCAGGGCGATTTCACCCCTGTTTGCGATTAATATGCTATTGATTGGCTTTGACAATTTACACCCACAACCCCCATGCCTATAGGTTTATGTTCCCATGTTTTTTCCACGGACGGTGCTCTTTTTTGTTGGATAGCGCGTTCAAAGCATTGATTATCATTGGACGGGTTTCCATTGGGTCTATAACCAAGTCAATGGTGCCTCTTTCTGCGGCGATATAGGGATTTGCAAATTTGTTTCTGTAGTCCTTGGCCAGGTTTTTCTTGATTTCTATTGCGTCAGGTGAGTTCTTGAGGCTTTTTCTGTGCATAATGGTAATCGCCGCCTCAGGGCCCAGTACGGCAATCTCCGCGGTGGGCCAGGCATAGTTGATGTCAGTCCCCAAGTTCTTGCTGCCCATGGCAATGTATGCGCCACCATAGGCTTTTCCTATGATGCAGGTTATCTTTGGAACTGTCGCCTCGCAATAGGCATACAGCAGCTTGCTTCCATGCCTGATAATCCCGTTGTGCTCCTGATCGGAGCCGGGCAAATACCCGGGCGTGTCAACAAGGGTTATAATGGGAATGTTGAATGAGTCACAAAAACGGATAAACCTGGCGGCCTTGACGGAAGAGTGGATATCCAAAGCACCGGCCAAAAATGACGGTTGGTTTGCGATTATGCCCACCGAACTCCCGGCCAGTCTGGAGAAACCCACAACTATGTTTTCTGCGAACAGCTCATGAATTTCAAAAAAGTCTCCATCATCCACGATGGACTTGATTATTTCTTTAATGTCATAAGGGTGGTAGGGGTTGTCGGGCAAAATATTGACGATGTTTTGATCGATCCTGTTCAAGTCATCGTTGCTATCGAACCTTGGCGGCTCCTCTCTATTGTTTTGCGGAATGTATGACAACAGCGTTTTGATTTTGTCCATGCAGTCAATTTCATCCTTGGCCACAAAGTGGGCCACACCGGATTTTGTCGCATGTGTTTTTGCCCCACCCAGATCCTCAAATGTGACGTCCTGGCTCAAGACCTGCTTAACAACCTCAGGTCCCGTCACAAACATCTGGCCAACGTGTTCAACCATTATGACAAAATCAGTCATGGCAGGGGAATAAACCGCACCACCGGCGCATGGGCCTATACTTGCGGTTATTTGAGGGATAACGCCAGAAGAAAGGGCATTCTTCAGAAAGATATCCCCATATCCATCCAGGCTGGACACGCCTTCCTGGATTCTGGCGCCCCCCGAATCAAGAATCCCAATGACTGGGCATCCAACCTTCATTGCATGGCTCATGACTTTGGAGACCTTTTTTCCAGCCATTTCCCCTAACGATCCACCCAGAACAGTAAAGTCATAAACATACACAAAGACCTGCCTGCCGTTGATGGTTCCAAAACCGGTAAGTAGCCCATCCCCATAAAATTTTTTTAGTTCCGGATCATCGCTTCTGTGAGTGACAAACTTGTCCAGCTCTATAAAAGAGTTGGAGTCTAGCAACATGTTAAGCCTCTCGCGAGCTGTTAACTTTCCTTTTGAATGCTGGGAATCAATTTTGTCCTCACCCCCACCTGCCTCTGCAGTCGAATTTCGCTCATAAAACTGTTTTAGCTTTTCCTCATGCATATATTATGTTTTTAATCCTTGAATTATTTAATATAGACTTTGCGATAGGATTAAATAATCAAACTATAAACAAATAAAAAATCTTTCAATAAATTACAATGTTTCACGCAAATCGTTCAATAAATTAAAATGTTTCACGCACTTCACGCAAACCCTCTCTACCACCATATGCGCGTCTGAAATAACCCATGCCCCGGTTATAGTTATCATATAGTGATTCCAGTGTTTCCATCTCCATTTTTACAAAATCTATTTCAAATGTGGACGATTTGCTGTTGCTTTGCAACTGCTGAAGTTTGTTGAATTTTTCTGCCAGTAGCCTACTCACATTATATTCATACTCGCTTGACAATAACTCGTAATCTTGGGTTTCTTTACATTTTAACCTTTTCTTTCTTTTCCCCTTTTCTTGTGTTCATCACATCAACCAAATCAACAAAAGTTTGGCTTCTGTTAAAAACGAAGAACGGAGCAACCAGCAAATTGTCAGTTAGTAAGTTAGTCAACAGGTGTGTAAGTGCATAACCTATTGTGTTTGTAAACAATCGTTTTTGTTCCAGCAATGGTTGCAGCAATCGTTTGAGCATTACCGTGTATTTGAGTTTACCAATTAATTAACAAATTGGCCCATAAACCTCCTTTTGTAGCTTTCATACACACCGTTGTCAAAATTTTCAAGGCAATAGCTGCAATAAACAATGTCTGAATTGCTGTTATACTTTTCGCATAGCCTTGACAGTGATTTCATCAACTCATTGTTGAAATCCACATACCTGGAGCAAATAAAGCACTTTATCTTCTTGTCCCTTTTTTTAAAAATGCTATTGCCATTTTCATAGGCATTATTGTCAACACCAATGCTGCTGCTGCTGGCGTTGGTAGTGGCGGCGGCGGCGGCGGTAGGCTTGCCATTTTTTTCACCTGAAACCCTGGCGGCATCAGCAGCAGCACTATCGGAGGATATTCCCTTTGGATCCAGTGAGGATTGGGAGGGGGAGGGGGAGGGGGAGGATGAGGGGGAGGGCAAACGCTGTGGGAGAAACAAAGAATCATAGCATGATTGGTGCAGAACAGATTTGGAGAGTTTGGACCAATACCCATACTCTCCGGAATTTAGTTTTTTCCTACAGCTTAAACAAAGTCCACTGAACTTTATGGATATTTTTATCCAATCGTTGGTTGACAAAACATCCTTATCCATTGAGGTACAATGTAAAACGGATCAAAAAAGATAAAAATATTACGTTGCCCATCCAGCGCCTGAACATCATCATCACCCTCATCTTTACTCTCATAATCATTGTGTCATCTTTTTTTTATCCTGTCCATCTCCTTGCGCAGTATTTCGTTTAGTTTGGCAGCGGTGTCATCATCATAGTGCTGCTCCTCCCCCCCTCCCCGTCAAAGGAAAGAGCGGTATCGGTAGCAGTGTGGTAATTGAGGTCCTTTAGTGTGTAAATCAAAGGCAAAAAGTAAAACATTCCAACGGCACTGGAGTTGGTATGGAAAACCTTTGATAACGCTTTGCAAAGCATTTTCGTGGATTGACCCCTTATGAATATAGACCCTATCAGAGGAAATGGAATGTTGTATTGGCTGTATTTTATGCTTAGGCCTCGGGTGACATTGAATAGTTTTGAAACAAGCATGTCATTGGCATATCTTAACAAATGCCAATTTCTATTTCTAAAAATTTTGTTAAGGTACAAATCAACCTCAGAAAGCCCGTCCAATATCCTTGCCATATCCATGGTGGATATTTTCCCTTCGTTGGCGACAATACTCGAAAACAGCGCGTAAACTATATCCCTCACTCGCTCTTCGGGGGAGTAGCCATATTTTGGCGATATGTAAATGACATCTGAGCGAATCAAAACCATTTTTGCCTGTGACATGGTTTCCGCAGAAAAAAACAGGTTGACGCATTCATCCACAGGCAGATTGTCTGGGAGGTTTTTATTGGATTCATACTCACCCTGCAGTTTGGATTGGGCAAGGTTTAACAGGGAACGCACATCACCGTTGCTCTTTTCAATCAACTCTATCTTTTGGTCAGGTTCTAGCGATCTGCCTTCTGTCGCAAGAAGGTTTTGCAGCAAAAGATAGCATGAGAAGGGGGATAGTGGAAGAAACTCTATCGTTTTGCTGTTTTTTATCAATTCCCTTATCTTGGAGTTTTTTGAATTTGCGGCCATTACAATAGGAATGTTGGAGGTTTTCAGGGTGGAAATCAAAAAGGATAACCCCCCATAATCGTCCCGTCCAGATATTCCATCCACCTCATCCAAAAACAGCAATATCTTTTTTCCGAAAATGCTGGTGTTGTCCAGCAGGGGTTGCACAATAGACTCCAAATTTGCTTTGTTTCGCAAATCACTGGCGTTTAGCTCAACAAGATCATAATTTAAAAAATTTGCCATGGACATGGCGAAAGACGTTTTGCCGGTACCGGCCGGGCCCATCAGCAAAAGGGGTTTTGTCCCCTTCATCCAGTTTTTTATCCATTTAAGCGCATCCAGTCTTGGTTTTTCGTTTCCGACAAACTGGTCCACATTTTTAAAACGGTATTTCTCAGACCACACAATAATCCCCTTTCACAGTTTCACAGGTTAACGATTTTTTTGTTGTCGACATCTTTCTGAAATCGGGTCAAAAGGTCCCCCCTGTTGGACAAAAGCTCCCGATGCCAGAATTCATTGTAGTGGCTCACGGTTAAAAACAGAAAACCAAGGAACGGCTTGATTTCAAAATCGTCGTCAAGCATATTTAGGGCCGAGTACGCCTCAGAAAGGTAGGAGCAGCTTTTTTCAAGCGTCAGTTTAAAACCCCTTCTGACATCCCCGGTAGTAATCGAATAAAACAAGGGCCACGAAGGGGACTTTATTCCGTTGGTGGCAATGGCGTCTTGGATTTCATTACCACAACCCACACATTCAGCGGCTTTTGCCATACCGATATAGTAGATTTCCGAGAGGGGCGGCTGGTTTAGGCTCATGTTTTTTCCAGCGGTGCCAAGAATTGCCCGATATTTTTTGTAACTCCGCTCAAGGTTGTCATAGCTTAAACTTCTTATGCCGACCTTCATTTCATAGTCAACTTGCTGTCCGTCTAGTGCGTCTTTAAAACCTTTTTCAAACTCACGGTAAACCTCGCTTCCTGCATTTGAGATTTTTTGCTTTGCCAAGAGCAGGATATAGGGGTTCAAGAATTTGTAGTCGTCAAGGTAATCCACGTCCTCGTCTTTATCAACAATTCTGTCCATAGGCTCACTCAAATCAATTGCGATCAAGTGCCCATCAACAACAGAATTTCGCAGTCCAAGAAGCGATGGATCCTTCTTAAAACTCACGTAGCCGTCATACAAAGAGTAAAAGACAGGGAATGTCATTTTTACAAAGTTAGAGTTAAGTATCCTTTTTATGCGGTCATGCAGAAGGTTGCCATTGTCTTTTATTAGTTTATTTTTAACCACATCAAAGTCTTTGGAGTCAAGTCTAAGGTCATTCGAGCCGCCGCCTCCTATTTCTTTGATGAATTCATCATGGGTGGCGATAGGGGAGGAATCAGATTTTATTAGACTGCAAACATCATGCTGAAAACGTAAAACAAAATCACCGTACTCTTTTTTTGACAGCTCAGCGTATTTTTTAAACTGCTGGTAGCCTTTGTCTTTTAGCATTCCTTTTTTTATAATTTTTCTTCCAGAGCATGTCTTCAAAAGATTAGTTTTTTTGAAAACATAGTCATCTTTACCGCTCATAGAACAACCTTCTTTTTAGGAAATGAAAATAAATGATTTGGAAAAGGGTAAGAACCTGGCTGTATCTCTCTTTCTGTGTGTGTTTGTGTCTGCGTATGTATACCTATATGCCTATATGCATTATCTTGATGACATGGCTATTCTTTCTTGTTCATTTTTCTTTTTTATTGCATAGCTGTTCATGTCACTGTTGGACGCCAAGATAATTTCTTTTGCCAATATCTCTTCAATTGCGTGAGGATTGGAGTATGTCGAAATTCTTACACCTTCTGCTATAAATCGCAGGGCAAGGTCAACCCTTCGCAAAGGAGAAACATCCACAGAAACGTGATACACCACACCACCGTACACTATACGTGTTGTGTCTTCATTTGGGGCGGTATTTTCTATTGCACGAATCAGCATTTCAACAGGGTTTCTGCCGGTTTCCGCATATATGATCTCAAGGGCAGTTTTTACAACGTTTATCACCCTGGCCTTTTTGCCACCCATCCTACCGGTGTTTTTGGCATATCTTTTGCCAAAGTGCATCAACTTGTTTGCCAGCCGTTCAATAATGTGAACCTCGGATTTTTTTAGCCTTTGGTGTTCATGCCTTCCAAAGGTTACAGGAATTGTCATGAATGGACTTATAAATATAACATTTTTTAGACCGATGTCATTGATGTCTATTTCACTTGTATCCCATTTGTTAAACAGCAGCATGTTGATTTGTTCTTTACCACTCATTTGCTATCGCCTTGGTTTCTCTTTTTTGCCTATAACTAGCTGATTAAGTGAAACACCATTGACCTTAAAAACCTGCCATCTTACTCCAGGAATATCACCCATAGCACCACCCATGGATCCACCTATGCCTTCCAGAATAACCTCATCATGCTCATCAACAAAATTCAAGGCACCGTCCCGAGGAAGAAAAGCTGTTATTGACTTGCCGTTCTTAATCAGTTGGACACGGACACACTTCCTCACCGCGGAGTTAGGCTGTTTGGATTCAATACCCACTTTTTCCAGAACAATGCCTCTTGCTTGTGGAGCACCTTCTAATGGATTAGCCTTTTTGTCAAGCATCAGCATTCTTCTTTTGTAATATTTGTTTGACCATCTTTGACGTTTTCTTTTTGATTTTAAAACTCTACCTGAGAATAAGCCTAATGGAGATTTACTCAACACACATCACATGTTTTCACTTTTAATTAATTGTTCCGGACTCAAAACTAAAACATTTGATATGTTGAAATACCTCTTTGCAAGAATTCGAGCCTTATCTACATTTCTTCCGTCTTTTCCAACTATAAGCCCTTTTTTCTTCATGTCCACCACAACGACAGCACTCTTTGTGCCTTCCACCCGTTCACTGATTTTTACATCTTGGACCATATCGGAGTTAAATATATTTTTAATAAAATTAACTGGAATCTCAGAATACTCAACCAATTCAATTTTTTTTGTTATCACATTTTGTAGTTGTTTAATGTTGTAACCACCTTTTCCTATGGCCATGCCCATTTGACCCTTGTTGACAACAAAAATAACTCGTTCCATCTTATCATCGATGACGCAATCCCTTGCTACCGCGGTAGTGATTGTTTGAAATAACGACAGGTAACTAAACTCATCAGGTGTCAGTTTAATTTTTTCACTCAATCCATGTTACACCCTTCACAACACAAAAATAACATCTTCAAGTATAAATAATTCTCTTTTGCATGTCCCAATTTAAGTCTATTTTCAAAGTGCAAGAAATGGCTGGACTGAATCATCATTTGTAAAGGCTTTTTCCAACTAACCATACACATCCATAAAAACACAAAAGGATAAAAAAAAGGATAAAAAAAATAAAATGGATAAAAAAATGATAATCCTACATGGCGCTTAAAATGGAGTTCACTTCTTCTTCAGGGGCATTTTTTAACGACACCATGCTCGTTCCATAGGATAAACTGCACAAGCGGCCAAGCGAAATTGAGTTGCCAGGGTGTTGGTATAATGGGATATTGCTTGCTTCCGATATTTTTTTTATTTTATCCAGCGTTTGGACAGGCAAATTATTGGAGTACAGGATAAGATTGGTGCCTTTTATGTATTGCAGTACCTCTTTGGTCCCAGTTTTTATTTTTTTTTCGGTTACTGCGTCTTTAAGTAATTTTTTTAGTTTCTTTTCGTTCACATGCCATCACCATCTACTATTCCTTTACACTCATATAAAGATCAATCATCCCTGTGCCCACAGGTACGGTTGCCCCCACTATAACATTTTCAGTGACCCCTTTTAGTGGTTCAATTTGGCCCTCAACAGATGCTCTTGCTATTGTTGGAACAGTAATTTCAAATGCGGCTCTTGCCAGCACGGAGGTTTTTGTCCCAGCAATACCGTGACGACCAATTTGTTGCAGGTAGCCTTTGGACGTCATCAGGTCTGCAACCAGCATGATGTGCCTTATGTCAACCTCCAGCCCTTGTTCCTCCAAAGTGTTTGTTATTTCCTTAACAAGAGCGGTTCTTGCGGCCTCTATTCCCAGGGTCTGCCATATCTCAAAAACATTGTTTGTGGTGATTCTGGACAGGTCGACACCTTCGATCAGAATCACTTTGGCCAGGTTGGACCCGGAAGTTTGGATTACCCACTCCTCATTTTGTTTTACAATCGTGACTCTCTCGATATCGGGAACACCCTTAACCCTGCCATTCAATAGCTTGTTTCTCAGGGTCAGCAATGTTTGGGCATCAGGCTCCTCGGATAAGGTTATCTTGATTACTAAACTGCTTTCATCTACAGAAACATCATACCTTTTTTTGGAGCTTTTCAGCACCTCATGGATGTCATTGATATTGGTTCCCCTATCAGCTATTTTTTTATCGGAAAAATAAAACGACAGGACACCACTGTAGTCTGTATCCACTTTGATTATCAAATCGGAAATTCTGGTGAAAATGATCCTCTTTGCCACCTCTAATGCTTTTTCCCTAGACAGCCTGTGCTCCTCATCAAGATAAATATCCATTGTTGGGGTGACAGGTTTTTTCCTGGCATCAACCAGCTCTATCAGTCGGGGCAATCCCAATGTCACATTTCTTTCCTTGACACCTGCAAAATGAAAGGTTCTAAGGGTCATTTGGGTTCCAGGCTCACCTATTGACTGTGCGGTGACTACACCCACAGCTTCTCCAGGCTCTACCATGGCCTTTTCAAACAAATCAACAATTTTGGATACGACTTTTTTTAGTCCCGGTTTGCTTAGCGGGTTGGTAGACAAGGCACTTTCAATGGTGGAACGCATCTTTGGATTCATTTTGTCCTCGTATTTCCCTAGAATTTCTTTTATCTGGTTTTCATCTGCTTTTGGACCCTCGTCAATGACTGACTCGGCCTCCACCAGCCTGTCGATATTTACAGCCTCACCATGATCGCTCTTTGCAGGATCGATTCCATCATCTCCATAAACAAACTGAATAAGGTTTCCATGAGGGTCTCTCACGGTGAGATCATACTCGGCTTTTAAGTGCTCCAGGGCATTGATGAGCCTTCTTTGCATGTACCCTGACTGTTGGGTTCGAACGGCAGTGTCCACCAAGCCTTCCCTACCGCCCATGGCATGGAAGAAGAATTGTATGGGATTGAGTCCATCCCGGTAGTTGGATTTCACAAAACCCTTTGAATCCGGGTTCTGTTCACCGGGTTTGAAGTGGGACAAGGCCCTGTTTCTGTACCCTTTAATTATTCTTTTGCCACGAATGGATTGCTGGCCCAATGCAGCAGTCATTTGTCCGATGTTTAGGGTCGAACCTCTGGCACCTGTAGAGGCCATAATTACCCCCGAATTGTCATCAGGAAATGACCTGTCGGCGGTTTTTCCTGCCCTGTCCCGGGCACGTGAAAGCTCATTGACTACATAAAGTTCAAGGGCCTCCTCAGGTGATAAGCCCCGGGTCAACGGCAAGGTTCCTTCCTTGTACTGCAAAACCAACTCGTTTATTTTACTGTATGTTTTGTCAATCACATCCAAAATCTCTTGCCTAGTCTCATCATTTAACCAAAGGTCAGAATACCCATAACTGAATCCCCTGTGCGTGATGTAGGTTTTTAGCATTATCAAAATGGAATCCAAAAACTTTCTGGCAACATCATTGCCATAGTCTTTGGCGATACGGTGAAGCACACTGTCAGGCTCTTCCGCACCTATCGAGGCTTTGTCAATCACACCGGAAATGAGTTGCCCATTCTTTATCACAACATCCTTCCCCTGCCTTTTGGAAGACTTGTTCCATTTTGAAGAAATGACAAAATTAAAGTCTTTGGGCAAAAATAACGAAAACAACTGTTTGCCGCTATACAAAGGTATGCCATCTTTTTCCGACTGTGGTTTAGGTAACGGGCCATTGTAGCCTCCCAGGTAAGATAAATTGGCAATCTCATCGGCAGTTAAGAAGGTGTCATCACGGGTCAGCAGGAATGCCCCGGTAATAAAATCACGAATGCCTCCGATTATTGGGCCTCCATACCTCGGGGATATAATCTGATCTTGGACCCTCATTAAAAGTGCAGCCTCTGCTCGAGCTTCCTGGCTTTGAGGCACATGCAGGTTCATTTCATCACCATCAAAGTCAGCATTATATGGAGGACAAACTGCAGGGTGTACTCTGAATGTGCGATACGGCAAAACCCGCACATTATGGGCCATGATAGACATTCTGTGCAATGATGGTTGTCTGTTAAATATTACAATGTCACCTTCCAGCAAATGTCTTTCCACAGTATACCCCATAACCAGGGAATCTGCAATGCCAGTCCGGTCTGCCACATATTCTAACCGTATTTTTACGCCATCTGGTCGAATTATATAGTTGGCTCCAGGATAAACATTGGGTCCGTTTAAAACAAGGCTTTTTAGCTTGTCTATGTTCCATGACGAGACTGTTTCGGGTATCGTAAGTTTTTTTGCGACATCACTGGGAACCCCTACGTCGGAGATGTTCAAATTCGGATCAGGTGAAATGACGGTCCTGCTGGAAAAATCAACCCTCTTACCCGACAGTGAGCCCCTAAAACGACCTTCCTTGCCTTTCAATCTTTGGGTTATTGTTTTAAGGGGCCTTCCGGAACGATGATGTGCTTGGGGTATGCCTGACACCTCGTTGTCAAAGTAGGTTGTAACGTGATACTGCAGCAAATCAACCAGGTCTTGAACTATCAAGGGGGGAGTTCCTGCTTCCTTGCTTTCTTTTAATCTTTGGTTTACCCTAATGATATCTACCAGCTTGTGTGTGAGATCGTCTTCTGAACGAATGCCAGTTTCCAAAATAATAGAAGGTCTTACAGTAACAGGGGGCACGGGTAAAACTTGTAAGATAAACCACTCGGGTCTGGCGGTTTTGGGATCGAATCCTAACAATATCAGGTCATCGTTTGATACATTCACCAATCTTTCCCTTATTGTAATTGGCAGTAATCTGTTTTCGCCCAATTCAGTTTTTTCAACAAAAATAGTAGGCTTTGTAAAGATTAAGTCATATTGTTCTTTTTGGCAGTGGGGGCAAACCTTTACTTTTTTTGCTTTTTCAATAATGTCATCCTTGACATTTTCAAGGGTAATTACCGCATAGGCGGCCTTGCTGTCACGCAAATTTTTGTATTTCTCAAGATCATCGTTGTTTAGTTTAATGCGATTGCAGGACCTGCAGGTAATCAATAGTAATTTATGGATATCATCTATAAACGCGATATGCAAAACCGGCTCAGCAAGTTCAATGTGTCCAAAGTGCCCAGGGCACCTTGCAGAAGTATTGCCACAGGTTGCGCATTTTTGTCCAGGCTCCAATGTCCCGAGCCTACTGTCCATAAGTCCACCCTGAACTGACATCCCGTCCTCATCGTAGGTTTCAGGGGCGGTTATTTCCGCTACGCTGTATTTCCTAACATCAACAGGGGATAAAACACTAAACCTAATTCCGTTAAGGATTTTAAATGACTCATCATTCATTTTAATTTACACCAGCCTTTTTAAAAGGGAAGATCAAACTTTCTCCTTAATTAGTAATCTTGGAGCAACATTTAAACTCATCATTTCTTGCAAAAGCAGTTTGAAGGCATATGCAATGATTACGTTTGAGACTTTTCCCTTGTCACCGCAAACTCTGCATACATATTTTCTTTGTTTGGTATCAAAGTAGGATAACAAGCCGCATCTTTCACACACACTTACTTCGGCTTTGTCAGACTCCTCCAGCAATCTATCCTTTAGCATCATTGACGCTCCATATGCAATCAAACAGTCTCTCTCCATCTCTCCAAATCTCAAACCACCGCCTCTTGCCCTACCTTCCGTTGGTTGCTTGGTTAGCATTTGCACCTGTCCTCTAGCCCTGCTGTGAATTTTATCGGCAACCATGTGATGAAGCTTTTGGTAATACACCACGCCTACATAGACATCAACCGGAAAACGCTTTCCAGTCCTTCCGTCATACATGGTTTCTTTACCGCTGTGTTTAAAACCATAGCCTTCCATCACGTCTTTAATGTCATTTAGTTTTTCACCCAGAAAAGCAGAACCATCAACTATTTTTCCCCTTAATGATGCGGCTTTCCCTCCAAGTGATTCCATAAACATACCAACGGTCATTCTGGATGGAAACGCATGGGGATTGATCATGACATCGGGAACAACACCATCTTCGGTGTATGGAAGGTCTTCCTGATTAACAAGCATTCCAACTACACCTTTTTGACCATGTCGAGATGCGAATTTGTCACCAATTTCAGGAATTCTCATATCCCTTACTCGAATTTTATACATTTTACCGCCCTCCACAGACTGGGTCATGATAACTGTGTCTACTACTCCGCTTTCAGATGGCCTAACACCAATGGATGTATCCCTTCGATATGGGCCTTTTACCTCGAATTCTTTATATTCTTCCATAAATCTGGGAGGGGATGTCCTGCCTATCAAAATATCACCACCACTTACAACAGACTCATGCATTATAGCTCCATCAGGCTCCAGCAGGCGATACGCTTTTTCTCCACGATAACCTCTAATGTTGGCTTCGGAAGATGGAATTTCAAATATATCCTTCATTCCACCGGGATACTGCTTTGCCTCGGCTTCGTACACACGATAGAAAAAAGTACGGGCTAAACCTCTGTCTATAGAAGATTTGCTAAACACCACTGCATCTTCTATGTTATATCCTTCAAAAGGCAGAACCGCCACTACACAATTTTGCCCGGTTGGCCTTTCATCTAGACCAAGCAGGTTTATGGCTTTGGTACTTACCACAGGCATTTGGGGATAGAGCATAAAATGTTGTCTAACATATGTGCTGGCATTCATAAGTGGCGTCGAGAACCCTAGACTTTGCTTAGCCATTGCACTTTCATACGTATTTCTTGGAGATTGATTATGTTCAGGGTATGGTATGATAGAAGCTCCAACACCGAGTATAGCAGACAAGAAAATTTCAACATGGGTATGTTCAGCACTCAAGTTTTTTACCTCACTTGCAATATAGCAATTTTCTTCTTCATTGGCATCAACTAGTTCCACAATCCCCATGTACAATAAATCTGACCATGAAAGGAATTTTTTGAATATTTTCTCAAGGATCTCCTTGGTCAGCAATACATTACCTTCTTTCAAGATAGCAAGCGGGCGTAAAACTCTCCCGGAATTACAGCTGATGTAAAGTCTTTTTGTAGCATTATCATTTAATGATGAGTAATAATAAACTCCCATATGGGGGTGCATTCTCCCAGAACGTCTCATGGTACGTAAACGGTTAGACAGATGTCGGCCATCTTCGATATACCCAATCAGTCGGCCATCAACAAAAACTCTGGTGCCTTTTGCCTTTAAATCATCACTTGCCTCATTAACATTTTGAACACCCAATTCATAGAGCTTTTCTATAACATCGGATGAGAGAACACTAACAGAGATTATTGCAGAAAGTGCCAAGTTTTTAACCAGTCCACAATTTGATCCTTCCGGCGTTTCGGCCGGACATATTCTTCCAAAATGAGTGGCATGCAAGTCTCTTGCTTCAAAGTTGGGTTGACTTCTACTTAATGGAGACTGAATCCTTCGGAGATGACTTACAGTAGACATATAATTAGTCCTATCCAAAAGCTGGGTTACGCCAACTCTGCCCCTTCCCCAATTTCCAGTGGCTATGGCATTATTTAATTTATCTGAAATAATTCCAGGTCTAACCGCTGCGGCCACGGCATTAATTCCACGTTTTTGGCCGGATCTCTCTAATTGATACTTCATGTCCCTGATGAGGTTTCTAAAGGCGGTTCTGAATAGATCCGCTAGCATTTGACCGGCAAATTTTATTACTTTGTTGCCATAATGATCTTTATCGTCTGTTTCAACCCATCCTAGGTTTAATTCAATTAATTTACATGCGGACTCGCCCAAAAACAATGCCTTCTCGTACCGGTTATCAGGATTTTTCCCCAGATGTGGCAATAAGCCCCAATCCAAAAGAGTTTCAGCCCTTTTAATTTGAAACTCTTCTAACATGCCCGGCGCAATTCTTTTACTTATGTACACAATTGCATCTCTGCTTGTCACTACTTCGCCCGATTTTTCAAATGATGGCTCTAACTCATCTTGGAGAACTTCGCTCAAAGAAACAGCATTTGCAATATCCTTATCGGCTTCCAGACCCAAGGCCCTGACCAAAATAATTAATGGAATATCCACTGGGGAACCGGGGATTTTGGAAACAATTGAGCCATCAGGACGCATGATTAATTCTAATTTCGCTCGATATCCAACTATTGAAGAATAAACCTTAGCCTTATATAAAACGGTACCAGCCGTTTCTTCAACGTCTACAATAATCTTGTTATATGATAAATCCTCCAATCCTACAATGACTCTTTCAGAGCCGTTGATTATGAAGTAACCACCAGGATCCTTTGGATCCTCGCCAACATCTATTAGTTTCATTTCCGAATAATTATTCAGCATGCATGCATTAGATTTCACCATAACCGGCATATCACCGATATGAATAAACCTGGATTCCAGGGTTTTGCCTTCCTCTACAATGCTGCATTCTAGCATTATGGGAGACCCGTATGTCAAATTTCGAAGCCTTGCCTCGACTGGAGCAACGTGAGTTATAGAACCATCCAACTCCATAATTCGGGGCTGTTGCATTTTTATTTTGCCTAGTTTAATCTTGTATGGATATTCTGCAGTTTCAATCTCTATTTCTCCTACTTCATCAATTATACTCTGAAAACCCCTTTCAGTAAACTCGTTATAGGAATTAAGATGTTGCCTGGCAACCCCCTCTCGCCTGAGGATATCATGAATTATAGGCCACATATCAGTGGAAGTACTAATGTTATAACTCATAACCAATTTGTATCAACCTTCTACTACGTATCGGTAATATACACTTTCACCAGCAGTTGAACTTTTTCGAGTGATCTTGATAACGTCACTGGGCATCGCGTCTAGACCTTGTATTCCTTTGTCTGATAACATTATATAAGGCAGTTGACTGGGTTTTGAATTAAATTTTTTAAAAACTAATTCGGCATCCTCTTTTGATAAAATTTCATGTTTAGGCTGGTATATGTGATCAACAATTTTTATTTCCTTTTTTTCAGAGGACAGAATATTTAACCTCCATATCAGGTATTGAAGTAGATAACAAAAATAAAATAAATGTCAAGTATTGATAAAGATAATTGTGTATATAATATAATTCTTTATGGATTCTGTCAACATTTCGTGAGGCACTGAACCATTTCTAAAAGTTGTAAAAGGTTCTCAAATTGGGTTTGATAAAAAATTAACAGTTGTTCATGTGCACGTCTAAACCGCATTCCTTTATTGTTGCATTCTCCTGCTTTGTGCCATGCCATTGCAGTGTAATCCCTCAAAAAAGCATCCTTGAACTTTTGATTCGCAGAATCACAGAGCATTTTGCAGAAAGAATCAAAAAACATCATATGCATATATAGGCGCGTAATTAATGCGCACATGATACATTGAAATTTTTTGCAAAGTTTTTGAAACTAATCATTGCACAGGGTTCCTCTTCTTATTAGTTTCACTAAGGTAACTCATAACGGCTAAATCATTATTTCCTCGAACTAGAGTAAAAAAACGCAAATAAAACAGACCAATTTACAAAAGACAAACGAATGGTTTCCTTCCGCCAGTTTTCCATGACAAAAAAAATCTTTTTGTCATGGAAAAATATATTGCGAATTGTTTGAAATAAATAACTAATGCATTTTGCAAGTGCAGTAAAATGACTACCTTCAACACAAGATTCGACTAAACAACACAACAAAGTGACCGCAAACTACTGCCTATCAAAATAATTCTTATAAGCCCTATCAAACCCTCTATAAATCAAGTGGTAAAAGCAGAAAAATTTTTTGGGATTTTAGTTTTTTTCACATTATGTATTGTAACCAATACTGGTATAAACAATAGTTTCCCGGAGAATCAATCATTTTCAAATTTAAATGCATCAAATGCAAAGGAACAACAGCAACAAACTGTAAACCAAAGTTTTATAAACACAAATTTAGAAAAACTAAAACATAATTTCTTTTATATAAAAACAAATGATCTATTGGTTCCCGTTAATTTTTTAACTCCAGAAGACAACATTCTCAACAGCATAGTTTACGATGATGACCAAAATGCCTTATTCATACTGTTGAACCCATTACCTTCAAATGGAACCAATTTGTTGATTCAGATTCCAAGGTACATACTGGACTCCAAAACTCCCGAAAACAAAGATAATAACTTTACAGTTTTGATTGACGACAAACCCTCCAAATATACAGAAATCACTTCCAAAAATGAATCAGGCAACATATCCAGATCAAGCTCGGCGGCGGCGGCGGCGGCCGACTACAACTCAATTGATAATACTTTTAGCGACAGCCCTAATCGAAAATTGTTGATAGACTTTCAAAAAGATGCAAAGGTAATAAAAATAGAAGGCACAGACCTGTCAAAAACCCAAAACCAAACCCAAATGGATGTACAGGTTGACAATGGCGAAAAAGAAAAATATCAGAGATTTTTTTCGATCTCGACAGAAAATATTAATGGGTACATAAAGTTTAGTGAAAACGGCGGTAACTTAAAGGACATCAATTTAAAACAAAATACAGTCAACAATAAAACATTAGAGTTGTTCATCATCCCTTTTGAAGAATCTGGCAATTTGTTGATTCAGATTCCGAGGTACATACTGGACTCCAAAACTCCCGAAAACAAAGATAATAACTTTACAGTTTTGATTGACGACAAACCCTCCAAATATACAGAAATCACTTCCAAAAATGAATCAGGCAACATATCCAGATCAAGCTCGGCGGCGGCGGCGGCGGCCGACTACAACTCAATTGATAATACTTTTAGCGACAGCCCTAATCGAAAATTGTTGATAGACTTTCAAAAAGATGCAAAGGTAATAAAAATAGAAGGCACAGACCTGTCAAAAACCCAAAACCAAACCCAAAACCAAAACGCCCACCTTAGTATCACAATACTAGTAATTTCTGCAATTATAGGCATTTCATCATCAGCAGCAATAATCTACATTCTTTACAAAAAAGGAAAAATAAGATTTGTTGATATTTTTAAATACAATAGAAATAAACAAGGCAACAACAGATGAAGGCAATCTAATCAGATTTGTAGTATTTAATGGTATTTTAAAAATATCAACAATCTTAGTTTAACAGGGCAACAACAAAAAAAATATCCTTATAACAAAATCACCGAGCAAGCAAAACAAAACACTGTAAAACTATTAAAAATGCCCTTTACAGCATAAAAAATGGAAACTATTCCTATCCCCATCAACCTTTAAGACAGCTGTCATGCAGGCGGACAATAAAAATTATGAAAATCAGTTTTCTAAAATGAATTGCCAAATTAGCAAAACAAAATTAAATTTGCAATTATACCTTAATAATTAATGAAAATATTTAAAATTAAATTATACTAAATAAGACTTGTCAGAAGCATTGGTGTTGGAGTATAATAAAATGATAGAGATAATACTGGAGGAGAGGCAAGAATTAACGTTTGAAAAACTAAAAGATATGATAGAAGAAAAGAAAAGAAAGGTAGGTGCGGGATACCTAACTGACCAAGGAGCACTATTCTTAGTTGCAGCAGATATAGGGGTGTCGCTAGATAAAGCCAATAAAACAGAAAATAGCATCAAGGACCTGTTTATTGGAGCAAGGGACATATCGACAATAGGAAGAATTTTATCCATTTATCCAATCAGGGCATTTTTAAAGAGAGATTCAAGCCAGGAAACTAAAAATCGGGTTATTACGATTTATGATAAAGACTCTAGCATCAAAATTAAGTTATGGGATGAATTTGTAAATTTGCCTGAGCAATTAGGAATCACCATAGGGGACATAATAAAAGTATCAAAAGGACAGGTAAAATCAGGAATGGATGGCAAACCAATTATTAATTTAAGTGGCAGTGGAACCTTGGAGGTTTTTAATGATGAAAAAAAACAAAATATCCCCACAGTTGAAGAAATCACAACAACTATAGATGCTTTGGATACGCCAAAAGAAAATATGGCAGTAGTAGGAATCATAAATTCAAATCCAAGAATATCAGAATTTACTAACATAAGAGGAGAACATTCAAAATCTCTACAGTTTGAAACAACTAATGATGATAACAGTAGGCAAATTAGAACAATAATTTGGAACATTAATGAAGAGAAAATACCCAAATCTCTAACCACCGATTTGAAAATAAATTTAATTGGGGTTAAAACCAAGATTGGTAACCCCAATTATGGAAATGGAGATTTGGAAATACATGGAGACGAGGGTACCACAATTGAATTTGTAGATCACAAGGAAGCCGTTGAGAGTTATATTTTAAGGATCATCTCATTTAACAATAACAACAATGAAAATAAAATAAATTGCATCACTGTAGGGGAAAATGAAAAATTCTACAACTTAAATATAGATAAGGACCTGTTTGATATTGAGATAAATCAGGATGATATAATAGAGTGTTTTCCTAGCAGAGTTTTAGGAAACACAATAGAGATTTCCACCCAGGATTCATACATCCAAATAATAAAAGAAGACAAGAATATTCCACTGTCAACGGACCTGGACACAAAAATTAAAAATGTAGAAATGTCAAATAAACCATATTTTATTGAGGCAATCATTTTGCAGCCCCCTAACACCATGGACATAAATACGAAAAGCGGGGAGACTGTTTCGGTAACCGATACCATAATTGGAGATGATACAGGCGAGATAAGATTAGTCGCATGGAGAGAAACCAGCAATTTATTGAAAAATTTTAGCATAGGGGAACGAATCAAAGTAACAGCAGTAAATGCCACTACAAATAAAGACGGCAAGACGGAATTAACATTAAAACCTTACTCCAAAATATTAAAAATTAGCTAACAGGTAATAAAACAGACAGGTCGAAAAATGAATAAACAAGTCCATGTTTCACCCAACAAATGCGATAGGCAACATCTAGGTATTCCAGAAGCCTCTCGTCATCACATATTGTTTTTCTGTTTCATATATAGTCTTCAATAAAGAACCATCATCGATATAGTTCCGTAAGATTCTTGCACAGGTATCTGCACCAATTCCATGACCCGATAAAACAAATAATGCCAGGTTCCCAAAATTATTTATCAAGGAAGCTATTTTCCATGCCCTGTCAAACCTGTTCTCCTCATCCTTAGACAGGGAAGAACCTCGAAGTTTTCGTTCAATGATACTTTTTAGTTCATCATCTGACCAGAAAGTGGCAGCGATTAATTTAGATTTACAAAAAGGACAATGAATCCTTTCGGGAAGGTCCCTGGTTTCAAACACCCTCTCCCATTTGCCGCATCTGATGCAAATCAGCTTGTGTTTTGTTTTTGTCAATCTTTCTTTGATCAACTCCAAAATTCCACTTTCCATATTGATAGGAGCGGAAATAGATTTTTTGGAATGTAATATTATAGGCTGGGCCAGTTCTGAGAATTCGTCAGTCTCCAACCAATGAACACTTATCACGCCTGATTTGATTTTATCAAGAATCATAGAGGTGTTTTCAATGTCATATTTGTCATGGATTAATTCCCGTATGGATTCCTTGCTAATAGAGGTCTTGTAGTATCTATCATACAACAACCTTGCGATTTTTTTATCATACACAGCCTCTTTTGCTACAAGGCCAAATCTTTTGGCAACTCCCCAAACTTTCCAGTTTATGTTATACGTCCCTAAAAATGAAGCTATTAATATCGAGCCTACATCAAACTCGTCTTCCAATAAGGAAAAAAAATGGTTTTTTCTTAACCTCACATTGTTTGAACTCAAGAGGATTCTATACGAATCAGAGCGAGTTTCAATTGTGTAACCCATTTTTGAAGAGATAAAAGTAGATAGCAAAGAGCTAAGAGTATTGTTGATTTTAGATCCAAAAGTACTGTGAATGACCACGATATTTTGATTTAAAACAGTTTCAATTACAACATTTTCAGCGTCTGGAATTATTTTTATGGTTTTCAGCTTTTCCGACAACTTTCTTAAAAACAACATATCGAACTTGGAAAGAAAAAAATTGGTCTTAGAAACCCTACCAGCATCGAACAACTCTTTCCTAAGGACACCGACAATTTTGGCAGTCTCACAATCAACAGGTATCATCTCACCAACCCAATAAGGAACATTAATTGGGGCACCGCTTAATGGCTCCACATGAACCTGAAGTTTATTTTCATCTATTACTAATATCCGCCATTGAGAACCTTTTAACACAAAAACATTGCCTTTCTCGCCATAATCTCCTACAAATTGTTGATCTAAGGTGCCTATTCTTTTTTTACTAATTGAATCGATTACATCAAACTTTACTATATAAGGTATCGTTGATACATTTTCATAATAATACCGATAGGATTTTCCACTGCGCGATATAGTTTGTTTTTCTTCATCAAATTTTAATAATCGGGTTATACCTAACAAATTAATGCAATCCAAAAAATCTAAAAATGAAATCGAACTGAAAGAAAAAGATGATTTAAAAAGGTCGAACAATTTAATCACTGGAAATGATTGTTTAATTTGCAGTGTAACTCCGACAAGGTTATGAGCCAATACATCAAGGGCCCCCTTATGGAGAACCTGTGGTTCGATCGAACCCCTATTAACCCTGTTGACCAATGCAGCAGACTCCATAAAGTCATCAAAAGTATTAGTAAGTATCATACCCTTTGCAGAAGATTTACGAGTATGCTTACTTCTTCCAATACGCTGTATTAACTTTGATGCCTGACGGGGAGAACCATAATGAATGACAAGATCTATAGACCCTATATCCAGACCTAACTCCAGTGACGATGTACATACCACTATTCCAACAAAACCAGACCTTAATAGACCCTCTGTCTCCTCACGAACTTCTTTAGACAAAGAACCATGGTGTATATGAATTGGAACATTATTTTGGTTTTTTAACACGGTTCCTAAAAATTCTGATTCATCCCTTGTGTTGGTAAATAACAATACTGAAGATGACTGGTAATATCTATTTACAAAATCAATAATGTATTTGGAAACATCGCTTATAGAACCGTCCAAATGCTTTATCTCTATATCGTATTTTCTAAGAGTTTTATCCACAAAAATAGCACATTTTGCTTGATCACCAGATATAAAACGTGACGCGTCTTTCAGATTTCCAATTGTTGCAGAGATACCGATTTTACAAAAATGATTTGAGATAAGAGACAGCCTTTCAAGACACAGGGATAAATAAGAGCCTCTTTTAGAGGGTAACAATTCATGAACCTCATCAATAATTACCCATTCTAAACCTTTTAAATTTGGAATCATTTTTTCGTTTACCAAAATAATAGCCAATGATTCAGGAGTGGTAATTAAAATATCGGGGGGCATATCATATATTTTTTTACGTTTGCTATAAGGTGTATCACCATGTCTTATATCCACTCGCAAATTTTCAGATTCGGCATATTTAATAATCCTTCTGAAGACATCATTGTTTAGTGAACGTTGAGGAGTTATATACAGGCATTTAATACCATTAGGTAAACTTTGACCACCATATTTAAAGGACAACATACTAATTACAGGGATTATAGCTGCCTCCGTTTTACCTGAGCCAGTGGGGGCAACAATCAGTGAATTTCGTTTTCTAATTATTGCTTGGTAAGATTGTTCCTGGATATAATTTAGCTTTTCAAACGATTCTTTACGGAATTTATTAAGGACAATTTCATCTAATTTTTTATAGTATTTGCTATTATCCAAATTTATCAGTTTGTTGTTTATTTTTACTTCCCTTTTTATTTAAACCCCCAGTAATTTTGGGTTCGGGTGTTAAATTAGACGAAGGTTTTGGAAAAAGAAACTCATAAGCAAATATGCATATTAAAGCTACAATAAACATTATTAATGACGAGAAATAAATTAGGTTATCAAAAGAGAATGCCATTTATATCACTGAATAGTCTATTTATTTCAAGTTATAAATATGTTAAAGTTTTTTCACCCGAATCATCATCAAAGTAGGTTTTTATATAGAAGTGATTGTTGTTAATTATAATTCTTGTTGTTTGAAAAATATATAAATGGTAATCGTCATGCATTCAAGGGCTTTTAACTCAAATCAAAATAATCAAGAAAAACAATCAATAATGGCCACCATTTTACAAAACCTACCTAAAGAGTGTTCATTAACTAAGATTGAATATGAAGGTCCGAGAATCGCGCTTTATTCAAACCAGCCAGAATTTTTGTTAAATAATAATCAAGTACTTTCAAACATAGTAAACTTAATAAAAAAAAGAATAGTATTAAGGCTTGATGAATCGATAAGGAAGAAAGAAAGTGAAGTCTCTAACATAATAGAGAAACACTTATCGAAAGAAACAGGCTTTACAGATGTTTTATTTGATCCCGTTTTAGGAGAGGCAACAATCTTTGTAAGAAAAATAAATGAGATTATTTCTAATGAGGAAACAATATCAAACAAATTGATTAATCAAACAGGTTGGAAAATTAATTTTAAAAAAACACCAAGAAGCTTGTCCACACTAAAAGAGATCAATAAAATCATAAGGATGGCTTCAGATTACAGAACTCATTTCTATAAAAGAATAGGCGAAAAGATTTTTAGGGAAAAATTAGATCCGAATATCGAAGCAAGTTTGATCTCTTTAGGAGGATTTGGAGAAATAGGAAGGTCCTCCATGATTTTGAGCACAAATGAAAGCAATATATTGATTGATTGTGGACTAAACCTGTATACAAACGATCCATTTTTAATGTTCCCAAGATTTGATTCCGTTGGGATAAAACCTTCAGAAATAGACGCCATTGTATTATCTCATGCACATTTTGACCATACTGGGTTTGTACCAGTGTTATTTAAGCATGGATATGATGGACCGATATATTGCACAGAGCCAACATCGATCTTAATGTATATGCTATTTAGAGAATACATAAAAAGATATAAGGATAATGCTCACTATTCCATGAAAGAAATTGAGGAAGTTTTTTCTCATTTAATTTATTTAAACTATAACATAGTAACCGATCTGTCTCCGGATATAAAAATTACCCCATATAATTCAGGGCATATAATAGGCTCATCTTCGTTTCACTTTCATTTGGGAAACGGGGATCACAATTTTGTGTATACAGGAGATAAAAAATTTGGAAAAAGTTGTTATTTAGAAAATGCAGTTTGGAATTTTCCAAGGGTTGAGACATTATTGATAGAAGCGACAAATGGTGGTAGAGAAGACACCTTTTTATCCAATGAGGAAGCAACGGAGAAACTGATAAACAATATCAACCTGACCATAAAAAATAAAGGTTCGGTATTAATTCCCACACAACTAATAGGAACTTCTCAAGAAATGATAATTACCCTTGATCAGCTTATAAAGCAAGGAAAAATAGAAAAATGTAAAATCCACATTGACAAGTTATTGATCGATGTAAATTCAGTACATGAAAGTTATACCGAGTTTTTAAATAAAGAAATCCAACAAAAGATTACTTCCGGAATTTATAATCCATTCCGATCCAGAAGTTTAAGTACAATAAACATCCTGGAAAACAATAAAGATCTCGACCCCGGCATTATTTTATTGCCATCTTCCATGCTACAATGCTGGGAATCAATTAATTACCTAAAAAAAGTAATAGACGATCCAAATAGCATGATAATCTTTATTTGCAATCAAATTAACGGGACTCTGGGAAAAGGTATTGTAGAGAAGCAGAGAAAAATACGGATAGATAAAAATTATTATGACATACGATGTAAAATAGAAACAATCTACTCCTTTAGTTCGCATTCGGATTTTAATCAACTAAATGCATACATCACTCGTCTAAAGCCAAAACTAAGGAGAATTTTGGTAAATCATGGGGAGAGATCAAAGGTTCAAAATTTTGCCAGCTATTCAAGCAAAGTTCATAAGATTCCCACACAATATCAATTAAACCAGGAAGCCACAAAAATACTATAGATAAATAAATAAACTAAATTGAAATTTTTTTGAATTATAGTTTTTTTTTGCTTTAATCCAAACTAAATAGGTGGTAAAGTTAGTCAGTAAATCGAACCATTATAAAGATGCATCAACATCTTTATGCCAAATTTTAACACTAGGTGGAGTTATAATTATCCTTTCCTCGCCCAGCCTTGAAATGTCCCCACCAATAGTACTTACAGACTTATAAAGTTGCTCAACAGCAATTCTTAAATCGTCCACATCTTTCTGTGCAAGAGGAGTTATCCTAATTATAAGAATCATGTGCTTTTCTATGTCACTTTTAATTTCAGTGATATTTTTAATATCACGAAGGGTGAATGTTTTCAAATAAATTGGTTTATTTTGTACATTGTTGTGCAGCATATTTAGGGTTTATAGAAAAGTTTAGGATCTATTGTTAATAAGACTATCGAAAAAAACACAGTATCATGTTTTATGGCAATCTTAAATCCTATATTTTTCCACTTCTGTAATACTATAAGGTATGGATGACAGTATTTTATTTGTTTTATTTAATTTATTTGTAACTTTTACTTGGCAGTTTTTTTCAGGCAGTGCATCAGAGTAGCGCAACGTTATACCTACAGAGTGCAATAACAATTTTTTATGTCTACGTAAATCTGGTTTATCACTAATCCTTAAAATTGCTACAGGTCCTGGAACACTAACTGTTTGTATCAAATAGTCAGTATTTAGCACAAGAGTTAAAAGACTTTCATTTTCCCCATGATCCCTACCAACAATCAATTTTGAATGACCATCAAAACGAAAATGGCGCCCCACTTTTAACAATTCAACATCATTAATACTTGGTTCAGAAATAGAATATTTCATCAGGTCGCGTATTCTTTTTGCAAATTGGGGGTCTGTCAACAAACAACCTCCAGCAGAATTTGGTGGATCGGCAATACTGAATTGTTTGGCTAATTGAAGCTGTTCCTTTCTTGAACGACCTTGTATTGAACCCAGTAAAGATCTGTCGACCAAGCCTTTCTTTTCGGGCTCTGTTTTGGGTAAAAGTTGGGCGGATAGAGGACGGAGAACCCTACCCTCCAAGTCTGTTTCTTTTTCAATCACAGATAAAGCATGTGAATTTTGACTCATTGGTCTTTGGTGCAGAACTTCTCCGGTTATTAAAAAATCCGCACCAATTTTATTCATGTGTTTTTTTGCTTCATCATACATCATCATTCTGCAATCAATACAGGGATTCATTCCTGAACCATAACCATATTTTGGGTTCTTTAACATAGTCAAGTATTCTTTACCCAAATAAATCGTTTTTAATTCTATATCAAGCTCTGAAGATACCTCCAGGACTTTATGTCCACAGCCTTTTCCACAATCAAAATCACAGAAAGGAGTTTTAATTGCAACAGCCTCTACATCAATGTTTTGTTTTTTCATCATACGTACAGCTATTTGGCTATCCAGTCCACCTGAAAGCAATGCTACGGCTTTGATCTTTTTTTTGGGAGAATTTTCACTTTCAGAGCCCTCATCATGTTTATCATTACAACAGGCTTTTGGGTCATCGGAAAAAGTCATGTTTACCATTTGTTTCTCGGGTCAAATGTATTTTAATACTGTCATGTTTATACTTAGCTATTCATTCAAAAATCTCTATATGATAAAAACTCCTGGATTCTTTTTTTCACCTGTTTGATAGTTCCTGATAGTGGTAAAATTAAAACAGGATAGTTTGCAAAATATAGTGACAGCAATACATTATTAATATGCTCCAACCTGCATTTGATTATTAAAAATTTTTTTGAGACATCAACAATGTTAACTATTCGAATATTAGATTTATGAAAATCAATACTGCCACATAATCCAGTAAGTCGTTTGTAAAAATCTTTTGTAAAATTAGAATAAATCAAATCGTCGTCCTGTTGGAGGTAAATACAAACATATCGAAATTTCTTCTTAGCTAGTGTCATAAAATAAAGTACTCCTTTTCTTATCATCTAGCCAAATATTGAGATCATCCCAATATTTTCCCTTTTCAATATCCAACTTTTCCAAAATAATATTAAATACTTTTATTGGCATTAGTTCAAAATACTCACTGGCCCCACTAGATAAAATAAATTCAAAATTATATTTTTTACATAACCCATAAATCCATTTCATATCAAAAAACCATTTTCCCAGCTCATCGTTATTGTAACACCGGATATCAGTTATTAAAAACTCTATTCCGATATTATTTCCATTGTATTTTTTTAATAAAGGTTTAATATTGTTTAGGCTCTTAATAGTCAAAATATCAACATCATAAAAATTTTCATCAGAAGTTCCTTTAAATATAGAACCTTTAATAAAAAAAAAATTATTTTTACTATCTTTAGTATTGAAAGTATTCAAGGAATCACATTTTTTCCTTAAAACAATACTCTCTTGTTTATCCAATAAAGGTATATTTTTATCAATACATACACCAAAAATATCTAAACCAAAAAAAGTTTTAAAAAAATTTATTGATTTTTCAGAATATAGCAAATTCGTATTTAGGTCTATTGTTTTAACTTGTTTCGTCATACTGAATTATAATTGAAATTTACCTATTTTTTTAAAAACCATGCGTACAGAATCTTTATCAGAGAGAACGATTTTTCCACTACAAAATTTTTGTTTATCTAAGCGAACGTAAACATGCCCTTTCTTATCAGTATTATATTCAATGTAATGCTTGGCATCAGTTTCACCATAAGATTCCACAAGGTTCGAGTACAACCTATCAAAGATTTTATCGGCATCCACATTTACAGATACCATAAAGCGGAGTATAGGATTTTTCCAATGACCTTCTGTCTTAATAGAATCCATTTTAACAGACTCCAAAGATTTTTCTATAAACTCTAGAACATATTTTAAAACCCTATTTTCATTTTCTGTTGCATGGATTAGAATTGATATGTCTACAGACGAATACAATTTTGAAGAAGGAAAAGAAAGAAAATAAAATCTAAATATCTTCTGAAGTTGATGTATCTACGGTGGCTGAATCTTCAATATCTTCTGAAGTTGATGTATCTACGGTGGCTGAATCTTCAATATTTTCTTCAGTCTCAGAAAATTCATCACTATCCAAAATATCCTGATTTTCCAAATTAGAGATATCCCCTTCTTTTTGAATTGGAGAAGAAATGAGCTTGGTTTTTCTTATTCCAACATGTCTAATAACGGCTATTTTCTTTGAAATTTCCATTAAATCAGAACCCAATTTTCCCATTGTTACTTCTTTTACAAACTCATTCAATGATAATTGAGGGATTCTTTCTGCGAGGATTTTATTCATTGTTAACCTAATTTCGTGTTGTTTAGATGAGTTTATTCTTCTATGACTAAATGCAGTAGCCGAGACTCTAAAAACATACCCATCTGCAGTAGTATATTCATGTACATAATTTATCATGGAACTTCCACGCCTAATAAGACTTCTTAGAAATTCTTTAGCATATTCATGACCTTTAAAAATAGTAGAAGCTATACCTGAGTTGATTTTATCGATTTGAACAAATATTTTGGTTTGATGCTGGGTTGGATCTTGTTTAAGAACATCATATAATGTGTTTTCAATAACTCGTCCTCTAGCATTGTTTAAATCTGAAATGGGGATATAATTTAACGGAACTTGTTCAAAGGCGGGTGGAGCATTCACTATTATCCATTGTTTATCTCTCCATTTATCACGAACCCTTCCTCCTCTTCTGGAACCTTTTGCCATATGGAGGCAGTTCTCACACCCAAAATATAAGTTATACTAACTATTAGAAAGACTACATTTGAATACTAAAAAAATTGAGATATGAGAAATTAACCATTTAATTTCATCCATATCAACAATTTGAACACGATAGATGGATTCGCATAAATCACAATAGATAATTAAAAACTGTTAGAGGTTCTTTAAAAGATTACAATGCATGTGGATTGACCTATAGTCAAAAGACACAGAATTGATTTAAGCTTATATATTTCAACATGAGTCATAATTCATTTTGTTGGTTTAATTAACATGCCATGTTTTATCAACTTGCAACCATATGCGTGATTGCTCGAGGATTGTCCTTACACTGTTATAGCAGGAGCATAGAGTAATGACTTCAATTTCAAAAAAAATAAAATTGAATGTATACTAATTATTCCACATTATTTTTTATTCTTTCTGTAAAATAAGTAAATCAAGAACTGTATTTAACAAGAATTCAATTTAAGGGCAAATTTAATTCGAGTCTTTTACACACCTAAAACCTGCAAAAGGAATTCTCTCATGAGGTTTGTAATAATTTCTATAACTATTTCTAATTTGTTTTGCAGATGTTGCAAAACACCCTCCACGCAATACTTTTTGATTTATAGCCCACTTATCAGTATATTCTTCAAATCTCGATTTAAATCCAGGATACAGTACATACTCAGAACAAGTCCATTCCCACACGTCACCTATCATTTGATAACAACCATAATGACTTCTTCCAGATGGATAAGAACCCAATATAGATGGACTCCATTGATATGATTCAAAAAGATTGGCATGGTCGCTAGATGGAGATTGATTCCCCCAAGGAAAAATAGTTTTTGACTTATTTTTTTCATTCCATGACGCAGCTTTCTCCCATTCAGCTTCGGTGGGCAATCTTTTTTTTGCCCATTTTGCAAATGCATCTGCCTCATAATAGCTTACATTTACAACAGGTTCATCAAAAACAATTTCATTAATTCCCCTAAAATCTTTCTTAAACCATTTTTTTTTATTTTCATCAAAATACCAATAAAGTGGGCAGAGCCAATTTTCTTCCCGTACCAAATCCCACCCATCAGCTAACCAATACCGGTAATTTGCATACCCCCCATCTTCAATAAATTGCATAAAGTCACCATTGGTAACAAGAGAATTGTCAATGTGGTATGGATTTAGATAATTCTTATTTTCAGGTAATTCGTTATCATAACAAAAGCCTTTACCATTATAACCCAATTCAAAGATTCCGCCAGCAATGTCAACCATCTCCCTGTTTATTTTTTCCTTTATTGGCATCTTTTTACTTCTTTTTTTTGGACAATACTTATCGCCCTCCTCTGGAAACCTATTAAAATAATGCTGAAAGTCGTACACCATTAATTCCTGATGCTGCATTTCATGATTTATAGCTGTATAGATATCTAAAATTAATTTATCAGAAAATCCTTCTTTATCTAAAGGTTTTAAAAAGTCTATGAAATGTTTTTCAATTTCTGATCTATATTTTATGGATTGCGTAACAGTAGGTCTTGGATATTTTCCTCTTTCATTTTTTAATAAAATCTTTCCGTATTTATTATAATAAGAATTAAGATAATCTAGATTAAATTTATTATCAAAAACAACTCCTCGGTCATACTTTTCAAGTATTTTCTGAAAAAACCATGTAACGTGAGCAATATGCCAATTAGGAGGGCTTCCAAAATTACTAGATTGTATTACTGCATCTTCTGTATCCAAAGGAGAAAAAAGAATCCATAGTTTTCTCCCTAACTTCAATAAATTCATTAGCAATATCATTCAAAAGGAAGGTAGACCGCATCAACAGATAATAGTATATCAAAAAAGTATTTTAATCTACTCAATAATTACCAATAATGTAAATTTAAAATATCAAAGTTGAAATATGTAATAGTATTATAGCATATTACTGATATAGTTTGGAAAACAGTGAATCACAACCATCAGGAGTAGAGCAAATTTCTCCTCAAGGCGATAACAATCAAAGAGGAAGATTCCCTAGAAGGGATGGAAACGAAAGTGGAAACGGAGGCGGAAGCTATAATAGATTTTTTAAACCGTCACCAGTAAATGCAGGGGAAGAACATGAAGTCAATATTGAATCTATGAGTAAAAGAGGAGATGCAGGTGTAGGAAGAATTCAAGGATTAGTAATTTTTGTCCCAAATACAAAAGTGGGAGACAAAGTAAAAGTAAAAGTAACACGTGTAGGAAGAGGTTATGCAACAGCTGAGTTGGTAGAAGCTAAAACTGAAGAATAACCAATAAAGCAAAACTTTTAGTTTTTTTCATGAATTTTCTTTATTTATATATAAATTAAATTGATTGATTCATCAATCCATATAATGCAATTACCTAGACAGGTAATAATAGGGGATGGAATACTCAGCAATACAAGGGAATTTATTAAAGAAAATATTCTAAAGGATGAAAAATTTGCACTGATAACTGGAGAAAATGTTAAAAAAAAAGTAGGCAGCATAATTGAAAAAAATTTCCTTGAAAATAATATACAATATCAATGGGTTTCAGCAGGTAGTGCGTCATTTCACAGTGTAAAGCAAATAGAAAATCAATTAAAAAATGATAAAATTGGCGTTATAATAGGAATTGGTGGTGGACGATGTATAGATATAGGAAAAATGACAGCAAGTAATTTAAAAAAACCGTTTATAAGTATTCCAACCTCTGCTTCACATGATGGAATTTCAAGTCCATTTGTCTCTTTAAGGGGAAGCAATAAACCCTATTCTATTAGAGTAGAAACACCTATAGAAATAATAGCTGATTTAAACATAATAGCAAATGCGCCACGCAAATTAATATCTAGCGGGTGCGGGGATTTAATAGCAAAGATAACAGCCATTAAGGACTGGGAACTAGCAAGGGATAACACCAATGAATATTTCGGGGAGTATGCAGCTAATCTATCATATTTAAGTGCCAAAATGATATTAGACATTTCAAAAAATATCGCAGATAATCATATTGACATACAAGCAACAAGGACAATAGTAGAAGGATTGATAAGTTCGGGTGTAGCTGCAGGAATTGCAGGAAGTAGTAGACCATGTTCTGGCTCAGAGCATCTATTTAGCCATGCTTTGGAGTTTATTACAAATGGCAAATGTGCACTCCATGGTGAAAGAGTAGGAATCGGGACAATAATAATGGCAAAACTACATAAATTAGATTGGAACGAAATAAAAAACGCACTAAAAATTTTAGGCGCACCCACCACAGCTAAAGAAATTAAAGCGGACAAAGATGAATTAATTGAAGCGTTCTCCCTTGCACGAGAAATAAGACCAGAGAGATACACCATCCTTAACAAAATCAATCTCAACAAAAAACAAATTGAAAATTTGATCGAAGAAGTAGGAATTATTTAGACAATAAAAAGCGTTGAGCAATTAAGCATTTATCAGCTAAATAGGTGATAGTTTAACAAGTATCAACAAGTATTTTGGACTGGTGTCATAAATTAAAAAATAAATGAACAAATAAAGAGTAGATTATTTGCTGGTCTTTTTAGACTTGTTGTCAGCATTTAATGATGCATTGCTCCCATTATCATCATCATCATCATTTTGCTGTTTTCCTTGTGAAGAATCTTCCAGGTTAGAGGAATTGTTAATTTCAGGGGCAGCACCTTCAGTACCAGAATTTTCTGAAGTATTAACAGCACTAGAATTTGAATATTTTTCTACGAAAACGATGTTTTTAAATGCAGGAACAAATTTAAAGATATCACCAACAATTCCTCGTTTTATTATTTGAAGGCCATCTAAAAGAAAGATTTTTTCCGGGACACTAATTTCAAGTTCAGAATCTTTTATTTCATAATGCATATCGGCTTGATCAATAGGCAATCTACGCCTAACTA
This sequence comes from uncultured Nitrososphaeraceae archaeon, assembly GCA_963779615.1. Lineage (GTDB taxonomy): Archaea > Thermoproteota > Nitrososphaeria > Nitrososphaerales > Nitrososphaeraceae > Nitrosocosmicus. The sequence continues at coordinate 724,553 of CAVZZA010000005.1, forward strand.
GATTTGTAATTTTTTCATCATCGCTTTCTATTTTTTTTACAATATTTGCATCATAGATCAAAGTTCTTCCTGCATACTTGTGATTAAAATCTACCTGAACACGACCTGATCCTATAAACCGTACAATTCCCATCCTTTCATCCAATTCTATTACATCACCAACCCCTACCTCATTAGCTTTTTCCCCCAATTTACGTAAAGGGATCATTCGCACTTTAGAAGGGTCTCGTTCCCCGAAGGCTTTATCAGGAGGAATTTCTATATTCAATGGTTCATCCATATTAGCGTTAAGCAACGCATCATCAAGTCCTTTCAATACCCAACCTTCGCCCACACCTAATAATCTAGGTTCATACTTTCTAGATGGATCAAAATTTTCAGAACTCTTTACATCATTTTCTCTCGTTGTTTCAAAAATTTCATTAGTATCTTTAATCTTAGCAGTATAATCTAATAGGATAAGAGAACCTTTTTCTAACGTCATAAAAATCGCTATAAAGTTTCCATATATTAAGTTTGACAAGAAAATCTGCAATACCAATAAACAAAGTCATCCTGAATATTGGCTCTGTTCACTTAACGACAAATCTAGAGACTGAAGACGCTCTATCTCCTTCACAGGCAATAAAAGAAACAGAACACCTTCAGAGCATATTGGCCATGGATTGTATTTTTATTTTTCCGACTTGTCATTAAGAAGAACATTTGGAAGGTCATCACGCGATATCAAGAGAAATCATGTGTCCTCTGGAACTGGATACAAAATACACTCCTCAGAAAATATCAACAAAGAAAAAAATGGCTGATGAATTCATTATCGATGAAACCCTTGGTAAATTAGGCTCAGAATTTATCTGGCTTTGGGTTGCAATAGAGGCCAAGAACAAGGAAATTATTGCAGAAGCATTTCAAAAGAGCAAAACATGTTTGTAGCAGGGCGATTTCTATCGGCCATTGTGGAAAACATGGGGAGCACCCTGTTTCCACTGATTGAGGTATACGGTATCCACAAGCATGCAGGTTCCTGAAACTACAGCATCACATTCATTCCCCTTACGAGAAAAGCGTCATCGAGAGGACTATGCAGCATATCAAGGATAGAACTGAAAGTTTTGATGACTACTTTTTCCATGCAGAAAAAGAATTGCAAAATAAAGCACGTAAATATTGGTTGAACCTATTTGAGGATTTTCATAATGGAATTAAAAACCGTTAAGTTAACAGAGCCTGGATATTATACTTTATAGTTATTATCTGCAATATAATCAAAAACATTAGACAAAATTGTTTATAGTTTTATCATTTCTTATCAGTTTCTTTAGATACTTTGTTTAAACAACAATAAACAAAGTGATCAAGAAAAAAATCACCAGTGTTTATCTGCGAGTATATACATGTGGATGGGGCAGAAAAAACAGAGGGTAATACTAAAAAATTAAATAGGATTTTAAAATTTTTCCATGGCTTTATTTAGAGAGTCAGAAGGCACATTAATCCCCAATATCCTTAAGGCCGATTCGACAGAAGACAAAGTTCTTATCACATGATATTTGTTTACCTCCCCCATAGACCCTATTCTAAACACTTTACCTTTCAAATTCCCAAAACCACCGGCTACCAATACCTTGAATTCATTGGACAAAAGATCCCTGAATTTTTTATCTTCTATACCCGGTAAATAATTAACTGCAATTACGACATTGCTTCTTGCGTTGGGTTTGGCAAAAGGTGTCAGGCCCATTGAACCCAATCCAGTGTAAAAAGCATCAGCACATTGTTTATGCCTCTCAATACGCCTATCAACTCCTTCTTCGAATATCATATCAAGGGCCTCGTTATAAGCATAACAAAGGGGCAATGCAGGGGTAAATGGAGTTTCAGAGTGTTCTTGGTAATACTTGAAATATCTTTTTAAATTAAAATACAATATAGGGGAAGAGTTATCTTGAATATATTTTTTAGCTTTTGGGCTTATAGATATTGGCGATACACCAGGAGGGGCAGCAATAGCTTTTTGAGATGCGGTGATACATATATCAATATTCCATTTATCAGTAGGCAGATCATCACCTCCTAAGATAGAAACTGAATCAGCAATAAAAAAACAACCTTGCTTTGCACACAAATCACCAAGTTTATCCATATAACGAATTGTTGTTCCAGTAGAAGTTTCATTGTAAACGGCATAAAGTGCTTTTATATCTTTGTGTTCATCGAATGCTTGTTCAAATTTTTCATATGGAGGATTTTCACCAAATTGCGATTCAATTCTTATTGATTGACCACCCCAGCTATCAATTAGATCTGCCAAGCGTGTACTAAACTCACCATTTACTGGAATTACAACCTTATCACCCTTTTTTATGAGATTAACAACGGAAGACTCTACAGCACCTGTTCCTGAACAAGATAATAACACAACATCACTTTCTGTTTGAAACAGTTTTTGAGTTTTCTCAATAATGGATTTATAAAGTGTCCTAAAATCATCACTCCTATGGTTTATGATTGGAGCCAACATTGCATTCATAACCCTATTTGGAACATTGGTTGGACCAGGCAACATTACTAAATAATCCATAGCACTTTCAAGTAAACAGCACTATCAGCCGTTATTTATAAGTAATTCAAAAACAATAATATTCACAATTTAATAAAGAAAAAATATTGCAAAATAAAAGGAGAATTAAATTATTTGAATTAATAAACAACAAAGAAAAAAAAAATGAATCCCAGAATAAGTTAATAATCTTATTTAAACCCGAAAATATTTTCTATTTCACAAGTTTTTGGGGAGAAGGCATAACAATAATATCAGACAAATCACAAACAAAACTTTTGGTCCCGCGTTTAGAATATACAAGGGCAATCAATACCTCAAAAGAATGTGATGTAATACCATCTGAGAGAGGAATTGCAATAATTAATACACTGACTAATTTCATTCAAGACAAAGACATTGTTTATTCGGATATTAATGATTTTGACACCATAATAAAAATTCAGCAAAAAATAGGAAATAAAAATTTGGTTATTGATAACAATTTATTGTATAAATTAAGAGAAATAAAAGATACTGAAGAAATTGACAACATAAAAAATGCATCAAAAATAATTGACAAGTTATTTGAAATTGCAGTAAAAGAAATTAAAGAAGACGTAACCGAGGAACAAATTCAATCGATTTTAGTGTATGAAGCAATGAAATTAGGGGCAAGGTTTCCGTCATATCCATATACAACTAATCCATTAATTATTGCTAGCGGACCCCAAGGCTCATTCCCACATGCAGAAACATCAAGTAAAAAAATGAAAGCAGGGGAATTAATAGTAATAGACATAACTCTAAGTTTTAATCACTATGTTTCTGACTCGACTAGGACTTTTGGGCTAGGAAACATTACAAGAGAAATGCAGGATGTTTATGCAACAGTAAAAACATCTCAAGAAAATGGTATTGAATACATTAGAAATACTTCTGACTTTTCAGATATAGATGCTTGTTGTAGAAAGATCATAATGAACAGTAAAAAGGGAGAACATTTCACACATTCTACAGGACATGGAATTGGTCTTGAGGTTCATGAACCTCCATGGATAAGACCTGCCTCCAATAGCAAGATTAAAGAAAATATGACGATTACAATAGAACCCGGAATATACATTGAAAATAGATTTGGGGCGAGGATAGAAGACAGTATTTGGATAACAGGGAAAAGAAGCAAAGAGGATGGATACAATTTTATAAATTTTCACTCATTCAGTAAAGAATTGATGATTTTATAACAATCGTAAGGATGCAATAAAAGAAAATTCTCGTAACCTATAAAAAACTATATTACCTAAATAATAAATAAAGAATGGGTAGTGGGGATGAGGTATTTTACGCTGCTCCAGTCTGAGTTTTCACAATGATGACCTCGCGACGAACTGACCCATATTCCTTGCATTTAATTTGAATATGATATGAAATTATAAATACAATAATTCATTTATTAAAATTACTTGATTGAAATAGATTATGATTACCCGTTATATAGACCTCCTTCTGAAGCGAATTCTTTAATTTTTCAGATAACTTTGGGCTGTTCATTTAACAAGTGTTCCTTCTGTAATATGTATCGTACAAAAGAATATTCTGAAAGACCGATCGAAGTAATTAAAGAAGAAATAGAGACAATGTCAAAAGCGCAACCAACCGCAACAAGAATTTTTTTAGCTGATGGAGATGCATTAAACGTCTCAACAAAAAATTTAATTGAAATACTAAAACACATTAAGAGTAGCTTTAGAAAACTAGAAAGGATCTCGGTTTATTCTATGCCAAAAAACCTCATACAAAAGACAGATGAAGAATTGCGAGCTTTAAAAAAATCTGGTTTAGACATGGTATATCTAGGGATAGAAAGTGGCAATAACACCATATTAAAAAAAGTAACAAAAGGTGCATCAAGAGAAATGATCATCAATAGTTGTAAAAAAGCAAAGGAACACGGATTTATTCTCTCTTGTATGATAATACTAGGTCTTGGTGGAAAAAAATACTCGGATTATCACGCTATCGATACCTCAAACGCAATTAATCAGATAGAGCCTAACTATCTGGGTGCATTAACACTATACATGGAGCCTGAAATAGAAAAAGAATTTTATTCAAAGTTTAATGAACCTTTTCAACCATTAGAAGATTTAGAAATATTGAATGAAATGGAAAAATTAATTTCAAATATTGATGTCAAAGAAGAGGTCATTTTCAGAGCAAACCATGCCTCTAATGTTTACTCGGTAGGAGGAACCCTACCTCAAGAAAAGGAAAAAATAATAGAGAAAATCAAATATTTAAAAAACCACCCTGAAATACTAAAACCAAAGGTTTTAAGGAGATTTTGATTAATTTTTCAGATTTAGATAAAAAAACAATGCGTTATTATTTTAGCGAAAGGCGTAAACTAAAAAATAAAAAAATTTATTTATTTCCACCCATGCCTAACATTTTTAATAATTTATCCACAATACTTGTTTGGTTATCGCTTGTCTGGCCGGAAGCGTTTGTGCCAGCAGATGTTTGGTTATCGGTGCCCATAGTGCCAGCAGATGTTTGGTTATCGGTGCCCATAGTGCCAGCAGATGTTTGGTTATCGGTGCCCATAGTGCCAGCAGATGTTTGGTTATCGGTGCCCATAGTGCCAGCAGATGTTTGGTTTTCTTGAGCACTGGAAGTGCCAATTCCCCCAATCATAACAGTCATGATGCCTGCAAAAGCAAACATTGCTAATGCGTATTTATTAAAATTCATTAAAGTGTACTGGTACAAGGTTATTTTTAAGATTTACATATAAATTTTCTATATAAATTATTTTTATTCACATAAAAAATAACCTTCCTACTTAAAAAAAATGAAAAAAAAATACATTTTAGTTGAAATCATAATAAATAAAAATCCTTAATGGGGCACAGCTGCCCCCGGCATAAAGAACTGGACAACTATACTCAGCACATATAAAGCCAATAGAAATACCCCTACCTTAAGTCCTATAGTTCGCCTAAACAAAGGAACCAGGGCTATCAGGGTAATAGAGGTAGCTAAAATCATTTGAGATCCCAACATAGCGTTATTTTCAATGGTTGTAAAGAATCCCCCATGATACATTGCAGCAAATATTGCCACTCCAAGCAGCAATGAATTGTTTAAGACTTTTGACCCTAAGACGTTAGCTATAGCTATTGATGCCCCCGCGGCACCTTTTCTTGCCAAGATCATCATAGAGATTTTTTCGGGCATCTCACCGGCAATTGGACTGATAATCACAGCTAAAACAATTGTGGAGACCCCAATATCGACTGAAAAAGACTGCAAAGAGTCAATAAATGGACTAGCCCCAATTGCTATGCCTATAGTACCAATAACAAATGCTAAAATAGCTTTTGTCATTTGTGGTTTTGTAACTTCAACGTGATGTTGTGGAGAAGATTCAATTGAAGACAAAGTCTCAACAGCAGCAGCAGCCCTAACAGCATCTTTATCCTTATTTTCCCGTTTTATTTTATTTTCTTTCTTCATCTCTGCAAAGGCAACAAAAATATAACCTACAAAGATCCCAATGAAAATAAAACCATCAACGTAATTATAGCCATCAATTAATAAAATTGCACTCAATATGGCAGAACCCAATAGAAAAAGTTTATCTGATTTAAATGAACTTATATCTAACTGCTTTAATGGAGATTTGGAAAGCCTTGTGGTAGCTATTAAAAGCATCAATGCCAACCCAAGCGTCATCATCAAAATGTTACTTCCAAGACCTGCACCAATAGCAACATCATAAAGGCCAGCAGCCGACGCATAGATAACAATAGCAATTTCTGGCAGAGTAGTTGCGACGCTCAATAAGGTTCTTCCTACAAATTTTCCTCCAAATTTAAGAGAAAGATGTTCTGCTCCGTATGATAATATCCAGCTCGCAAAGCTTAATTCCCCAAGCCAAAGTAGCATAGTCAAAAGATTTTCTGAATTCAAAAACTAGTTAGGCTTGGTTTCTTTCAAGATATAAATTTATAACTCCGCCATTTAGCATATGTTATCTAAAATCCATCTCTCAACAGATAGTTTCTCATATCAAGACTGAACCTTTTTGTTCTAAATACCTAGATGTCCTGTTTTTAAAATCTGCGAATGACGGATAGTAACTTAGCACAAGCAGGGCTCGTTGCTACATTCCACACATCCTCCATCACCATGAACTCTGGTGATGCAGTTGGAAGGTATACGGGTATCAGAGTATCATTGTTTTTCTCAAAACATTTTTTTACCTTCCTTGACCTGTGGTGTGGTGATCCATTGTCCAGAAACAGATGGCATTTTGGAAATTTATTATGAATTGTCTTCAGGAACTCCTGGAACGTGTCTCCATTGAACCCGTCGTGTTTTCTGAACAGCTGCTTTCCTTCGACTCAAGGCTCCGAAAATGCATAATTGGATATTTATGAGAGCCTGTTACCCTCACTATGGGTCTCTTGCCTTTTTCAATCCAAACCCTTCTTACCAGAAAATCACAGAAGAAAAAGGATTCATCCAGAGACACTAGGGTAAAGAAGCCTTCTTTTTCCTCTTCTTTTTGTTGCTGCCGACTATCCAAAGGTATCTGGGTGGCCTTTTTTTGAAATCATCCTTCTCATCTTTGGTTGCTGTGTTGACATGTATCTTTCTTGGCGCCTTCTGCTTGAAGCCCCACCTGCGGAGATGGGTATATGTGGGTATAGTGATAGTTTATCCCACTTTTCTTTACGATTTACTCATCCACCTGTTTTGTGGTCCAGCCCTGGTTGTTTTCTTTTAGTTATTTCTTAATCGGGCAACAGGCTTCTTCAGATAGCTCCGGGGGTCTGCCGCTTTTAATCCTGCACCTCAATCCCTCTGTGCCTTCATCATCATACCTTTTTATCCAGTCTGAGGCCCAAGGGTTGCTTCTGTTCATTTCCTTGGCAGCACGAAAGGTGAACATGCCCATCTTCTCTTGCCCTAATGATTAGCATTAGTCTTTCCTTCACCTTTGAGTCTGTTTCCCTTTTTGTACAGATCAACCAATTTGGCTTTGTTGGTCAATGACATTGAGAACAGATAGGTAAGTGCGAAGTAGTAAATAGTTTTTTGTTCATCTCATAATTGCCATGGCAATTTGTTTAGAATACTTGTGCTAATTGGTATTTTTTCATCAAAGAAAATAAGAAAAAAATAACTGCAAGTTTTATCAAATGAAGAGAATAGTTGGCCACATTACATTTTGCTAGCAGCAATGAAAATAAATTTTTAGAAATTGAGAGGCTTTTCGAAAAAGAAAAGGAAACAAAAAATGAAAAAAACATACAAATTCTCTTCTCGAAAATTATAATCAAAGAGATCCAATCCGATTCAATAATAGAAGTTGCAGAAGATAAAGCTAAAAAGGCATTCAAAATTGTTAAAAAACCGCTCATTGTAGAGGATGATGGATTATTTATAGAAGATTTAAATGGGTTTCCAGGAATATATTCATCTTTTGTTTTTACCACCATAGGAAATAAAGGAATATTAGATTTACTCAAGGATAATAAAAAAAGAAGAGCTAATTTTTTATCAATTTTCTCTTTTTGTGATGGAAAAACTATAAAAACATTTAGCGGTGAAACGGCAGGATACATAACTACAGAAATTTTTCCTGAAGGATGGGGTTTTGATCCTATTTTTCAACCAATAAACGAAAATCAAACCTACGGACAAATAAACACCATAAAGAAAAATGAAATATCACACAGATCAAAAGCATTCAAAAAATTCCTAAAGTGGTATGATATTAATTATCATAACAATGAAGAATAAGAATAAGAATAAACCAAATTATTGATTCATAACATGATTCTCAATCCACCTTGAGACAAGACGTTCAGTATTTTGCAATACAACAATTCGGGAAATCTCACTTTCGTCCATTGTTGAATATCCTAAAAGATGTTTTTTGATGCCTTGCGAAAAGTTTTGGACCTCATCCATTTCCAACATATTAGACTCCTCCAATCTGTTGATGGACATTCCTACATGCATGTATGACTTTAGTTCAATAAAATGAGGCGATCCTTTTTTTAACAAATTAGCAAATTCTGAATAATACTTTTTATCATCATTGAAATTACGTATTAAAGTCATTCGTAAAACGGTTCTTGTTTTTGCTTCGGAAATAAATTGTAAACTTTGTAACCATCTTTCCCAAGCGTCTTTGTGTCTCGGGCCATTTATCTTGTAAAACATATTCTTGTTGGAGGCATTAGTGGACAAGTAGATTTGGGTTGGTAGTGCGTTTTCATCCTGAAGTTTGTATAGCATGTCTGGCTCTTGGCCATTAGTAACTAGAAAAATTGATTTGGTCGCTTTTAATGTGTATAAATACTTTATAAGAGCGGGTAATTTTGGATACATCGTTGGCTCTCCGGAAAGGGAAATAGCATAATGCTCTGGAAAAAAAGATTCATCCAATTTTGTAGTATTGACGTCCTTTTTACCATAAAATCCAACCAATAGCTTCCTCCTTTCTTCCAAAAGGTTATGGACAATTGTTTTTGGATCATCAACTAAATGCTCAGGCATTTCCAGAGTATCATAAAATTCTGCAGGTCTCCAACAATAAATGCATCTATTCTCGCAGTTCATTGCGCATGGAGTCATTTCCATACACCTATGAGTGGAAATTCCATAGAATTTGTGTTTATAGCAAGAAGATTCAGTCGAAAAAGATTTTTTTGTATAGTGACACAGTTCTACAGCAGAGTGATTAAATACGCCGTATTTTGCTTTGCTTAATTTTTTTTTTACAGATGGGGTAATTTGGATCAGATTGTCATCAGAATAGCTATGAGAATACACTTCACCAGAACAGCTCATTTTAGTTTTTAGATAATGTACAAATATAAGTTTTAAAAACAAAAACAAATATGGAAATAGTTTAACAATACATTTGTGAAACTTTAAAACAATTATATATTATTGCGAAATATTTACTTTTGAAAACGTGGCCTTCGTAGTATAGCCTGGTTAGTATAGGCGGCTGTGGACGTCAATGCTTAAAGTGACGATAGAAACCGCTCGAGGAGGGTTCAAATCCCTCCGAAGGCCTTTTCAATACAAAGTTATTAGCAACAGTAGTATTTGGAGATATAATGAAAATGGAAGGTAGCTTATAAAATTTTCATTTTTCCTTCATTTAATATAGATAATGTTTTCAAATACAAGCCTAGTGCTAAATGGATCGAGATGCATTAGAGATAGAATTGGTACACTTTTTGATTTTATCGGATCTCATCTATATAGATGGAGATTTCCTTTTTACACAGGTACAAGTTATATCCATAATACTAGAAATGTCTTGATCTTGTAGAAATTATGTCGGTCTTAGAGAGGAGTCGTATCATAATACATATAAAAGTATGAAAAAAGTTAGAAACCGGTTAAAAAATTGCATTTTTAGAAAACTAACAAAAGTTAAGAATAAAATATAACAATATCTATTTTCAAGTAATAAAATGGAACAAGTTAAGACTTTCGAGCACAATCAACGTGTTACGCTTGATAATTTGGTAAATGAATTTCTTAAAGAGATAAGCAGCAAGGGATATGATTTGTTAGAAATTTACTATAATACAGTTTGGAATCATAACCAAAATTATGCAGAATACAGCGCCACAGTATTATATAATGACAGTAAAGAACAGGACACATAATAGACCTCTTGCATAAACCCCTAAACAGCTTTATGACCATCAGATTATGAATTTCAAGTCCTTTCTGCTTTCGTATGACAGGTTATCCAGAAAACCATTGCTTTTCAAGTCGTTCACCGGCCTAACGGTAAAGGAGTTTGATGACATTTACGATAAGGAGACGGCAAAAAGACACGGCAGGCATAAGATGGGATGTTTATCCAAAGAAAAAGACAGGGAACGATCCATATGTACTGGACGACATTTCAAACTGGATGCAAAGGACAGGTTTCTGATGCTGCTTTCATATTACCGTCACTACATAACCTGCACGTCGGCTGGATTTTTGTTTGACCGGACCAGAGTAACATCTGCAGGGATACAGAAGATTGAACCATTGGTAAGAAAGTGCGTGCCAATTCCGAAAAAGATGCACAAATTAACAAAAAGGCTGCGTACACAAGAGAGGTTGAAAAGTGCTTTCCCAGGCATTCTGTCTTTCACAGATTGCACAGAACAGCAGATACCAAGGCCTGAGAACAAAACAAGAAGAAAGGCGTATTATTCGGATAAGAAAAAAATACATGCTGTAAAGACGCAGATCATGGTTAACAACCATGTCCTCATCATTCACAAAACAGGCCACAAGAAAGGAAAAAGGCATGACTATGACATCTATAAAAAGAATCACCCTGTCACTCCAAAACAGGTTGTCATCATGTTTGACCCGGGTTGTATTGGGGTTGGAAAAGACTTTCCAGAACAAACATCATCCATGCCAAAGAAAAAGAAGAGGAACCAAAAAGATCTGCCTAATTAGGAAAAAGGCTAAAATCAACACCATTCTAAAAAAAGGACAGTGATAGAGCATACTATCTGCAGCCTCAAAATGTACAGGATAATGAGCGATACATCTAGAAACAGCCTCAAAAAGTGTGACAAAGTGTCAGATATAGCATCAGGACTGGCAAACTATAGTAGGATAATAAACCACAATTATTAGATGGCAAATTCAAATGACATATGGAATGGTGTTTTGTATTCCTAATTATGCAAGATCTAATGGGTAGATTTTCATATTATTGCTATTTGTAGGACATTTTTAATTACCTACAATGTATTTTGTACAATTGAGACTAAAAAATATAATCAACGCCTCATCAAATAATTCTATTCCATCAAGAAGAGACGCGTTTATGACTCGACTATAAGTATAAAAATAGATGTCAAAATTTATGACCAGTACTTTAATACAAAAAAACAAGAAACATAAATTAAAGCATATTAATAACTGGCTCAATCTATTGATTGGCAATCAAAATAAAGAATTATTAAGTGAACAATTAATGAGAATGTTTTAGAATCCTATAAAGTATGCAGTCATTATTAAAAGTTAATTAACTAAAACACGAAAAAAGACATCGATGAAAATGACCTCAAAAAGATTTACTCTGTTAACGAACTTACTAACTAATCAACTAATAAATATGACCAAATATATTGTTTATATGAATTAAATTAAACACTAGTCACAATTCCTCAACATCAACAACAGGCTCATCATCACAGATGCCTTATCCCACAATCAAACCGAAAGACAAATTAAAAGACTCCCTAGACCTGATGAGAGAAAATTTGATTGATCAATATATCTGCATCTTAAAAACAATCGTTTATCTTAATTCAGTTTCACAGTCTAATGGAACCATCATAGAATCTATCTCTGATTTAAATAATCAGCTCATTAGAAAATCATCTGAAATAAACGGTGATGAGAATTCAACTACAACAGAAGAAATCAATCAATCTAACAAGCAACAAAACATACTATCTGTAATGAATTATCTCAAGTTTACAGGCTTTATTGATTATTATATTGACAATATGAAAAAAGACAAAATTACAATAACTATATCTCCTGTTATATCAGCATTTTTACTACAATATTATTTCGAAATAATAAATGTGTTGGACAATCCTAACAATAGTTCTTCGTTATTAAAGGACACTAAACATAAAGAAGATGAAAAAATTCTCCTATTGCAAAAATTATTTGTAGCTTCATCACTTATAGGTTCTACAGGTGGTACTGGTGCTGCGCAGTCAACTTCAGTAGACTACTAATTCAAATATCATAAATCAGAACTCGATACAAATAAGATCGTTAGGATCAAAAGGTAACTTTATTTACATATTTTATCAGAGGAAGTCCTATTAAGGAGATATAAAAAAAAGTGTTTAAAAATAATTATCTTTCTGATACTTGGTATAATCAATGGATATAATAAGAAAAGAAATATTATAAAACATAAAACTTTTTGTTATCCTTATATAAATCTTTTTGAATAAGTTTCAAATGTTCATTAATTATTCAAACTAATCAATTTTCTGATGATGAAGTTTTTTTCTTACACTATAAGTACAGTTGGAACATAATGACAGTTGTAGAATACGTAAATCAACAATAATCGTTTTTATCCTTGTTGCATAAATCAATTTATTTGTTTTACATTAAAAACAATGTATTATTTGTAACAAATAGGCCTTCTTATATTATGTCCTATTGTGAGGAGACGAGAGATTCGCTTTGTCTATGACTATTCTAATGTAGGACAACATATCAAGATTGAAGAGATTATTAATGAAATAAGGAAGGTAATAAAAAGCAAAGGTATTCTGATTCATTTATTTCTGTTAAGGTTACAACGGGGTTTACTTTCGTCTGTCATTTAGGCAAATACAGGCTAAGGAGGAGGAGTGATCAAAACCACATGGAAGAATCCATCAAACTATTCATAACATCCACAAAAAGTACAAGAATAAACAATATGGACGTATGCAGTATGGTAGTAGTAAATTAAATGATGAAGATGAAGATGAAGTTAAAGTAACGTGCATCCGGTTATCCTGTGCATTAGCAGTGGTTACATCATCTGCTGTTAGAGGTAATATAAGATCACCTGCTGCTGCTGCTGCAGTTGTCGATGTAAGATGCAGTTTGTATCCGAAAACCCATCCCTTGGTATGGCTATAGCCCCACCTTGGATCCGTATCAATGCCAGAACGAGGTACTGCTCCTTTTTCCATAAATGGATGATTATTCCATACACAACCCTTTGCTTCAGCAGGGTACTGTATATTGCTGTTAGAGAAGAGTTCGTCATACCTTCTACAACAAATAGATTTCCCCTTGTTGATATCCTTTCTTTTATATCTGTAGAAATCGTTTTTAGCCTTCTATCAAACGTACGTCTACATATGATGGAATGGATAATAACCCACAGGCTAATGCTAGTTTACGATTATACTGACAATCCATGTTAAGAAAAGTGTGTAAGGCATTGTTGGAATCCAATCTAAACCATCATATTCTTACAATAAAACATCTTTTAATTACTGAGGGTGGAAAATAAACATACGGTCTGCCACGACGATGTTTATCTGCATTGCTTGGCCATTGTATACAACCTATCAGATATAGAATATTAAAAAGGATGGATTCCTTTTATCAAGATCTAGCCTTTGGGACAGTTTTGGTCAAAATCATATTCCAGGGGTTAGATTTAAGTTGTTATGAAATATATCGAGATAGTTTGAATTATTACCATGCCTCGTTTATTTAAATGATTAATCGCTCCACTTATTCAACAGATTGTACATATCTTTTTTACTCCATAATATAGTAGATAAATTCGGATAAATTAAGTTCTATTATCAACTTTTTAATATAACAAATCAGCTTGTCAGTGACATGAAATTCTTGTACACTGTTTTTGAATATTTGTATAATTCTCCAACCTTTTTATTCACATCGAATATCAATTCTTGTTTATCTATGTTTTCAGACAAGATCTCTTTTTGATATTCTTCAATCCAATTAACTATCATAGGTTCGGTTACTTCTAAATGGAATTGAATTCCATAAGCGGTTTTGTATCGAAAGGCCTGTGTATATGAAGTAGAAAAAGATAAAACATTTGCATTTTCGGGTAATAGAAATGTATCACCGTGCCACTGAAATACCTGAATTTTCTTGTCGGAAATATTTTTAAATAAAGTATTTTTGCCCTCTTCTGTAATATCGACATAATTCCAACCGATTTCTTTTTGCAATCCAGGATGTACTTTTCCTCCACACGAATCAGCTATAAGTTGAGAGCCCAAGCAAATACCCAATATTGGAATTCCAAGTTTGATAGAATTAAGAATCAGCTGTTTTTCTTTTCTCAAGTAGTCATGATCATCATTTACGGACATGGGTCCACCCAATACAAAAATTGCATCAAAATTTTTTATATTTTCAGGAATGACTTGCTTTGGTGCAAGAACTTCTCTTATTCTATAGCCATCGGATAAAAGAAAATCTTTCAAACTACCCAATGTTTCACAAGAAATATTTTTAATAGAAAGGATTTCATTAGAATTTCCCAATACTCCTTTAGTTAAAATAAACTTTAAAAACATTCTATAACAACTAAATCAAATCATCTAGTTAAGAAAAGATGGATTTTAAGGAGATATTTTTTTTAACGCTGAGTTCAATAAAAGAAAGGAAAACTCGAACTATACTCACAATTTTGATGATAACAATGGGGTGTGGTTTATTAGTATCGCTAAGCAGCTTAACACAAGGGCTCATCTCTTTTGTAGAGCAAAATTTTAAAAAAATTCTCCCCAATCAAATAATAATTTCAAATTCAGACAAAATTCAGCAATCCAACCTGGAAAATATCCAAAACAAACTTCAAGTTTTATTTGATAAAAATCTCAGTGTGATAGAAAAAAGAATACCTTTTGATTATAACACCACAAAATATTTAGAAAACATTAACGGGGTAGAGTCAGTAGACGCAGCATATCAGGGCATGTTAATGTTAAAACATGGTAATAAATCAGAAATTACAAATGCTATTGCAACTAATTTTACAAGTTTAAGAAATATTATACCGGATTTTGAAAAAAAAAACATAATAGAATCCTCAAAAAAAGAGAATTTTATAATATTACCCCAAAAAATAAGTGAAAATCTTTTTCTTTCAAAAAAAGAAAAAAACAATCTAACTGTTAACAGCATAGGGGAAATAGACAACCTTTCAACAACATCCGATACAGATAACAATTTTAATGTAATATCAATCATCAATTCAACAGGCAACCCAATAATAGATAATTCTGTTTTCATTGAAGCAAAAATAGGTAAAGAAATTCTCAATAAATCTGGTGACTATGACATAGTATTTCTAACCTACAATGATATAAACAAAGTGGATAATATTGTAAAAACCTTACAAAAGCACTTCAACAATCAAATAACCATTCTAAACTCTTTAGAAATTATGAAAACCTTGACCAAATTTATTGTAGGGGTTTCCACATTTATTTCCAGCATAGCAGTTTTTTCCCTAATAGTTGGAGCAATAGGGATTGTAATCACGATATACACATCAGTAGTTGAAAGAACGAGGGAGATTGGAATACTAAAAGCACTTGGGGGGACAAACAGGACAATATTATCGATGTTTTTAACAGAATCTGTGATAATAGGGATTATTGGCGCAGGAATTGGAATATTGGTTGGATTTTTAGGATCCCATATTCTCTTAAATGCTTTTTTATTTTTTTTAAAAATACCAATAAAAATATTCCCGGTTTTTAATCTAATAGAGATTTTGAAAATTTTCACCGTCGTAGTGGGGTTGAGTATTTTTTCAGGCTTATATCCGGCTTACAGAGGATCAAAAATTTCTCCAGTAAATGCACTAAACAAATATTATTAATTTGTTTACCAAACACTATAAAATAATATTTATTCGGCATCACATATATATCTAAAGAGCCAGATTGAATAACTTTTTTTCCTCAAATGACATATTAATCGACAATAATTCAAACAAAAACACAAAAATTAATTCAAATAATAAAAACAAATTTATTCTATCTAATCATCTGTCACCCAAAGGCGATCAACCTCAAGCAATCAATAACCTAATTCGTGGAATAGAATCAGGTAAAAAAAAACAAATTTTATTGGGCGTTACTGGGAGTGGCAAGACATTTACCATTGCAAACGTTATTTCAAAATTAAATAGAAACGTTTTAGTCATATCACATAACAAAACCTTATCAGCACAGTTATATACAGAATTTAAGGAATTCTTTCCCAACAACAATGTGGGATATTTTGTTAGTTTTTATGATTACTATCAGCCCGAAAGCTATATGCCTCAAACTGACACATATATAGAAAAGGATACAGAAATTAACGAAAAAATCGAACAGATGAGGCTTGAATCAACATCGATGCTATTATCAGGGGAGCCAACCATCATAGTGGCAACTGTATCATGCATTTATTCACTCGGGTCTCCTACAGAATGGAAAGAGCAATCAATAATCCTAAAAAAAGGTATGAATATAAACAGAAAATCAATCATACAAAAGCTAGTTAAAATAAGGTATGAGAGAAATGATATCAGCCCCATAAACGGAACTTTCAGATCAAAAGGAGACATAATTGACATAATTCCAGGTTTTTCAAAAGAAATGATTAGAATAAGTCTTTATGGTAACACAATAGAGAATATTTTTATTTTAGACAAAGATACAAAAGAAACAATTAAGGAAGAAAATAAAACAATAACAATTTTTCCAGCAAAACATTACCTTGTAGATGAAAATACACAGAATAATGCAATAAAATCCATAAAAGAAGAAATGGATAAATGGTTACCACACCTCCCATCAGAATTAGAAAAACAAAGGCTAAACTCAAGAACAAATTATGATTTAGAAATGATTAAAGAATTGGGGTATTGCAACGGAATTGAAAACTATTCAAGACACTTTGATGGAAGAAAACCAGGTGAACCACCATATTGTCTTTTGGATTTTTTTAAGGAAGATTTCTTGTTAGTAATTGACGAATCTCATGTAACACTACCCCAAGTTATGGCAATGTTCAAAGGAGATTACTCGCGAAAGAAAACATTGGTGGATTATGGATTCAGGCTGCCAAGTGCATTTGATAACAGGCCACTTAAATTTGAAGAGTTTGAAGAATATTTTAATAATGTGATATTCGTATCAGCAACACCGGGAAAATACGAATTGAGTCATAACGATAATCTAGTGGAACAGGTTGTAAGACCCACAGGACTTGTAGACCCAAAGATAGAAATTAAAGAGACAAATGGTCAAATCAAAGACCTAATAATAGAGATTAACAAAAGAACTGAGAAGAATCAAAGAACCCTTGTTACAACCCTGACCAAAAAGATGGCAGAAGATATGGCAGAATTTTTATCAAAAAATGAAATAAAAGTAAGGTACATACATTCAGAAATCAAGGGAATAGAAAGAACAGAAATACTAAGGCAGTTAAGAGCTGGAGAGTTTGACGTTTTGGTAGGAATAAATTTATTAAGAGAGGGACTTGACTTGCCAGAAGTTTCGCTTGTGGCAGTAATGGACGCAGATAAAGAAGGGTTTTTAAGAAATTACACGAGTTTGATTCAAACTTTTGGAAGGGCCGCAAGAAATTTAGATGGAAAGGTAATTTTATATTCCAACACCATAACTAAATCTATAAAGGAAGCAGTTGTAGAAACCAATAGAAGAAGAAGAAAACAAATTGAGTATAACGATATCAATAGAATCGAACCAAAAACAATTATCAAGCCAGTTCCGGAAAAGGGTTCAAATATTTCAAAATTTGACATAGATTTAAAAACAATGACAAGAAATGATTTGATGGATTTATCAATTAAAATAGAAAATCAAATGAACAAGTTCGCAGAAGATCTTGAATTTGAAAAGGCTATAGAACATAGAGAAGATTTAAGAAAAATAAATGAAATTTTACTAATAAAAAATAAATAGTAAAAAAAATAGAGATGAAATGGACAATAAAATAATTATCAAGGGAGCAAAACAGCATAATTTAAAAAACATAAATGTCGACATTCCCAAAAATAAGTTAGTTGTGTTTACAGGTTTATCCGGATCTGGGAAATCCACATTGGCCTTTGATACAATTTTTGCAGAGGGTCAAAGAAGATATGTTGAATCACTATCAGCATATGCCAGGCAATTTTTACAGATAATGGATAAACCAGATGTTGATTCAATAGAAGGATTATCACCAGCAATAGCTATTCAGCAAAAGACTACAAACAAAAATCCACGATCCACGGTAGGAACAATAACAGAGATATACGATTATTTGAGGTTATTGTTCTCAAAAATAGGAAATCCGCATTGCCCTGAATGCGGTAGAAAAATAGCACACCAATCCATTGATTCAATAGTTAGCAGGATATTGGAAATTAATAAAACCACAGATAAAGAAGTGATCTTTATTTTAGCACCCGTAATTAGAGAAAAAAAAGGGGTTTATGAAAAAGTTTTAAAGGATTTAAAAGATGAGGGATATTTAAGAATTCGGATTGATAAAAAAATTATAGACTTGAATGAATTTGAAAAGCTTAATCTGATACCCGAGACAGAAAAGCAAAAAAGGCATTCGATTGAGGCAGTAATAGACAGAATAATTATCGACGATGAACATATAGAGAAAGACAGAATTTTTGAAGCTGTACAAAACGCATTGAATATGGGTCAAGGATTAACAATAGTTCAGATCGGAGAAAAAGACTACATCTTTTCGCAAAAAAACGCATGTCCATACTGCAATATAAACATTGGAGAAATGGAGCCAAGGTTTTTTTCATTTAACTCACCATTTGGAGCATGTGAAAAATGCAATGGACTTGGAATAGAAATTGAATTTGATCCTGATTTAATAATCCCAGACAAGAGTAAAAGTATTCTAAATGGCGGGATAAAGCCCTGGTCTTCCGGACAATTTGCAAGCTTTAGGACATCAATGCTAAAAGACGTTGGAAAGAAATTTGGGTTTAATTTAAACACACCTATAGAAAAAATGAGTGATGAGCAGATTAGTGTTATTTTATACGGAACAGACATCAAAATTAATTATAATTATGTTTCAAAATCAAGCGATAGCTCTTGGGAGTATTCTGGGAGGTTTAAAGGTGTGATACCAAATTTAGAAAGAATATACAATGAGACAGAATCTGAGTCAAAAAGAGACGAAATAACAAAATTTATGAAAGAAAAACCATGCGAAAAATGCAAGGGAAACAGGTTAAAAAAAGAAGCGCTCTCAGTTAAAATAAATGAAAAGTCAATCATGGACATTTGCAATTTACCGATAGAAAAAACAGTTGAGTTTTTCAATAAAATAAATTTAACAGATAACGAAAGCATTATTTCAAAGCAGATTTTAAAGGAGATAAAAAGCAGGCTGGAATTTTTATTGGGGGTTGGACTAAACTACTTGAACCTTAACAGAAAAGCGGGAACACTTTCCGGGGGAGAATCCCAAAGGATAAGATTAGCAACACAAATAGGTTCTAATTTAACAGGTGTTCTCTACGTTCTAGACGAACCCACTATTGGATTGCATCAAAGAGACAACTCCCTCCTAATCAAAACTTTATTCAGGTTGCGAGACCTCGGAAACACAGTTATCATTGTAGAGCATGATGAGGACATAATAAGAAACTCAGACTGGATAATAGACATCGGACCTGCTGCAGGAATCCACGGCGGCCAGATAGTAGCACAAGGAATAATAACACAAATAATGGATAACAAGAATTCCATAACCGGCGAGTTTTTGTCTGGAAGAAAAAAAGTAACAGAGGATTTTAAAAGAAAGGAAAACAATGGAAAATTCTTGTCTATCTTAGGGGCAAGTGAAAATAATTTAAAAAACATAAACCCAAAATTCCCCATTGGGTTGATAACCGTTGTAACAGGTGTTTCTGGATCAGGTAAATCTACACTCGTAAACGACATACTGTTTAATTACCTGACGAACCACTTTTACAAATCAAAACTAACCACAGGGAAATTTAAAAAAATTCAAGGGGTTGATTATATAGACAAGGTCATAGGAATTGATCAATCACCGATTGGAAGAACACCAAGATCAAACGCTGTGACCTATGTTAATGCTTTTACCCGAATAAGAGAACTCTACTCACTAACACAAGAATCAAAGGAAAGGGGATACAAGCCTGGAAGGTTTTCTTTTAATTTACCAGACGGCAGATGCGATGTCTGCGAAGGGGCAGGAGTGCGGAAAATAGAAATGCAGTTTCTTCCAGATGTTTACATAACATGTGATCAGTGCCATGGAAAAAGATACAATACAGAAACACTTTCAATAAAGTACAAGGGAAAAAGCATTTCAGAAGTATTAGACATGACAGTCGAAGAATCCTTAGAGTTTTTTAAAAACATTCCAGCAATAGCAAATAAGTTTAATTTATTAAACGATGTAGGACTGGGATACCTGCATCTGGGTCAATCGGCAACAACACTATCAGGTGGAGAGGCACAAAGAATCAAATTGGCTACTGAACTATCCAAAAAGGACACAGGCAATACCCTTTACATTCTTGATGAACCGACCACAGGATTGCATTTTTCAGACGTAAAGAAACTTTTAAAGATTCTGTACAGGCTCAGGGATATGGGAAATACAATAATCATAATAGAGCATAACCTTGACGTAATATCTGCAGCAGATTGGATAGTAGACCTTGGTCCCGAAGGGGGCAACAATGGCGGTCAGATAGTGGCATATGGAACTCCGGATGAAATCATCAATAACGAGATAAGCCATACCGCTCGATTTTTAAAAGAAAAATTACGACAATTCAACTTACAGGAACCAACAAACATAATCAGAATATAAAAAAAGAGAAAGCGAAGAAATTTAAATAATAATTTTGTATAACAAGTAATTAACAAGTTGGAAATAGAAATTCCAGACTACAATGTAGAACAGACTTTTCCCCAAAAACCAGGTGTTTACATTATGAAGGACATTGAAGAAAAGGTTATTTATATCGGTAAGGCTAAAAATCTAAACAAACGAATTAAAAGCTATTTTTCAAAAGACAGTTACAGAACAAGGGATAAAACATCCATTCTGATTTCCAGGGTTAAAAAAATAGACTACATAATAACAGACAATGAAATTGAGGCATACCTACTGGAATCAAACCTGATAAAAAAATACCGGCCAGTTTTCAATATAGAGTTAAAAGATCAGCAAAGATACACATACCTAAAGATAACTGATGAAAAATTTCCAAGACTGCTGGTAACAAGGAGAAACAGAAACGGAGAGTTCATGGGACCAAAAGGCGAGATTTTTGGACCCTTTGTTAAAGGAAGCTCAAGATACTTGACGATAGGTCTTTTGAGGAAAATGTTTAAAATCAGAATCTGTAAACAATTACCCAAAAGGGAATGTCTGGAATACCATATCGGTAATTGCGATGCCCCCTGCATCAATAAAGTTTCAACAGAAGGATACAACAAAAACATAGAAGCTATAAAAAGCATATTGAAAACGAATAGCGATTTTGACGAATTTTACTTGAAACTAGAAAATGAGATGAAAGATGCATCGGATAAAAAAGAGTATGAAAAAGCTATACATATCAGAGACACACTGTATAGACTAAAAAATTTGCAGTACCATCAAAAAATGGAAAACACCTTTCAAATCAGTCCGATAGAAGAGTACATTGGAATAGTCTATGAAAAGATGAAAAACATGGCATATGTTATGACCCTAATTAGCAAAAATGGAGTAATCAATGATATGAAAAAATATCAATTTGATTTAATTGCAGACAACTCCTTTGAAAGTTTTATATCCCAGTATTATTATTCAAACCCAACAATACCAAGTACAATCTATCTCAATGAGGAATTAGAGGAAAAATCAAAATTAGAACAGGTTTTGGAAAAAATATCTAATCACAGTGTCAAAATAAAAACTATCGGTAATCCAACAAGTCAAATTGTACAAGATGATGATACCGATGGCAACTACAACAACAACAACGAGCAAAACGAGCAAAATCAGGATGACAAAACAAAGATAATGGAATTGATTTTAAGCAATTTAAAAGCATATGTTCAGAAAAGCTATGAGCCAGCACTGGAGGAGTTAAAAGCATTATTGAATTTAAAAAAAATTCCCCACGTAATAGATTGCTTTGACATATCAAATTTCGGAAACGACTTTGCGGTGGGAGCCTGTACCAGGTTTATGGATGGCATTCCGCATAAAAATGGATACAGAAGGTTTAAAATCAAAAAAACTTTCAATCAGGACGACTATTCAATGATGGAAGAAATCATATCAAGAAGATACAGAAAAAATGAGGAAACAGAGATAGAAACAGTTGTTATACCCGAAGAAAAAACAAAAAGAACAACAACAACAATGATAGAAGAATTGCCCAGTCTCTTAGTTATTGACGGCGGAAAAGGACACCTAAATGTGGCCCTAAAGACCTTAAAGAAAATTGGACTTGAAAAATTAGAATGTGTATCACTAGCAAAAGAAAACGAGGAGGTTTTTTGTACCTCACTCCAATGATCCGATAATAATTCCTAAAAGCAAAAAACCATTGAAAATATTACAGCATATGAGAGACGAATCACACAGATTTGGTTTGGCATATAACAGGAAACTGCGAAAAATAATGTGAAATGAATTCAAAAATAAAAGAATTACTTAATAATAACCGCTTACTACATAACTCAGCCATATAAATGAGGTTAGGTATATCAATCATTTGTGATGGATTTGCCCTTACAACAAGTTCCCTTATAAGAACAGGTGAAATTCTTTATTTGTTTTTTCATGTAACGGCAGAAAATTCGATAAAGTGAATGAAACAAAGAAGCAAAAAAATAACAACTGCCTTTCTTTCACCATCCACCATAATAACACATAAAAAAGTGAAACCAATCGACGATATGCTATGTTTTACACATCCCCAGTAAAAATGGTAGTAACATTAATCATGAAATACTTTTAAGTGGTAATCAAATCTCTAAATTGAGCATTACTATCTAAGAGCATGTCCTAAAATTGTCTTCCTATAGATGATGATGCTAGATGACAGACTGTACCAATCCAAGGTAATTCTCTGCCTTCTTTCCATATCCTGTGAAGTTTCCTGAACCTGTTGGCCATCATGAGTTGGTTCTCTCCACAACCCACCGCCTTCTTGGATGATATCTTTTTTGGAATGTTTTTTCTTTGTCCCTTGCCTGCTCCCCTCTCTTTCTCTTATGCGCCACATGAGACACATATTCCCGTTTGATTATCTCATGTTCCACCACCTTAGAACAGTACGCCCTGTCAAGGCACAGATGCTGTTTTGTTGTCTTGGTTTTTGGACTAACTTTACTTGGTGTAGGCTGCTGTTTCTTGATAACTGCGTTATCTATAACGTCTGTTACTACCTTTATATCGCGGGTATTTGCTGGTGTTATGACTGCAGACATAGGAGTGCCATTTTTGTCCGTCAAAATATGTCTTTTTGTGCCCAGTTTGCCTCTATCCGTGGGATTGGTACCTGTCATCGCCCCCCCCCAAAGGCGACTTTATCGATATGCTGTCTAGTGATTACCACATCCATTTGATTCCCTTTTTGTCATCATATGCTTTTAGCAACCCGGTCCATACCTTTTTGAAAATGCCTAGTTAAGCCCATTCCGGGAACCTTCTGTGGCATGTGGAACCGAAACCATATTCTCTAGGCAGCACCTACCACTGACATCAGGTCCTGAGAACACAGACAATGCCATCCATTACTTTTCTGCAGGGAACAATTGGGCGACCAATAGTGTTGTAGGGTTTTCCGCAGGCAAAACGGAAATAATCTCATCCCATAACTTATCTGGAATCCTTGAAGTGACATGTATACTCCGTTTCTGCTTCTGATGCTGATGGGTACAGGGCATATTTGAACAGTGATGGAATTAAGCATATTCCCATTGCTTGGGGTTGGGTATTCAGTCATAAAAGAAAAATAATAATAAAATCGTTGATAATGTGATTTCATCAGGGCAAAAGTCATTCTCTTGGTCATATCTTGCAAACAAACAACTACGCCAAAAAGAGTTTCAATCCCACAGTTTTGAGTTCGTTAAAGTTTTCATTCAGCGAACATAAAGACGCCCCTTTATTTATGACAATTGAGGATATCATCAAAACCGTTGCCTTTGCTTTTATCCCCCTGTTTTCCAACTCTATTTCCAGTTCTGCTGCTTTTTCCGCATCTTGTTTGGAGAATCCATACACTTGTAACAAGTGTATTGGAGGGGTTTTCATTTTCATCTTCATAAAAAAATGCAGAGTTTCGTATAGTGTTATGGACGTGATTGCAAAGTGCCCGCCATTTTTTTCCAGCTTTTCATATATCTCCTGACCCCGTGTCGATTTTTTATTTAGTATTTTAACCAAAACATCAGTATCCAGAACTATCAAAACTGGTGTGTCCCTCCCCATTCTCTAACGTGCAAAAATCCTGACAGTTTCTCCTTTCATTTACCATCATCAAACTCTACCGACCCCCTTATTGTTGTGAGCGCCATGATCCCGCTAAGTTGGTTATCCAGCAGTCTTTCAAACAAGTCGCTAAAACTTTCATCCCTTCCCTTTTGCATGGATAAACGGTTGAACACCCCGTCTTTGATTGTGATCGTCCTTACCATTTATGTTGTGTTTAAACTGATGCTTAACTGTATTTAAACTGTAGTTACAGGGACAGTGTTTAGTGTAAACAGTGTGAAGGTGTCAAATAACCACGCATAATGACATTTTGGTTCTGCGTCAACCTTTTAACTTATCCCTGCTTTTGAATAATCGAAGAAATGCCACAGCAGCTGTATCTCCGATAGTGTGAGAACCCCATTATGATGATAAACGCTTTTGATACCATGACAGGATGAGCGTGGCTTTTCACGGGCTATATATATAAAACCTAACGGTTTCTTTTTATTGTACAAGTTCCCATATTAACAAAAAATTAGTGAACAGCACTAATTGATAGTGACTCAGAGTCACTCTCTATTGGCAAATGTGAAGGCAAGATAAAGGAAACAGCAGTTATCGCCAACTTTATTTACTGAAAACCATATTTAGGTTCCAAAGTAAGCATAATCCCGGATGGCAGAACCTGAACA
Source organism: uncultured Nitrososphaeraceae archaeon (assembly GCA_963779615.1). Classification (GTDB taxonomy): domain Archaea; phylum Thermoproteota; class Nitrososphaeria; order Nitrososphaerales; family Nitrososphaeraceae; genus Nitrosocosmicus. The sequence continues at coordinate 749,870 of CAVZZA010000005.1, forward strand.
AATTGGTGATCATGAGTTACTCCGAGTTACTCTTTATATATGACTGACAGTAATGGATAACTGTGGGCAGAGACTTATACGGCTGCACAGGCTGCAAAAAAACATTTGGCCGAAGATATAACGCCGAACGCCACAATAAGCAGGTCCATGATGAAATGGCTATAGTATACGACAACAAAACCAACAGGGTTTCAGACAAAAGAACAATGGCGAGCAAAAGGGCATCGATAGCCGTTCCCAACAGTATGGGCATAGGCAAAGAGGCAAACAGATTCACCATCAATCCCTTGAAAACCACACATTCAGAGTCATCAAACGACAAAGACAATGATGACGAGGAAAAAATTTCCAAGGTTTTTGGAAAAATGCTTCCCCTAATCGAGAAACTTGAAAGTCTGTTATCCGATACACCCACTGCAGAAAGAACAGGCATAGTTGGCCAAATAATCATGACCTCCCTGATGACCTCAAACCCAGTCAAAGCCATGAGGGATGCGATTAATTTTCACAACTCAATCAAAGGTACGAAAAAGGCATCATACTTAGTGGCGGCATGGAAAAACATACCACCCGTACAGGCCCAGGAATTGTTAAGGTCAACTATTATGAATGCACCCTATTTTAAAAGAAAACTAGATTACAATATCAGCAGGTACCGCAACAACTAATTTAAAAGAAACAGATTAACCCATTCAAGGAAGAAATCGGAATTGGGAATCCGGGCTTTCAAAAGGCATTAGTGAAAAGAAACAGGAACTCATTTTATACGGATAGAGACCAACAAGTCCAAATCAATAAGAAGGGTTTTTTGGATTAGTAACACAATGCAATTTCTTTAATAAACACAATAAATAACAAAATTTCTTATTTTAAAGGATATCTATCATTTTAACAAAAAAGATGCATAACAAAATAATGGCGACACCGATCCCTTGCGATTTTCATCCCAAATCTATATCGATATTTAGAATAGATTCGTTACCGGTTAAATGATATTCCAAGGCCTCTGCAATTGTGTTTTTGTTACAAGTGTTCTATCGGATGCTGTGTCATAACACAAATGTATGACTGAAAAGTAGAACCCAAAAGCAATCAAGCATATGAAAGGATGCTAATAAAATACTAAATTGTTAACTGTATTATTAAAATGAATTATGGCTCAGGCTCAATAAAATAATTTAACAGGATAAAGTCAATCAAAAACACCATTATAAAGAATAAATAATATATTTTATTTTGTTAATATCAGGAAAAAAAAGTTATTGAAAATACCCGGAGTCATATTAGCTGGCGTAACAAGCGGAGTTGGAAAGACAACTATTGCAATGGCAATAATACACGGCCTCCAAAAAAAAGGTTACAAAGTTCAACCATTTAAAATAGGACCTGATTATATAGACCCCTCATATCACAATGCGATAGCAAAAAAAAGTTCTAAAAATTTAGACGTATGGTTAATGGGCAAACAAGGCATTATGGAATCTTTTTTCAACTCTACGAAAGATTCAGATTTTACAGTAATAGAAGGGGTAATGGGTTTATTTGACGGCCTCTCAGGAAAAAACAACTACGCGAGCACCGCACATGTTTCGAAAATCATCGATATTCCATTGATTTTGGTAGTAGATGCCAGGAAAACTGCAAGATCACTGGCTGCAATAACTTTGGGCTTTGTAAAGTTTGACAGGAAAGTAAAGATTGCAGGGGTAATAATTAACCACATTGCGAGTGAACGGCATTTAAAATACATTATGGAAGCCTTTCAATCAAAAATAAAGATACCCATAGTAGGTAAAATATTCAACAGCAAAGATGCCAAACTCCAGGAAAGACATCTGGGATTAGTTCCCACCAGGGAGTTAGGCCATAACAGCATAGGCAGCATAATTGAAAATGCCAAAAAGGTTTCAAAAGATATTGATATAGAAAAAGTGGTAGAAATTGGTCACAATAATAAGGAAAATGCCAATAAACAATATGATCATTATCAAAAAAACATAAAAAAGGAACCAAATGAAAAAAAAATTAAAATTTCAATTGCCCTTGACAAGTCATTTAATTTTTACTATAAAGACAATTTAGAAATATTGCAAAAAAAAGCGAGAATAGAGTTTTTTAGTCCCATAGAAAATAATATAATTCCAACTGATAGCAAAGGCATTATAATAGGCGGAGGCTTTCCAGAGATAATTGCAGACGCATTAGAAAAGAATTCATCAATGAAAAAAAACATCATGAAATTGGCACAAGACAACATACCAATTTACGCAGAGTGTGGTGGTTTGATGTACTTGACAAAATCAATTTCAGGCTATGGTGGCAAAAACAAGAAATATAAAATGGTGGGGTTATTTGACGCAGAAACAATAATGACGAAAAAACTAACATTAGGGTACACAGAAGCTACATTGGACAATAACAAAACTATTTTTGGAAACATAAAAAGATTACGAGGTCACGAGTTCCATTATTCTGAAATAATTAACAACCACAGGGATTTAAAGCTAATTTATAAATTAAAGAAGGGAAAGGGAATCACTAATGGATATGATGGTGCTTATTCAAACAGATGTATTGCATCATATATGCACATACATTTTATCAATTCCATGATCTCAAACAATTTTATAGAAAGCTGTTACAATTACTCCAAAAAGTAACCAAAGTGCAAGGCAAACCGCCTAAAAATGATAGAAAAATCCAACAAAAGATTAAAAGAAAATTCATTGATAAGAAAAGGAACGCGGTAGAAAACTAGTTAATTATTTTTCTCTTTTTTTTGATTTGCAATATACAGCAACATAAGGGCATTGATTATTGATGAAGCTGCAGAACTTCCCCCTTTCCTCCCGCTATTCGTTATAAAAGGAATGTTTAATTTGGATAGTTCGTATTTTGATTCAACTGCAGAAACAAATCCAACGGGCAGACCTATAACAAGAAATGGGGAAAGTTTATTTTCCTTGATCAAAGAGACAACTTCATATAAAGCCGTAGGAGCATTCCCGATCACAACAATGCCGTTGTTTATTTTATCCATTGCTTTTTGGATTGCCAATTCGGATCGGGTTTTCTCAAACTTTTTTGAATTTTCCATACATTCTGGATCATTTATATAACAAACACCCGTCATGTTGAGGCTAGAAAGAGATTTTTTATTTATTCCATGTAAAACCATTTCCACATCAGTTACAACATAGGATTGGTTGGAGAATGCCAAAAATGCAGAATCAATGGCATTCTTATGGAAAACAATTTTACAATTTTTCGCAAAATCAAAATCCGCAGTTGCATGAATAACCCTTCTTACGATCACCCACTGGTCTTCACTGTAGTCATGCGTCCCAATTTCCGATTCAATAATATCAAAGCTCTGTTTTTCAATGCTAAAAGAACGTGTTGACATATCACGCCCTCTCGCAGAACCGCTTTTATAATCACTTTCAGAATTATTTGAAGAGGCCACTTTTGATTTCAGAGTCCTTAGCTAAAAATATGACAAGGCTGATTATTAACGAATCAACACCTATGTGTTCAGCTATATGTAAGTTTTTAAATTCATATTTTTTCAACGCTTTATCAATATCAATTAATATATCTTTTTGTATATGAATACCCCTGTGCAAGAAGTAAGGGATAACATATATTGCCTCAGGATTTGAAGCAAGACAATCTTTAATGCCTTCTTCGATGTTAGGCGGTTCTAGTTCAAGAAAACAATAATTAACATATTTAAAGCGATCTCTTAAACTATTTACCGTGTATAAGAACGCATCTCTAGCCCGCCTATCACTGCTACCATGGCCAATTAACAAAAGAGAATAATTGTTTTCATTGATATTCTTCCCATATAATAAGGAATTAACCCGATCAAGAACAATTTTTGATATTGTTGGTTGGTATGACAATGGCTTTGTAATCACCATTTTACTTGTAATATGCTTAGCAAAATTGGCGGTCTGTTTTACTGCGTCTTTAAGTTTCATTCCAGGATAAAGAAAATAAGGGACCACAGTTATAGTATCGACACGCTGAGCCAGGCATTTGTTTATACCTTCTTCAATGAATGGAGGCAAAACTTCAAGAAAACAAAAATCCACATAATAATAATCTGTTTGATCCTTTATTTTTGAACAAGTATCCAGCAATTCTTGCTGCACTTCCTTCATTTTGCTTCCACGGTCAATTATTAACAAGGCTTTTTTCAATTATATATCACCCTACTTATTGCAACTGTCAAATCTGGAGGAAATTTTCTTTTAGGTACTATTAAAACACCATTAGAAGCTAATAAGGATGATGCTTCAGATACGCTATAGGTACCTTCATATTTTTCAACAATTTCTGATGGGTTGGGTACATTAATTCTTCCAAGATTTTCTTTAGAAAATAGCAAAGTACTCAAACCATAGCCTTTACAAAATTCATCTAGGCCTTTAACAAGCTTTCCCCTATCCAATGATGCGATGAATTTAACGCTTTTAAAACTCAAGTTATTTTCACTCAATACATTGAATATTCCATTTTCGATTTTTTCTTTTGTCGTATCCCAATGAAGACCAACTCCTACAGCCAATGTTTTAGGCCTATAGATAACGGATTTCTTTAACAACAATTCATTAGAAATCAGTTTATCTGTGATGATAAGAGATGCCTTGTAATTATCGGATACAAGATCATTTATATCATTTACAATATCAACATTTTTTGGCAGATCATTTAGATTCCACCAATTTTTTTCACCAGCGTCTTGGAAAATGCCTACTTTTTCTTCATTTACCATCATAGCACTAGCTTTGGTAACGTTTTCATAATTGTCTATTGCCCATCCCAATTTGTTGCCAATTAAATCAACTGAAATAGTTTTATTAACATCAGCCGCAGTCGTAACAACAGGTATGGATTTTAGAAAATCAGAGATTTGTAAGGCAAGTTCATTTGCACCACCCAAATGTCCTGAAAGCGTACTTATCACAAATTTTGCAGCATCATCAATCACTACCACAGCAGGATCGGTTTTCTTATCCTTTAAATAAGGAGCAACAAGCCTAACTACAGCGCCTAAAGAAAAAATGAGTATCAAAGAATTGTAGTTGGAAAAAAGATAGCCAATTTTTTGAGTCACAGGTTCTTGAAAATATGTTATAGATGGATCAGGATTTTGAAATTTTGATGGGGCAAATATATCAGCAACGTCAAACGCATTTTTTAGTTTTTTAGCTATCTCCATTCCCTTTTTAGTAATAGCAACTATTGCAATATCTCTTTTATCCAAACTCACTGTCATTTAATTCATCCAACCTCTTAAACGTCCTTAATAATATTTTTTAAACGGTATTATAACAGTTCTCAAATCCACAATCCACCAATTTGACAAATACAATAGAAAATTAAAAGCATAATTAGACTATTTTGGATATTTACCTATAACGTTACCTTCAAAGTTAAACATAATTATATCGATCAAGAGTTGATTGTTTGAATATCCGCTCATTTGATTAAATGCATATTTGCACAAAAGATCATAATAACCAACAATATGAGAGGAATCAATTATTTCAGATACATGTCGAGCAGTATTTGCATTTTTTATTAATTCAATGACGTTTTCATGAACTTTGCGTTCCTTAGCTAGTTCAGCCATAAAATCCATATTGACGTGTGAGCCCCTTACATGAGTTTGTTTTACGCCCATGGCTATCTTGGTTAATTTACCAATGAAGCCGGCAATAACTATCTTTTTCACTTTTTTTTCAAAACACTGTTTAACACTATATCCTGCAAAATCACCCATTTGAACGTAAGAGTGGTCAGGATAGGTTGTTCCGAATAAAGTTTTGCAAAAATCTTCACTCCTTCCTCCGGTGGTGAGTATGAAAACACTAGAATTTAAGGCTATTCCAACATCTAGACTCTGTCTTATGGATGCTGCAAAAGAAGCCGTAGAGTAAGGAAGAACTATGCCAGTGGTTCCAAGGATTGATATCCCGCCAAGTATACCCAATCGAGGATTATCGGTTTTTTTTGCTATTTCCTCACCCGCAGGAACAGAAATGATAACACCTAAACCATTATTTTTCATTATTTGGTTATTGCTTTTAATTACGTCATTCACAGATTGAATAATCATCTTCATTGGGACAGGATTAATTGCTGCTGAACCTATCGACAAACCAAGCCCAGGCTTTGTCACTCTGCCAACACCAATTCCACCATCAACGACTATTTTCCCAATGTTTTTGGTCAATTGTACAGTAGAACAAATCTCAGCCCCATGAGTTACGTCAGGGTCATCACCGCCGTCTTTAATCACAGCACAAGTTACAGAGTCATCGTCAAATCGCGTCCAAGAAATTTTTAAAGTAACCACTTTGCCCTTTGGAAGGGTTATTTGAACACCATCTGACTGGGTTTTAGTCAGGAGTGCTAACAAGGCGGCTTTAGTTGCGGCAGATGCAGATGTCCCCGTGGTGAGACCACTTTTTAAAAGACCCTTTTGTTTTTTTTCATTTATTTCTTTTGGAAGATCTTGTTCTTTTTCTGCAATAGATAAATCATCATCATCATTATCGTCATTTTGTTGAAGTTCATCCTCAGCAGAACCTTTAAAAATATTAATCAAGATAGGGCACCATCAACCTAATTAAAAAAATATTTTTCAAATGATATATTTTGAATAAGAAACACAATTAATCAATTTAAAAGAGTTTTCAAAAGGTCTATTTTATTGGTTTGTTCCCAGGCAAAATTAGCGTCAGACCTTCCAAAATGACCATAGGCAGAGGTTTTTTTATAGATGGGCCTCTTCAAATCCAAAGTTTTTATTATTCCCGCAGGGGTAGTATCAAATACATCTTTAACTTTCTTTTCAATTTCCTCTTCTGGTACAGTGGTAGTGTTAAACGTATCAATCATTATGGAAATAGGTTTGGCAACCCCGATTGCGTACGCTATTTGAACTTCGCATTTTGAAGCTAAACCAGAAGCCACAATATTTTTAGAGATATACCTTGCCATATAACAAGCAGACCGATCTACCTTTGAGGGATCCTTCCCTGAAAATGCTCCGCCACCATGACGCCCCATTCCCCCATAAGTATCTGCAATTATTTTTCTTCCAGTCAATCCAGTATCTCCTGGAGGCCCACCGATTACAAACCTACCAGTAGGATTTACAAAAATTTTGGTGTTCACACCTATCCAATCTTCACAAACTGGCTTAATCACATGATTGTTTATTTCTTCAAATATTTGTTGTTGTGATACATCCGGTGAATGTTGAGTTGACAAAACAATTGTATCGATTGTTTTTGGTTTATTATCTTCGTACAAAATAGATACTTGAGACTTTCCGTCTGGTCTAACCCAGTCCAACTCCTTTGTTTTTCTTACAGTCGATAAACATAGTGAAAGTTTATGTGCAAGTGTGATTGGCAAAGGCATTAATTCGGGGGTTTCATCTATAGCAAATCCAAACATTAGCCCCTGGTCTCCGGCACCTTGCTCCTTTATCTCATTTGAAGATACACCCAATGAGATATCGGGGCTCTGTTCATGCAATGACACTAAAACTGAACATGTGTTACCATCGAACCCGTATTCAGGCTTATTGTATCCTATATCATTAATTTCATTTCTTACTATATCCTGTATATCTAATTTTTTTTTAGATGTAACTTCTCCTGCTACAATAACTAAACCTGTAGTAGTCAATGTCTCGACGGCAACCCTAGAATCAGGATCATATTTTAAAAACTCATCTAAAACAGAATCAGAAATTCTATCACAGATTTTATCCGGATGGCCCTCTGTTACACTTTCAGAAGTAAATATGGATCGTCTTGACATTCTTATCTCTTTAAAAATACACTTCAGATGATTACATTAATAATTAAAATTCTTTTTCCAATTTAATGAAAAGTACATTATTCCCTCTGATAACCACTTTACCATAATTTGCCATTAAATCATTGCCATCAAATTCTTCTGCATCGCTTAAAATAAGATTCATGTAGGAATCTACATTTGTCATTCTACCTCTGTATTCAATTTCGCTTTTTAATCTTACAGCAACTTTTCTATTCACAGATCGTTGCAATACATTCAAAGGTCTTTTAGTAGGTTGCTGTTGTGAAGGAGATGTGGCCATATTGTTAGTCTATTGTGAAAAATCTAGGCGACAATAAAAAGCTTCCTTTATGAAAAGTGAATAACATAAAATAAGAGTTATAGAAACTATTAAAAATATTTATTTAATAAACCTATAATCACCCCATATACAAAACAGGAATACCAAGTTTAGATAATGTACTTTGCAAAGAAGTAAAATTTGGAAGCCTTATAGAAATAACAGGTAAAAAAGGCACGGGTAAGACCCAAATTAATTTTTTTATATGCGCAATCAACAGCATGAATAATAAAAAAATAATATATGCCGATGGTTCAGGAGACTTCAGGCCAGAAAGAATAAAATCAATGATGGATAAAATCCTAACCAGCAGCAGGGATCAAAGCAATCAATATTTAAAAAATATCGTTTTCCAAAGAATTTATGAATTAGATGACCTATTTAAATTAATAAAAAAAATAAAATTACTAAGCTTTGACATACTGATTCTTGATGACATAATCCCCATGTTTTTATACAAATTCAAAGAAAAAACTCGTTTAGAAGTAAGACGTTTTATAAGGGAACTTTCATTGATAACATTGTCTAAAAAAATATGTATTATATTTACCAACATAATTGTCGAAAAGTTCAATAAAGAGGGAAAAAATATACAGCCACGTGAACTATTCTATCATGATATAATAAGGTATGTCCAGCATAAGTTCGTGCTACAGACCAGCCCTAACAATGAAAAAATTAGTGAATTTAAGCTGATTCATCCTTATGCCACCCATCATACTAAAATTGATATAGATTTTAGCAATTTATAGTTAGAAAAGTATTCTAGTAAAATCAAATAGATTTTACATACTGATTAATCATAAGAAATTGTTATGTATCATTTATCCAAAACTATACAATAGTATTAAAGAATATGTACCATGATAACCATCGAAGTAAATACAATAAAGTAGTCGTTATCGGACTGGGTCAACTAGGCCTTCCTGTCGCAAAATACGTAAAAGAAAAGGGTTTTGACGCTTATGGATATGACATAAGTGAAAAGGCCATGACAACCGCCGAATCAAATTTTGGTATCAAAAAAGCCAGCACCTTCAATGATTTTGACGTGTTGATCATATGCGTGTCAACACATGTGCCGGATGACATGTTCTCCCCACAGGTGAATGGGCTCATGTCAGTCGTTGAAAAAATATCAAGGGAAGCCAAATCAGGGGCACTAATATCAATAGAAAGCACCATACCAAAGGGAACGTCCCAAAAGGTGTTTGAGAAACTGGACCACAGGCTTCACGTTGTACACGCTCCACACAGGTGGTATGCACTTGAGGAGCAGGAGCACGGGGTCAACCAACTGCGCATTTTGGGCGGCGTAAGCAAATGCTGCCTGCAGGAGGGCCTAAGGTTTTATGACGGAAAAATCAGCGGGGACAATGATACCGCCGCCTCATCCTCCATCCCAACCACAACAAACATCCAAGCACAAGCGCTGTCAATACCGATGCACCCCGTCTCCTCGATAGAGGTGGCAGAGCTTACCAAAATCATTGAAAATTCCCACAGGTACCTTCAAATCGCATTTGCAGAAGAGCTGTACCTTTACTGCAAGTCAACCAACATCAGCTTTGCGGAGCTGCGCGATTCGCTCAACACAAAGTGGAATGTGAATGTCCTGGAGCCAAGAGACGGCATAGGGGGACACTGCCTTCCAAAAGACACAAAGATGTTCATCAACTCATCCAATGCCATAAAAAGCAAAATACTGCAGGCGGCAACAGAGATAGATGAGGACTATAGGGAGTACATTCAAAGCAGAGACAAAGAGAACAACATAGCTTCAATAATAAACAAAGGGAGCAATCAAAAATCTCCAAACCCTTTACTAATTAAAGAAAAAGTTAACAAGTGAGTCGATAGACGGTTTCAGAAATTTTACCGACATCAAAACAATTTCTCATATCAACCACAGTTAACTGCGCCCTAAATTTCATAATGTTTTCGACAGAGGAACGAATAAAAGGATTGGGGGAAATTGATCCCACTATTTTTCCACAAGAATCAGCCCCATTTTTTATTAGATTAATCAATGCATCACCAGGATAATGGCCGGGCGTGTCTTTACCACACAATATAATGTATTTTAATTCAGTTTTGTTAATACAATAATCAATCATTTGATCTATGCCCTTATTCTCAGAATACAGACGCCCTGCAATCGCCAAGTGTTTCATTAAACACCCATCAGATATTTTGATTAAAAGGTCTATACTCGATAGGGTACAGATAGAAACATTGGTTCCATGACCTTTGAATATGTCAACTCGAATAGGAAACAATATTCTACATGCTTCACCTGCAAAATCATCCAATTTGTTTTTAATAGTCATGTCTTATTTAATCCCCAGCTTACCTTAGAATTTGGTTGTATTTTTAAAAAGGGTGACTCACATTCTGCCCAAGGATCATTTCGTACCCAATCAAATTTGTTGAAAAAAATTGCATATATTTTTTTGAATAATTCCCCCCTTTCAATCAGCTGCGCACTACCACAAACAACTATACCTTTATGATTTTGAGGATGATAAATATCCACAACCAAACTAACAAAATTGTTGTTTTTAACATTTCTTAGTTTTTTTTTGTTCCATAGTCTGCAGAGATATAAAAAGACCCATCGGCAAAAACATAACAAACAGGAACAACATGAGGTTTATTTCTGAAAGATGTAGCTAGTCTACAACACTCATTATCACCTAGAAACAGTAATTCCTCAGCGGATAAATCAAAAACCATTGTCTTTTAACCCCCTGTAGATATAAATAGTTATTTGGTTTTAAAAGATATAAAATACCAAGTTTTTTAAAAAGCAATCTAAAATAAATAAGTGTTTATAATAAAATGACAGACAAAGGTCTAATAATTATCTATTATGGAAACGGAAAAGGTAAAACAACAGCAGCTTTGGGTGTTGCACTGAGAGCAATAGGATATAATCATAATGTATGTATGATCCAATTTATCAAAGGAGAATGGGATTACGGAGAATTATATAGTTCAAACAAACTTAAACCTAATTTTGAGCTAATAGTCACAGGCAAAGGATTTGTAGGCATAATAGATGACGACCATGCTATTGATGAACACATACAATCATCAAAAAATGCATTAAAAATAGCAAAAGAAAAGATAAATTCTGGTAAATACAATACAGTCATTTTAGACGAGATAAACTATGCAATAAAATTGAATCTTATTACAGAAAATGACGTTATTAGTTTGTTAGAATCCAAACCAATAGAATTAAACATCATCATGACAGGAAATCACTTGACCGATAAAATACTGCAATTAGCTGACCTTGTAACAGAAATGAAGGAAGTGAAGCACCCGTATAAAAAAGGCATTAAAGCTAAAAAAGGAATAGATTTTTAAACAACAAAAGCAAAATTAATTAATCTAACAAAATGGTTTAACTATATTGAGTATTGCTGAAACAAAAAAACTCCCAGAGTTAGGCGAGATAGTAATAGTTACAGTCAAAGAGGTTACGGGGCATGGTGCATATGTAACCCTTGATGAATATGATAATCTTACGGCTTTTCTTCATATATCAGAGATAGCTACCGGATGGATAAGAAATATTGAAAGATATGTAAAAATGAAACAAAAGACAGTCCTCAAAGTAATAAGGGTAAATCAAGCAAGGTCTGAGGTAGATTTATCTTTAAAGCAGGTGACTGGAGAGGAAAAAAAATCAAAAGTAATTGAGGTAAAAAAAGATGAAAAAGGATCGGCATTTATGGACATAATTAAAACAAAGTTAGGCTATGACCAAAAAACCATTCAAGAACTAGAAGATAAATTAAATCAAAAATATGATTTTATTTACGACGCTTTTGAAGCGGTAGCAATCAAAGGCGTTGACATATTGAGTGGCCTAGAGTTAAAACCAGAAGTAATTGAAGCAATAGAACACGAAAGTAAAAAAATTCAAATCCCCTACATTGAAGTAAGAGCAGTGCTCGAAATTGTTGTTAAAAAAGGTAATGGTATCGACATTATAAAGAACATTTTAGTATCAGTAGAGGGATCAAAAAATAACGCCAAAATCGACATAACATATGTTGGAGCTCCAAAATATAGAATAACAGTCACTGCAGAGAATTTCAAAATTGCAGAAAAAGTTTTAAATCAAGCAATAGAAAAAATTAAGAACAACATAGAAAAAAACGGAGGCACGTTTAAATTTTCCAGAGAGGAATCTAAAAAAACTCATCATAACATATAAAAAACAATAAAGAAATGAAACATAGAATTAAAAAATGCAAAATCTGTCAAAAATACACATTGAAAGAATCTTGTCCATTCTGCAAAACAGAGACAAATGATCCCCACCCGCCTAAATTTTCACTGGAGGACAAATACATAAGATATAGAGTCATTGATGCGCACACAACTAACAAAACAAACTCAAGAGACGAAAAAAACTTGTAAAAAATGCATTACATAATTCAATGGGTATTAAAAGGTCATTGAAAAAATCCACTTAAAAATTAACATCATGATAAAGATTCACTAATTTTTGTTATTGCAATCCTTGAGTATTGGTGTTTTTTGTCAGATTGACAAAAGGAATCAGCTCTTTGGCGGTATCATTTACCGGTTTGAAACCGTCGTTGGTGTCACCGGTATTGGCGTTGTTGTTCTCGGTGCTGTTTTTGGAAATGTTTTGGAGGGCTGTAGCATTTGACGGAGTGGCGTTGAATACTTGTTTGATCGGTATAGTAGTAGCATTGGTGTTTTTTGTCAGATTGACAACAAAAGGAATCAGCTCTTTGGCGGTATCATTTACCGGTTTGAAACCGTCGTTGGTGTTGTCCCGGGTCATATTTTGGAGGGCTGTAGCATTTGACGGAGTGGCGTTGATGGTTCTGGCCATTGCGATGTCAGTAGCATTGGTGTTTTTTGTCAGATTGACAACAAAAGGAATCAGCTCTTTGGCGGTATCATTTACCAGTTTGAAACCGTCGTTGGTGTCACCGGTATTGGTGTTGTTGTTCTCGGTGCTGTTTTTGGAAATGTTTTGGAGGGCTGTAGCATTTGACGGAGTAGCAAAAGGAATCAGCTCTTTGGCGGTATCATTTACCGGTTTGAAACCGTCGTTGGTGTCACCGGTATTGGTGTTGTTGTTCTCGGTGCTGTTTTTGGAAATGTTTTGGAGGGCTGTAGCATTTGACGGAGTGGCGTTGATTACTTGTTTGATCGGTATAGTAGTAGCATTGGTGTTTTCCATTTCTTTTATCATTAGAGGTATCAATGAAAGCCCGACGGCATTATTGATACCAAGAAACGGTCTATCACTTTCGGTCGAATTAATGTCTTGCCCATATGAAAAAAAGAAGCTATTTACAGAAGAAAATGTAGGAGAAGCCAGTGAAATAGAAACGATCCACATTAACGACAAAGATAAGATAAAAAATAATTTTTTAATGTTTTTGCCACGCATCAAACTATAAGTTGTTTTATAAGATAAATATATTACTATATATATTGTCTAGGGTAATTTAATTTTTTAAATTAATAAAATGAGTAATTTAAGGTTCTTTTCTTAGTTCAAGAAAAAAAATAGGTTTTATTTGCCTATACACAAGCCGCCTGGCACTGACATGTTACAATTGTTGTCTGTGAATACGTTGTGGTTTATATTGGTTGGTAGGCCGTTGCCGTTGTTCAAATCTACTCCTGTGTTTTGTACTACTGTGTTTGTGTTTACATTGTTTAGTGTGCTTTGACCATCTACAAACACACCATTAACTGATCCTTTGATTATGTTAGTCGATACTTCATTTCCCTGGGAGTTCACAAGGGTTACACCAGCCAATGCATTTGATAGGAGAAGGTTTGTTTTCATTACAGTACCCGAGGAGGAGTGTGATGCAAAGCCTATCTTGTTTGAATCCATCATATTTTCTTGGATGCTGGTAGTTTTTGCGCCTGTGTTGAATATTGCAATCTCATTTTCAGTGAAGGTCACTCTATTTACTGAGTTACTGTCACCACCGGTATTCAAAATACCTGCCTGGAAGTTTGTAATAGTGCCTGGGCCAATAACTTGAACACCATTGTTGTTTGCGAGCATTACACCTATTTTAGAACTTGCTGGACCGGGTCCTGCAATTGTATACCCATTCAAATCAATTGTGATGCCATTACCGCCTACAATTATACCATCAGTTTTACAATCAAGGTTTGCTGACAGCTTTACGCTTTTTGTAATTACTTCACCACAGGATAAACTTGTGCTTACTGGCTCTGTAGCGAGTAATGAGGTGGGCTGGGTGGTGGTGGCATCACTTGATTTGGAGGTAGTATCGGCTGATTTGATTGGTTGGTCATTATCAGCTGATTTGATTGGTTCGTTAGAATCACTATTATTAGAAGTAGGACTGTTTAAGAAACTTTCCATGCTGCTTTGGGCTGATGCCAAAGTTGGTTGGGTTAACAAAGCACCAACAGATGCAAATGCCATTATTGCGGCCATGAGGTATATTTTGCTATACATTCAAACAAACAAATCATTGTATAATATATATGGGAAACTGTTATTTGTACCTAATTCTACATTACTTTCTATCAAACATAATTTATTAATGACTAGATTATTTAGAACTTTTTTATTATAAATTCTTATTATATTGACAATTTACGCTCGTAAAATCAACATATAACTAAACAAGCTTTTTACCTCTGCAAAACCCTTTTTCTCTGGATATGTGACATATTTTCAAAAAATCTTAAGGTAGTTGTGCATTGATTCAAATTAATTCGACAGATAGGTTTCAATGCAAAAAAAAACCTTCTGATATGATCAATAATAATTCAGCAAAATCCTGAAGAACCAAAGCATCAAACAAAAATTAATATTATTATCTCTTCATTGTAACAATGTTTGAAATTCGCCATTATAGGAGCAGGAGTTGCTGGAAGTTATCTAGGCAGCATGCTTTGCAATAATGGTCATGACATAACGATTTTTGAGGCATATCAAAGAGACAAACACTGGCCAGTATGTGCATGGGGTGCTTCAAGACATATGCTAGAATACTTTTCACAAAAAGCAGGTTTAGAATTCGACGATTACATATATCATGTTGGAAAAAACCTAAGGATGGAACTGCCCAACGATAAAGAAGAATTTTTAGAATTAGACGGATTGGTAACATATAATAAAAAGCAATGGGAAAGTGATCTTCTTAAAAATATAAACATTAAATATGGTAATACATGTAAGAAGGAAACGTTTCCTTCGCATAACTATGATTATGTTTTGGATTGTACCGGTTTTCACAGAGCATTTTTACCAAAAACCAAAGGCGATTTTATTATCCCTGCGTATGAATTTTTAGTTGAAAATATACACGAGATTAAAGAATTTTATGTGATTGGCTATAAAGGAGCTAGAGGGTATTTTTGGTTTTTTCCGCTAAATAATGGAATGGGTTTCGTGGGTGCAGGAGATATAGATAAAAACTATTATGGAATAAAAGAATTTTTCATTCGTTACCCTAACGCAAAAGTAGTAAAAAAAATTGGGAGGCCTATTCGTTTGTCACCACCAAATTTAATGGAACCATTTTATAGTAACAATATTATAGGAATTGGAGAATCCATAGGGACAGTATTTCCGATGCTGGGAGAAGGAATCATCCCATCCCTATTATGCTGCGAAATATTTTTAAAAGTTATTGAAGAAAATAAAGACAACGCTAACAAATTTAGCAAAGAAGAATACAGAAAAAGGGTTTTGAAAAAATTTCATTATTATCATGATGTTTACAAAATCATACGTTTGAAGATGGATGGCAATTTAAGTACGGTTAAACACTTTAACTTGTTGCTAAGCATGTACAAAAATATGAAAAAAGAAGAGAAAAGGTTCGGTTTTGAAATTAGTTTTGAAAAAATGAGGAGGCTAGTAAATGCGTTATAATATTCCATAATGCAGAACAATGTAAATGAATTACCATTTTTTTGTCAATCAACAAAATTATTATTATGTAGAAGATTTATACATTTATACATCAATTTATTGAACATGAATTTTGTAATTTGAGATTGGAATCTAATGAAAAATTTTTGGCAGGATTTCCCTGTTTGTTCCACACCTACCCAAAGTGTCAATGATCACTAAAACCAAAGCTTTTCCTTTTTTCGAATGGATTTAGGTTTATTTGTCCATAATTAATAACCATGAAATTGATCGTCATATTAGTAACCATAGAAACAAAAATATCATATACAGTAAACACCATATTTGAAGTATCGGCATAACAATCACCAGAAATAACAACACGATGCATGGCAAGAGAAAACATGCAAACAGCAAATAACTATATAAAAAACAATAGCAGCGATTTACTTCCCATTCACAGTCACATTAATAGAGGCAATAGACTCCAACAAAATTCGGGCAGCTAAAGATGCTGTGATATTGTTGACATCAAAATCAGGTGAAAACTCCACAATATCAAGCCCTACAATTCCAGCGGAAATTGCTAATTTGGTGAGATAAACAAGATCAATACTGGATAAACCGCAAGGAGAAGGCACAGAAACACCAGGTGCAAAAGCAGGATCAAGACAATCTAGATCGATAGATATGTAGATTTTACCGTTATTTTTTTTAGATTTAATCACATCAGCAATTTTCAACAGTCCTCTTTCTCTAACATCAATAGGTGTGATAATTTCCAATCCCACGCCACTAGCATTTATTAGTTCTTCATGTTCAGCAGATCTTGTTCCAATTAGCATACTTTTTCCAAAATCGATACATCTGGAAGAATCAGTTAATACTGAACCATAATAATCTGTCGCAGAAGAAACAAAGTCTGGGTGAGCATCAAAATATAGCAAGCCCACCTTGCCAAAGAAATCATTCATTGCCTGTAATGCAATAGTAGTGATTGAGTGGTCACCGCCTAAAAGTATAGGTATTTTTTTAGCCGAAACTAAATCAAATACCAACTGATAAAGATCCTCTCTTTTAATATCCCCATAGTCCAATACCTTTTTGTCATCAACACTGGCATGCATAGGACAGATAGGAATAATTTTCCCATTTCGTATGAAAAAGTTTGATTCATTCGAAGCGATACGAATCATTTCTGGTCCCTTACTAG
The DNA here is from genome assembly GCA_963779615.1 of uncultured Nitrososphaeraceae archaeon. Taxonomy (GTDB): domain Archaea; phylum Thermoproteota; class Nitrososphaeria; order Nitrososphaerales; family Nitrososphaeraceae; genus Nitrosocosmicus. Next base: position 767,183 of record CAVZZA010000005.1, read on the forward strand.
TACCTTTTCTTAGGGCATGGGATTTTGACTCATCAGGTATACCGATTATTACGATGTCAGCTGCAGCGATTTTATCCACATTAGAATTATACAAGTGAACCATCTATACGCTAAATAGTAAATTATCAATCAATATAAAATCGCTTTGCACGCAATACAAATCACGGAACATGAAACAATCAATCAAGAAATCATCCTAAACATAAAAAAAACTATTTGTATTTGACTAGGTGAATTTGAAAATGCGGATATTTGTGTCCCGAAACATATTATACAAAGGCAAATCAGGCCAACATATAGGTTCAAAAAACACAAATTAATACAATCATTTGAAACCCATACAAGGAAATTAGACACTAGATCTTGCGTAATTGCACCTAAACAGCTTCATGACCTTCAGTTTCTCACTAACCTGTCCTTTCTTTGCTCACGTATGACAGGTTATCCATAAAACCATTGCTTTTCAAGTCGTTCACCAGCCTAACGGTAAAGGAATTCTATGGCATTTACGATAAGGAAATACTAAAAGATACATCTTATGGTTAACCGCCAGGGCATCATCATTCACAAAACAAAACACAAGAAAGGACAGCGGCATTACTATGACACCTATAAAAAGAATCACCCTGTCACTCCAAAGCAGGTTGTCAGCGTGTTTGACCTTGGTTATAGGAGTTGAAAAAGCCTTTCCTGACCAAAAGTCATCAGTGCCAAACAGAAAGATGAGAAACCGAGTTGATTCAAGAGGAAAAAGAGTACAACCAGAATCACTGCCGAAAAAGGATGGTGATAGAGCATGCCATTTGCAGAATGAAAAAGTACAGGCCAATGGGAGACACATTCAGAAACAGTCTCAAAAAGCATGACAAATTGTAAGACATGGTGGCAGGACTGGTAAACTACAGAACATTGTCATCGTTTTAGATAGGCATCAGTCATTGCCGTACTGATAGTGCATATTGTTTCTAATTATGCAAGAGATCTATAACTAGGTAAAAAAGAGGATGAAATGGGTTTTTGCAATTTTGACAATCCAGTGGCTTTATTAAGGCTCTTTGTTGAAACTAAGGGTGCAAGTCTCGGATTCTGCTATTTTTATATCAACCACACTCACATGTTTTTTATTATTATAACCTAATTATGTTCCAAGGTTATTTCCATACTTGCAGGCATCCTGATCCTTTTGTAGACTAACTTTCCAATCGTGCGACAAGATTTTTACCAAGGCATATCAATAAGAAAATCCACTAAATGAATATTTTCAATTAGAAACCAATAATATCCTACAGTCCAAAAACCAAAATAATATAACTATAATCCCTTTGTGAGATAAATATTTGTAAGGAAGCGATCGGATTTGTCAATTAGACACAGAAACCATCAAAGAGAAAAAATGGACATAAATCAACATACATTAGTGCTACAAAAAAAAATAACCAATGTCATAATTTTAAAGAATGCAAAAATGACAATACATTATAGTTGAACATGCAACCACTTTGATTTCGAGTAATCATTGGTTTGATGGTCATCATATTATATTTGAAATTATAAGCCTCATGCAATGCCAAGCCCATGGAGGACGACAAGTGACAATTCATCTGCCTTACATTATCAACACCCCCCTAAAACAACAAATATTGAAACGAGTAGGCAGCATGTAGAAGAACAATGGGCAAGTATAAAAAATGCAGCTTAATAAATTAGGTTTACACCAACCAAAACAATAATAACTTGGTCTCATTTTGTCTCATTTTGTCTCATTTTGTCTCATTTTGTCTCATTTTGTCTCATTTTGTCTCATTTTGTCTCATTTTGTCTCATTTTGTCTTTAAATCCAGTCAGGGATTTAAAATCACAAGTTGGTTGCTTTAAATCATAAATAACAATATTTTCCGAATGATACACAATTGATGAAAATAATGGGGCACCATAACTTTTATCAAAATCAAGAAAATACAAGACGGTGTTATTTTTATAGTTATTTTTATGGTCACACAAATAAGCGAATTTTTTTTCCAAAGATAATAAAAAATTGTTTGTTTGTTTTTTATTCAATGGGGTATCATTCATGCCAACAAAATCTTCGACATAAAGATAAGGTCTTGTTGGATTTAAAAATAAAGAAAACCACCCTCTTGAGTGTTTTGTTCCGATTATGGTAGAATCATTTGTAGTGTGGGAGTTTATCCAATCAATCGCTTTTAACAGACCGGGGTTATCATTAATCTCCAATGTGTTAAAAATCATCGAAAATGGGATAATAAACATCGTATTTTCCTTAAAGAAAGAAGGAAGAGAATACGTAACATTGTAGGGCATCACAGCAAATAGAAATCCGTATACAGTAAAAGCGAACAAAAAGAAAAATATAATTTCTTTTCTCATTCTTCCTTTTCTTGAAGCCAAATAGCTATCCATTATTGAGAAAAACCCAGAGACTGCGATCAAAGACATATAAACTCCAAAAACAAGCATCCACCGCTCTGGAACAATATAACCGTAATTTGGCACAAAAATCCAGGTAAAGGAAAAAATTGCAGTTACTATTAATGGGATCTTTATAATCAAGGTATTGTCATTAAGTTTAGTGGAAAAAAAACCGGGTATGAAAAGAGGCATCAAAATCCCATAAAGAGACAGAAAGAGAATAGACATGTCAAGTTTGGAAAAAGCATTTTTGTCATATAATGGATTTAGCAACGTATTTAAAAAATCTGCATTGTTTGAAATAAAAGTGATTTTATCAAAAGCGAAAAAGTAAAAGAAAAAAGTAAAAACGAAAAAGGTATTGATCATAAAAAGGTATTTTTGCTTATAAACAAATGAAAAAATAAAAGATACAATGATAAGCAATATACCAATCATGCGATCAGAAAAAACGGTTACAATGGAAATAGAAAAAACGGTTACAATGGAAATTAAATGAGGAGTTATGTTATTTTTTTCTTTCATGTTATTTATCATCAATAAAAAAAAATTGAACAGAATTAGGGAAAAAAGGTCACGAAATAAATCCCAAGATACTCTCAAAGTTCCAAGTTGAAAAATAACAAAAACAGTAAAAACTAAACTCATATTTGATGTTTGTTTCATTATTTTTTTGCTCAATAAATAAACAGTCACAGAAAAAAAACCATATAAAAGAACAGTAGATATCAAAAATGAATAGTAAATACCAACAGGAGAAACTAATGAAAACAAGTAAACAAGGGCGATATAAATCGGAAATTCAGTAATCAATTTGTCCCAATTACTTTCAAAATGATACAGAGTGGGTAGATAATAATTTATAGTATCATATCCCACAGGGTAGGGAAAGCTGACAACTACCGGCACTAATCGTATCAAACACCCCATGCTAAAAACAACAAGCAGATAAAAAACAGGTTCTTTTCTCAAGAAAATTCAATCAAAAAAACAAAATGAAATAAAATGAAATAAAAACTCATCAAACATATTTTTTTTCCATATTCATGTATCTATCAAGTTCAACAAGTTTATTGAATTCCTTAAATTTAATCATTCTATCAATTAAAGGTTTTGTTGTTCCAGTCTGTTGCAATGTTTTAAATGTATCGTAAATAGCAAAAGTTGATGAGAATAATCCAGATAAAGGAAAAACGGCTATGCGATATCCCAAGTCCAAAAGATCTTTGGACGTCAAATTTGGTGTGATACCCTCTTCAATCATGTTTGCAACTAAAGGAGCATCAATTTCAGAAGATATGGCTTTTAATTCCTCAATAGAGTGAGGAGCCTCAACAAACACCACATCAGCACCAATCTCCCTGTACTTTTTTCCCCGTTTTATCGCTTCGTCAATACCAAGCGGAGCTCTTGCATCGGTTCTTGCAACAATAATAAAATCGCGATTGTTTTTTTTTGCATCAATGGCTGATCTTAATTTGGGTATGTACTCATCATCATCAATTACTTCTTTACCACTCATATGTCCACATCGTTTGGGCCAAACTTGATCTTCCAAAAAAATTCCGGATGCGCCAATCTTTTGAAGATCGTTTACCAATTTCCAAACAGTTAAAGGGTTACCATATCCGGTATCTACATCGACTATTAATGGAATATCAACTGCCCTGGTTATTCTCCTGGCAGTCTCCAATGTTTCAGTCATACTAAGAAAACCAAAATCAGGCATTGCCAACATTGAGGCAGAAGTCCCGTATCCCGTTTGAAAAATTGCTTTGAAACCAACGTGTTCGGCAATTTTTGCGGTTAAGGCATCATACACACCAGGCATAACTAAAATTTCCCCTTTACTGGACAGCAATTCGCTTAATGACAAATACTAAGTATGCTTTTCACTACTTTATATAATTTTAATCCCGTATGAAAAAATGACAAGAATTTGAAATACTGTTTTGTCATAATAATCATCATACACATACATACATACACAAATTTTAAAAACTAAATTGCCTATAAAATGATACCATGACATTACAATGGTAATATTCAAGTTTTAATCCATGTCATCAAAAACACATCAGACAACATACACAGCAAAAAAACTCAGAAAGACAATAACGACAATTTTATTGTTTTTATATACAATGCTACAAAAATCAAAAGATATGAATTGTATCCAATAGGATAAAAAGTTACAATTTTGACATAGCAAGATAAATAATTTTGAAGATGTTACTGGCAATATCATATTTATCTTGAATTGGAAAATGGTAATAATTTTTATTTTTATCAATTATGAAAACCTCATTTAAATCCGACCCCACAGGTGTTTCTTTTTTACCGACATCATTTGCAACCACCAAATCGGCATCAGCATCGACTATTTTTTGATAGGATTTTTGAAGCAACACGTCAATGGACACATCATAATCTGCTTTGAATGCAACCAAAAATAAATTTTTATGGGCAATTTTAATTTTATCTATAATTTTCACAGTGGGAACAAAAGTAAGGGTTAATGATGGAGTATCGGAATTTATTTTGGAACTAGAATATTCAGAAGGTTTAAAATCTGAAACAGCAGCAGCTAAAATAACTATATCGTATAATACTGAGTTTAACTCTTTAATAATTACATCATGCATCTGTTTGGAAGTTGTTACATCAAATACTTTGAAATCAACCTTATGGAATGATTCATCCCTGATGTCACCTGCGGCGGTAGTGGAACCTTTTACAATTGTAATTTTTGATCCAAAAGTCAGAGCATTTTTCACAAGAGAGATGCCCATTTTACCTGAGCTTGTGTTGGAAATTATTCTGATAGGGTCCACATATTCTACGGTACTACCAAAGGAAATTAAAATTCGCTTATTTCTAAAAAATTCATTCATGGAGTCTTTCTTAATTTCAGAAATTATTTTCTCTGATTTCCTAACAAAAACGATATTTTTGCCATAACTATTGTTATTTTTATTACTGTTTATAACATTGTCAACAGAACAATGACTTTTTTCAAGGATACTGATGACTGATTCAAGAACAACATCGATATTGGCAATTTTAGCTTTTCCTTCTTCAATTACGGGATTTATGAAAACAACGTTGTTTTTTTTTAATTTAACGATATTTTCTTTGATAACATCATTTTGATACATAGATTCGTGCATAGCGGGTGCAATAACTATTGGGATTTTTGAACCCAAGGCAACGGATAAAACAGAGGTTGGCGGGGTATCATCTATGCCATTTGCAAACTTACCAATGGTATTAGCAGTAGATGGATACACAATAACTAAATCCGACTTACCGTAATCTGCCACCAATATGTGCTCTAATTTTCCCGATAGCTTGGATATGACTTTGTTGCCACTTGCCCATTCAAAATAATCTTTTGAAATAAACTTTTCAACTGTTTTTGACATAACTACAAAAACTTCGGCACCATGCCTTGTTAAAAGGCGAATTAAATCGATGGTTTTGTAACACGCCACACTCGCTGTAACACAAACAATAATTTTTTTACGGAATAGTTCAGTTCCAAGTGTTGATTGTATATCCTTTGAAGGGTGAATAAATGGATATCCAAATTTCTCGGTGTTGGCATCATTTTTATCAGTCATAAACAATACACCCCTCTATACAAAACAAATAATAATTAGTTTTTGTCAATTATTTTCTTTTCTTTTATTATTCAAAGAGTAAACATAATTTTCAAATTTTTGTAACTCCTCCCCTGACATATAAGAAGTATGTCCAGCATTTGGAAAGCCGCCAGACCTCACATCATTAACATAGTTTTTCAATGCGGTTGAAAATAGAGAGTGTGACTCAGCATAGCGTTTTACAAATTTTGGCTTGATATCATCGTACAACCCCAATAAATCATGTAATACAAGTACCTGCCCGTCACATTTATTTCCCGAGCCTATGCCAATTGTTGGGATAGAAACACCTTGAGAAATTTTTTCTGCAGTCTCATCTGTAACCATCTCAAGTACTATGCTAAAAGCGCCGGCCTTCTCAAGTTCAAGTGCATCATTGAATAAACCAATGGCAGTTTCACAGGTCTTTCCCTGAACCTTGTATCCTTCCCATAATGGAGAAGTTTGGGGCTTTAACCCAATATGCCCCATGACTGGAATGCCTTTTTTTGTGAGGCTTTGTACAAGAGGGGCGACTTCAACACCCCCTTCTATTTTTATTGCATTGCACCCCATTTTTATGAATTTTATGGCATTCAAAAAAGCTAAAGACAAATCAGGCTGATATGATCCAAATGGCATATCCGCTACAATCAGAGCATTTTTTGATCCATTTATGACCCCTCTACAGAATACAATCATTTCATCAATAGTAACAGGAATTGTACTATTGTATCCGAGCATAACCATACCGGCGCTATCACCAACCAAAATTACCTCGATTCCAGAAGTATCACAAATTTTTGCAGTACAGTAATCATAGGCAGTAACAACCACTATTTTTTCAGATTTGTTCTTTTTTTGCCTAATGTCATTGACACTTAGTCTCATTTTATTTCACAAACACCCAAAGCACAAACAAAATATCAAGCACACATCTTCACACTGCGCCATTTACAGCATTAATGTTTTAGTCAACCTTTTACTTGACCTTATAGTATTGATTGACTCTTTTATGCATTGTTCATTATCATAACAACTGACAATTTCTTTTAATTCTTTTTTTGTAGAATTTTTTTTATGGTGTTCTACACATTTTATCAGCTGAGGAATAGATCTGACAACATTATCAACTATCGATATATCAGAAGTTATTGATGTTCTTGACAAAGGATTAAGATCAACCGTAATAACCTTTTTATTCATTTTCTTTAAAGCAACAGTTCTATCGCCATCTTCCAAAGGAACGAAAACCACATCGGCTATAAAAATCCCGTCTGGGTCAACTATTCGTCGGCTGCTTTCCAATTCGGGAACTTCTTTGAATTTGGTTTGTCCTACACCCAATATTCTTGTTGCTCCATGTTTTTTTAACTCGTTTGCAATCAATTTTTCTCTTTTCTCGGTACGGTAAAAAAGATTTATCTCGATGGATGATCTTTCCAAAGACCCATTTAACTCGCATATTTCTTTGCCACACAAGGCTGCAGTATTACCATTAACTGATAGGACAGGGTATTCTGCAAGCACAAAAAGAGCCGAAGCAGCATTTATAGAGTTTAATGCAGATTCAGTGGTCCGCTCGCCCAATAAATAATCAAATGATTCACCCCTACCATGCGCAATCAATCCTTCCCTAGCAACAAGACCATTTTCAAAACCATCCACTAATTTTTCTCGTATCATTAAGGAGCAGTAACGGGGGTGATTTTTCGGTATCATTGTTTTTGGCCCCGTTTAGATTTATCTTCAATCATCCTGGCCCCATGGTCATCAATATGGCAACAGAGCAACGTTCCATCAAACTGTTTTAACGCACGAGTTACCTTTGGCACTGTTTCTTGTTCCACAATTGTGAATAGGGTATGACCAAACAATGCAACACCACTTTTGATTCCAATTGAATTAAGGGACAAAAATGGCTCCCTGCAAAAACTATCTAAAAGGCCGCACTCCCTGGCAAAAACATTAGAAAGGTCTAAAAAAGTATCAATGTTCGGGTGTTGTATTAACTTGTTAATCAACGCTTTTCCTCTCTCATTTAATAAATTATTTTTTTCATTAGGGGATATGGATCTACCCAACAAACATTCGGTATTGATAGGTTTTATGCACAAAATTATGGCACGGTAATTTGAAGAGATGGGAATTTTTGACACCTTTCCTATTCCAGGGCCTCCGATACTGGTCCTTATTTCAAAGCCACCAGTAAATTCAGATATTACGGTCCCAAGTCCAGTTTTACAAATAAAATCTGCATGGTGAGCTACTTGGGCGGCTTGGATTTTGGTCAGATTCGTTTTTAATGCATGGTTGAGAGCATAGGAGAGACTGAGTGCTGCTGAACCGCTAGAACCAAGGCCATAGCCAATTGGTATTTCAGATTCGTGCTCAACAGAGATGAAAATTGGCTTATCAACCATTTTTAGATAATGTTCTGTGACAAATTTAGAAACTTTGGAATCAAGAGAGTTGATGCCGTTTAAACTTATTTTATAGTTTTTACTATAATCATTAAAGACCTTAACAGTTGTACAAATTCCCCTGCCAATACTAAAACCTGCCCCCAATGAGCCATTAAAATTTGGATGGAGCGTTTGCAATGATTTATCGGTAGCAAAGAAACCAGTTAAATGACCAGGACTAAAGGCCTTTGCAATTGATACTGGTTGTTGAGCTACTATAACCATTTTGACTTTATTGATATTACCAGTAAATATAAAAATATAGTTTAATTAATTTAAACAAGTATAAACTTATCATGACGATCTATAACAGAGCACTACAACAAATAGGAAACAGCATTTTGGTTTCGCTCCCAAGCGAATGGATAAAAAAAAACCTTTTAACAAAAGGCAAAGTCATAAGCATGGAAACAAATAGTGACAACACAATTTTGATTTACAACATCAACCAGGAACAAGAAATAAAAATAGAGTTTAACTATCATTATGATGATCGTGAATTAAGCTCAAAAAATGCGGTTGATGGCAAGAGCAAGGACAACAAGATTTCAGGCGTAGGAAAAACTACAGAGGACATTAAGATGTTGTTAAACAAGATTTTTGGTGCGTACCTATTGGGGTACAATGTAATAAACATAAAATCCAAAGAATCCATATCTTTTGACGATAGTGAAACAATAAAAAAATCCATTAGAAAACTAATAGGTTTAGAGATAGTCGATGAGAATAATTACAATATAAACCTGCAATTTCTTTTAGATGCAAAAACACTGAACATAGAAAAAATACTGAACATGATGAATTCCATAATCACTGGCATGTTCAGGGAAACAATATATTCTTTGCACGGTAAACCAAACCTGGATTTAAAAAAAAAGATAGCCAGCAGAGATGACGAGATAGATAGGCAATATTTCCTATTGGTGAGACTAATAAGAACCGCAATAATGAATAAAAAACTAGCAAGCACTTTGAATTTAAGCAATATAGACATGCTGGACTACAGAATCGCTGCAAATTATCTTGAGACCGCCGGTGATTTGATAACAGAACTAATATCATATTTATCAGAAATTAAGGAAGACAAACAAATAGCAGAACTGATAAAAAAAACAGGCAGTTCCCTTGATGAAATGCAAATTTATTCAATAGAAGCATTTACCAAAATGAGCAGAGACAAGGCTTTTAAAGTGATAGAAAATTATGAGGAATTTAAGATTTCATTGTCAGATCTAAAAAAAAACATCAAATCAAACAAAGATATCCTGATAAACGAAACATCACTTGTGGCAGTTGTAAACATCATAGCGTGCCTTGACAAGATAGCGAAATGCTGGATAGATATAACAGATCTGGCCAAACCAACGTATTTAATCAAACCATAAATAAAGTGCTAGTGGAAAAACAAAAACAGAAAGTTTTTTTAAATTTTTTTGTCATCGTTCCCTTTTTCCGCTTACAAAATCCATGAAATTGGATTTGGCCTGAGAATAAGGCATCTGAATGGGAGGGTGTTTAAAACAAAAAGCAGAAATGCTCTCAAGCGGTCCGGATATACCCCTGTCCAATGCAATTTTGGAGGCACGAATAGCATCGATCATAACCCCAGAACTGTTGTATGCATCGGGAACTCTAAGCTTCAAGTCAAGCTCCAATGGCACTTTTCCAAAAAATCTACCTTTCATATAAATATAACAGACCTTGTCATTCTTCAAAAAACTAACATAATCAGAAGGGCCTATACGCATCGGGATATCATACGGCACCATGGCCTTTACAGCAGAAGTTTTGCTAACCCTCTTATCTTCAAGTCGCTCTTCATCCAGCATATTATAAAAATCCATATCACCCCCAACGTTTAATTGATATGTTTCATCTATTTTTACTCCCCTATCTACCCACAATCTTGCCAGAGTTTTATGAACAACTGTTGCTCCTAGCTGACTCATCACATCATCTCCGGCACAAGGAATGTTTTTTTCAACAAAACGATTTTGCCAACCTGGATCTGATGCTATAAATACTGGAATGGCATTTACAAAACCGACACCTGCTTCCAGACACTTTTCTGCATAATTCCTAGTTGCGGTTCTACTGCCAACTGGCAGATAATTAATCAATATGTCAGTATTTGTATCTTTCAATGTTTTTGCAATATCAACAGTCGGGTTTTCAGAAATCTTTACCTTTTCGGAGAAATGCCTTCCCGCCCCATCCAAAACATCACCCTTCTGAACTTGCACATCAAAAGACGGAACATCCACTATGTTAATTGCATTATTTGGGGACGCAAAAATAGCTTCCGACAAATCCAAACCAACCTTTGTATCAGCAACATCAAAGGCTGCAACAAACTCGATATCTCCAGGCACGTAGCCTCCAATATCGTAAGAGGTAAGACCAATAGAACTTTCAGTCATGGAGTTAAAAGCACCGTCATCAGCTAAAGAAGAGTTTTTTTGAGATTCTTTACTACCGGCGTCTGATGTATTGTTCGTAACTTTTTTACCATTAAAACTAGATTTATAATACTGGATTCCCTGGACAAGGGCAGAAGCACAATTTCCAATACCTGCAATTGCAACCTTAATTTTTTTTGTCATGAATTTACTATATGTATTCAATCATATTTTTATATAAGTACTTTGTTAAACAACCTTATTTTTAATTTATTGAATATTCAAAAGAATTTAATACCGCAAAAACAATATTAGGATGTATATGACCATGGCATGTTTAAGATGTGGCAAGTTAATGGTGTGGTTAAATGGCTCCATTAGTCATACTCATGACACCAATTACTACGAATGCAGAAATTGTAAAATAAAAGTTATCAAGCATTCTGATGACAAAATAACAGAAATAGAAGAAAATTAATGGCAGCATATTCATGCAGGTAAAAACAAAAAAAACCCTAAATAAAAACAGTAAGGCAATAAACGATTTATAATGAAAATCAAGTTTCATGCATAATGAGTTATTTTCCGCAGCAGCCACCGGCAATTGATTTTCTTTCTTGTATCACAAAAGCCACAGACAATGCCCTAAAATAAACTGAAATATCAATACATATCAACTACTTGGTAAATGAAATGATAATTAAAGTTCAGCACCTGTTGTTTCAAATTTTTGTAGGCACAGATAAAAAAAGACAATGTGCATAGAAAATCCTGATTTTGCTAAATTGATTTAAAACACAACATTACAAGGATTGTAATTGACAACACACGTGATAGATTTCAAATCAGCTAAAGGCAATAATTTAACGAGTGTTTTTCGTAAATAACAACCAAGTTGTTTTACATCATCCTAGCAGTCGAATTTGCCATAAAAAACAACAACCTCCACCATCTTATTCACGGGTTACCAATGAGCGGATGAAAGAAAGACACGGATGGCAAATTCATTTGTTTGTGGGTATTTAAGGCCAAAATTCTCCAATTTTATAACATCCAATGTATAGCATTGATTTATTTATAGCATTGTTGTAAATGACATAAAATAAATAAGAGATTCAAACTGCAATACACAGTGTTTTCCGTCTTCAACAGGTCATGGAAAATTCTATCCACATAAAGGATTATGTCAAGCACTCAAGAAATTAAAAAAAAATTGGAAAACAGGTGGACTCAATTTCTAAATTCAAACTCATCAAAACTAAGAGTAAAAAATCTTTCCGGTGCTTCACCACCATCAGTTTTTGTCGGACAGCATGGATATCCAAAAGTGAAGGTCGGGCCAATGACACCGCCGTTGCATGGAGACACCACAATACTTGACAGTCCAGAAAAATGGATTGGAAAAAACATCGAGGAAATTGCAAGTTATCGTTTGTCTCTTGTGAGAGGGGTATGCAATGTTAATATAAATACAATCTCTGAGAGATATGTAGAATCATTGCAAGAATTGGCTATGGCAAATCGCCCGGCTGAAAGTGAGTTATTATTTGATAAAATACCGGCTATAGACATTGAGCAAAAAAAGAACTTTGGTTTTGATGCAGATTCTGCCCCTTACGGGCTCATCGCGCCATTAAAAACTTTTAAAACATCTTCATCACTTTCGGTAGACAGGAGAATAGAAGACGCTTTTTATGATAAGGATATGCTAGCGACACAAGCAGTAGCCAACCTATATCATCAAGGAGTAGAGGTTAGCAAAATTAACCGGATTTTAAGCATGGGCATGATTGGACTCCAAAAGAACAGAAAATTGGTTCCAACCAAGTGGAGTATTTCTGCCACCGATGATATAATCTCTTCAGAATTGACAAAGGAGATAGAAAGCCATCAATCCATTGATTTTTTTGAGGTCTATCGATACGCTCATCTGGGTAACCATTATTCAATTATTTTGATTCCGTATGATGTTTGGACCTTTGAGATGCAAGAAGCATGGATTGACGGTAATGGAAATTTGGGAATGGGAACAGATTTTGAGGACTCAATCGGGGGATTGAATCACCACCCATCTATTGCCGGAGCATACTTTGCAGCAAGACTATCAATATCAGAATACCTATACAAAATAAACAGGAAGGCAGCAGTGTTAGCCTTGAGGGAGATTCATCCCCAATACGTTATTCCAGTTGGGGTTTGGCAGATAAGGGAGGGAATTAGGGAGGCATTAAGAGGTTTTGGCAGAAGGTTTGAAAATTTTGGGAATGCCCTATCGTTTGCTTGTAATTTTTTATCCACATCCAAAAATGAATGGATTAAAAATAGTAAAATATACAGCATTGTAAAAGAACAAAAAAAGATATCGGACTATTTTTAGGCTTTGGTTGAAAATAAAAAGGGTATTACTTTAACTATTATAAAGTAAAGAATATTCAAAGATAAAGAAACAAGACGTATTGGTTTGGATTGTCACATATTACAAATTTCAAATATATAGTTGTTCTTTTGATGCCTTATTCATTTGTTTATTTTTTCCATGTTTTTTTTAGTAATGTAATGGCACATTACATTGAGAATCAACAAGATCCGTTTCAAAAAAAGTGTATGAAAATTTTGGTGCAATGTAAATTTTCATGATTATAAATCATATTTTAAAAAGTTTTAAGGTGATTGGGTATAAAAATACACAACCGCATTCGATATAACGTTATAGGAAATACAAAAATTATCGGGTGATTTAAAATAACTTTGTTAATAAACTCTATATAATATGGAAAATTATCTCCATTATGGAAGCATCAAGAATTATCACGCCAAGGGAGCCTTTAGAGATTAAAGAATTAGAAACCCCAAAACCAATGGGGTCACAAGTTCTTGTTAAAGTTCAATCATCAGGTGTCTGTCATAGTGATATACATTTATGGGAGGGAGGATATGCAGGCCCGGGTGGAACGTTTCTAAAGACCACAGACAGGGGAGTCAAATATCCAGTGACACCAGGGCATGAAATCGCAGGGCTGGTAACAGAAATGGGTGATGAGGCCAAGGAAAACTTTAGGCAGGACGAAAAAGTGCTTGTGTATCCATGGATAGGTGAGGGACTTTGTCCCGCATGCAGAATAGGCGAGGAGAACCTTTGTGATAATCCAAGATCACTTGGGATTTACAGGGATGGGGGATATGCTGAATACGTGCTGGTTCCAAGCTACCGATACCTCCTAAGGCTACCAAATGAAATAGACATGGATGCAGCATCAACTTTATCCTGTTCTGCGCTTACGGCGTATGGTGCAGTTAAGAATACAGGAATAAAACCAGATAACAATATAGTGGTTGTTGGAGCAGGCGGGCTGGGCCTGATGGCAATACAGTTGGCCAAGGCGATATTTGGCGCAAGAATAATTGCGTTAGATTTAGGGGATGAGAAGCTGAAAATAGCAAAGGAGAATGGTGCTGATGAGACAATCAATACAAAGAATGATGATAGCTTTATTCAAAGGATAATGGAATTGACCGATAACAAAGGCGCAGATGCAGTAATTGACTTTGTAAACGCCTCAAAAACCGTGGAAGCGGACATGCAGTTCTTAAGAAGAAGGGCCAAAGTGGTGTTAGTAGGGCTTTTTGGCGGTGAACTAAAACTAAACCTAGTCTCAATGCCAACAAAGGCGTACAGGATAATAGGTTCATATACAGGAACCATACAGGATATGGCTGAATTGGTTTCACTGGCAAATAGAAAGGTAATAAAACCAGTTGTTTCTGACAGGTTCAAATTAAGTGAGGCCACAGAGGCTTTAACTAAACTAAAAGAGGGAAAAATCATTGGTAGAGGGGTCATAAATCCTTGAGCATAAAAACGATAAACCCATCAACAGAGGAGGTAATTCAAGAATATAATACCGCATCAAAAGACGAAATAAGCCAAAAGACAAAGAAAGCGAAAGACGCATTTGGGCAATGGAAAAAGGACCATAAAAAGCGAACTGGTTTTCTGTATGCATTTGCTGGCGAGTTTAGAAAAAACAAGGAGAGTTTGGCAAAAATTGCCACCATGGAGATGGGAAAAGCTATCAAGGAATCACGAGCAGAGGTAGAAAAATGCATTTGGGCAATGGAATATTTTGCAGATAATGGAAAAATCTTTCTAACAGATGAAATAATAAATACAGAGGCAAGAAAGAGTACCGTTTCCTTTGAGCCCCTTGGGGTCATAGCAAGCCTCATGCCATGGAACTTTCCGTACTGGCAAGCGTTAAGGTTTGCTGCACCCTCCCTTATTGCAGGAAATACAATTATCTTAAAGCCGTCTAGTGTTACGATGCAATGCGGCATCCAGATGGAAAAAATATTTGAAAAGGTAGGCTTGCCAGATGGTGTATTTCAAACACTTGTTGCGTCATCCAAAGAAGCGGAATATCTGATAGATTCTGATAACGTTGACGCGGTAACCTTTACAGGGAGTGTTCCGGTTGGGGCCAAAGTGGCACAAAGGGCAACAGCGCAGCTAAAGAAAACCGTTCTGGAGCTAGGGGGCAGCGATCCATTCATAGTTTGCGAGGATGCGGATATAGAGAAGGCATCTTCAGGAGCAGTAAAGGGAAGGTTTATCAATTGTGGGCAGAGTTGCATAGCATCCAAACGCTTTATTGTTGTAAAGAAGATCGCAAACGAATTTATAGAAAAATTTGTAGAAAAGACCGAAAAACTCAAGGTAGGGGATCCATTGTCTGATGATACCGATGTTGGTCCACTGGTCAACGCCCAAGCTGTAGAGAGCATAGAGGGGATTGTCAAGAGGTCAATTAAGGAAGGTGCCCAACTACTTACAGGAGGTCACCGAAAAGATATAAAAATAAACGGCAGCGTAAAAGGGTATTTCTACAGTCCAACAATTTTTAAAGGTGTTACTCAAGATATGGAATTATCACAGGAGGAGACCTTTGGGCCAATTGCACCCATATTAACCGTAGACGATGAAGCACAAGCAATAGAAGTAGCAAATAACACAAAGTTTGGGCTTGGAGCGAGTATCTGGACGCAGGATTTGTCAAAGGCAGAAAGATATTCAAGAGCGGTGGAAGCCGGCATGGTCACGGTAAACAATGTGGTGGTATCAGACCCAAGGGTTCCCTTTGGAGGCATTAAAAACAGTGGCTTTGGCAGAGAATTGTCAGCATATGGCATTTTAGAATTTGTAAACATAAAATCAGTCAGATTCTATGACCAACTGGTACACCAACACTATGTGGAATAGTAGTTTTTTTCTCATCACACCCCTTTTTTTCGTTGTTTAAAATAGATTCTATAAACCTTATTTATATAATTTTGACCATATAATTCACTAGTTAATTAGTTTACTCAAATGATTTACTAAAAAGCAGTAGTATATAATCTATTTTCATCATTGTCATACGATGAATCAACTTTTTAAATTGTTTACGATTTTTCTCCTTACGATAGGATTAGTAATAGTCCCTGCAATAAGCATTAATCCGATAAGCACTGTAAACGCCCAATCTCAAGCGGCAACACAACAACAAGCATCCTCACCCACATCTTCTCAAAACAGCAGCAAACCACAGGTGGGCCAGGTATTTACATTTAATGAAAAAAGCCTTCCACCCAATGATCCTCAAAAATGTGCTGATTTAGCAAGCGTAGTAAAAGGAAAAGCAGTTCCCGACTATAACTTGTGTGATGTTGTTGTTTATAGACAGGCTCCACCAATCGTTAGACATGACAATCTGGTAATGAATAACTACTCAGGTTTTGGCCATTATATCGAGTTTGTACCAGCATCAGTCCTCAATAATACCAGTATGTTTGGCAGCAATAGCTCAAGCAACAACAATGAACCTCTAAAGGCTGCTTTTGGAGAATTCGCATTAATTGATTCAGAGGTAGTCCCTGTAAGAAATGTAATGGAAAAATACAACTGGACTGAAACAGCATTGCACCACCACATGCTAGGCGAAACACCAAAAGTACTGTTCCTACACTGGGCTGTTACTGGAAATTCCGGTGACATTATCAATCAAGCCAAGGAAATCATGATGCAAACATCCACCTATCAAAACCTAACAGGCAATACAAGAACCCCTAGCTCAGCTGGGCCATAAATTTTTTATTTTTTTTTAAGGAAACTTTAACATACACATCATCAGTATCCAATTATTTGATTTTTTAGTTTCAAAAAACGTGCACTGAATATTGCACCAGGACAAATGCTAAAACAACAGCAGCAGCAATGATAGACTTGTAATCTCTACAAAATTATCGAATAAAAAAATTGGGCATACTAACAATTTCTGCATAAAAAAAAGAATGTGTAATTCAGGCCTATGAAAATAAAAAAGATAACATTATAACCATTATTCAATTCACCCTGTACACTGATCATTATTATTTTATTTTGAACAATCATTATGATGACTTGGGTTTAGGACTTTGATAAAAGATAAAGATATTTTTCGGAAAAATGGTTAAATACGTCAAAAATTAAGGTTAAGGTTAAGGTCAAGTGTTATTGCCCAAATCAATACTGATAATAGATGACGATATGGACATGGTAATTATTTTCAAGAGTGGTTTTGAAAAAGCTGGTTACAATGCCATTTCCTTTACAGACCCCTTGTTAGCTATTGAACACTTTAAATCAAATCCCACCTTTTACTCGTTAATTTTAACAGATTTAAGAATGCCGAATAAGTCAGGAATAGAACTTGCCAATGAAATAAGGAAAATAAGCACTACAGTCGATATTTGGCTAACTACCGCATTTATGTTAGAAGATTTTAGCAATGATTCAAGGTTTAAGTCTGCAAAAATCAACAGAATCATTGAAAAACCAATCAAAGTGTCAAACCTAATCAAGTTGATTAATAACGAAATAGTCTCCACGGTTAAGTCAGGTCAATAGGTGGATTAAATTGCCGCTTGACCATCACAAAAAATAGATGATTTTCAAGCAACCAAATCCTGTAAAATGCATATAATCATAACAGGCAATCTATAATTTTTTGAATGACTCTAATTGGTGGCAGTCGTGTTTTTTAATTTACCTTCATCCTCCTGCATAAAATTTTATTCTGTACAAAAAAACAAAAGGTAATTTTATTCAATAAAAGATTCCAAAGACCAAATAAAGTCCAACTCCTTTTATAATAAAATTACAAGGTAAAATAAAGATATCACGACGTAAAATTACTAGATTTACCCACAACAAGTAAAAAACACCATATTTTTCATATGATGTGCATGTCATTTTTGGTTTTGTCCCTGCCAATTGATTTAGTTAAAAGAATCATCAGCCAATGTGACCTGCCGGCTATGATGGCATTATTGGGGAATAATATGTGGTGGTGGTGGTGGTGGTGGTGGTGGGAATTGTTATTGATGGTGTCCCGCCTGGCGATATGGGATTGTGTCAATGGCGGTGGAGTGGTGACTGGAGTTATTGGTGGTGGCAAATAAGGAGGGGTGAGGGTATGCTGAAAATGCAAAAGTATAGAAAGAATAATTCATCATTTTGTCGTATCCAAGGTTTATATCCTGTTGAACTTTAAAAAGAAAAAAAAAGGTAACAAGAACAAATTCAGAGGAAAAATCATATTAATAACAGGAGCGTCGTCTGGGATTGGAAGGCAGGCAGCTATTGATTTTGCAGAGCGCGGTGCGCAAACCATCATACTTGTGGCCCGATCGGAGACAAAACTAAAAGAGCTTGAAAAAGCACTGAGGTCAAACTTTACATCCGAAATAGTAGCATATCCATGCGACATATCAAGAAAAGCAGATGTTGCAAAAATGGGAAAAGAATTGCTTGAAAAATTTGGGCACATAGATATTTTGGTAAATAATGCGGGTTTTGGAACATACAGTAAAATTCAGAATCAAAGTATTGAAGAAATAGAATCAGTCACATTCACAAACTACTTTGGCATGGTTTATTGTACTAAATCATTTTTGAATTCCATGACCTCAAGGAGATCCGGGCACATAGTTAATGTTGCATCGGTTGCCGCAAGTTTTGGAGTCGCTGGACTGGCGGCATACTGTGCCTCAAAATATGCAATGCTGGGGTTCTCAGAATCAGTATATCAAGAACTGCACGGGACAGGCGTAGGCATAACGGTGGTAAGTCCAATTGGCGTAAAGACAAACTTTTTCAGTAATGAATCATTTAGAAACCACATACCAAACTATACAAACTTTATGCTAGAGCCAAAGAAAGTATCGGAGGCCATTCTTGCAGCAGCAAACTCTCCTCGCCTTGAGATAATAGTTCCTTTTTACATGAGAGCAGGAGTATGGTTTAAGCACACAATACCATACATCGTCAACCCAATAGTTGGCTTCATTTTTAGAAGACAGCTAAATAAATCAAAGAAAACACCACTATAATATCTCAGCCTACATTCATGTTGACTCGAATAGAACACGTAGTTTTGATTATTGGCTTCAATGCTATTCATTGTTGCATATGCATAAAAAAAAGACAGCCAGTCTTCTTTATGATTATTTTTTGACTTTGGTGCGCATATGCACACACCTTAATAAAAAAGGAATTGAAGGACCTAATGGTCAGCAAAGTCATTATATAAAACTATACGATAACGCGCTTTACCTGATTCCAGGTGCGCCAAAGCCTCATTAACCTTTGAGAGAGGAAACTCTTCCGTAACAGGCTCTATGTTATGGCGATTGCAAAAATCAAGCATACTTAAAATCGTTGCTGGCCCCCCGGTTGGTGACCCTCCAATGGATCGCTCGGAAGAAATCAAAGAAAATACCGTTGCTTTCACTTGAGAGGCTGCTCCAACAATGTGTAGTTTGCCGCCTGGACGAAGCGTGTTGATATAGGCGTCCCAATCCAGGTCGACGTTTGATGTTACTAACACCATATCAAATTTATTTACAGAAGATTTTAAGGTACCAGGGTTTTGGGTATTTAGGAAATTGTGAGCTCCGAACTGTCGAGCTTCTTTCTCCTTTTCCGGGTTGGTGGAAAATGCAGTAACCTCGCATCCCCATGAATTTAGAAATTTAATGGCCATGTGCCCAAGACCCCCGATTCCAACTACCGCCACATGGTCTGTAGGTTTGATGTTATTTTGAATGATCGGGTTAAAAACAGTGATTCCACCACAAAACAAAGGACCGGCAGTTTCGGTATCGAGATTATCAGGTAATGGAAAGGCCCATAACGCTTGGCAACGCACTTTGTCTGCATAACCCCCATGTCTACCGACAATTACATCCTCCCCTTTCAAACAGCGATTATGGTGTCCACTCAAGCACTGATCACATATCAAGCAGGATCGAGCTCGCCATCCAAGTCCTACATGTTGTCCAATTTCAAGGTGTTTTACCATAGATCCTATTGCAGACACCTTGCCAACAACTTCGTGTCCTGGTACAAATGGGTATTGTGTAAGTCCCCATTCGTTTTTAAGCATATGTAAATCACTGTGGCATACACCGCAATACTCCACATCGATCTCTATTTCATCGGGTTTCAAAGAACCTGGATCATATTCAAATGCTTCAAGTTTTCCACCGGGTTTATGAGACGCATAAGCATGAATTGTCATAACAATACACCTCCCCCATCGCATGTATAAATAATTAGTTGTTGCGGTTTTCAGATCTTTCAGATCTGACAAAACCCCCGAATAGAAAATGACAAGCATGCAAAAGCGGGGTTTGCAAGGATGGATGTAAATGGCGTGTTTGAGGATTTTGATCCTCAGATACGGCTGCAACAATAGATTCATTGTTGCAGCACTTTTCGGTTGTGTTTTGGTCCATGAGATATCACCCATCTTAAACTTTTTAAGTCAGATGCAGTTTGCTGCGGAGGTGAATCCAGTTATGGGAATATGTCCACAAATGTTTTTATAAATTTTCTTTTAGCCACCTTAAGCGCATTTTCTCCTTTCTCTGTCAAAGTATACACTATGGTTTTTCCCTCTTTTTCCTCAACAATAAACCCCATCTCACGCAGGCCCTTTAATGCGGGATATATTGTTCCTGGACTTGGTTTTTTTTCCCCTTTTCTGGTGGCTATCTCATGGGCCAATTCTTGTCCGTGCATGGGTTTTTTTGACAACAAAAAAAGAATTAGAAAGCCCAGCATTCCCCTCATATCGCAACAGTCCCCTTCACTTTCCCGCATATAATATATATGATATTGGGTATACGATATATATAAATACACCTTGTTTGTTATATATCGTATGTCCGATGGATGGATGAGGAGGTGAAAAACATGGGATGTGGTTGCAGTTATGGTGAAAGTGGATTCAGCACTCAAAGGGCAAGAAGTTTTCTCACCAGAGAAGAAAAAGTAGAACTTTTGAGTGAGTACAAAAATGATCTTGAGAGAGAGGCTAAAGGAGTTTCAGAAAGAATCAAAGAGCTAGAGGTGAAAAGCTAGTTCTTTTTCTTTCCCTCTTTTTCTTCACTTTTCTATATTTGTTTGTTTTTAAACTGCTATTTTCAAATATTTAGACAATATACTCCATGATAGCCATGGTATCAGAGCCTTTGTAAAATAACACACACCATCATCGCCGGCAGTCTTTGAATTTATCTCAGGATTGCAGCAGGCGTTTCACTACGTCTTTTTCCAACCATTGTTGAGGCATCATTGCCTGTCCAAAGATGCACATGTTGACTGCCCATGCTTTTTAATCCCTGTTTCAATGTTGATTGAAGATTCGTTGGGAGGCACCATGGTAAAGGACATCTGGGGGTTTATTGAGTTCCTTTTTTTACTGCTGTTGGATGGCCGTGTAACGCCCTTATTCCATCATCTTTTGTCTCAAATCGGATTTTTTGTTGATTTGCAATCAACCCATACGTTATCTTTCTTTACGCCAATTGTATTGCCGTATTTGCCTACATAATACAAAATGTTGACTATCTCTGCCCACCTTTCTTCATCCAAATCCACATAATAACAATATGGGTTATGCCGGAGAACACATGCCATGTTTACTCCACCGGATGCTTTGTTACCGGGTTCGCTTCTCAAAACAACATCGCATGGCATGGGGGGGCCATAAAATCACATAGTTTGACTTTTAATTTTCATAAAGGATTGCACTCACACATGAGTGGAACCGCACAGCTCCACACCAAACACGACAGTAAAAACAGGTTATCAAATCATAAACAAAAATCTCAAGTCAACAGAACCAAAAATCTGGAGGTTTTCTACAAGATAGGTTTTGATTTGACTCATTTTCACTGGTGTAGAACCACTGTAAAAAAACAACAGCAACACCAATTACCGCATTCCATCCACCGTCAAAGATAATTTTTGTCCATATCGGCACCTTTGCAAACATGTTTTTTGCAAAAGCCCTACCTGTAGGTTTTACCATCCTGGCTCAACCCTTTATCCCTGTGTCGCTTGTTAAATCATCACCCTTTTTTGTATGGACAGGTACAACAACTATGCAGGCGATTCATATAGTCCTGGCAAACCCATTGTGACGGCCTTTGATCGCCCCAGTAAACCAATTAGGAAGCATGTTTTTGTTCTTATTTACAAAATAACCAAACGCCGAATCTAAAACATAAGTCTTTGCCCAGTCGTCTTTTGACCGTATAGACCTACCATAGGCCTGGATTAACCTTAACGCCGTTTGCCAATAGTACCATTCCTCATCCACCTTTCTTTTTGCATCAGTCCATCTGTCGCCCTTATTTGGATATGGCACCTTGGCTATTATTTGAAATCTTGATAGTTCGCCTTTTAAGTCAAGACCCGTATGTAACGATGGCGAGATAAGTACTGTTGGTCTTGGAGTTGACATGTGTTGGGAGATGATTTCGTCTCGCTGTATTTCCGGATCGGTTACCAACAATCTCCTTGCATTTGCCTGCGACAGGTTTTCTTTGATAAAGTTAAGTTGCTCATAAGAGGTTGTGTGGATAATTCCTTTATCGTTTTTATGAGTAGACATTAAGTTGTCGATAGTTTTTGCAATGCGAGACATTACATCAGCAGAATGCAGATTGCCATAGTTAAGATATGCGATGTTAAGTGGATAGATGACTCTGTTCTCTATTGGAAAGTCTGATTGAACTTGTATATACTTTACATCATCTAAAGATATACCAACACTTTTGCAAAATGCTTTATGATTTAATACTGTAGCACTCATTATGAGGATTTTGGAGGCTTTTTCAAATATGGATTTACAGTGTCGAGAAACATCCAATGGCTTTAAATCCACTTTGACCACTTTGTAATCATCTTTCTTTATCTCGGACACTATCCAGTTTTTTGGATTTGCAAGTATATTGTTTATGGTTCTTGTAAGCCTCTCTGTGTCCCTAATGGCATCAACAGCGAGTTCATCGCCAAGGCTCATTGTTGATTTCTTGGAAACGCTTTCACTATCGTATTTTTTTGCAATTTCCTCATCGCTATCGAATAGTTCTGACGCAGAAACTATTTTTTTGTTATTTTCTTTATATTGAGACAAGGTTTTTCCTTTCCGGTAATCATATTTGACCTGTCTTTCTACAGCCAGTGTTTCGGCCAAAGAACTGTTGCCAGTTAAACCAAGCATCGTGGTCTCCAAATCAATAAGAAAGCCAACCCATAACTCTATATCATCATAGCCATAATCTGTTAATTCCAAACTGTGGATATACCTTTTCCACCTTCTTTTAGATATCGTTAAACCTCTAAACTTTACAATTTCAGTTTCTAGTAGATGCCCTTCATCTAAAACCAACAGCTCTCTTTCGTTTAGGCCTTTCTTATAGGGTAAAAGCGCCAAGAAAATCGAATAATTAAATATAGAATGACTTGAGGCCAAGGCCATGTTTAGTTGGTCAAAGTATTCACATGGCCTCCAATCCTTTTGCTCTTTTAGGTTTTTTAGAGGTAGCCATTGAGAATATTGCTTTTGATAATGGTGTTTGGCATCCTTGTTAATGTAAACATGTTCCTCTTTTGTTCCTTTGTTACTTATTTCATAATCCTTTGCAAAAGTCCTGTACTTGCACCCGGTTTCTCTGAAGGATTCATCGGTCATGCAAGTTCCATATTCCACGGTTTTGTGAAAGCACTCACTTACGCTGTCTGAAACACAAATTCCACATCGGTAGGTGCCATTTTCCTCAAGATCCTGTTTTACCAAACATGGAAAATTACTCTTTCCCTTTGCCACAGCCAGGTATGGAAAATCTCGCGAGTATTGGGTTTGCAAATCCTTGGTGGCCGTGCATATATAGCTCGAACCCAAACTCAAAGCAAGCGCCATAGCTATAGGGCTTTTTCCAAAACCCGTCGGAGCCTCCAGTATAACGTATTTGTATCCAGAATTGAATGCTTCACACATCTCACCTAATGCCCCTTCCTGACTATTGCGCAGGGTTGGAAATGGAAAATTCTTTATGGTTTCAGGTTTACTCAATGAATTCGATTTATTGTTCAGTTATGTTCTCATCTTCCTGTTGTCATATTATTTTTATGATTCAAAAGGAATATCTATTTTTGGTCTGAGAGGGTATGGTAGACACACAGGCCAAGGGTTTTGTATTTGGAATCAAAAGCCGTTAAAAATGAAGAGCCAATACCTGTAGCATGCGAGCTGTCCCCAGAATAACCAACCAAACACATCTCACGAAAAAAACAATAAAAGAATGCGTAAACAGAACTTGAGCATGGAAAAATTAATTCTTTTTCCTCATTGTCGTTATACGTGTTATTTTTATGCATATTGTATCAAATTGTCACTATTTTCTGTAATTATCGGAAGGTCATATCAATTAATAACATGTAGAGGTAACAAAAAGCAGCACAAAGTCATCAATACAATACAAATGTGCACTTGACGCCAGTTTGACTGTTAAAAAATAACGTGCAGAAAAATAATGGTTGGAAGTGCGTCAAAACCAACGTTGAAAAAAACAATAGACTGATGATTAATCACCATTAACAACAACAACTTTAGCAACAGACGGTTTTGGACAATTTACAAATAGAATAAAAATTGCTTTCAGTATTAAAATCAATTTGATTATACCAATTAGCATAAATATCCAAACCAAACTTTCTTACCTGTTTATTTTTTAACAAATGCTTATAGCTAGGTTCACTCCATTGTCATCTTGTTCATTTGACTATCACCAGAGAATCGTTTGAAATGATCCATAAATGTGAAACTGGATGCAAAGACAAGGGAAAGAGTACTGCTTGTCCCCAACGTTGCATATAATGGTTTAATGGCTGCCAAGGCAGCCAGAGATCTCCTCCACAGAAGTAAAGATTGGGTCCGTGAATGGTTAAAAAGACATCATAAGGAGGTAAAAGGTGGATTAAAAAATATACCTAAAAGCGGCAGACCTGCAGACATGTCAAAAGAGACAGGTCATCAAATAAAAAAATAACTGCCTGGCTCCAATCAGGGTTGGCAAACAAAACAGGTGGAAGAGCCGATGGTGGAGAAAAGCGGGATAAAATGCCATTACACCCACACATGTAATTGGATGTACATTGTACAACACACATCCATCAAAAGAATACAAGTCTTGGCAGATATCTTCTCATATTAAGTCAAACTAAATTTAAAAAACAATGTTATTTTGCCCGGAAAATAGGTCAATCGGTTTTCTAATAACATCTTTTTACTGTTAGAAAAAATAATCATGCAAAATGTTCACTGGTCATTTGTGTCCGAACATGAAACAATGTATTTATTTGCGGTAAATCTTCATTTATCTGTGCAATATTTTAAAGTTTTTAAGATAATTTCAATATCCTTGATGTTCATTGTTCTAACACAAGCGGTTTTTAATCCAAATTTATCAAGTAAAGCAAACCAATATTCATTTGGAGACACTTTAGGAAATGTAGCAAAATTTACCGAGCAGGCAGTAGTTCTTAACAGTCTTGGAAGATATGATGATGCCATACACTATCTGGACAAAGCTTTGTCACTGGATCCAAATAATGTCCTTGCGTTAATAAACAAGGGAATATCTTTAGACGGTTCAGGAAGATTCGACGATGGAATGTCGTACTACGACAAGGCCTTGGCAATAGACCCAACCAACAAAAATGCAATCAATAACAAGGTAGCCGTTCTGATTAGTTTGGGAAAAGTTGCGGAGGCCATCAAATACTACGACAAGGTCCTTTCTATAGATCCAAACGATGCTCGTATAATAGGGATGACAAAATGGTTAAAACAATAAAGCATCCCAAGATATTGGAAAATACGACAACACGTTCATAATGCTTACCTCCGAAAATGGTGGAAGCGAGCCTTGATTTTACATCTCACATTTGCCAGATGGGTAAATGCAACGAAAGGAAAAGAATTGGTTCACCCGGTAAACAACGGTTTACAAAACCTAGGTAACGCAAATTCCGGTTTCAATTACGGTTCATGGGGATCCAGTACCAATTAACATAATTACATAAACCACAAGCGTTCATTGTTCTATTTTTCTCCAAATGTTTACAGCTGTGATGGCCCTATCCCCATTTTGCATGGTGTTTGACTATTGCCAATACGGCGTTTTAAAGGATCTGCATCCCTGAACCGGATGCAAAGACAAGGGAAAGAGTGCTGCTTGTTCCCAACGTTGCATATCAAGGCATGGCATCTGCTCTTGTGCCAGACTTTCACAGGTGTAAAGATGGGCTTCAAGCCGGCTAAAAAGGTATGGTGAAGTATGCACATATTGTCATATTTATAAACTATGTTGAACAGTAATGGTTAATGACAGACACAGATGACTCCATAAAGAAAATGAAAAATGCAGAGCATGATGCCAAGGCAAATGCTGAAACTGCAGAAGACCATGCAGAAGGAAAACCAAGTTCTGAAACACTGAACAAGGCAAAAGAAAAGGTTAAAGACGCTCTCACATAATTTTTTTTCATTCACCCGTAATTGTTATTTTTATTATTGAAATCCATCAGCACACGAGCTATTGTGGTTTAATACGATGCCAAATATCATATTTATGCTGCACCCAAATCAACCAAATAACCAACATATATGCGAACAATGCAACACGTCATTTGACATACCAAAAGAATAGGACTAGCACAACGGTAGGGCATCACACAAAACCAAGTTAAAAACCTACAGCATTTTAGCATTTAAATGATACACCTCTTTTTGAGGTTTATTAGGTATTGAAAACAACCAGTGCAACAAAAGCAGGCGGTACGCTGACAGGTCATTTATTAACTTGGCTTGCCTTTACCGGTTTCTTTTGTTTTTTGTCAAGATGCCAAGACACGATTCATTACCTGCACAAAAGGATGTAGCTAAATCAGTGGAGGAGAAGCGCCAGCATTCAAGTGAAGAAGACATAACTGAATGTCTTGATGGCTGTTTTTTTTCGATGTAGAATAGAGAATTGCAAACAAGGACATTCCAAAATTGGATCTTTTTGTCGGCAATCATAAACAGGAATGGATGATTGTGGATATACCCTTTGATCCCGCCTGTTAATATAAAAAAAATGGATGGTTAGCGACCTCTATCCTTGTCCATACGGGATTTGATAAGGGGTAAAATCAATTTTTGTCCCTTTCCATCAATGTATTGTTATCACCTGATCTACTTTCTACGTTCTAATTTCATTTGCATTCCATATTTGGGACGCAGTGTAATTAGGGGCTTTAACTCGACCTTATGGCTTTTAACGTGGTGCATCTTCCACTGTTTGCAGAAAGTGGCAATTAACAGTATACCCTCCATCCATGCAAACGGCTCACCTACACAACCCCTAATGCCCCCTCCAAATGGAAAATAACTAAATCGCGGAAGATGGGATTTCGTCTCCTTTGTCCACCGATCCGGATAGAAAAGGTCGGGATTGGGAAAGTAAAGCGGATTGCGATGCATAACATATTGACTCATCAAAATGATTGAGCCAGCAGGTATAACATATTTGTCAACTTTGTAGTCTTTTAGTGATTGGCGGCCCAAAGTCCAGGCTGGAGGATAGAGCCTCATTGATTCTCTTAGTACCTTTTCGGTATATTCTAATTTTGGTATGTCTTTGATTGTTGGAGTTCTTATTTTTTTACAATCAGCACTACTAGCACCACCACCACCTTTGTCATCATTATCGTTACCCAAAACACTACACAATTCCTCGTATAGCTTGGCCTCTACAGACGAGTTTTGCGATAGTAGATAAAATGTCCAGGTAAGCGCGTTGGCTGTTGTTTCATGACCTGCCAGAAAAATGGTCATTACCTCATCTCTTAACTGCAAATCACTCATCTGTCCAATTCCAGCTTCTGCATCCTGAGCGTGCAGTAGAGTATACAGCAGATCGGTTTTATCCACATCGGCTTTGTTTTCATTGTCTCGGTGCTGTTTAATCATATCATACACGATAGAATCGAGCTTCTTTTTTGCGTCTTGAAATTCTCTATTAACGCGCAGCAGTGGCATTTTTCCAATCAGATTACCAAATGGCATTAATAATCGGTTAAAGTATTCACCGCAAGTCAAAAGTGCACTGCCAACTATATCGCCTTCTTCCGAGTTGACATTCGAACCCAAAACTGACTTGCTTATTATTGCGGAGGTTACCTTTATCATTTCCTTATGCAT
This sequence comes from uncultured Nitrososphaeraceae archaeon, assembly GCA_963779615.1. Lineage (GTDB taxonomy): Archaea > Thermoproteota > Nitrososphaeria > Nitrososphaerales > Nitrososphaeraceae > Nitrosocosmicus. The sequence continues at coordinate 795,736 of CAVZZA010000005.1, forward strand.
ATCCAAAGTAATTCCATCTTTCCATTGCTCAGACATGTTTTCACCATAGGCGATCATTATGTCGCCATATTTTTTTACAAGGTTAGGATGAAATGCAGGCTGTATGATTCGTCTTTGACGATCATGGTACTCCCCTTCACTAGTTACCAGACCTTCCCCTAAGAGGCGCTTTGAAACTTGGAGGCCTTTGCTTTTTATAAAACTCTTGTGATTTCTGATTAATATGTCCTCTATGTGGTGTGGGTTATTTATCAAATATACATGCTGTCTCCCAAACTTAAAATGGGCAATGTCACCATAGGTATTTGCGGTGTCCATCAAGGTTTTGATTGGCTCACGTATAAAATTACGCAATAACTTATTAGGAATAACTGAGCGAGGTCCTGGAGGATATTCGCTAGAGGAGGAGGAAGAGGCAGCAGTCATTTTTTCTCACTGGATTGAATCCGATGACAAACACCTGCGCAGACATTCCACTGAAAATGATAAATGCATCAAGTTCTTAATCTTTTACATATTCTCATTAATTAAACGTTTTATACCAAATGGCGGTGCTAAACTAACTCATTGAGTTTAAGAAAATGGGTATCACATTTCCACGAGTGAAAAATGGGTGAGGAAATCATTTCACCATAACCTATTGTAACTGGTTTCTGCAAACTTGATTTACAGGGCATATTGTTGTCATGTTTTATCGGGAACCAAAAGCTAGCCAAAGCTACAAATAGCCATTGTTTTGGACTATGCTATAATATAACGATCAATGTTGTGGTGGAACAACAATTATAATTTAACTATACTATTTTTTTACCAGCCTAAGAGCATTATTTATAATACTGCCATGGTCGGCTTCTACTTCCGTAGTTATCAAAAATAGATAGTTGTCATCCAACGGTATGGTTATACGTTTTATCTTTTCGTATTCTGTCATTGAATATTTTCCCTTACCCGTCTTATGTTCGAGTGCGTATCGCAATCCCCATCTTCCTATCGCCAAACGATTGGATTTTTGTGTGTCTTCAGGAGACAGAATACTAGGGAGGCCTTCCCTCATCCCACCATATTTAGTTTCACCAGTCTCGTCACATATACCAGCAAAACGGACCTTTGGATCGAAATCCAATAGGTCTTTACAGACTCTATTATAATCCATGGTATTGTAAGTATAATATCAAAAGGATTTTATTAAACATTGTTACAATGGAAGGAACTTCAACAGCAAGTTACACAAATTTTTTGTGTTGAGCGCATTTGGCTGGCAAAAACGAAATTCCATAATGGTTAAACTTTTTTGTATACCGTTACTTTGGTGGTACCAACACAAGATACAAATAATCAACAATAGTCGGCAAATGACTGAACTTTAGGATGATTGATTTTACAATATATGGGAAAAATAGATAGTTGCAAAAATGGGATGTTTCTTTCGATTTGAGTTTTAACTCAAATATTGAATGTTTAAAGTTTTAATTGGCATATCCATGCTTAGATGCAGAGCCCATCGATGAGGCACTTTAATGTGTTTTACAACTAAACAATGCTTAATTGACTTTTTTGGTTATGGGGCATTATCAATTCATATGCGTTATTATGTCAAATGTAGGACAAGCCCTGCTGAAAAGCATAAAATTACCCGTGGAATGGGAAGCCTATGATTGCACCAGAAGCATAAAATTACCCGGCAAGCCACTGATGAGGATTAGGAACAGACGAAAAAAAACAAGATCAGAGAAAGACGATTTTGTGGACACGGGTCGAATAAAACCAAACAGAAGGAAACAAGAAGAATGGGTTCAACAATTAGGAAATGCATCTTGTGGCATATGCATCTATAAAAACAGCATAGTGCCAGTATCTGCATGAGCTGCTGTTTCAGGCTTATTTGCCATATTCTATGATTTCAAAGATAAAGATTATTGTAGGATAAAAATATACCCGATACTATTGGGGCCAGACAAATGCTAAAATCAATCGGGTCAAATGTTGATTTTTATGTTTGCTCCATAAATGCCAATGCATTGGCTTTGCTGGCAAAGAGTGACAAAAGGTCCAACTTCACTTGGCGTAATTTTTTGTAACAACACTTCCTTAACCATCGTTACCAAGTGAAACAAACCATTATGCGATTTTGTTAGTTTGCCTTCTTGTTTTGCCAGACCAATAAAACAATTAACTTGTGTGAAACCAAACAGAATGATATCGATTTATGATTTGCGTTCCAATTGCTCAATATTTTGTCGGAATTCGTATTTCCAACCCTCTGGCAGAGCACTTATTTTTATTGCCCGTCTCATGGTTTCAATGTTGTCCGCATGGTCTCTATCAACATACAGGCGGACAATATCTTTCACCGAGACACTATTTTCATCTCTTCTGACAATCTCTATCTTGTCACCTGTTCGCACTTCTCCTTCTTTTAACACCCTAAAGTAAATACCAGGGCGCCCGCTTGCCAAAAATCTCCTAATTATTTCCATATGTCCAAACCTGACACCAAGTTTATAGCACGGCATTCTTGGCTGTGTCGCCACGAGATTAGCAGATCCTATTTGAAGGTGATCACCGATATTAACAGCATCTTCCATTAATCCTTCAGTGGTGAAATTCTCTCCAAACATTCCCCACACAAGATCGGCGTCAGGAAACTGTTTACGCCAGTAACCATAGTGTTCTTCGGGGTAAGAATAAACTGCCTTATCCACCCCGCCATGTACAGTCAAATCGGCTTGCTTGTCGCCATCAATGTTAAGCTTTCGTAGCATGACAGGGCCTGTGACGGGATCCTTGAAAATTGCAGTAGTCACGGTTTGCCCATTAAAGAGTACTTTTCTTGGAAGCCCGACATTCACAGAAAGCACTTTCATTGTTAAACAATAGAAACAGATAGTTCTTTATAAGACTTGGATTTGATTATTCACACACTAGCCAATTACCACAAACATAGAACTAATCTGCTTTTTGCTTGCTGTCGGTTGATGCCATTTTACCTATGCTTTGACATAAAAAGGCAGCAGGCATATTTTCTTCATATATGTCTTCTGCTCTCATATTGTGGACGCATACGGCATGCTCGGAAATACGCCTCAAGACCTCATCATCTGTTTTACCCTCAGATATGTAATCGCACTCCAATCCTGACTCTTTGCAAGATAGTCTTATCATAACAGATTCAGCAAGTGATTCTTTCACAACCAAATATTAAGGTATTTTAGTAGTAGTTGTTGCTGTTGTTGTGTTGGAATAAGAGAGGTATTCAGGGTCAATGCAGAAATAACTGATATGACGACATCCCCACCACGGTTGTCGGTTTTACAGTAACCATACACCCTTTTCCTTTGCCAATACATGTGCTACAAATTTCCTAGTTGTCACTTTTTTGACACCATGTTTCGGTAAACAAAAAGTACCCCAAAAAAATTTAAAGATGCAAAATTAGAAGGATACCACCACCCCCTATCATGTAGCAACACACACTTCAATTGCTATTTGAAATGAAAGAATTCACTTTTATTTTGATAATACTTTAAAATAGTAATAGTAATCCCCTACAGTACTAGAACGAACATATTAACACAGTATTTTGAACGCCTTTTTTCTCTCTTATAAGCTGTCCTATCCTTATCGTCTCAGGCAGAGTATGGCATATGAATCCACTAGAGAAATCTCGATTGTCCCTGTCATGGCTCCCGATTCTTAAACAAAGGAAAAGTAATCAATGGCCCTGCAAATAGTGAACGTGATGAAAGTAAATCTGACCTTCCAGGTAATTGCTTTTAACCAATGCATAACCCAAAATTTCATATTTGCAACATTGGCAAATTGTAATTTTTATTGACATATTATAGGGCAACAAGACAGCAATGTAACTTAACAGCAATATTCACAGCCAATAATGAAATCAAAATGAAAATAACAATTTTAGTTTGAAATTTTAAATAACAACATTCAATCCAATTTGAAAGTTATTTATATTTTGTTAATGAAAAACATAGGATGCCAAACAATAATGATGCTGATGGACACAAAGGAAAAGAAGAATCAGGCTATGCAGCAGTCTCAAAAGGAGCATCAGCAACATCTGTAGCTAAATTACTAAAAGGCATAGACTTTCCTGCAAACAAGGATGATATTGTACAACGCATACAACAAAACAAAGGAAAGGCAGAAGATAGTGCCGATTCAGTTATTGACATCATTAATCAAATGGCAGATAAAAAATACAATAGCATGGCAGATGTAGAACATGAAGTAGGACAAATAGAATAAAAGATTATTCCCGGTAGATTTTTTCGGTTTCATTTAAATGAAACCGAAAATAAAAAGTCTTTACATAAAATGTGCTTTGGTATTTGACTTACATACACATTTGGTTAAAGCAATAGTGTCTCACAATATTGGGATATTGAGATAAACATGCAGCATTGTTGCAATGAGCGGTTGCATTTATCCTGTTGACAAAATTGCTTCTTTTCTTACACGCTTATTAAATAATTTTTTTTATAATTTAACATGGCTAAAAAAACACCACCACATAGAAAGAAAGTTGCAGAACACACTATATATGAAACTGCCATCAAAGTCGGCTCTGGGCGCATTTGGCTTTGGATTGCCATCAAGCCAAGTGATAAGGGAATTCGCGGGTTTAACATATCAAAGGAGCGAAATATGATCGTTGCAGAGAAGTCTGTTTCTGGTCTGGTCAAAATTATGACAAACATCCGGTTTCCACAGATGGTGGTGGCACATGGGATCCCCAAGCCAGCAGGTTCTTGAAAACAGAACACCATATCCATTCCGCCTATGAGAAAAGCATCATTGAGAGAACAATGCGATTCATCAAGGATAGATCTGATAATTTGATGGTTACTTTCCATGCAAAAGAAAGAAGTGCAAACTAAAGCAATGTAATGGATTGGTTGAGCCTGTTTGCAGACTATCACAATAAAGAGTTGAGAATTGTCAAGTGAACATATCCATAACGGGCAATATACACATACATAAAAATGTAGTAGTAGTAGTATTTGAGTTAGTTTAAATACTTAGATGTCATTCATGGCAGACTCCATAAAACTAAAATCGCTGAAAGAGCCAAAAGAAGAATCAGACGGACTGAGGGTACTGATAGCTCGATATAGACCACGATATCTTCCAAAGCATAAAGAGAACTGGGACGAATGGTGGAAAGACTTGGCTCCAAGCAGAGAACTCTGGAAAGAATACATTAAAGATAAAAGAATAGAGTGGCCTGAATACGCAAGGCGATTTGTACTTGAAATCAGAAACAATCCCAAAGCAGTAAAAGCATTGCAGACATTAGCAACCCCGGTCAATACAGATATTGATGAGTTGGAGAAGGAGAAGGAGAATTGTCACTTTGCCACAAAGTACAGGGTCGTTACTCTTCTGTGTCATTGTAGGGACGAAAGACATTGCCACAGATCAATACTCAAGGAAATGATACTGGAATTCACGAAATAACACAATAGTTATTTTTTTTTTGTTTTTTTATGTTGACTGTTATCCGGATAAAACAACTCATTTGCACTAAAAACAATCACAATCAAGAAATCCTGTAAATCATAAAGCATACCTGTCATCATTGGTCAATGTTAATACAGGCATCAAGAATAACTAAAATCTTTAACATCCTCCATTGTATCAAATCGATCTTTTACTATATTCGGTAAACCCTGGTTACTGCTAAACTAAAGCAATTAAAAAAATTTGGATATTCTAATTTATCTATTTTCCCATTATTATGCTCGGTGACGTATCTACTACGGTAGGAGATATTACGCCTTCTATTTTATATCCACCCTTTTTTATCTCATCAACTGCCTTTGAAAGCGCAATTATGTTTTTGGAGTATATGGTTAGAGTGGTAGGGCTTTCATATGCGATATGAACGGCATCATTACAACCACTAAGACCACATAATTGATAATCCTTATTTCCTTCAAAGTAAGTTGACCATTTGTTTTGTCCTGTGGAAGTATTGTTTTCAATCGGTAGTTGGGCAAATGAATCCCTGTAATTGTCTGTATCCGAAGACAATACTGCTATAATAACGCCTAGTAGTGTTATTGATAAACCTGTTAATTTGTCCATCTGTGTTAGATGCTATCATTAGCATATAAACACTGGGCAAAAATTGGGTTCTGCTGATTATTCAGTTGTCTAAATCAGCTGTTGATTTCCATGTTCCTTGATAGAAAGGAACCTAATTGATGATATTTTGTATATGTTTAAAGATTGGATGGTAGGCATTTTAATATCCCCATCATCATATTTTTCTAAAATCCATATTGTGCGGTTTGAAAATTTAAATCCAAATAAGAAATTGCGAATAAACCAAGAAACCATAACCAATTAACCTGCAACATACTTGCCCTTCTTCAACTGCCATTATCTTGTTTCTGCAATATTTCGGCACTGCCGTTTTAATCCCTCATTCTCCCTGTAGACAAATTAAAGCATTAAACCGATTAAACAAGCCAAAAAGTACGATTAAAATGATTCAAACCATTCATGCATTTTTATAACAACATGACTTGCAAGTTTTTTATTAGGTATATTAATCATCATCAACCATAAGTTTTATTGATAAAGATTAAGGAAGAAGGAAAGGAAAATGAGAAAGGAAAAATAGAAGGAAAGGGAAAGGTTCATGTCACTTTAGAAGACAACGAAGAAAAGACTTTTGAAGGATATCCTATCACAATAAAATCAAAAAATATAAAACATTTTACGTATGAAATACAAAAGTCAACCAGGACAAAAACTCACCCCACAGAAAAGGGTGGTGGAATCATGGATAAAGTCATGGGGAAAACCAAGGATGTTAAAGACAAAGTTGTGGACACAACCAAAGACGTTGCGGAAAATACAAAAAACACAGCAGCAAGTCAACAGTCATCTGAATCTTCACAATCATCTGGTCAACAAGTAACACAAGAGAAACTCGGTACAGGCCCCTAATGGGAAGAATGGGCAATCCACAGATATCATGAAAATAAATCAAGGTTTTTCTCAAAGAAGAACAGAAAACCACATCAACATGGCAACAAGCAGAAAGCAGTGTTTCAGTAATTAAAAATCATGGTCAAACAACAACAAACAAACTGCATAAATGGAGGCAATACCATTACAAAATGACTATTGTTGTTTATGGCCACATTACCTTTTTTTTACTGACCCTGTCAGTAACCAATTTTATGTTGTTTATTCCCTTTTTCTGTGTTCAGTTCCAATTGATTTAGGCAATGTGGCGGCCCGAACCTAATTGGATTTGGGTCACCACAACATAGTTTGGAAAATATCAATTGTAATGTGAGTCAACCCCAGAAACATCAATGAGTAGTTGCCGCTGCAGTATCAGGAGATGATGCCATAATTCACACGATAAAGCCAAACCTGCGCATGCCCACATGAAGAGAAGAGAGGAGATGATAAAAACCTGTCAAGTTCTCATGGCAAGGGGAATAATCAACCCATGGAATATGTTGGATTGGATGATTATATTGAATTTATATCTATTACGAACCTGTACCGAACATCGCTCTTCACAACGCGTTCATAGGCTTCATTGACCTTCTGAATAGGTATAAGTTCGATGTCGCATAGTATGTTGTGTTCACTGCAAAAATCAAGCATCTGCTGTGTCTCCCGAATTCCACCAATAGCTGAGCCAGCAAGGCTTCGACGAGCACTGATTAGTGGGGCAGCACCAATCGGCGTGTCCTTCTCAGGGATTCCAACCACAACCATTGCGCCATCAAGGGCAAGAAGGTTAAGGTACCGATTCAAGTCAAGTTCGACTGAAACTGTGTTTACAACTAGGTCAAAATATCCTTTGAGCTTGTCGAAGGTCATTGGATCGGATGTTGCACAGAAATTATCTGCACCCATCTTTTTCCCATCTTCTTGTTTTTTGAGCGAGTGGCTGAGAACCGTGACTTCTGCACCCAACGCGTGGGCTATTTTTACCCCCATGTGTCCAAGGCCACCAAGCCCTATGATGCCAACCTTTTTTCCAGGACCGGCCTTCCAATGCATAAGTGGTGAATACAACGTGATACCCGCACAGAGGAGTGGTGCTGCTCGATCCATGGGAAGGTTGTCTGGAATTCGAAGGACATAGTTTTCATCAACTACGATTTTATTTGAATAGCCTCCATATGTGTGGGTTTTTCCGTCCATCTCAACATCATTGTATGTAAGAGTCGCCCCCTCCAAACAATACTGCTCAAGTCCATCATTGCATGGGCTACACCTTCGACAAGAGTTTACAAAACAACCTACTCCAACTCTATCGCCCACTTTGTATCGCGTCGCTTTTGTACCGATTTGTGAGACAATACCCACGATCTCGTGCCCTGGAACCATTGGAAAGATTGACCCGCCCCACTCATCACCGACTTGGTGAATATCCGAATGGCAAATCCCGCAGTACTGAATGTCTACCACTACATCATGATCGCCAGGTGAGCGTCTCTCAAAAAGATAAGGAGTGAGTGGGGATTTGGATTTTATGGCAGCATATCCACGAACTTGGGTCATTGTATTTCCCATCTACCCAACTTGTCCCAAGGCAGTTAAGAATGTAACAGGATCCGTCAGGCTTGCGCCCATAGAAAAATATTTGTTCTTTATCCCACCTCATAAAAGTATTGGTTTTACCGGAAGTTGAACGCCTCTCAATTACATTGTTAATGGATAACTATACGGATAGGTTACTACCTTTGTCAGATAAGCACACCATTCGCCCACCAATGATAAGGAAAGAAAGATTTCTTCCCCCTCCTATTGCAGAGCATGGTTTTTCGGCCCTAATCGAGGTCAGTTGTAATAACGAAAACGGAAGGAGAAACAAAGGCAGGGTTTCCAGAGGGAGCAGCACATTTCTTTTTGATTGCGGCATAAGCGAAAACGGTGTAATTTATAACGCAGATACATTAGGATTGGATTTGAGCAACATAAGCGCAATAATACTTAGTCATGGACACCTAGATCATTTCGCCGCGCTTCCAAACGTCCTCAAAAAAATAGGCGCATCCACAAGACTAGTTTGCCATCCGGATGCATTCTTGAAAAGATGGATTGTATTTCCTAATGGCAAGGGCAAAGCAAAAATGCCTTTTCTAGATAAAGAGAAGTTACAAAGGCAGGGAGCCAAGGTAATTATGAAACAAGGGCCAAGCGTAATCTCTGAGGACAGCATTGAGGATTTTTCTTCTTCACCATCTACACACAGCAGCAACAATAACTCATCATTTCTTTCACCAAAACTAATAATCACAGGCCAGATACCACGGAATACCCTATTTGAAAAAGGATTTCCAATTCAGCATAAAGAAGATCCGGATGAGAACAATCTTGCGCCAGATACATTGGTAAATGACGACCAGGCCATTGTGGTAAACATCAAAAAAAAAGGATTGGTAATTATAAGCGGGTGTGCGCACGCCGGAATCATCAACACAATTAACTATGCCAAATTACTCACAGGAATCGATAAAATATTTGCAGTCTTAGGGGGCTTTCATCTGACAGGCGGAGGAATTTATGAGGAGGCCATCGAGCCTACAATAAGGGAATTGAAAAATGCGAATCCCAGATACATTGTGCCATGTCATTGTACTGGATGGAAAGCCACAAACAGAATAATCCAAGAAATGCCTGAAAGGTTCCTGCAATCAAGCGTATGCACAACATTCACATTTGAATCACCATAGTAACAACAATAGCAGCAGTAGTAGTAGTGACAGCAGATGCGCTGACTTGATTAGTTTGCAAATTCAAACGGCAAAACCCCTTTACAACGAGCACATCAATCTTGATGGTTGCTTTCAACTGATTAACCGTTATGCTGCTGCTTTTCGCCTATTAGAATGATTTCAGTCGCATATTGATTTTATTGCTTTTGACATCGGGTAATCCCATTACAACATCCAGCAGCCAGTTGTATGGCCATTGATTTTGGCCTTTTTTTGACCGATTTGACCAACAAAATGACCAAATTGACCGCTTCTAGATATTTATCTTTTATATGTAAACAAAACCAGTTCAAGGCCAATCGGTTTTAGGTGTGCATGCACGCCAGAATTGGCTGCGTCTGCATAATATTATGCTTGCCAAAAGGTCACTTACCATCATATTCCTCTGCTTCTTCAAAAAGATGCTTCCCGTGATAGAGTTGATTGCCCATCTGGAAAGTCCTTGCCTGCGACCGCATTGTAGGCGAATGTGCAGCCAGGTATCTAGCAGCGGCTACCAAAATATTGACACATTCAGAATCCACATCATCGTTATCTTTGATGGAAGGAAGAAGACGAGACAATTGTATAAATGCTGCATCAACCATCTGAATAGAATGAAAGTTCCGATCTTCGCGCAGTAAAAGACTCCCAAGTAAAGCCAAAAGCAGGTCTAAGCTGCCCCCATTATAAAGATAGTCAGAAACTAGTTGTCCTGCTTGATTTGTCTGCTGCTGTTTATCCAAAACCTCTGGCAATGTATTTAGCAATGTTCTAACAGCCTGTTCCGGGGAATTGACATTATTATCAGTATTATCATCACTGCTCTTTCCCTTTCCAATGGCAACAGTTAATTTTGGTTTTGGAATCTTTGCTGGAGGCACATTAAGAAAGCGATTAAGATATATTCTCATTGCAGCATCAAAAACCCCCCTCAATAGATCTGGTGTTGCGTTCCTTCTCAATCCTTGGTTGACTGCATTGGCGAAGGTAAACGTATGCAACACTGCATCCCAATCACCAAATTCATTGCGCGTGTGAAATTGTGCAATGCGCAAGGCAGCTGCATAAGCTACAGCACCAGATAACTCCACTTCACTCGCTCCTTGGCTCAAAGCACCTAATAATTCATCGACAATTGATTGTGGTTGATTATCGCCATCCCAGCCACTGCCACCACCACCACTGATGTCACCACCACCACCAAGTATCTCGGCCACCAGGTTGTCTCTGCTGACGTCATCCCATTTTTTTCGTCTGGTTCTACCAGCAGCATTCTCTAGCGTAATTTGGAGCTTCTTGAATGCCTTTTCAACAATAGCAACCAAATCGATTGGATGACGCCATGAATTAGATTCCTCCATCCTTTCGGCAGTGGCATATCCCACAACAAGGCTACTCAAAACAGATTCCACAACATCATCATTATCCCATCCAACTATATCCAGTGCCTCTAGTGCCTTGTTTGTGAAATCAAGTGTGTGGCCCACATCTAGGAAACGGTGGTCTGTTGCTGCTGCAAAAAGTATATCGGATAGTTTCTGGCTCCTGGATTCATTATCAGCACCAGCGGCAGCGACAAGCCTTACTGCCGTGACAATGCACCTTTCCGCACCCTGTGCGTCACGAGATTCAATAAATTGTCTGAACCAGCCCTTGAGTGTTGACAGCTCTGGCCAAGGTTGGGGAAGAGGCGTGATCTCAAAACGAGGCGGAACCGAGGCACAGTCTTGGGCCACAGCAGAGAGACCGTGGTATAGGGCATGTGCCTTGCATTCTGCAGACTCTAGATACGGAATGATGTTCATCATACAGGCATGTATTGTCAATCCCTGGCCCCACCCTGATTGTTTGAAGCGAGCTCCAAATTCAAGGCCTGCCTGAAATGCCTTAATCAAGCCATCACTGTACGAGCGATGGGGCTGTCCCTCTTTCTTATTTTCTTTACTGGATGGTGAATCACCACTAACCATTGCAATAACAGCCTTGGCAATCATTAATGAAATATTTTGCCTCAATCCATTTTGCAATAGCATCGGATAATACAACTTTGGGTCAATGGAGGAATGCGAAATGTCCAACCACACCTCTTTATCCTCATTGCGGATTTGTACCGGAAACGAGGAAACATCCCCAGCCCATTGGTCAAATGTACCCCCGTTCATCAAGTCAAATCGCGCATGGTGCCAGTGACAGGTAAGCACACCGTTTTTTACGGTACCGCGACTTAAAGGAAACCCCATATGAGGGCATCTGTTATCTATAGCGTACACTTTGGAATTATAAAGGAAAAGCGCAATTGTATGATTTTCCATCTGGACTGCCAGACAGGCGCCATCGGCTTCCTCAATGTCTTTTATGTGGGCAATAAAAACATAATGTGGTGGTCGATCTGTGGTTTCTGATGCGGTCATTGGATGCATAATTCTCCTATGTATGATGTCTATACCTTTGGATGTTTTTTACCTTTATGCCCATATCTCGCTAGCACCCATATTCTGGACCTTAAAAATGATAAAAAGTAAAAGTAAAAAAATAGTTTTATTTTATTTTAAAAACCACGTGTATTTTTTTACCTAATCCCATTGTTTTGACATTCCTATGCCATGCCCTTTCATCATACCGTCAGAACCACCGCCATGCACCATCCACATCATTTCCTTAAATGTCATTTTTTGAGAAGAAAGGACACTTCCGTCACCAGGATCGATTATCACCCTATGTACAGCATTATTTGAGTCGACTGTAAATATGTTGTATACAACAAATCCGTTTTCAGGATGGATAAAAGCTGCCATGGTTGTGGAATTGTTCCCTATGTTATCTTCTGCAGTGGTTATCGCATCATCCAGGCTAACATGTATGCTGGCTTTGAAAGCATTTATCAATGTTTGAGAAATTGGAATGGACCCCGTAAAATTAACAGTAGACGACGATGTACCATTTACCGCCTCACCCACTGAACCTGAATTTGCTAGTTGAAAAGAGTTGGGTCCTGTTTGGTTTTGGGCACCTGCAGTCTGCATTGACAGAGTATTTAATGCTCCAGATCCAATAGTTGTTGCAGCCATCACTGTCATTATCATAATTGAGGTAACTACTACAAAGATTTTGGATTTCATCAAAAAACAAACAATTTCATATCTTATAAAGTTAGTTAAGGCTGTAGGAGGAAGGAAGAGGATCAATTAGATTTAATAAGAGATTTATCCCCACCCAAAATAAGACACAAACCTTCAGAACCTGCGTCATGAACATGCTTGTCAGAATAAGCATCAACATACAAGCCACCATTCATCCCTCGAGACAAGCAAGTCAAAACCCATGTTACAACGTTCATATTTCTGCAACTACAAAAAACACCACTATGCAGACATTATCAGCCTGGTATCCATCTGTCGCCACAAACAATCCCCAAACTCCATCAAATATTTTCAACAAAGCCAATTTTTAGGTGGCGACTTTATTGTGAAAGTCATGGCAGACACAATCCTTTTGTGATTTGGCCCACAACCAATATAGAACAATCAAGATAAAGAGCCGCATTCATCTTCCGACCAACCCATCAAAACTGATGATGATTTTGATGCTGATGCTTGTCTCCAAAGTCTTGGAAGGGTGCTCTTGCGACCTTTTATGGGTTTGTTCATTTTTTGTTTTTGTACCTTTATTGAATTTAAGAGGATAAAACCATCCCGATGCTGATGCTGATGCTGCTGCGGCTTCTTGTAACTGTATCCCCCACACAACCTAAATGTTCAGCATCAATAGAAAATTATGCCGAAGAAAAACATTTTGACTATTTTCTTTGACTCCGCAACCAGCATCGCATATTTTGGCACAGTCAAATTTAACCCACATCTTTTAGTAGACTCGCCCTCCCCCTCTATGTGCACGCACACCAAATAGCATATCAATCAATAACAAAAATAATTGAAAAAAGGCATTGAAAAGGAGTTTCCAGAAACACACATTTTTTAAGCAGTGTTGAGAAACTCGCTCATAATCTGATTTACCTCTGTCGGTGCTTCTTGCTGCACCCAATGACCACAGTTAGAAATAAATTTTATGGAGAATGGCGCCTCAACGAATTCTTTTGTATTTTCTGTCAACTCCTTCCCTAAAAACAAATCATCTTCACCCCATATCATCAGTACAGGACTTCTAATCTTTGGGAACGGAATGCTTTCAGCAAGGTTTTCCCAAAACTCGGCATTCAGATTAGCTCTGTAGTAATTTATCCCTCCGGTTATTCCCCCACCTTCCCTGCGCCAAGAAGAAACATACTCTTGGACATCATTTTGGGTAAACCTATCCCTTCTCTTTATCGACAATTCAAACATATGCTTGAGTAACTCAAAATTATTACCACTCAGCACCTTTTCTGGAGCTTTTTGCAGAAGAAAAAAGAAAATATACCAACTCTTCTGCATTTGGGCCAAATTATTGAAAGCGTTTTTTTGATATGATGCAGGATGTGGTGCATTCATGACTATCAGTTTTTCCACTACACCTGGAGCAATCATTGCAATAGACCAACCAATTATACCGCCCCAATCATGGCCCACTATAATTGCCTTTTCCTTGCCCAATGAATGTATTAGTTCCACTATATCTGTAACCAGTTTGTCTATTCTGTATTCTCGTATATCTTTGGGTGCATCGGTTTCACCATACCCGCGCAGGTCAGGAGCAACTACTTTAAAACGCTTTTCAAAAAAAGGAATTTGATGTCTCCAGGAATACCAAAACTCCGGGAATCCATGTAAAAAGACCATTAAGGGGCGATTATTGTCATTTCCCGTTGTAACATAATGCATGCTAATCCCATTAACATTTACAAATTTATCTTGTAATACATCATGGTCATTAGACATAACCACATATTTTTGTATGGCAGAATATTTAAAAATTGATATTTTTCTAGGACAAGAGAACCAGTTATGACAAAGACATAAAAAAACGAGCAAAAGAATAGGAGGAGGTATTTTTCACCTATGCATCAGCTGTTATCTCTTCAGGTGCTGTGTCGTCAGAGGCTGCATCGTCAGAGGCTGCATCGTCAGGCGGTGTGTCGTCAGAGGCTGCATCGTCAGGCGGTGTGTCGTCAGAGGCTGCATCGTCAGCGGTGTGTCGTCAGGCGGTGTGTCGTCAGGCTCTGGCGGTTCTGGTGGCTCATATCTCTCTCCTGGTCCTTCCACTTGGATTTCTCCAACCATGGAAGGATGGTAGACACAATAGTATGGGAAAGTGCCGGGTATGTCAAACACCAAGCTATAGTGCTGGCCCGTCAGAATCGCATTTGAGTCAAACAGGGTCCCCTCATCCGTATCATCACCCGTTCCCGAAGTTACGGTATGGGATGCTATGTCCCCATTAAACCATGTAACAGTTTGCCCAACATCAATTTCAATTGGGTCTGGAGAATAGGAATTGCTGCCATCAATCCCTACAATTATTGCCTTTGTGGAATTGGCCGGCGGTGTCACGTTTGAAACATCGGTGATCTTGGAAGAGACCGGTTTTTTCACCTCCGCTTTGGCTTGTGACTTTGGCAGGATTTTAAAGAGATCTCCGTGATAGCCCAAAACATAAAGGTACCCGTCTGGGCCGACCTTCATATCGGTAATCCCACCAAACCCCTGGCCAAATATTATTGGCTGGTTCTCAGGGGGCGTGTCAGCCTGGTTGTCGGACAATGCCTCAAAGTCACCCACATAGGTGTTGTTGGTGATTTCAATGTCCTCCCTATCGTCACTCAGGGTGAATCTGTACAGATACCCGTTGTTGATGTCACCTGTGAACATGTTGTTTTCATACTCTTTGCCAAGCTTGTCCGAGTTCAGGAACTTAACCGCGGTGGGACCGACTGTTGTTTTCCAAACGAATTTTGGGTCACTGTACTCGCTGTCCCCCAAACTCACAACATCGCTGTCTGTAAACCCGGTTTCCAAAAGGTCGTCGTCGGCATATCCCTGAAGCAGGGACCAACCGCCATTAAACCCCGGTTTGATCAGGTTGACTTCATCCCCCGTGTCGGGCCCGTTCTCTGTGTCCCACAGGTTTCCTGTTACCGGGTCAAAATCCATGCCAAAACTGTTGCGGATTCCCATCCCGTAATACAGGCTCAACGGCAAATCCTCACCAAAAATCGGATCCCCTGGCACAACCTTGCCATCCTGGGTCATTCTCAGCACTCCACCCAGACCGTTGGCCTCAGGCCCTGTGGCATTGTTTTGGGTGATAGTATTATGCTCACCAACCTCGCCAACAATCACATACACATTGTTATCGGGCCCTATCACGACCTTTCCCCCATTGTGTTCCGCCCTGCCATTAACTGGAATTGCGGTTAAATCCAAAAGAAGCACCGGGTTAAACAGCTGTCCATCCTTGTACTCATACCTGTACAGCCTGTTACCCAATGGATCAATGTTGGTTGTTAGAGGGGAATCACTCCCATCCAGATTGTTTCCAGACTCTGTGGTATAGAGAAAAACATAGGTTTTGCCGGTATCGTTGTGCTTGGATATGGCCATTCCAAGCAACCCCCGCTCAATCTGGTTAGCCACAGCAAGATCAAGCACAGGTATGTTTCTTTGAATGTCACCGTCAAATATCCTATAGACGATGCCAGTGTTTTTTTCTGTCACAAGAATGTCATTGGGACCGACAAAAGCCATGGTTGTCGGGGCCTTTAAACCGCTGGCCACTTTCACGACTGTAAGGTTTGGGTCATTGACCGTAGGGCCAGTGGGTAATGCGGGCGCTTTCACATATGCACCGTAAGAAAGATCTACGGGTGAAACAACCGACATTGATAGTACGCCAAAAAAGAACATAACAAAGGTTAATGAAATTTTTATATGGTTCGAAGAGGAATCTATCAATATAAATAGATTAAATTTTAATTGATTAAAATGTTTTTTTATATTTTCCTGATAAATAATAACTAGATAATATACTAGAATTTTTTAATGGTATTATAGTAACAGATAAAGGCCTATTAAATTGTCAAAACATATTCTGTTTCTGGATTATGGAAAAATAAAATAATTATATTCACAGCTATAACACTAACAATAATCTTAATTATTTTATTCTATTGTTCACTCTACTCTTATAGAATCAAATTGCTTCTCGTCTTTTTGATGCTTTACCATTGTCAACAAGAGCATATTGCATATGGATATGTAACCACCCCTCACGCGTTGGTGAAATCCACGCTATTATCACACTCTAACATTTTTTCCGAACACCTTATCGCTGATAAAACCATTAAGAAGAACCTGTGGGGCATCATACAGGATAAAGGGATTCAAAAATGAATGAAGTGTTTCTACAAATATACATATCAAGACACATGACGAAAAGGTGAATAGCATTGCATAATTTCAAGTTGTTTTTACAATTTGCATTATTCATCGCAAAACAACACAATATCTTTGGAAGTTGCAATAACCCATAAAAATAAAGATGAATGAAACTATTTTCGCCTATTAGGTGGTACTTTTGAAAGGATACAAGAGCCATTTGTAGTCTCCAAAATGCTACAAACTCCACCCTAATAAAACGACAAATAACCAATTCAACAGTAGATGGAAACTTCAATCCATGTCTTTTGAGGAGGCGGATGAAAAAAAAATAACGGCATTACCAACTTTTAAAATATTGTCCGATAATTAATTTGCAAACAAAATGGACAGGCAATAAGGCATCCATTAAATTTTATGATTCCAAATTACAAACATATTGTGAATGACCATTAGTTTACGGTACTGAAACCGCTCAACAATCCCCTATAGTTACCAATAATGCTCAACATCAGTTCATAGAAAGACAGGTTCAAAACAGCAATGCAACTGTGCCTGACCCCATTATGATTTGACTATGGGTATAGAGTAATAATTCGCATTTGATTACCAAGGGATACAAAAATCATAGATGGAAAAATCTGAAAAATCAAAGCAAAAGGTTTGGATCGAATCAAATCTACAACGCTATTCCCTTTTTGTTGTTCCTTTAAAATATGAGATTGAAATTGGTAGAATAATGGTTAGAGAAAAGTAATGAATACTCTTTCTGTGAGGAGTGTATAGGAAATAAAGGTTCCCCTAAAAAATAAAAAAACTTTTTACACACTTAATATAAAAGTTTTTTTGTAAATTGTTATATTTTAACTTATAGTATAATTTTATATATTTTTTAACTGTATGAAATATACTACATATATATATTATAAAACTATACTAGATATATTATAAAAGGATGTTAAAAGCTCAAATAATTCTAGGAATTTTATTTATTAGTATTTTATGTATGATGAGTGCAGGTCCCGTCAATAATATAGTAAATGCAAAGTCAAACGACGGCGGCGGCAAGGACCATGACAACGACGGCGGCGGCAAGGACCATGACAACGACGGCGGCGGCAAGGACCATGACAACGACGGCGACGGCAAGGACCATGACAACGACGACAACGGCAAGGACCATGACAACACGACAACGGCAAGGACCATGACAACGACGACAACGGCAAGACAATGATGACAACGACAACGGCAAGGACCATGACAACGGCAACGCAAGGACATGACAACGAGCAACGGCAAGGACCATGACAACGGCAACAATGATGACAACGACAACGGCAAGGACCATGACAACGGCAACCAATGATGACAACGACAACAAGGACCATGACAACGGCAACAATGATGACAACGACAACGGCAAGGACCATGACAACGGCAACAATGATGACAACGACAACGGCAAGGACCATGACAACGGCAACAATGATGACAACGACAACGGCAAGGACCATGACAACGGCAACAATGATGACAACGACAACGGCAAGGACCATGACAACGGCAACAATGATGACAACGACAACGGCAAGGACCATGACAACGGCAACAATGATGACAACGACAACGGCAAGGACCATGACAACGGCAACAATGATGACAACGACAACGGCAAGGACCATGACAACGGCAACAATGATGACAACGACAACGGCAAGGACCATGACAACGGCAACAATGATGACGGAAAAAATGATCCACATAAAGAAATAGCAAGCAGTGAAACGACAACTACCCCAGCAGCAGCGACAACTACCCCAGCAGCAGCAGCAGCGACAACAGCAAACAGTCTTATAACTACCCCAGCAGCAGCAGCAGCAAACAATCTAACTGCATCCACACCAACTAACGCAACAACTACAGCAGCAGCAAACAATCTAACTGCATCCACACCAACTAACGCAACAACTACAGCAGCAGCAAACAATCTAACTGCATCCACACCAACTAACGCAACAACTACAGCAGCAGCAAACAATCTAACTGCATCCACACCAACTAACGCAACAACCGATGCATCCACACCAACTAACGCAACAACCGATGCATCCACACCAACTAACGCAACAACAGATGCATCCACACCAACATCAATAATAATTCCAGGATCAAAAACGGTACCAACATCAGCAGCAGCAACTAACCCAACCGATGCATCAACAGCAGCAACAAACAATCTAACAACAAACAGCCCAACAACAACAGATGCATCTACACCAACATCAATAATAATTCCAGGATCAAAAACGGTACCAACATCAGCAGCAGCAACTAACGCAACAACCGATGCATCAACAGCAGCAGCAGCAACTAACCCAACAACAAACAGCCCAACAACAACAGATGCAGCAACTAACCCAACAACAAACAGCCCAACAACAACAGATGCATCCACACCAACATCAATAATAATTCCAGCATCAAAAACGGTACCAACAGCAGCAGCAGCAACTAACCCAACCGATGCATCAACAGCAGCAGCAGCAACTAACCCAACCGATGCATCTACACCAACATCAATAATAATTCCAGCATCAAAAACGGTACCAACATCAGCAGCAGCAGATAACCCAACGGCACCAATACTATCAACATCACTAATGCTCTCTACAACTCTAAATAACGCCAGATGATTTTAAAAGGTATTTAACTTTAACAGAATCTAAAAATCATTTTTTTTCTAAACAAAAATTCAAAAAAGGTCGATATTTCCCACAAATCAAAAACTGTGCTACAATATAATATACCAAGGCCAAATAAGTCTTGCACAAAATATATCAAATAATTCTATAAAATGCAATAACGTATTAAAGCACCATAGTAACCATAGTGCACTAAACCAAATAAAGAATATTTTTTAACGATATAATCCAATAAAATTTGGCAAAATCGCTGCAAACTAGTCATATATGGACACCGTTCTGTATGTTCCGCCAGTTGTTGCAAAATACTATCAATGAATCCCCATCAGAACATACATCAAATCTACAGACCCGGCAACCAACAATTATGATAAATGAAATCGCATAAGGGCAAAGCATAATCCCATTAGCATGTCACGACACAAGCACACCAACGCTCAAGATAAACAGGATTTTGCCTGTTATTTTAAATGTCATTCAGCATCACAAAAAAAAACAAAAAAAAACAAAAAAAAACCGGAATTACTTTACGTTATTACTCTACTTTTATCTCTTTACCCTTTGGTTTTGTACTTGCCTTTTTGTTAAAAGTTATTTCAAGGATCCCGTTATTGTATGTGGATTTCACAGTCTCGATATCTGCGTCTTGAGGCAACTCTATGGTTTTATGGTATTTTCTTTGGGGGTTATTCGCTATAACTTCAACTGACCCATCAAAAGCATTAATACTTATGTCTTCTTTTTTTACGCCGGGCATTTCCAGAACAACTTTAACTTCGTTATCCGTTGTGTTTACATCTACTAAAGGCTCTCTCTCTGAAGTTATCTGTTGATTAGATTCTGTTGTTTCTCCAAGCATTGTTTTTCCTGTCCATCCACCAGCTGATTTGACATTTCCAAACTCCCTTACTTTGGGTTTGCCATCAGGTCCGACAGTCATTGTATAGCCATATACTATTGGCCCCACTTCCCGTACTTTGACACCTTCTGGTGTTTGGTATTCCCTTATCAGTTCTTTTGGTGCATTGGTTCGCATTTCTTTAAATTGATTAAACATTCTTCCCATTTCTTCCTGCATTTCCTCAAATGCCCGGAATGGATCGGTTTCAAAAAAACTACTTTTCACGGCATTTCTGGCACCAATACCCCTAGATCCAAAAAATCTCTCAAACCAATCATAATTATCTATATCTCTTGTATTCATTTTGTAATATTCACCTATATTATGTAATGTATATTACATAATATATATTTTTCGAACATTGTGTGTTATTCTTGACACTACTAATCTCAATTTCACTTTATTGGAAATTTGCTTTAAACTGTTGATTCTTCAATACAGTACATAAAAATTTTTCATGGCTTCTTTCAGGTATTTTCGAACATACCCCTCAACCATCAATTTCAGTTCGGGGCACATGGCAGCGTTGCAAGTCAACAACTACTTTTTCACTTTCTTACAACTGCGCTTCAAAATCTATAGATAAATTCAGATTGGAAACCATTGCCAAGCCTAATTCCCAACGATGCAACATAATTTCCAATGGCTAATTGCAAGGATTCCCACTCATTTAACGCAGTAGCAATATCACCTCTATACTTTTGTATGGATTTGGCTAAGGCAACTGCGTTTTTGGCTGCCTTAGACGTACTAGCAGCAGTATGTGGCCGACCACAAAAGATGCGTCCCCAATTAAGCATGCACGATCAAAAGCCATTCTAGAAACCGATAGATCATAAATTGCTTGTACAGATGGCCCCTCTGTTGCAAATAGCAGCTCTTGAAAGCTATCTGGCAGAATATATTCTGCAGCGGTTTTATGTTCTTTTACAATGTCCCCATCCACCATTCCCTGTGAAACTGTAAACTCCCGTTCAACTCCGTTTCTGTCGGTCAAAACCTTTTTTAACTTACCGCCTTGAGATGGCACATTAAAATACCAGACCCAGTTTAGACGCCGTTTGCCCAAAGATAACTCCCCGTCTGATCCAGGAATAAGATAGCACAAAATATGCGTTTTGTGTCCAAGGAAGAAGGTAAGCTTGTGTGAAAAGACGTCCAATAATTTTGGCGTTACTTCACTCTCCCTAACGAGCCCTCTCCATGCTACATACCCAGAGTAATACGGCTACACTTCAGGAAGGAGTTGGTGTCGCACTGTGGATCCTGCCCCATCTGCACCAATCAAAAGATCACGTGTTTTGTGTTTTGTGTTTTCTTCAAATTCAACAACTATGTGATTTTTCTTTTGCTTAAAACTGGTCATTTTTCTTTCGTTATGATACAGTTTATCCGGGAAAGTTTCCCCCAACACGCGATAAAGCAATTCCCAAGAGGTCATTAATTGCATTGATGGCTCTTCTGACTCTATTGTGCCATCTCTTCTCAAATACTGCCTTTTGTAGGCGGGTACACTCAGAGACTGACTCGGGACTATATTGTGCTCTTTGAGAAAATTCACTATCTCCATCTGCATTACAATACCAGCACCACGGCCTTTCATGTTCACAGGAGATTTTTCGGAAACTTCAACATCACAATTAACAGACCGCAGGGCTATGGCGGCAAACAATCCACCAAGAGAACCACCAATCACGATGACTTTTGGATAATCAGGTTGTGCCGACTGTAGTAACGGTGATGGTGGTGTTGGTGTTGGTGGTGTAGGGTCCATATTGTCTGAAAACGCAGTATTCTTTCCGTAAATTTTTGGTAAGGAGAAATAACGTGTGTTTCCATATTCCATTTATTTGCTACCACTAAAATTATGAATGATAATGTTATCTTAAATCACTATAAGTAGATTGCTTTAACCATTTTGGCATAATAGAAAATGACATCATGGATAAATTAAAGGTGAAACAGGCATGCCACAAACTCACGAAAATACATTGAAAGCAATAATGCAAAAGCCATTCAAATTGAGGTTTTACCGGATTGTTGTCCCCATTGGTTTCCATGCGTCCTATTGACGCCATACTTGGTTTGAAGCAACGAACAAAGCAAGCACTCAAAGCACAAGCAGGGTAGGAAAAACAGATATTGGATATTTAAGGCTCATGACTGACCACACAACCCGATCACTGTTGTAACGGGTCCATCCACGAACCCCAAATAAACGCATCACCTACACACACATGTATTCTCCGGAGAATAACTAGTATCTTTTTTGAAACAAGTTCCTTTTGTCACATACCACGCTTTATCAGCACAATTTGAAAGCCCCCATGCCTTCAACCGTCAGTCAGCATCCGATCTGTCCCATATGTCAAGTATGCTGGTTGCCAGCCAGCCACCTCACCTTTTTCCCATGTTCCTGCCTTTACCCTATCCTGTTACGATTAACGGATAGCAACAGTGTTTCCAGAACAGTACAGGATAGTTTTTTTCACCACAGGTAAATGCAGTATTTGTAGAGTCCTCGTCAACCAAAGAAACCGTGATTAAAAAGGTGGTTGAGGACATAAAGATAAAAATTGTAAAACCTATGATGCTTTAGTTACATATCGTAATATCGCAATATTTTATCACACAGTCTTTCCACAAGTGAAAAAATAAAGCAAAAGACAACTAATTCACTATATGCAGAATTTCGTTAACGTTTGCAAACGATATGTCGGGTGTAGGCCCCCCACCAATCACAAAGATATTGTTGCCCATAGAAACTGCGGCTAGCCCATGACGTGGTGTGGGCATAGGTACGTTGGCCATCCACGTGTTTTTCTGTGGACTGTATTTTTCAACAGTGTTAAAGGTGTTGTCAGGGGCTTCCCCTCCAAATACATATATCGCCCCATTAACCGTTGCTGCTGCTATTCCGCCCCTTTCAGTGGGCATTGAGGCAAGGGAGGCCCAGGAATTGGACTTTGGGTCAAATACCTCATTGGTGTTTATATTGGAAGATTTACCTGTTGGTCTGCCCCCAATGACATATAGTTTTCCATCTACAACTGAGGAGGCCATGTGTTGTCTTGCAGTAGGCATAGGTGCCTTTTCGGTCCAGGTGTTAGTTGCCGGATCAAAAGCTTCGTTTGATTTCAAGGGTCCATCTGCCGTTCCGCCCACAGCATAAAGGATTCCATTTACAAACTGAGCGGTTAATGCGGCTCTAGCGGTGGGCATGGATGTGCCTTCCGTCCATTGATTGGTTGAGGGGTCGTATATGAAGAGTTTGTTTGACGGAATTTTATCATCAAGGAACCCCCCAACAAGGTATATCTTACCATTGAGTGTTGCTCCGGAAGCGTGGTTAAGGTTCTCAGGAACTGGAGCAGCAGTGCTCCAACTATCTGTTTTTGTGTCATATACCTCCACGCTGTTCTTGTTACGTTTTCCTGTTTCACCATAGCCTGCAATAATGTATATTTTATCACCTACAGAAGTATAGGCTGACTCCATTTTGGGAATAACACTGTTTGCTCCCTTGGTCCAATAGTTTGTTGTTGCTGTTGTTGTATTGGATGTTTGGGCATAGACATAAGAGGCAATAAAAGCAATAGAAAAAAAACCCATAAACAAAATCCCAACATAAATCAAAGCGTGCATTGTCATACTATTATTGCGTTTACCAAAGATATTCATAAATGAGTTTCGATTGCATTTTAGAATATAACTAAAAAACCTATAAATACGTAACAAATACCGAAGAGAAACGAAACAAAGATGAGATTTCTTGTTACAACAAAAGTATATAAACAATACAAAATGCTGAAGATTTACAAAGACAAGCCAAGATGGTAAACAACCAAATACAAAAGATAATAGATACAGGCAAACTGATAGAAGGCGGCCAATTTGCAGATGGGCGTGGGCATTTCTTTTTGATAGATGTAAACAGCGAAAAAGAAATGCTGGAAATGCTAAACAGAGGGATTCTGGATTCGTGCTATGTAGAAAGTCATCCCATAGTGTCATTCAGCGATTTATTTGAATTCTTTAAAAGGAATCCACCAAAATAAAGTCAATGCTTTTCGCGTAAAGTCCTCAAAAACAAAAAAAATATTTATCTTTAAACCAAAAAATTGAAAGATTGAGATTGCCTAGGCCATCATCCTTTGTTATCAAAATAGCCAGGTAAACACGACTATGTGTATGACTAACAGGCACAAAATCATGGATGAAAAAAATCCAAGTTACGTGTATTGGGACTAATGGATCTCACGATACCTTCGTAGATGCATCGGTTCCAAATAAGGCATACTATCCCTTTAATCCAAACAAAAATAGCATTTAATCGCAGGCATAACAATGGATAAATTCAGCCATTATCGCTGATGAGGCATTATCTTTCGGTGTGATGGATGAATTAGATTCCCGACCAAAAGCTCCCAGTGCATATGGGTTCAATGACAAAGTACAGAAAGACAGCATAGCAAAGAAAACCACCACCATACAAAACTATTTTGGATTGCTTGACACAGACATTACTCCTCCTATTCACATGAATGCTATAAAGGTTCGATTTCTTTAACATGGCAACAAAAACTGCTTTGTAAAACCTTACTTGTTTATAAAAACAGCATATAAAAAAACTCATTTGGGCGGCTTTGCATGCCTCGCCGATCCAACTAATGAAGGGCATGGAAACTGGTTACAGCACTGGTGAAGGTTAATTGAATAATATATACCTCAATGAACTGTAGCAACAGGTTTTGTTTAAAATTTGTATTTTTTGTGTGTCAATGTGTTTTCAGTCGCCTGATCTTACAACCGTTAAATGGCTACGCCACCTTTAAATCCTCTGCATCAAATGCAAGATGCGTGAAAACCAAATTTTCATTCCACCACAAGACCTTGTTTTAAATTCAATCCCTCTGCAAAGCCAAAATGGGTAGTAGCCTAGACGCCTTAAACGCCGGAAACAGGCCCGCCATAAAACTCAACCCTACAGTTATTGCCCACACCCGCGCCAAGTCAGACGCAAGATATACCGGCGAAATACCCGGTTGATCACCTGAGCTAAAACCGGCACTTAAACCGAACCCTGCCACAATTCCAGCCAAGAGGCCGGTTGTTGCTCCAAATATACCGATAAGCAATGCTTCGGCAAGAAACAGTGACAACACATACCCATCCCTCGCACCTATGGCCTTTAGCGTCCCAATCTCTCTTGTTCTTTCAATGACAGACGTATAAAGTGTGGTGATGATGCCGACAGCCCCCACAATTAAAGAGACTATTGCAATGCTTAGTAGAAAGGCGCTTACTCCACTAGTGAACTCCTGTACTGTCTTTATGATGGCCTTTACGGTAGTAATGCCTATGTCATTGCCGTACAGTTTTCTTATTTCTTGCTCTATGGTGTCTATAAGGTCTGGAGATAATGCAACTATTATTATCGAATCGAATTTTCCGGATTTGTGAAATAGAGAGTTTCCTACCTGGGTATTTACAACAACAGCCTTATCTATAGTGGGATTACCGGTAGGCTTCATTACAGCTCTTACTACAAAGCTTTTTACTTCCTTGTCGCTATTTCCTGTTGTAGGGTCAACAAAGGAATATGTCGCCTTAACTGTTTGCCCTAATGACAAAAATGGTGTTGATTCTCCGGGTGGTTGAGCAACATCACTTGAAATTATAATTGCAGATGGATCATTCTGTCTGACCACAGATCCATCAACATACTCTAGTGTTGGTGCCAGAATGGTCAGTTTTTCAGGATTTATGGAAAACACGCTATAGTCCTTTGCTTTACCTTGGGATTCCAGTGAGACAGTGGTTTGGTATGATGGAATTGTCTCTTTCACAAAGGGTAATGAGCCCAGTCTACTTTCAATTGCCGCATTCAAAGTAATTTTTGCAGTAGGTGGAGGACCACCGCCACCGCCACCTGCTCCCCCCCACCACCTGGTCCTGCACCATTTCCAGATTGGGGCTGTGGTGCCGAATTTATAAACATGATATTGCCTGCCAGATTGCTGGTTTGTTTGTTGAAGAATTCTGAAAATCCAGATCCTATTCCACTGACTGCGACCATCAGGCTACTTCCTACCATAACCATAAGAATGGTTAAAATAGATTTGATTTTTCTTTCTTTAATTGCATCAAAAGACATTGCCAATATCTGTTTCAAATCCATTTTTGGATCACTTTAGTCAATTTCTCCTTCTTTGTTTACACGGCAATGGGCAAGGATATGTGTGTGTATTCTTGTTATCATTAAGCAGAATCAATTCCATCATCATCCAAAAGAGAAATGTCTTCTTTGCCTGTTGTCGAATTGCCAGCATCCCGAGACAGCTTATCTTTCCTTCTTCTTCGCATTCTTAACAAAAATACAAGGAGAACCATTAAGACAGCAGATATGGAGGCAGCAAATAATATGTCCATCTTGTCAATTCCAAAGATACTTTGGTTTTTATTTTCCAAATCCTGCACAGTTGGCTTATAGCTAACCGTGTGGTTTAATATCAACTCATGGGAATTTCTCAAATTATCTTTGTAACTCACTTTGATACTGACAGGATATGCGCCTCCAGGCATATTTTTAGTAATGTTTATCGGAATGCTAAAGGGCAATGGTGAATTTTCCGTTAGGTCTCCCAGATACTGTGAGGGCGGAATATTGGATATCAACTGTATTTTGCTTTTATCCATTTGCCTTTGAGAGTTAACTTGTTTTTCTAAAGACGGGGAAGCGGATGGCAATGCCTTGTCAGATGGATATTCAGGCGCGCCACCAGATAAGCCAGGGATCACAATCTGAACTCTAGTAAAGAATGCCATTGTGTTTCCCTCGTTTAACAGGTTGCCACCCAAATTAGGAACACCACCTATTTCGTTTACAGAAACATCATAGGACGTTACCCTCACCTGACCTTCCACATATGCACCCAGGTTTACGGAATCTGTTCTGGTCTTTCCACCTAACACATAATCAGCATCTAGTGTAAAAGTAACAGGCTTGTTTATCATGTCCTCTGCTGCAAAAACTAAGACGGACAGTTCTTTATCCACTTTAGAAGGGAAAAGAGGAAATGCCCATCTTGAGCTTCCAAGAATCTTGACAGAGTCAGATGGCGAGGAAAGTGAAATAACCGCATCTGTTAGCGCCTCATCACCATTATTATGCACTGCAAATTGCATGTTTTCTATCTTTCCAGATTTAACAATAATTGATTTGTTTTCATCACTATTGTTTGCGCCAACAATGTTTTTATCGTCACCATCTTCATTTGACTCTGAAATTGGTTTTTTTGGCAAAACGCTCAAGACAGATTCGGGTGCATTTGGGGAAACAATCAGGCCAATGGAGGCATCCAGTGATTTTCTATTGCCATAGGCATCATTGTAAGTAATCTGCAGGTTTAATGTTTGAATCGTCCCCCCAGCGCTATAATCCACATATATCATCGGGTTTATTGTTGTCAGGCTATTTGCATGGATAGTCCCCATGTCAAAGGTTGTTGCTTGCAAAGTAGTCAGGCCCGGATTTCCGTTGCTGGTGTCATTGAATCCCTGTTTGTTTGAAGTCTCCGATTTTGTGTTGGAGTTATTTTTGTTCTCTAATTGCGCACCATTGAATTTTGAGTTGTTACCGTTTTTATCACTAATGCCAGCATTTTCCTCACCACTCTTTACACTGTCTATGTTCGTAATTGCGCCTCCGCTTAAATTAGTTATACTTGCCACAGCCCCGCTTGCGTCAGCGGATCCTTTGTTTTTTATAGCTATGGCTATTTTGTTTGGAAAGCCTGTAGTCAGGTTTTGTGTGAGGGATGTGGTATCAAGAATAACTTTTCCCGTGACTCTAAAGGGTATATCCATCTTTGATGAAATTTGCCCAGTTTCTTGAACTTTTGAATACAGCAGGTTCAAATTTGACAGATAGGATCCCACTGTTGCGTTTTTCAACACATCAACGGTAAAAAACAAAGGAAAGCTTTGTCCAGGTTTTACCACAGCGTTGTAACTAGCTACAGAGGTATTTTCAGAGGTAACATTGTTTTCACCTTTGATTGACCTAAATTCAGGTGGAAGGTCTAAAAACCCTTTTAATCCTGTAATGTCAGACCTGCCGGTGTTCACCAATATAACCGCCAATTTAGAAGGGCCATCCCCTGGGCCAACCTCTATCCTCATGGGATTTGTCAAATCGGTCGATGATGGGTTTGCAGAGGGGTTATCTGTCCAATAGGAATCAAGGAACGCAGGGCTTTTATCATCAGATGATGACAGGAACTGGCCATACACATTTGGCATATACAAAAACAAATGATTATTAAAACCATTCAAAACTGCAAAACAAGATAACGATATAGAAATAAACAAAAGTGAGTAATTTAGGAAACTGGCGGTATTCATAAAAATTGTCCCTTTTTAGTATTGATGCCTGATTTGGAGTTATTAATGTATTGTAAATCAATCTCACATCATGCTTTATTTAAGTTTGTTGTTTGCTTTTCAACTTTACCATCTCTAATGAACACTGTTCTATCGGTTTCAGCTGCAAGCTCTGGGTTATGAGTTACAAAGATTATTGTTCTCTTGTATTTTCGGACCAGAACCTTTAACAAATCAAAGACTTCTCGCCCTGTTTTGGTATCCAAGTTCCCGGTTGGTTCGTCGGCCAGGATTATTGTGGGGTTGTTAATAAGTGCTCTTGCAATAGCGACTCTTTGCTGCTGTCCGCCACTAAGGCTTGTAGGCTTTTGGTCTGCTTTATTTTTAATTCCCAATATCTCCAGTAGTCTGAGTGATCGGCGGTGCCTTTCCCCGTCTTTTAACCCTGCAATAATTGCGGGAATTTCAATGTTTTTTTGCACTGTTGTCCTGTTGATTAAATTAAATGACTGAAAAATAAATCCAATTAACTTGTTTCTCATGTCTGCAATTTCTGCGTTGCGAAGAGCAAAGATATCTATGCCGTTGATATAGATTTTGCCTGAGGTCGGCCTATCCAAAGCTCCCAAAATGTTCAGCAAAGTGGATTTTCCGCTGCCAGAAGGTCCTACTACCGAAACAAACTCGCCTTTTTTTACCAAAAAATTAATTCCTTTTAGAGCAACAAACTTTCCAGAAGAAGAGTAAAAAACTTTGGATAGGTTTTTTACATCCATTGCTATTGAATCAATTGGTATATTGCCAGGTGAGTGAGGCAAACCAATGGACTCATTGTCTCCCATAGGTTTTGCCATAGCTAATCCATTTCAAAATGATATCCTTGTTAATATCACCATTACAAAGTGTTCTCCGTCATTAATTTATTCGACGCGTCATCAACACACTAACTTCCATTCTGTATCTCTTCACAATTTCCTGCGGAGTCATCACCATCGGTTAAATTAAAATCGATTACCACATCCACTCCTTCACCACAGTCAAAATAATCGCTCCCTAGATCTCCAACAAGAATATCATCCCCAACATCACCATATAACTTGTCGTTTCCTTGATCGCCCACCAGATAGTCATCATCCACTCCACCAGCCATAATGTCATCACCATCGCCACCATAAAGCTGATCACTACCAGTACCTCCTTGAACAACATCATTGCCTGCTTCACCATATAGCTGGTCTGCGCCTTCGTTTCCTTGAATTTTGTCGTTTCCTCCTAACCCGTGAATACTGTCAGAGCCGTCAAGTGCGACGATTATATTATCACGCGGGGTACCGCTAATCCTGTCGTTTCCAAAAGAACCCATTATAAAATTTTCCAAAGATTTGGTGGTTGAATTTGTCAAAGGCTGCTGTGGTTGTGGCGAGTTTCTGTTGATGGAAAGTGATGAGGTATTGTCGATTGTTGTTGCGGTAATAGTCTGAGCTTGGACTTTTGTTTCTTTCATAAAACCAATATAGGCGAATGACACAGCAAAGCCAAATACTATAACTAACAGCAAAGCATAAACAATTGGTTGATTGTTATTGTCAAACCGGCCCCAATTATAAAATTTCAATTAAGCAAGATATGCAAAAATAATTAATAAATTTTCCCTATAAGAATTTTTAATTGGGATGATTCAATTGACAAATGAATGTAAAACTACATATTTAATTCAAAATCCTCTTTTTAAAAAAAAGTCATAATTGTTTATACCCAATGCATTTGAACCAGGCAAAAAATAATTAAAGTATTGAAGTATGTTCCCTATTTGAAAGCTAGTGTATAATTTGACTGTTATCCTTTACTAATACTTATATACAATATGCCGGTTTCACAATCACCAACAAACAGTTTGTGCCAGCCAGTTAATCATTTAGCAGGGGTTTCCACCTGGCTTGAACATGCAATAAGAAAACCATAACTTTTTAAATCACCATAAGCCAGGAATAAGAAATTGACAATATCAATAGCTGGGCAATGAAATAAAGGAATCAAGAAAAAAGGAGGCTATGGACAAAATATTTCGGATTGAAGCTATAAACAGGCCTCGTGTTTTTAGGCAGTATGGCTTTCACATAACCTCAAATCCCCTAAAAACTCGAAAGGTTTTCCTAACCTTACATTTTCTTAAAAATGTGCACTTCGACATCAGCAAACACAATAGTCTGGATTAAAAAAGTCAAAAGGAAAGTGAGAAATACAATTTATAAAGTTAACAGGTAACGGTCAGCAATTGTAATGAAATTCATTACCAACAATATAACACATTTTAAACATGTGAAGAAAGAATATCATGATATAAGATAGGGTTTTGTTAATAAACAACACGTGACATGAAGCTATTTTTATGAATCACATGCGAACTAGATAAGTTCAACGTCAAGTCATGTCATTTTACTCGTCATAACTTGACATTGTTTACAAGCTAAAAACATAACACCGATTAACATGAGATGCCATGTTGTCTTGTTTATCTGCACGACAATCTATAACTTATTTTTTAAGGCAGAGGGAGTATTTTGTAAATTTAACAAAATACTATGCATTCACTATTTCGCAATTTCCTGATATGGTGTCTCCTTGTGATGCACTATAATCAAGTACTGTATCTGTTCCCGCACCGCAATCAAATTGATCTGCCCCTTTCCCACCTTGCAAAATGTCATTGTTTTCATCACCAAACAATCTATCATTTCCATCACCACCAGACAAAAAATCCTCGTTTACTCCACCTACCACAACATCATTTCCGCTGCCCCCATCTATTCTGTCCTTACCAGCGTTTCCTTGAAGTATATCATCACCGGCCTGACCGAATATCGTGTCATCACCATTACTACCGGACACCAGATCATCAGAACTTTTTGCATATACTGTAGTGGCTGAACTTGGAGTCAAACCACCAGTACCTACCCTCTAAAACAAAAATAGTGTCAGCATGGTTGGTTCCATAAATAACCCCATTTGACGAACAGGTAATAGTATTACTGTTACCTGGACTATCCGGGCAGTTACTCATATCCCCAAAGTTATGGTTATCGGTTTTGATTGTGGGAAGTTTGCCTTGTACAAAAAGGATCATTGAATCCAAAAAAGGTACTTTTAACAGTTATTAATAACAGGAGTAAGCATCCTACAAGAATAAACCTTTGCATTGATTTTTTTTTATCACCATGTGGGATTCTTGCATTATTCATATGTATATTGACTCCTCTTACTCATTAATGGAAATCGGACAAAACACTCTAGTTACAGATGCCATCAAATTAGAATTAAAATTAAAATTATTATTATAACAATAACGTTGTTTATTCATATACATACACTCACTATAAATTCACAACCATATAATATAAAGATAATATAACAAGATTCTATCTAAATTATCAATAAGTAGTAAACCTTATTTTCAGATTCATTCGATAACCTCCAAAGACACAATAATTTTTGGACATCATCAGCAATTGATAACTGAAAAACATGATTTTATTTTTGTCAATAGCAAACAAAAAGAAAACATTCACGACGGGACAAGCATCCAACAGCACAACCTATAGTTAATACGCACATGGAAAACATTCCATCCCAAAGTCAGCAATTTTTACTCAATTACAGGACATGGAATTTTAGTAAACATGCCAAACATATAATGACCTTTTCGAAAAAGTGTTCATTTTTGAGTGGCTGGAATGATATAATTCAAAAATGAATGGCATAAGGAGTTGGTATCGGTATTGCACATGTTTAAGGTAATCACTAAAAACATTCGCCGCCTTTTGCACTAGTTTGGTTTGTAAAGCAACTACTATAATAGGAGTAATAAACAAATGAATGAATCTTTTAGCAGATTCTAAATTCTTTTATTGCTTTTTTATTGTTGTTGTTGTGATGTAGCCTGTAGTGGTGTTGCTGGTAGAGGCAGATGCGTTAATGTTTGAATTATTTGCATCTAACTGCTGCTGTCAGTTGTCTTGAGTTTTGCTCAAATGTTTTTGCCGTGTTTACGCCCATGTTTGACAGGTGCTTTGAGTTGTCCTTTGCCTGTTGCATCACTGTTTTCCATGAGTCCAGGTTTGAGAATATCATGTTGTTTGTGAGTCTGATTGCTGACACTGTGTTGTCCGCTACATTGCTGACAAACCTTGCGTATGCCTTGGTTGCTGCGTCAGGGGATGAGAACCTTGTTACTAACCCGTTAAAGCTTTCGCTGTATGGGGCCCATGCTGATTGGAGTGAGCTGATGATCTCCTTTTGTGAGTCGATGTAATCCTCTGAAACCTCTTTTGCGGTTTGGAGTGATTGCTCCTGGTAGCTGTTCACGATGTTGTTGATTCGTGGAATCTGGTTCTTTGATTCGTCCAATGAT
This sequence comes from uncultured Nitrososphaeraceae archaeon, assembly GCA_963779615.1. Classification (GTDB taxonomy): domain Archaea; phylum Thermoproteota; class Nitrososphaeria; order Nitrososphaerales; family Nitrososphaeraceae; genus Nitrosocosmicus. Next base: position 829,203 of record CAVZZA010000005.1, read on the forward strand.
TTTCTGATGTTGTCCTTTGCCTCGTCAAGTGACCTGTTGACTGACTCTTTGAAATCATTGTTATTGTTGTTATTGTTAAAATTGTTATTTTGGTTATTGGTGTTATATGAGTAACTTTCATTTGTTTCTGTTTTCTTTGACATCACCATCTGTTGGTGGGCATCCTATATAAAGGGTGGTATCAAACGGTTTTTAATGCCAATTATTTACAGAAGGGTGGCCAACTGCAGGTGGAGAAACGGCGATGGCAGCATCACCGTAACCTTGACCATGCAAACCAACAGCATAATCTGGTCATCTACCTTTATCTTTGACTGGCGTAGACGATTTTCGGTATGGGATAACCCAAATTTGCACTACAGCCACAAGCATTACAGTCAAAATAACAGTAGCGGGCGTGGAGGTATGTGTTTCAAAAATGAAGTTCAGAATAGGTTTTCCAGGTTGTGTTATACGTAAACGTATGAATTTGTTAGTAATTAGCCATTTGAAGAGGGGGAACAATACTTGAACCCTGTTATTTCCCCAGTCTGTTACGTACACATTGCCAGAAGAATCAAGGGCAATACCGGATGGATTATCAAACTGCCCATCGCCTGTGCCTTCTGAACCCCACTTGGTGATGAATGTACCGTTGCTGTCAAACTTTTGTATTTGGTTGTTAAACAAATCTGCTACATACACGTTATCAGAAGAATCCATAGATATGGCTTCCAGACCATAGAACTGCCCATCGCCTGTGCCTTCTGAACCCCAATTGGTGATGAATTTGCCGTTGCTGTCAAACTTTTGTATCCGGTTATTATTAGAATCAGCTACATACACATTGCCAGAAGAATCAAGGGCAATACCGGATGGATTCTGAAACTGCCCATCGCCCGTGCCTTCTGAACCCCACTTGGTGATGAAGTTACCGTTGCTGTCAAACTTTTGTATCCGGTTATTGTAATACTCAACTACATACACATTGCCAGAAGAATCAAGGGCAATACCGGATGGATTCTGAAACTGCCCATCGCCCGTGCCTTCTGAACCCCACTTGGTGATGAAGGTACCGTTGCTGTCAAACTTTTGAATATTGTCATTTTCCCAGTCTCCTGCATACACATTGCCTGAAGAACCTATAGCGATGCCTCTAAGCCCATAGAACTGCCCATCGCCCGTGCCTTCTGAACCCCACTTAGTGATGAATTTGCCGTTGCTGTCAAACTTTTGTATCCGGTTATTATTAGAATCAGCTACATACACATTGCCAGAAGAATCAAGGGCAATACCTCGAGGTCTCTCAAACTGCCCATCGCCTGTACCACTAGAACCCCATTTTTTTACAAAATGATAGGTTTGGTCGGAAGATGATAGATTTGTTGGCGTTTGAGCCAGAACTTTATCTTGGATAAGAACAATAATTGTAAAAGATGCTATTGAAAATAATATTATTATCTTCATTAAAGAAATAGATAAATCCGATCTTTTCATTCGTATATCCGTTTTCTTTATATCAGACAGCCTTTTAAATATGAATTAGAATCATTTATTCAACATAGCACATTATTCGGATAAACTAAAACATTAGCAAGATCATGATGACGCTTTCTGATTGGCTTTGAATCATAAATTCAGAAGGTGTACCTGGTCGTCAATCCCAACCATGCTGTTGCGCCCAATTCTTAAAAATTATTAAAAATTATTCCATCCCTTTATTTTTGCCTAGATTGTGTATTAAATATTTTCCGCATCATATGCTGCATTTATTACAATCTTGTATTTGTCGCTCTTAAAATCGTTAGGAGCAGTTGTTTTAAATTTACAGGCAATCAAACACTCAAAGCATCTCTCATTTTCAATGGTTTTGATTTTGTCTCTCGCATTTTTTTGTCAATATCTATATTCTTTTGATTTTTGTCTACAAGGCATATACACCAATGGACTTGAATTCACTATGTTCGACCTCACCTTGGCATAACTAAAGGAGGAGTATTTACGATCTTTTCAATTCCCGTCTTCCAAGTGTTGTTTATGCAAGTGGTCGGGTGAGCTATTGCTTTGTGCCTATAGGCTGTGCCACTGCAATCTGTCCCGTATCAGGGTATGCAAGTGACTGGCATGTAATTGCTCAGGCTATACTTGAACCGCGCCGGTCGCCTCATCTGACACTTGCGTGCCCACTCCACCGCAGGTGGCATTCGCGTTATGGATGTGACAGACCCTTTTATACCATCCAACCATAGATTAGGTCTGCCCCCTTGCTTGTAGGCGTCCTCAGTATATGCAGCAAAAGTACCTAACATCTTTGCAAACAAAGTCTACCGTCACGATCAGAACACCATGAATAGGCTGGAAGGGAAAGTTGCGGTAATAACAGGCGGAAACAGCGGCATTGGCCTTGCCACGGCCAAGCGGTTCGTGGAGGAGGGCGTCCATGTTTTCATCACAGGCCACCGCCAAGACGAGATTGATGCAGCAGTCATGCGAATAGGCAAAAGCATCACCGGTGTCCATGGGGGACGTTAAACCTTGCGGACCTTGACATGCGGTATGCCACGGTGAAGGAACAGAAGGGCCACATGGACATCCTGTTCGCCAACTCCGGCATTGGGGAAGTGGCAACACTGGGGGATATCACTGAAGCCCACTTTGACAAAGTCTTCGGCATCAACGTCAAAGGGCTTTTGTTCACCGTGCAAAAGGCGCTTCCGCTGTTTCAGGGTGGGGGCAATGGTGGCGGTGGTGGCGGCGGTTCCATCATTTTGAATGCCTCGGTGGCCGCATCCAAGGGGGTCGGAGGGTTTAGTGCCTACAACGCAACCAAGGCGGCCGTGCGCTCTTTTGCGCGCACCTGGACGGCCGATCTGAAGCAGCGCAGGATACGCGTCAACGCCATCAGTCCCGGCCCGATAGACACACCATGCTTTGATGGCCTGCTGGAGACTGACGAGCAGAAGGAGCAATTCAGGGAGGGCCTTTTGTCCGCCGTGCCTATGGGGCGGATGGGAAGTCCTGACGAAATAGCGAAAGCCGCCACATTCCTCGCGTCAGACGACAGCAGTTTCATCACCGGCATTGAGCTGTTCGTCGATGGGCATGGAGCAGATCTAGGCGACTTGGACCGCGGATATTTGGCCCCGGCTACAGATAATATTCACTAGCGGTGAAAGTGACACAGGAGCCAATGTCATCTGGATTGAAACAGACCGTTTTTCAATGGGGTTTGCCGTGCCTAAGTTTTTGCAGCAATAATGCAAATTCGCCACCGCATCGTCGATGTCGTGCACTGCCGAAAGACCAGTCTAACAATTACAACTATTCCATAGATCCAAACCAGCGGTGGTATGGTATATGCTTTCTCCATGGTGAGTGGGTATGCGCATATCAAAAGCGCAAACATGCTGTGTCAGCCCCGGAAAGAGGCTATATGTGGCAACAGAAAACACACCCATCCCATCCTCAAACGAATGGTTTTGGCAAATGCCTGCCCTGTTCTCCTTATTGCGTTATATAAGCAATGTCAGCATAGATATACTTAAGGGTAAATCATTAAAGATTGGTGTATAAAAGTACACAACTCCTCCTATACTTATATATAAACATTTTGGCAAGGGTTGGATTCTCCTATTTTTAAGTGGGCCGTGTCGCATAGAGGCATCCTATCCCTTTTGAATCCAGCGATGATTATGTGACAACCCCAAAGCGGGTCATCCTCATCAATGTGCCAAGGTGAAGGGTGTCTGTTCGCGTGGAAGGGAAGGGGGATCGAGTCCATACACGATTGCTTTGGCATCCGAGGCCCATGCTTCCCCGGTGCCGCATGCCTCGGTCATCCGGAACCCGACCAGGCAGCAGGAAATACCTTCATACACTTGCGTGGGGATGTTATGGTGATGGTTATGGTGTACATGAAACACGGATGAGGGAAGTACCATGCGGTTGCAACAAATTGCTGAAGGGAGGGAGCAACGCCCTGCACCATCATGTTTTTCAGTGGCTAAAGAAGGCCACAAGGCTATTCTGTATGTCTTGTCGACCCGGGGTAACCCATTTTAATATCTTTCTGACGTGTCGATTGGTGGTCTAATAATAAAAGAATTCCCCTATCAGTTGTATGTTAACCTGATTCTTTGCTTTCTTCTCTATGTGTTTGTGGTGGTTGTTGTTAACTTCAGGCAATAATGTCTCCCCTTCCTTTCCCTTCAATGGTTATCAGAACTGAAAAATTATTTGAACCCGTATGGATAATGGACCCGAAGGGCTGTGACGATATCGGCCCCATTAAAAGATTTTATTGTATCAGATCCTAACGACAATTTAAATATTTTGGATGCAAGTTTTTCATCTGCCATACTTTCTCTTTTCTTTTCTCTTTGCAGATGAGTAAAGAACAAAGGTTAGTAAATGATCTATTTCTTTTATTAATAAAGCGAGTTCATCGGTACTAATGTAAGACCTTATGCAGGTGTCTTAACTTCTGTGATCCAGTCACACTGAAAACCATGTTTTTCCCGATGTTTAACAATTGCCCATTTATTTGGAGCATCAAGTAGACAAGAGAATTTGTCCTCTTCCTTGTTATGCATGATGTTATTATGCATAACACCAAATTAATCTTTATGATAATTTTGTGCCTAAAGAACCCTTCATCAAGGCCTTTTAAACTGTGAACATTAAGGAACTGGCATTTTATTTTATCCCATAGTTTATCATTTTTAAACATTGCAGACCAACCGACCGTACCATATTGGATATTGATAACACGAGCCTCATGATGATTAACACCTACCACAACCACTAAATCATACTACTATGACCCATAAAAACCAAAAATGGAGCGCGTAATGCAGTAATTCAGTAAACAAAAATATAAATATTTAATATCCATATTGACAAAACTAAAATATTTTGTGATAATCACCCTTTTCTTAGGATTATAATATAAATACTTGAATATTTATATTAGTTTGTAACTAACATGACATCAAACACCATTACTCCAGATAATATCGATCAATCAAAGGTTCAGGAATTCATGATGAAGGCTGTTGGGGACATCGCTAGCAACATGAGTGCGATGACTATCATTTTGGGGGAAAGACTTGGCCTTTATAAGGCAATGGCTGACTCAATACCCGTCACATCCGCAGAACTTGCAGCTAAAACAAACACCTATGAAAGATACATCAGGGAATGGCTTGCGAGCCAGGCCGCTGCAGGCTATGTAAAATACAATCCTTCAGACGGCAAATACACTCTTCCAGCGGAAAATGCATTTGTACTGACAGAGGAGAACAGTCCAGCATATATTCTAGGCGCATATCAATTATTACGCTCCATATTCAAAGACGAGGAAAAGTTTGTGGAAATGTTTAGGACAGGGAAAGGATTGCTGTGGGGAGAACATCACCACGACCTTTTTGAAGGGACTGCAAAGTTCTTCAAGTCAGCCTATATTGGCAATCTTGTCCAATCATGGATTCCATCACTGGAGGGGGTGGAGGAAAAACTTCAACAAGGGGCAAAGGTAGCTGATATAGGGTGTGGTTATGGTGTCCCGACCCTCATAATGGCAAAATCCTATCCAAATTCTAAATTTTATGGGTTTGATAATCACAAGGCTTCAATTGAATCAGCCCAACAATCGGCACAAAAGGAAGGATTGGCAGGCAGAGCTGAGTTCAGCGCAGTATCCGCTAATGAATCAATAGGCAATGATTATGATTTGGTCTCTTTTTTTGATTGTCTGCATGACATGGGTGACCCAATTGGTGCAATGAAATTTGCCAAACAATCGCTAAAACAAGATGGCACATGTATGATAGTGGAGCCGATGGCAAATGACAATGTAGAGGATAACCTTAATTTGGTAGGAAGAATATACTACTCAGCTTCATCCATGATTTGTGTTCCCAATTCCGTAGCGGATAATGGACCCGCGTTAGGTGCACAAGCTGGTGAAAAAAGGATAAAAGAAATTGCAGAAAAGGCAGGATTCACCAAATTCAAAAGAGCTTCCCAAACACCCTTTAACATCGTATATGAGGCAAAGCCATGAATATGCCAATGGCGTTTGGCTGAAACTCCCTGATTTTATCTGAACCAACCTAAACCGAAGATATGATTTTTATCATGATACTACGGTGTTAAGTGATGGATTTGAAACCTAAATGGTTTTGGGCAAAATATTTATTATTTTTTGTTATCCACCACCATTCTCCATGGTTTTGTTCTGCGACAGCTACAGCAGGGGCCCTAAAGTCTCTCCAGCATTGGTGCTTATTCTTGCCACAGGCTCATTACTCGCGCTATTGCGCTCTCACCATGTTACAGCCACATTATCACCCTCTGCGTCAATCATCGCGACAACCAATTCCGCATTGTGGTGTTGCTTAGGTTTATACTTTCGCCAAATGTGGCACCGTTGTCGGTGGAACCCCTAAACATATCTTGTCATTGCCTGTTTTGTTTGACCACCATGCAACGGACGTTTTCACGAGATTTCAGTGGAGGCTTCCCTTTGGTCCATATCGACAACGGCTTTTCCTGCCACACATTGTTGTTGCACCAGCGGTCTTGCTGCTCCATGTTATCGCCAAGATAATACCCAAAACTAATAATACTTTCAAGGGAAACAGAACACCCTTGATCTACAGGTTTAAGCCAATAGAGATGATTTAACTCGGATTCCTTTCTTAATTAACGTCCAAAAATGTTAGTATCACTTTACTGAACCTTTCAGGATACTGATACATCCATCCATGTCCTGCTCCCCTTATTTGTACAAGCCATACTAAAGGAATTTTTTCAACTAGCAGTAATGAAGATTTAGGAGTGGTGATTACATCTTCTGTTCCGACTAAGACCAGGGTGGGTTGAATAATTTGTGAAGGAGAATCGTAGAAGCCATTCCATTTTATTATTGCTTCTGCTTGTTTTTGTGTGGTTTCAAGAGAAACTGTTCCTTTAAGTAGTGGAAAATAATTGATGTATTCGGGGTTTTTTTGAAGCCAAGGTTGAGGGAAAAACAATGAAAGAATTTGCCTTCCTTGCTCTTCAGGAGTGCCTGATATATTGTTCAAGGTTTCCATTAATTTAGGACCTGAAGGAACAGCCTTGTATCCACCAGGACCTGACCCATACAAGATAAGGTTGTTAACTTTATTTGGATGCAAAAGCGCCAAGTCCTGAGCAACATAGGAGCCCATTGACCATCCAAAAACATCTGCTTTTTCTATATTGAGTGCATCCAACAAACCTGCAGCATCATTTGAAAGTTGACCAATAGAATATTCCCTGACTCCTAAGGAGGAATTTTCAGTGCCTCTATGATTAAAGACTATTACACTGTAATTTAATGAAACAAGTTCTTTAAGTATGATAGGCTCCCACATATCCATAGTCACCCTAAAGCCAGGTATGAAAATTATTGGCTTACCACTCTTGTTGCCAAGTGTTTTGTACTCTATTTCTACATCATCAACTTTGGCTTTTTGTGTTGGAAAGTTGTCTATATACTTGCTTGTTTGAGTTACCTTAGACATACTCAATCCACTAAGTAACACCATACCCTTGTCACTATATAAGCATCTAACCGCATATTGGACTAGAACGATAAAACACTCCTATCAAGATTTACTGACTGACAGCAAATATTTTAAATCAGACAAAGTCCTCGTCCTGTAGAATTTGGGCAAGATGCCGTCATTGTACGACCCTGTATTTGAATTTTATATTTAACACAGAGTATTGGATAGATAATAGTCAATTATGTCAAAAACATATGGCTTGAATGTTGTGGACATTTAAGTTCCTTTGCAATTGCCGATCAAACTTACGAATCTCAACTCGACAAACTAGCTGATCATGATAGTAAAAACATGAGAATAGAACTAAAAAAATTACTTCAAAAGGACATGTCCTTTGGATATGTATATGATTATGGGAGATCTACTGAAATAGAGATCAAAATTGTCTCATCCTGTCTATCCATAACAAAAAATAATAGCAAGTTTATCAAAATTTCCGCAAGAAATGATGATATTGATTTTAGGTGTTTTAAATGCAAAAAAGAAAGAGCTACGGAGATATGTACTATTTGTAGTTATGAAAAAGAAGGTGGTAGAACACAATCTTCGTTTTGTAAACCCTTTGCCGTGAAACACGAATGTGGTGAAGAAATGACTTTACCGATTGTTAATTCACCCGGTCAGGTATCTGTGGTATACAGGCGAGTTTTGAAACCATATTCAGGGTTTAAATTCAATTTCTAATTATAAATAAAATATTCTCAAGGTTGAAATCCTAGATTATGTTATATGATTGTATCTTTTACTTCCTTTCTTCTTTGATTAATCTTTGATTATCCTAAATCCTGTAATTGTATATTCTAAAATGTCGAGTGTAACTAATTTGTATTCCCCATTTCTAAATTTATTATGGACTGCATAAACATGAAATTTTATTTTTGAATAATGACACTAATTCATCGTTAAATCGTGATTCTCATTGAAATAAAGGCCAATATTCTGATATTCAAATCCATAGTATGTCATGAAGTTCGGTTTAATCTTATTGCCTATATTTTATTTATCTGTCGTACATGCATGTTGCACATGCTCAGAGTCTTACGGATTCCATAAATAATGCAGTAAATAACGACATTGCGAACACATTTGACTAGATATGAGAATACAGAGAGCACCACAACTGAGAAGGACCATAATCAGTTCAATTAGATAAGATCTGCGTCTAGAGAACACCGAATGGAAAATGTTGATAAATGATGTTGATGGGTGATGATAATGAAAAGAAAAAAGCTAACGAAAAGGAGGAGAAATAGTCAGTCTATAAAAACAGGTTATTAGATCTAAATACTTGGACTACTCATCTGTGGTATGAGTCAATGCATTAGCTATTACTTGTCATAGCAATTTCTGTTAGCTCATTTGTGGTTCTAATACAAAATTACAGTAATAAGTCAAAAAGTGATCGCTTTAGAGTGGCGTTGGACATTGATTATACAATATAAGATAAGATGATATACAAGGAGAATGCTATCAATATCTACTTAATTTCAATAACGCGTAATGAATCGACACTGTGAAGAGTTTGAATTGCTAACTCCCGATCCACTCCGCATGGATTTTCTGGGATCAGGGTCACCAATCATTTCCATCAATACAATTGGCGTAACTTGCCATGCTATTCCATATTTATCTTTCAACCAGCCACACTGTATCTTTTGTCCTCCTGTGGATAGTTTTTCCCAGTATTCAACCCACCTCTTGCTGGATATTACAGTTTACCATAAAAGATATTGATTCTGTGAATTCAGATCGGGTCCCACCATTTAATGCCACGAATCCATGGCCATCAAGTTCAAAAGATACCCTCATTACACTGCCTTTCGGCCCAGGTCCTGCTTCACCATAATAAATAATTTTCTTGACTTTGGAATTTTTGAACATCGAGACATAAAATTTGGCCGCAGCCTCAGACTGGTTGTCAAACCACAGAAATGGGCTGATTCTTTGTATGTTTTACATTTAAGATGGACTCTCCGTTTCATCTATACCTAGTTTGTTCATCAAATACCCATACCTTGTATGATATAAAAATCAGAAAGGGGGCAAAAGTATGGTAGTGATTCATAAGAATGACAATAATAACTTTCAAATGGAATGAACATTTTGACTTGTGCTTAAAACAGGAGTACTCAATTCTTTATCTATGGGCATATGGCGACAATCTATTTCAAAACTATGGATTGACATTTCACCATTCACTCCCTATGAGTATATCGAGGTATGCAATAAAGCATGTTTGAATTCAAGTTTCACAACCTTTCATTATTTCAATATCAAGTTTATACTGAACTAATTTTTACGAATATGCTGGTGTGTTGAATAACTACTTTCTCAAACGAGCTATATAGCTCCTTTTAGTAGAATGGATGTTGTCTGATAACTCCAGGAAGGACAAAAAGAAAAAACCAAAGAGGAAGGTTAACTGGCGTGAATATAATGAGTCTCTTGTTAGACGAGGTGAAATGTTGTTTGATTCTGGTTTTTTACAGAACTGGCGAGCAGAGCTAAAGAAAATGAACAAAGGAAAGGAAGGCCCTCACTTTCGCTACCCGAATTCCTTGATATCGCTGCTCGCCATCGTACATGCGTACCTACTTCCATACCGTCAATTAGAGGGCTTTCTTCGAATGATGTCAATTCATATAAAGAAGCTCCGGGAAACAGTACCAGATTTCACAACAATCTGGTGGAGAGTAGAAAGGACAAAGATAAACCTGGATCCAAACATAAATCCAGAAAAAGACGACATAGTGATAGCAGTTGACAGCACTGGTATCAAGGTAACAAACAGAGGCGAATGGATACTTGACAAATGGAAGAATAAAAAAAGGATGAGGAAAGGATTTATCAAAATACACGTAGCCGTAGACATAAAGACAAAGAAGATTGTGTAAATGAGTGTAACAAAAGAAGATGTTTATGATGGAAAGATGTTGAAAGAGTTGGTCGATGGTGTTTCTAAAAAGCATTCCATCAAAAAGGTATTGGCAGATGGGGGTTATGATTCTAAAGACAATTTTGGGTATCTTGATAGACTGAATATATTACCGGTCATCAAAGTAAGAAAAAATTCATCGGTTAAGAACAACACCAGATGCATTCCACGAAAACTATCAGTAATGCAGCAACTTGAAGATATAAAGCGATGGAAGAAAAGACACGGATATGGCATGCGATGGATGGCCGAATCTGCATTCTCCTCCATCAAAAGAATGTTTGGTGAATACGCACATTCTGCAAAGTGGAACAACATCGTAAATGAACTGATGTTAAAGGCATCGATCTATAACTTGTTTATGGACAAGATGACGACATGATGCAACACTAGCATAATTGGTTGTATCCAAATTAGTTATTCGACAGAGCAGAATATGCCATAACTGAACTGCAGTTAAATATGAGTTACCCGGAGTAACTAACTTATAGCAGTATTGGATAATTATATTTGTGAAGAGAGATTCTTATGCCTGTAGTAAATGCAAACAAAGTTTTGGTAGAAAATATAATGCAGAGCGCCATAATGAGCGAATGCATGATGGCTTAGCCACTATCGACAATAAAGAAATCAAACCTGTTTCTTCGCTTGAGACAAAAACAAAACATGTATTTTATAAAAACAAGTTCAAGCATTTTCGAACACATCCACCCACTTTAAAAGATGATTTCATTTATGAGTTGCTTTCCAAATATGCCAGTTTTGAATCTGGTGTCGATGAGCTTAAAATCATGAGAGTCTTTGGCCAGTTATGTCCCCATTTTGAGGAACTTGAAAAGTTATTGTCTAATCACAAAGAAAATGAAAAAGCAGGTATCCTTACTCGAATTCTTACTTCCTGTTTCAGTTCTTATAGGCCGGTTAAATCTTTGGAAGACACAGTCAAAATATATCGATCAGTAGAAGGTTTAAAAAAAATGGCCAAATATTATGCAAAATCCAAGAGTATTTCATCGGAGATGGCAACAAAATCTTTAATGGAATTAGTTAAAAATGGTGCTTATTTTAAAAATAACATTAATTGATTTATTGTGAATGTCATGTTTACAAATCTACCGCTTTTCCTTATCGTCGGTTTATTTTATGCTAGCAAATTTGTTAACAATTTAATTTTATTCTGGATCTAAACTTCTAATTTTTTGTTAACAATTTGGCTTTCCAAACTTAAATTTGTCGAAACCTTCCAAAACGATGTCGATGGACTGAACGGGAAAAATTTTAAATTTTTCAAAATTTTTCAGGTTAAAATAATATGCAATTTGAGCATTACTATGAAAATCATATGAATAAAAATTGGATAATCCGCAAATATAGATATTTTTATTAATTCAAAAACGATATGAATAGCAAAGAATTGGAAGAAGATGAATCCCCTTTCACCGGAACAACCATGAAAAAATACAAAAGGCAAATGGTTTGAGCTTGTGACAGTGTGAGTGTGACAAGATTCTGTCACACGCAAAAATATAACTAGGTATAGACACACAGAAAAACAATGCTTGTTTGTAGATATTAGCCATTAACAACGACAAATAGAAATAAGACAATAAGAACAGCTAAAGTATCAAATCAAATTATGCCATATGTTACGTGCATGGGATGCAAATCAAATGCCAATAAACAAGAAAACAAACTGGGACATTCTTGGCTGCAGAATCAATACCAGAATCCAAAATCATATTAATTCCTGTTATAGTAAATTTTTTCTTAGAGGGTATATAAATAATAAAGATTTACAATCGGTTTAAATCATGGAGATCTTTTGAATCTAATTGAAAAAAATAAAACAAAGGATGCTTATGGATCATTGGGTATATTTCTTCATTTAGTTGTGTCAACATAGTACATGTATTATTATTGATAATGATAAAGCAAGAGGATGTAAATTGTTAATAAAAAAGATTCTAGTGCCATTTGATAATATAAAATATTCAGAAAAGTGTCTCCTATGTGCTGTAAATTTAACTAAAATAGTTTTCCAATGGAGTAGGGGGAAACCTACTGTTAGTATTCTCTTATCACACGTAATTCAGGAATCACCCATCACTAAATCTCGATAAGCCAGTTAGGAGCAAAGCGACATCATTGAGTCAACTCGCTTTAGCTATATATATCGAAATGGAAGACGATATGAAAAAAGTCATCAAAGAAAAAATTATCGAATTTGAACCGACAGAGGGAGTTAAAATAGAATATTCCATACTGTATGGTAACCCTGCAAATGAAATTGTGGATTACGCTACAAAAAATAAGGTAGATTTGCTAATAATGGGAAGTAATGGTCTGCAAGGATTGGCCAAGATAAAGGGATTGGGAAGTGTATCTAGAAAAGTGTCAGAAAGGGTATCGTGCCCTATTACAATAATACGATAGATAGAGACAAATTTACTTGTCTCATTTATTTTCTACTAAAATAATCAGAAATATCAAGGATTTAAAACAGTCTCCATAGAGATTAATTGAGTGCATAAGAATCATGAGTTTTAAATTTCATGATAGGTCATCAAGACATAAGAAAAATAGGACGGTTGAAAATGTCTTGGTATTACAGGGTGGTGGTTCTCTTGGTGCCTTTGCATGTGGGGTATTTAAGGCTTTGGTTAAGGAACATATCAAGATAGATGTAGTTGCTGGAACATCAATTGGAGCTATCAATGCGGCAATCATAGCTGGTAGTAAAAGCAATCAACCAGAGGTAGACCTAGAAAACTTCTGGATAGAATTGGCAGAAAGTAGCTATGAAATCATTCCCAATTATTTAACATTTTTCTATGATTTTCAAAAAAATGCAATGAATTTGCGAAATAACCCTTCTGGATCGACTAATGCGGCAGCATTAGGTGTACCCAAAATGTTCCTTCCAAGATGGAATCCTGTTTATATATTTCAAGACAGGGACTATTTCATACCTCAAAACTGGACCTATTACTATGATAATACTCCCTTAGTAAAGACCCTTGAAAAATACATTGACTATCAAAGATTGGCTCCAGATACAATTAAAGGGAATAAAAAAAAGAATAATTCTGGAATAGATTCTAATTCCAAAATTAGACTAATAGTTACTGCTGTAAATGTACTTACAGCTGAACCATTAGTTTTTGATAGCGATCGCTCGTCTATCGTTTCCAAACATCTGTTAGCAAGCTGTGGATATCCAAATTATGGATTTCCTTGGGTTGAAATAGAGAAAGGAGTTTACGGATGGGATGGAAGTTTACTAAGCAATACTCCAGTAAGAGAAGTTATTGCTTCATCCCCACGAAATGATAAGAACATCTTCATTGTTGAAAATTATAGTAGGAAAATAGATAGATTGCCTGCCAATATGACGGAGGTATTGGATAGGGCAAAAGATATCATGTTCAGTGATAAAACCATCCATAGTCTAAAAATGGCAAAGGTCATGACTAGACAAATACAATTGATAGAAAAACTTTACGAATACTTTGAAAAATCAGAGAATAAAACTATCTTACATAATGGTAATGTCGGCGGAAAAACTATTGATATAGGTAATGATTATACCTTCACATACAACGAAGTTGAAAAAATAAGGAAAGAGTATAAGAATCTTGTTCATAACCGTGGCGCAGAAATACTTTCAGTAACAAGAATATTGCGTAGCAGAATTGAAAATCCTCATGTTTCAAAGAATGCAGATTTTTCTGTTAAAACAATAAAGCAAATGATATCAGAAGGTGAAAGAAAAACTTTGCAACAAATAAAGGAATTTAGAGAAAATAATGAATATAATTACCATTCACACCTATAATTACTAGATGGCATATATCAAATATTAAGGGAAAGAAGATTAACAAAATTTAAAATTATTATCGATAATCCCAAGATACGACTTGATACGTGGATTAATACCGTCTCAACAAATGATAAAATGAATTATTCTTAAATATAAACAAGATGATATAGTATATGATGAAGGTAAATACTACAGAAGAACAATTATCGTACCTATCCGAATTAACCGTAGAAAAAAGAAGTGGAAACTCTGAAAAATTTAGTGAGGAAAACTAATTAGAGGAATTAGCAGGGCCGGTACGCCTTTCATGCTTGCCAAAGATATTTCAAAATCAATAATTAGTAAGTTGGCTGAGAATCCTCCTATTGATAATCTCATCTATTCAAGTAAAATCAGAGAACATGTTACTGAAGAATTGAAACAAAGAAATCAAGGTACAATTGCTGAGTCATATGTAGGATATAGCAAAAATAGTGTTACATCTATCAATGAAGAACAACTACACAATAGTAAATACGATTCAAAAGTATCTCAAACTGCATATACAAAATCAAAACAGTTTGCTAAAGACAAGGATAATACCTCAGGAAGAGGATCAAAAACGGGAATTTAATAAAGGATCATTTCTTTTTCTGGCTACGAATATTTTACACTTTTCTATCCATAGAAGATAATTCCCTCTTGTAAGATTTCTTTAACCATATGGGTGTGATTATTGTTGTAATCGCTACCATTATGATTATAGCTGTATAAATATCAGTAGAGAGTGCTCCTGATGTTACTCCAACACCAGCTACTATGAGGCCTACTTCACCTCTTGATACCATCCCTATTCCCACTCTAATTGATTTTGTCTTATCTTTGAGATACAATATAGATGGCAATCCGCATCCTAATAGCTTTGTAGAAATTGCTATTACTATAATTATCCCTGCAATAATTAATACATCGATGTTAACACCTCTTAGATCCACTTGAACACCTATTATTGCAAAAAATAAAGGTGCAAAAATAAACTGCAGTTTACGATTATATTCATAATGGCCGAATTTGCAACGGGATTCTCTCTCCACTTGTAAAAAATTGGTCTCATTCTACTCATATATACCATGCGTAAGGCTTTTAATTATTAACACAATACATAAACAAGTGGGCCGCACAATACCTTCCTTCAGACAACTACTAGAGATTGAGAAACTGGATTGGTCTGATTTTAAGAAATCACTACCAACCAAAAAAGACAAACAGGCGTTTGACAAGATATTCGAGAACGCGAAATTATACACATCTTACTTATCCAATGCGGTAAACCCAATTGTTTTTGAATCGGTTGTGATGGGAGACCTTTTTCGTAATTATAAAGCGCTATTAGCGATCAGCAAGAAAGAATGCAAAGTCAATGATGATGTGGTTGAAGAGGAAATAAGATTATTGGAAGAAAATAAAACACAAGGGAAAAAACTGCTTGACAGAACTTGCAAAAAGTGGCAGGGCCTGATAGATGCCTTGCATATGGAGGACTGCCAGCTGCTATTAAAAATGATACTGGAAACATGCATTTATAATGGATATTGTAATCTGGTAACAGATATTGAGAATTCAGAATCTTCTATTGACTATTTCTTCCTTTTAACGGCCATAATACATCAGCAAAAACTAATCAACAAAATAAACAAGAATTATGGTATTGAAGGCTCAATGAATAAAACCTTGTTTGACTTTATGCACAATCAATAAAAAAGAATACCTTAAGGAACAGTTATGGATACACCCCCTTTTGAAATTTCATCTATAAAGCTGTAATTGTGTTCGTAATTGCACAAGTCTTTGACTCATCAGGATGAATTCTCTATGGGCCGAAAGGGATGCAATACAAATTTGGGTTAAATTATGGATTCGTTTTCATATCGAATAATCCGTTTTTTAATATATTATAAACAAGTTAAGCATTGGCGGTGGGACTTGAACCCTTTAGCGCTACTTGTGGGTTCATAAAAAATTTGATAATTTTATTTATGGAAAATTGTGAAGGGAATGGGATTTGAACTCGCTATTTGCATTCACGGTTCACATATTGAACTAATAAAAGTATCTTTTATGATGATAGATGCATTCTACAGTCCAAGGTATCGTGTTGCCTATGGAAGAGGTCATTGTTGGTTTCCAGCACTGATAAATATGTACGGAGGAAGGATGTGATTCAATAGTGAACGGAACCTAAACCGGGTTTATTTGCATCTTAATAAAATTATTAACCTATAAGTTTAAATAAGATATTTAATTGTGATAAAGAATGAACCGTATTTTTGCTTTTCAATAAAAAAAAGGATTATTTTATCCCTGTATTTTTGCCGGGCTTATGTAGTAAATATTTCCCTCATCATATGCCGCATTTATCACAATATTGTATTTGCCGCTCTTAACATTGTCAGAAATAGTTGTTTTAAGGCTACAGTCAATCAAGGGCTCAGAACATCTTTCACTTTCAATGGTTTTGATTTTATCTGCCTTGTTTTTGGCAATATCTATGTTCTTTTCTTTTTTGTCCACAAGGTACACGTTAATGGATTTATAATCTCCATGCCTGGCAGTTTGATCACAGTCTTTCTCCTCGCACTTGAATTTTATGGTCAAATCGTCGCCTGTAGACAGTTTTATGTCTTTGGTGTTGCTTGCGTCACGATTCTCCGTAATTGCTAGTGTGTTATCGTCATTTATCGCCACATCATAGTTGCCATCAATGTTGTATTTCTTGCCATCCGTTTTAACTACTGCTTCAGCGAACCCTCCATGTACCCCTTTTTTGCTGTCACCTTTTGAGTACGCCAATTGGGGAGAGGAAGACAAAGCGCCCATGGTCATTACAGATCCCACCAATACTAATAAAGATAGTTGCAGTATAATCTTATTCATTGACCTTTAATAGCAAAACTCCTATAAAATCATTCTAATTAAATTAAATAGAACATATTTTCGAATAAAAAAAATAACGAACAGCCATTCATCGTTAATGAGGCAACACCCTCATAAATGGAAACACATGCAGATGGCTTAACCAATCACCAGATTATTAAAAACTTGCCTTTTAGTTTTATGGAGACAATTACTTTCATTTTATAAATTCATTTTATCGTAAAACTCATTTAATGTCATTATGATATCAATGCTTTTCTCTACCAAAGTACAGACACAACTAATGGTATCAGAATAAAATGAGTTAGAGTATAAGTTAAAAGATATTTTTTGTATAGGATTTTCTTTGGTTTGTACTTTTATATCCCGTAATTTTTTATACTTTTGAAACCTCAAAGGCATATGGATATGATATGGGCCGGACAGAATACGGCTTAAATCGCATGGAGCATTCTCAATCTAGGTATTTTAAATTCAAAGTCAATCGTAGTCCCCTCTATCCTCACCCATTAAGGTGTGGGCTCAGGGAGATGTCGTTCAAAAGTGAATTAAACATAAACGAATCTTTTGTGTTATAATACTTTGATGCAATTTTATTAGTATTTTTTGATTGCGCCAGATTTTTAACTCTTACTTGTAGGAACTATCCTATATAGTGTACCTCTATCCCCGGGCAGGTCAATTGAAAGCACATACAGGTAACCATCAGGCCCGTGTTGCATATCGGTAATTATGCCAAATCCCTTTCCCCACGTTATCCCCTGGTTTTCCGATTGGGTATTTGCCACCTTGTCGGCTAGCGTGCCATTGAGTACAAACTCGGTCCTATCCTCATTTAGGTTAAAATGATAAATATTTCCATTGTTGGCGCCAGCCACAAATAAAGTATTTTGGTACTGCACACCCAACTTATCAGACGGAAAAAACTTGATTGCAGTGGGAGCAACAGTAACATTCCATGTAAATTTTGGCATAGTGTATGTCCCCTTACCATTAAAGTTTAGCAACATATTTTCTGGATGCAGGTTTTCCTTGCCCATTGACCCATTTGTAACCTCCCATATCCCCTGTACTTTAGACCAACCGCTGTTAAACCCCGGCTTTACAAGGTTAATCTCGTCTCCAAATTCAGGCCCATTTTCGGTGTCCCACAACTGACCGGTAACAGGATCAAAATCCAAACCAAAGCTGTTTCTTATCCCATACGCGTAATAATAACTAGCGGGAGTGCTGTTTCCCAAAATTCCTTGCACTGGTTTACCATCCTGGGTGACTCGCAGTATTCCACCCCTTCCGTCAAGCGGCGCTTTTTTTTGGGGCACGTTTGACGCTTGTGTGCTCATCCAGCCAAGCTCTCCAAGCACAACATATACGTTTTTGTCAGGTCCAATTGTGACAACACCCCCATTATGGGCAGGCCCTGGCGTAGAAGGCAAGTTTAGCAACAGCTTTGGATTTACCAATTTGCTGTTGTTATCTATTAAATCATATCTGTACAGGCGGTTTCCAAGAGGGTCATTCCCTGGTTTGCAGCGGGTGGGTGTATCGCACTCATCTCCTCCATCCCCAGCTTTTGATTCCGTATAGTACAGGAACACACGGGTGGGTGAAGATTTATTATTGCCATGATCACTTTTGTCAACAGCAACTCCCAATAATCCCCTCTCAAGCGCATTTGAGACATTAACATCAAGCAATGGTTTGGAATACACATTCCCATTCACAATTCTATCGACCATTCCACTGTTTTCCTCCAAAACCAGAATGTCATTCACACCCAAAAATGCTATGTTAGTCGGCGTATTTAGGCCCTCAAAAACCGCCTCAACCTTCAGATTGGGATCAAAGACCGTGGGAACTGCGAATGCATGTATCGCATATGAAGAAATAATCAATAGAGAAACAAAAGCAATAGAGAAGGTTATTGTCACCAAATTCTTCATCAAACTCATAAAAATACGTTAACTAAAAGTAATAGATGGGACTATTAAGTTTATTAGTTCAATAGCATAATAGAAAACGGATTTTTTATCAGAATCTAATTCTCATAACAACCATGGATTCTAAATCATATCAGTCTTATACAGACTACTCCACTATTGGATAATTAATTATATACTAAAAAAGCTGCAGACGGTAATAATGACAATTTGCATATCAGGATTTCAACTTATCCCAATCATGCATTTGTCAACGGTTCGACAGTGGTTTGGCTTGGTGCAAAATCATTGATATATTGACCATATTATCAATAAACCAGTGAAAGGTAATAATAAAGGTGGTAGCTATGACAAAATCAAGCATCTTGTAGAAGTGGATGATGACATTTTGGCCGTTTTTATTGTAGTGTCTTCGCAAATCAGGGACCTATACATTGCAAAAGGCGCCCATACTGACAGAGCATACATCAATTCAATTTATGGCACTTTAGGTCTCTATGGCAACAGTGAAACCACCGTTGGGGGTGGAAAAGGAACACCCGGTAACCACAGCCTTTTGGGCAAACTAAAATGGGTTGTTTCAGAATATGAGAATTTAAGGGTGTTGAAAATAATCGAGAAAGACAAAGTTGTTGTTGTCCTGGTGAACAGCAATACCCAGCTCCAACACACCGTAGACAACATTTTGGGGTATTACTATGATTTGGATGAAACACCAAAAAGCCTGTTTTAGCTGTTAAAGTTTATTACCATAGTTTATGGGCCAATATTAAAAACACAATTAATAGCAAGTAATCTTGACAGCTAAAAAGCATGTGTTATATTATCGTCGGCAAAGCAATATCTTGTTCGATAAGCAATGGCAGCAGAATCTGTGTTTATCCATGTGATAATCTCACTTTCCATTTTCCTGTTCAGTGCTAAAATCTTTGCCGAGATTTTCCAAAGACTGAGGATGCCTGTTGTATTGGGTGAGCTGTTGGCTGGGATAATAGTGGGGCCCTATGCTTTGGGCGGACTACCACTGTTTGAAGGCGGCCCGCTAGTGGTATTGGATGAGACTGTCAAGCACATAGGAGAGCTGTCTGCCATTGTGATTTTGTTTGTTGCTGGATTGGAAATAACACCGAGGGAGTTTCTTAGGGGAGGTGCCGCCTCCTTTACTGTGGGGGCATTGGGTGTGATTGTGCCATTCTTTGTGGGGTTTGCCGTATTCTCGATGTATGGCCTGGGAGCGTTTGAGACCCTTTTGATTGCCACTGCCCTGACCGCAACAAGCATAGCTATATCCATTCAGGTGTTAACTGAACTGGGGAGAATGCAGTCAAAGGAGGCACGGCTTATTTTGGGGGCCGCGATAGTTGACGACATCCTTGCGATTGCCGTATTGTCAGTTGTGGTTACCATGGTCCAGTCTGGCAACATCACGCCGGACATAGTGGAAATCACTTTTCTCATTTTGAAAATACTGGGATTGTTTGCAATCCTGCTCACAGTTGCCATATTCCTCGTTCCAAGGATACTGCACCGCGAAAAATTGTGGAGGTCAAAGGGAAGCATTGAGGGAATCACAACTGCGATTTTCTTTGGGACAGCTGGGATAGCTGCCTATGTCGGGTTGTCGCCCATTGTGGGTGCCTTTGCAGTTGGAATGGCCATTGCCAGCACCAGGTTGATAAAGCAGGTTGAAGAGTATGTTCACAAACTGCAGTTTATCTTTGCCCCTCTTTTCTTTGCCATAATAGGCGCACAGGTGGACTTGAGGGGCATAAACCTCAATGTCCTTTTAATTGCCGGGATAATTGTGGCGATTGCAATTTCCACAAAACTTTTGGGATGCGGCCTACCTTCGTTGATATTCCTCAAGGACAAGACTAAATCATTGAGGGTTGGAGTAGGTATGATATCAAGGGGGGAAGTTGGGTTAATTGTTGCCGGTGTGGGAGTGACAACCGGAGCATTGTCCACCGACATTTATACCGCGATAATCATCATGGTGGCAGTAACTACGGTAATCACACCAATATGGCTTAAGAAGATATATCAAAAAGGGCCACCTGTAACCAAATAAAAGACAAATCGGATATTGATTTAACAATTACCGTAAAAATTCTTTTCCAAATGACATACTCAATTACCGGTTCCCAACGAATCTATTTTGTAATATTGCACCTTTTCTTAACGGAGGAACAAATGGTCTACCGGTTCATGGTTATTAGTTATTTGCTTTTAGGAAGCCTGTGCCATCAGGACGCAAAAGTGCATAAGTAGTTGGTTCATAATAAAAAGTACCGTCCAAATCAATATGTTCAATTCTGTTTGGGCTGTTTACATATGTCTTTGTTCCATTGGCATGTTCTGTGATGTTGTCAGGGTTTGAAAAAACTCTGATTTGGTGTATGGTGTTTTCATTATTTGGTGTTGTGGTGTTGTCGTTTACTTTAATCGATGCTCGCATTGACATGAGAATGTCAGACAGTGTGATTTCGTCATTGTTGTCAACTGGATATTCAAAATCCATATGTTTTCCGTCTATTGTTATGGCGGGTTTGCCGGTGATATTGTAATCTGCCTGAAGGCTGCTGGGTTTTGACGTGAAGTTTGCTGAAATAACCACTTTCTCACTACCGGATAGCTGAGCTATGTCGGCCGAACCACTATCCGCTGTTGTATTGTCACCAGTATCGTTGTCCTGGCTGCCTGGGTTTGGTGTCCTTTGACTGAAGGTGGAATTAAATCCATCCGGTGACCCAAAAGATGAGTTTAAACCGGTTACTGATGTCGCCGTAGTGACATTTCTGGTTTGATTGGGAGAGGCATATGTGATATCGGGAATAACCATTAAAATAGAACATATGGCTGTAAAAACAGATAAAAAAGATGCGAAAATGGCTAAAGGTTTAGTCATTGGTGGTAGATGTTATGGGTGATTTTATATAATGATTTTGACACTGCAAATGCTAAATTCTTTTTTTGCCATTTGCTTCAAGCCTCTTTAGTAGTTCTGTGTTTTACTGAACCTTATCTCTTTCCTTGGATATGGGTTTAGAGTTTGATATTGGATTTGATTTTTATTGATATAAAAAAGGGTACAGAACTTCTTTATAAGACACCAAAATCAGCCGTCAAGTAGGAGTGGACTTCATGCTCAACCTATGCCTATGGGCAAGTTCATTGACATGGATGCCATTAAAGATGCGCCATCTCTTTTAACTAGTGAAAACAAAAAACAAAGGTTTCTCCAAAAGATATGCTTTTACATGGGGTTGGGATTAGTGACTTTGTTCAACGAAACAACATGGATGTGTTTCTATTTCTACTCGTTTCCCCGGATGTTTTGGCATATGTCAATGTTCTGGTAATAAGTTTCATCACGAGTATTATTTTGTTTATCCCTGTTCCGTATGTTCCCGTCTTGATAGCTACATCATTTAACGAGAAGTTGGATCCAAACCTTATCGCGTTAATGAGCACAATAGGTGTTACCTCCGGTAGGTCCATTATATTTCTAGCTAGTTATTATGGCAGGAAGATGCTAAAGGATAGGACAAAAGAAAAAATGATGCCTCTCCAAAGATTGCTGATGAGATTTGGATGGATAGGCGCATTTGTTTCAGCCATCACTCCCTTTCCCCCAGATGATATGGTTATCATACTTTTAGGCATTGCCAAATACAATCCGTTGAAATTTGTGATTGCAAACTTTGCGGGTAAATTGATTGCAAACATGGCTGTTGTATGGGGGGCAATATTGATGGGTAAGCCTTTAATAGAGCAACTTTTTGCGCAAAGCCAAAGTCCATTATCAATCACCGTGATCTCAATAGTTAGTGTAGCCAGTGTAGTGTTGATTATCTATTCATTAATTAAGGCAGATTGGGCAAAAATCATTGGGAAATGGTTTCCTTGGACACTGAATGATGACTACAAAGATAACAAATAAAGAGAGGATTTCACAAGGTGAAAGGAAACCGTTGCAGAGTTTAGTGTGGTTGCAGAGACTTGAGCATACAGCTACACCACAAAACTGCAGGTTAGATATTGGTGAAGTGCGGCATATTATAATAATTCCTGTCCGCTCTAAATGGTAAAATATTCCATCTTTAACATCACGTTTTAGTGAGATCACTATTCGATAACGCAAAACTAGAAATGCCCTTAATATCATTCATGGTGCCAATTAAAATTAATTTTTAAATTGAATACTGTACTGTTTACAAAAACTCTTGGCAGGAAGTTTAATGCATTCAGCAATTGCTAAATATATTTTATTTAGACTTTGACATATATGCTTTTGTTAGTTTCCATATTCTTCATATACGTTTATGAATAGTTGTTTTCTACAGAAAATAACAAATTGCAAAGGAAATACGCTGTTGGCCTCATTTTGATAGCAATCTATGCCATTCTCCTTTTTACAGTTCCTTCCTTAATATTTGACAAAAATGTTACTCCCATCCTTGCCTCCATCACATTGATTATGGTTGCAGTGTATGTTTTGCTGGGTCTTGAGATTATTCACAGAACAGTCCTTGCTGCTTTTGCTGCCGTACTTTCCATCGTTTTGGCAGTCACATTGGGCTCCATACCTGCCGAAAAAAGCCTTGATTTCATAATTGAATCCATTGACTTCAACACCATAGGCCTCCTATTGGGAATGATGATTATAGTAGCTGTTCTGGGTGAGACAGGAATATTTTACCAGGTAGGCATAAAGTTGGGCAAGGTCAGTAAGGGCAATGTTTGGACCTTGATGTTGCTTCTTTGTGCATTTACTGCTGTTGCCTCAATGTTCGTTGACAATGTTACAACCATCTTGCTTATGGTACCGGTTACCCTGTCAATAACAAGAACACTAAAGGTGCATCCCTTGCCTTTCATAATTGCCCAGGTTTTGGTATCAAACATAGGTGGAGCTGCCACCTTGATTGGTGACCCACCCAATATCCTTATTGGCTCAGCCGCAGGAATAGACTTTAACTCTTTTCTTGTCTATATGGGTCCAACCATGGCGATAATCTTTGCAGTTTCCTTGTTACTGTTAAGATTGTTCTTCAAAAAAGAACTAAAAGGGGAGCAAAGCCTCGAAAAGGAGTCGGATGTGCAGGTGCTGATGCACAGGGATGAAGACGCCATAGTGTCACGCAGCAAAGGACTACTGATAAAATCAATGATTGTATTGATAGGGGTTATCGTTCTGTTTTCGCTTCAAGGTATAACCCATCTGGAGGTCTCTATAGTTGCGATAGGTGGAGCTGCGGTGCTCCTTGCCATAACAAGAATTCCCTTTGAGAAAATACTGCATGAGGTTGATTGGTCCACCCTCTTGTTCTTTATAGGCTTGTTTGTTATAGTGGGGATAGCAGAGCATGCAGGCCTTATAACGGTACTGGCAAAACTCGCCATTGGCATAACGGGCGGCGATTCCTGGCTCACTTTTGTAATGATAATATGGCTATCTGGCATTGCAAGCGCCTTTGTTGACAACATACCATTCACAACCACGATGATTCCACTGGTCCATTCACTTGCCTCCACACCGGATATAGCATCAACATTTGGCACTGAGTTTCATATCAACCCGTTATGGTGGGCTTTGGCGCTGGGGGCTGACTTGGGGGGGAACGGCACATTGATAGGCTCAAGTGCAGGGGTGGTTGCCGCGGGCTTGAGCATGAAGTTTGGACACCCCATATCCTTTATGAGGTTCTTTAGGATAGGATTTCCCTTTATGCTGATTACATTGGCAATAGGAACGTTTGTTCTTCCAATGGTATTGCTTTTGATAGGTGGATGAATTCACATGCAATATGTTTTCCTTAAAGAATCTTCACTTCTCGTTTTAATTAATATCACTAAATTCACCAACAAGGCTGGGATAGTCGGATTCAGACCTTGCATGCTTTGGGATTTGTTGTATTCATTTTAAATGTTATGAAAACAAAAAGGGGTTCTAAAGTTAAGGGTTTCCATTTCCCCGTTATGAAAATCGGCTAAAAGATTCAGCCAGTTAACCACATGCTTTATTTTACACTTCATCTTTTTACACGGAAAGTAGTCATCAAAGCATTCGGTCCCGTCCTTGACGTTCTGCATGGGCCTATCCATGATGTTTTTCTCTGGGTAGGAATGGATATGGTGTTTCCCCCTCCCAGGAATCTGCATGTTTGTGGGTAACACGTTCCACCATCGGTCGAGACAGGGTGTTCTCATTCTTTTACAACCGGTGGGGACAGAAAACGCTCGGCCAAAAGCATACTCCTTTCCTCGGCGGGTGCTCATTGAAAGGATGACTTTGTTTGTAGGCTCAATTACTATCCATCAAAGCCATACCGGATTTGAGTCAACCTTGAGCAATGTTTTGTCAATGACAAACTCCCCGACCTTCTTTTTATTTGACAAGACTTTCTTTGATTTGTATTTTTGTATCCAGTTCCGGATGTAGACATGTTCCTTTTGATAAGGCATGAGGACAGCCTACAGAAGCCTTTCTTAAAGATGAACCTGAAAAATAAAAGAACAGGTCATACCAAGGTATTGTGAAGGTGCTCTTTTTTTGGTATTCACAAGAAAATAAGGCATATCCAATCTACGGGGTTTCGTCAAATGAACCGATCCCTCAAACCTTTGAAAAATAACAAATATCAGATATTTGAATTAGTGAACGCACTTAGTAATACATCTTTATTTCAAATACTATTTTTAAAGATAAATAGTTGCATAGGCTTTAATTAGCTGTGAGCAATGTTTTTTCTTTTTGCCTTTTTTTTATGCTTTTAATCACGTCATTTGCAAGCTATGCATTTACATTTAGCAACGTTTTTGGGGATGGGTTATTTATGGAGGAGTTGGCCGGGTCCCTTGGAGACCGCCAGGCAAATTTGCTGATAAAGATGTCACCGCCGGTAGTAACCACCGAACTGATCCGGAAGCAGGGTCAACAGCCAGTTATAGAGTTTAAGCTGTATGATTCAAAAACCAACCAGACATTCAAAGAAGTCACCTACTTTATCACGATTGAGAAAAACGGGAAACAGTTGTTGGCCGATTGGTTTTACAATCCAAATGGGGACCTGTTGCTTCAAATGCAGCCAAGAAACACGAGCCATATTACTGTATCCGGAGAGCTTGACCCTATTCTGAATGCCTATACCAGCCAGGGTTCTGGACACGTGGTGGCCTCAGGTCCGATATTTTCTGAAGGCGGGCTGTACCATTTTATTGTGAGAATTGTCACTGTCGATTTTTCCAGAACAATCTTGCCTGATGACAAGCAACCAGAGTTCAATGGCTGGCTTAGTGTCGGTGCCTACAAAGAAAAAGATGTTAACATAGGCGGCAAACCTGTTCCAATCAAGATACTCGGGTATTATGATAAAATAGGTAATATCACCTATGTACCCAAATCAAATGCGATTTCGTTTGATATGCCGTTTAGCTATGACATGGATAGACTGAACGCTAAGGAAAACAACGTGTATATTCATCAGGAAATGTACATACCAAAACCAAGCGTTTTGTCTGCTACCGGTAGTTATACAGGACTTGTTAATGGGGTGGATGTAACTAACAACATGGTGGTGGATGGGTCCAACAAAACACAGGATGTGGCGCATTTCATGCTAACAAAACCAGTAGTTTTGCAGATAGCCAGCAAGCACAATCAGACTTCATCGAACAATTCATCATCTTCAACCATGGACTTTACCCTCATGCCTTCCAAAAATGGCTCCAAGTCTACTGGGGCCCCCATGGACATGTCAAAAATGCTGATGCCACCACCTACTCAATAACTTTTATTTTTCAAGTACCGATTGACTATGCCTCCATTTTTTTTATGTTCTTTCTTTATGGAATGAGGTCAATACAGTTAGTGTTAACATGTTGGTTCTATGTCTCTTGTTTTGTCATCTGCTTTTTAATTTAATTTGGCAATTGCCCTATGCTGCAAATGGTATTGTATCTGCAAAGCAAATCATGGTCATAGCATGATGCGATTTGCTAAAAATTTAATATGGACCTAATTGCCATTTGAAAAATGGAGCAAAGCACAACCTATTCAAATTCTAAAATGATGGAAAGACAGATTTTAAAAATATTCATCTCTTTTTTTTCCTAAATTATCCTCTTCTTGATGAGTATAACAAACACAACCAAAACTATCGGTATCGCTATTATGATTGCGTATACAGAGTAGACAATGGTCAATGTGTTTATAAATCCCAATGATGAGGACTTTGCCGGTGTATTTTGCATGCTGCCAGATAGGTTGGGAGAAGTTGGATTGGGGTTATCGTATACTATTGTGCCATGCTGTGAAAAGGAACTTGGGTCCTGGTTGCTTTCCATCTTGATGGTTAGATTGCCAGGGGCGCCAAATGCATACTTTACCACACTGGAGCCCATCTGGGTAATCCCGGTTGTCCTGTAAATTTCCTTTCCGTTTTGAATCAAAACAAAATTATAGGGCCACAGATGCAGTTTAGTGTTTTTTGGCATCTCAAAAAAATCAATTATGAAGTTAATTGGCTCGTTTGTCTTTATTGATGATGGACTCCAGGAGAGGCCTGTCTCAAACTTTTTGTCATTGGATAAAACATATGAGGGAAACTTGTCGATTCTGTTTCCGTTCTTGTCAACCGCATAAGGGGGTATGTTTGTGCTTTCGCCTTTGACATTAACGGTTCCCTCCATCCATGGGTGAATGGTGCAAAAGTAGTTGAATGTGCCTGGCCTGTCAAATTTAAAAGACCATGAATCGTTGGGCTTAAACAGCCCACTGTCAAACAGGCCATTGGGTTTTCCCTTTGAGTTTGTTGTTGCGCTGGCCAGGCCTCCACCCAAGCCGCTTGTCACTGTATGGGGTTCTGTGTCAGAGTTAATCCATTTTACGGTATCATTTACATTGATTGTGATTTCTGCTGGCCTGTACCACTGCTTTAGTGTGAATTTTGTCATGTCCACTTCAGGGTTTGCTGACCCCTTGGGTATTGTTATGGTCTTTTCCTCGTTGGTCTGCGCAAAGATAACGGCTAATACACTTTCATTGCCAAGATAAAAAAATAATATGAATAATACTGTCATTGTAAAAATTATTAAATTTCCCATATTCACTTGATTTGTTATGTACTATTAAAGTCATTTAACACTGCAGGTCTAAATGTTAAGGGCCTATTCCAAAACTGTCTTTCTTTAGGTTATGATGTTACACAGTAGCTGCACCAAATCAAGGTAGATCTCTTTCCTGTCATGTCTTGTGAACAGCTTTCTGAATCTTTGGTGCTGTGCTGTGATTTTGTTCTCGTCACTAATCATCTTCTTGAAGGGGTGTCACCTTTGTTGACACATGTTATCTGTTCCCGCCTAACTTTCATCAAACTTTTGGCATAAATGATCTAAAACTAATGTTTGAATCCTGCCAAGTTATTCAGAATGTAATTTGCCATTGTGTAGGATAACCCTCCGGCGCCAAAACCCAGTATGACCGGTGGGATGGATTGGGCCGTGCTAAAGGCCTCCTCCATCAGTGAAAAAGCCAAAGCTGCAACTAACACCCCACTGCCAAAAGCCATTATGGTGGCAATAACTGATTTGGGTAGCCTTACAAACAACCCCAAAAGAGCCTAATAGAAGTGGAACACTGGCAACAAAACCCGCCATCAAAGCATGTAATACGGTGTTTGTTGCCAAGCCATTTGTCTTTCCATTGTTATTTTATTATATTTGTTATGAGGTAATCATAATCAATAGGTCCTCTTGTATATTGCTAAAAATTTCATTAAAGCATATGGTGGAGGGATATGGAGTAAAAAAATAACAACGATGGAAAGGTGCCACCTTTTCAGTTAGTCCTGCCTTTAAGTTAGATCATGTTAAGGAATTCAATTTCAGAAAGATTTGGAAACAATCTGGATGAGTCTTGGAAAATCGCTTATAATCAGTAACGAATGTATCTATCTTGTGAAAGGTCTTGATAAAACAAATAGTAAAAAAACCAATGGCAAAAGAATTGCTGTTGCCTTCTCCATAATAGTTGGAATTGGTATAACAACAGTGCTTTATTATCTTGTGTCACCATTGTTTATCTCAACCGAGATAAATGAGCCACTTCCTTCTGGCGCATTTTCCCCATCCTACCAGGAGTTTGGGGAAATGACGGAAGGACAAAGGATTCATGCAGCAAATAACATGAGCAGTCATGACAAAAGTCAAATGCTGATTCAGTATGCAAATGTTGGCAATAGTAGCAGAATGGATGAGAGCATTGATAATAACAACAACCCTGTCCAAGCAAGCGGTAGGGGTGGTTCCTTTGTGGGTGTTGATGATGGAATACACAATGCAGAAGGCATTGCCAAATAATTTCTATAGATGACAGCCGCAGCATCTTGAGGTTAGAGGGCTTAAAGGCTACAAATGGTCCTGACCTTTATGTGTATTTAGCAACAGACAAGAGTGCATCAGACACTGTTAACCTTGGGCGACTAAAAGCCAATAACGGTAATCAGAACTACGATATACCTTTGGGAACGGATTTATCAAAACATGATACCGTCCTGATATGGTGTAAAGCATTTTCGGTCCTGTTTGGCAGTGCGGAATTAAAGACATAGAACCATTTCCTTTATTGGTTCTGTTGACTTATTTAGGATAACGACTTTCTAGGACAGGAGACCAGAAGGAAATAAAGGATTTTGTCTTCTGCAATATGTTTGCCCAAGAATGGATACACTTTGACAATACACAAGATAGTCAAGCAAGAAGACGGATAAGCGAATAATGTCAGGCACTTAAAAGCAAGATTCAATAGAGATGACTAACGGGATGACTCAAAACGCATTTTGGAATTTTGTTGACTGATGGTTATTTGAAATTGTTCCTTTTTTTCCATGCCTAACTCTGGATGCAAATCATCATCTTTTTTACGTCGCTCTCCTGATCTCAAGCCTTGTGACCATCTTGCACACCTGCTCTGCAAACTCGTTCCCATTTTCGAATACCTTAAGCTCATTATCCATCTCCCCGATATGTTGGTTGGTATACACTTGTATTGTAAATAACTAAATGTAGAAGCAGAAAATTAGTAATATGCCAATGAGAATAACCTATCACTATGTTTTAATAATAATAATAATGGTATCCGGATTTGCAGGCACAAGCAATGCTTTGGCGCAGGAAGATGCTGTTGAGATAGAAGACAAACCCATCCCTTTTGATTCAGCTTTAACACAAACACAATCAACGTTTATTCATTCATGGTGGTTTGATGGCCTTTTGGTATCATCTGTAGCCATTGCTGGTTCCTTTGTTGTGTATTTTATCATCAATTACTTTCTTAAAAGGACCGCAGCGACCCTACGCTTGGATAAGGGAGACCTTAAGGGTATCCGCTCCATCATAAAAATGATAATAATTGTCATAACCTTGATAATAATCCTTTTTCAGTTTTCATCAATCAACCCTGCCACCGCAGGGGCAATAAGTGTAATTGTGGGAACCGTTATAGGATTTTCATCCAGGAATACCATCAGCAATGCAATTGCAGGCATAATTCTACTGTCAGCAAGACCATTTAAGATAGGCGACAGAATCAGCACCACACAGGATGATAGTCTGTTGGGAGATGTTGTCGAAATCTCACTCATATACACAAAGATAAAAACAGTCAGAAATGAACTCGTTACCATCCCTAACCAGTCATTGCTGCAAAATCGATTGGTGAATTACAGCGGCTTTGAGCATTTGGCAGTATCCATTGAAGTCAGCATACTTTATGGAAGTGACAAAGACAGGATAAAATCGTTGCTTGTGGAAGCTGCCTCCAACACAGTTGGCATACTCTCTGACAACCCCAAACCTTATGTCACCTTGAAAAGATTCGATAGTTTTGCAGCGGTATTTGAGTTGCGGGCCTACACAAAAAAATCCAATGAATTCCTGAGGATACAGTCAGACATTCGGGAAAGGGTGTTTGAATCATTTCAAAAGTCTGGGTTGGATTTGACAATACCCCAAGCCCAAATCAATTTTGATAGCACAAATGACCATAAAAAGACGGAAGACAAGTGAGGGGATATAAATTAAATTTATTACGGCTTACCAATAGCGTTACTAAATTGGGATACGTAATTGGCAAGATTTTTTGTTTCCGATCAGGATTTCTACTAGTAGTTTATATACATTTATATTTATTTCTTCAACTAGCATTGATTCATTTACTATTTATTTATTGTTGATGCAGTAGTATCATTGTTGTTGTGTGGTTTATTGTTTGAAATTAATAAGGGAATTAAACTTTGAGTTTTCTTTAAATGTTATTGTGGTCTTAACATCTGGATTGGAGAGATGTTTATTCTCATCGGCAATAACAATAGTGTTACTACATGTAATAATAATACTAATTTAAAACACGGCTTTCAAAGTTTACATCAATCGATTCCGAATCAATTCAAAAAAAACAAGCAATGTACAAAATAAAGATCTGAAACATCTTTTATCATCATTTTTTTTAAAATCTGTTATTCAGTTAACAAAAACAGTTAATCAAAATTAAAGCCATATGTGTCCTCACATTTACCAATTATTCATTCTTTAATAATGCTTACTATCTTTACCAATTAAACCTTCTAAGGGTTTGATTGATTGCAATTCTTACAGAGAGAACAGCAACAAAGAAAATAAAATTATTGGTGCTTTGTGACACATGATGATCAGCATTTGTGGTGACTAATGCAAAGATGCCCATTTTTAAAACGGCATTAGCGGATTCTAGCTCCAATGCCAAAAGCAGACCTTTGATAAAATTCTTTATGATGATGTTGTTGCCTTTTGTTTTTTTGCCTGCTTTTATTGTTAATCTTAATGCGGGCAATACTGTTTGAAGAGCAGAGACACCAATCACTACTACCACCAATAAATCAATGGTTTTTGTTATTATGTACATGGTGTATTGAGCGTCAAAAAGATCAGCAAAAAGCAGTATAATACTCACAGTTTGCTACTCCTTTATCTTATTCAGTATATGCGGATATATGGATGGTATTTCAAGGTTGGTTTTGACCACCCATTGATGCCCTGCCCGCGTCCTTCAGGTCATCATTATGCCTATCAATTTCCTTTGACAGAGACCAGCTTAACACTATTCTTATGCTCACTATGACTGCGAGTATTGCCAATTCATTAAATGACGGCACTAGAATTGTTTTCAATATGTCACTTCCAACCTCAAAGTCCAGTGCAAG
Source organism: uncultured Nitrososphaeraceae archaeon (assembly GCA_963779615.1). Classification (GTDB taxonomy): domain Archaea; phylum Thermoproteota; class Nitrososphaeria; order Nitrososphaerales; family Nitrososphaeraceae; genus Nitrosocosmicus. Next base: position 861,626 of record CAVZZA010000005.1, read on the forward strand.
AAGCATGCCTCTTGCCAAACGCAACCTTATGGTTTCCTTGGCTTGTGTTTGCTCTTTGGTTGACTTGGTTAATATCCTCAAGAATGAAACTAGTCCAACAAGTGCAGAAATCCCGATGATTAAGCCTGCTGCAACATCTATTCCAAAAGTAATGATATTAACAAATGGCCCAAGGATGGACTCTAAATATTGTCCAAAAATTACCAGCTCTTCTTGAAATCCGGAAGTTGCTTCTACAGTCATTCTTTTATTTCAGATTTCCTAATACATTTATGCTTTCTTACGCCGGTTTGCAGAAATAGGGTTTTGTACTTCCAGAAGTGTGATTAATGAACCCAAGTAATAAAGATCATCTTGTGAAAAACAGCATAGAAAAAACAGGCAACAAACACAATGCCTTGTAAAACAGTTATCTCTTTCTTTTTACAACATCATGTAAAAGATAAAATGTGTATTAATGTAAAAATTTTCACGTTTACACCAAACCTGATTGAATTATCGTTGTAACGAATAGATAATCAATATCAAAGTTTTAACCTATTGATTCAAATCAATTCAAATTAAATAGTCAAGGAATATAACATAACTTGATCGTCATTAAATCTCTTGGTTCTCTTTTGTATTTGTGTCACTTTTGTTTAAACCGAGTAAAACAGATACCATATGGATGTCAAAAAAGTCAGATAAATGAGGATAGTTGTTGTATAGGTATGTTTTAAAATCCATGATAAGGGTCAAAGTCTCGGCTTGAAACTGCCTTCTGAATGATTCTATTGGAATCATGACCTGATTGGCACACCATTTGGTCATGTGTTTAAATTCACTAACTTTGTCAGATTCAAGAAGAATTTTGCTTGACGATATAAATTCTTTGACAAAATGCTTTGTTACTGTAATCTGTTGTGATTTTGGTGTTTCACTCTCAAGGATTAGCGATAACTCTGAAAGAATACAATCACCAAACTTTTCTTCTTTAGGATGAATTATCACCAAAGTTGGGGCGGCAGCATCATAATTTGATGCTTTACCATCTAGATTAGTTTGTATTGTAAACGGCATACCTAAAAATTCTTTAGATTTTGAAACATACCTGAAAATACTAAACAGACCGGTAATGCATGATTTAACCACATCTGTATCAGACGAATTTAGCGATTTTACTGCAAGGCTTCTTAGTAGCTCTATTCCATATGTGGGGTCCTTGGAAATATCTCGATCTTTACTTATATCAATATATGAAAAAATCCTTTGCTTGTATGATTCATCAGGATTGGATTTATTGTGGTATTTGACATAGTTATTACCATCATCAGCACCAAGTTTCTCGTTTTTTATACATCCATCTTTATCATCTGCATAAATTGTGGCAATCAATTCATCTTTTTCAACCCAATCACCAAGTGATTTGTACCACTCCATCCAAAGAATATCCTTTTTATGCATCTTTGAGAAACTTTGCAAGGTATGATATATTTTCTCTGAGTCTATAGACCTGCAAATTCCTTTTTTTTCTGATCTTATCTCAAGCAACAACATAGTTTCAGGCTGTTTTCCATGGATAAAGAATTGGCCATCATATTCCTTTCGGTTTTCAAAATGCCTTATAGAACGAATTATTTGTTCAAGAATTCTTGAGACAAGGGCATTAGGCTTAAGGTATGAGCTAAGATTGTTTAAAAAAACTACAAAGATGAATAACGATATTATGGCAAGGAATACCGCCACGTTGACTCCAATTATAGGCGTAAATGTGATATCTCCCAAATCATTGCCATCACCAGTTCTGACTGTCTTGAGTACTAATAAAGAGTAACAAAACGACAGAAATAAACCACGCTAATGTCAGCTGATTCAATTTGTCGTCTTCAAATCTGTTTACTATGTGTGATGTATATTTTGTGGATGACAGTTGCAATGTAATAAGTGTGACTGAAAAGGTAACTCCCAGAATTGTAGCCCATCCTCCAGCAATAGCAGAGAGTATGCTTCTAGAGGCATCAGCACTCCCTGTAAATATTAATGAATCAAGGTATGGAAAATTAAAGTTAGATTGTCCATGAAATGTCTCATCAAGCCGTGATGTAATCAGAAATAAGAATAAAGAGCCCATGGAAAACAATATAGGATAATAGAGAAGAGACTGCTCGAATAGCATCAATTTGCTTAATAATACGCCTTTGAGTAAAAAAACAGGACCACCCTGCACAACATTCAAAAAATATAGTGTATTTATAAGGTTATATCCGGAAAACTTACCACATTAACAAAATGACCATTATTTTGAGAATCGGGCAAACAAATAAAAATAGTTCAAAAAACATAACCTAAAGTATTAGGTTTAGCAGTGGTCCGTTTTGTAAAAATGTCAAATTAGGATCGCTAATTATGAAAACCTATATTAATATGATTTAATAGTCTTTTTTGCAAATTAGTTTAATTGCATTTTCTTTATCGTCTTTACTTTCATTTAATATGGCATAAGGTCCAATCTTATTTCATTGATTTAATACTACCGTTAATTTAAGGACTGACTATTTTGGATTATTATTTTCTTGCAAACGGTATTGTGGAAGCTTCCTTTATGAGATGTAAAATAGGTATAACCCTGATAAATAACAACAAAAATGGTATCGCAGCCACAGAGATACTTGTTGCAAACAAAACCCTTATCATAAATGTGTTATAGTCTCCATAGTTTGAAATGGATGAAACAAGTCCAATAAATGTAATTATGGGAATTGCTGATGCAAGCAGTTCATAGGAGAGATCTGTTAGCATATTGCGTATGTATATCTTATAACAAATGCTTTTTAATAGATGAAGTTTTCGGAAAGATTGATAAAATTCTTTTGTATTTTCATTTTCTGCGTAACCATTAAATCTCATTTTTTGGATATATTTTGTAGTGGATATCGTTAACAAATTATAAACACTTTTGGTTTTATTGTAAGTTGATAACTTTGAATCGCATTCTTCAAACACATTAGTACAAATGTATCTGAACTCGTCTTCTCCTTCTCCTTCTTTGGATAATCTATCACGATTAAGATAAGATTTTGCCTTGTCTTTTATGACAATCATGATACTTTTCATAGCGTTTGAATAGTATAGAGAAGCATCCTCAAGTGGGTTGTTTTTATTCCTATTATCTTTTTTATAATTAGAGTTCTCCATTGCGCCTTCATTTTCTACCTCACTCTTCCTTTTTTCGAAAATTGGATCAAGCAAATTTCGGATATTGTCTAACTGAGTGTTCATGCTCTTTATCCCAGTTGGCATATTCTTTAACTGATTTTGAATGGCCATGGTATTGAAGGATACCACGACTGCGAGAAGGGTTCCTAGTGCCGATATATAGTATCTCAAAGTGGTTGAAAATGAATTAAAGTTTGTGGGAGATATTATATAATAATAGACAATAAAAAGCATTATTTCAATTATTGCTAAAAGAGCATAATGCCATTTTGTAACTAGGATATTGAGAAAGAATTGTCTCACTTATTTATTACACGTGATACAAAGTATTATAGTCTTTAAGCTGGTTATGTCCCGATATACCTTAAAATTTTTAATATGTCGATTTACAAAAAAAGTAGCCATTTTATGAGAGGGTTCAGGAATTTGCAATAGATTTTATGATTACATTATAGAATTTATTGGCATGAATGGTGGCAATAATGAAATGTAAAACAATTGGGTCAACCTAATTTGTTGGCTATTGCACTATAATACAACCGTCAAACTAATGATATATGGTTTTTTGCTACAATGAATGTTGATATCTAGGAATATGTAATACCTATTGCAAAACAAGTATCAAAGACCACATGGCCGATATATACCTCTGAAACATGGTAACCATCTTTTCATGCAAAGTAACACTTGTTTTGGGTTATCTCATAGTGGAGAAAACAATTGACGCAATTGCAATAATAGTAATATCTTATCGAAGTTCTTGGAAAACATTTTGTATTCTCAAATTGTGTTAGAATGATAAATCACATCAGTGTTTGTTTATTTTAGGAATTCTTGCTGGATCAAATCGGTGTTTACCCCTACGGCCGCCCGGCTTCCTTGGGCTGCCGCATAAATCAATTGAGATGGGGCAATTACTGATGCGTCTCCTGCTGCATACACTCCCTGAATATTTGTCCTGCCAGAAGAGTCCGTGGCAATGCCACCCATCAGGTTATTTTCGCAACCCCGTTGTTTACCAAAACCAGTTGATTGAATCAATTGTGGCAGAACAAAACCGTCTTTTCTTGACATTGTTTCTCCGTTTTCAAACACCATCTGTTCCATCAGCCCATCCTGTCCAACAAGGCTTTTGATTCTCTGTTCCATGATTTTGATTCCGTTGTTTTGGAGTAAATGCTTTTGCTCATAATCCAAAATCACTTTACCATTGGTATATACAACCAAGTCTTTGCTCCAGTTGTAGACTGTTTGTACATAATGAATAACATGTTTTTGATCTTCTATGATAACAACCAAAGGCCTGTCTCTTAGTTCCCATCGTCATAGTAGGGGCAGTTAAACAGACTTTTACAGTAAAACTTGGAAATGTTATCTATATCCGGTAATATATCTTTCAATCCTGTGGATATAATGATTGTTTTGGATTTGTGTTTTTCACCATCAGATGTTATTAAATCAAATGACGTTTCGTTTTTGGTTACTGAAGTTACTTTATCATTCTTAAATTCAATGGAAGGGTATCTGCTTAGTTCATCATGGGCAATCTGTCTAAACTCACCAGGGTTTGTTCCATCCCTTGTGACAAATCCATGGGATTCGTGTGTAACGGCATTCCTGGGTTTGTTGTTGTCAAACAAAATGATGTTTCGCATTGCCCTGCCCAATACCAGTGCAGCACTCAGGCCAGCAGGACCCCCACCAATTATTGCACTGTCAAGCAACATGCCAATTAATCAATATTGCATTACTTAATCTTTATCCGGTATTGCTTTACCAGGGTTACGCGTTACAAACAATTTTGCCATTGATAAAGAGTGAAGGCAGCAATGTTTGACCGTTTTTGGCAGGGTCAAGATTAAGTTTGGGAACAATGATGGCATTAATGGGAGTTCCCTGTCATTAGTTTGGATAGTTTTTCTTTTGATGATTGATGGACTTTAACTTGTACTCAAAGGACTGAAACCTTCTTTTGGCCTTGCAGAAAGAGGACCTCTGAATTGGACAGAAGGGAAATATTGTATGCACATGAAAAAAAGTATCGTGCTTAAGCCTGACAGACTATTCCTTTTTAGGACATGGACAGCATAATTGTCGTTCCAGATCACCAATTCCGCATTGCCGTAAAAACCATAATTTCATACACTCTTTAAATAGAAGACACGCTGAATGAGAAGGCGAATTAGTATGCCAAGATAGTGGCTCATCTTTAGAATAGTGAACCTTCAGTGTTTAAGGAATGCAGGAATTATGCATTGTTTTGGAACATGACACAGACAAAGTATTTGGTCCCATAATGCTATTTTCACTCATTCAACTTGCAAAAAATGATGACTGTCTATATGGAGTTGGCTAATGGGGATTTGGGCCTCCTTGAGTGTCTTTACACCCAGATAAAGTGAGAGGGCCTTGGCCACCAACAGGGACATCCACAGGATTATAGGGGCGACGGTGGAATGAAGGAATCTGGACCAAACTCTCCTTAGCCTGCCAGCGAAATTGGAAGACTACACCTCATCGAGCTTTACCTCAAAAAATATGTTGATGAACCAGCAAAAAAGAAGGTAACTATGACGCGATGCATTTGAGTTTGTAAAAACAACAATGTGCTTAAGTATCATAATCAATGGTAATTGCCAATGAGTAATGGATTATTACTTAGGATAACATACTTTTCAGTACTGTTTCTGATATTAAGCCTTGTCGCAACACCGCTATCCATGTCAAACGCAATCTTTAAGACAGCATTAGCGCAACAACCCACAAATACGGAAAACGCTACGGCTCCTCCCACACAACAGAACAACTCTCTGACCGAACCCGGAGAAATGGACCAAGGTGCTCTAAGGGATTTGGCCACTGCCATAAGAGAACCATCATCTGCATTGGAAATCAAGATGGCACAGCTTGGCACATCAAACAAAACAGAAGATATTGCCACACTGGCATACATTTGGGGATATTCGCTCATATCCATGGAAAGAAGTTTTAATTGGTTTACAACTCCAAACAACCCAACAGGCCCTGGCCATGGACCGGCCAATCACCTAAACTGCAACAGAGAAACCATCAACTCCAATGACACTGATGTTGTACTGCCAAATGCTGATACCCTATACTGCGTATCATGGCTGGATTTGTCCAAGGAACCCGTAGTTCTCAAGGTACCTCCAATTCCTGATAGATACTACACATTTGAATTCTTGGATGCGTACACAAACGTATTCGATTATGTTGGAACGCGTGCAACAGGCTCTGATGGTGGAACGTATCTCATCGCTGGTCCCGAATGGCATGGGGACCTGCCGAAAGGGATGATAAAAATATGGTCCCCAACTGACCTGGCTTGGATTCTTCAAAGAACACTGCTTAAAGGACAAGATGACATCAACAATGTTCGCGCAATCCAGGACCAGATGAGCGTGACACCCCTTTCAGCATTCCAGGGTACAAAACCTACTGCAACAACACTACAAGCAACAACAAACACATCGGAAACTACAATGTCCAGCGGGCATCAATTTGTACCTGCAGAACATGCGCAAAATCCTGTATCGCCAAAACCGCCATTTATACCCACCACTGGAATCAAGATATTTGATGAAATTGGCACTGCAATGAGTGGCAATTCACTCAATCCTCCAGAGCCTGCACTTGTAGACAAATTTGCATCCATAGGCGTCGGGATAGGCAAAACACCATCTACTCAAGCCAATGACACAACAAAAGCAGCCATGCAGACTGCGATAACAGAGGGCGAAAAGCTGATAGCCAAGCAAGTGCCTAACTTGGGAACACAAATAAACGGGTGGCGAGTCACGAGCACAGGACTGTACGGGACTGACTACCTTTTCCGTGCAGCAGTCGCAAAACTTGGACTTGGGGCAAACATAGGCCAGGAGGCCATCTATCCGCCTGCATTCACAGACAGTGAAGGAAGGTCACTAACCGGTAATAACATCTATGTGATTCACTTTAACCCCGGCCAGCAACCACCAGTGGACGGCTTTTGGTCCATCTCGATGTACAACAACGCTTCCTACTTCGTGGACAATCCCATCAATCGCTATCAGGTAAGCCCATACACCGGACTAAAGAACAACACGGATGGCTCACTTGACATCTACATACAGAATAAAAGTCCCGGACCGGAGAAAGAATCCAACTGGTTGCCTGCCCCAACTGACGGATTCAAGCTGACACTACGCTTGTATTTGCCGCAATCACCGATTCTCAACGGAACATGGCCTTTGCCTTTGATTGAGCGTACCACTGGATAAACAGACTGGTTGGGGCAAGAGGCACCACTTGACCCAGATGGTTGTACCACAGAACTTGGGCACCCCATTTCCTTCATTTTTTTTATTCGGTTTTAACTATGAATTTATTCCTCAGTCCACATTGGCAATAGTTGGAACTGAAGATGCATGCACTCCAGCAGTAGCTAATTCATTAACGCTAGCGCAAAGGATTACAGCCGCGTGGTTGGTCCAGACAAGGGGTGTGGAACAGGGATTGATGTGCCGTTATCCAGGGATTCACAGATGTGGTAATGACATTCTTGAAGGTCGATCCATAAATAAATCAACAAAACAAAAAAAATTTTTTGTAAATAGGTGCTTTGTGCATACTAAAATTAAATTTGTTGCCCTCCATCAAAAACAACACAAAAAACGACATATTAAGAGGAGTCAGCAATCAGGTCAACAAACTATCCATTCAAAGCACATAAAAGATGCAGAGAACAGGATTTGAACCCTCGACCCTCGCTCTGAGGGGGCGATTTGCTCAACCTGACCACACCACCGGAGTTTTCATTTTTGTTTCCGGAGAATTCAAAGCAATAGGAATCAAGAGTAAGGACGGATAATCGGTGAGGCGGCTCATTTAATTCAACTGTCATCTTGGATATTTATACAAAAGAATAGGGGCCTAAAAAAGCGTTCATTATTGTAGCGGGCCCGGAGGGATTTGAACCCTCGACCTGACGCTTAGGAGGCGTCCGCGCTATCCATTTTACGCCCCTTTTAAATTCAAAGGTCTGCGCTACGAGCCCTAGATAAACTAAATATTATCTACCTTTATTTTTTTGTATTAACCACTTATTAACCCAACAATTACTACCAAGTTTAGTTACTGTTGATTGACCTAAAATAGCATTGGATGCTTGAACAGCCTGTTTAAGGATAAGGAAAAATAAGCATTATGAAAAAAGATAACAACAATGATAAAAAAACACTAACAAACTAGGCAGAATGTGAAGACTCCTTATTCCCATCCTTATTAATAATCAACAAATCAATACCATCCCCACTTGCCGAATCTCTCTGTATCGAAGATCGAATAGCCCTTAACGCAAGAGAAGTTGCCTTCTCCTCATCAAGATTTTCAGAATAGTCAGCATCCATTACTCCCAAAGCCATCTCTGCACCCGTGCCGACAGCTGCATATTTATCAGGCAAAACAGATCCTAATGGGTCCAAGGTATAGATCTCAGGCTTATCTGTCGTAATACCTCCAACTATCACCTGAGTCAATAATGGAAAATACCTTCTTTCAAACATGATAACAGACATTAATTTTGCAATGGAATTGGGTTGGACATCCCGTCGAATTTCCAATCGCCTGATTTTGGACAATGCGCTTACTTGGCGTACAAGCACCTGCATGTCTGCAACCATTCCTGCACATGCAGCACCCACATGATCAGTAACAGCAAATGTTTTTTTAGTGTTTTTATTAACTACAAAATTGCCATATGAAACTCTTTTTTCAGAAGCCAACAACACACCATTATCATAAGTAATACCAACTGCCGTTGCTCCGGGCATAAATTGAAAAGCCATCTATTAAATTAAAAAAAAGAGTTAGATTTAGTCGTTTCTATCCATTTTGGATCTATTGCCGCTCGTGATTTGTAATATTTTTATGGACACCTTAAGCAGTTTTGTCAGGGCATTCTATAGTTTTTGGCTAAAACAATACAAGGTTGACAAATGCAAATTTGAAGGTGTTCCATTCCACTCAAAAATACCAGCGCATGCCAAAAGAAAAAGAATCCCCTATGGCAGGTAGACCTATTTTTTCAGCATCGAGCAGTCATGTATTTTTATGGCTTCGGATATGAGTTTGTTTTGAATCTCCAAAAAGTCTCTAGCTTCAGGGTATTTGGACCCCACAACTACTTCCGCCACAATATTTGTAATGTGCCTAAAAAGAAACTCATCTCCCCTTTCAGATTCAACCTTATAGGTAGAGTGAGCTTTATTTACAAAAACAATGTTCTCGTTTGTAAAACTATACCTAGAATCGGACTCGTCTTCATATGGGATAACCTTGTACCCTATTTTTTTAAGCGCAAAAGTTTTTTTCAGGACGGGTTTTCTTATCGTTTTTTTTATCAAGGAACTTTCAAAGGTTAATTTGGCAGATGGACTATCAACAGCAGGCAAATATTGGTAATCACCAACAATGCCAGGTTTGGTTGGAGTGACATTGTTGGGCATGTTATCATTTTTATCAGCAACAACGATTTGAGGAAAAACTGGGGAAGGTGAAGGGGGCAGATTTTGAGTGTTGTTCTGGCTTGTTGTCCCGTAATCGTTTATCCCACAAAAGGCATTCTGCTGCTGTTGGTGCCGAGTCTGTGGACCATTAGCACCATCTAACGATAGTAACCTGTTTTTAGGTTCTGAATTATTGACACATGCTTCACCCGATATAGGTCCATAGTTATCTGTGTCAGTTTTTCCCCCAGGCATGATAGGGTTTGAATCATCATAATCTAAATCAAGAGATCTACCCGGCACGGCCAGATTCAGATCATCCCCATCTTTTAATGAATTATTTTTGACATTCTCAGCATCAGCATCTATGTTTTCTTCCCAGTTTTCTTTACTATTACTGTTATCTTCTTTGTCCTCCTCATTTTTTGTAGAGGATAAGGAATCCATCTTGTTTGTTAAAGGTGATGATGGGTGGGATGGGGGGGATGGGGGGGATGGGGGGGATGGCGACAGTAATGACAGGGAACCACCACTGCCATCATATTCCCCATACCCTTCTTCTGCGGCAGAAGAAGAAGAAGAAGGTACTTCTATCGACTCAAATCCCTCAACTTCTTCACTGGTTTGAAGCATCTCCAAAACGGCTTGACCCATTACCTTATCGATTTCTTTATAAATTTTCGATTCCTCCCGGGTAATTAAAACATCCTCATATTCTGTAAGGCTTGGGAGAACCCGCTCAATAATAAAATCCTTCATGGATTGGTTGAACTTGAAATAAGCATCATTTTCAATTAATGCGGATTTATCGGCAAACCTGGAGGTCAATTGATCACATTTAACATAACCAGTCACCCTACTCAATTTGTTATCAAATCCAAAAGTACTTCGTACAACAACGTGATTGCCAACCATTATTGCAATGCCTTTTTCATCCTGACCCAATGGTCTTTTTGCAATAACAATTTCACCAGATATGTTTGGCTCGTAAACATCTACAATGATTTTATACCCTTGAACATCTGGGGATTTTATAATTTGGGCATCAGCAGGATCCCATTCATTAAATGTTTCTGAATACTTGATATAAAGCTCAAAAAGGGGATATTTCAAAATTGAAAGTTTCTTTAGCTCTTTTGACAGCCTTATCATGTCTACACTGATTTTTGATCCGTTTAGAAATACTTCTGTTCCATTTCTTTTTAATGGTGGCTCTTTTAATTCCTGCAATTGCGCACGTCCAGAGATAAGGTTTTCTAATGCCTCACCATTGATAATCAAAGTTTTATTAAAATTATCCAACCTTGTCTTAATTTTCATATTGTCAAATGAGGTTAAAAATGAAAGCCGTCCGGTACCATATCGCCCAGTCCTGATTCTTTTTAACTTGGGTGAAAGGTGTTCGTTAACTTTATGGGGAGAACCTAAAACTAAAAATTTGTTAACTGACTCAGAATTCATGCCCGCATCATCCTCGATTACAACATTTCCGTCACTCAAAACCGTGACAATAACCTTAGTTGCATCTTCATCAAAGGCGTTTTCTATCAACTCCCTTATTGTTTCATACGGGGAAATCCATGTCTTCGTAGCAAACTCTTTAAAAAAGGAAGGATGAACTTTTAATTCCAGTGTCAAGGTACAGAAACTTTTACGGACAACAGTTATTTAATAATCATATAGCAAATATTGACAAAAAGGCAAATGAATCTTAACCAAAGAAGGGTTCAGAACATGGAACAACAAAAGGGATGTGAAAAAGGACGGTAATTGGTGGTGGAGAGAGTTGATAAACTAATGAAGGAAATAGGAGAATGAATCAATAAATATCCCACCAATAACATTCATGATTGGAACACCTGGAAGAAAATCAACCACGCCAAGAAGGAGCTTTGGATGAGTCACAAGGTATGGATGAACATATAAATACCATATTAACAACATTGGAGTTACTAGAATTCCTATAATGGTTAGGAGTATCAACCAAGTAGCAGTCATCTTTCCAGTTAGCATAGCATTGTAAAAAGTATCTCGATATATAAATTTCACCAATTTTAAAAGTTGGATTCGAGAAAAAGCTACAACCGAAATGAAATCTCTTTAAAAGCGTTCCAAAATTTGTCCCCAACAAAGTGGAGGTTATCAATTACATAACCCTTTTGCAGTTTTTCTGCAGTGGCACTGTCTTCCAAAGCCAAGCCTACTGAAATGTACTTCTCAAACCTTTCGTCCTTGACCGCAACAATATCATTTTTGTTGAAACTACCAAACCCAACAATACCAGGACGCAATATTTTTGCCCCGTTGCAGATAAACTTTATTGAACCAGAATCAACCCTGATGGACGGGAATTCCTTAAGGATATCCGTTTTCCCCAGGAACGGAAGTATTATTTCATTTTTAATAAAAACCCCTACAACAGTATCAATAACAACAATGCTTTTATCATACTCTATTTCGAAAACCTTGATGTTTTTAATTTTTGGAATTGATATGTTGGTCCATGTTTTATTCAAAAGACCAAGAACTTTTTCAGTCTCTTTTTTTGAAATAACAAAAGTTTTCAAAACAAAATATTAATGGATATATATATAATAAAGTTATGCAAAGGGTAATTTCATCTCAATAAAAGCATAATAAAGCAAAGTATAATAATTTTTATAAATAATCAAATTCAACTAGTTTTAATCAAAAATGAGTGTATCGCCCGAAACAGAAACAAAATATGACGTGCCGATAAAACAGGTAGAGAAAACAATAAAAATTACAGACAAGGCCAAAGAAGAGCTTAAGAGCTCTGGAATGATGGACGAAAAAGGGAAGCTAAAATTAAAGGGTGTCAGCCCCAAAATGCTTAAAAGGATGAAATTAGAATCCGTGGACTGCCCGGTGTTTGAGAAGGAAATAGGGTTTATACAGTGCTATGTCTGTAGCAATTTTCACAGCAGGATTAGTGGAGTGGTTTATTGCAAGGGTGAACCACTGCAATAACAAGACACAAAAGCTTCATAAATAGAAATCAGTTCCTATTCTTCATTAATTGAAGGATAAGACCAACAAAAAGGAAATCGGAATAACAGTAAAAAAAATTGATGATTTTAGTGAGTGGTACTCCCAGGTTGTGGAAAAGGCAGGACTGGCAGACTATATTTCTGCAAAGGGGTTCATCGTTTTAAAGCCTTATGGATATGCAATTTGGGAATCAATAAAAGAACATTTGGATAGGAAATTAAGGGAAACAGGGCACAACAACGGATTTTTGCCATGCCTGATTCCCGAGAGCATCCTTAACAAGGAAGAAGATCACTTCAAGGGATTCAATCCAGAGGTGTTTTGGGTGACCCATTCAGGGGAATCCAAACTGAATGAAAGATTAGCGTTAAGGCCGACATCAGAAGCGTTGCTATACTCCATTTTTCCCAAATGGATTTCAAGCTATAGGGACTTGCCACTTAGAATCAATTTTTGGAATACAGCGTTACGGGCAGAAATAAAATCCACCAAACCGTTCATAAGGAATTCAGAATTTTTATGGCAGGAAGGCCACACTGTCCATTCTTCAAAAAATGAGGCGGAGGATCAGGTAATGATGATTCTAAACATTTACAAAAACCTGATTGAAAACATCTTATCAATCCCAACAATAACAGGATACAAAAGCGACAAAGAAAAATTTGTCGGGGCAGAAACCACAACAACCCTAGAAGGAATGATGCCAGATGGAAAGGCATTGCAATTAGGGACATCCCACAACCTTGGTAGAAACTTTTCCAAACCCTTTGGCATCAAATTTCTCAATAAAGAAAATGTCGAAGAGTTTGCATGGCAAACATCATGGGGGACCTCATGGAGATTGATTGGGGCCATAATAATGGTACACGGAGACGAGCAAGGATTAATCTTGCCCCCACTGATTGCTCCAATCCAGATAATCATAATTCCAATCTACAAAAGTAACAACGAAAAAACTGTAAAGGAGGGTGCGAATCTATTGAAAAGCAGCCTCTCAGGACATGGATACAGAGTTTTTGTTGATGAAAGGAATGAATACACTGCAGGGTGGAAATACAATGAATGGGAAGTCAAAGGGGTCCCAGTTAGAATAAACATTGGGCAGAGGGACTTAGAAAACAACACAATAGAAATAGTAAGAAGAGACAACAGACAGAAGCAGGTAATCCCGACAGAACAACTAAATGAGACTATTGAAAAAACTTTTGAAAGCATCCAGAGGGATCTGTTTAACAACGCAGAGAAATACCTAAAAGAAAAAACCACAATGGTGTCAAACTTCAAAGACTTTACAAAATCGATGGGCGACTCGGAAGGATTTATTCTGGCAGGATGGTGTGGCAAAGAGGAATGCGAGTTAAAAATCAAAGAGGAAACGGGTGCAGACATCAGGGTAATACCCTTCAACCAAGAAGAGTCAGAAAAAAAAGAATTAGAAAACTGCGTGCTTTGTGACTGCAAGTCAGAAAAAAAAGTCATTTTTGCAAGAGCATACTAAATACCCGTAAAAGAATACAGATAAAACCAGCAATAGGACACCACCATAAACAGAATGTTTATGTAAGGTTTTTTCAAATCAAACATTGTTAAGTTGTCAGAGAGAGTCAAGGGTAAAAGAAACAAAGAAATCAGAACCATAATAATAATATCTGTAATTTTTGTAATAGCTTTTGTTTCAATTAGAGTTGTTTTGGCTGATACAAACCCATTTTATGTGGTTGCAAGTGGCAGTATGGTTCCTGTTTTGAATGTTAACGATTTGATAGTGGTATGGGGCAAAGACAGCAAAACATCATTTAACAATGCCAAGGTTAATGACATTATTGTATTTAAAGCATTTGCGCCTGATCCCGGCGAGACTGAACACAAAACAATAGTTCACAGGGTGGCAAAGGTATTTGAAAAAGGAGACGTATTGGTAGGGAATAATGCGTTAAATGGCCTGTGCTATCCGATTCCGCTACCGAGCAATGAAATAAAAAGCAGGATAATACTAACCAAAGGAGACGCAAATGAATGTTCAATCCCCGGGGTGGATATCCCAATTACTCAAAAAAACTATATTGGAAAAGTAATGTTTACAGTTCCGCAAATTGGGATAATACCCACAATATTAAAGCCCCCAGTAAATTACATAATCATGGCAGTAATAGCAGGGCTGCTAATAGCATCGTTTGTAAAAAGTAACAAAAAACAAGTAGAAAAACTAAAAGATGAATGATCCAGCGACAGCCAAACCAGAATATCAATATTAATGCATAGGCAAGACGACCCAAACAAATGGACCGCTGCCAAGCTTTTAAAATTTAAAATGGCAAATGAGGTAAACAGGATTCCATTTAACTATCTCATACTGGATCCTTTTTCAAAAATAACTCTTACGACAAAAGACAAACAAAACATGCATGGAATATGTGCTATTGATTGCTCATGGAAATTGGCAGCCAATACAATCAAGACACCAAAAATGTCCAATGCCAACAATAGAAAACTTCCCGCACTGCTTGCCGGAAATCCGACCAACTATTCAAAATTAGGCATGCTTTCGACCTCAGAGGCAATATCAGGAGCATTGTATATTTTGGGTTTTAAAAAACAGGCTGCTGAGATAATGAACAAATTCAGATGGGGACATACATTTATTGAATTAAACTACAACATTTTAGAGGACTACTCCAATACAACAGAACAAAGCAGAATTAAAGAAATAGAAAAGGAATATTTTCCAAATCTGCACGCCGAATAATAATCTCACGGGTAATTAAACCAGGGAGGATTCAAAGTTAATAAATTAACAGGTGTTCTTGTACCGTGTGAGCTAGCGGGCAAGTCACTTCCCACATAACGAAGAGGAAACTCCTCCCTCATTACAGGAACCTGAATTAGCGATAGTTAGAAGGAGACTTCTGGCAACGAAATAGAAAAGAATTCAGATAAATCATTGGCAATGATGACTAATAGTCTGAGTGATTTTGTAACTGAAATGAAACTGTCGTCCCAGGTTGAGAAAGGCCAAACAGAGTCAGAATCCGGTATACATACTCAGGTAGGCTGCTTAGCTGAATCTTGCTTAAAACAAAAGGAGGGTTACTACTAGGACACACTTATCTATGATCCTAACTAGAAAGACAAAGCATAGTCAGGATCATAGACTTTTTCTTTTTGTTCTTCTTTCTGGCCCCCTCATAATGAGGCTTCTCCCACTTGCCAAATCATTTTGGTCGAGAGAAGCGCATGGAGGCACAAAATATTAAAATCATCGCAGTCAGGCTTTACTCAAAGGTAAATTCATTCTTCAACACCATTCATTTTTAAAGTGACAGAATCACAATTTATAAAGATGATATCAACATTGTCTTCAATGAAAAAACTCCAGAATTATAAAACCATTAAATTACTATTTCAAGCATAATAAAAAAAGATGAGTTATGAGATAATGGATTCAGATTTGTTTCATAATGAGTACTCTAAAAAGCTGGCTGAAAAATACGGATACAGGGATTGGATGATATCAAGGTTTTTGAATTTTGTTCCAGATACTGAAAGTCTCCTAGAATACGTCGAAAACAACAAATCACATAATTTTGAATACATCAGGGCAAATAATTTAAAAATTGAGTCTCAAGAACTAAAAAGGAGACTGACGGAAAAAGGATACTGGATTAAGGACACAATCCTAAAAGAAGTGTTCATGGTAGAAAAAACAAAGGACGAGACAAACAGCACAGAAGAATCTGGGAAAAATATTGGTTTACCAAGTGTTGGATCAACTTTAGAATATTTAAAAGGGTATTACTACATACAAGATCCTAGCTCTTGCATAGCGGTAGATGAATTAGAAATCAATGAAAACAGTTGCATGACAGTTTTAGATATGGCCTCATCCCCGGGAGGCAAGACAACCTTTATGGCTCAAAAAATGGGTAACCGGGGGAGAAATCATTGCATGTGAACCAAACCCGAAAAGAATACCTTCACTAATTTTTAATCTATCGCGCTGCAATGTCAAAAACGCGTCAATTTTCAATATTTTTGGAGAAGACATTGGAAAACTAGCAATAAGCTTTGACAGAATATTGCTTGACGCCCCATGTACTTGCGAGGGAATAATAACAAAGGACGAAACAAGGAAAAAAAGCAGAAACTTAAAAGATATAGAAATTTGCAGCAACAGACAAAAAAAACTAGTACGCTCGGCTCTAGAGGTTTTAAAACCATCCGGAATAATGATTTATTGCACCTGTTCTTTTGCACCAGAAGAAAATGAAATGATAATTGATGATCTGATGAGAAACAACAAAGACGAGGACATAGAATTGATGCCGTTAAAATATGGAGTGAACGGATTAACTGAATTTGACAACCATCACTTTAAAAAGGACATAAGCAAGACAAGAAGACTTTATCCCCACATTCACAATACAAACGGGTTTTATATTGCAAAATTGAGAAAAAAGTAAACTCCAGGATGTTTAAAGATATTTCTAAAAAAGAAGAAACAATATTAAAAAAAGCATTTGGCATTTGGGGAATATTTGACTTGTATGAAAAACTAAGCATAATTACAAAACCTTCAGGGGACAAACATTTGGTAATATCGGAGGTAAACCCGGTGCAGAGTTTTTAAAAAAAAACAATCCCCCGCAAATAGAAAAAAGAATACCGCCAAAAAAATGGGATAAAGAAAATGGTGGAAAAGCTAATGGAATTTCAGAGGTATTTGTTTGTTCAAGCAGGGATCAAAAAGAATTGACAATCAAATTGCAACCCATATATTCAGGAATAGCAATAGGCAGCATAAAAGGCAAAAAATTCACACCAGGTTTAAATTTTGCAGAATTAATAGTAAATCACAATCCAAAATTGAATTACCCTTTTGTTGTATTAGAAAACAAAGCGTCGAATCTGTACATCTACGGAAGAGACATCATGGGAAACTCGATTGTGGATTTTTTTAACGAAATTAAAGAAAACCAAATCCTGATAATCCTAAATCAAAAAAAAGAAGTCCTAGGAATAGGTAGATTGAGGTTTAACGGTAACTTAATTACCCAAAATGACAAAATAGTCATAGATAATGTTCAGGATATAGGAACACATTATCTAAAAGGAGAAAACAGATACACTTTGTGAGCATTATTCCAGAATTCGGATGTTTATTAAAATTGCATTTGTTTTTTTTTGGCCCATTTTATACAAACTGCAAAATAGGCAACCACATAAAAGTACACCCACATCCACACCATCTCAAAACGAATTTTCAAGATTTGATTATAATCCAACAGGCAGTGGCAATGCCATCATTTGCCGACAAAACAGAAGGCAAAAGAAGGCAAAAGAAGGCCATGC